>NZ_AP018441.1:0-2400000 GCF_009937975.1 Undibacterium sp. YM2
AGAATAAATTTAAACCCAAACCTGTGGATAACTCGGTCAAGCGGGGTTAAAATAGCGGATTAGCGCGGCACCGTTTTATGTCTTTCAGACAACTTACCAAGCGATAGGGCTACCAGCCTCTTAGTAATTCTTACTAAATATCGCCAGGGTAGAATTTAATTCGGCACCGCGCATTTGCATTTAATAATTAAAGTCATACATGGAAAATTTCTGGCAGGCCTGTTCTTCCCAACTTGAGCAAGAGCTTCCACCACAGCAATATAGCGCCTGGATCAAACCGCTAGTACCGCTTGACTTTGAAAACGGCAAGCTGCGTATCGCTGCGCCCAACCGTTTCAAGCTCGACTGGGTCAAAGCCCAGTTCGCTGGCCGCATCACCGACCTGGCTAACCAGTTCTGGGATGAGGATGTCGAAGTACAGTTCGTGCTCGACCCGCGTGGCAACAGAAAAACTGCTCCAGCAGCAGCGGCCGCGCCACGCCCGCAAGGTTTGAATGCTGATCTTGATGCCCAGGGCAGCGTGCCAGAAATGATGTCCGAACCCGCAGCGCCAGAAGTATCGCCGCGCCGCGAGCAAAGCCGTATTAATTCCGACCTGACTTTTGACAGCTTCGTTACCGGTAAGGCCAACCAGCTGGCGCGCGCTGCTGCCATCCAGGTGGCAAATAACCCAGGTGTATCGTACAACCCATTATTCCTGTATGGCGGCGTTGGCCTTGGTAAAACGCATTTGATCCACGCCATCGGCAACCAGATCCTGGTTGATAACCCAAACGCCAAGATACGCTACATCCACGCTGAACAATATGTACGCGACGTAGTGACCGCTTACCAGCGCAAGGGTTTTGATGAATTCAAGCGTTATTACCATTCGCTTGATCTGTTGCTGATCGATGATATTCAATTCTTTGGCGGCAAGAGCCGCACGCAAGAAGAATTCTTTTATGCTTTTGAAGCACTGATCGCCGCCAAGAAACAGATCATCATCACCAGTGATACTTATCCCAAAGAAATCACCGGCATGGATGACCGCCTGATCTCCCGCTTTGACTCTGGCCTGACAGTCGCGATTGAACCGCCAGAGCTGGAAATGCGCGTAGCGATTCTGCTCAAGAAAGCCCATTCAGAAGGCGTCAATATTTCCGACGATGTCGCCTTCTTCGTCGCCAAGCATTTGCGCTCCAACGTGCGTGAACTTGAAGGTGCCTTGCGCAAGATTTTGGCTTACTCCCGCTTCCATGGTAAAGAAATCACCATCGACGTGGTCAAAGAAGCCCTGAAGGATTTGCTGTCGGTACAAAACCGCCAGATTTCCGTAGAAAACATACAGAAGACAGTTGCTGACTTTTTCAACATCAAGGTCGCCGACATGTATTCAAAAAAACGTCCGGCCAATATCGCCAGACCGCGCCAGATTGCCATGTACCTGGCCAAGGAGTTGACTCAAAAGAGCCTGCCGGAAATCGGTGAACTCTTCGGCGGCCGCGACCATACCACGGTCTTGCACGCAGTACGCAAGATAGCGGCAGACCGTACCAAAAACCCCGAGTGCAACCATGAGTTGCATGTATTAGAGCAAACGCTCAAGGGTTGATGGGCTGGATGTTGTAGGATGTGCAATTGGGATGGGTTTGTGCCCAGTTGCAGGTAAGAAATGTTGTAGGGTGCGCCATGCGTACCCTACGGGTTGGCAAGGGTTTTGCTCTGGAGTCAGCGATATGCGTAAGCAACAAACGCCCCTAGAGCGCCAGCCCGGTGGATTCCAGCCTGCGCTGGAATGACGATTTTGAGGATACGGATCGCATCGAAGTATCAGATGTTTAAAGTAACAAGAAAAGTATTAACGTCATCCCAGCGAAGGCTGGGATCCATCTGAGCAAGAACCGTTTGCCCAGAGCGACGAACAAGTTTGCAGGGTTTCAACTCCTTCCCCTTCAAGGGGAAGGCAGGGATGGGGATGGGTTTCTATCGTAATTTGATCGAAGATTGATCAACCGAAACCCATCCCCACCCTAACCCTCCCCTTGAAAGGGAGGGAATGAAAAATTTGTAGGGTGCGCCTGCGCACCAAAGTAGCAAAAGCCCTGAAGGTGCGCACGGCGCACCCTGCGAGGCAGCAAGCATGACAGTAGCAAATAGATGAAGTAGTAAAAAAAGAAGCAAGGGAGCAAGCTAGCTTACTCCGATCCTTTAAACAAAATAGTGAGGATATTCAAATGCAATTGGTTAAAACCCACCGGGACACCCTGCTCCGGCCTTTGCAAATTGTGAGTGGTATTGTCGAGCGTCGGCATACATTGCCGATTCTGGCCAATATCCTCATTCGCAAAGACGGTGAACAGGTGTCGTTCCTGTCGACAGACATAGAAGTGCAGATCACGACCAAGGCAGCCATAGGTTCTGGCGGCGATGTCACGGCCACGACGGTAGCAGCCCGCAAATTGCTGGATATTTTGCGCGCCCTGCCAGATGACAATGATGTTGTCCTGAAGCTTGAAAACAAAAAGATGAGCGTGCAGTCAGGCAAGTCACGCTTCTCCTTGCAAACCCTGGCGGCAGAAGAATTCCCTACTGTGGCACAGGCCGAGCATTTCAATGCCAGCGTCAACCTGCCACAAAAAACCCTGAAGCACCTGTTCAACATGGTGCATTTCTCGATGGCGCAACAAGACATTCGTTATTACCTGAATGGCTTGCTGCTGGTCGTCGATGGCAAGAACGTCATCGCCGTGGCAACTGATGGTCATCGCCTGGCGTTTTGCCAGGTCGAAGTCGAGCAAGAATTCCCGCGTCATGAAGTCATCATCCCGCGCAAGACCATCATCGAGATGCAGCGCCTGCTGGAAGACAAAGAAGACCCGGTACAAATCGACATCGCCAACAACCAGGTCAAACTGACTTTTGCCGATATCGAACTGATCTCCAAACTGGTCGAAGGCAAGTTCCCTGACTTTAACCGCGTCATCCCCAAAGGCTATAAAAACAGCTTCACTTTGGGCCGCGAACAATTGCTGCGCTCATTGCAGCGTGCCGCGATCATGACGTCTGACAAGTTCAAGGGCGTGCGTTGCGTCATCACCCCTGGCCTCATGCAGATCCTGTCGACCAATGCCGACCAGGAAGAAGCGATAGAAGAAATTGAAATCGACTACGGTGGCGACAGCGTGGACATCGGCTTCAACGTCAGCTATCTGCTCGATGTATTGAATAACCTCAAATGCGACCAGATATCGGTGTCTTTGGGCGACTCCAATTCATCCGCACTGATCACTATCCCCGACAACACCGACTTCAAATATGTCGTCATGCCGATGCGGATATAGTTTTTTTATGTGCTGAATTGCCGTGAAAGCAGCGCGTTAAATTCACGGCAATCTCATTACCGTCATTCCCGCGCAGGCGGGAATCCAGTGTCGTTAGTCGTTATGCTCTGATGCATCAACACCCAAGACACTGAATCCCACCTGCACAGAAATGACAAAGCAGTCCCTGAATATGTTTCACATTGGGCGATTTACAAAATTGTCCAAAACAGTTCGTTTTTTTAGAAGGTAGCCATGTCCGATAACACCCAAGACAACACTCCAGCGCAGCCAAGTCAATACGGCGCATCCTCAATCCAGATTCTGGAAGGCCTGGAAGCCGTGCGGAAACGCCCCGGCATGTACATCGGTGACACCTCGGACGGCACCGGTCTCCATCACCTGGTCTTTGAAGTGCTGGATAACTCCATTGATGAATCCCTGGCAGGTCACTGTACCGAGATCAATGTCACTATCCACAGCGACAACTCCATCTCCATTACTGACAATGGTCGCGGCATCCCTACCGGCATCAAATGGGATGACAAGCACGACCCAAAACGCAGCGCCGCTGAGATCGTCATGACCGAGCTGCATGCCGGTGGCAAGTTCGATCAAAACTCCTACAAGGTATCCGGCGGTCTGCATGGCGTGGGTGTGTCCTGCGTGAATGGCCTGTCCAAGCTGCTCAAGCTGACTATCCGCCGCGACGGCAAAATGCACACCATGGAATTTGCCAAAGGTGTAGTGCAAAACCGCGAACTCGAAACCGTTGATGGCGTACTCACTTCACCAATCAAGGTCGTTGGTGACACCGACAAGCGCGGTACTGAAGTCCACTTCTGGGCCGATGAAGAAATCTTCACTCACGTAGAATTCCATTATGAAATCCTGGCCAAGCGCATACGCGAATTGTCCTTCCTGAATAATGGCGTACGCATCAAACTGAATGACCACCGCACCGGCAAAGAAGAATTGTTTGCCTTTGAAGGCGGCACTCGCGGCTTTGTTGAATACATCAACAAAAACAAAAGCATACTCAACCCAACGATATTCCAGGCCACTGGCGAGCGCCAGTCTGACCAGAACACCACCATCACGGTCGACGTCTCCATGCAATGGAACGACGCCTACAATGAACAGGTACTATGCTTCACCAATAACATCCCGCAGCGCGATGGTGGCACCCACCTGACCGGCCTGCGCGCCGCGATGACACGCGTCATCAACAAGTATATTGAAGAGCACGAGTTCGCCAAAAAAGCCAAGGTAGAAGTCAGCGGCGACGACATGCGCGAAGGCCTGACCTGCGTCCTGTCCGTCAAAGTGCCAGAACCAAAGTTCAGCTCCCAGACCAAAGACAAACTCGTCTCCAGTGAAGTACGCGGCCCGGTAGAAGAGATAGTCGCCAAGACCCTGACCGACTTCTTGATGGAAAAACCCAACGACGCCAAGATCATTTGCGGCAAAATCGTTGAAGCCGCACGTGCCCGTGAAGCTGCGCGCAAAGCCCGCGAACTGACACGCCGCAAAGGCGTCATGGACGGCCTGGGCCTGTCTTCCAAACTGGCAGACTGCCAGGAAAAAGACCCCGCCCTGTGCGAACTGTACATCGTCGAAGGTGACTCTGCGGGTGGATCAGCCAAGCAAGGCCGCGACCGCAAGTTCCAGGCCATCTTGCCACTGCGCGGTAAAGTCCTCAACGTAGAAAAAGCCCGCTTTGAAAAAATGCTGTCCAGTGAACAGATCACCACCCTGATCGCCACCCTGGGCACCAGCATAGGCCCGGATGAATTCAATGCCGACAAACTGCGCTACCACCGCATCATCATCATGACCGATGCGGACGTTGACGGTGCCCACATCCGCACCCTGCTGCTGACCCTGTTCTATCGCCAGATGCCACAACTGGTAGAACGCGGCCACATCTACATCGCCCAGCCACCACTCTACAAAGTCAAGGCAGGCCGCGATGAGCGTTATCTCAAAGATGATGCAGAAGAAGCCACCTACATGATGACCGTGGCCCTGACCGGCGCATCCCTCACACCAGGCACAGGCGCAGCCCCCATCACTGGCGAAGCCCTGGGCGAACTGGTACGCCAGTACAACCTGGCCAACGCCATCATGATGCGCCTGACCCGCGTCATCGACCGCGCCGCCCTCACCGCCATCATGACCGGCGTCACGCTCAAACTGGACACCGCAGAAAACGCAGAAGCATCCGCCACTGCCCTGACTGCCGCCATCGGCGACAACGCCGTCAAAGCAGTTGTACGCAGCGACGAACTCTCAGGCGCCTTCAGCCTGCGCATAGAACGCCTGTACCACGGCAACATCAAGGTCAGCAGCATCGATGCCGACTTTGTCGATGGTGCCGACTACAAAGTGCTGGAAAACGCCGCAACCACCTTCAAGGGCCTGCTCACAGAAGGTGCATTCATCCGCCGCGGTGAAGGCGAAAAAGCCAAGGAAATCGCCGTCCACGACTTCCACCAGGCCATGCTCTGGCTGCGCGACGAAGCCGAACGTGGAGTCAGCAAACAACGCTATAAAGGTCTGGGCGAAATGAACCCAAGCCAACTCTGGGAAACCACCATGGACCCCACAGTCCGCCGCCTGCTCAAAGTACAAATCGAGGACGCGATTGCCGCGGATCAAATCTTTACGACCCTGATGGGCGACGATGTGGAACCACGCAGGGCGTTTATTGAATCGAATGCGTTGAGGGCGGGGAATATTGACGTTTGATAATTGTCGGGTGACACGGAAAATGAAAAGCGTGACAGATTAGTGAAAAAGTTCTGCCACAATTAATGCAACATAGCTGCTAGGTATTTTAGGGTTTTCCGTGTTTTGAGTATGGGTGAAGATGATTCTAAATTTAGTTATCGATACCTCAGTATGGCTCGACTTGGCGAAGGACCACCGCCAGTTACCACTTTTGGACGCGCTTTTTACCATGACGCGAAACGGTCAGGTGGTTCTAATTGTGCCTCAAATCGTCGTAGATGAATTCGGGCGAAATCGTGATCGAGTAATGGCTGCAAGCCGCGCTAGTCTGTCTAGTCACTTCAAGCGAGTGAAAGAGGCAATTATTCAGTTTGCACCACCTGAGGGGCGCGATGCCACCTTAGCCCAATTAAATGAAGTGGATCACCGGATTGTTTCGGGCGGCGAAGCGGTGAGCGAGGCTGTGGATATAGTCGAAAGCCTATTTGCTGAGTCAGCCCCAATGCCGATCAGTGACTCCATTAAGATCCGCGCAGCAGATCGAGCCATTTCGAAGATAGCACCTTTCCACCGGCAGATAAATGGGATGGGGGATGCGATCATCATCGAAAGCTACATTGATGCGCTTGCTACGCGCAACGAAGAGGACGTGTTTGCATTCGTGACCCACAATACTCATGACTTCAGCCAAAAGGGTGCCGACACGCGGTTGCCTCACGAGGATTTAACATCGCTTTTCGATGGTACGAGGTCGAGATACGAAACGAACCTGAGCGTTCTGCTCAGCGAGTTTGCGAGTGAGCTAATAGAAGAGACCAGATTCGAACGCGAATACAGTCAAGATTCTCGGCAGCTCTCTGAGTTACTCGAGGCAGAGAACAAACTCACGACACAAATTTGGTACGGCAGAAAATGGCACATTATCGATAGTGTCGAGAGCGGTGAGGAAAAGCTTGTATCAAAAGAAATCTGGGACCAGGCTACACCAGAAGAACGTCGCTATCTGATGGTGGATACTATTTGGGAAGGAATGATCGCTGCAATGAAAAGCGCTGAAGAAGAATTCGGCGTTGGGGAATTGGGACCTTGGACGGATTTTGAATGGGGGATGCTCAACGGAAAGCTGTCCGCAATACGCTGGGTTCTCGGCGACGAGTGGGATATGCTCGATACGTGAAGTACGATCGACGCAATTCATTGATGCGTCAGATTCAAGTCTCTTTTTTGTTCGTACTATTTTTAAGCCAAGTATTCAATTCGCTTACGCATAGACATTCATCATTACCACCACTTTGTGTAGCTCCTTCCTGAGCGATTCCAGCGACTCGGAAAAGCTCGTCCACATATGGGCCGCCACTATTTCCTTTACGAACATTTGTCGAAACTTCGATACGTTGGAGACCTTTGCGAGGAAAGCGATTCAAAACAGAGGCATTAGTTTGATTAGAGAAGCGGCCAGGGTTCCAATTTGGGAATCCAATAAGATAACCTGGTTCATTTTTTTTGATTGGTGCGTCAAGGCTCGTAAAATGTCTAACATTCTCTGGAGGGGATACAAACTCAAGAATAGCTAAATCACGATCACTATCATAATGTACTAATTTGGCATCCCAGGTTTGACCTCGCACCGGACTATGGATTGTGATATTTTTTTCATAAACATCGGGCGACATATAACCTGTGTCCAGGATTTCTTCCACTTCTTCCCCATATTTAGTAATTTTTACGGATTCTTTATAGCGAAAAACGTGCTCACAAGTGACTAGGCAATTATTCGATTGATATAAAAATGCAGTTCCCTGACCGCAAACAAACTCTGGGGCTTTAGCACCCTCGACTGGATAAAGTCCACCCCATTCAACAACAAAAACTGCATGGTCCACATCATGCGAATTTCTCACGATTGGCTCCACAGGTAATTTTGAGAAAAAGAAGTTTCGCCCTTCCTCAACTTCCTTAGCACACAAAACATTATATCTCTCAGCAAGTCTTGTGTAGATCGCGTCATCTGCACCACGAACCATGCGAAGATACAACAATTTACCCCATAAGACGTTAGCTAATTCTGGTACAGCTCGTGTACGTCGTTGTCTAAGCCAAATACGTTTTTCACGAGTTAATCTAAGGCCTTCTGAAATAAGTGCATCCCATTGATCTCGCGCCTTGATATAACCAAAAACCTCCCATGCATGCAAAGCGCCACGTATGCGATCAATGAAATTGCGCTTGACGTTTGGGAACTCATTAATAGTAATACCTGTTACTTCAAGTCTATTTAAACGATTACTTAATCTATTTTTAGTTGAATTAATATTAAAACTGTTTTCAAGAATTATGGATTGCAATTCTTGGCCCAAAGTTAAAGTTCCGCTCTCAAATCTGCAAATATTTTCAGGTAAACGTACAGCATCACGGATCGAAAATGAAAATGAAATGTCATCTGCGTATCTTGTGTAAGTTGCTCTATGGCGCCTGGCAAGAGCCATTAATTCGCTGTCCATTTTTCGACAGACTAAGTTGGCAAGTATCGGAGAAGTAGGCGCCCCCTGAGGCAGTTCATTTCTATGCGTACACAAATGCGCAAGGACTGTCGCTACGCTGTATGAACATTCGAATGGTTTGCTTTGGAAAACCCCACGTACACGAAAAAAATTAATCGACGGAAAAAAATCTTGAAGATCAATGTTCAACAAATGATGCGTTTGCGTCGAACAATGCCGCAATGCATTTGTTAGAATACTTCGCCTTTTAGTAAACCCATGAACGCATGCTTTTGGGTTGCCGCCTCTTGTCTCCAAAAAAGACAAGACCTTTAATTGAAGTTCTTTTAATGCCTTTCTCGGCTCCTGAATAATTCTCGCCTTGCCATTACGTTTTGTAATCAGAAAAATTTTATAGGATGGAGTTGGATAGATTATTTTCTTTACTTCTGAATAAGGTATCCCTAATAGATACCGTGACATGAACTCAACATTAGTCCTAATAAGTGCTTCCCTAAACGGGAGATTTAATACGTCAAAATGAATGTCTGAGTCAGTCATATGGGCCCAAGCAGTTGCCACCTCAACATCTTTCACCTTTACCAACTACGCGACCATCTGCTCACAATACTAGCGGAGAGACGGGGTTACCTCGCTACAAGATCTGCGTTAACGCGGATCAGATTAAGTCTATATTGAGGTGGCTATAGATTTTAAGTTGAAAATTAAACATATTGCAACTTCAAAATTTGAGTGTGTCCCTTTTTTTATCAACTCATACAATATTTCTACTAATTTCTTATCTTTGCTTAATTGAACATTTTCACAATTCAAGCGCGAGCACTTGTTATGCTTATCAAAACCGCTCCTGCCGCGCAAAGAACTCCCAAATCATTTCCGCCCCGTTCGGTGCCATCGGCGACGGGCCTAGCAGGCGTGCGCGGCGATAGTAGGGTTGCGGTAAGCCATGTCCGCCGCCGTGGATGGTGACGAGTTCAACTTCGGTTCTGGGGTCTTGCTTCCAGCTTACTTGTTCTACATCGACGCCTGATATTGCGGTTGTCTGTTCTGTGGGTGTGGCTGTGATCTTGTGCAGGTCTGCGAAGTATTGCGCGGATGCGCGGGCATTGAGTACGTCGCCGCATTTGTAGAACAGGCCTAGCAGGTTCACTTCGCCGCCATTGTAGGGCACTAGCGGGTCTTTGGTGCCGTTCATGATCATGACTGAGGTTAAGCCTGTGCCAGCGGGTTTGCAGCGGAAGTTTTGGGGGACTTGCACGCTTGCTGAAACTGCGGCTACGGCGCGGAAGTGGCTTGGGGATTCCAGTGCCAGGCGTAGTGACATGAAGCCGCCTGCGGAGACGCCGGTGGCGAATACGCGGGTTTTGTCTGTGCCCAGGTCGTTGATGAGTTTGTCTGTCAGGGCGTTGAGGAAACTGACGTCGTCAATATCGCGGCCATTGACCTGGTAGTCGCCGACTTTGCCGCAGTCGTTCCAGTCAAAGCTGTAGGATTCGGGGTAGGCTATGGCGAAGCCGTGTTGATCTGCGAGGCGTTCGAAGCCGTAGCCGGTTTCTACGCGTATGTCTTCTGCGCTTTGGCCAGAGCCGTGCATGACCAGCATCAGCGGTGCGCCTTTGGGTAGGTCGCGTGGTACGTAGCTGATGTAGGTGCGTTTGATGCCGCCTGCCTGTATGCTGCCTTTTTGCACAGCGCCTGACAAGGCTGGGCGTACGGGTGCTGGGGAATAAATGAAGTAGGCGAACAGTGCGCCGCATAGTGCGATGAGGGTGAGCAGGCTCAGCATGATCCAAGCAAACCAGCGTAGGACTCGTTTCATGGCGCACTTTCAGTGGCTGGGCGTTGAGAGGGAAATCCTCATCGTTTGCCAGGTCGTACTACCTGTTGTTGACCTGCCTGAATAAGTACTCAGGTAAGTATTCAAGTAAGCACTCAAGCAAGAGCCTGAGCCCAGGGATCAACGAGATATAACAGCACTAAGCGATACTAAGTAGCACCAAGCAACACTGCGGCGTGGCAGCAAGTGCGGTCTTGCGTGATTTGTCGCGACGATGCGTTTGGTTGCTGCTGAATTGCTCTCTTGATTGGGCTCGCTTAAATATGGCTTATTCAAATATGGCTCACTTCATGCAGTGAGCCATATCCTGATGCCAAGGGGTAAAGCCCGGTGACTGAGTACTGAACTTAGGACAGTTCACCCTGCTTGATGATGATGCGCGATACCAGGCCGTATTCCATGGCTTCTGCAGCGCTCATCCAGTAATCGCGGTCGATGTCGGTGGTGACTTTTTCCAGGGACTGGCCGGATTCTTTGGCGATCAGGGCGGCGATGCGTTCGCGTATCTTGACGATCTCACGGGCCTGGATGGCGATGTCGGTTGCCTGGCCACCTATGCCGCCGCTGGGCTGGT
The DNA here is from genome assembly GCF_009937975.1 of Undibacterium sp. YM2. NCBI lineage: Bacteria > Pseudomonadati > Pseudomonadota > Betaproteobacteria > Burkholderiales > Oxalobacteraceae > Undibacterium > Undibacterium sp. YM2. Next base: position 10,948 of record NZ_AP018441.1, read on the forward strand.
GTATCAAAAAGCGAGTGTTTGGCAGGCAGACGCGGCGCTCTTTGGGGACGGACAGGAAAACATTGACGGCAGCACTGCCTACCCAGCCTGTGCCAACGATATTCACTGGTGCATCGATGAACTTGATGATGTCATGGATGACATCGCCAGATTCGACATGGCCGCCGGGGGAAGATACCAGGATGGTGATGGGGTCTTTGGACTCTGCCGACAGGGCGATCAGGCGCTTGCTGACTTCAGCCGCCAGTTTGTCATTGATGGTGCCAAATACCAGCACGGTGCGGGATTTGAAGGCCTTTTCTTCTAGGAAAGGGCTGCGTTGTACTTCGTTGTTGTCTTTTTCGTCGGCCATGAAAGTCTTCTTAAGGTTGGACTGCTAGATGTAGATGGTATTTTTAGGGAATACAGGCTGGGTAAATGGCAGCTCAGGTGCTTTTTTTCAAGTAGGCTTCTGCCAGCCTGACCCAATAAGTTGCGCCTATGGGCAGCAAATCATCATTGAAGTCATAGCTGGGGTTGTGCAAGTTGCAAGGCCCGAGGCCGTGGCCCATGTCCCTGTGCCCACCGTCACCATTGCCCAAAAAGGCATAGCAGCCCGGCTTGGCCTGTAGCATGAAAGAAAAGTCTTCTGCGCCCATGGTGGGTTCTACCCTTTCATCGACCTTGTCTGCACCTACTACACTGCGCATCACCTCTGCGGCAAAAGCGGTTTCCCTGGCATGGTTGATCAGGGGCGGGTAATTGCGCTTGAAGCGGAAATCCACCTGGGCATCAAAAGCCGCAGCGGTATGTTCGGCAATGGTGCGCATGCGTTTTTCTATGAGGTCTATCATTTCGGTGCTGAAGGCGCGTACCGTGCCTATCAGTGTTGCTTCATCGGGTATCACATTGGTGGCACTGCCAGAATGGATTTGGGTGACAGACAAAACGGCAGACTCCAGCGGGCTGGCATTGCGGCTGACGATGGTTTGCCAGCTCTGTGCCATTTGTACCGCGACCATGATAGGGTCTATGCCCTTGTGCGGTTGCGCCGCATGGGCACCCTTGCCTCTGACGATGACTTCAAATTCATTTGACGAGGCCATCATTGGGCCAGGTGTGACACCAAAAGTGCCCACTGCTGCGCCCGGCCAGTTATGCATGCCAAAGACGGCATCCATGGGGTATTTGTCGAACATGCCTTCTTCTATCATGCGCCGCGCACCGCCGCCGCCTTCTTCGGCAGGCTGGAAGATCAGATAGACGGTGCCATCAAATTCTTTATATTTGGACAGGTAATGTGCCGCCCCCAGCAGCATGGCGGTGTGACCATCATGGCCGCAGGCATGCATTTTTCCATCGTGTTTTGAGGTATGGGCAAAGGTATTGATTTCCTGCATGGGCAGGGCATCCATATCGGCACGCAAGCCTATGGCCCGTTCGCTAGTGCCATTCTTGAGTACGCCGACGATGCCTGTGCCAGCCAGGCCACGGATGATGGGTATGCCCCAGGCCTCCAGCTTTTGCGCGACAACTTCAGAGGTGCGGTGTTCTTCAAAGCAAAGCTCGGGGTGGGCGTGGATATCACGCCGGATTTGCTGGATTTCGGCCTGGAATTGGACGATAGGATCGATCAGGTTCATTTTTTGTCTCCGGATTGCATTGCATCAATGCGCTGGCAATAAGCTACTGGCGCATAAGCACAAGCTATTCTTTGCAGGATGTTATCCTGTTGATAAGAAAAATGATAGCCAGCACGGTATTTGGCTCAATACCCGCTTACGACATGTTTCTTCAGTATAGAGAAAGATACCAGATTCCGGGCAAACTGGTAGCGGTCCATCTGTGCCAGGATTGCATATGCATACTACAAAAACTGCTTTGACTAAATACTTTGACCAGCTTACCTTACCAGCGCATTCCAGACATCGCACTCATGCCCGCGCCATAAATGGCCAGCATGCTCAGTATCAGGCCTATGGGGCCAGATACCAGGCTGCTCCATAGGCAGTTGATTGCCAGTGCCCTTTCTTGGCGCAACCGGGCAATGGCAGCCACGGGCAGCGTGCTCAAACCGAGGATGGCGGGCAACAAGAGCACGATCAGCGGGGTGGTGCGGCCACTGGCCTCAAGCATGAAGAAAGATATCGTCAGCAACGCGATCAGGTGCAGCAATATCAGTCTGGCGCGGTCGCTGCGCAGGCGTGTTGTCAGATAAGAAAAATAAGCAGGGTAACTGAGACCTCCAAGCATAAGCATGCCAGGCACCTTGCTGAGATCGCTGTGGCTGATGTAGTCATACACCAAAGGTGGCAGTATCATGACCAGCAGGATGAGGAAAAGATGCAGGGCAATACGCAATGCAATACGCTTGTTGATGGGCATGTAAGCTCAGTTTATACGGGTAGAGTCGCAGGCAAGGCCCGCAGCTTGCTTAGTGTAGCAGATGGTACAGTCTGCACGAGCCTGCGCACGAGTCTGCGCACGAGCCTGACATAAAGCCTGTAAAATTCGCTAAAAGACGGTAAAACATTATATATACGCAATGCAGATACTCATGAAACTTTCATGCCGGAAAACCAGCCATGGGCCAACCCAGGCGGATTCCCTGTATCTGCCGACAATCTCAAGGCAGGTCTGATACATGTCAGGGTTTATCTTGCGCCGCCTGCTGCAAAGCCTGGCAGTTTTGCTGCTCATGTCACTGCTGGTATTTGCTGGCGTGTATGCAATAGGCAACCCAATCGATATCCTGATCAGCCCTGAGGCAGATCAGCTTGAGCGTGCGCGCATCATCGCTGCCTTTGGCCTGGACCAGAGCCTGCCGCAGCAATACTGGTTATTTTTGAAAAATGCCCTGGCTGGCGACATGGGGCGTTCCTTCGCTTATGCGACACCGGCACTGGGTCTCATCATAGAACGTATGCCAGCCACGCTGGAACTGGCGGTGTTTGCCATATTGATTGCGATCTTGCTCGGCATCCCGCTGGGTTTGCTGGCTGGTTTGCGGCCTGACAGCATTGCTGCAAAAAGCATCATGGCGGTATCGATACTGGGCTTCTCCCTGCCTACCTTTTGGGTAGGGCTGATGTTGATCATGGTGTTCGCTGTGCAATTGGGTTGGTTGCCTTCCAGTGGACGTGGCGAGACGACACTCTTGCTGGGCATACCTGTGAGTTTCTTGAGTCTCGATGGCCTCAAGCATTTGCTCTTGCCTGCGCTGAACCTGGCGCTCTTTAATATCGCCATGGTGATACGCCTGACGCGCTCTGGTGCGCAAGAAGCGCTGCTGCAAGACTATGTGCGCTTTGCCCGCGCCAAGGGTTTGCGCAATAGCCGCATCATCGGCGTGCATGTACTCAAGAATATCCTTATCCCTATTGTCACCGTGATTGCCTTGCAATTCGGTTCCATCATCGCGTTTGCGATTGTCACTGAATCAGTGTTTGCCTGGCCAGGCATGGGCAAGCTTATTATCGATTCGATACGCGTGCTGGACAGGCCGGTCATTGTTGCCTATCTGCTGCTGATCGTCAGCCTGTTTATCTTTATTAACCTGGTGGTGGATGTGGTGTATTCATTGCTGGACCCGCGCGTGCGTTTGTCAGAAAGCCGGGGCTGATTTTTATGACCGCGATGGCTGAAACGATCACTCCAAAAATTGAAACGCCCTTGCAGCGTTTCTTGCGCGACTTCTTTGCCAGCCGCATCGCCAGCTTGGGCAGTTTGATTTTAGTGCTGCTGGTCTTGCTGGCGATATTTGCACCGCTGATCTCACCGCAAAACCCCTATGACCTGATGGCGCTGGATGTCATGGATTCACGGCTGGAACCTGGCAAACTCTCTGCCGATGGCAAGCACACGTTTTTGCTAGGCACCGATGAGCAGGGGCGCGATATGTTGTCGGCCATTTTCTATGGTTTGCGTATTTCGCTCATCGTTGGTTTTTCCAGTACTGTGATTGCGCTGGCAATTGGCCTCAGCCTGGGCTTGTTGGCGGGTTATCTGGGGGGGCGTGTTGAATCCCTTATCATGCGTATTGCTGACATACAGTTATCTTTTCCCGCCATCCTGATCGCCATGATTTTGCTGGCGCTGACAGGGCAGGGCGTAGGCAAGATCATCATCGCGCTGGTGCTGGTGCAATGGGCCTATTATGCGCGCACGGCCCGCAGTGCGGCATTGGTGGAAAGACAGAAAGAATATATAGAAGCCGCAGTCGGCCTGGGCTTGTCACCGGCACGCATTATCTGGCGTCACTTGCTGCCTAACTGCCTGCCACCATTGATCGTCATCGCAGCCTTGCAGGTGGCGTCAGCGATTTCGCTGGAAGCGACGCTCTCATTTTTGGGCCTGGGTTTGCCAGTGACTGAACCCTCGCTGGGTTTGCTGATCGCCAATGGTTATCAATACCTGTTGTCCGGCAAATACTGGATCAGTTTTTATCCCGGCCTGGCCTTGTTGCTGACGGTGGTATCCATCAACCTGGTGGCTGACCATTTGCGCGATGTGCTTAACCCGCGCTTGCAGACGCAATAGGTAAAACAGGTGGAACACACAACATGACAATCGCGACTCTGGAAGTGCAAAACCTGCAGACTGAATTTGCCAGCCGTGCCGGTACTGTACGTGCGGTGAATAATGTCAGCTTCAGCGTGCAGCCTGGGCAAATCATGGGCCTGGTCGGTGAATCTGGTTCTGGCAAATCCATGACGGCTTATTCCATCATGGGCCTGATCGATCCTCCTGGTAAAGTCACGGCGGGCAAGGTCTTGTTCAAGGGCCAGGACTTGCGCAGCATGTCGGCAGAAGCCATGCGGCAAATCCGTGGCAACCGCATCGCCATGATATTCCAGGACCCGATGATGACCCTGAACCCGGTCTTGCGCATCGATACGCAAATGATGGAAACCATCTTTGCCCATCAACAGGTCAGCCGCGAAAAAGCACGCGACATGGCACGCGCCGCACTGGTCAAGGTGGGCATACCCTCGCCAGATGAAAGACTACTGGCCTATCCTCACCAGTTTTCTGGCGGCATGCGGCAAAGGGTGGCAATCGCCATTGCACTTTTGAATGAGCCTGAGCTGATTATTTGTGATGAACCGACTACCGCACTTGATGTGACCATACAGGGCCAGATCCTGTATGAAATGCAAAAACTCTGCCGCGAATCTGGCACGGCATTGATCTGGATTACCCATGACCTGTCCGTCGTGGCTGGCCTGGCTGATACTGTCGCCGTCATGTATGCTGGCAAGAAAGTCGAGAGCGGCAGCGTGCAACAAGTATTGGAGCAGGCTATGCATCCCTACACCCACGGCCTGATCGCCTCATCACCATCACGCAACCTGCATGGGCAAAGCTTGCGTCAGATACCGGGGGCAACTCCATCCTTGCTGAATTTGCCGCAAGGCTGTGCATTCCGCCTGCGCTGTGAACGTGCTACTGCAGTTTGTGAAAAGGACCCGGTGGCAGAAAATCTGCAAGGCCACAGTGTATTGTGCTTCCATCCCATGCACGCAGTGGCTGAGGTGACGCATGACTGATATCCGCCAGTCAGCCTTGCTGGAACTGCGCCAGGTCAGCAAGCGTTTTGCCAAACCTGTGGCACTGACAGATAAGCTGACCCAGCTATTTGGTGCTGAAAGCAAACAGCAAATCGTCCACGCCGTTGATCAAGTCGATTTGAGCCTGCAAGCGGGTGAAGTTGTCGGCCTGGTCGGTGAATCCGGCTGTGGCAAATCTACACTGGGGCGCATGGCCGTGGGCTTGCACAGTTTGTCTGATGGTACACGCTGGTGGCGTGGTGAAAACCTGGCACACATGGACCAGGCCAAACGCAAGCAAATGCAACTCGCCGTGCAAATGATATTCCAGGACCCATATGCCTCGCTGAACCCGCGCCTGCGTGTGCAAGACATCGTCGGTGAAGCACCGGTCGTGCATGGCATCATCAAGGCCGCTGAACAACAGGAATATGTAGAACACGTGCTGCAAAAAGTAGGGCTGGACCCGGCTGTGCTGAAACGTTTCCCGCACCAGTTCTCTGGCGGCCAGCGCGCCCGCGTCGGTATCGCCAGGGCATTGGCTGTCAAGCCTGAACTGCTGGTATGCGATGAGGCGGTAGCGGCGCTGGATGTGTCTATACAGGCACAAGTTTTGAACCTCTTCATCAAACTGCGTGATGAACTGAACTTGACTTATCTGTTCATCAGCCATGACCTTGGCGTGGTCAGGCATGTGTCTGACCGTGTACTCATCATGTACCTGGGCCGCGTAGTTGAATCCGCCGCGACGACAGAAATTTTTGAGCGACCTAATCATCCCTACACGCAAGCCTTGCTGGCATCTGCCCCCAGGCTGGAAGTGCGCAAGATGGAATACATCGCCATCAAGGGTGAAATTCCTTCCCCGCTTAATCCACCGACTGGCTGCCATTTCCATCCACGCTGCCCGCATGCGATGCCCAGGTGCGTGACTGAGCAGCCAGCATTCAAGGAAGTTGCGCCATCACATTTTTCAGCTTGCCATTTAAATACCTGATTGTTATCTTGTGGCGTTTTATCTATTCATGAGTCACAGGAATGGTCGATGCGCTGTTTGACAAATGATAAAGCCGGAGAGTCGAATGCCTGAAAAAAAATGCCCCGCATGTGGTTTTGCCGTCTTTAACCGACGCTATGCCAAATGCGAAAAGTGCGGCATTAGCCTGCCTGAAACTATCGTCATGTCCAGGCAAGAATTGCGCGATATTCGTGAACGTGAAAGGCAGGAAGAAGAGGCTGCCGCAGAGTTGAAGAGAAAACAGGCGAGGCGTTCGGCAAACCAGTCAGGCGATGACAATGACTTTGATTTTGACGTCGGTAATCTGGCCGATGCCGATGATGGTTCTGCCTGAAACATGCACAGTCTGCGCATATTTCAGGCGTCATGTTTTCGAGCTTAGTGTGGGTACTCTGAAGGAGTAACACTGTCTATGTAAATCACTGCATCATAGGCTTTGGCTGGAGTAATCGCCTCTGGCGTCGTACCCCAATAGCGTGCATAGCCTGGCGCGAACATCCAGCTATTACTGGCATCCGGTTTTGCTTGAGAAAAATCAACAAAACTCATTTTCAAACGGCCATTCGCGAGTATGCTTTCCATGCCACCTGCTGGTGGCGCTGCAATTTCAGTATAGTTTTCCTTGCCGTAACTACCCAGAACACCGCGACCCATATACAGACCTATAGTGTACATTTCTTTGCGGCGCTTTTCTGCCATCCATACACCCATGGTTTTTGCGTGGGCTTTGTCTGCCCAGTCATTGGCAATATGAAAATTATGGGCCCAGACGACGATCTTCTTTTGTGGATAGACAGTGTCGGCCAGGAAGTTCAGGTTCTCTGCCATGCGCTGGTCGCGCATTTCTGTGTATTCATTGCTCATGGGGGCGAAGGCCATTTGCTGACTGAAGCTTAGCCTTGATCTGGCTTCCTGTATCGTCATATCCACCATATATGCCGGAAATTGCTTTACCAGTGTTGTGCGGTTCTTGAATAGCGTATCTGCGATGAGCTTATAGTGCTGAGGCAAATCACTTGCCGCAGTCACCGGTATTTGCTTGTTGAGCAGGGCATTCAATTTCTCTTCTATGCCATCCACTTGCCCGGCCAAGGCTGGGTCTATCGTCTGTAGCATGGACTTGAACCTGGCGATAACGTTTTGATGACCCAGATAACCGCTGTCCTGATTATCAAATCCGGCAAGTATCAGGCGGGGTTTGCCTGCTGCACCCTGCTTGAGGTAATTGAACAAGTCCAGGGTTTCATCAGTGGCGATGGTGCCAAACTGGCTGCTGAGCATGGCTTCAAGTGCAGACGTTTTATCGAGATTGGCATAAGCTGCATCGGCCGCAGTCATTGATGCTTCCATGGCGATGAGTTCAAATCCCATTTCCTGATGCAGGAATTTAATCAGACGTGTTTTCATCCAGTTGAATTCTGCAACGCCATGGGCGCTTTCACCGAGTTGCACGATGCGTTTGTCTTTCAACAAGGGCTTCAGGAATTGCAGGTCGCTGAAGTCATCGCTAAAAAGCGAGCGCAGGCTGTGGGTGTTTTTTTGTATGCCTGCCTGCCATGCGGGTTGTATGGTTGGGATCAATCCAGCAGGCAAAGCAAGGCTCTGATCATCCAGCAATTGCATGGACTTTTGTGGACGTGCTGGTTTTTTTATTTCCGCGATATCAGGCACCACAATACTTTCATCGACCTCCAGTTTTATATCATCAAACCAGGCCGTACCTTCGCCCACCAGGCCTACCCCAAAATGTACCAAGGCGGCATTGGCTGCCACTGGCACTTTAATCTCAAAGCGTTGCCAGTCCTTGCTGCCAGTAGGGCCACGCTTGGCCAGTATGGCCTCTGCCACGGCTTTCTTTAATTTACCATCAACCTGGAACAAGAGTTCTGCGCGGCCATTGTTGACATCTCTGGTTTTGATCCAGCCAGACAAGCGCAAGGGATGACCACCTATCGTGCTGGCGACCAGTGTTTGCCCTATGGCTGTCATCGCGCCTTTTGGGGTCTTTGCATTACTTGCTATCCTGACTGAACATTTACCTTCTTTCGCCAGCTCACAGTCCGCACTGACGGTATGTGCTTCCATCAGCATCTTCCAGCCAGACGGCAGGCTTGGCCCTGCTTGCCATTCTTCAAAGCCAAGATTGCTTGTTGCCAGATCTGCCGCACTAGCCGTGGTGGCCACGCAGGAAGAGGCGAGCGCCAGGCCAATACAAGCAAGAGGTTTGCCGGATTGCTGGAGCAGGGAGTGCAGGCGTAAAAATGACATGGATGGTGTGGAGTGTAGTCTGCCAGGAAAATAGATAGGACTTACGCAAAACTGCCCCAGCTGCGTTGTAGCTCCTAGCCGTACTAAAGTACTGTCTTCGTCGCTACGCCTTGCTGGGACAATTTTGAGTAAGTCCTAATAGAAAATCTTTTTGATAAGAAAAATTTCCTTATTGCCATTATATGCCGGACTAATGAATGACCTGACTGGAATAATTTTGCAAATTACATTTCCCGGCTACTGTGATGCCAAACTCGGGCCACAGTCAGGTCATAGTCAAGCGACAGCGAGGCAGACATATGCGAAAACCATGGATAAGGTGAGAGATATCTGAAACAGTGATAACGATTATGTCAAAAATAAAGAAGACTTATTTGCTGCGGTGCGATAAAGTAGTACCTGTCTCCTCCAACACCTCCTAAGGTTTGGATTTAACCCGCAACCGCAAGGTCGCGGGTTTTTTTTTGCTTTTTTAATTTTTTCCCTCTACAGCATTTAAATTCCACGAATATTGTAATTCTATGCAGAAATATTCTATGCGCCCTGATATGTGTTTTGTGAATGATTGATATGCATAAATAGATCTTGGTAAATTTGTTGCGCTGCGATATAGTTACACCTGTCTCCTCCAACACCTCCTAAGGTTTGGATTTAAACCCGCAAAGTTTGCGGGTTTTTTTTTGCCCATTTTTTGTCCGCCCTTCTTTGCGCAACTGGTGCGCTATCCGCCCTCGTCTTGTATGGTCAGGGTATTGATTTGTTAGAATGATATGATTACTGTCATGTCAATTCCTTTTCAGAACTTCATGCTCTTGCAACGCCAACTCATCTCCCGCACCCTCATTTGTATGATGCTGTCTGCTCATTACTTGTTTGCAGAGGCGGCGCAGCCAGACAAATCTGAGCAGGTAGCAGTTTCACAAGCAGCAATTTCACAAGAAGTACTAGTGACCAAGGAAATGCGCGCGGCATTGCAACAGTTTGTCAGCCACTATGCGGGCAATGCAAAAGCCAAGCCTCAGCATATTTATATTGCGAGCGTCAAAACCGAGAGTGGTGAGAATACTTTGTATGCGTATTGGAAAGAGGATCAGTCCATCCTCCTCATGAATTTCTTTACGCAAGCAGTGGAAGAAGAAGGCTTATCGTGGCTGCATCATAAAGCCAGGGTAGATTTAAAGACTGATGTTGTCGCCACCGAAGCAGAGATGAGTGGCAGTAACTACCTCGTCACCAGGGCCTGGGCTGACAATATCATCCAGGCTTGTCGCGAGCGCGGGCAAGTTCTGGTGTTCAAGGCTATGCCTCGTCGCAACAAATCAGCATTAAAGCCGCATTGAAGTCGCATTGATAACAGCCAAATGCTGGATCTGCCTCAGCTGTTTTGCACACAGAATGTCAGTTTGAGTATTCACTCTAGAGATGGATAAAACATAACTGGTATCTATGCTGTGGCTTTGTTTTCCTAAGAGAAAAATTCAGTGGTATTTGTTGTTGCAGAGATATTCAAAATATGTATACCTGATATATGGATAATAAAGCATACAGATATGCTGCACCGCATTAAAGTAGTACCTGTCTCCTCCAACACCTCCTAAGGTTTGGATTTAAGCCCGCTAATAGCGGGCTATTTTTTTGCCTGGAAACTTGAGAAATCAGCTCAGTGATTTATTCAGCGATATGTATATGCCGCTTGATATGCTTGAGATGGGCAACAATGGTGAAGGTCATGATAACCAGTAAAGACCACGAACTCCATTTGCCCACATGCACGGTTGACCAGGCACCCAGTTGATTCGGGTAGCGCCAGATACCAAAGAAGGTGCCCATATTTTCTGCCAGCCAGATAAAGAAACCGATCAGCACAAAGGAAAGCAGCAAAGGCATGCTGCGGTCACGGTCCAGCGGGCGAAATACCACCGATGAACGCGCATACAAGCCCAGCGCACAGGCTGCCAGATACCAGCGATAGTCACCGATATAGTGGTGAGTGAAAAAATTCAGGTAAATCAGTATGCCTATCAGGCCAGCCATCCAGTAAGGTGGATGATGGCGTATGCGTAAATCAAACAGGCGCCAGGCCTGGATGATGTAGCTACCTATGCTGGCATACATGAAACCACTGAACAGCGGCACCCCCCATAGCTTGGTATAGCCAAATTCAGGATAAGCCCAGCTCTGTATCTGGCCCGATACCTTGAACACCTCCAGCGCAAAACCTACCATGTGGAACAGGGTTACGGCCTTGAGTTCATCGACGGTTTCCAGCTTGCTCCAGACCATGCCAGCCTGTATCAGCAAGGCAATCACAAACAGCACATCGTAACGCGGCAAGCCAAACAGGCCAGCTTTTGGCACGATCAATATCGAGGCAAAGAACAGGCCGACAAACAGGCAGGAACGTACCTCCTTGATACCGAAATACCAGAACTCCAGTAAAAAACGACGGAAACCTGCCAGGTTTTCAGGCTGGGGAGGTTCGATAAGGAATTGGTCTATGGATTGCAGGCGCATGGGCTGTATTGTAACAAGCCTGCTGCGCTTGTCGTCACGAAGATGAGATGCTTGCCTTTGTTACAGGGCACTTACACAGCATTTAATGAGCACTTATTTGCGCATCTATCTGAACACTAATTGCTTGTTGCGAAAAAGACTATGTTGTTTAATTGATGCGTAATAGAACATATACTAAAAGCAGTATATCTAAGCTTGAAAAATTGCTGACAATCGTAAGCGAATTTGAAAAATGATTTAGTGTAAATGCAAAGATGGCACGTCACTTGCATTCCTTAAATCAGTTTCAGCGTTGAACCAGAATAATGGGCATCCACTTGCCCGAGTATTATGCATCCGGAGAATAAAAGTATGACGCAGTCGGCGCAATTTAGTGACTACCCTCGCGACCTCATAGGCTATGGCCGCCATGTCCCGCATGCGCAATGGCCAGGCCAGGCCAGGATAGCCCTGCAATTTGTCCTGAATTATGAAGAAGGCGGCGAAAACTGTGTACTGCATGGTGACCGTGCGTCTGAGCAGTTTTTATCCGAGATCGTCGGTGCGGCAGCTTATGAAGCGCGCCATATGTCGATGGAATCTATCTATGAATATGGTTCCCGCGCTGGTGTCTGGCGCATCTTGCGTGAATTTGAAAAACGCCAGTTGCCGCTGACAATATTTGGTGTCGCCATGGCCTTGCAGCGCCATCCTGAACTGACCCAGGCTTTTGGTGAACTCGGTCATGAAATCGCCTGCCATGGCCTGCGCTGGATACATTATCAAGGCCTCGATGAAGCCATAGAGCGTGAACACATGCAGCAAGCCGTGCAAATCATGCGAGAGCTGACTGGCAAAGCACCGCTGGGCTGGTACACCGGGCGCGATTCGCCGAATACCCGCAAGCTGGTCGTCGAGCACGGCGGCTTTGCCTATGATGCTGATTACTATGGCGATGACCTGCCTTTCTGGACACAAGTGACGACCAGCGATGGCCAGCAGCATCCCCACCTGGTTGTGCCCTACACCCTGGACAGCAATGACATGCGCTTTGCTACGCCCCAGGGTTTTAATACGGGTGAGCATTTCTATGATTACCTCAAAGACAGTTTCGACCTCCTGTATGCCGAAGGTGATCCTGAGGGCGACAATGCACCAAAAATGCTATCCATAGGCATGCATTGCCGCTTGCTGGGGCGACCCGGACGCTTCCGCGCCTTTCAGCGCTTCCTTGATTATGTGCAATCGCATGACAAGGTGTGGGTTTGCCGTCGCATCGATATTGCCAATCACTGGAAACAAGTCCATCCCTATGTAGCTAAATAAAACCAGCGCCTGTTGACCGCGCAGTATGTATCCAAATCCTGCCTGCCCAAGATTAAGCTGACAAAGTTTGATTTGCCACCACGCTGAAAAAAATCGTTGTTAAACCTGAGAGAAGGAAAAAAGATGAAAATGCAAATGAAATCACTGGTTTTGGCAGTCGCTTCTTGTTTGTGTGCAGGCAGCGCGCTGGCGCAATCCAGTGTTACCGTGCAAGGCCTGATGGATTTGTCGGTAGGCTCGGTCAAAATGAGTGGCGACAAGGCCAGCACGGCTGCCATCACACCCGGTGGCATGACCACGTCCTGGTTTGGTTTTAAAGGAGTAGAAGATCTCGGTGGTGGCCTCAAGGCAGAATTTGCATTGACTGCCTTCCTGCGCCCCGATACCGGTGAGTCTGGCCGCTTTGGTGGCGACACCCTGTTTTCTCGCGATGCCAATGTTGCCTTATCTGGCAGCTTTGGCCGTGTCTCGCTGGGGCGTGACCTGGCGCCGAGCTTCTTGCCCGTCGTGATTTTCAATCCCTTTGGTGATTCTTTCGACGTTTCGCCTCTGGTGTTGCACTGGTATGTACCATCGGGCGGTTTTGCTTCGCGTACCTGGGCCAATTCTGCAGCTGGTGACTCTGGCTGGAGTAATGAAATCATTTACAGCACACCCAATTTCTCAGGTTTCAGTGCCAATATGCATTATCAGTTTGGTGAAAAAGCCGGTGATACTGGCACGCGCAACATAGGCCTGAATGCCTTGTACTTCAACGGCCCACTGGCACTGAGCGCCTTCTATCAAAAAGTCCAGGTATCAAATCCCCTTGGTGGTTCGGCGATTGTTGATGCTACGTCAGCCCCTGTGAATTTTGCCTCCATCAATAACCAGACCGCTTACTTTGTTGGTGCCAGCTATGACCTGACTGCAGCCAAACTGTATGCGACTTATACCTCCAGCAAAAATGACAATGCCGCTGGCAAGCAGATGGATGACAAGATTTATAGCCTGGGTGCCAAGATACCCGCAGGTGGTGGCGACATTCTGCTGGCTTATGCAAACACCAAACGCAATGGCACACTGACCGCCAATACGGAATACAAGCGCGATACCCTGTCGGCTGGTTATGACTACAACCTGTCCAAGCGTACCGACGTCTATGCAGTGCTGATGAGTGACAAGATCAGTACGGCTGATCGCGCCACCAGTGTTATTGCTGGCATACGTCACAGATTTTGAGTTGCATAAGTTAACTTGCTTGAGTTGACTTGCTTAAGCTGACAAAAAAACCGCATATTGAAAGATTTGCGGTTTTTTTTCTATCCACTGTCACAAACGCCAACTCTGATTCGTCTTATCATCATGTACCTACCGGATACCATCATGATGAACCGCCTGCAAAGCTTTACTGACCATAGACCCCGATTGTTTGGCATTGCCTATCGCATGCTGGCTTCGCGGGCCGAAGCAGAAGACCTGGTGCAAAACACCTATCTGCGCTGGCATGCGCTCAGCGATGAAGAGTTATTGCAAATCCGCGAACCCCAGGCCTGGCTGGTGACTGTCATCAGTCGTCTTTGCGTGGACAGATTGCGGGTACTCAAGCGCGAACGTGAAAACTATACCGGCCCGTGGTTGCCAGAGCCCATGATAGAAGTCGATGAGCAGACGCCAGAGCTGATGGCAGAATTCAGTAGCGATGTCTCGCTGGCATTTTTGACGATGCTGGAACGATTATCTGCGGAAGAACGTGCTGCCTTTCTTTTGCACCAGGTATTCGACGTCGATTACCCGGAAGTGGCAGGCATGCTCAACAAGACGGCAGCCGCCTGCCGCCAACTGGTACACCGTGCAAAAGAAAGGGTGCTGCAAGAAAAACCGCGCTTTGCGGTCAGTCGTGATCATCACAGGCAATTGCTGCAACGCTTTAGTCTGGCGGCACAAAGCGGTAATTTAAAAGAGCTCAGTGCCTTGTTTGCCGATGATGCGCAAATGATAGGTGATGGTGGTGGCAAGGTCGCCTCCGTCAACCGTATCCTGCATGGCGCGGCTCGCATCGCACGCCTCTATCATGTGGTTGCCAGAACTTACCCGCAACGCATGCAGTTTGTTGAAGTCAGTATCAATGGCGAACCCGGTTTGCTGCGCTTTATCGATGGCAAACTCGATGCGACTATCTCCATCGTTACAGATGGTGAAAAAATCCTTGATCTGTACACCATACGCAATCCGGATAAATTGCAGGCATATCAGGGCATGACTTTACCATCGCAAAATATTTAAGAAATTATTCAAGCAAGCTGTCACAAACCGGTTTTCTCCAGCGTCTTATAGATGAAGAAAGCAATTTCGCTGACTCATTCAAAAACTGGAGAATTTCATGGCACTCAAACTCAATTTCCCTGGCCTGGCACCTGCTGCTTATCAAGCTCTTGCTGGCGTCAACACGGTGCTGGATGCCAGCAGCCTGGGCAAATCCCTCATCGACCTGGTGTTCTTGCGGGTATCGCAAATCAATGGCTGTGCCTTTTGTGTCGATAAACATGCGCATGATTTGCTCGAACACGGCGACAATTTCCAGCGACTCAACAGCCTCGTATGCTGGCGCGAAGCACCATGTTTCAGTGAAAAAGAAAGGGCTGCACTGGCCTGGAGTGAAGCACTGACAGGCATCGCAGGCAAGCATGTCGATGAAGAGCTGCAACAGGAATTGCCTAAGCACTTTACTGAAAAAGAACTGGTGGATCTGGCGTTTGTCATTGGCCTAATGAATGCCTGGAACAGGGTGGCGATAGCTTGTGGGAAGAGTTTCAGCGTGCGCTAATTCGTAGCAGTAGTCGTCAGTTAGGCTAGGACAAGTACAAGCCCAGGGATAAATATTGACATTTTTATAAAATTATTTATCCTTGGCGATCTTGTATGACCTGAACAACCGCCTGACAGGATTATTTCCCATGACTACAGTGCCTGAGTTGCCATTCCTCCAGATACTTCCCTATCTATTCTTGTATGCCGCCATCGCGGCAGCCTGGTTGCCTCCAATAGTGTTGGCCGGGCCTGTCAAAAACCTGGTACCCGGTCACCTGCTCGCTGCGCTGGCAGGAATACTGGCTTTGATCAGCGCTCTCATCTCACCCGTGGCAGCGCTGGTATTGCTGGTACTGGCACTCTTGCTGTGGGCGAGCGTCCAGAATACCTTTCCGCTTGCCTTGCGCATAGTCGCTGGCGTGCTGGCACTGCTGGTAGCGCTGCTACTGGCCATGCACAAAGTGCCCGGCTTTCACAATATCCTGCTGCTGGACAAAGTCAGGTTCAGCGATGATGCCATCCCTTTTACCCTGTATGCCAATTTCGACAAGGGCATGACAGGCTATCTGCTGCTGAGTCTGTTTTGTTCGCGCGCCAGCAGCTGGAAGCAATTCCTGGCAGATGGCAAGCGCATTGCCCTGCCAGCTCTGCTGACTATTGCAGTCTTGATCGTGCTTGGTCTGGCGACACATTTTTTCCGCTTTCTTCCCAAATTGCCGGAAGCGACTTTGCTCTTTTTTGCCGTGAATCTGTTTTTGACTTGCGTGGCAGAAGAAGCTTTTTTCCGTGGGCTGATGCAGGAAGCCATTTATCGCCTGGGTAACAAGCCAGCCTATGGCTATCTGGCGATCGCGCTGTCAGCAATCTTGTTTGGCCTGGCACACCTTGGCGGCGGCACGCAGTATGCTGCCCTGGCGACAGTGGCAGGGCTGGGCTATGCCCTCATCTACCACCAGACTCGCAGGCTGGAGTGGGTGATACTCACGCATGCGGCTTTTAATCTGTGTCACTTTGTTTTATTCACCTATCCGAAGTTGGCTTGATTTTTTTACAGCCCATGACGTGTCGGTACAAATCCGTCGCACTGGTACAAGTATGAATCAATTGTCATGGCTAGACTGCCCCTGTTGCCAATAGCGGGAGTCATGATGGAAGAGCTGGAAGTCATTAGAGAAGATAATGTTCTGCTGACGCGTCTGGACGACGTCACTAAACTGATACAAACCAATAGTCTGTGGTATCTGACTTTTGGCCTGGCCTGCTGCGCTGTGGAAATGATACAGGCCGCTGCATCACGTTATGACATGGAGCGCTTTGGCATGATACCGCGTGCCAGCCCCAGGCAGGCTGACCTGATGATCGTGGCAGGTACACTGACCAACAAGATGGCACCGGCCCTGCGCCGCATCTATGACCAGATGGCAGAGCCGCGCTATGTCATTTCCATGGGGTCATGCGCGAATGGTGGCGGCTATTATCACTACTCATATTCAGTCGTACGTGGTTGCGACCGTATCGTGCCGGTGGATGTGTATATCCCAGGCTGTCCGCCTACGGCAGAGACGCTGATTTATGGGATCATACAATTGCAGAGAAAGATACGCAGCAGGAAAATGATAGAGCGCTAGGCAAGGACAATGAGCTTGTAGCGCAGCATGTAAGGCAGGAGATAATTGTAGGCCAGGCCGGGCGTTACCCGCAATTCTCGCAGGCGTTCATCTTGGTAGTACATGGTGATGGCACTGCCATCATGTCTTGATTCCCAGATGGACATGTCAGACGTGAAATTCATGTAATGCCATGTGCCATCTGCTTCTGACAAACCATCCCATATCAGGCGCGATAATTCATCGCCCCCGACAAAATCAGCCCAGTCTATGGTTTGATCTCCATTTTGGGGCTTGATCTCTAATGCTGTCATCAGCCCCGGCTTTGATACACCACTTTATCAAGGCTGGCTTCACCAAAGGCATCGGCATTGCTGAGGTAATCATCAAAAGGCCCCAGCTTGCTGATTTCTGTGCCATTGCGGAAAACCAGTTGCAAACCGTTTTCTTCATCCCAGTCGCAATCGCATTCCACTGACACATATACCGTCTTGTCGCCATTCGGGCGCTGGCTGACCAGGGCTTCATAGCCATACTGTATGTGCTGCCAGACATCAGATGGTTGGGCTATCTGCACGACGTCGAGTTTTTCAGACTTGCGGTAGTTGGCTGTGTCCTGATAATAGGCAAAGATATCTGCTTCGGCTTTGCGCAGTGCGGCTGGATCAAGCTTGATGAAGTTGGCAATGGCAGTGTGAAAATCTGCCTTGCTGGTGTCATCGGCTTCATCATAGCCTTCGAGCAGGAATTCATATTCTTGTTCTTGCAGGGCGGGGATGAGTACAGGCTGGCTGATGTACCAGCCATTTTCTTCATCTTTTTCTACTGGCCCAATTCCGGGGATATGCATGATGAGTTTTCTTTAGTGTTAGTGAATCAGGCAAGATTTGCCTTAACCACTATTGTCCCACACTAAGCTCTCAAGTTTGTGCTTCAGGATGCTGTTGTACCCCGGTTGTGTCATATAACTGGATTTCATTCAAGTGATCGAAGCAACTGACTTCCGCCGGGTTCAGGCCTATCCTGAGTTTTTTATCGCTACTGTTCAATTGTCCATGGTTGACCAGCAGGCGCATTTTGGCGATCAGGTCGGCGGTATGCAGCAAGTGGCCCAAGGGACTCCATTCTATGGCTTTGCGGCCACCTGCCTGTTGCTGCAGTGCCAGTATTACATGCTCAGGAAATTCCCAGCGCTGGGCAATACGGTAAGACAGGGTCGCTGCGACCGACGAAAAGATAGGCTGGAAGGCCGGGGAGTATTTGAATTTACCCTGCTCGCAAGTCTGGTCCAGCAGGCGGAAGGCGATGATGAGACCGACATTTTTCATCAAGCCCGTCAAAAATGCGTGGAAAGGGTCCATATCGCGTGCCAGGGTATGGCAGGCCACCGCACATTTCTCTGACTGACCCCAGATATGGGGGGCAGCACGGCGGGTGAATTGTCCGGCATTGAGGTTGATGATGGGGCGGAAAGCGACCTTGGCGATCACCAGGCGCAAGCCTTCTTCACCCAGGATCATGACGGCTTTTTCCAGGCTGTTGATACGGTCAGCCGGGTTGTACAGGGCGCTGTTGACGGTATTGATGACTTCACCCACCAGCACCACGTCCTTGACGATCTGGCGTGACAATTCACCGGCAGAAATGGTCTTGCTGCGCAGGCTGCTCAGCAATTGCGGGATGACGCTGGGTACGCGTGGCACGATGACGGCGTCGTTCAGGTCAGATGCCAGCAATTTGTACAATGCTTGCATGACAGTCTGTTCAGTTTCAAAACTGCCGCCTTCGCCAGGGTAGCCCATGACCCAGTCAAAAAACAGGCTGTCGACAGGCAGGGCAGGTTTCCAGGCGACGAGTTTTTCTATCGTGGCTGTACTGCTTGCCGGTGTTTCTGCTACCGGTACTGGCTCAGGCTGAGGTGTTGCAATCTCTGGTTCGGGTTTTGCCGTCACTACTGCTTCAGGTGTCTTTGGTGCAGCGACAACCTCAGGCGCTGGCGTGGGTTGGTTGCTGACAGGCGCGGCCTGTTCTGCACCGAACAGGCGGTTAAAGAATTTGCTCAGGGTATTCGCCACGGCTGCCCTTTCGATTCAAACTGAGAGCGCATCTTGATACTCATGATGCGCCAGAGCTTTCAGTGTGTATATTTGCCGTGAGCATGTCAATCCCAAGCGCCAGCTATCGTGAATTAGTTGCCCGCTTTTAACTTAAATTGTCATTCCCCAGCGGCAAGCTGGGCATTCAATATGGCAATTTCTGCCATGATTTCTGCGGGGAATTCTTCCCTCGCCCATGCCCGGTATTCACCTTGTGCATAGGCCAGGCCATTCTTGTAATACATATAGGCATTCAGGCGGTTGCGCACATAATTGTTTTGCGTGCGTACGACTTTGCCCGGTGTGCCCATGACGATGGAATTGTCAGGGATGACAGTACCTTCCTTGAGGAAAGTATGCCCCGCAATAATGCAGTTATTGCCGATCACGCAGCCATCCATGATGGTGGAGTTGATACCTATCAGGCAGTTATCACGGATGGTGCAGCCATGGATGGTGCAATGATGGGTGATGGAGCAATGGCTGCCTATGATGGTCGGGGTCTGGTCGCCAATATGCAGCATGACAAAGTCCTGGATATTGGTATAAGGACCGATGATGATTTCCTTATGCTCAGACCTGGCAACCACATTCATCCAGATCGAGGCATTTTGCCCCACACTGATCTTGCCATACAGTTGCGCCGTATCATGGATATATGCTGGCCTGTCGAGTTTGACATCCGGACCGATGAAAGCCATTTGCTCCCCCCAAAATAAACTGAGATAAACTGAGTCAACCAATCAAAGACAACAGCATACTGCCTTACAGATGCATTTGCAGAAGTATTCTGATAGCGATTATCCAGCACACCGCCATGCCAGACAGATACAGCATTGCCCGCCAGGGTTGCAGGCCACGCAGATAGACGATAGTGTGCAGATAGCGTATCAGTACATAGCTGCCAAACAGCCAGTTGGCGCTTGCTTGCGGGCCACCGAGCAAGGTATAAGTCAGCGCCAGGGCGAGAAAGAGTGGCAGATTTTCTACATCATTGCGCCAGACGCGGGCGCAGCGTTGTACCAGGTCGGCCTCTGCTTCTACAGAGCGCAGGCCAAACATGCCTGCATCCTCTGGCAAGAGATAGCGGCGACTGCGTATGCGGCTGATGACCTGTACGCCGCTCAACAGGCTGGCTTTCAGGAACAGTGCCAGCAGGGCCAGTACAAAGCTCGACAGTGCGGGATAGTTCATCATGCTGCCCCTTCTTCGTTTTGCTTGTTGCCGCGTGCATCCCTGGCAGCCGTAAATTGTGCGATTTGTTGACTTGAGGGGCGCAAGCCACTCATGGACCAGCCCTCGGCTTCGCTTTCCTGAATATTGATCCAGACTGACTTCTTGAACTCCGGGTTGCCACCACCTTCAATTTCTACCAGGGCATCGGCAATTTTTTCCAGCAGGCGCTGTTTCTGCTCCGTGTTCAGCATTCCTTTTATCGTGTTGATTTGCACGTAGGGCATGTCGTACTCCTTGTCTGTTTGTAAGAGACTGCATTGTGCGGTCTGCAGAAAAGTACTACCATTGGCTGAATCGACAAAAAAAGGTGTTTATTGGACAGGGCAGCCAAATGATAATGAAGACAACAAATGAAGGAATCATACGCATAGGCGTACTGGTCTATCCCGGTTGCCTGCGCAGCGGGGCAGTGATGCCCATGGATGTATTCACCATTGCCAATACCCTGGCAGGCATACGTCCTGCGGGTAGCAAGCCTGTGCAATTTGAAGCCTTCTGGGTCAGCGCCCGTGGTGATATCTTGCAAGAAGTAGATGGCCTGCATTTCCAGGCGCGTGACATCTATCAGCAAATACAGACGCAGAAGCTTGATGCCCTCATGGTGCCAGGAGTGGATCACAGGGACAGCAGTCAGCTTGATGGCTTGCTTGATGCGCTGGCACCTGAGCAGGCGCTGATGGAGAGTTATCTGCGGGACGATGGTCTGCTGATTTCCAGCTGTTCCAGCACCAGCCTGCTGGCGCGTACCGGCAAGCTTGATGGCCGCCGTGCCACGACAAGTTGGTGGCTCAGCGCATATTTTCGCAAGAATTTCCCGCAGGTTTTACTGGAGGCAGAAGAGCTCATCGTGGTGGATGGCCAACTGGTATCTTCTGGCGGCGTGACTTCCTATATCGATCTGTCGCTATGGCTGGTGGGGCATTTCGCTGGCGAAGAACTGCGTCAGATGACGGCCAAGATACTGGTCGTCGATGCCAATAGAAACAGCCAGGCACCTTATGTCGCCAAGGCTATCATGCAGGATCAGGGCCATGCGGTCATAGAACGCGCGAGGCGCTGGCTGAACAAGCGCCTGGACCAACAGTGGGCCATGGCCGACCTGGCCAGCTATTGCAATGTCAGCCAGCGGACTTTGCTCAGGCGTTTCCAGGAATCGATGAAACTCAGCCCCATCCACTATGTGCAACAATTAAGGGTGGAGCGCGCCAAGGCCTTGCTGGAAACCACGCGCCTGTCTCTCGAAGATATTACAGCGCGTTGTGGTTATGAAGATGTGTCGAGCTTCAGTAAAATCTTCAAGCAATGGGCGCAAGTGACGCCCAAGGATTACCGGCGCAGGTTTGGATTGAGATTCTAGATGGCATAAGGACGACAATGGATAACAGACATATAGTGATCGTTGGAGGTGGCGTCATCGGCAGTGCGGTGGCCTACTTTTTAGCCGTGCATCCCCGCTTCCAGGGCAGGATCACTGTGCTGGAACGCGACCCTACTTATACCCACGCTTCATCTGCCCTGTCTGCCAGTTCCATACGCCAGCAATTCAGCACACCGTTGAATATACAGATGTCGCAATTCGGCATCACCTTCCTGCGTGACTTGCATCGGCACCTCGAGGTTGATGGCGAGTTGCCTGAGTTGGGTCTCAGCGAACATGGCTATCTGTATCTGGCAACTGATGGCGGTGCAGCCACCCTGCTTGAGAATCATGAGATACAAAAGCATGCAAATGTTGATGTCGCCCTGCTAGCTCAAGATGCATTGAAGCAGAAATTCCCGTGGTTGAATGTCGATGATCTGGCATTGGGTTCGCTGGGCCTTAGTGGCGAAGGCTGGTTTGATGGCTATGCCTTGCTGATGGCATTTCGCCGCAAGGCACGCAGCCTCGGTGTCAGTTATTTGCAGTTGGATGCACAAGGTTTTGAACATGAGAAGGGCAGAGTAAGCAGCGTACGTTTGCAGGATGGTTCTGTCATTCAATGTGATGTTGCCGTCAATGCAGCCGGTGCCTGGGCGCGGCCTCTATTGGCAGGTACCGGTTTTGATTTGCCTGTCGTTGGCCGCAAGCGTACTGTGTTCGTGGTATCCAGTCCTGCGCAGACGCCGTCTTGCCCGCTCATCATTGACCCATCCGGTTTATGGTTGCGGCCAGAAGGCCAGCACTGGATATGTGGCTTGCCACCGGAAGATGATCCCGATGATGCACCGCTGGAAGCAGATTATGAGCAGTTCGATACAGTCTGGCAAATCATGGCGAATCGTGTTCCCGCTTTTGAAGCCCTGCGCATGCAGAGAGCCTGGGCTGGTTATTATGAATACCATGTGTTTGACCAGAATGCTGTTATCGGCGCGCATCCGCAATTGGCGAACCTGATACTGGCGAATGGCTTTAGCGGCCATGGCATGCAACACGCACCCGCTACCGGGCGCGGTATTGCAGAGCTATTGATCGATGGCGCTTACCGCAGCCTGGACTTATCGTCCTTGTCAGCCCAGCGCATACTGGATGGCAGGCCGCTGCTGGAAAAGAACGTGATTTAAGAGCGTGATTTGAAGCTGTCCGCTTATGCAGCTTTGGCAGCATAAGCATCCAGCTCATCAAGCCAGATCTGCTTTTGTTCAGGCGTGACAAACGAGGCTTCAAAGGCATTGCGCGCCAGTTGCAGCAATTCTTCCTTGCCCAGTTTCAGCGCGTCGGCAGTGGCGATGTAATTCGCATTCATGTATCCACCAAAATACGCCGGATCATCTGAGTTGATGGTTACGCACAAACCTGCACGCAGCATGCGCGCCAGATTATGCTCGCGCATATCCTTGACCACGCACAGCTTCAGATTCGACAGCGGGCATACCGTCAAAGGCATGCGGCTTTGCTGCAACCTGGCCATGAGGGCAGGGTCTTCTTCTGCGCGTACACCGTGATCTATGCGTTCCACCTGCAAGACATCCAGGGCGCTATGGATATAGGCTGGCGGGCCTTCTTCACCGGCATGTGCGACCAGGCGAAACCCCATGGCTTGCGCAATGGTGAAGACATGGGCAAATTTTTCTGGCGGGTTGCCAACTTCAGCAGAGTCCAGACCCACACCCGTCCACAGATCGGCATATGACTCACGCAAGGGCAGGGCGGCTTCCAGCGTGGCGATTGCGTCTTCTTCACTGAGGTGGCGCAGGAAGCACAAGATCATCGCACCAGAAAATCCATGATTGGCACGCGCTTCGCGCAAGGCGCGGGCGATGCCTGCAAAAACGGTGCTGATATCTATGCCACGTGCAGTATGGGTTTGCGGGTCAAAGAACAGTTCCACATGGCGCACATTGTCAGCCAGGGCGCGCTCTATATAGGCATGCGTCAGGTCAAAGAAATCCTGTTCGGTTTGCAGCACGGCAGCACCGGCGTAATACAGGTCCAGGAAAGACTGCAAGTCTGCAAAGTCGTAGGCTGCGCGTACTTCTTCCACGTTCGCATACGGTAATTGCACATTGTTTTTTTGTGCCAGAGCAAACATCAGTTCCGGTTCCAGCGAACCTTCTATATGCAAATGTAATTCTGCCTTGGGCAGGCCGCGGATAAAGTCGTGCAGTTGAGTACTCATGATCTTGAACCTGAAAAGGGATAATTCCGGATAAAAATACGGCAATGATACGCTGAAGATATCACTGCACCCTTTTCAGGATATCAAAACCAGATGATGTTCTGTATAGATGGCCGCATATTGATACTGGCCAGTGCTTGATGGCGTGGGATTTTTACAGTCAGCAGGTGAACCGGCGCAAAGCAGTATGGACGATGGCCACAGCCATCGCCCCTGTTCATCGCCGCTATTGATTATCGCGCTGTTTTCATCGTTTGCTGGTGACGCCTGTTACCTGTCAGTACAGATTAGTGCAGATTAGTGCAACAACACGCTTTGACCCATATAGCCATCAAACTGGCCAAGGAAGTCGTCGATTTCTTCTATGCTGGGTTCACTGGCGATGAGGTCAGTCACGTCCTTGCGGAAATTGATGGCCAGCGGGCCGCCAATAAACCATTCGCGGCGTACTGCCTTGTCAGTGATTTCATAACCACCAAAGCGCAGGGCTTCGTGGTCAGTATCGGCACCATATTCGATGACGCTGTATTGATCGCTGTTATAGATGAGATTCATTTTATGCATCCTTTCTGGCGGGAGGATATTTCCTCTGGTTAACCGTTCATGGTGCTTACATGATGTTGCTTACAGCGAATTTCAAGCAATTGCTGTCGATGAAGCTACTACTCTTATTTCCGTAACGCAAGGTACATAGGGCTATTCTGTGCTGCTATGAAGTATTACGGCACGGCAACGTCTCGACTTTAGCGACTTAACATTGGTTCACAAGCTGGTGTGAGCATTGATCTCAAGCAAGTTAGTGTAGGTGGGGTCCTGAAGTGTGAGCAGAAGTTTATCCAGGTGGGCATCGCTGGCGATGCCTAGGTATATATTAGCTGGTTTTTGCCGGAGGGCGCGGTTCAGTGTGACGCGCAGGCTGAGGTTGCCTATGCAACAAAAGCAACCTGGGGCAATGCGGCTGATGTGCATCAGCTCCGTGGCTTGCAAGATATCTTGCCCATCAGGCAAGCCTTCGAGGATGACGACATTTTTGTCGGTGGCAGCGTTGTTGTCTGCGCTGTTACCAGGTAAACGGGCAAGGGACGCTGCAATTGCCGCCTCCCTCTGGGTATAACTCGCGCCATGTATCAGGTGTAATTGCGCTTTTGCTGCTGTCACTTTGCACTCACGCCGAATCATGCTTTATTCATATCGTGCAGTGCTGCAATATTACTCACCACGTTTCGCGTACTTCATGGACTCAACGCCCAGTTGCTTGAGTTTGCGGTACAGGTGCGTGCGTTCCAGCCCGGTTTTTTCTGCCACCCTGGTCATGCTGCCGCCTTCGCGGTTCAGGTGGTATTCGAAATAGATGCGTTCGAAAGCATCCCTGGCCTCGCGCAGCGGCAAGTCAAACGACAGGCTGGCGAACTGATTATTTGGTGCAGCAGCAACAGGCTGGGCTGCCGAAAAATGCCTGGCTTCATAGGCTGGTGCTGCACTGCCAAAGCTGCCGGATATACCTGCGCTGGCAGGATTGTCATTGCTGATCACGCGCAAGGCAGGAGCTGCCGGTTTTGCTGGTTCGGTGCTTCGGGTCAGGCCTTGCTGTACTGCTTTCAACAGTTTTTGCAGGGCGATGGGTTTTTCCAGGAAATTCAAGGCACCTATCCGGGTCGCTTCGACCGCTGTATCTATCGTGGCATGACCTGACATCATGATCACCGGCATCGTCAGCAAGCCGTCACGCTGCCATTCTTTCAACAGGGTAACGCCATCCGTGTCCGGCATCCAGATGTCGAGCAAGACCAGATCCGGCCTGGCTTCCTGCCGGGCAAGACGTGCCTGCTGAGCATTTTCAGCAAGTTGAACCACATGACCTTCATCACCGAGAATTTCAGACAACAATTCACGGATACCCATTTCATCATCTACGACCAATATATTTGCCATAAATCTACCCTATTACCGCCTCTATGTTTTTTTGGGTGCTTCTTACCGTTCGATGTTCAAGTCTGCACATGGCCTGCCCCAGACTGGCTGGTGAAGACGATGTACTTGTGTTGAATGACAATTTCAAAGTGCCCCTTCTGCTCTTTAGCCGTATTCCTCTTTTGGGAATATCGGAACAACTACTGCGCAACAAATACTGCACAACTATTACCGCAAGTACGGTGAACTTACGCCGTATTTGAATCCGGTGCTAACTTTAACAGCAAAATCGCTACTTTTGCACCGTTTGTATCGCTACGATTTTGAATATCGATCCTGCCGCCATGCTCATCGATGATTTTCTTCACCATTGCCAGCCCCAGACCGGTGCCGCGTGGTTTGGAAGTGGCATAGGGTTCAAAAGCCCTGGCCAGGATTTTGCTGGAAAATCCGGGGCCGTTATCGATAATTGACAGGCGTACCGCAGAGTGTGCTATCTGGTCAGTTCCAGTGTAGCGCACTACATCGGTGATGACATCAATACGTGCCACAAAACCGGGAGTGGTATTGTCGGCAACAGCGTCCTGGGCGTTTTGTAAAAGATTGTGAATTACCTGGCGCAACTGGGTGGCGTCGCCCATGACCTTGGGTAAATCTGCTGCCATGGTCAGCTTGATGGCGTCCCGGCCATCTCCGGCGATATACAGGTGCAGCACTTCATCAATCAGGCCAGCGAGATTCAAGGGCATCAACACTGCGGGCGGCGTACGGGCATAGTCACGGAAGTCATCGACCATGCGCTTCATCGACGTCACCTGGTTGACGATGGTGGTTGTGCTCTTATTGAGTATCAGTACATCGGTTTCGCTGAGCTTGTCCTGTAATTTCATTTGCAGACGCTCTGCTGACAGCTGTATCGGCGTCAGCGGGTTCTTGATTTCATGTGCGAGGCGGCGCGCCACTTCACCCCAGGCGATGGAACGCTGGGCAGAAATGATATTACTGATGTCATCGAACACCACCACATAACCACTGCCCGATGCCACCGGCAGGTGGGAACCACGGGCCAGCAGGGTAATGCTTTGTTCTTCTTCTGCCGCTACCGCTTCTGAGGGGGCTCCCGCTGCTCCTGCAGTTCCAGATACGGCAGGGGCAGCAGTCTTCTTGCCTTTATTCGGGCGCGGCACTTCAATTTGCTGTTGCCAGTGTTGTTCGCGTTCGTTTTCGCCACCGGCAGCCGACTGCGCATGCTGTTCAGAAAAAGCCTTGGAAATCGCAAAGGCAAAGGCCTGCATGCCATCAATATCGGCCAATGGCTTATTGATTTCGCTTTCCAGCCTGCGCTGCAGGATACGTTCTACCGATTCATTGCAAGTCACCAGATTGCCATTCTGGTCCAGTACCATCACACCGGCGGACATGTTCGCCAGCACAGATTCCAGATAGGCCTTGGCGTTTTCCAGCTCATTGCGGTTTTTTTCCACCGTGGCACGGGCGTCAAACAATTGCCGGGTCATAGTGTTGAAAGACTTGGTCAGGCTGCCCAGCTCATCGGTGCTGGTGACGATAGGGCGGGGCGAGAAATTACCTTCGGTCACGGCCTTGGTACCCTCTGCCAGCAACAACAGCGGCCTGGCCAGTTCACCCGAAATCAAAAACGCGCTGGTGATTGCTGCAACTATCGCCAGCAACAAGGTCAGCGTCAGGGTGATGATGTACATCTTTTTCAGGTTCACCCGGCCTATGGATCGTACCTGGTATTCACGGGAGGCATTGCTCAGGGCTTCGGCATGCATCGCCAGATTCGCTGGTACTGGCTGTATCAGTTGCAGGTACAGGGCTTCGTTTTGCAGGGATATCCAGCCCGTCGTCATACGCAAAGGTACCACCACGCGCGAGCGCAGGATGCGGGCAGGTTCAGGTGCCAGTGCCGGTCTGGTAGCACCGCGGGTTTCTGCACTGCTGGCAGAACTTGCCGGGCTTGCAGCAGGATCATCTGCCGCTGGCTGTATCAGTTTTTCATCCCTGGCAGCGTAATAACGCGACAGCTTGACTTGCCTGATCATTTCCGGCGTAGGCAATTCAGGTAGCAGGCTGCTGACATTGTCATTGGCAGAGGCAATCAGGCGGCCCTTGCTATTGACGATCGTGGCTTCCTGTATCTGCATGCGTTCACGCAGGCGCGACAGATGGATGGACATTGAGCTCTCAGACGGATCAGACAATTCTGACGCCATGTCATTGGCCTTGGATTGCAAGTCCGCCAGCAAGAAATCAAGCGCAGTCAGCCCATGTTCTTGCCAGAATCGAGTGCAGACTCGACCTTGACGTCAAACCAGGATTCGATGGAGCGCGAGACAAACTGTACTGAAACCAGGTAAATCACGCTGCCCGGCAAAATACCAACGAGGGCAAACAAGACCACCAGCCTGGTCATCAGTTTGGAACCGAACTCCTTGGCACGGAAACGGCGGAACAAACGCAATACCAGCGTCAGCACCAGGACCAGCAAGGCCAGGGCAACTACGGCATTGGCGTCCAGCAGCCATTCATAGTAACGCTCAAAACGCGCAGAATTTTCCTGTACTGTGGTCAGGAAAAACAGCAGGATGCTCATCAGAGCGCCGCCGATAATCAGTGCATACCGCAAAAATCTTGTCACTTGTCTTCAGCCTTGAAGGAAAAACGCTTCCACTCGGTTTTCTGGCTCCAGTGACTGTCGTTGAAGCTGGGTATCTGCAAATGCATGGGGATCTTGCTCAGGCCCATGCGCAATTGCAAGGCAACATTGTAGGTGGCACCAGCCGAGAGCAGGGATTTGTCAGCAATCAGCCAGCGATTCGGGCGTGTCACCAGGTTCAGTGCCGCATCCAGAGAGGGGAAGTTTTGTTGCAAGCCATTATTAATGGTGGCGCTGTATTGCTGCGTCCATTCATTATAGGCAATCCTGACCAGGTATTCGCTGCGCACGACCTTTTCATCCACCCAGTACCAGCGTGAACGGGTCAGCTCTACCTCGGTCGTGAACGATACCGGGATGCCATCGCGGATAGCCTTGCGCAAGCTGTCACTGAGTTCCAGCGAGAAACTGGCCGCCAGGCGGTAACCTTCGTCACTGGCTTCTATCCTGGCGGTTTTGACTTCCACATCGGCAGCCTGGGCCGCAGGCACCACTGCCATTGCCAACAGCGCCAACATCAAAGTCAGCGAAAACTGGCGCAGCAGGGAAGCGAAACGTCTGAACATGCAATCAATACGGAAACAAAAGTCTGCTAATGATAGCTTGAACTTGTTGGCATTCGTCAATTTTGCAGTGGTTTTTGAAACAATGCATAGAACAAACCGTCATGTTCGTTGTTGCTTTCGGACGTATTGCCCATGCTGGGCAGTAATTGGCCTGGTGCATCCAGGCGTTCTGCCCCGTTGCGGGTGGCAAAGGCGGCTGCCTGGGCTTCTGATTCCAGCGGCCAGATTGAGCAGGTGACCATCAGCATCTTGCCGCCCGGTTTCAGCATGCGCCACAGATTATCGAGGATGCGGGCGGACAGTGCCGCCAACTGGGCAGCATCGGTCTTGCGGCGCAGCCAGCGGCTGTCCGGGTGACGCCTGACCACGCCAGAGGCCGTGCAGGGCACGTCAGCCAGGATGCGGTCATAAGGCTGGCTATCCCACCAGTTATTACGGGTGGCATCGCCTTCCTTGATAGTCGCAAACAGTTTCAGGCGCGCCAGGTTTTCATGGATGCGCTGGATACGGGCGGGGTCGGTATCGACGGCAGTCAGTTCAATATCGGCCAGTTCCAGCAAATGGCCAGTCTTGCCGCCGGGGCAGCGCAAGCGTCGAGCACCCGCATGCCTGCCTGTACATCCAGCAAGGGAGCGGCCAGTTGCGCTGCGGCATCCTGCACGGACACCACGCCAGCTTCAAAGCCAGGAATGTTTTGCACCGGCATAGGACGGTCAAGGCGTACGGCAAACGGACCTATCTGGCTGGCGCCGATTTGCTGGCTGGCCAATAATTCCAGATAGGCAGCCACCGTACTGGCACGCTGATTGACCCGCAAAGTCAGAGGCGGGGCATGGTTGCCACAGCTTAAAATCGCTTGCCAGTCTTGCGGGTAGGCTGCCTTGCACTGATCTACCCACCATTGCGGGTAATTCCATGCGGCTGCCGGTTGCTTCATGACCAGCTTCAGTAACTCATCTTTTTCACGCAGGTAGCGGCGCAGCACGGCATTCACCATGCCCTTGGCAAATACCATGTGCGGGCTGGAGGTGGCGGCGTTTACTGCCTGATCCACCACCACAAATTCTTCATACGCTTTTTCCTCATCGCCTTCGTTGCCCACCAGTAAGGTCAGGGCGCAGCACAGCAGGCTATACAACAAGGCCGGTTCCGGCGTCTTGTTGGTCATGATCTTCAGCAAGGCATCAACCCGGCCCACCTGGCGCATGGTACGGTAGGCAATATCCTGGATAGCGCCACGGGCTTGCGGCAAAGGGTTGGTTTGCGTGAATACCCGGGCCAGCGCCTGTGGCAGCGCCGTACCTTCCAGCACATAGGCCACTGCCTGTGCTGCACCGACCAGGCTGAAAGCCAGCGAGTCTGCCTTGACTTCTACAGTCTCAAATTCGACCTGCGGCTTATTGCTGTCGCGGGATGTACTACCTGCGCGTGCAGTGCTGCCATTCGCATTGCCACTCGCGGCATTTGTGCTACGGGCAGGTTTGGCTGGTCGGCCCAGGGTTTTTCTTGGTTGATCTTGCATACTTTTATTGGATGGATTCGCAATACCGCAATAAATTGCCTTTGTGGCAATTTAACATAAATTCGCCCGCCAGCACATTCTGCCCATAAAAATGGCAGGCTGGATCATGGCGAAAGGGCGCTAGTGTAACAGCCTTGCTGCCTTAATCTGTTTTCTTCGGGGCGAAACCATGCCTGGCTGGTTTCCAATTCCATGTTCACCATCAGATAAACTGCTTTCAGGCGGCTTTTTGTATCTGTTCCAAAGGGGTAAATTGCTGGAGTTCCAGCCAGGTGCGCAAGTCGTCGAATACCTGGGTGGCATCGAGCTCATTAAATATCTCGTGATAGAAACCGGGGTAAAAATGCTCCCTGAACCGGGATGCATCCAGTTTTTCCAGGAAGCGCCTGCTGCCGGCAGGATCGACCAGGTGATCATCCTCTGCCACCATCATCAGCAGGGGGATGCTTAATTCAGCAGCATGGGAATGGCAATAGTCCATGGCCTGCAACATGCTGGTCAGCAGGCGTGCACTCAGGCGTGTATGTACCAGGGCATCATTTTGATAGGCGAGTACCACTTCGCCATCATGGGATAAATAGCGAGTTTGCAAGCCGTTTGGCAAGCCAACGCCGGGGATCAGGCTGGAAGCCACTTTCAGCAAGCCATGCTGCAGGCTGGACATGCGTATTGCCAGCGCAGGGGAAGATAAAATCAGGGCACGCAAGGGGCTCAGTTGTTCCAGTGCGTAGCGGGCAGCGAACAGGCCACCCATGCTATGTCCTAACAGGATGGGCGGGCCAGCCAGTGACTGGCTAAAGTCGCTGATGACCATCTGGGCGTCACGCAGCAGACACATGGAGTCCGGTACGTCACCGCTGCCACCATCAGACTGGCCATGACCACGGTGATCATAAGTACGTACGACAAAACCCAGGGTATTGAAAAACCTGGCGACATGGGCATAGCGGCCACAGTGTTCGCCCAGGCCGTGCATGATGACCACCCCTTGCCGGGGTTGCTCCATGAGCGCTTCCGCGAGTGGCCAGTCACGCACAAAAATCGCCTTGCCGTCGGCGCTGCTGAGTTCGAATTCCCTGGTATTTTCTACGTGGGAAGTCATGGCTTTATACGCCCCACATGACTTCACGCTGCATCTTGTTGGCGGCGTGCAGCATCTCAAGCACAGGGAAGGCCCTGGTGGCAAAGCTCACGGGTTCTGGAGCTTCATGCTCATTATCATCACCATTTTCATTGTGATGGGCATTCACATCGCGGCTCACTTCTTCAGAAATGGAATGTGCCTTGCTTTCGGCAACGGCAGCTTCTATCTTTTCTATTGCCTGAGGCAACTCTGGAGGTGTAATGATGCCGCGTTCTACATCCTTGTGCAAAAGATCCAGGATGCGACGCGCATGTTCTTTGTACATGGTGATTTCTGTAGCAGCTTTGGATTTGAACGTGATCAGCATGGACATTTCCCCTATTTTTCTATGATATGTGAAGATTAAGCGGCCAGGCACCAGCGGTGCGCCAGCAACATCAGTCTGGCTACGCTCACTTATATAATAATCCCAAATTGTGCGCTTGTCGTTTCAGATTGTTGCTTCAGCCGGATTTGAAAGAAGTCATATAGGTGTCAATGACATCCTGCTTCATGTCTTTTTCCTGGCCGAGCATGATAATTTGATACACCCAGGGGCCGCGAGTCAAAAAGCGGCCTACCATCATGATGGGCTGGCCATTACGCAGCTTGCCACGTACTTCCAGCATGTCTGTGCCTGTGCTTCTGGTAGTTTCTGGCGTTCCCTGAATATTTCTGATCATGCCTTTCTTCATGGCTTCCATGACCAGGCCTGCTTTGCCAGCATCCTCTAGCTTTGTGCTGCCAACCGCAAAACTGATGCCGCCCACCTCACCGGCCAGCATATCCATTTTCAGGTTGATGCCTTCGAGTTGCATGTCCTTGCTGTCGGTCAGGGGTTTGCCCGGCATCAGGATGGAAAAAGGCGCATTGCTGCCCCTGGCATCCCGCCAGTCAAATTTAGGGCTGCAGGCATTCAGCAATAGCAGGCTGGCAAGCAGCAGGGTGCAACGGAGTACTGGTTTCATGGAGATCAAATCGATAAGATTGCGAGAAGGCATTCATGTTTACGGCTTTCTTGCCGTCAACAACATGAAAAACCACTACATGATAATTCCTTTGTACCGATTGCGCCTGTTTTTGCAAATAACGGCGGTGTCCGCAAATTGACAGGTGTTTTACTCTCTGTCTTCAGCAACAAGCCACTCTGCGCAGTTATACAGTGGGGTATCATGACAACTGAGCATAGATAACTGCGAACAGATAAGTCTGAGCAGGTAGGACCGGGTATGTTTTCATTTCATTTTTTGGTGCTGTGATGTCACTTTTCAAGTTCTCTGGGATTTTTTTGCTGATGCTGACATCGCTGACGGCTTGCGACCGCCTGGGTTTGCCTGACCCGCGAAAGAAGCAGCGGCCCGCGAATCAGATGCCCGTGCCACCGGCAGCGCCTGCCGCCATGCTGGCCGCGCCATAGAAGACTGTTATGCCCTGAACCCTGATGCTGCCCGCTCAGCCGTTTATGCCGGATGGAAGGAAATGAACGACTATATGCGGGAAAACAAGATCGATGTCGTCAAGCCCGAGCTGGCCAAATCCGAACCACCGAAAACCGAGGAAAGCAGCGCCTCCGCCAGTGCCAAGGCATCAAAGTAAAGTTCAAAAATGGTGGTACGTACCATGCAGCCAGCCGACCTGGCAGCTGTCTATCATATACAGACCCAGGCTTATGTGGCCGACATGGTGGAAGCCCCCACATTACTGGCCAGCCGCCTGGCGGCAGCACCAGCTTGTGCCTGGGTGGCCGAGCTTGGCAATCAGGTAGTCGCTTACCTTGCAGCCTATCCTTCACGCTTTGGGAAGATTTCTGCCCTGGGACAGGAATTCCAGCCCGCCCAGCCAGCCAATGCGCTCTACCTGCATGATATGGCCGTCGCACCAGAGCAGGCCGGTCAGGGGTTGGCCCGTGCCATACTGGCAAGCGCACTGGAATATGCAGCTGCGCAAGGCTGGCAATATGCCTGCCTGGTCTCCGTACAAAGTACCCGGTCTTACTGGCAAAAACTCGGATTCATAGCGCAGACTGACCTGGATGAAGAACAACAGGCAAAGCTCGACAGCTATGTGGGGCCTGCCTTTTATATGGTCAGGGCCTTGTAAAGCCACAATGGAAAAAAGCGGCTTTGCCAGCCAGGGTGGCTGGGCAAATCCGCTTTGCAGGCCTGGTTGTGATGAGTTCTAGCGGTTATTCTTCTGCCTTGCTGCCAGACTTTTCTTTTTTGTAGATAATTTTCTTTTTGCCACCTTCGCAGGTGCCGACCACGCGGTGCTTGGTTTCAGTGTCTTTGGATACCACCTGCAGACTGTAATTGCTGACTCCTTTGCCCTCCAGCTTTGCTGCCACCTTGTCTTTGATTACTTCGCAAGAAGTGACTTCGGCCCAGGCCGGGGCGCTGCCGAGCAACAAACTGATGACCAGACCTTTGATCCAAACGCTTTTTCTCATTTTGCTTGCTCCCTCTCCAAGTTTTTATGCAATACCCGGGCAAGCCATCGTTGGCATGTATCCAGGTACATTCTTAAAACCGTAACATTTCCCGGATATTTTTAACAGGAATAAATAGTTACTTCATAGAAAGCGTGGTAAATCGTCTGCATATTTGCTGCTGACTGATAAAGTCCCGCTGTTGCAAGGTGTATTTCATCAACATGGTAGCAAGCCCTGATAGTCATGTTTGTGTATATTCTTGTCGATATAAAAACTATCAGTCACTGTTGAGTACCGGAATAGAATATATTTACATTACAGTATTATTTGAAAATCAAAATTTCATCACTTCAATATTTCAGGCAACATACGGGTCTATCAACTTGCCAGACTTGAGCACAAGGATCAGCTTTGAGCGTGACCGGACGACATGAATTGAAGCCAGCGGGATTGCCTACCAGCCGTTTAGCCATTGCGCTGGCGGCCAGTCTTGTGCTGGCCATTATCGTCGGTGCAGCGACTGCCATCTGGATGTTGCGCTTACAGGAAATCGGCAAATGGGAAAAGCAGACTGAAACCTTCAGTGTCGTGCTGGCAGAAACCGTCAGCCAGCAGATGGATTTTGCCTATACCGCACTCGACAGCATCGCCGAGCGCATCCAGGACCGCTGGAGTGTCAGCGCTGAATATCTGTCAGGCAAATTATCAACTCACGATTTTCACCAGTTCTTGCGTGAAAAAGCAGCATTGTCGCCCGCCGTCGAAGTTATATCAGTGCTTGATGTTGATGGCAATGTCATTAATACTTCGCGCAATTTCCCTGCCCCTACCTATAGCCTGGCAGACCGCGATTACTTCATCGCCCAGCGTGACAATCCTGTGCAAGGCATCTTCCTGAGTTCTTCGGTACGCAGCAAGACCACCGGCAAATGGATGTTTTTCCTCAGCCACAGGCTGACAGGCAGTGATGGTGAATTCATCGGTGTCGTCATCCTCGGCATGTCACCCTCGTTTTACTCGCAGTTTTATGAAAAACTCAGTGCTGACGGCCATGCTTCCGTAGGTCTGCTGAGGAATGACTTTACTTATCTGGCGCGCTGGCCTGAACGTGGTGAAGTCATGGGTATGCGCAACCTGACAGGCAGCACTTACGAGCTGGTGCATGAAAAAAACAAGAAATCGGGTGTCATGATCACTAATAACCCGCGGATGTCAGAAGGTGGCAAAGCCGTTACACGTATGGCGGCCATACAGTCACTGGAAAAATATCCATTAATCATCAATTTTTCTGTTGATGAAGACTTGTACCTGGCTGACTGGCGCAAGATCAGTACTGGCATCGTCATCGTCGCCATGAGTGGCATCCTGGCTATCGTCGCCGCTTTCAGCGTGCTGGTGAATTTGCTGGAAAGACGCGAGCAAGACCTGGCCGTGACAACAGAACTCAAGCAGCAGGCTGAGGTGATCAACCGCAACCAGGCCCACTTGCTGAAAAACCTGACCGAACAGCAAATTGCCCTCAAAGATTCATCTGACCGCCTGCAAGCCATCTTCCAGAATGCGGCAGATGGCATCATCATGATCGATGATACCGGCAAGATAGAAGCGCTGAATCCGGCTGCGGTGGCGATCTATGGTCATCCGGCCAATGAAGTGGTGGGCAAGAATGGCAAGTTCTTTTCTCCACCCGGCCAGCCTGATTTGCTGGGTCTGGCCATGAGCCGCCGCGAATTCCTGGAAACCGGCTGCCTGCGTACCGAGGCTGAACGCATGCGCAAGGATGGCAGCCTGTTTCCAGCTGAACTGGCGATCACCGAGTATTACCATGCAGGCAGGCGCAAACTGATCGTCATCGTCAGGGACATTTCCGAGCGCCGCAAGATGGAGCGCATGAAGAGTGAATTCATCTCCACCGTCAGCCATGAATTGCGCACACCGCTGACCGCCATACGCGGGTCGCTGGGTCTTATCATGGGCGGTGCCATGGGGGCTGTGCCTGACAAAATCTCTGCCCTGATGGGTATGGCGCACAAGAATAGCGAGAGCCTGACGCGGCTCATCAATGATTTGCTCGA
Source organism: Undibacterium sp. YM2 (assembly GCF_009937975.1). NCBI lineage: Bacteria > Pseudomonadati > Pseudomonadota > Betaproteobacteria > Burkholderiales > Oxalobacteraceae > Undibacterium > Undibacterium sp. YM2. Next base: position 47,211 of record NZ_AP018441.1, read on the forward strand.
TATCCAGAAAATCGAAGCTGGCAAGATGGACTTCGTCTTTGAATGCCTGCCCCTGCAAAACCTCTTGCAGACAGCCATCAGTAATAACCAGGCCTTTGCTCACAGCATGAATACCGAAATCATACTCGGTAGCCAACTCGAACAAGCCATGGTGATGGTGGATACCGGGCGTTTCCAGCAAGTCATGGCGAATCTCTTATCGAATGCCTGCAAATATTCACCTGAGGGGGCCGTGGTGCAGGTACTGAGCATGCCCAGGGACGGTAATCTGATCCGCATCGAGGTGATAGACCAGGGTTCGGGCATACCCGAGAATTTCCGTGACCGCCTGTTCCAGAAATTCTCCCAGGCAGATTCTTCAGACACCCGCGCCAAGGGAGGTACCGGCCTTGGCCTGGCCATATCCCAGGCCATCATGCGGCAAATGCATGGCGACATAGGCTATTACATGGCGCAGGATGCCGGGCATGACTCTGTGCAGCCAGGTGGCGAGGGCCAGGATATCTTGCATACTGGCACGCATTTTTATATAGACCTGCCCCTGCATACAGAAGGCAATGGCGGGCTTGAATTACCTACGCCAAACCCAGATCCCTTGCCTTGACACCGGCAAATACCTGATCGAGCTGGTTAGTGTTCAAGCCATAGATGCGGCCAAACAAGCCACCCAGCACGGCACGGTATTCGTTGAGCACAGGGTAGTCACGGTTCTGGAATAACTTGCCAGCTTCCAGCGCAATCTGTTCACCGGCGACTTGCCCACCCTTGATGCCGCCGCCCAATACCCAATACACACTGCCATGGCCGTGGTCGGTGCCGTGCTTGCCGTTTTCACGGAAGGTACGGCCAAATTCGCTGATGACCACTACCGTGGTATTGCGCCAGCTGTCGCCCATTTCCTTGCGATAAGCTGCCAGGCCGCGCCCCAGTTCTTCGAACTTGACCGCCAGGGTACCGCTGGAACCACCCTGGTTGACATGGGTATCCCAGCCGCCGACATCGATAAAACCGAGTGCATATTTCTCACGCATGAGCCTGGCTATCCTTTGCGCCTCCAGCTCAAACCCCTTGGTCGAAATCGCATTGCGGTTGGCGCTGTTCATTTCTTCCTGCATCTCACGGGCGACTTCATCCCGCATGGCAAAACCGTCCTTGACCGCTTGCGACAGGCTGGTGTCGGCATACATCTGCAGGATCAGGTCGCGCTGACGCTGATCGACATTATTCTTGCTGACATTGCGCAGTGCCGTATTTGCAATGTGGGCGCTACCCTGCATGGCCAGTGGCAACTGGTCGGTGAAAGACATGGCTGTCATCTTGCCATTATTACCCAGCACTTTGGCCAGGCGGTTCATGAAGCCGGAATGAAAATTCCTGCTGCCATTCAAGGGCTGGCCCATTTCTATACTGTCCTGGGTTTCAAAATGGCTGCGCGTCAGGTCCTCGGTACCGGCAAACGGGATGAAGGCAGCTTCGCCCTGCTGGAACATAGGGTAAATCGTCTCACGCAGGGCTGGGTGCAGGCCCCAGTCGGCATTCAGGGCGAGGGCTGCATCCGGTGTTGAGCCTGGTCTGGCAATCGCGATATTCGGGCGCGATTCATAATAAAAATTGCTTGATGTCGGTATCAGCAAGTTACTGGCATCATAGCCACCGCGCAAAAAGACCAGCAGCAGGCGGTTTTGTGTGGCGGGTGCAGCCATGACCTGGCTGGATATGCCCAGCATGGCTGTCGATGGCAGCAAGGCCAGTGCTTTCAATAAGTCTCGGCGTTTCATGTCTGTTTCTCCGTGAGGATTAGCGGCGCATCATTTCAGGCGAGGCGAGGAACAAGGCATTCCACTCCTGCGGTGTACTTGCCTGGCTCAGAGCAGTTTGCGTGGCCGGGCTGAATTGCTTGCTCCAGTTTTTCACATAGCCCGATGTTGCCAGCGCTGGTGGTGGTGGCTTAGGTGCAGCCGGTGCCGCAGGTGTTGTTGCCTGAGCTGTTACAGGTGTTGCAGGTGCCGGCGTTGACATTACCGGGGCTTGCATGCCATTTGCAGCAACTGATGGTGTCATTGATGCTGCTGGCATGGCGGCGGCCGTTGTAGCAAGCGGCGCTGGCGTATCGACTTTGAACAAACCAGGGTTGCCATTCGCGAGTGACCTGGCAATATCAAAGCGTACCGTCATTTGGCCCGAGCTGGCCCAGGCGCTTTCATCAAGGGCATAACCATCCGGTGTCTGCCTGCCGTTCAGTTGCTGGCCCATCATGTTCAGCCAGTTCAGCATGGGGCCGGTATTGACGATAGTATTACCGTCATACGCGAGGCGTACCGAGGCCAGCATATAGTGCATGGGATCCTTGAATTTCTTGCCCAGCGAGGCGACGAATTCCTGGCTGTCAAACATGGTGCGCAGGGTGGCCGGGATATCGCCATCTGTTTGCAGGAAGCGCTGCGCCATCTTCTCTACCAGGTCTCTTGATGGGTTGTCTGCCACAAAGAACTGCGCGAGTTTCTGGCTCACATAACGCGCCGTGGCCGGTTGCCTGGACAACATCAGCAAGACATCATCAAGTTCGGCAATGCCGCGCCCCTTGATGGTTTGCCCGAGGATTTGCTTGTCACCAAAATCATGGCGCTGCGGCTGGAATTCAAACATGCCCTTCCTGACATACAGCTTTTCCTGTTCAGGCTTCATGCGTGGCGCATCCTTGTTCAGGCTGACACCGACACCGGTGAGTACCCTGGCCAGTTCCTGTACATCTTTCTGGCTGTAACCACCATTGACACCCATGGTGTGCAATTCCATCAATTCACGCGCATAGTTTTCATTGATGCGGTTGACGGCATTGTATTCATTGTCGAGATAACGCAGCATGGCCGGATGCATGACCGTGGCACGCAGCAAGTCACGGAAGTTGCCAAGGGCATTCGGGCGTATTGCCTGTTCTTCAAAATCACCGAGCATCGCACGTATATTGTGCTTGCCGCTATGGATATTGAAATGGTTCATCCAGAACCAGCTCATCTGTTCCTGCAACTGATTGGAAGAGTAAATGTCGCGCAGCAGGGCGCGGTTGGCAGCTTCCCTGGCCAGGCGCGTCATTTCCTGCTGGTATTCCTTGCGCAGCGTGTCGTCCGTGCCTTTTTGCTGTTCTGAGGCGACCCGGCGTGCTTCCAGGTCACGCATGGTATCCATGAAAGGCTGGCGTGAAATGGTCATCGCATCGACCTGTGCCTGTATTGCGGCAGGCAGGGTGGCATTGCGCCCGCGCAACTGCTGGTCAAGGTAACGGTCCGGTCCCACGGCCTGCATGGCCTGCAATGTAGAGGGATTGCTACCCCAGCTCAGGCGGTTCAACAAGGCTTCTGGTGCCACGGCGGCCTTGCTCAGCGTATTGCCTACCGGCGGTAGTTTGCTGTTATCCGTTGCCTGTTGCTGGGAAGTGGTGCTACAGGCACTCAGCAAAACCAGCGCGCTGGCAGCCAGGGCATGTTGCAAATTCAGTCGGGTCTTCATTTCGCTCTGCCTTTTCCGTTGACATCCATCTATAACGCATCAATCGATAAACCGTGATACGCAGTATATGTATATTTGCCCACATTTTCGTAACGCGCTGTAACAAAAATGCTGGCTGTCAACAGACAGAGAAGAGCCACAGGCTTGCCTTGATGAAAAGCAAGCCTGTTTGTATGCGGCGCTTACAATTTGACCACCCGAGGATCAGGCCAGATCCAGGTCATCACCATCAAAATAACTGTCATCGACAAAAGCCGACTCGGCAGGCGTAGCATCAGCCAGCGGGGATGTATGGGCAGTGCTGTCGGTATTAGTACTGGTGGCGCTGGTATTGCCTGTATCAAAATAACCGGGTATCAGATCACCACCACCCTGGTTGAGTTGCGCAGCGGCATTGTCAGTGCTGGCCACATGTTGCTGGCCACCCATCAAATGCCCTATGCCCTGGAATAGAAATGCACCCGCAGCGACACCTGCGGCAGTAGCAGCCACCGTACCCAGTACATTGCCAGCACCACCACCAAAAAAGCCCGACGCTGGTGCTGCCACTGGTGCCGTCACAGGCGCTGCCGCATTCATATAACTTGCCAGTAGAGGTGGCGGCAATGCCTGGCCACTGACGCTGTAGCTGGCCGCAGGCTGGGCACGGCTGCTGGCACTGTTGCCCCAGCCTGTCGTAGCCGGGTCAAGGAAGTTGCCTGCCGGTGCCGGGCTCCTTTGCGCCTGCAAATCACGCAACTGGGTTTGCAGGCTGGCAATTTGCTGATTGGCATTGGCCAAAGCCTGATCCAGCAACAAGGCCCGTTGCACCAGCAGATAATGTGCGTCTGGCTGCTTGCTGACGGCCTCATTGATCATCGCCAGCGCCTGCACATCTTTATTGCTGTCTTGCACTTTAACCAATTGGTCGAGAAAGTTTTGTAGAACCTGGGTTTCTTGGGGGGACATGATCAACTCCTGTTGAGAGATGCATTAATGCTGTCCCCTATCTGGTCATGGCAATGAGAATTTCAATGCCGTGGCCAGCTTTACTGATCCCGAAGTGCACGCCGGTACTGTATCGCCTCAGCTACATGTGGCGTGGCGATATGGGCTGAACCGGCCAGGTCAGCTATGGTGCGGGCGACTTTCAAGACGCGGTGATAGGCACGGGCTGACCAGTTGAGCTTGGTCATGGCATTGCGCAAGAGTTGCCCGGCTTGCGCATCCGGTTGGCAATGCAGGTCAATTTCTGTGGTCGATAACAGATTATTCGCCTTGCCCTGGCGCTGTTGTTGTCGCTCAAAAGCAGTTTCTACGCGCGCATTGATACTGGCACTGGCCTCGCCATCGGCCTGCTTGAGCAAGTCCGCATGCGGCAGTGCGCCGACTTGTATCTGCATGTCTATGCGGTCCAGCAAAGGGCCGGATATCCTGTCCTGATAGCGGGCGATGATGTCCGGTGTACAACGGCATTTGCCATTGCTGTGCCCGAAGTAGCCGCACGGACATGGGTTCATGGCCGCTATTAATTGAAAGCGTGCCGGGAAATCTGCCTGCCGCGCCGCGCGTGAGATGGTAATGTGGCCAGATTCCAGAGGTTCACGTAAAACTTCCAGCACTTTTCTATCGAATTCCGGAAGTTCGTCGAGGAAGAGCACCCCCCTGTGAGCCAGAGAAATCTCTCCTGGCCTTGGTGTTCCGCCGCCACCAACTAATGCTACGGCAGATGCTGTGTGATGGGGTGCCCTGTATGGTCTCGCCTTCCATTTCTCTATGGAAAAACCGGAAGTCAGGGACTGTACTGCGGCTGATTCCAGGGCTTCCTGATCTGTCATGGTCGGCAAGATGCCGGGGAAGCGGGCTGCCAGCATCGATTTGCCCGTGCCTGGCGGCCCCATCAGAAGTACCGAATGTGAGCCTGCTGCTGCTACTTCCAGTGCCCGTTTGGCCTGTAACTGGCCTTTGACCTCCGCAAAGTCAGCATATTTGGGGCGACTGGGTCTGGAGGCAGGGCGGTGACGTGCCAGTCTTTGTTCACCATCGACGCCAGCGAAGTGAGCGCATACCTGTAGCAGCGAATCAGCGGGATAAATCGCAGCATCGCTGACCAGCGCCGCTTCATCGGCGTTCGTGCGTGGCAATATGAAGGCGGGTTCTTGTGCCGAGTGTTGCTGGCTTTTGCATATCGCAAACGTCATTGCCAGTGCGCCGCGTATCGGCCGCAGTTCGCCTGATAAGGATAGCTCACCGGCAAATTCATATTGTTCCAGCGCATCTCCGGGGATTTGTCCGGATGCGGCCAGAATACCCAGCGCGATAGGCAAATCAAAGCGGCCAGATTCCTTCGGCAAATCAGCAGGTGCCAAATTCACTGTGATGCGCTTGTTTGGGAACTCAAAGCGGGCATTTTGCAGGGCGGCCCTGACCCTGTCCTTGGATTCCTTGACTTCGGTTTCGGGCAGGCCAACGATAGTGAAGGCGGGCAGGCCATTGGCCAGATGCACTTCCACAGTCACCTGTGGCGCATCCATGCCATTCAGGGCGCGGCTTTTGAGTACGGCTAAGGACATGCGGTCTGCGGCTTAATCGTCTTTTTGTTGTGCTTCGAGTGCGGCCACGCGTGCTTCCAGGGCTTCGAGCTTGGCGCGGGTTTTGGCCAGCACTTGTGCCTGGATATCAAATTCTTCCCGCGTCACCAGGTCCAGCTTGGAAAACCCCTGGCTCATCATGGCCTTGACGTTTTTTTCTATGTCTTTGGCTGGCGAGTTTTCGATTGCCTGGCTGATTTTGGCCTGCATGTCATTAAAGAAATTTTGCTTGTCCATTTTTATCCTCTATCTTGTAATTGCACATCTTTGGTGCAAATCATGCTTTGCCACTTTTTTGTGCGAATTTGTTCTTGCCCGCAATTGGTGCGTAAAGCTGTTTTTTTGCTTGCAAATTTACCTATGTGGCAATGATAGCGCATCTTGCCCAAGCTGCTACTGGTATTGCAGCGCAATATAAAAATCAGGCTGTGCTCAGGGTTTAGCAGGCTGTATGCATATTAATACACTCTGGGTTCACCGCCTTGTCTCCAATTCAATGATGGTCTGATCCTGGTTGGCACGACTCCTGCTAACAGAGAAGGGAAATAAGAATTTAAGAGTTTGCCTGATGCAAGCAGTGGGTACGCAAATGGTCATAAGTGTCTATGCGTGTCGCTATGAGCTGAACACAGATTCTGTCCAGGGTTCAATCTAATCAAATCTTAATCAATAGGGGGAAGCGCAATGAAAAAACTAGTAATCGCCGCTGCTGTAGCCACAACATTCTTTGGTGGTTTTGCCCAGGCAGAAGATGCCAAGCCAGAAGCCAAGCCAGACAATGAAGTCAGCTTTAATATTGGTGTGGTCAGCGAATACCGCTATCGTGCAATTTCGCAATCACGTCTTGACCCTGCGCTGCAGGGTGGCGCTGACTATGTCCACAACCCTAGCGGTTTTTATGCAGGTACATGGTTGTCCACCATCAAATGGACCAAGGACGCAGGTGGAGGTGGCGATCTTGAATGGGATTTGTATGCCGGTAAAAAAGGCGAGATCACCAAGGATGTAAGTTATGACGTTGGTGTCCTGTCTTATGTATACCCCTCCAATGGCCTGAACAAGGTTGCCGGTTTTGCTGATGCCAACACAACAGAAATCTACGGCCAGGTGGGCATGGGTCCTGCTTATATCAAGTATTCACACTCCGTTACCAATTTGTTCGGTTTTATCGACAGCAAGAACAGTGGTTACCTGGACCTGGGTGCAAACATTGAGCTGCCTGAAGGTTATACGCTGGCCTTGCATGCTGGCCATCAGACCATCAAGAACAATGGTGCCTATTCTTATTCCGATTGGAAAATTGGTGTGAATAAAGAGTTTTTTGGTGTGAACTTTGGTATTGCAGCGCTGGGCACGAATGCAGAGAAAAAACTGTATGTCACACCAGCAGGCAAGTTCACAGGCAAAACGACACTGGTATTGTCTGCAGTTAAAACATTCTAATATTCGAGGCGAGCATGAAACTGATTACCGCAATTATCAAGCCTTTTAAGCTGGATGAGGTCCGTGAGGCTTTATCCACCATAGGCGTACAAGGTATTACCGTGACCGAGGTGAAGGGCTTTGGTCGTCAGAAAGGTCACACTGAGTTGTACCGTGGTGCCGAGTATGTAGTTGATTTCCTGCCCAAGACAAAAATTGAAGCTGCCGTGGATGACGCCATTGTCGATCGCGCCATCGAAGCAATAGAAACCGCAGCCCGTACCGGCAAGATTGGTGACGGCAAGATTTTTGTCTATGACTTGCAACAAGTTGTGCGTATCCGTACCGGTGAAACCGGTAACGACGCACTCTGATAGCTAACCAGGGAGTTCACATGAAAAAATTGTTGAAGAACATGCTGGCGGGGGCTGCTTTGCTGGTCACTGTCGGTTTCACCTCTGTCGCCTCAGCGCAGGATGCCTCGGCCAAAGCTGAACCTGCGGCAGCTTCTGCTGCCTCGGTTACCGCGTCGGCCAGCGCTTCTGCACCTGCAGCGGCCCCGGCCCCGGCCCCGGCTTCTGCCGCTGTGGTGGCGCCTGCTTCTGCCCCGGCAGCGGCGGCTGACCCTGCGGCAGCCAGTGCTGCTGCCGCACCGGCACCAACGCCAAATAAAGGCGACACTGCCTGGATGATGGTTGCCACCCTGCTGGTCATCCTGATGACCATCCCTGGCCTTGCTTTGTTCTACGGCGGCCTGGTCCGTTCCAAGAACATGCTGTCTATCCTGATGCAGGTCTTCATGATCTTCGCCGTGATTATTGTTCTGTGGTGTATCTATGGTTATTCACTGGCATTTACTGAAGGTGGCAGGTTCATCGGTTCGTTTGACCGCCTGTTCCTGAAGGGTATCTGGGACCCGGCCAAGGCAACATTTGCTACGGCTGCGACATTCAGCAAAGGCGTAGTGATTCCTGAGTTTGCTTATGTGGCCTTCCAGGCGACCTTTGCAGCCATCACTTGCGGTCTGATCATTGGTGCTTTTGCAGAGCGTGCAAAATTCACTGCTGTACTGCTGTTCGTGGTCTTGTGGTTCACTTTCAGCTACCTGCCTATCGCTCACATGGTCTGGTTCTGGACTGGTCCTGATGCGATCAAGGATGCTGCAACTGCAGCAACTGAATTGGTCAAAGGCGGCTTCTTGCAACAAAAAACCGCGCTGGACTTCGCTGGTGGTACCGTCGTGCATATCAATGCCGCGGTCGCCGGTCTGGTTGGTGCTTACCTGATAGGCAAACGTGTAGGCTATGGTAAAGAATCCATGGCTCCACATTCCCTGACAATGACGATGATAGGTGCGTCGCTGTTGTGGGTGGGCTGGTTTGGTTTCAATGCCGGTTCCGCACTGGAAGCAGGCGATGTCGCAGCACTGGCTTTCATCAATACTTTGCTGGCAACGGCTGCAGCAACTGTGTCATGGGTATTTGGTGAGTGGATGTCCAAAGGCAAGCCTTCCATGCTGGGTGGTGCATCCGGTGCGGTAGCTGGTCTGGTTGCGATTACCCCTGCTTGCGGCTTCGTCGGTCCTATGGGCGCCCTGATCATTGGTCTGCTGGCAGGTATCGTTTGCCTGTGGGGTGTCAATGGCCTCAAGCGTTTGCTGGGTGCAGATGATTCCCTCGACGTCTTTGGTGTGCATGGTGTGGGCGGTATCCTGGGTGCCTTGCTGACTGGTGTGTTTGCTGCACCATCCCTCGGCGGTCAAGGTATATTCGACTATGTCACCAACAAAATGTCGGCTGATCCTTACGATATCTTCGGTCAGGTCATGACACAGGCGACTGCAGTTGGCACGACCATCATCTGGTCAGGCGTCGTGTCTTTCGTGGCTTACAAACTGGTAGACCTGGTAGTTGGCCTGCGTGTACCGGAGGATGAAGAACGTGAAGGTCTGGACATCACCAGCCATGGTGAGTCTGCCTACCACTCTTGATTCGGTTGTTGATCTGAATCGCGATCTGAGTAACAAGTTTTGCCCAGCCTGTATATGATCCTTCGATCAGGCTGGGGCAGTAAAGAGTATCCAAAGGTGTACCGTCAGTACCGTAATCAGAGCTTGCGGTCCTGAATTTGACAGGCTGTTTTGCATAACGCAAAACAGCCTTTTTTTATCTGGCTGCGAGTCTGCATCTGAACATCTGCACAAGCACGGGTCAAAAAAATACGCCACCCGCAGGTGGCGTATTTCTTAACACGGTTTGTAAACTGAGGAGAGATTCACCAGCTTATTTTGCTTCAGGGGCAAATTTATTGGCGGGTACCAGCAGCCACAAGCGTGCAAAGTCAGCAGAACCGTCACTGCCTTTAACGGATTTCAGGATTTCAGCCGCCTTGTCGCGCTTGCCAGCTTTGAGGTAAGCCATGCCCAGATGCAGCTTGGCTTCTTCAGGATATTTCAGGCCACCTTTGGCGATACCTTGTTCCATCAGTGTCAGGCCTTTATCGTATTGGCCGTTAACAATATAGTTGTAACCAATGTTAACCAAGCCTATACCGGTCTTGGCATTCTTGGCGGCTGCTTCACCGGCATCGAGGCTCTTGATGTCGTCAGCAGCCTGTTTGTTGACGCGGTCACGCAATTGTTTTTGCTTGGCTGCTTCTTTTCCCGTGCCCAGTACATTGGCAGCATAGCCGGCATCCATTGCTGCCTTGGCTTCTGCAGGTGAGCCAGCCAACAAGGCTAACTCTGCCATATCGACAAAGTCCGCAGCATCTTCAATTTTGTCATTGAGCAACAGCAGGCGGTAATAGTCGAGCTGCATACGTTCAGAAAAACCGGGCTTCTTGGTTACGCTATAAATCAGACCTGCCCAGTATTCAGGCGTTGGATACAGTGCTACCAGACGCTCCAGAGCCAAGGCATAGTTGGGCCAGTCCTTGAGCTGCTGGTAAGCGCTATACAGCAATTTAAGATTGTCGGAGCTAGGATTGCGTTTTGCTTTATCGTCCTCTGCAATCTGTGCGTTAACGACTTTGATGGTATTGGCAAAGTCATTTTCTATGTAGTAGGTCCGGGCGATAAGATTAGCCATGACTTCATTGCCAGGTGCTTTTGCCAGGAAGCGCTCGGCCCATACTCTGGACTGTGCATATTTCTTTTCGCCAAAAAACATGCTGGCCATGGCTTCAGTCAGGCGCTGCTTCTCTGGATCTTTCAGAAAATCAGTCGAAATCATATATTCGAAGGAACTTGCCATCAGCGCTGAGTCATTGATGCTTGAAGCAACCACGGCACGAAAGCGGTGGATGGTAAACAGTTCGAAAGGCGTTTTCTTTTCCAGGGCGGCATCCATGGCATTAATTTTTTCAAGGGCCTGAGGATATTGCTTGGCGTTCAGCAAGTCCTGGATTTCATTAAGCGGCTTGCCCATTTCTGGACGTACTGTCTGTTGCTTCGCAGGATCAGCCGCTTCTTGTGCCTGAACGGCATTCACAGTCACGGGAGAGAAGCCAGAGCCAAGTGCTGCCAGCATCATGGCGGCGAACAGGTAAGAAGTTTTTTTCATGAATGATCCAGATAAAAAATGAAAATCATTGCAATAATGCAAAAACATTGTGCAACAATCAGTCAAAACACATCAATAATACAAATGACAACAGGCGTAGTACCGGCCTTCATCCCTGCTTATGCCCTGGCCGTTCCATGCAAGCCCGTTTCATAGTACGGAATCCGGCATTATAGCCGAGCTCTTGCCAGCATTACCATTTGCAGCCTGTGTCCACAACGGCGCTCACTGCCAGCGGGATGACAGCCAGTATGCCTATGCCCGAATATGCCTTCATGCACTCTTTCTTTTCTGCCCGTCTGGTGCCTTCACCCAGCCGCTTTTCCAGGCTGTCGCCGCGCCTGTGAGTGGCCTGTATCTGTTCAATTTCTGTGGGCTTCATGGCCAGGGCTGACTTGCGCACAGACTCCAGGTTCAGACCCAGTCCCGCTGGACTATCGGGACTGATACTCGTTTGAGTTGAGGGCTGGCTGACGGCGTCAGTTACGATTTCTGCCGCTGGCTGCTCTGGGCGGGTCAGTGATCTGGCAGGTTTATTCGTCGTGATGGGCCTGCTGGCTTCCTTCCTGGCTGGCTTTTCAGGTTTGGCAGGCACCTCCACAGGCTGGCTTGGCGTTGGGGCGACAGACTTGGGGGCTATCGTCAATAATTGCAGGTACTGCATCAACGGATGGCTCTCACCCGCCCTCGTAGTGGCGTGTTGATGACGTAGTAATTGCCAGAAAAGCAGGTGGGCAAGAACGACCAGCAAGACGGTCATTGCCGGAAAACCAGGTCTGCTGAGCCCTTGATTTGCTGTTGAATGTGTAGTTGCCAGAGAAAATTGCATCATGCCTTTCCCAAACTGTACTGTTACGGTATCTCGACTCAGACAGCCCCTGCTTGTTAAAAGTTCATGTCAACACGCAATCCCACCGGCAATGTCATTTTTGTCTTTCCTGCACAAGTATCCAGGGCTTGACGACCACAGTCCAGTGTTGGGCATCCTGCTCCAGCCATGCCTGAGCCTGCTCATCGCTGACCTTGCCCATCTGGCCATGCTCAAGCAGGGCAGAGATCACATCTGCATGGTCTTCTGCCATGTGAAAGGCAACTTCGACCAGGTCCAGGCCGGGCTGGACGACCAGTACCGTGCCACTGGCAAAATGACGTAATAACTCACTCCAGGGATAAGCTGCAGTTTCGAGATTGATCTTGCTACGTAAAATATCAGTATTGGACATGAAATTTAATTAAAATATATTGAGCCGGGGTGGTAAACAATGCGCAAACAATGCTCCACATCCATAATTTTATGCAAATCCTGAAATAAAGCGGAAGAAATAAGCGGGAAGGGCTATTTTCTTGTTAAAGTCGCCATAAGCATGACTTATTAATATTTAGAAAATTGCAGACAGAAATGAGTTCCAGGGAATGAAAACACTCAAAGAGACCTTATGACGCTGAGACGCCAACTCCTTCTTGCCATATCCATCATCTTTTTTGCCGTGTTTCTTGGATTGCAAATCCTGTCTGTACTGACGATGCGGGACTATTTGCAGCAGCAACTGGCCTCGCATGCCCAGGATGCTGCCACCGCCTTGTCACGTCCGCTCGAAGAAGCACTGGCCAAGAATGACCAGACCCTGGCAAATATCCAGATATCGACCCTGTTTGACCGCGGTTATTATAAAAAAATCGTGGTCCTTGATCCCGCAGGCAAAGTGCTGCTGCACAAGGAACTGAGCGCGGGCAAGGACTATGTGCCAGCCTGGCTACCTGCCCTGTTTGATTTGCAAACCCCACCGGGTGAGGCTTTTATCTCTTCGGGCTGGCGTCAACTGGGCAAGGTGGTCGTCATCAGCCACCCGGCTTATGCTTACGATTACCTGTGGCGTTCGATGAGGGAAATGGCCTTGTGGATGTTTGCCATGTACCTGGTGGTCTGGGGCATGACTGTGGTCTTGCTGAGAATTATCCTGGGGCCGCTGGAAAAAATCGAAGAAGTCGCGATTGCCATACAGGCCAAGAATTTTCGCCGTATTGAAGTCGTGCCACAAACCCGCGAGCTGCAGCGTGTAGTGGTCGCCATGAATCACATGACAGAGCGCATATCGAGCCTGCTCGATGAAGAAATCGCCAGGGCAGAAAATTTCAGGCGCGAAGCTTTCATCGACAAAGTCAGTGGTCTCGAAAACCGTCATGGTTTTGACTTGCGCTTCAATCATCTGCTGTCAGAAGAAGGGCGCTTTGAAACTGCCGTTATCTTTGTGCTGGAGTTCGATGGTCTTAAAGAATACAACCATCAGCACGGCTATCAGCAAGGCGATATCCTGCTGGCCGATGTGGCGACGGTGGTCACGGAAGTCTTCAGCAAATATAGCAATATCCTGGGCCGCATAGGTGGCGCCTCGATGGCTGCGGTGTGTATCGATGTCGATCAAAAGACCATGCAGTTGCTGGTAGATGCATTGCAATACCGCCTTAACCAGGTATTGCTGCGCGCCTCGCGCCAGGTCAGCCTGGCTGCCGGTGCCCTGGTGTTTGGCCCGGCGCAAACGCGTGGTGACATTTTCTCCCGGGCTGACCTGGCGATAGAAGTCATGCGCCAGGCTGGTAATGGGCAGATCAGCCTGACCCTTATGGAAGACAGCGAAGCCGTCATCGCCGGTTCACATGGCTGGCGTACCCTGATCCACGATGCTCTGGCAGACCACCGCTGGGTTTTGTTTGCCCAGCCCGTCATGCGCCTGCAATTGCGCCAGCTTGTCCATCATGAAGTATTTTCGCGTTTGCTTGATACCCAGGGCAACCTGGTTCCGGCCAACCAGTTTTTACCCATGGCCCTGCGTCACCAGCTCATGCCCGAGATAGACCAGGCGGTAGTGACCCTGGTCATGGAAATGCTGCAAAAAAATCGCGGCACCTATAAAAATATCGCCATCAATGTGTCACTGCAATCGATGGAGAGCAAAGAGTTCTGTGAATGGTTGCAGGCGCGCCTCAAATATTCGCCAGAGCTGGCGGCCTTGCTGTCAGTGGAGATCAGTGAATTTGCCTGCGCCAGAGACCATGCCGTGACCAGGAAATTTGTCAGCGTCTTGCGTGATCTGGGTGTACGTTTTGGTGTCGATCATTTTGGCCTGGATCCGCATGCCCTGAACTTTATCCGCGAAGTGCCGCCAGACTATATCAAGCTAGATGGCGGCCTGGTGCAGGAAGTTGCCACGAATGACAATAGCCATGCCCACTTGCGCGCCATCGTCAAATTCGCGCAATCCCTGGGCATACCCCTGATAGCCCAGAATGTGGAAAGCGAAGCATCGCTGCAATTACTGATTGCAGATCAGGTCGAATGTGGACAGGGCTTTTATTTTGGCGCGCCAGAAAAGATAGTCATGGCTGAGGCAGGGTAAATGGAGAGTAACGTCAGGGCCTACTGAAACTGAAAGCCGCTCACATGCGTTTTTCTTTTTCCATTTTCTCTATCAACTCCTTCCACAGGCGCACAGTCGATGCGCCGCCCTTGCGGGTATTGCCGCTGGCCAGCCACAGGTCTTCATCATTAAAGCTATACACAGGAACCAGGTCACTGCGGGCTGAGCCCGGCTGTATCTCATCGACGAGATTGTCGAGTATCCAGGGCTCGGCGGCAGGCGTTGGATAGTAGGCCAGCACCATGTGCGTCTCACCTATGCGGGTCGCCCTGACATAGGTAATACGCAGGCGTTCAGCCGGTATACCCAGGTCTTTCAACGTCATGTACTTGGCAATCGCATAGTCTTCACAATCACCACCCCAGGATGCGATAAATTCTACCGGGGTCGCCCAATAATCATTGACGCCCCAGTGTTCCTGATCAGTGAAGTAGGGTACGCGGTTATAAAAATCATTCACCTGCCGCAAGACCGGCATTTCATAAAGCCCATCGACAGAGCGTGCTACATTTTTGGCAAAGTCCTTGCCTGCAGTGGCTTTGATCCTGTTGATGGCAATCTGCATTTGTGTCAGCCGACGCGGCCCTTCAGCGCCAAAGCGTTTGTGCACATGCTCAATCAGGCCTTGCGAAAAATCCACCAAACCAGATACCACTGCCGGGCTCATGAGGCCCAGCAGTAAAAACAGGCTGGCAGCGATTTTCGCATCCTTACTGCGCATGGGTGGTTGATCTGGTAAGCATGAACAAGAGCAACAGTGTAGCTGTTTCTAGTGCCGCAATACCCGGATTTGTGGCTTTAAAAATTGTCAGATGAAAATTGTTAGAATAGATCATCTCCCTCCTCAAGGAAAAGCCATGTCAGAAAGTCAGCAAAACTGGATAGATTTACGCAGTGACACCGTCACCCGCCCTGGTCCTGCCATGCGTGAACTCATGCACACCGCCGAACTCGGTGATGATGTGTATGGTGATGACCCCACCGTCAATCGCCTGCAAGACTATGCCGCCGACCTGTTTGGTTATGAAGCTGCCCTGTTCGCGCCATCCGGCACGCAAAGCAATTTGCTGACCCTGCTAGCGCATTGCGCCCGTGGTGATGAATATATCGTCGGGCAAGAGGCACACACCTATAAATACGAGGGCGGTGGTGCCGCCGTGCTGGGCAGCATACAACCACAACCCCTGACCAACCAGGCAGATGGCAGCATAGCCCTGGACGATATCGCCAATGCCATCAAGCCAGATGACTTTCACTTTGCCCGCAGCCGTTTGCTGGCACTGGAAAACACCATAGGCGGCAAGGTACTGCCACCTGCCTATATAAAAGCTGCCACCAGCCTCGCCCATGAGCGCGGCCTGGCCACCCATCTGGATGGCGCACGCATATGCAATGCCATCGTCAAGCTGGGCATCAGCCCCAGGCAGGCAGTGCTGGGATTTGACAGTGTTTCGGTCTGTTTGTCCAAGGGGCTGGGCGCACCTATAGGTTCTGTACTGTGTGGCAGTCATGACTTGATCGCTCAGGCCAAACGCTGGCGCAAGATGCTGGGTGGTGGCATGCGCCAGGCCGGTATGCTCGCTGCTGCCGGTCTGTATGCGCTGGAGCGTAATATTGCGCGTCTGGCAGAGGACCATGCCAATGCAGAACGTCTGGCGAATGGCTTGCGCCAGATCAGCGCCTTGCAAGTGCAAATGCCGCAAACCAATATCGTCTATGCCGACCTGCCCGCTACGGCCTGTGCCGGGCTGGCAGAACTCTTGCGCGAAAATGGCATCCTCGCCAGGGTCACCCCGCACATGCGCATGGTCACCCATCTCGATGTCTCGGCTGCCGATATCGATAAAGTACTGTCAGTATTCCAGACTTACTTCAGCAAACATCCCGGCGTATCGGCTATCTGACATCCTGCATGGGGCTGTACAGGATGATGCGGCTGACATGCAGGCTGGTCTGGTTTTCGCAGAGTCTTGCATGATCCACATAGGGCAGGTTACTTAGCCCCAGCCCGAGGTTGCTTTGCGGGTATTTAGCCTTGATGATGACATTGAACAGGCTCAGGCACTGGTGCAAATGACGCTGTCTTGCCTGTGAGAGATTTTCCAGGCTGAAGCTGACAGAGTTTCTCTCATGGGCCTGCCCCGGTTTCTGCTTTATCGATACCGGGAAAGAGACGCTGTTATTATTTGCGGCATTGGTGATGGTTTGCAGCCAGCTACGGGTAGCTGCGTCATACACAATACGGCAGCTCAGGATATCACCAGGTTTAACTGGCATGCTCGGCCCGCCAAAGCAGGTTTGCGCAGTTTTTTGTTCGCCGCCTGCATGCACATACTGACCACACACCCACCAACCCGCATGATGTCCTGTGCCAGGTGTGGGGCTATAGCTGAGTACTGCCTGCAAGCCGCCATCCATACTTGCTGGACTGGTATCCTGACCAGGCCGCAGGCAGGGCCACAGATACGCATGTGCCTGCTCACTGCTCAGAAAAGGGACTTGTAGCTGCGCCTGTACTGAAATCCAGTTATTCCCGGGTGCTGCGGTAATACTCAGTTTGCTGTCCGGTACCGCCGGTTTCTCAAAACAGTCGGCACCTGGCTCTGCATGCAGTGCAGGTGACCCTGAGAAAAAGACTGCATCGCCCGCATGCAAGACCTGATGGTGATACATGATGGCATAATGTTTGACGTAAAAGAAAAAACTGATGCGGTCATCTGCTGCCGCAAATGCCTTGGCTTCTGCCAGCGTCATGCATGACATGCGGCAGACTTCGAGATGATGGCTGTCTTCATCAAGTACTGCCATGCCGCCTATTCTTTGCCATTGCAGGCCGGGCTCTTCTGGCGCAAAAATAACCAGAGGATCAATTTCATCGGCAACGAGTAATTTTTTGTCTGTCATCATGTTCTATCCTGATTTTGTCAGATGCCTGCATTATTTTTATCGTGCTTCACCACATGGCACAGCTACCCTCAAGCTGTATTGCCATCACTTTTTCGGCGGTAAAAATTCGTTTTCATCCCTGCGATGGCAGGTGCTGACTTATCCGGTTTGCGTCTGTCAAAACCAGTCCTGGCACCAGAAAAAAGATTACGGAAACTCTCTACGGCAGCCTCCTCCTCAGCCTCGCTAGGCGTATGTTCGCCAAACAGATTGGCTTGCAACCTCAGCATGGGCGGCAGGCAATCCTGGAACAGCGCAAAGTCTGCAACAGGATCAAGTTTCAATAGCATCTCTGCATTCACGAATTGCTGTGCGGGCTTCATACGTGACTCCTGGAAGAATATAGGCATGGCTGGTTGCTCCGGATTATTTGCAAAACAGGGCGTGCTGCATCATCCCCAGGTCCAGCATGTCTTGCGCCGTCCTGCCGGGCTTGACGGCAGATTTGCGGGCCGGTGTGACTGGCGCAACTGGGCTTGCTGGCTGTGCTTCAGGCGCAGTGTCGTTTTTCTTTTCTGGTTTCAGGCTGACCGTGGTGGACCATGGTGTATCTTTTGATGCCCAGGTCGTGGCCCACAAGGCATAAGGCACTTCCAGCACTGAAGGTGCCGGTTCTGGCAAGGGGCGCAAACGCATATGGGTGGATGTGTGCACAGCCGCCGACCAGGCAGCATGCGGGTCCTGCGGGCGGGTCACTGGAAGCTGCGTCACCGTACCTATGCTGGACCAGCCCCAGCTAAGTCTGGCGCGTTCTACATTCTTTTGTATCAGTACACCGCGGGTTTCATTGTAATAAACATCGTCTGTCAGCAGGCGCATGGCAATATTGCGCGCCAGCCTGGCCTTCAGGGCCATTTTGCTGAGCAGCATGAATAACAGCAGATTAAGAGCAACTAACAAGATTTCAGTGGTAGGCATGATGTTCTCCTTCAGGTGGCAAGTACTTTCACTTGCGCAATGCATGCCTATTTGCAAACGCCGTGCCAGCATGCCTTCCCTAGGGAGAAGTCTGTTTTTTAGACCCAATTGACATGTAAAGCATACAAATTTACATTGGCGCTTTACACTGTCGCTTACATTCAAGCAAGAGCTACGCTGCAAACACAATGACCGATACCGACTACACCCTGACCTCACCCCTGGCTAAACTGGCCGACAATGCGTCTGCCCTGTTGGGCCTGACTATCATCTGGCATCCGGACAGCCAGCGCATCGGTGAACAGTTCATGGCCAGCAACCCTGACGGCCAGGTCGAGATCAACCGTTTCCTGCCGTTATTCCGTCATCCCGGCAAAGATGGCCTGCCGCTAGGCTATGGCGGCATCTCGCGTGACCCTGTGCGCATCAGCCGCGATGCCGGTGACAACATCCTCATCACACCACCTGCCAGCCGCATGGTAGTTGAGGTCAATGGAGCAGAGATCAGCGCACCCGTGGCACTCAGCCGTGAGCAGATAGAAGCAGGCGTCATCCTTGGCCTGGGCCGCGCCATTGTGATTTGCCTGCACTGGATGCGCTGCCTGCCCAAACACAATCCTGCATTGGGTTTCATAGGCGTAGGTAGCGCCGCCATCGTCGCCCGCGACCAGATACGCCAGGTCGCCGGGACTGAGTTACCCGTCTTGTTGCTGGGTGAAACCGGCACGGGCAAAGAAATTGCCGCCCGCGCCATCCACGCCTACAGCAAGCGCGCCAATGCAGAGCTGGTCAGTGTCAACATGGCCGCCCTGAATGAAGCCCTGGCCGCTGCCGATTTGTTCGGTGCCGTCAAAGGCGCCTACACAGGCGCACAAAACGCCCGCAAAGGCCTGTTTGCTGAGGCAGAAGGTGCAACTCTCTTCCTCGATGAAATAGGCAATACCCCTGCCAGCATACAACCCATGCTCTTGCGCGTGCTTGAGAACGGCGACTACCGCCCGCTAGGTGCCCAGCAAGACCAAAAGTCCAGCGCCCGTCTGATCGCCGCGACCGACCAGGATTTATATAGCGAAGGCTTCAACCAGGCTCTGTTGCGCCGCCTCGAAAGTTTCATCATCCACCTGCCACCGCTACGCGCCCGCCGTGAAGACATAGGCGTCTTGCTGCTGCACCTGCTCAGCAATAGCAAACTGCCCAACGACATAGGCACCAGTCTGCCGGTAGCATTGGTCAGTGAATTTGCCAATTACGACTGGCCAGGCAACATCCGCCAGTTGTCCCACGTCCTGCGCCGCGCTCTGCTTGCCCTGCAGCTCGGCGAGGTGCCACAACTCGCCAGCCTCGTCAAAACCACCCACCAGGCTCCATCCAGCGTGGCACAGGCCAACATAAGCACAGACAGCAAATTCCCTCAGCCAGCGACACCCCGCAAAAAATTGGCCGAACTCAGCGACGACGACGTCCTGCGAGCGATGGAAAACAACGACTGGTATATACAGGGTGCAGCACAAGAACTCGGCGTCTCACGCCCCTCAATGTACAAGCTGCTCGACAACCACAGCCAGATACGCCGCGCCGAACAGATACCCACAGAAGAAATTCGCCAGTCACTGGAAACCAGTGCTGGCGATGTAGAGGCTTGCGCCGCTTTATTGAAAACGCCTAGTGAGGCGTTGAGGCGGTATTTGAAGGTGGTGGGGATATTCTAGGACGTTATCCCAAGTTAAGATTCCCGTTGAATCAGATTCAACCACCGTGACCAGCTTCAACATCAACTTCAGGTCCGCCTGCGACGCTCAAGACTTCATTGTCGGTCAGAACGCACATTTCGAGTTCTTGGGCAGGCTGTTGCTGTTTGATTTCAATGTCAGATGCCTTCAGTTCGGTGTTTTTCATGGTCTTCCTTAAGTAGTTGGTTGTTTGCAAGAACAGCCTCGGATTTGACTAAGGCATGTTGTGCCATAGTTTGGATCTGATCAACCGCCACCCACTGAAATATCTACCTCAGGCCCGCCCGCCACGCTCAAGACTTCATTGTCGGTCAGGGCTCGCATTTCGAGTTCTTGGGCAGACTGATGCTGTTTGATTTCAATGTCAGATGTTTTCAGCTCGGTGTATTTCATAGTTTTCCTAAAGAGTGGTTAACGAGTTGCCTGTAATTTCTTTAGCTTGGATGTTAAAGTTCTTTACTAAAAAATATGAATATATTACCCGTTACCTGAACCAACATCGCACTCAGGCCCGCCTGCAACGCCTAGGACTTCCTCTTCGCTTAGCGTACGCATTTCGTGCTCTAGAACAGGCTGTTGCTGCTTGATTTCAACGTCAGATGTTTTCAGTTCAGTGTGTTTCATGGTTTTCCTTAAGTAGCTGGCTGTTTGCCAAAAAGGTCCCGGATTTGACTACGGCATGTTGTGCCATAGCTTGGATTTGATTAGCCGCCTGTGCCGGATTGAACGTCAATTTCAGGACCGCCAGCGATGTTTAGAATTTCATCATCTGTCAACACGCGGACTTCGGCTTGCTGTGTCGTTTGAGCATCCAAACTGTCCGATGCTGTTTCAGAAATTGTGATAGTAGTTTTTTTCATGCCTACTCCTTTTAAAAATATTCTTTTTTCATTCGCTTGATTGAGCTTGATTAACTGAACTTCATCTGCAGCCAATTATTTAGCTTCAGCCACCGCCCGCAGAGACATCTACTTCCGGTCCGCCAGCAACTATTCGAATTTCATCCTCTGTTAAAGAGCGTAGATCCTGTTCCTGATATTGTTTGGTTTGTGCACTGTCAGTGTCTGCCCTGTTTAATATCGAATCGTTGCGCTTCCTTTCAGTGATTTTCATAGCCACCCCTTTGAAGATCAGTTCCTGTTCCCACTTCAATTTCAGGCCCACCTGTTACTCTCAAAATTTCTTTTTGGGATAAAACACGCATTGTGTGCTCTATACATGATTGATGTGGATCATCAAGAGCGCATTTTGTTAATGGTAAAGATGTCGCAGTTTGAGTGATTTTCTTCACGAAACTTCCTCTCCATTGTTGATTTAATAGATGATGAATCAGTCTTGACCGGTTCCCACTTGAACTTCGGGGCCGCCAGTAACGCTCAATAATTCGCGGTCAGTAAGAACACGAATTTTTTCATCTTGAATTGGGTGATTTTGTGTGACGTAGTTGTCAGCCTTGTTAAGTGTTAAATTGTCGAGTGCTCTTTCAACGACTTTCATATTCATTCCTTTGAAGATCAGTGCCAGTTCCTACTTGAACTTCAGGTCCGCCAGCCACACTGAGTACTTCCGCATCTGACAGCATTCGCATCATGTTGCAGGGATGCTGATCCTGAAGATTTTCTGTAGCAATGCGTTTTGATTTGTTGAATTGCGAAAGCAATGTTTCGCCAGGGATATGATGCATTCTTCCTCCAGTATGTTGAGAGAATTCAGCTTGCAGATGCATAGCATGTGTAGAACACACGATGGTTTGCGTGGGGAAAGATATAGTCAAAAAATGTTAATTGCAAGAGCCTGAACAAAATTATTATTTGTCAGACTTTGCGGTATATTGTTAGTCTGACTTTGTTCTCTTTCTAACCTTATGAAACCTTACGCATGAGCAAGCTGTTCCGCAAAGAAGCGCTCGATCATCAGTCACAGCGTTATCATGGCGCGATCTTGTTGACACGCACCTGGTCTTATCCTGTGCTCAGTTTGTTCCTGTTCAGCCTGATTGTATTGATCGTTCTTTTTTCCCTGTTCTTTGGTTTTACCCGCAAAGAGACCGTCAGCGGCATGGTGGTGCCCGACCAGGGCTTATACCGGTTGGCGACACCACAGTCAGGCATTGTGTCCGTCATTCATGTCAAAGAAGGGCAAGAGGTGCAGGCTGGCGATGCCTTGTTCACTCTCTCTGGTGAACGCAATAATGGCCGCACAGATACCCAGGCTTCCATCAAGCAAAGCTTGCAGGCGCGCATTGCGCAATACCATCAAGAGCTGGATCAATTGCAGCAGCAAACAAAAAACAAGCGCATGGACATGGATGGCCGCCACGCCAAACTGCAAGCCAGTTTGCAACACCTGGAGAATGAACTGGTACTGCAACGCCGTCGTGTGCAACTGGTACGTGAAAACGCGAATCGCCTGGCAGATCTGGGCAAGACAGGTAATGTCTCCAAAGCGGCAATCAATGAAAAAGCAGCCGATGTCATAGAACAAGAATCACGTCTGGCCAGCATAGAGCTGGAGCAACTGGCCTTGCAGCGTGAAGTCGCCTCGCTGGCCGCCAGCAGGCTAGACCTGCCTTTACAGGCCGAGCGCGATGCCTCACAACTCAAACGCAATATTGAAGAACTGCGGCAACAAGTCACAGAGAGTGAATCCAGACGGCAACTGGTAATACGGGCAGACCAGGCGGGCCGGGTTGCAGGCATCGTCGTTAATCGCGGGCAATCTGTGTTCGCGGACCAGCGTCTGGCTAATCTTTTGCCCGCAGGCAGCAAGCTGGAAGTGGAATTATATGCGCCCACCCGCGCTGCCGGTTTTGTCCACCCCGGTACTGAGGTCATGCTGCGTTACGATGCTTTCCCTTACCAAAAGTTTGGGCAGTTTCGTGGTGTCGTCAAAGAAATCTCCGTAGCCACCATCGCTCTCGATGACGTGCAGGTAGGCATCAATAATTCCGTGCGCCAGGTCGCTTCCACAGGCGGTGGCGAACCTGTATATCGCTTGCGTGTCGAGCTCGACAGTGCACAGGTCAAGGCATTTGGCCGCAACTATCAACTCAAACCCGGCATGCAACTGGCGGCAACGCTAGTGCTGGAACACCGCACCCTGGCGCAATGGGTGCTCGAGCCTTTGTATGGCATGGCCAGTCAGTTATGAAAACAGAGCAGGTGCAGAACTGTTTAACAAAGAAAGTGTTTGAATGGATAGATTAGGATTACGTCGCCAGCTCCCCGTATTTTTACAGACAGAGGCCACAGAATGCGGCCTCTGTAGCGTTGCCATGGTGGCCAATTATCACGGTTACCTGACTGATCTGGCGACGCTCAGGCTGCGCTTTTCTATCTCACGCAAGGGCGCAACCCTGCAAAGCCTGATCAGGATAGCCCGCGGCTTGAAGCTGGAAAGCCGCCCGCTCAAGCTGGAAATGAACCATCTGTCGCAACTGCAATTACCTTGCATCCTGCATTGGGACATGGACCATTTTGTGGTGCTCAAGTCCGTATCAGCAAAAGAAGTGGTGATCCATGACCCGGCCATAGGCTTGCGCCGCTTTAGCCTGGATGAATTTTCCAAGCACTTTACTGGTGTGGCACTTGAGCTTAGTCCTGCCAGCGACTTTACACCTGCCACTAATAAACTGCAATTTACCCTGCGCAGCCTCATGGGGCGCATCACGGGTTTAAAGCGTGGCCTGAGTCAGATTTTCTTGCTGGCACTGGCGCTGGAATTTGTCTCTATTGCCTTACCCTTTTATTTGCAATGGGTAGTCGATCATGCTCTTGTTTCCATAGACCGTGATTTGCTAAGCACCCTGGCGCTGGGTTTTGGTTTGCTGGTATTGATACAGGCAGCAATCAGCGCTGTGCGCAGCTGGTTTGTGGTGGCGCTCAGTACCCGGCTCAATTTCCAATGGATGAGCAATGTGTTTGCGCATCTGGTCAAACTGCCGTTGGAGTTTTTTGAAAAAAGACATATCGGCAATATTCTTTCGCGCTTTGGTTCTATCACCACCATACAAAAAACATTGACGACAGGCTTTGTGCAAGCACTGGTCGATGGTGTCATGGTCATAGGTACTTTCAGCATGATGCTGTTTTACAGCCGCAGCTTGGCTTTGGTGGCAACGGTTGCAGTTGTGCTGTATGCCCTGATGCGCTGGAGTGTGTACACCGCCTTACGCACAGCCACGGCCGAGCAGATTATTCACGCTGCCAAGCAGACCACGCATTTTCTGGAGACCGCCAGCGGTATACAAAGCGTGCGCCTGTTTGGCAAAGGTGAACAAAGACGTGCTGGCTGGCTCAATATTCTGGCAGAACAATTCAATGCAGACCTGCGCATACAGCGCATACGTGTCAGTTACGAAACCGCACAAACCCTGTTGTTTGGTCTGGAGAGAGTCATCATCGTCTGGCTGGCGTCCCGTGCTGTCATGGATAATACTTTTACTGTGGGCATGTTGCTGGCCTTTATCGCCTACCGTGACCAGTTCTCTGCCCGTCTGGCTGCCCTGATAGACAAGGTCATAGAATTCATGATGCTGAGCCTGCATGGTGAAAGAGTCGCCGACATCGTCATGGCAGAAACTGAACTGACTACGCAAGATCATGATCACGAACTCGATGTGAGCAAGATCAAACCCAGCATACAACTACGCGATGTGTCTTTTCGCTATTCACCGACTGAACCTAATGTGATCGAAAACATCAATCTCAGCGTAGCGGCGGGTGAATGCATTGCCATTACTGGTGTATCCGGCTGCGGCAAGACTACGCTGGTCAAGGTTATGCTGGGCTTGCTCACTCCCACGCAAGGCGAAGTCTTGCTGGATGGCGTACCCATCAAACGCCTGGGCTTAAGCAATTACCGCGACATGATAGGCACCGTCATGCAGGAAGACCGCATGTTCTCCGGCTCTATCGCAGACAATATCTGTTTCTTTGACCCGCTGCCAGACTGGGAACGCATACGTCACTGCGCACAACTGGCGGCAGTGCATGATGAAATCACTGCCATGCCCATGGGCTATTACACCATCACCGGCGACAGCGGCATAGGCATCAGTGGTGGACAAAAACAAAGAATACTACTGGCCCGCGCCCTATACCGCCAGCCCCGCATACTTGTGCTGGACGAAGCAACCAGCCAGCTTGATGTAGCAAACGAACGCAGTGTGAATGCAACAGTGACTGAATTGGGCCTGACCCGCATTATCGTCGCGCACAGGCCAGAGACAATAGCGATGGCGGACAGGGTCGTAGTGATCAAGGCTGGGCGGCTGGTGGATGAGTTGCTTAAAGATGGTTCAAGTGAGCAAACGAAAGTTAGCGCTCATTAGTCAATAAAAGAAAAACATAGCCAAAGCAAGTTTGGCTATGTTTTGGCATTGCGATGTGGAGCCGATGATTTAAGAGAAAAAGATGTTTATTTCGATAATTTCATCTCTTTCTTTATCTAGATTTTTCAGCCGCCATTTCCCGTTTCAATATCAACTTCTGGTCCACCTGCAACTGCAAGAATTTCTTCAGTTGTCAACGTACACAGCTTCGATTCACATGGTGCTGTCTGTTCGTTATTTGCAGGCTCCACAATGAGGGATATTTTTGTTGTGTTAGTGTGTTTCATTTTTTCTCTTCCAAGTTGAATAAATTTAAAAAAATAGCTCTTCAATATAAGCGTATGCGGCAAAGAGCTGCTTGCAGCATCGCTTAATTTACTAGCCGCGAATTTAATTGGCAAAAATCTAGCCGCCACCGCCACCCGCTTCAACATCAACCTCTGGACCGCCTGCAACTACGAGAATTTCTTCGCTTGTTAATGCACGCATGCATTTCTGTTCCAGCGTCGCAGAATTATCGATCAATGGTGGTGATACTTGAGTCACTTTTGATTTGACTAGGTTTTCCATATAAATCCTTTTGAATTGAAATTTTTCTTGTTAGAACTCTGCTTGTCACACATTTTTGTATTTATAAGTTCCGCAAATATATAAAGCAGGAATTAAATTAACCACCACCACGTGTTTCAATATCCACCTCAGGATCAGGTAGATAGAAAAATTCTGAGCTTACAACATTCCCATTTGAATCTTTAAAATCTGCTGAAAATGAGATTGTAAATCCCCAAAATCCGATACTGTCTTTAGTCAGGGTTATTGTTACGCCATCAACTGGACATGCGGTAGCTGTAGTTCCGACAACGTTAGGTTCGCCATTGGGTTGTGTACCTTTGCAGATTGCAATAAAGGCGCTAGCTGTTACCGAGACGGTGTCTCCAGGATTGGTTGGTGTACCTGAAAAAGCAAAGGTTACAGTATCGTCCACATTGAGGTAGCGATGACCTGTTTGAGTATTTATAGGAAGAGGAGGGGTAAATCTTCCTGTTGCCGATACAGTAGCTCGGCTTTGTGGGTCACCCTGATTAAAGTATGTTGTGAATGTATAATTTACTGGTGGGGCTGGATCACTCATATTCAATCTTTCAATTGGTTGAACTAGTCAAATAAGCATGTGTACTCATGCTCGCCGTTTCAATAATCCCTTATTTCAGATCATAGAATTCTTAATACAGCAGCTAATATGCAATAACTGTTCCAGATCATTTTTTTTCATGGTCAACGAGTTTTATATAGCGCTGATCACGCCTTAAACTGAGTAAGTCAGGCTCACTCTCTATAGTTTTTATTGGGAGTTGGTATTTGATAGCCATTCCCAATTCATTGATTGCTTCATCTCGTTTGCCAAGCAATTCGTGAGCTAATCCAAGACGAAAATGGACATTGCGGTTTTCAGGGTCTAGTTCAAGAGCTTGGTACAAATACTTCATTCCTGTTTGCATATCACCTATACGTATGGAATACAGGCCAAAGCGAGAAATCATCGTTGCATCAGCCTTTTTCGGAATTGTTGGTAAACGCTGAGAAAGAAGTTCGCGCGCCCGTTCATATGCTTTTTTTGCTTTTTCTTCTTGACCAGGTATCCAACGTAAAGTATCGCCCCAGTTTGCCCAGCCGTCATACCTCGCTGGACTGCCTTTATCCGGCGAAATAGCTGCTTCAAATGCTTCCGCTGCCTTAACGTATTCGCCATCGTTAAACAGTATCTGGCCCATGTTTGAATATAATAAAGCATCTGGTCGTATTAATAACCCCTGCTGTAGAATCTGTTTGGCTTCTGTTTCTCGATTTTGCCTGACCAATATATTGCTCAGATTCGCGTATGCGGCTACAGAGTCGGGTTGTATTTTTATGCTTATGCGGAAAAATTTTTCTGCTTCTGTATATTTGCTCAACTCAGCATAAACTGCACCAAGTTCTTCTGCAAACATACGTTCATAGGGAAATTTCTCTAGTCCCGCGGCGGCAATTTTTATAGCTTCGTCATAGCGTTTTAGTTTTCTTAAAACGGTGACTAACCCAAATGTAGCAAAAATATTATCAGGATCTAGGGCTAAAGCCTGTTCATACGAATTTTGTGCCAAATCATTCTTACCCATTTGCGATCTTACACGTGCAAGAGCGATGTGACTGAGTGCTAATTTGTCGTTCAATTTTAAAGCCTGCTGTGCGCTTGCGTCGGCTTTCTGAAGCAGAACTGAATCCTGTCTGTCGCTATCGTAGCGAAACGTATAAATTATAGAAAGACCAGCAACCGCGCCAGCATGATCGGGATTGCGCTTTAAAATTGTTTCAAAACTTGCTTGTGCCTTATTTAGGCTACTTGGTATGTCATATTGCCTTAATGCTTCTAATCCTTGTTTCATAGTCAACGACTCTGAAAACGGCTTCAACGACATCTTGTCCATTTCAAGATAAGGCACAGCTTGCCAAGCCCCATAGCCCAACGCGACGATGATGGCGCTGACGATAGCAAAGCGTTTCGGCTTGCTCAGCGCCTTCCAGCCATTGCCTGAAATGCTGTTTACATCCACAGCACCACCCGCTGCCACTAGTACAGGCACACTCACCAACCCACGCAATTGCTCATGCACCTGCTGCATGTTGTTCAGGCGTTTCTCAGTTTGCCGCGCCGTCATCGCCAGCACCAGCTTGATCAACTCTGGTTTGCATCCTGCCGGGAATTCCCAAGTGTCAGAATTCGATTGCATCAGGGCGGCGGCCAGGGCCAGGCCGCTTGCGTTGGCGAAGGGGCGTTGGCCGGTCAGGGTTTCGTAGAGGATGACGCCGAGGGCGTAGATGTCGCTCTGGGCGCTGGCCGGGCTGCCCATCATGCGTTCCGGGGCCATGTAGGCTATCGTGCCTTGCGGGTCGAGCTGGCTCATGGATGTGGTGGCTTGTGCATCGGTTTTTGATGCGAGGCCAAAGTCGAGTATGCGGACTTTGCCGTCGGGTTCGACCATGAGGTTCGACGGTTTCAGGTCGCCATGGATGAGGCCGCTGGCGTGGGCCTCTTGCATGGCTTCAGCGACCTGGCTGATGATGTTGATGGCTTGCTGTTCTGGCAGCGGCTGCTGCGGATTTTGTTGCAGCAATTGCTTGAGGGTCAGGCCGGGCACCAGTTCCATGACGATGGAATGGCTATTGTCCTCATCTTCAATGGCAAAAATCTTGACGAAGGCAGGGTGCTTGAGGGATGCGGCCAGGCGGGCTTCCTTGAGCAGGCTGCTGGTCTGGATTGCACTTCCTGCGCCCTCTGTGGCTTTGAGCTGTTTGATGGCGACAGGGCGGCAGAGTTTGCTGTCCCAGGCTTCATGGACTTGCCCAAAGCCGCCTTCACCCAGACGCTTTTTGAATTCGTAATGTCTGAGGCTGACGCTTACTTCCTCTACTCCAGTATTGTCGTTGCTAGCCAGATTGGTATTTTGCATGGGTTTCTTGCATGGTTATTATTTTTTGCCGCAATTGTTCGATGTGCAGCTATCTATCCATGCAAGATAGTTGCTAGTCGTAACAAGATGTAACGGCAATAATATAGCGAACTTTATTACAAAACTGTGTACTCACAGTGACAAGCCAATCTATTTTATATGTAAATGACATGTTAATTGACAGTAATTTACATGTAAAAACCCCGCTTGCACAGTCTCTACGGGGCGGGAACGGTGGGGTGGAAACTAAATAGTTTGCTCTGGTTTGATGATGCTGACTTGCCCTTTGAGCATTTCTATCAATTCAGCTTCAAAGCTGGCAGCAAGTTTTTGTTTGAGGCTGATGCTGATGGTGGCTGATTCGGTATAGGCCAGCCCGGTGACGCTGGCGGTGAATTTGTCGCACAGGCGGCGTACGTGGGATTCGTCGGCATAGGCGCAGAGAATGTCCCATTCAAGCATGTATTCAACTTCTGTCAGTTCTGCGAGCTTGAAGGCGTCGGAGATGGCCTGGCCATAAGCGCGGGTCAGGCCGCCTGCACCGAGCTTGATGCCGCCCCAGTAGCGCACGACAACGGCCAGTACATTGGTCACGTCTTTGTGCACCAGCACGTTGTACATGGGCTTGGCGGCGGTGCCAGACGGTTCGCCATCATCATCCAGGCCAGAGTCGCCGCTGCAGATCAGCGCCCAGCAGACATGCACGGCATCCGGGTGTTGTGCCCGTATCTGCGCCAGTTGCTGGCGAGCATCGGCGCGGCTGTTCATTGGGTAGAGCTGGCCCAGAAAACGGCTTTTCTTGATTTCAATTTCGGCAAAAGCAGGGGCGGCGAGCTGGTACATGGGGTGCTGGATGGGGGAAAGTCGCTATTTTGGCGGCTAATTGGGTTTGGGTATACATAAAATGCTTAATGTAGCTTTGCGAAGTAGCCGGAGTATTTATCTTCCCTTCAAGGGAAGGGCCAGGGTAGGGATGGGTTTCGGTTGATTGGCCACTTCTCCAGTTATTACAGAAACCCATCCCCATCCCAACCTTCCCCTTGAAGGGGAAGGAGTCGAAATCTCTTCACGCTGCGCTGCCTGCCGGCAGATAAGGGATGTATATGCTGGGCTTGGCATTTGTTTTGCAGATGTTTTTGCAACTTCTGAGCTATATCAAGTAGCTTGATACGCTTGCGCTTTATCTTTGGCATTTGAATACCCGCAGGAGCCAGAACATGCCGTCCACCCCAGATACCGCCTTGAAGCAGGCAGGCAGCCGCGCTCTGCGCCTGATGGATCTGACCAGCCTGAATGAGGACGACACCAGGGAAAAGATCACCGCCTTGTGCAATGCTGCCAGCAGTGAGCAGGGGCAGGTGGCGGCTTTATGTATTTACCCGCGCTTTATCCCGCATGCAAAAAAGATGCTGCGTGAATTTGGCACGCCAGCGATCAAACTGGCGACGGTGGTTAATTTTCCGCATGGTGAGGCCGACGTGGATGTTGCCGTGGCCGAGACCAGGGCGGCGATTGCCTATGGTGCAGACGAGGTCGATCTGGTTTTCCCTTATGCC
Source organism: Undibacterium sp. YM2 (assembly GCF_009937975.1). NCBI lineage: Bacteria > Pseudomonadati > Pseudomonadota > Betaproteobacteria > Burkholderiales > Oxalobacteraceae > Undibacterium > Undibacterium sp. YM2. The sequence continues at coordinate 77,659 of NZ_AP018441.1, forward strand.
GCGCTGATGGCGGGTGACACCAGTACCGGGGCAGAGATGGTCAGGGCTTGCAAGGCTGCTTGTGGCGACAAGGTCTTGAAGGTCATCATCGAGAGTGGTGAACTGAAGACGGATGCCTTTATCCGCGCCGCCAGCCTGATAGCCATCACGGCAGGGGCAGACTTTATCAAGACTTCTACCGGCAAGGTGGCAGTGAATGCCACGCTGGCAGCGGCAGAAACCATGCTGACCGTGATCAAGGAAACCGGGGGACTATGTGGCTTCAAGGCCGCAGGCGGGGTAAGGACAGTGGAGGAGGCTGCAGCCTATCTGGCGCTGGCGGATAACATCCTGGGCCAGGACTGGGTGAACCCTGCGCATTTTCGCTTTGGTGCTTCCAGCCTCTTGGGCAATTTGCAGGCTTGTCTGCGCGATGTACCGCCCCAAATCAAGTCGGGATACTGAGATGCTGCTGGCGCAAGAGCTGATACGCAAGAAGCGCGCAGGCCTGGCTCTGGATCAGGCAGAGATACAGGCGCTGGTAACCGGCATGGTGGATGGCAGCATAACAGACGCGCAGCTCGGGGCATTTTGCATGGCGACCTGCTTGCAGGGCATGACAGCGGCAGAGGGTGCTGCGCTGACGCTGGCCATGCGTGATTCTGGTACTGTCTTGCGCTGGGATGAGATGGATTTGCCCGGCCCGGTGGTGGACAAGCATTCCACAGGCGGCGTGGGAGACCTGGTGTCGCTGGTGCTGGCCCCGATGGTGGTGGCTTGCGGCGGCATCGTCCCCATGATCAGCGGGCGCGGGCTGGCTCATACCGGTGGTACGCAAGACAAGCTCGAAGCCATACCCGGTTATTGCACGACGCCTGATCTGGCGCGCTTCCGTCGTGTGGTCAGGGATTGCGGCATGGCCATCATAGGCCAGACTGCTGATCTTGCCCCGGCAGACAAGCGCCTGTATGCGATACGCGATGTGACAGCAACGGTAGATAGCCTGCCTTTGATTACGGCATCCATCCTGTCCAAGAAATTTGCTGCCGGGCTGGATGCGCTGGTCATGGATATCAAGTGCGGCAATGGTGCACAGACACCTGAGCTGGCGCAGGCGCAGGCCCTGGCAAAAAACATTATAGATACCGCCAATGCGGCGGGCATGGCCTGCTCAGCCCTGATCACCGACATGAGCCAGCCACTGGCTCCCAGCATAGGCAATGCGCTGGAAGTGGCTGCCGCACTCAGTTATCTACGTACCGACACCTGCCCGCAGCGCCTGCATCAGACCGTATTGGCGCTGGGCACGGAGATGCTGGTAGTGGCTGGCCTGGCAAAAAACGCACTGGAAGCCCAGGTAGGCTTGCTGGATGCCCTGCACAGCGGCAAGGCTGCGCAAGTGTTTGAAAAGTCTTGCACAGCACTGGGTGCTCCACCTGATTTGCTGACCAACCATGCCCGTTATTTGCCCCAGGCCAAGCTGCGACAGCCGGTCTTCGCACCTGCGGGTATGTATCTCAACAGCATGGACACGCGGGCCATAGGCATGCTGGCCCTGCAATTGAGTACGGCAGCTCTTGGCAAACAAGATGCCAGTACCGGCTTGAGCCAGTTGGCGGAACTGGGGCAGCGCATGGAGGCTGATACTCCCTTGGCCATGATCCATGCTGTTGATGAAGACAGTCTGGCCATGGCCAGCAAGCGTCTGCTCGCAGCATGCACATTTGGCGAATCTGCCGTGCCGCGACCACAACAGATACGGCAGAGCATGCGCGGCAGCTTGCGCCTGCCTGCATACGCATTGACCACGGAAACAATATGACTACTCCCCATATCAATGCCGCTCCTGGTGATTTTGCCGACATCGTGCTGATGCCTGGCGACCCCTTGCGGGCCAAGATGATTGCTGATCATTGGCTCAGCGATGCCCTGCTGGTCAATACCGTGCGCAATATGCTGGGCTATACCGGTTGGTACCGCGACAAGAAGATTTCTGTACTCGCACATGGCATGGGCATACCCTCGATCAGTATTTATGCAACTGAGCTGATACGCCACTATGAGGTCAAGAAACTCATACGCTTGGGTTCATGCGGTGCGTTGCGGGCAGACATGCAGCTCGGTGATGTCATCGTCGCCATGGGTGCAAGTACTGACAGCAAGGTCAACCGCATGCGCTTCATGGACCATGATTTTGCGGCGCTTGCTGATTATGGTTTGCTCGCCAAGGCAGTGCAGACTGCGCATTGCCTGCAAAAACCTGTCAGGGTGGGCAATGTATTTTCTGCCGACCTGTTTTACAGTGTGCAGCCGCAGCTTTTCGACATCATGGAAAAAATGCAGATACTGGCGGTGGAAATGGAGTTGGCAGGTTTATATTCAGTAGCCGCCGAACATGGCGTGCAGGCCCTGGGTTTGCTGACGGTAGCAGATCATTTGCGCAGCGGTGCTGGCATGACTCCGGAACAAAGACAAAACAGCTTTAGCGACATGGTGGAAATTGCGCTCGAAAGCTGCTGTACCTGCGATTGATGGGCTTGCAAGTGCTACTGGATGACAAAGTTCTCGAAGAACACGTCAGTCACGCCATCATGTTCTTTGAGGTCCAGGGTTTTATTGACACCATTCTTGATCTCTTCCATCAACTGGTGCTTGCCTTCCAGACTTTGCAATTGCTCACCTTCCTTGCTGCTGAGCAGCAGGATCAGGGTATGCCTGACCTTGGGCATGAATAATTTAATCTTGTCGCTGACTTCTGCGCTGGCGATTTGCAAGGCCATGCTGAGTTGCAGATAACGTTCTGTACTCGACAGATTGACTGTGAACGCCTCTAGCTTGGCAGTTGAACCGCCACCAGATGCACTGGCACTGCCACCAGAATTGGCCAGGGCCATGCCAGAAGACAGGCTGAGTGCGAGGCAAAGCAGGAATGGGTATAAATGTTTTTTCAGCATCATGTCTTAACTTCTGCAAGTATTTGCTCAGGAAAAATCCCTATTTTTCAATAGCTTACCGCAATGCAATAAAACATACTGTTAAACAACTTGAAGCCGTCAGGGAGATAGCTGAAGTAGTATTTTTGCAATGAGCCTGTCTGAATAACAAACAGGCTTATGCAAATTACATACCGGGTGTTGGCCGGCCTTGGCCGTTTGATGGTTTATACGCTCAAAGGCTTGTAACGGATGCGTTTTGGTTTGGCACCTTCTTCACCCAGGCGTTTTTTCTTGTCGGCTTCATATTCCTGATAGTTGCCATCAAAGAAAGTGACTTGGGAATTGCCTTCAAATGCCAGGATGTGGGTAGCGATACGGTCAAGGAACCAGCGGTCATGTGAGATCACCATGACGCTGCCGGCAAATTCCAGCAAGGCATCTTCCAGCGCACGCAGGGTTTCCACGTCCAGATCATTCGATGGTTCATCGAGCAGCAAGACATTGCCGCCTTGTAGCAGGGTTTTGGCCAGATGCAAACGGCCACGTTCACCACCAGACAGGTTACCGACGATCTTTTGCTGGTCACCGCCCTTGAAGTTGAAGCGACCCAGATAAGCGCGCGATGGCATTTCAAAACGGCCTACGGTCAGGATGTCGGCACCATTGGCCACGTCTTCAAACACGGTCTTGGTATTGCCCAGGTCTTCACGCGATTGATCTACCAGCGAGATTTTGGCTGTCTGGCCCAGCACGACTTCACCGCTATCCGGTGTTTCCAGACCCTTGATCATCTTGAACAGGGTAGATTTACCGGCACCGTTAGGGCCGATGATACCGACAATCGCGCCAGGAGGGATCTTGAAGCTCAGGTTATCGATGAGCAGGCGGTCACCAAAGGCTTTTGTGACGTTCTTGAATTCGATGACTTCATTCCCCAGACGCTCGGCCACTGGGATGAAAATCTCCTGGGTTTCATTGCGCTTCTGGTATTCATGTTCGCTCATTTCATTGAAGCGGGCCAGACGTGCCTTGCTCTTGGCCTGGCGCGCTTTGGGGTTCTGGCGTGACCATTCCAGTTCTTTTTGCAGGGCTTTCTGGCGAGCAGATTCTGTCGCTTCTTCCTGCTTCAGGCGCGCTTGTTTCTGGTCCAGCCAGGAAGAGTAATTGCCCTTCCAAGGGATACCATGACCACGATCCAGTTCCAAAATCCACTCAGCTGCATTGTCAAGGAAGTAGCGGTCATGGGTAATCGCCACCACAGTGCCAGGGAAGCGCAACAGGAATTGTTCCAGCCAGTCGACAGATTCAGCATCCAGATGGTTGGTTGGTTCATCAAGCAAGAGCATGTCAGGCTTGGACAGCAGCAAACGGCACAGCGCGACACGGCGTTTTTCACCACCGGACAGGACAGCTATCTTGGCATCCCAGGCGGGCAGGCGCAGCGCATCGGCAGCCATTTCCAGTTGCAGTTCTACATTGTCACCGGCAGAGGCTGAGATGATGGCTTCCAGGCGTGCCTGCTCATTCGCCAGGGCATCAAAGTCAGCGTCTTCTTCAGCATAAGCGGCATACACTTCTTCGAGCTTGGCTTTGGCTTCAAACACTTCACCCAGGGCAGATTCAATGGCCTGGCGCACGGTTTGTTCTGGATCGAGTTGCGGTTCCTGCGGCAGGTAACCGATATTCAGGTTGGGCATGGGCACTGCTTCGCCCTGTATGTCCTTGTCTATGCCTGCCATGATTTTGAGCAGGGAAGACTTGCCTGAACCATTCAGACCCAGCACGCCTATCTTGGCGCCAGGGAAGAAGGACAGGGAAATATCTTTGAGGATTTGACGCTTGGGCGGCACGATTTTGCCGACGCGATTCATGGTATAGACGTAATTGGCCATTTTTCTTGATTTTTCATAGGGAATAAGAATGTTTGTAAGGATACCTCATGCAGACACAGGACGGAATATTTCGGCCAGTTTATGTAAGGCTGGCGGCTTGCCGTCGGGCGCGGCTATTTTTCTGACGCCTGCTGAGCGTTGAAATGCGGAAAATTTCATCAGGAGTTGCATTTTATGGTGCTCTGCACCAAAGTTGATGTAGCTCAATCCCCTGCCAATAGTGTGGATTTACACTTTGTTCATCACTGTTGAGAAAAGAGGAAATGAAAATGAAAAAGCTTGTTATCGCACTCTCCCTGGCAGCTATCGGTCTCACTGCAAACCAGGCAATGGCTCAAGAACAGAGCCCATGGCAAGTGCGTGCCCGTGTCGTCAATATCGATCCTGCAAATGGTTCTGATCCTATAGGTGGCGTCGGTGCTGCCGACCGCATCACTGTCAGCAGCAAGGAAATTCCTGAAGTCGATATCACTTATTTTTTCACGCCAAACTTGGCGGCAGAACTGATACTGACTTACCCGCAAAAACATGACGTCATGCTCGACGGTGCCATCATCGGTACTTTCAAGCATTTGCCACCGACACTGACTGCACAATACCATTTTGCACCTGGTTCAAAAGTCAGCCCTTATGTTGGTGCAGGTGTCAATTACACCCGCATCTCTGATGTGAACCTGCTCAAGGGTACTGGTGGCCTCGACAGCAACAGTTTTGGCCTGGCCATACAGGCTGGTGTCGATTTCAAACTCGACAAAAACTGGTCCTTGAACCTGGATGTCAAGAAAGTGCAAATACGCAGCGATGTGACTATCAGCGGTGCCAAAGTCAGCGCCGTCAAAGTTGATCCCTGGCTGGTAGGCGTAGGCGTAGGCTATCGCTTCTAAGACAGAATATTTGCCGGTAATGATGTGATCCCCTTCCATGAAGGGGATTTTTATTTGGGCAAAAGATTTTCCCCGCCATCACTGTGCTAATTCGCACACCAGCGTTCGATGACGAACGATGTCGCTGCACTATTCTTTCCTTTTCTTGCTGTTGAAATCTTCCAAGTAGTTGATTTTAAATAGTTAAATCAAAATCGATGAGGCAGGCACGGTGCTTGCAAACCTGATCTGGTAGTTAATTACATCAGGTTTCAACATGGATCAGGCTATCAGCCACGACACGCTCAAAAATCGCAGGCGCAAGACTATCTTGCTGCTGGCTGCTGCCGCCATTTCTGTCACTGGTGCGGCATGGGCCGTGAACCGGCTTATCAGCCCCGGTGTCAGCCTGGGTGAGATACGCGTGGGCGAGGTGCGCGTGGGGGCTATCGACAATACCATCAACGCGGCAGGCGTCGTCATCCCTGTTCATGAAGAACAACTATCCAGCCCCAACCAGTCACGTATCAGCAAAGTCATTGCCAAGGCTGGCCAACAAGTACGCGCCGGTGAATTGCTGATGCTGCTGGATGACCATAGCATACGTCTGGCAATCGACAATTTGCGCGAGCAGGTGTCCCAGCAAGATGTAAAGGGCCAATTGCTGGCGATGGAAATGGAATCCAATCTCAAAAAAATTGCCAGTGAAATGGAATTGCTGGAACTGGATTTGCAGAGCAATAAAGTCAAACTCGCGCGCTATCAAAAACTGGGTGCTATAGGCATTACCTCAGCCGTTGATTTGCAAGCGGCAGAACTGGCCGTCAAACGCAATGAAGTGCAATTGCGCCAGCATAAAGAGAGTTTGAACGACACTCGTCGCACCACGCAAAGCAATGTAGAGGCTGCACGCCTGCAAAAGTCCATTTACCAGAAGCAGATGGAAGCCCAGCAAAGACTGCTGGAACAAACCCAGGTCAAAGCTCCCTTTGATGGTTTGCTGACCTGGATGCTGGCAGACGAAGGTGCCAGCGTCAATACCGGGCAACTGATCGCCAAGGTGTCTGAGTTAAACAATTTCAAGGTAGAAGCCACGGTCTCTGATTTTTATGCGCGTTACCTCAGTCCCGGTCAAAAAGTGCGGGTTGAATACAGTGGGCAAATCATGCCCGGTGAAGTGCAAACCATTTTGCCTGAAATACAAAATGGCACAGTCAAGCTCATTGTCGTACTGGACCAGGCAAACCACCCTTCACTCCGGCATAAACTGCGGGTAGAAGTGAATATCATCACCGAACAAAAAGCGCGCAGCCTGATTGTTGAAAATGGCCCGGCCATCGGTGGCAAGGGCAGGCAGGATGTGTATGTACTGGAAGATGGCAAGGCAGTAAAACGCAGCGTGGAAATAGGCCTGGGTGACAGCAAGATGGTGGAAGTTTTGCAGGGCGCAAAAGCAGGAGACAGGCTGGTGATTTCTGATATCAGCAGCCTCAAGCACTTAAACAGTTTCAGGGTAACGCAATAAACCTCAAGCATAAAAATTGAATAAAAAAAGGAAACGATCATGATCAAGCTGGAAAACGTCAGCAAAACCTATCAGACCGATAAAGTCGAAACCCTGGCTTTGCGCGACATTAATCTGCATGTCAAAAAGGGTGAGTTTGTGTCCATCATGGGCCCTAGCGGCTGCGGTAAAAGTACGCTGCTGAATTTGATCGGTCTGCTCGACAGACCTGGCAAAGGCAAAATTGCCGTCGATGGGGCCGAGATGAAATCCTGGCGCGACAAGGAACTGGCCAGCATGCGCAACCGTACCTTTGGTTTTATTTTCCAGAGCTTCCATCTGATCAATGATCTACGTGTCATCGATAATGTAGAGCTGCCCTTGCTATACCGTTCTTGCAGTGCCAAAGAACGCCGCCGTCTGGCAGAAGAAGCGCTGGCCAGGGTAGGCTTGTCGGCACGTTTGGACCATTATCCGAATCAATTGTCTGGCGGCCAGCAGCAGAGGGTGGCGATTGCCCGCGCCATGGTCGGTCGCCCCAGCATCTTGCTGGCAGATGAACCTACCGGCAATCTCGATAGCCAGATGGGGGCCGAGGTCATGGATATCCTGCTCAAGCTCAGTCATGAAGGGACGACTGTCGTCATGGTCACCCATGATGAGCGTCAGGCCAAACAGGGTGGCCGCATCGTGCGGGTATTTGACGGCCAACTGGTGGCTTAGGGGGCATGTCATGTTAAAGAATTATTTCCAGATTGCCTGCAAGGTGTATCTGCGGCGCAAATTGTTCACTGCCATCAACCTGCTCTGCATAGTCCTGACCATGGTGGTCTTGCTGGTGGTGACTGCGATGTTGCAAGCCACTTTTTTTCCTACCGGTGTGGAAGGCAAGAGCGAACGGTTTTTACAGATCGGCACGGTCACGCAGGTCAGCAAGAACAACACCAGGCGCAGCCCGCTGGGATATAAAATCATTGATCAATATTTGCGCAAGATGAAGACGGTGGAAAAAGTGGCTGCGGTCACTGGCCCGGAATCTGTGTCTGTCTATCAAAAAGACAGTGTCAATGAAATCATGATGCGCCGCGCCGATGCAGAGTACTGGCAGATACTGGATTTCAAAATACTTTCCGGGCGTGTGCCTACAGCGGAGGATGTCAGGCTGGGGCGCTTCGTCGCTGTCGTCAATGAGAGTACGGCGAAAAAAATATTTGACAGTACAGCAGTCGTGAGTCAAAAAGTCGTCGGTCAAAAAATCAACGCCGGTGGGCAGCAGTTTGAAATCATCGGCGTGGTGGAAGACGTTATACACATGAATGCTTTTGCAGACATCTGGGTACCCGTCACGACTTTCCCCTCCTCACAGTATCGTGAGCAATATTCAGGTAATTTCAATGCCATGTTGATGGGCAAGAGTGCAGCAGACCTGCCTCTGATCAGGGATGAACTCTTGCAGGTCGTCAAGCAAATCAATGCCGATGAACCAACTCACTGGGAACACACCTACATGTGGGCAGACAGCAAACTGGACTTTTTCGCCAGAGGTATATTGAACCGTGATGAAGTACCTGATTCAGGAGCCGTACAGTTACTGGCAGGCGTGGTATTTTTCATGTTGCTCTTCATGCTTTTGCCCGCTTTGAACCTGGTCAATCTGAACTCTGGCCGCATCATGGAAAGGGCCGCCGAGATAGGCGTGCGCAAAGCCTTTGGTGCCAGTAACCGTGAACTGGTCAAACAATTCGTCATGGAAAATATCCTGCTCTGCCTGTTCGGTGCCCTGGTGGGATTGATATTCACCAAGCTGACCCTGGTCTGGCTCAGCAATGCAGATCTGATCCCTTATCTGAAAGTGGATTTGAGTTTTGCTGTATTTGCCTATGGCTTTGTGATTGCCGTCGTGTTTGGCGTTTTGTCTGGCGTCATCCCGGCATGGAAAATGTCGCGCCTTGATCCCGTGCTTGCGCTGAAAGGAGCTGCATAATGTTTTTTCATATACTCAAGCCCATCTGGAAACGCAAGTTCAAGAATCTATTGCTGAGTCTGGAAATACTGCTGGCTTTTTGTGTTGTCTTTGGCCTGGCTTTGATGAGCGCCCGTTATTACCAGCTATATCATCTACCTACAGGCTTTGCCTATCAGGATGTGTGGTCAGTCAGGATGCTGAGCTCGGGAGAGTTTGATAAAAAAAATGATCCCAACGTGACCGAAAATTTCCAGCGTAGCCTGTCGGCCCTGCCCGAGGTGGAACAGGTTGGCTTCATCAATTATTCACCCTATAGCAATTCTACCTGGCGCTCAGACTTGTTTTTACCTGACAATAAATCAGGTTTCAAGGTCAACTTGACGGACATGGCTGATGAAACGCCCGGGTTGCTGGGAATGAAATTGCTGGAGGGCCGCTGGTTTTCCAGTGAAGATGAGGGCAGGACAGAAAAAGCGATCGTCATCAATAAAAAACTGGCCGACAGTATGTTCCCTGGCAAGAGCGCAGTGGGACAACTGGTGACCGATACCGAACCAGGATCAAAAGAAACCAAGTTCTTGCGCATTACCGGGGTATTTGAAGACTTCCGTAATAAAGGCGAATTCATGGCCCCGACCAGTTTTGTCATCATGCGTTTTTCCCGGGCGGCAAGAGATGAGCGCATGGAGGTAGCCATGATCAAGGTAAAACCGGGTACCTCGCGCGCCTTTGAAGAAAAACTGAACCAGCAATTGAAACTCATACGCAGTGACTGGGGTTACAGGATTTCACCCCTGGCTGAGATGCGTAAATCAAAGATGACCGAAGACACCATCCCACTGATGGTCATCGCAGTCATTGCAGTTTTCCTGCTCATCATGGTTGGTTTTGGCCTGTTTGGCGTGCTCTGGCAAAATACTACGCAACGTATCCCCGAGATAGGTTTGCGGCGTGCCATTGGTGCCAGTAGCAGGCATATTTATCAGCAAATCGTCACCGAGCAATTATTGTTGAGTTCGATTGCCATGCTGGCGGGCATGGTGTTGCTGATACAACTGCCACTGACCGGCGTTTTGGGGGACGCCATCAACTGGACAGTATTCATTACTGCTACGGTCATTTCCATGGCGCTGATCTATGCGATTTCCACATTGTGTTCCCTGTACCCCGCATGGCGTGCCAGCAGGCTCAGCCCGACCGAGGCCTTGCACTATGAATAATATATGCTTGCCAAAGCTTAAAGCGTATAAGATAGTCAGCCTGTTTTCACTCATTGGTAATTGAAGGCCATGCCAGCAGCATTAGCAAATCAACGTATCCTGATCATAGATGACGACAACTCGGTGCTGGTGTCGCTGGCTTTGCTGCTGAAGCAAGCTGGCTATACCAGCATCAGTTGTGACGATGCGCAGCAGGCCATGCAGATACTGGCAACGCAAGAGATCAACCTGGTCTTGCAGGACATGAATTTTTCCCTGCAAACTACGGGAGAAGAAGGCCTGGCTCTACTGGCTGACATCAAGCGTCTGTATCCAGCTTTGCCAGTGTTGCTGATGACGGCCTGGGGTTCGATTGCGCTGGCGGTGCGTGGCGTCAAACTCGGTGCCGCAGATTTTTTTACCAAGCCCTGGGATAACACCCAACTGCAGGAACTGATACGCAGCACGCTGGACATGGCGCAAGTTGCCATGCCCGCTAATGCAGATCGCCAGGCGCTGGACAGGCAGTTTGATTTCAGCGACATCATAGGCGAGCATGCTGAATTGCTGAAGGTATTGGCGACCATAGGCCGGGTTGCCAAAACCAATGCCTCAGTCCTGATACTAGGTGAGAGTGGTACTGGCAAGGAACTCATCGCCGATGCGATACACCGCAACAGCGCGCGCGCTGGCAAAGCCATTGTCAAGGTAAACATGGGCGCAGTGACAACGAGCCTGTTTGAGAGCGAAATGTTTGGCCATGTCAGGGGTGCTTTTACCGATGCAAAAAGCGACCGCAAGGGTCACTTCGCCATGGCCAGCCAGGGTAGTCTGTTCCTCGATGAAATCGGTGAACTGAACCGCAATGACCAGGTCAAGCTATTGCGGGTATTGCAAAATCATAGCTATCAGGCAGTCGGTGCCAGCAAGACCGAGCAGGCTGACGTGCGCATTATCTCGGCCACCAACCGCGAACTCGCAGAACTGGTTGCCAGCAATGAATTTCGTGAAGACCTGTATTACCGTCTGAACCTGATCACTATACGCCTGCCGCCTTTGCGCGAACGCCGCAGTGATATTCCACTGCTGGCAAACCGCATGATGGCAGGCCTGGTGCATAGCTATGGCATGCAGCCAGTCAGCCTTGCGCCATCCGCACTGAACTGGCTGAGTAGCAGGGCATGGCCGGGCAATATACGCCAGCTTAGGCAATGTCTGGAGCGAACCCTGCTACTGGTGGGCAAGCCTGTGCTCGAACAACATGATTTTCTGTTTGCCGAACAACATGAAGAAGCACAAGGCCAGGGCATGAGTATGAGCATGGCGGGCATGACACTCGATCAGGTAGAAAAACTGATGATAGAAAAAGCCATGGAACAGCATAATGGCAATATCACCCGCGTCGCCAAGGCCTTGGGCCTGAGCAGATTTTCACTGTACCGCAGGCTGGAAAAACATCAGATCACTGTTACTGAGGATGATGATGGTAATGAGGTAAAGCAATGAGCCTGAAGCGGCGCTTGCTGGCTTATCTATTCATTATCCATGGTATTTTCCTGGGCCTGGCCTTCAGCTTTTACCTGAGCCAGCCCTTGCTCATCGTCTTTCTGGAACTGGGCCTGGCTTGCAGTCTTGCGCTTGGCATTCACCTCGTCAACAAGGTCTTGCAGCCACTGGATTTTGCCCAGCAATTCCATGATCTTTTGCAAGATGAGAATTATGCCAGCCGCATCAATCCGGACAGCAACAAGGAAATCAATGAGCTGGTCATGCTGTTCAACCGCATGCTCGAAGCCCTGTATAAAGAAAGGCTGGAACTCGGCGAACAACGTGGCTTTCTGGACCGCTTGCTGGAAGCGACGCCAACTGCAGTCATCGTATTTGATTTTGACGACAAGATCAGCCTGATGAATGCCAGTGCCCAGAGCTTGCTGGGTAGCAGGGACCTGGCGGGATGGAGCTTGCCGCAGTTGATGCTGGACAGTGATATTTCCAGCAATAACGGGCTGCTGCAGCAGCTGCAAGACCTGTTGCCTGGTGAAAGCGCCGTCTATGGTGATACCGAGGGCAGGCGCTATCGCTGCCAGAGAAACCAATTCACAGATCGTGGCTTCAAGCGCGATTTTTTATTGATCGACGAGATCACCGCAGAACTGGCCAGTTCAGAAAAAGCCACTTATGAAAAACTCATAAGGGTGCTGGCACATGAAGTCAATAATACGGTAGCAGCAACCGGGTCGGTACTCGAATCATTGCTGTTCTATAGCGGGCAATTGCAGTCTGAGGATGCGCATGATTTTATTACCGCCATCACCGCTGTCAGGAAGCGGAATGGCAATCTTGGTGAATTCATAGAACGCTTTACCCGTGTCGTCAAAATGCCTGAACCCGAATTGAAGCCGCATGACCTGGCTGCCATGCTGGATGGTATTGTTTATCTGTACCGTCAGCAATGCAGCGAGCCGGGCATCAGTTTCAATTGGGTAGCGCGTGAAGAACTGCCATTGCAAATGCTGGATGGGCATTTGATGGAACAGGCTTTACTGAATATCGTCAAGAATGCGATTGAAGCTGTCGAATCATCGATCAGGCAGGGGCGGCATGAGTCTGGCTATGTCAATCTCGAACTCAGACGTGACCCCAATACGCAGAGCATACTGTTATCCATCAGGGATTCTGCCAATCTCTTGTCGGATGTGCCACACGGACAATTGTTTACACCTTTCTTCACGACCAAGAAAGGTGGCCAGGGCATAGGCCTGATGTTTGTGCGTGAGGTCTTGAACCGGCATGGCTATAGCCATAAACTCATGGCAAATGGTCAGGGTGAGACCAGTTTTGATATCTTTATCGATGGCTGAGACAGGGAAAAGCCAGGAAAAATCAGGAAAATTCTAAGCTCATACGCAAATTTTCTATCCATCCTATAATGCAGCTCCATTCGGCGCATTCTGCCAACTATTTAGGAGATTTCCATGTCCATTTCCATGTACGCTGCCTCTGTTCCCGTGTTTAACCAGATGCTTGATAGCCTCAGCGATGTCCTGAAAAAAGCTGAAGCGCATGCGACAGCCAAGAATATCCCGGCAGAGAATTTCTTGCAGGCGCGTTTGTTCCCTGACATGCTGGCGTTGACACGTCAGGTACAGATCGCTGCTGACTTCGCCAAGGGTGTAACAGGCCGTCTGGCTCAGGCTGAATTGCCAGCCTACGAAGACAATGAGCAGACTTTTGCAGAGCTACAAGAGCGTATCGCCAAGACCAAGGCTTTCATTGCCACGCTGGATGCATCCAAATTTGAAGGCAGCGAGACCCGCAACATCGTCTTGCGCCCAGGTACACCAAAAGAACAGACTTTCACTGGTCAGGCTTATTTGCTGAACTACGGCTTGCCGCAATTCTTTTTCCATGTGACGACGGCGTATGCCCTGTTCCGTCATAACGGTGTGGAAATTGGTAAAAAAGATTTTATGGGTTTGCGTTAAGTCTTGGTCTGAGCAAAGCTGGTTTCAACTCCTTCCCCTTCAAGGGGAAGGTTGGGATGGGGATGGGATTCTTCAAAAATTTGAGCAATGATTAAGCCGCCACCGCAAAACCCTGCACCGCTTTCAACCTCAAATTAAACACCAGCAACGCAACAGAAGTAATCACGCCTATCCCCCCAAACAAACTCAACATCAACATTGGTTGATGCATCTGCCGCGCCAGTACGGTGTACGACCATCCCGACAACAGTCCGGCAAATAAATTGCCAAGCGCCATGGAGACAAAGTAATAGCCCATGAACATTGCGGTTTTTCTTTTTGGCGCAATCGCTGCCACATATTCCTGGCTCTTTGGTGAAGCAATCATCTCGCCCAAAGCAAATACAAACACAGCCATGCAGACACTGACGCCGCCAAACAGCAAGGCATGAGAGAGTCCTGCCATCCACAGGCTGAGGCTCAAGACCAATGTGCCCATGACCAGTACGGGCAAGGCTTTCCAGCGTTGCACATAAGTGCTGATGGCGATTTGCAAGAGTACGACAGCACCAAAATCCAGATTGACGATGTATTCAGGATTGACCTGGCGGTAAGCCTGGCTCCAGTCCGTAGCCAGGTTTGTCGCACTGATATGGCCCGCCTGCAAGGCCTGCAAGCCAGACTGTAATTCTTCCAGAGGTGGCATGACCTTGTAGTTCACCAGTTCCAGCCGCAAGTGTTCCAGCATCTGGCTATCGATGCCAGTGCTGAGTTTGGCAGCCATGGCTGGCAAGACCTTGGCCAGTTGCTCTACATTCACCGCTGCCAGAAAATTCAGTGCAGACGGGCTGAATTTTTCTATCATCTGCACCAGATCGCCGGTATCGACAAAGTCACGTATGTACAAGGGCAGGGTGATGAAGAGCTGGTTATAGATAGTCCAGAAGCCTGTCATGATGAGCAGGTAAATAACGAATTGTGCATTGCCTATGCGTATGCCTTGCTGGTACCAGTGCTGCTGGTTGCCAGATTTATTCAGCATACTCCAGACCAGATTGATACCTGCCCAGCCCGCCATCGTCATGAAGTATTGCGCGTAACTGATACCACCTTTGGCTGCGACCATGATGCCTATGATGGCCGGCACGACCAGCAGCGCCAGCCTGCCATTGCCAAGAACCTCCTGAGTTTCCAGCAAGACCTGATGCAAGCTGCGCTGGTCTGCATCGCCTTCGTGATGCCCGGCATCCTTGTACAGGAAGATCGCGGGTATGAAGTTCAGCAAGATCCAGAATGAAGACATCAGAAACACCATATCCCAACTGATGGCGCGCACGTAGCCTGCTACCAGTGGCCCCAGGAAACCACCGACGTTGACCATGGTATAAAACACGCCAAATCCCAGGCCACGATTTGTGTCATCAGTTGTACGGCCTATGGTGCCGACTACGACGGGCTTGAAGCAGGCAGCACCAACAGCGACGGCCAGAAAGGCTGCGCAAAAACTCCAGAAGCCATGTACCTGGCCCAGCAGGAAATAAGCCGGGCACATGATGCAAAAGGCGATCAGGAACATGCGCCGGTAGCCATAGCGGTCGGCCAGCGCACCAGTAATCACCGGTAACAGATACAGCAGAAAGGGAATCATGCCCTGCAAGAAGCCGCGTTCCTGATCATTCAAACCCAGGCCACCTTGTGATACCGGGCTGGTCATGTACAGGGATGACAGAGTAAAGAAGCCATACCAGGCCAGACGCTCAAAAATTTCCATGCTGTTCGCCACATAGAAATTTTTATGAAAAGGGCTGCGGCCCGTTGCAGGTGTAGTGGTGGACATAAGAGAGGTTTAAATTGGCAGCTCAAAAACTTTGGGAGCATGGCTAATGAAGCTATAACCATCATCCAGGATGAGGACATCATCTTCTATGCGCACACCACCGTAACCGGGTATGTAAATGCCGGGTTCTATGGTGACAACATAGTTGGCTTGAAATACGTCCTGGCAGACAGGGCTGATAAACGGCTGCTCGTGCAACTGTATGCCTACGCCATGGCCGAGGCCGGTGCTGGTATAGTTGGCAAATTCCGAGGCTTGCAAGATATCGCTGGCGGCGCTGCTGGTGATAGTGGCTGGCTGACCGGCGTGCAGGCTATCGAGCGCAGCCTGTTGTGCCCGCAGCACGGTGTCATACATCTTTTTTTGCTGCGTGCTGGCCTTGCCCACCACAAAGCTGCGCGTCATGTCCGAGCGATAGCCGTTGACGACTGCACCAAAATCGATGACGACGAGATCACCCTCAGCAAGTTTTTTTTCTGAGGGTATGCAATGTGGCAGCGCAGAGCGTGGGCCAAAACCGACTATGCTTGGGAAGGACAGGCCTTCAGATCCCAGTTTTTGCATGCGGTATTCAAGCTCCAGAGCAAAGTCTCGCTCGCTGACGCCTGTGCGCAGCAGGGGCAGGCTGTCATGCAAGGCCCGGTCGGCAATTGCCGCTGCCTTGCGGATTTGTGCGATCTCCCACTCATCCTTGATCTTGCGTAACTCCTCGATCAGGCCAGTGCAGGGCGCGAATGCAATGCCTTCGAGTTCCTGTGCTATTCCTGACCACATCTGCAAATTGATATGTCCTGCTTCAAACAGCAGGCTGCTGACATGTTCTGCATCCAGCACTTCCCGTATTGCTTGCCCCAGGCTTTGCTGGTCGCGGTTGCGGCAGATGAATTGACATGCAAAGCATTCTTCTTCTGCCTGTTCGATAAAGCGATAGTCGGTAATCAAAAAAACCTGATCCATCGTGACGATGCCGTATGCTGCTTCACCAGAATAATTGGCAAGATAGCGCAGGTTATCCAGGGAAAAAACCAGCAGGGCCTGCTGCCCATCCGCACTCATGCGCTGACGCAGTTTCGTCAGCCTTAGCTCAAATTCTGCTGTCATCGGAATATGAATCCTTGTATCAAAGGGTCATGCGGGTCCAGATAAAAAGTGCTGCGCCCTGTGATATGGGCGCTGCCTTCCACACGCGGGATAATCGCGCTGTGGTAGCCATAGCTATGCGGATGATAAGCAGCCACCTTGAACTGGCTGCCGAGTATGCTTTCTATGACGATGTTTTCACCGACACGTAAAGCACCACGCGCATGCAGGATGGCGGCCTGGCCGGATACTCCGCTGCCAGTCGGGCTGCGGTCCAGCTCGCCGTCAGCAAAGATGCAGACATTGCGGCTATGCACACCCGGCGTGGTTGATGGCGCAGAGAAAATGCAGCCATACAGAAAGCTGAGCTCTTTATCAAAGGGATGATGTATGGGGATTTGCTTCTGCACCGCAGCCTTGATGCTGCGCCCCATGGCGATGATCTGGCGGTGATTGTCTGCCGCCAGTGACA
The DNA here is from genome assembly GCF_009937975.1 of Undibacterium sp. YM2. Taxonomy (NCBI): domain Bacteria; kingdom Pseudomonadati; phylum Pseudomonadota; class Betaproteobacteria; order Burkholderiales; family Oxalobacteraceae; genus Undibacterium; species Undibacterium sp. YM2. The sequence continues at coordinate 94,851 of NZ_AP018441.1, forward strand.
GGCCCAGGCTGGGCGCATCGACGTAGGCGTAATAAGCACCACCATACGCCAGCGTGACATTCACACTGCCCAGTTCTGGCACATCCACAGCAACGTCAAGCGCAGCGACAAAGGAAGGTACGTTGTCAAAATAAGTGCGTGTGACCTTGTTGTTGCACATCTCGGCATAAGCCGTGATTTGCCCTGCAGGTACATCGATCTTGATGGTAGTCATGGGGCCAGTGCTGGCAACGACCCCCGCTTCCAGCGCTACCCGGGCCAGGGCGATGATGGCATGGCCGCACATGGTGCTATAGCCTTCATTGTGCAGGAACAGCGCACCGAAATCGCTGTCCTCGCGTTCTGCCGCAACGATGAGGCAGCCATACATATCGGCATGACCGCGCGGTTCAAACATCAGCGCCGTACGCAAATGATCGTAATGTGTTTTGCAGTATTCACGTTTATCCAGTATGCGCTTGCCGGGTAAAACGGGGAAACCGCCAGTGATGATACGCAGGGGCTCACCGCCGGTATGACAGTCCAGGCTGCTGATCTGCAAGATGTCTGGCGAGGGTCGCCAGTCCGAAAAAGCCCTGGCGTGGGTGGCACTTGTCATGTGCATGCTCCTGCTTCAAAAGCGCCAGCTTAAAGTGCGCAGGATTAACTGTCTTGACGTTTTGCATGCGTGCATGCAAGGAAATTGGCACAGCAAAAAACTATTTTTATCTGCTTAAAATTTCCGCAAAAGTTTACGTATATTTAAGATATATTCATGATATATTAAAAAATGACATGGGTAATTCACTGAGAAAACCAAAACATCTCCTATGGGTTTGACCTCAGGCCGGAGAACTGGCTTTGTCTGAGAACAGGCAGGCTAATGAGGATGTCGCATGCTGATGCCACCACATCACCCTGAATGACAGGCTGTCTGCGATCCAGACGGTTTGGACATTGCATCAATTGATTCGCACAATGGATCAGGAAAAAAGTAAAACCGGCATTGCGGAACAAACGCAGGAACGAAGACTGCGGGGCTCGCTTCACAGTCCAGGAAATACCCCGATCACCACGCAAGAAAATCAAAAAATATTATCCAGATCCGGAGCAGACAAATGAAAGAAAAAGTATTATCCCATTCGCTGAGACTGATGTTCGCCAGCGGACTAGGCCTGGGCCTCAGTATCATGGCGGGCAGCAGTCAGGCGCAAGATACCAGCGTGCCCATACAGCGTGTGGAAGTGACAGGTTCATCGATCAAACGCATTAATCAGGAAACTGCCTTGCCAGTGCAGACCCTGTCACGCGCTGACATAGAAAAAAGTGGCGCAACCAACGTCGAAAGCCTGATTGCCGCCCTGCCCAGCATGCAGGGTTTCAGCACGGCCAATCAGACGATCAATGGCGGTGGTGGCGGTTTGCAAACAGCCTCCATCCATAATATTGGCGCTGCTTATACCCTGGTCTTGCTGAATGGCCACAGGCTGGCTTCCTTCGGTGCGGGCAGTACCGTTAATCTCGCGAGTATCCCCTTGTCTGCGGTTGAGCGGGTAGAGATTTTGACGGACGGTGCATCGACCTTGTATGGCTCGGATGCGATTGCCGGTGTCGTCAATTTTATCTTGCGCAAGAACCAGACGGATGCCGCAGTTGACTTCAGCTATACCCAGCCGCAAGAGTCAGGTGGCAAGTCATATCGCGTGGGTGTTTCCAAAGGTTTTGGTGACCTGGAAAAAGATGGCTACAACGTCTTGCTGTCTTACAGCCACGATGAACAAAGCATGCTCAATGCGAATCAGCGTTCATTCGCAGATACGGGCGTCAGGAGATTTACCGCCAATGGCAAGAATTATGCGACCTGGTTTTTGTCCGATAATTCCAGCCCATCCATAGTTCAATTGAATTTCAAGAATGGTGCTGATCCTATCCTGTTTTCACCGAATTACCTGAAGGATAAATCCTGCGGGCCAAATACCTTCCAGGTAGAAAACCGCTGCCGTTTTGATTATGCTTCGACTGTGCAATTGATACCCGAATCAAAACGTGACAGCCTGTTTTCTTCCTTGAATTACAAACTCAATAGCGACGCCACACTGTTTGCCGAGGCGGTGGTGTCCAACTTCAAGCAGACTGGCCGATATGCGCCGGCTGCACAGCCTTTGGCCCTGGGGCTGGACAGTAATCTGTTTGCCAAATATGTGACCCCTTATCTGGCTGGCCTCGGTGTCAATCCGGCTGATCTGGATTCGGCCAGAATGCGTCTGCGTATTTCAGATGCCGGTGGCCGTAATACGGCCTACACGACAGAAGCACAGCATCTGGTGCTGGGGGCGGAAGGCAATGCTTTTGGTTTTGACTATAACCTGTCTTATACGCATTCCATCTCCAAGCGCAGCCGCGATTTTGCTGGTGGCTTTTTGAGCAAGGACAAGTTCTACGCGATAGTCGATGGCGGTAAATACGATCCTTTTGCACCTGCGGGTTCTTCTGCGGCTATCCTGGCTCCCGCTGTCTTGCATGAAAACTGGTCCAGTTCCAAAAGTACGCTGGATGTGCTGAGTCTGCGTGGTTCGCGTGAATTGTTTGCAATAGGCAGTGGCAAGTCACAACTGGGGCTGGGTGTCGATTTCAGCAAGCAGCGCTATGACTATACCGCGACACCCATAGGCATGGGCACCAATGCGTTGCAGCCTAATTACACCGATGCACCACTCGGTGATTCACCAGGTGATTTGCCGATTGCGGCCAGTCGCAAAAACTGGGGTAGTTTCGCTGAGCTCCTGCTCCCCATCAGCAAGCAATTCGATGTGACTGCTGCTCTGCGTTATGATGATTACAGTGCCGTCACCAATACTGCCAATTTTGATGAACAGGGCAAGCCTATCGCATCTGCCACCCAGGGTAACAAGGCTGACAAGCTGACATACAAATTGTCTGCCGCCTACCGAGCTTTTGATAATCTCCTGTTGCGTGCTTCGTATGGCACGGGTTTCAAGATGGCCAGCATGAGCGATATCACATCACCGCTGACGCACAGTGGCAATACCGGTGGTACTTATCCCTGCCCGGTAAAATCACCTGATCCGCGTGCCGTGAACTGTATGGGTTCTACCCAATACGATGTGCTGACTGGTGGTAACCGCCTGACAGGCGAAAACGGCCTGAAGCCGGAAGAATCCAAACAAGCCAGCATGGGCATACGCATAGAGCCAACATCCAGCCTGTCTCTGGGACTGGATTTGTGGGATGTGAAAATGTCTAACCAGATCGCGCAATTGCCCGAGGCGATCGTCTTTGGTCATCCTGAGCGTTATCAAAACCTGTTTTCGACTTTCTATGAACCGGGCCAGGGCGACAATATCCTGGTAGGCACCCTGCCTTCCTACAATATTGCCAATGCCCATTATCGCGGCATAGACTGGGACCACAGCTTCAAGACAGCAACACCCCTGGGCAAGCTGGCTTTGAACTGGACGGGGACTTATATGCTGATGTCAGACTTTGATATTCCCGGCAGCCCGACTGTGCGTAGCGTAGGCCGTTATGATGAAAATAACGCGGTGGCTTTCCGCGTTATCAGCAAACTGGTGGCGACGTTGAAGACCTCAGACATGTTCACGCATGCACTGACAATGAATTACCGTTCCGGCTATCACGATGCTTCAGCTTCTGTGCGTGAAGTGAACGCGAATGGCAGCTTTGGTGATTTTGTCGCGGTCAAGCGTGATGTGGCGTCCTACACCACTTTTGACTGGCAGACCCGGGCGCAACTGCGCAAGAACCTGGCATTGACGGTGGGTGTACGCAATCTGTTCAATGTCAATCCGCCTTTGTCACTGAAAGAAGGCAATGGTGACCAGGTTGGTTACGATGGCCGTTATACCGATGCACTGGGCAGGACTTTTTACCTGACCGGTTCGTATAACTTCTGATCAGCGTTGACTCATACCTGCCCCGCAGTCATTTGAAGAAAACCAGGGCAGGGTCAGTGCTGTAAATTGAAATAGGCATAAGCCAGCGCCGCTGCAATAAACAGGCAGATATAAATACCCAGTGCAGAACCCTGATTTTGCACTGGGCTGCCTGGGCGGCGGGGCTTATCCGTCTTGCTTGCCGTCTGCCGTTTTTTATCCGTATCTGCCGCCATCAAGGCCAGGATAGGTCCGGGATCAAGTTTGACCAGCTTCGCATATGCGCGTGTGAAGCCTTTGACTATCGCCGCTTCTGGCAGGGCGGGATAGTCGTCTTTTTCCAGTGCTATGATTTGGCGGGGTGCCAGTTTCAACTGGGCCGCCACCTGTTCAACTGACCAGCCAAGTGCCGTGCGTCCGGCTGCCAGTTTGGCACCGGGTGAAGCTGCCAGTCTTTGTGCTTCAGCCTCGATCAAATCCGCAGCGATTGGTTGACCGAGCCGTGATTCAATCAATTCCTGATAATGAAACGTACCAGTGACTTCTGACAGAGCAGGCTGACTATGTTCAGAATCTTTCATTACCCTTGCCTCATATATAACAATCGTCCATATGTGCTGCCATTGCATAAATGGCAGCATACTATAACAGCAATAAAGAGCAGATCATGCTCAAGCTTGCACAGTGGTATTCATGCTGCTTGCCAAATTTGGAAACCGATATTTAATTGATATCAAGTGTCGTACTTTGTCGTAATGTATGCTGCAAACAGCAAAACTTGGCTCCGCCGAGTCGCCGATTTCATGATAATCGGGTAAGCTGCGAGTTCATGTTGACATGGCAAGATATTAACTTGGTGGTCTTTGCGGAAAATAATCATTTATTTGAGCATTAATGCCACCATTCTTGCCAGAATCAGCATAAAAAGCACTGTCGTAAGATTATCTCAAACTGCCTGTTCAGGATACTTATTTTATAGGCGATACAAAATGGTTTTGGAGTGCCACTAATGATTAAAATTGCCGTTGTTTCTTACAATAACGAAGCACCAGCCGACCCGGTTTCTGCTGTATTCGGCCCGGAACCAGCTACCATGGGGAGAAATGTAGAAAATTTCCTCGCACTGCCCGACCCCAAGCACTTCGTTTCACGTACACAGGCCAATATCTGGAGTACCGGTAGCCGGCATTTCATCCATAACCTCAGTCTGGCCAATCCTGTTTCTATCAATGGCAAGGAAATAGTGGCAGAAACAGATGTGGAATTTCATGCCGGGGACCAGATACAGGTTGGCCTGTATGTATTGCGTGCCGACGCCGTAGAACTTGCCGCAGAGGAGCAAGCAAGCGAAGTTGCCAGTGAAACTTTGGCTTCGGCAGCACAGGTGCAGGCAGAAACTGCTCCTGAAGCTCAAAGCGATGAAATAAAAACAAATACCCAGGCTGAAGCACCGTCAGCCAGCCCGGCAGCGACACGTTTGTCCACCGGCAAAGAAGTGCCTGCAGCACAGCCCCCACAATTCCTGCTGCGTCCGGAAGTAGTCGCTTCCCTGGGAGATGCTGCTGGCACAGACAACAAATCCGTCGCCCAGGCTGAAACAGCAGTCGCTGATGCTCAGCCTGTCCAGGCTGGTGCGGCAAAGCCGGAAGTTGCCAAGGCTGCAAGTGCGCCAGCTACTGCTACCACTAATGCCACTGCTAATGCCAATGAGCTCATGCAAGCCTTCCTGCAAGGCGCTGGTTTGCAGCAATTGAACCTGGCTTCTGGCCTGACGGTGGAATTGATGGAAACCCTGGGCAAATTCATGGCGACTTCAGTACAAGGAGCGATGGAAGAGTTGTCCCAGCGTGCGCTGCTCAAGCGGGAAGTGAAAGCAGAAGTAACCATGGTTGTCTTGAGGGAAAACAATCCCTTAAAATTTTTCCCTGACAGTAAAACCGTGCTGACCCAGATGTTGCGTAAAAAGATGCCGGGTTTCATGGCACCTGCTGAGGCGATGGAAGATGCTTTTTTTGACATACGTACTCACCAGATGGGGGTAGCTGCAGGTACCCGCGCAGTGACCGATGCCATCCTGAAAACCTTGCAGCCCGGCCATGTGGAAGCACAACTGGGAACGCCAGGTCTGATGGACCAGATTAATCCAGGTCGTCGCAAAGCTGCCATGTGGGATCAGTTTAATGCATTGTATGAAGGTATTGCATCCGGCAAGAAAGATGAGTTCCAGGCGATGTTTGGCAAGGAATTTTTGCTTGCCTATGAAAAAGAAGTAGAAAAAGCAGAGTCAAACCGCTAGTTTTCTGTGCATAAACCTAACCCTAATCTTGCCATGCATCTGGATGCAGCACAATTTACTGCCATCGGTACCCGGAAAACCAATGAAGATGCACTGGCTTGGGCAAATGAAGATGAACTTGCCTGTTTTGTGCTGGCTGATGGCACGGGCGGCCATTCTGGTGGTGAAATTGCAGCCAGGATGGCGATCGATGCGGTCATAGAGAAATTCGTACGTGAAGCCTCGTTCAGTGCCAGGGCCTTGCGCTCTTATCTGGACTGGGCCATCCTGAAAGTGGCACAAAGCAAGCGGGATAATCTGAGCCAGCGGCAGATGAGCACCACGATTGCCGCGGTGCTGATAGACCAGAGCAATCGCTGCGCCTTGTGGGCGCACATGGGGGATACCAGGATTTACCAGTTCCGCCAGGGCCGGATCAAGGCAGTGTCAAAAGACCATAGCCAGGCCCAGCGCCTGGTCGATGCGGGGATGGCAGATTATTCGCGGATACGCCAGCACCCTCATCGCAACCGGCTGTTTGCTGCCATCGGTGCCGAGGGCGACAGTGTCCCCGAAGTGACCGCAGATGCCCTAGAATTACGTCATGGCGATGCCTTTCTCATGTGCACTGATGGTTTTTGGGAATGGGTACTTGAGCATGAAATGGAATTTTGCCTGGCAACGACCAACAGTAGTGAGGCCTGGTTAAGTAAAATGAATGCCATTGCAGAAAAAAATATTAGTACGTCAAAGGCAATTAACAGGGATAATTTCTCGGCTTTTGCAATTTGTCTGCATGATGAGCAGGTAAAACGCTGAATTAACCCGAACCGGAAGCCGGAAATGTGGTCAACACATGGCTTCTGCTTCTAAAAAGAAACTAAGATCCGAGTCAGCCTTGAACACAGAAAAAGCACTCGCCGCTGCAGCACCAACTGCATTTCATGCAGGTACCGAGAATTGTCTCGCTGTCGGCACGCGGCTAAATGACTTTGAAATCACCGGTGTATTGGGTGAGGGTGGTTTTGGTATTGTGTATCTGGCTTTTGACCATTCCCTGCAGCGCACGGTAGCCATCAAGGAATACATGCCAGGTGCACTGGCAGGTCGCTCTGCCGATACCAGTGTGACCGTCAGGTCAGAGCGGCACAAGGCTACCTTTGAAGCCGGTTTGAAGAGTTTTATCAATGAAGCGCGCCTGCTGGCCCAATTTGACCATCCTTCGCTGGTCAAGGTGTACCGTTTCTGGGAAGAAAACAAGACCGCCTACATGGTCATGCGCCATTACGATGGTCATACCCTCAAGCAAATCGTCAATAAACGCCCCAAGCTGGTGACCGAGGCCTGGTTGCGGTTTATCTTCAAGCAGATATTGGAAGCGCTCGATACCCTTTACCGTTCCAAGATTTTGCACAGGGATATTTCACCTGACAATATCATCGTGCAAAAGAATGGCGTAGCAGTTTTGCTGGATTTTGGTTCTGCCCGTCAGATCATTGGTGACATGACGCAAGGCATGACGGTCATCCTCAAGCCCGGTTATGCACCGATAGAACAGTATGCCGATGATGTAGAAATGCCCCAGGGCTCCTGGACAGACATCTATGCCCTGGCTGCGGTCATGTATTTTGCCATCATGAAATCACCACCGCCGATCTCGGTGGGCCGGGTCGTCAAGGACACCATGCTGCCCCTGCAGGATGGTGAGCATGCAGGTTTCAGTGCCAAGTTCCTCAAGGGCATAGACCATGCGCTGGCAATACAGCCGCAAGACCGTCCGCAGAGCATGGATGAATTCCGTCAGTTGCTGGGTATCAGCTCGTTTGCCTCAGTACGCAAATCACGCAAGGGCAGGGAAGAGCATGCTGCAGGCATGGCAGAGGGACAAGACCATGTGCATGCCTTGCCCGTCAAAGATACCTCAGCCGTCAAAACACACAGGCCGGAAGCCAAAACTGCAGAAAGTGGGACAGCAGTGTCAGCAAAGTCCGGCAAGCTTTTAGTGCCCATGCTGGCGCTAGCCGCAGTATTGATCGTGGTGATCGCCTATCTTGCCAGCCGCCAGGGTGCTAACAAGCCCGGGCAAACCTTGCTTGCTGCTCCAAGCCCTGCTTCCACTGTTGCATCTACAGCGCAGTCAGTGCCCACTCCGGCATCGTCAGCCGTAGCAGTGCCGCTTGAAAAAACTGCGACAGCGGCCAGCAATGCCGCGGCTGCACCTGCAAGCGTGGCAGAAGCTGCCGACAAACCAGATCCGGAAAAACTGGCATGGGACAAGCTCAAGGACGATAATACAGTGACGCCTGAGGCCTTGAACGCCTACTTGCAGCAATATCCGCAAGGCAAATTTACCGAGGCGGCGCAAGCACGCCTCAAAGAAGTCAAGGCAGCCAAGGCTGCGGCGGCCAGCAAGCTTAACCTCAAGCTGGCCATCAAGCCCTGGGGCACGGTTTTTGTGGATGGTGTACAGCAAGGGGCCAGTCCGCCTCTCAAACATTTAAGTCTGGCTGCAGGCAAGCATAAGATCAGAGTGACTAACCCTGGCTTCCCCGACTTCATTACCGAAGTCGAAGCCGGAAAAACCACTACTGCAACCATAGAACATGAGTTCACGAATAAGTAAAGTGTAATAAAAATGAATAAATTAGCCCAAACGCTGTCTGTGGCTGGCCTGATGGTGGCATGTGTCCTCCTGCAGGGTTGCGAAACGGCGCCCAAGCAGGCACCAGCTCCCAAGCCCGTAGTAAAGCCAAAAGAACCACCACCACCGCCACCACCTCCGCCTGTAGAGCCCACAGTTCCTGCGCTGAGTCCGGACGTGCAGGCACTGAAAGATGGTACGGCCCTGTATGACGGTGGTGACTACAATGGCGCCATCAAAAAACTGGGTGGCAATGAAATCTGGAGCGGTCATAACAAGGATGTGCAACTGGGCGCCTTGAAAATCATGGCCTTCAGTTACTGCGTGACTTCCCGCACGCAATTGTGCCGCCAGCAATTTGACAAGGCCTTGAAGCTGGACCCTACTTTCAATCTGTCAGCCGCTGAAATTGGTCATCCTGTCTGGGGACCGGTATTCCTGAAATCCAGGAATGCTGTCAAGGCACCGGCACCAGCCAAGAAAAAAGATAGTACTGCCGTTAGCAAATAAGTGAGTAAATACTACCGGCATGGAAGATGCCGGTAGCAAATATCAATCGCGGCCAAACGGCGCATCAACTGCATGGCTTTGGCCCGTGAACCAGCGTGGCCCCTGTTCTGTCATGTAGAAATGGTCTTCCAGGCGTATGCCAAATTCGCCTTCTATGCAGATCATGGGTTCATTGCTGAAACACATGCCGGCGGCCAGCGGGCGCTGATTACCCTTGACCAGGTAAGTCCATTCATGAATATCCAGGCCTATGCCATGACCGGTACGGTGTGGCAGGCCAGGTAACTGGTAATCTGGCCCCAAACCGGCTGCTGCCAATACTTTTCTCGCTGCTGCATCAACTTGCTCACAAGGCACACCTGGCTGTGCCGCATCAAATGCGGCTGCCTGAGCGGCTTTTTCCAGTTCCCAGATATCACGCTGGCGCTGGCTGGGTTTGCCAAACACATAGCTGCGCGTGATGTCCGAGTTGTAGCCATGCAGCTTGCAACCGGTATCAATCAATACCATGTCACCTTCACGTAAAAACTGCTCGGCATCCGGGCCATGTGGCATGGCAGTCGCTTCACCAAAGCTGACAATACAAAATGTTGATGCGCTGCCGCCATAAGCGCGATGCGCCTGGTCAATAAAGCGCGCAACTTCAAAAGAAGAAATCCCTTCATGCAAAATCTTTGCTGCCTTCTTTTGCACTTCCAGCGTGAGGTTCTTGACCTGTTGCATGATGGCCAGTTCGGCAACTGACTTATGCATGCGGCACTCTGCCGTGATGCTGCTGGCATTGATGATCTGTGCCAGCGGCAAGGCGCGGCGCAGCCCGTCAAAAATAAAAAAGGCGGCATTTTCATCAAGTGCGATGGTAGTGCTTTTATAACCGGAATCTTGCAGGAATGTTTTGATCAGCAGGCAAGGATCATCTTCTTCTTGCCACAGGCGGATGTCAGCATCTGCACCCAGGGTTTCACGCAGTTTGGAATCTTCAAAACAGGGGCAGACATAAGTCAGCTTCGCATCGGGCGTCAATATTGCTGCCGTCAGGCGTTCACTCGGATACCAGCGCAGGCCAGTAAAATAATACAGGCTGCTGCCAGCCGGCAAGATCATGGCATCCACACCATTTTGCTGCATCAGCCTGGCCGCCTTTTCTACCCTGGCCTGGCGTTCAGCCGCGCTGATGGGGCTGACATCGCTGAAGTCTGTCTGGATGCTGGCTAATTCTAGGGCTACTGTGGAACCGCCTATGCCTGATGTCATGCTGGTACTCCGGTGTGGGTGTTGATGGATGCGGGGGAGGATAGTATAAAGCGGGGGCTTGGGTCTTGATGGTTTGTGTTTGGGGTTTTGGCGAAATCGGCATAGTGGTTGAGTTTGGTGGGCAATCGCTGGTTTCTGGATTAAGCCAATAGATTGCCGTTATGCTTGATAGACTGTATCCATAATGGCGTCATTCCAGCGTGCTTTTGGCTGGAATCCAGCGGCATTCATGGCATACTGTCAGGTACTTTAATTTCAGATTCAATTTGTTTTGCGTATCTGATTTTAAAATGCCTGCACATGTATTTTTAGATTGCCGGCCGGTGGTAGACCGGCGGCTACCCACCTTTTTGCTTCGCCAAAAAGGTGGGCCAAAAAGGCGACCCAGGCGTCGTCGCCCCCTGAAGGGGGTGCCCGTTTGTGCAGTACAAAAAATGGGAAGATCCGAAACTCGCTTTGCTCAAACAGCGGCTCTTCTTAATCCATTTTCTGTACCGCACAAACGGCGCCGACACATGGGAACTTCGAAATTCAAAATCAACAGCAACGTCAAAATCAACTACAAAGACAACCCCAAAAGTCAAAATCGGTTGATTTATCGTTCTGGAACTTAATGCGATTGCCTTTGATCTCTCCTTAGCCCTGCTCTTAAAACTTATGCTCAAACGACAATTTCAACACACGGCCACGCAAAGGCAATGGGCTGCCCGGGCGCATTTGCATGACGGTTTCGCGGTTGAAGGCGTTGAACAGGTTCATGGTCAGCAGCGTGTTTTTCCAGCCTTTGTAATTGAGCGAGAAATCAACCGTGGTGTCGGCAGCGACCTTGCACTGATCGACGGCGACGCCACGGTCTATACAACCTTGTTCAGTGTTGGCACTGTCGAGGTCGCCCCAGCTTAATGTGGTGCCGCTGGTGTAGTAGATGCGGGTGCCTGCGTTCCAGTCGCCGTTGGCCCAGCCGAGTTTGGCGATGGCGCGGATTTTTGGTACGCCACGGCGGCCTACATAGTTTTCGCTATAGTCATTGGTGAAGGAACTCCAGCTACGGTAATCAGTCTGGTAATTCATTTCCAGGCCGGTACTGAGCTTGCCTGCGCTACCCAGGTTCCATTTGCTGTTGACATCGACATCGACACCAGCGACCTTGGTTTTAGTTAGATTCGCATATTGCGCACCGATGGTGGCGATGGGGCCGATGGTGAAGCCCAGGGGTTTGCCAGCCAGCTCGGATGCGCGCTGGGCCAGCTCTATGTCCTGGGTCGTCATGACACCACGTTCTACCAGTCCGGTTTTTTTATCTTCATTCGCCAGGGTTTCATCTACACCGAGTACCGAGATTTCATCGCGGCGCTTGATGTTGTAATAATCGATGGTGATGCTGGTGTCTTTGGTCGCTTGCAAAACCAGGCCGAGGGTGAAGCTATTGGATTTTTCTGGTTTCAAATCCTTGTTTGGCAAGACACGCGCCGGGAAACTGACTGAGCAGCCGAGGTTGTAGGCAACACTGGCATTGGCCTGGTCAATGGAATTACCTTTTTTCAGGGCATCAGACATTTGCGTCGCCATGGCGCAGCGTTTGGGATCGAGGTAACCATTATTGAACCAGGACGCGCCGCCATTGCCTGTCTCTGGCAAGCTCGGTGCGCGGAAACCTTCCGCCGCGGTACCGCGCAACATCAGGAAATCCGTGGCCTTGTAAGACAGGCCCAGCTTGGGTACAACTGCTGCTTCTGTAGTACCGGATTTGTCGGCGCGCAGGGCGAAGCTGCCTTCCAGCTGCTTGGTGAATGGCGCATTCAATTCGGCAAATGCGGCACCGACATTGCGTGAGCCCTGTATGGAGACACCGCTGAACTGCACGATTTGTGCGTTCAATACATTGTCGCTGCTGGCCTGTTCAAAAGTTTCATGACGCAGATCGAAGCCGGTAGCCAGTTGCAGAGGGCCGCCACCCAGGGCCATCAATTCACGTGAGGCCTTGAAGTCCAGGAAGGTTTGAGTAGAAGTGCCGTGCGAACCCATTTCCGGGAACATTTTGTCGAGTACTGCTTGTGAATTTGTTGCGCCAAATTTATATTCGCCCTTGACGATGGCATCATAGTAAGCATAGCGGTCTCGGTACAGGTGCTGCTTCTGGGTTGCGGTAGAACTCATGCGGCCTATCGCCCCATCCCATTCCCAGCCCAGGTGCGTGCCTTCAAGACCGACCAGTACACGGTATTGTTTTGCCTCACCGACGTTCTTGAACATCTCGGGATTATCGGCAAAGCGATAATTCAAACCTACCGGGAAAGAATAAGGATTGAAAGGGTGACCAACCGGCAATTGCGGGTCGGTGAAATACTGCATCTGCCCCTTGATGGAGTCGTACCAGGTCAGTGGCACGCCCGTGATATTTGAGCGCGGTACTGAGGTATAGTAAGTGCTCTTGGTATTCGAGAAATTGACTTCGGCAAAACCTGTCAGGTTGTCGCCCAGTTTTTTCCTGCCCATGCTGAAGAAGGCAATGCGGTCAGCCGCAGGATTGGCGTCACTGTCTTTCCAGTAGTCATAGCGGCACAGGCCACCTATGAGTAGTGACGGTGCACACCCCGGGGCTGCGGTCGTGAAGGATTTTCCAGCAAGACTGGCATCGGCATAATTGGCAGGGTAACGCCCGGTATAGTTGCCGGGGTAAGAGCCGGTCGACAGGGAGGCGCGGTCCGGATTCATTTTCAGGTACCAGTCCGGCAGTTGTGGAAAGATGTCACGGTCTTTGTAAGCGCCACGGTGATAAGCTTCCAGATGACCAAAGACATTGTAGCCATCTTTCTCCATGTCGCCAGCACCTACCGTGATGGAGGCTGTCTGGGACTTGTTCAACATGCTGTTGCGCAGCGATTGCTGGGCACTGGCATTCAGGGTCACACCCTTGAAGTCTTTGCGGGTAATGATATTGATGACACCTGCAACAGCGTCAGAACCATAAATTGCCGAGGCACCATCCTTGAGGATTTCTATGCGTTCTATCGCATTCGCCGGTATCGCATCGATATTCACGAAGGTAGCCTGCAAACCATCAGCAAAACCATAGCTGGGCAGGCGGCGACCATTCAACAAGGTCAGTGTTGCAGACAAACCAAGGTTGCGCAGCGATACGCCAGATGCGCCACTGGCCCAGGAGTTGGCACCACCGAGGTCGCTGATGGCGCTGCGGTCATTATTGCTGAGATTGTCGAGGATGTCCTTGACGGTATTGGCACCGCTGTCCATGATTTCCTGACGGGTCAGGACTTGTACTGGCGACGCCGTTTCGCTGTCCAGGCGTTTGATATTCGAACCGGTCACAACGACTTTTTGTACCGGTGCAGCATCTTGTGCATAGCTGCTTTGCAGTCCCATCAGCGCAATCGAAATGGCCAATGCGGATTTTTTCATAGTAGGTAGGTTTTTCAAAGTATGCTCCATAGTTTTGAGGTTGCCCTCTGTCTCACCATTCAATCCCTCGAATGAACAGCCATTTCCATTTCACTTTGCGTCTGCATGTGCATGGATATCTTCCGGGTCTGGTTCCCGCCTTTTTGTGACAGGGCTGGGCCAGCCTTCTCTTTATGTGGTGCAAATTCACGCCTGGGTTTTTACCCTGCTTTGCTCTGCACGGCAGGGGTGTTTGTCATCAGCATGCCTTTGCCAGATCACCGCCAAAATCTGGAAAAAATAAGAAATCCAAATTCCGGCGGGACTCAAATGTACCAATATAAATATATTTAAGGTATATTTATAAAATATTTGCGGCGTATTTACAACGCGTTGATATCAAGATGCAATCTTGTTTTGCAGCAGAGAAATGAAAAAAGGAGACGGAGTTGAAATTCAGAAATAAGGGGATGCTGGCCTTGCCTTTGCTGGCTCTGGGCCTAGTCGCTTGCAGCAGCAATCCGCAGCAGGCGCATAATTCACGTGAGCTTGCGCGTGACCAGGAAATACAAAAAGTACTGACGCATGTACATCAGTGCAGCCCTACACTGAGCCTGCGTTCACAGGCACTGACGGCTGACGATGAACGCAAGTCTTGCGAGATGCTGGGGGCGCTGGAGCAGCAGTTTCATGGCATTTTCGGTACCGCAGGCAAGCCGGTAAAGGATGACCATAATGGCAGCCTCAGGGCAAATATTTACCAATCCAAGGAAGATTTCATCAAATACGCGACCCAGCATTTTGATATGCCGACCAATAATGGTGGCATGTATCTGGAGGGTTATCCGGATCGACCAGGCAACCAGGCCGAGTTTGTCGCGAACCAGAAAAAAGATGGCAGCGTACTCAATCTCGGCCATGAATATGTGCATTACCTCGACGGCCGTTTCAATCTGTATGGCGACTTTTGCGCGAATCTGCATGACTCGCACGCACCTCCAGAAAACTGCGCCAAACCTGCACCAATGACACCTTATCTGGTGTGGTGGACTGAAGGCATTGCTGAGTATGTTTCCAAGGGCAAGGATAATCCGGCTGCCATCAAACTTGCTGCTGAAAAGACTTATGCATTGAGCCAGTTATTCGATACCGGCTATGAAAACAATAACGGTACTGCGCGCATATATAGTTGGGGTTATCTGGCGGTGCGATTCATGATGGAGAAGCACAGGCCAGAGATAGAGCAGATGCTGGTGTTCACACGCAGTGGTGATTACCCGCGTTATCAGGCGCTGGTCAGGTCCTGGGGTACGGGCATGGATAAAGAGTTTGCAGCCTGGCTCGATAGTCTGGCTAAAGCGTAGTTGGGATGAGGCCGGGCATTCGCGCCCGGCTTCATTTTCTCAGACAGCCAGTACTCAGTAAGCAGCAGATTTCGATTTTCTTGGAACAGGCACAAAATCAAACTGCCATTTGACCGGTGTTGTCTGATCATTGACTTTAACAGTCTGGCTCAGTGGCGGCCTGATGCTGCCAAGATTTGGATGCCAGGCCTTGATTTCGTAATTGCCATCTGGCAGTTTATCCAGCATGGCAACACCGCTCTGGTCCGTCTTGACGAAGTAGGGCGTGTCCAGCACCAGTACATAGGCACGCATCCAGTTATGCAAGAGGCAGTAGACGATGACGATGCCGGGTTTGTCGAAGATCACAGGTGGTGGCACCACGCCGCGTTCATAAGTCTTGATCTCGAATTCCTTGGTTGCCGAAAAAGACTTCACATGATGTTCCATCTTGTCATAGTTGGGGAACTTGACTTGCGAGCCTGTGCGTATCGCCGTCACATAAGGTGAGAACTGCATGTCGTTTTGCGATATGGTGGCCTCGGTTTTTTCCGAGGCTGGCAAGGGCGCGCCTACTGGTGTCGCATACACGACGACATCGCTCATGGGATTACCATTTTTATCGACCGCCTGGAAATTCAGCTTGGCCGCTTGTGCCAGCATGGGTGAGCTTGCAGCCAGCGTTAATGTCACCGTCAGCGCCAGGGTGAGCAAACTACGATACTTTTGCAAAAATAATAGTTTCATCTTTTTTACCGCCTTTACATTGCTTACTTGGTCACGATGGGACGTTGCATGGGTGCCAGTTTGGCGATCAGCCTGTTTTGCACGGATGATGGTACATCATGTTTTTCCATAGCGATCTGCAAGTCTTCTGCCAGGGCATTGAAATGGGCATTCGTCACTTCCATGTCCTTGTGTACGTCTGCCATGCTGCGGCCACTGTATTTGCAGGGACCACCGCTGAGTTCACAGAATTGTTCGGTCAGCAGGCTAGCCAGTCTTTCCGTATCTGTTTCCTTGAAAGCCTTGTTGATGCGCGCATCATCCAGCACGATGGCAACGAAGGAATTGACGAAGGTACTGATACCGGTTTTGCCACCCAGACTTTGATACAGTGCGTCATTGCCGCTTTGTGCATGGGCAGACAGGCTGGCAAACAAACTGACAAACAGAGCGGAAGCGGCTATGGTTTTGCACAGGCGGGAGAGAATATTCATGATAGGTCTTTTCTTTAGATAGTCTGTGGGCGCTCAGAATCCTGCTTGCAGGGACAAGTACCAGCCACGCTGATTTTTTGGATTGAAGATAGTGATGTCACCCAGCGTCGCATAAGCCGCCGTGACAGAAACATTTTTGGTTGGGAACCAGGCGACAAACACGTCGTAATAATCTTTTTCATTATCGACGCCCAGGTTACGCGGCTTCATGCGGTACTCGGCACCGACCGCCAGCTTGCGGTTGATCAGATAAGCAACTGAGGTTTCCAGCATGGGTTTATAACTGTCTTTCTTGTCGCCACCAAATCCCAGTATGCCCATCTGGTTAGCCTTGGTCATGCGCGCAGTGCCATTCAGCAGCAGGCTTTGTTCGAGCAGGATCTTGGTCGCAGAAACATAGTAATCAACGCCGCTGTCATCCTTGGCACCGAGTTGTTTCACGTTAGTCACCCCCAGCGCACCGAGGCCACCTATGCCTTTGTTGCGCTTGTACATGGCACCAACGGCGATTTGTGGCATCCAGCTGTCCTGGTCATAGACCGCATCACCGGCGACTTTGACTTTGACGCCAAAAATATCCTGTTTGATATTCAAGGCATTCAAAGGGGCCAGCGAACCTGTGAACTCCTGGCTGGCCAGCGACAGCTCTACCCGGTCGGCAATGCCGACCGCGACGCCATAGGTTTTCAGGCTGTAGTCCTGGGTGTTGACTTGTGTGTAGTGGGCATTCGCACCATAGCTGTCGCGCGTACCATAGCCTGTGATCAAGGCCCATGGCGTCAGACCGCCGCCGCCCGCACCTTCGAGCTGGCTGACACCGCCAGTAGCTGTCAGTTTGCCCATGTCCGGTTTCAGCATGTCCTGAGCCAGGCTGGCCTGCATGCAGAAAACGCTGCTGCCTGACAGGGCCAGGGCGACAAATTTCTTCTTCATTTGCATCATATCTCCTCTTTATAAAGCGGCAATCTCGCACGGAAAACCGTGTATCTGCTCTTTGTACGAAGGCTACTGAAAATCAGATTCAGATTTAATGCAAAAAAAAGACAAAAATATCAGGGTTGCGCCTTGGGGAAAACGATATCGCGCTTCATCGGCGCAAGCAAGGCCATCAGGCGGTTTTGTGTGGCAGACGGAATGGCCAGCTTGTCCATGGCGATCTGTACATCTTCTGCCAGGGCATAAAATTGTGCGGCATTGATACCCAGTCCCTGATGCACGGTTTTCATGTCATCCCCACTGTATTTGCAGGGGCCGGCACTGATGACACAGAATTGCTCTTTCAGTAATTGCGCTAGCCTGGGGATATTGGTTTCCTTGAAGCTGGCCTTGATGCGCTCGTCCCGCAAAATGATACGCAGGGCTTCATCCACAATCTGGCTGATGCCGCTTTCACTGCCGAGTGCCTGGTACAGGGTTGGCGGTGTAGTCTGGGCCTGGACTGCAGTAGTGTTTGCCATTACTGCAAACAGCAAGCTGGCAAGCGCGGGAATGGGTGGAATGGGTGATATGAATTTCATGCGCTTATCTCAATTGCCGATTTGCAGTGACAAGTACCAGCCACGCTGGTTCTTTGGATTGAAGATGGTAATGTCACCCAGATGGGCATAGGCCAGTGTCAGTGAAACTGATTTGCTGGGGAACCATGCCAGGAAGGCATCGTAATAGGCCTTTTCATGATCGACTGCCAGATTTTGCGGCTTGCTGCGGTATTCGACGCCAGCGACTAGCTTGCGGTTGAGCAGGTAAGCGACTGACACTTCTGGCAATAACTGGTAATGGTTGCGCTTGTCGCCGCCAAACCCCAGCAAGCCCATCTGGTTGGCCTTGCTCAGACGTAAAGTGCCATTCAGTAGCAGACTATGATCGAGTATCAGCTTGGTGGCCGACAGATAATAATCAATGCCGCTGTCATCCACGGCACCCAGTTGTTTGACGCTGGTGATACCCAGTGCCTCCAGACCTTTGACTGCATGATTGCGCTTGTAAATGGCGCCCAGGGCTACCTGCGGCTGCCATTTGTCCTGGTCAGTGACCAGGTCGCCGGCTACTCTGAGTTTGATGCCGACGACATCCTGTTGCAGTTCGAGTTTGTCTAGAGGGGCCAGGCTGCCCGTAAATTTTTGTGTCGCCAGTGACATTTCGAGTTTGTCGGCAATACCGATAGCGACACCAGCAGTCTGCAGGCGATAGTCCTGGGTGTTGACCTGGGTGATATGGGCATTGATGCCATAGCTGTCTTCACTGCCATAACCGGTAATCGTCGCCCATGGTGTAATACCACCACCGCCTGCGCCTTCCAGTTGTATCACGCCCCCGGTCGCCAGCAGTTTGCCTTTGTCGGGCATTGGCAGACCCTGCGCCATGGAGATACTGGCGCAAGCTGACAGAGTAAAGGCGAGGAGGGATTTCAGGCGCAGCATGGTGACTACTCTCACGGCAGTTCGTGGTAATCCAGCCTGCGGCTGGAGCTGGCTTCATTTATACAAGCTAGTCAGGTGTTGCACAAGACCAATTAACGCTTTGCAACAAGTGTGTCAGGTTTATGGATTACGGCTTCCCTGGTCATGGCCTGGAGTCTGACTTGCGCCTTTGCCTGCCCCAGCCTTGCGGCTTCCTGCAAATCAGCCTGCTCTTGCGCACCTTGCAGCATCGCCAGCTGGCTGAACAAATTGTAGGCCAGATGGTAGTCACGCCTGTCCAGGGCAACATCGGCAAGTACGCTGATGGTCAAGGCATAATTGCGTGAACCGGTCAGCCGGGATAGCTGCTCCAGGGCTTCATGCAGCATCTGGTCTGCGGCGTCGAGCGACCCCATCTTGCGCAAAGTGTCGCCTATTTGCATCAGGCAATTGCCTATGCTGGGTGCCCAGCCTGTGGGTTTGGCCAGTTGCAGTGCTTTTTGCAGCCATTCCAGTGCAGTTTCAAAATCATTTGCCTTGCTATAGCTATAACCTATATTCGCTGCGGTCAGGATGGCACGGCGTATCTGGCCAGAATCGAGACAGGCCTGATACGCCTTGCTCAGGTAGCTAACAGATTCGTCGAGCTGACCATTCAGGCCAGTATATAAACCAAGAAAATCATCCATCAGGGCGGCCAGGCCAGGGTGGATTTCTTTTGGGGTATTCCTCGAGGCAAAATAGCGGTCGAAGTAAGACTTGGCCAATTTATCATCACGCAAAACAGCAACCCGGGCCAGGGCAGCGGCTGTACATTGCTTGCGCAAGACATCATCTCCCTTGCTGGCTTCGTCTATGGAGATGGCCATTTCTATGTCACATTCCACATGCTTGCCTTGGTCAGAGAAGATGAAACCCAGCATGCGATGGGCATCGCTGAGGGCAGCCGGGTCGAGATGCACGTCAGGGTGGCGCAAGATGGCCTGGATAATGGCTGCCGCGCTGTCGAGATCAGCATGCAGCCACTTTTCTTCTGCCCTGATCAATTGCAGGCGCAGATAGACCAGGGCTTTGTCGGTGTCCGTCCTGTTGGAGGTATTCAGCAGTTTGCTGACTTGTTCGCACAGGCTCAGGGCGCGGCTGCTGTCGCGCTGACGCAAGTGCCAGGCTAGTGTCAGTAATTCGTCGAGTTGTTCTTGCACCACCGTTCCGGTCAAGCGCTGCTCTAACTGCGTAACTTCGCTATCGGTGGCGTATAAGTCCATGGTATGTTGGTTGCTCAAAAGAAATTTTTCATCAGAGTAACCGATTCATTTTATAAAAGAAATGGTAGAAATTTAAGCTGGCCTTTGTATTTCGTCTTGATCTGGCCAGTCCATTTACCACAATACGCAAGATTTAATCTCTGTGTTGTCACATAAGTTGGTTTTAACAATTTTTAACGGTATATACTAAAGCCCCCTGATTTTTCTTCATGGTATTTTGCCGCTTTAAATAGCTTGAAGTTGCGGGGGAAGTGCAGCGCAGGATGCCGGACAGGAATTTCCGATCGCTTTTTTTGAGCCTGATTGAGCCCAAGTATGAGTCGTTCTTCTTTGCGTCGAGAATTGGTGATACCCATCATCGTCCTGGTGATAGGGGTGTCTGCCGCCATAGGCTGGGTCTCCATGAAGGCCGGGACAGATGCCGTCTATACCCTGACGCAGCGCATACTTGGCGATATGGTCAACCGTATCAACCTGGCGACCGAAAAACACCTCGATGGTGCCCTGATTGCGCTGGAGTCAGTCGCACCCAGCCCCAGCAATTTGCCCAAAGAGCAGAATTTTTCTGCGGACATGAAAGCCCTGGAAGAAAAATTCTGGGCGGCCAGTGGCTTGTTCATGGATGTGAATAATTATGTGTACTTTGGCGGTAGCGACGGGCGTTTTGTCGGTGTTTACCGAATTTCCAAGGAAATGGTGCAATTGTTCTGGCGGGAACCCGATGGCGACAAGCGCACGGTCTTCCGCGTCAGTCATGTCGGTGATCGCTCGAACATCTTGCGCAGCGACGATTTTGATCCGCGTTTGCGCCCCTGGTACAAAATTGCCCAGACCTCGGAAAGACCGGTCTGGTCAAAAATCTACAATAATTTCTCTTTCCATTATCCGACTATCACGCTGGCAAAATCGGTCTTTAACAAGAACCATGAGTTTGCCGGTGTCATGGCCACCGACCTGACGCTCAAGGAATTATCGAATTTCCTGCGCAAACTCGAGATCAGCAAGAACAGTGTCGCCTATATCGTCGATGCGGATGGTTATATTGTTGCCACGTCTGGCCAGGAACTGCCTGAGCGCACCGTGAATGGCGTGCCAGAACGCATGCGTGCCATCGACATGAAAACACCGCTGATCAGTGAGACTTTCCAAAGAGTCGGGAGCATGAAATTGCAGGCTACCCAGACACAATCGATGGAGCTCAGCAATGGCACCATTGATGTGGCGATTTCTCCACTGGGTAACAGGCAGGGCTTGAACTGGCTGACCGTGGTCGCCGTGCCCCGTGCTGACTTCATGAGCAGTATCAACCAGGGCTTCATGCAGAGTATGGTGATTGCCCTGGCATGTGTCATCTTTGCACTCACCATAGGCCTGACCATCGTTGAGCGCGTGATACGAGATATACGCAAGTTGACTTCTGCTGCTGAAAAATTTGGCAATGGCGAACCCATGCCCAGCCTGCAAATCCGCCGCACGGACGAGATAGGCACACTGGCCCAGACTTTCATGGAGATGGAAAACAAGCTGCGCTATGACAAGCTGACCCAGGTGGCCAACCGTGAATCCCTGTTCACCCAGATCAATTACCTGCAAAAGCAGGCGCTGGAAAATCCTGGTGCCAGTGAAGGCTTTACCTTATTGTTCATAGACCTGGACCGCTTCAAATACATCAATGACAATCACGGTCATGATGCTGGCGACAAGGCCCTGGTTGTGATTGCTGCGCGTTTGCGCTCGGCTATTCGTGAGACGGATGAAGTGGCACGTTACGGCGGTGATGAATTCGTGTTGCTGCTGAAAGATACCAAGAGCTCTATCGATATCAACAATACCGTGGAAAAAATCTGCAATGTCGTCGAACAGCCGATTGCGCTGGAAGACATCGTTGTCAGTGTTGGTGTGTCGGTAGGCTGGGCCAGCTTCCCTGAGGATGGCAGTGATTATGTGCGCCTCATCAAGATCGCCGACAGCCGCATGTATAACCGCAAACGCGACCGTAAATCAGGCCAGTTCGTGCATCTGGCCTGATTGTTCTGATTCAGACTGGACTCGATGGCTGGTTTTGCTCCTGCCACTTGCCCAGCCAGGCAGGCATGTCAGTTGAAGGCATGGGTTTGCTGATGTAATACCCCTGAGCCTGGTCGCAGCCCAGCTCCTTCAGCAAATTCATGACTTCTATATTTTCGACACCCTCGGCAACTACCCGCAAGCCCATATTGTGTCCCAGGTCTATGGTCGATTTGACGATCTTGGTGTCATCAATATCCTTCTCCATCTTGAGTACAAAAGATTTGTCTATCTTCAGTTCATGAACCGGCAGGCGCTTCAGGTAGGCCAGTGACGAATAACCCGTGCCAAAATCATCGATAGACAACTCAAAGCCCATGGCATGCAATTTGTCCAGCGTCTGGAAGGCCCGGACCGGGTCATCCATGATGGCACTCTCAGTGATTTCCAGGCAAAACGAGGCAGCTTTTACTTCATGGTTTTGCAATATATGGGCAAACTTGCCCGGCAAATCCTGGTCCAGCAAATCACGGGTAGAAATATTGACCGAGATTTTCAGGTGTATGCCCTGCTGGGCCCACAGGTGGCAGACTCGTGCTGCTTCATTCATGACCCAGTGCGTCAACTGGCGTATGAAGCCGGTTTGCTCGGCAAAGGGAATGAACTGGTCGGGGAAGATAAAGCCACGCTCGGGATGTATCCAGCGTACCAGTGCTTCGACTGCAATCACCTGGCCATGGTCTAGACCAACCTTGGGTTGTACATATAAACGGAAGGCCTGCTGTTCCAGTGCTGCCCGCAATTCGCTGAGCAAAGACAGGCTCTGCTGGCTGGACTTGTCGATGTCAGGTGAATAGATGACCGCGCCACTATTGCCGAGTTTTGCCGCATACATGGCAACCTCAACCCGGCTCAGCAGGCTCTGGGCATCCCCCGCATGTTCAGGAAAACCGGCGATGCCGATGCCGGCCCCCAGATCAACAGTCTGGTCTTCTATGGAGATAGGTTTTTCCAGTGAGCGCAGGATGCGGTTCGCCAGATCAAGTGCATCTTCCTTGGCGCTATTTGGCAACAGTATGGCAAATTCATCACCACCGAGGCGGGCGGGTTTGGTACCGCCAGCACCAAGTTCTGCCGACAGGCGTATGGCAACCTGGTTCAGCAGGATATCGCCAAAGCGGTGTCCCATGACGTCATTCACATGCTTGAAACGGTCGAGGTCCATCATCAGCACATAGCAGGACTTTTCATGGGAACGTGCGCTGCCAATGGCTTCTTCCAGCATGTCGGTAAACAGTGCCCGGTTTGGCAGATTGGTCAGGGTGTCCCAGTAAGCCAGACGGCTGATTTCTTTTTCACGCTGGGCAATACCATCACGCATGGTCATGAAGGTGCGCGCCAGGTCGCCGATCTCGTCCTTTTGTTTGACGTCAATGGTGGCAGTGTAGTCACCAGCACCCAGACTGCGCGCAGTTTCTGCCAGTTGCCTTACCGGCCCGGTAATGCGGCGGGCAGTGATGGCGCTGATGATGCTGGCAACCACGGCAGCAAGTACTGTCAGTAGCAAGAGATTGCGCTGCAAGTCCTTATAAGGGGCGACTGCCTGGCTGATCGACAGTTGCAGCACGGCGATGGTATTGAACTGTTCGTTCTGTGCCAGTCTGAGTATGCGGGCGCTATACTGGTCGTCATCGATTTGCAGGGCAGGCAGATAATTGACCAGTTTGTCAGCAACAGGTAATTGCTGGGCCAGCTTGCCAGCGTTTTCATCATTGAGGCTGGACACATTCGCGAGCCAGCGCCCCTGTTTCTCAGAGGTCAGCAAACTGATTTGCATGCGCGATAATTCATGCATGTCGGTCACCAGGGCCTTGCCTATGGGGATGGCCATGACTACCCAACTGATGGTGACCGGTGCTTCGATAGGCACGACTACCATTTGATAAGGTTTGCCATCGACGATGGCCGTACTGGCAGCACTGCCGGTTTTTTCTGCGGTTTGTATCAGTGCGGCAACCGATTGCTGCAGGCTATTGCTTAATTCATTGTTTGCACCATTGCTGCGGCTGGTTTTGCTGGTTGCTGAAAAAGCCGTGATTTTCCTGTCCAACCCGACCAGCATGGTCAGGTCTGAACCTATGCGGTTGCCGTGATTGGACAAGGTTGAGACGATGGTTTCAGTATCGTGCGTACCTATGGCTTCGCGAAAGGCATAATCCTTGGCAAGGACGATGGCACCCTGTATGAGTTTTTGTGCATTCTGGTCAAGCAGGCGCAGCAGGAATTTTTCATTGATTTTCAGATTCTCTTCAACGGCGGTACGGGCGTTTCTGTCTATGGCATTACCAATAGCAAAAAAGGCCGCCAGTTGTACCGTCAACAGCAGGCCTATGAATAGAGCAACAACCCGGCTTTCCAAACTATGCAAACGCATGAACTTTCCTATTGGTGTGCGTGGGAAAAGTATTTCCTGCCAATTCAGTCTTGTAATTAACCAGCCTTGTAATTCAATTTTACAGTCAGGTTGGGGCCATTACTGTCGATTTGTATGTTTTGCTCTTGTACCTGTGCCGACGCTGGTTGTTTGGGATGCCAGGTCTTCAATACATATTTGCCGGCAGGAATGGTGGGCAGACGGGCAGTTCCGCTCGCATCGGTTTTGGCAAAATAGGGAGTATCGACGATCTGGATATAGGCAACCATCTGGTCGTGGATATTGCAGCCAACCACCACGGTACCGGCTTTGTCGAATATTACAGGTGCAGCAGGCTTGCCTGAATACAGCTTCAATTCAAAAGGCTTGGCCGGGGAAAACGAATAAGCGTGATGCCTGACCGTGTCATTGTTGGGAAAGGAAACCGAAGTGCCGGTTTGTATCACGGTCACGAAGGGCATGAACTTCTTGTCTTTTTGCTGGATTTCAGCCGTGGCTGACTTGGTAATCTGCGGGCTGCCAACAAGTTCTGCATAGACCACCGCATCCTGTACTGCCTGTCCACTGCTGTCTGTCACCTGTATGGACGTGGCAGATGCTGCGCCAGCCATGATCAGGCTGCCTGCCATGCAGCCCAGCATGAGGATGCAGGATTTGGTACGCAGACGTTTCATGGCTACACCCCGGCAAAAAATGATTTAAATGAGTTTTGCTTATATTACTTTAGTTCGATAGTTGTATGGCTGCCTGCACTATTTGAAAATCGGATTCCACGCATTTTTCGTGCAATTTTGTAAAAATATGTCTCTGCATGAATAGTTTGCAGAATATCAGGTAAAGCCAGCCCTGAATTGTTATACTATTGTATAAGGGCAATTTGTGCGCAGTGCTTGCGTGTGCCGGATTGTCGCTGGCGAGTTCGTACTGGTAATTAATGCAAGGATCGGCTGGAATCGGCAGGAAGATGCAGGAATACGGGGCATGGAATCAATCATTAAACACCTGGTAGAAATTACCGGGCATCGCGATCATGATTTACTGAATATTTCAGTAATTACTGCGCTGCGTCAATTGACCAACGCGGAATCGGCGCGGGTATTGGATGTGGTTTCTGTCGGCCAGCAAGTCTTTATCAAGCCGCATATAAGTATAGAAAATGACAATGTCGCGATTGCCGACGAAACCCAGGCGTCCCCTGCTTCCCATGACTCCATCGAGCTTTACCCTCACTTGAAAGAGGGGATTGCACAAAAACAGCAAGTCATAGAGCAAGTCATAGAAGGCGGCAAAATTATCTGGCTGCCGATCTGGATCAATGACAAATTGCATACTTGCCTGGAAATTTACAAGCCTGCCAATTACACCACGACGGCGATGGAAGTCGTCAACGGCATGCTGATCGTCTATCGCAATTTCCAAAATCTGCTTGACTATAGTGAGCGCGACTCATTGACAGGTTTGCTGAACCGCAAGACTTTTGATGATAATTTTTCCAAGGTTTTGCGTAGCAGTGCCTTGCAGCAGCAGGCCAGCACAGAGGCTGAGCGCGCAGAAGAAGAACGCCGCAGCCATGAGCCTGAGCGTCAGCACTGGCTGGCCGTGCTCGATATTGATCATTTCAAGCGTGTGAATGATCAGTTCGGACATCTGTATGGCGATGAAGTGCTGATCCTGATCGCCAATCTCTTGCGCAGTTCTTTCCGCCCCTCAGACCGCCTGTTTCGTTTTGGCGGTGAAGAATTCGTCATCCTGCTGCGTTCGACTTCGCAGGAAGATGCCAATACCATCTTCGAGCGCTTCCGTCAGAATGTGGAGCAGCATTATTTCCCGCAGGTCGGCACGGTGACCATCAGCATAGGCTATGCCCGTATAGATCCGTTCGAACCCGCTGTTGCTATCGTAGGCCGGGCTGACCAGGCCCTGTATTTCGCCAAGACCAATGGCCGCAACCGGACTTGTTTTTATGATGAACTGGTGTCCAGCGGTGATTTGAAGATTGAAGTTTCCAACGATACCGCTGAATTTTTTTAGGATGGAGCCTGGTCTGGCCTTATTTGACTGCTCAGTTGATTGATGACGGGATTATTGAAGTAATAATGGCGCTGCAGTGTTGCAGCGCCATTGTTTTTTATGCGGGCAATTCTCAGGCAACGATTAACTTATCAGCTGGCCGTCTGTTCCTTATGCTTGTGCGCGCTGGTCAGCACTATCACGCTGCCAAGTATGATGCTCATCGCCAGCATCTCGCGCATGGACAGGTGTTCGCCACCAAACACCACGCCCAGGGCAACCGCAATGACGGGATTAACATAGGCATAACTCGCAGCCAGGCCAGCCGGTACCTTGGACAACAAATACATATAGGCAGTAAATGCCAGCAGCGAACCTGCCACTACCAGATAAGCCCAGGCTGCCATCGCATTGATGGTGACTTCCCCTGTCAGTTGCTCACCCTTGCCCAGGCTGATGATGAACAGGAACAGGCCACCGACCAGCATTTCACTTGCAAAGCCCATGCCGCCTGCAGCCATCTTGAGTTTCTTTTGCGACAAAATCGAACCTACGTCCCAGCATAGTATTGCGCCCAGCAAGAACAATATGCCTAAAGGCTGAGCCGAGAACTGGCCGTCAGATGCCAGCAACAGGGCACCGGCAAAGCCGCAGAGTATGCCTGTCCATTCGCGGCGCTTGGGCCAGTCACCAAACATGCCGGACAAGCCAGACAAGATCATTGGTGAGCAGGCAATGAAGACGGCAGTGAGGCCGGAAGACACATATTGCTGCGCCACCGCCGTCAGACCAGTGCCACCGCCCAGCATCAGGATGCCGACGATGCCGCCATCGCGCCATTCACGCAAACTAGGGTTGGGTGCACCGCGCCATTTTTGCCATGCATACAAAATAGCACCGGCTACCAGGAAGCGCGTACCTATCATCATGAAAGGCGGGAAAGCCTTCAAAGCCACCTGTATGGCAAAGTAAGTGGAACCCCAGACTATATAGACGGTAAGCAGGGCGAGTAAGACTTGACGTGGCAGATGGCGCATGGCTGAGGAGGCATGGATTAAATTCAGGTAATCAGTGTATGTCAGTGAGTTTGAATTTTGAATGGATAATCAAAGGTAAATCAGGTACATTTCTTTTAATCTCAACGAAAAAGCAGGTTTTCCCCGTGAAAATAGAATTGGATATGATGGATGGCAAAATCCTCGAGATTTTGCAGGCCGATGCCAGGGTCACCATGGCCGAGATAGGCCGCCGCATACATTTAAGCCAGCCTGCCGTGACCGAAAGGGTCAAGCGCATGGAGGCCGCCAATGTCATCACAGGCTACCACGCCAGGGTCAATCCCGAGGCGCTGGGTTATGGCATTACGGCTTTTGTCCGCATTGCCAGCCGCGCAACCGATACGCCGGTACTAAAAATTGCCGAGCAAGTGCCTGAAGTAGTTGAATGCCATGCCATTACCGGCGAAGATTGCGTGATTGTCAAAGTAGTCGCGCCATCAGTGCGCGAGCTGGAGCGCGTGATTACCAGTCTTGCGCGTTGCGGTGTGACTTCGACTTCCCTGATCCTGTCTTCATCGATAGAAAGACGGGCCATCAAGCCTGTGGAATAAAAAATGGAATTGCGCCAGCTACGTTATTTTGTCGCCATCGTTGATCACGGTTCACTGTCGCGCGCAGCGCGTGTGCTGCATATCGTGCAACCGGCGCTGACCCAGCAATTGCAGCAACTTGAAGAAGAGCTGGGTGCGACCCTGTTGCACAGGTCGGCGCAAGGCATGCAAGCCACTGATGCCGGCAAGATATTCTATGAACATGCGCTGGCGATTTTGAAGCAGGTCAGCGATGCCAGATCAGCCGTCGCCCAATCGACTGACAAACCCAGTGGCACAGTGGCACTGGGCATACCGCAAAGTGCTTCGGGTGCGCTGGCTTTTCCTTTATTGAAAGCTGTACGCACGGCTTACCCCGATATCGTGTTCCAGCTGACAGAAGAATTGACCGGCAACCTGACCGAGCAATTACGCTCAGGCCGTTTGAACCTGGCGATTTTGTTTGATGACGGCCAGCTCGGCGGTTTTGCCACCAAGCCGCTGGTAGAAGAAGAAATGATGTACATCACCCGCAAGGATTCTCAGTTCGCCTGCAAGCGCAAATCGATCACCCTGGCGCAAGCCTTGCAGGCCACCCTGATTTTACCCAGCATACAACATGGTGTGCGGCCACGCATAGAACAGGTGGTCAGGGAGCAGGGCAAGCACATAGAGAATGTCATCGACATCACCTCGATAGCGATTTTAAAATCTGCGTTGATGGCTGATATGGGGGCGACCATCTTGCCAGTATCACCGATGCTGGCAGAAATCGAGCGCGGCGAAATGCGTGCCTGCCCCATCAGCGATGTGCAACTATCGCGTACCGTGACTCTGTGCGCCTCCAAGAATATCCCGCTCACCAATGCAGCTATGGCAGTAGAAAAACTGGTGCTGGAACTGACCCGCGATTTGAGCATGAGTGGCAAATGGCTGGGCACCAGCAACCTGGTGGCGCAATAATGGATGGGCTGGTGTATTGGAACAAGATCAAAAAACCAGTCTTCACAGGCTGGTTTCTGTTCTGGCTATTGATGGTGGCGGTAGCCGTGCAAGATCACCTCAAAGGTGGCGGCAAACATATCTGGGAACCCATCTTCTGGGAAAGCTCTTCTGCCCTCGTCGGCACACTGCTGCTCTTGCTGCAAAGGCGCAAGCTGACTGACAGGCATTTATTGCAGACGCCAGCCAGATGGTTCTGGCAGCAAATCCTGCCTCTGCCTTTGTTCAGCACTGTATTTGTGGTGCTGGTATATAGCCTGCGTCACTCGGTATATGCCTTGCTGGGACTCAGCTATCAGCATGATGGCTGGATCAAGGTGTATTTTTATGAGTGCAGCAAGATATTCATGTTCTTTGGCATGTTTTATGTCGTGATTTTTGGCTTGCAAGCCTATGCTTCTTTGCTCGAAGAAAAAGAGAATGCAGAAAAATCCCAGGCGCTGTTACGTGATGCACAATTGCACAGGCTGACGCAACAGATGCAACCGCATTTCCTGTTCAATGTACTCAACACCATTTCATCACTGATGTACACCGATGTCAAACTGGCTGACACTGCTCTGAGCGAGATCGCCGCACTCTTGCGCGCCAGCATGGACCTGGGCCAGCACAGCGAAACCAGCCTCGCAGATGAATTGAAGCTGCTGCAAGCCTATGCAAAACTCATGAGTCTGCGCTTTATCGACAGGGTAGAGATCAACTGGGACATTGCTGACGATGTACTAAGCAGTAAAGTACCGGTCATGAGCCTGCAAACCATACTGGAAAACAGTTTCAAGCATACCGTGGAAAAACGCAGCCAACTTACTCACATCAAGATCACGGCATATAAAGAGGCAGCGCAAGTCATCTTACGCATTGAGGATGATGCAGGGCATTTGCAGGATAGTGTACAAAGCTCGGGCGTAGGTATCAGCAATTTACGCCAGCGTCTGCAAGTCCTGTATCAGGATAAAGCCAGCTTACAATTGACCGATCTGAGGCCATCTGGCGTCATGACCGAGCTGCGCCTGCCCATTGATACCGGAGGCATGGCAACATGAAAATTCTCATCGTTGATGACGAAGCTTATGCCAGGGACAAGCTCAGACGCCTGGTAGCCGAACATGTGGCAGATGCCGTCGTATCAGAAGCCAGGGATGGCAGGGAAGCACTGGAGTGCATACAAAAACAGCAGCCCGACCTGGTTTTCCTCGACATACAAATGCCGGAGATGGATGGTATTACCGTCGCCAGTCAACTGGCAGCACCTGTGCCACTGATCGTTTTTGTCACTGCTTATGATCAGTTTGCCCTTCAGGCTTTTGATGCGAATGCGATAGATTACCTGCTCAAACCCTATGATGAGGCGAGGTTCCTGCGCGCCCTGCAAAGAGTGAGTGAGCGCAGGAGCAGCGCAAGGAAAATACAGTCAGAACAACATTTGCTCCTGAATGAAAAAGGCCGCGTCACTGTCATTAAACTGGCCGACATCATACGACTGGAAGCTGCTGATAATTATGTGATGATCTTTACCAGCCAACAGCAGCACATGATGCGCCAGACCTTATCGGGTTTGCAGGACAGGCTGGGGCAGGGCTTTGTGCGTTGCCACCGTAGCCATATCGTCAGGCTGGACCAGATTACCCAGGTCTTGCCAGCCCAAAAGGGCGATGCTGAACTGCTGCTGCAAGATGGCCTGCGCCTGCCATGCAGCCGTCAGCACAGGGATGAGGTCGTACAGGCACTTGCCAGCTAAGTCCTGGTTGAGATTTCCATTTCACCCCTGCTCACATCCAGTCCGCCACATTTTTCTGGTATGAATTTGATCACGCTTTTAGTATCGCGTCTGTGTTCATCAATGACCAGAAAAAGAGCCATGTCAAATTCAAGCATAGCAATGCCAGGTTTGCCGTCCCAGCGTTTATATTTTCTCGACTGGGTCAGGATCATCGCTTTCTTCCTGCTGATTCTGTATCACGTAGGCATGTACTATGTAGAGTGGGGCTGGCATGTCAAAAGTCCGCATGCCAGCAGCGCGATACAGCCGTTGATGATGTTGACCAATCCCTGGCGTTTGAGCCTGCTGTTTTTCATTTCTGGTGTGGCATCTGCCTTCATGCTGGAAAAAATCGCTACTGGCAAATTCCTGCACAGCCGCAGCCTGCGTCTTTTGCTGCCGCTGATCTTTGGCATGTTCGTCGTGGTGCCGCCACAAGCTTATTTCGAAGTGGTGGAGAAACTGGCCTATGCCGGCAGTTATGGCGAATTCATGCAGCTCTATGTGCATCACTATCGCGGTTTCAAGATAGAAGGCAAGGTATTGGACCTGCCAACCTGGAATCACCTGTGGTTCGTCACTTATTTGTGGGTATATAGCGTGTTGCTGTGGTTCTGGCTGGCTTTCAAACCTGCATGGTTCCAGGCTGCCCGCAACTGCTTGCAAAAGCAGATGAAGGGCTGGCGCATTCTGGTTTTGCCTGTTGCTTACCTGGCGCTGGTGCGCATGGGTTTGTTCAGTTCTTACCCGCCGAATAATGGCCTGGTGGCCGACTGGTATAACCATGCCTGCTATTTGTTTATCTTTACATTCGGTGCCCTGATTGCCAATTCCCAGGCATTCTGGCAAGAGCTTGCCAGCATGCGCTGGCTGGCACTCAGAATCGCTGCATGTGGCTGGCTGTTCCTGATCATCTATTTCAGCTTTGAGTATGACGCAACACCGAAGTGGTTCATCATGCTACAGCGCGGCGTGTGGGTATGCATGGCCTGGTCAGCGATTGTTGCAGCCTGCGGTTATGCGAAGCAGTACCTGAACTTTGACAGCCCGGCAAGGCGCTATCTGACGCAGGCAGTGTTTCCTGTGTATATCCTGCATCAGACTTATATCGTCATCATGGCGCATGGCATGAAACCGCTGGCCTTGCCTGCCCTACCAGAAGGCATCTTGCTGGTGGCGCTGACAGCAACGACCTGCTTCCTCAGTTACGAGATCATACGCCGGGTGTTTTTCCTGCGCCCACTGTTCGGACTTGATCATGGTTTGGCTTACAGGCCAAGAGCACTGAGCCCGGGATGATCATCTGGCCTCTTGCCCTGGGGCCAGTGGAATAAACGCTGATCTGCGCTGATGCGCAGATCATTGATGCTGGCAAAACGTTTATGCATGAGGCCATTCTCAGCAAATTCCCAGTTCTCGTTGCCATAAGAACGCGTCCAGTTGCCTTCATGGTCGCAACTCTCATAGGCAAAGCGTACGGCGATGCGGTTCTCGCTGAATGCCCATAATTCCTTGATCAGGCGGTATTCACGTTCTGCTGCCCATTTGCGCTGTAAAAATTCCCTGACTTGCTCGCGCCCCTGCGGGAATTCATGGCGGTTGCGCCAGACCGTATCCACCGTATAAGCCAGCACCACCTTGTCCGGGTCGCGGGTATTCCAGCCATCTTCTGCCATACGTACTTTTTGTATTGCCGTCTCCAATGTGAAGGGGGGTAAGGGTGGGCGTGCAATTTCTAATGACTTATCCATTTTCATTCGTCCTTAAGTAAATATCGTGAGTTGAGTTATGAATACTCAAATTTACGCAATATCGTTTGTCTGAAGAATAGCCATGATTTACAATTAATTATTGTAAATAACGGAATAATCGCCGGAGTGCCATGGACAAGCTGCATCTGATGACCGTATTTGTAGCCGTTGCCGAAGAAGAGGGCTTTGCCGCTGCAGCCCGTCGTCTGGCCATGTCGCCGCCTGCAGTGACCCGCGCTATCGCAGCGCTGGAGGCCAGACTGGGCGTCAAGCTGCTCAATCGCAGCACCCGCTTTGTCAGGGTCACAGAAGCCGGTCAGCGTTATCTGGAAGATGCCCGCCGCATCATTGCCGATGTCGAGGCTGCCGATGAAGCCACGGCAGGTATCAATGCCGAACCACGTGGTCATCTGGCAGTTACTGCCCCCGTCATGTTTGGCAAAATGTTTGTCATGCCTGGCATCGTCGAATATTTGCAGCGCTATCCCGCGATGGATGTGTCTGCGCTTTTCCTCGACCGTGTCGTTAATTTGCTGGAAGAGGGCATTGACGTCGGCGTGCGCATAGGTGAATTGCCAGATTCCAGCATGAAGGCAATACGGGTAGGGCAGATACGCCGTATATTGTGCGCCTCGCCCGCTTATCTGCAAGCGCATGGTACGCCAGCCAGTCCGCATGACTTAAGCGGGCATAGCATTATTGCCGCCACCGGCGTCACCCCCATGGTCGAATGGCGCTTTACCCATGCAGGCCAGAATATGGCGATCAAGGTCAAGCCACGCCTCACGGTCAGCAGCAATGATGCGGCCATAGAAGCCAGCCTCGCAGGCCTGGGCATCAGCCGCTTGCTGTCCTACCAGGTGGATAGGTATTTTGATGGTGGGCAATTATGCCGCGTCATGCAGGCATACGAGACTGCGCCATTGCCCGTGCATGTGGTACACAGGGAAGGCCGCTATGCAAATGCCAAAGTGAGAAGTTTTGTCGATCTCATCGTCGCACAGTTGCGTGCAGCCATGGTGCAGCATTGAATTCCTGGGTGAGAGATGTGATGAAAACCAGCAGGTGTGCTTACCCTGTTGTTTTTCATATTGACAATATGTTGACACTGGAAAACCCAGGGTGTTATATTTTGCCTGGATTTATGGGAACGTTTCCAATTGTATTCAGCCGATGTGACTGGGCATGATGAGATGCGGGAATTTCCATGTATGCAGTAACAGGTATAACGAGAAAAAAGCAGAAGAAAGCAGAAAAATTGCAGACCACGATCTGCCATCTGCACCCGTGGAAACTTAGGCGGAGACAAAATGTATAAAACCAATAAACCGGTGCTTGCCCTGCTACTCGGTGGCCTTGGCGGCCTGGTAGCCGCGAGCATGTCTGCACATGCCGCAGGTCCCAAGGCTGAAGTCATGCACTGGTGGACATCCGGTGGTGAATCGGCGGCTGTCGCCAAATTTGCCGAAGCTTATCGTGCCGCTGGCGGTGTCTGGACAGATACTGCTATCGCCGGTGGTGACCAGGCGCGTTCCGTTGCCATCAACCGCATGGTCGGTGGCAACCCGCCCACTGCGGCGCAATTCAATATTTCCAGGCAATTCCAGGATGTCGTCGAGCAAGACATGCTCAATAATGTCGATGATGTCGCTGCCAAAGAGAACTGGGACAAGACCCTGCCTGAGCCCATACGCAATGTCCTCAAGATCAAGGGGCATTACTATGCCGTACCGGTGAATATCCACATGCCAGCCTGGATATGGTATTCAAAATCCGCATTCAAAAAAGCCGGCATAGACAAAGAACCAGCCACACCAGATGAACTGTTTGCTGCTCTCGATAAACTCAAGGCAGCCGGCCTGATACCGCTGGCGCATGGTGGTCAGGCCTGGCAAGAGACTATCGTCTTCATGGCCATGCTGGCCAATGTAGGTGGCAAGGACCTCTACCTGAGTGTCATGCGTGACCGTAACGTCACTGCCATGAATTCAGAAGCCTTTCGCAAGGTGTTGCTGAGCTTCAAGCGCTTGCGCTCTTACATTGACACAGCATCACCTGGCCGTAACTGGAATGACAGCACAGCCTTGCTCATCAAAGGCGCAGCGGGCATGCAAATCATGGGTGACTGGGCTTTGGGTGAATTTGTCGCGGCCAAACAAGTCGCTGGCCGCGAATATGGTTGCATGCCAGGCCTGGGACCAAAAGCACCTTATCTGATACAGGGCGATGCTTTTGTTTTTCCAAAAACCAGCAATCCAGAAACCATCAAGGCGCAAAAGCTGCTGGCCAGCATTGTGGTGGCACCTGGCCCGCAACTGGAATTCAATAAGCTCAAGGGTTCCATCCCAGTACGCAATGATCTTGATGTGACACAGTTGAACCTTTGTGCGCAGACCGGACTGGAAATCATGAAGGACAAAAGCCGCAATGCAGGCATAGGTGAGATTTACCTGACGCCAGACCAGAATGGTGCCCTGACCGATGTGCTGACAGCTTACTGGAATACCAATATGGCTGTAGAAAAAGCACAAAAGAATATCATCGCTGCATTGAAAAATTAAGTAGCATATTAATACCCCACCAAGCGCCATCTCGCCCATGTCAACCAACCAGCCCAGCGCCAGATTCAAAGGCAAGCTGCATACCAAACTCATACCTCAAGCTGCCTTGCTGCCTATGAGCCTGACGGTGGTATTCGGCTACTTGGCAACCTTATTGTGGACATTGAAGATTTCATTAAGCAGCTCACGCACTCTGCCCGTCAATAACTTTGTCGGCCTCAGCCAGTATGAGCGTCTGTTCGACAATGAGCGCTGGCTGTTGTCGCTGAATAACCTGGCCATCTATGGTGTGCTGTTCATCCTGGCTTGCGTCATCATCGGCTTTTTGCTCGCTGTCTTTATAGACCAGAATGTCACGGGCGAGGGCGTGCTGCGTACCATCTTCCTTTATCCCTATGCCATGTCATTCGTCGCCACCGGCCTGGTGTGGCAGTGGATGCTGACGCCTGGTGTGGGGATACAAGAAGGCATACGACAATTGGGGTTCAAGGATTTTCAGTTTGACTGGATAGTTGATCAGGACATGGTCATTTATACCGTTGTCATTGCCACCGTGTGGCAGGCATCGGGTCTGGTCATGGCGATGCTGTTGGCAGGATTGCGCGGCATAGATCAGGACATCTGGAAGGCTGCCCGCATGGATGGCATACCCACCTGGCGGGTATACCTGTCCATCATCATCCCCATGCTGGCTCCCAGTTTTGCCACCGTATTCCTGTTGCTGGCAACGGCTGTCGTCAAACTGTTTGATGCGGTCGAAGCCATGACCCAGGGTGGCCCAGGCACTGCCAGTGAAGTACCGGCAAAATTCATCATGGATCACTTGTTTGGCCGCGCCAACCTGTCACTTGCATCTGCCGGCGCCATCATGATGCTGCTGCCCGTCCTGGCACTATTGATACCCTACGCCTATGCCAGAGCGCGCAAGGGCAAAACATGAGGACAAACACAAAGCGCACATGGACGCCAGCACGCATAGGCATCTATGCCTTTTTGCTGACTGCTGCGGCATTCTTTTTGCTGCCGCTGTATATCATGCTGGTGACCTCTTTCAAATCGATGGAAGAAATCCGCCTGGGTAATATCTTTGCCTTGCCCATGCACATGACGTTAGAACCATGGCGGCAGGCGTGGAGCACGGCCTGTACAGGCGTGGCCTGTGAAGGTATCAGTAGCGGCTTCTGGAACTCAGTGGCGATCACTTTGCCCAGTACCGTGCTGGCGATTTTTCTGGGTGCGCTGAATGGTTACGCATTGTCATTCTGGCGGCCGCGTGGCTCACAACTCCTGTTTGGTATTTTGCTGGCGGGTGCTTTCATTCCTGTGCAAGTCATGATGTTCCCGCTGGTGCGGGTGCTGGCGGCGCTGAATATGTTCAGCACCCTGCCTGGCATCGTCCTGGTGCATGTGATCTTTGGCATGCCCATCATGACCCTGCTGTTCCGCAATTATTATCTAGGCATACCGCAAGAACTGTTTCATGCCGCACGCATAGACGGCGGCGGATTTTTCCGCATCTTTGTGCAATTGATGCTGCCCATTTCCCTGCCCATGATAGTCGTGGCCGCCATCATGCAAGTCACCGGAGTATGGAACGATTACATCCTCGGCCTGGTATTTGCGGGGCGTGAACATTTGCCGATGACAGCACAATTGAATAACGTCATCAATACGACGACCGGTACCAGGATGTATAACGTCAATATGGCAGCAACCATATTGACGGCCTTGCTGCCGCTGGCTATTTATTTTATTTCAGGCCGCTGGTTTGTGCGTGGCATTGCCGCTGGTGCGGTGAAAGGTTAAGGACGGGTGCATGGCATATGTAAGTCTCAAGAATTTGGGGATACAGCTGGGTGGACAAAAGATCATCGATCAATTGGATCTGGATGTGGAGGAGGGCGAGTTCCTGGTTTTGCTAGGGCCATCCGGCTGTGGCAAATCGACCTTGCTGCACAGCATAGCTGGTCTCATTGATATCGCGGCAGGCAGCATAGAAATCGCAGGCAAGGATGTCAGTTATGCCGAACCCAGTGACAGGCAGATAGGCATGGTATTTCAGTCTTATGCACTCTACCCGACCATGACGGTGGAAAAAAACATGTCTTTCGGCTTGCGCATCAATGGTGTTGCCAAACCAGAAGTACAGGCCCGCATCACCAGAGTGGCAGAGATGCTGCAATTGCAACCCCTGCTACAGCGCAGGCCCGCGCAATTGTCTGGCGGGCAAAGGCAGAGGGTAGCAATAGGCCGTGCCCTGGTCAGGGAAGCCAGGGTGTTTTTGTTTGATGAGCCACTATCAAATCTGGATGCCAAGTTACGTACAGAATTGCGCCGTGAACTCAAGTTGCTGCACCAGAATCTCGGTTCTACCATGTTGTATGTGACACACGATCAGGTAGAAGCCATGACCCTGGCCAGCCGTATCGTCGTCATGCGGGCTGGCAAGATACAGCAACTGGGCACGCCGTCTGAAGTATATGAGCGACCGGCCAACCTGTTTGTGGCAGGTTTTTTAGGTGCGCCAGCCATGAACTTTATTGCGGGCAAGCTCAATGAAGAGAAGCAGTTTGGTCATGAAATGATCAAGCTGGATTTATCGGCTTATGCGTCTCAGGCAACATCGTCAGTGCAGGATGTGATTTTGGGTATCAGGCCAGAATATATGCAGGTGCAGACAGATGGTGCGTACAGCGGTGAGCTCAGTCTATTGGAACCCATGGGCAATCATCAACTCTTATGGTTGACTATGGGTAAGCAGCAGTTGTGTTTGCTGGACCATGAAAACCGGCAGTTCAAGCTGGGCGAGACGGTACGCTTTGACATACACACCGACAGGGTTTCCCTGTTTGATGCAAAAACAGAGTCACGTTTATGATTGAAGAAGATAATTTACGGTAGCCGTTGTAAAAATTTTATATACTGGCCGGATCATCAACATGGAAAAGAATCAAGTGGCGACTATCAAGGATGTGGCCCGCCTGGCGGGTGTGGGACTGGGTACGGCATCGCGTGTCGTCAGTGGCAAGGGCTCGGTGTCTTTGAAGACGCAGGAGCGTGTGCGCAAGGCTATCGCCGAACTGGATTTCCGGCCTTCCCACGCAGCACGCAGCCTCTTGTCTGGCAATTCGCAGATGATAGGTGTGTATATCCCTGTGCTCAAGGGTACTTTTTACATGCCCATCCTGCAGTCCATCGATACAGAGTTGCGTCTGGCGGGTTTGCACATGGTGGTTGCATTCGGTGTCGGCATAGGCGATGAGCGGCGTCAGGGTGTGGAAGGCATAGAATTCCTGATGGAGCGTGGTTGCGATGGTCTCATCGTCATGAGTAATGTGCTGACAGATGAAGATTTCTCTATCCTGGGTCAAAAGCGTGACCGCCTGGTTGTACTCAACCACGAATCAGCAACTATTGCTGCCCAGTGCTTTACCGCCGACCATGTGCAAGGTGGCGTCATGGCGGCCCGTGCCCTGCTGGAACACAAGCACAAAAAAATTGCAGTGATTGCAGGCCCTTCGACTGCGCCAGATAATGTGGAAAGGATTAACGGCTTTCTGGCAGAGCTGGCCAGTGCAGGGATTGATACTGCAAGCATGTGGGTAGCCGAGAGCGATTTCTCGCCGGAAGGAGGATGGAATTGTGCCAAGGAATTATTGGATTCAGGCCGTCCTTTCACCGCCCTGTTTTGTGCCAATGATGAAATGGCCCTGGGGGCGCTGTCGTACTTCCAGCAAGCTGGTATTTCAGTGCCGCATGATGTCTCCGTCATTGGTTACGATGACACCATGAGTGCCGCCTATGCAGCACCGCCTTTGACTTCTGTGCATATCCCATGGCGTGATGTCACGCTCAGTGCATTGAATGAATTGCTGAACCGTTGCTATGGCTTGAAAAGACCTGTGGTGCGCAATTACCCGATTAAAGTCACCATGCGTGCCTCCCTGGCAAAGCCATCATCGCAACGGCACAAGTCTGTTTGAATTGCCGGTGAGAATCGCTTGCGCATGGATAAGATTTACTGCCCGGGGTCAGTCGGCAGGATCTTGAATGGTGAAGAAAAGATAGCTGGTTTTTGGGACAGGATTTGTTGCAAAAATACTGCAAGCAGGCGGGAAGAGAATGAATAGATTTTCTTGACTATTCATTTTTTTTATGAAAAGATGGAAACCTTTCCATGATGTGGATGAAGCAGGACTTTATCTTTGTCTGCATGTTAAGTGGAGCTTTCTCTCTCAGCTGCTAAATGGCATTGTGAAAGTCGGGGGTGATCAGGTGAACACACTACCCGCATTGATAAAGTAGTGCCTGAAAGCTGGTTATTACGCGACACGGCTACCGCAAGGCGGGAGGGGAATTCGTTGACTTGGAAAGGAAAACTGTCTGGGTGGCTGGATAGCAGAAAATACAGGTAGTCTTATTACCTGATCTGCAGAGTCGCAGGCCAGATGCATTATTGAACCAGAGGGCAAGGGATTCATGGTGGGGGCAAGAGTTCGCAGGAAGTGCATAAAAAAATTCTGAGCAGCCAAACTCAAAATTTTTTAATTCAATTTGGAAAGCTTTCCAAATAATTTTAAATCAAATCAACTTTAGATTGAGCATGCAAAAACATGAGTAAAAATCTTCTTCATGCAGTGCCTGGACTGGTTGCTCAGTTGCACCGCGCAGACTTCAATAGTGATTTCCTGTGGGGTACAGCGACTTCTGCTTACCAGATAGAGGGGGCGGCTGCCACAGATGGCCGTGTTCCTTCCATCTGGGACAGTTTTTGCGATAAGCCGGGAACCATACGTGACGGCAGCAGCGGTGCAGTAGCCTGTGACCATTATCACCATTGGTCTGAAGACCTGGATATTGCTCAGAGTCTGGGTAGCAATGCTTACCGTTTTTCCATTTCTTGGCCGCGCATCTTTTCTGGCCCTGGCGGCAAACCAAACCCTGAAGGTCTGGCATTTTATTCACGTCTGGTCGATGGCATGCTGGAACGCGGCTTGCAACCCTGGGCCACTCTGTATCACTGGGATTTGCCACAATACCTGCAAGACCAGGGCGGCTGGGCATCGCGCGATACCGTGCATGCTTTTGTCGAATTTGCCGATGTCATCACTGAACACCTGGGTGACAGGGTCAAGCACTGGATCACCCACAATGAACCCTGGTGTACAGCCATGCTGGGTCATGCCGACGGCATACATGCGCCGGGTATCAAAGACTTCAAAATGGCAATCCAGGTTTGCCATCATGTATTGCTATCGCATGGTCTGGCTACGCCCGTCATACGGGCCAATGTTGCTGACGCGAGAGTGGGTCTGGCGCTGAATCTGCATCCTATCTCTGCCGCCAGTGACAAGCCTGAGGACTTTGCCGCTGCCCGCCTGCATGATGGCTTGCGCAACCGCTGGTATCTTGATCCCCTGTATGGCCGTGGTTACCCTCAGGATGTCTGGCAGGCACTGGGAGATCATGCGCCGGTGGTGCACGAAGGTGATCTGCAGGCCATGGCAGTTTCTACTGATTTTCTGGGCGTGAATTTCTACTTTCCTGAAATCATAGAACACGCACCCGGTGCATCTCCACTGAACACGCGTCTGGTTGATGCTGTAGGAGTGGAACGCACGGCATTTGGTTGGGAAATTGCACCAGAAGGCATGACAACTTTGCTAAAACGCATACAGGACGATTATCAGCCGCATGCCATGTACATCACAGAGAATGGTGCAACCTATGATGATTATCTCGATGCTGATGGTCAGGTCAAGGA
Organism: Undibacterium sp. YM2; assembly: GCF_009937975.1. NCBI lineage: Bacteria > Pseudomonadati > Pseudomonadota > Betaproteobacteria > Burkholderiales > Oxalobacteraceae > Undibacterium > Undibacterium sp. YM2. The sequence goes on from NZ_AP018441.1 coordinate 135,926, forward strand.
TGAATTGCGCCGCGATTACCTGATACGCCATCTGCTGGCTGTCAAGGAAGCAATACGCCTGGGTTGCCAGGTCAAAGGCTATTTCCTCTGGAGCTTGCTGGATAACTTCGAATGGGCAGAGGGCTGTTCACGCAGATTCGGTATTGTATATGTTGATTTCATCACGCAAAAGCGCACGCCAAAACTGAGTGCGCATTGGTACCGCGACTTCTTGCTGGGAACAGAAGCAGCAATAGGCGCAACGACTAAGGCAAAGACAGCAGCTGCCGCAACGCAGCAAAGCCAGGAATCTTCAGCGGCATAGATAGACAAAAAGATAGACAAAAAACAGACGCGATCAATATACCCGCGACCTTGCAGGATAAAGCGGCCTGTATCTGAATTACATTTTCATTGACAAAAAGAAACGGGGTAGTACTATGTTTTTTCGATAAAATTGGAAACCTTCCCATTAAAATATTTGAGTTTGAATATTTCATTATGGGTGATGCAGGACAGTGTTTTCAGCAGTACATGTGCATGGCGCAAAGACGCCAGCCAAAACAAAAAATACCAGTAAGACGCGCATGCAAGATCATGTGCGGACCACGGCGACCGCAAGCGCACGCCGATAACTGAAAAAAATATGGGAGACATGATGTTTCATCAAATAACCAAGCGTACCCTGATCAGCCTGGCTGTCGCCAGCGTCTGCGCGCAACTGACAACTTATGCATGGGCACAAGATCAGGAAAGCAGCAAAACGGCAGAAGTAGAGAGCAAGTCCAAAGCAAAAAAATCAGACGCAGATAAGTCCGAAGTGCAGGAAATCACAGTTACCGCTACCCGCCGCGCCACGTCATTGTTAAAAACGCCATTGGCCGTCACTGCCTTTAGCCAGGAAAAACTGAGCAAGCAAGGCATCACCAATCTGGCTGGCATCTCTGGCGAATTGCCGAACGTGCAGATGGATGGTCAGGCCAATGACTCAGCAGTCAAGATCACCATACGCGGTATTACCGCCACCAACTTTACCGAGATTGGTGACCCCTCAGCAGGCCTGCATATCGATGGCCTGTATTCGCCACGCCCGCAAGGCGCGCAGGCTTTGATGTTTGACCTGGACCAGGTAGAAGTCTTGCGTGGTCCACAAGGTACATTGTTTGGTCGTAATTCGACTGCAGGCAGTATCAACATCATCCCGGCCAAGCCAGAATTTGGTTCTACCTATGGCAGTGCCTCATTTGAAACCGGCAGCCTGAATCTGCGCAATCTGAATGTCATACAGAATATTGCCGTCGGTGACAATCTGGCCCTGCGTGCCACCCTGATGAAAGTCACCAGGGACAGCCCGTTCAACCAGATGCAGGATTTCTCGGAAGCGAATATCCCGGCGCTGGGCTGGAAACCAGATGGTATACCCGACGTGACCCAGCGCTTCAATAGCAAGGTATCCAAGGCAGATGGCTATAATAACCAGAACCAGTGGGCAGGTCGCCTGGCCGCACGGTTGAAAGTGAACAAGGATCTGGAATGGCAACTCGCCTACGAACACTTTCAGGATTCAGGTGCAGGCTACATAGGCATGCGAGATTGCGACCAGGCTGCTGGCACACGCTGGGCCTGTGTGCGTGGTCAATATGATGTGCTCATCAATGTGCCTGGTAAAGTGGATATGTCAATTGACACGGTGCGTTCCAAAGCGTTGTGGAACGTGAACAAGAACACTTCGCTGGAATATGGTTTTGTGTATGCAAACCAAAGGCGTAGCCAGGTGCATGACGATGATGGTGGCGTCTCGCCCTACGATTTTGAAGTCACAGGCCGCAATCCTGTCGATGGCAACTGGTCAGTCTGGCCTATCTCGGATAACCTCACGCGTACCCTGAATTCCAAATACCTGTCCACCGTCCATGAGTTGCAACTGAAGCAGAGCTTTGACAACTGGCAATATGTGGCCGGTGCATTCTGGATGCATGAAAAGAATGCCATCAACTTTGGCCAGGAACAGATGCACTATGGTCCTAACAATATCCCTATCAGTCAGTTCTACGCCCAGCCTGACCGTCAGATAGATTCCAAGGCTCTTTTCGCGCAGGCAGACTGGAAATTCACTCCGGTCTGGACAGCCACGGTAGGTGCACGCTACACACGCGATACCAAGACTGACGTAGGTGGTATGAACTATGGCGGCAATAGTTGGGGTGGACAAAGCTATGGCTACTACAATGGCATGTTTGACTATGGCGTTCCAGGTACTGACAGTTACCGCACACCGAATGGCAATCAGATCACACCGCAAATGGGTACGCTGGGTGGTGCAGCCGCCTATGCAGGGTATGGTCCTGGCACCAATAATGACCATAGTGACAGCTGGAGCAAAGGCACTTACCGCCTTGGCTTGCAGGCACAACTGACACCAAGCGACATGGTGTATGCAGCCTTGGCGACCGGTTATAAATCCGGTGGCTTTGGCGACCGTACTAACAAGTGCGGCCAGACTACCTGCGTGTATGGTGACAACAAGAAAGAGCAGATCACTTACCTGACCTACAAGCCAGAAACCGTCACCAATTTCGAATTGGGCTACAAAGGCAAATTGCTGGATAACCGCCTGGCCCTGTCCGTGGTTCTGTTCGCCATGCAGTACAAGGACATGCAACAGACTGGCAGCAACTTCCTGGCCAAGGTTACTACGCCAGACAACCTGCCTTGTCCTTCATGGGCGCCAACTTGTGACGTGACTACTGCGTGGCAAACCGTCAACGTTGCCAAGGTCAATCTGTCGGGGATAGAAACCGAGTGGGATTATCGTCCATGGCCGGGTGCCAAACTCGGCGGCTTCTTCAGTTATCTGAAAAGCGTGATCCATGATTATGATTCTTATGATGATGGCTATGCCTGTGATCAGCGTGCAGAGTTTGGTGCAGTCCCTTGCCCGGCAGTTTATCTGGGTACCGATGACAGGTTGCGTGGCCGCCGTGCCTATAACCTGGAAGGCAATCAAATGCCGAATGCGCCCAAGTTCACCTTTGGCATGAACTTCTCGCAAGAGTTTGCACTCGACAATGGTTACACGCTGACGCCATGGATAGGGATGCGTTGGCAAGATAAGGTGTATTTTGACTTGCGCAATTTCGATAACGCCCATATCGGCCTGACGCAAAAAGCTTATGCCAAAGGCGATTTGTCATTGAAGCTGGTAGCGCCAAATGACAAATGGTTTGTCGAAGCCTACGTGCGTAATTTCACCGATGCCAAGGCCAAGACAAATGGCTGGAATGCAGGTGGTGGGAAAATGGGAGCGAGTTATATAGACCAGCGCTCTTTTGGCATCAAGGTAGGTGCAAGTTATTAAGCAATGAAGACCTGATGGATGCATGCATCATCCATCAGGTTTTTTTGATTTTACAATTTGCAAAACGGCAGACAACATGAAAAAACGAATTTCCTTGCCAGCATGCCTGACTTCCCTGAGTTTATTGCTGCTCACCGCTTGCGGGGGCAGCAGCAACCTCGTGCAAACGCAAGTCGCACCAAGTTTGCAGCACGGCTGGGAACTGGTCTGGGCCGATGAATTTGCCGCTGACAAGCTGGATTTGCAGAGCTGGCAGATAGAAACCGGCGGGCACGGCTGGGGTAATCATGAACTGGAAAACTACACAGCCCGCAAGGAAAATCTCAGGCTGGAAAATGGCATGCTGGTCATCGAGGCCAGGCAAGAAAAATTTGCTGGCAGTGATTACACCTCGGCACGCATCAAGACCGCTGGTTTGCGCGAGTTCACTTATGGCCGTTTCGAGGCACGTATCAAGATACCCGCAGGCCAGGGTGTCTGGCCTGCATTCTGGCTGCTGGGTACGGAGGCTAGTGTTGCTGGCTGGCCAGAGCGCGGCGAAATAGACATTATGGAAAACATAGGCAAGGAGCCTGCGACCAGCTATGCCACCCTGCATGGGCCTGGCTATTACGGAGCCACTGGCTTTGGTGGTTCAAAAAAACTTGTGCAGGGCAAACTGGCTGATGACTTTCACATTTATTCCGTAGAGTGGGATGCGACGCAGATACGCTGGTATCTTGATGGTCAGCTATATCATCAGGCCAGCCCCGCGACCGTGCCGGGAAAGTGGGTATTTGACCATGGATTTTTCATTGTACTGAATCTTGCCATAGGTGGTGATTGGCCAGGCGCGCCGGATGCAAATACCATATTCCCGCAACAGATGCTGGTAGATTATGTGCGCGTATATAAAAGAAAAACATGAACGCAAAGATTCGACGTATAAACTAAGTACCATCAATAAAGAGACAAAAGCGAATCAGCAGATTCCTTCCATAATAAAGAGCAAACCATGATGAAATTGAAGCGTAAGAGTATACATATCAGTTCTGCCATCCTGCTGGCATATGGAGCAAGCCACGCCTTTGCGGCAGACACGGCAAATCAGTACGGACCGGGCAAGATGCCTGACAAGAATCTGGCAGTGTGGCCGCAAGTCCAGAGCGTCATCCGCAAAGACCCGGATATCGAGGCAAAGGTCGCGGCTATCGTCGCAGGTATGACGCTGGAACAAAAAATAGGCCAGATGACGCAACCAGAAATCAAGGCCATTACACCGGATGACGTACGCCGCTATTACCTGGGCTCTGTCCTGAATGGCGGCGGTAGCTGGCCAGACCGCAATAACAAACATGGTACTGCGGCTGACTGGGTTGCCCTGGCAGATAAATATTATGAAGCTTCAATGGCGACTGACATGGCTGTCAAAGTGCCGGTGGTCTGGGGCATAGACGCGATACATGGTAATAGCAATGTGTATGGTGCGACCCTGTTCCCGCACAATATCGGCCTGGGTGCCGCGCACAATCCGCAACTGGCGGCGCAGATAGGCCGCTCCATGGGCAAGTCTGTGCGAGCCACCGGCATCGCCTGGGTGTTTGGCCCTACGCTGGCGGTAGTGCGTGATGACAGATGGGGCCGCACTTATGAAAGTTTTTCTGAAGACGGTGCACTGGTGCGTCAGTATGCGGGTGAATATGTCAAAGGCTTGCAGGGCTCCTTCATGGATGATGGCAATGTGATTGCCACTGCCAAGCATTTCATGGGCGATGGCGGCACTGATCAGGGCAAGGACAGGGGTGTGAATCTGTCCAGCAACGCGCAGATGCTCAATACGCATGCGCAAGGCTATCTGACAGCACTGGCAGCAGGCGCACAAACTGTGATGGCATCCTACAATAGCTGGAACGATAAAGCCTCAGGCGCAGATTACGGCAAAATGCACGGCAGCAAGGCGCTGCTGACTGATGTACTCAAAACAAAAATGGGCTTTGATGGCTTTATCGTCACCGACTGGAATGGCATAGCAGAAGTACCCGGCTGCCGCAATGACAGTTGCGCACAAGCGATCAATGCCGGCATAGACATGGTCATGGTACCGGATGACTGGAAAGCCTTCATCAGCAATACCATAGCCCAGGTCAAGTCTGGCGAGATACCCATGAGCAGGATAGATGATGCAGTAACCCGCATCATCCGCGTCAAATTACGCACTGGCCTGTTCGGCAAAAAACCCTCCGACAATACCTATGCAGGCAAGCAGGATGCCCTGCAAGACCGTGAGCTGGCCAGACAGGCCGTGCGCGAATCCCTGGTCTTGTTGAAGAATGATGGCGCGACACTGCCATTGGCAAGCAACAAGAAAATCCTGGTGGTCGGCAAGACTGCGGACGATATCTCCAACCAGACTGGTGGCTGGTCACTGACCTGGCAGGGTACGGATAACAAGAATGCAGACTTCCCGAATGCTGACTCGATACTGACAGGCATAAAGGCTGCCGTGGGTGATGCCAATGTGGAATTCAGTGCCGATGCCAAGGGTGTTGATGTCAGCCGCTTTGATGCCGTGATTGCCGTCATCGGTGAAACACCATACGCAGAAATGTATGGTGATATAGGCCCCTCCGGTAATTTGCGTCATAGCAGCCGCTACCCGGAAGACCTGGCGGTGTTGCAGGCCGTGGCTGGCAAGGGCAAGCCCGTTGTCACGCTGTTTGTCTCTGGCCGCCCTCTATACGTGAATGACCTCATGAACCTGTCAGACAGCTTCGTTGCCGCCTGGCTGCCAGGTTCAGAAGGCAAGGGCGTGGCCGATGTCTTGTTCCGTGCTGCAGATGGCAAAGTGGCGCATGACTTCAAGGGCACACTGTCATTCTCATGGCCCAAGTCTGTCTGCCAGGCCAGTTTGAATTTTGATGATGCGAATTACTCACCGCTGTTCAAGTTAGGCTATGGCCTCACGTATACCAGCAAGAGTAAATTGGGTAGGCTTGACAGCAAATACCCGTCCGGTGGCTGTGGTGTAACGAATGCCTACCCAGTATTCAGTCAGGCTGACCGTGCGACTTATCCTCTGTATGTTGTCAGTGGCAATGAGCAGCAGGCAGTGGGATCAGACCTGAACCGTGTATTGAATATGAAAGGCATTAGCGTACAAACCTCACAAGTGAATAGTCAACAAGATGCCAAGCTCGTGAGCTGGAGTGGTGCAGCGCGCGTGGAAGCCCGCGCAGCGCAAGGCAAAGCCATACCTGCCTTCGCTACAAAAGATGGTGCATTGAGCTTTGACACTATCGTGGCTACCGTACCTGCTGGCACGGTCAGTTTGTCCATGCAATGTGGTAATCATTGCAGCGCCAGTGTGGATGTGACCGAAGCGTTCAAACGCCTCGCAGGCAAAAAAGAAAAGCAGACGATCAAAGTTCCCCTGTCCTGCTTCACTGGCAAAGGTCTCAAGCTGACTAATGTCGATATTCCATTTGCCATCAGCAGTAATGCAGCTTTCAGTGCTGCCTTTACGAATATACAGATAGTCGGTGGCGCAGCCAAAGAACCGGACGTCTTGAGTTGCGCAGAGCTGAAATGATGTCCAGTCAGAAGATCACCCCGATTTACCCGCGCCTGCTGGCCGATATAGGCGGCACCAATGCCCGTTTTGCGCTTGAAACCGCAGAGCGTCAGTTTGAGGCGGTCAGCGTGCTGGCATGTGCAGACTATGCCAGTTTGCCGGATGCAATACGCAGTTACCTGGGTAGTGCCGCAGTCAACCAGATGCAGATCAGGCATGCCGCTATCGCCATTGCCAATCCCATTGATGGTGATTGCGTGCGCATGACCAATCATCACTGGAGTTTTTCTATTTCTGTCGTGCGCGCGCAGCTTGATCTCAGCAGCCTGCTCGTTATCAATGATTTTACGGCCCTGGCCATGGCCTTGCCTTATCTTGATGCCAGTCAGTTACAAAAAATCGGTGGCGGCCAGGATGTGCCGGGTACGGCCATAGGCCTGATAGGCGCAGGTACTGGTCTGGGTGTTTCCGGCATTATCCCGGCCGGTAACTCCTGGGCACCCTTGTCCAGCGAAGGTGGTCATGCGAGTTTTGCGCCGACCAACCGCGAAGAAATGCACATACTCGAAACATTGTGGCAGCAGTATGAGCATGTGTCGGCAGAACGCCTGCTATCCGGCCGGGGGCTTGAGCTGATCTGCAACGTGATTTCCGGCAAGACGCTTGAGGCGGCAGACATCACACGCCGGGCACTGGATGGCAGTTGTGCCGATTGCCTGCGCACGGTTGAACACTTTTGCTCGATTCTCGGCAGCGTGGCTGGCAATGTCGCGCTGACACTTGGCGCAACGGGTGGCATGTATATAGGTGGCGGCATCGTTCCCAGGCTAGGGCGCTTGTTTGCTACCTCGGCGTTTCGTCAGCGCTTTGAAGCCAAGGGGCGGCTCAGTGGCTTTCTCGCGCAGATACCGACTTACCTGATCACGGAAGAATACCCCGCCTTCCTCGGTGTATCAGCCATGCTGGCCGATCATCTTGGCAAGCAAGAAAAAAATTAAAACCAAGGAGATGCATGATGGAAACTTCACTACCCGCAGGCGTTGCAGCCACGTCTGATGGCAATGCCGATAATGCCAGAAGCCAGACCAGTTCTCTCGTCATCGTGACGATTTTGTTTTTCATGTGGGGTTTTTTGACTTCACTCAATGATGTGCTGATTCCGCATCTGAAATCGATATACACACTCAGTTATGTGCAGGCGACACTGGTACAGTTCTGCTTCTTTGGTGCTTACTTCATAGTCTCCATCCCTGCCGGCATGCTGATCAGGAAGATCGGCTACCAGCATGGTGCGGTGACTGGTCTCGTCATAGCTGCCAGCGGTTGTGCGATGTTCTATCCTGCTTCCATGGGCAGCTATGCTCTGTTCCTGCTGGCGTTTTTTATCCTGGCTTCCGGCATTACGATTTTGCAGGTGGCTGCCAACCCTTATGTCACGGTACTCGGTGAAGCCAGGACTGCATCGAGCCGCCTGACGCTGACACAGGCTTTCAACTCCCTTGGCACCACAGTGGCCCCTGTTCTCGGTGGCATTTTGATTTTGTCCGGTGCCGCCTTGACAGCAGCCGAGATAGCGCAGTTGCCAGCGTCAGAGCAAATCAGCTATCGTGCCAGCGCTGGCGCTGCCGTGCAGATGCCTTATCTGCTGCTCGCAGGTGCACTGTTGTTGCTGGCAGTCTTGTTTGCCTTTGCCCGCCTGCCTAAAATTACCCATGCAGTAGATAGCGATGCTGCCACCAGTAGCAGTAAAACATCGGTGTTTGCACATACGCATCTGCTGATGGGGGCAATTGGTATATTCCTGTATGTCGGTGGTGAGGTCAGCATAGGCAGCTTCCTCATCAATTTCCTTGGGGAGTCTGATGTTGGTGGCCTGACACCTGCGCTTGCCGCGCACTATGTCAGTTTTTACTGGGGCGGGGCGATGGTGGGGCGTTTCATTGGCTTTGCCGTCATGCGCAAGCTCAGCCCTGGCAAAACGCTGGCATTCAATTCTGCGGCTGCCATCATCCTGATCCTGACGGCGATCTACAGCCATGGCTCAATGGCCATGTGGGCGATACTGGCAGTTGGTTTGTGCAATTCCATCATGTTCCCTACCATCTTCAGCATGGCCCTGAACAAGCTGGGACCTTTGACAGGGCAGGGCTCAGGTATTTTGTGCATGGCAATAGTTGGTGGTGCGCTGGTACCTTTCCTGCAAGGCTATCTGGCTGACAGCATAGGTTTGCACACATCTTTCTATGTGCCTGCTGCCTGTTATACCTTCATCCTGTATTTCGGTCTGCGTTATGCGGGCATGTATTCTACCCAGAAATAGTCACTTCTTCCTTACAGGGGAGATTCGGGAGCTTCATGCTCCCGTTTTTTTATTTCCCTTGCGCTCAATGACTATCATTTTTAATGATACCCCTATTTTAATTCCATATTTTCCACAAGCGCGTATTCAACCTACACTGTGAACACAGCAGATTTCAAAGGAAGTCGAAGAAGCGCTGCAGCGAAATTTCGAAAGCTTCTTTTGATGTCTCTTTGATCCGGACAAAAGGAAATTCAGGCATGGCCGTTGTATTTGACATAATCAAATACGACAGGCGTAATGTCTTGACATCGAATTTTGTCCAGGATTCGAATAAAATGGTAGTTATCACTACCAACGCAACGAGAGCCTATCTCTGATACCTCGCTATAGGTTCCGAGCAAAATTGTGTCTTACCGGATACAACGCATGCTCTTTGCGATCTAAATCACAAATTTTGGAGCCACCTTATGTCATCCGACACCACCCTGGAGTCTGCTGGACTCTCGTCCCTGCCGTCCCCGTCGTCTTCCGCTAAAGAAGTCCATACCGAGCCTGTCCAGGATGCGCTCGAAGCCAGCCAGATTACCAGCCCCCCGCAATTGAATGATGTGCAACTTGACGATAAATATACGTCGAACAGCGGCACGATCTTTTTGTCAGGCATACAAGCCCTGGTAAGGCTGCCCATGATGCAGCGCCAGCGCGACCAGGCTGCGGGGCTGAATACGGCGGGATTTATTTCCGGCTATCGTGGTTCCCCCCTGGGTGGCCTGGATGAAACATTGTGGAAAACCAAGAAACTGCTGGAGCAAAACCATGTGCAGTTCGTGCCTGGCGTCAATGAAGACCTGGCCGCAACCGCAGTATGGGGCTCGCAAACGGTAGACCTGATAGGCCCGGCCAAATACGATGGTGTATTTGGTATGTGGTATGGCAAGGGCCCGGGTGTCGATCGTAGTGCTGACGTCTTCAAGCACATGAACCATGCGGGCACATCCAAACACGGTGGCGTCCTGCTGGTGGCTGGTGATGACCATGGCGCTTACTCTTCGACACTGCCACACCAGTCCGACCATATTTTCTCGGCCTGCATGATTCCCATGCTCTACCCCAGCAATGTGCAGGAATACCTGGACCTGGGCCTGCATGCATGGGCCATGTCGCGTTTTTCTGGTTGTGCAGTCGGCTTCAAGGCGCTGGCAGATACCGTGGAGTCCACTTCCTCGGTGGATGCCGACCCTTTCCGCCTGCAAATCAAGATACCGCAAGACTTTGTCATGCCTGAAGGTGGTCTGAACACCCGTTTGTCTCTGGATACCCTGGGCATACAGGCGCGCAAGCAGGAAGCCCTGATGCAGGATTACAAAATCTATGCAGCCCTGGCCTATGCCCGCATCAACAAACTCAATCATGTCACCATAGACAGCCCGACTGCACGTCTGGGCATCGTTGCCTCCGGCAAGTCTTACCTCGATGTGCTGGAAGCGCTGGAAGAACTGGGCATCGATGAGAAATTCGCAGCCGAGATAGGCATACGCCTGTTCAAGGTATCCATGCCCTGGCCGCTGGAGCCGGATGGCGTGCGTGAATTCGCCCAGGGTCTTGATGAAATTCTGGTAGTCGAAGAAAAACGCCAGATGGTGGAGTACCAGCTCAAGGAACAGTTATACAACTGGCGCGACGATGTGCGCCCGCGCGTTATCGGCAAGTTCGATGAAAAAGGCGAATGGGTACATCCGCGTGGTGAATGGTTGCTGACGTCCAAAGCAGATTTCTCGGTAGCGCAAATTGCCCGTGTGATTGCCTCACGCATTGCTCGCTTCCATACCAGTGACCTCATCAAGGCGCGCCTGGCATTTCTGGAAGCCAAGGATGTCGTGCTCAGCAAGCAGGTCAATACACCGGCACGCCCGGCTTACTATTGCTCAGGCTGCCCGCACAATACTTCGACCAAGGTGCCGGAAGGCAGCTTGGCACTGGCTGGCATCGGTTGCCACGTCATGGCAACCGCGATTTACCCTGAATTCAATAAACTGACTACCCATATGGGCGGTGAAGGTGCGCCGTGGATAGGGCAGGCCGCATTCTCGACCTTGCCGCATGTATTCCAGAACCTTGGTGATGGCACTTATTTCCATTCCGGGTATCTGGCAATACGCGCAGCCGTTGCTGCCAAGGTCAATATCACCTACAAGATTTTGTATAACGATGCCGTGGCAATGACGGGTGGTCAACCTGTTGATGGCATCATCAGTGTACCGATGATGGCGCAACAGATGGCGGCAGAAGGTGTCAAGCGCATCGCCCTGGTGACTGAGGATTTGTCACGTTACACAGACCGTTCCAACCTGCCCAGCTTTTTAACCCTGCATGACCGCAAGGACATGGATGCCGTACAACGCGAATTGCGCGAGATACCTGGCGCAACGGTGCTCATTTATGACCAGACCTGCGCCGCCGAAAAACGCCGTCGCCGCAAAAAAGGCGAATTCCCTGACCCTAATCAGCGGATGTTCATCAATGAAGCAGTTTGCGAAGGCTGTGGTGACTGCGGTGTGCAATCCAACTGTACGTCCATCATGCCGGTGGAAACCGAATTTGGCCGCAAGCGCAGCATAGATCAGTCGTCCTGCAACAAGGATTATTCCTGCGTCAAGGGTTTCTGCCCCAGCTTTGTCACGGTAGAAGGTGGCAAGCTGGTCAAATCCAAGACCGGTACAGCAAAGACAGATGATTTTGGCGCATTGCCAGAACCGCAATTGCCAGCCTGTGAAAGCTCTTACAATATCTTGTTGAACGGCATAGGCGGCACTGGTGTCATCACGGTCGGTGCCTTGCTGGGCATGGCGGCGCATCTTGAAGGCAAGGGCGCATCCGTGCTCGACATGACAGGCATGTCGCAAAAAAATGGCTCGGTGACTTCGCATATACGCATCGTCAACCAGGCTGGCAAATTGCGTGCACAGCGTATAGCAACGGGCGAAGCTGACCTGATACTGGGCTGCGATATCCTGACCGCTGGTGCACATGATGCCATTTCCAAAATGCGTGCAGGCCGTACCCGTGCCGTCATCAATACTCATGAACAACCGACCGGCCCATTTGCGAAGAACCCTGACTGGCAATTCCCGCTGGAGTCAGTTGAACACCTGATTTCTGAATCAGTCGGTGGCAATGTTGATTTCATTAATGCGACCAAACTGGCAACTGCCTTGATGGGTGACTCTATCGCCACCAATTTGTTCATGCTCGGCTTTGCTTACCAGAAGGGCGCTATACCCGTATCTGAAACAGCCTTGCTGCGCGCCATAGAACTTAATGGTGTGGCGATTGAGGCCAACAAGAAAGCCTTCCTCTGGGGCCGCCGTGCAGCGGTGGATTTTGCCCGCGTAGAAAAAATCGCCGTCCCTGGCCAGCCTGTCGTCATCCAGATGCCGCAAAGCCTGGACGCCCTCATCAAGCGCCGCATTGCGGTATTGACGGATTACCAGAACGCCGCTTACGCCCAGCAATATGCTGACCTGGTTGACAAGGTACGCAAGGCTGAATCTGCATTAAATGCCGGTAACAAGTTCAGCATGGCAGTCGCCAAATACGCGTTCAAGCTTATGGCCTACAAGGATGAGTATGAAGTCGCACGTCTATATACCAATGGCGACTTCACAGCAAAACTGAAGCAACAGTTTGAAGGCGACTTCAGCCTGAAATTCAATCTGGCTCCTCCTATCTTTTCGAAGAAGGACGGGCAAGGTCATCTGGTCAAGGCGCAATATGGTTCCTGGGTCTGGCAGGCATTCAAGCTGCTGGCCAAGCTCAAGGGCTTGCGTGGTACGGCACTGGATATTTTTGGTCGCACAGAAGAACGCAAGGCTGAACGTGCACTCATTGTTGAATACGCCGCCCTGATGGAAAAGCTGGCTGCTGGTTTGAATACAGACAACCTTGAACAGGCCGTCGCCTTGGCTAGCCTGCCTGAAAAGATACGCGGTTACGGCCATGTCAAAGAAAAGGCCACGCAGGCGTATCATGCAGAGAAAGCAGTTTTACTGAAGCCTCAAAATACAACAGTGATCAAGGAAGTGTCGCGCGTAGCGTGAACGATGATCAGGCCAGGCTCACTTTTGTGAAAGTGAGCCTGGCTGAATGTTGCAGAACAAGCTGACTAAAACTTTATTCTGTTCCGTATGTTCAAAAAACTCTTGTTGATATCAATAGCCGCATCTGGCCTGTGCATGGCAACTGCCAATGCTGCACCAGCCTCAATTCTGCGCCTCTACTTACCTCGGCTGGCGCTGGCGAGGGAAGATGGCGAACGGCTTACTGAATTCAAACTGACGCAAGCCTGCGGAGAATTCTGGGGCTTGGCAGGCATCCCTAAAGACTGGAGTGTGGAAATTATCAGCCCCAGCTCTGGCACTGCGGTCTTGCATGCCAGCGCAGGCCATGGTGCTTCCAGTCTGTTTGATGTGCGCACATGGAATGGGGTGGTACACATAGCGGGTGCTCATGCTAGCTGCAAGGACTTGAGTGTGGTGCTTGTCACCGAGACAGGTGACAGACGCAAGGAATACCAATTGTCAGGGCGTGAATTGCAATTGCGCAAGTGAACGATGCAATTAAGCAGAATATTCAAGCGGGGTACTTAATGCAAGAATTGCCAATAAACCAATATGAATGAATACATGCAATCGATGAATTGCATGAAAAACATGATTTCAATTTTTAATTGACGTTTACGTTAACGTCATATAACTTAGCATAACCCAAACGCAGTGAAGATTTGCTAAAAAAGCAATAATCATTGTGATAAAACAAGACCGATGAGGAAGACATGACTGACCTGTCCGTTGCCCAGAACCTGACTGAATACAAACCTGCCAACAAAGTGCGCTTTGTTACCGCCGCTTCCCTGTTCGATGGCCATGATGCCTCGATCAATATCATGCGCCGCATCCTGATGGCGAATGGTGCAGAAGTGATCCATCTGGGCCATAACCGTTCGGTAGAAGAAATCGTCACTGCTGCCCTGCAGGAAGATGCCCAGGGCATTGCCATTTCCAGTTACCAAGGTGGCCACGTCGAATACTTCAAATACATGATAGACCTGCTCAAGCAACGCGGCGGCGCACATATCAAGGTATTTGGCGGCGGCGGTGGTGTCATCGTGCCGGAAGAAATAGCAGACCTGCATGCCTATGGTGTAACCCGTATTTTCAGCCCTGAAGATGGCCAGCGCATGGGCCTGGTGGGCATGATACTGTCGATGATACAGGCGTGTGATAGTGACCTCTCTGGCTATGCACCAACGACGCTGGCAGTATTGCAGCAAGGCGATATCGCCGACAAACACCGCCCGCTGGCGCAATTGATTACCGCGCTGGAAAACGACAAGGTCGCGCCAGAATTGCGAACGCAATTGACGGATGCAGCAAAAGCCAGCAAGACACCAACCCTGGGTATCACGGGTACTGGTGGCGCCGGTAAATCTTCACTGACAGATGAACTCATACGTCGCATACGCCTGGACCAGGATGATCACCTGAACATCGCCCTGATTTCAATCGACCCGTCGCGCCGCAAATCTGGCGGTGCTTTGCTGGGTGACCGCATACGCATGAATGCCATCAACCCATGGAAGGGCAAGCTCAAGGTCTTCATGCGTTCACTGGCAACCCGTGAAGCGGGTTCAGAAATTTCACAAGCTTTGCCAGATGTCATTGCAGCCTGCAAGGTTGCCGGTTTTGACCTGGTCATCGTCGAGACTTCCGGCATAGGCCAGGGTGATGCTGCCATCGTGCCGCATGTTGATGTCTCCATGTATGTCATGACACCAGAATTTGGTGCTGCGTCACAGCTGGAAAAAATCGATATGCTCGATTTTGCCGATTTTGTCGCCATCAATAAATTCGACCGCAAAGGCGCACAGGATGCCCTGCGCGATGTCGCCAAACAATACCAGCGCAACCGCGAATTGTGGTCGCAGAAGCCAGATGAAATGCCAGTCTATGGCACCCAGGCTTCACGCTTCAATGATGATGGCGTGACTGCCCTGTATCAAGGCATCTTGCCAGCACTGGTGCAACGCGGTTTGTTGGCCAAGCCCAGCAAGCTGGCAGCCATCAATGTCAAATATTCCAGTGCCAAGAATGTCATCGTGCCACCGGCACGTAGCCGTTATCTGGCTGAGATTGCTGATACAGTACGCGCCTACCACAAGAATACTGGCAAGCAGGTCTTGATCGCCCGTGAACGCCAGCAACTGCAAGAAAGCAAGCGCATGCTGTCCGTGGCAGGCAAGTCGGCTGATTTTGATGATTTGATCACCGAGCGTGAAAATCGTCTGGATGGTGAATCCAAAAAACTCATCAGCATGTGGCCAGATATGCAGGCTGCTTACGCCGGTGATGAATATGTCGTCAAAATCCGCGACAAGGAAATCCGCACCCGCCTGGTACAGCAATCCCTGTCTGGCACCAAGATACGCAAGGTGGCATTGCCGCGCTTTGTCGATCACGGTGAAATCCTGCGCTGGTTGATGTTGGAAAATGTGCCCGGCTCTTTCCCCTTTACAGCCGGTGTGTTCGCTTTCAAACGCGAAGGTGAAGATCCTACGCGCATGTTTGCCGGTGAGGGGGACCCTTTCCGTACCAACCGTCGTTTCAAGCTGGTGTCGCAAGGCATGGATGCCAAACGCCTGTCGACCGCTTTTGACTCAGTGACTTTGTATGGCGCAGACCCGGCCATACGTCCTGATATCTACGGCAAGGTTGGTAATTCTGGTGTGTCTGTTGCGACGCTGGAAGACATGAAGGTCTTGTACGATGGCTTTGACCTGTGCGACCCAGCCACATCGGTATCCATGACCATCAATGGTCCGGCACCGACGATACTGGCTTTCTTCATGAACACTGCGATTGATCAGCAGATGGAAAAATTCCGCGTCGATAACAAACGCGAACCGACTGCCGATGAATCTGCCAAGATACGCGCCTGGGTATTGCAAAATGTCCGCGGCACGGTGCAGGCAGATATCCTCAAGGAAGACCAGGGCCAGAATACCTGCATCTTCTCGACAGAATTCTCGCTGAAGGTCATGGGCGATATCCAGGAATATTTCGTCCATCACCAGGTGCGCAATTTCTATTCTGTCTCCATCTCTGGTTACCATATTGCCGAAGCAGGCGCGAACCCGATTTCTCAACTCGCGTTCACGCTGTCGAATGGCTTCACCTTTGTCGAAGCTTATCTGGCACGCGGCATGCACATTGATGATTTTGCGGCCAACCTGTCCTTCTTCTTCAGCAATGGCATGGACCCTGAATACACGGTACTGGGACGCGTGGCACGCCGTATCTGGGCAGTGGCAATGCGTGACAAATATGGTGCGAATGACCGCAGCCAGAAACTGAAATATCATATCCAGACCAGTGGCCGTTCCCTGCATGCGCAAGAGATCGATTTCAACGACATCCGCACCACGCTGCAAGCCCTGATTGCGATCTACGATAACTGCAACAGCCTGCACACCAATGCCTATGATGAGGCCATCACCACACCGACTGATGAATCAGTACGCCGTGCCCTGGCTATCCAGCTCATCATCAACCGTGAGTGGGGTCTGGCGAAGAACGAGAACCCTATCCAGGGCAGTTTCATCATCGAGGAACTGACCGACATGGTAGAAGAAGCCGTGATGCAGGAGTTTGAACGCATCGCTGAACGCGGTGGTGTACTGGGTGCCATGGAAACCGGTTATCAGCGCGGCAAGATACAGGAAGAATCCATGCACTATGAACACCTGAAACATGACGGCACTCTGCCTATCATCGGTGTGAATACCTTCCGTAATCCTAAAGCCAATGACACGCCACAAAAGATAGAACTGGCGCGTTCTACTGAAGAGGAAAAGCAATCGCAGTTGCAACGCCTGGCAGATTTCCATAGCCGTCATGCGGACGTGGCACCGAAGGCGCTGGCGGCCTTGCAGCAGGCGGCGATCAATAATGAGAATGTGTTTGCCAAACTCATGGATGCGGCCAGGGTTTGTTCGCTTGGGCAGATTACGACTGCGTTGTTTGAGGTAGGTGGACAATATCGACGCAACATGTGATGTCACGCTGATAAATCCATTAAGCGGGCGCATTACTGCGTTGCAAATGCTCGCAATATCGACGTATTGCTGTGCTTTGCGCCTTGTACTGCATCCCGCTGAATGAATTTTTCAGCGTGCCACGGGTACGGTTTGCTGGCGGCGCTGCGCGCGCCTTTGTAAAACCGTTCAACTGTAGTTTTTATCCCGGACTTGTTCCGGGATTTTTGTTTTAACAGGCACCAGATTTATATTGAGAGAACATTGTTTATTGTTTATCGATCTGTTAATTTATGATATTAATTAAAGCTCCCAATAAATTACCTTCTAATTTTTCATGCCAGTTTTTTACTCTCATGATTTTCCGAATTTTACAATTTCCGAAACGTTTAAACTGATTGACGCAAAAGGACTTGAGCTGGCAGGAAATACTTTGGGTGAACTTCTCGTTAATCTTGAAAGAAAAACAGGGATTTTTGTTATCCCGAACGATGAACCCAAGTACTTTAAATACTTCAATACGCGACAGTCTTCTGAGTTTATGTTGGTTGATATCCATATCACACGTGGTGGTGAAGTAATCTGTCCAAAGCAGGATTTGGATTTTGTACTGCTACCAACAGACAAGGTGGACGCTGGCTTGCTAGGCTGCTAATTTGATGATAGAAGTTTCTGTGTGTTTTAGATCGATTGCTCTAGCTATCTGATGGAGTCTTACCATGTCAATTAAATTGAATAATATCGCGAAAGCCCTGGCAGTGTTGTCTGGCCTGTTTGTGCTCGCCTCCTGCAACAAACCTCCAGAACCCAAGGTGGAACCTAGTGCTTCGGCTAATTTTCTTTCCGAGCAGAAAGCGCAGCTGGACAAGGCTAAAGAGGCGGCGCAGTTGATGCAGCAGAAGGCGGATGAACAAAGGACGATTGTTGAGGTCCAAACGGGTGGGGCTGCTGCCAAGCCAGCGAAGGTTGATGCGGGCAAGTAATGCTATTGCGAGGCACTTTGCAGCAGGCTGGTAAGCAGTGTGTGTTTTTCCTATGGGAGTAATTCATGTTGATTTCTTTTCGCCGTCTTGCCCTGGTTTCCTGTCTTGGCCTGCCTTTACTTGCTCAAGCGCAATTGCCTGTGCAGGCAAATCCTGATCATGAAGCCATGTTGTCCAGTGCGGATACGCGGCTGGCTGCGAACAAGCGGCTGGTGTATGACTTCTGGCGTGAGGTGTTTGAGGGCGGTCACATGGAGCTGGCAGACAAGTATCTGACCGAATCCTATATGCAGCACAACCCCGGAGTAGGGACAGGGCGCGCGGCATTTGTCGAGCTGTTCAGCAAATTCGTCAAACCCAAGGACATACAGGCCAGGGTCAAAGCACCTTTGGTGGCGATTACTGCCGAGGGCGATAAAGTGATATTGAGTTTTGTCAGCACCGTGCCAGATCCCAAAGATGCCAGCAAGAAATACACGACGACCTGGTTTGACATGTTCCGCATAGAGAACGGGAAAATTGCAGAGCACTGGGACCCGGCTTTAAAAGACAGCCATTGAGAGGCATAAATAGTGTTGCATAAGAATTTGATTGCTGAGGCGGCATCTTTGCCAAGCGCCTGGCGGTCTGCCATCCTGGGCAAGGCCAGTGGTGCGCAAGTAAAGGTGTTGCGCATGGATGAATGCGCTTATCCTGATGAAACCCATGACTTTACTGAAGCCTTGCTGGTGCTGGATGGGCAAATGAATCTCGACATTCACGGCGAGATTGTCGCTGTCAAAGCGGGTGAGTTGTATCTGGTGCCTGCCCATACTCCGCATGCCGTGGCAGCAGGAAGCAAGGGAACATTGGTTATCATTGATCAATAGATGTTTATGCTGGAATGAGTTTTGGCGGTAGCTTGTGCGCTTCATCCCCTTTTTAAACGGAGGCAGCATCATGCAAAAAATCACCCCTTTCCTCTGGTTTGATCATCAGGCCGAAGAAGCCGTACAGTTTTATCTCGACATCTTCAAAGACGCAAAAATTCTCAGCATAGCCCATTATGGTGAAGGCGCACCTCTGCCCAAGGGGACAGTGCTTACCATCAAGTTCACCATGGCCGGGCAGGAATTCGTGGCCCTCAATGGCGGCCCGCATTACAGCTTTACTCCGGCGATTTCTTTTGTCATCGATTGCGAGTCGCAGGAAGAAGTCGATTATTACTGGGACAAATTATTGGCGGGCGGCGGCAAAGAAAGCCAGTGCGCCTGGCTTACGGACAAATACGGCATTTCCTGGCAGGTCGTGCCGCGGGCATTGATCAATTATCTCAATGATGCCGACCCGGCCAAGGCGCAAAGAGTCATGATGTCTATGTTCCAGATGAAGAAAATTATCATTGCCGATCTGGATAAAGCCTATGCCGGATGAGTTTGTAAAAAATGTAAATTTTGTAAATATTTATACCCAGACTCTCATCCCGATTTTATTTATGTAAGATTGCCAGACTCAAATTCAGCATGTCTTCATCTTGAATGTCACACTCAGGCCGCTTACATCCAAAGGTAAATAAAATTGAAACTACTAAAGTCGTCGATTGCCGCGTTTTCTTTATTCGTTCTGGCGGGGTTTGCCATGGCTGAGACTGTCGTTGTCAATCCTTATGGCAAATACCTTGAAGGCGAGGATGTAGAAGTCGAGATGGCACAGTTCGCTGGCAAGAATGCCGATGGCCTGTATGATGTCTTGTTGAAAATGCGTGGTGCAGCCGCTTTCAACGCCGGTATTGATGGCAAGACCATTAAATACCGTGCGGTACATGGCGGCTCAGGCGTCGATTACCAGCTCAATGGCAAGACCCGCATGATGATGAGGCAGAATAATGGGGCTTCCATCTTCCAGGTCTTTCTTGATGGACGTACCATTTCTGTCAATGAGGTCAAAGCCAGGTCCCAGGAAGTACGTCCGCTACACTTGCTGACTGCCTCGACGGAGGCAGCAAAATAAGCGCCCTTGCCGTGGTGGTGTGATCACAAAACCTGTCCCTGCGACAGGTTTTTCTTTTTTTGTGCTGGCTCCTTGGCGTCAGGCACATCAGTTCATTATTGGCTAGAATACCACTCTGCCTTGCAGACACTGCTTCCGTCGGCATGCATGGATTATGGACGGGAAAGATATGCACACCAAAGAACTTTTAGAGGGTTTGTTTGAATATATGGCGTGGACCAATGCTGACTTATACAGGCTGATTGCGACGGTATCCAGAGATACGCAGTCCGTATCCCTGGGGCAGAGCAGGGTATGAAGCCTTGATCAGCATACGCCAGGCCCGCGAGCGCGATGCCAGCAAACTGCAGGCAATTTACCAGCTATGCGTGGTCAGGGCCGCCTGGCAGCAACGTGCAGCAGAAACCATTCCTGATTTTGCTCAGGTCAGTCGTGGTGAGTCGGTGTGGCTTGCCGTTGATGACAACGATGATGCCAGGGCTGTTCTGGCAGTGCAGGAAGCCGGGGCATATATCCATCACTTGTATGTAGCTCCTGACATGCAGGGGCAGGGATTGGGCAAGGCATTGTTGCAGCACCTGCAAAGCTGCATCCCTTTTCCCTGGCGTTTGAAATGCGTGGCGCAAAACCATGCGGCACTTGGTTTTTATGAACATCTGGGCTGGCACCGGATTGAGCAGGGACAGGGTGAAGACGGGATATATTATCTGCTCGAACACACTGGGCCAATCTAAACAAAAACAACACCGAGGAATATTGACGATGAGACCTGGCCATTTTTTTACTTGCTGCATGTTGGCATTTGCTGGCATGGCCAGGGCAGATGTCGATATCAACATCAGGCTGCTGCCATCAAAAGCACTGGAAGTAAGTTATCAGGTGCCACTGACCTGTAATGCTGTCGCCTTCAAGAAAAATGGTAGTGAGGCGGCAAAAATGCGCGGCACCTGGCAGGCCCTTGATGATTGCGGCAAGGCAGATGGACAGCAGTTGAGCCGCCAGAAGGGTGCATGCACGCAATTGCGTTTCCAGGTACCTGCGACGACGGACAGGGCCTGGGGTTACCCGGCGGCTTTTCCCGTAGGTGATGCAATATATGTCCACACCAGCAATTTTGCTGTCGATGACAGTTGCGGCAAGCCCAGTTACAGCTTCAGCGCACCAGGCATCGCCATGAATGCGCAGGTGCTCGCAGAGCATGCTCATCCCGCTATGGACAAGGCTGCAAATATGTCGGTCTTGTTGTTGCCAAAGGTATTCAAGGCAGATGGCAACTTCATTGGCTATTTTGATCCTGCACTGGGCGAAGCCAATATCAGCAGCATACGCAAGGTGGCCGGTGAGAGCATCGCATTCCTGCGCCGGGCCATGCCGAAAGCGACTTTTGAGATGCCTGTTATCGCTGCTGCCAGGGTCAGCGGCCCAGGCGGCCCCAGACCAGACGGGGATGCCAGTGATGTCTTGCGCCTGGGGCTGTTCAACTGGCCAGCGCAGCCGGATGCAGAGACACAACGCATGATGACCTTGTTTGTGTCACATGAGTTCAGCCATCGTTTCCAGATGCGGGACGAGGTTGATGTCTATGCTGATGCACGCCTGATGCATGAAGGCGGCGCAGAATTCCTGCGCTGGCTGATGGCTGTGCAAAAGGGATGGCTGACGAAGGAGCAGGCGGCAGAAGACCTGGACATGGCCTTGAGTGAGTGTTTGCTAGGGGTGCGCAATGCCAGTTGGGGCAAGTTGACCGCAAGGCAGATACGCAATGGCAAGCTTGAATACAACTGTGGTCTGGCGACCTATGTTTACGGGCTTGCTGCCAGGAAGGGCAAGGCCAGTCCCTTCGAACGCCTGGATAATTTCTATGAACAATTGAGACTGGCAAAGACGCAGTTGAAGTCGTCATTGCCAGACTTTGCCCATGCCCTGGAATGTGGTGAAGAGCAGGTATGTCGGGCTGTATGGTTGCCACGCCTGCTGGGTAAAGATGACAGTATGTCGGCAGTGTGGGCCGATTTTTTTGGACAAACCGGGTTTGCCCATGCTGTTGCCGCCAGCCAGCAGCAAAAAAATGCCATGATCAACCTGCTCATGCAGGGGCTGATGACAGAGGACTGTGGCAGCAGCAGTACCTACCCACAGACAGACAAACTGGGCATAGGCGAGGTCAAGGGTTGCAAACTGCTCAGAGATGGCATGAATATCATCAAGGCAGAAAACCTGCCTCTGTATAATCATCCCGATACCCTGACGGCGGCTGTGGCAGCCTGCAAGCTGCGTTCACAGGTCAGGCTGAGCATGGAGTCGGGGCTGGAACTCGACTTGCCCTGCAAGCAGGTTTATCAGCCGGTAGGGCAATTTTACGCGGTGGACATGGCAAAATTACTGGCGGGCCTGAATCGCTGACAGTATCAATTTGTAGCAGCCAGATTTGCCGCTTGTAGTCTGTGCTGGTTTGATGAATACTGGGAAAATCTGTTTTCTGTACTGTTTCAACTTATTCAAGGCTATTCATGTCAGGCAAAGTTGAGGTATCCGGAGTTGCCCTATACCGTTCCATGGTAGAACAGGCTCTGGATGCCGTGTTGGTGCTGGAAGACGGCGTTTTCAGGGACAGTAATCCCGCTGCCACAGCCATGTTTGGCTGGTCGGCAGAGCAAATACTTGCGAGCACATTCATGCAGCTGTCTGCCGCAAGCCAGCGAGAAGTGTCGCATGCATTTGAGGTGTACATGGGATTGGCCATGCAAGGCCAGCCCCAGCGCTTTGAATGGCTTTGCTGCCGCGCAGATGGCAGTTCGTTTGCCTCTGAAGTGAGCCTGTGCTTGCTTGCAGACGATGCCAGGAAAATGCTGATCGTCACCGTACGCGATATCACAGCCTATAAAAAAACTGAGAAAAACACTGAGCAAAACACTGAGCGCTCGGCTTACAGTAAGAGTGAAAAGCTGCGCGTTCTGCTCGAAAATTTCCCTGGTGGCGTTTCCCTGATCGATGAAAATCTCAGGGTGGTCGCCTGGAATTCTGAGCTCTTGCGCATGCTGGATTTACCCGCAGCCTTGTTTGAGGGGGCACCACCGCTGGCACGAGAAGTCTTTGAAGCCAATATCAGACGCGGTGAATATGGTGAATTCAGCAGCGCCAGCGATGAAGAAAAACTGGCCAAGCTCATGGCCATCATACAAAGTGATACACCCTATAATTACGAACGCTTGCGTTCTGATGGCAGCATCATAGAAGTGCGCGGGGTGCCGGTAGAAGGAGGCGGTTTCGTCACTACCTGCATGGATGTGACTGCCAAGCGCCGCATAGAAATCGAGTTCCGCAAACAATCCCTGTTCCTGAAAGCCGTACTGGCCCACATGCCTCAGGGTTTGAGTGTATTCGATGATCAGTTAAAGCTTTATCTGTGGAACCAGGGTTTTCTCGATGTGCTTGATTACCATCCTGATACCATCTATCAGGGAGTCGCTTTTGAAGATTTATTGCGCATCATGGCCGAGCGCGGCGAATATGGCGAAGGTGATATAGAAGAACTCATCGCCACCCGCCTGCAACTGGCCCTGCAGTTCCAGGCGCATGAATTTGAACGAACGCGCCCGAATGCCCACACTCATCTGGTACAGGGCAAGCCCATCCATGAAAATGGCAAGTTGCAAGGATTTGTCACAACCTATACCGATATCACCGAGCTCAAGAAAGTGCAGACCGCCTTATCCAAGGCCAATGCCCTGCTGGAGCAGAATATCGCCGAGCGCACGACCGAATTACGCCATACCCAGGATGACCTGATGCGCAGCGAAAAACTGGCTGCCATGGGTGCACTGGTAGCCAGTGTCGCGCATGAACTCAATACGCCTATCGGTAACAGCCTGCTGACTGCCAGCACCCTGCATGCGAGAACCCGGGAGTTCGCCCAGAAAATAAGTGATGGCAATATCCGCCGTTCGGATCTGGCAGCTTACCTGCAGGCAGCACAACATGCCAGTGAGCTCATAGAACATGGCTTGAACAATGCGGCTGACCTGGTGGCCAGTTTCAAGCAAGTGGCAGTAGATCAGGCCAGTTCCAAGCGCCGCCGTTTCCATCTCAATAAGGTTTGCCATGATGTCATTGCCACCATGATGGCCAAGATACGCCAGGCAGGCCTGCAGATCAGTGTGGATATTCCTGAGCATATAGAGCTCGACAGCTTCCCAGGCCCACTGGACCAGGTGATCTGTAACCTGATTGACAATGCCATCCTGCATGCCTTTGAAGGCAAGCCTGATGGCCAGATCTGGATCAGTGCCACCATGCTCGGGCAGGACAGGGTAGAGCTACGTTTTGACGATAATGGTGTCGGCATACCTGCAGAAAATCTGGGCCGCGTATTTGATCCCTTCTTCACTACCAAGCTGGGACAGGGCGGTACCGGGCTGGGCATGAATATCGTCTATAACATCGTCAACAGCCTGCTGGGAGGTGACATACGCATAGAAAGTGAAGAGGGAGCAGGTACCGGCTTCATCATGCAAATCCCCCTGATTGCCACTGTCAATAATACAGGGCCTGCTGACTAAGCTACTCGGGTATTGCCAGTTTCAGGCAGGTGGTCGGCTATACTGTCTTTCTTTTTGCATCAAGAAAGTCCAGCATGTCTCAATTCCCAGCTTGCCCAGTCTGCTCCATGGAAAACACCTATCCTGACGGCGATAATTACATTTGTGCCGATTGCGCACATGAATGGCCTATGCAGGCTGCCGCTGTCGCTGACGACAGTGATGATCGCATAGTCAGGGATGCCAACGGTAACGTGCTGACAGATGGCGATGCGGTCGTCCTCATCAAGGACCTTAAAGTCAAAGGCTCATCTACTACCCTGAAGATGGGCAGCAAGGTCAAAAGCATACGTCTGGTCAGCGGCGACCATGAAGTCGATTGTAAAATGGATGCAGGCAATTTCATGTTGAAAGCCTGTTACCTCAAAAAGGTCTGATCCAAGTCTGATCCAGGATTGAAGTAAGTCTGATAGGGAGCAATGCATGCGGCATATACTGGTCTATGGTGATTCCATGTCCTGGGGCTTGATCCCGACAACACGCAAACGCCTGAATTTTGAAGAGCGCTGGCCTGGCGTGCTTGAGATAGCTTTGAATAGCGCCGACAAGCATGTACGTGTGGTCGAAGATTGCCTGAATGGCCGCCGCACTGTCTGGGAAGATCCGTTCAAACCGGGCCGCAATGGCTCGCAAGGTCTGGCGCAACGCATAGAGACCCTGACCCCCTTGTCACTGGCAATCGTCATGCTCGGTGTGAATGATTTCCAGTCCATGCATCAGAATAATGCCTGGTTGTCTGCGCAGGGCCTGGCCGTCATCATCAATACCATACGCCAGGCACCGGTAGAGCCGGGCATGCAAATCCCGCCGATACTCATCATCGCACCACCTATGCCGTATGACCCCAAGGGCATGATAGCGCCCAAGTTTGTCGGTTGCGAAGAAAAGTGCGAAGGTCTGGCCGAAGCTTATAAAGAAGTAGCTGCCGCTGCAGGCTGCCATTTCTTTGATGCAGGCAGTGTCGTGACATGCAGCGAATATGATGGCGTGCACCTGGATGCAGACCAGCATCTTATCCTGGGCTGGGAACTGGTCGGTGTCGTTTCTTCTATCTTGAAGTAGGCTGTGATGAACGCTGACTTGCATGCCATACAAAACCTGCTGGCAAGGTTTGCCAACAGCTTTGACCTCAAGGACTGGGATGCACTGTGCAACTGCCTCAGCGATACGATATATACGGATTACTCAGATTTACGCGGTACCCCACCAGAGCAGATGAGCAATCAGCGCTATGCAGAATTACGCCGCATCGCCCTGCAAGAACTGCAGACTCATCATCTGAGCGGGAATACTGAAATTGAATTGGACGGTGATGCTGCAAATGCAAAAGTCTCTACCATTATTTTTCGCAAGAATGCCGCAGGACAGGCCTTGCATACGCATTGCCTGTATCAATTTGGCTTGAGCAAATCCAGCGGGCAATGGCTGATCAATTCCATCGTCCAGAAAGTATTCTGGAGTGATGGCCAGACGGCGATACACGCTGGTATCGCCAAATAAGAAACCAAGAAAATAAGAAAGCCACCCTGGGGTGGCTTTCTCCTTGTGCTGACTGTCCTGGTCAGGTCAGCTTCAAACGCACGTCAGGCAAATTGTATCTGCCCATCGTAAATACCCACGAGTGCAATCGCTGCTGAAGTATCGGTAGCGGTGACTGCAGAAGCAATCGCGATACCATTCGTAATGGACGCCTCAGGTGTCAGGAAATTCAAGCCCCATTCCACAGCGAACTGATTGGCCACCTTGATTTTATTATCGAGCAGATTGACGACCCAGCCCCAGGTCGCGTCGCCTGTGAATGCGCGTGCACCGGCGAGTACGGCACTGACCATGGAGCCACGGCTTTGTATGCCGCTATCAAGTTCATTGAGCCAGTATTTGAGGCCCGCCGCATCAGCCCCATCTGCTCTGCCCATGGCATTCTTGTAAATGATATTGATAAAATCAGTATTGCTGAGGCTGGCGCTGTAACCAGTCTGGGCCGGGTATTGTGCAGCCGCCAGGAAGAAGGCATCACCTATCTGTTTGAAGCTCATGCCTCCCTTGAACTGGTTGATCCAGTAATCCAGACCATCCGCATCAGGCACACGGTTGAAATAGGCCACATACAATTCTTCCAGCGCCTTCAATTCTGTTGTCTTGATGGTATGCGCATTGTCATACACGATGGTATTGACGATGTAGTCAGTGAACTGGATTTTTTCTACATTGTGGGCAGCCCAGTAAGCCGCATTCTGGTTACCCAGCAACATGGTGTTGTTGCCGATTTCCCAGACAAAATAACTGCCACCGCCTGTACCGAGTTTGGCACTGATGACCAGGGTGTCCGTACCGGCACCGCCATCAATATAGTCATAACGTACAGACTGGGGAGCACTCAGGCCTATGGTGTTGTTGCTGCCATCAAACTGGTAAATAGTGTTATTCGCATTCAGGCTGCTGCTGGCACCGCTGACATTGATGATGGTCTTGTCCAGCGTGGTGGTTTCCGTCTGTTGCGTGGTGTTCAGGTTCTTGCGTATGTAGCCGGTATTGTCTATGGTTGTCAGGCTCAGGCTGGCACCAGCCTTGTAGGCTCCGGAACCATAGGCATCAAAGTAGAGCTTATCTGTGGTATTGACTGTGTTGCCAGCTATCTTCCAGGTATAAGCCAGCAAATTTGCGTCTGGTACTGATGGTTGGTAAATGCCGGGTATGCTGGAATACAGGTCAAGGTAATCGCCGATGGCGGCATAATATTTGAGGGCAAAGGCTTCTTTTTCAGGCGCGCTGAAGGCCACGCCCAGGTGATTCATTTTTGAATCCTGGGTTGCACGCCAGATACCAGTGCTGCGGTAATAGCCACCCTGATAAGTACCAACGACGCCAAGATCACCGTCCTGAAAACCCAGCCATGCAGACCATGGTATGCGGCTCAGTGAATCGGTCACGTGCGGGCTGGCCAGGAAGCCGGGATCGGTCAGAGGGTAACTGCTGGCATTTGCGGTATCGACATATTCGTCCTGCAAGCCAGCAAAACTGTGGCCTATTTCATGCAGTACGACTTCGGCAGATGAAATATTCCCGGCAGATGCCCAGGCGATGGAACCGCCAGCACCGCCATATAATGCTGTATTGACCAGTACCACAACGAGTTCGTGCGCATCACTGGCGACTGCGCTGTTGACATAAGACGTTACCTTGGAAATGTCACCATACAGCAAACGCCCGTCACTGAGATGTTGGCTCGCATCAAAATAGGTATTGACGCTGATATTCTGGTTGGGCTGGTCCGTACCTGATTGCGCAGAGGCGACAAAAATGGCACTGGCATTGAACAGGTTTTTGTATGGCGAGAATGGTGCATTCAGTTTGGCATTGGCATCCCCCAGCATATTGTCCAGGAATTTTTGCGCATCGGACAAAAACTTGGCGCGCTCGGCAGCCGTATAACCTTCGGCAACAAAGACGATATCTACGCGGTTCTTGCTGC
Source organism: Undibacterium sp. YM2 (assembly GCF_009937975.1). Lineage (NCBI taxonomy): Bacteria > Pseudomonadati > Pseudomonadota > Betaproteobacteria > Burkholderiales > Oxalobacteraceae > Undibacterium > Undibacterium sp. YM2. The sequence continues at coordinate 164,246 of NZ_AP018441.1, forward strand.
TGCCAGTATTCAGTAAGGGGGTGACGTCTGCCATGATGGGTGAGCCTTGTAGATAGTAGCGTGTGTTTCAGCAGCGCGGATGAGTGCGTTGCCAGGTCAAAAATAAGCCCGTAAATATATTAAGAAAAAACGGGCAAATGCTATCGTACAACAATGTCTATGTAAAAAGACACGTATTTCATGTAGGGATTTGCAACAAGTGTTGCAAAATTGAACGGCGGCATTGACGGTTCATTTTTGGCAGTGGCAGTCTGCGCAAACAAGCATGTCCAGCTTTTAATAGACATCCCGTTTGTACAATCCCGACTCAGCCATCTGCTCCAGTTTATCCAGACCCAGCAGATTACTCAAGGTCTGGTGCACTTCTTCTGCCATGCCTTGCAGGCTGCCGCACACCAGGATGGCTGCGCCCTGTTCTACCCATGCCACGATGTCTGCCTGTTGTTCTTGCAAGGCATGCTGTACGTAGCGACGCTCAGCCTGGTCGCGGGAAAAGCACAGGTTCAGTTTGCTGAGTACGCCACAGGCTTGCCAGTCCTGTATTTCCTGACGATGGAAAAAATCATGCGCCTCGCTTCTTTCACCAAAAAACAACCAATTGCGTAAATGACCACGGGCAGCGCGCGCCTTGATATGCGCACGCAAGCCTGCCAGGCCAGTGCCGTTGCCTATCAGTATCAGGGGATGGTCCTGCGATGGCGTGTGGAAGTTACGGTTTTCACGTATGCGCAATTTGATGCTTTGCCCGATTTCTGCATGGGCAGTCAGCCACCCGGAGCCTATGCCGAGGCTGCCATCCGGGCGGCGCATTTGCCGCACCAGCAATTCCAGCTTGCCATCGGCAGGCAGGGATGAAATCGAATACTCGCGATGTGGCAGGGCAGGGCGTTCTTCAGAGGTATTTTTAGTTGGATAGTCAGGGCCAATTTCTGCGATATCACCTGCCTGCCAGATATATTCACCGCTACCTGCGTCTCGCGCTGGAATACAGGCGATGCGGTAAGCAGGCCCGCCGAGGCTGCCAGGATTGAGCAATTCTCTCTCGGTCAATATCCATTCCTGATAAGCCGGTTTGCTCCAGTCCGCCATTTCTGTATGACCGCTGAGCAGGCCTAAATAATGCTGCCAGTGACGTAAAGCTGCTTCATCACCATTATCGACTTCTATCATGTCAAACAGGCTATGTGCTTGCTGGTGCTTGAGCCACAGATCTACCCGGTGGGCAAAAGCGCAGAATTGCTGATAATGCCTGTCACCGAGCGCCAGTACAGCGAAATGCAAATGCGATAAATCGATTTTCTGGCTCATGAGCAGGCGTGTGAATGACGCTGCATTGTCAGGCGCATCACCTTCGCCAGTAGTGCTGAGTATGAATAAAATGCGGCTGGTCTTGCTTAAAATTTCTGCCTTGATGGCGGCCAGGCTGCTGACAGCAACATTCATACCGGCATCCTGTAAATGCTGTGCAGTCTTGACGGCGATTTGTTCTGCAAAACCAGTCTGGCTCGCATAGGCGATCAGGACGTTTTGTGCATTCGCCTGATTCAGTTCAGCACTAAATCCGTGATGTTGCGTGGCCAGTTCATCTTTATGCCTGCGCAGGGTTTGCAGGCAAAAACTCAGGTAGCTGATAGCGACCAGCGCAGTGCTGCATTGCTTTTGTGCTGGAGAAGGAAGAAAAAAGCTGGCCAGGCACAAGAGCGTCAAGGCCAGGCAGATACGCTTCATCCAGCTTAAAGAGGGCAGGCGCATACGCGATTAATCCAGCATGGCACGCAAGGCCCTGCTCATTTTTTCTTCAAAACCAGACGCGGTTCTTTGCAGGAACAGGGCGGCGATCTGATGTTGTTCGGCATAGTCCAGACCGGCAGCGCAACCCAGCACCGTCAGCGCAGTAGCCATCGCGTCTGCCACCATGCATTCAGGGTGCAAGACCGTGACCGAGGCCAGATCATTGTCTGCCGGATAACCCGTGCGCGGATCAAGCGTATGCGCATAGCGGCGGCCATCCTGTTCAAAATACTGACGGTAATCGCCAGAAGTCGCAATCGACAGGCCATGCAGGGCGACCAGGTATTCCTTGCCCAGTTTTTCTTTATTCCCTGCCGGGCTCTCTATTCTGACCCACCACGGCGCCTGGTCTTTTTTCATGCCTAGTCCGCGTAATTCTCCACCGAGCTCTATCAGGTAACTGCTGATTTTATTCGCATCAAGATAGCGGGCAATCTGGTCCAGCGCAAAGCCCTTGGCAATCGATGATAAATCCAGCGCGACGCTGCTGGTGCCAGTCTGACGTATGCGCTGGTTCAGATGATCCAGCTCCAGTGATTTCCAGTTGCCAGCTTGCAGGACAGTGTGGATTTCAGTTTCTGTTGGCGTGCTGTCGCGCTTGCCCGCAGGGCCAAAGCCCCACAGATCAACCAGCTTGCCTGCGGTGATATCATAAGCCCCACCTGTTTGCTGGGACAGGTACAAACTGTAATCGACGAGCTTGAAAAATTCTGCTGGCAAGGATTGCCAGCTATTGGCCGCTGCGCGGTTGAACTCGCATAAATATGAGGATGGGTCCCAGGTACTCATCTGCATGACGACCTGGTTCAGCTCCGCTTCTATACCCGCCTGCAATTCGTGCACATCGTGGGCTGGCAGGCAGAGTAGCTGCACAGTCCAGCTGGTGCCCATGCTCAGCCCACTGAGTGTATGGCTGATCGCATGGGCGGGCGGTATTTGTGGTTCCGCCACATCCAGCGGTATAAAAACACGACGCATATTGCTCAGTATTTGTTGCTAAGTATTGATAATGATTATTGCGGCAAGACTTCCAGTGTGGCTACATAGCTGGCTACCCTGGATTTGGCCGGAGCCTTGACTTGCTTGTCGTCCTTGATTTCTGCTTCCATCCAGTACAAGCCCGCATTGGCCCAGGTCACGCTGAATTTGCCCTCATTATCTGTCACAAAAGTTTTTTCATCGAGCTTTTGGCGGTAACGTACGCCACCAGCTATCAGGGTGACACTGACCTTGGCTGCCGGTTTGCCATCCAGGGTCAGGCGGAATTGTGCTGTTTCACCGGCGACCAGGTCATTCGGGTGGGTGGCACCACTCAGTTCCAGGCCACTGCCTGTAATTTCCATCGCCTTGCCACCGGGTTTGCCATTGGTGACGAAGGTTTCAACGCGGCCACTGCGTTGTGTGACTTGCAGTTCTTCTGCATTGGCTGGCACTTCCTTGGCAAAAGTTTCTGCCGTACCGCGCCAGCGCTTGACCTTGCCTTCTTCCTTGTAACTGGCAAACAGGCCTTCATTCAACAGACCAATTTTATAGCTGCCAATCTGGCTGAGCTTGACATCGAAACTGCTGCGGTATTTGCCGATATTGGCATTTTCCGGTTTCAGCGCAGTGCCGTCTGGTGCTGTGATAAACAGATTATCAAGCTTTAGCGCATTGTGATCAAACACAAACACATCGGTAGCAGCAGCTGCATCGACGGTCACCCATGGGGTATTGCCAGCCACCACAGTTGAGGACGGCACCAGGAAGGCGCGGTGCGCCTGCGCCGTGAATGCTGCGCAAGCCAGTGCCGAGAACAGAGCGATTTTTTTAAAATTTTTCATGATTATCCTTGAGCCAGTCTTATTTGATCGTCACAGCAATAGTTCCCAGCTCATGGCTACCCTGGGCTTTGAGGTTTTGCTCGCCTTTGGCTTGCCACTGGAACGGAACTTTAACCACTTCACGGCCACCGCCCTCACGCGCAGCTTCAACGATAAGCTGGTAGTCACCTGCTGGCAGTTTCGCCAATATACCCTTGTCACCGGCAAAACTCAGGGTTTGCTCACCGGTAGTACGGGTAGCTCCACTGACGCCTTCGACCGGCATTTGTAATTCACGGCCACTACGGCGCCACCACTGACGCAAATCCTTCAACCATTTCGTACCTTCATTGTCGCGTTTTTTCAAGTCATACCAGACTGCCAGGTTGCCAGCAAAGGTCTGGTCTGGTTTTTCCAGCCAGATCGCGACATAGGGCTTGTGATATTCAGCCACATTCAAACGTGGCACTTCGACTTTCAAAGTCAGGTCAGCCGCGACAGCATTCATGGCCGGGGCGCCCAGCAGACTGGTAATGGCAAACGGGAGCAATTTACGCATGGATAGACAACCTTATTGAGAACAAAGTAAGAACAAAGAATGAACGGTTTTAAATAACTAGTGAACTGTAACAGTGAAAATCGGAGTGCCTGCCATGTGCGCGACGATCATGGCTGCGTTGCAAATACTCGCGATAGCCCCGCTATCGCTGTGTTTTGCATCTTGCCCTGATGCGCCGGGCACATGTCCTTCACTCTCGATTTCACTGTTACAGTCCACTAGTGGATAAACATCAGGGCAAGTATCAGAGGCAGCACAAGTCCAAACACCACCACCGGCCAGGTGCTCGGGCGTTTGCCTGCATGCATCTTCAACAGGAACAGACCAGTCACACAAAAAATCAGGCAGACCACGGCAAAGGCATCGATAAACCAGTTCCATGCGGTGCCGGTATTACGGCCTTTATGCAAGTCATTGAAATAGGCAATCCAGCCACGGCTGGTCAGCTCATATTCCACTTCCCCATTGTCCAGTTGTATGCGCAACCAGGCATCGCCACCGGGGCGGGGCAAGCCTATATACACTTCTTCCGGTGACCATTCCGGTGCCTGGTCACCCAGTTTTACTCCCATATCCTGTGCCAGCCATTCACTGACATCGCGGGGTATCGCGGCATCATCGGTATTTTTCAAAGCATTCAACTGCGACAACAAGGCAAATGGCAGCTTGCCTTCTTTCTTGCTGACGACAGGATGCGCTTCTATCTGTGCAGAATGATTCAGGGTGATGCCTGTCGCCGCAAACAGGATCATCGCTATCAGGCACAGTGCTGAACTGATCCAGTGCCATTGATGTAAATGGCGCAACCAGAAAGCCCGGCTTTGTTGTTGCGATAAATTGTCCGTACTGGCTTGCATGAATTTATTCTTGTTCATTCTAAATGATAATTATTCTCAATTGTACATGGAGTCGTGTCGAAAAAGCAGTGGGAATTGTACATTTTTGTTTCCGCCTGACAGCGTGATAGGCATTTTGATAACTTTATTCCAAAGTCCACCCAGGCAGTGCGTGATAAACTTTTAGGGATATCAACTTATTTTCTTCATTATGAACGTCGTCATTCTTGCAGCTGGCATGGGCAAACGCATGCAATCTTCTTTGCCCAAAGTATTGCACACGCTGGCAGGCAAGCCTTTACTGAACCATGTGATCGCCACGGCGCGACAACTGCAGGCCAGCACTATCTGCGTGATCTATGGCCATGGTGGTGAACAAGTACCAACAACCGTTGCCGCTGAAGATTTGCGCTTTGCGCTGCAAGAACCGCAACTGGGTACTGGCCACGCGGTCGCCCAGGCTTTGCCTGTGCTGGATACCAGCCAGCCCACCCTGGTCCTGTATGGCGATGTGCCACTGACTACACCAGCCAGCCTGGCCCGCCTGATTGCGGCGGCTGGCAAAGACAAACTCGGTATCCTGACCGTGGATATGGCTGACCCCACTGGTCTTGGTCGCATTGTCAGGGAAGACGGCGTCATCAAACGCATCGTCGAACAAAAAGATGCGAGTGAGAGCGAGCGTCAGATCACAGAAACCAATACCGGCATCATGTCCATACCAACTGCTCACCTGCAAAAATGGCTGGGCAATCTGTCCAACAAAAATGCCCAGGGCGAATATTATCTGACCGACATCGTCGCCCAGGCAGTGGCCGATGGCGTGGAAGTTGTCTCAGCCCAGCCCGATGCTGTCTGGGAAACTCTGGGCGTCAATAGCAAGGTGCAACTGGCCGAGCTCGAACGCACGCATCAAAAAAATATTGCCCTCAAATTATTGGAGCAGGGCGTGGGCTTGTATGATCCGGCGCGCATCGACGTACGTGGCAGCTTGCAATGCGGGCGTGATGTGTCGATTGATGTAGGCTGTGTCTTTATCGGTGACGTGCAACTCGGAGATGGCGTCACGATAGGCCCGAACTGCGTCATCAATAATGCGCGTATTGCAGCAGGCAGCAGCATCAAGGCTTTCTGCCATATTGAAGATGCCGTGGTCGGTGCCAAATCACAGATAGGCCCTTATGCCCGTCTGCGCCCTGGTGCCGAGCTGGCAGAGGACGTGCACATTGGTAATTTTGTTGAAGTCAAAAACAGCCAGATCGCTGCACACAGCAAGGCCAATCACCTGGCCTATATTGGTGACGCCACCATAGGCAGCCGCGTCAATATTGGTGCCGGTACGATCACCTGCAATTATGATGGCGTGAACAAATCGCGTACCATCATCGAGGACGATGCCTTTATCGGCAGTGATACACAACTGGTGGCACCAGTGCGGGTAGGTAAGGGCGCGACTCTGGGTGCAGGCACGACGCTGACCAAGGATGCACCGGAAGGCAAGCTCACCGTCTCACGCGCAAAGCAGATCACGATCGATGGCTGGCAACGGCCAGTCAAAATCAAGAAGTAAGCATGCATGGTGTAGCGGTCAGTCATGTCAGTCATATCGGCTGGCCGCTACACAGTAATACACATCAAAAAATCAGGATAATGTTTGCAATAACTGCGCAGCTTTCACAGCCTGTGGCGCATTGTTCTTGACTATCTCATTCAGGTATTTCTTCGCTTCTTCAGCCTGGTTTTTTTCTGCTGCCAGAGTCGCCGCACGCATCCACACCGCACCACGGAAATTCACATCAGTCTGGGCAAACTGCTGCGCATCGATAACATCTTTCAGCAATTGCTCACCCTTGTCGTGACGGTTCATTATTTTTGGAACGGCCAGATAAGTGCTGGCAGCGACGAAGCGCACTTCCAGTGCCACAGGCACGCTGCCATGCATGGCAGGGCTATTGTCTGCCAGTTGCAAAGCCTGTTCTACCATCGCCGTGCCATCTTCCAGTGCGGTGGTTTTTTCAGCTTTGGCGAATTTGTCGAGTGAAAACTTGGCAGTTGCTGCACCGGCATAAGACATCAGCAAAGGATTACCTGGTTCTTGTTTGAGCAAATTGCTGAAGGTATTTGCTGCTTGCTGGTTAGCTGTTCTGCTGGCATCTATTTCAGCCTGGGCCAGTGAATTAATGTAGTCCTGATTCAACCATGCAGTCACAGCATTGGCGACATATTGTTCCTGGCTGATGGCCGGTGTACTGACCAGTTGTTTGACGGCAGTCTTGAATTCAGTTTCCGAAAATGCCATGGCATTGCTGGCAGCAAGAGTGGCGATACCGGCGGCAAGCAAAACGGTTTTGATGGTAGTTGTAGTAAAGAGGTTTTTCATGATGGACTCCAGTAAATTATTCAGTAAGTTAATAAGCTGTGTTTGTGTGTTGTTCGGTACGGCAATGTCAGATTAAGGGCTGGTCGCGCAAGTCACCACCGGTATGAGATCAGTGGCAGGAATCTGGTGTGAAGACTGAAAAAACTGGCGTGAAATGAGTTCTGGCAAAACAGGAAATTTCTGTCTATGGTGTATGAAGGCTCCGGGAGAGCCTGCAGAGAGGCAATTCCGCAACAGTATGATGTCGGTTTGATAAGTGAAACTGGCTTAGAAAGGCAACTGAAAGCTTGCACTCCTTAGCATGTGAACCGACCACATGACACGCATGTTGTCTGCAAAACAAAAATTTCTATAGGAGAACACCGATGAAGAAGTTACTCGGCGCGGCCACGCTGGCATGCATGGCGACAGCAGCACATGCGCAAACCAGCGTCACCATCTACGGCCTCATTGATGCCAATATCACGTACAACAACAATGCGAATGCCAATAAGGACAGCCAGTTCAAGCTCAATAGCGGCGGCATGAATACCTCACGCTTTGGCTTGCGCGGCAGTGAAGACCTGGGTGGCGGTTTGAAAGCCATTATGCAACTCGAAGGCGGTGTCTTGCTCGATACCGGTGCGTCTGATGGTGACATCTTTGGCCGTCAGGCCAATGTCGGCCTGCAAGGTGATTTTGGCCGCATCATTGCTGGCCGTTCTTACAGCACCACCTATGATTTCATCCTGCCGTTCGACCCTATGGGTTATGCGCCGCAATATTCCTGGGCAACTTCTGCCGGTGCCACTGGCAATCGTAAAGATGGCATGCTGACTGGTGTATCCAATCTCTTGAAATACCAGTATGACGGCAAGGGCTACAAACTCGGTGCAACTTATGGCTTTGGTGAAGTGGCAGGCAATACCTCAGGCAATGCCAAATACATCGTTGCGGCCAGCGCGTTCGATGGCCCGTGGGCAGCTGTCATCACCTATGAGCAAAATAATAGTGCACCGATAGCCAACGGCACTTATGACCAGGCCAAGGTATTGCACCTGGGTGGGTCTTATGATTTTGGTCCCGCCAAAGTGTTTGCCGGCTACCGCAATTTCAAAAAGACCCTGGCCACAGGCGCTGCAGATCAGCGTAGTGACACACTGTGGCTGGGTGCCAATTATGCAGTGGCACCTTCCTGGACTCTGACGGGCGTCTACTACTATCAGGACATCAAGAATGTCGCATCAGGTGCAGATGCTGATCCAGGCATGCTGGTGCTGCGCGCCAAGTATGCGATGTCGAAACGCACTGATATCTATATCGCCACAGGCTATGCCAAGGCCAGCAATAACAAGCTGACTGGCGTATCGCGTGACGATGCAGGTTTTGCATCGAACCAGACATCGGCGACAGTTGGTATCCAACACCGCTTTTAATCGTATGGCGCTATAAAATCAAAAGCCCTGAACTGCCAGACAGTTCAGGGCTTTTGTGTCTCGATGTGGTTGCTTCAATGCGGCCTGACTTCTTTCTTCAAAGCCGCCATCGCCATCTTCTCAACCAGACCAGGTGCAATCAGTTTCAGCCAGCGCCCCAACTTGCCCTTGAAGCTCATGACGACGTCACGGTCACCACGTTCATAGCCACGTATGATGAGTGAGGCACATTCTTCTATCGACATCGCGTCGTCTTCTTTCAAACCGCTCTTGCCCGCTGCTTCTCCAGCCGCGTTATAACCGTGATAGCGTATCTGGGTAGCCACTACGCCAGGGTAGGCCACGGTCACCCTGACGCCAGCGTCTTTCAGTTCTGAACGCAGGCTCTCAAAAAAACCACCCATGGCAAACTTGCTGGCACTGTACGCAGTGCGGCCCGGTACACCGATCAGGCCAGCCAGTGAAGATACCGCGACTATGGTACCGCGTGATTTTTTGAGATGGGGCAGGGCAGCATGCGTGCACCAGACACTGCCCCAGAAATTGATGCGCATGAGCTCCTGATACCAGCCCAGGTTATCCACTTCCTCGAGCAGGGCCTGGGCAGACTTGCCCGCATTATTGATGAGCACATCGATACTGCCAAACTGCTCTACCGCTACCTCTATCAGGTGGCGGCAATTGGCTTCCACACCTACATCGGCTTTTACCACATGTGACACAGCACCAAAGGCCTTGCATTCGGCGGCGACTTTCTTGAGAGCTTCTTCATTGCGTGCCGCCAGCACTAATGCCAGACTGGGGCCATATTTTTTAGCCAGTTGACGCGCGATTTCTGCCCCTATCCCATCTGAACTGCCGGTAATGATAACAACCTTGTGTTTTGCCTTCATAGTTTATAGCTTTCATCCGTTCGATCAAGTTTGCGTATCAAGGACGGCCAGACAAAGGCACCACCCAGCCCACCAGTCTGTACGCGCATGGCTTCTGACACCCCTTTGACGATGATGGGATTCACATGGACCAGTTCACCACCAGCTTGCGCTGCCAGTTGTATCTGGCAAGTCGCTTCAAAGGTGTACATGGACAGGAAGGCATCGGCGATCGACTTGCCCGCTGTCAATAAGCCATGATTGCGCAACATCAGGAAGTTAGCCTGTCCCATGTCAGCTTGCAAGCGTGGTTTCTCATCTTCCCTGAAGGCAACGCCTTCATAGTCATGATAAGCCAGCGACGCCAGCACAAAAGTTGATTGCTGCGACAGCGGCAGCACACCACATTTTTGTGCGCTAACCGCGACCCCTGCCCGTGTATGCGTATGCAAAACACATTGCACATCTTCACGCGCCGCATGTACGGCGCTATGGATGACAAAGCCAGCCGGGTTCACCGGAAAAGGGGAGTCAATCACCTTGTTGCACTGCTGATCTACCTTGACCAAAGAGGAAGCCGTGATTTCATCAAACATCAAACCATAGGGGTTGATGAGGAAATGATGCTCAGGCCCGGGTATGCGTGCACTAATATGGGTGAATACCAGGTCGCTCCAGCCATACAGAGCGACAAGGCGATAACAGGCGGCCAGATCGACACGTAATTGCCATTCTTCTGCGCTGACCTGATCTTTGACTGAACGTATTTCCATGATGTCTCCGGTGTTGTTTTTTTGTGACTCGGGTTTGTGTTTATTTGTCGTTGTTGCCGCTGACAGCGGTTTTGTAAATCGTATTGCGCGGCTGGCTGAACAGCTTGGTCAGCATGGGTTCAAACTCCACCAGAGGGAAAGTCTCTGCATGCGCATCGAAGGACGGGTTATCGTATAAGGCGCAAAACTCTGCCGTGCGCTCGAAATGCGGGTGGCCACGGAATTGCTCGCGCATATTCCTGTCCATGCCTATGTGGTGGAAAAAATAATTGCCCTGGAATATGCCATGGTGTTCCACCATCCACAGGTTCTCCTCACTGACAAAAGGCTTCAGGATGGCAGCCGCAATATCCGGGTGATTGAATGAGCCCAGCGTGTCACCTATGTCATGCAACAAGGCGCAGCACACATATTCATCATTACGGCCATCGCGCAGTGCCCGTGTGGCGGTTTGCAGCGAATGGGTAAAGCGATCAACCGGGAAGCCGCCGTAGTCACCTTCCAGCAAACGCAGGTGCTGCATGACTCTGTCTGGCAAGCCCTGGGCAAAACGCCTGAACTCTCCACCTATGATTTGCCAGTCTTCCTGGGTACTGTCCTCCATGCGGACAAATTGCGCGCGATGTTGCATTTGCATACTCCCTGAGTAGATACATAGACATAACAGCCATACCTTAAACGCAGTTTTCAAGCCTAACTGTCAAATACTTTACAATTCAGCCCATCTATTCATGCAGGCAATTATTCTTTCATGGCATCACAAGCAAACCTGATGAGCATCCTGCTGGCCGACCCCTGGTTTGCCAGCCTGCCAGTGGCAGACCGCAAGACCATGTTAGCCTCTTGCGAACATTTGCGCTTGCGGCCTGGTGAAATGTTGTTTCGCCAGGGTGACCAGCCCAATGGCTTTTATGCCCTGCTCAGCGGTACGGTGAAGATGTCCACCCTTAGTGCCGAGGGGCGAGAGGCCATCCTCATCTTTCTTGATGCTGCCACCTGGTTTGGTGAAATTTCCCTGATCGATGGCGAGCCGCGTACCCATGACGCCACCGCACTCAGTGAGGTCGAGCTGCTGGTGCTGGAGCCACCAGTTTTTAACATCCTGATGCAGCGCAATTCCTTTGCCAACGCGATTACCCGCATGCTGGCAAAGCGCATACGCCTGTTATATGGCATAGTGGAAGATGCAGGCCTGCGTTCAGTACGGGCCAGGGTGGCGCGTCGTTTGCTGTTGCTGGCTGAAGTAGCGAACCGGCAACAGGATGGTCATGCCCTGGTAACAGTTACCCAGGAGGCACTGGCCATGATGCTGGGCATGACGCGCCAGACCCTGTCCAAGGAATTGCAGTTTTTCAGGCAACATGATCTGATCAGGCTTGCCTATGGCAGCATAGAAATCCTGTCAGAAAGCAGGCTGTCCGTATTATGTGACAAAGAGTGACTTTCTTGAGCGTAATCTTGCTTGCCGCAAAGCATTGTTATGCTCTATCGTGTACAGAATCGTGATCAAGGTGAGTCTTGATGAGTATGCTGACGAAGTGGCAAGTCTTGCGCGTAGTTCTGCTGTCCTTCCTGGGACTTTCTCCTTTGCACGCCCGGGCTGCCTGTTCACGTGTGATCAATGCCCCTGTTACTTCTCTGGGATACAGCGTCATCGTCAATGGTGACAGCATAGGTGGTATTTATCCCGATCTCTTCCGCAGTCTGTCTTCCAAAGAAACTTGTCAGTTCCTGTTTTCGGCTGTGCCGCGTGCCCGCCTTGAAGTATTGTTTGAAAACGGCCAGGCCGATGTCCTGTTCCCCGCCATACGTACTGCCAAACGGGACGAGCTTGGCTACTTCATTCCCCTGATCTATACACGGGCCACACTGATATCCCTGCAATCCGCACGACCTGCCATCCATAGCCAGCAAGAATTGCTGGAACAAAAAAACCTCAAGGTCGTGGTCGTGCGTGGATTTGATTATGGCGAAGCTTATCAGGCCATCATTGCCGAGCTGCAAAAACAGGGCAGGCTCATCGTCGAGGCTGATACCGTATCTGCAGCCAGGGTATTGAAATCAGGCGTGGCTGATTTCTCCATCATGGCACCGTATATTTTTGCCGGGGCAGTGCAGGGCGATACCAGGGTAGAAGACATCGCCGACAAACTCAGGTTTGACCCCCTGCCTGAACTACCCTGGAGCGACAGCGGTATCTACCTGTCAAAGAAAAGCCTGAGCCAGGATGACCGCAATGCCCTGCAAGAAATGATGGAAAAGGCAGCCCGTTCAGGCATGGTCTGGAAAGGCTTTTCACGTTACTACAAACCCGAAGTGCTGAAAGAAGGCAATCGCCCGCGTTAGCGTTGCAGCTCAGGTTCAAGATTATTGACAGCAAGAATATAAAGCGGACAGAGATTAATGGTTTTTCAGATATACAGAACAATATTACGCATGAGCTTGTTTGCCGCCCTGGCGGTGTCCGCTGACCAGGGCTTTGCCGCCTGTACCCGTGTAATCACTGTACCTGTCGCCTCGACAGGGCGTAGCGTCATCATCAGCGGTAAGCAAATTGATGGCATATACCCGGACCTGTTGCGCAGTCTCATGGAAAAAGAGGCCTGCAAATTTGCCCTTAGCGCCGTACCCAGGGCAAGGATGGAACTGATGTTTGAAACCGGCAGGGCAGACCTGCTGATCCCCGCCAGCCGCACCCCCAAGCGCGATGAGCATGGCATCTTCATCCCCATGATCTATAACCGCGCAACCCTCATTTCGCTGGAGAGCAATCGCCCTGTCATCAGCTCGGTACAAGACCTGCTCGACAAAAAAGACCTCAAAGTTGCCCTGGTACGTGGCTTTGATTATGGCCCTGCTTACCAGGATTTGATCAAGGAGCTGAGCAGACAAAAACGCCTGTATCTTGATGCTGACCCATTGTCAGTCGCACGCTTGCTCAAAGCCGGCATTGCCGACATCACCATCATGGCTCCCTCCATACTTGCAGGTGCCATCATGGACGATGGGCGCGTACAAGACATGCTGGAGAAATTACGGTTTGAACCCATCCCCGAGCTGCCCTGGGGCGACAGCGGTGCCTATATTTCCAAAAAATCATTGAGCGCTGAAGACAGCCTTGCCCTCAAAGATTTGCTCGAACAGGTCGCTAAATCCGGCATGGTCTGGAAGGGTTTTCAACGTTATTACCCTGCGAATGTTTTGAAAGAAAGCATACGCCCACGCTGAATGGGCTTGCCAAAAACCGCCCCAGCTGCGTTGCAGCTCCCGCATTCAACAAGACCTTGTACCAAAGTACTGTCTTCGTCGCTACGGTGTTTTGGGGTTTCAGACAACATGTTGTCTGCCAACGTAACGAACCTCCCTTGCAAGGGAGGTTTCCTAAAGCGATAGCCTTGCTGGGACGATTTTTGGCAAGCCCTTCTTACAATGCGATAGCTGTTTCAAACTTGCTGCGCAAGATAGAAAAAAAACTACGCACATTACGCACATTCGCATGGGTCGCAAACAGCCTGTGCGCCAGCGCATGATAAGCCGCCATGTCTGCCACCTGTATCACCAGCACAAAATCCGGCCCTTGCGAGACGCGGTAACATTGCTGCACCGCCCCTTCCTGCGCCACCAGTTGCTCAAATTCCACCAGCTTCTCCGTCGCCTGATGATCAAGCGTGATTTCGACGATGGCAGTCAGGCCCGCTCCCAGCTTTCCGGCATCCAGTAGCGCCACCTGGCGGCTGATGATGCCCTCATCCGTCAGCCGCTTCACGCGGCGCAGGCAGGTGGGTGCAGACGCATGCACCCGCAAGGCCAGCTCATGATTGGTTAGCGAGGCATCTTTTTGCAATTGTTGCAAAATGCGTTTATCCAGTTCATCGAGCTCATTGATAGTTAGCATGTGATTGATAATTCCAAATTTTCTTATATATTGAAATAATAGTTCAAATAGAAAATTGATGTTCTATAAATTTCAACAATAGATTAATTTTGAAAGAAAATATCAAGCCATCTGCTTTAGCATGAACACATATTCATTCTTTATCAGAGGTCACCATGTGCGGTATCGTCGGCGCAGTTGCTCAACGCAATATCACCCCAGTCTTGCTCGAAGGCTTGAAGCGGCTTGAATACCGTGGCTATGACTCATGCGGCGTCGCCCTGCATGTCGATGGCCACTTGCAACGCTCACGCAGTACATCCCGCGTGGCAGACCTGCAGGCACAGATAGACCAGTCCGGCCTTGCTGGCTTTACCGGCATCGCCCACACCCGCTGGGCCACGCACGGCGCACCATCATCATCAAATGCCCACCCGCATTTCTCGCGTGAGCGCATCGCTCTCGTGCACAACGGCATCATAGAAAACCATGAAGAACTGCGCGCAGAACTGACACAGGCTGGCTATGTGTTTGAAAGCCAGACCGACACCGAAGTCATCGCCCATCTCATCGATCACCTCTACAGCGGCGATCTGTTCGAGACCGTGCAAATCGCCATCAAGCGCCTGACCGGTGCATTTGCGATTGCCGTCTTCTGCCGTGATGAACCGCACCGTGTCGTTGGTGCCCGCCAGGGTTCTCCACTCATCGTCGGCGTTGGCCAGGGTGAAAACTTCCTCGCATCCGACGCCATGGCACTGGCAGGCACTACCGACCAGATCATCTATCTCGAAGAAGGTGACGTGGTAGACCTGCAACTGCAAAAAGTATGGATAGTCGATAGCGAAGGCAAATCAGTCCAGCGCGAAGTGAAAACCGTACACGCCCACAGCGGCGCCGCTGAGCTCGGCCCTTACCGCCACTACATGCAAAAAGAAATCTTCGAGCAGCCACGTGCGATTGCCGACACGCTCGAAGGCGTCATCAGCATCATGCCCGAGTTGTTTGGTGACGGTGCCTACAAAGTCTTCAAGCAGATAGACTCAGTCCTGATACTCGCCTGCGGCACCAGTTATTACGCTGGCCTGACGGCCAAATACTGGATAGAAGCAATCGCCAAAATCCCCGTCAATGTAGAAATCGCCAGCGAATACCGCTACCGCGAAAGCGTGCCCAACCCCAATTCACTGGTCGTCACGATCTCGCAAAGTGGCGAGACCGCAGACACCCTGGCCGCACTAAAACATGCACGCAGCCTGGGCATGCTGCACACCCTCACCGTCTGCAATGTCGCCACCAGCGCCATGGTGCGTGAGTGCGCCTTGTCATACATTACCCATGCCGGTGTAGAAGTCGGCGTCGCTTCCACCAAGGCTTTCACCACACAACTGGCAGCACTCTTCCTGCTGGCACTGTCACTGGCCCAAAGCAAAGGCCGCCTAACCGAGACAGATGAAGCAGAACATATTCGTGCCCTGCGCCACCTGCCCGTCGCCATCAGCGCCGTGCTGGCGCTGGAACCGCAAATCATCTCCTGGGCAGAAGAATTCGCCCGCAAGGAAAACGCACTCTTCCTCGGTCGCGGCCTGCATTACCCCATCGCCCTCGAAGGGGCATTAAAACTCAAAGAGATTTCCTATATCCACGCCGAAGCCTATCCAGCTGGTGAACTCAAACACGGCCCCCTGGCCCTGGTCACCAAGGAGATGCCGGTAGTAACAGTCGCCCCCAACGACACCCTGATAGAAAAACTCAAGTCCAACATGCAAGAAGTCCGCGCCCGAGGCGGCGAAATCTACGTCTTCGCCGACGCCGACTCCCGCATCACCTCCAGCGAAGGCGTACATGTCATCCGCCTGCCAGAACACTACGGCCAACTGTCCCCCATACTGCACGTAGTGCCACTGCAATTGCTGGCCTACCACACCGCACTTGCGCGGGGGACGGATGTTGACAAGCCACGCAACCTGGCAAAGAGTGTGACAGTTGAATAGGGCAGGACATTGAGTTACATTGCCACGATCACCAGGCCCCCATTTTTGGAGAAAGCAGATCATGGCAAAGTATCTCATTTCATTCCCCAGTGCTGCAATGAAAGTAGCTGACACCGAGATGGAGCAGGTAGGGCGAGACGCCCACGCCGTGATACAGGAGACCAAGGAGGCAGGCGTCTACGTTTTCGCTGGCGGCATTGATGAAACAGTGCCGCCCGTTCTGGTGTCGGCCAATGGCGCAGTCGCTGAGGGAGGTTACACTTGGGCACCGCCACTCAATGGCGGCTTTACGGTACTTGAGCTACCATCAAAAGAAGAGGCCATCGACTGGGCTGCACGTATTGCGAAGGCCTGCCGTTGTGATCAGGAGCTTAGAGTATTTGGACTAGACCCGGAGTCGTGATGCTCGCGGCCTTAGTTCTGAATCAGGCCTGAGCAACTTTTCATGATCGTTCAATAATCTAAAATTACCCCTCAGCTTTTCTAAAGAAGTTGAGAAACGCATTCAGTGTTTGTTCCGGCGCTTCTTCTGGCAAGTAGTGTCCACAAGGCAGCGCACCACCGCTGACTGCGCCATCGACAGATTTTTCTTGCCAGGTTTTCAGCACATCATAGGTGTTGCCGACAACGCCCTTGGCTCCCCACAATACCAGCAAGGGTGACTGGATTTTTTTGTCGGCGTCGGCAGCATCGTGTTCAAGGTCTATCGATGCTGCGGCCCGGTAATCTTCGCAGACTGCATGCAGGGTTTCGCTTGTGTAGCAGCGGCGGTATTCTGCATAGGCTGCGGGCGTGATTGCGCCTGGGGTTTTGTTTTGTTTGTTGATATGGTGTTCCAGATAAAATTCCAGGTTGGCGCCTATCAATTTTTCTGGCAAGGGCGCTGGCTGTATCAGGAAGAACCACCACACGTAACGGCTGGCAAATGCCATATTCGTCGATGCATACATGGTCGCAGTGGGGGCGATGTCGAGCAGGGCTGCGCGTTCTACCGCATCTGGATGATCAAGCAGCATGCGGTGAACGACGCGCCCGCCACGGTCATGGCCAGCCACCTGGAAGCGAGAAAAGCCCAGTTGCTGCATGACTTCAACCTGGTCTTGCGCCATGAGTCGCTTCGAATACCCTATGTGACTTTCACCACCTTCTGGTTTGCCTGAGTCCCCATAGCCGCGCAGGTCGGTCAGCACGACCGTAAAATGTTGCGCCAATGCCGGTGCGATTTTATGCCAGCAAGCCAGGGTTTGCGGATGCCCATGCAATAGCAGCAGTGCCGGGCCCTGGCCACCCACCAGGGTTTGAATCGTGGTGCCGCTGGTGTTGAGCGTGCGGCTTTTGAAGCCCGGGAACATGCCGGCAATTGCTGAACCTTGTGGGGGCACGGGTGTATTCACAGGGTATCCTTTACTGGGTAATGTCAGCGTTGCCGCCGATACTGCACCGGCAAGCAGGCTTCTTCTGCGAGTATTGATTTTACCCGCTTCAGTGCTTGCTTTAGCGGTAGCTGCTACTATTGTTTTTGGGGATTCTGGCACGGCGCTCTCCTGGGTTTTCTTATCTGCATTTGTCAACAATTTCTCCAAGGTTTCAGCTAAAAATCTTCATCAATATCGTCGCCATGACTATCATAGCTGCACCACCGATGCGGGTAGAAATTTGCGCGAAGGGCATCATCTCCATACGGTTCGAAGCAGACAGTATCGCTACGTCCCCAGTACCACCCAGCCCGCTATGGCAGGCAGTGACAATGGCTGATTCAACAGGGTACATTTTCATCAAAAAGCCTATGCCGAAGCCACTTGCCACCATCGCCAGAACGATGGAAGCGCAGATCACGAAATAGGACAAAATGAGCGAATTGACCATCTGGTTCCAAGGAACAAACAAAGTCCCCAGCCCCACCAATATCGCAAATGTCAGGTTGTTCGTCATGAAGCGGTACATCTGGTAAGCACCAAGCTCCATATTCGCTGGCATGATCTTGCTGACCTTGACCAAGGCTGCGCCGATGATCATCAGGATAGGGCCGGGGATGCCCGTCACTGGTGCCAGTACCGAACCCAGAATGAAGAATGCACAGGTCAGCAACAGGCCAGCCCCCATCAGGCTGATGTTGAGTGGCGCTTCGTTTTGTTTGGCCAGCAATTCCTGATCATTGCCATTGCGTACCAGGGTGCCATTGCCACTATATTGCGGGCGCTTCTTGCCAAACCAGCTCAGGGCACCAGCCGACAAAATTGCCACCACATTGCCTATCAGTGCAGCCGGGATCAGGGTGGCAACAATTTGCGCTTGTGGCGTCGTCGTGATCTCTGAATAGGCAATCGACAAGGGCAGGATGCCTTCACCAATACCGCCACCAAGAATGGGAATGATGATGTAGAAGAACACATGTTTCATCTCATAACCCAGCAACATGCCAACGGCGAGGCCTGCACCAACTGCAGCGACAGTACCAACCAGCAATGGGATAAACATGCGTATGAAACCCTGGACCAGCACCTTGTGGCTCATGCCCAATATGCTGCCGACAACCAGGCAGGCAATGTACAGATATTGCAGGTTCGCCGTCTTCATTGCTGTCGTCAGTGCCTTGTGCATATCCTGGTCAAACAGGTTATAGCCAAGCAGAGCCGAAGGCACGAACAGACAGAGTATGGCTGATCCGCCTATGTGTTTAAGTAGCGGGATTCTGTTGCCCAGATCACCAAGCAAAAAGCCCGCTAACATCATGACCGCCAAACCACCGATCAAGTCATTCGGCAAACGATGATTGATGGCGGCTGCGATAGTGATTACTGCCAATACGATATACACCGGCAATGGTAGTGGCCCGATACGGATCGCCATTAACCTGCTCCAAGAACCTGATCCTGCTGGTTCTGCAGGCAAAGCTGTTTCTATATGCATTTTTGTCTCCATTATTTTTAATATTACGCCGCACGAATGTCCGGTCGTATTGCTCGTTATGGCTTGTTCAAGTCAGACTTTCTCTGGTCTTGCTTGCCAGATTTTTTAGCCATGGGCGTTTCTGCCAATGACTTGTTGCAAATTCATTGATCTGCTCTTGCATGGCGAGAGTTGCACCCACCATATCCAGGCCTTCGAGGAACATGCGGCGGTGGCGTTCAGACAGAGAGAACGAGGCAGCCAGGCTTTTGCTGCGCACTGTCATGCTCTCAACATCAATCAGCACATGCTTGTCTGAAGGGCTGCTGATATCAGCAAGAAGCAAGTCAATATCGGCCTGGGCAAGTGCCACCAGCATGAGCTTGTTGTTCATGGCGTTGGAATAAAATATCTCTCCAAAGCTGGGGGCAATGACAGCGTCAATCCCATACTGTTGCAGACCCCAGACCGCATGTTCGCGGCTGGAACCGCAACCAAAATTGGGGCCACCCACCAATATCCTTGTGCCAGCGTATTCAGTCTGGTTAAGCACGCACTCCGGGCGGCTGTTTCCATCCAGATCAAAACGCATGTCATACAGCAGACCTTTAGCCAGACCAGCCTTGTCAATACGCAGCAAAAATTGCTTGGGCATGATTTGATCAGTGTCCAGGTTGGCGACTGGCAAGGGTGCCGCAATACCTTCGATTCGGGTTTGAACAGTCATGCCTGTACTCCTAATTTGCGCACATCGGTAATGCGGCCAGTTACAGCAGCTGCCGCAGCCATGGCCGGGCTCATGAGATGGGTGATCGCACCGCGACCCTGGCGGCCTTCAAAATTGCGGTTGGTGGTAGATGCACAGCGCTGGCCCGGGCTCAACACATCGTCGTTCATGGCCAGGCACATCGAGCAACCGGGCTGACGCCATTCAAAACCCGCATCGATAAAAAGTTGGGCAAGACCTTCTGCTTCTGCCTGCCGCCTGACCTCGCCTGAACCCGGCACGATCATGGCGCGAACGGCAGGCGCAACATAGCGCCCTTTGACAATCGCGGCGACTGCACGCAAGTCTTCAATACGCGCATTGGTACAAGAGCCTATAAAAACCACATCAACTGGCAAGCCTTCTACGCCATCACCTGCATGCAAACCTGTGTAATGAAGCGCGCGTTCCATGGTGTGACGCAGGGCATTGCCAGTCTCTATTGGCATGTTGGGGATACGGGCTGTGATGGGAATTGCCTGGTCAGGGCTGGTGCCCCAGGTGACATAAGGCTCTACATCATTCGCATCAAAATGCAGCTCAAGGTCAAAGCTGGCACCGTTGTCGCTATGCAGATCAGCCCAGTCCGCTTGTGCCATGACCAGCATATCGCCGACCAGATCAGGGCAATGCGCTTTCACATAGTCTATGGTCGTCGCATCTGGCGCAATCAGCGCACCGCGCGCACCTGCTTCAACAGCCATATTGCACAGGGTCATGCGCGCTTCCATGGACAGCGCGCTGATCGCTTCGCCACAGAATTCAAGCACATAACCGCGCGCACCTTGCGCACCGATTTGGCCAATGATCAGCAAGATCAGGTCTTTCGCCGTCGTGCCTGTGGGCAAGCGGCCCGCGACATGGATGCGCATGTCCAGCGCAAGGCGATAGACCAGCGTCTGCGTAGCCAGCACATGCTCCACTTCTGACGTACCGATGCCAAAACCCAGCGCACCAAAAGCACCATAGGTGGTGGTATGGCTGTCACCACAAAGTATCACCATGCCCGGTCTGACCATGCCAAGTTCAGGCGCGATGACATGCTCTATGCCCTGGTAACGGTCATTGGTATCAAACAAGGGTATGCCATGGAAATCACAATTACGCTTCAGGTTCGATGCCTGCAGGGCAGAATTTGGCTCGGTAATCGTGCGTATCGCCAGCGGGTGAGTGGGGATAATATGATCGACCACCCCCAGGTTCTGGCCAGGCTGGGCAGCCTTCCTGCTGGCATGGGTCAATGCTGCAAATGCCTGGGGGCTGGTGTATTCGTTCATGATATGCAAATCGGCATACAGCAACACGTTTTGCTCATCCAGGCGGGCTACCGTATGGGTTTCCACCAGCTTCTGGTATAGCGTTTTTGCTGTACCTGGCAATTCAGTCATGCAAGTCTCCTGTAGATTTAATCTGGATAAACTTCTTGTGCAGGACAAGTTAATTTATTGCGAATTGATTTACAATGACTTGAAAATCAAACTGTTTTTAACTTAAACGCAAAAATGAGCTCAGTATCTGATGTCGCTTTTTTCACCGAAGTAGTGAAGGCAGGCACGCTCTCAGGCGCCGCGCAGGAGCTTGGCGTATCCACCGCTGCCGTCAGCAGGCGGCTCGCCAACCTGGAAGCGCGTCTCAGCATACGCCTGCTGAACCGCACCACCAGACGGGCCGTTGTAACGCCAGAAGGCGAGTTATATCTGGCCGAGGGCCAAAAAATCCTGGCCGCACTTGAAGAGCTGGAACAACGCCTGTCCAGCAGCAAGGCCGTCCCCAAAGGCCTGCTGCGCGTGAACGCCAGCTTTGGATTTGGCAGACAATTCATTGCACCCGCCATCGCAGGCTTTGTAGAAATCTACCCGGACGTTGAAGTGCAGATGCAATTGACAGACAGACCCGTCAACCTGTCCGACGATGGCTTTGATGTCTGCATACGATTTGGAGAAGTCCCAGACGCCAGGGTCACCTCAAGAAAAATCGCCTGCAACCGCCGCCTCTTGTGCGCATCCCCCATCTACCTTGAACGCCACGGCACACCACTGACACCAACCGACCTGCAACGCCACCGCTGCATCGTCATTCGCGAAAGTGATGAGACTTATGGTACCTGGCATCTGCACAACGCAAATTCGCAGGCAACCGTAAAAGTGCGCGGCACGGTATCAACCAACGACGGCGAATCAGCAGTCAGTTGGGCCTTGCAGGGTCAGGGCATCTTGCTGCGCTCAGACTGGAACGTCGCCCCCTACCTGCAATCTGGCCGGCTACGTGAAGTACTAAGCGACTGGAAACTGCCCAATGCAGACATTCATGCTGTTTATCCTATGAAGAACAATTTGTCTGCCAAGGTGCTGGCATTTGTGGGTCACCTGGAAAAATATTTCAGGCAGTATCGTTCGCAGGATGGTGTTAATAGTGGGTGGTAGCAGAGCTTGGATGGGCAAGAAGGTATTGCGTTTTCTCAGATGGCATTGATGAAATAGTAGTACCCGTTCAGGTATCGGCACAATGGTGTAGTTGCTGATGGATGCAACCCCCGCGGGCATCCCCATTCAATGGGGGCTTCGCAGTACTTAAGCTTCCTTCAAGAGATGATGCCATCGTTCTGGCCGCACGTCTCGCCAAAGCTTGTCGCAGTGAGCAGGAGCTTAAGGTATTTGGTTTTGAACCAGAATCTTGATGCCAAAGTATTTCTGTATATTCTGCTAGTTTATGATTCGGAAGAAATTAGGATAATTTGAACTTGCTGCTCGCACATGGATGTATCAGAATGATCAAAATTTAGTAAATAATTATTTGACGATTGTGCTAACGTGAATAATGACAAGTTGCTCAGATAAAATGAATTGAGAATTCTTTTCAACGTTTTACCGAGAGTTATATTACGGTTGTTAGTACAAGATGTAAATCAAAGTAAACTTCTTCCATTGCATTTGGTATTTTTGTTATAGTTAAAATGTTACGAAAATTTTTATAGAATTTAATCTCGCCACGCAGCGTTGGTAAGCGTGACCTCATTAATCCATGGCGCACGTGGCGGGAATATAGTTTCGGCACGCTGGCAATTCAGCCGCTGACATAATTAATCTGATGCCTATACAATTGGCGTTTCAAGACGAAAATCTTCGAAAAGTTTGCGAGAGTACTGTTTCGGCAAAACGCAAATACGGTGGACTCGCTGGACCATCGCTTCATGCTCGCCTTGCGGACTTGAAAGCGGCCGATTCACCATCGGACCTCGTTGATTGGGGTTTAGCAAAATTTGACCAAGCGTCTGATAGCCAGATAATTATTTTTATTGATGATGAATACCATGTTCGCGCTGCTGCTAATCATAATCCCCCTCCTGGTACTCCAGGAAAGTTGGACTGGAAACAGGTAACGCGAGTAAAGATATTATCTATTGAGCGTGCCAATGAGAACTGAAATTGATTTTGCGCCCATGTGGGCTGTTCCGCCGGGTCGAACCATTTGTGATTTGATGAAATCAAGGGGGATTGCTTCGACTAAATTGGCAAATTTGGTTAGCATGACTGAGGCTGAATTCGATAATCTCTTGTCTGGAAAGAGCGCTCTTACTGCTTATGTTGCTACTCATCTAGAGACTAATCTCGGAGCATCAGCCAATTTTTGGTTGCGTCGCGAAGAGCAGTACCGAAAGCAATTGACTGAGTTGAATGAGGGGGTTGATCCAGAAAAAGAAGAATATAAGTCTTGGTTAAAAAGTCTCCCTCTGAAAGAAATGCAAAGCCTTGGATTGATTGAGTCGACCAGAGATCAGAAAGAAAAACTTCGTGGATGCCTTAGTTTTTTTGATGTACCTAATCTCGATGCATGGTATAGGACTTATGTAGACGTTAGAGCAGCGACCGCGTTTCGAACAACTGATGCCTACCTTGAAAATGTTCCAGCTACGTCCACGTGGCTCAGACTCGGTGAGTTGCAAGCTGCGAAGATTGAATGCCAGAACTGGAGTCCTGAGCGATTTAAAGCGCAATTGACAAAAATACGCAGTTTGACAAAAATAGCTGCTCCATCAGAGTTTCTTCCAAAGCTCCAAAATTATTGCGCAGAAGTCGGTGTTGCTGTTGTTGTAATAAAAGCGCCGACTGGATGTAGAGCTAGTGGAGCGACTTTCTTTGCTAATCCGAATAAGGCCGTATTGCTGCTGAGCTTCCGCTATTTAAGCGATGACCAATTCTGGTTTTCTTTCTTTCATGAAGCGGCTCATCTAATATTGCATTGGGATGCTGATTTACTGATTCT
Source organism: Undibacterium sp. YM2 (assembly GCF_009937975.1). Classification (NCBI taxonomy): domain Bacteria; kingdom Pseudomonadati; phylum Pseudomonadota; class Betaproteobacteria; order Burkholderiales; family Oxalobacteraceae; genus Undibacterium; species Undibacterium sp. YM2. Next base: position 188,460 of record NZ_AP018441.1, read on the forward strand.
TGAAACATCTGACGGCCCCAAGTCTCCTAGAGAGGAAGAGGCTAATGCATTTGCCTCTGAGCAACTAATACCTCATGGATTTCAAACTCGAATGCGGGAGGCGGCTAAGACTTTGAAAGGCATCATGAGACTTGCACAAGATGCAGGAGTATCTTATGGGATCGTAGTGGGGCAAATGCAGTTTCGTGGATTTGTTAGGCGCGATCGCTTTAACCGTTTAAAAACTCGGTACAAGTGGGACCAGCTAACCGCGAAAAGCTAAATATTTTTTCGGGCTCTTCTGCCAATTGCAGAGGGAGTCTTCTATTACCTGCATCCCTACCCCCAAAGTTTTATCGAGTTGTACGGAGAGCTCATCTAGAGCCTTTTTTGAAAGTGATTTATTGTCTACCGCTCCGCAGAAAAGTAGGCGTGCGCCGCGCACTGGTCCAGTCCCATCCTTCATGTACGCTGATGGAGGTTCTAAGTTGACTAAGCCAATTTTTGCCACCATAGTTAGGAAGTCAAATTTACCAGTTCTTCCAAATCGATGTACGGCATTCATGTCCCTATACAAGTAGTCGAATAGTTTCTTAGGATCAGTTCCAACTTTTGCCTGAGCTCTATCTATGAGGTCTTTGTGTGACCGAGTCGGACCTACCCAGTCAGCATAGCTTTTAAGAATGACATCCAATTTGCCCAGACTTTCATATTTGCGATGGTTTCCAAACGGGAAACTCGCTCGCTGCTTTTTTATGTTATCAAGATGTTGATGGAGCCACATAGAGAAGTCATTGGGATTTTTCGAAAATCTATCCCACGTCCAAACAAACTGGTCATTGAACGCACCATATACCATTCTCAGCAAACCATATCCTTTCGTAAGATGTTTCCCGCAATGTACGAAAAGGAAGATCAACCAAAAGGCTTCATCCTCATTACCTGAACGCATATAATGGACTGCTGCCCGAAGTGGGTCGAACATTACGGCATCTTTAGGGTTTATGCGGCTTAGTGAAACTTCCCGCGTTGAAATAGTTTTCACGTATTTGATCCGCGCAACACTGTCTATCATTTGACTTACAAGGGCAGTGAGTTCTTCTTGGGATGGGATGCCTGGTAACGGTTTCCCGTTAACTCGATAGTCTGTGAGTTGCTGCTCAAGTTGTGCTGCGAGTTTTGGATTTTTCATATCGCTTAATATATTTGGGAATACTTACCGGATATTTTCTTCGTTATCGCCCGCGGGCTGTTGGGCATCAAGTTCCTCGACATCGAAGAGCATGGGTTCTGTCGGTTGTACAGCTTTTGGAATTCGGCGTTGACGTTTTAAAATATGAGCGTCATAAAAAGTAGAACTCATTTTCTTTTTGATTTCGTTAATATTCTTTCTCTGTTCACCCTTGGCTGAATCTCGAGAATATCGGAACACCTCAAGCAGTCGTACAAAGTCGCCCCAGTATGGGTCTAGGTCAGCAAAAGAAGGCTGTTTTCCCTGTCGAATTGTTCGCTCTGCCTTCAAAAGATTTTTGACAGATGGCCATGGGTCACCAAGCGGCATTGGTGGCATTGGAACTCGCTCCTGCACACCTTCCTCAAGATAATCCTGCATTGCTTTCGTATGTTCGGTGTAAAGATGAAGACTACCAACAGCATGCTTGTAAGGACCGACTTCAACACCCAATGAGCGTGCAATGAGTTCCTGCAACATCGTGAACGCAAAGACATCATGCGGCAGTCCCAAAAACGCGTCATTCGACCGCATCATGACCATTGCATGGAGCTGATGGTTGCGAATTGTGAATTGTAGCGTACAGGTACACGGAAGGTCCTCGCGTCGGCTTTCAAGGTTGTCAGCTAAATCCTCTCCGCGGAAAAGTTGAATAACGGCCCTTCGCGATGTATTGCTCGCTTTTAGAGTTTTGATGACATTCTGAACTTGGTTAATTGCTCCGTTTAGATCGAATAGGCGAGGACCGTATGCTCCATAAATGGTCTTCCCATCATCAGAATACTTGCCATAGTCACGTATGTAGTATTGGATGAAACTCACTTTATCCGAGCCTGAAAGATACCACAGGAATTCTCCTAAGCAACTGAACAAGGTACTCTTCCGTTCAGTTCGGCTTATACGGGCTCGTGGATTTTTAATTTGAAGCAGTGCCCCATTAATCTCTGTTGCAGGTCCTTTCGTAGGCGTAATATCAGATGAGCCACGCTTTCGCAGCAAGCGCCGATAAACTTTTATGAGTAAGTCATCAAGGGTTTCTGCGCTCAGATACATAACGGAAATAGTAAGTCTAATGGGGCATTTAGCTGATGGAGCCGCGAAATCTGATGAAGTGGAATAGTCAAAAATTACTCAAACAGTCGTAACTGCGGTTCTGCTCTATTAAGTGACGCGATAAGCTCAAGTTTTAGTTGTCGGCCGCGCGAAATGAGTGTGCGTCGGTCAGCTGGCATTGCACCCCGACTCAATGCCACAATTCGAACTTCGACAGTAACGTCGTAATGGGGTAGTGAGGCATGTGCCTGAAACCAAGCGCGCTTCAACCCTAAAGATTTTGCAAACAGATGCAGTTCATCGAGCGAGTCGGCGACTAAATGGCACCATTGGCGTCCTTGCCAGGCTATCCGAACATTATCCACATATACAGCCAAAATTATTACCTCATAAAGTTAATTTATTCTATATTAATATTGCTAATTAAAATAGCATTAATACTAATCTGTTGGGTCTTAAGAACAGATTGGCGATTCTCATAATTTACATATCAAAATTGGCAAAAAAATTAGGCGCAGTTCTCCTCACGCTGCATGCAATAAAGATTTATGGGGGCTCAAATTATAATTGGTGAAAGTAAGAGTTGGTATGAATATGCTCGTCTCTGATTTTCTATGAAGCGATTTTGCGTTGTAATTTGATTTGTCACAGTATCGCAGAAGCAAAATGGCAGTGTAGGGGTGAGCGTGCATACGACATCTACTCCCGTTTGCTCAAAGAACGTGGCCAACCGGTTATATTTAAGACAAATCAACAAGCTCCACCTGCCCACCCCAGAAAAGACGGATAATACCGCCTACACGTTTTCGTACACTATTCTGGAACTCCCCCATGGAAATTAAGGTTAACTTTCTCGATAAGCTTCGTCTTGAAGCCAAGTTCGATGATTTTACGGTGGTGGCTGATCAGCCTATCCGTTATAAGGGGGATGGTTCTGCGCCTGGTCCTTTTGATTATTTTTTGGCTTCGTCGGCCTTGTGTGCGGCTTATTTTGTGAAGCTGTATTGCAATACCCGCAATATCCCGACTGAAAATATACGGCTGTCGCAGAATAATATTGTTGATCCTGAAAACCGTTACGCGCAGATTTTCAAGATACAGGTGGAGTTGCCTGCGGATATTTCTGCCAAAGACCGTGAAGGTATCTTGCGGTCCATCGACCGTTGTACAGTCAAAAAAGTGGTGCAGGCGGGGCCGGAGTTTGTGATTGAAGAGGTTGAGAATCTCGATGCGGATGCGCAGGCTTTGCTGACCTTGAACCCGTCTGCGGATGCAGCCACGTATATCCTGGGCAAGGATTTGCCGCTGGAGCAGACCATTGCGAATATGTCTGGCTTGCTGGCGGGGCTGGGTATCAAGATAGAGATTGCTTCGTGGCGTAATATTATTCCTAATGTGTGGTCGCTGCATATACGCGATGCGCATTCGCCCATGTGTTTTACCAATGGCAAGGGCGCGACCAAAGAGAGCGCGCTGGCGTCGGCCCTGGGTGAGTATATCGAGCGCCTGAGTTGCAACCATTTTTATGCCGGTTCGTTCTGGGGTGAAGATATTGCCAATGCAGCCTTTGTGCATTACCCGGAAGAGCGCTGGTTCAAGCCTGGCAAGAGGGATGCGCTGCCTAAAGAGATACTGGATGAGTATAGTCGCGAGATTTATGATCCTGAGGGTGAGCTGCGTGGCTCGCATCTGATCGATACCAATTCTGGCAATGCAGAGCGTGGCATCTGCTCGCTGCCTTATGTGCGGCAGTCAGATGGTGAGGTCGTTTATTTCCCTTCTAATCTCATTGAAAACCTGTACGCCAGCAATGGCATGAGTGCCGGTAATACCCTGGCTGAAGCGCAGGTGCAATGTCTGTCCGAGATATTTGAACGTGCCGTCAAGCGTGAAATTCTCGAAGGTGAAATTGCCTTGCCGGATGTACCGCAAGAAGTGCTGGCGAAATACCCTGGCATTGTGGCTGGCATACAGGGGCTGGAAGAACAGGGCTTCCCTGTGCTGGTGAAGGATGCGTCGCTGGGTGGACAATACCCTGTCATGTGCGTGACCCTGATGAACCCGCGCACGGGTGGCGTGTTTGCGTCCTTTGGTGCACACCCCAGTCTGGAAGTGGCGCTGGAACGCAGCCTGACAGAGTTGCTGCAAGGCCGCAGTTTTGAAGGCCTTAATGATTTGCCGCAACCTACCTTTGTCAGCAATGCAGTGACTGAGCCAAATAATTTTGTGGAGCACTTCATCGATTCCAGCGGTGTAGTGTCGTGGCGCTTCTTTAGTGCCAAGGCTGATTACGAATTTGTTGATTGGGATTTTTCTGGTCAAGGTGAAAATTCGAACGCCGATGAAGCCGCGACCTTGTTCGGCATACTCAAGGAGATGGGTAAAGAAGCCTACATGGCTGTGTATGACCATCTGGGTGCTACGGCCTGCCGTATCCTGGTGCCGGGTTATTCTGAAGTTTATCCGGTGGAAGACCTGATCTGGGATAACACCAACAAGGCCCTGCTGTTCCGCAAAGATGTCCTGAATCTGCATACGCTGGATGATGAACAACTGGAAGACTTGCTGGAACGTCTGGAGAATAATGAGCTCGACGAATACAGCGACATCGCCACCCTGATAGGCATAGAGTTTGACGAGAACACGATCTGGGGCCAGCTCACGGTTGTTGAATTGAAGCTGCTGATCAATCTCGCCTTACAGGACTTTGAAGAAGCGAAAGAACTGGTCGAAACCTTCCTGCAATACAACGACAACACGGTTGATCGCGGTTTGTTTTATCAGGCCCTGAATGTGGTGCTGGAAGTGACGCTCGATGATGAGCTGGAACTGGATGATTACGTCGTCAACTTCCGCCGCATGTTTGGTAATGAGCGTATGGATGCGGTATTGGGTTCAGTCGATGGCAGCGTGCGCTTTTACGGCCTGACACCAACCAGCATGAAACTCGAAGGGCTGGACAGGCATGCGCGCCTGATCGATAGTTACAAGAAACTGCATGCGGCGCGCAGCAAATTTGCTGCATCGAAGTAAGCTGCTCACGTATGACTGGTCTGCAATGATGATGTTCATTGCAGACCAGGCGGGTGCATATCCACTTGCGTATTCACTCGTAAATCCACCCGCATATGCAACGACGAGCTTCAGGCCAAAGCTCTTTCCCCAGGCCGCAAGGTTAATACCTGTACACCGCTTTTTGTGACGGCGACCGTATGCTCGAACTGGGCAGATAATTTCCCGTCTATGGTGACGACAGTCCAGCCATCGTCTTCGGTCTCTACATCGTGGCGACCCTGGTTGATCATGGGTTCTATGGTGAACACCATGCCTTCCTTTAATATCAGGCCTGTGCGTGGCCGTCCCCAGTGCAGCACTTCCGGCGGCTCGTGCATTTCGCGGCCTATGCCGTGTCCGCAATACTCCCTGACGACCGAGTAACCATTTTTCCTGGCATGGCTTTCAATGGCATGGCCTATGTCACCCAGCCTGGCACCAGGTCGCACGGCTTTGATGCCTTTCCACAGGGCTTCATAGGTCACTTGCACCAGACGTTTGGCAGATGCTGTTACTTCGCCGACCAGATAGGTTTTGCTGGAGTCGGCGATAAAACCGTTTTTCTCCAGGGTGATATCGAAATTGACGATATCACCGTCCTGCAAAATTTCTGTTACAGATGGTACGCCATGGCACACCACACTATTGCGTGATGAGTTCAAGGCATAGGCATAGCCGTACTGGCCCTTGCTTGCCGGGCGGGCCTTGAGTTCATTGACGATGAAGTTGTCGACCAGGTCATTTACCTGCATGGTGGACATGCCGATCAGATTCAATTGATCCAGATGGGTAAACACGCTCGCCAGCAGCTTGCCTGATTCTGCCATCAGGGCGATTTCTTCTGGTCGCTTGGTCATGTTAACGCTCCCCTGAAAGCCAGGGGTTCCACACCTGCAGCTTTCAGTTCGTGTACCACAATCTCATTAAAAGACATGGTCGGGTTCATTTCGCACAACATGCCTATCTTGATCCAGAAAGCGGCTTGCGCATTGATGGAGCGACAAGCTACCGCGCTTGCCTTGCGTATCTGGTCGTGCAGATCGTCGTCGATGTTGACTATGCCCATGTCGCACCTTTATATATGAAACGTATATGGATTGTATATGCTTCACGAGCAGCAATGCAAGCAGCTTTTTGAATGCAAATCTTGCCAGAGATGTGCCGCCGTGTGATTTTGTCATTGCACTCTGGTCAACAAAGGCAGTTGGCTATATAGTCTGGCATAGGCAGTTCTGGTGTTTTACTGGCAAGTTTGACTGGCAATAAGTTGACGAGAATTCTGTTACCTCCTGCATCCATCAAAAAAAGGAAGAGAATATGGGACCGACCAAGATCATGATCATCCGCCATGCAGAAAAGCCTGGCACTTATGGCGGCAGCGAATACGGTGGCATTAATTTGCTGGGTGGGAGCGATAACGAGTCCTTGATTACGCTGGGCTGGGAAAGAGCAGGTGGTATCGCCAGTTTGTTTAACCCCAGCTATGGTCAGTTCCAGAATGCAGAACTGGCTGTACCCAATTTCATTTACGCGTCCAATCCAGCGACTGCTGGTGGCAAGGAGCCCAGCCAGAGGCCGTATCAGACTATCTCTGCACTGGCTGCGAAGTTGAAACTGACGCCGAATACTTCTTTCGACAAAGATCACTATAAACACAGCGATGGCATGGTCGCCAGTGTGCTGGCGCAATCGGGTACGGTGCTTATCTCCTGGCAGCATGAGGACATCTGGCAGGGGCCAGGTCAGGACTCTGTGCTGAACGAATTGCTCAAAAAGACAGGTACGGCCAACTTCTCGAATTTGCCGACGCAGCCTTGGCCAGGTTCACGTTACGACATGGTGTTCGTGCTGGACCGCCCAAGTGGCACGGGTGTGTTTACTGCTTTTACCCAGGTGCCGCAAATGCTACTTGCAGGTGATAGTACGGCACCGTTTAAATAGCCCTGTTTGTTATGCAGCCTTGTTACAGCCAGCCTGCGTCGCTGGCTATCCTGTAAGCTTCACCGCGGTTCCTGACATGCATCTTGCTGATGGCATCTGACAGGTAATTGCGTACCGTACCTTCTGATAAATGGATTTGTCTGGCGATGTCGGCATTGCCTGCGCCTGAGCCCGCCAGGCGCAATACCTGGCGCTCGCGTTCTGACAAGGGGTCGTGCGGGCCGTTCCAGCCTTCCATCGCGAGTTCAGGCGCAATCACACGGCCACCTGCCTGCACCGTGCGTATCGCTGCTGCCAGGCAGTCTGAGGGGGAGTCTTTGAGCATATAGCCGCGCACACCACTGGCGGTGGCGCGGCGCAAGTAACCGGCGCGGGCGAAGGCGGTCAGCATGATGACTTTGCAGGGCAGCTTTTGCTCAGCAATGCTGGCCGCCAGTTCCAGACCTGTCATGACCGGCATTTCTATATCCGTCAATAAGATGTCGGGGCATTCTTGCTGGCAGGCCTCCAGTGCCTGCTGGCCATTTCTTACCAGCGAGATGACTTGCATGTCAGGCTCAAAGCGCAACAAGGCAGCCAGTGCGCCGGAAACCAGTGCATGGTCTTCGGCTATCATGATGCGTATCATGTCTTACCTTTGACTGGCAGCAAGATCGTTATGCTCAGTCCATTTGCATGATGGAAGCGGATTGTGCCCTGCAAGGCGTGTATGCGTTCTGTCATACCGCTTAAGCCGCAGCCTTTTCTGATGGCTTTGTTGGCCTGGACCTCGCCGTCATCCGCGATGGTGAACCTGATATTTTTTGAATCCGACGACAGGGTGATCTTGCATTTGCTCGCCCTGGCATGACGGATAATATTGGTGACCGTTTCACGCAAAGCAAGTGCGATGACATTTTCCAGTGACGGCGGTATGCTGCATTGTTCTATCAGGGCAGTCATGTTGACATTGGCTGCCTGCAAGGCTGTTTTTGCTGTAGCTAATTCCGCGTTCAAACTGCTCGTGCGGTTGTTACGAACTGTGCTACGAACTTCTCTGAGGATATTGCGTGCACTGTGCTCTATGGCTATCAATTCATGGGAACAGGCACCCAGATCAGTGTTGACCAGTTTGCGCGCCAGGTCAGCCTTCAATACGATGACGGACAAGGTATGGCCAAGCACATCATGGATATCACGCGAAATTCTCTCGCGTTCAGCGAGACGTGCCTGGTTGGCAATCTCTTCGTGCTTCATGATTATATGGTCGTCAGTGCGGCTATTCTTTTCGAGCAGGATAGCTACGAGGGCAACCGGCAGGCAAAACAGCAATGCTGGCAAAAGAAATACAGATGGTAATTCAAGGCTGGCATTTGCCATCAACAAAATTGCGTACATCATGGACAGGGCGGTGCTGGCAGCGCGGGTATTTTTCAAGCGCTGGCACATACCCGCACCGATCATGACAAATGCGGCGGCGCCTGCATTGTAAGGTGCCCACAGTATGCCTGCCATGGTGGCGGTGATAATGCAGGCAAGCAGGCGCTTGTCGTTGACCTGCAAGCTGTATTCAAACAAGATGACGAAGCCAGCCAGTGTCGCGATGACCATCATCAGCTCAGTTGCAGATGGGATGGTGCTTGTATATTTCAATAAAAAGAAAGCAGGCAGGATCAGCCAGAAAAGGGCTGAAGATTTGCTCTTGTCAGTCATGCCTACGGTATCGTTCACCTCATTCTCCGCAAGCAGCAAAGACACCGCTTGAGCAGGACTATGATTGCTGCTTGCTTTAAATCCTGGGTTAACTTTGGCTGGCTTCACTTTGGCATTCCTTTTAAAGCAAATAAAACTGGCTCAGGCTGCGACGGTGGCGCGTGAGGCAGTGATCATGACATTGGCCATCACACCATATACGGTGGCCCAGGCATCCCTGGTTTCGCTGGTGAAGCGGTCGCCCAGGCCTTGTCCCAGTGTTTTCAGTAATGCAGCACCAACTGTCTGATAGTGTGATTCTTTGACACCGTAACCGTCATGGCGCACTGCCAGGCCCTGCAGTACCGGCACCAGATTATCCAGGTCATTGAGCTTGCCAACCGCAGCGCCTATCATCTGCATGAGTTTTTTACCTTGCTCTGTCATGTCACCGCGGAACATGGGTTTCAGTGATGGGTCGGCGGCAAACAGGTTTTGATAAAACAGGGCGGCAGCCTGCGGAGCTATCGTTGCTACTTGTTTCCACGAGTCTTGTACGAGTGTGACAGTGTGTTGATTCATTGTAATTCTCCGGTTGAAATGATAGTTTGGATTTGCTGAGAGTCTGTCTAGCCTGCCGTGGCAGCCTTGCTTTGGTACATCTGCAAGTCAGCAGCTTGCAGCCAGGCCTTGGGCGGGCCCTGGGATGTATTCACTTCAGCAAAACCAAGTGCAAATTCCAGTGGAATAGCTACCTGTTCTTGCGATAAATTTATTTGTAAAACAGGCGTTGCCTGCAGCAGCTTATTGACGATATTTTGTGTTTCCTGCGCATTGGTGTGTGGCAGAATCACTGCGAATTCATCACCGCCGAGACGCCCCAGTATGTCGGTGGAACGCAAATTGTTTTGCAGGTAAACAGCAACCAGTTTCAAGGCCTTGTCGCCCGCTTCGTGGCCATAATTGTCATTGATCTGTTTAAAGCGGTTCATGTCCAGCACGACCAGCGTGGTTGGTACGGCATAACGTACCCATCTGTCCCAGGCTGTATTCAACTCTGCGATAAAACCACGGCGGTTCAGCAGACCGGTCAATATGTCGGTACGGTTTTCAATTTCCAGATCAGAAATAAAGCGCTTGAGACGCGAAATTTCTTCCAGCAGTGCTGCACTATTCTTGCTGTCATCAGCATCGCAATGTGCAAATTCTTTGTCAGTGCAAACGGGCGCTGCACAATTCACTTGTGGTGCATGTTTTTTATAATTTAATCTTTGCGTAGCTTGCATACAATTTCTTTTCATAAGCGATGAATGATGACCTGGCTAGTGGACTGTAACAGTGAAATCGGGAGTGAAGGACATGCGCCCGGCGCATCAGGGCAAGCACTCCGATTTTCACTGTTACAGTTCACCAGTATTGGCTAATGGCCGGTTCATTGTTAGATACAAGGCTGTGCTTTCCGCATGAATACAAGAAATTTTCAGAAAGTACGGCGCGTTCAGGGATTCTTCAGTAGTGTCTGATCATGCCCAGGCATGGGAAGAAGTATGTGTCAGACAGTCTTTTTCGAATAGATACAAGCAGTGCTCTAGTCGATAGGTACAAAATAAAAAAAGCAGTTGATCTGAGTTTTTTTAAACTGCTTCACTCTTAATAAAAACCACGCAGATAAAAACAGAATGCCGTCAATGACTGGCGCAGCGGATCGGTCAGCGGAATGGAGGTATTTACGCACACGCCATTTGAGACCAGGGCAATCTGTGGTGTATCGGCTTCGTCCAGCAAGGGCCAGTTGGCGCGGATTTGAGTCTGTATTTCTTCTGTGCTGATCTTGCCTGGCAGTGGCAGCCAGTAGCTATAACCGCCGGGCATATCTGCGAGTTTGACGGTATTGCCCAACACCAGGCGCAGTATGGACAGGTACTCGCCGCTGCGTGATTTTAATTGCTGGCGGTATTTGCGCAAGTGTGGCACGTGGCTGCCCTGTGCCAGGAATTCTGCGAGCACAAGCTGTGATAATTCATTGACGCTGCTGGCGGATGCGCTTTTCAAATATTCGATACGTTCACGCCAGCTACCGGCGGCCAGCCAGCCTATGCGCAAGCCGGGTGCCAGGGTCTTGGAGCAAGAGTTGACATAGATGACCTTACCCTTGAGGTCAAAGGATTTCAGTGTCAGTGGTCGTGCGCCATCGTGCTGCAGGTCGCCATAGACATCATCTTCTATGATGGTGACGCCATGCTTTTCTGCCAGCCTCAAAAGATTACGCTTCACTGGCAAGGGCATCAGTGCGCCAGTAGGGAAATGGTAATTGGCGACCAGTAAAAAAACCTTGGGTGGATCTTCACCTTCCAGTATGGCCTGTACCTCAGCCAGAAATTCTGGTGCATCCACGCTGCTGTGCACGGTCACCGGTGTCAGGGTAAAGGTTTCCAGCAGGCGGCTATACAAGACGCTGACGGGAGCCTGCACCATTACCTTGCTGCCGGCCTCGCTGGTTGCACGCAAGGCCAGTAACAGGGCCTCTGTCGCACCCTGGGTCACGATCAATTCATCTTCCTTGAGGAAGCAGCCATTTTCTGCACTGCGCTTGGCCAACTCCGCACGCAGACGCGGGTGACCATAAGCCTGGGCATGACGGGTTGATAAAAAAGGATGGCGGCGTATCACGCTACCCAACAGGCTTTGCCAGCGTCGCTCAGGGAACAGGTCTTCTGCCGGGCCCCATTTGAGTACATTGGCAGACATGTTTTGCAAATCTGCCTGGGTATGCGGTGCAGGGGCTGCTGTTTCTTTTTTTGCTGGCGGTTTGACAAAATAACCAGCCTTGCCACGCGGTTCAACCAGCCCTTTTTCTTCCAGAGTGTGCAGGGCATTCGTCACAGTGGCAAGACTGAGCTGGTGTTGTTGCATGAGTTCACGCACGGAAGGCAGGCGTGCATTGGCCGCCAATTTTTTGCTCAATATCGCATCAGCCAGTTCATCCGCCAATATTTGATACTTGTTCTTTGTCACAAAAAATCCTCAATTTTGCAAGAATTTACCAGGCTACATGCTGATGTCCTAAGGGGGAGGGCGGCAATGGAGTCTGATTGAGACTGAATGAGTTTGAATGAATCGCGCTGCAATATTGCCGACAATAGTTATAACATACCGGGTAGGGGATTACGCATCAAATAGTGGCTTTTGACGGGCATACTGAAGTATGTACTAGTCTGCTCTGGAGTGATGCTTTCTTCTATATCTGTGACGATAAGGGATATACTAAGCAGCAGGCCCATTTCAAATTCCGCAGCTTGTTATCCATAAAAGCAAGAACTCCAATAATGACTAAAGCACCAGCAGAAAAACCGGCAAAATCAACCCTGTCTTCCCGCGCACCAAATAAAGCCCAGCTTGCAGCGGCTGAGCAATGGTTGATGACGATTCAAGACGATATTGCGGGGCTCATCACGTCAGGTTGGGAGGTGGCAATTGCGGCTCCTGGTGACCTGGCCGTTGATTTTTACCGCAACCTGTTTGCCGCCGCGCCTGCCGTGATTGAATTATTTTCTGGTGACATGACAGAGCAACAGGGGCGCCTGACCCACACGCTGGAAGAAACAGTGGCGTTGGTGCATCAGCCTGAGCATCTGTTGTTGCTATTGCACGCATCCGGCGTGCGGCATCACCACTACCAGGTACAGCAGGCTTATTTTGGCGTAATGCGCAATGTCTTGATTGATACTTTGGCGACCCGAGGCGGTGCCGGGTTTACAACTGCACACCGCGTTGCCTGGGAAGGATTGTTTGATAACATGGCGACAGTCATGCAACATGGCATGGCCACTGCGGCAAAAAACTAATACAGTCCACTAGCCTGCGTTTTTATGGTGAGGCCTTGACAGGGGCGCCTGCGCTGTATTGCCCGTTTTTATCTGTTGCATCGACCTTGCCATCAAAGCGTTCAAGCATGGCAAAGCTGGGCGCATCTGCAGCTTTGATCAATTTTCCATAATAGAAAACCTGGCGCGAGGTTTTTGCATATCCCATTGCCAGATACTGCAATGAGGCAGCATCTTCTTTACTGATGACATCGCCATGGTAATAGGCTTTAATGCCATCAATCGCATAGCCTTGTTCTACTACTTTGAAGTTACCGTAGCTGACGCCTTTGAGACTTCCGCCTATGGCAAAGCCATCCACGTAATAAATTTTTGTGCGGTCTTTGGCATAGTGGGCATCGAGTGGTGTGAAACTAAGTCCGTCACTGCCTGCAATTTCATTCTCACGGTAATAGCCGCGCAATTTGTCTTTGGCGAAAAAGTGATCCAGCAGCACGAAACTGTCTATATCCTGCACTGGCACTACCTTGTCCTGCCTGAACAGATGTGATTTATCCCTGGCAAGATAGCCATCGCTCATCATGCGGAAACTGGCCGGGTCAGCATCCCGTATTTTTTTGATGACTATGCGTTTGATGCTCCAGTATTCTTTGCTGTCACGCTCCGTATCGCAAAAAAATACCATGGACTTGTCCTTGGCATAGTATTTACTGAGTACCTGAAAACTGGCGCTGTCGCTGGCATCATTACCGTTAAAAATCGGCGTGCCGCGGTAATAGGCATAGCGCGCATCCTTGGCAAAATAGTCGTCTATGGGCGTGAAGTTGACGAGCTCATGCTGGCTGTCCATGACCACGCCATCGTAATGCCATTTACCCTTCTTTTTGTAATAGGCGGATTCATTACCGCAACCAAACAGGAAAGAGATGATGCCCATGAGGATGACCCAGGGTGGATATTTTTTGAGTTGCCCTAGCATCTGCCTGAACCCGGATTCGTCATCTTGCTCAGATAGCTTGCGTACTTTGCCAGGCTGTCGAAACTGCCTGTGTCAGATGTATTTTCATTGACAACCGAAGCCTGCAATTGTGCATACACTGTGTCAGGATCAATCTGGCAGCGGTAGCGAAAAAACAGATTCGGTTGCTGGCCTGCAAAGTGCTGTGCCAGCTCTGCCGATGCATCCATCATCACGCGGGGTTCCTGCCATTGCTGGGCCAGTACGCCTATGGTCTTGATCTGGCTCCCTGATGATTCTATGACCCAGGTCGCTCTGCCACCGCTGATGGATGGCAAAAATTTTGCCATGCGGATTTGCTCCAGCAAACCGGCCAGACTGGTATTGGCAGGGACGGCAATGTTTTCTGCATGCGACACGGTGTCGTCGCCCGCATGCACGCTGTCCCTGTCTATACGTATAAGTAGCATGGCGTGTTCTGTGTGCTTGCGCGACTTGTTACGCCAGCCATAGGCCAGACCCAGCACAGCGAGACATGTTACCCAGAATGCCCAGTCAGACATCGTTTTCTCCTTGACGAATGAGTATTGATTGACGATGCCTGATCCCGGCAATATGCATCAGAAGGCTGCAGAGACGCCGTCAATGCGATCCAGGCGGATGACGATGCGGCTGGCCTGCTGGTTGCGGCCTATCACATATTTCTCTTCCAGGGCTGTGACCACCATGGCGACATTGGTGCCGCTGGCATGCACGGTAACACCCTTGTTTTTCTCTTTGCTTTCTAGCAGGGTGGCACGGAGAGTGTCTTTTTCGCTGGCAGACGCCGGGTCGGCAGCGCCAGCACTGCCAGTAGCGACGACGGACGTAATCACCAGTGCCTGTATCAGGTGGGTCAGTTTCAGGCAGTTCAGTTTGATCATGATGTGTCTCTTTCTTGATTGGTTGATATAGCTTGAATGAAAGTCTGGCAAGTTTGCACCTGGCATGTCGTTAGTGATAGATACAAGTCCTGGTCTAGTGGATAGATACAAGTGAAATACAAGCCAATAAGGAATTTTTCTTTCCTACCTCTTTTTCATGAAACTGCAAATCAGTCCGCCTGTGGCAAACCGGACTTGCCAGAGAGAGTCTTTCACAGACTGGGGCAGAACTCAATATGCTTAATGTCATATAAAAAACTGACAAGCGACACTTACTTTATAAATGCAGACTTGTGATGATGTTTGCCAGATTTGATATCTGTAACTTTATTTTTTATTGCGACAGCGTGCATTTTCATGTGTTCATGTCGCTTCGTCAGGAGGAATAGCATGAAACTGCATCAAAAACTGAGCAGGGCACTGGCCTTTGGCTTTTGTCTGGCCATCACTTCGGTGACCATCGTCTCGCTGTCTGTACCGACGGCAAATGCGGCCACAACCCCGGCACGCATAGGGTTCTCCTCCAAAACCGTGGGTTTTGAGGCCAGCAATGCGCGCAATGCCGGTTCCACAGAATATGCGCTCATAGAATTCATCACCGAGACCGGTTTGACAGACGCGTCGGTACCGATCACGGTGAGCAGCAGTAACCCATCACTGATGACAGTCAGCAAGCTCGCCGTCGCCAATGCCCTGGGCAATTATGTGCTGACCGTGCCGGCCAACGCACCGTCAGGCAGCGCCACCGTTACGGCCAGCGCGACAGTGGCGGGTGTGGTGTATTCCCGTTCGCGGGTGTTTGTGATTACGGCGGCGGGTACAAGCGTACCGCCTGTCAGCGGTTCATCCACCATCACCAGAGCGACCACACCGACCATGAATGCCGACCAGTCTGCCTGTGCGGCCATCAATTACTATGATGTGGGCGTGGGCAAGACCTACACTGCCCTGGGCCAGCTACCCTGGAGCCAGTTGAAAGGCTGTGACACGGTCAGGATTTATGCCAAGCCTGACAACCTGCCCTACCATGAAATGATCTTGATTTCAGCAGGTACCAATCTGGCACCAACTGCACCCGATAAATTCATGCGTGTGATCGGTGTACCTGATCCTGTGACTGGTGCGCGCCCCATCATCGATGGTGCGCCAGATGCCCAGGGCAAGCTGGCAACGCAACTGGAGACATTGCCAGGCCAGGCTGCCCGCACCCTGCAATATCATGACAATGCCAGCGCTACCCGGGTGCTGTACAAGCTGGGCCTGGTCATGGTGGGGCCGCAGGCTGGCTACAACTACAATAATGGCCCTGCAGGTTATATCAGTATCGAAAACCTGGATATCCGCAATTCCGTGTATGGTAATTCTTTCTCTGATGCGCTGGGCAAGAAGACCGATAGCTATGCTGCTTTTGGCACCTGCCTGTTTGTCGAAGCTGCGGCACATCTGGTAGTGAAAAATAATGTCATGCACAATTGCGGCAACGGCCTGTTCATTAATTCCAAAAACGGTACGTTGGTGGAGTTGTCACAAGATGTGCTGATCGAGGCGAATACCTTCTACAACAACGGCAATGCACCTGTTGCCAATGTGACTAACGGTTACTCCGAGCACAATAGTTATACTGAAGCACGCGATATCATTTTTCAGTACAACTATTTCGGTGATGTGCGCCCTGGCGCTTTTGGCGATTGTTTGAAAGACCGCTCATCTGGCCTGATTGTCCGCTACAACACTTTTGCATCCAGTTGTGGTCTGCAACTGCACTTGATGGATTCTACCGGTGGCAATGCGCTTATCTATGGTGAACCAAACTATGCATCGACCTATGTCTATGGCAATCTGTTTGATGTGACGCCAGGCAGCAATAACACCAACCTCGTCAATTATGGTGGTGACAGTGGCCTGACTGCAAACTACCGTCAGGGCACCCTGTTCTTCTACAATAATACGATGGTGGTAAGGGGAGACGCTACCCATGGCATTTATCCTGAGACACTGATGTTTAATCTGGGCATGCCGAATGCGGTTGCCGATGTCAGGAATAATCTGTTCTATGCACTGCCTGTCACAGCGGGGTCTGCAGGTAAAGTGCAAGCCATGGCACTGGGCAAGGGTACCGTCAATATGACGAATAACTGGGTCTCACCTAATGCTGCGCAGTATTGGATAGGGCACTTGACAGGCGCAGTCGTGAACGGCTGGAACACCAATCTGGGTGGCAATAATAATCCGGTATTGGCGAACGTGGCACAGCATGATTATCGCCCGGCCCTTGGTTCACCTCTGATCAATGCGGGTAATGGATTGGGTAACCTCACATCCAGCTTGCTGCCAGTGGCACAACCTGGTGCGGTGATCTTGCGCAAGCAGGATGGCATGATAGACATTGGTGCGTTTGAATTTTGATGAAGCGATGATTCAGTCATCGTCGATATTGCAGATGTAAAAAAAGCCCGCTGCTTGCATGACGATTAATGCAGGCAGCGGGCTTTTATCTTGCGCTTGTTCTATGAACAGGTCGTCACAGGATTGCCGCAATATGATCCAGGTGACATCCATCCCTTTGCGCTTTTATATTGTATCTCCAGCCATTCGCCATGACAGCTTTGTACTGATGCACCTGCCTCTGCAGGGATTTTTCCTGTCATCGCGCTCTGCACCATCGGGCTGGCACGCAGGCTGACACTTGCTTTTGCATTGATGCCAGTCAGGGGCGCGTATACCCAGCCTTCTCCTTTGAAATATACTTCGCCGCCCACGCCGCTGACCTGGCGAACCCGCAGCCATTTTCCGGCAGAGCCTGTGATGTCCATTTGTGAATCGTTATCTTTGATGATGGTCAACACCTTGTGTTCAGAACCCGGGCCGCTGCGGATATTGCTGCCATCAGCGTCAGGGTCAATGGAAAAAACTTTGAGCTTGCATGCGGTCACTTCAGGCTCGGCATGCGCCACATTGCTGTACAGCGCGCTGCTCATGAACAGTAAACTGCAAAAACAGCAGGCGCTAGTTTTGGATAGGGAGAGTGGCGTATTCATAGTCACCGCGATTGGGTGTAAAGGTATTAAGTGGATGGAAGACCAGCGCGAAAAGTCTAGCACGCTTTACTCACGGCCAGACAGGAATTGCAGCAGATAAGACAATTGAATTGAGTTCTGGCTCTTCAAAGAGTGAAACGGTGGGTAATCGCAGTCATGCCGGTGTTTTTTCCTGATGACAGCTTATACTATGCATCATCCCCAAAAAAATAAATGCCTGAGCAATGACTACCTCCACGACCCCAAAAAAAACTGTCCTGCAAGCCACTGATCTGACTTTTGAATATCCTGACCGCCCTTTGTTTAGCAACTGGTCGTATGACATACCCGCAGGTATTACGCTGGTGCTCGGCGGTGATGGCCGGGGCAAGACCAGTTTGCTGCAATTGCTGGCAGGTGAATTAACTGCTCAAAGCGGGCAAGTGCATATAGGGGATGTGGCCTTGTCTGCGCAGCCTGAGGCATACCGCAGCCAGGTATTCTGGGTAGACCCGCGTACGGATGTTTATGATCAGATGCCTGTGCCGGACTATTTCGCTCTCGTGCGCAAGGCATACCCCGGTTTTGATGATGCGGTATTGGCACAAGCCATAGAGGGTCTTGGTTTGACACCGCATATCAACAAGCAGATGTTCATGTTATCGACAGGCAGCAAGCGCAAGGTCTGGCTGGCGGCAGCTTTTGCTGCCGGTGCGACCATCAGTTTGTTGGATGATCCTTTTGCTGCACTGGACAAATCATCGATAGAATTTATCACAGCCATGCTGAACCAGCTTGCCGCTAATGCAGCCAGGGCCTGGGTGCTGGCAATGTATGTGAGGCCGCAAGGCCTGGCCTTGTCTGGCGTGATAGATTTAGGAGACTGAGTTAGGTGACTGAGCTTGGTAGCACAATTGATTGACTGAGCTCAGTGAGCGATATTCGGATAGCTCACGATAATGCTCAGGGCTTCTGTCCCTGTTTGTTTGATACCCACTACTGCGCCCTTGTATAAGTAGGCGGCCATGCCCGCTTTCAGGGGCGCAGTCTTGCCATCTGAGGTCACGCTGCCTGTGCCAGAGAGCACATAATAAACCTCGTCATGGGCTATAGGGTGCAAACCTATTTCTGCACCAGGGTGCAGTATGCGTTTCCTGAATTCCATGCTGCGCGGTGCCGGCGCTGCATCACTGATGCGGTAAGCCGTGGACATGCCTATCGCGCCGTGGGGCGGTGGCTCATCGCGTTTGACTTCTTCTTCATTGATGATGCTCATGGCGGGTGCAGTATCCGCTGCTACGGCCATGCATGTATTGCTGTTTGCCACCAGCACGCAGCAAAATAAGGTGAGCGCTATTTTCATTGATACCTCTGGCTATGTGTTTTGATTTTCTGCACTGGCAAATTCTGCTACCAGCAAGTCGATGAACAGGCGTGTGCGTAGCGGCAGGTAGTGGCGCGATGGATACATGATTTGTATCGGTGCGCTGATATCTGCCCACTCCGGTAAAACTTCAATCAACTGGCCGCTTTTAAGGGCCGCTGCCATGTCCCAGCAAGAACGCCTGACCAGACCAAGACCCGCACATGCCCAGTCATGTGCCTGTTCGCCATTATCGGTCAGCCAGTTGCCGCGTACCCTGATTGTTTGTTCTTCGCCGGATGTGCTCGAATGAAAATGCCAGTCTGCATGCATGGCTGACGATGGCTGCATGAGTATGCAACTGTGCTGCAGCAAATCTGCTGGTACTTTGGGTTTGCCATGCCTGGCGAGATAGTCCGGGGCAGCGCAAACGATGCGCCTGTTGTTTGCCAGTGTGCGCGCAAGCAGGCGTGAGTCGGTATTGGCCCCTATCCTGATGGCGCAATCGAAACCGGATGCGACGAGATCAATGAGCTGGTCGCTGAGCGACAGTTGCACCTGCAGACCGGGATACTGGCCTGCAAATTTCGCCAGTGCCGGGCCTATGTAATGCCTGCCCAGGGCAACCGGTGACGATACCCTGAGCAGGCCCCGCGGCTCAGTCTGGCCCTGGCCCAGTTCAGCCTCGGCATTGGCAACATCCAACAAAATGGCCTGGCAGCGCTCGAAATACAGCGCACCTTCTTCCGTCAGGCTCAGGTGACGTGAACTGCGTTGCAGCAGGCGTGTGCCCAGCGCAGCTTCCAGCCGGCTCATGCGCTTGCTGCCTACGGCTGGTGAAAAGCCCAGTTCACGGCCCGCAGCAGACAGGCTGCCACTCAGCACAGCCTGGACAAACAGCTTCATATCGGCCAGTTCTATCATGTGCAAATACCTTATCTTTTCAAAATTGGAATAGATGCTTTGATTATTAAGTCTATTTTCAATTAATTGGAATGGTAGCACAGTAGTGTTCAGGCGAATTTCGCTTTACAACTCAATCAGCCAGTAATGAAAGGAAATATCATGCATGCCAAATTTTTAGCAGGTCTTAGTCTATTATTAAGTATCATTGCTTATGCAAGCGCAGCTTATGCGCAAGACGACTTGCCAGTACCGCGTAACATCGTTGCCGACAAGTCCATCCCGGCTGCGCAGCAGCAAAACATGGCACTGGCGGCACGGCGTTACTATGCTTTCTGGAATACCGGCGACGCGCAGTTTGCACAAGCGGCGCTGGCAGATAATTTTATGGACAGGAATTTGCCAGCGGGCCGGCCACAAGGTCCTCAGGGCGCCTTGTTTGCCTCAAAAAATTTTCGTGCAGCCGTACCTGACCTGAAGCTGGAGGTGGAAGAGATGTTGCTGGTCGGTGACCGTGTCGTAGGTCGCCTGCATTTTACCGGTCACTTTAGCGGCAGCTTCCATGGACAGCAAGGCGATGGCCGCAAGGTCGATTTCATTGCGACAGATATTTACCGCATAGCTGATGGCCGCATTGCCGAGAACTGGCATCTGGAAGATAACCTGACTTTGTTGCAGCAATTGGGCGTCGTCAAACAATGATATAGGGAGCCTGAAATGAAAAACCAAATCAACTTGCCCGCCGGGCAGTTCTGGCCAGATGGCATACGCATGGTGGTTTCTGTTTCCATGCAGTTTGAAGCCGGTGCGCAATCAGAGCATCAGAATGGCTCACCTTTTCCTGCCATGGCAGATACCAGTCTGCCTGACTTGCCCGCCCGCACCTGGTTTGAATATGGTGCACGTGAAGGCATACCGCGCATGCTGGATTTGTGGGACAAATTCAAGATACCGGTGACTTCACACATGGTAGGGCAGGCGGTATTGCAAAGGCCGGAGCTTGCCAGGGAGATCGTCCAACGCGGTCATGAAGCGGCAGCGCATGGCCATAGCTGGACGCCGCACTGGACCATGAGCGAGGCTGAAGAGCGCGCATCGTATATCGCCAATATCGCAGCGATAGAACAGGCGACCGGCACACGGCCTGTCGGTTTTAATGCCTTCTGGTTGCGTGGCACTCCACGCACCCTGGGGATATTGCAGTCGCTGGGTTTCACTTATCACATTGATGATCTCAGTGCCGATGAACCGATGACGACCATAGTCAATGACCAGGCCTTTGCGATTGTGCCTTACACCTTGCGCAATAACGACATTGCCCGCTTTGGGGCTGAGGGGCCATTGACGGCGCAGTCTTTTGGCCAGGAGTTACGCGATGAATTTGATCAGTTGTATATAGAGTCTGAATACAGGCGGCGCATGATGTCTGTCTCTCTGCATGACCGCATAGGTGGTACTCCGGCGCGTGTCAAAATGCTAGGGGAGTTTTTGCAGTATGCCCTGCAACATCCTGGCGTGGTCTTCATGCGCAAGGACAAAATAGCTGAGCTGGCACTGAGTATGCCGGATGTGCCTGTGAAGTAATTGAGGACCAGCTGGGAAGGGGCGATGCTGTGTGTAAAAAGCATCACCCCGTCAAAAGCTGTTGTGTGGCAGAGTCAATCTCTGGTTTATACACCGCCAAAAAAGCGTACCCATTTCGATACTTCATCATCCGGGCCTACGCTGCGCTCGGTGCAGATGTTTCTCCTGCCTGCACCGTTGTCTTTTAACTCGCCGGTATCGGTGATGTAATACGCAGTGCGATACCACTCTTCTTCATTCTTGAAGTTGGGTTTGTGGATGATCATGGTTTGTATCATGGTAGGCATGACTTTGCCTTCCTTGGTCTTGCAATTCCATTTGACGGCTGAGCCTGTGTCATCACCCTTGATGCCGACCACCTGGTTGCCGCTGAATTGCTGCCAGCGTATCTGGTAAGTCACATAAGGCAGCTTGCTGGCAACGGCCTTGAATTCGGGATTATCCTTATTCGCGGGCACAGTATCGACGACAACCAGCAAAATATCAACATTGCGTTTGAAAGGCATCTTGCGGTAGTTCGGACTTTCCCTGACCCAGTAAGAGACAAAATAATTGCCTGCCTTCGCCTCATAGACTTTGCGCAATGATTTATCCGTGAACAGCGCCTCGCGTGATTCCAGCACCAGTTTATAGCCCAGTTGTTCACCTCTGACATTGATGGCTGAGTAGGCAAATTCACGGTATTTCTTGTCAACTGCCATGCGGCTGTATATGGGGCTGTCGGCGCGTTGGGTGATGACATCGGCCTTCTGGTCCATACTCGGCAGATCGGTCCAGATTTGTGCCTGTGCTGCAGCACTGAGACCGCAAAGGGCAAGGCTGATCAACTGATGTGAAATTTTCATTCTGTATCTATCAAAAGCTAGTCGACTTTATGGCCTATGGTCAAAGAGAAATGCTGTAATTGATCAAGGAAGGCCTTGTTGGAAATATAGACACTGACGATGCTGCGTTCTGCATCATTGATCCAGAACTTGATATAACCTATGGCTTTCTGCTTGATAAACAGTTTGATCAGCACATGAAATATACCGGCGCCTATGGCAGCCCCCAGCACAGCCTGGCCTTGTGGCGTACCGGCTGAGCCGCCGACCATGAAGCCGGTGATCTGCGTCCCGCCTGGCTCGAACATCTCCCAGCGCAATAACTGGCTGGCTGCTACGGTTTTCCTGATTTTGCCGTCGATCAGGAAAATCGTATTGGTGTGGTAGTTGATCGCCATCGCATTGTCGCCACAGATGTCGATGCAGGATTCAGTAGTGACCTGTGACATGTCACGTATTGCTTTGATCATGTCCTGATGTGCCTGTTTGGCTTTGCGATAATTCGAATAAAAACTGTAAGGTATCCAGAGTAAAATCGGGAGCCCGAAGATATTACGCAGGTACTGCTCGTGAACGACACTTGCCAGCAGGTATAGCAAAACCCAGGCAATCAATAGTGTGCGTACATTCGGGCGTTTGAGCAAACTCAGTATGACCATGATTACTCCGTGGCTTTACAAGGGCAACACTTGCGCCATGTTTTGCGAGTAGATGACCCGCACTGGCTGGCCTACGTAATAGTTGCGTCCCTGTTGTTCCTGGGTGACAGTGATCAGGCTGCCATTGCTGCGCAGGCGCACGACAATTTCCAGGCCCGCTACGTTGACTACGGAGTTTTGTTCTGCGATGGAATTGCCGACTACGCCGCCAACCACGCCTCCCAATACGGTGCTGACCTTCCTGCCGTTGCCCTTACCTATCTGGTTACCCAGGGCGGCACCTGTCACTGCACCAACGACCGCACCTGTGGCCCCGGTTTTCCCCTGCTTTTGTAGCGTAGTTCTGCGCAAGTCCTGAATATCGCCGACATCGCCAGCCTGTTGATCCTGGAAACCACCGGCCCTGACATTGCTGTATTCATTTTGCGCGGGAGTGGTTGTGCAAGCCGTAGCGGCAACAAGAAACAGTGCCAGTGGGATAAATTTTTTCATTTATAGAGTAGCCTCATGCAGGATTTACGGAAATATGACGGTGTTTTCCCAGACTATTATAAATATCAAACTATAAATAATTCCCGATTTATATTGTAAGTTTGTATTTCAAATTCAAACTTAATGAAGTTTTTGATAATGCTTTTATTGTAATATTATTCAATGTTTCTGAATAGCAGGCGCCCGCCGCCACATTGTTGTTGCTTGCCGAAAACAGATCGCCAGCCTGGGGTCAGCTTCATTTTCTTGATAAGCAAATTCGAAATGCTTCCTTGTTATTTAAAGG
Organism: Undibacterium sp. YM2; assembly: GCF_009937975.1. NCBI lineage: Bacteria > Pseudomonadati > Pseudomonadota > Betaproteobacteria > Burkholderiales > Oxalobacteraceae > Undibacterium > Undibacterium sp. YM2. The sequence goes on from NZ_AP018441.1 coordinate 212,222, forward strand.
CAGTATTTTTATGATCGATTTCATTATTTAAACTCATTTCAACAAAGGGACATCTTGATGAAGCTGGAAACCATAGCAGTACACGGTGGTTACACACCTGACCCGACCACGCGCGCTGTTGCCGTGCCTATTTATCAGACCGTTGCCTATGCCTTTGATAATACCCAGCATGGTGCGGATCTGTTTGATCTCAAAGTACAAGGTAATATTTATTCACGCATCATGAATCCCACCAATGATGTGCTGGAAAAACGCGTGGCTGAGCTCGAAGGCGGTATTGCCGGTCTGGCCCTGGCCTCGGGCCAGGCGGCAATCACCTATGCGATACAGACTATCGCCGAGGCGGGTGACAATATCGTCTCTGCCTCTACCCTGTATGGCGGTACCTATAATCTGTTCGCCCATACCCTGCCGCAGTTCGGCATAGAAACCCGTTTTGCTGATTACCGCGATCCTGAATCCTTTGCCAGGCTGATAGATGCTAAAACCAAGGCCGTGTTTGTAGAGTCTATCGGTAATCCGCTGGGTAATATCACAGACATCGAAGCGATTGCCAAAGTCGCCCACCGCCATGGCGTGCCGCTCATCGTTGATAACACCGTGCCTTCCCCTTATCTGTTGCGCCCTATAGAATTTGGTGCAGATATCGTTGTGCATTCACTGACCAAATACCTCGGTGGGCATGGCAATTCCATAGGTGGCATCATCGTTGATTCTGGCAAATTCCCCTGGGCTGAACATAAAGAAAGATACAAACGCCTGAATGAGCCTGACGTGTCTTATCACGGCGTGGTGTATACCGAAGCGCTGGGGCCTGCCGCCTACATAGGTCGCGCCCGTGTTGTGCCGCTGCGCAATACCGGCGCTGCGTTGTCGCCCTTCAATGCCTTCCTGATCTTGCAAGGCATAGAAACTCTGGCCTTGCGCCTGGACAGGATTACCGACAACACCATCAAGATTGCCCATTACCTGGACAAGCATGCGAAGGTGAAGTGGGTGAATTATGCCGGCTTGCCTGAACACAAGGACCATGCGCTGGCGCAGAAATACCTGGGCGGCAAACCGTCTGGCATCCTGACCTTTGGTCTCGAAGGCGGGCGTGACGCCGGTGGCCGCTTCCAGGACGCTTTGCAGTTATTCACCCGCCTGGTGAATATAGGCGATGCCAAGTCGCTGGCCTGTCATCCTGCCAGCACTACCCATCGTCAATTGAACCCTGAAGAGCTGGCCAAAGCCGGTGTCACTGAAGATACCGTGCGCTTGTCTATAGGCATAGAACACATTGATGACCTGATTGCTGATCTGGAGCATGCACTGGCTGCAACCTAGCGGGCGGCCTTTCAGCCTAGCTTGCCTCAATGACGCTGGCGGCACTGGATGTGGTGCCTGCCAGCGGCAATTCAAAAAAGAATTGGCTGCCAACATCCACAGTGGAGGTGAAGCCTATGCTGCCCTCCATTTTTTCTATGATGGTTTTGCAAATATTCAAACCCAGGCCAGTGCCACCTTTTTTGCGGGTATTGGAACCATCGACCTGACTGAATTTCTGGAATATCTTGTTATGGAAATTGGGGGTATGCCGCAGCCATGGTCGGTAACGATGACCTTGACTCTTTGTCTGGTCAAATTCATTTCCACCGTCACTTCTACTTCGCCCCCTTTGTGAGAGAACTTGATCGCGTTTGACAAAAGATTGGCAAGTACCTGGCCAACGCGGTGACGATCGACATTGACCATCATTTCGGAATAAGCCTCATGCCATTTGATGCTGACATCATATTGATCGGCATACGACTTGTTGGCACTGATGGCATCCTGGATCATCGGGCCAATCTGGCTGAACTGGAAATTGAATTCCATCTTGCCGGAGGCGATTTTTTCCAGGTCGAGAATATCATTGATCAAGTGCAGCAGGCGGTCACCATTGCGCATTGCAACGGTTATCAGTTCCTGGGCTTTATCCGGCACCTGGCCAGCAACGCCGGCGGCTACCAGGCGCAGCGAGCCATTGATCGATGTCAGTGGAGTACGCAGCTCATGGCTGACCATGGAGACGAACTCATTCATCATCATCTCCACCCGCTTGCGGTCAGCAATATCAAAGCTCATCGCATAAAACCCCGTGACTTGGCCGGCATCGTCATAGGCAGGCACATACACAGACTGATAATAGTAGGTACGTCTATTTAATTTACCCTCGCCTTCAAAGCTGACACGTTCACCCGCCAATACTGCCTGCACATGAGGTGCATGGGCCTTGTAAAATTCATCGCCAACAACTTCACGCAAAGTGCGCCCCAACAGATACTCGGGCTTGATGCCAAATTCTGTCGTGACGAAAGCATTCACGAATAAATAGCGTTCTTGCCTGTCCATGAAAGTGATTATGCAGGGCAGGTTATCTGTAATGGCTTGCAAACGATTTTGTACAACGCGTTGCTCCTGCAAGGCATTTTCCAGTTGGCTGGCTTTCAGCTCAATTTCACGCGTGCGTTCAATCACGGTTGCTTCGAGATCTTGATTGCTGCGTTCGATCTTGGTCAGGTATTGTTCTTCTTTTTCCAGCATTCCCGCTATCGTGGTCGATAAAAGCTGGGCTTCATGAAAGCCGGGAACCACAACGGGGAAGAGCGGTTGCTCTGCCTGTGAATCGCGGTTTTGGGTACGTTGTTCCATGAAGGTACTGAGTTTAGTCAGCGATGAGGACATGCGCCTGGCCAAAAGCGATGCCAGCAGTGCCAGCACGATGCATAGTATGGCGCCAGAAATCATGATTTCACGCTGCAGGTTATACAAACCAGCCATGGCAACATCCTTGGGCTGGCGCACCAGTATGCTCCATTGCAAGGCGGGTAATTACGTGCCTGTCCACTCATGGTGTAGGCAGTCAGATATTTCTGCGGGCCTTCCCATACTTCTTCCGTCACGCCACTCTTACCCGAACGCGACAGCATCAGGCTGTTAGGAGATATCTTGCTCTCTTCCATCTTCAGCGGACCCAGCAAGACGGTGCCATCTTCCCGCGCCACCATGATTTCTGCCGCATATTGTTTGTCAGCGGGTACCAGTATGTTTTGTACCAGATTGCGCGTCCAGTTCCAGCTCAGGTGCACGCCCAGCACACCACGCAACTTGCCATCGGAATTATAGACAGGGATGGATACATCCACGAAACGCCAGGGATCTACGCTGTAAGGCAAGAGTTTTTGCAGCAGCAGGGCAGGGTGGTAATCACCTGCATACAGGGCTTTTTTTCCTTCTATGAACCATGGCCGTTTGCTGACATCCTGGCCTTCCAGCATGCCCTTGGTAGATGCCAGCACTTTACCTTCAGGATCAGCCAGGCCTATCCAGGCATAGTCAGAGAAATTGTGTTGCAGGTGGTCGAGAATGCGACGTACGTCTGCCGGGTCTTTGCCATCCTTGATCTCATTGAGCTGTGCCAGTAACTGCACATCACTGACTGATTTTTGCATGACCTGGTCCAGGGCATCACGCATTTGCCAGGCGACTTGCTGCAGTCTCTGTTCTGCCTCTTTCTGTGCATAGTTCTTGGCAAAGTGATCTACCAGCAACAGGGCTGACAGCACGGTGCACAGAACCACGGCACTGACACCCAGTGTCAACAAGGTCGCAAGCCGGGGGTATGAAGTAGATTTAGCTGTTGCCATATTAGCGGTAAAGGGATTAATTTCCTTGTGCTTTACTATCATACGCCTGACTGACCACAAAGCCATATTTTGCGCACTGCAGCAAGTGTCTGTATTGTTGCGACAATCACAGCATATTTGAAATCTGGATAATTAACTTCATTTTTATTCGTTTTCTGCCTTAGGTAATTTCTGTACATTCAATCTCTGTGACGAAAAACATGAATACAGAGAACGTGTATGACAGCTTCCCCACTTATTGAGTCCCCAACTGAACCTTTGACATTGACTGTTGCCCGCCAGCGAGCCAAAGACGCTGGCCTGCCATTTGCTGGAAGTGTCTCTCCTGAAGAGGCGTGGGTGTTGCAGCAGCAAGGCCAGGCCGTGATTGTTGATGTGCGTAGCAATGAAGAACGCAAGTTCGTTGGCCATTTGCCAGACAGCCTGCATGTAGCCTGGGCGACAGGCACGGCACTCACGCGCAACCCGCGCTTTGTCAAAGAGCTCGAAGGCAAACTCAAGGACAAGCAGAGCGTGGTCTTGCTGCTTTGTCGCAGTGGTAAACGCTCGGCATTGGCAGCAGAAGCTGCCAGCAAGGCCGGTTTGTCGAATGTCTTCAATATAGAACAGGGTTTCGAAGGCGAGCTGGATGAGGCGCAGCAGCGCGGGCATAGTGGCGGCTGGCGCTTTCACAAGCTGCCCTGGGTGCAGGATTGAATCAATTCAAAAATCAATAATAGAGAAGGCGGCTTATCATGGGACAAGCATTGCAACAGACTAAAGAGATACGCGCCTCGCTGTTTGGCATAGAGCAGGTTGTCAGCGAGCTGGCAGTAGTGCGCCATGCCTGGAGGCGTCGCCAGCAAAGATCAGCCGAACCTGGCGGGCGTGAATTGCCATCGCGTGATGCACTCGCAAAAATCCTCAATGACTTGCGTGGTGCCTTGTTCCCCATGCGCCTGGGGCCGCCTGAATTGCGGCAAGAAAGTGAAGATTTTTATGTAGGTCATACACTCGATACTGTCCTGCATTCTCTGCTGGGTCAGGTCAGGCTGGAACTCAGCTATGCCTCGCGCTATCACGAAGAAGAGGGCCTGCATATCGATGACCGCGCCCTGACGATAGTGCGTGAATTTTCCCGCGCCTTGCCTGGCATACGCTCATTGCTGGACAGCGATGTCATCTCAGCCTATCAGGGTGACCCGGCGGCGCGCACGGTCGATGAAGTCTTGTTGTGCTACCCCGGCATACTGGCGATGATACATCACCGTATCGCCCATCAACTATACCAGCTAGGCGTACCACTGCTGGCGCGTATTGTTGCCGAGATTGCGCATGGCCAGACCGGCATAGACATTCACCCCGGTGCCAGCATAGGCGCTGGCTTTTTTATTGATCATGGTACTGGCGTGGTGATAGGTGAGACTGCCATCATCGGCCAGCGCGTGCGTATCTATCAGGCCGTCACGCTGGGGGCAAAACGTTTCCCCAGTGATGATGATGGCAAGCTGCAAAAGGGTTTGCCGCGTCACCCCATCGTGGAAGATGATGTGGTGATCTATGCCGGTGCCACGGTACTGGGCCGCGTCATCATAGGCCGCGGTGCCATCGTTGGCGGCAATGTCTGGGTCACCAGCGATGTGGCGGCGGGCAGCCATGTCAGCCAGGCCAGCTTGCGGCACGAACAGCAAAATCCCGTTTCTCTGGTTTGAATAAGTGAGCTTCAAATAAACAGCCGTGAACTACATAGCACGGCTGCTTATCCCCGCACGCCTGTTCATTTTTTATGTACTGACTTTTATGGAGTGAAGCAATGACCGATGTAACTAGTGAAGTAACTACCGGCAATTTTGCGCTAGGTGATAATGCCGCCAGGCAGTTGGCGAACGCCACCAAGACCGTACCCCAGTTGTCCACCATCTCGCCACGCTGGCTGGTGCATCTGCTGCAATGGTTGCCGGTAGAGGCAGGTATCTACCGCCTCAACAAGGTAAAAAATCCCAAGGATGTGCGGGTAGCCTGCTCGCAGCGTGATGAATCTGAATTGCCGCAAACCTTTGTCGATTATGACGAACAACCACGCGAATATTTCCTTAATGCCGTCGCTACCGTGCTGGACGTGCATACCCGTATCTCTGATCTGTACAGCAGCCCGCATGACCAGATCAAGGAACAATTACGCCTGACGGTTGAAACCATCAAGGAAAGGCAGGAAAGCGAACTTATCAATAATCCTGATTATGGTCTGCTGGCCAATGTGCATGATGATCAACGCATCTCCACCCTGACAGGTGCACCTACACCGGATGACCTTGATGACTTGCTGACCAAGGTCTGGAAAGAGCCCGGCTTCTTCCTCGCCCACCCACTGGCGATTGCCGCTTTTGGTCGTGAATGCACACGCCGTGGCGTGCCACCACCAACAGTCAGCCTGTTCGGTTCGCAATTCCTGACCTGGCGCGGTGTGCCACTGGTACCGTCTGACAAATTGCCTATCGAAGATGGCAAGACAAAAATCATCCTGTTGCGCGTTGGTGAAAAACGCCAGGGTGTGGTCGGCTTGTTCCAGCCTGGCCTGGCTGGTGAACAAAGCCCTGGTTTGTCTGTGCGCTTCATGGGCATCAACCGCAATGCGATTGCCTCTTACCTCATCTCCCTATACTGCTCGCTGGCAGTGCTGACAGATGATGCAGTGGCTGTTCTGGACGACGTAGAGATCGGTAAATACCATGACTATCCTGACACCTACAAATAATACAACTTCGGCAAATTCAGGTTTGCCGGATGAAGCTTCACTGAACCGCATGGCATCAGAATTTTTTGCCCTCGTGCCAGGTGCGGCCCAAGCTGCTGCGCAATTCTTGCCGGGCTTTAGCAAGGGCAGTACACCTGAAGCACCACCGTCGGCGCATACACCAGTCCACGATAGCAGCTCGGTACAAAGCCAGCCGTCTGTCTCTGCCAGTGGCGTACCACAAAATGCGGGTAGCAGCGTAGCACCATCGCGTCCGCAAGCGGGTGGTGCCAGTTCCAGCACGCCTTATTATTTTGTCGGGCAAGAGCACGGCTATCCAGTTTCTGACAATAATCTTGATAGTCTGGCGGCGCAAGGGACAGGTGCGGGCACAGGCAAGCAATCCGGGGCCAGTGCTTTCAACGTGCCGGGGCAAGAGCAATTGCAACGCATACTGGGTGAACTGTATTCAACAACGCCAGCCACGCCGGCCTCAGCGCCTGCACAGCAAGCTGGCGGCAGTGCTACGCAACCTGCGTATTATTTCCAGCGAGGCGAGCAAGACTATTGGGATCAGGCACCTAGAGCTGCTAATCCATCCTTGGCAGCGCCCTTTGACATCAATGCCGTACGCAGGGATTTTCCTATCCTGGCAGAGCGTGTCAATGGCAAGCAACTGGTGTGGTTTGATAATGCCGCCACCACGCACAAGCCAAAGGCTGTGATAGACCGTATCAGTTATTTCTATGAGCATGAGAATTCAAATATACATAGAGCGGCGCATGAACTGGCAGCACGTGCCAGCGATGCTTATGAGTCTGCACGCAAAAAGGTAGCCAAATTTCTGGGTGCTGCCAGCGAACAGGAAATCATCTTCGTGCGCGGTGCGACTGAAGGCATCAACCTGATCGCGCAAACTTTTGGCAAGAAGTTTATAGGCGCGGGTGATGAGATCATCGTCTCCGAGCTTGAACATCATGCCAATATCGTGCCCTGGCAACAACTGGCGGCTGAAAAGGGTGCTGTCATACGCGTCATTCCTGTGGATGACAGCGGTCAGGTCTTGCTTGATGAGTACCGCAAGCTCCTGAACAGCAAGACCCGCCTGGTGGCGGTAACTCAAGTGTCCAATGCCCTGGGTACTATCGCCCCCGTGCATGAGATCACTGCCCTGGCTCATGCCGCTGGTGCCCGCGTGCTGATCGATGGGGCGCAAGCCGTGTCACATCTGCGCGTGAATGTGCAGGCGCTGGATGCTGATTTTTATGTTTTTTCAGGTCACAAGATATTTGGCCCGACTGGCATAGGTGTGGTGTATGGCAAGAAGGCCTTGCTGGAGCAACTGCCACCCTGGCAGGGCGGCGGCAATATGATTGCAGATGTGACTTTCGAGCACACCCGTTATCAGCCGGCACCGGCACGCTTTGAAGCGGGTACCGGCAATATTGCCGATGCCGTCGGCCTGGGAGCCGCGCTTGATTATGTCGAGCGCATAGGCCTGGAAAATATCGCCCTGTATGAACATGCCTTGCTGGAATATGCAACGCATGGGCTGAAGAGCATACCCGGTGTGCGCCTGGTTGGTACCGCGCATCAAAAAGCCAGTGTCGCGTCTTTCGTGCTGGCGGGATATGAAACGGCAGAAGTAGGCAAGGCGCTCAATGAAGAGGGAATCGCAGTACGTTCCGGCCATCATTGCGCCCAGCCCATCTTGCGTCGCTTTGGCCTGGAAGCAACGGTACGGCCTTCGTTTGCTTTCTACAATACTTGTGAAGAGATAGATCGCTTGCTGGCTGTGGTGCGCAGGCTCGCGAATAGTCGCAAGTAAATTTACAAGCGAGGTAAATTGATTTAATGCATCATCTGCCCGTTAGAAATAACGGGCAGTCTTTTTACTTCTTTATTATTTCTGTACCGCTTTCAACACAAACTCACTGGTGTCACGCAATACTGCCTTGGCATTCGCCGGCTTATCCATCATGCGCGACAACAGCAAGCCACCTATCAGCGAAGACAAGACGCCATGAGCGGTAGCAGCATCATCCTTTGCTCCCGAGCGTTGCAATTGCTTGCTGATGATGGCTAATAGCTGATCAACCCCTTGCGCCATCACTTCCTTGCTTGCCGTTTCGCCGCGCGCTGCTTCTGCCCCGAGTGCCGCAATCGCGCAACCATGGCCCGGATGTTCACTATGCGCCCGGCTCAGGTAGCTATGCACCAGGCTGGCGATGGCTTCTCCGTCGCTGACCAGTTCTGTCTTGCGCAGCAGTTCTGTACGTGTGCTTTGCAGCGCGGTACTGCAGGCTTCTGCAATCAGGGCTTCCTTGGATTCAAAGTGCTTGTAAAAACCGCCATGCGTGAGCCCGGCTTCTTTCATCAGGTCGGCCACACCTATGCCATTGATGCCATGTTCACGATACAGACGGGCAGCGGTTTCTACTATGCGCTCGCGGGTTTGCGCAGCTTGTTCGCGGGTAGTTCTCATTTGCTCTATTCCTAAAAAATCTGCCAACCAGAGTTTTCATTTTAATACTGGCTTTAATCAGGTTTGACATGAATCTCTATTTTAGATGATAATCAACATCCATTGGATTATATTCGTCATCTAATTTCGAGGGCAGCATGAATACACCAGTCAAAGAAGCAAATAATGCAACAAATAAGCCCATCATGGACATGATCTTGCAGGCATTCACCCGGCCGCAAAGGCAGGCAGAAACTGAAGATGATAAAAAGGCACTGGCGCATGCGCGGCCCGTCAGCATTCCTTATGCCGGGCTGGAGTTGCGTGCCTGGACCTGGGGACAGGGGCCGCAAGTCTTGCTCCTGCATGGCTGGGAAAGCCGGGCCAGCCACATGGCAGGCTTTGTTGCCCCTTTGCTGAGGGCTGGTTTTAGTGTGACGGCGCTGGATGCACCTGCACACGGTGCATCGCAAGGCGAAACGACCAATGTACTCGACTATGGCAAGGCCGTGGTCGCAGTAGCAAAACACCTGGGGCCGCTGACTGCCACGATCGCCCATTCAGTAGGCTCCGCCGCCAGCCTGTATGCGTTTGCGCAAGGCGTACAAGTCAAGGCCAGTGTGCATCTGTGCGGCCCGGCTTCGCTGACACGCGTATTCCAGCATGCGGCCAGGGCAGGTGGACTGGACGAAGCAAGTAGGCAGCAGCTGGAAGACATGCTGGCAAGCAGCATAGGCGCACCTCTGTCATCCATGGATTTGTCCCAATTGCAGCATGGCATGCGTCACCCCGCCCTGATCCTGCATGACCCTGAAGATAAAGAAATGCCTTATACAGAAAGCCAGGGCCTGGCAGCTGCCTGGCCGCAAGCCAGCCTGGTCGCAAGCGCAGGAACCGGACACAGGCGCATCTTGCGCACGCCAGAGATACATGCGGCAGCAGTCAGCTTCATCATTAACAAACTTGCCGCCGATATTGTTGAAAGAGTGGTAGAAGCCGGAGAAGCATCATGAAAAATATTAGCCCCTGGCCGACCTTTGCGCTGGCCAGCGTTGCCGTATTTCTGGTGTCGCTGGATGCCACCATAGGTTTCGCTGTCTTCCCTGCATTGCGCCACGCCTTCCCCGATGTTCGGCCGAGTGAGCTGTCGTGGGTGCTGAACGCCTATACCATCGTCTATGCGGCATTACTGGTACCCGCCGGTCGGTTGGCAGATTTATTGGGGCGCAAGCGACTGTTCATACTTGGTGTAGGCGTGTTTACCCTGGCATCCGGTTTGTGCGGTGTGGCTGGCAGCACGGGCATGCTGATCTTTTCCCGTGTCTTGCAAGCTGTTGGTGCGGCCTTGCTGACGCCAACTTCTTTGGCACTGGTATTGCAGGCTTTTCCTATTGAGAAGCGTGCCATTGCTGTCAGTCTGTGGGGTGCGGTTGCTGCGCTGGCAGCGGCAGTCGGGCCTAGTGCAGGTGCGCTCATTATAGAAAGCATCAACTGGCAATGGGCATTTTTGATCAATGTGCCCATAGGTATTATTGCCATGATCAGGGCGGCGCTAAGCCTGTCAGAATCACGCAACCTGGAAACCGGCCATCGCTTTGACTGGCCAGGTGTATTTTTGCTCATCGCAGGCAGTGGCTTGCTGATACTCGGCATAGTCCAGTCCGACAGCTGGGGCTGGCTGGCACCATCAACTCTTGCCACCATCAGCGCTGGCGTCGCGATACTTCTTGTTTTTATTTTTTGGGCCAAAGGCAAGCCACACGCAGCGGTGGATTTGAGTTTGTTCGAGGACAGGAATTACCGCTTTGTGAATGCCGCCACCCTGGTATTTGGGGCCGCGTTTACCGCCATGTTCCTGAGCTTCTTTTTATTCATGACCGCAATCTGGCATTATGGTTTGACCAAGGCCGGTTTTGGCATTACTCCCGGTCCTTTGATGGTCATGCCAGTGGCGATTATCTCTGGCCGTTATGTCGCCCGCTTTGGGCATAAACCTTTGCTGGTCGCAGGTGGATTGATCTATGCCTTGAGCGGCCTTTGGTTTTACCTGAACACCAGCCTGACCGCCGATTATCTTACCGTCTGGTTGCCAGGCATGCTGCTCAGTGGCATAGGTGTAGGGCTGGTGCTGCCATCGCTGTCAGGCGCAGCGGTGGCCCGCCTGCCTGCCAAGCGTTTTGGCGTGGGCAGTGCGGTGAACCAGGCGGTGCGCCAGTTTGGTTCTGCCCTCGGAGTGGCTTTTACGGTGACCATACTGGGTGGACAGGTACAGAATCTACAGCAATTCCGCTATGTTTATCTCTTCCTGATTGCAGGTGGCGTGCTGACTGCCTTATTAAGTATGTTCATCAGGACGCAAGCCGTGCAGAAACCTCAGATACCGGCCGATGCAGCAGCAACAGCCTGATCCAGATAACCAGGCTCATGCGTCGGGATAAATCAACAAATCCCGTGCATGGGCAAGCGCATCATCGAGTCTGTCATTGCCCCAGTACATCTGCTCGCCGACAAAAAAAGTTGGCGCACCAAAGATGCCCTTGCTCATGGCCAGTTCGGTTTGCTTGCGCAACTTCAATTTGTTGTCATCGCCCAGGGCTTGCGCGATGATTTCAGTTGCGGGCAAGTCCATATCGTTCAGCACAGCAGCGACCACTTCTTTGTTATCGATATCCCGGTCATGCGCAAAATTCATTTGCATGATGCGGCGACAATATTCTGCCATCCAGTTTTGTTCCGCACCCAGTACCGCGACCCTTAGAGGCAAGATTGCCGGGCGCGGGAAATTGCCGGGCTTTTTCCAGGGCAGGCCATACTTGCGGCATTGTCTGTCCATATCCAGCCAGACATAATCGCCTTTGGCTTTCTGCAATACAAAGGGCGATGTCTGCCATCCCAGAGCCTGGAATATAGGACCGAGCAGGAACGGCTGCCAGCGTACCCTGACGCCTGCCCTGGCCGCATCCTGCTCTATGCGCATGACACTCAGGTAACTGTAATTGCTGCCAAACTCAAACCAGAAATCGATGACAGGCATGCTGCTTATCGGGATATCCATCCTGACCTCTTTTTCAAAATACCACCAGGCAGCGCAACTCTATGCTTTCTCTTGGTGGTGCATCAAGCGGTGCATGCGGGTGATCAAATGCAGCATGTGGTGTAAAGCGCGAAACGCCATTGAACTGGCTGTCATACTGCTTGAAGATCAGTGCCTCATGCGGTTGCATTTCGGCGAAATAAGACCAGCGATGCCTTGGTGAAAATCTGGACAGGTAAATTTCACCGGTGCGGTTAGGGTATTTGACGTCGCAAGCCAGCAGATGAGATTGTCGGACCGTACGCGCATCACACACTGCGAGAGGAGTATCAAGTACAGTGCGGTGAGTAGGGCGCCAGATATTGATGATGCAATAACGCCGTATCTGCGCCATCACTTCCATATCCCGGATTACCAGGCCAAGACGCTTTTGCCCTGACTGTTCAGTATAGTCATTATGTATGCGCCCATTGGCGGCGGCCAGACCGCTCTCTGCCCGCCTGCCAAATGACAGCGTGGCTTGCCTGGTTTCGCGTCGCCTGACGAGGTGGTCAAAAACATAGGCCTGCTTGCCACCAGTAACAGCCAGCGCAAGTTCACGCGCTTCCTGATAATAGTCAGACCTGACTTCTTCATGATCCATGAAGTTTTTGACGGAAGTGGGCGCATCCCATAATTCAAAACCTTCGCGTTCAAGCTGCGGTTCCTGTTCGGCCCGGCGCGCATCATGTATCGCCACTTCACGCAAATCGTAAGTGGCGTTTTCCCAGGGGGTACCCGCCGGTGGTTCAAAGGTATAACTGACAGGTCGCTGACCATCAGGCAAAACATAGCTCATGGGCGCCAGCACGTAACTGCTGCCAGGCATTGATACAGGTAGTGAAAATTCCCTTTGATGCTCAGTAAAGACATGCATATCGCCTCCCGCCATATCGTGACGAAGCCGCGCTTCCGGATGGTAAGTTCAGGGCTGTCGTCTATGGATATTTAAACGGATGCGAGGCTAATATTCAAACGAGATTTTTGCGTGATTCGCATGCTTGGTGTGCATGTCAAATGCAGGAGCGATAAATGGATTCAACTGGTATCAATAATTGCTCCTGCTGATCAACATGCGGGAACTGCTGCAACACAAACGGCTTGACATCGATGATTTCCAGTATTTCTTTTTTACCATAGCGTGCCAGCATTTCTCCGCGCAAACCTAATTGCAGCGCACGACGTGGCAGGCAGCTACCCACTGGGTCGTGATCGGGGTCCCACTGCAAACGCACGTCTGAGGTTTCTATCGCCTGCTTCCATGCGTCTTGTGTGGGAAATTCTGAAGCGGCAAAAGATGATGGAATAGCCTGCGATAAAATTTCATCAAAAAAGCTACGCTTGATGCGTATTGCCAATACGCGTTCCTGACCAGGTTTTTGCGCCCAGCCAGAGCGGAACATCATCCATAAAAAATTGGGCTTGATCCAGCTCATGCGTGTATAGCTGTATGCACCGCCAAAGTATTGGTGCTCAACTGCAAAATCGGCGATGGCATCAGAATATGCCTGATAGACGACAATAGTATCTTCGTCAAATTGCGCCATGATGTGCTTGCCATCATCTGGCCAGTGTTTTACTTGTTTTTTATAAGCTTCAAATTTCATTTTTTAATATTTGTGTTCAGACAGTAGTCTGCTCCTGACTTCCATCAAGGCAAAACCCAGCAAATTCAAGCCTTGCCAAAGTTGCGGCTTATTACTGTCAGGATGATCTTGCGCCAGACCCGTGCCCCAGATTCTATCTAGGGGGCTGGCTTCGACGATGATCTTGTCTGCGGTACTTAACAGGTACTGCTTCAGTTTTGGGTTTTGTGAAAATTTCGCATAATTGCCGTCGACTACGATCTGGAAGCGATGCTCTACCCATGTCGGTTCATCATAATTCTTCACTTTCCTGCCCAGGCGTTTCACCATATCCGGGTCGCTGGCCGTCGGTATTTCTTTGAACACGGTCTGGTCATCGAACAGCCTGGCCTTGCCAGCCATCATATAATGTTCAGCCGTAAGGTAAGTGATGCCACCGATCTGGAACGGCGCAACAAACCATTGACTGAAGCAGGCTTTGTCTACTTGCAGCCCGCGCTGCTTGTGACCCCAGAAATGCAGATAGTTGAACTGCTTGCCCTCGTCTATTTGCTTTAATAATTTCTCTCGTGTATTCATGTCTTTCCTGTACGGTCTGAATTGCTATCCACAGGCCAGGCCAGTACCCAGGCATGCTGTTCTGTGGTTTGCGGTGTCTCTGGCCAAAAGTTTTTCTTTTCCATCTGCTGCCATAATTGCGCCAGTTCCTGCAAGCCTGCCTTGTTGTTTTGATGTTGCTCTGCCAGATAGCAACCTATGACCGTGCCGGTGCGGCCTATCCGCCAAAGCAATGCACATACACGGTATGCTGCTTTGCCAGTGCTTCGTGCAATGCTTGCAGGATTTCCTGCATCTGCCCTGCCGATGATGGAGTATGGCGGTCTGGTATGGCAAAGCGGCGGTGCTGGGCCTGCATGCCGCGCTCTTCAGCCAGCTTTATCAACAGCGGTGCGTAAGGGTCCAGTTCATCTTCTTCTGTCAGGTCGATAAAATAATCCACGCCGCAATCGAGATATTGCCCCAGCCTTTGCGCTGCCGTGTTTGTATCCAGTGCGCCCGGGTATTCACCTGCCAGTAATTTTCCTGGTCTTACCCAGTAAGTATTCTGATGCGGTCGCTTGGTTGTCATCATTTAATTCATCCTGATCAAATATGTTGGTGGCACGCTGTCGCATAACCATACACCATTCGCCGATACAAAAAACTGGAAGCCATCCTCCTGCATCTGTTTTGCCATGACCTGCAAGATAACCGGCTTGCCATGCCGCGCGCCAACGGTACGCGCCGTTGTCGTATTTGCCGACAGATGCACATGATGACGCGAACCAGGGTGTAGCCCTTCCTTCATGATGGAGGCGATAAAACGACTGGCCGTGCCATGATACAAAACATCTGGCGGCACTGTCACGGGCAAAGCCAGATCCACTGCTACCGAATGCCCCTGGTTTGCACGTATGCGCAAACCATCTTCACTGAGTGCAAAGCGCTGCTTGTCAGAAGTGCGCACCGCTTCATGCAAGTCTTCCAGCTTGAAACGCTTGCCATGCTTCGCGGCTTGGCTCATTAGTGTAGCTATTTCTGTCCAGCCCTGTGCATCCAGAGTGATGCCTATGGAATCTGGCTGGTGGCGCAGTACGTAGCTGAGGAATTTACTGAAGTTTTTATTGTTATTATTCATTTTATTTTTTTGATTTATTGTCGTAACTTATTTATTGTTCGTGAATGTAGTTTCGAAAGCCTGAAGACTTCCGGTGTTTTTCTTATCCAGTACAGCAAAGACAATCTTTTCAAACGCGCCATGAAAAATCGATCCAGGTGATAGGGCATTTAAGAAGTAAGCAGCGATTTTTTGCGGATCGTTGCCGAATACCCCGCAGCCCCAGGCGCCCAGCACCAGATGTCTATGTCCATGTTTAAGTGCCAATGCCAATACAAGATTGATCCTGTTGAGCATAATGCCAGCCGCTTCGCCGACACGCTCAGGTTCATTCATTTTTAATGCACCCAGATTGACGGCAGGTGCAGTTATGAAGGATGCGCTGTAGAAGTTATCCAGCAAGGCATAATCCTCATCCCTGAATACAGGTACGTCTGGCGAATAAATCATGTCATCGCTATAGATACAAGATTGTAAGGCGCGGTTCTTTTCATACATGGCAGTCATTTGCGCAATGCAGGGATATAAACCAGATGATTTGGTCAGATTTTCTTCCTGCGCTTCTGAGCCACCCAAAAAGCCGCCACCAGGGTTTTTGGCAGATGCGAAATTCAGGCAAAGTGGGCTCACTCTATTTTCTGATGCCAGTCGTCTGGCTGCTGTCAGGCAGCCTTCATTGGTGACGCTGATAGCAGTAACAAATTTTTCGCCAGCCGTAAGTGTGCGCAATACTTGCTTTAATTCTTCAGGCGAGTAGTGGATGGATGCTTGCTTTGCAGCCGTCAAACTACCTTGTATGCTGACCTGATTGCCATGTTGGCTGATATAGTTTCCGCGTTCTAGTATTGCCAGGGTTTCCTGTGCAATGTCGGCTCTTTGTTTTCTATTGATTACTGTAGTTTGCATTATTTTTCTCTATCTTATTGTTGTCACCAAGAATATGAGTCCCGCATAAATGAACTATAAACTATCTTAGTGAAATAAATCAACTAAGATAGTTTCATAAAATAACTAAGAATGAAGAAATGTTGTTTAATTGCAGAGTAAGGCTGCTTGAATGGCAGTAAAACTTAGATAAGTGGTGCTGAAAAGAAATTCGGCAGGTAATTTATTATGTAGGCAGGTTTGTAGTCTTAGTATTTGCAACTAATTGTAATCGGTTACTTGAGAAGACCGGTACTTAGACAAACGCATGTCCCGTGCTAAGTTATTGAAAATAAAAACTTATTTTTAACTATGGACGCTATTTTTAGCGCTGATAAGGCGAGCAAAAAGAAAATGCGGGTACTTAGTTGCAAAAAATAACTAAGTGACCTACAATAGAATCAGCCTCACAAGAAAAGGAAACATCATGAAACGCAATTTGCAAGTCCTCATCATTGATCCGCAAAATGATTTCTGTGATTTGCCGCCAGCTTATCTGGCAAGGGATGCGCATAGCGCTGAACCAGTATCGCCAGCCCTGCCTGTGCCTGGCGCCCATGCCGATATGTTGCGCGTGGCTGAACTCATCAATAAAGGTGCGGATGGCATCAGCGGTATCAGCATCACTCTGGACGCTCATCATCGCTATGACATTGCCCACCCCACTTTCTGGATGACAGGGCAGGGCGCAGCCGTGTCACCTTTCACCAGCATTTCTGCAAGCGCGGTACGCGCTGGCGAATATCAGCCACGCCAGCGAGAGGCTTTACTTCGTACACTGGCCTATCTGGATGCACTCGAAGCCGAAGGTCGTTATCAACTGATGATATGGCCAGTGCACTGCGAAATTGGCTCATGGGGGCAGAATGTGCATGCAGATGTGCGTGCGGCCTATAATGCCTGGGAAGAAAAACAACTGGGCGTGGTTAACAAGATCAACAAAGGTTCCAACCCCTGGACTGAGCATTATTCAGCGGTGAAGGCAGAAGTGCCAGATGCCAGTGACCCTGATACACAATTGAACCAGCAATTGATTACCGAACTCAGCAAAGCTGACCGCGTGTATATTACCGGCGAAGCAGGCAGCCATTGCGTGAAAGCGACCACTGAACATCTGGTAGAGAATTTCGCCGCAGCCGATTTGCACAAGCTGGTATTGGTAACAGATTGCATGAGTGCAGTCACAGGTTTTGATGCACAGTTTGAAGGCTTTGTGCGCGACATGGCAGCCAAAGGTGTGCAGATTGCGAAGATGGCAGACGTATTGCCTGAGTTGTTGGCGAATGCGTAAAGGTTAAGAAGATAAACGCGTAGGGTGCGCCTTGTGCACAGCCCCTTTGTCAAAAAAACGAGAGTTGATTTTGTTTGTGGGCACGTCAAACAATGGTGCGTATGGCGCGCCCTATTTGTCGGTCATGCTTCATCTTGCAACAGCTTTTAAGTGACACTAGAAAAGAAAAATATGAAACCCGTAGTTCAAAGTTTGCTGGAAACTGATTTATATAAATTCACCATGTGGCAAGCCTTGCTGCATAGTCATCCAAATACACAGACTGAATATGCTTTCGTTTGCCGCAATTCCACGGCTTATCCGCTGGCAGAATTAAAGGAAGATGTTGAACGTGAACTTGATCACCTGTGCGCGCTGTACTTTACTGAAGATGAACTTGATTATCTGCGTTCCTTGCGCTTCATCAAAAGTGACTTCACTGACTTTTTAACGGTCTTTCATTTTCAGCGTAAATTCATCAAGGTCAGTACCGATGGCGAGAACTTGCAGATCGTGGCAACCGGCCCGCAAGTGCATGTCATGGGATATGAAATCTTTGTACTGCATATCGTCAATGAATTATATTTCCGCCGCTTGCAAACAGAACAAACTCTGGTTGAGGGTAGAAACAGGCTGGCAGCCAAGATAGAGAAAATCCGTGAATTTGGAAAAGAAGCACCCAAAACCCATCCATTTGAATTCTTTGATTTTGGTTTGCGCAGGCGTTTCTCTGGCGAATGGCATGATGAAGTCGTCGCCACGCTGGCGCGTGAAGTGCCGCAATTCTTCAAGGGTACATCGAATGTCTATCTGGCCAAGAAACACAAGCTGGTGCCGATAGGCACGATGGCGCATGAATACCTGCAGTCTTACCAGTCCTTTGGCGTGCGCCTGCGTGATTTCCAGAAAGCGGCGCTGGAAGACTGGGTGCAAGAATACCGTGGTGACCTGGGTACTGCCTTGACAGACGTGGTCGGCATGGATGCCTTCCTGTCTGACTTTGACCTGTACTTTGCCAAACTGTTTGATGGCCTGCGCCACGACTCTGGCGATCCTGTGGTCTGGGGTGAAAAGGCCCTGGCGCACTACACAAAGTTACGCATAGATGCACATACCAAGCGCCTGGTGTTTTCTGATGGACTGAATCTGGAAACTGCCTTCAGCCTGTACCGCCATTTTGCTGACCGCACCATGACAGGTTTTGGCATAGGCACGAACCTGACGAATGACACTGGCATAAAGGCTTTGAATATCGTCATGAAGCTCATGTCCTGCAATGGCCAGCCAGTCGCAAAATTATCTGATTCTGCTGGCAAGACCTTGTGTACTGATGAAACCTTTCTCGCTTACCTGCGTCAGGTTTTTCATCATCCCGTAATGTCAACGAAGTTGTATCCAGGAATATCATCATGTTGAAACTGGCAGTTGCACAATTAAATTATATGGTCGGTGACTTTGCTGGCAATACTGCCGCGATCATCCAGCACATGCAAAAAGCTGCGGCGGCAAATGCCGATGTTGCAGTGTTCAGTGAACTCTGTGTTTGTGGCTATTACCCCGGCGATTTGCTCGAAGATAGCGCTTTCTTATCGAAGGCTGAACAGGCATTGGCCAATATCATGCAGGCTTCCAAAGATTGCCCCGATCTCGTCAGCGTGATCGGCACCGTGCGTCCAAACAAAGGGCAGGGTAAAGCTTTGCATAATGCTTTGCTGGCGATACGCAATGGTGAGATTGTTGCTGAATACTATAAACAATTGCTGCCGACTTATGGCATCTTTGATGAACGCCGCCATTTTGAACCAGGACAGGAAGTCGCCAGCACACTGGATGTCGCTGGTCACAAACTAGGCTTCATGGTCTGTGAAGATGGCTGGAATGATGAAGAGCATGATTACCAGGTTAATCCCTTCAACGCACTGACAGTAGCCAAGGTCGATTTGATCATCAGTATCAATGCCAGCCCTTCAGATATAGGAAAACGCCAGCAAAGACATGCGATGTTTGCCAAGGCCGCTGCGCATCATCAATTGCCCCTGCTCTATGTGAATCAGGTTGGTGGGCAAGATCAATTGGTGTTTGATGGCGCTTCATTTGCGGTCACAGCAGATCATGGCGTGACTTTTGAGGCTGCACGATTTGAAGAAGATTTTCAGGTGCTGGGGTTCTCAGGCAAGCAGTTCTCTGCGATCGATGGTGCTGCATTAGTCAAACCGGATAGTGCGGGCTTGTCTGTGCCAGAATTTACCCGTCGTCAGATAGTCCTGGGCCTGCAAGACTATGCGCGCCGTTGTGGTTTCAAGCAGGTGGTGGTCGGTTCTTCTGGCGGGATTGATTCGGCATTGACCATTGCCCTGGCAGTGCAGGCACTGGGTGCAGAAAACGTGATCGCCATTACCATGCCATCGGCGTATTCAAGCACAGGTTCAGTATCTGACTCAGTCAAATTATGTGACAACCTGCAAGTCAAACTGTATACGCATCCCATACTGAGCCTGGTGGAGCAATATGCCAAGGGTTTTGAAGATGCATTTGCATTGCCCCTGCGTGGATTGACGCAAGAGAATTTGCAGGCACGCATACGTGGCTCCATACTTATGGAATACTCAAACGCCTTTGGCGCGCTGTTGCTGACGACAGGTAACAAGAGTGAGATATCGGTGGGTTACTGTACCCTGTACGGTGACACCAATGGTGGTCTGGGCCTGATTGGGGACTTGTACAAGACAGAAGTATATTCCTTGTCGCAACATATCAACGATGCAGCCGGGCGCGAAATCATCCCGCAAGATGTATTGACCAAGCCGCCGTCAGCAGAGCTGGCACCTGGTCAGCTTGATACCGACAGCTTGCCACCGTATGATGAACTCGATGAAATGCTGAAATGGCATATAGAAGGCAAGCGCCTGCCAGCGCATGAGTTTGCCAAGGCTCAGGCCTTTGTACAAGAGTTGCAAAAGACAGAAGCTGGCGTGACAAGCATGAACCGCATCATCGGCATGGTGGCACGCAATGAATATAAGCGCCGTCAGGCACCGCCCATCATCCGCGTGCGTGGCCGTGCTTTTGGTAGTGGACGGCAGATGCCGATTGCGGCAAAGTACAGCAATTAAGATTAATCAAAGTTTTATTTTATGAAGTCAGCCATGCAAATTGACGTTGCGGTATTAATAGGACGCTTTCAACCATTTCATAACGGCCATGCCACACTCCTGCAACTGGCACTGGAAACTGCCGAAGAAGTGGTCGTGATACTGGGTTCATCCTTCCATGCGCGCAGTACCAAGAACCCATTTACATGGCAAGAGCGGGCAGACATGATCAATGCGACTTTGACGCCCGATGAGCGTGACAGGGTGTCGTATATTGCCGTGCGTGATTATTATGATGATGCTCGCTGGGCGGCAGCAGTGCGTGGCAAGGTGGAAAGGCACTTTCCTTATGCGAAGCGCATTGCCCTGATAGGTCACTTCAAGGATGCCTCCAGTTATTACCTGAACCGTTTCCCGCAATGGCAGTTGGTCGCTGCCGAGCAATTGCTGGCGATAGATGCCACTGTCATACGCAAGGTATTGTTTGAGGCGGAAGATATGCGCGTATCACTTGATGTGATTGCCCATTACCTGCCACAGAGTGTGCGCCAGTACCTGAAGGCCTGGAGCATCTTGCCGCACTACGCGGTGCTGGTGAAAGAACATGCACAACTGCTGGCTTACCAGGAGGCATGGAAGGCAGCTCCCTATGCACCAACATTCGTGACCCTGGACGCCGTGGTCAAGGCGGCAGGTCATGTCTTGCTGGTGCAACGTGGTGGTTTTCCGGGCAAGGGTTTGTGGGCACTGCCTGGTGGCTTTCTCGATCAGAATGAAAGACTGTTTCAAGGCGCGATACGCGAATTGTTTGAAGAAACCAATCTGGCGGTACTGGCATCTACGCTTGAGCATGCTTTGGTCGATGTCAAAGTGTTCGACCATCCAGGCCGCAGCCTGCGTGGCCGCACGATTACCCATGCACATTATTTTGATTTGCAGACTGATCACTTGCCCGATATCCGCGCTGCCGATGATGCAGCCCAGGCAGCCTGGGTCAGCATAGACAAACTTGAAAACATGGAAGAATTATTCTTTGATGATCACTTCCATATTCTTGACCAGTTTCTCAATTTGACCGCTAACGAGAACTGAGGCAACTCTTGAAAGCTTGCGATGAGACCCATCGCAAGCTGAATTTGCAATCAATGCTTTATCTTTACAATGTTTTGCCGTATCAGTCTTGCATTGCTGGGATCGAAATATGCTTCGACCAAATCCCCCTCCCGATTGCTACCATATATCTCGTAGCAACTTTCGTATGATATTTTTACTTTTTCAAACTGGTAGCCCCTATGTTTGGCAAGTAAAGCCATTTCATCCTGACTCAGCCATTCAGACTTGTTTGATGTCGTGCAACCCTTGTCAGTTTCCAGGTCCTTTGGACTAGTCATGGCTTTTTTAGAATTATTGTTTACTGTTTTTTTCACTTGTGGAGCGGGTGTATCCGCATTGTTTTGCGCATGTGAGAGAGTGACGAAAGCGCATGTTGCGAAAAAAAGAAATAGTCGGGCGTAATTCATTGCGCACTCCTGATTGTTGATATGAACGAGAGACTCAGTAATGTACAGGTATTGTCAGTGTCACTTTTAATCCCTCCAATTTTTCTGAACGTCCGGCTTGCAAGTCCATGTTGTGAACCGCTGCTATTCTTTTTGCAATAGACCAACCAAGGCCACTGCCACTTTCTACATTACTTTGAATACGAAAAAATCGCTCTCCCAACCGGGAGATATCCTGATCCGAAAGACCATTTCCACTATCTTCAATCGTTAAGATATATTGACTATTGATGCAGCTCAATTGAATCAAAATTCGTGCAGCTTCTGGACAGTAGCGAATGGCATTGTCGAGCAAGTTACGAACAAGTACACCCAGCAGAACTTCATTACCATCGATAACGCAACTACAGTCCGCATCCAGTTCCAGACTTTGGTGCTTGCTGATGGCTTTGTGAGCAATATCTGCAATTTGGCTGCGTATCATGACCGCTATGTCGAACTTCACAAATTCAGCTTCCGCGTTGCTTTCCAGTCGGGATAAAGTTAGTAATTGCTCAATCAAACGGGATGTTCTGTCGCAGGCCTCCAGCGTGCCTTTTAATGCATGCTGGCGTTTAGTTTCATCATGTTCTACCATCGCTACCTGGGCCTGGGTGCGCAGGGCGGCAAGTGGGGTGCGCAGTTCGTGGGCCGCGTCCGCCGTGAATCTTCTTTCTGACTCCATCAGGCCGGCAATGCGTTCCAGCAAGCCATTCAATGCTTGAATAACAGGCTGAGTTTCTTTGCTTGTGCCATTCATCTCAATCGGGTTAACTGCCGATGGTTGGCGCTGCTCAAGTACTTGACCTAATTTGACGATAGGGCTCATACCTTGTCGCACGGCCAGCCATAGCGCTATTGCAAGCAAGGGAAGTGCAATGATGAACGGCAATACCAGGCTACGTAAAACTGCATACAGGATTGCAGTGCGCGCCTGTACTTCTTCTGCTACATAAACCTGCACATCTGCGTCAGCACCGATTGTGTAAAATACCCGCCACTGCTGGCTGCCAATTTGAATGCTTGTAAAGCCCTCTTTTAATTCCTTGGAAACGTCCAGGATAGGAGTCTCCGGCGCATTTGCAGAGCGCAAACCAAGTTGTCCTGAATGAAAAACCTGGTACATGACTTTAGGTGCATACTTGTGCAAACTATGCGTATCCTGAGATTCTCCATTCTCTACAATCTCGTGTATTTGATGTGTTGCCAGCAAGCTTGCAGCTTGTGCCAAATGGCCATCCAGCACTTCGTCCAGCTCATGCTTGGCATCGAACCAGGTTATGGCAGTTGCCAGCAACCAGATGGATGCGACAGCTGTTAATGTCAGGATGAGTAATCGATTTTTCAGCGATGGGCGTGCGGTCATGATGATCGACTGCTCTTTGGTAGCATGTAGCCAACACCACGCACTGTCAGTATTGATGCTGCACCGAGCTTTTTCCGCAGATTGTGTATATGGACTTCAATGGCATTACTGTCTACCTCCTGTCCCCAACTGTACAAATGGTGCTCGATCTGCTCCCTTGAAAGCACACGATCAGCGTTGAGCATAAGGGTTTGCAGGAGATCAAATTCCCGCGTCGAAACTTCCACTGCGCTGCCAGCCTGTTTTACTGTTCGTGCCCCCGGATCTAGTAAAATATCTTGTGCTTCCAGATTCTCAGTTGTCTGCCCATGCGCGCGCCGGATCAGAGCACGCAATCTTGCTGCAAGCTCATTCAGGTCAACTGGCTTAATGACATAATCATCGGCTCCCTGGTCCAGTCCGCGAATTTTATCTGGGATGGCATCGCGTGCAGTCAATATTAATACCGGGCAGCTGACCTCAGCCCTGCGTATGCTGGCAAGCACGTCCAGTCCATCTTTGCGGGGTAATCCCAGGTCAAGTACTGCAGCGGTATACACCTGGCTGCGCAATTCATATTCTGCTGCATCACCATCCCTGACCCAATCGACTTGAAAGCCGAATTGGCGTAAGCCTGCCTGCAAACCATCGCCAAGTAATGGGTCGTCTTCTGCCAGTAATATGCGCATACCAGTTCTCTATGGTCATGAAATTTTTGCCAGATTCAATCTCTGTCACGGTCTTTATCTGAACGTTCTTTGCCCGACTGTGTCTTTTCTGTGCTTGTTGCAGACGTTGCTGTACTCGCCTGATAAGTCCAGATTCCTAGTACCACTAACATCAGTAAGATGGCGACCGAACGCCAGGTAGTGTGTATCGCTTGCTGTTGCTGACCCAGTTTACGGCCGCTTATCATGCTGCGTACCAGATTTTGACGATATAAATAGCTCGTAAGTAAAACCCCCGCAATGTGTACGCCAACTACTGTCAGCATAATATTGGCCGCTATTTCATGCACTTCTTCCAGCCATTCGCCGCCCAATTCATTATAGTTGGCATAGCCAGATATTGTGACGATTAAGCCCAGACCTAACATTGCAATAATCGCCATGGCGCCTGCCGGATTGTGCCCGGTGAAATGAGCTGGATGCCCGGATAGCATGCCACGCAAATAACGAATGACAGTTGTGGGTGAACGCACAAATTCAGAGAAGCGTGCATATTTGCTGCCGATAAATCCCCAGAGCAGACGAAAACAGATCAAGAATAACATGGTGTATCCCATGCTTATATGGAGCAAACGCAAGGAATCCACTTCTGCTGTCAGATAGGCACCTGTAAAACATAAGGCGATCAACCAGTGGGTCAGTCGCACAGGCGCATCCCATACCTGGATTTTCTTGGTGGAACTTTCGGCGCAACTAGTGTCACTTTGTGAATTTGATATATCGCTCATTTTGATCTCCTCTAGGAATTCAGGGAATTCTCAAACTTATAAATCATGTATCTGCCACTCGCTGATGAAGAACCTATGCGAGAGACGGAGGGGTATGGAATTGCAGGGCTCTCATCCTGGAAGCAATAATGAACTTTGATTCTTAAGATGAGCTTAAGCAGTTAATCTCCGTTGAGATTGGAGTCGGTGTGTAGGGCGTCTTGCATGCCGGACGTGACTGCAAGAGCATTGAAACTGGACGGTACAGCCAGGATTCAAATAGAGGCCACTTTATCGATGGACAGGCACTGTCTATACGTTCTGAAATGTAATGCTCAAGGGAAATTCGATGGCTAATGTAGATGCGATAGTAAGATACGCTATCACCCATGCACATTATTTTGATTTGTAGAATGATCACCTGCCTGATATCCGCACGGTGGATGATGCAGCCCAGGTAGCCTGGGTCAGCATAGACAAGCTGTAAGGGATGGTGGAATCATTCTTTGAGAATCATTCTCATATTCTTTACCAGTTCCTTGATCTGAATGCCGGTGAATGAAAAAAGGGCAGACAAATAAACTTTGTCTGCCCTTTTGATGTTGCAACGGCTTCTTATTTTCTGATCTAATCTTTGTATTGCGGCGTCGTCAACAAAAAGCCGCCGCCCTGATAAATAGTAGTGATATCGTCTTTGGCCGGATACTCGCTGCTGTCTGGATACAGATGAGAAAAAACCGTAGAACTGTCTTTGGCTTTGTAACCCAGGTGCGCGGCTTTTTTATTGTCCCACCATTTGCCCGGGTTTTCAGAAACACCAAAGGCAATAGTATGGCCCACGCGCTGTGCAAAGATAGAGCAGCGCAGCATTTCAACCAGATCATCGTAACTGAAATAAGTCACCAGCATACGGCGTGTCGTTGGCACAGGGAAGGATGAACCTATGCGTATGCAGACGGTTTCTATACCAAATCTGTCATAGTAAAAACGGGACAGAGATTCACCAAAGCATTTGCTGATGCCATACATGCCGTCAGGACGGGTAGGCATGTCAGCATCGATATAATCCGTAGTACGGTAAAAACCGACTGCATGGTTAGAACTGGCAAATACCACACGTTTGACATTGTGCTTGTGTACCGCCTCATAGATATTGTAGGTACCCTGTATGTTTGCATGCATGATGGCTTCAAAATTGGCTTCAGTAGAAATACCGCCAAAATGCAGTACCACATCCACGCCCTCCATCAATGCCAGCACAGCAGCTTTGTCGGCCAGGTCACATTGGACGACTTCTTCACCTTCACCCGCTGGACCAAGATCGGCGATATCGCTGAGGCGGACGATATTGGCCCATGCCTTGATGCGTTCACGCAGAACTTTGCCCAGGCCACCTGCTGCACCGGTCAGCAAAATGCGGTTGAATGGTTTTTCAGTAATATTAGTGTTCATGGGATTCTTTCTCTTCTATTGAATTCTTGAAACGCGTTTCTGCTGAGACTATTGATCAGGTAATCGGCGCCGGGTTGAACAGGACAAGTGCATTATGCAATTTCCAGTGTTCGGCCCAGGTTTCCTTGCCGCTGGCAACATCCAGCAACATCTGGAACAGCTCCCAACCCACGTCAGCAATTGTGGCTTCGCCGCTGGCGATTTTGCCGGCATTGATATCCATAAGGTCATTCCAGCGCCTGGCCAGATCGTTCCTGGTGGCGACCTTGATGACGGGGACTGCGGCAAGGCCATAAGGCGTGCCGCGCCCGGTGGTGAATACATGCAAATTCATGCCTGCCGCCAGTTGCAAGGTACCGCAGACAAAATCGCTGGCGGGCGTAGCAGCATAGATCAAGCCTTTTTGTGTGAGCTTGTCGCCGGGTGACAAAACACCAGAAATGGTGGAGCTGCCAGATTTGACGATGGAACCCATCGCCTTTTCAACGATATTTGACAGCCCGCCTTTTTTATTACCCGGTGTGGTATTCGCGCTGCGATCGACACCGCCGCGTTTCAGGTAGTCGTCATACCAGGCCATTTCCCTGATCATGGCGGCTGCCACTTCCGGGTTGGCTGCGCGTGAGGTTAACTGGTCTATGCCATCGCGTACTTCCGTCACTTCAGAAAACATGACCGTCGCACCGGCACGCACCAGCAAATCTGTCGCAAAGCCGACCGCCGGGTTGGCTGTGACGCCTGAGAAGGCATCGCTGCCGCCACATTGCACCCCGACTACCAGCTCGGATGCAGGGCAAGGTTCACGGCGGCGCTTGTCCAGCTCGGCCAATTGTTTTTCTGCGGTGTTCATGATCGAGGCGATCATGGAGTTGAAGCCTACGTGCACCTGATCCTGCAGACACACCAGCGCCGGTTCTCCACTGCCTTCATCACCCTTCTTGATGGGGATACTACCCTTGGGGAATAAACGTGTTGGTTGCAGTTTTTCACAACCCAGGCTGACCACCATGGCTTGCCCGCCAAAGTTAGGGTTCAGGCTGATATTGCGCACCGTGCGTATGGGGATGTTGGCATTTGGTGCGTCAATCGCGACGCCGCAGCCATAAGTATGTTCCAGGCCGACGACATCATCGACGTTGGGATACTTCGGCAAGAGTTCTTCCTTGATGCGTTTCACAGCATGCTCAACCACACCGGATACACATTGCACTGTTGTCGTGATCGCCAGTATATTGCGCGTACCCACGCTGCCATCCGCATTCCTGTAACCCATGAAAGTATAGCCTTCCAGTGGTTCAGTATTCGGTGCGTGCACGGTAGCGATGGGCAAATCCACCAGTTCCCTGGCGGGGGGCATGTGTATCAATGACTCTTCTACCCAGCTACCCTGGGGGATGGCGCGTACCGCATAACCTATGGTGACGTTATAACGGGTGATGGCAGCACCCTCGGGAATATCCTGCAAGGCCAGCTTATGCCCCTGTGGAACATGCTCCAGCAAGCTCAGGCCACAGGGAAAGACCGTCGCCGCCGGCAAACCACCATCATTGGCAACAATCGCCACATTGTCCTTGTCATGCATGCGTATGTATAACGGCGAGCTGAGCGGCAGGCTGGTGCTGGCTATCGTCATTTTGTATTCCCCCTTCTTTGCCACTTGTGGCTATCAATGCACAAAGAGATGAGCTGTGCACAATTATTTTTATTGAAAAACCTGGTTTTCATCAAAGTGGTCATACCAGAAAGCAACTGGCATGAACATTTGCAAATATAGTTCTGGCCGCGTTGGTAATTTGCATCATTGCTCTCAAGAGACCGGCTTCCCCTATGAAAACCCTCTATTTATACCGTCAGATTTTTCTTTTTCTACGGGAGGAAATGCAGAGTCCGCTATAATCCCTCTCGTATCATTTGTGGCGAGTATGCCACCAAATAAAAAATCTGGCTAGTCCACATTGCAAATTTGGTCTGACCACATTAGAATGGTCTGACCGAATTGCTTTTATTAAGCTTTTCTACGGGTAGCAAACACCATGATGAAAAAAAATAGTTCACAGAACGAAGGGCTGACGCATGAGCCCAGGTTGTACCGCGTGGTAGCAGACAGGATCCAGGCCCTGATCGCTGAAGAAAATATAGCTGCCGGTGAGCGTTTGCCTTCTGAGCGCGACCTGGCAACCAAATTGAGTGTGAGTCGCGCATCTTTACGTGAAGCACTGATAGCGCTGGAACTCGGTGGTGTGATTGAAGTAAGAGGTGGCTCTGGCGTCTATGTCAGTGAGGTGCCTGAAGCCCAGGCGAATGTGCCTGAAGCCGGGCCGGGGCCGTTTGAGGTGTTGTCGGCACGTCGCCTGATAGAGGCAGAAGTGGCAGCAATTGCAGCAAGAGTAGCGACTGATTCTGCGGTAGATGAAATCTTGAAGGCCGTACTGGAAATGGAAAAACATCATGCCAATTATTCCAGTAATGAAAACGCAGACAGGAATTTCCACCTGGCCATCGCCAGGGCAACCGGCAATAGTGCGCTGGTGGGCACAGTTGAATATCTGTGGAACCAGCGTGGCCGTTTATGGCATAAATTGAAGGAGCATTTCCAGACAGAAGACTTGCGCCAGGAAACACTGACTGATCATAGAAATATTCTGGAGGCAATTGCCTCCCATGATCCGGCAGCCGCACGCAAGGCGATGCGGGCGCATCTTGAGCGGGTAACCAGGACTTTCTCACGCGGATGAGCAAATAGGCGCACAAGCGCCAAGTGCATATACAAATAAGCAGAACAGTCAGAAAGCAAAGAATACATTTGCGACTGTATCGGCAGTAATCGGATTTTATATTTTTTGACCGGCTGTGACCCCGGTGGGGCTTTGTGCGCCCATCTTCGTCGCAGTGGCACAGAGTACGCGAGGTGCTCCAACTAGTGCTCCATGCCCAAAGAGGCATGGACGCGAGAATTCTATGAAAACTGGAGGAGACTGCAAATGAAACAAGATAAGAAATTCCAAAGGCCCATGTTTGTATTGTCATCGATAGCGCTGGCTGTGCTGACTATGGTCAATCAGGCTCAGGCGCAAGAAGTACAAAGGGTGGAAGTAACAGGTTCATCGATCAAACGCCTGGCATCAGAAGCATCACTACCAGTCACCATGGTGACTGGTGAAGAGCTGGAAAAACGTGGTATGACCACACTGGCAGATTTGATGATGTCCCTGCCTGAGTCCAGTTCACTGGCACCATCGAATGCCGGTTCTGGTACCAACATCAATCTGCGCGGCCTCGGCGTTAACCGTACCCTGGTCTTGCTGAATGGCCGCCGTCTGGCCAATGAAGCGATTGCCGATGGTTATGCCAATCTTGATGTGATCCCTATGAGCGCAATCGCCAGGGTAGAAATCCTGCGTGATGGTGCATCGTCCATCTATGGTTCTGACGCGATCGGCGGCGTGGTCAACTTCATTACCAAACGTACAGTGGTTGGCAATTCCGTCTCTGCACAATATGTCAAACCACAAAAATCTGGTGGTGGCGATGAACAGCGCCTGAGCGCCACGGTTGGCGTCGGTGATTTACAAAAAGATGGCTGGAATTTGTACGGCACAGTAGATGCGCACCGCCGCAGTCGCTTGCTGGCCTCAGATCGTGCCGAACTGAGCACCACAGATATACTGACCAGCATAGGCCGCGCACCAACACTGGGTAGCGGCGGCTATGCCATGCCAGCGAACTTCACGACAGCGACCAACAAAACCGCTGCCAATCCCTACTACGCATCAGGCTGCCAGGGGCCATACAGCATACAGGGCGCCAAGAATACCTGTATACTGAATGCGGCCTATTACGGTACTGCACTGTATGGTAACGAGCAAGTCACTTTCTATGCCAAGGGCACCAAGAAATTCAGCGATGACCACACCCTGACTATCGACTACATGCGCGGCCAGGAATACATCCTCGGTACAAAAAATCCAACGACCAGCCTGACAGCAAATGGTGTCGCAGCCCTGATACCATCGACCAGCAAATGGTATCCAGGTAACTCTGGCGGCGTACCTGCTGTAGCAGGCCTCAAAGGTGAGCCACTGACAGTCACATGGAGTGTCGCCGACCTGGCAGAAGCCACCACCAAGGACGTACAAATCAACCAACGCTTCAGCGTCAATGATGAAGGCCGTTTCGGTAACTGGGATTACAAGGCTGGTTTTGTCTATGGTCACAGCCAGCGTGATAACTACTACGAAACAGGTTATGTGAATGGACCTGGCCTGCTGACAGGCATAGCCAACGGCACGCTGAATCCTTTTGGTTTGCAGGACGCCGCCGGTAAAGCGTACCTGGCAAGCATCTCGGTAGATGGTGCGCTGAACCGTCATTCCATCAGTACATTCACAGGTGTCGATCTGACTGCATCGACAGAATTGACAACGCTGGCAGGCGGCCCTTTGACGCTGGCTATCGGTGCAGACTTGCACAGGGATACTACCGAAGATACCAAGACTGATATCACTTCTGTGGTAACTTATGCAGCTTCAGGCCCTTCCCATGGCCAAGGTGCCCGTAATGTTGCAGCGGCTTATGCCGAGATGGAAATTCCTGTGACCAAGGAATTGAATTTCAACGTCGCGGTTCGTGACGATCATTTCAGCGATTTTGGTAATACCATCAATCCCAAGGCCAGCTTCCGCTATCAGCCTATGAAGTCTCTGATGTTCCGTGGTTCTGCCAATACCGGTTTCCGTGCACCTACTTTGTTTGACCGTTATGGCTATCGCGTACCGGGTGCAAATACGACGACAGCTGCAAAATGGGATGATCCCGTGCAATGTCCAGGTGGTACACCAGGCGTGGCCGGAACAGGCAAAGCCTTGCCAGGTTTGGTCGCATCAGCAGTATGTAATGTGGCATTGCCGCGTCAGACTGGCAGTAATCCTGACCTGAAGCCAGAAACATCCAAAGGCTTTACGCTGGGTGTAGCCGCTGAACCTTTGCAAAACCTGACCGTGTCTGCTGATTACTGGCATATAGAAATGAAAGACATGCTGGCTAATTTGCCTGAGCAAGTCTATTTCCTGAACCCGACCAAGTACGCTGACCTGTTCGTGCGTAATGCTGATGGCTCACTGGCTTACATCAAGAACATCACGATGAACCTGGGTGGCCAAAAAGCGTCCGGTATTGACCTGGCCCTGGCTTATTCCATTCCTAAAACTTCGTTGGGTAATTTCAAGTTTGAATTGAATGGCACTTACCTGACACAGTTCGACAACCAACTGGAAAAAGACAGCGCCTATGTTTCCAACGTAGGTCGTTTTGGTGTCGCCAGCAATGGTACGACCAGCAGCTTGCCTATCATTACTTTCCGCTGGAAGCATACGCTGACCATGTCATGGAATTCGGGCAACTGGGCTTCCCAACTGACGCAAAACTTTAACACTGGTTACCATGACCAGAACCTCGTCTCCCCAGAATACTTCAGGGACATCGAGCGTTACCAGGCCTGGAACTGGACTGCCAGTTACCGTGGTTTCAAGAACACCAACTTGTCATTCGGTATCACCAATCTGTTTGATGCCAAACCACCTGTCACCAATCACAGTGGTTATACCTATGGCTATTTGAGCAGCGCTGCCAGCCCGATAGGCCGTGCATTCAATGCGCGTGTGACTTATAACTTTTAAGCACTAACGTAGTGATGTAGTCATTTGACAGAGACAGGGTTTGTTCGCAGACCCTGTTTTTTTTAAGAATCCAGAAAATCCCATGAAACTTATACTCCGCACTATCGCCATGACTGCGATCAGCGCATTGGTGCTGTGCGCTTGCAGCCAGACACGGCTGGCTGAATCGCCAGGTCCTGCATTGTCCACCAAGCCTACGCGCATCATACTCGTGGGTGACTCTACCATGGCCCCCAAAAGTGGCTATGGTGATGCCTTGTGCGCACGCTTCAAGCCTGAGGTGACTTGCCTTAACCTGGCAAAAGGTGGGCGCAGCTCTGGCAGTTACCGTGCTGAAGGTTCATGGGAAGTAGTACAAAAGCTCATGGCAAGCAATACACAATTCAGCCAGACCTTGGTATTGATACAGTTCGGTCACAATGACCAGCCCGGCAAGCCCGGTCGCTCTACCGATCTGGTAACAGAATTCCCTGTCAATATGGCAGGTTATGTCAATGATGTGCAGGCAGCCGGTGCGCAAGCCGTGCTGGTGACGCCGTTGACCAGGCGCAGCTTCAAGGGTACGCAATTGCAAAATGATTTGCGGCCCTGGGCAGATGCCAGCATGAAAGTGGCAGCCGACAAACGTGTGCCCATGATAGATTTGAATGCCATCAGTTATAGCTCGGTACAGGCAATGGGCGAGGCTGAAGCCGATACGCTGGCAATGGCACCGCCACCAGCCGCATTGCCAGCAGAGACTGGTGACCTGGCAAAGACTGAAAGAGCCGGTGCAGCGAAATCTGCCTTTGACCGTACCCACCTGGGCAGCAAAGGCGCAGCACATTTTTCTGCCATGGTGCTCAAGGAATTGTTGCTGGTAGCGCCGAATTTGCAAGCGTATGTGAATGCAGGGAACAGATGATGAGCAAGCGAAAAAAATCTTCTGCATTAGCTGTTGTTGCTGCACTGGCCTCATCAGGCTGTTTGTATGCCAGCTCAGTGTTTGCGCAAGATAGCCGCCTGGTAAAAGAACCACAAACGCCGACAATCTGCAGTGTGCTGACAGCACAACTGGAGAGTGGCAAACAAAATGCTGCATCTGGCCGCGCACCGGATACACAAAGCCTGCAAGCCGCAATAGACGCCTGCCGCCCCGGCCAGGCAGTGCGCCTGAGCAGCCGTAATGGCAAGGCCGCTTTTCTGTCCGGTGCCTTGCAATTGCGCAGCGGTGTTTCACTATTGCTTGATACCGGTGTGACTTTATATGCATCGACACACCCGCTCGATTATGACCGCGGCCCAGGTACCTGCGGCATCAATGATGACAAAGGCAAGGGGTGCAAACCTTTTATCACCGTAGAACGCGCCAAAGGCAGCGGTATTTATGGTGAGGGTGTTATTGATGGCCAGGGTGGCGAACGTATTACCGGCAAGGAAGAAAGCTGGTGGCAGATCGCCCGGCGTGCGCAAAAAGAAAACAATCGCCAGAATGTGCCCAGACTCATAGAAGTGACGCAGTCGAATGACTTTACCCTGCACAATATCACTTTGCGCAATTCACCCAATTTTCATGTCACGCTGAACCAGGTTGATGGCTTTACCGCCTGGGGTGTGCGCATCGATACGCCCGCCAATGCCAGAAATACCGATGGCATAGACCCTATCTCTTCGCGCAATATCACGATTGCCAATAGCTACATCCGTACAGGTGACGACAATGTCGCCATCAAGGCGGGTAACAACGGCCCGACAGAAAATATCACCATCCGCAATAACCATTTTTATTCAGGCCATGGCATGTCCATAGGCAGTGAAACCAATGGCGGTGTCAGCAATGTGCTGGTCGAAAACCTCAGCATGGATGGCACGACTTCAGGCTTGCGTATCAAGAGCGATGTCTCGCGTGGTGGCCTGGTACAAAACATCAACTATCGCAATGTCTGTATACGCAATGTCAAGGCACCAATAGACTTTGATACCCATTACGGTAAAACTGCCACAGGTAATCTGGTGCCCCAATACCGCAATATCAGTCTTGAGCATGTGCAGTCTTTAACACCAGGTAAGATCATCCTGCAAGGCTATGATGCAGAACATGTCATTGCACTTAAAATGAAGGATGTCAGCCTAGCGGACAAGAGCAGCAGCCAGTTTGAACATGTGCAACTGGAAGGCCGTGATAAAGTAGTCTTCAATGCAGTGGCTGCCAATCCTGGACAGTGCGAAAAGGCATTTGCTGCGTATCCAGAACCAAATATTGCAACTGACAATAGCAAGCGTCCGCAACTTGATGCGCAGGCTGCCAAGAACTTTTCCTACAGCGAAGTTTTGAAATATGCAGGTTTGCCGGGTAAGGAACAGGTGGCGCCCTGGGACCCGCTGTCTGCCCCCATTGCCGCCGAGCCACAACTGGTGCCTGACTATGTCGTAGATGCCAACGCCACACCAGATGGCGTCAGGGTATTCAGGCAAGTACAGGCCGCAGTTAATCAGGCTGTTGGTGATATAGAAAAATCGAAAGCAGGCAAGCAGCGCATTCACATCTACATTAAACCTGGTACTTACCGTGAACTGGTGTATGTGCCTGATACGACTATTCCCATCACCTTGTATGGTAGTGATGCCGCCAAGACGCGCATCAGTGCCAATCTTGATGCAGCAACGACGGGCAGCACTTACACCACGCAATTTTCTGCACAGTTCGCGGGTGTACACAGTAACATCGCCGCCATGTACAACAGCATCAAAGACCGGCCAGCATTGGGTACTTTTGGCACTGCCGTGTTATGGGTCAAGAGCCCCGGTTTTCAGGCAAAAAACCTGACGATAGAAAATGCCTATAACAAAGACCAGGGCAATGCCCGCGCAGATTGCCAGCCGGGTAATTGTCCTGATGAAAACGGTATCTATGCACGCAGCCAGATGGTGCATCACCAGGCGCTGGCCGTCATGCTGGATGGTGCAGATAAGACGCATTTTGATGGTGTGCGCATGCTGGGCTTCCAGGACACCCTGTACATGAAGTCAGGCAAGGATGGCCAGACTGCCAGGCAGTTTTTCCAGCGTTCCTACATAGAAGGTGATGTCGATTTTATTTTTGGTGATGCCACGGCCTACTTTTTTGAAACTGAAATCAAATCCCTGGGCGACCGCAATTCCTCTTATGTCGGTGCCCCCAACACCAATGTGAAGTCGCGCTACGGTTTTGTGTTTGATCATTGCCGTTTCACACATGACGGCAGCAGCAATGCCCTCGCTGGTAAATTCAGCCTGGCGCGCCAGTGGTTCCATAACGAGCGTTGCACACCGTATGCACCTGTACCAATTTCGGGATATGACTGTCAGATAGGCGAGGTCGATGTATTTAATTCACCGACAGGCACAATCAGACGGCAAACGCTGGAAACTGTGGGCAAGATGGTCGTCATGAATTCTGTCATCGGTGCACATATCAATAAAAAGCAGCCCTGGTCAGACTGGAACAAGAAGGGCACCTTGCCTTACCGCCCTGCGCAATTTACCAGTGATGATTACTGGGCGAATTTACTGGCAGCAAAAATTGATCCTGTAAAGCAGATGGGATATGACGCGCCTTTTTCACCTGTGCGTATCTTCCTGGCAGAATTTAATAATACTGAAGAGTAAACCGGTAACAGCATAAGAGAGACAAGATGAAACACGAAAAAAATACAGTGGCAAGTCAGACGGCGCGCCGCAACTTTATCAAGACGATGTCCCTGGCTGCTGGCAGCAGCTTGCCAGCAAGCCGAGCGCTCGCCGCGAGCATGATAGAAGACCCCTGGCAAAAAGCCCAGGACATTGTCGATCGCCTCGCCAAGCCCCTCAAATTTCGCGCTGCTGATTACAGCATCACTGATTTTGGTGCCGTCACTTGTGAATTGAAAAAAGTCAAATCCTGGATATCTTTTGAAGAGCAGGACAATTTATCTACACCAGTCGCGAATGCCAAAGATATTTATCCCGCGGTTACACAAGCGATCAAGACTTGTCATGAAGCTGGTGGTGGCCGTGTGATCATCCCTGCCGGTAACTGGTATTGCGCAGGCCCTATCGTCTTGCTGTCGAATGTGAATGTGCATCTGCAAAAGGGAGCGCATATCTATTTCAGCAATAATCCTGAAGACTATGCTAAATACGGCAGCTTTGACTGCGGGCCAAATGGCAAGCTGGTGATCTCCCGCTGGCAGAGTAATGACTGCCTGAATTTCTCACCCATGGTGTATGCCTATGGCCAGGACAATATCGCCCTGACTGGTGATGACTGGAGCAGCATACTCGATGGCCAGGGCGGTGTGCCCTTTGATGATAATGGTGATTGCTGGTGGACCTGGAAGGGCAAGCAAAAGACCATCAATTCTGTGGGACAGAATACCACGCCGAATTACAAGCTGGGCAAGCGCTCAGAAAATACCGCAAATGACTTGAACGCGACCAGCCTGGAAAAAATTGCACCGCAACTCGATGAAAAACAAAGGCTGCGCATACAGGGTGACAATGATAAATGGCGTGCCGATGCGAATTATCTGCCATCCCTGTCTGAAGCGGGTGTGCCCGTGGGCAAACGTATCTTTGGCATGGGACATAATCTGCGTCCACCGATGATACAGTTTATCAGTTGCACGAATGTGCTGATGCAGGGCTACCAGGTTAACCATACCCCATTCTGGCAACACCATCCTGTGCATTGCCGTAATGTGGTGATACGCGATGTGCTGGCGAAAAGTCATGGCCCGAACAGCGATGGCTTTGACCCTGAGGCCTGTGATCATGTACTGGTTGAATCCTGTACCTTTGATTCAGGCGATGACTGCATCGCCATCAAGGCAGGCAAGAATCTGGATACCCAGTATGGCCCTTCACAAAATATCGTCATCCAGAATTGCACCATGCAAAGTGGTCATGGTGCGGTGACACTGGGTAGTGAAATGGCGGGCGGCATACAGAATGTGTATGCGCAAAATCTCTTGTTCGAGAATATCAACTGGGCCACCAATCCACTGAACACAGCAATACGCCTGAAGACGAATATGAACCGTGGCGGTTACCTCAAGAATTTCTTTGTACGCAATATTACGATTCCGAATGGTGTGCAGACCAGCCCGTCTTTCTACACATCGCTGCCTGGCTCGCCGATACAGTCCAAGACAGTCGCCACCGCTGCCGGTGCTGTCATTACCTTTGATTGCGACTACGCACCGGTCAGTGACAATGTCAGGACCAGGCCACCGGTGGTGACGAATGTGCATATCTCGAATGTCAAAGTGGGTAATGTCACGACCAAAAACGGCAAGTTCTCGTGCTTCCAGGCCATCGTCATCCTTGGCCCGGTCGCCTCAGACTATAACGGTGACGACAAGAATCCCATGATCTTCCCGGTCACCAATGTGACCATCAGCGATTGCCAGTTTGGTACGCCAGTGAATGCTGCCAGCCCGCTGTATCTGTACAACGTCAAGGGTCTGGAGTTGAAGAATGTGCAGATAGGTGACAAACTGCACAATAGCCAGCTCTCAGCATAATCCATGCAAAAAAATGCGCATAAGAGATGTTATCTCTTATGCGCTCAAGTACCGCTGCGCTTTCAGGTGGTAAATTATTAAATCAGTTTGCGAATCTTGTTTCTGGCACACCGGCCACACCCGGCCTCACCAGCACCAGGCTGCCTGCCCATTGATCATGTTCTGCCTTGCCAGCACCTATGGAGCTGACCAGTAAGGTACTCATGTCAGGCCCGCCAAAGGTGCACATGGCGGGTTTGTTCATTGGCAGGGCTATGGTACGGTCGAGCTTGCCTGCAGGCGTGAAGCGCAGCAGGCAGGCGCCATCGTTGCCGCATATCCAGTAGCAGCCATCTATATCCATGGCGGCACCGTCAGGACGGCCAGCCATGGGTTTCATGTCGGCAAACACGCGCTTGTTATGTGGCATGCCATCTTCCACATCATAGTCAAGTGCCCAGATAGTCTGGCTGGCAGGATGAGAGTCCGACAAATACATGGTCTTGCCATCGGGTGACCATGCCAGGCCATTCTGGGTCAGCAGATTACTGACGACAGGGGCCGACAGTCCCTGTGCTGTTGAATAGCGGTAGAGATTGCCTATCGCTTTCGCTGCAGCCATATCCATGAACATGGTGCCACTCCAGAAACGTCCCTGGCGGTCGCAACGCCCGTCATTGAAACGCATGCCAGTTCCTGACTCCTTCAATTCTGCAGGCGCTGCGAGACGGGTCTGCAGGGCGCGAGAGCCTTCACCAAGATGCAGATTGAATAGGCCGCTCTCCATACCTGCAATAAAATCGCCGTCCTGTTTCAGGGCGATGCAGGCGACCATTTCTGTGGTCAGCCAGGATGTCAACTGACCATTCCTGGCATCGAGTTTCCAGATGGTTTTTGCCGGTATATCGACCCAATACCAGGCCGCCTGCTCCGCATGCCACAGAGGGCTTTCACCGACGATGCAGTTCACGGCTGGTATCGACTCTATAGGAGAAAATTCAGTCATCTTACAGATCTGTGATTTCTTTATGGGTAGGCACCAGCGCTTTCATCATGCCCCATGCCAGCAGATAGGCGACTGCACAGAAAGTAAACATGATGGTGTAGCCAGTCTGTATCTGTCCCAGTTTTCCGTAATAATCAAACAGCCAGCCACCGGTTTTGGAGACCAGTACGCCACCCAGGCCACCCGCCATGCCACCGATACCGACGATGGACGCCACCGATTTTTTCGGGAACATGTCAGACACGGTCGTGAAGATATTCGCAGACCAGGCCTGGTGGGCAGACGTGCCTATGCCGATCAGTAATACCGGTACCCAGAAGCCGAGATAACCAAATGGTTGTGCCAGCAAAACCACGAGTGGGAAAAGGGCAATCACGAGCATGGCCTTCATGCGGCCATTATAGGCACTGTCGCCACGGCGCATGAAATAGCTGGGGAAATAACCGCCGCCTATGCTGCCTATCATGGTCATGCTGTACAACACTGCCAGCGGCACGACGATCTCTGTTTTTTGCATCTTGTACTGTGCTTCCAGATATTTAGGTAGCCAGAACAGGAAGAACCACCACACGCCATCTGTCATGAACTTGCCGATGACAAAGGCCCAGGTTTGCTTATAAGACAGCAGTTTTAACCAGGATACTTTTTTCCCCGCATCGCCAGGAGCACTCGCCTCTGCTGCTTGTGCATCACTGCTATTGATGTAGGCCAGTTCTGCTGCTGACAGATATTTTTGCTGTTCAGGTTTGTCATAGAACATCTGCCAGAAAATCATCCAGACAAAACCTATCGCGCCTATGATGATAAAAGCAGACTGCCAACCCCATTGCGCTGCAATCAACGGCACAGTCAAAGGCGCCAGGATCGCACCGATGTTGGCACCAGAATTAAAGATCCCGGTGGCGAAAGAGCGTTCATGTTTGGGAAAATATTCTGCGGTGGCCTTGATCGCTGCAGGGAAGTTACCGGCTTCACCTATTGCCAGCACTGCACGCGAGATCATGAAGCCTGCTACAGACACTGGAATTGCCGCTATGCCCAGCGCAGTCAGGGCACTGACCATGCCTTCGCCCAGCATGATGGAATAAGCATGCATGACCGCACCAACTGACCATACTGCAATGGCGACCAGATAAGCTTTCTTGGTGCCTATCTTGTCGATAAAACGACCGGCGAACAGCATGGAGATGGCATATACAAACTGGAACACCGCCGTGATATTGGCATAGTCAGTATTGGTCCAGCCAAATTCCCTGGATAAATCGGGTGCTAACAGACTGAGTACCTGGCGGTCCAGGTAATTGACGGTAGTGGCAAAAAATAGCAGGGCACAAATAGTCCACCGGTATTTTCCTATAGCTTGCTGGCTCATGCGAGCGTCTCCTGATGATGATTTTTATTGCCATGTCTGCACTTCTTTTTGAGTGCTGTGTACATGAGCTCATTTTGCAAAACATTTACAAAACAGCCCGGGCGTGCCCAGGCTGATTCATCTTTCTTTAAGCGAGTGTCAGTTTCCCATCCATCATACGTGCAAGTTGCAGGGGATTGCTATCCTGCAGTGCCGTTGGCAACAAATCCGCCGGGAAGCCCTGATAGCACACCGGGCGCAAGAAGCGCTCGATCGCTGATGCACCAACTGAAGTGCTGCGGCTATCCGAGGTTGCCGGGAAAGGGCCGCCGTGTACCATCGCATGCGCCACTTCCACGCCAGTAGGGAAACCATTGAACAGGATGCGTCCGGCTTTTCTTTCCAGCACTGGCAATAGCTTCCTGGCCTGGGCATGATCGTCAGCGACAGCATGTACTGTCGCTGTCAATTGACCTTCCAGTGATGACGCGACCGCGATTACTTCATCAAAATCCTTGCACAGGATCGCAATGGAAGAAGGTCCAAAAATTTCTTCCTGCAAGGCTGGGGTATTCAGGAAAGTCGTGCCCGAACATACAGACAGCATCGCTTGTGCTGCGCATGGGGATTCTGCCTGCTGGCCTTTGCCCACCAATTGTAGTTGCGCTATGTCAGCTAGATGCGTAGTGCCTTTGACATAGGCCTGGTGTATGCCAGGTGTCAGCATGGTCGCTGCATGTTTGTCTTCTAAAGCCCTGGCGGCATCTTGCAAGAATTGACGTGCTGTTGCGCTCTCTATGGCGATGACCAGCCCAGGGTTGGTGCAGAACTGACCAGCACCCAAGGCCAGAGAATCGACAAAATTCTTCGCCAGTGTCGTGGTTTGTTCGCCCAGAGCATGATCCAGCAAGAATACCGGATTGATACTGCTCATCTCTGCATACACCGGGATAGGTTCTTTGCGCTGGCTGGCAGTTTTTACCAGTGCCAGACCGCCAGAGCGGGAGCCAGTGAAGCCCACCGCCTTGATGGATGGATGATCAACCAGTTGCTGGCCGACCTGACTGCCAGCGCCTACCAGCATGGAGAATACGCCTTCATGCAAGGCGCAATCCGCTACGGCTCTTTGTATGACGCGGCCTACCAGTTCTGCCGTACCCAGGTGGGCATTGTGCGCCTTGACGACGACAGGGCAGCCAGCGGCCAGGGCAGATGCAGTATCGCCACCCGCTACTGAAAACGCCAGCGGGAAATTACTGGCACCAAATACGGCAACCGGGCCCAGTGCGATTTTTTGCAGACGCAAATCCGGGCGAGGTGGCGCGCGTTCTGACAAGGCGCTGTCTATGGTTGCATCCAGCCAGTGTCCATCGCGTACTACCTTGGCAAACAGGCGCAATTGATTGACGGTACGGCCACGTTCACCTTCGAGGCGGGCGACAGGCAAGCCGGTTTCTTGTGCTGCACGTTCTATCAGTGCAGGGCCCAAATCCATGATGCCTGTGGCGATCGCTTCCAGGAAGCGCGCCCGCAATTCCAGGCTGGTGGTGCGGTAGCTGTCAAACGCCTGTTCAGCCAGCAGGCAAGCCTGCTCAACTTCATCTTTTGTAGCGAAGCCAAAAACAGGCTCGATTTCCTGATTGGTCGATGGGTCTATGGCTTTGACATTACCTGCCAGACCAAAAACCGCTTTTTTACCGATCAGCATTTGCCCGGTGATTTGCATTCTGTACTCCCTTTGCTTCTGAATTTATTGTGGACCTTGCGCCAAAATCAATTTGTGCAGCATGGCATCTTCTTCCTCTGTCAGGTCGGTCAGTGGTGCACGTACCGGGCCTGCGCTGTGACCAACCAAACGTGCGCCAGCTTTCACGATACTCACTGCATAACCGGCTTTGCGATTACGGATTTCGAGGTAAGGCAGGAAGAACTGATCCAGCAGACGGTTTGTTGTAGCGTGATCATCTGCTGCAATGGCATGGTAAAAGTCCATCGCCAGTTTTGGCATGAAGTTGAATACGGCAGAAGAATAAACCGGTGTACCCAGTGCCTTGTAAGCCGCTGCATAAACTTCTGCAGTCGGCAGGCCACCGAGGTAACTGAAACGGTCGCCCATACGGCGCCAGATCGATACCATCAATTCGATATCGCCTATGCCGTCCTTGAAGCCGATCAGGTTAGGGCAGCGTGCTGCCAGTTTTTCCAGGGAATCAGCGGTCAGGCGGCAATTGCCACGGTTATACACAACCACGCCAAATTTAACCGAAGCACAGACTTCTTCTACGTGACGGATCAGGCCATCCTGGCTGGCTTCAGTCAGGTAATGTGGCAGCAGCAAAATGCCGTGTGCGCCCAGGCGTTCTGCTTCCTGTGCATAGGCAATGGCCTGGCGGGTAGGGCCACCGGCACCGGCCAGGATAGGCACTTTGCCACGGCAGGTATCTACGGCAGTCTTGATGATGTCGGAATATTCACCACCTGTCAGCGAGAAGAATTCACCCGTACCACCGGCAGCAAACAAGGCGCTGGCACCATAGGGGGCCAGCCATTCAAGACGTTCTGCATAAGTCTTGGCATTGAAGTCGCCAGCCGCGTCAAAGTCAGTCAGGGGAAAAGACAGCAGGCCAGAGGACAGGATTTGTTTCAGTTCTTGAGGATGCATGGTAGCTCCGGAAATGGAAACCTGGATTCGTCATGACCAGGTTTGGTCGGGTTTTAAAAAAGTAAGTGCGTAAGCTTATTTGTTTCTTTAAGTCATACGTCATCGTACAACTTAAAATAAGAGAAGACAAGCACACTTTTAAAAATTTTGAATTTCGTTGGACCTACGCAAAACCGCCCCAGCTGCGTTGCAGCTCCCGCATTTGTCAAATTCGGTACTAAAGTACTGTCTTCGTCGCTACGGTGTAGTTGGGGTTTCAGACAGCATGCTGTCTGCCAACGTAACCAACGGCTCCTGCAAGAGCCGTTTCCTACAGCGACAGCCTTGCTGGAACAATTTTGCGTAAGTCTTATTTAAGCTGAAGAACCGGACTAAACTGTGGGGCCTTCTATACGCTGTTGCGCCTGTCGCAATCTTTCCCGGCTATTGCTGAGGTGGGTACGCATGGCAGCGCGGGCGGCTTCTGGGTCTTTGCGCTGTATGGCGAGGTAGATATCCTCATGCTCGCGGTTCACTCTTTCGAGGTAGCTGCTGCCACTGTTGTTATTTTGACTGGTATTCCCGGTACTGCTCTCCAGCGTCAGCATCGCAGATTTCAATCTGGCGCGCGGGATGATAGTGGTGCCGAGGTTGCTGAGGATGTCAACAAAATAACGGTTGCCAGTAGATTGCGCAATCAGCAGGTGAAAGCGCACATCGGCATTGACCGAGGCATTTTCTTCGGTCTTGTTGGCCAGGATATCTTCCAGCGCCTTGCCCAGCGCTGCCGCCTGTTCTTCTGTACGGCGCGAAGCGGCCAGCCAGGCGGCCTCGGTTTCCAGGCTGATCCTTAGTTCCAGTATGTCCAGCACATCCCTGACGGTGACGATGGCTTCGCGCAACATGCCGGTGCTGGCAGCCTGGCTGGGTTCAAGGATGAAAGTGCCTATGCCATGACGGGTTTGCACCAGCCCGGCAGCCTGCAGATGCGAAATGGCTTCACGCACGACGGTGCGGCTGACATCATAAAGATTCATGATGGCAGATTCGGTAGGCAGCTTTTCACCCGGCTTCAGGATGCCATTCTTGATGTTATTGCTGATACTTTCTACCAGCCCCTGAGACAGGCTCTTATGCCGTCTTTTGGTAGGCAGAGCGTTGGCGTAGTCTTGAGTTTCCATGAGCCGGGTATTGTTCTGATGAGTAATTGATTGTTATAGGCCGATTTTAACTTAAAAAGCCCGCATAAAGTTGTATGATAACTTATGAGGTCTTTTCCTGGTTCTATTGAGAAATAACATCTGCAATCAGCTCACTTTTCAATATCAGGCCTGATTGCCTGCCGCTACCCAGCAAGAATACGCCGCGTCCATTTGAATAAACAATGCTGCCGTCAGCACGCATATCGTAAGCGGCTACATTGGTCGCCAGCACAGTTTCATTGCCCTGGCGGTTGCGGCTGACTAACTGCCACGAAGCCGGTACCAATGAAGGCACGCCATTGACCATGGCCTCTTTTTTTAGGGCTTTTTCAGCATCAATACGTTTGCCCTTGAGGATGATTTCTTTCAAATCTGCATTCAATGCCGGGCCGGATGCGCTGGTCAAAGGCTTGCGGCTATACATCATGGAGAAAAAATTCAGATAATGAAACACCGCACGCAATAAACGGAAAGGGAAAAACAAGGTATCCAGCAGCGCATTGCTGGTGTCGTATCTGGGCACTTCATAAGGACGACGAATGAAATGCAGATTACCTTGCGGGCAGACACGTGGGTGCAGGAAGTCATATTGTGGATCATCCAGCACTGGTGTGACAGCCCCATTTTTTATATCCAGCATCTGTATGCTGGCATTGCCATAGGCCAGCGTGACGCCGCTTTGATTGCGGGCGATGCCGGTAGATTGATACAGGATCTGTTTTTCTGCATCAGGTATCCAGCAGGGGCTGGTGTCCAGCGTATCGCCACCCGTCAGTTCACGGAATTCTTCACCTTCGCGATTGAGCATGACCAGGTTGGCGATGCCGGTTTTATTCATTGATGAAGCCAGCAGCTTGCCACTACCCTGATCCAGGTGCATATCTGTCAATGCCAGATTTTGCCTGTGCAGTATGCGTTTCTCGGTACCCGTCTCAAGTTCATAAGAAAACAGGCCACCCATGCCAGCATCCTGCAAAAAATACAGGATGCGGCCCTGCTCATCAAATTGCATGGCTGTTGCATTGATCTGCGCGCCCTCGCCATCAAACTGGCGCCAGGCACCTGAGGCAGAAACCCCAAAGCTGGTGCCTTGTTTCCAGGCATGC
The DNA here is from genome assembly GCF_009937975.1 of Undibacterium sp. YM2. NCBI lineage: Bacteria > Pseudomonadati > Pseudomonadota > Betaproteobacteria > Burkholderiales > Oxalobacteraceae > Undibacterium > Undibacterium sp. YM2. The sequence continues at coordinate 256,924 of NZ_AP018441.1, forward strand.
CTTTCCCGGTGTTTTTCCATCTTGTCCAGCATCTCTTGCACGTAAGGACTATGCAATTGCCTGGTTTCACCATGGGCGGCGCGGTAAAACAATTTGCCTTCCGAGATAAAGGCAACTGCCAGCGCACTTGCCGCACGGTCGAGCTGGCTTTGATGTGCAGTATCACGGCCAGCAGCGGGCAAGGGCTTGCCGTCCTGCGTAGCCTTGTTTTTTTGCATGGCCTGATTCAGAAAATAAGCCAGGGCTAACAAGGCAATGATGATAATGAGTAAGTGCACTGAAGAATCTCCTGTCCTTGGCCGCCTGAACGAACCGCATTGCAAGCAAATTTGCCGGCAATTACAAAAGCGATATTATGCATGCAAGTGACACCGATGATGCTAATTCTGCTTGAGCACCTCATTAGCTCTCCAATTACGCTCTATGACACTCCACTGGCGCTACAGATTAGCAGGCATGACATTTGTCACTGGCAAGTCCTGACACTTTGCTCTGATATTGCACACTCGCTTTCGGCATACTGGCAGCAATTCAACAAGGAGTGCTCATCATGTCTGCAATCAACGCTGCCACATTTTCTTCCTACTCTGCCCGTGCCAAAGGGGCAATGTTCTTTTCTGTCTTTGGCGGCGCCTGGATGGTGTTATGGAACCAGCGTGCCATGCAAGGCAAAGGACTGGTTTATCTGCTCATCGCCATTGTGGGGTTGACGCTGGCCGGGCTGGCAGTCCAGCGTCACCGGCAATACAAGGCTTATGCTGACGACAATAGTCCGGCAGCGCAAAGGGCAGGGCGACTGTTCCATGTTATTAATGCAGCTCAGTGGGTCATCATCCTGGTAGGCGGAAATGTGCTGGCGAATATGGGGCTGGCCGAGTGGGTCACACCATTCGCCATGCTGATCATTGGCCTGCACTTCCTGCCTTTGGCCAGCGTGTTCAAAGTGCCAGGTCATTTCTGGTTTGGGCTGGTGATAAGTGTGTTTGCCGTTACCTATCCCTTTGTGTTTTCTGAGGGAGCGGCGGACCCTTATGGCTGCCTGGGTGCGGGCTTGCTGTTGTGGGGTTATGCCTGCTTGAAACTCATGGGTATCCCGGCAGCGCAGGATATGAAAGCAATTTGAAATAGACCCTCTAACTGCTTTGCTGCAGAATCGCTGGCGTACAAAAATATAAAATGGAGACAACATGCCAGCGAACTTCCTGCCGCCTGCACCTGCTCAAGTCCTGCATCCTGACGGTCAGGTGCGATTTGGTAAATATGCCGGCGCACCAAGCATCATAGACTGGACCAGTCTGGCCGCAGCACACAGACGCGGCAAGCTGTGGCAAACCTTGCACCACAAGCACTGGCATTATGTCGCGCTGGCGACAGAAGAAATATTCTGCGGCATTGCGATTGTTGATGTGGGCTGGATCAACACGGCCTTTGCCTATGTGTTCGACAGACTGGCAGGCAAGCTTATTGCCAGTTATTCCCAGGATGGTCTGCCAGGCCTGACCGCAACACTGAATGCGCACCCAGCAGAACGTGCCAGTTCCGCCTTCCGGTTTCTAGGTAAGCGCATACGCTTTCAGCATCTGCCAGCCAGCGGGGGCTATGAACTGCAATTGCAATGCGGTTCATTCAGTATCAATGCCATGCTGGATGCCAAACCGGCTGCGGCTTCCTTGCTGGCAGTGGGTGAAGTGCTGGGCGGTACTGTGCATGCAACCGTCAAATCGGCGGGTATGCCATTGAGTGGCGAAGTACGTGTGGGCAGCCGCAGTTTCAATTTGCAGAAAGGTGTCGGCAGCTATGATCATAGCAATGGGTTCCTGGCGCGTGAAACTGGCTGGCGCTGGGCATCAGCACATGCTCTGGACATAGGTTTCAATTTGCAGGCCGGGTATTTTTCCAGTCACGAAAATGCCTTGTGGCTGGATGGGCAACTTATTTCACTGGGGGCTGCACAGTTTGACTTTGATCCCGGCCAGGCCATGGCTGACTGGCATATTTATACTGATGACGGTTTGCTGGACCTGCATTTTCATCCCGAAGGTTTTCGTGCAGAAAATAAAAACCTCGTCATCGCCAGCAGCCGCTATCTGCAACCCATAGGTGTCTTCAGCGGCTGGGTCAGGGCAAGTCTGGATGCACCCAAGCGGCAGATAGAAAAACTGGTGGGTGTGACGGAAGACCATTTCTCCAAATGGTAATGAGTCGTAGCGAATGGTAATGAATGGTAAGACGTGGCTCTGGCCCAAGTACTTAGACTGGCACCGATCTAAGTACCGGTACGGGCGCAGGCCAGCCGCCCGCCACGGTCTGTATTGATGAGCATCTTCGCTTCTCCCAATTGCTCTACCTGGGCAGATAAACTGATATCGCCAACAAAAGTCAGCGATCTCTCATTCAATGCGTAATTGCCGTAAAACCGTTTGCCATTCATGTTGCCACTGACTTGCGTATTCCTGCTAAAAGAGACTTCCATGCTAAAGCCTGTCTGCACATTCATGCAGGCCCAGCTACCCCACAGGCTGGCTGAGGCAGGAGAGGGCTGAGACTGACTCTCTATGCTGCTCATGGTCAGCGCACCCACTCCCTGGTTGCTGGCGCGGCGTGAAGACATGGTATTGATCCAGTCAGCGGGAACTGCAAAATTCAGATTTTGCCCCAGTTTGTGCTGAAAGGTCATGATGCCTACCAGTTTGCCTGCATCATCAAACAAGCCACCACCGCTGGAGCCAGGAGAAATCGGTGCGGTAGTCTGAATCACCCTGCCGCTGGCCAGAGTACGCAAGGAAGAAATAATGCCATCGCTGATGGTCAAATCCAGGCCTTGTGGCGCACCTATGGCAAATACTTTTTGTCCTGTGCGCAAATTGTCTGTACTGCCCAGTACGACTGGTGGTGCGCTTGATCCGGGTACACCAAGGCGACACAAATCAAATTCCTCATCGGCCATGATGACAGTGGCGGGCAATACTTCCTTACCTATTTTGGCCCGGTACTGCACGCCGCTGCGCACCACATGGCAATTCGTGATCAGCACTTGCGGTTCTATCATGACGCCGCTGCCTATCGCCACCTGTACGCCAGATGGAGAAAACACCGAGATCAGGGCAATGCTGGGTGAACGCAGGGCATAAATTTCTTCTGCGCTCTTGCCGCTATCGGAATTGCCTTGCCCGGACACTGACTGTTGTGCCGGTAGCCTGCTTGCCGCAACAGTTGGACTAATTTCGCTAGTGGCAGAAATTTCTTTGAGTTTATTACGTGCTTCTTTTTGTTTGACCGACCACCATACTGCGACTGCCGCCAATAGCAAGGCAATCAATATCGCAGGCGCAAGCCAGTTTTTAGGCTTTTGTGCAGGCGCTGTTGTTACTTCTGGCTTGTCCTGGTTTGCTGCGGATTGCGCCTGCAGGCTTGCCTGTCTGGCCAGCCTGGCATCGTAACTGGCTCTTTTTTGCGGGTGTAGCAGCAGTTCAAAGGCTTCACGCAGGATGACCTTTTTATTCGGGTCATGCTGCCCTTCATGATCGAGTTCAGCCGTGGCACGCTGGTAGGCCGCACGTATCTGTTCTGGCGTGGCGTCCGCTTCAATCGCAAGGATGTCGTAGAGAGTTTTTTTCATTACCTGCCCAGAATGGATGGCTTGCATGTCTGTCAATGGGACAGCAAGCTTTTTCTGCAGGATTGTAACTGAATAAGGACAGGCAACGGCGCTCAGCCGCGCATAATGCACGGCTTATCAATTTCACTGGATAAAAATCTAGCGCAAGCGACTTATATAGGTTTGATCGACCATGGCATTATGATCGAGCACGGGCGTGGGTATTGTGGACATATCCGGCATGCTGCTCTCGTCCAGCTTGTTGCTGGGCTGTTTCCTGACTGCCAGTCTGTTGAGTAAAGGAGTTGGTGGTGGTGGCGTGACGAACAAGCCATCTTCACCAAAATAAATCTCATCGAGCTTTTGGCAGATGTCGTGCAAATCAGGGTTGGGTAATTCCAGCGCCATGTCCAGTATGCTGCGGCAATAGCCGGGATTGACACGCATGTATTCTATGTCGGTTACGCGGCCATTTTGCCGCCGCAAAATCACGTGCAGTCTTGCCATGAGGGAGAAGGCAAGATTATCTGACATGGCATTCTGTATCAGGCTGCTGGTACTCATAAGATATGCTCCCCGTGAAGTTCAAGATCAAGTCCTTCTCTTTCCTGCTCATTGCTGACGCGCAAGCCAATGCTCACTTTGACCAGCCATAAAATGACGGCAGTCACAGCTCCCGAATAAATCACGGTGACGATGACACCAAACGCCTGGGTTGCCAGGCTGCCATCAGCACCGCCAATGCTTTTCAACGCGAATACACCTGTCAGCAGAGCACCAACGATGCCGCCTATGGCATGCACGCCAAATACATCCAGTGAATCATCATAGCCACCCATGGATTTGAGTGAAGTCGCCCCCCAGTAACATGCCACTCCAGCCACTGCACCTATGGCCAGTGCACCAGTCAGATCAACAAAACCGGAGGCGGGCGTGATCGCCACCAAACCAGCGACAGCGCCAGAGACTATGCCCAGCACTGAAGGTTTGCCACGGCGCAGCCATTCCACCAGCATCCAGGCCAGTGCCGACATCGCAGTCGCCACTTGAGTCACCAGCATCGCCAGCCCGGCCCTGCCATCTGCCGCACCGGCAGAGCCGGCATTGAAACCAAACCAGCCCACCCATAACAGTGATGCGCCTATCGCAGTCAGCAGTAAATTATGCGGTGGCATGGGTTCCTTGCCAAAACCCAGGCGCGGCCCGACGATCAAAGCAGCCACCAGGCCAGATACACCGGCATTGATATGCACGACAGTACCACCGGCAAAATCCAGCACGCCACGCGCCGCTAGCCAGCCTGCCGGTTCCCACACCCAGTGCGCGACTGGCACATACACCAGCAAGGACCACAGCGTGATGAACAGTAGCAGCGCAGAGAACTTCATGCGCTCGGCAAAGGCACCGGTGATCAGGGCGGGGGTGATGATGGCGAACGTCATCTGGAACATCAGGAATACGCTTTCCGGTATCGTCGGTGCCAGTTGATGCACACTGAGCTGCCCGGCTTCTTTCAAGAAGCTCACGCCGTGCAGCATGAACCTGTCCATGCTGCCCAGATAAGGCGAACCTGCCGTGAATACCAGGCTGTAACCCAGCACCACCCACAAGACTGTGACAATGCAGGTAGTCGCCAGGCTATGCGCCATCGTACCCAGGGCATTTTTCTTGCGCACCATGCCGGTGTAGAACAGGGCCAGGCCGGGTATGGTCATCAGTAATACCAGTGCGGTCGAGGTCAGCATCCAGGCGGTGTCGCCAGCGCTGATCTTTTCGGCGGCGATCATGCCCGGCTTGGTCATGGCTGGTGGGATGGCCGTAGTCACTACAGGCGCAGTTGTCACTGGAACTGGGACTGGAACTGCCGCACTTGCTGATGCCGTTGCGGAAGATTCTGTCTGTGCATTGCATGTAGCGCTGCATAGCAAGAGACTGAAAGAGAGGAGGAGCAGGAAGCTGGAGAGCACGCGTATTTTCATCAGGCTGGCCTTTTCAAAAACATCGTCAATGACACACAAGCATGTGCATTGCAGCATTTTTCATGCCAAGGCTGATACCAGTAAATTTGGTCTTGCTCGCAACTAATCAGGGAAAGAAATTGCTTGTGATACCAGTGCGGGTACCTGCATGCACCAAAATGTAAGCAAATATTTCTGCGTGGCATGAGTTTGCACGCAGAGAGTGCCAAATCAAATTCATGGTAATTATTCCATTTAAAGGAATAATAAATTCAATATTATGATTATTCTTTAATTTTATGAGTTGAATTAAAGTGCCTGTCATTCGCTGCGCATGAGCAAGGCGAATCTCAAATCCGCTTTCAACCATTTAAAGGAGCACGCCATGTCACTCACATCCATATCACGCACTTCCAGCAGCCTGGTCAGCAAAATCAAATTCATCTTCTTGTCAGCAATAGCCGCATTATCAATGGCAGCAGTGCCGGGCATCAGCGCAGCGGATACGGTCGCCAATAGCGTCATAGGTGCACGGGGCTACGATCTTACGACTTTCTTTACCAGTGAAAAACCGGCGCATGGTACAGGCCACCATGTAGCGACTGTGGATGGTGTTGATTACCTGTTCACCAGTGAAGAAAACAAAAAGACTTTCCAGGCGAACCCAGAGAAATATCTGCCAGCCTTTGGTGGCTACTGTGCTTATGGTGCTTCCATAGGCAAGAAATTTGTTGCTGACCCGGATGTGTATGACATAGTCGATAACAAACTCTACTTCAATCTCGATACCAAGATCCGTGCGATTTGGGCCAAGGATATTGCAGGCAATATCGATCTTGCAAAAACTAACTGGAAGACCATCGCCGGCAAAAAACCATCTGAACTCTGATTGCTTGTACATATAAAAACGCCGCTTTGCGCAAAGGCGAAAGCGGCGTTTTGTTTTCAGCTTGTCAGATCAGACCGGCAGGGCAATCTGGTGATCAACACTGAATTGATAATCGCGAAATACATGTTCAGCACTCAGCAATTCATAAGTACCATCTGGCAGTTTGCGGGTCGTGTCTTTCAGGCGGTAAGTCATCTGGCCACAAGTCCAGCAATTAAAGTTGCGCATGTGCGTGCACAGGCAAGTCTTGTCCATGACCGAGACTTTCTTGGCATCGGGATGGGCTGCCACTTCACGGTTATACGAAGTGATGTAAGCGCAGTTACCATTGCCATCGAGCAGGTAGCCATAGGATTCGCAACCGGGGCGTATGCCATCGCCTATCGCTGGCGTGTTCTTCAGCATGCGCATGGGGTAGCCGGTAGGCGAGATATTATTGACTTCGATATCGCCTTCGCTGGCCTTGAAGTATTCCTGTTTGACATTGTCTGGAAGGCCGCATTCTTTGGTAACGGTAAAGCGGGTAGCTACCTGTACCCCGGCAGCACCGTTTTCCAAAAAGGATACGGCATCGCTGCCTGTGAAAATACCACCTGCGGCTATCAGCGGGATATCCAGGTTTTCTGCCTTCAGGTACTGGACGATTTCAGTGATGATGGTTTGCAGGTCATATTCTGCCCAGTCCATGCCAAAACCCAGATGTCCTCCAGCCAGTGGGCCTTCAACGATGACGTAGTCGGGCAGGCGGTTCAGACGCGAATTCTTGCGCAGGAATAGCTGCAGCGCACGTACTGAAGAAACGATGATGCCCAGTTTTGCATCGCGGAAGCGCGGGTGATCGGCGATCAGGCCAAAGGAGCCCAGATGCAGGCCGGCACTCATGGTGATGCCGTCGATACCGGCATCCAGTGAAGACTCCAGGCGCACCTTCAGGGTTTCGCGCGGGCCATTCATGGTCAGTTTTTCCATGCAATTGACAAAGATCATGCCCTTGCCCTGCTTGGCTTCCATGGTCTTGCCTATATGCATACGAGTGGCTTCTGCCAACTGCTCCAGATTGAACTTGATGTCAGTCTTGTCGGAGTTGTTGATATTGTATTTGTAGAATTTGGTCTTTTCCTTGACAAAGCTGGTGTCAAAACGACGGTCAGAGACATCCTGCACCATGGCATCAGAGATATGGCCTATACCGCCCAGACGTGCAGCAACCAGAGCCAGTTCAGCAGTGGAAATATCGACGCCCATGCCACCGATCATGATAGGAACCAGCTCATCTTTGCCCAGCTTCAGGCGGAAATCATCTACACGTTTCATTGTTATCCTTGATACATTTTGCTCAAAAGTAAATCACGCGACGCTATATTCAGTACTCTCTCAATACCCTTAGTACTCTTACTCTACAGATACATATTGCATACTTCTTGTAATTTCTTGTTGGTTCCGGGCTGCAAACCAGCAGACGAACGAGATTGTAAGCCAGGGCTAGCCGCTATAGCTAAGATTATATTCTGTAAGGGAGGCAAATACCCAGGCGCAGGCTTTATCTCTTGCTATTTGACCAACGTAATTTGGCCCAGGCAGCCTGTTGACTTGCATTCAGGAAAGTCCAGGCAACCAGACGGCTCTCTTTATTGCCCTGGCTCATGATAATGGTTTTTTCATCAAGCGCCTTGACCTGCTTCAATGCCGCATGGATTGCAGGCAAATTGGCAGACTTTGATACCAGGGTAGAAAACCATAAGATTTTTGTGGGTATAGCCGCACTTTCAGTGATCATTTTCTTGATAAACGCCAGTTCCCCGCCTTCGCACCAGAGTTCTGCAGCCTGGCCGCCAAAGTTCAATACGGGTACCGCCTGCTCTGCCTGGCCGGTTTGCTTCAGGTTTCCCCACTTGCGCTGGCTGCCAGCCCTTGCTTCTTCAGCAGAGGCGTGAAAAGGCGGGTTGCACAGGCTGACATCAAACCATTCATCATCGCCAACAATGCCATGGAACAGGGATAGGGCATTGGCCTGATGACGTAATTGTATCTGCTGGCCCAGGCCGGGATTGTGTTCCAGTATGGCCTGGGCATTAGCCAGCGAGGCCGTATTGATGTCGCTGGCACAGAATGACCAGCCATATTCGCTGGCACCAAGCAGGGGATAAATGCAACTGGCACCCGTACCAAGATCCAGAGCCAGTACCTGTTTGCCTTTGGGTATGCGCCCCTGATTGCTGCCCGCCAGCAAATCAGCCAGATAATGCAGATAGTCTGCCCGGCCCGGCACTGGAGGACAAAGATACTCAGAGGGTATATCCCAGCCACGCACGCCATAACTGCTGTGCAGCAAGGCCTTGTTGAGCAGTTTGACTGCCAGCGGGTCGGCAAAATTGATGCTGGTTTCGCCAGCCGGGGTGCTGACAAGCAGAGATGCAAGTGCCGGCTCAACCTTGGTCAGGGCCGCAAAATCATAGCGTCCCTGATGGCGGTTGCGCGCATGCAGTAATGAGCTGCCAGCGCGGTTTCTTGCATCCTTCTTGTTCTTGTTGCTCATCTGGCCTGATCCATCATCTTTGATGCCTGCTCATCTGCAGGCGAATCCCGCATTGTCCCACGAAGGCCCGTGGCTTGCTGAGCAGAAAAATCCAGACTGCAGGCGGTTTTCGGCAATGCTGCTGATATTTTGCTCATGCTTTGTTCATACTTTAGTAGGGGCTTGTTTTCCTGACAAAGGATGTAAAATTCAGTAAGTGTTTTATTCGTTTTGAAACACCGTTGCTAAAATTTGGCGGCTCTAATTGAAAGGTATAAGAAATGAAAAAAATCGCTATCGCTGGCAGTATTGCTACTGCTGCCATCCTGTCAGCCTGCTCGACTGCGCCTGTTAAACACACAGCTGACCCAGTTGCACCTGCTGCCCAGGTCGTTAGCGTGCCAGCCAACCTCAAAGCACCTGCAGGTGAAGTACTGGCCTTCCAGATGGCAGCTACCGGCGTGCAGATTTATGATTGCCGCGCCAATAAATCCGGACCTAAAAAGTTTGAATGGGTATTCCGCGCACCAGAAGCTGAGCTATATGCCAGCCATGACCCTAGCAGCCCCAAACTGGGCAAACACTATGAAGGCCCGACCTGGGAAGCTGCTGATGGTAGCCGGGTCATCGCTGAAGTAGTCGCCAAGAGCGACAGCGTCGATACCAATGCCATTCCCTGGCTGTTGCTGAAAGCCAAGTCAAGTTCGGCGAATGGCACCTTTTCCAAAGTGACCAGCATACAGCGCGTGGTCACTGTTGGTGGCAAGGCACCTTTGACGGGTTGCTCGGATTTCCAGATAGGTGCAGAAACACGCACACCTTATAAAGCCACCTATTATTTCTTCAAGGCAAATTAATTGCCACTTTGTTGTTTCTAATTGCTTCAGAGTAAGCAATTGATTTCCATATGGGTTCATAATAGGCGTCCCCATCATGAACCCCTATTGCGATGATACTGGACGGTTTTGATCTTGCCATTTTGCGCTATCTGCAAAAGAACAGCCGCCATTCAGCCGAGCTGATAGGGGCAGACATCGGCCTGTCTGCCACTGCCGTGCAGCGCCGCATACGCAAGCTCAGGGATGAAGGCGTCATTCGTGCAGAGGTGGCGATAGTCAGCCCCCAGGCGGTTGGCTACCCTCTGACTGTGATGGTTGAAGTTGCTTTCAAAAAAGGCCTGGGCGATGTCATCGACAGCTTCAAGCAAGACATGCAGGCCCTGACTGAAGTACAGCAATGCTTTTACCTCGCGGGTGATTTTGACTTCATGCTCATTGTGCAAACCACGGACATGGCAGCCTATGAACGTTTCACCCGTGCCGTGCTGTTCGTCAATGAGAATGTACTCAAATTCCGCACCACTGTGGTCATGGACATCGTCAAGCAAAGTTACTGCCTGCCGATTTAAGCTTCAGCATCCAGCGCAGCAAATACTTCTTTCGCTGCAAACAAGCCATTCAGCGCCGCGGGAAAACCGGCATATACCGCCATCTGCATGATTACTTCTGTCACTTCTTCGCGTGTACAAGCTACATTCAGGGCAGCCTGTATATGCACCTTGAGCTGGGGTGTGGCATTCCCAAGCGCCGTCAGTGCTGCAAGCACGGCGATTTCGCGTGACTTCAAATCCAGTTGCGGGCGTGAGTAAATATCCCCGAAAGGGAATTCAATCAGGTAGCGTGCAAAATCGGGCGCAATATCAGCCAGCGCGGCGATGACTTTTTCTCCTGCTTCGCCATCGATTTCCCTGAGCTTTTCCCAACCGCGCTGATAACGTTCATTGATGGATGCATTGCTGTTTTGATGCATGATCAGACTTTCTTTTTCCGGCCAGCCTTATCAACTATCATTGTTTGATAAATCCGGATTTTGTCATCCAGGGCGCTGGCATTGGCTGCAAGCTCAGACATGGTGATGGCCAGGCGCTGACGATGGAGCTCAAGCATCGTCAACCGCTGTTGCAGACTCATTTCTCCTGCTGCCCTGAGCTGCGCATACTCACGTATGTCCGCCAATGGCATGCCGGTTTGCTTCAGGCGCAGCACAAACTCCAGCCACAGGACGTCCTGGCTGTTGTAGCGTCTGTGGCCGTTGTCTGCCCGTTTGGCTGCCTGCAAGACCCCGGCTTTTTCATAGAAACGCAGGGTATGTGCAGACAAGCCGGTCAGGGCAGCCAGCTCGCCTATGGAAATGAATAATTTTCTGGTCACGGTATGATCTTAGAACTTAGAGTGGACTCTAAGTCAAGCATACCGCAATTACAGTGTTTCAGGCCATGTGTTCAGTACATGCATGCAGACCATGCAGGCAGAAGTGCACGCCTGTTTCACAAGTCGAAAGGATCGCGGCAAAGTGACTGCAAATGCAGGCTGCTGTCATGAAAAATCCTGTGATGATCGCGGCAGACCGTGATGCACAGATATTCTTCATCCAGGGTTTTGAGGGCTTGTGCATAAGCGGCTGAACGGGCATCTGCATCAGCGATATGCCGGTATTCCGCCACCGTGGCATAAAAGCGTGCGTATGCTGCCTGTGCTTGCTCCTGCGGTGCCTGTTTTTGATAGACACCAACATATTCGTCGGCATCATCAAAGTCCTGTATCCAGCCTCGGGCAACGATATCAAATTCGCCGCGTGCAACATAGTCATAAACCTGTTCGGCATTTTTGGTCCGTATCAGTTCGCAATGTATGCCACAGGCTCGCAAAACGCTGATGGAAGCGTCGAGTGCGATGGTCAGCGGCCCGCGTCCTGCCGCATACAGTATGCGCACTGCGGTGGTGGCAAAATGCCCGGCCCAGCGCTGGCGGAATTCTTCCAGCGTGAGCTTGCTGGCTGGCGCCTTGGGTACGGCCAGCACATCTGCGGGAATAAAATCTGTGTGATACAGCGCCCCCAGTTTTTCCTGCGCCTCTTTTTGTACCAGAGCATGAAAATCCTTGCGCATGGTCAGTTCATTGAAGATGCCTGCTGCATTCAGGATTAACATACCTGACCAACGGTCACGCAGCCTGGTTGTATGCATGTTTTGCATCACATCCAGGCGCAACTGATGCTTGCGTTCCAGCAAGGCAGCATTCGCCCTGCCATCTTGCATGGCAAGACAGACGTCATCAAACTTGTCATACAGTTGTATGTTGATTTTTTCTGGCAGCTTGCGCTGACCTGAGTAAACTGGATTGTGTGCCAGTTGTATTTCATAGTCACTGGCAGAGCACACCCGCATGGGGCCAGAGCACATCATGAGATTGTCCTGGGTTTGCACACAAATCCCCATCGCCGGATGAGCAATGATTTCCAGCAAAGGGCAATACGGCTGCCTTAATTGTATAAAGACACGGCCCTGTACGTCATCGGCATACAGACCAGCCGGAATTTCACCCTTGCTGCATTCTGACGCGCCGACGATCAGTCCGCGTAATAGTCCGGCAAAGATGGATGTGGAACAAGGCCAGATGTGGCGCGCAAAGCTGTGTACCACATGTGAGGCCAGCAGCGGGCTGCCATCGTCGAAGAAGGCAGGGCCAATATTAAATGACCATTTGCTGTAGTCGGCAGAATGCGTCCAGCTACTGGCCAGTTCAGCGACAGGTTGATCGCCAGAGCGGTTGATGCGTAACAGGGTCTGATAGAGCAGTGAACTCAAGGAATGGCATACGGCATCCGTCCTGAGCGGGTCGATGTGGAAGAGTTTTTTTAAGCTGGCGATATGCAGAGTCATGTTTTAACGAAGGAAGCAGTCAAAACATTATTCTCGCTTTTCCATCATGCGGGCAAGCGGCTTTTTGCGCTGCATAAACGCCGCCTGGCCCCGTTTTTTTGTACTAAGAAGGCAATTCGAAGCGATAACCTACGCCATACACAGAATGCAGGCATTCATTGCCTGGCAGTTTTCCTTGTATCTTTTTGCGTATGTTCTTGATGTGAGTATCCACCGTCCTGTCATTGATGTCGCGCTGGTCTTCATGGGCAAAGTCCAGCAATTGCTGGCGTGAAAACACCCGTTCAGGATGGCTGATGAATTCGGCCAGCAAGCGATATTCTACCGGCGTCAGGTTCAGAGGTTGGGCATCAACCAGTATGCGCAGTTGCTCTTTATCGATAACAAAACGTGATTGTTCAGGGGCTGGCTGCACAATCGGACCAGTCAGACCAGTCTGACCAGCCATACTGCGGCGCAAATGCACCTTCACACGTGCGACGACTTCACGTGGGCTGAAGGGCTTGCACACATAGTCGTCGGCCCCGGTTTCCAGTCCCAGCAAACGATCTACCTCTTCCACCCTGGCAGTCAGCATGATGATGGGCACCTCGCTGAATTTGCGTACTTCATTGCAGATACTGATGCCATCCAGTTCTGGCAGCATCAGGTCCAGCAAGATCAGGTCGGGTGCGGACAGGCGCAGTTGTTCCAGTGCCAGCCTGCCATTCGCTTCATGGCTGACCTGGTAGCCTGCCGCCAGCAGATAGTCCTTCAGCAGGGCCGCGATTTTCAAGTCATCTTCAACAATGAAGATGTGGGCGCTATTGTCCATGTGATGATTTATGGTGTCTTGATAAAAGGCAATTGCATGAGAATTTTCACGCCACCCAATTGTGAGGCAGATGCACTGATACGTCCACCATGGGCTTCAACAATGACCTTGCAGATCGCCAGGCCCAGGCCGCTGCCACCACTGGCGCGGTTGCGTGCACTGTCGGCCCGGTACAGACGGTCAAACAACAGCGCGTGGCTGGCATCCGGCACGCCAGGCGCACTGTCTTCGATACTGAGTTCAAGCAAGGCAGCATTGCGTGTCAAGGTACACAGGATAACCCCGCCGCTATCGGTATAGCGTATGCTGTTTTCCAGCAAATTACTGAGTACCTGGGTCAGGCGACCGCCATCGGCATTGATCCATGCTGGCATTTCGCCCAACTGGCTGTCAAGGTGCAGGCCGGCCTGCTGTATGCGCAGGCCAAAGCGTTGCAACAGGTCTGCCAGCATGGGGCGCAGGTCCATGGGCTGGAACTGGTAGTGCAGTTCACCGGCATCGGCCAGGGTCAGTTGACGCAAATCATCAACGAGCTTGTTGATGTGGCGAACTTCTGCATGCAGGGACTCCAGCGCTGCTGGCGTGATGTGCCGTACGCCGTCCATCAGGGCTTCTACTTCACCCTGTATGACAGTCAGCGGGGTACGCAATTCATGCGAGATATCAGCCAGCATCTTGCTTCTCTGCGCTTCGTTTCTCTCCAGGTTTTGTGCCATGCTGTTGATGTCACGGGCGAGATCACCTAGTTCATCCTGGCTGATCATTTCTGCCCTGGCATCAAGCTGCCCCTTGGAGATTTTTGCCGTCACCTGATGCAGGGATTTCAAAGGGCGCAATAAATGCCTGGCCAGCCAAAGGGAAAATGCCAGCGACACCAGTATCAATGTCAATGCCAGCCATAAGGTATGACGTATTTGCACGCTGACAAAATCCATTGCGCTGGCGTTCGAGATTTGTCGCAGAGGGGCCAGCCGGAGCGTGCCTATACGCTCATTGCCCAGCATGATGGGTACGATACTGCCACCGGGCGCATCGCCGGGGCCTATCAGGGCGATGCCATTCTTGTCTATCAGGGACAGTCTTTGTCCAAAGCCCATCGGGTCTATCGGTGGCCTCTGCTCAGGCGGTGCATCGCGTGGCGGTCTGTCCTGTCCTCTGGGAGGCGGGGGCGGTGGTCGCCTGTCATTTGGATCGTCGGCAACGTCTTCACGCGGCCTTCTTCTGGGTGGTGGCGGTGGGTCGTCTTCATTCTCGGAACGTGGCCTGTTGCGTATCTGGTCGAGCAAATCACGCATGGGGCGGCGGTTGGCCTGGAAACGGTCAAAATTACCATACTGGCGATAGTCTTCTGCCAGCAGATTGCTGAGTCTGGCCAGGTCCTGCTTTTCCAGGTCGCTGAGGTAGGCGATGAAACCACTTTTGAGGTTTTGACTGGTGACCCAGGCCAGCGTGCCTATGCTGATAATCACAATTGCCGTAATGGCCAGAGCGAGCTTGCGAGCGATGGTCAGACGCATACTTCAGGGCTCCCGGATCATATTGAATAGTATTGATTTGCCATGGTGCCAGCCAATTATGGAGGAATCATGAAGTAAAGACGATACGCAACAAAAAAATATTTTTATAAAAACTATACAGATGGAATTTCAAAAAAACTGTTTTCTTCATTTTTTCTTCACATTCAGAAATCATCCTGTACCCAGTCTCAGAACTTAGCGCAGAGAATGCCGGGCTTCTTGAGTAGAAAAATCGAAACTTCAAGGGGGCTAGAAATGAAATCACAAAGAATATCGAATTTGCATGTTATGGCTGGCGCGCGGGCAAGAGTACAGATAGGCAGTGCCATGCTTGTGCTGGCAAGCCTGGCTGCCTGCGGTGGCGATGCAAGTACGGCGGGATCAACGAATAATGTTAATAGCGCGCAAGCAGCACCGCCGGTAGGCACGGCTGTACTCCTTGCTCCGGTACCTGCCCCTGCAGACCCGCCTTCACTCGTGCCTATTGCAAACGGCGAGGGAGCGGCTCTGACAGTTACAACGACGGGTAGCATAGACAGGAATAATCCCTTCTTTAAAGCCTTTGGCAATGGCCGCAGTTGTGCCAGCTGCCATCAGGAAAGCCAGGGCTGGAGCATACGCCCTGACGACTTGCAACTGAGATTTACTGCCAGCAATGGCAATGACCCGGTGTTTGCCCTCATCGATGGAGCAAACTCGCCGACTGCCAAAGTGACTACGCTAGATCAAAAACGTCTGGCATATAACATGTTGTTGTCCAAGGGGCTCATCAGAGTAGGTTTGCCAATACCCGCTGATGCTGAATTTATACTGGATAAAGTGGATGACCCTTATGCTTACGCCAGCGCCAAAGAGCTGTCGCTGTTCCGCCGTCCCATGCCAACGACGAACCTCAAATTTTTGAGTACAGTTATGTGGGATGGTCGTGAAACGTTCAGCGATGCCAGGTCCAGTCTGTGCATACGCAATACCCGGCCGCTACAATGTTTTTCGGCCACCGATTTCGATTTGCTGCACCAGTCAAATAGCGCAGTCACTGGGCATGCGCAGGCAGCGCAGGGCTTGACTGCAGCAGAGCAGCGCAGCATCGTTGATTTTGAAAAAACTTTATTCACAGCACAGATCAGCAGTCTGGCAGCAGGTAATCTGACAGACCTTGGCGCCAAAGGTGGCCCTGCAGAGCTGGCAAAAAATAATTTTTATTTCGGTATCAATGACCTCGATGGCGGTGACTATATAACGGGAGCGCCATTCGACCGCAATGTCATGAACATGTTTGCCGCATGGCGTGGGCTGGACAGGCCAGCGCCACCAAACCCGCCAGTTCAAGGAAGGCCACCGCAACCACCACAGCCACCATCGGCAATCAATATTGCCAGGGCATCGATAGCCAGAGGCGAGCAGATATTCAATAACAAGCCTTTCAATATCACACGCGTCGCTGGCTTCAATGATGAATTGCGTGTTGGCTTGCAGCGCGCAACCTGCGCCAGTTGCCATAGCGTAGGCAATGTGGGGTCACATTCTGTGCCGCGCCTGTTCAACACCGGCGTATCAGATGCCAGCCTGCGCACACCTGATATGCCCTTATATACGCTGAGGAATAAACTGACTGGTGAGCTGGTGCAAACCACGGACCCCGGCAGCGCCATGAACACAGGAAAATGGAAAGATATAGGCCGCTTCAAGGTACCCAGCCTGCGCGCCATAGAAGCGCGTTCACCTTACTTCCATAATGGTGGCATGGTGGAGATTACGGATGTCGTAAAATTCTATGACAAGCGTTTCAATATAGGATTTACGCCGCAGGAGATTATTGATCTGGCGGAGTTTTTGAAAGTATTGTAAAACTGGTTTGGATTAAGTGAAAAGAGCA
Organism: Undibacterium sp. YM2; assembly: GCF_009937975.1. Taxonomy (NCBI): domain Bacteria; kingdom Pseudomonadati; phylum Pseudomonadota; class Betaproteobacteria; order Burkholderiales; family Oxalobacteraceae; genus Undibacterium; species Undibacterium sp. YM2. The sequence goes on from NZ_AP018441.1 coordinate 273,812, forward strand.
GGCTCTAAGGCCTGCTCTTTTGTTTCAGGGGACTGCGTATTATTGTTAGCCAGCGTAAAAACAACGACCACATACATGTTGATAACGCTCGTTCCCACCGATATCAATTTGCTCCCCAGATTTCATGCGTCGGCCATTTTCATCAACGCGGATATTCATCGTGGCCTTCTTGCCGCAAGCGCAGATGTTTTTTAATTCTTCTATATCGTCTGCGAGCGCCAGCAAATATGCCGAGCCGGTAAATGGCTCGCCCAAAAAATCGCTGCGCAAGCCGTAGCAAATCACTGGCACACCACGAACCTGTGCCAGTTGATGCAGTTGACGTACCTGGTCAGCAGAAAGAAATTGCGCTTCATCCACAAGCACGCAACTGACCTTGGGCGTTTCTGCCAGGAAATCAAAATGGCTATCAAAAACTTCTGCCTGTCTTTGTGGACCCAGACGTGAAGTGACTTTACCTGCACCGTAACGGTTGTCTATGGCCGCAGTATAGAGAAGGACTTTTTGTCCCTGCTCTTCATAATTGTGTGCCACCTGCAAAAGTGCGGTGGATTTTCCGGCGTTCATTGCTGAGTATCTGAAGTAGAGCTTGGCCATGCCTGTTTCCTGTTGGTTCCTGATGGACTGTTGTCAATCTTGTTGATGAAGACAGTCGATTTATTGTCAATTTTATTGAAGTAAAATTTTTTTATAAAAAGCTCTTGAAACTCCTTGTACCAGTACCATTTTCTACCCAGCAGATGCTCAAATGCGAGGTCTGCCAAGGAAGTAATAGCACTGGTTTTTTAAAAGAGTTTCTAAACATTTAATTTATATCGCTTCAATTTATAAGGATATTATCATGCGTAATTTTGACTTCGCTCCTCTGTACCGTTCCGCTATCGGTTTTGACCGTCTCGCACAATTGTTTGATGACGCACAGCGTACAGAAAATGCACCCAGCTATCCCCCCTACAATATCGAGTTGATTGCAGAAGATAAATATGCAATAACCATGGCAGTTGCCGGGTTCGATCGCAGTGAACTCGACATCGAAACCGAGCGCGATACCCTGAAAATTGTAGGCCGCCGCCAAAAGGCAGAAGGCACACGCAACTTCCTGCACCGTGGCATAGCATCACGTGATTTTGAACACCGTTTCCGCCTCGCTGATCATGTCAAGGTTGTTAGTGCCCGCCTCGACAATGGCTTGCTGAATATCGAACTGGTGCGTGAAATTCCTGAAGCACACAAACCACGCCGCATCCTGATCGATGCCGAGAATCTGCAACTGGTAGAACAGCAGGCTCAGGTGCAAAACCAATTGCAACGCCAGGTTGCATAAGCGATATTAAGCAATATCAAGCAATAAATTTGGCCCGTGCGTACACATGGGCCAGTCTCCAAAAATGAAGTAAAAAAGCATGGGCTTGCCCATGCTTTTTTACTATCTGCAACTTTAAAAAAAAGCCTCAGCGAAAGTTTACAAAATTTTTACAGGCAAGCCAGTAAATTTTGGGTAGAATAGCGCCCAAAATCAGGGACTTAGCGTAATTTGATCAGCAATAAAAGACCATACTTTTATGACCTGATCGTGACATCCGGCTTGGTGATGACACCCTGATGCCTGAATAAATTTTATAGAGCTGCCTATGAGAAAGACCCTGAAGTCTGGCATTTTCTCGATGGGACTGCTGCTATGTCTGAACTGTGCTTTTCAAATCCCCGCTCATGCAGCGGAAGATGGCACCGACTTGAATCTGACTACCCTCACAGGCGACTGGAATGGCCAGCGCCAGACCTGGCTGGACCAGGGTATCAGTCTGGATTTCACGCATCGTAGCGACATCGTGCGCAACCAGAGTGGTGGCATTGCCACCGGCACTAAATGGCTATCGTATACCGATGCCAGGATACGCCTCGACCTGAACAAGCTGATGGGATGGGAGGGCTGGACTGCCTACACCCAATACCATAGCGAACTGGGTGGCAAACCGAATATACAAAAAGTCGGCAGTTTCATCGGTGTCGATAATATCGAAGTCAAAACCAATACTGCCCAGTTCTCTGAACTATGGCTGGAAAAAAGCATGCTGGACGACAGGCTGGCTGTGCTGGTCGGCCTGTATGCAATAGATTCTGAATTCTATGTGACCGACAGCTCAGGCGTCTTTTTACAACCTGCCATGGGTATGAATATTTCTGTCGGTCAGACTGGCAAGAATGGGCCGCCTATCTACCCCATGGCATCCTTTGGCACGCGCCTGCGCTACAAGTCCGCAGACAAAAATAGCTATGTGCAAATGGCCATGCTTGATGGTGTTCCCGGTGACCCGGCCAATCCGCGCGGCAGCCATATTAAATTTGATAAAGGCGACGGCATCCTGCTCATGGCCGAGGCTGGACATTATGGCGAAAAACCGGGTGGCGATGAAAAAGCCCTCAACAAAACTGCCGTAGGCATGTGGCGTTACAGCGCTGGTTATGCTGATCTCAGCAGTCTGGATGCAAACGGCAAAGCTGTGCAACGCAAGAATTTTGGCTGGTATGTTTTGACCGAGCGCACCCTGCTACCTAAAGCCGGACATCCTGGTCAGGGTTTGCAAGGTTTTTTCCGCTTTGGTACGGCGCAAATAGACATCAACCAGTCTGACTGGTCAGTGAATCTGGGTCTCAACTACGTCGGCCCTTTCGAGGGGCGGGGTGAAGATCAATTGGCGCTGGGTATGACCTATGCTCGCGCCAGTGAAAAATACCGCAAGCTCAACAAGGCTGACAATTTTGAATCCATACTGGAGGCGACTTACAAAATGCAAGTGCGCCCCTGGTTGGTACTGCAACCTGTCGTGCAATGTGTCTTCAATCCAAATATGGATGCCAGGCTGAAAAATGCCTGGGTATTCAGCCTGAGGACAGAAATCGCATTTTAAGCTTTCAGGGCAGGATGATATTCGATGCATTCACTTCGCGGATATCTTTGGTCCCCGTCAAGGCCATACTGACATCCAGTTCTTTTTGCAGGATTTCCAGCATGGTCGTGACACCTGCCTCACCCATCGCACCCAGGCTATACAAAAAGGCGCGGCCTATCATGCTGCCCTTGGCACCCAGGGCAGTGGCCTTGAGTATGTCTTGTCCTGTGCGTATGCCACCGTCAAACCAGACTTCGGTCTGATGACCCACCGCATCGACGATTGCTGGCAATGCCTGTATCGATGACATCGCACCATCAAGCTGGCGGCCACCGTGATTGCTGACGACGATGGCATCAGCACCAGCAGCGACCGCCAGTTTGGCATCCTCGACATCGAGTATGCCTTTGAGTATCAGCTTGCCGCCCCATTCTTTCTTGATCCACGCCACATCATCCCAGCTCAGCGTTGGGTCGAACTGGCTGGCCGTCCATTGGCTTAGCGTGACTATGCCATCGCCACCTTTGACGTGGCCTACAAGGTTGCCAAAAGTCTTGCGGCCAGTCAGCGCACGCAGGGCCCAGGCTGGTTTTGTGGCGAGGTCGATGACGTTTGCCAGCGTCAGCTTGGGTGGCACCGACATGCCGTTTTTTAAGTCTTTATGGCGCTGTCCCAGAATCTGCAAATCCAGCGTGAGTACCAGGGCTGAGCATTTGGCGTTCTTTGCTCTTTGTATGAGTTCTTTGACAAAGCCGCGGTCACGCATGACATACAGCTGGAACCAGAAAGGCTTGGTGGTGACGCTGGCCACGTCTTCTATTGAGCAGATGCTCATCGTCGATAGCGTGAAGGGGATGCCGAATTTTTCTGCCGCTATCGCTCCCAGCATTTCACCATTGGCCCATTGCATGCCTGTCAGCCCGGTCGGTGCTATTGCTACCGGCATGGCTACTTCCTGGCCTATCATGGTAGTGCGGGTACTACGGTGTTCTACATTGATGGCAACCCGCTGCCTTAGCCTGATGGCTGCCAGATCGCTGGTATTGGCCTTGTAAGTCGATTCTGTGTAAGAACCGCTGTCTGCATAATCATAAAAAGCTTTTGGGACGCGCTTTTTGGCAAGCAGGCGCAGGTCTTCTACACAGGTAATGACGGGCATGGTTTACTCCAGCTGATTAATTATTTCTACAAGTGTAGGGGATAAGCTACATTGCATGGCAGAAAAGCTTTCAGAGTTTACATGAAGGATTTTCAGCATTGCCCTTGTCACACAGCTTCACTCAAGAAATTGATCGGAAATAAGGCTGCGCATCCACTGATTGCCTGCATCCTGATTGTAACGCCTGTGCCAGAACATATTGGTCTGCAGGGCAGGCAAGCGCAAGGGGGATTTGACATAGCGCAAGCCAAACGGTGCGGCAGCACGCTCCGCCAGTTTTTGTGGCACGGTTACCAATAAATCATTGCAACTGACTATGTACGGAACGGCAACGAAATGCGGCACGCGCAGATGGCTGGCGGCACTGATGCCGGCTTTCTCCAGGCTTTGGTTGACTTTGGCATAAGGATTTTCCCTCGATGCAACAATCAAGTGTCGCGCCGCCAGGAAATCCTTCATCTCCAGCCTGTCTGCCGCCAGTGGATGGCTTTGCCGGAACATGCAAACATAGTTTTGCCTGAACAAACGGCGCTGATACCAGGCATCGGACAAATGATCAAAAGCGCCTATCGCCAGATCAACCCGGCCAGACTCCATTTCTGTTTTTAAATCGATATCACTGGCACGTACGGTGGATAATTGTAATTGTGGCGCCAGGCTATGCAGATGCTCTGCCAGGATAGGCATGAAATACACTTCACCGACATCGGTCATGGCAATCGTGAAATGGCGCTTGCTGCTGGCAGGGTCAAAACTCTCTTGCCGGTTCAGTGCCTGGGTGATGTGGGTCAGTGCCAGCGCCACAGGCTCGGCAAGTTGCTCTGCCAGCGCCGTCGGTTGCATGCCTGTTGCCGTACGCACAAATAATTCATCATCAAAGCTGCGCCGCAGCCGTGCCAGGGCATTGCTGACTGCTGGCTGCGACAGGCCCAGCTTGCGGGCCACAGAAGATATCTGACGGTCTTGATAGACTTCCTGGAAGATCACCAGCAGGTTCAGGTCTATGTCTTTGGGTTCCAGCATAATGTTCCAGTCTTATTGTTCAGCGTCAGTGTCCAGCATCAGTGTCCAGTATTATTGTCCAGCATTATTGTGCAGTATTATTGATATTATGAATGTAGTACATTTTTGTATTTATATCGTAAAACGGGAAACTTTGCATTAAAGTGCAACTGTACAAAACTCACATTGCAGGAAACGCCATGAGCAAGCACGATGCAAGAGAAGTCCAACTTCATTACCAGACCGGTTTTGCGAATGAATTCGCGACAGAGGCATTGCCAGACGCCCTGCCCAAGAGCCAGAATTCCCCGCAGAAATGCGCCTATGGCCTGTATGCCGAGCAAATCTCCGGTACAGCCTTTACCGCCCCGCGCCATGTCAATCGTCGTTCCTGGTTTTACCGCATACGCCCGGCAGCGATGCACCAGCCGTTTAAGCAAGTCAGCAATGGCCGCATGACTAACGATTTTGCAGCAACACCAACAACGCCAAATCAATTGCGCTGGGACCCAATGCCCATGCCGACTGAGGCAACGGATTTCATCGATGGCTGGATGACCATGGCAGGCAATGGTTCGGCTGATGCCCAGACAGGTTGTGCCATCCATATCTACACAGCCAACCGCGACATGAGGTCACGTTTCTTTTATGACGCCGATGCTGAGCTGCTCATCATCCCCCAGCAGGGTCGCCTGCATATCCGCACAGAAATGGGTTTGCTCGATATAGAGCCGCAAGAAATCGCCGTGATACCGCGTGGCGTGCGCTTCCAGGTGCAATTGCCCGATGGCGAAGCGCGCGGCTATGTCTGCGAAAACTTTGGCTCCATCTTGAAGTTGCCTGATCTTGGCGTCATCGGTTCCAATGGCTTGGCCAACCCGCGTGATTTCCAGACACCGGTTGCCTGGTATGAAGACAAAGAAGGTGATTTTGAATTGCTGGCCAAGTTCAGCGGTAATCTGTGGTCGGCAAAAATAGGCCATTCACCTCTGGATGTGGTCGCCTGGCATGGCAATTTTGCGCCTTACAAATATGATTTGCGTCACTTCAATACCATAGGTTCCATCAGTTACGATCACCCTGATCCATCGATATTTTTGGTCTTGCAGGCGGCCAGTGATACGCCGGGTGTGGATACCATAGACTTTGTGATTTTCCCGCCACGCTGGCTGGCAGCAGAAAATACTTTCCGCCCACCCTGGTTCCACCGCAATATCGCCAGCGAATTCATGGGCCTTATCCATGGTCAGTATGATGCCAAATCTACCGGCTTTCGTCCCGGTGGTGCCAGCCTGCACAATTGCATGAGCGGCCATGGCCCGGATGCGCCAACTTTTGACAAGGCATCCGCTGCAAATACCAGCAAACCACATAAAGTCGATGATACGATGGCCTTCATGATAGAAACGCGTAATATCATCAAACCTACCCTTGCCGCCATGGAAGCGCCGCAATTGCAGGCAGACTATTACCAGTGCTGGCAAGGCATCAAGAAAAATTTTAATCCGGAGCAAAAATAAATGACGGTACAACTTAATGAAACCCATGATGCAGGCTTGCGCAGCTGGGTAGCATCCGCCAATCAGGCTGGCACGGATTTCCCGCTGCAGAATTTGCCCTACGGCGTGTTTCGTCGCCAGGGCAGCAACCAGGCATTTCGCATCGGTATTGCGATTGGTGACCAGATACTTGATTTGGCAGCGGCACACGCTGCCCATGCTTTTGCCGGTTATACCGAATTGCAGGGCGGGCATTTCAGTAATGCCGTCAATGCCAGCAACCTCAATGCCCTGATGGGTTTGGGTGCGCCAGTCTGGTCAGCCTTGCGCCTGGCCCTGTCGCGTGTCTTGCGTGAAGGTGCAAATCTGCAAGGTGCCTTGCAAGCCTGCCTGCTGGCGCAAAGTGCGGCAGAATTTGCCTTGCCTGCGCAGATTGGTGACTACACCGACTTTTACACATCCGTTCATCATGCGACCGCTGTTGGCAAATTGTTCCGCCCGGATAATCCTTTGCTGCCGAATTACAAATGGGTACCTATTGGTTACCATGGCCGCGCCTCATCTATCGGTGTATCAGGCCAGCAATTCCGCCGCCCGGTAGGCCAGACCAAACCGCCTACTTCAGAGACTCCAGTGTTTGGCCCTGCGAAACGCATGGATTATGAAATGGAAATCGGCATCTTCGTCGGCCCCGGCAATGCGCTTGGCGATGTCATCAATATGGACAAGGCAGAGTCGCATATCTTTGGCCTGTGCCTGTTGAATGACTGGTCAGCCCGCGATGTGCAGGCCTGGGAATACCAGCCGCTAGGTCCATTCCTTGCCAAGAATTTTGCCTCTACCATTTCCCCCTGGGTGGTGACGCTGGAAGCGCTGGCACCGTACCGCCATGCCTGGACCCGCGATGCAGAAGACCCGCAACCCATGGCATATCTGGATGCACCAGATTTACGTGACAGCGGTGCTTTCGATATACAACTCGAAGTCTTGTTGCAGACAGAAAAAATGCGTGCAGCAGGCGCACCTGCCGAGCGTTTGTCCTTGTCGAATTTCCGCCATTCATACTGGACGATAGCGCAGTTGATTACCCATCACACTGTCAATGGTTGCAATCTCAATCCTGGTGATTTGCTGGGCTCGGGTACGCAATCCGGTCCATTGGCTGAGGAAGCCGGTTCCCTGTTGGAACTCACTGAAGGCGGCAAGAAGGCACTGACTTTCAGTAATGGTGAGCAGCGTATTTTTATGGAAGATGGCGATGCCATCATCATGCGCGGCTGGGCACAGAAAGAAGGTTGTGCGCGCATAGGCTTTGGTGAGGTGGTGGGGACTTTGTTGCCAGCCAGGACGTAAATTTCCGATTGACTTTGACTTTCTGCAAGTAAAAAAACGGGACTTTTCAGTCCCGTTTTTATTCATGCCAATTAAGCCAGTCAAATGTGGTGTTAATTAAATCTGCACCCAGTTACCCTTGAATATAATCGGCCCAGATGGTTTCTCAGGATTGCCCGAACCACCTTTGGGTTCCAGCGTTACTGCCAGCAAAGGCACGCTGTCTGCGGTCATGTCTTTAGGCATGGGCAGGGTGATAATGCCTTTGTCGGCGACCAGGCCCAGTGATTTGACCTTGCCATCCTTGCCCACTGCCCATAATTCCAGGCTCTTGTCAGCAGCGATGTTTTGCGCTGTCACCATGCGTATCTGTAACTGGCCGCGTTTGCTGTCGCCGGTAATCACTGCGATAGCCTGTGCCTTGTCATCTGACAAAGTGGCGACATAATTGGCTTGTGGTGTTGGCTGCTGTTGATCCGCCTGTTTGCTCAGCAAGACGGATACCAGCACCACGGCGGCGGTGGTTGAGAACATGCCCAGGCCACGCCAGAATGCCAGGTCTTCGCGCAGTTTGCCCCAGTTGCGCCAGTAGGCAAATGGATCTTTGGTGGTGCTCAGGTTCAGGCGCTTTTCCAGTGCTGGCCAGACGGATGCCGGTGCTGTGACGGCAGGTGCGAATTCGGCCATGGGAACCAGATGCGCTTCCCATTTACCTACGACCTGGCGCAGGGCCGCATCCTGTTTGAGCCAGGCTTCAAAGCGGCGGCGTGCACCACCGCGCAGGGTGCCCAGCACATATTCAGAGGCCAGTTTTTCTTGCAGGGCCGGATTATTTTTTATCTGGTGCAAATTCATCATGCCTCCAGACGTGTAAGGCAGGTGCGCAATTTGTCGAGTCCGCGCCTGATCCAGGTTTTTACCGTGCCTATCGGCAGTTTCATGTGTTCTGCCACTTCACTGTGTGACAGATCATGGAAAAATGCCATCGCCATTGCCTGCCTGTGCAAGCCTTCCAGACGTGACATGCAAGACGCCAGTGCTTTGGCATCCTGTGTCAATTCCAGCGTCTGTGCTGGTGTCGGTTCAGTGCTTTCCATGGCTTGCATGATTCCCATATCAAAATTATCAGCATCGATTTCTACGTCGTGATCAACACGGCGCAGCAGATCGAAAGCGCGATTGCGCACTATCGTTGTCATCCAGGTCATTGGTGCTGCCAGACCGGCCTGATAACTGCCCGCGTTATTCCAGATGTTGACAAAACTCTCTTGTAAAACCTCTTCTGCCAACTCACGCTTAACTAATATACGCAGCGCGAAGCCAAACAGTTTCGCTGAAGTGGCGTCATATAGTAATTTAAATGCCTGAGCGTCTTTGCGGGCGACGGCGGCTAGCCAGTTTTGTAACTGGTTGGTATCCAGAGCGACAGTGGGCAATTGCTTATCCAATCTTGGCTGGCCCTATAAGTGATAAGGCTGACGTGGGTAGTGATGCGCTGATTTTAGTCGATTTCCAATTTGTACACAGTGCGTGTATCAGGATTTGTTGCTTTCCGTATGCATAAACAGGGAAGGGTGTTGCTCGGCATATTCACGCAAGAGATTCCAGACCACACGCACTCTTTGCAGGCGGTACAAGTCACTGGGTGCAGCCAGCCAGTAAGAACGCTCGGTAAAGAAACTGTCTTGCAAAACCGGTACCAGAGTACCGCTAGCCGGGATGGCATATGGCGGTGCCATGATCAGGCCCATGCCAGCCGCTGCCGCTTCGCATTGCGCCATCATGCCTGTGCAGCACAAGCGCCTTTTTGGCGTAAAGCCCAGCTTGTCAAGGAAGTTGAGTTCATTGCTGGCCAGGCGGTCTTGTACATAATCGACAAATTCATGCTCAGCCAGGTCTGCTTCGCTGCGTATTGGCGGGTGGCGCGCCAGATAATCTGGCGAGGCGTACAGGTTCAGGCGAAAAGTCGCCAGTCGGGTAAACACATAACGCCCGGTATTCGGCGGGTCCAGCATGACACCGAGGTCGGCCTCACGGGTTGCCAGGTTGGCAAAGCGTGGTTGTACCAATAAATCGACACTTAGTTCGGGATGGTCTTTGAGCAAATGTACCAGCAAGGGGGCAATCACCAGGGTGCCAAACATTTCCGGCACGCCCAGGCGTACGACACCATGGGCAGAGACGCTGGCAGCGCCCAGTTGATCAGTGGCAGTCAGGGCGGCGCTTTCCATGGCTTCGGCATGTGGGAGCAGGGCATGTCCCATCTCGGTCAGCTCATAGCCTTCGCGGCTGCGGTCAAACAGGGTGGAGCCCAGCTGGCTCTCCAGCCGGTCTATGCGGCGCGCTACTGTCGTATGTTCCACGCCCAGGCGACGGGATGCACCAGACAGCGTGCCAGCGCGGGCAAGCTCCAGAAAGTAACGCAGGTCAGTCCATTCAGGCATGCTATTCATGCGCTCATTGTGCACCAATTGTGCGGCAAAGCACATACGGCAACAGCTCATTTGCCATTTCTGCTTTGCAAGAAACCAAGAAATGCGGGTTTTGCACAACAACTGGGCAGTTTTAATTGCTCTATCTTCACTCTGATGTGCATTTATGCACAAACGGTGGGCGTACATGCGCTTTCTGGGTTTTTTCTTTCCGTGCACACTGCCTGCCATGCGACATACAACAATGTATAAGGCGCACATAAAAAATACAGGAGACAGAAATGAACCAGAGCAAGAGAAAGCAGAAATTCTTACGTCGGTCCGCTGCAGCATTGTTGGTCGCATCAGGTACCGTTGCAGGCAGTGGCATCAGCCAGGCACAAACAACAACGCCTCCGGCAACGACTGAAGCAGCCAATGCCGAGCCAACCACGGTAGTCGTGACTGCCCGTCGCCGCGAAGAATCCCTGCAAGACGTGCCTGTTTCAGTCACTGCTTTCTCTGCTGACCAGCTCTCCAAAACCGCAGTACCCGACATCGTCGGCCTGGTGCAAAGCTTGCCGAATACCACGATGAAAGCATCGCGCGCCACCAATTCGACGCTGACCGCCTTTATCCGCGGCGTTGGCCAGCAAGACCCGCTGGCTGGCTTTGAAGCTGGCGTCGGCATTTATCTCGATGATGTGTATATCGCCCGCCCGCAAGGCGCAGTCGCTGATATCTATGATGTAGAACGCATAGAAGTCTTGCGTGGCCCTCAGGGTACTTTGTATGGCCGCAATACCATAGGTGGTGCCGTCAAATATGTGACACGAAAACTGCAGCCAGAAACCGATGTACGCCTGAAAGCCACGGTAGGTACTTATGGTCAGACCGATGCGGTCTTGACGGCCAGTACACCCGTGTCCGATACCCTGCGGGTAGGCGCCAGTCTGGCAAAATTCAAGCGCAACGGTTTTGGCAAGAACCTGCTGACCGGGGCAGAAAATTATGACAAGGACGTTGCTGCTGCACGCCTAAGCGCAGAATTCACACCGAATTCCAATCTGTTCATCCGCGTATCGGCAGATACCAGCCAGGATGATTCCAGCCCCAAGAATGGCTACCGCCTGACGGTGGGCAACCTCAGCAAGGCACCGATACTTGACAATGTTTTTGATACCCGCGCCAATCTGACCTCGGCACTCGGCCATCTCCAGCAAGTCAAACAGACCGGCGCTTCTGCGCTGGTGGAATGGCAGATCAATAATGAGCTGACACTGAAATCGATTACCGCCAGCCGTCGCGATACTTCCTATGCACCTATCGATTTTGATTCTCTGCCGACAGTCGATCTGGAAGCACCTGCACTGTACAAGAACCGTCAGTTCAGCCAGGAATTACAACTCAGTTATAGCGGCAAGACCATACAGGGTGTGGCCGGTGTGTATTACATTGATGCCAATGCCTATAACAAATTCGACACCCTGCTCAATGGTGCATTGCCGCTGTCCGTGTATACCATGGGCGATGTCGATACCAAGGCATGGGCTGTGTTTGCCGATGGCAGCATGAATTTGTCAGACACGATCAGCGTATCAGCCGGTGGCCGTTATACCTCGGACACACGTCAGGCCGCAGTCTTGCGCCAGCTATATCTGGGTACCAAGGGTTCACCTGAAATGGGCAACCCCGGTGCAGTGCTGTTCCGCACAGACACCAATCTGACCAAGAGCGATCTGGACCGTACCGATACGAAGTTCACACCCCGCCTGTCATTGAACTGGAAAGCCAATGCCAATAACAATGTCTATGCATCCTGGTCGCAAGGCTTCAAGGGTGGTGGTTTTGATCCGCGCATGAATGTGGTTGGCACCAAGATCAGTCTGGCCAAGGCAAAAATGGGTTACGAGCCAGAAGAAATCGAAACTGTGGAACTGGGTTTGAAGTCACAGTTCGACAAGGGCCGCATCATGACCAATGCCGCACTGTTCTTCAGCAATTACAAGAACGTGCAAATACCCGGTTCCGTCGCGGTCGATACCGATGGTGACGGCAAGGATGATAACTTCGCCGGTGTTACCACCAATGCAGGCAAGGCCCGCATCAGGGGCTTTGAGCTGGAAGCAACTGCGCGTATTACCGATGCCTTCCGTCTGTCCGGCATGTTCAGTTATATCGATGCGAAATATACACAATTCATTGTCGCCGGTGTCGATGTCGCCAGCCAAAAGGTATTCCAGAATACACCGAAGCAATCAGCCAACCTGACTGCCAGCTATGACTGGCCGCTGAATATGATTGGCAGGAACGGTACCTTGTCACTGATCTCCAGTTATTCCTATCGCGGTGCGACGAATCAGTTCGAGACACCCAATGCCCTGCTTGATCAGGATGCCTATTCGCTGTGGGACGCCAGCCTGGTCTGGACCAGCACCGACAAGCGCCTGCGTGCTGGCCTGCATGGCAAGAACCTCAGCAATACCAAGTACAAGGTCGCTGGTTATTTGTTCCCAACCCTGGGTCTCGAAGGCAGCACGACAGCCTTCTATGGTAACCCAAGGACAGTCTCGGCTACGGTGGAATACCGTTTCTAGCCCGGTGACAGCGAGAGGAAATTGAGTGACTACTTTCACTGACATCAGCTTTACCAGTACCGATGGCCTGCAACTGTATGCGCGGGATTATGCCTCGCAGGGCGGGCAGGCCAAATGTGCCGTCATCTGCATCCACGGCCTGACCCGTAATTCTGGCGATTTTGAAGAACTGGCACCGTGGATAGCAGAACAGGGCAGACGTGTGATTGCAGTCGATGTCAGGGGGCGAGGACGTTCCCAGCATGACGCCGACCCTGAGCACTACAATACTGTCACCTACGCCAATGATGTCATCAAACTCGCCCGTGACCTGGGCATAGGCCGGGCGGTATTCATAGGTACTTCCATGGGTGGCCTCATCACGATGACGGTGGCAGCGCGCAAATTGAATTTGATTGCGGCTGCTGTCCTTAATGATGTTGGGCCTGCCTTGTCCGCCAAAGGCTTGGGCAGGATCGCCGGGTTTGCTGGCAAAACTGTGGAAGTGCAAAACTGGGATGAGGCCACACACTACATACGCCAGGTGAATGTGTCTGCTTTTCCTGACAACAGCATGGAAGAATGGGCGAAGTGGGCCAGGCGGGCTTTTGTTCAGAATATCGATGGCAAGCTGGTGCTGCAATATGATCCTAACATTGCCCGCCCTTTGCAAACCGGGCAGTTGAAAAGCAAATCCTGGGTCGCCAATTTTGCTTTTCGCCGTCTTGCCAGAAACCGGCCAACGCTGCTGATACGCGGTGATCTGTCAGACCTGGTCGAGCCTGAACAGCTCGTCTATATGCAAAACCTGGCACCTGATATGCAATATGCAGAAGTCAATGGCGTGGGCCACGCACCCATGCTCATGGAAGCGCAGGCACAAAAAGCCATCAGGGAATTTTTAGCCGCAGTCGATTAGGCGAATTGCAGTATGCTTATGCACAGAGTCAAAAAGAGCACGAAAAGTGCCACTGACAACATGAGTGCAACACCACCACATAAAAAGCAGGAGACAACATGCAAGCAGGAAAACACCTCAAACTAGCCTCTCTGGCACTCGCCATGGCTGCTGCCTTCACTTCAGCCAGCAGCTTTGCACAGGATCTGAAAATCGCGCTAATCGCTGGCAAGACTGGCCAGCTCGAAGCCTACGCCAAGGAAACCGAAGTCGGCTTCATGATGGGCCTGGAGTACCTGACCGGCGGCAAGATGGAAATCAATGGCCGCAAGATCAAGGTCATCGTCAAGGATGACCAGAGCAAGCCTGACCTGGGCCGCACGGCCCTGGCCGAAGCCTTTGGTGATGACAAGGCTGATATTGCAGTCGGCACCAGTTCATCCGGTTCTGCCGTTGCCATGCTGCCAGTCGCTGAAGAATACAAAAAGATCCTCATCGTCGAGCCCGCAGTAGCAGATGCGATTACCGGTGAAAAATGGAACCGTTACATCTTCCGCACCAGCCGTAACTCCACTCAGGATGGCCTGGCTGGTGCCAGCACTATCAAGGCTGGCGGCAGTATCGCCTTCCTCGCGCAGGATTACGCATTTGGCCGTGATGGCGTCAAGGCCGCCAAAGAAGCCCTGAGCACGGTCGGAGCCAAGGCAAAAGTCGTGCATGAAGAATATGCAGCACAAAATACCACAGACTTTACCGCTGCCGCGCAACGTATTTTTGATGCGCTCAAGGACAAGCCTGAGCCGCGCGTGCTGCAGATCATCTGGTCTGGTGCCAATCCCATGAACAAGCTGGCAGACATGAAGCCAGAGCGTTTTGGCATCACCCTGGCACCCGGTGGCAATATCCTGCCTGTCATGAAAAACTGGAAAACCTATACAGGTACCCAGGGTGCAATTTATTACTACTACGACTTCCCCAAAAATAAGATAAATGACTGGTTTGTAGCTGAACATACCAAGCGCTACAAGGCACCGCCTGATTTCTTTACTGCCGGAGGCTTCGCTGCTGCCAGCGCAGTCTATACAGCCATCAGCAAAGCCAAATCCACGGATACTGAAAAACTCATCACGGCTATGGAAGGCATGGAGTTTGATACACCTAAAGGCAAGATGAATTTCCGCAAGGAAGATCACCAGGCCATGCAAGCCATGTACCATTTCAAGATCAAGAAAGACCAGAAGAATGAATGGGATTTGCTGGAACTGGTCAGGGAAATCCCCGCCAGTGAGTTGCCAGTCCCGGTCAAGAACAAGCGCTGATGATGGCAGGCGAAGCTATGAGTGGTGCACCATCGCTATCTACACGAGACCTCAGCATACGGTTTGGCGGCCATGTGGCCGTCAACCAGGTCACGGCAGACTTTTATCCCGGTACGCTGACTGTCATCGTCGGCCCTAACGGTGCGGGTAAAACCACTTACTTCAATTTGATGTCTGGTCAATTGCCAGCCAGCTCAGGCAGCGTACATTTGTTTGGTTTGGATATTACAGCCAAGGGTGCGGCTGAGCGCACACGCAGGGGCATAGGCCGGGCTTTTCAACTGACCAATCTCTTCCCGAATTTATCCGTCATGGAAAATGTCAGGCTGGCAGTGCAAAGCAGGGCAGGCCTTGGCTTGAATATTTTTTCTCTTTGGTCATCCCATGCCAGCCTCTTGAAGCGGGCAGAACATTATCTCGATAAGGTTGCGCTGGCAGACCGTAGGTCAGACAAGGTATCTGCATTGTCACATGGTGACAAACGCAAATTAGAAGTCGCGATCTTGTTGGCGCTGGAACCAGAAATCATGATGTTCGATGAACCCACGGCTGGCATGAGCGTCGATGAAGTGCCAGTGGTGCTTGACCTGATCCATCAGGTCAAGGCCGAACGCAAGAAAACCATTTTGCTGGTTGAGCACAAGATGGATGTCGTGCGTTCACTGGCTGACCGCATCATCGTCCTGCATAACGGTGCTTTGGTGGCTGATGGTGAACCTGTCAGCGTCATGGCATCTGCCATCGTGCAAGAGGCCTATCTGGGCGTAGCCCCGGAAACCAGGGAAGAGCAACATGTCTGAAGCCATACTGACACTGACCGGTGTGCATACCCATATCGGTGAATACCATATCCTGCAAGGTGTCGATATGCAGGTACCACGCGGTGGCCTCTCGGTTTTATTGGGCCGCAACGGTGCAGGCAAGACCACGACTCTGCGTACCATCATGGGTTTGTGGAAAGCCAGCAAGGGCAAGATACATTTCGATGGCCGCGATATCACTGCCATGGCAACGCCAGATATCGCTCAACTGGGCATTGCCTATGTACCAGAAAGCATGGCGATATTCTCAGACCTGACAGTCAAGGAAAACCTGTTGCTGGCTGCACGCAATGGCCCGCTCGATAATCAGCGTGTTGAATGGATATGCGGTTTCTTCCCCGCTTTGAAAAAATTCTGGAACTACCCGGCCGGCAACCTGTCTGGTGGCCAAAAGCAAATGGTGGCGATTGCCCGCGCCATTGTTGAGCCGCGCAAACTGATACTGGTGGATGAACCGACCAAGGGCCTGGCACCTGCCATCATCCTCAGCCTCATGGCAGCCTTCAATGAATTGAAAGCCAGCGACACCACCATCTTGCTGGTCGAGCAGAATTTTAATTTCGTGCGCAAGCTCGGGGATACAGTTGCCGTCATGGATGATGGCCGGGTCGTGCATACCGGCGGCATGCAGGCCTTGGCTGATGACAATGACTTGCAACAGCATTTGCTTGGCCTGTCGCTGGCTGCGCATCAATAAAGCAAGAGGAAGAATAATGACAGATACTGTTCTGGATAATACGGCCAAGCCAGAAGTCGCCAGCCTGCCGACAGCGCCTCGCGATATCTGGCCACTGGTCCTGGTGCCAGCCCTGGCCTTGCTGATGTTGCCGCTGGTGGGCAGCTTTCCGACCTGGGTCACCCTGACCGTCGCAGGCCTGGCCATGGGCATGATGATCTTTATCATGGCCAGCGGCCTGACCCTGATCTTTGGTTTGATGGATGTATTGAATTTTGGCCACGGTGCTTTTGTGTCCGTTGGTGCTTTCGTTGCCACCTTGGTTTTATTGCCCATGCACGGCTGGATGGAGGCGGACTCATTGCTCATGAACCTGACAGCACTGGGCCTGGCTATACTGCTGGCGATGCTGGCAACCGGCTTGCTGGGCTGGGCTTTCGAGCGCGTCATCATCATGCCCGTATATGGTCAACATTTGAAGCAAATCCTCATCACCATGGGCGGTATGATCGTTGCAGAACAGATGATCAATGTCATCTGGGGGCAGAGCAAATCCCGCTACCCTTGCCGACCAGCTTGCGCGGCTCCATTCTGCTTGGCGATGCCGCCATAGAAAAATACCGCCTGATCGCCGTCGTGGTTGGCTTGCTGGTATTTGTTGCGATGTTCCTGGTACTGAACCGCAGCAAACTGGGTTTGCTGATACGTGCCGGGGTAGAAAATGGCGAGATGGTAGAAGCACTTGGTTACCGCATACGCCGCCTGTTCGTGCTGGTGTTTGCTGCCGGTTCGGCACTCGCTGGCCTCGGTGGTGTCATGTGGGGCTTATACAAAGAAAGCCTGACCGCAGCCATGGGCGGCGACATCATGGTCATGGTGTTCATCGTCATCATCATTGGTGGCCTGGGTTCGGTAGGCGGCTGTTTTATCGGTGCCTTGCTGATGGCGCTGGTCGCCAATTACGCTGGCTTCCTGGTGCCCAAGCTGGCGCTGGTGTCGAATATCTTGCTGATGATCGCCGTGTTGCTGTGGCGTCCGACTGGCTTGTACACCGTGGTAAGGCGTTAAGACATGAATGCAATGAAACAAATCCTGTCGGATGATTTTCCGCGTAACCGCTGGCTGGGGCTGATCCTGGTAGCGATATTTTTTGGACTGGCTTGTGCCCCCTTCATCACCAGCGGTGCAAGGCCTTTGAATACTGCTGCCACTATTTGTGTCTATATCGTGCTGGTTGCTTCGTATGACCTGCTGCTGGGTTATACCGGCATAGTCTCTTTTGCTCATACCATGTTTTTTGGTATAGGTGCATACGGCATAGGTCTGGCGCTGGCCAGTGGTGCGCCATCCTGGGGGCTGGCTGCCGTGGGTTTGCTGGCAGCATTGCTGGTGACGCTGGTGCTGGCCCTGATCGTCGGCTTGTTTGCCTTGCGTGTGCGGGCAATTTTCTACGCCATGATCACGCTGGCGGTTGCCTCATCCTTTGCTGTGCTGGCTTCCCAATTATCGGATTTTACCGGCGGCGAAGACGGCAAGACGTTCAGCGTGCCTGCTTTGCTGTCTCCTGCTTACCGCTTGTTTGAGATGGGGATATTTGGCCGGGTTGTCGATGGCAAGGTGATCACCTATTACATCGTGTTCATAGGTTGCGCCCTGTTATTCCTGTTCTTGCTGCGCGTCGTCAATTCCCCTTTTGGCCGGGTCTTGCAGGCCATACGCGAAAATGATTTTCGTGCCGAGGCACTGGGTTACCGTACCGTGTATTACCGCATCCTGGCGAATTGCATAGCGGCCCTGGTTGCGGCAATTGCGGGTGCACTGATGGCTTTGTGGTTGCGTTATGTCGGGCCCAAGACCATGCTGAGCTTTGAAGTCATGACAGACATTTTATTGATCGTGGTAATAGGTGGCATGGGGACGATGTATGGGGCTGTAGTTGGGGCAACCTTGTTCATACTGGCGCAGAATTATTTGAAGAGTTTGATGGGGGTGGCCTCGTCGTCTTTGTCTGATGTGCCGCTGCTGGCGAATGCCTTGCATCCTGATCGATGGATGTTGTGGTTGGGGGTATTGTTTGTGGTATCGATTTATTTTTTTCCGGTGGGGATAGTGGGGAAATTGAGGGGCAGTGGGAAGAGGGATTGACTACTCACGCGGTATGTCGATAAGCGGTAATCTACATGTCGTCGCTCCAGCGTAGGCTGGAGTCTAGTGGCGTTCGTTGCATTGCCGTACTTTGATTAAAACGATTGCCCTTCGTAGAACCAGGCCGGGTCTCGGCCCGGCGGCCGAATCCCTTTCTTTGCTTCGCCAAAGAAAGGAATCAAAGAAAGGCGACCCAGGCGTAGCCGCCCCCTAAAGGGGGTTCCCGTTTGTGCAGTACAAAAAATGGGAAGGCCCGAAACTCGCCTGCGGCTCAAACAGCGGTCCTTCTTGATCCATTTTCTGTACTACACAAACGGCGTCTACACATGGGAACTGCGGAAAGTCAAAAGCAACAGCAACAGCAACGTCAAACCCAAAAGCAACAGCAACGTCAAACCCAAAAGCAACACCACCGCCCTACGTAATTTTATCCCTTAGCTTTTGCAACCCGGCAGGCCATCTGCGTACTCCCCATACAAAGCCTGGCCTGTCGTTGTTGCAAATCAGCGGCTATCCTGTTTCGAAACAAACTCCCTGTCCAGCAAGGAATAGCATTTGAGATCAACATAGCGTCCATGCTTGTATTCACACTCACGTAATACACCTTCGAGCCGGAAACCCAGTTTTTCTATCAAGCGCCAACTGGCGATATTCTCTGGCTCTACCATGGCTTGCAAGCGGTGCAGGCCGAGGTGTTCAAAGCAATGGGTGATGATGACGTTCATGCACTCCGGTATAACAGCCTTGCCCCAATGGTCGGGCGAAAGCCAGAAGCCGGTTTCGGCGCAATGGTGTTCCTGTTCCCATTCATGCAGGCCGCAAGTGCCTATCAATTGTTCAGGGTCCTCTTTGCTGCAAATGCCCCACCACAGGCCTGAGCCGTCCAGCCATACCTGTTCATACCAGTCCATCTGTTCCTGGCTTGATGCCAGGGTGTCGTAGCTGATGCCATAATATTCGGTGACACGCGGGTCGGATAAACCACGAAAAATGGCGGGCATATCAGTGGCGACGATGCGGCGCAGTTGATAGCTGGTGGTCTCCAGTACGGGGAAGGCTTTGGTTTCAGGCATATAAGCTTTGCAATAACAGGTAACAATCAGACATTCTAATGCCTGTACAGGCATGGAGTTGCGCTGTTCTGTCACTCCTTAACAGAGCAAAATCTGGGATAATCCGTCTGCTCGTTATCAGCGAGTGAATTGATTAACAATATTGAAGAAATAATGAGCCCAGAGCAACGCAAAGAAGCTTCCGAACTGGAATTGCATAAACGTGGTATCCGCATCAATGTGCAATTGCATGTGATTGAGTCTGATGAAGAAGTGGAACTGCGCACACCTGAAGAACTGATGCAGCGCATGCTGGCCTTGTGGGCGGTGACTGCAGTAGCTGCTGGTGGTGATGTTGCACACTACCGCTCGTATCTGGACGCGCATGGTCTGAAGACCGCTTTGTCAGCGCAGGAGTTGACATTTTTGTTTGCGGATGACATCACTGAAGAATTGCGTTCGCAATTTCTGCAAAGGCAGGAAGCTCTGTATTTCCTGGCATGGGCAGCGGGTTTGACCGACAAACTGACTGTACCTACGCAAGCAGCGAACTTCAAACAAATCCTGAAATTATTTCCGCATGCAATGGAAGCTCCCGAGCGTTTGCAGGCAGCCTTGAAACCGCGTCGCAAGGGGCAAGTGCTGGACTGGTCGGATTTATTGTATCGCCTGCACTGGGCTGTTCGTCATGCACATATTACCGGGCGCGATGCACCGGGTAATTTGAATGCAGATGCGGTGCGCGAATGGCATCAGGCTGCCAACTGGCTGTGCCAGTATGAAGAAGAAAATGACTGGGACAAGGTTAGTACTGAAACTTGACCTAGGTCCTGGTCAATAAGCATGCTCAATAAGACTTGATACTTATACGTCCAGTCTTGCAATCATTGACTTCTTCAAGCATCTTCTGGCAGCGCGGTCCTGAAAATTCAGCCTGCAGAGCGTCGAGAAAAACCCGTGTGCGGGCAGGCATCAGGCGGCGCCCAGGAAATACCGCCCAGACAGTGATTTCAGGCAGTTTCCAGTCTTCCAGCAAGGGTACCAGCTCACCCTTGTGTATGTGCTGACCAGCGAAATGATCCGCCAGCATGATGATGCCTTTACCGCGCACCGCGAGGCGCGTGAGCAGCTCTGGCGAGTTGGCACTGGCTCGGCCAGGCGGTATGCCTTCCCAGACCGCGCCATCTTTTTCCATGCGCCAGATCGAAGGTTCGCCATTACGTGCCGTCAGGCGCAGGCAATCATGTTCCATCAGGGCCTCCGGTTCTGCTGGTGCACCATACAATTTCAAATAAGCAGGTGAGGCATACAGGCCTATGCTGAAGCGCACCAGCCCACGGGCCGCGAGTGAGGCATCGTCCGGTAAGTCGCCAGCGCGTATGGCCACATCAAAATTCTCACCTATCAAATCCACCCTGCGCGGCGACAAATCCAGCTCCAGGTTGACGGAAGGGTATTTGCTGATGAAGTCAGATAACAATTCACCCATCTGATGATTGGCAAAATCACCAGGCATCGATACTTTCAGTCTGCCATTCGGCTCTGCCTGCCTGTGCTGGGTCAGGGCCAGCGTTGCATCTACTTCTTCCTGCACATGTTGTGCATGCTGCAAGACACTTTGCCCCAGGTCAGTCACCGTCAGCTTACGCGTAGTGCGCAAGATCAGACGTTCACCGAGCTGGGCTTCAAGGGCAGATATGCGGCGTGACAAGGTCGACTTGGGTACGCCCAGCTTCTCTGCCGCCTTGCTGAAGCTGCCTTCTTCAACCACGCGGGCAAATAGCAAAAGGTCATTGGCTTCGAGGGTCATTATCGTGCCTCCATACTATTTTCCTATTTTTGGAACAATGATATCCATTTTAACGTCTTCCGGATTGTTTTTGGAACGATTAAAGTACGTCCATCAAACTTAATCTGAAAGGTACACAAAATGAACATCCTGCAAATCAACTCCAGCGCCCGTGCCCAAGCTTCTCATTCCACTCAACTGGCAAATAGCCTGGTTGAGGCTTTATTGGAAACATCTTCTGGTGCCACCGTGAATGTACGTGATCTGGGTAGTAATCCTCACCCCATACTTGATGAAACAGCATTGCAAGCCCTGTTCACTCCGGCAGACCAGCGGACAGCAGAACAGCAAGCTCGCGTTGCTCTGGATGATGCCCTGATTGCAGAAATCCAGGCAGCAGACGTAGTAGTACTCGGCGCACCGATGTATAACTTTGGTATCTCGGCCCAATTGAAAAACTGGATAGATGCGATTTCCCGCGCCCAGGTGACTTTCCGCTATACCGCCAATGGTCCTGAAGGTTTGTTGACGGGCAAGAAAGTATATGTAGTACTGACACGTGGTGGTCTGTATCGCAATACGCCAAACGACACGCAAATGCCTTACCTGAAAACCTTCTTTGGCTTCCTGGGCATGACCGATGTAGAGTTTGTCTATGCAGAAGGTCTGGCCATGGGCCCGGATGCAGAAAAAGCATCCCTGGCTGCAGCACACCAGCAAATTAATGATTTACTGCCTGCATAATCGACAACTAATCGACAACATTAACGGGCTAACTACGAGGACGATGGATCATGGAAACGACAGATGTAGTCGCAAGCAACACAGTTCAACAGGCTGAAAGCGTGAGCAAATCGCGCACGGTAGAACAACTGGTCGCCGGGCAGCCTACTTCAGATGGTGCCGGTGTCAAGCTGACACGGGTATTGACGCAGCCACTGCAATACCGGCTGGACCCCTTCCTCATGCTGGATGCTTTCGGCAGTGATGAGGCAGGTGACTACATCGCCGGTTTCCCCAGCCATCCGCACCGTGGTTTTGAAACCATCACCTATATGCTGGCGGGACGCATGCGCCACCGCGACAGTGCCGGTAATGAAGGCTTGCTGCAAAACGGCGGTGTGCAATGGATGACCGCCGGTCGTGGCGTAATTCATTCAGAAATGCCGGAACAGGAAGAAGGCCGCATGGCAGGCTTCCAGCTATGGTTGAACCTGCCAGCAAAAGACAAGATGATCGCCCCCTGGTACCGTGATATCCAGAGCGACACCATCCCTGAATTGCTGACAGCAGCAGGTGTCAAAGTGCGCATCATCGCCGGTGGCAGCCATGGCGTCGCAGGTGCCGTGCAGCGTGAAGTGACCCTGCCGCTGTACCTGGATGTACACATGCCCGCCGGTAGCAGTTTCAGCCACAGCCTGCCTGCCAGTTTCAATGCCTTTGTGTACGTCTATGAAGGTGAAGTACAGATAGGTGAGCGTGAAGTGCCTGTGCAACGCATGGCGATATTGAAAAAATCGCCGGATGCAGATGGGGTGGTGATTGATGCCAAAGTTGATAGCCGCTTGTTGTTGATTGCCGGTCAGCCCTTGGGGGAAACCATCGTGCAGTATGGGCCGTTTGTGATGAATAGCCAGGCGGAGATATTCAAGGCGATCAGTGATTTTCGTGAGGGTAAGTTGGTGAGTGGTGGTTGAAGGGAAAATTACGGAACTCCCTCCCCTTCAAGGGGAGGGTGGGGGTGGGGATGGGTTTCGGTTGATTAACCTTTATTCAAATTGCGTTAGAACCCCATCCCCATCCCGACCTTCCCCTTGAAGGGGAAGGAGGGGCAACTACGAATGAAATCAAAATCTACATGTAAGGAAAACAAAATGAAACAAGCAGAAACTCTAGGCCCCGTCTTCGGTTCCTTCATCGCCCGCGTCTTGATCGCCCTGATCTTCGTGGCATCCGGTGCCAGCAAGATATCCGGCTTTGAGCAAACTATAGGTTATATAGCCAGCAAGGGCCTGCCTTTGCCCGCCTTAGGTGCAATTGCCGCCATCGTGGTGGAACTGGGTGGTGGCCTCATGCTCATCATAGGCTGGCGTGCACGCTGGGCTGCAGCGGCAATGATCTTGTTTACGCTGGCAGCGGCTTTCATCTTCCATAATTTCTGGGGTGTACCGGCAGATGCAGCACAGAATCAGATGATACATTTCATGAAAAATATCTCCATGGCGGGTGGCCTGCTGTATGTCCTGATACATGGCAGCGGTGGCTGGAGTCTGGATGGACGTAAAGCTTGAACAGGGATTTCTTGCTGAGTTTCAATAGTTGAAACAGCGGATTTGTCTGAAGGCAAATCCGCTGTTTTTTTGCGTGGAAATGTCGTCGTTTCATCGTCTTGTAATCTTGCCTTCATACGCCTGACATATTCTTGTCCAATACTCCCGTGGATTAGCTCAATTGTCCAGGCGGGGTAAATGCGATGAAGATAGAAATCAACGGGATTTCCAAAACCTTTAAAGGTGGCTATCAGGCGCTGGACAATATTGCCTTGACTTTTGCGCCTGGTGAAATGGTTGCGCTCATCGGTGCATCCGGTTCTGGCAAGTCAACTTTATTGCGCCATATCTCTGGCCTGATCACGGCCAATGCCGACAAGAATGATATCCGTCTCGGCGAGCAGGTCTTGCAGGCGAATGGTGTAGTCGGCAAACAGATACGCCATCTGCGTTCGCAAATCGGTTTTGTCTTCCAGCAATTCAATCTGGTCGGGCGTTTGCCTGTGCTGACCAATGTTCTCACTGGTGGCATCGCCCGCATCCCGCTGTGGCGTAGTTGTTTCCGCATTTTTACCAAAGAAGAAAAAGCCCTGGGCCTGGCCGCGCTGGCACGCGTGGGTATTGCGGAACATGCTTACAAGCGTGCTTCAGCCCTGTCCGGTGGACAGCAACAGCGTGCAGCGATTGCCCGCACTATCGTGCAGCAAGCCAAGGTCATTCTGGCTGATGAGCCGATAGCCTCGCTGGATCCTGAATCCGCACGCCGTGTCATGCAGACCCTGGCGGACCTGAATCGCCAGGATGGTACGACGGTAGTGGTATCCCTGCATCAGGTCGATGTGGCTTTTCGTTTCTGCCCGCGCACTGTTGCGCTTTCGCGTGGCCGTGTCGTCTATGACGGCCCTTCCAGCGAACTGACAGTAGCCATGTTGCGCGACCTGTATGGTGCAGAGGCAGAAGAATTGCTCAATCCTGTATCAGTCAACATGGCAAGTACTGCACCTGTTACCGATGCACTCTCTTTACCCACTCTCGCGGCTGCCGCCTGAGTTTCTTTTCTCTTCAGGAGTATTTCCATGTTTCGTCAATTCGTGCGCAGTCTGACCCTGGGCCTGGTGATGGCCGCAACTGCTACTGCCGTCATGGCAGAAGATGCGGTCAAGACTTTGAACTTTGGCCTCATCTCTACCGAATCTTCACAAAACCTGAAACAGGACTGGCAGCCTGTGCTGGATGACATGAGCAAAAAGCTAGGCATCAAGGTCACGGCTTTCTTTGCTTCTGACTATGCAGGCGTCATTGAAGGCATGCGTTTCAATAAAGTGCAGTTCGCCTGGCTGGGTAATAAATCGGCTATCGAAGCTGTTGACCGTGCCAACTCTGAAGTGTTTGCACAGATGATCAATGCCGATGGCACTCTCGGCTACTACAGCATGATCAGCGTACATAAAGACAGCTCTTACCAGACTGTAGAAGATGTCTTGAAAAATGCCAAGAATATGAATTTTGGCATCGGTGACCCTAACTCCACTTCTGGCTTCCTGGTGCCCAGCTATTATGTGTTTGCACAAAACAATGTTAACCCGAAAACAGCATTCAAGACTGTGCGTGGTGCCAATCATGAAACCAATATCCTGGCTGTTGCCAACAAGCAGGTAGATGCCGCCGTGCATAGTTCTGATACGCTGGACCGCATCAAGGCACGCCAGCCAGAAACAGCCAGTCAATTGCGCCAGGTCTGGAAATCTCCTTTGATCGCTGCTGATCCCCTGGTATGGCGCAAGGATTTGCCAGCCGATATGAAAAACAAGATCAAGGACTTCTTTATCAACTACGGCAAGACTGGCCCTGATGCAGCACGTGAAAAAGCACAATTGGCCAAGCTGACTTTAGGTGGTTTCCAGGATTCCAGCAATGCACAATTGAAGCCTGTACGCCAGCTTGAATTGTTCAAGGAAAAAGTCAAGATAGAAGCAGACGTCGTCCTGAATGCAGAAGAAAAGAAAGCCAAGCTCGATGACATCAACCGCAAACTGAACGACATCGCCAAGTCTTGATAGCATGAACAGCACACCAACAGCCCGCCCGCAAGTCGTCATGAATTTGCCGGAAGCACCCAAGCGTGATACCGGAAAATTACTGGTCTGGGGCATAGTCCTGGCGATACTTGCCATGTCGTGGAAGGGCGCTGACATGCGCCCGCTGGAATTACTGCGCGACAGTGGCAATATGCTGACCTACGCTGCGAGTTTTTTTCCGCCAGATTTTCATGAATGGCGTATCTACCTGCAAGAGCTGTTGGTGACTTTACAGATTGCTGCCTGGGGTACTGCCCTGGCGGTGGTCTGCTCCATTCCCCTGGGTTTGCTGAGCTCGTCGAATATCGCACCCGCCTGGGTCAGCCAGCCTGTGCGTCGCTTGATGGATGCTGCACGTGCCATCAATGAAATGGTATTTGCCATGTTGTTTGTAGTGGCAGTTGGTCTTGGCCCTTTTGCTGGTGTACTGGCCTTGTTCGTGCATACGACCGGCATCTTGTCCAAACTGTTTTCTGAGGCCGTTGAAGCGATAGACCCACAACCGGTAGAAGGCATACGTGCCACCGGTGCCCATGCACTGGAAGAAATAGTCTATGGTGTCTTGCCGCAAGTCATGCCACTGTGGGTGTCATTTGCCCTGTACCGCTTTGAATCGAATGTGCGCTCCGCCACTGTTGTCGGCATGGTCGGTGCCGGTGGCATAGGCGTGATCCTGTGGGAAGTCATACGCGCCTTCCAGTATGCGCAGACTTGCGCAGTTTTATTGATGATCGTGCTGACAGTCAGCATGATAGATGTGATTTCTTCCCGTCTCAGAAAAGTCTTCATCTGATATATAGCGGATATAGCTGATATGCAAACACAAAATCGCCAGATCGTCCAGGGCATCACCCTCCCGCAAGTCATAGACTGGTTGCAAAACCGCGCCGGTGGTTTGTATGGTGGTGAAGCCATTACCCAACTGGAGCATGCCCTGCAATGCGCCAGCCTGGCCATGGAAGAAGGCGCAAGCGATGCCCTGGTTATTGCTGCGCTCTTGCATGACCTGGCGCATATGGCTGACGATGAAACCGATGAGACTTTCCCGCATGGTGAACTGGCAGCCTTGTTGCTGGCGGAATTGTTTGACAGGGATGTGACCGAACCGATACGCATGCATGTCGATGCCAAGCGCTACCTGTGTGCGGCAGATCCCCTGTACTGGTCAGGCTTGTCCCATGCATCACAACGCAGCCTGATCTGGCAGGGTGGCCCATTTTCAGTGACGCAAGCGACTGAATTCATAGATCAGGATTACGCTGAAGATGCAGTCAGATTGCGTCAGTGGGATGACACGGCAAAAGTGGTTGGAGCCAAGACTGTGGACTTGCAAGTCTTTGTCGTGATGATGGAAAAACTGAGTCTGGAATTTGCCCAGGCTGAAACTGTGTAAAGCAGTAATGTCCGGCATAGAATGTGCAACACAGATGGCTGCACACGATGCAGTACCAATTCTACTCTTTAGCAAATATCTTTAACAACTTTTGACCCGCCACATGTATAGGCCCGCTATTGTCTATGCAGATAATATCCTGATCATCAGGAACGGTAAATTTCAAACCCCGGTCAAGACGGTTCAACAAAGCAGCGCCAGACTCACGCTGGCGTTTTTCCATACGCTGCCTGATTTGCTCGGGGTCAGCCATGATCCAGATGATGCGCACATCCGGGAATAACTGACGCAGTTGTGGCAGATATTCACGCGAACCATTAATGATGACATCCTGGCCGCATTTGAGCTTGGCCTCGATATTCCTGCGTATGCCATAGCATAAGCCATTGGCTTGCCACTGCATGCAAAAATGGCCGGCGGCAGCGGCTTGCCAGTAAGCTTCCTGGTTCAATACTTCATGTGCTTCGCTATCATGGGCAGGACGGGTGATTGTCCGCTGCGCAAATTCTAGTGCCGCATTGGTGGGCAGGTTGTCTTTGACCCAGTGCAGCAGGGTATCCTTGCCAGCACCTGAAGGACCGACGACAAAATACAGGCGGCCAGTAGCAGGCAGGGATTTTTGTTGTACCCTGGCCTGGAAAGGGAAACGCATCCAGAAGTTCAAAGGCGCACCGGGCCGTTCTTCACGGAATATCGTCAGTGCATCTATATCGAGCGGTGTATTGTCCAGCAGGCGCGAGAATTGCTGTTCCGCTGCCTTGCGCAAGGCATACTGCGCATCGGCATCCACGTCCAGCAAATCATCGCTGAGTGTCAGGTGGAAGCGATATTCTTCTTCAGTGTATGGGTAACCCCATTGCTGCAATAGCGCTTCTTGCCTTGCACTGAGACCGGCATGACGGCGCTTCGCCAGATAAGCCGCATCAGGGGCGCGGCGTAACAAGTCAAAATAACTGACACAGCGCATGGCCAGAGCATTGATCTCGGCTTCATCACCCTGCGGGCGAATGGCCAGGAAATTGCCCATCATGCGTATCTGCATTTCCCTGATGCTGATGACAGGCTGCACCTGGGCAAAGGCGCTGGCCATCTGTATCAGGTCGGCTTCCTGGAAACCTTCGAGCAAATTGAACGGCGCTTTCAGCGTTGCATGAAAACCATAACGCCTGGCTTCACTGGTGAGCTGGCTGAGCAGGATATCTGGCATGCCAGCAATATGGGTTTGCGGTATTTTCCCTGCATGCATGGGGTCGCGCCCCAGCCAGCTGGCACCGGCCTGCCACCATGGGCTGTCCGGTGCCGGGGAAAAGTAGAGTGCATAGCGCATCAGGCGGCCAGTTCCAAGGTGTGCTGATATTGCAGGCGTTGCGGCTCGGCGCAAAATACCAGCTTGCCTGCAGCGATAGTGGCAATCAGGCGCGGGCTGCCATCAACCTGCTTCTCTATCAAGAGAATGTCGGCGCGCTGGCCAGCAGCGATATTGCCTCTGTCATGCAAGCCCAGTACGCGGGCAGGGTTCAGTGATACCAACTGCCAGGCCTGTGCCAGGCTGCAAGCATCTTCCTGCTCCAGGCGGAAAGGCGCATGCAATAAGGCGGGGTAATAATAATCAGATGCCAGCGTGTCACACAGACCACGGCGCACCGCATCGCTGGCTGACAAACCGCCACAGTGGCTGCCACCGAGCAAGACATTCGGTGCACCCATGACGACATGGTTGCCTAATGCCTTAGCTGCCTGCAAGGCTTCTTCCGTCTTGGGGAATTCACTGACATCAACACCCAGTTCCTGGAAGCGTTCCCTGTCCATGCGGGTTTCATCATCATGCGATGCCATGGCGATACCGCGCTGGCGGCAAGCTGCAGCCAGTTGGCTAATTGCCTGTGCTACTTTTGGGGAGCGTGATTGTGCCTTGTGCAGACGTTCCAGAAAACCGGCAACATCACAACGCGCACGTTCGGCGTAAGTCACCAGCTTTTCTGGCGATGCACTTTTCTTCAGGATGGAAGGCAGGTGTTCATTGAAGGCAAAGAAGGCAATCAGGCCAGATTCTATCCAGTTCAGTGCATCATGCAAGCCATCGAGATGGTGGTTTTCAAAACGCAGATGTATCAGATGATCGGCATGCACGCGGGATTTTTGAGCCGCCACCTGTTCTAATGTGGCCAGTGCTGCTTCACGCCCACGCAAGCCGCCTTCCCAGGAGAAGGTCAGACCATGACAGGCGGTAGTAATGCCATTGCTGATCAATTGTCTGTCCGTATCGGCAAAGGCGATGTCGTAGGCAAAGCTGGTGGCTGGGCGCGGTTGTAACTGACGTTCAAAAGCATCACCGTGAATATCAACCAGGCCGGGTAATATTAGCAAACCTGTGGCATCAAAAAATTGCTGTTTGTTATGGTGCTGGAAGTGATTGCTGTCTGTACTTGCAATGTGTAAACCGTGCAAATAGATGCTGTCTTCAGACCAATAAGCGTGACCGTTCTGGTCTTGATGCAGATATTTGCCACCCTGTATTGCGATATGCGTTTCCATGCTGATCCCCTTGCTCGCGATGACAAATCATAAACCCGAAATGTGACTGGAAATTGACAAGGAAATCTCAGATTAGATGTCATCAAGACTTCATCTAAGCCTGCTGTAATGTGGGGCTATGAATGCTGACCAAATCCCCAACTCTGCCCAGCAAGAGCGTGCCCGCTGGATGTCCATACTGGCGAAAGCGCCTGCACCAGAACTTGCTGCCAGTGTGCGCCAGTTCGGCGAACTGCCCTCTTATTTATGGTTAAGAAAACCCGAGACTGGCCTGGCGATGGTGCGTGCCAGAACCGGTGGCAGTGGCAGCCAGTTCAATCTCGGTGAAATGTCCGTCACGCGCTGTGCCTTGCGCCTGGCGACGGGCGAAACTGGCGTGGCCTATGTTGCTGGTCGCGATCAGCGCCATGCAGAATGGGCAGCGATCTTTGATGCGTTGATGCAAGGTGAGCACAGGCCTGCGGTCGAAAAAAATATCATCAAGCCACTGGAGTTATTGTTGCAGCAGAAGCGTGAACAATTACAGGCTGAAGCGCAAGCAACCAGGGTGGAATTCATGACCATGGTCAGAGGAGAAGATGCATGACATATTCACCGGACACCAGTGAGAAAACTGCGTCATCCATGCAGCAACTGTTGCCCGCATGGGAAGACACGGTGCACGATGCGCAAACAGTTTTTCGCAGTTTGTTGAAAGCCTTGTCCGAACCTGGCACTATCCAGCGTCTCAAGGTGAACCTGCAAGCGCCTGCTCCTCTGCATATGGCGACAGCTGCTGCCTGCCTGGCGTTGATGGATTATGAAACCACTGCCTGGCTGGCAGATGAACTCGATAATGATGCGGTGCGCACTTATCTGCGTTTCCATTGCGGTCTGCCGCTGGTACATGAAAAATCTTCAGCAAATTTTGCAGTACTGGGTAGCTCATTACAGCAACTGGATTTGCAGGGCTTTGCCCAGGGCAGCATGACTTATCCTGACAAGTCCGCGACCTTGCTGATACAAGTTGATGATTTTTCCAATGGTACTGAATACCAACTGACAGGCCCTGGCATCAAGGATAAACGCAGCATACGTATCAGTGGTTTGCCTGCAGACTTTGTCAGCAAATGGCAAGCCAATCACGCAGCCTTTCCGCAAGGTGTGGATGTGATTTTTTGCAGCGGTGATGCGGTACTCGGTTTGCCGCGTACCATCAAGATAGCGGCAGTGCAGTCTGAGGAGTTGCCATGTACGTAGCCGTCAAAGGTGGTGAAAAAGCCATTGCTCAGTCGTATGAAGCGCTGGCGAAAATGCGACGTGGCGATACTGCCGTACCAGAACTCAGCATCACCCAGATACGCGAACAAATGTCGCTGGCCGTGGCCCGCGTCATGGGTGAAGCTTCGCTGTATGACAAAGACCTGGCTGCACTCGCCATCAAGCAAGCCAGTGGCGATTTGATAGAAGCCATTTTCCTGCTGCGCGCCTACCGCACCACCTTGCCGCGCCTGATGGCGACTGTGCCCGTAGATACTGCCAATATGCTGATACAGAGACGCATTTCGGCAACCTTCAAGGATGTGCCGGGTGGCCAGGTATTGGGGGCGACTTATGACTATACTCAGCGCCTGCTAGATTTTTCACTGGCAGCAGAAGCCATGAGTGGCGGTACTGAACCTGTAGCGCAGGAAAACATAACAGCAGAAGCTTGCCCGCGCGTACTCGATTTCTTGAATGCAGAAGGCTTGATCGAGCCTGAACTGATACCTGAGGGCGACCCCGAACCTTTTGACCTGACACGCGAGCCTCTGCAATTCCCCGCCAGCCGCGCCTTGCGCCTGCAAAGCCTGGCACGCGGTGATGAAGGCTTCCTGCTGGCATTGGCCTATTCCACCCAACGTGGTTATGCCCGCAACCATCCTTTCGCAGGTGAGATACGTTATGGCAAGGTCAGCGTGCAAGTCGTGCCTGAAGAACTGGGCTTTGCCATAGACATAGGCGAGATCGATATCACTGAATGCCAGATGGTGAATCAGTTTGTTGGTTCACAAAACGAAGCGCCTAAGTTCACACGTGGCTATGGCCTGGGCTTTGGTCATTGCGAACGCAAGACCATGGCCATGGGTGTCGTGGATCGTGCCTTGCGCGCGAGCGAGCTGAAAGAAGAAATCACTGCACCGGCACAGATGGAAGAATTCGTGCTCTATCATGCCGACAATGTAGAAGCATCCGGTTTCTTGCAACATCTGAAGCTGCCGCATTATGTGGATTTCCAGGCTGAACTCAGTCTCTTGCGTGGCATACGTGCCACCATTGATGCCAAGGCTGCTGAAGCTGACAAGCCTGAAGCAGCAGATGAGCAAGCCTCTGAAAAATCCGGCAAGAAGGCTGCATGATGATGGAGATGGACACTATGGAAACTCAGGAATATCAAGAGACCCCAGAGCAAGCTGCACCTGCCAGGACTGAACCTGAAGCCGGTTATAACTTTGCCTATCTCGATGAGCAAACCAAGCGCATGATCAGGCGTGCCATCTTGAAAGCAGTTGCCATACCAGGTTACCAGGTACCGTTCGGCGGGCGTGAAATGCCTTTGCCTTATGGCTGGGGCACGGGTGGCATACAAGTCACTGCCGCCATCATAGGTCAGGATGATGTTCTCAAAGTCATCGATCAGGGCTCTGACGATACTACTAATGCAGTCAATATACGCCGCTTCTTCCGTCGCACCACGGGTGTTGCCACTACCGAAAAAACCACGGCGGCAACTGTCATACAGACCCGTCACCGCATTCCGGAAACACCTTTGGCTGAAGGCCAGATCATGGTGTATCAGGTGCCTATCCCTGAACCCTTGCGCTGGCTGGAACCCAGTGAGACTGAGACCCGCAAATACCATGCGATGGCTGACTATGGCCTCATGAGTGTCAAGCTGTATGAAGATATCGCCAGGCTGGGCAAGATAGAAACGGCTTATGATTATCCTGTCATCGTCAATGAGCGCTACCTGATGCGCCCTTCACCGATACCCAAGTTTGATAACCCCAAGATGGACAAGAATCCTGCACTGCAATTATTTGGTGCCGGTCGCGAAAAACGCATCTATGCCGTGCCGCCTTATACGCCTGTGAAGAGCCTGGATTTTGAAGATTATCCATTTGAGATAGAACACTGGGATCACCGCTGTGCCATGTGCGATGCGAATGACAGCTTTCTCGACGAAGTCATCGTCGATGATCAGGGTTCACGCATGTTTGTTTGCAGCGATACTGATTATTGTCGCACGCGCAGGGAAGAGCAGGTATGAGCAATAACAGTGTCAACAATACTTTGCCTTTGCTACAGGCACGCAATGTCAGTAAATTTTATGGTGGCAAGACGGCTTGCGAACAAGTTAACCTGAGCCTGTATCCGGGTGAAGTGCTGGGTATAGTCGGTGAATCTGGCTCTGGCAAATCTACCCTGCTGAATTGCCTAGCCGGCCAGTTACAGCCAGAGCAGGGTGAAGTCTTGTTCAATACCCGCGATGAAGGCATGGTCGAGTTGTTCACCATCAGCGAGGCACGCCGTCGCTTGCTGGCACGTACAGACTGGGGTTTTGTCCACCAAAGTGCCAGGGATGGCCTGCGGGTAGAAGTCTCTGCCGGTGCCAATGTCGGTGAACGCCTGATGGCTGTCGGTGCCCGCCATTATGGCCAGATACGCGCCGAGGCGCAGGACTGGTTGCACAGGGTGGAAATTGATGCTGCCCGCATAGATGATTTGCCGCGTGATTTCTCGGGCGGCATGCAACAGCGCTTGCAAATCGCCCGTAACCTGGTGACCAAACCACGCCTGATTTTTATGGATGAGCCTACGGCCAGCCTGGACGTTTCTGTCCAGGCCCGTCTGCTGGATTTATTGCGTCAACTGGTATCGCAATTGCAGGTAGCCGCCGTCATCGTCACGCATGACCTGGCAGTGGCGCGTTTGCTGGCCCACCGTCTCATGGTCATGCGCCAGGGGCAGGTAGTCGAAGAGGGTTTGACTGATCAGGTACTCGATGACCCGCAGCATCCCTATACCCAGTTGCT
Source organism: Undibacterium sp. YM2 (assembly GCF_009937975.1). Taxonomy (NCBI): domain Bacteria; kingdom Pseudomonadati; phylum Pseudomonadota; class Betaproteobacteria; order Burkholderiales; family Oxalobacteraceae; genus Undibacterium; species Undibacterium sp. YM2. Next base: position 307,713 of record NZ_AP018441.1, read on the forward strand.
GGTGTCATCTGTCTTGCAGGCTTGAGGAACACATGTTGAAACGTATCGTTGTTGAAGGCTTGTCCAAGGACTTTACCCTGCATCTGCAAGGCGGACAGGAAATGTCCATCCTGTCAAAAATAGATATGCAGGTAGATGCCGGCGAATGCGTTGTCATCCACGCGCCATCGGGAGCAGGCAAGAGTACCCTGCTGCGCTGCCTGTATGCCAATTACCGTGCCAGCAGTGGCAGCGTAAATATCTGGCACAAGGGTGATGCAGATGAAGGTGGCTGGGTCGATGTGCAATCGGCACCTGCGCAACAGGTGCTGGCAGTCAGGCATAGCACCCTGGGTTTCGTGACCCAGTTCCTGCGTGTGATACCACGTATCAGTACACTGGACTTGGTAGCAGAACCCTTGCTCATGCGCGGCGTGGAAAAGCAGGCTGCTTATGAACAGGCAGAAGAATTATTGTCACGCCTGCGCATACCCAAACGTTTGTGGCAAATCCCGCCTGCGACTTTTTCTGGCGGTGAACAACAGCGCGTCAATATCGCCCGCACCATGATTTGCGATTACCCCATACTTTTGCTTGATGAACCCACTGCCTCACTGGATGAAGCCAATCGCGCCACCGTCATCGACATGATCAATGCCGCACGTGAACGCGGTGCGGCTGTCGTTGGCATCTTCCATGATGAAGTGGTGCGCCAGGCGCTGGCAACCAGAATTTTCTCCATCCCCGCAGCAGTCTCTTTGGTGGCAGCATGATGAACAGAATAGAAAATGCACAAATTGTTTTGGCCGATGAAATCATCAACGGCTCCATGCTGGTAGAACAGGGCAGGATAGCTGACCTGACTGAAGCCGCCCGTGCTTCCAGTGTCACAGGTACAGATGACTGGCAGGGTGATTATCTCTTGCCCGGCATGGTAGAGCTGCATACTGACAATCTGGAAAAACACCTGATGCCACGTCCCAAGGTAGTCTGGCCCACGCTGCCAGCGATACTGGCGCATGATGTCCAGATCGCTGCATCCGGCATCACGACAGTGCTTGATGCGATTTCCGTCGGCGATATTGATTCAGACAGCCTGCGCAATGACAGCCTCGACTCATGTACCCAAGGTTTGCGCATGGCCAGAGACTCAGGCATCTTGCGTGCAGATCACTTCCTGCACATGCGCCTGGAGCTGGCAGAAGAAGGCTTGCTGGACATGTTCGCCCCTTATCTGCATGACGAACGTCTGAAGCTGGTGTCTCTGATGGACCATACGCCCGGCCAAAGGCAATGGACAGACCTGACGCATTACCGCGTCTATGTATCCGGCAAGCGCGGCTGGAGTGAGGAGAAAGTCGATTCCATGCTGGAGCGTTTGCTGCTCAGGCAAGTGGCTTATGCCGCCTCCAACCGCCGCGCCATCGTCGCCAGTTGCCGTGAACTGGATGTGCCTGTACCGCTGGCTACCCATGACGATACAACGGTGGAACATGTGGCCGAAGGTGTTGATGATGGCGTGACGATATCTGAATTCCCTACCACCGTTGCTGCTGCCAGGGCTGCCCGTGAACAAGGCCTGGGCATCATCATGGGTGCACCGAATATGGTGCGTGGTGGTTCGCATTCCGGCAATGTATCGGCAGCAGAACTGGCGCGCCTGGATTTGCTGGATGTATTGTCTTCAGACTATGTACCAGCCAGTCTCTTGCATGCGGCTTTCCTGCTGCAAAACGAAGGCTTTGGCTTGCCCAAGGCTGTGGCCACTGTGACGCGTAATCCAGCACGCATGATAGGGTTGCATGACAGAGGTGAGATTGCCGTGGGATTGCGGGCTGACTACATGCGTGTGCGCGTGGTGAGCGGTATTCCTGTGGTCATGGGAGTATGGAAAGCCGGTAACAGGATTGCTTGAAAGGACTTACGAAAAACCGCCCCAGCTGCGGTGCAGCTCCCGTATTTAGCAAAATCGGTACTAAAGTACTGTCTTCGTCGCTACGGTGTAGTCGGGGTTTCGGACAACATGTTGTCCGCCGACGTAACAGACCGCCCTTGCAAGGGCGGTTTTTTGAAGCGATAGCCTTGCTGGGACGGCTTTGCGTAAGTCCTACTTAAGAATAAAAAATCTTCACCTAAAACAAAGGCTACCCGCAAGTAGCCTTTGTTTTTGTAGGAGCGGCTTTAGCCGCGAAGACTTTGCCGTATCGATCATTCGCGGCTGAAGCCGCTCCTACAAGATATGAAATGAGTTTCTGACTTAGTCCTGATCCAGATGTAGCGAAATCACACTCGCAGCAGGTGTCGCACAAGGCTCATCATCAAAAGCGATATCGCCATTCGGATTTGCCTCGCCATCGATTTTCAAATCCCTGAAGTTGAACAAGTTCTTGTCCATCAAATGTGAAGGTGCGACGGTGGACAGGGATGCAAAGATGTTGTCGACACGCCCAGGGAATTTCTTGTCCCATTCACGCATCAAACCCTTGATTTGTTTGCGTTGCAGATTCTCTTGTGAACCGCATAAATCGCAGGGGATGATGGGGAAGTTTTTGACTTCGGCATAACGCTCAGTGTCGGACTCTTTGACATAAGCCAGCGGGCGGATGACGATGTGCTTGCCATCGTCAGACTGCAGCTTGGCTGGCATGCCCTTGAGTTTGCCACCGAAGAACATATTCAGGAAAAAAGTTTCCAGGATATCGTCACGATGATGGCCAAGCGCGATCTTGGTGGCACCCAGTTCATCGGCCACGCGGTACAAAATACCGCGGCGCAGGCGTGAGCACAGCGAGCAAGTCGTCTTGCCTTCCGGGATCAGGCGTTTGACTATGCTATAGGTATCCTGGTTTTCTATGTGATAGGGTATGCCCAGTTTTTCCAGATAGGCTGGCAGGATATGGTCAGGGAAGTTCGGTTGCTTCTGGTCGAGGTTAACCGCGACGATATCGAAATTGATGGGCGCACGTTCACGCAAGGTCATCAGTATATCCAGCAGGGCATAACTGTCTTTGCCGCCAGACAGGCACACCATGACCTTGTCGCCTTCTTCTATCATATTGAAATCACCTATTGCCTGGCCAACCAGACGGCATAAGCGCTTGTGCAGCTTATTGTTTTCGTAGGTGATTTTTTCCTGTGACTTGGCGGTAGTGGTGGCCGTGGCTTTCACTTCTGCCGGGGTGTCCATCAATGTTTCATTAAGAGCATGCATGATAATGTTCAGATTTCAGTTTTGATCTTGAATACTTCTACGCCTACGCCTTCGCAATCTGGATAGACATCAGGCTTCATGGTAGAGATGCGCACGGCGCGTACTTTAGGATGTGCCAGCATGATAGTCGCGACATCATCACACAGGGTTTCCTGCAGGTGGACATGGCCTTTGGAAATGCGCTCGGCGATCGTGCAGCGCATGAAATCATAATCGACGACTTCTTCCAGCTGGTCATCCTTGGGAGTAGAAAGGGCCAATGGAATATACAGGTCTACATTGAAGAGCACACGTTGCTCGCCCTTTTTCTCGAACTCATGGACGCCGATGTTGATAGAGATTTCATAATTGCGCAAGAACAGACGGCGGCAGTCTGAGAGCTGGGGGTGATGCAGGATGGATAACATGGTGGTCCCGGGATTAAGGTGAAATAGCTTGGTTTGCAGTCGCCAGAAACATGACATCGCGCTGCAAGGGGATAAGGTGCTGGCCGCCATCGACGAGGATGGTGGTGCCGGTCATGGCAGGGCTGTCAGCCAGAAAACAGACGGTGCGGGCAATATCTTCAGGCGTGCTGGACCTGCCCAGCGGCGTGACCTGGTGTGCCTGCTGGAAATCTGCCGTAGTCTGATGGCCAGATTCCATGGTGATGCCGGGTGCAACGCCAACTACCCGCACTTTAGGGGCTAGTGCCTGCGCCAGCGTCGTTGTCGCACATTGCAGTGCCGCCTTGGACAGGGTGTAAGACAAAAAGTCGGGGTTCAGGTTGTACAGCTTTTGATCCAGCAGGTTGATGACGCAGGTCTGTTCGCCATCTGCGGTTGCCGCATGCAGGGCTTGCGCCAGTATGATGGGCGCAGCCAGGTTGGCATGCATATGTTTGTCGAGGCTGGCGTGGCTGAAACTGTGCACATCATCTTCTGCAAACAGTGAGGCATTATTGACGATGCAATCGATCTTGCCCATGGCGGCTATTGCTGCAGGCAGCAAGGCATGCGTTGCTGTTTCATCTGCCAGGTCGGCCTGCAAGGCATGGGCACGGCGGCCCATTGCCTGAATTTCTGTCACCAGGGTCTGTGCTTCTGCTGCTGAATTGCCATAATGGACAAGAATATCCCAGCCCTGCCGCGCCATATGCAGGGTGATATGCCGCCCTATGCGTTTGGCGGCACCTGTAATCAGTGCTGTGCGGTTTGTGTGGCTATTACTGCTCATACGTCTCTCATGGAAATTCTTGACAAGGATTACTGTGTTTTCAATACAATGCGGCTATGCATAAATTATCTCTACCTGTGCCTGGCGATGATGCGCTGGCCGCTTCATCTGCCTTGCAACAACTGATTATCGACGACATCCACCAACATCAGGGCTGGATACCGTTTTCGCGCTACATGGAACTGGCGCTGTATGCGCCTGACCTTGGCTATTACAGCGGTGGCGCCACAAAATTAGGCAAAGACGGTGATTTTACAACCGCACCGGAAATGTCGCCGCTATTTGGGGCTACCCTGGCCAGGTTGGCAAGTCAGTTATTCAGTCAAACTGTCGCCGAAGTCATGGAGTTCGGCGCAGGCACGGGCAAGCTTGCCCTGGATTTTTTGTCGGAATGTCAATTGTCTGGAATCGCGATAGAGCGCTATTTTATCGTGGAATTGTCCGGCGAACTGCGTGCACGTCAGGAAGAATTGCTGAAAGGCTTTCCACAAGTACAATGGTTGCAAAAAATGCCAGACTCTTTTTCCGGTATTGTAATAGGGAATGAGGTGCTGGATGCCATGCCTGTTGACCTGGTTATCAAGACGGCAGATGGCTGGCATGAAGTAGGCGTGGCGGTGGTCGATGAGGACCGTGCGCCAAGATTGATTTTCCGTGAACAGCCACAGACGTGTAGTTCAGACAAGATAGCGCAAATTCCTAGTGCAGATGAATTGCCAGTCGGCTATCTGACAGAAGTCCATGCGATCGCCAGTGGTTTCATGCATAGCCTGGCATCCATGTTGCTCGCCAGCGGCAAGCCAGCAGCGGCGATACTCATAGATTATGGCTTCCCGGCGGCAGAGTATTATCACCCGCAACGGCAGCAAGGCAGCCTGATGTGCCATTACCGCCATCATGCCCACCCTGATCCTTTTTATTTGCCAGGTTTGCAGGACATCACTGCCCATGTCGATTTTACTGCCATGGCCAGGTCAGGCTTGGCAGCTGGGCTGGAGTTATTGAATTACACCAGCCAGGCCAGCTTTTTGACAGCGGCAGGCATTGCCGATGTGTTGGCGCGCACCTCACCAGAACAAGTCATGGATTACCTGCCACAGGCCAATGCACTGCAAAAACTGGTGTCGCCAGCGGAGATGGGGGAGTTGTTCAAAGTGCTGGTCATGGGACATGGCGTGGAATTGCCAGAAAATTTATTGCGCCTGGACCGCAGTCACCGCTTATGATGGCTGTCGAATCAATATAAATTATAGCTAATTGCTATTTGGCAATTAAACAGGAGCAGGCTTTGCTACGCTGGGTACTCACCATCTTTATCGCTGTCGTGGTTTTTTCCAGCCTCTTGCCCTGGCTGGAAAAGCTGGGCATAGGTCGTTTGCCTGGCGATGTACGTTTTAAACTGTTTGGCCGCAATTTTTCCTTTCCCTTCGCTTCTACCATACTGATTTCCCTGTTTGTTCTTTTGTTGGCGCGGATATTCAAGTAAATGCGTTAAATATGTTAAAGCCTTGCAACATTGTTGCCGCATAGGGGTAAAGTTTCCATATTAATGCGCCGTCACTTTAATATAATGAAATGATCATGTAAGCCAATACAGGCTTAACGGGGTTTGCCGATCAAGGACGACAGGTCGGTACGCGCTGTAGCGAGATCAACAATAAATTACGCTAAAGGTTGAAATGAGCGAACTCAGCGACATCAGGGCACTGCTCATCGAGCCGCATTCAGGTATGCGGGTCAGTTTGCACAATATGCTGAATCTGTGCGGTATTACCAAGATAGAGCACGGGCTTTCTGCCGGTACGGCTGTGCGTACCATACAGGCCAAGGTGTTTGACCTGATCTTGTGCGAATATGACCTGGGTGTCGGCCAGGATGGCCAGCAACTGCTGGAAGACATGCGTCACCACAAGCTGGCACCTTTATCGACCATCTTCATCATGGTGACGGCAGAGCGCTCCTATGCCAAGGTTGTCAGCGCTGCTGAACTTGCGCCTTCTGACTACCTGCTCAAACCGTTTACAGCAGACATGCTGCTGGAGCGTGTTATCCGCGCCCTGGAAAAGCGCAAGGCCTTTGTCGACGTCTATAGCTTGATGGAACAGGGCTCCATTCCGGAAGCGATCATGGCCTGCCACCATGGTGAGCGTGATTATCCCAAATACGCGATAGATTTCATGCGCTTGCGTGCTGAATTGCATGTGATACAGGGAGAGGCGGCTGAGGCCGAAGAATTATATAAATATTTATTTGAATTAAAGGCCGTGGCCTGGGCGCGCCTGGGCCTGGCCAAGACCCTGTTCATGCAGGGTAAATACCAGGAGGCAGAAGATATCCTGAAAAATCTGGTAGCTGAAAATAATAAATATATGGACGCCTATGACTGGCTGGCCAAGACCCATGAAATGGTGGGTGAACTGCCAGAGGCCAAGGAAGTGCTGGATGTGGCCGTCAGCGTTTCACCCCATGCCGTCAGGCGTTTGCGCAAGCTGGGCAAGATCGCCCTGGAAACCGGGGATATAGAAACGGCTGAGAATGTCCTTAAAAAAGTGGTCAGCAAGGCCAAGTTTTCTGAGTTCCGTGATCCCGAAGATCATATGAACCTAGTCGATGCCCTGGTCAAGAAGGGGGACACCGAACAGGCCAAATCCGTCATCCGTGATCTTGAAAAGAACATGGTAGGCATGAAGAAAACTGCAGCAGTGCGGGCGATTTCTGCTGCCATGGTGCATGCCAAGACGGGGGATGCCCGCTTGAGCGAGGAGCTTGACAATGCCGTGGCGGCATCGCGTGAAGATATAGGCCTTTCGACAGATGCCAAGCTGGGCCTGGCCAAAAGCTGTCTTGAAAACAATCAGGAAGACAATGCTTCTGAAGTCATTCTTGACGTCATGAAAAACGCCAGCAATCAGCAAGTCATGAGCAAGGCCATGGGCGTGTTTGAAAGCGCAGGTAAAGGACATCTCGCCAAGGAATTGGCACAGCGCAGTCAGAAAGAAGTCATGGACCTGGTGGCCATGGGCGTGCAAAAAGCCAAACAGGGTGATTTCCGCGGTTCGGTAGAACTGATGGCAGCGGCGGCACGCAAGTCACCCGATAATCCGCAAGTGGTCTTGAATGCAGCACTGGCTGCCCTGAAATGCCTGGAGAACATGGGCTGGGATCACGCCACCGGCGAGCTGGCGCGTAACCTCATCGAGTCGGCACGCCGACTTGATCCCATGAACCCGCGCCTGAAAGCGATACGCGGCCTGTATGATGAATTGCAAAAAAAATATGGCATCAATGCTGCCCGCGTTGCACGATAAGAAATCAACACTCTCGACAAATTGCTGAAATTGCTCAAATTGTCGGGATAGTAAATAGTTGCGGAGACCATGGCTATTCAACCTTCTGTACATCTGGATCAGCACGCCCCGGAATTGCCGCGTGACCGGCTGATCAGGCAAATCAATGAAGAAAGTAGTTTGCCGACTTTGGGTGTATCGATCACCAAGGTAGTTGAAATTACTTCGTCCAGTGAAGACCCGGTCGCGAAGCTCGCACATTTTGTGCTGGCCGATGTTGCACTGACACAGAAAATACTGAGGCTGTCGAATACCATCCATTACCGCACCAGTTCGGGTGCGCCCGTCACGACTATTTCACGTGCAATCTTCCTGTTGGGCTTTAACAGTATCAAGACCAGTGCCATGGCGATGCTGCTGGTCGATTGCTTCAAGGATAAAAGCCATGCCAATAGCGTCAGGCGTGAACTGGTGCAGGCCTTGTGCGCCAGCATAGTCGGACGTGAGATGGCGGCTCGTGGGCGCTTCCAGGATGGTGAAGAGGCGGCTGTCGCTGCACTGTTCAAGAATGTAGGCAAGATCCTGGTGGCTTCTTACGACCATACCCTGTATAGCCGCATACAAGCCATGTTGCAGACCGGGCAGACTACCTCACAGGAAGCTGCCTCCACATTGCTGGGGTGCAGCTATGAGCGCTTTGGCGAGATGGCCCTGCAAGAGTGGAAGATACCTGACACTATCGTGCAATCCCTGGTGCCTTTGCCCGGCGGTGAATTGAAGAAAGTGAATACTCGTGCTGAATGGTTGCGCCAGGTTGCCAGCTTCAGTGATGCGCTGGCATCGACCATCATGAGCTCGGGTGGTGTCAATCTCAGTGAGAAAGCCAGGCCGCTGTTACTGAAATTTGGCAAGGCGCTGGATTTTGACCAGGCCATACTCGATGACATGCTCATCAAGGTCGAAACTGAAACCCGCCAGCTCGCCAAGAGCATGGATATTGCCATGGGCGATATCCACATTGGGGAAACTGATGCGAATTCAACCAATGGCCTGCCGAATGAGCTTTTGCTGAAGAACTACGAAGCTGGAGAAATCCAGAATGATGAGCGTCACCCCAGCGGCAAGCCCAAGCAGGCCCGTGATCTCTTGCTGGCCGGTGTACAGGATGTGACGCAAATGCTGGCGTCTGACAGCTTCAAACTGAATGACCTTATCCTGCTGGTACTGGAAACCTTGTATAGCAGCATGGGTTTTCGTTTTGCTGCAGTCTGCCTGCGTGACCTGCAGACTGTGCGTTATGTGGCGCGACTGGCGATAGGTGAGAATTATCAGGAAAGGCAAAGAGGTTTTGCCTTCAGCGGCAAGCCGGACCAGAACCTGTTCCATTTGGCGATGAGCAATAATGTCGATCTGATGATATCCGATGCATCGGTACCCAAGATACAAAACCTGTTGCCTGATTGGCACAAACAATTGCTGCCAGATGCACGCAGCTTCATCATCCTGCCTTTGGTGATACAGAAAAAACCACTGGGCTTGTTTTATGCCGACCGCGCCGTGAACGCGGATGAAGGTGTGCCGCCAGATGAAACAGCGCTCATCAAAACATTGAAGAGTCAATTGCTGGCCGCCATGATGCGTGGCTAAGCACCAGAGTAAGTGCTTGTACGGACTGCAAGGATGAAACCTGCAGGTTACAATGTCCTGTCATCATCTCAGCGGGACAAATCTCATGCACTTCACTACCTGGCTTACTTTCTTCTTTGCAGCCTGCGTTATCGCAGTATCTCCTGGCTCAGGCGCTGTCTTGTCGATGTCGCATGGCCTGAATTATGGAGTCAAAAAAGCCAGTGGCACCATCATGGGCTTACAGGCAGGTTTATTGTTGATACTGGCAATTGCCGGTGCTGGCGTTGGTTCTATCCTCATGGCTTCAGAGTTTGCTTTCAGCGTTGTCAAAACTATAGGTGCGCTCTACCTGATTTATCTGGGTATCAGCCAATGGCGTGCCAAAATAGATGTCCCTGCTGCGAACGAAGCCGGTGCTGATCAAGCCAGCACTACCCAGGTGCCAGCCATGTCCAGGCGCTTCTTGACGGGTTTCTTGACGAATGCGACCAATCCCAAGGGCATCATTTTCATGGTGGCGGTACTGCCCCAATTTATTTCTCACGATGCGCCCCTGCTGCCACAGTTGTTGATACTGGGGTGACCATGTGCGCGATTGACCTGGTCGTCATGCATGGCTATGCATTTGCCGCATCCACGATGCAGCGTTATTTCCGCGACCCCAAATGGCTGAAGAGCCAGAACCGCTTTTTTGGCGGGATACTGATGGCGATAGGTACGGCCCTGTTCTTTGTCAAGCGTAGTCCTTCCAGTTAAAAAAATCCCGCCGGTGATTGAATTCACGGCGGGATTTTCTTGTTCCGGTTTTCAAGCCAGAGGAATTTCCTGCTTCTTGGCCAGGGCATCAATATCTTGCCATATCGTCATTTGATTCAACAGACGGGTGGCAGGGTCGAGCATGGGATTGAGGTTGAAAAAACGCTCCAGGGCTGTCTCGTCAAAACTGCTGTGCTGGGAGAAATTGATCCTGCCATATTGCTTGCGGAACGCATGCAATAAATCCGACGGCGTGTCCTTGTGCCAGGATTGCATGAGACCTCCCACCATCAAGGCAGTATCAGTGGTTTGTTCCAGCGAGCGTGGGCTGCGTGAGCTGGCGACATCACGATAATCCAGCAGGCGCGGGAAATAAAACTTCTTGATCCATGCGGCAGGTATGCCGCCTTCACGCAAGAGTGCGCCGCTACGCCACAGCTTCCAGCTTTTTTCAGTCTCATCCCCGCTGACAAAGTGTGTGTCTGCGGCAAGCAGGCAGTCTTCGCCCAGCTCTATTTCCAGTATCACTGGCAGGCCTGCACCGGTCGCAATGTTTTCCAGCTCAGGCATTTGTGGTTTTTCGCCATGCTGGCTTTGCAGCGCGTTGACAAATTCACCCATCACTTGCTGGTGTTCATGATGCAGATTGCTGGTGGCCTTGCAGAATGCTGCGCAGGCGGCAAAGTAAGCCATCAATTCACCGACCATGATGCCGCGTGCGGGCTGGCTTTCTTCTTCCTGGAAGCCCTGGCGCGGCATATCTGCTGCCAGGCCCTGGCGCAGGATGGGATACAACTGGGTAGAGATACAACCAAATTTGACGTGGCTGCCGGCGGCAAGTTTAAATTCTGACATGGCGGCTCAGGCTTTCTTGAACAGGGAGAGGACGTGTTCCGGCGGACGTCCTATGGCCGCTTTGTTCTGGTAAGTCACTATTGGTCTTTGCAGCAGGTGCGGGTGGGCAGCGATGGCTGACAAGGCTGTTGCCACATCTACAGTTGCCAGGTTCAGGTTGACATATTCAGGCTCGCTATTGCGTAGCATAACTTGCACATCGTCGGTGCCCAGAGCTGTAAGCAGACTTTGCAATTCACCAAAATTCAAAGGCGTTTTCTGGTAATCAATGACTTGCAAGGGTATTTGCGTGTCGTCCGCATACGACTGTACCAGTGCCAGGGTTTCGCGCGATTTTGAGCAACGTGGGTTGTGGTAAATCGTAATCATGTATCTATCATCATTCTATGGTCTTGCCGTGTCAACACGGCTATTTACATTTTCATTCAAAACTTGAATTCCATACCCAGTAAAACCAGCAGGCCCAGTATGGCAAAAACTGCCGCAGCACACCAGCGCACGTATTTGAAAGGGAAATTCGGTGCAGCAATCTTGCCCAGAAATACTGCTGGTACGTCAGCAATCAACATGCCCAGGGTGGTGCCAGCGATGACCATGGTCAGGTCAGAATATTTTGCGGCCAGCGCCACGGTCGCCAACTGGGTTTTATCGCCAATTTCAGCGATGAAAAAAGTCACGCAGGTCAGCATGAAAACGCCGTACCGGCTTTCATTGATACCGCCATCATCCATCTCATCCGGTTTCAGCGTCCAGGCAGCAATGGCTAAAAAAGACAGGCCCAGCAGGTAGCGCATGACCGTGGCATCGATATGCGTGGCGACCAGTTGCCCTATCAAACCAGCAAGGGTGTGGTTGGCCAGCGTTGCGACCAGTATGCCCAGCACGATAGGGCCGGGCTTTTTATAGCGGGCAGCCAATAGCAGTGCGAGCAATTGTGTTTTGTCACCAATTTCACCAACGGTGACAGCGAGTGCAGAGACGAGGAAAGCTTCCATGAGAATAGGCGGGATGGGGCAATTTGTCCAATGACAGCCATGTCCCGCCCCATCCCTGGTCAGCGGAAACATAACTATCAAAGGTCTTGCCCAATACAATCAGTGCACTTATGTCATGCTACTGGCTGTATCAAACGCACCATGACCGGATGGCCAAGTATGTTGATGCGTTTTCCCCGGATTTAACCGGAGCAGGCTACTCCCCAATGAAAGAGAAACAGGATTATAGCGCAAACTGTGCAGTTGATGAGCAGTGGATTTATTTGACGATGTTTTACTGGTTGATAGCAGGGCTGATTGCTACACTATCAAGACATATAATTTAGCCAGTTTAAGGCAGCCTTATGACTCAATCTTTCTCAAGTTATTTCATGAGCTTCTGGTCTGCCACTGAATTGCACGCGAATGCGATTATCTTCATGAATCTGGCTGGTGCCATGCTGCTGGGTTTCGTGGTTGGCTATGAACGTTCTTATCATGGACGTGCCGCTGGCATGCGGACTTATGGCCTGGTGTGTATGGCGTCGGCTGCCCTGGTCGTGATTTCCGGTTACCCGGATTTCTGGTACGGTGCGCGTGCCGTTTATCCCGTCAATCTCGACCCTTCTCGCACCATACAAGGCATAGTCACCGGCATAGGTTTTCTCGGTGCCGGGGTCATCATGCGCGAAGGATTTACCATCAGCGGCCTGACGACGGCGGCATCTTTGTGGGCGTCGTCAGCCATAGGCGTGATGGTTGGTGTTGGCTTTTATGCGGCGGCAATCCTGCTGGCTTTTTTGTCGGCGGCCTGCATGATCTGGGTATCCAGGATTGAAGCCTGGCTGCCTTCCCGGCCAGCGGTGGCGATCACCATGCAATTCCGCCAGGGCTTTATTCCGCGTGAAGATGCCTTGCGCAAAATGGCCCTTGCACGAGGCTACGAAATTGCAACGGGGACCCTGAACATCAGTTGCAAGGAAGGTCGCTCTGAATGGCGTTTCGTTGCAGTCGGCCTGAGCCGCAAACTGGCAACGCGCATCAGTGAGCTGTCACTGGAACTGGGGGCGTTTGAGGGACTGGAGTTTTACCAGATTGCTCACGCCAGGAACTAATTTTTCCGGAACCTTGGAACTTCAGGGCAGATGCTGATTAAACAACCTGAATGCTTGGTTGTGCCTGCGTAGCGACAGGTACGCCCAGCATACCCTGCATGAAAATCTGCGTCACCAGTACGGCAAAGTCGGCATACGAGATTTTGTCGGCATCCTGGTGTGGCTTTAGCCAGGTAAAAGTCCAGTTGATCATGCCAAACAGGAGCATGGTGATGGCGCTGCGGTTTTGTGCTGTAGTGCGGTCTGGAAAGCTGCGTTGTATCGCACCGGCAAACAAATCGACGATTTTTCTTTGCGCATCAAGTATCAGCTTGCGCTGCGGCTCTTCCAGGAATTTCACATCATTGAGCAAGGCTATATGGCGGGTCTGGGAATGTTCATATTCCGCCAGGAAGGCTGCAATCAGCGCCGGCAAGTCATGATGACTTTCTGCCAGCTTGATCAATACCTGGGTATAGCGATTCAGCAGGTCGAACAGGATGGCTTCCTTGCTGGGGTAATAATGGTAGAGCCTGGCTTTTGAGGTGCCGCAGGTTTGCGCCAGTACACTCATGGAAGTGCCGGGGTAACTATGGTTGGCAAAGGCAGTCGCCGCTTTTTCCAGGATGTCGTCGCGTTGCAATTGATAATCGGATGCGAGGGTGCGGGCCATGGCTGAAGTGTTTGATGGGATGCCAACATCATACCTTGAGCCAGCCAGCAATGGCGATTGTAGGTAAGTTGCAACAAAGGCATGGCGGAAAATTCAGGCTGTCTCATCTGGGGACAGTTTTTGGCACTGAAAGTACGGCACATATCGTTTTAATAATAATCAATAAAATCAAGGGTTTGTCGAGATTTTTAACTCTTCATGCTTTTGTTTGAGCAAGAAATTCTCAAAAGGGTGTTGACAGTTGGGGCGAGTATCTCCATAATTCGGGGTTCCCTGCGGAGAGGTGGCCGAGTGGTTAATGGCAGCAGACTGTAAATCTGCCCTCTTACGAGTACGCTGGTTCGAATCCAGCCCTCTCCACCAGGTAAAGAATTGAATTAAGAAATATAGCGGCTGAAGTGGTGGCCTTTGCGGGTGTAGCTCAATGGTAGAGCTGAAGCCTTCCAAGCTTATGACGAGGGTTCGATTCCCTTCACCCGCTCCAGTTTTACTTGCGCGGGGTTTTGCGCAGCAAGCTGCCCTTGTAGCTCAGTGGTAGAGCACTCCCTTGGTAAGGGAGAGGCCACGTGTTCAATCCACGTCAAGGGCACCATGTTTAGTCTGGTGTTTTCAAGTCTGATTTGTCGGGCGCGTGCCTGAGCATTCTCATCAAAATCGTTAGGAGTCCAAAATGGCAAAAGGTAAGTTCGAGCGCACCAAGCCGCACGTCAACGTTGGTACAATTGGCCACGTAGATCACGGCAAAACCACACTGACAGCAGCGATTGCAACAGTCCTGTCGAAAAAATTCGGCGGCGAAGCTAAAGCATACGACCAGATCGACGCAGCCCCAGAAGAAAAAGCGCGCGGTATTACAATCAATACAGCCCACGTTGAGTACGAAACAGCTGGCCGTCACTACGCCCACGTTGACTGCCCAGGCCATGCTGACTATGTTAAAAACATGATCACTGGCGCGGCTCAGATGGACGGCGCGATCCTGGTTTGCTCCGCAGCAGACGGTCCTATGCCACAAACTCGCGAACACATCCTGTTGGCACGTCAAGTTGGCGTTCCATACATCATCGTGTTCCTGAACAAATGCGACATGGTGGATGACGCAGAGTTGCTGGAACTGGTTGAAATGGAAGTGCGCGAATTGCTCTCCAAATACGAATTCCCAGGCGACGACCTGCCTATCATTCAAGGTTCCGCTAAACTGGCCCTCGAAGGCGACAAAGGTCCTCTGGGCGAAGAAGCCATCATGAAGCTGGCTGATGCACTCGACTCCTACATCCCAACGCCAGAACGCGCAGTTGACGGCGCCTTCCTGTTGCCAGTAGAAGACGTATTCTCCATCTCCGGTCGCGGTACAGTTGTTACCGGTCGTATCGAGCGCGGCATCATCAAAGTCGGCGAAGAGATCGAAATCGTTGGTATCAAAGACACAGTCAAGACTACATGTACTGGCGTTGAAATGTTCCGCAAACTGCTCGACCAAGGTCAAGCAGGCGACAACGTCGGCGTATTGCTGCGTGGTACCAAGCGTGAAGATATCCAACGTGGTCAAGTATTGTCCAAGCCAGGTTCGATCAAGCCACATGCGCACTTCACAGGCGAGATCTATGTTCTGTCCAAAGATGAAGGTGGCCGTCATACACCATTCTTCAACAACTACCGTCCACAGTTCTACTTCCGTACAACGGACGTAACTGGTTCGATCGAGTTGCCGAAAGATAAAGAAATGGTCATGCCAGGTGATAACGTCTCTATCACTGTTAAATTGATTAACCCGATCGCGATGGAAGAAGGCTTGCGCTTCGCTATCCGTGAAGGTGGCCGTACAGTCGGTGCTGGCGTTGTTGCTAAAATCATCGAGTAATAAATAAGTAGTAAAATACAAGCATTGCCTGATTCGTTCAGGCAATGCTTGTAGCAAATGTCAAGATGTAGGGGTGTAGCTCAATTGGCAGAGCGTCGGTCTCCAAAACCGAAGGTCGCGGGTTCGATTCCCTCCGCCCCTGCCACCATCAAGGCCGCAGGCCACCGAAAGTAAATAAAGTATGTCTAATCATCCCGTTCAAACAGTTAGTACATCCAATGACAAGTACAAAGTCATTCTGGCGGTAGTGGCTGCAGTTGCCGGTGTTGCTGCTTTTTATATTCTCGCTGGACAGGCAACGTGGATACGTGCCATCGCTTTGGTCGTGGGTTTGTTGGTTGCTGTTGGATTTATCGCAACTTCTGAAATGGGTCGTGATTTTGTCAGCTTTGCAAAAGAAGCTGTGCGCGAAACTAAAAAAGTTGTTTGGCCTACCCGTAAAGAAGCGGGGCAGATCACTGCCGTCGTATTCGGCTTTGTTCTGGTGATGGCGATTTTCCTGTGGGGTACCGATCAGTTGATCGGATTTGTGTTGTATGACGTAATCCTCGGATGGAAAAAATAATGAGTGAGAACATTCAGGAAAACGAAGAAGGTACAGCACCAACGGTGTCTGTACCTAAAAGTGCTAAAAGATGGTACGCCGTGCATGCTTATTCCGGTATGGAAAAGAGCGTGCAACGTGCATTGGTGGAGCGTATAGAGCGCGCAGAGATGCAAGATAAATTCGGTCAGATTCTGGTTCCGACCGAAGAAGTGATAGAGCCAAAGAATGGCAAGAAAGTCGTCACTGAGCGTCGCTTGTTCCCCAGCTATGTATTCGTAGAGATGGAAATGACTGACGATACCTGGCATCTGGTGAAAAACACCAGCAAGGTAACCGGTTTTATCGGCGGAAAATCAAACAAGCCGTCTCCAATACCGCAACACGAAGTCGACAAGATCTTGCAGCAAATGCAGGATGGCGTAGAAAAACCAAGACCTAAGGTCTTGTACGAAGTGGGCGAGATAGTCCGCATCAAGGATGGTCCTTTCACTGACTTTAACGGCAATGTTGAAGAAGTCAATTATGAAAAGTCCAAGGTACGCGTGACAGTGACTATTTTCGGTCGCGCTACACCAGTAGAGCTGGAATTCTCCCAGGTCGAAAAGGTTTAACAGGATTTACGTTTGACCAGTACGTAACAAAGCAATTTGTTGAAACTGGTTAGAGCGTTGGCTGTAGTACTACAAGCGTAATACAGACAATTCTCGGCAGGCGGAGGAGCCTGCTGGTGTGAAAAGATACCGGCAGGCGCTACTACTCATTTTTTGAAGGAGCCAAACATGGCAAAGAAAATTATTGGTTTTATCAAGCTGCAAGTGCCAGCTGGTAAAGCAAACCCATCCCCACCTATCGGTCCAGCTCTGGGTCAACGTGGTCTGAATATCATGGAATTCTGCAAAGCGTTCAATGCGCAGACCCAAGGTATGGAACCAGGCATGCCTATCCCTGTCGTGATCACTGCATTTGCTGACAAGTCTTTCACATTCGTGATGAAGACTCCTCCAGCAACTTACATGATCAAAAAAGCAGCTGGCATCACTAAAGGCTCTTCCAAACCGCATACAGACAAAGTTGGCAAAATTACTCGCCAGCAAGCTGAAGAAATCGCGACAGTTAAACGCGCTGATTTGACAGCAGCTGATATGGACGCAGCAGTGCGTACTATCGCTGGTTCTGCTCGTTCCATGGGCATCACGGTGGAGGGTCTGTAATGGCTAAGTTAACTAAAAAAGCAAAATTGCTGGCAACGAAAGTTGACCGTCTGAAAGTGTATCCATTTGACAATGCTATCGCTTTGATCAAAGAATGCGCAACAGCAAAATTCAACGAATCCATCGACGTATCCGTACAACTGGGCGTTGATCCTAAGAAATCTGACCAGGTTGTTCGTGGCGCAGTGGTATTGCCAGCTGGTACAGGCAAGACAGTACGCGTAGCTGTATTTGCACAAGGTGCAAAAGCAGAAGAAGCGAAAGCTGCCGGTGCTGATATCGTAGGTATGGAAGACTTGGCTGAACGCGTTAAAGCTGGCGACATGCCATTTGACGTTGTTATCGCTTCTCCAGACACTATGCGTATCGTTGGTACCCTGGGTCAAGTTCTGGGTCCACGTGGCCTGATGCCTAATCCTAAAGTTGGTACAGTGACTCCTGACGTAGCTACTGCAGTTAAAAATGCAAAAGCTGGTCAAGTTCAATACCGTACAGACAAAGCAGGTATCATCCACACAACAATCGGCCGTAAGTCTTTTGCTGATGGTGACCTGAAGTCCAACCTGGTTGCACTGATCGATGCTTTGAACAAAGCAAAACCAGCATCCAGCAAAGGTGTTTATCTGCGTAAAGTATCCATCTCATCCACTATGGGTGCAGGTGTGCGCGTAGATCACGCCAATCTGGGCTAAGCAAGAATTAAGTCCCTGCATCCTTTGATGCAGGGCGCATCTTTGGGCTGGATGTTTTGAACAAACATCCAGAGTGTCAAAGACCGTTGGGCCAAGTGTGTAAGCGTAGTTTGCCAGACATGAGGTTAATATCTGAAGAGCAATCAACAGGTCCCAACGCAGATGGTGTACCCGAACAAGTTTTGTAGTGATTACTGGTCCCCCAGTGAAACTCCTAACTTCGGACGCCGTGTTCGAAACGATATGAGGGAAGTACATCATTCCGGTGTATGGACTGAATATCATTAATGGAGGTTGACCGTGAGTCTCAATCTGAATGACAAAAAAGCCGTCGTCGCTGAAGTCTCTGCAAAAGTAGCAACTGCACAGACTATCGTCGTGGCCGAATATCGTGGCATCCAGGTCGGTCATTTGACGCAATTGCGTGCTAGCGCACGCGCTCAAGGCGTATACATGCGTGTGTTGAAAAACACATTGGCACGTCGCGCTGTTGAGGGAACTGCATTTGCAAGTCTCGCTTCTGAAATGACTGGTCCGTTGATTTATGCAATCTCGGAAGATGCTGTTGCTGCTGCTAAAGTCGTTCAAGACTTTGCAAAAAGCAATGACAAACTGGTTGTTAAAGCGGGTAACTATGCAGGCAAATCGCTGGATAAAGCTGGCGTTGTCGCATTGGCAAGCATTCCTAGCCGTGAAGTATTGTTGGCGCAAGTGGTTGGCATGATGCAGGCTCCTGTATCTGCTTTCGCACGTGCTCTGGCAGCCGTCGCAGCACAGAAAGAATCCGGTTCTCCTGCAGCACCAGTGGCTGAAGCCGCTGAAGCCGTAGCAGAATAAGATTGTTTCCGTCAAATACCGTATCAATGTAATTAATTAATTGGAGTTTCAAATGGCAATTAGCAAAGACGATATCCTGGAAGCCGTAGGCGCGATGTCCGTAATGGACCTGAACGACCTGGTAAAAGCTTTCGAAGAAAAATTTGGTGTTTCCGCAGCCGCAGTAGCAGGCCCAGCAGCAGCAGGTCCAGCAGCAGCAGTTGAAGAACAAACAGAATTCAACGTAATTCTGTCTGAAGTTGGCGCAAACAAAGTTGGCGTCATTAAAGCAGTTCGCGAAATCACTGGTCTGGGCTTGAAAGAAGCTAAAGACCTGGTTGATGGCGCACCAAAAGCAGTTAAAGAAGGCGTAGCTAAAGCTGATGCTGAAGCAGCTAAGAAAAAACTGGAAGAAGCAGGCGCGAAAGCAGACCTCAAGTAATTCAGGTATTATGGCAAATCTCCGGATTTGCCCAAGTCAAAGACAGGAATCCTCTTGGAAGAGAGGGTTCCTCTTTGGCTTCTTTGTCGTTCAGGGTTGTTTAGCTGTTTATTAAGACCGAGGGTTGAGACTTGAGGTTTTTTTGTCGCAGAGTTGCTATGTTTTATTTTTGTGACAAAAATCCTGAATTCTCTATCCTTCCTTGCCACTCACGGAGTGTCCATGCACTACTCATTTACTGAGAAGAAGCGTATTCGTAAATCTTTTGCGAAGCGCGCCAACGTCCACAACGTTCCGTTCTTGCTGGCGACTCAAATCGAGTCGTACCAGAGCTTCTTACAAGAAGACAGAACACCGCCAACTCGTAAAAACGAGGGCTTGCAGTCTGCCTTCACCTCGATTTTCCCTATTGTTTCGCACAATGGCTTCGCACGTCTTGAATTCCTGTCCTACGTTTTAGGCGATCCTGCGTTCGACGTCAAGGAATGTCAATTGCGTGGCCTGACTTATGCTTCGCCTTTGCGTGCAAAAGTCCGCCTGGTCATTCTGGACAAGGAATCACCAACCAAGCCGGTTGTCAAAGAAATGAAAGAACAGGAAGTCTACATGGGCGAATTGCCTTTGATGACAACCACTGGTTCTTTTGTCATCAACGGTACTGAGCGCGTTATCGTGTCCCAGTTGCACCGTTCCCCTGGCGTGTTCTTTGAACATGACCGCGGCAAGACACATTCTTCCGGTAAATTGCTGTTCTCGGCAAGGATCATTCCTTACCGTGGTTCATGGCTGGATTTCGAATTCGATCCTAAAGATATCCTGTTCTTCCGTATTGACCGTCGTCGCAAGATGCCAGTCACTATCCTGCTGCGCGCCATAGGCATGAGCAATGAACAGATCCTGGCTAACTTCTTTGTCTTCGATAATTTCAACCTGCACAGTGATGGCGCAGAAATGGAATTCGTTGCAGAACGTCTGCGTGGTGAAGTTGCCCGTTTTGACATCAGCGACAAATCCGGCAAAGTCATCGTAGCCAAGGACAAGCGTATCAATGCCAAGCATGTACGTGAAATCGAAGCCGGTGGCATCAAGCACATTTCCGTGCCTGAAGACTACCTGCTGGGTCGCGTCCTGGCCAAGAACATCGTTGATGCAGACACTGGTGAAGTCATTGCCAATGCCAATGATGAGCTGACAGAAGAATTGCTGGGTCGTTTGCGCGACGCCAAAGTCACTGATATCCAGACTTTGTACACCAATGACCTGGATCAGGGTGCTTACATTTCCCAGACTCTGCGTGCTGATGATACAGCTGACCAGATGGCTGCCCGCGTTGCCATCTACCGCATGATGCGTCCTGGCGAACCACCAACAGAAGATTCTGTTGAAGCCCTGTTCAATGGCTTGTTCTATAGCGAAGACCGTTACGATCTGTCCGCAGTCGGCCGCATGAAGTTCAACCGCCGTATCGGCCGTGATGAACTGACAGGTGCCATGACTTTGTCGAACGAAGATGTACTGGCCGTGATCAAGATTCTGGTTGAGCTGCGCAATGGCCGTGGCGAAGTCGATGATATCGATCACTTGGGTAACCGTCGCGTACGTTGCGTTGGTGAATTGGCTGAAAACCAGTTCCGTGCTGGTCTGGTACGTGTTGAACGTGCTGTCAAAGAGCGTCTGGGTCAGGCTGAAGCCGACAACCTGATGCCGCATGACCTGATCAACTCCAAGCCTATCTCTGCTGCGATTCGTGAGTTCTTCGGTTCTTCACAATTGTCCCAGTTTATGGATCAGACCAACCCATTGTCAGAAATCACGCACAAGCGTCGTATTTCCGCCCTCGGACCTGGTGGTTTGACACGTGAGCGCGCCGGCTTTGAAGTCCGCGACGTTCATCCAACCCACTATGGCCGCGTCTGCCCGATTGAGACACCTGAGGGACCAAACATTGGTCTGATCAACTCGCTGGCTCTGTATGCTCGTCTGAACGAATACGGTTTCCTGGAAACACCATACCGTAAAGTGGTTGACAGCAAAATCACATCCCAGATCGATTACCTGTCTGCGATTGAAGAAGGTCGTTACATCATCGCCCAGGCGAATGCGACGATCGATGGCGAAGGCAAACTGATCGATGAACTGGTCTCTGCCCGTGAAGCTGGCGAAACGATCCTGGTATCCCCAGAGCGTATCCAGTACATGGACGTGGCGACTGGTCAGGTGGTTTCTGTTGCGGCATCCTTGATCCCGTTCCTCGAACACGATGATGCGAACCGTGCGTTGATGGGTGCCAACATGCAACGTCAAGCCGTTCCTTGCTTGCGTCCAGAAAAAGCATTCGTTGGTACAGGTATCGAACGTACTGTGGCAGTTGACTCCGGTACAACCGTACAGGCACTGCGTGGCGGTAAGGTTGATTACATCGATGCGGGCCGTATCGTTATTCGTGTGAATGATGCTGAAGCACAGGCAGGTGAAGTCGGTGTGGATATCTACAACCTCATCAAGTACACCCGTTCCAACCAGAACACCAATATCAACCAACGTCCTATCGTCAAAGTTGGCGATCTGGTCGCCAAAGGTGACGTATTGGCCGACGGCGCATCGACAGATCTGGGCGAATTGGCCCTGGGTCAGAACATGCTGGTCGCGTTCATGCCTTGGAATGGTTATAACTTCGAAGATTCGATCCTGATCTCTGAAAAAGTGGTGGCTGATGACCGCTATACCTCGATCCATATCGAAGAGTTGTCGGTGGTTGCCCGTGATACCAAGCTGGGTGCGGAAGAAATCACACGTGATATTTCCAATCTGGCAGAAAACCAACTGGCACGTCTGGATGAGTCCGGTATCGTCTACATCGGTGCTGAAGTAACAGCCGGTGATACCCTGGTCGGTAAAGTGACACCAAAAGGTGAAACTCAACTGACACCAGAAGAAAAACTGCTGCGCGCCATTTTCGGTGAAAAAGCTTCTGACGTTAAAGATACATCCCTGCGCGTGCCTTCCGGCATGGTAGGTACAGTTATCGACGTACAAGTGTTCACACGCGAAGGTATACAACGCGACAAACGTGCACAACAGATTATCGATGATGAATTGAAGCGTTATCGCCTCGATCTGAACGATCAGTTGCGTATTGTTGAAGGCGATGCATTTGAGCGTCTGGAACGTATGCTGGATGGCAAGATCGCTGACGGCGGCCCGGCCAAGCTGGCTAAAGGCACTAAGATCACCAGAGAATATCTGGCCAGCGTGGATAAATACCACTGGTTCGATATTCGCCTGGCATCTGATGAAGCAGCCAATGCATTGGTCGCGATGAAAGATTCCATCGCTGAAAAACGTCATCAGTTCGATCTGGCTTTTGAAGAAAAACGTACCAAGCTGACGCAAGGCGATGAATTGCCGCCAGGCGTACAAAAAATGGTCAAGGTTTACCTGGCTGTTAAACGTCGCCTGCAACCTGGTGACAAGATGGCGGGTCGTCACGGTAACAAGGGTGTGGTTTCCCGTATCGTGCCTATCGAAGACATGCCTTACATGGCTGACGGTACACCGGCAGACATCGTGTTGAACCCATTGGGTGTTCCATCACGTATGAACGTTGGTCAGGTTCTGGAAGTGCATCTGGGCTGGGCAGCTAAAGGCCTGGGCTTGCGCATAGGCGAAATGCTGAAAGCCAAGGCCAAGGTTGAAGAACTGCGTGAATTCCTGAAGAAGATTTATAACGAATCTGGCAAGAAGGAAGACATCGACAGTTTCTCCGATGCCGAGATCCTGGAATTGACGAACAACCTGAAAAATGGCGTGCCATTTGCTACACCAGTGTTTGACGGTGCGCATGAAAGCGAAATCCGCCGCATGCTGGATCTGGCCTTCCCTGACCATATCGCCGCACAACTGGGTATGACACCATCGAAAAACCAGGTCACCCTGTTTGATGGCCGTACCGGTGAAGCGTTCGAGCGTAAAGTCACACTGGGCTACATGCACGTACTGAAATTGCACCATCTGGTTGATGACAAGATGCATGCACGTTCGACCGGTCCTTACTCTCTGGTCACGCAACAACCTCTGGGCGGTAAAGCGCAGTTCGGTGGTCAGCGTTTCGGTGAGATGGAAGTCTGGGCACTGGAAGCTTACGGCGCGTCTTATGTCTTGCAAGAGATGTTGACCGTCAAGTCCGATGACGTGAATGGCCGTACCAAAGTGTATGAAAACCTGGTCAAGGGTGACCATGTGATCGACGCCGGCATGCCAGAGTCCTTCAACGTTCTGGTCAAAGAAATCCGCTCTCTGGGTATCGATATCGATCTCGAACGCAGCTAAGAAGTTTAGTTCTATGTAATTGCAGTAAAGTCATCGCCCGGATAGCATTCGGGCGATGGCCGTTAAACCTGGCAAGCAGTTTGGAAGTAATGTCGTTCCCGGTATCAGCGGAACCTGTGTCGAAAAGACCTGGCTCTCCCGCTCATGCGAACAGGGTAAAGCGGCGAAGCTTCTGTTGCAGCACCATTCAGCCAACTAGCGTTTGCGCGCTTCACTGGAGTGATACACATGAAAGCTCTGCTCGATCTATTCAAGCAAGTCCAACCCAACGAACAATTCGACGCGATCAAGATTGGTCTGGCGTCTCCAGAAAAAATTCGTTCCTGGTCCTACGGCGAAGTTAAAAAGCCGGAAACCATCAACTATCGTACTTTCAAGCCTGAGCGCGACGGTTTGTTCTGCGCCAAGATTTTTGGCCCTATCAAGGATTACGAATGCCTGTGCGGCAAGTACAAACGCCTGAAACACCGTGGCGTGATCTGCGAAAAATGCGGCGTTGAAGTGACCCTGGCCAAAGTGCGTCGTGAACGCATGGGCCATATCGAGCTGGCTTCCCCAACTGCACATATCTGGTTCCTGAAATCCCTGCCATCCCGTCTGGGTATGGTATTGGACATGACCTTGCGCGATATTGAACGCGTACTGTATTTTGAAGCATATGTCGTCACCGATCCAGGCATGACGCCGCTGAAAAAATGCCAGATCATGTCTGAAGATGATTTCGCTGCCAAGTATGAAGAGTACGGTGATGAATTCACTGCATTCATGGGTGCTGAAGGTATCCGTGAATTGCTGCGCTCCATCGACATCGACCGTGATGCAGAAACCCTGCGCACAGAGTTGAAAGAATCCAAATCTGAAGCCAAGATCAAGAAATACGCAAAACGTCTGAAAGTACTGGAAGCATTCCAGCGCTCAGGCATCAAGCCAGACTGGATGATCATGGAAGTGCTGCCGGTCCTGCCGCCAGAACTGCGTCCATTGGTCCCGCTGGATGGTGGCCGTTTCGCGACTTCCGATCTGAATGACCTGTATCGCCGCGTCATCAACCGTAACAACCGTCTGAAGCGTCTGATGGAATTGCGCGCTCCTGAAATCATCACACGCAATGAAAAGCGTATGTTGCAGGAAGCCGTCGATTCCCTGCTCGATAACGGCCGTCGCGGTAAGGCAATGACAGGCGCCAACAAGCGTCCTCTGAAATCCCTGGCAGAAATGATCAAGGGTAAGGGCGGTCGTTTCCGTCAAAACTTGCTGGGTAAGCGCGTCGATTACTCTGGCCGTTCCGTTATCGTGGTTGGTCCACAACTGAAATTGCATCAGTGCGGCTTGCCAAAATTGATGGCGCTGGAACTGTTCAAACCTTTCATTTTCAATAAACTGGAATTGATGGGTCTGGCAACGACCATCAAGGCAGCGAAAAAACTGGTAGAGATACAAGAACCAGTCGTATGGGATATCCTGGAAGAAGTTATCCGCGAACATCCTATCATGCTGAACCGTGCGCCTACGCTGCACCGTCTGGGTATCCAGGCCTTTGAGCCAGTCCTGATTGAAGGTAAAGCGATCCAGTTGCATCCACTCGTCTGCGCGGCTTTCAATGCCGACTTTGACGGTGACCAAATGGCGGTCCACGTTCCTCTGTCTATCGAAGCACAGATGGAAGCACGTACTTTGATGCTGGCATCCAACAATATTCTGTTCCCATCCAATGGTGAACCGTCTATCGTTCCTTCCCAGGATATCGTGTTGGGTCTGTACTACGCTTCCCGTGAAAAAATCAACGGCAAGGGCGAAGGCATGATGTTCCCTGACGTTTCAGAAGCGATCCGCGCCTGGGACAACAAGGAAGTCGAGCTGAGCACACGCATCACAGTCCGTATTACTGAATACCCTAAGAACGCTGAAACTGGCGAATTCGTTAAAACCATCAAGCGTTATGAAACGACTGTTGGCCGTGCGATCTTGTCCGAGATTCTGCCTAAAGGTTTGCCATTCACCGTACTGAACCGTGCGCTGAAGAAAAAAGAAATTTCCAAACTCATCGATACCTCATTCCGCAAGTGCGGTCTGCGTGCAACGGTGGTGTTTGCTGATCAATTGATGCAAATGGGTTTCCGCCTGGCGACACGCGCCGGTATCTCCATCTGTATCGATGACATGCTGGTTCCACCGCAAAAAGTGACTTTGCTGGCAGCAGCAGAACACGAAGTCAAACAGATCGAACAGCAATATGCTTCCGGTCTGGTGACAGCGGGCGAGCGCTACAACAAAGTGGTCGATATCTGGGGCAAAACTGGTGATGAAGTCGGCAAGGCCATGATGGAACAACTCAAAGTTGAACCAGTCACACGCCGCGACGGCTCTGTCGGTACACAAGAATCTTTCAACGCCATTTACATGATGGCCGACTCCGGTGCGCGTGGTTCTGCAGCCCAGATTCGTCAGTTGGCAGGTATGCGTGGTCTGATGGCGAAACCGGATGGCTCGATTATCGAAACGCCGATCACCGCGAACTTCCGCGAAGGTCTGAACGTTTTGCAGTACTTTATTTCCACTCACGGTGCGCGTAAAGGTCTGGCCGATACGGCATTGAAAACAGCTAACTCCGGTTACCTGACACGCCGTCTGGTTGACGTGACCCAGGATCTGGTCGTGGTTGAAGATGACTGCGGTACAGCCAATGGTTCGTCCATGAAGGCCATCGTTGAAGGCGGTGAAGTTAATGTGCCTCTGCGTGATCTGATTTTGGGTCGTGTTTGCGCTAACGACATCGTCAATCCTGAAACACAGGAAACACTGTACGAAGCTGGCACTCTGCTGGATGAAACATCGGTAGAACGTATCGAAGCCCTGGGCATCGATGAAGTCAAGGTACGTACACCACTGACATGTGACACACGTTACGGTCTGTGCGCAATGTGCTATGGCCGTGACCTGGGTCGTGGTTCTCTGGTCAATGCTGGTGAAGCAGTTGGTGTTATCGCTGCGCAGTCCATCGGTGAACCAGGTACACAGTTGACGATGCGTACCTTCCACATTGGTGGTGCGGCATCCCGTGCAGCGATTGCCTCTTCTGTTGAAGCCAAGTCCAACGGTACGATCCGCTTCACAGCGACCATGCGTTATGTCACTAACGGTAAAGGCGACCAGATCGTTATTTCCCGTTCTGGCGAAGTGCTGATCACTGATGACCACGGTCGTGAACGTGAACGTCATAAAGTACCTTACGGTGCAACCCTGATCGTCAAAGACGGTCTGGTCATCAAGGCTGGTACAGCATTGGCAACGTGGGATCCATTGACCCGTCCTATCATTACCGAATACACCGGTACGGTGAAATTCGAAAACGTCGAAGAAGGCGTGACTGTTGCCAAACAGGTTGATGAAGTGACAGGTCTGTCCACGCTGGTGGCGATCGATGCGAAACGCCGTGGTAGCGCAGCGGGTAAAACTCTGCGTCCACAAGTCAAGCTGTTGAATGAACAAGGCGAAGAAGTCAAGATCGCTGGTACAGAACACGCAGTAACGATCGGCTTCCAGGTGGGTGCGCTGATTACCGTCAAAGACGGTCAGCAAGTACACGTGGGTGAAGTTCTGGCGCGTATCCCGACAGAATCACAAAAAACCCGTGATATTACCGGTGGTCTGCCACGCGTTGCCGAGTTGTTCGAAGCCCGTTCACCTAAAGATGCCGGTATGCTGGCAGAGGTAACAGGTACGGTTGCGTTTGGTAAAGAAACCAAAGGTAAGCAACGTCTGGAAATCACAGACATGGATGGCGAGAAACACGAGTTCCTGATCACCAAGGACAAACAAGTCCTGGTGCATGACGGCCAAGTGGTGAACAAGGGTGAGATGATTGTTGACGGCCCGGCCGATCCACAAGACATCCTGCGTTTGTTGGGTATCGAAGCGCTGGCACGTTACATCGTTGATGAAGTTCAGGACGTGTACCGTTTGCAAGGCGTTAAGATCAATGACAAGCACATTGAAGTGATCGTGCGTCAGATGTTGCGCCGTGTTGTCGTGGTTAATCCAGGCGATGCCAACTACATCGTCGGTGAACAGGTAGAACGTTCTGAATTGCTCGATGAAAACGATCGCGTCATTGCTGCCAACGGTATTCCTGCAACGTATGAAAATATCTTGCTGGGTATTACCAAGGCATCCTTGTCCACCGATTCCTTCATCTCTGCGGCGTCCTTCCAGGAAACCACACGTGTTCTGACCGAAGCTGCGATCATGGGCAAAAAAGACGGTCTGCGTGGCTTGAAAGAAAACGTCATCGTTGGTCGCCTGATACCTGCTGGTACAGGTCTGGCATTCCACCGTGCCCGCAAGTTGAAAGAAACCTGGGAAGCAGATGAACGCGTAGCCTTGCTGGAAGCAGAAAAAGCAGCATTTGCGCCGATACCAGAAGTAACAGCAACTGATGTGGTTGATGGCGAAGCGTAATTAATTCCCATAAACGACATCAAGCTGCGCTGATGTAATGAAAACGGCACCTTTATAAGGTGCCGTTTTTTTTGGTCTGAACATTTGTTCAGGCAGCAGTACAATACGGCTGCTAACCATAGACAGATTATGCAAGAGAATAAAAACCTGGAACTCAATGCGGCTGCCATAGAAAAACTCTGTGATGGCGCAGCCCGCGAAGTTGATATAGAAGTCGTCGCAGAAACCGGCTCCACCAATGCCGACCTCATGGCGCGCCTGTCTGCGGGCGCATCGACACCGGCGCGCCCGGTGCTGCGGGTGGCTGTGCATCAGACAGCAGGGCGTGGCAGGGCAGGTCGCCCATGGCTGACCGTGCCCGGTGGCATGCTGACGTTTTCCCTCGCCTGGCATTTGCCGCAAGCACCGCACAATTTGCTGGGCTTGCCGCTGGCGATAGGTGTTGCCCTGGCTGAGTGCCTGAATGCCCTGAACCAGAATGTGCAATTGAAGTGGCCAAATGACCTCTTGCGCGATGGTAAAAAACTCGCAGGCATCCTGCTCGAATCCGCTGCCGCCAACGAAGGCGGTACCTGGATAGTTGCTGGCATAGGCCTGAACCTGCAAGTGTCGGATGAGCTGGAGGCACAGGTGGGTCGCGCCCTGGCAGATGCACCCTGGCTCGCGCAGATGGATAGAAACCTGTTGCTGGCGCAATTGCTGAACGCACTTGCCGCAGCATTGCAGCAATTTGGCGAGCAAGGTTTTTCCGCCTTTTTACCACGCTGGAATGCCTTGCATGCCTACGCTGATCAAACCGTGCATATACTCGATCACGGCCAGGTCTTGCACACAGGCAAAGCGCTCGGTGTCGATCTGCATGGCTGCCTGGTATTGCAGACTGAACATGGTCAGGTCAATGTACTGGCAGGTGATGTGTCTTTACGGCCAGTAGCATGAAAAAAGTAGCCAGAAAAGAGTAGCAAGAAAAGAGTGAAGCAGACATGAGTCAATTATTGATCGATGCAGGTAATACGCGCATCAAATGGGCGCTGGCAGATATCAAGGCTGTGCCAGCGGGATCGGCACCAACACGCGCACCAACACCGGCACCAGCACCAGTGTGGCAACAGATTGCCTCCGTCAGCCATGCTGAACTGGACACTTTGAAAACCTGCTGGCAAGGCATGCGCTTCACACGCGCCCTGATATCCAATGTCGCCGGTGCCAGTATCAAAGAAAAACTCACGGCCTTACTGCAAGAAGTACAGCCAGACTTGCACATAAACTGGTTTGCCTCGCAAGAAGATATCGCCGGCCTGCACAATGGCTACCGCAATCCGGCGCAACTGGGCTGTGATCGCCTCGCCTCCATGATAGGTGCGCATTACCTGTTCCCGCAGCAAAGCCTGATTGTCGCCACTTGTGGAACTGCCACCACAGTCGATGCTGTCACTACAGATGGCGTATTCAAGGGCGGCATGATCTTGCCTGGCCTTAAACTGATGGCAGAATCGCTGGCGCGCAATACCGCACAATTGCCCCAGGTGGCAGAATCAACGGAGATCGCCAAAGTCTTTGCCGATAATACCGACCAGGCCATCGTCAGTGGCTGCATCAGTGCCCAGGTCGGTGCGATAGCACGTGCCTTCAATACCCTGGAGCAGCAAGAGAAAAAGACCGTCAATTGCGTGATTTCTGGCGGTGCTGCCTCGTATTTATTGCATCATTTGGGCATTCCTTACCAATATGTAGATAATCTGGTCTTGACGGGGCTGTTTGTCGTGGCACAATCAAGCCCGGACCGATAACACTGACACTTTAACCATGCTGAGATTCTTTTTCTGGAGCCTGCTCGTACTGAATGCCTTCCTGCTGGCATTTAATCTCGGCTATCTGGGACACTGGTCCCTCGATACTCATGAGCCCGAGCGCCTGAAAAAACAGCATCACGCCGACCAGTTAAAGCTTCTGACTGCGGCCGAAGCAGTGTCGCCAAGTGAACCGGCATCAGAAAAGAAACCCGAAGTCATTGCCTGCCTGGAAGTCGGTAACTTCCAGCAAAGCGACATCCCAAGGATAGAAGAAAAATTAAAGTCCCTGGCAATGGGTGACCGCCAGTCCCGTATCAATGTCGTTGACGTCGCCACCCACATGGTCTTCATCCCTTCGCAAGGCAGCAAAGAAGGCGCAGACAAAAAAGCTGGTGAGCTGCGCCGTCTGGGCATCAATGATTTCTATATCGTGCAAGACCAGAGCAATCTGCGCTGGGGTATTTCGCTGGGCGTGTTCAAGACCGAAGAAGCAGCCAAACTGCATTTGAATAATCTCAGCAATAAAGGCGTGCGCTCTGCCCGTATAGGCCCGCGCACGGTCAGCACCAATAAATTTGCCTTCCAGTTCAGGGCCATGAGTGCGGAAGAAAAGAGCAAGTACGATGTCATCAAGGCAGAGTTCCCGGCGCAGGAAAACCGCAATTGCCAGACAACGGCGTATAGCAGGAGCTAAGGCATGAGCAGTTTTGAGACGCTGGTGATTTACTTCCTGAGCACAATGTGTGCGATAAACATCTACGTCAGTTACTGTATCTTGAGTAGCGATTATTATGGGCCTGCGCAAAAGGCTTTCCAATTTTTCCTGATCTGGTTGTTACCTTTGCTAGGTAGTCTGTTTTGTTATTCGCTGGCCAAGCCATCTTTGGGGCGCAAAATCAATGTAAGTGAGGATATCCCTGAATATCCTGGGGTTGGTTTGCAGGGCCTGGATCACTAAGAAGCAGTTTGTAACGAATAAATGCGAGTAACAAGCGCTTAATTCTCCTTACTGAAAACTTTGCTACCCTTATAAATATGGATACTCTCTTGCTTGTAAGCGTCTGTATAGTCAGTCTTTTACTGGCTCTGAACTTGTATATCAGTTATTTGGTCGTGAAGAGTGACTTTTACGAGCCTGCTCAAAAGTATGCGCAATATGCGCTGATCTGGCTGCTTCCGGTTATCGGGGCGATAGCTTGTTATCTGTTTGTACAGCCTACCCTGGGGATTAGCAATAAGCATGCTGCGTATGATTATGACGATGCAGCATTCGTCAGTGCAGAAGATGGATATGCCGGTCCCCAGCACCACGATTAATTTTTGAATAAAAATAATCATTAATTCTCATTGCATGAGAATTTGCAGTTGATGTTTCTCGTCTTAATGCTAGCATGCTTATATACAAATTTAGATGCTAGCTCTCTATGGCTGTTCTGCACCAAGTAGATATTCCTCAAAGTGAACGCGTTTTACAGGTTCTGGCCTGCATTGCCCGTCATGGCGAGGCCTTGTCTGCGCGTGAACTGGTAGAGCAAACCGGCTTGCCACTGAGCACCTTATACCGTCAGCTTGCACCGCTCAAGAAATGGGGGCTGGTGCAGGAGCATGCGCAGACGGGCTTATATGAACCTGGCCCGCTGGCAGTGCAACTGGCGCGTGGTTTTGACCAGCATTCATGGCTCATGAGAGCGGCGCGCGATGAACTCGCTGACCTGGTGCAAAAGTCGAGTGAGAGCGTAGGCTTGCTGGCCTATGTCAATGGACAAGTGGTTTGCCTGGATATGCAAGAAAGCCAGCAAGCCCTGCGCTGTTCTTTTGCCAAAGGCCGTGCCAGTTCCAGTGTGTGCGGTGCTTCTGCCAAGGCTTTGCTGGCACATCTGCCGCCAGCCTTGCAAGACGAATTGCTGGCGCAGAATTTTCTGGAAAATGCACCAGTATCCGGCCAGTTACTGCAAGACTTGCAAACCCAGTTGCAAGGCATACGTGAACAGAGATATGCCACCAGCGAGAATGAAGTTGATCTTGGTATCTGGGGCGTCAGCGCACCAGTATTTTCTGGCCGCCATAAACTTGAAGCCACCTTGTCCCTGATGGCACCGGCCCAGCGCATACAGCAGCGCAAGCAAGAACTCATCAACATGACTTTAGCAGCAGCCGACAGACTGAGCCGCAAACTACAATACTCATAAATCCTGGAGACACCATGACTGCTTTTCATTTTCAACAGGGCAGCCTGCCCCTACTGATTTCCATGCCCCATGTGGGCACCAGCATACCGGATGACATCGCCGCCCAGATGCTGCCAGTCTCGCAAGAAAAAACCGATACAGACTGGCATTTGCGTGAGCTCTACAATATGGCAGCAGAGCTCGGCGCATCCACCATCGCGGCGGAATATTCACGCTATGTGATAGACCTGAACCGTTCTTCGGACAATGCCAATCTGTATCCGGGGCAAGATACTACCGGCCTGTGTCCGGTTGACACCTTTGCCAAGCAGCCGCTGTATGCGCCTGAGAATTTGCCGACAGAAGCCGAGGTGCAGCGCCGCATCGCTACATACTGGCAACCCTATCACCAGCAATTGCAGCAAGAGCTGGAACGTCTGTTGAGCCTGCATGGCAGCGTGGTTTTGTGGGACGCACATTCCATTGCCTCGCTGGTGCCGCGTTTTTTTGAAGGCAAATTACCAGACCTGAATTTTGGTACGGCTGACCAGAAATCCTGTGACATAGGTATGCAGAATGCATTGCAGGCATGCCTCAGAAATTCTACCCATGCGCAAACCTATACGCATATTTTTAATGGCCGTTTCAAAGGTGGTTTTATCACCCGCAATTACGGCCAGCCATCACGTCATATCCATGCAGTGCAACTGGAGATGAGCCAATGCATTTACATGAACGAAGCTGCACCCTACGAATATCGGCCTGATCTGGCAACGCAGGTACAGCCTTTGCTGAAGCAATTGCTGCAAGCCTGCCTGGACTGGAACAAGACACAAGGGAGCGTCGCATGAGTAGCCTGTTTGCCCATCATGCTTTGCTGCCACAAGGATGGAGCAAGAATGTACGCCTGCACTGGAATGAGGGTGGTGACCTGAGTCAGGTCGAGCAGGATGCTGTTTTGCAGGCCCACGAAAATCAGGCGCAATTTGTCGCGCCCGGTATGACCAACCTGCATTCGCATGCCTTCCAGCGCGCCATGGCTGGCATGACAGAAATGGCAGGCGAGGGCAAGGACAGTTTCTGGACCTGGCGTGACCTCATGTACCGCTATGCCCTGCATATCACTCCTGAGCAAATCCAGGCCATTGCGGCGCAACTGTATGTTGAATGCCTGCGTCATGGTTATACCGCAGTCTGTGAATTTCATTACCTGCATCGTGACCAGGATGGCAGTTTTTATGCGCGCCCAGCCGAGATGGCAGAGCGCGTCATCGCTGCTGCAGAGCAGACCGGCATGGGCATCAGCATGTTGCCAGTGTTGTACAGTTATGCCGATTTTGGTGAGCAGGCTTTGCGCCACGACCAGCGCCGTTTCTCCACCAATGTGGCCGAGATCATGCAATTGATAGTAGCATTGGAAGTCAAGCGCAGTGCCCAGGTTGAAGTTGGTGTCGCCCCGCATTCCCTCCGTGCTGCCAGCATCAGCCAGATACGTGAACTGCTAGCGACACTGCCCGCCGCCCGCCCCATCCATATCCATATCGCCGAGCAACAAAAAGAAGTCGATGCCTGCATCACTTACTCAGGCAAACGCCCGGTAGAACTCTTGCTCGATAGCGGCTTGGTGAATGAGCGCTGGTGTCTGGTGCATGCTACTCATTTGAATAAAACTGAAGTGCAGGGCATCGCCGCCAGTGGCGCGGTGGCAGGAATTTGCACTACGACCGAAGGCAATCTTGGGGACGGTTTTTTTGAGCTGCCCGATTACATCGCTTCCGGTGGACGCTTTGGTGTAGGTAGTGACAGCCATGTATCACAAAGCCCGGTAGAAGAATTGCGCTGGCTGGAATATGGCCAGCGCCTGCGCCTGCAAGGCCGCAATATTGCCAGCGTTACGGGGCAGCGCAAGGTTGGTGATTTCTTGTATCAGGCAGCCCTGCAAGGTGGCGCCCAAGCCAGCGGGCGCAAGCTTGGCCAGCTAAGTGTTGGTTACCGTGCCGACATCGTAGTACTGGATGATGCTCATCCTAATCTTGCAGGTATAGCTAGCACGGATGTACTCAATACCTGGATATTTGCAGGTAATGATAATTTGGTGCGCGATGTGTATGTCGGTGGAAAGATGACCGTTCAAAACGGCAGACACCTGCAGCAGCTTGAGATACAGGCAGCTTATGGTGCGTGCATGCGCAGCTTGCGTGCCTTGTGACGGCGATAGGTTTTACATTATTGTGAATAATGCGCTTGCTACCTGAACGCCAGACGGGCGACCACATAAACAAGCAGTAAAGACGGCACGCTGACACCACCTGCTCTTTTGATCAGGCGCAGGTGGGCTTCATTATCTTTGTTGAGCTTGTCTATTTTTCCGATGACATACGATGCTTTGAGGCACAGGGCGATATTTGCCATGTATCCGATGATCACC
Organism: Undibacterium sp. YM2; assembly: GCF_009937975.1. Taxonomy (NCBI): domain Bacteria; kingdom Pseudomonadati; phylum Pseudomonadota; class Betaproteobacteria; order Burkholderiales; family Oxalobacteraceae; genus Undibacterium; species Undibacterium sp. YM2. The sequence continues at coordinate 342,131 of NZ_AP018441.1, forward strand.
CTTGTAATGATCAGTGTGATGACGGTAATGATGATGATTGCGCCCTTGTCGAGATAACCGAATACCGCCGCTGTCCCCGCGATAAAAATCAGCGGTGCAATTGATTCCAGAGCAACGGAAAAAAGACCGAAGAGATACAGTTTACGAAAGAAAAACCACTGTATGCCAAATATCATGGCCCAGACATTAAAGCCAGCATGCCGCGATTTGCCTTCCAGTAATTGCATCAACAATTTTGGATAGTGGGTTCCACCTGCAAATGCAATCAACTCGGTTTCTGAAATACCACTCTTGCTGCCAGCCTCGTTTTCAACAGGCAACAACTGAGTGGCAGATTGCTGAAATTCCGGATTTGTTCCCATAAAATCTCATGGCTAGTGTGGTATCCAGCTTCAACCGATCCCACCAGTTTCAGATGCAGACAGGCGCATGCATGACTGATACGCCTGCCAGTGTACGTTTATTGCTGACGCAATCTCGCCGCAGCATCCCGCAACATCTTCTCCGTGGTTTCCCAGTCCACACAGGCATCGGTCACTGAGCAACCGTATTTGAGTTGCGACAAATCTTCAGGGATAGGTTGGTTACCGGCAACGATGTTGGATTCGATCATGACACCGACAATGTCCTTGTTGCCGTTGGCGATCTGGTTGATGACATCGGCCATGACCAGGGGTTGCAATTCCGGTTTTTTATAGCTGTTGGCATGAGAGCAATCGACCACGATATTGGGTGGCAGCTTGGCCTTGACCAGGGCTTGCTGGGCCATGGCGACAGATACAGTATCGTAATTAGGGCGATCACCACCACCGCGCAAGACCACGTGGCCATACTGATTGCCGCTGGTGCGCACGATAGAGACTCGGCCCTGACCATTCAAACCCAGGAAAGAATGCGGATGGGATGCCGACAAGATCGCATTGATGGCAATGCTGATATCGCCATCCGTACCATTCTTGAAACCCACAGGCGTAGACAGGCCGGATGACATTTCGCGATGGGTCTGGGATTCTGTAGTACGGGCACCGATCGCCGTCCAGGCAATCAGGTCACCCAGGTATTGTGGTGATATCGGGTCCAGCGCTTCAGTACCGGTCGGCAGGCCGAGTTCACAGACATCCAGCAAGAACTGACGGGCTTTTTCCATGCCCTCATCAACACGGAAAGAGTCATCCATATACGGGTCATTGATATAACCCTTCCAGCCTGTGGTCGTGCGTGGTTTTTCAAAATACACGCGCATGACCAGCAACATCACATCCTTGACTTCTTCCTGCAGGGCTTTCAGGCGACGCGCATAATCCAGGCCAGCGACCGAGTCATGAATGGAGCAGGGGCCAACGACGACAAACAGACGCTTGTCCTTACGTTCCAGTATGTTGCGCAGGCTCTCGCGGCTTTGCTCTACAACATCGCCAGCCAGATCGCTCAAAGGCAGACGCGCATGCAGTTCTTCAGGGGTGGGCATGTTCTCGAAAGAACTGACGTTGATGTTTTCCAGTATGGTGTGTGTCATGTTAAGTAAGGGGCTTTTGCGTTGAATTTGGCCTACATTATCACCGATTACTGGATTTTTAGAATTGCACGCTAATCACAATCACACATTATTTGATCTGATCTGTTCTGATCGCCTAAAGATAAACTCCCCTAAAATCAAGAGTGAGCCATTTTTACTGCGTCATGACGGATGCGTTTAATGGCATTTTTTTCATTGAAAATGATGACCATGTTAAGTACCGCGCAACAACAAGAATTTGCCAGCCAGGGTTTCCTGGTACTGCGGCAGCAGGCCAGTGCCGCTTACTGTGAAGAAGTGATTGCCTATTGCGAACAGCAACTGGCAGGGCAGGTGCAACCGATAGAGTATGAAGCTGACACCCGCTACCCCGGCGCACCTGCTTCACGCGAGGCTGAAGGTGGCCTGACTGCCAGGCGCTTATTGCAAGCCTACGCGCGTGATCCGCGTCTGGCGCAATGGGCAACCGGCCAGGCGCTGTCAGAACCCTTATTGCAATTGCTGGGTGAGGGGGCTTTGCTGTCGCAGTCGCATCACAATTGCATCATGACCAAGCAACCGCAGTACTCAACAGCCACAGGCTGGCACAGGGATAGCCGTTACTGGAATTTCCAGCGCGCTGAACTGGTGTCGTCGTGGCTGGCTTTGCGCAATGAAACCGTAGAAAATGGCTGCCTGCTGGTGATACCTGGCTCCCATAAAATCGATATTGATGTTGCGCAACTCGATGAAGCCCAGTTCTTGCGTACAGACCTGGAACAAAACCAGGCTTTGCTGGCGCAAGCCCAGCCTGTGCCTTTGCAGCAGGGGGATGTTTTGCTATTCCATAGCAATCTCTTTCATGCTGCGGGCAAAAACCAGACTGCGGCGACCAAGTTTTCCATGGTATTCACCTACAGGTCTGCAGATAATCCACCGCGGCCAGGCACACGCTCAGCGGCTTTTCCTGAAATTGCATTATAAGCGCAGACGGCAATCTCAATCTGCACTATGCTGTAAGCTATCGCTCAGACAGAAGTGGAGTATCACTATGCGCAGTATGTCAAAGTTGTTGGCTGTAACTGTTATAGCCGCCTCCAGCCTCTGTGCTCAATTTGCCCAGGCGGCCAGCAAGGAAGTGTTCCCTGCCCAGCCTGCTCTGGCTGGCACCATGCTGAGCGGTAAGCCATACAAGCTTGACACCAGTAAAGGCGATATCATACTGGTGACCTTCTGGGCGACCTGGTGCCCAACCTGCCAGGCCGAGATGCCAACGTTTCGCAAACTCTATGAAGCCAATAAAAAATCAGGCTTTGAACTGGTCACCGTCAGCATCGATGATGCCATGAGTGATATTGATGACTATGCCAAACAGGCAAAATGGTTCAGCAAGGACAATCAGGGCTTCCCGTCCCTGTGGCGCAATGCACGGGACTACCAGGATAATTTCGGCAAGGTATTTGCCACGCCTACCGTTTTTTTGATAGGCCGCGATGGCAAGGTCATGGAATCATACAAAGGCGGCATCAAAGCCGCGCAATGGGCGCACATCAAGACCATCATCCAAAAGAAGCCGGGCGCGACGAAAAGTTGACCTGCGTTTCAATATTTCACCTGGGATGCTGCCGTCCTATGTAAGCATTTTATTTTCATTATTGCAATAAAATCTTGTCAAACTTGCTGCATTGCCATAATGACGTTACTATCTGATAAGTTTCCTGAATTGGAAGCTAATTAGTTGTATCGCTAGTCTGTTCTACTCTCCCACACAATCCCTGTCCCCAGGCGCATCGCCATGCATAAGTCTGGTCTGCTGCTGTCAGGGATTTGGCATGAAAGGTCCTGGTGAAGTCAAATGCGCTTGTGCAATCCTGTTCCAGCTTTGCGGCTCATGACCCTGCTGACTTTATTTGCGCTGGTATTTGGCATCAGCATGCATGCAGCATGCGCCAAGGAAGTGGTGATGCTGACCGCCGACCCCATAGACCAGCGTGGTCAGCCTTTTCCCTTGAAGCTGGCAGAAAAACTGTTTGAGTTTATTGAGCGCGAAGGGGGCTTGCAGATACAGCAGCAGCGCAGCCCTTGGCCAAGGGCGTTGCAGGCTGCAGAAAATGGCGAGGGCGTCATATACGGCGTCAGCAAAACCAAAGAGCGCGAAAAAATCTTCCATTTTTCCCTGCCCATACAATCGAAGTATATGTTCCTGGTGACCAGAAGCGATGCCCAGTTCCGCTTCAATACCATGGCTGATCTCAAGGGCAAGACCATAGGCATACCACGCGGTTTTAGCTATGGTGACCGTTTCGATGCCATGAAAGACAATCTGTTCAAGGTTGAGGTCGATAATTACGCACCCTTGTCACGTATTTATAAACTCTTGTTCCGGCGCATGGATGCGGGCTTGTTTGGCTCTGTGAATAAAGACCCGCACTTTCTTGAAAACAGGTTGCAGGCCTTGCGTGATGAAAATGAAGGTAGCAGTTCACCTTTTGCCGACATACATTTGACCGTCTTGCCCAAGCCACTGCTGATAGACACTATCCATTTTGCGGTGAGGGCAGACAAGGATGACGGCATCATTGACAAACTCAATGTCGCCATCCTCAAAGCCCGCAAGGCCGGGCTTCTGGAAGAGCTGCGTTAGTTCTTAAATGTTTTCAAGAGCAATCAATTCCTGCACAGTCTGACGACGGCGGATTTGTCTGATCTGCTCACCATCGACCAGAATCTCAGGTATCAGCGGGCGGGAATTATAGTTAGATGACATGCTGGCACCATAAGCACCGGCATCATGGAAGACGAACAGGTCACCAATCTCGCAAGCTGGCAAATCCTGGGTCGTGACCACGCCACCATCTTCTTGCGTGAACACATCGCCTGATTCACATAAAGGCCCGGCTACTACAGTAGGGCGCAGGGGCGTAGTGCGCGCTGTGCCATCTGCCGCGTGGCAGCTAATGCGATGGAAGCTGCCATACATGGAAGGGCGCACCAGGTCATTGAAACCTGCATCAACCAGCGCAAAGAAATTGCTACCCACCTGTTTTTGCGCACGCAATTCAGAAATCAGGATACCGGATTGCGCCACCAGGAAACGCCCAGGTTCTATCTCCATGCTGATCTTGTGGCCCAGCAGGGTTTCGATTTCTTTCCTGGCCTTGTCCCAGATGTCAAAATAGTGGGCAGTATCGACCGCAGGCTCGTCGCCACGGTAAGGGATGGACAAGCCACCACCGATGGAAATCGCCTGCAAGTCACGCTTGCAGATTTTCACCTGTTCTATCATCGCATCGCAGACGCTTTGCAAATGATCATAATCAACGCCAGAACCGATATGCATATGCAGGCCTACCAGCGTCAAACCATATTGGTCAATGATGGCCAGCGCGTTTTGCAGCTCTTCATGCCAGATACCATGCTTGCTTTGTTCGCCACCAGTATTGGTCTTGCGGCTATGGCCGTGACCAAAGCCAGGGTTGATGCGCAACCACACGGCATGGCCTGGATGTGCCTGGCCCAGTTGCTCCAGCATTTGCGGTGAGCCGCAATTTACCGGGATATTCAATTCCACTACGCGTTTCAGGGTTGCGCGGTCCAGTAAATCGGCAGTGAATACGATGGGGGCATGGCCACCATGTTCAGCCTGGCTGGTATAACCTGCGGCTAAAGCACGTTCTACTTCACCGAGTGAGACAGAATCCACCATCACGCCTTCTTCACGCATCAGGCGCAGCAAATGGATATTGCTGGATGCCTTCTGGGCAAAGCGGATCACATCAAATTGACGCAAGCGGGCAATTTGCGCTCTTATAATAGTGGCATCGTAAGCCCAGCAAGGTGTGTCGAATTCCTTGGCAATATGGGCAAGCTGGATAGCTGAGATAGTCGTTGTCATGGCAATTTTTCCGGGGCATCCTGAGGTTTGGTGTAAGCTCTACAGTAACTCTACTTTAACAAGTGCAATCCCTGGTTTGAATGGGATTCCATAGGGATTTATTCATCCAGCCAAGGCTTTGATCGGAAATTGACGCAAAATGCTTATGAATCATAAACTCGACCAGTTTGATCAAAAAATCCTGCAATTATTGCAACAGGATGCGCGCATGTCGCATGCAGAGATAGGTCGCCAGGTGCATCTGAGCCAGCCCGCAGTGTCCGAGCGCATCAAGCGCCTGGAAGCTGCCCAGGTCATACGTGCCTATCGTGCCGATATTAATCCCAAGGCACTTGGTTATCAAATCACCGCCATGATCAGGCTCTCAACGCAGCAGGGGCGGCCTTATGCCCAATATGTCGCCAATTGTCCTGAAATTATCGATTGCTATACCGTGACTGGAGAAGATGGCGCCGTCATGCGTGTGCTGGCAACCGATGTAGAACATTTACAGCGTATCATTAATGAATTGAATGCCTTTGGCTCTACCTCGACCGCAATCGTGCTGACTACTCATGTCGCCGGTAAAGCCATTAGCGCTCCTGCAATCCTGATTACAGAATGAAAGGAAAACCATGTCCAGAATATCCCGCCTGAATTTAGCTGCATTGGCTGTACTGAGCTCCCTCACATGCATGAGCGCTCAGTTCGCCTATGCTGCCGATGAAGAGGTCGATGCCATCACGCCTTATCGTCCTTCGGTATCGAATTCTGCGCAACTGCCTGTCGCCGGGCAACTGGAACTGGAAATGGGTATCAACACCATCAAGACCGGGCCGACACAGCGCCAGAGCCTGCCTTATCTGTTCAAGCTGGCTTTTTCCAAGGAATGGGGAGTCTTGCTTGGTGGCGAAGCGTATATCATCAACGACGATGGTGCAGGCCAGCGTGACCGCGGCTTTGGCGATACCTCGCTGACGATCAAGCGGGCGTTTGTCATCAGTGACGATACTGCTTTTGGCCTGGAGTTCGGCAATAAATTCCCCACGGCCAAAGATGCATTGGGATCAGGCAAGTCAGACTGGACTTTGAATGGCATCGTCAGCCAGGATTTGGGCAAAGTACACGCTGACCTGAACCTGAACATGACACACCTGGGCTTTGCTGAAGATACAACTTCACACTGGCAAAGTGGCTTGTCAGCGTCCTTTTCTACCGAAATCAATGAAAAAATGGGCCTCACTGCAGAATGGGCCGGTTGGCACCGCTCTGGCACCAAAAACCAGGGACAGGCGCTGATCGCCCTGACCTATAGCCCCAACAAGCGGCTTACCTTTGATGCGGGCATGACCAAGGGTTTGACCAGTAATTCCCAGGACCGCTCCTGGTTTGCCGGTGTCGTCGTGCCGGTAGCCAGGCTGTGGTAAAGCCGCTGTAGCTGTAGCTGCGCTGGCGCAAAACCTGATTGTGACTTAGGCCGTATAATATGAGCTTGCTTTGTTTCTTGCTTTGGGAAAACCATGCTGGCACCTTCTTCACCACGTAAATTTGCCATATTTTCAGTCATCGCTGCAACGGCGCTGATAGCCCTGGCTATCGCTTTTTTTATGACTTACAAGGCGAAAACACCTATGCCGGAGGTCAATTTCACCAATCTCAAAGGCGAAAAAATATCGACCCAAAGCCTGCGCGGCAAGGTCGTCATGGTGAACTTCTGGGCGACCTCTTGCGCGACTTGCGTGGCGGAGATGCCCAAGATGATAGAGACTTACAATAAATACAATAAGCAAGGCCTGGAGTTTGTCGCCGTTGCGATGAGCTATGATGCACCGAATTATGTCATCAACTATGCTGAAAGCCGCAAGTTGCCTTTCCATGTGTCCCTCGACCCACAAGGCAAGCTGGCGCAATCCTTCGGTGATGTGAAACTGACGCCGACGACCTATGTCATCGACAAGCAGGGCAATATCCTCAAACGCTATGTTGGCGAGCCATCCTTCAGTGAGTTACACAGCTTGCTGGAACAGGCACTGGCGGTCTGATTACCTGCTCGCCTGATGTTTTGTTCAGCCTTGCAGTGTTTGCCATTCAGCCCCGGCAGCAGCGAGCGCAGCCTTTAGAATTTCTGCAATTTCAGGATGGCTGATCATGCCATCCTCATTCAGCCTGGCACCGATGACCGGGACTTGTACCGACGCCGTTTCCAGTATCCTGGCTGACATCACACTCAATACTTCACGCAAGGCCGCATCTGCATGCCTGGCTCTGGGTGAGGCATTCAAGACCATCACAGGTTTATAGACAAATACGTCGCTGCTGACGGTCCAGTCCAGGGCATTCTTGATGACACCTGTCATGCCATGCGCATACTCCGGACTGGCAATCAATATGATGTCGGAGGCGGCTATCTGTTCTTTCAAGCTCAGTACGCTGGCGGGTGGTGATAAATCCAGATCGGGGTTGAACAGGGGCAATGTTGCCATGCCTTCATAGACCTGGATGCGGATATCCGGCGGTGCCAGGCGGCTCAGGGCTCGTATCAGCATGGCATTGAGCGAGGCAGCGCGCAGGCTGCCACAGATGGCCAGTATTTTCATTGGCATATTATTTTGAAAATGGATGTAATTGCAGGCATTATGCGACAAACGGGTAATGCCTGTCGTGGTCGCCCGGTGAGCAAAAAAAGCAACTGATGTGTCAAATCATGACACAAGCGATATTATTTTATTGACCAGTAGTAATAAGCAGTCTATTTTTCAAGAAAAATAAATAAAAAGGTAAATGGATGTCTGCATCATTTAGCAATGACGAAATAGAGGATAAATTTTTCCTGTTGGGGCAGAGAGAAATTCTGGGCATTTTGAATGATCTTTCGCACAGGCGCGAACCGGTCACTGTCTATTTTAACGAGGGTCGCGAATTCATCGTGACCCTGATACTCTCAGCCAGGGATGATGGCCTGGTATTTGATATCGGTGGCGATGCGCGCGCCAATAAACTGCTGGAAAAAGCCAGTTCCTGTGTTTTTCTGGCCAGGCCGGACGGCATACGCGTGCAGTTTACCGGGCTCAACCCCCAGCGTTTCAGTTGGGGCAACCAGGATGCCTTTTGGGTGCCAATACCGGCTCGTGTCGTGCGCATGCAGCGCCGCGAGTATTTTCGCAATGAATTGCCCATCGTCGATCCGCTCAAGGTCAGGCTGTATGATGAAAAAGGCGAGACCCTGGCATACTGGCCCATCTTTGATTTGTGCGTGGGCGGGCTGAGCGTGCAAGTGTCGGGCCCGCCGGAAGTCAAGGTGCAGGACCGCATCGCCAAATTGCATATCGTGCTGGGCATACGCAATGTCGTGCGCTGCGAAGGCATAGTGCGTCACGTCACCCAGATAGAAAAAAGCAGGCAGGGCAAATACCGCATAGGGATCAGTTTCCAGAACCTGCCGCATGATATGGATGTCGCCATACAGCGTCATATCAACCAGCTTGAATATGAGCGGCGCAAGTTGTTGCCAAAATAAACACCGCAAGCCTGAGTACTACACCCGTGACAATGCTGCTTGTTCAGGCTTTCGTCTTGCTATTTGCAAATACCCTGAGAGCCGCCATCAGGCTGATGCACAGCAGCGCTGCAAGCAGGCTGATGGCCAGGTCAGTCAAGGGTAATCTGGCAAAATAAAACAGCCTGGCTAACCCAGGCAAAAGCAGCGCCAGAGATAGCACCGCCATGGCACCAGTCACCACCCACCACAACACTGGGTTGGGCAGACGCAGACTATGCAAAATATTGGCAGATAAACTGCGGTTGATAAAGATCAGACCGATATTACCTGTCACCATGGCTGTGAATGCCATAGCCCTGGCCTGATTCACTTCCATTTGTTGTAGGGCGAGGTAGTAAATCGTCAGTATGGTCAGCAATAATGCCGATCCTTGCAGCAAGCCCTTGAACAAGGTTTTACGATTGAAAATTGTCGCCCTGGTGGCCCGCGGCGGCTTTTGCATGACATCGTTTTCTTCCACTTCGGCCTCAAATACCAGTGAACAGGTAGGGTCGATAATGAGTTGCAAAAACAAGATATGCACAGGCATCAACATGACGGGCCAGCCCAGCATGACGGGGATAACTGACATGCCAATCACGGGGATGTGAACGGCAACGATAAAACAAATGGTTTTCCTGAGGTTGTCAAATATCCTGCGGCCTGATTTGACGGCTGCCACGATAGAAGAGAACTCATCGTCCAGCAACACCAGGGCCGCAGATTCACGCGCCACATCCGTGCCCCGCTTGCCCATCGCTATTCCTATATTTGCAGCTTTCAGTGCCGGTGCATCGTTCACACCATCACCGGTCATGGCAACGACTTCTCCCGCGGCTTTGTAGGCATTCACCAGGCGCAATTTTTGTTCAGGCGCGACCCGGCAAAATATGGCGACATCAGCAATGCGTTGCTGCAATTGCGCTTCATCCATCTCATTGAGTTCTGCACCGGTGATTACGCCACCGGTCACTGGCAAGCCACACTGTGCCGCGATATTTTTTGCGGTTGCCGGGTAATCACCGGTAATCATCACGACCCGTATCCCGGCCGTCTGGCATTCATGGATGGCTGCCGGTACACCAGCACGTACCGGGTCTGCCATGGCAATCAGGCCAACCAGTTCAAAATCAAAATCATGCTGAATGTCGGGTAGTTCATCTTGCATCGTGTTCTCGATGACGATAGGCGCATGGGCAGCCTTGAATTTTGCTTTGGCGACACCGAGTACACGCAGCCCTTTTTCAGCCATCAGGTTGACTTGTTTCAACAATGCCTCTGCGTCGGCGGGCGGCAAGTGACAAAGATCGGCAACTGCCTCGGGCGCGCCCTTGGTGGCAATGACATACTGTTCCCTGTCTTCTGAAGCCCAGACTCTGGACATGGCCAGCAATTCCTTTGACAGGGGATACTCTTCAACCAGTCCCCAGCCTGCGTGCAAATGCTCAGTCCTGCTGAGCATGTTTATTCCTGCACCTTGAATGGCTACCTCCATCGGGTCAAAAGGCTCACGGTGACTGGCCAGAATGGCGTACTCCAGCACCTCATGAAACTCTTCCGGTAATTCAGCTCTTGGTTGCTGGCAGTCAATGAGCTTATTTCCTGCGAATAATTGCACGACTTCCATTTTATTTTGCGTCAGTGTGCCGGTTTTATCCGTACAGAGCACCGTCGTTGCACCTAGCGTTTCTATGGCTGGTACTCTTCGCGTCAATACCTGTTGCCTGGCCATGCGCCATGCGCCTATACCCAGGAAGAGCGTTAATACGACAGGCAATTCTTCTGGTATCAGGGCCATCGCAAACGTAAGGCCTATCAACACCCCATCCAGCCAGAGCTGGCGGCTGTATCCATACCAGAGTGCCAATAGCACAGCCATGCCCAGGCTGGAGAAGGCGACATATTTGACGACCTTGCGGGTTTCCACTTGCACCCGTGTAGGTTCGATGTCGACTGATGATAAGGCTGCGCCTATCTTGCCTATGGCAGTCTGGCCACCGGTTGCCAGCACTTGCGCCAGTCCTTTACCTTGCACCACCAGACTGCCAGAAAAGACAAAAGGCGTATCTTCGCCACCAGCCTGCTCCATCGCCGCTGGTGAAACTTCCTGGGCAGCTTTGTTGACCGGAACAGATTCACCGGTCAGCAGGGATTCATCGACAGTCAAGTTCAGGCAAGACAACAAGACCGCATCTGCAGCTATCCTGTCGCCTTCTGCCAGTACCAGCACGTCACCAGGAACCACTTCACGGCCTGCGATGCGTATTTGTTGGCCATCCCTGATGACCAGCGCTCTTGGGCTGGATAAATCACGTAAGGCCTCAAGTGCACGCTCAGTCTTGTGTTCCTGATAAAAGGTGATAGAGATGATGACAAACACAAAAGCCAGCAATACCAGCGCTTCATGCAAGTCGCCGAGTAACAGGTAAATGCTGCCGCAGGCGATCAGCAGCAGAAGCATAGGTTCGCTTAATACCGTCCAGGCAATTGCCCAGATATTGCGTGGCCTGGCTGATGGCAACTCATTAGGGCCGACAGCCTGCAGCCGCTCTTTTGCGATGGCAGAACTCAGTCCTGTGGTTGCTGTGAGCTCAGGTGTCGCCATGGATACGCCTGTCAGTGATAGTTAAGGGTTACAGCTTTACAGAGATAAGCAGGCTGGTATATTGATCAATCTCAAGACTGTCGCAATGAATCAGAAAATGGTGTTTTCTTCTCATTGCCAGTAACTTCAGCAATAGCTTGTTCAGTAAAAGCGCTTAAATCAAAATCATCATTCAGCAAAGTCAGGATAAGCTACAAGTTGTGCTTGTAATACTGTTTCAGGAATTTTATAACACTGCCCATACCATACCGGCTTTCAATCATGTCTTTAGTGCTGCGTACTCTTTTTCAAAGCGAACTGCTGTCCATACGACATGGCGTGGCAAGACCTGCGCCTGATGATAGCAAGGAACTCGAGTGCGAGACCGCTGACCTGGTATTACTTCCCATCGCTGGCGTGCTGGCCAAGCATGACGGCCCGAAACAGCATGTCATTGCGAATGCCAACCATGCGATTTTCCTGGGAACAGGCCAGCCTTACCGCATCACCTTCCCCGGCGATATAGGCGACGAGGCTCTGGTACTGGATTTTTCAAAGGAAGCACTCATGCAAATGCTGGTCGATGCCGCAGGCGTGCAGCAATTGTATGCCCCGGTATTGAGGCCGCATAGCCTGTTGCCACCAGCCAGCGTGCTGAGCCGCGAACTTTTGTGGCGACATTTGCATGAGCCCATCATTGATACTCTGGCAGTACAGGAAATCAGCGTTGCGGTACTGACTGCCTCTGTGCAGGCAGCCTGTTTTGAACGCCAGCAACTGGATCGTGCCAGGCATACCCAGACGCAACGGCGCAGACGCCAGCAGGTTGAAGCTGTCAAGGAACTGATCTCGCTGTATCCCCAGCAGGAGTGGGCGCTTGATGAGCTGGCCCGTCAGGTGCATGCCTCACCATTTCACCTGTCCCGGGTATTCAGGGAAGAAGTCGGTTTGCCTGTTCACCGCTACCTGATACGTACCCGCCTGACGGCAGCTCTGCGCGCAATGCGGGCAAGCTGCCATGACCTGACGCAGATCGCTCATGCATGTGGTTTTGCCAGCCACAGTCATTTCACGTCCAGCTTCCGTTCTGTTTTCGGCATGACGCCCAGCCAATCCCGGCAACGCAGCATGATTTGAGTAAGGCGTGAGGGGCAAGATTTGAGCAAGATATTGGTAGCGCCAGGTAAGGCGGGCATTTAAGCTATGCTGGATAGTTAACTTCCGGTAAGCGCAGATGTCCCATTACTTTGATACCAGGACCAACCCCCGTCAGGCATACCCGATACTGGCACTGCTTGTCACGCTGATGCTGGTTTTTCCTTTCGTTGCCATGCAATTTGGCAATGCCTGGGTGCGTATCGTGGATTTTGCCTTGCTGTATATCATGCTGGCGCTAGGTCTGAATATCGTCGTCGGTTTTGCCGGTTTGCTGGATCTTGGCTATGTCGCCTTCTATGCCATGGGTGCCTACATGACGGCCTTGCTGGCGTCACCGCACTTTGCCATCCTGCTGGAATCCGTGATCAACAACTTCCCCTTGCTGGGCCAGACCCTGCTGTGGCTATACGGGCCGGAAATCGCCGCGCACGGCATACATTTGTCAGTATGGGTCATCGTTCCGCTGGGGGCAGCACTGGCTGCAGTGCTGGGGGCATTGCTCGGTGCGCCTACCCTCAAATTGCGTGGTGATTACCTGGCTGTCGTGACCCTGGGCTTTGGAGAAATTGTCCGTATCTTCATCATCAACCTGAACTCGCCTATCAATATCACCAATGGCCCCAAGGGCATCAACATGGTGGATCATATCCGCATCTTTGGCGTGTCACTGGGTGGTGAGCCTGGGTCGCAGGCGACAGTCTATTTTGCCGGCTTTTCCATGCCATCTGTGAATGCCTATTACTTTCTCTTCCTGGGACTTTGTGCCAGCATTATCTTCGTCACTGTGCGCCTGCATGATTCACGGCTGGGGCGCGCCTTTGTCGCCATCCGTGAAGATGAAACTGCAGCCGTTGCCATGGGCATCAATACCCGCAATATCAAATTACTGGCGTTTGCCATGGGCGCATCCTTTGGCGGCGTGGCAGGCGCCATGTTTGCCGCCTTCCAGGGTTATGTGTCACCAGAATCGTTTTCCTTGGGTGAATCGGTGTCCATCCTGTCCATGGTGATACTGGGGGGCATAGGTCATATCCCTGGCGTGATTCTGGGGGCAGTGCTGCTGGTGTTATTGCCCGAATTACTGCGTTATCTGGTGCCACCGCTGCAGCAACAGCTGTTCGGCCACATGCTGATAGAGCCCGAAGTCTTGCGGCAATTATTGCTGGGCCTGACCATGGTCATCGTCATGCTCAAGCGCCCGGCAGGTCTGTGGCCTGCGCCCAGGCATGAAGACCGCGCGCTTTCTCAAGCTTGAACAAGCATCTGCATAACTAGAAAAATCTAGAAAAAAAGTTCTAGACAAAAGTTTCTAGAACATTTATTCTGCATCCATTGTTTAATCCGGATGCTGAATATGTCTCCTGCTGTTGCAAAATCATCTATCCCCAAGCCCACGGCATCTGAGCTTAATTTGCTCAAGGTGCTGTGGCAGCATGGCCCCATGAGCGCCAAGCAATTGCATGAAACCATACAGGACGAGCGCCCCGACCTGGCCTATGCCACGGTCTTGCGTCACCTGCAAATCATGCACGGCAAGGGTATATTGACGCGGGATGAAAGCCAGCGCTCGCATGTATATGCCCCCTCGCAAGAGCAGGATTCGCTGCAAACCAATTTGCTCAAGGACATGATACAAAAAGTCTTTGCCGGTTCTGGCAAGGCTCTGGTGCTGGCTGCCTTGCGCGGCCATGTCACGGATAAAGAACGTGATGAAATCGAACAGATCATGCAGGATGAGAAAAAATCATGATGCCAGCTTCCACATACGCAGAATACACACTTGCTGAATTACTGGGCTGGCCGCTGCTGCATTTTGTCTGGCAGGGCGCACTGATCGCCAGTATCTCCGCCATTTTGCTGGCCGTGACCCGTAATGCCCGCCCGCAATTGCGGTATGCACTGGCTTGCACGGCAATGCTGGCTTGTTTGTTGTGGCCAGCGCTAGGCATAGTGCAACAATGGCAAGACCCGCAAACCATCAACCTCGAAACAGCCATACAACTGGCCGGCAAAGCCAGCATTTCACTGGACCTGGTCTGGGTCAGGCAAAGCCTGCTTGCTGCACAGATCGAGGCCTGGCTGCCGCTGGTAGTCACCCTGTGGAGCATGGGTGTGCTATTGATGTTGATGCGCCTGGCATTGGGCTTGCTGTGGGTGTATCGCCTCGGTCAACATGGCAATGATATTGCAGTGCTGACGCAGCAATGGCAGGCACGCACCAATCAACTGGCCTATCAATTTGCCATACGCCGCCAGGTGCAGGTGAAGTTCCAGCAAGACTTGTTGAGCCCGGTCACTTATGGCTGTATCAAGCCTGTCGTGGTCATGCCTGCATCCTTATTAACCGGCATGGCACCCGACATGATAGAGGCCTTGCTGGCACATGAACTGGCCCACATCAAGCGCTGGGATTATGTTGTGAACCTCTTGCAAAACCTGGTCTTGTCGCTGTTGTTTTATCACCCCGCAGTGTGGTGGATTTCCAAGCGCATCGATGCTGAAAGAGAACTGATTGCCGACGACATGGCAGCCGCTATGCTGGGCCAGACCCGCCCACTGGCGCGTGCCCTGCAAGTGCTGGATAAATTGCAGATAGCTGCAATGCCGCAAGCCGCGATGGCGGCCAACGGCGGTGATTTGCTGTCACGCATCAAACGCCTGGTGCGCCCTGATTCACAACCCTGGCACTGGAAGATGGCCGCACCGGTGCTCGGTATTGCTGCGGCACTGTTGCTGGTATTGCAAACCCAGGTCAATGCCGCACCTGAGCCCTCAGTGCCATCAGCCCCAGTTGCTGCCGCAAAAGCAGAACCAGTTACTCATATCAGCGCCTATGTCAAAACCAGTTCGGAACATGTACTGGTAGTGGATGAGCAAAGTGGCAAAGTCTTGCTGGAAAAAAATGCCGACACCATCGTACCCATCGCATCCATCAGCAAACTGATGACAGCTATGGTGACGCTGGATGCAAAGCTCGATAAAGATGAGGCCATTACCATCAGCAAAGAAGACGTGGCGGGCTGGCATACCAACCAGGTCAAACTGCAGCCAGGCACGGTGCTGTCGCGCCAGACCTTGCTGGAATTGGCGCTGATTCCTTCCAGCAATGCGGCTGCCAAGGCGCTGGCCAGGACTTATCCCGGTGGCAAGCCTGCCTTTGTCGCAGCCTTGCAAAGCAAGACGGCCAGCCTGGGTTTGCAGGCTACCCATCTGGAAGAAGCGGCGGGTATCTCACCCAATAACCGCTCGAATGCCAGAGATATTGCCCGCCTGGTCAAGGCTGCAGCCAGTTACCCTGAATTGCGCAATCTGGCCAGCCGCAGTGAAGGTAGCTATACCGTTGCCGGGCAAACTTATGACTACCAGAGCACCAACAGCCTGACGGCCAGCAAGGACTGGGACATCAGCCTGTCAAAAACCGGGTACTCCAAAATCGCAGGCCGCTGCCTGACCATGCGTACTACCATCGCTGGCAAGCCCGTCATCATGGTCTTGCTGAATGCAAAAAACAGCGACGTGCGTACCGATGATGTGATGCACATACGCACTGCGCTGGAAACTGCCAAGCCCGGCTAAACCGCAGCGCCGATTTACGTACTGACTGTCCTGCGCCCTGAATGGCGCAAGGACCAGTCACGCCCCTTACACCCACCTAACATACCTTTTAATCTGTCGATGAAAGAAAACATCATGCTTTTTCAGCAGGCATCAACACGTCTATCTACCATAGCGCTCAGTGTTCTGGCACTGTTTGCCGGTAAGCAGGCGTCGGCACAACAACAGGCACAGCAAACACCACAACAGGTAGAAATCAATGCAAAGTCACAACCCAATCGCGATCGTCAAGACGATGTAGGCATGCGCAGCATCTATGGCCGTGAAGACATAGAAAAATACGGTGACACCAATCTCAGCGAAGTCTTGAAACGCCTGCCCGGCATCAGTGTCACCGAGAGCAAGGGCAAGGGCGCAGAGATACGCATGCGCGGCCTCGGTAATGGTTACACACAGATATTATTGAATGGCCAGACTACGCCAGTAGGTTTCACCATAGACAGCATCGCCCCTGACCTGATAGAAAAAATAGAAGTCATGCGTGTTGCCAGTGCCGATGTCAGTGCCCAGAGTATTGCCGGAACGATCAATATCATCCTCAAGAAAAAAAGCAGCAATCAGGCGACAGAAATCAAAGCCAATACCAGCCTGCAGGCCGGACGCTTGTCGGGCAACCTGTCATGGAGTTTGGGAGATCAACTGGGCGATCATCCTGAAATTTCTTACGTGCTGGCCGGCACGTTCGAGAGCAATGTCAATCAGCTCAATACCCTGGCGACAGAAAGCCAGTCTGAACGCGCGAGCATGCGTGATGCATGGGAAACGACAGCAGACAGACAACTGCAGCAAGGCCAGCAAAACCGTCGTGATGCGGCCAGCCTGTCGCCACGCCTGAACTGGAAAATCAATGCGCAAGACAGTCTGAGCTGGCAGGGCAATCTGACTCTCGCCAGACAGGAGCAGACCAAGCAGGAAAAAGAAAATACCTATGTCGGTGACAGTACCGATTTCCCTGATAATCACTCCATCTGGACTGCTCATGTATTCACCTCGCGTAATGATCTCAGTTGGGAACGTCGCCTCGCCGACAGTGCCAGGCTCAGCATGAACCTGGGCTGGAACAGCCTGGACAGATCGACCAAATTCCATTTCTGGGGCAAGGACAATGCAGGTACATCAAAAATACATCGTTATGTCACCGGTGATGCCGATGAAAATGAATACCGCTTCAATGGCAAATACCTGGCACCGTATTCAGAATCACATGTGCTGAGTCTGGGCTGGGAAGCCAGCCGGGCATTGCGTCATGAAAACCGTATTGAACAGGAATTCAATCTCCTTCCTGACAGCGCACACTACTATCAGGCGAGTCTGCAAAAACAGGCCATCTATCTGCAGGATGAATGGACTATCAACAGCGCCTGGTCAGCTTACCTGGGTTTGCGCATGGAGCGCATCAGCAGCAATAGCAAAGAAGCAGGTAATTTTGATTTTCAAAATAATGCAAGCATGCTCAGTCCTATACTGCAAAGTGTCTGGAAAATCGACGCCCAAAGACAATGGCGCATGGCACTCAACCGCAGTTTTAAATTGCCTACCGTGGGTAATCTCGTACCACGCCTGTTCCGCATCGATAACAACAATACCCCGCTCAATTCAGATTTTCAGGGCAATCCCAACTTGCGGGCAGAACGCGCCTGGGGCATGGAGCTGGCTTATGAGCACTACCTGACCGAGAGTAGCGTCATCAGCGCCAACACCTATTGGCGACGGATAGATGATGTCATGCTCGAACAGACTACACAAATTGGCAGCACCTGGGTCAGCAGTCTCGCCAACAATGGCCGCGCCCGTATCCTTGGTCTGGAAATTGAGGCAAAACTGAACTTGCAGCAACTGGCAGCCCGCATGCCAGCGCTGGAGTTGCGTGCCAATTTCAACCGCAACTGGTCAAGGGTAGAACAAGTGCCCGGCCCTGATAACCATCTGGCACAACAGGCGGGTTTGCTGGTCAGTGCTGGTGCCGACTACCAGATCAATCCCGCCTTGCGTGTGGGGGCAGATTACAGCTACCAGGCCGCGAATAATATTCGTGAATCAGCTTATCTGACAGGGCACAACAGCCCCAGACGTCATCTCGATATTTACCTGGCCTGGAAGCAAAACAAGCAAAGTCAGTTGCGTTTTTCAGTCAGTAATGTGCTGCAACAAGACAAGCTCGACAGCGGCATCTACACCAATGCAGTTTCACGCTGGACAGATATCAATCAACAGCAGTCAGCAAGAACCTGGCGGCTGGTATGGGAAGTGAAGTTGTAGTCCTGCCCGGCAAAATTTGTCCATTTTAAAAACATCAGCTAACAAAATTTTTGAGGAAAATATAATGAAATCAGTCGTCCTGCATTTCTATCAAATCAGCATCTTATTCATCGCAGCCATGTTCAGCCTGACAGCCACGGGCGCAGAAACGGACAAGCTCAAACGTGTCGTTGATGAGGCCATACTCCCGGTACAGGAAAAAAATGCCATCCCCGGCATGGCTGTCGGTATTTTCGTCAATGGCAAACAATATGTGTTCAACTACGGGCTAGCATCCAAAGCCGGGAATGTTCCCGTCACCGATAACACCTTGTTTGAGATAGGCTCCATCAGCAAAACCTTTATCGCCACCATGACCACCCTGGCACAGGGCAGGGGAAAGCTGGCCCTGAACGACAAGGTCGCTGACCACATAGCCAGCCTCAAAGGCTCGCAGTTTGGCGAGACTAGCCTGCTGAGCCTGGCAACCCACACGACAGGCGGCTTGCCCCAGCAGGTTCCTGACGAAGTGACCAGTGACGAGCAACTGATCACCTATCTCAAGAACTGGAAGCCAGATCACATCCAGGGCACATACCGCACTTACAGCAATATCAGCATAGGCCTGCTCGGCGTTATCGCAGCCCAGAGCCTGCAACAACCCTTCGCCACCATCATGCAGGAACAGATATTTCCCACTCTCGGCATGAATAATAGTTACATCGTTGTGCCAGAAAGCAAACGCGCAGACTATGCGCAAGGCTATAAAAAAGACGACACCCCGGTACGCATGAGCGAAGATGTACTCTCGACAGAAGCCTACGGCGTCAGAACCAGCGCCAGCGATCTCGTGCAATTCATCCGCGCGAATCTGGGGAAAATGGAACTATCCCCCGAATTTGCAGCCGCCCTGAAAAACACCCACACCGGCTACTTCAAAGCGGGCGGCATGACCCAAAGCCTGGTGTGGGAACTTTATCCCTACCCGACAGATATTGCTGCCGTGATCACAGGCTCATCCCAGCACATGGCCTTTGACGCCACACCGGTGACCAAAATCACGCCACCGTTCACACCCGGTAAAAACGTTTTTATCCATAAAACCGGCGCCACCGGTGGCTTCGGCGCCTACATCGCCTTTGTACCAGCCAGTAACATGGGCGTCGTCATCCTGGCCAACAAGAATTATCCAAATCAGACACGCATAGAGACGGCGCAAAAGATTTTGAGGCAGTTGGGCATGTGAACTGCTTATTATGAGAAATGCCATGCTTTCTTCAAGACTTGTTGACCTCGTAGCAAGTTAATCGCAAGTTAATCCCGACGAGTTGAATATAGACGAGAGCGTAAGGCCGCTATATGCGGCCTTTTGCTTTTTCATGCTTGCAAAATAGCAACAGTCCATGGATGCACATCTGGCGTATAGCCTGTCAAATCATGTCCATCGCATGAAACATGTGGACGGGGCGCTGGGGGTTCAGTATTCTTTCATTATTCGTATAGGCTTTCAGGGTTTGCTGCTACAGGATGGGATTCCGTTTTGTCGCTTTCTTGAAGATAGCCAGTCATTGCATGCATGTGCATTGATTTTCATGTAATAAGTTCAGGAGTTGGTCATGGCCTCGGAAGAAAATGGTGTAGTGTACGGAACAGAAGATTTGTTGACGAGTTTATGTAACTCGGTAATACGGGTTTTGAATGTCGCGACGAATAGCAAGGTGCATTATTCTGCCATGGTGCAGCGCATCACCAAGATAGGCTTGAAGCCGGATATAGGTTGCTTTGTGTTGTTTGACGGTGGCTTTTCCGGCTTGGTCGTATTGAATTTTGATGGCGATACGGCGCTGGAAATCTACGAGAAATACATGCTCAATATGGGCATGCCCAAATCTGAGCTGGCAACTTCGTTCACTTCTGACGAGGTGGCAAATATCCTCGGTGAGTTGATGAACCAGATTGTTGGTGACTTCACTGGCAAGATACGCCGCGAGTTGCAGACCAATATCACCCAGAACCAGCCCAAGATGCTGGTGCTGACCAAGCAGGTCATGCTGAGTGTGGATACCCCGCTGGACAGGCCTGAATTGCGCCGTGTTTCTTTCTTCACCGAGAAAAACAATATCTTCTATCTTGAACTGGCGATAGACAGGACAGAGTTCATCAAGCTGCATGACTTTGAAGCGCATGAAGTGCCTGATCCAGATGCCCTGCTGCACATGCAGCAGGCGGCAGATCAGAGTGGAGCAGGGACAGCCGCAGCCGCTAGCGATGATGATGACGAAAACTCTGAGCTGCTGAAATCCCTGGGAATGTAAGAACAGTGCTGATCTGATGTGCTGACCGGAAAAGCAAAGGGCCGCAAATGCGGCCCTTTGTTATTTCCGGTCAAGCAAGAATTCAGCCCAGTTTTTTGACGACAACACAGCCTATGGAATAACCAGCACCAAAAGAGCAGATCACGCCTACATTGCCAGCTTCCAGATCATCCTGGTATTTGTGGAAGGCGATGATGGAGCCAGCGGACGAAGTATTGGCGTAAGTGTCCAAAATCGTTGGTGATTCTTCTGGCGTTGCATCGCGGCCCAAAATCATGCGGGCGATGAGCAGGTTCATGTTCAGGTTGGCCTGGTGCAGCCAGTAACGTTTGACATCAGGGATGGCGATGTCGGCAGCTTGCACCGTCGAGGTGATGACAGACGCAGCCATGGGACAGACATCCTTGAATACCTTGCGTCCTTGCTGGCGGAACAGTTTGTCTGGCTTGCCTATGCCGCTTTCATCAGCACGGTTCAAAAAGCCAAAGTTGTTGCGGATATTGTTCGAGAACTGGGTCTTGAGTTTCAGGCCAACGATTTCAAACCGGTGCTTCGATGTCGCCAGGTCGGCGCGTTCTACGATGATGGCGGTGCAGGCATCACCAAAGATGAAGTGGCTGTCACGGTCGCGCCAGTTCAGGTGGCCGCTGGTGATCTCGGGGTTGACGACCAGTACCGCACGCGCCTGGCCGCCTTGGATGGCAGTCACGGCTGCCTGTATGCCAAAGGTGGCGGATGAGCAGGCGACATTGATGTCGTAGCCATAGCCGTCTATGCCGAGGGCATTCTGGATTTCCACTGCCATGGCAGGGTAGCCACGTTGCATATTGCTGGCAGCGCAAATGACGGCGTCAATATCGGCAGCAGTGCGGCCTGCGCGTTCCAGCGCCTGGTTGGCGGCAGCGACTGCCATTTCACACATGATGGATGGTTCTTCATCGCTGCGCTCTGGGATGCGTGGCACCATGCGGTTGATGTCGAGCACGCCTTCCTTGTTCATGACAAAGCGGGATTTGATGCCTGAGGCTTTTTCTATGAAGGCGACGCTGGATTCTTCCAGCGCGACGACGTCACCACTGGCGATGGCCGCGGCGTTTTGCGCATTGTGTTGCTGGACATAAGCATTGAAACTGGCGATCAGTTCTTCATTGGAAATAGACTGGGAAGGGGTGTACAAGCCGGTGCCGCTGATGACTACTTTGCTCATCTCTTGCTTTCTGGTTATGTCGTTCTGAATTATGCGCAAAAATGCGCGACGAAGTCGCTCGATTTTACACAATAAAGATGACAGTTAAACGAGAAACGCACAGAAATAGAGTGCTTGTTCCAGTTTGGTGCGCCTGGAACAAGCAATCTTTAGTGCGGCAATGACAGGGTCAGGTAGTCAATTGCTGTTTGTGGTGCAGCAAATGATCTTCAATGAAGGTATTGATGAAGTAATAACCATGGTCATAGCCTTCATGGTAGCGCAGTGTCAGCGGCTGTTGCACGCTGGCACAGGCAGTTTTGAAGGCTTCAGGGTGTAGTTGTTCCGCCAAAAATTTGTCGGCAAATCCCTGGTCTATCAGTATGCCTTTGGGGAAGGGCGCTTGGCTCTGCTTTTGCATGAGGGCGGTAGCGTCATACTCGACCCAAGCGTTTTGATCAGTTCCCAGATAGCCGGTGAAAGCTTTTTGTCCCCACGGACATTGGCTTGGTGCTGCGATGGGGGCAAAGGCAGATACGCTTCTGAACAGCTCTGGATGGCGCAAGGCCAGTACCAGCGCACCATGGCCACCCATGGAATGCCCCATGATGCCGACGCGCGACTTGTCCATGGGCAGGCTGGCCAGCAGCATGGGCAGCAGTTCCGCGACGATGTAGCTGTGCATGCGGTAGTGCTTGTTCCACGGCGCTTGCGTTGCATCCAGATAAAAACCGGCAGCCACACCAAAATCCCAGTTGTCACTGTCGCCAGGGATGTTGGCATTGCGTGGGCTGGTGTCTGGCGTGATGAGAATAATGCCTTCGCGTGCGGCAATGGCTTGCGCACCCGCCTTGATCATGAAGGTTTCTTCAGTGCAGGTCAGGCCAGCCAGGTAAATAATTGCCGGACAAGTCTCACCCGCCATCGCCTGTGGTGGCAGATATACGGAAAACCGCATGGGCAAGCCTATCTCGGCAGAGTCATGCTGATAAAAGCGCTGCACGCCGCCATGGCAGGCGTGCTGGCTCAGCAAGCTCACTTCTTCTGCATCATCGTTAGATTCGTGCTGCGTCATCAGAACAACACCACAGAGCGTATCGATTCACCGCTTTTCATGAGATCAAAGCCTTCATTGATGCGTTCCAGAGGTAATCTGTGCGTGATCAGGTCATCGATGTTGATCTTGCCTTCCATATACCAATCGACGATCTTGGGTACGTCGGTGCGGCCACGGGCACCACCAAAGGCTGAGCCTTTCCATTCACGTCCAGTGACGAGCTGGAAGGGGCGGGTAGAGATTTCTGCGCCAGCTTCAGCGACGCCGATGATGATGGATTTGCCCCAGCCCTTGTGGCAGCATTCCAGTGCCTGACGCATGACCTTGGTATTGCCTATGCACTCGAAGGAATAATCGGCACCACCATCGGTCAACTGTATGATGTGGTCAACCACGTTTTCTACTTCGCTCGGATTGATGAAGTGGGTCATGCCAAATTTACGCGCCATGCTTTCACGCGCCGGGTTCAGATCGACGCCTATGATCTTGTCGGCACCGACCATCTTGGCAGCCTGTATGACATTGAGACCTATGCCGCCAAGGCCAAACACCACGACATTCGCGCCAGCTTCCACCTTGGCCGTGAAAACCACGGCACCTACGCCAGTGGTGACACCGCAACCGATGTAGCAAATCTTGTCGAAAGGCGCATCTTCCCGTACCTTGGCGACGGCGATTTCCGGCACCACGATGTAATTGGAGAATGTCGATGTACCCATGTAATGGAATAGCGGCTTGCCATCGAGAGAGAAGCGCGATGTCGCATCCGGCATCAGTCCACGGCCTTGTGTTGAGCGTATCGCCTGGCACAGATTGGTTTTGCGGGACAGGCAGAATTTGCACTGGCGGCATTCCGGGGTATACAGCGGGATCACATGATCACCCTTGCGCAGGCTGTTCACGCCAGGGCCGGTATCGACGATGACACCTGCACCTTCATGGCCGAGTATGGCCGGGAACAGACCTTCAGGATCAGCGCCGGACAGGGTGTAATAGTCGGTATGGCAAATGCCGGTGGCCTTGACTTCGATCAGCACTTCACCAGCTTGCGGGCCTTGCAGGTCAACTTCTTCTATCGTCAGTGGTGCTCCGGCTTTCCAGGCGATGGCGGCTTTGGTTTTCATGGCTGTCCTTTAAATGATGGGTCTTGGTCTGACACTAAAATGAGTTTGCTGATTGTGCTGTAAAGCGCAGTGAGTCTGTAATCTTTTTGCATGTCTGGCCGATTGTGCGCTAAGAATGGCTTAAAAAGACGGATGGTGCTGTTTCGATTATGATGAGTGCTTTATTGAATATTATTGGGCCAGGGCTAATGATGAAGCCAATCAAAGCAGTGAAGCCAGGCATGGTCAAACGACCAACATTGGCACGCACAGTAGACATCGTGGTTTATCCCGGTTTCAAGGCACTGGAAGCGATAGGGCCTATGTCGGTATTTGAATATGCGAATATCCATTTGCAGCGTCAGGGCAAGCCTGCTGCCTATGATGTGAAGATTGCAGCGGCCCATCAGGGGCCTGTACGTTCAGATACCCTGATGTGCCTGGAAGCCAGCAAGGTCATCAATACCCTGGCTTTGCCGGATGACGCCATCATCGTCGGTTCGCGCCATATACAGCAGGCGCTGGCAGACAATCAGGCCATCATCGATTGGGTGGCAGAAGTTGCACCCAGGATCAAACGCCTGGCGGCACTATGTTCAGGCGCTTTTTTCCTGGCACGCACAGGTTTGCTGGACGGCAAACATGCGACTACACATTGGAGTGTTGCCCAGCAATTGCAAGATGATTTTGCTGCCGTGCAGGTAGATGCTGATGCGATTTTTATCCGCAGCGGTAACCTGTGGACTTCTGCTGGTGTGACCGCTGGCATAGACCTGGCGCTGGCCTTTGTTGAAGATGATTGCGGTCATGAACTCGCGCTTGAAGTTGCCAGCGACATGGTGGTGTACCTGAAACGTCCTGGCGGACAGTCACAATTCAGCACGCATCTGATGAGCCAAAAAACGGCGCAAACCAATATACGTGAATTGCAGCAATGGATATTATCCAACCTGCACCAGCGTCTGCCGGTATCTCAACTGGCCAAGATGGCGGGCATGAGCTTGCGTAACTTCACCCGTCTGTTCCAGCAAGAAGTAGGTGCCAGCACGACAGAATTTATTGAGACTGCGCGCCTTGAATTTGCCCGACAATTACTGGCGGATATGTCTGAGCAAACCCTGCCGGTGAAAACAATAGCGGCACGCTGTGGCTTTGGTAGTGACGACCAGTTGCGCAGGGTATTTCAAAAGCGCTTGCAGATGTCGCCAACACAGTATCGTGCTGCGCTGGCTTGATTAAAAATCTTTAGATCATCAGATCTCTACATCGTCAGACTTTACATCGCCAGATTTTACATCGCCATATAGCGCCCCGGCCTGTGATTCAGGCTGATGGCCAGGTTGAGCGCAAAGGCACCAAGTACAGAAGCCAGCAAGGCCATAGGCGTGACCACCGCCAGCGATGCCAGCACGATGATGAAATCGACCGCCATCTGCAATTTACCGGCCCGTATGCCGCGTTTTTCTTGCAGATACAGAGCCAGGATATTGATGCCACCGAGGCTGGCCTGATGGCGGAACAAGACGATAAAACCCACGCCCATCATCAGGCCACCAGTCAGGGCAACATAAAAGGGAGCCATGACAGTTGTGGCTGTCAGATGCAGGAGCTTGGGATGCAGGCTGGAAAATACCGAGACCAATGCCACCGCACAAAAAGTCTTCAGGGTAAACCGCCAGCCCATGCGTCGCCAGGCCAGCCAATAAAATGGCAGATTGATCAGAAAGAACACCAGGCCAAATGACCAGCCTGTCGTATAGTGCAGCAAGAACGCCAGGCCCGCTGTACCACCCGTCAGCAAGCCAGCCTGATTAAACAGGGCAACACCCAGGGACACCAGCAAAGTGCCGGTGATAATCGCCAGCACATCTTCCAGCAGACTATGCGGGATAAAGCGTTTAGATGCTGTGGCGGTTTTCATGAAGGCGCAAAGTATGGGAATGAAAGGCAATTGTACGCCGCAGTCCCCAGCCCATCATCATGCTTCAGTGTGCATTCCCGCTTTCATTGACCTGTGTCAAACCTCCTGCTTCAGTTTTGCAACAGGCAGATGCCAGTGGTGAATAAAAAGCATGACTTGCCGTGCCGGATAAGTCATGCTTTTTTTACTCAATATGTCCTGGTATTTTTTGTAATCAGGCTTTCAAGGCCTTTAACTGTTCTTCTGCATCTGCACGCAGTTTTTTGCTCAAGGCTGGTTTGAAGCTCAGTGCTTTTTCAAAATAAGAAATTGCCTTGGGCTTTTCATTCACGGCTTGCAGGCATTGTGCAAGGCGGTAATAGATGCCTGCATTGGTATCAAGTGTCTGGGCTTTTTCAAACCAGCTCAGTGCTTCCTTGTGTTTGCCTTGCTCCTGTAATGAGCGGCCCATGCCAAATGCGCCTTGATATTTGGCAGGAAAGCGTTGCTGCAGGTCGGTAAAGATGCGCTCTGCATCACTGTATTTCTTTTGCTGTACATAATTCGCACCTATGCTGTACAGGATGTTGCGTTGCATGTTGATGAGTGACTCGGTATTACCGGGAATGGCACTCAGGGCTGCTGTTTCTGCACTGGCAAATTTGTCGTCTGCCAGGTCCACATTCGCCTGCAATAAATTGCCAGCAGCGCTATTCACTTTCGCGGTTTCTATGACCAGGTTTTGTGCCTTGCTTTTGCCACCACCAGCAATCGCCGGTGCCTGCAAATAAAATTGCAACAGCGAGCTGCGCGCGCTGTAATTTTTGGGGTCCAGTTCTACTGCCTTGATAAAGGCGTCGCGGATTTTGCCGGCGTAGGACATGGCGGCAAACATGCTGCCGGATGTGGCCTTGGTGCCTAAAACATTGCCCAGCATTTCATGGCATTCAGACAGTTGGGGATGGGCGCTAACACATTGCTCTGCGTATTTCGCGGCTTCATCGAGTTTGTCGAGTTTGCCTTCGGCCAGTATCAATTCTGCTTTTACCAGCAAGGCATCGGCGTTATTGGCATCGGTGCTTAATTTGGCATTCGCGGTTTTTTCTGCTTCAGCATATTTCTTTGCCTTCATCAAGCCATCGTACTCATGGGCGCTGGCGGCTTGCATGGTGAGCAAGGTGATGGCACTGGCGAGCAAAGCAGGTACAAGTTTCATGGAAGACCCCCGAAAAGAATTGATCCCTCATTAACGCTGCGCCAGTCATTTGGTTGACTGGCGCAGTGAAGGGGCAAAACCGCAGGGATCAAAAAGGACAGATCAGTCTCAGTCTTTCTTTTCCGTTTCCAGTTCCTTTTGTGTTTCTTCTGCTGTGGTGGCTTCCCTGGCCGGAAAGAAATAATCACGTGGATTTTCCTTGAAGCGTGTCCACAGCAAGACGGTCAGCAAACCACCCTGACCAAAACTGACACGGCGTGAACGCAAGGCCACCAGCATCGCCAGGCTGAAGCTGACACCGAGATTGACCATCCCTATGCACATGATGCCAAACAGCGAATAGGCCGCCACTTGCCAGCTCATGACATTGTCAAGGCCGACCAGGGCAAAGGCAAAATTGGCGCTGGCAAAGGTGATGTGGCGTATGTCTATCGGCAAACCAAAGAAACTGCCCAACTGCCCTATCGTACCGAGCATGATGCCAAAGAAAAAATTCCCCGCCAGCGCACCAAGGTTATTGCCTATGTAAGTGGTGACGCGCAACAGGCGCGCCTCGCCGAGCAGGCTTTTGAGCCAGCCCAACTGGCGCAGACGTTCCGGGATATTTGCGTAACTGGCCTTGTTATCGTAATAGCCTGAGATCAGGCCGGACAAGAACAGGCAGACACCGGCAATCGCCGCATGCGGCAAGGCAAGGCTGCCAAAGGGATCGATATCATGCAACAGGTGCTGGGCTTTTTCTGGCGACACCAGATGCTTGCCTGTGATGGCAAGCCAGGCCCAGGCAATGCCATAGGCGGTGGGCATGGCCAGGCCTATATTACCGATGATGGCAATGAATTGCGAACGCAATACGCGCACGATGAGCTCAGCCAGTTCATCAAGTTTTTGCTTGCCGCCATCGATGGCGCGCGCCAGCAGGGCTGCGGTCATCGCCGGTTGCTTGGTGGCGATGGTGAAGTGCAAGACATGCACCAGCATGAAGCCACCTGAGTAATTCAGGCTGTACAGCACAGCATAACCAAACGGCGCCAGCGCGAGGGAACCAAACAAAATCTTGATCAATGCCATGAAGCCGACAATGAAACCAGCACCCAGGGCAGAGCGCAACATCTCCAGCCATTCGGCCCGGTTGTTCGTCACATAGTGCTCACCACTTTTACCTGCACGCTCGGTCACCTGCAGTGACAAGAGCTCGGTATTGCTTTGCATGAGATTGCGCAGGCTATGGCTGTGGTTTTCTGCGATAGACAATTCCTTGAACAGGGCGGTACCTATGGTTGCTGCGTGCTCAGTGCTACGGCTGTCAAGCATGTCCAGCAACTGACGCAGGCGGGCTATGCTTTGCATCAGTTGCAGCAGCAGGCGCGTCAGGCTGATCGAGACGCCTTGCAATGCCGCCGTGCGGCGTATGCGGTTGACGATGTCTTCACACTGGGTCAGCAAGACTTCTATGTGTTTGCTGTCCTCACGTTCGCATGACTTGTCGGTCAGCCACTTGTTATAGCAAATCACATAGTCATTGATCGCATCATTCTGGCGCAGGAAAGGTGACTCGAATTTTTCTATGTCGGGATAATTGCGTACCAGTTCGGCTTCCAGGCCTATATTCGTGACGCGGTAAGACAGCACCTGTACGGCACTGAGAATTTCACATGTCAGTGCCGCATAGGTGGTACGCGGTGCACGCGAGCGAAAGCCTATGGCCCTGAGCAAATCCATCCAGGCCTGGTCGGTTACTGCATTGATCCAGATGTGGTCGGTTTTTTTATGAAACAACTGGCCAAATACGTCCTTGATATAGGCGTCATTGACCAGTGGCGGCAAAAATTTATTCATCAATCTTTGCCTGGCCGCAGACCAGAAGCCGGTATTCTGGGTGATGCCCACATCGGTGAACAAATGCACCAGCTTGCGCGTGGTCAATACCTGTACCAAATAACAGCGCAAGGCCTTGCGCCATGCCGGATTACTTTGCAGCACAAAGCACAGCGCACGCAGGTTGTCGGTAGCCCTTGCGGTATCTTGTGGACGGGGCGGGCGTATCTCTGCAATCAGCTCACGCAAGTGCTGGATATCATTGAGTGCAGGATATTCGCCAAGGCGGATTTCAATTTCCGCTAAAACACTGTCTAAGCTCAAACCTTTCTCCTCAAAATGCCATGAACATAAGCTTGTAACGCAATTCATGGGTTTTGTCATGCAGCCAATGAAAGTGGAGAGCCTTCCATTAGCATACCTTAGGCCTTAAGAGGTGTGGCAAATTGCTGATTTTTCAAGAGCAGCATTATGTAAGCCATTGCATTTGCATGCAAAAAGAGGCAATTTAGTCTAAAGTGTCGGGGTGTTCATTAAAAAGGTTGAGCGTTGGATAATTTATTGTTGGTGCTGGCTGCCCTGTTACTGGTCTTGTTAAATGGCTTTTTCGTGGCAGCAGAATTCGGTCTGGTGAAGTTGCGTCAGACCAGGGTGCGCAGTATTGCAAAAACCTCAGGTTTGCGTGGCCGCCTCTTATTCACGGTGCATCAACACCTGGATACCTATTTATCCGCCTGTCAGCTTGGTATTACCCTGGCATCCCTGGGCCTGGGCTGGATAGGCGAACCTGCCTTTGCACGCCTGCTGCATCCCCTGTTTATTCTTGCCGGTATCACTTCAGAAGAACTGATACACGGTGTCTCTTTCTTTTTTGCATTCTTCGTTATTTCCTTCCTGCATATCGTGGTCGGTGAGCTTGCGCCCAAATCCATGGCGATACGCATGCCTGAGCGCGTCTCTTTGTGGACAGCGCCAGCCCTGTATGCGTTTTACTGGGCCATGTACCCGGCGATCTGGACCCTGAACTTCAGTTCCAACAAGGTCTTGAAATGGATAGGCCTGAGTGCAGAACATGGTGGTGACGCCCATTATTCGCCTGAAGAACTCAAGCTCATCCTGCGCGGCAGCCACGGCGGCAAGAAAGAAACCCGCGATGAGTGGAGCATCATGGCCCAGGTGCTGGATTTTGGTGGTCTTGAAATTTCTGACCTCATGCGCCCCATCAATGAAGTCGTGGCCATGTACAAAGGCGCCAGTCTCGAAGAAAACATGCAGACCGCTGCCCGTAACCGCTTCAGCCGTTATCCTTATTTTGATGAAGATGAAGAAACCGTGCTGGGCATGCTGCACCTCAAAGACCTGTTCCTCGCGCAGCAGGCTGGCAAGCCGCTGGATGATCTGAGCAAGCATTTGCGCCAGGTTGAGTTTGTGCCACCGACCATGCCTGCGCTGGAATTGTTCCGCCGCTTCCGCAAGGGCGCGCCGCACTTCGCCATCGTCGGCGTGCGTGGCAGCAAGCCTGTCGGCTTTTTGACACTGGATAATCTGCTAAGTGCCCTGGTTGGCCAGATACGCGATGAATTCCGCCAGAATGAAAATGACTGGACGACCCTGGACGATGGTACCCTGATAGGCAAGGGCAGCCTGCCCCTGTTCACGCTGGGCAGTGCGCTGGGTTTTGATGTCGATAGCGATGAAGTCGAATCCATAGGCGGCCTGATCATGCACAAACTCGGGGACTTGCCGGTGGAAGGCCAGAAAGTCGAGTTTGAACGCTTTGATGCCGTCGTCAAGAAAATGAATGGCCCACGTATCATTCTGGTCAGGATACATCCCAAATCCGAGGCATAAGGAACACATCAGCAAAGCTGTGCACAGAAATAATGCAATTCATGATTGCATGGCAGGAAACTTGTTTTAGAATAGCTACTTAACCCTACTAGCAGTAATGTTTTATTGCCTGGTATAGAAAGTGCTGATCCCATGACTTCTCAAAACAGCTTGTCCATATATGCACGGAGCTTCTGGCTCACGCTTGTGGTATTTGCTGTTTTTACCCTTGTCTTTGGCTGGTATGTTTATGCCGAGAAAGCTGTAGATCAACTCAATGAGTTGCGTTACGAGTCACATATCCTGTCCATGGAATTACAGGAGAGTTCAGAGGACCTGACGCGCCTGGTACGCGCCTATGTCGTCACTGGCGATCCGGACTACAAACGCTATTTTCAGCAGGTTCTTGATGTACGTGATGGCAAGCTGCCACGACCTGCGCTGGGCAAGAATTTGTTCTGGGATCTGGTTCCGGCAAGTCAGGCCCAGACCAGGGACGAGGTCAGCAAGCTGAATGACTTTGCCGGTCTGCGTATCCCATTATTGGACCTGATAAAAAAGACTGGTATCAGTAAGGAAGAATTCACACTCCTTGAGCAGGCAAAGGCAAATTCTGACGCCCTTACCGCAATCGAATTCAGGGCCATGGATTTGATAGAAAACCCGGGGCCGGATGTGACGGCTGCCAGAGCCCAGGCCAGTCATCTTCTGTATGACGAACAATATCGCAAAACCAAACTGGCGATCTTGCAACCCATCGCACAAGCACGCCATTTGATGGAAGCACGCGGGCTGGTTCTGGTAGAAGAGGCGGCGCAGTTTGCCATGTACGTGCGCATGCTGTTCGTCTTTGTGGGCATCCTGCTGGTAGGTATGCTGTGGCGCGCCTATCGCTCGCTGAACATGAGCCTTGGCGCTTCCATCCATGAAGTGTCAGCCAGCCTGATTAATCTTGGCAAGGGTAATTTCACTACGCCAGTCAACGTCAGGCCTGGCATGGAAGTCAGCATCATGGGCTGGTTGGCAATGACCCAGGCAAAACTGGCCGAGATAGATGCAGAACGCAATCAGGCGGCGCAAAAGAGTGAGCGTCTGAGCAGGTTGTATCATGCTTTGAACCAATGCAATCAATCCATCCTGCGTCTGGAAAACAAAGACGACTTGCTGCCCCGTATTTGTGAAAATGCGGTGACCATAGGTGGTCTGAAAATGGCATGGATAGGGCTGGTGGATGAGAGTACCCAATTACTGCAGCCCGCTGCGTTTTTTGGCGCGGGCGCCAGCTATCTGCACGGTTTGCAGCTCTCTGTCGATCCCGCCCAGACTGAAAAGCATGGGCCCAGTGCGCTGGCCTATTTGCAAAACCAGCCTTACTGGTGTCAGGATTTTTTGCACGATACCCGCACCGCGCCATGGCACGAACGGGGTGCCGC
The DNA here is from genome assembly GCF_009937975.1 of Undibacterium sp. YM2. NCBI lineage: Bacteria > Pseudomonadati > Pseudomonadota > Betaproteobacteria > Burkholderiales > Oxalobacteraceae > Undibacterium > Undibacterium sp. YM2. The sequence continues at coordinate 374,491 of NZ_AP018441.1, forward strand.
ACAAGGCTGGCTGTCTTCTGCGGCTTTGCCATTGCTCAAGAATGGCAGAGTGGTTGGCACCTTCAACTTATATGCCGGGAATGTCAATTCTTTTGATGTATCCATACAGGATTTATTGATGGAATTCGCAACAGATATCAGCCATTTCCTGAATCGTTTTGAGCTTGAAGATGAACGCCTGCATGCCTTGCAGATGGAGGAATTGCGTAGCTATATGCTGGAGAGAATTACTGCCAACACCACGCAAAAAGAATTGTTCCATGATGTTGTCCTGAAGGTCGAGTCCTTATTGCCGGATTGTCTTTGTTCCATCATGTTGCTGGACAGAGATGGCATACATTTGGCTACAGGTGCTGCCCCCAGTCTACCCCTACCCTTTATTCGGGCAATAGAAGGTGAGCCAATGGGTGTTGGCGTAGGTTCTTGTGGCAATGCCTTGTTCACTGGTGAACGTACGGTAGTTGCGGATATCTCCACCCATGCCTACTGGCGTGATTACCGGCAACTGGCAGAGCAGTTTGATTTGCGTTCCTGCTGGTCCGAGCCCATACGTTCTGCTGAACGCAAGGTCATAGGCGCATTCGCCATCTACCATCACCAACCTTCAGTGCCGGATACATTTTCCCTGAACTTGCTGGAGATGGCCGCCAACCTGATCGCCATAGGCATGGAACGCAAACAGGCTGAAGAAAGCTTGCACAAGCTGTCACAGGCAGTCGAACAAAGCTCAAACGCCATCGTGATTACAGATACGGCGGTCAACATAGAATATGCGAATGCGACTTACCTGAAGAATGCCGGCAAGGAGCTCAAGGAAGTCATAGGCCGCAAACCCAGTATCATGCGCTCGCGCAAGACTGCACCAGAAGTATATGTGGACATGTGGCAGCAACTGGGACGTGGCGAAAACTGGAAGGGCGAGCTGATCAACCGCTATGCCGACGGTCTGGATCATACTGATCTGGCACACATCTCACCTATCAGGAATAGCGAAGGTGTGGTCACACATTTCCTGTCTATACAGGAAGACATCAGCGATAAAAAACGCACCGAAGAACGTATCAAATATCTGGCACATTATGACGCGTTGACCGGCTTGCCCAACCGCACCTTGTTGGATGAACTGGCACGTTATGCACTGAGCCTGGCCGAACGTAGCCAGGATGCACTGGCGGTGATCTTCTTTGATCTTGACCATTTCAAGGACATCAACGACACCCTCGGCCATAGTCTCGGTGACACCCTGCTGGTAGAACTGGCCAAGCGGCTGGTGGCTACCATGCGCGAGAATGATACGATTTCGCGCCTGGGTGGTGATGAATTTATCTTGCTGTTAACCGGTGTCGATGAGCACAGGGTGGAGCAAGTCGTGCAAAAACTCATGCAGGTTGTGAATACACCATTTCACCTCGGCGAATATGATCTGAACGTGACAGCATCCATGGGCATCGCGATTTATCCGAATGATGGCAAAGACCTCGAAACCTTGTCGCGCAATGCTGATGCTGCAATGTACAGGGCCAAGCGTGAGGGCCGTAATTCCTACCGCTTCTTTACCCAGGAAATGCAGGAGCGCTCCACCCGTCACCTGGAGCTGGTGAATGCCTTGCGGCAGGCGCTGGAGAAGCAGCAATTCCAGTTGCATTTCCAACCGCAACTCTCGATGCAAACCGGTCATGTGCTTGGTGCCGAGGCATTGCTGCGCTGGCACCATCCTGTACTGGGGCATGTCTCGCCCGCGGAATTTATCCCGGTCGCAGAAGACAGCGGCTTGATTTTACCCATAGGTGAATGGGTCTTGCGTACAGCCGCAAAACAATGGAAGCAATGGCAGGCCAGTGGCTTGCCGGATTTACTGATTGCGGTAAACCTGTCAGCTGTCCAGTTCCGCCATCATGATTTGCCCGCGCTGGTGACACGCATATTGCAAGAGGCAGACATGCCGCCTGCATGCCTGGAACTGGAATTGACAGAAGGCGTGGCCATGCATGATCCGCAAGGGGCCATTGCCGTCATGAATAATCTGCATGAACGCGGCATACGCATGTCCATCGATGATTTTGGTACTGGCTATTCCTCACTCAGCTATCTGAAAAAATTCAAGGTCTATAAGCTCAAGATAGACCAGAGTTTTGTGCGCGATATCACCAGCGACCCGGAAGACCGGGCTATCGTCAGCGCCGTCATTAGCATGGCCAAGAGCCTGGGCCTGATGACCATAGCCGAAGGTGTGGAAACTGCAGAACAACTGGAATTTTTGCGGCAACAGCAATGTGATGAAGTGCAGGGCTATTATTATTCACGTCCTTTGCCTGCAGATGAGTTTGCAGCATTCTTCAGGAATAGTTTGCCATAGTCACGAAGCCATGGCGCGCTGGTGCTGATTTGATTCAGGCAGCTTTAGTCGCCAAAACAGATACCTATGTCCCGCCCTGTCTGTAAAGTATCACTATCCATGGGCACGGCTTTCATGCGGCCAGCCACTTCTTCCAGTGCCACATAATTCACGTTGGGAAAAGCCAGTGCGACCATGATGCCAGAATGGCCTTCATCCAGGGCACGCACGGCAGCGGCACCAAAGCGCATGGCTGACAAGCGGTCGAACGCAGTAGGGCTGCCGCCACGTAAAAGGTGGCCCAGGACGACGGCACGAGCCTCTTTTCCTGTCAGTTGCTGCAGCTCATGCGCCAGTTGCTCTCCCACCCCTCCCAGCCGCTCTACATAACCATTACCGGCCGTAGCCTGCACCAGGTGCTGGCCGCCGACAGGCAAAGCTCCTTCGGCAGCCAGTACGATGGAATAGTGGCGGCCATTTGCATCACGCTGGCGTATCATCGCTGCGATTTTTTGTATGTCATACGGTATTTCCGGTATGACGATCGCATGTGCGTTGGCAGCAATGCCAGAGTGCAGCGCTATCCAGCCGGCATAGCGTCCCATCACTTCTACCACCATGATGCGTTGGTGGCTTTCTGCAGTACTGTGCAGGCGATCTACGCATTCAGTCGCGAACGAGACCGCCGTGTCAAAGCCAAAAGTGGTAAAAGTCTTGTCAAGATCATTGTCTATGGTCTTGGGTACACCCACTACACGCAGGCCTTGCAGGTGCAGGGCATTGGCAATCGTCAGTGTGCCATCCCCACCTATGCATACCAGGGCATCGATATCCATTTTTTTCAGGTAATCATGGATGTCAGCGCTGCGGTCGATTTCCTGCACACTGCCGTCAGGCATGGTAGTGGCAAAGCGCAACGGGTTACCATGATTGGTGGTGCCCAGTATAGTGCCACCCAGATGCCCTATGCCGCGTACCTGATCTACGGTCAGGCGGGTCACGCCGTTATGCGGGTAACGCTCAGGCAACAGGATACCGTTGAATCCTTCACGTATGCCATAGCATTCCCAGCCACGTTGGGCCGCAGCCAGTACTACTGAACGTATGACTGCATTCAAACCTGGTGCGTCGCCGCCACCTGTACTGATGGCGATGCGCTTGATACTTGCAGTCATGTTCAGCCTGTCAAAAAATGGGGTTTTCTACAGTTAATTGTAGGGGATGTATTCAATCCCGTGTGAAATTTGTCCTATCACCTGGGCAATGTTTTCTGTGCTTTCGCTGAAACTGGCCAGGATGTCCGGACGCGTCATGCTCGCAGAAATACGGCCATTCCAGTAATCAAAACCTGCCTGGTCAGGGTTGCGGTGCAACACATTGTTGTACAGTGCCGTCAGGAAGGTATTGTCAGAAATATTGGCGCCATACATTTGCTTGAATTCAGCCGAATTGACGAAGCCTGCTGCCACATGATTGAGGTTTTCTGCCCCCTTGTCGAGCTGGCCTATCCAGTAACCGAGGCCAGCCTTGTCAGGCGTACGGTTAAATGCTGCCTGGTAGAGGCGATAAGCCTGGCCTGCGTTGCCATCCAGGTCCAGGGCAATCATCTTGTCCGGAAACTGTATTCTCTCTATATTGCTGAGCTTGCTGACCTGGCCGGTGATATTCGTGCCCTTCTGCGTCACGGTCAGGGTAAAGTCATTGCCGGTTTTTTCGATGGAAAAAGCACTGGCTGAGACATTGGTGAAGAGCGTGTCAAAACCTGCGCCGCCGTCAAAATTGTCATTGCCCAGACCATACACAAAAGTCTCGTTGCCTGTCGTACCTGTCCAGTTATCATTGCCCATCAACAATTTACCGAGGCGCTGGTCAAGAGGCAGGTTCAGGTCTGAAGCCTGGACCTGATAATTGATGCCGGTAATGCTCAACTGATCCGTGCCATTCGCGCCCGTCGTTGTGAACGAAGTGATGGTGCCGCCGGTAGGCATGACGGTATTCGGGTCCTGATATGCAAGGTTGATGCCTGTCCATTCTATGGTGGTCGACAGGCCCTTGTAGTAACCGCCATTCGGGCCGGTAGAAATATTGCTGGAAGGTTCGGTCGTGTACGTGATGAGCATGCCACGCTGGGTTACTTTGATATTCGCCATGTGTATCCTGTCAGGTATTGTGAAGAGAAATTCATGCAATATTTGTATTGCATAAGAAAAAATATTCTACTTCAAAAAAATTGACATTCATGCATTGCAACAAATTGATACAGAATCATGGCGAAGTATGCCTCAAAGTCCGTTCACCGGAATTTTGAGGTAGTGGACACCATTCGATTCAGCCGCTGGCATTGCCCCTGCACGTATGTTGACTTGTATGGCCGGGATCAGCAGGTAGGGCATTTCCAGTCCGGCATCCCGCTTGCCCCGCATTGCCACAAAGTCTGCTTCAGCGATGCCGTCGCGCACATGGATATTGCTGGCCTTCTGGCTGGCGACTGTGGTTTGCGTGCAGACTTCGCGGCCCGCAGGTGGATAGTCGTGGCACAGGAACAGCCGGGTCGCGGGCGGGAAGGACAGGAGTTTTTGTATGGAGTGATATAACTGGCTGGCATCACCTCCAGGAAAATCACAACGTGCAGTTCCCACATCTGGCATGAACAGGGTATCGCCAACAAAAATGGCATCACCAATAAGGTAGGCCACATCAGCCGGGGTGTGGCCGGGAACATACAGCGCCTGTGCAGTTAACCGGCCTATGGAGAATTTTGCATCTGCAGCAAACAGCACATCGAATTGCGTGCCATTGACAGGAAATTCCTGTTCAAGATTGAACAGGGTCTTGAAGGTCTTTTGTACTTCAGTGATTTTTTCGCCTATCGCAATCTGTCCGCCAGCCTTCTCTTTCAGGTACTGTGCCCCCGATAAATGATCGGCGTGGGCATGGGTCTCCAGCAGCCACTGCAGTTGCAAGTTATTAGTCGCCAGGAACGCCAGCACCTGATCGGCAGATTTTGTGGTGGTACGCCCTGACTTGGGTTCGTAATTCAGTACCGGGTCTATCACTGCTGCCTGGCCACCGGGCGCATCAAATACGATGTGGGTGGCAGTGCAGGTTTGCGTATCAAAGTAACTTTGTACTGTAGGGTTCATGATGAGCTCGCTCATGGCGAAGAGATGAGTTCTGGGATGATAGCAAAAATGCTGTTGAATTTGACATCTGGCGTACTTGTGCAGGATCAAGCCTGGTTTCAGACTCGACGCGAGAACATGACAGGAATACACTAGCGGGTGTTTTTATCCAGACTTTCAATATGTTGATCTCTGCAGCAGAACTTGTCGTGGTGCTTATCGGTGCTTTGGTTGGCCTTATCATGGGCCTGACCGGGGCAGGTGGTGGCATACTGGCGGTGCCCGCGCTGGTGTATACCCAGGGCTTCAGCATGCAGCAGGCCATGCCTGTGGCCTTGCTGGCTGTCAGTAGCGCAGCCCTGATAGGCGCAATAGAAGGTCTTATGCGCAAACTAGTGCGTTACCGTGCTGCCATCCTGATGGCAGTGGCTGGCAGCTTGCCTACCCTGCTTGGCGTGCAGGTTGCCCATCGGATGTCCCAGCAATGGCTGATGCTGGTGTTCGCCCTGATACTGGGTGTGGTGGCGGTGAGGTTGATAGTGCAATTGCGTTCGCCTGAATGTGATGATGCGCAGCGTGCCGCCATGGCGCGTATTAATGCCAGTACTGGCCGCTTTGAATGGTCATTCAAGACCGGTGCCGTGATCGCTGGCATAGGCGCAGTATCCGGTTTCATGACAGGCTTGCTGGGTGTGGGTGGTGGCTTTGTCATCGTCCCCATGCTCAGGCATTACACCAATGCCAGCATGCATGTGGCGGTGGCGACTTCACTGCTGGTCGTCAGCATAGTCGGTACCATGGGAGTAGGGTCTGCCTTGCTGAGTGGTACCCACTTGCCAGCTTTGCTGTCAGCCATGTTTGTTGCGACTACGGTAGGTGGCATGTTGCTGGCAAGACGCATCGCCTTGCAGTTGCCAGCAAAAAAAGTACAGATGATTTTCGTTGCTTTGCTTTTGTGTGTTGCAGTGAGCCTGGTTTATCGTGCTGTGGCCTAGTTGAGGTTGCGGCTGGCATTCGTCATGTTCGCACCATTCAGTATCGCTGCCTGTGATTCCAGTTGCCGTGCAACATTGCCGCAGACCAGGTCGCACAGTGCATAGATAGACTCATCAGCGATATGGTAATACACCGAAGTACCACGGCCTTCGCGAGCTACCAGGCCATGCTTGGCCAGGGTGGACAGGTGGCGTGAGACATTCGCCTGCGAGCAGGAGCAACGCTCGGCCAGTTCACCTACATTGTGTTCTTTTTCGCGCAGGCAATTCAGTATGCGCAAGCGGGTAGGCTCAGCCAGCGCCGAAAAATAATGGGCAATCTGTATCAAAGCCTGATCAGATAATCCGTCCATGACAGTCAATGTGGTAGTGGGAATATTTCTATCATACCCCGAGTTTGCAAGATTGCCCACGCTTAATTTACTATTTGCGTAATTGCGCAAATAAGCATATTATGCTTCTGCTGCACATGCGAAAGACATCTGCAAAAAACCTGCTAAGGCGCTACATCTACTGAACCATGGCCACCCAAATCCTTCATTTTCATCATCTCAAGCAAGTACTTGCTGCTATTTTTGCACTATTTTTTCTGGCTGATGTCATGGCGGCTGAACTGGTGGTGGCAGAGGTCAGGGCTGGCAACACGGGCGGCATGATCACCGCCGATGGTGTGGTAGAAGCGGTCAGGCAGACGGTGATCGCCGCCCAGATATCAGGTGCCATTACAGAATTGCCGGCAAAAGCGGCTGGCAGCATGAAAGCCGGGCAAGTGCTGGCCCGAATCGATGGCCGCGCTGCCAGCCAGCAGGCCTATGCCAGCCAGGCCCAGGTCGAAGCGGCGCGGGCAGAACTGCAACTGGCCAGCAAAGACTTCGAACGCCAGAAGCAACTGTTTGCCCGGCAATACATCAGCCAGGCGCAACTCGACAGGGCAGAGGCCCAGTTCAAATCTTCCAGCGCTGCTGCCCATGCGCAAATTGCCGGGGCTGGCGCGGTACAGACGCAGGCGGGCTTCTATGCATTAACGGCCCCTTATGCTGGACGCATCGCTGATGTCTATGTCAGTCAGGGAGATATGGTCACACCGGGCAAAGCCCTGATGACAGTGTTTGACCCAGCCGCGTTGCGTGTGACGGCAAGCTTGCCGGAGGCAAGCATCGCTCGCCTGGTACAGGGCCAAACGGTCACGATAGAGATACCTGCTTTGCCAGCTGCGCAACGCATAGTCAGGCTCGATAAATTCACTGTCTTGCCAGTGACTGACGCCAGCACCCATACCGTGCAATTGCGCTTTGAGCTTCCCGCCATCAATAATATAAGTGGGCTTGCACCCGGCATGTTTGCGCGTTTGCAATTGCCTGTTCATACACAGGACAAGACGGATGCTGCCCGCCTGTATGTACCAGCCAGTGCCATCATCCGGCGGGCAGAATTGTGGGCTGTTTATGTCGTCGGTCCGCAGGGCAAGCCCCTGCTCAGGCAAATCAAGCCCGGCCCGGTCATGGGTAATGAGCAGGAGGTGCTCGCAGGTGTCACAGCCGGTGAGAAAGTACTGCTCCACCCTTTGACGACAATGGCGGCACGCTGAGGACCGGCCATGAACACTTTGGGACACTCTGGCCGCATCGCCCGGTTTTTTCAGACGGCACAAATCACACCCTTGCTGGCACTGGTCGCCTTTTTGCTTGGCGTTTTCGCCATCTTCGTCACGCCCCGTGAAGAGGAGCCGCAAATCAATGTGACCATGGCGAATGTGCTGATCCCTTTTCCGGGTGCCTCGGTCAGGCAGGTGGAACAGCAAGTGGCGATACCGGCAGAACAACTGCTGAGCCAGATCGCCAATGTAGAACATGTGACGTCGGTATCGCGCCCCGGCATGGCCATCATGACAGTGCAATTTCAGGTGGGAGTTCCACGTACGGAGGCACTGGTGCGCCTGTATGACCTGGTGCACAGCAAGCGCGACTGGTTGCCTGCCAGCCTGGGCGTGCAGGAGGCCATTGTCAAACCCAAGGGCATAGAGGATGTGCCCATCATCGCACTTACCTTATGGAGCAAGAATCCACAAAGCGCAGCCTATGATCTGGAACGGGTTGCCCATGGCATGGAGGCTGAACTCAAACGTGTCAAAGGCACTCGTGACATCAGCACTATTGGTGGCCCCGGACGCGCCATCAATATTGAACTCGACCCTGCCAGGCTGGCAGCGAATGGCCTGACCGTGGCAGATCTGCAAAGCAGCCTGCAAGCGGTAAACCTGGGTTTGCCTGCCGGTGAGCTGACGCGTGCTAACCAGAGCATTGCCATCGATGCCGGGCCCTTTCTGCAGGATGCACGCGCGGTATCAGAGGTGGTGGTCGGTGTCAGGGCCGGCAAGCCTGTCTTCATGGAAGATGTGGCAAAAGTAAGGGATGGCGCCTTGCCAGCCAGTGCTTATGTCTGGCATGGTCAGACCGGCAAAGACGCCGCTGAATATCCTGCTGTCACCATCGCCATCAGCAAGCAGACTGGCCAGAATGCAGTTGCCGTTGCCGATGCTGTCAAACAGCGGGTAGCAGAATTGCGCAATACCCTGATACCCGCCGATGTGGAAGTCAGCATGACGCGCAATTACGGCCAGACTGCAGATGACAAGGCCAAAAAACTCATACAGAAATTATTGTTTGCTACCGCCTCGGTCGTGGCCCTAGTCTTCATCGCACTGGGACGGCGCGAAGCAGCCATCGTTGGCACGGCCGTGATACTGACCCTGACAGTGACACTGTTTGCCTCCTGGGCCTGGGGTTTTACGCTGAACCGGGTATCCCTGTTCGCCCTGATTTTTTCCATAGGCATACTCGTCGATGATGCCATCGTCGTCGTTGAAAACATACACAGGCACCAGACACTGTTCCCGGATCAATCACTTACAGACATCATACCTGCTGCCGTCGATGAGGTCGGTGGCCCCACCATACTCGCGACCCTGACGGTGATTGCAGCGCTCCTGCCCATGGCCTTTGTCAGCGGCCTGATGGGCCCCTACATGAGCCCGATACCCATCAATGCCAGCATGGGTATGCTGTTGTCGTTGGCCATCGCCTTCATCGTCACGCCCTGGCTGGCACGCATGTGGATGAAACCGGGCCATGGCAAGCACGAGAGCAAAGTGCAGAAAAAAATAGCTAACATTTTTGCCCGGATATTTCGGCCCTTCCTTGACGAACGTAAGGGCCGGGTGAATGGCTGGAAGCTGACGCTGGTTATCTTTGCATTGATCGCGATGTCCATTGCTTTGCCAGTGCTCGGCTGGGTGCATTTGAAGATGCTGCCGTTTGATAACAAGTCAGAATTCCAGGTCGTTGTTGATATGCCTGCGGGTAGCCCGGTAGAAAAAACAGCAGCAGTCTTGCGCGAACTCGGTGCCTATTTGTCGCAAGTGCCGGAGGTGGCTGACTACCAGGCCTACGCAGGAACTGCCGCGCCCATCAATTTCAATGGCCTGGTGCGTCAATACTATTTACGTACAGGTGGTGAGGCCGGTGACTTGCAGGTGAACCTGGTTGACAAGCATCACCGCAACGAGCAGAGCCATGCCATCGCCAGTCGCCTGCGTCCGGCACTCCAGCAAATCGGCCAGCGCTTTTCAGCCAATGTAAAAATAGTGGAAGTGCCACCCGGCCCGCCCGTGCTGGCAGCCATCGTCGCAGAAATTTATGGTCCAACAGAAGAAGGCAGGCAGCAGGTAGCGAAAGCAGTGCGTGCCGTTTTCAACAAGACCGGCGGTGTAGTCGATGTTGATGACAGCAGTATCGTCAATGCGCCACGCAAGGTCTTGCTGGTAGACCAGCGCAAGGCTGCAAGCCTGGGCATCAGCCAGGCTGCTATCGTCACTACCCTGCGTGCCGGTTTGCACGGTGACGCTGCGAGCTATCTGCATGATGAGAGCAGGTATGCGACTGCGATGCAGCTACAATTGCCAGTCAGCGAACAAGGCAGTCTCGACAGTTTGCTGAACCTGAATGTCAGGTCGGCACAGGGCAAGCTGGTGCCCCTGCGTGAACTGGTGACTATCTCGGACACTGTGCGTGAACAGCCGGTGTTTCATAAAGACGGTCTGGCGGTTAATTATGTGACTGCCGACATGGCCGGTGCGACCGACAGCCCGCTGTACGGCATGTTTGCCATGCGCGGCGAACTGGCAAAAATCATTGCCCCCGATGGTGGCAAACTCCAGGAATTTTTTATCCAGGCCCCGTCTGATCCCTACCGCGGATACAGCCTGAAATGGGATGGTGAATGGCAGATCACGTATGAAACTTTCCGTGACATGGGTGCAGCCTATGCAGTAGGTCTGGTGCTTATTTATCTGCTGGTTGTGGCGCAGTTTGGCTCTTACCTGACGCCTTTGATCATCATGGCGCCAATACCGCTGACCATCATAGGCGTCATGCCTGGCCACGCTTTGCTGGGGGCACAATATACCGCGACGAGCATGATAGGCATGATTGCCCTGGCTGGCATCATCGTCAGGAATTCTATCTTGCTGGTGGATTTTATCCGGCTGCAATTGTCGGCTGGCATGGCATTCCGTGAGGCGGTTGTCAGTTCTGCCATCACCCGGGCGCAGCCGATAGTCCTGACAGGTTTTGCTGCCATGCTCGGTGCCTTCTTCATTCTCGACGATCCCATCTTCAATGGCCTGGCGATCTCGCTGATTTTCGGCATCCTGGTATCGACCCTGCTGACCCTGGTAGTGATACCGCTGTTGTATTACCGCACTTATAAAAATCACCCTGATTTTCAACAAGGAGTTTCATCATGACTAGCTGGCAAATCGTTCGTATCGTTGCAGGATGCTTTATTCTACTTAGCCTGGCGCTGGGCATGCCCGGCAGCCCCTTGTTTGTTGATCAATGGTGGCTGGCTTTCACCGCTTTTGTCGGCGTCAACCTGTTGCAGAGTGGTATCACCAAATGGTGCCTGATGGAAAGTATATTGCGCAAGCTGGGTGTGCGGGCGGGCAACTGAAAGATATTCTGCCTAACCCTTGATGAAAAAATTAATGCGTGAATGGGGTGAGGCCAGCAAGTCGCTCTGACGCCGCCCGGCGTTCTTGCGCCTGCCCTGCAATTTGCGGGTATTCAACAAGATAGCCTGTTGTTTTTCACGACGGTCAGCACTGCGCCGGTCGTCTGTCTGGCGACGATCAATTTCTGGCCAGGTGGCTTCTTCACTGCTGGCTTTGCCATCTTGTGCTTGCCCCTGTGCAACAGGGCGGCGCTGCTGGCTGCTGGCATGCGGCATTTCTGCGGCTTGCTCAAAGATGCGGAATACTTTTAAGGGAAACATGACATAAGTGCGAAAAATAAGGCTGTTCGCACTTAGAACGGTAAAATTGCCTAAAACTTTAGCAAGCCCGTTTTTGCAGGCTTGCCAAACTGCAAGATAATTTCAGATGGGAAATGTTTGCTGCCGCTCAAACCTTTAACTGGAAGGGTGTGAAATTCGTATCCTTGTCATAGTAATCTTCATTTTCCTTGCGCTTGAGGAAGGCGACTACCTTATAAGTCACTGGTGTCATGATGACTTCCCAGCTGGTTTTCAGCACATATTGCGCCACCATGACGGTGATCAACTGGCTGTCTGACCAGATGCCATAAAAGGCAATCACATAAAACAGGCTGGAATCAACAAACTCGCCACATATCGTCGAGCCTATGGTGCGCATCCACAAATGCCTGCCTTCCATGGCAACCTTCATCTTGGCCAGCACATAGCTGTTCACAAAGCTGCCACACCAGAATGCCGTGACCGAACCCAGAATGATCCTTGGCGTATTACCAAATACCGCATTAAGGTGGGTCTGGTATTCAGTATTGAAGGGGTCGGCAGCCGGTGTCAGTGCCAGTACCACCACCGACATGACGGCGGCAAATAATACCGCCCCAAAACCTGCCCAGATTACACGGCGGTCGCGCCCATAGCCATATACTTCGGTCAATACATCGCCAAAGATATAAGAGATAGGGAAGAACAGGACGCCCGCACCAAACGTCACAGTCCCCAGTATCGGCAAGGTCACTTGCGCAGCCTTGGCCGCGCCGATGAGATTCGAACATAACAGGACGGTGACAAAGGCTGCCATAACAAAATCATAATATTTATAACTGGCAAGTGGGCGTGTCATATGATTTATCCTGATATATTGCGATAGGTTGTGATGTCTGCAGGCAAGGTTTGAAACATATTCCTGCACCTCGTTCAGGCTTGTCAACCTTGATGCAGGAATATGTTGAAAAATAAACTTTGCAAGACGCAGTTAAACGCAGCCTGAAAAGATATACAACAAAGTTCAGCGCTTTTGACGCGTCTTACAAATCTGCATTTGCTACAATGAACTTACCTCAGTTCTAAAGTGTTTCCATGTGCGCAGCCCCAATCACTGTTGATGTTCCCGTTGAACAATTATGTATAGGCTTGTATGTGCATCTTGACATGTCCTGGCTTGAACACTCGTTTGCGCTCAATAGTTTCAAGATCAAGAGCCAGGATGAGATCACGGCGATCAGGCATCTGGGTCTGAAAACCATCAGGGTCAGCCCGGCCAAATCAGATAACCGCCCTTTGCCACCGCCACCCAAAACGGCGGAGGTGGCCGAGCCCGAACCGGTCATGACACCGAGCCCGGAAGAGCTGGCCTTGATAGCGGAGAAAAAATCACGCATAGAAAGGCTGGTCAGGGAACGCAATGCCATCGCCCAGTGCGAAAAGCAATTGTTGAAGGCAGCCAGTACGCTCAAGAATATTACCCGTAACCTGTTTTCCCGTCCGCAGGAATCGGTGCGCGAAGCTGAGCAACTGGTGCAGCAAATGCTGGATTCTTTGCTCGTTGATAAAGACATCGCCATTCATCTCATGAATGACAAGATAGTCGGTGAAGAAGCTTATTATCATTCGCTCAATGTCGCCGTACTGACCATGATGCTGGCAAAGGAACTGGCCTTTTCCGAGGACGACATCCGGCAACTCGGCATGGGTTGCATGTTCCACGACATAGGCAAGATAGAAATTCCTGACCGCATCGTCAACAAAAGCTTTGCGCTGACCAAGGCGGAGCAAAACCTCTTGCAGATGCACAGCCATTATGGCCAGCAGATAGGCGAGAAACTGAACTTGCCAAAAGGCGTCATTGACATCATCGCGCAGCATCATGAAATGGCCGATGGCAGTGGTTATCCACAACAACTGAAGGCAGAACGCATTTCGCCGCTGGCACGCATCGTTGCCATCACCAATACCTATGACAACCTGTGCAATAAACCCAACCCGGCTGATTCCCTGAGTCCGTATGAAGCCATGTCCTATATGTTTGCCAACCAGCGCAAGCAATTCGACGCTGCAGCCCTGAACCTGTTCATACGCTGCATGGGGGTTTATCCGCCAGGTACCATCGTCAAACTCAGCGACGGCACCCTGGGCATGGTGGTGGCAGTCAATTCCGGTAAACCGCTGCGCCCCAGCGTATTGATCTATGACCCCAGTGTTCCCAAGTCCGAAGCCATCATCCTTGACCTGATACACGAACCCATACTCGACATCACCGCCAGCCTCAAGCCCGGCCAGCTGGCACCGGAAGTGTATGACTACCTGAGTCCACGCAAGCGCATGACTTATTTCTTTGATACGCAAAAGGCAGAAAACCAGAAGCGCCCATAAATATACCGGGTTTAACTGGCTTGCCGCGGCAATGAGGCAATCAGATCGGCAAAACGCTGCCCCTGTATCATGATATGACCGCGCAATAAATTTGCGGTCAGTTCTGCCTCACCCTGCAAGATCGCTTGTACTACCTGATCATGTTCATTATAGGAATTGGCAACACGGTCACGCACACGCAGTTGCAGGCGACGGTAAGGGCGCAGGCGGCGGTGCAAATTCATTGCCTGCTTCTCCAGGAAGTCATTATGGCTGCCGCGGTAAATCAGGTAGTGAAACACTTCATTCTTGTAAAAATATTCGTCCGGGTCTTCGGCATCACGCGCCTCTTTACAGGCTTCGTGGGCAGTTTTTAAATCTGCCTGTTCCTGTTTCGACATGCGGCGCGCAGCCATGCGCCCGCACATGGCTTCAAACTCTGCCATGACCTCAAACATTTCTACCAATTGCTGTGGGCTGATGGTCGCTACCTGGGCACCGCGCCGTGGCCGCATTTCTATGATGCCCATCGATGCCAGTTGTATTAATGCCTCACGTATCGGCGTGCGCGATACGCCAAAGCGCTCGGCCAGCTCGGTTTCATCGAGATGATGGCCAGGCTGCAGTTGTCCTGTTGCTATCAATTCTTCTATTTCTTCCCGCAGGCTTGCTGATCGGTTTTTCATTTTTCTTATGCATCTGAATAATTTGTAAGCCTAGTATATATTCAAGTTGACTTTGAATGCAAAATAGTCGATCTTGTATACAAGAATTTTAATAAAGCATACAAGGCACTGTTTTTCGCGGGATATGCAAAGACCAAAGACGAGGCAAAACCTTGTCAAAAAGAGATGTCTCATCTATAAAACCTTAGGAGCAATCATGTCGCAATTGAAGAGAAGAGCAGTCTTGCAAGCTTTAAGTCTGGCACCGTTGGCGGCGGCATGGTCGCCATTGACTGCATGGGCGCAAAATACAACGCTGAAAATTTCGCATCAATTTCCTGGCGGCACGCTGGAAGAAGGCGACTTTCGTGACCGCCTCTGTCGCATGTTTGCCGCAGAAGTACAAAAGCGCAGCAATGGCAGCCTGAAGTTCGAAATCTACCCCGGTTCTTCGCTGATGAAGACCAATGCGCAATTCTCATCCATGCGCAAGGGCGCACTCGATTTGTCACTGGTACCTTTGTCGTATGCAGGTGGTGAAGTGCCAGAAGTAAATATAGGCCTCATGCCCGGCCTGGTGCCGTCGTATGAGGTTGGTGCCGCATGGAAGAATGCCGAAGTCGGCAAGGAACTCAATAAGCTCTTGCTGGACAAAGGCATCGTTGTTGTCAGTTGGATCTGGCAGGCTGGTGGCGTGGCATCGCGCACCAAGGCAGTGGTCGATCCGGATGATGTCAAGGGCATGAAGATACGCGGCGGTTCACGTGAAGTCGATCTGGTATTGAAAGCAGCAGGTGCTGCCGTGGTATCGCTGCCGTCGAATGAAATTTATGCGGCAATGCAGACGGGGGCGATGGAAGCCGCCATGACTTCATCGACTTCGCTGATCTCTTTCCGCCTCGAAGAAGTGTCCAAATTCCTGACCAGTGGCCGTGGTCAAAGTTACTGGTATATGTTTGAACCCTTGATGATGTCAAAAGCGATTTTTGACAAGCTGACCAAAGACCAGCAAAACACCATCATGACCGTGGGTGCTGAGCTCGAAGCCTTTGCCATCAAGGCCGCGAAACAGGATGATATTGCCGTTGCCACTGTCTATGAAAAGAAAGGTGCCAAGGTCGTCGATCTGAACGCTGCCACCGTCAAGAAATGGCAGGCAATAGCCCGCACCACAGCCTGGAAAGATTATGCCGACAAAAATGAAAACTGCGCCAAACTGCTGAAACTGGCGGAGAAATTATTATGAGCCATGGCTTTGAAATAGCAGCTCCTAAAGGACCGCCTGTTCCAGACCATCCCTTCGTTGCGCGGCTGGCAAAAGTACTGGAATGGGTGAACAAAGTTATCGTGCGTATCTCCATGTTTGCCATGTTGCTGACGGCCTTCATCCTCACTTATTCTGTCGTCACACGGTATCTGTTCAAGATACCGACAGACTGGCAGGATGAGGCTTCAGTCTTCATGCTGATAGGCGTGACCTTTTTTTCCGCAGCTTACGTGCAGTCTTATCGTGGTCACATAGGCATAGAGGTCTTGTCATCCATCTTGCCGCCAGCAGTCAACCGCTTCCGTCTGTTGCTGGTGGATATCATCAGTGCGACGTTTTGCCTGTTTTTTTCCTGGAAATCGTGGACGCTGTTCCATGAAGCCTGGGTCGATGGACAAACGACTTCTTCGACATTCGCACCGCCCTTGTGGATACCCTATGCCATGATGGCGGCTGGTATGACACTGTTGTCACTGCAAATCCTGGTACAGATACTGGCTGCCGCCACCAATACAAGCAGCAAAGGGAGGACAGTATGAGTCCACTTACCCTCGGCGTCTTATATGGCATTGTCACCCTGGTCGTGATGTTTTCCGGCATGCCCATCGCCTTTGCTTTGGGCGTAGTGGCCACCGGCTTCATGTACTTTTTCATGCCCGCCGCTTCACTCGATACCATTACCCAGAACGTCTATGAAGAAATGGCATCGATCACCTTGTTGTCGATACCGCTGTTCATTTTAAAAGGCGCAGCGATAGGCAAATCACCTGCCGGGCGTGACCTGTATTCTGCCATCCATGCATGGTTGCACAAGGTGCCGGGTGGCCTCGGTATCGCCAATGTTTTTGCCTGCGCCATGTTTGCGGCCATGGCGGGTTCTTCACCTGCAACTTGCTCGGCCATCGGTTCTGCTGGCATACCTGAAATGCGCAGGCGTGGTTATTCGCCCGGCTTTGCCGCAGGCATCATTGCTGCCGGCGGCACGCTTGGAATCTTGCTGCCACCATCGATTACCATGATCCTGTATGCAGTGGCCGCCGAACAGTCTTTGGGGCGTTTGTTTTTGGCTGGTATAGGACCTGGCATCTTGCTGGTGATTTTATTCTCTGGCTATGCTGTCTACAGGGCTCGTCGTGAGTATGCGATTGCTTATAAGGCTTATGAACAGGGCGGTGTCAAGTCAGCGTATCTGGAAGAAGAGCATTTCAGCCTCGCACAAAAAGTCGAGATGCTGCCGCGTGTGCTGCCCTTCGTTATCCTGCTCATCGGTGTCATGGTGGCTTTGTATGGCGGTTATGCTACGCCTTCAGAAACAGCAGGCCTGGGTGCCCTGCTGGCGATGGTATTGATTGCGATTGTGTATGGCGTTTGGCGACCAAAAGATATTTCACCCTTTATCACCTCGACGATCAAAGAATCAACGATGCTGCTGTTCATCATCGGCATGTCGCTGCTGTATTCTTACGTTATGAGTTATCTGCATATCAGCCAGTCGGCGGCACAATGGGTAGTCGATCTGCACCTCAGCAAATGGATGTTGCTGACAGTGATCTTGCTGATGGTGGTGGTATTTGGTTTCTTCCTGCCACCGGTATCGATTATCCTGATGATGTGCCCCATCATCCTGCCGCCCTTGAAGGTAGCTGGTTTTGATCTGATCTGGTTTGGCGTGGTCATGACCATTGTCATGGAGATGGGCCTGATACATCCACCCGTGGGTTTGAATATTTTTGTCATCAAGAATATCGCGCCTGACATACCGTTGAAGGATATTGTCTGGGGCGTCATGCCTTTTCTGTTATTGATGCTGGTGGCGGTGATTTTGTTGTGCGTATTCCCGCATATCGCCACCGCATTTCCTGATGCCTTGATGGGAGCAAAATAATGACCGCAGCCGGTCGCTGGAACACCCTGCAAATCAACCGCCAGCAGCGCCTGCAAAGAGCTGCCGACGTATTGGGTAATGATTTGCAGGGCAAACTATTTCCGCAGCAGCGCATAGGCGACTGCCTGCATGCGGTACTGGAAACAGGCGACCGGGTTTGCCTGGAAGGGAATAACCAGAAGCAGGCAGATTTTCTGGCAAAAGCACTGACCAGACTCGATGCTGCGCGCGTGCATGATTTGCACATGCTGCTGTCTGTGCTGGCCTTGCCTGAACATCTGGATGTATTTGACAAGGGCATCGCCAGCAAGCTGGATTTTTCTTTTTCGGGCCCGCAGGCAGCACGCCTGGCCAAACTTGCCTCGGCAGGCAAATTGAATATCGGTGCCATCCATACTTATCTGGAATTGTATGCGCGCTATTTCGTCGATCTGACACCGCGCGTGGCCCTGGTAGCTGCGCAGTCGGCAGACCGCGCAGGTAATTTATATACCGGCCCCAATACTGAAGACACACCGACGATAGTTGAAGCTACGGCATTCAAGTCCGGCATCGTGATTGCACAGGTCAATGAAATTGTCGATGTCTTGCCGCGTGTCGATATCCCCGCAGGCTGGGTAGATTTTGTGGTGCAGGCACCGACGCCGCATTACATAGAACCGCTGTTCACCCGCGATCCGGCCTTGATTTCCGAAATACAGGTCTTGATGGCGATGATGGCCATCAAGGGCATCTATGCCGAATATGAAGTCAAGCGACTCAACCACGGCATAGGCTTTGATACTGCTGCCATAGAATTGCTCTTGCCCACCTATGCAGCATCGCTGGGCCTGAAAGGCAAGATCGCCAGCCACTGGGCGCTGAACCCGCATCCGGCCCTGATCCCCGCGATAGAAGCGGGTTTTGTAGAATCCGTACATTCCTTTGGTTCTGAACTGGGTATGGAAGACTATATCCGTGCCCGGCCTGACGTTTTCTTTGTCGGTGCTGACGGTTCCATGCGTAGCAACCGCGCACTCTCGCAAGCTGCAGGGCATTATGCATGCGACATGTTCATAGGCTCCACCCTGCAAATCGATTTGCAGGGTAATTCATCGACTGCCACCCTGGGTCGCATAGCTGGGTTTGGTGGCGCACCGAATATGGGTGCTGATGCACGTGGCCGTCGTCATGCCAGCCCGGCTTGGCTAAAAGCAGGGCGCGAAGCACGTGCAGGCAGCAACCAGATACCGCGCGGGCAAAAACTGGTGGTGCAGATGGTTGAGACTTTTCGCGAGCACATGCAACCTGCCTTTGTAGAAAAACTCGATGCCTGGCAATTGGCAGAACAAGCGAAGATGGCGATACCGCCAGTCATGATTTATGGTGATGACGTCACCCATATCCTGACTGAAGAAGGTATCGCCAATCTTCTTTTATGTCGCAGTGAAGAAGAGCGCGAACAGGCCATACGCGGTGTCGCAGGTTACACACCAGTCGGCCTGGCACGCGACAAACGCGTGGTAGAAAACCTGCGTGACCGCGGCATCATCAAACGCGCAGAAGACCTGGGTATAGACAAGCGCATGGCCACTCGTGATCTGCTGGCCGCAAAGAATATGAAAGACCTGGTACGCGCATCGGGTGGTTTATATCAACCACCCAAGCGTTTCAGGAACTGGTAAGGATCGTCATCATGGAAACTTTGGTATACCGCTTTGAACAAGGGAAACGCAAGCTGGAATCTGCGGCGCAACTGGTAGGTGTAGTCAGCTCGGGTAATCTGGAAGTATTGGTGCAGACTGTCGATTTGCAGTCAGCCTGCGAGATAGAAATCAGCACGGCTGCCACTGGCTTTGGTGCGATCTGGCAAGCTGTCATGCATGACTTTAACCAGCGCTGGCAACTGGCCGATTGCCGCATTGCCATCAACGACATGGGCGCTACTCCCGCCGTTGTCAGCCTGCGCATGGATCAGGCCATAGAAGCCTGTCTGGAGCAAGCCAAATGAGCAGCTATCTGGAAGCAACGGCCAGGCAAAGAGTGGCCGCACTGATCAGCGATTTCACAGAATTTCTGCCACCTGCAAAAGAGTGGACCAGCCCACACCTGCCGCAACTGAATGCACCTGTGTCATTTGATGATGGCGTCGTCGTCGGTCGCGGCACTATCGATGGCAGGCAAGTCTATGTCGCCGCGCAGGAAGGCGGCTTCATGGGGGGCGCAGTGGGCGAAGTGCATGGAGCCAAGCTGGTGGGCCTCATGCGCGCTGCTGTCATCCACAAACCACAGGCACTGATCCTACTGGCAGAGTCCGGCGGTGTGCGCCTGCACGAAGCCAATGCAGGCTTGATAGCCGTGTCAGAAGTCATGCGTGCCTTGCTGGCTGTGCGTGCGGCTGGCATACCCGTCATCGTCGTCATCGGCGGCAGCAATGGCTGCTTTGGTGGCATGGGCATCGTTTCACGCTGCGCGAATGTCATCATCATGTCAGAAGAAGCGCGTCTCGCCATGTCCGGCCCTGAAGTCATAGAAACCGCCAACGGCGTAGAAGAGTTTGATTCACGTGACCGTGCGCTGGTGTGGCGCACCACCGGCGGCAAGCACCGTTACCTGCTCGGTGATTGCCAGATGTTGGTGGCCGATGATGATGCCGCCTTCAAGGCAGCGATAGTGCAAGCCATGCAGGATAGCGCACAAAATGAAGTAGCTCTGAGTCTGGCTGCACTGGAAGAAGAGCAAAAAATGCTGACAGCACGCCTGCAAGATTTTGGTGGCATGACTGAACCCATGGACATCTGGGCTGCCATGGGTGTGGAACATCCTGAGGATATTGCCATGCTCGATACCCAGGCATTCTTGCAACTGAGCGCCAGCATCAGGCAGACGGAGCGCCAACATGGATAGCATGCAATTGCTTGCGCAATTATTCCCGCAAGGTCACGAGGTCACCATCGTTGATGAGTTCATTTCTGGCACGGCGGCAATTGATGGACAGCACATCAGCGTCATCGGCACCAGCGGCCACACACCCATAGGCGTGGAGATTGCGCTGGCACAGGCCAGGGCAGTGCTGGCGACAGTGCGTGATCATCCGCAAAGGCCGATACTCTTGCTGGTAGATACCCAGGGTCAGCGCCTGCGCCACAGAGATGAAATGCTGGGCATCAACAGCTATATGGCGCATCTGGGTAAATGCCTGGAGCTGGCCAGACAATCTGGTCACAAGATCATTGCTCTGGTCTATGACCAGGCCTTGTCAGGCGGCTTCATCACCAGTGGCATGATGGCTGATGCCTGTTATGCCTTGCCAGAAGCGACCATACGCGTCATGGGCTTGCCAGCGATGGCACGCATTACCAAAGTACCTGAAGAAAAGCTGACAGCGCTGGCATTGCATAATCCTGTATTCGCCCCCGGCCCTAAAAACTATGAACGCATGGGGGGCGTGCAGTCTATATGGGAAGGCGATCTGGCACAGTGCTTGCGCGATGCACTGTTACATGCAGATGGCAGTGACAGGCGCAGTCAACTCGGTCAGCAACGTGGTGGCCGCCGCAAGTCGCAGCAGGTGATAGAAGCTGTTCTATCTCAGGCGGCACAAGTACAATAAGGTATGGATAGTATCGCGCATTATCAAAGACATGATCTGGTCTGGCTTGCTGACGAAGCATGGCTGGCTGTCTTGCAGTCTTTTGGTGCGCCGGATCTGCTCAGACAGTGGCAGCAAGAGGAATGGCCAGCGGTAGTCACACGCCGCCATCCCGATGCTGCAAACGATGAAGTCTGCATAGGTTTCCCGCTACCACCCGTGTATGGCAACAAGCCGCGCTTTGCCGCCAAAGTAAAGGCTGAGCATATCGCCATTCATCAGTCTGCCTTGTCCCTGCATACTGTCGTCGCGGTAGTTCCACCTGCCTGGCAGGCCGGTTTGCAAAGCATGCATCAGCAAGCCCTGATGGCGGGTATCAAGCTACGTGTGTATGGCTCGGTCGCCATGCAGTTTTTGACAGGGCAAGATTACCTGAGTACGACTTCAGATATCGATATCCTGTTCCGGCCTTATCACCAGGCACAATTGCGCGCTGGCCTGGCTTTGCTGCAAGAGCAGCCGCAAACTCTGCCGATTGATGGGGAGATTGCATTTCCCGGCGAGGCAGCGGTAGCATGGAAAGAATGGATACAGCCCGCCCATCCCGGGCAGGACTTTAATCAGCAGCGCGTGATGGTCAAAGACATGCATGGCGTCAGCCTGCGCACGCGGCAAAGCCTGCTTGAGTTGTTGGCTGAGGGTGAATTGCCATGCTAGAAAATGCTCAGTTTTATCGCTACCTGCCAACTGCGTCTATAGCAAACTGTCAGAGCAAGAAAAAATGTGTGGCGCAGCAGATTGCCAGAATCGCAGTGCGCAGCCTGTATGCCGAGCTGGTCTTGTATCCCAAACCCGGCCTGGTATCCCTGCGTGATAATGGCAGCCACACAGACATGGATGCCGCCTGCTTCATGCGCAGCCTGTTCTCGCTGCGCCATTATTTCAGGGAGATTGCGCACGCGGGGGCCGTTGGCGCTGAGTTCAAAGTGTTAAAGAAATTGGGTGTCGCAGCAGAACAGCGCATGTTGAAAACGACGAAAGGTATCAATACGCATCGTGGTGCTATTTTTGCGCTGGGCATGCTCAGCGCAGCAGTTGGGTATTGTTTGTTGCACGGTGATGTATTGACGGCGACAACTTTACGACAAACCCTTATCTCGCAATGGGGGCAGGCTTTGGCTGAGCACAGCATTCCAGATGAAAGACAAGATTTGAGTCACGGCTTACAGGCAGCCAAACAATATGCCGCCAGCGGTGCCAGGGAAGAGGCTGCCCTGGGCTTTCCTTCCATCTTTGAACTTGCATTGCCACGTCTGCAGCAAAGCCTGCGAGAAGGCCGCATGCTGCATCTGGCTCAACTGGATTGTTTCTTCACGCTGATGGCACATATCAGCGACACCAATCTCTATCATCGCGGTGGCGCGACGGGCATAGCCTATGCCAGGGACGCCGCACAAAAATTTCTGAAGCAGGGCGGCACAGCTAATCCTCAATGGCTGCGCATGGCAGAAAACTATCATCAGGAATTTATCGCACGCAGGCTGTCACCGGGCGGTGCTGCAGACATGCTGGCTGCTAGCTGCTTTGTGCGGCAATGTCTGGAAGAATTTTCTGCGGTGAGCATGCATGAATAAGCTGGCCCTGCTTTGTCCGGGACAAGGGGCGCAATCTGCGCAGATGTTTGCACTGGCAATGCAACAAAAACAGGCAGCCAGTTTTGTACAGAATTTCCTGAGCCTGACTATAGAGAATAACAAGCTGGCAGAGGTATTGTCGTCACCTGAACTGCTATTTGAAAACCGTTATGCCCAGCCCCTGATCGCCGCCGCCACGCTGGCCAACTGGGTGGCATTGCGCAATCATGTGCCCGCGCCAGATTTGATCGCCGGATACAGCGTAGGTGAAATTTCTGCCCATGCAGTCAGTGGCAGCATGGATATGTCGGCGGCAGTGCAACTCGCCATTACCCGCGCCTCTTTGATGCAGGCATGCGTGACTGCACCGCAAGGCATGCTGGCGGTATCTGGCATCGCGATCTCCGATATACAGCAATTCGCAGCCAGTCATGATCTGTACGTTGCCATCATCACGGCTGACAACAAGGCCATCATCGCTGGTCTGGCAGACAAGATCAGAGCAGCAATGCCAGAAATAGCCAGTCTGCCAGGACACGATATTACGTGCACAGAAATTGCCGTGCACATCGCTTCACACACACCGCTGATGCAGGCTGCCGTACCAGGCTTTGCCCAGGCATTGAATGACGTTGCTGTGCATGTAACCGAGATACCGGTACTGGCAGGCATCAATGCAGAAAAAGTCACAGAGCCAGCGACCATACGTAGCAGCTTGCTGGCTCAACTGACGCAGACCATACAATGGCATGCCTGTATGGATTCCATGGCTGAAAACGGCATCAGCTATGCGCTGGAACTGGGCCCAGGATCGGCGCTATCCAAAATGTTGCAGACCCGCCATCCGCATATCGCCTGTCGCTCTATTGCAGATTTTCGCAGCCTTGAAGGTGTTATCCACTGGGTGCAACGCCAGAACAAGAGTTGATTTTCACGAGCCCAAACCAGAGCAACGCAGCACATACAGGAGACAGCATGAAACGTATTACACTGAGCAATATTCTCATTCCTATCATACTCACGATGACCATCAACACCCTGGCCCAGGCTGCCGAACGCCTTCCTACCATACCTCCATCGCAATACACAGAAGAACAAAAGAAAGCGGCTGAAGAATTCCTGGCAACGCGCAAGGTGCCTGTTTTTGGCCCCTTCGAACCTTTGATGCACAGTCCGCAAGTCATGAGCCAGGCACGTGCCATGGGTGATTATCTGCGTTATCAATCTGCACTAGGCACTACCCTCAGTGAACTGGTGATACTGATCACTGCCCGTGAGTGGTCGCAAGATTATGAATGGTATGTGCATCACCCTATTGCTCTCAAGGCTGGCATCAAAGCAGAAGTGACCGCCGCAATTGCTGATGGCAGACGCCCGACAGGCATGACAGACGATGAAGAAATCGTCTATGACTTTTCGATGGAATTACACAAGAACAAGCGCGTGTCCGACCGTAGCTATGAGCGTGCAGAGAAGCGTTTTGGTAAAAAGGGAATCGTGGACCTGACAGGCATCAATGCCTATTACACCCTGCTGGCCATGCAGATGAATGTGGCGCAATACCAGATACCCAAGGATGGCAAGAAGCTGGTGCGATTTCCTGAATAAATCAAGGGAACTTGAATTCAATATAAAAGGATAAAAAAATGGGGCCAATGCCCCATTTTTTATAACTACGATACTTGCTACATCAACGGTAATCAATAACGACGACGCTGCTGACCACCACCTGATGGACCGCGTGTTTCAATATGGCGGAATGTGATTCTGCCCTTGCTCAAATCATAGGGTGACAATTCCAGCGTCACCTTGTCACCGGCCAGTATGCGTATGTGATGCTGACGCATTTTGCCGGACGTGTAAGCGATCAGTTTGTGGCCGTTTTCCAGGTTCACACGGAAACGTGAATCGGGCAGCACTTCTTCAACTTGACCATTCATTTCCAACAGTTCTTCTTTTGCCATGGTTTTATCATCTTTATAGTAGGTCGTGACGCCTGTACACAGACTGCGTCACTGATGGCAGACGATCACATAATCATCTGCAAGGGATTACGGTGAACTCACTGTTGATCGTCTGGCGCCGTGAGACGAAAAGAGTGTGAGTGTTGAAAGAGGCTGTGCACAGATGGCTTTGCCATCACAGCTACACAGTACTTGGATAACAGCCAGAAGTATGCACTCAAGGCCAGTGAGGTAAAACTACAGCAGGTCTGTCGCAGACTGCATCAAACGCCAGCTTCAGCGCTCTTGTCAGAAAAACTTCGATTTATCGGGAGTAAGAATTCTCTTGCAATAGGATTATACCCTGAATGACCTGTTTCCCTCGCGATTTGTCGATAAATTACCAGAAAGATTCAATAATTACCGCCATTTTAATGACAAATTGTCCTCTAATCCCGATTTGCTCTGCCATTGATGCAAATCAATTTCACATGTGTTTGTCATTTTCAACACAAACAGGCTTATAGAATATTTATATGGTGCTTGCCAGACCTGGCAAAGCCGCTCCCACTTCATGTCTCCGGAGGCAATGATGGCCTTTAGCATACGCTCAGTCTGCCGCTTGTTTTTTGCATTATTCACCTTGTCGGTGATGATACCGGCCTGGGCCCAGGTATCGCCGCTGGACGCACGCATGAAGAAAGTGCTGGCAGATAATGCAGCGACCAGCGCCTCGATCAACGCCGCAAAGAAAGTCACTTTCTTTTGCGAAGTCTGTCATGGTGTCAATGGCAGCAGCGTCAAGGGTGACGTACCTAACCTGGCAGGACAAAACTCCAGCTATCTTTTAACACAGATAGATAAATTTTCACGCGGCCAGCGCCAGGAAAAATTCATGGAAGGCCTGATGAAGCTGTTGACCGAAGAAGAGCGCATCAATGTCGCCCTGTTCTATTCGAGCAAGGCAGTCGAGCCTGCAGGCAAAGAAACTTCATTGACCGGACAGGCGATTTATACTGCACGCTGCAGCATGTGTCATGCCGAACATGCGCATGGCAATGAAACCACGCCAAGACTGGCAGGCCAGCAAATTGACTACCTCAAAAAATCCATCAAGCGCTATAGAGACAGAACAGGTGAACGTATCTATGAACCCATGAGCGCCAGCACCGCAGGCCTGAAAGAGGTTGAGATACAGGCACTGGCCGCTTATTTATCGAGTTTGAAATAAATATCCGGTTTTACAAACTCACTTGCTGCATGTATTCGCAATAGGCTTTTTGGACTTCGCTACGCCGCAACAACCCGGTGTGCCCTGCATCCTTGATGTACAACTGGCGCTTGGCTTTGGACGGAATTGCCTCATACACCTTTTGCCCAAGTTCTGCCGGGGTCTGCTTGTCTTTTTCTGCCGTCAATACCAGCGTTGGCCCCTGGTAGCGTGACATTGCCCTGATGTTATCTACCTGCTGCAAACTGTCCTGGATATTCACGCTGACAAATGGCTTGGCGTACCACGGCGTCGATAGCGACACCATATCCCTGACATTGCTGGCCGTGGTTTCCAGGACGATGCCATCAGGCTGGCGCTGCTCCGCAATAAAGCCAGTCGCAAAGCTGCCCATTGAATGCCCATGTACCACCAGCTTGCCTGTGGTGCTGGCACGCACGGTATCGTAAATTTTCAAGGCATCTTCCTGCAGGTTCTGTATGTCGGGCACGCCTGCTGTACGGCCATACCCGCGATAATCAAAGCTCACCAGGTTGACATTGCAGGCACCTATATTTTTCAACATGTAAGGCAAGGAGTCTTCAACATGCGAGAGGTTGCCACCAAAATACAGCACCGTGACTTTACTGCCTTCTTGCCGGAACGCGGCACCTTCCAGCCTGGTCTGGTCAGTGGCGATCACAGTTTCATCCCTGAGCTGTGCCGCCGGATTGATTTTCTGTATATCGTCCTGCGTCAATTTTTGTTTGAGCTTATAACCCGTTGAACTATCCGGGCGTATGTATTGCTTGTCGGTGATATCGACATGCATGCATCCCGTCATCAGCGTACCTATACCAGCTACAAGCAGCGCAGAAAAAATATGCCGTTTGATGAGATGCATGTTCACTCCGTTAAATAATTGACTTGAATATTATCACGCTCAGACCTGCTCATTCCAGCTATGAAAATGGCTTTTTCAGCATTGTTCTTTTACCGCCTTGGCTACCAGCTTATGCACTTTCTCACTATTAAGTAAGTTTGCGTAAATGGCAAAGATGATTTGCAATATGTATTATTGTTCCGATTTTTGCAAGGAAATAGAATCTCTTCCACCAACAAGGTATGAATAACAATGGGCGAATAGCCTGGAGGAAGAGAACATGATCAAGAACACTTTACACACACTGGCCCGCGCAGCTTTATATCTGTCTATCGCTGGTGCTTTTGGCATGAGCAGTAGCGCTGCTTATTCTGCTGCACCGATGGTCAAAACATCTGCACCGGCGTATTACCGCAGCATGCTGGGCGCATTTGAAGTGACAGCACTCAGCGACGGCACCGTCAAACTGCCGGTAGAAAAAATATTGATGGAGCCTGAGCAAAAAACCAAAGATGCGCTGGCAAAATCATTTTTGCAGGCACCGCTGGAAACTTCAGTGAATGCCTACCTCGTCAATACCGGTAGCAGGCTCATATTGATCGATGCCGGTACCAGCAATCTGTTTGGCCCCAGCCTTGGCAAGCTGATTGCCAACCTCAAGGCATCAGGTTATGAGCCATCACAGATAGATGACATCTACCTCACCCATTTGCACCCCGATCATGTCGGTGGTTTGATGGTTAATGGTGCCATGGCTTTTGGCAACGCGATTATCCACGTACATCAGGCTGAGGCAGATTACTGGTTGAACCAGAAAAACATGGAGCAGGCACCGGCAGATGCGAAGTCTTTTTTTGAAGGAGCGATGGCTTCGCTCAATCCCTATAAAGCAGCCAACAAGCTGCAAACATTTAGTGCTGACGGTGAATTATTGCCCGGCCTTACTGCGAACTCCACACAAGGGCACACCGCCGGTCACACCTCTTATCTGCTGGAAAGCAATGGTGAAAAAATGCTGGTAGTGGGTGATTTGATCCACGTCGCCTCCGTGCAACTCGACAAGCCTGAGGTGACCGTGACTTTTGACAGCCACGCCAAAGCAGCCTCAACCACGCGTCAGAAAGTATTTACTCAGGCAGCAAAAGACGGTGTCATCGTTGCCGCTTCACACATGCAGTTCCCTGGCATGGGACGATTGAAAAAAGCTGGCAATGGCTATCAATGGGTGCCAGTCAATTTCACCTTGATGCCTTGAATTGCCGCAAGTGAGTAAAGCCTGTTGCGACAGTTGATGTAGCTGCAATCAACTGCCGCACCAGCATGATCAACTTACTTGTTGTACATAGTCGCAATACGCTTTTTGTACGTCATCCCGTTTGAGCATGCCTGTGTGTCCCTGATCCTTAAGGTACACCAGGCGTTTGCTTACGGAGGGGATGGCTTCATACACTTTTTGTCCAAGTTCAGCTGGCGTCTGCGCATCCTTCTCGCCAGTGAACACCAGACTTGGCCCCTGGTAGGTGGACATTGCCTTTACATTATCTATGCCTTGCAAGCTATCCTGGACATTGAGATTGATAAAGGGCCTGAAATACCAGGGAGCAGCCATAGTCGCCATATCCTTGATGTTATTGCCAGTGGCTTCCAGAATGATACCGTCTGGCTTGCGCTGACTGGCGATGTAGCCTGCCGAGAAACTGCCCATGGAGTGCCCATGTACGATCAACTTGCCCTGCGTTTTAGCACGTACTGCATCATAAATAGTGAGTGCATCTTGCTGCAGGGTCTTGCTGTCTGGTGCACCTGCGGTGCGACCATAGCCACGGTAGTCAAAACTCACAAGATTGATCTTGCAGGCTTCCAGGTTTTTGAAAACATACGGGATAGTGTCGTCTACATGGGAGAGGTTGCCACCAAAATACAAGACGGTAACTTTGTTACCTTCCTGCTGGAGTGAAATGCCTTCGAGTTTGCCTTGATCTGCCGCGACGACAGTTTCATTCTTGATGACGGCAGCCGCGCTTATTTTTTGTATGTCTTCCTGCGCTACTCTCTTCGTCGACTTGTAACCTGTTGCACTATCAGGACGTATCATTTCCTTGTCGGTGATATTAATATGCATGCAAGCCGTTAATTGTGTTGCGGCTACAAATAGTAGTGGCGCTCCCAAAAAATTCCTGGTTCTGATAGTAAGCATTTCTTCTCCGATAAAAAAATGGAAGAAAATTCTATCATGTGATTTTCATGAAATAAAAGCCCAATTTCATCGCAAATTCAGCCATTATTTCCTGAACCTGATTCATATTGTGATCAAGCCATAGGGAGAAAGTCGCATCGCCATCAGACCACATGTTCAAGCAGGCCACATTGCCATAGCCATGCAGTAATCTTGTGAGCGTTTTGCGTGCTCATGACCGTACCCAGTGTTTTCAACACACTGACCAGTGGTTGTGGCTGCCAGAGGAAATCGAGATGCGGCAGCAGTGCCTGGTTTTCCAGGAAAGAAACAGGGCGCTCCAGATTGGGATGAGACAGTGCCAGTTGTTTTTCCACCTTGTCATCGACCACGCAATAGCTGGTCACCCTGCTGGTGGCTGGATGCATGCGCAAGGGCTGGTGAGGATTGAAGCTGACCAATGGCCTTAATTCTGCTGGCTGGTAATCACGTAATTGCCTGCCTTGTTCGCGCAATGACTGTAGCAGTGAATGTGCAGATGCCGCTTCGGTAGCAAACGCATTGTTTTTGCCAGAACGCTCTTGCCAGAATGCGCTGTCCTTACACCATGCCTGGGCATAATAAGCCTCGGTCCAATAGCTGTGCCGGGCGCAGGTTTCTGTTAATCTTTGTTCAAAGAAATTGCGTGCCAGGTCGTGACGCTGTTCATTTGTCTGGTTATTTGCAGTGCTCAATATCGTATGTATTGCAACCACAGCCTGCAAAGAAAAGCGCATGGCTTTTTCTACACCTGAAGATGAGATGGGGTCGAGTGCAAATGCGGCGTCACCAAGCTTGAGCCTGCCATCTTGCCAGCTATCCAGTGACAAATAAGGTAGAGCAGAGCAGGCTTGCAGGCGACTGGCATAAGGTGTTTGAGCCACGGCGGAAAATAACTGGCTGGAGGCGCAGTGCGAACGCAGCCATTGCTCAGCCTGCCCTGGCATTTGCTGGTGTGCTGTATGTGGGTCGCTGAGCAGCATGATGCGGTAGCGCTGGTCGGGTAGGCGGGTACCCCATAACCAGCCATGTTCCAGTGCTTCTACCTGGGTGTAATTGAACACCTCAGCCGGGACATGCTGCGACGACAGTTCTGCCCAGACCGCAGACAAGCGCGGTGCACAGGCATGCTGTTGCGGGCTATTGCTACGCCCGCTGGCATCAAGAATAAAACGCGCCTGTGTTTGCTGTACGCCATCAGCAGCCTTGATACTGATTTGCCAGTCATGAGAGCTGCCCTTGATCTCTTGTACTTGCGCTGGCATGGCGAGATTGATTCCGCGTTGCAGCGCCAGTTGCAGCAATGCCGTATCAAAGGCGGCACGGTTGACGACGGCGGCGTCGCCATGGCGAATTATCTCTGGCTGTTGGCTGCGCCAGCACAGTCGTGTCGCCAGACCAGCCAGATGGGGCACGGCCTGCATGGCCTCGTTCGCATCGAGCATGTCGATGATATTCTTGACGCCCGGTGTCAGTGCCTCGCCTATCTGCGGACGTGGCCAGTTCGCACTACGTTCAACGATCAGCACGCTGTAGCCCAGTTGCTGCAAGCGCAGGGCCGCAGTCAGCCCGGCTGGCCCGGCACCAATGATGAGCACATCGACTGCGCTATCCATGCTCGCCATCTCAGGCCTGCGGGCTGTCCGGCGTGCCCTTGAACCACTCCGGTGCCAGATGGCTCAAACGCTGATGCGCGCCTATGGTGTAATGCAGCCAACCGCGTATGTAATCGCAGGCATGGCGTCCGCGTGCCAGTACTTCATGGTGGCAGCCACCGCCACACAAATAACGCGCCCAGCAGTTATTGCAAGGCTGTTGCTGATGTACATGGCGCTGACTGAGCCAGATGGCTTGCCTGCTGCGATCCACACCTTCATCCAGGCTGCCCATCTTGCCCTGTTCATCACCAACAAAGCGGTGGCAGGCTGACAGGTCACCATCGGCAGACACACCAAAATAACCTGCACCTGCCCCGCAGGGATAAGGCCGGTGCGTACCGCGCTGCAATTCGCGCAAGGCATTTTGCATATTCATGAAAGGGTAGCGCTGGCCCTGCATGACATGCTGTTCAAATGCCAGGCCGCAGGCAATCATGCCTTGCAGCATTTCTGCCATGTCTTCCGGCCCCATTTCTGCCTGCCCGTTTGATGCACGCAATAGCGGCGAAAACCCTACACTGTGAAAACCCATGTTGATGAAGGTATCCAGGGTGTGCGGCAGGTTCAGGTTGAAAGGGGTTACCGTCACGCGGGCGGATACCTGCATCTGGCGCTGGCGTTCCAATAGCGGGGCGATGCGTTCTACTATCTGATCAAAAGAACCCTTGCCACCCTTGAAGGCGCGCAGGCGGTTGTGCTGTTCTGCCGGACCATCCAGACTGACTGTGACGGCAAAGCCATGCTGTTCGAAAAAATCAGCATCATCCGGCGTCACCAGCGTGCCATTGGTGGTGATGGAGAAATGACAGCGCACGTCGCGTTGCGCCGCTTGTTCGACCGCATACTCAGTCACACTGCGCAAGACAGCGCGGTTAGACAAGGGTTCGCCACCCATGAATGCCAGGTTGACCTTGGCACCCGGTGCCGCCTGCCCCAGCAGCAAATCCACAGCTTGCATGGCTTTGTGCAATTCCATGCTCTTGGCCTTGCCACCAAACTCACCCTGTTGCGCATAACAATAAGTGCAACCCAGATTACACTTTTGCGCAATCGCCAGCGACAGCGCATGTACCGGTGGTGAAGACAGCGGCTCGTCATCGATATAGGGCTGGGCCTGCAAGCCATAACTGTCAATCAAAGTAGCCAGCAATTGCAGGTCTTCACCGTCAATCGCAGTGCGAAATTCTGGTACCAGGTCGGTCGGCAAGTGAAACAGCCTGCTGCCATTGACCAGCAAGAGTTGTGCACCCTGCGCATCTTCTACCAGATGCGCATCACGATGTGAAGGGCGCGATGCTGCGACAGTGCGCAAGGCCAGGGCAGGTGCAAGCCTGGCATCTGCCTTTGGCCTTGCTGCTGGCTGAGAGACATCAAGAGCATCTGCAACAGCATCACCAAGCAGTTCAGGACTCATCAGCGTCTTTGCCACGTATGATGAATTGCAAATCTTCTTGCCAGGATTTGAATAAATCATCGTAAGAATACAAACGGCTATCGGTGCGGTTATCGGGGATGTAGGTGCCAGTGCGTTTCTTCGCAAACCACATGTCGCCGCGCGACAAGCCATCAACACCTGGTTCTACATTCACATAATCCGGGCGCGATGCAGCCCAGTAATAACAGGCGCATTCGCGGTAATCATTTTGCCAGGGGGCGCACAGGCCTTGCGTCAGTTCACCCGGTTGCAGCAGGGCAGGGTTGAAGGACGCAGTATCTGCCTCAAAGAAATGGCGCAAGCGCAAATGCACTTTGACGGTAGGTGTGTCTTTTGTGTATAGCACTTCAGTGTCGGCATCAGTGTCGCCAGTGAATTCACACTCCACCATTTGCCCCTGCAAATGTACGATGCGGGCTATCGAGTTTGACCATTCCATGAAAGACACGGCATTTGGATTCGCCACAGAGGCCAGCGTGCCCGAACTGCCGTCCGGGAAAACCGGCCCGGTAGTCACCACCATGGTGCCTGCATCCAGACCGGCAAAGCGCAACAGGCGGCGGGTTTTGAGGTTTTCATGTGGTGGCTCAGCATCGACCACGTAGTTATTGTTTTCTACCAGCGTGATGCCTTCAAAGGCGCGTCGCCATAAATTCCTGAAATCAAATTCCAGGCCAGGGAAGCAATTTGAAATCGCGCTGCGTGGCGACACCGACGCCGGGTTGCCCGTACCACGATAATGGATTTGCGCCATCAGGTTGCTGGCGCTGATGGTTTTTTTGTCAGACATGGCTAGCTCCTGATGAGGGTTCTGCAAACATCGCATTCCTGGCCGCCTTGATGACCATATCAATATGGCGACGTGTCAGTGTCAGGCTGCGGCCATCGGCACCACGCATCAGCGCAGGCATTTTGCGCAAAGTAGCGGCAGACAGATCACCTATCTCTTCTGGCTGGCGCAAAGCCTGGGCAAACCAGGGCGCACCACCGGCAGACAGGGCGCTGAACACGCGTTCATGCAAAGCCCGCAAGGCCAGATTATCGACCAGGGAGCTGGCCGCAATCGGCTCGTAATAACGCTCGAAATCATTGGTGTTTTGCCGCACCATGGTGCTGGCCACATTCATGCGGCCATTGACCGGGTTGCCATTCATGACAGCGGTATTCATGAGACGCACGGTTTCCAGCGCACGCAGCACCAGCTCTGTGGCTTCATCGAGCGAGACTTCTTCTTCCTTGACTTCAGGGCCGTACAGCAATTGCTCCATCTCATCGGTGATCACGCGTATCGGCAGGGTATCTGGTGCAAACGCCGGTGGCCCGGCACCGATATAACTTTGCGCATGTAGTACCTTGCCATCTTGCAGCTTCAAAAAGACTTTGACGTGACCATCGCACTCATCATCGAGATAACCCCAACTGACCTGGTTGCCATCGGTATTGGCATAACCTGCATAGATACCGGCGGGGTTGGTCAGCGCTGGCCCCACGCTCTCGGTGTAATTGAGCCAGTCCTTGTTTTCGTTATACAAGATCAGGTCATCGCTATCGATGATGGGGTCGGGCTGCAACACTGGCACATTATTCTGGTCAGGCACCAGCCGCTGCCTGCGTGAACCATAGACGATGCCCGCTGCCGGGGTATAGCGGAAGCGGATTTCAGGGAAATCTTTATTCGGCTTGATGAATTGCACATGGCCCAGCGGCAGGTTCTTGCCATGTACAAAATTCTTGCAATGCCCCAGCATGGGGTGGCGCGCATGATCCCTGATACCCAGGTGCTGCGCATGTATCTGGTCATCCACATCACCCGTACGGCGGAACAATTTGATATTGCCCAATACCACATCCCAGTGCAGGCTGGCCATGCTCAGACCTTCCTTATGCAGCAAGTCTGGCGTCAACGGCTGTAATTCTTCTGGCTGTTCACTGGTGCGCACATACACTTCCAGAAAAGGCGCAACCGGCCTGATCTTTTTGTTCTCATCCTTGAAGCGGATTTGTTCAGGTACATAGGCACGCAAAATCTCGCCCGTGGTCTTGCATACTTCCAGACTGGGTTGCGGTACGATGCGGCGATAATCGAGAGGATTATCCGGGTCGGTTTCGAGCTCAAACGCTTCCAGCGGTTCGGCGGCAGCACCCAGACGCGCAATCGCCAGCGGCGGCAAAATTCTGATTTCCAAGATAGACATTCTGGGCTCCTAGAGTAAGGCAGTATCAATGCTGCCAGACAAAATGCGCAGCGCCAGTTCACGCATATTTTTGTCGGCTTCGCACATCGATGCCAGATAAGTGTGGCGTGATGGCGGCGCGATCAGTAACAGCGCCTCTACAAGATTCTGTGCTGCCGTCAACAAGTCCAGATGACCACGCCAGCGATTGGCTTCACCAAAGGGGCTGTTCAGGGTATACGGCATCTGGAAAGGCGGCCCGGCAAAACCCGCAGCCGGATTAGTGGCCGACACCGGTGACTGCATCAAAATCTCAGATATCGCCCGCAGGTTATACATCTCACCAAAAGTACCATTCACAATCGCACCACGCGGCGTAATCGCCCCCGCCGCATTCAAACCACCAAACAGCGTGAAGCTGTGTATCAGATAAGTCAGCAGCATGCGGTAACGCACATTGTGCAATTGCGCCCACAACACAGATTCAGGATGGGTAATGCGTGTGGTGGTGCCGCCATCTTGCTCAGGCTCCAGTTCGGTATTCAGCGACACATAAGGGTTGACTGCCACCTTGCGTGAAGGCGACCAGGGCGCGAAGGCAGCGCCACCCAGGACGGATTTGCTGGCAGGTTGCAATTGTTGCCAGCCATCTGCCGTATATTCTGCGGGGCGGGCAGCGCTCCATTCATTGGCGCTCAGGATCTCCTGTTCCAGTGCCTCGCGCATTTCTATGTAGATAGTCAAAAAGCGTACGAAATGTGATTTGCTTGACCCGGTAGTCGCCTCACCCTGGAAGGCAATTGCCTGCAGGGCAGACACCATGTCATCACGGCAGGTTTGCGGCACCACCAGCACATCCGGCGTCTGCCTGGGCTGGCCAGTGCTATTGCCCCGGTTGCCACCCTGGTAGCCACGCCCCCACTCAGCCCAGTTGGCCTGTGAGGGATAAGTGTTGGCCTGGAACACATAGTCAGGCAAATAATCCGGGTCTTGCACCAGCGGTATCAAGGTATTGAACAAGACCGCTACCTGATGCGGATCATCGACGTGCGCATGCACACGCGCACGTATCTCATCACCCAGCGCACCACCTTCCCAATCCACCGGGGATTCTGCAAAAACATATTTGGCCAGCGAATCCAGGGTCAAGGGCTCAAGCGCAAACGGGAAAGGATAAAACGGCCCGTCCCAGGGATAATCCTCACGCTCCATATGCAGCGGCGCACCTATCAGTCGCAAAGAATTCTGCACGGAGATCAGATGCCCCATCTCTTCCTTGGCAATACCCAGTATCACCTCCTGCCAGTTACGCACCGCATCCCTATACGCCTCAGGCACCTGTGGCCCGCCCAGCGAGTAAGCCGCATACAGATATTGCACCATAAGACAATGCTCAATCTCGGCATCGATGGACAAGAGATAAGTCACATAATCACGCGGAGAAAATTCCAGGTTCAGCGGCGGCTTCTCGCTCTGTGATTGAGGGCCAGGCTGAGGGCTGATAGATTCAGCCGACAACAAATTCACCCCACCCAGCAAACCCTTCTGAGTCCCCGTCACTGGTAAAGCCTTAGGCTGATTCATCGCACCAAGATGACGCCTGATTTGTGCAGCACGCATTTCCTTGTCCTTTTAAGGGTTGGGTATGCAAAGGCAAGCATCCTCAGAACGGCTGTGGATGGTTTGCTAGAGGATTGTTGATTGAAAATATGACAATTAAATTAATCTTAAGGCAATACTTAAATAGCATCAAGCGGCAGAGAGATTTTTTTAATGAAATGTGACATTGGCAGAAATAATGCGTTGTTATTCCAACACGTTAGTTTCAGAGTAAATGGCTTTACCCGTCGTTATTGCTTAAGCATTCATGCTTGATTTTGAAGATAAGAAATTATTGTATGCATTGATGCCTGTCGCTTTTTGTTTTCGCTCTGGAGGGAAAGAATAATGGCTAGAGTCATATACTTTGCACTTGAAGTTTGAGAGAATCTGCGCGACTTTTTAATACTTACAGCGCGTAGATATCAATCATTTTTACATCCTCACTTTCTAAGGCATCTTTCATGGCAACAGCTAGCGATATCCAAAACCTTTACATCGCTTATTTCAATCGCCCGGCGGATGTCGCGGGTCTGGCATATTGGCAAACCACCCCATTTAGTCTTTTACAAATTGCGCAAAGCTTTTCTCAACAGGCTGAATATGCGAGGTCTTTCTCAGCTTATTCGACTAAACAAACAGTCAATGCTTTGTATGGCAACCTGTTTAATCACGCTGCTGACTCTGCAGGTTTGGCATACTGGACCGCTCAGATTGATAGTGGCGCAGTCAGTATTGGTGCTGCAGCGATTGCTATTCTGGGCGGTGCAACGGGTTCAGATTTGAGTACTATACAGGCAAAGAATATGGCTGCCACCGCATATACTGTATCGATGACAAACGATGCACAAGCGCAGGCTGCATACAGCCCGGCAAACGGATCATTTATATTTGCCAAAACCTGGCTTGCCGCTGTAGTGGACGCATCGACAGCAAATGCAGTGGTGAATGGTTTGTCTGCCACTATTAATAGTTATAAAACGACAGGTGGTGACACGGTAAATGTGAGTGCAGGCGTACAGGCCGTCAACTTCTATAATACTACTGGCAGTGAAACTGCCGTGATTGGCGGAATAAATCAATCAGTGAATCAGGTGACACTGACGCCAGGTACATTAACAGTTAATACCTCGAATGCGAACACGGCAGGCTTGATGATCAATGGTGCAAATGCTACCGGCGGTGTACACATTAATCTTACAGATTCAGGGAAAGCTACTTTGTCTGCTGCTGCCTTGAATGGTGTGGATACCAT
Organism: Undibacterium sp. YM2; assembly: GCF_009937975.1. Classification (NCBI taxonomy): domain Bacteria; kingdom Pseudomonadati; phylum Pseudomonadota; class Betaproteobacteria; order Burkholderiales; family Oxalobacteraceae; genus Undibacterium; species Undibacterium sp. YM2. Next base: position 412,014 of record NZ_AP018441.1, read on the forward strand.
CAACCTTTTTGCTGGTGCAGGCGAGGTACTTACTTTGAATCCAAATGCACCTTTGTCTATCAATCAAGCGGCTGCATCGGCAACATTGATTGTCAACACTGCTCAAAAGGTGAAAGTAAATCAGGCATCAACGACGGATATTACTCTGGGCGGGATTGCTCATTACACCGTCTCAGAAGGCACGACTGGGGCTATCATCGCCAATGGCACAGGAGGTTCGTTGACGGTGATTGGCGGCACCAGTAGCCATAGTATTACCAGTTCGGTCGCTACCACCATTTTTTCTACTTCTGCTACTGGCGGCTATCACGAGGACATCTTGGCCGGTACCGGAAACTTTACAGTGCTGGGTGTGGGATATCAAACGATGAACTTAATTGATGGCGGCTTGAACGGTTCATTGAATGTTACTACGGCAGGCAGTAATCTTGTTGGGTATTTTGAAGGAAGTAAAACGACAGGCGCTGTGACATTTACACTAGGTGGTACTGGTATGTGTAACATTTACACTAACTCTAACCATATAACAACGATCAATGGAGTTAATGGTGTAAATAATTTTGTTACTGCATCTGGTAATGGGGTTATGACTTATAACGCTGCTGCGACTGGTAATACTTTACTGTACTCCAATGGAACAAATTTCACGAGCATTAATTTATCTGCTACTGGTAACGGCAACGATGACATCCATTTAAATTATGGTGGCGACATAAGTCTCGGAAAGATCACTACCGGGCTGACCACAATAACAAACTTCAAGGCTTCAGGTGCAGACAAGATACATTGGGGAGCATCAGCGACTTCGTTGAATACTATCAATATAGGTGCATCTGATTTTACAAGTTTGGCGGCGAATATCCAGTCTGGTGCAGGCACTTTGACGAGCAGCGATGGTAAAGCATTTATTGTAAACGTGGCGACTGGTGCTGCAGCTGGCACTTATCTTTACGAACACGTCAATTCATCAAGCCTTGTAGCCAGCAATGACTTTATTGTCAAACTGGTTGGTGCGGGTGCCATAGTTGCCAGCGATCTGATGGGGTATTAATTTTTGGGTACTCAGCCACCATACATCTTATTCGCAATCTATTTTATAAGACTTCTAGTGATATGCAACTATTTCATATTGCTTGAGTCGAATGGCCTGGTGCTTGAGACTGAAGTGAGCAGATCACATTTGTTTTCTAAAGATATTCTCCTGATTACTGCTTACCTACCTCAGTTGCATATTTTTTTGAAAGCAGATTTCAATGACAAAACTGATTGCCTCACTTTGCGTAGTCTGTAGTTTGATAGGAGCGACAGTCGCTACTAATACTGCAAATGCCAGTGACACGTCCACAAAATCTCTACCCTCCGAGACAGAAATCAAACAGCAAATCGAGAGCTACATCAAAAGCGAAATGCAGGAGCGCCGCATCCCCGGCATGCAACTGGCTGTGGTCAGGAGTGGCAAGATTGTTTTGTTGAAGTCTTATGGCCTTGCCGAGATACCCAATGCGGTGGCTGTGAATGACCAGAATGTGTTTTCCATTAACTCTGCGACCAAGTCGTTTACTGGCGTTGCCATCATGCAGTTGGTGGAGGAGGGCAAGCTGGATTTGTCGGCGCCGGTGTCGCGGTATCTGGATGGTTTGCCTGTGGCCTGGCAGGCGGTGACAGTGCGGCAGCTGCTTACTCATACTTCGGGCATTCCTGACATTATCAGCAGCAAGATACCATCGCTGGCGACGCCGCAAGAGGTGGATGCGGCGTGGGCGGCGATACAGACCTGGCCTATGGAATTCAAGACGGGTGAGCGTTACCGCTACAACCAGACCAATTATATTTTGCTGGGCAAGATCATCGATCGTTTGAGCGGTATGCCGTTTATTGAATTTTTCCAGAAGCGGCAGTTTGCTGTGGCGGGTATGCGCAGCGTGGGCTTTGGTGAGTCGCGCGATGTGATACCGCACAAGGCGGTGTCGTACAGGTATGAGGAACCGGGTGGCAGCTTGCGGCATATCGTTGAGACCTATCCGCCATTCTTGCGCACGGGTGCGGGTATGAATAGCAGTGCTGAGGATGTGGCGAACTGGCTCATCGCCCTGCAGCAAGGCAAGCTGATTTCTGCTGCGGGTTTGAGGCAACTCTGGACACCGGGTACTTTCAATAACGGGAAGCCGACTGTGTGGGCACTGGGCTGGCCAGTGATGCGTCAGGGTGAGTATGCTGCGGTGGCTGGCGTGGGTGGTGCGCGTTCGGCGTTTTATGTGTATCCCGGCCATGATCTTGCCATCGTCACGCTGACCAATCTGGCGGGCGCTGATCCGCAGGGCATGATCGATGATATCGCTGGCTTTTATTTGCCAGGTTTAAGAAAAGCGCATGGCGGCGCTTATGCTGCACATCTTTTGCGTGAGCAGATTGCGCAGGATGGTTATGCGGGGCTGGCGGCGAAATTGAACAAGATCAAAATCGATAAGGGTTTGCCTGATCCTTCTGAAGATGATTTCAACTCCTGGGGTTATCGTTTGCTGAGCAAGAAGATGGCTGATCAGGCGGTGACGGTGTTTGGTCTTGGCGTACAGATTTATCCCAACAGTGCAAACTTGCATGACAGTCTGGCGGAGGTGTATGAATTTCAGGCGGACAAGCTGGCGGCTTTGAAGCATTACCGTTTGTCACTGGGCTTGGATGCGCAGAATTCGCATGCGGCGGAGCGGATTGCGGCGCTGGGTGGGAAATGAATGGGAAGTGAATGTTCCTGTCTGTTGACAGCTAGATGAGCTAGCTGTCAACACTGCCATGCAGCTTGATGTGCTGGTCACACTCCCCACAAGCGGCGTGCTTCTTCCGCAATCACATCTGGATATTCTTCCTGAAAAAATAGCTTCCCTTCTGGTATCACGCGTATGCCGCGTGATTGTGGAAATAACCGGTCAAGATAATTTGCATCAGCCATGGAAAACAGGGTGTCGCTGCCGCCCCATACTATCCTGACGGGAATGTTGCTGCGCTTGAGTGTTGCTTCTATGCCCGCCAAGGGGTTGGGTTCCAGTGCCAAGTGAAAGTCGTGGTATTGCTGACGGCGCAGTGCTGAGCTGACCAGCGGCGTGACGTAACAGGCGATATTGTCGGCAGTCAGTATTGCCGGGTTGTGGAAGACGGCAGCACCAAAGGTGGCGCGTGCCAGAGCGTTGTCGCTCAGCCATTTGGCGGTTTCGTCAGCCAGGGTGCCAGCGCGAGCCATCTTGATGGCTGGCTGCACGCCTGCTGGTGGGCTGTCTGGCTCTACATCGCAGTTTGTCAGCAACATGCTGCGCACGCGTTCTGGATAGCGTGCGGCAAACAGTTGTGCCACTGCGCCACCACTGTCGCTGGCGATGATATCGACCGCTACTATCTTTAAGTGATTGAGCAGGCTGATCAACATGTCCAGCTGTGCATCAGCCGTCAGTGATTGCTGTGCTGGAACCTGGGTATAACCCAGGCCCATGAAGTCGGGCGCGATGCAGCGGCGGTAAGGTGAGAGCAGGTCTATCGCACCACGCCACTGGAAACCATTCAGTGGAGCGCCGTGCAAGAACAGGGCGGCGTCACCCCGACCTCGTTCGACATAAGCGATTTTACCGAATGGCAGGTTGGCAAAACGACGCATGGCGTGAAATGCTGCGGCATCTGTCGCTGGCTGCTGTATATCTGGTTCTTTGGATAGTGCCTGGGCTGGCATCAGCATTGTGGCGCTGAGGTTGCCAACGATGGTAACGATGACTGCGGGGCTGAGTTGCAAGAAAAGCCGTCTCTTCATTTTTATCTCCAGATGGGATTTATTCGTGAACCGTAACAATGAAGACGATGCTAGCAACATCATGTTGAAATGGCGCGCACAGACAGCCGGCCATGAGCACAGACGGATGATTTGCGCTACATTAATACTTCTTCAGGTATGCATACTTTGAGGGCGCGATGACCAGACCTGCATGCTATCCCCATCCATCTGCTGCGCTGCTGGGCAGTGCTGGCAGCCATGATTTGCCGCTGCTTGATGTGCTGACCTCACCTGTACCACCTGGCCTGTTCAATTCCCCTGTCGATGCACGTCATGTACTCTGCCTGCATCTTGGTGACCCTGTGCCTGTGTCTTACCGCGCCGGTAATTATGAACGCCAGGGCGTGCGCCTGCATGGGCAGTTCTGTGTCGTACCTGGCGGCTCCAGTACGCGCTGGACACTGACCCAGCCCGCCACATCTTTGTTGTTGCGCCTGTCACCACAAATCCTGAACGACACTGCTGAGTCCATGAACCTGGGCACGCAGAATACCCAGCTTGCGCCAGCCATACACATACGTGACCCACAAATAGAATGCATAGGCTGGATGATGCAGGCTGAGGATCGCGACGCTTATCCAGGCGGGCGTATTTTTGCCGACAGCCTGGCAGTCGCCCTGGCGGCCCGCCTGTTTGCCGTGCAGTCTCGCAAGCCAGCGACAGACCCGGCAACCGGTCCCGGCTTGCCAGCCTGGCGGCTGCGTCATGTCATTGATTATGTAGAGGCACATCTGGATAGTGACCTCACCCTGGCCGAACTCGCTGCCGTGGCCGGGTTCAGCCTGTCGCACTTTAAGACCTTGTTCAGACAAGCGATGGGCATGCCGGTACACTGCTATGTCATGGAACGACGCCTCAATCGTGCACGCCAGCTCATGATGGAAGGCAAGCGGAGCATGACAGACATCGCGCTGGAAACCGGCTTCGCGCACTCCAGCCACCTGGCCCGCAGCATGCGCCGTGTGCTGGGTTTGAGTCTGGCGCAAATTCGGGGAATGACGGATCATCGAACGCGATAAAATAAGCGGGGTTCTGAGTGATCAATCTTGAATCAGTTGATGCGGTATATGTGAAAGGGAGTGTCCGATGAAGTCTCTGTTTGCGGTTTTGCTGTTTCTGGTTTCACTGAATGGGTTTGCAGAAGAACCGCCAGCTCTTGTCAAAAAACTGGTCGAAGGATCTCCCTGGGTGTTTACGACAAAATACGAGAACACGGTGATACAGTTCAGGCTGACTGCTGAAGGTGAGTTTCAAAAACTGGGGCAAGACGGGGATTGGAAAAAAGTAGCTTTGTCTCAGGATGGAAATATCAACTGGCAAACGCTCAAGGGACATGAGATAAGTATCAGGCTCAACGAAGCCGGGGAACCGGTCGCAGCGCATTCCAAACATGCCTCGACTTTTAAATCACAGACTAAAAATCCCTAGAAGTTATTTTTGCTTGCCTGTTCGTTTGGGAGACAACTATCTTTTACTTTGAGAGAGTAAGAGAAGATGCAGGTGTGGGAGCTTGACTGGTTCGAGAAATTTATTTTGTCGAACCAGTCAATTCGTCAGATTTACTCATCCTTTGGCAAGGATGGAATTTTATTTCAACCTATCCCATGCGCCTGTTGATCTGCATGGTAGCTTGAACGCACCATTGCGCCTACGGCGGCATGGGCGAAGCCCATTTTGTAGGCTTCTTCTTCGTACATCTTGAACACATCCGGGTGGACATAGCGGCGTACTGGCAAGTGGTGGCCGCTTGGTGCCAGGTACTGGCCTATGGTCAGCATATCGACATTATGGGCGCGCATGTCGCGCATGACTTGCAGGACTTCTTCATCGGTTTCACCGAGGCCAACCATGATGCCGGATTTGGTTGGGGTGTTCGGGTGTTGTTCCTTGAAGCGTTTCAGCAGGTTCAGGGAATATTCATAATCAGAACCCGGGCGCGCTTCCTTGTACAAACGTGGCGCGGTTTCGAGGTTGTGGTTCATGACATCTGGTGGTGCCATGTTCAAGATTTCCAGCGCGCGGTCCATGCGGCCACGGAAATCCGGTGTCAGGATTTCTATGCGCGTCATCGGCGACAATTCGCGTACGCGGGTAATGCATTCGGCAAAGTGGGCGGCACCGCCATCGCGCAAATCATCGCGATCTACTGAAGTGATGACGACATAGCTGAGCTTCAAGGCAGCGATGGTTTTTGCCAGGTTGGCTGGTTCATCGACATCAAGCGGATCAGGGCGGCCATGGCCGACGTCGCAGAAGGGGCAACGGCGGGTGCATTTGTCACCCATGATCATGAAGGTGGCCGTGCCTTTGCCAAAGCATTCGCCTATGTTGGGACAGGAGGCTTCTTCGCAGACTGTCACCAGTTTGTTGGCGCGCAGGATATCCTTGATTTCATAGAAGCGGGTGGTCGGTGAACCGGCCTTGACGCGTATCCAGTCTGGCTTGGGCAATCTTTCCATCGGCACGATCTTGATAGGGATGCGTGCAGTCTTGTTTGCCCCTTTTTGTTTCTCGGTGGGATCGTAAGCGGCGGTGGCGACGGGTGTGTTTTCGGTTGTCATGGTATGAAGCGATGTCGAAAAATCAGGGGGCAGTCAAAAGATCTTGCAAATTCTGTGCGAGTGCATTCTGGACTTGGCTTAGCGGCACGGTCACGCCCAGGGTTTTCATGTCCACCGTGGCAAGGCCAGCATAGCCGCAGGGGTTAATCCAGGAAAACGGTGTCAAATCCATATTTACATTCAGTGATACGCCATGATAGGTGCAGCCGTTGCCGCGCACTTTCAAGCCCAGGGCGGCGACCTTGGCGCCTTGCCATTGGCCGTCGCTGACATAGATGCCAGGCGCGCCTTCCTTGCGTTCACCAGCGAGATTATACGCTGCCAGGGTGTTGATGACTGCCTGTTCTATCTTGTTGACGAATTCGCGGGCGAATAATCTTGCCTTGGGATGGCTGCGGCGCAAGTCTATTAGCAGGTAGATCACAACCTGGCCAGGGCCGTGGTAGGTGACTTCACCGCCACGGTCGGTCTGTACTACCGGGATGTCATGGGCAGCCAGCACATGTGACTGGTCAGCGCCCAGGCCCAGGGTATACACGGGCGGGTGTTCGACGATCCAGAATTCATTTTGCGTATGCTCATCGCGCGCATCAGTAAACGCGCGCATGGCGTCGAAAGTGAGCTGATAGGGCTCAATGCCGCGGTGGATGATGCGGGGTGTGACGTTGGGGGCGAGGGCAGCTTGCATAGGCTGCTAGTGTAACATTTTGTGGGGGCGAGGTCTTTGCTTGTGTAAATGCCATGTTAGAGAGATAAGTGATAAGTTTATGGTGGGGGGAGGGGATTGAGGTTGGGACATAACGTAGGTTGGGCCAGGCCTCGCTAGGCTACGCTTCACCAGCCCAACACTCGGCCTATAAATGACGTATTCGTTTATTAAAGGCCCAGTGTTGGGCTGATAACCCGTAGCCCAACCTACAAGAAATGACGACCTCGCTTATCAAATCCTGACTGCCATGGTCTTCTCGACCCTTGCTCTGCCACCCACCATGAGGCTGGGTATCTGGCCTTGTTGTATGTCAAGCTCCACCTTGATCAGGCTGGGAGAGGCGGGTTCCATGAGTACGCCTTGTTCTATTTGCAAGGTCGGGCCTTGGATGTTGTATTGGCTGTAGAGCAGGCATGCCAGTGGCCCGGCGGCGGTGCCGGTGGCGGCTTCTTCGCCTATGCCATAACGCGGGGCAAACATGCGGGTGCTGGCGGCGTGGCTGCTGTCTTGTACGTCAAGCGTAAAGGGATAGAAGCCGACCAGATCCAGCTCTTCGCTGATGTTGCCGATTTCTTCATGATCGGGCTGGATATTGGCCAAGCATTCGCGGCCTATGATGGGGATGGCAAGGAATGCATTGCCGGTATTGACGATGGTAGGCAGGCGTTCACGCAGCAAGTCATGTTCGGTCAGGCCCATGCTTTGCAAGATGCGTTCATACAGGCTGGCAAAGCCATCACTGTCATCGGCAGAAATGCTTTGGTAGCGCGGCGTGCTTTGCTGCATGAAGGCCAGCTCACCCTTGATGAGAATGTCGCGGTTACCATCTATGGTTTGCTTGCTGCACAGGCCTTCGCTGACTTTACCGAGTTCACGCAAGAGTGAAAACGTAGCAACCGTGGCATGGCCACAATGGGCAATCTGGCGGTTTGGGGTGAAGAATTCCAGCTTGTAGGTGGCGCAGTCCGAGTTTGAGACAAAGGCAGTTTCTGACAAGCCTACGGCGCGGGCGATCTGTAGTTTTTGTTCTGTCGTGTAGCTATCGGCATTTAATACTACTCCAGCCGGGTTACCACCTTCATTTTCCTGGGTAAATGCGTGAACGATATGTACTTCTATCGGCTTGCCCATGTCCATTCCTGAATTTATTGGAATGGACATTATAGGTGGCTAAGTCATGGATATGCCAGCCGGATTTCTAGAGCACTTATTTGGTATGCGCAGCAATGACGTCAGAGGTATTTTTGACGACGCAAAATTCATTGTGCAGGCTGGCGAGGTGGATGCGGTGGATTTCTTCTGCTGGTATCAGCTCACCATTGACACCAGGGCGGTCAAAGGTGGCGCAGGCATCGGCCACGAGCTCTACGCTAAAGCCGAGGTTGCCCGCCATGCGGGTGGTGGTTGATACGCAGTGGTCTGTGGTCAGGCCAGCAATAACAAGTTGCTTGATGCCCTTGGCTTGCAACCATGCTTCGAGCTCAGTGCCAATGAAGCCGCTGTTCACTTTCTTGGTGAAGATGGTTTCACCTGGCAACGGGTGTGCCAGGGCTTTGAATTCAAAGCCCTCTTGTCCGGCACGCAGGGGAGAATCTGGCTCTTGCGACTGATGCCGTACATGGATCACAGGCTGTTCTTGCTCACGCCAGTGTTGCAGCAGGGCAGCCATATATTGCTCGGCCGCCGGATTATTGCGCTGTCCCCACTTGGGATGATCAAAGCCTTGCTGTACGTCAATCAGGATTAGTGCAGTCTGTGCCATATTCGCCCCGGTGCTGCTTTTAGTGTTCAGGCAAATGCCTGGCTCAATTTACGTGTCAGTTTTTGCAGGTAGCTGGTGCCAGCCATGGTTTTTACATTGATCACGCTGGATACGGCAGACAATTCGATAACACTGGCTTGATTCTCAGCTTCGATCACGACGAATTGATTGGCTGGTATGACCATGGATTCGCCAGTGCTGAGCCAGTAATCATCCACCTGGCCAGCAACTGTCAACCAGACGCGGCCGCATGCCACTTCAATTTTACGGGCATGTTCGGCTGTGCCAGACAATGTGCCACCAGCGGCGATCATGTATGATGGGTTTGCGAAATTATTTGTCATTTCCTTACTCCTGTTTTTTTACTGCTAAAGTGGCAATGCATTCTGCTGTATAGAGAGTGATATTCACTTTGTTGCACTGCGATGAAAGCATTGTAGTCTTGCATCACAAGAAAATAAAACGAGTAATTTTTGAATGCCTTGCTAAAATAATTCACAATAAGATCGTAATAAGCTTATAACAAATTCACACTCAGCTTTCCCTCAGCTTACCTTCAGTTTATATAATATGGATTTCCGAAGACTCCCTAATCTCGCTGCCCTGCGTGCCTTTGAAGCGGCGGCGCGCCATCAGAATTTTTCCAAGGCTGCGCAAGAAATCCACCTGACCCATGGGGCGATCAGCCATCAGGTAAGGGCATTGGAAGAAGAGCTGGGCGTACCCCTGTTCATTCGCCATGGTAAGCGCATCAGCATCACGCCTGATGGCGAGCAATTTGCTGCGACCATCCGAAAAGCACTGATGGACCTGGGTGATGCTGCTGATTTGCTCAAGAAACGCAACAAGCAAAAGCGTCTGGGCATTACCTCGCTGCCATCGTTTGCGGCGCGCTGGCTGTCACCGCGCCTCGGGCGCTTTATCGAACATCACCCTGATCTGGAAGTCAGCCTGCAGTCGAGTAGTCACCTGGCTGATTACAATATGGAGTCGATAGATGTGGGCATACGCTTTGGCCTCGGTAATTACCCGGGCATGATCAGTGAATTATTGATGGGGGATTATTATTACCCTGTTGCCAGCCCGTATTATCATGGCGGGCAGTTGCCACAAACACCAGCTGAACTGGCCAGCATGCAATTATTGCGTTGTGATGGTGAACCCTGGGAGCCGTGGTTTCGCGCTGCCGGACTGGATAATGCTGAGCCGACTGGTGGTCTGGTATTCCAGGACTCATCCATGCTGGCACGTGCCGCAGTAGATGGCCAGGGTATCGCTCTTGGCAGGCATATTATTGTGCAGCCGGATATCAAGGCGGGCTTATTGCAGCGCCTGTTCAATATCGATATCCCTTGTGAAGTTGCTTATTACCTGGTCTATCCACCAGAGGCACTGGCCAAACCACAGGTCAAGGCATTCAGGGAATGGTTGCTGGCAGAAGTCGCTGAAGAGAAAAAGCAAATGGACATGTCAGGGGCTCTGACATAAGAGGTGTGCCTGACTGGCTGTGACCAGTCAGGCAAGATTGCTTACAGCACGAATTTCACCATAGGGTGAGACGACAGCGCGCGGTACAGATTATCCAGTTGCTCGCGGCTGGTGGCAAATACTGTCACCGTCACCGAGATGTAGGCACCTTTGCTGGATGGGCGCATCTCTACCTTGCCTGCATGAAAGGTCGGGTCAAACGAAGTCACGACTTCCACCATGGTCTGGGTGAAATCATCATGCATAGGTCCCATGACCTTGATGGGAAACTCACTAGGATATTCAATCAGACTTTCTTCGGGGGGATGGGTCTCATTTCCATAATGTTTCCAAATCTCAAAATAACTTAATGTCAGTATATGGGGTCTTGCTATTAAATTCCAATAGCATCGCTCGCTGCCCGCATGTCAACATGCCAGCTTTTGCTTCAGGCATGAAAGGCTGCAAGCGATGCGAAAGGCACATGCAAAGACTCGGTCTGTGCCAGTTCTTCCAGCAAAAAATCCACGGTCGCCTTGACGCGGGGCGCGATCAGGGCGCGGTGTGGATATTGCAATACCATCTGTCTATTGCCTGCTTCATGAAAAGTGCCGAGCACAATCTTGAGCTTGTTGTCGCGCAAATAACGCCATGAATGATGCACTGCCACCTGGGCAATGCCCAGACCCATGATAGCCGCCTGCACGGCAGATTCTGGCGCTGACACCGTCAGGTCAGGTTCACGCGGGTAAGGGCGATTTATCTCACCCTGCCTGAGCTTGAGGTTCCAGGTCGTCATTTTGCCATTCAAAAAACGCACGGCGATTTGCTTGTGATGATCCAGATCACTGATCTGTTGCGGCACGCCATATTGCTCAAGGTAAGAGGGCGCAGCCGCCAGTACGGTGTACAGAGGGCAGACTGCGCGCGAAATGATGCTGGAATCTTCTATCATGCCACCGCGCAAGGCCAGGTCATAACCGTCACGCACCAGGTCTATGCGATGGTCATCAAAGTCTATCGCCAGCCGCAAGCCGGGGTGGCGCAGCCGCAGTTTGGGTAACAATGGCAGCAGGTAATGCTGACCAAAGGCATTGCCTGTCGATATCCTGACTTGGCCAACCACTTCTGCATGCTGGCGGCTGACACTCTCTACTGCATGGTCAAGTGCATCTATCGCTGCGCGCGCGTTTCCCAAAAAAGTCTGGCCTTCGCTGGTCAATTGCAAAGAGCGAGTGCTGCGGTTCATGAGGCGCACGCCCAGGGTTTGCTCCAGGCCCGCCACATTTTTGCTGACCGCTGCTGCCGAAATATGCAGTGCCTTGGCCGCAGCCGCAAAACTGCCCCGGTCTGCCGCCTGTATGAAAGACAGTATGGCGGGAATACGTTGAGAGGCATCGAGCTTCATATTCGTAACCTGAAGTTGTGAGTGAAAATAAGAATAGCTGGCTTATCAATATTAATCAATGAGATCACAATCACTTCCGTCAACACATACATGGGAGTAAAAAATGCAAACAGTTACAAAAACAGTCGCAGTTCTGGGTAATGGTATCGTTGGCGTTGCCGTCGCCAAAGGCTTTGCCAGCCTCGGCTATCAAGTGATCTTTGGTACACGTAACCCTGATAGCGATAAAAGCAGGGAGGCGCTGGCAGTAGTGCCAACGGCAACGGCCAGCGGCTATGCAGATGCTGCGAAGGCCGCCGACCTGGTTTTCCTGGCCCTGCCATGGGATGGCTTATCTGAGAGCCTGGCACTGGCTGGTCCTGCCAATTTTGCTGGTAAAACCGTCATTGATGCTGTCAATCCATTACTGGATTTTGCTGCAGGCTCACCCAGGCTGGCGGTAGGCTTCAGTGATTCTGCCGGTGAGCTGGTACAAAGACTGCTGCCACAGGCGCGGGTGGTCAAGGCTTTTAATACCATCGTGTTTACGCACATGGTGCAGCCAAAATTTTCAGATGGTCAGCCGGATATGTTTATTGCCGGGAATGATGCAGGGGCCAAACAGGAAGTGACAGCCATCCTGCGTGATTTTGGCTGGCGTGGCGCGATTGACATGGGTGACATTACGGCAGCACGTTTGATTGAGCCGCTGGCGATGTTGTGGATCAGCTATGCATTCCAGCGTCAGCATTGGACGCATGGGTTTAGTTTGTTGGGGCAGGCAAAGGCGGAGTAGGCTTTTAATCGTAGGTTGGGCTACGGTTTACCAGCCCAACACTGGGCGTTTAAATAACGTATACGTTTGCAGAGGCTGAGTGTTGGGCTGATGAAGCGTAGCCCAACCTACGCCCGTGCGAAGTTTACGGCATGCAAATCAAACTGCCTTGGCCACCTGATAAGCCGCATACAACTGATGATAAACCGCACCGGGTTTGCCATCGCCTATCACCGTATCATCGAGCTTCACTACCGCCAGCACTTCCTTGGTGGCAGATGAGAGCATGACTTCATCTGCTGCAAAGACTTCTTCGCGGGTAATGCGGCGGGCTTCGAGCTTGATATTGTTGGCGGCACACAGTTCTTCTATGAGACCGTAGCGTATGCCTTCGAGTATCAGGTTGTCTTTAGGCGGGCCCATGAGGACGCCATCCTTGACTATCCAGACATTCGATGCCGATGCTTCGGTCAGGTAACCGTCGCGGAATTGTATGCTCTCTGTCACGCCGTTTTCGGCGGCGTTTTGTGCCGCCAGCACGTTACCCAGCAAGGAGATGGATTTGATCTCGCAACGCAGCCAGCGCTTGTCTTCCATGGAAACACAGGCTACCCCGTTTTCACGTGCTGTGGCTGTTGGCAGGACGATGGGGTTGGTCATGATGAAGACTGTAGGAGTGATTTCATCCTTGGGGAAGGCATGGGCGCGCTTGGCAACGCCACGGGTCACTTGCAGATAGACCATCTGGTCGTCTGCATCATGGGCTGCCATGACCTTGGCGATCAGGGCCAGCCACTCTTCCTTGCTGTGCGGGTTGGTGATGCCTATGGCAGCCAGGCTGCGGAACAGGCGTGCCAGATGCTGGTCGGCACGGAACATCTTGCGACCATACACAGGGATGACTTCATAGATACCATCACCAAAGATAAAGCCACGGTCAAGTACCGGGATTTTGGCTTCGGACAGGGGTGTCATTTCGCCATTGAGATAGACCAGGGCTTCGTTCATGATAGACAGGGCAGGTAAAAAAGTGAGGAACTTATTCTTACATGGAAAGCCGTCTTCGCTTATGCAAATACGGCATACGGGCATAGCCCGGGTTTATGTGTGAGCATCAACCCGGGCCAGTTTGCGTCAAGAGTTACTTGAACATCAGGCGTATCGAATCCCAGGCACGGCCAAAGATGCTGGCCTGGTTGACTTGTTCCAGTGCAATCACTGGTACTTCGGCAACTGCTTTGCCATCGAGCATGACTTTCATGACGCCGACCTTGCTGTTTAATGCAACAGGGGCAACCAGCGGGTCCTTGCGTTCCAGTGCCGGTTTTAGTTTGGCGGCAGAGCCTTTTGGCAATGTGATATACAGCTCACGGTCAAAACCTATCTTGACCTGAGGCTGCGTGCCTTTCCAGACTTCTGGCGTGGCAACGGCCTGGCCTTTGTCATACAGCTTCAGGGTTTCAAAGTTCAGGAAACCCCAATTCAACAGTTTCAAACTTTCCTGTGCACGTACAGAGTCACTTTCGGTGCCGATGACCACTGAGATCAGGCGGCGCTGGCCTGTGCCATTCGGGCGGTTGGCCGACGAGATCAGGCTATAGCCACCTCCAGTGGTATGGCCGGTTTTCATGCCATCGACCGTAGGGTCTAGCATCAGCAGGCGGTTGCGGTTGGGCTGGGTGATCTTGTTATAGGTATAGCTCTTGGTAGAGTAATACGTCTTGTAGAACTCAGGGTGATCAATGATCAGGCGCGCTGCCAGTGTCGACAGGTCTTGTGCCGTAGAGTAGTTGTCCTTGCTGGGCAAACCGTGCGGATTGGCAAAGCGGGTGGCTTTCAGGCCCATGCGCTCTGCTTCGCGGTTCATTTGCACGACAAAGGCTTCTTCACTACCGGCCACGGCTTCTGCCAGGGCAACGGCGGCATCATTGCCGGACTGTACGATCAGGCCATACAGCAATTCATTGATGGTGACTGGTTTGTTTGGTTCGATAAACATCTTGGAGCTGCTGCCATCGACTTTCCAGGCGCGGGTAGAGACATTGATGCTCTGGTTCAGGTCCAGCTTCTTGTCCTTGAGGGCAGAGAACACCAGGTAAGCCGTCATGATCTTGGTCAGCGAGGCTGGCTCTACGCTCATGGTAGGTTCTTGTGCGGCGATGACCTGATTGCTGGTGGCATCGAGCAAGAGCCAGGCTTTTGATGCAATGGTAGGTGAAGGCAGGGTTTGCGCGACTGCGGCTGACATGGTCAGCAGCGAAACGGCAATTGAGGCGAGGAATTTTTTCATTGATGAACTAGTAAAACAAAGGGTGACAAAAAACGAATAGTAGTGGGTTCGCCAGATGCATGGTCAGTTGTTGTCTGCATGGAATCTTGCGGTGACATCATCAGGTTTTATCCCACATGCTGATGATATGTTGTTTGATATGGTGCAGGCGGCGATGGAAGAAATGGTCTGCGCCGGGTATGACGGTCACGGGTATGTCTTGCGGGCGCAGCCAGTCCAGCACCGCAGAAAGGGGGATGGTTTCATCCAGCTCGCCATGCACCAGGATAGTGTTGGCAGGTATCGCAGGCATATCCCATTTGCCAGCGGCCGCACCGACCAGTGCCAGGCGTTCTGCGGGTTTGCCATTTTCCTGCAAACGCTGTTGCAGGCGTGCCTGCACAAAAGTACCAAAGGAAAACCCAGCCAGGGCCAGTGGCAGATCCGGGAAACGCGCGCGCATGGCCGTCAATAATAATTCCATGTCGTCAGTTTCCCCCATGCCTGCATCATGCGTACCTTCTGACTTGCCGACTCCACGAAAGTTCATGCGTACGGCGACGTAACCCAGGGCAGTGAAGGCGCGCGCCAGGGTTTGCGCGACCTTATTGTCCATGGTACCGCCATATAGCGGATGCGGATGGGCGACCAGTGCCAGGCCTATCGGGGTGGCATGGGTTTCAGTATCAGGCAGGTCCAGCGCGCATTGCAAATTGCCAGCGGCGCCCTGGAGTGAAAAGTGTTCAGTCTGGGCATTCATGATAATTGGACCCTCAGACTTTCAAACGTTCGACGATACCGCCGCCTATCAGGTCGACATCAATGATTTCATCAATATCGGATTGATCGACATAGGTGTACCAGGTTCCTTGCGGATAGACTACGAGGACAGGTCCATCGTCGCAGCGGTCAAGGCAACCTGCCTTGTTGATGCGGATTTTGCCGTGACCATTCATGTCCAGCTGTTTGATACGGCGTTTGGCATGTTCCTGGGCGGCTTGCGCACCACGGTCAGCGCAGCAAGGGCGACCGTCTTCGCGCTGGTTCAGGCAAAAAAAGACGTGTTTTTGAAAATAAAGTGCTTCAGACATAAGATATCCAGCCTGCGGTTGATACCGCCACCGGGTGATGGCGCTTGTTGCCCGCTATGATACTGCAATTGCGCAGTCAGGGGACTTTTACACCGGACGCGGCTTGCGTAATAGCGCCCAGATCGCCAGAAATGGCCAGAACAAAGACAGGAATTGGGCTGCGCCATTGAAGTTCAAAAACTTGCCCTGCACCCAGGTTTGCATGGTGGCGGCAAAGTAGGGATTGTCAGAGACCAGGTTGATGACGATCAACGATATCGTCAGCATCAATAGGGCCAGTCGTTTCTGTACATGGGATGGCGCAAAGGAAAAACCATACAGCATGATGATGCTGATCAGCAAACCACCACGTGCACCCGGCGTCAGCCAGGCAAATGCATATTCAGGCTTGAACAATAGGGCGCTGGCCAGTGCCTTGATGGTCAATGCAGCCCCCAGCAACAAAACTGACAGGATGGTCTTGGGCGCGTGGCGGTTCAGCAGACTCAGGCAAATCAGTAGTGCACCGGTACAACTGCAGGCTGTGATAATGGTTTCTGACAGCAGGTATTCTTCTGCGCTGAGTTCGAAACCCTGCAGCAAAAACGCGCTGATATCAATATCCATGTCCATCATTTCGCTCAGGGTTTGCGAAATCACGGGCAAGATCTGGCCCAGGCCAAACAGATAGGCCTGGGGATAAATCTGCGCCATGGTCCACAGACCCAGCACCAGTATTTCGCGGCTGGATTCCTTGTGCGTCCATTGCTTGCGCAGTAATTGCAGGCGGCCTTTTTCGAGTATCAATGGCGTCAGCAAGGCACCCAATATTGCACCCAGCATAGCACCTGAGGTATTCGTCAAAAAATCCAGTAAAGAGGTAACCCGGCTGGGCAAGAAGTTTTGCACTATTTCTGCCGTAGCAGATAGCAGTGCACCGGCCAGTGTTGCCAGCAAGGCAGCCCACCAGCGCCTGACCAATGGGTAAAGCGCAAACACCACCAGCATGCCAAAGGGCATATAGCCCACCACATTGATGATGGCATCAAAGCCACCCCAGTAGCGTGGCCATTGCTTGATCAGTTCAGGCAGCGCTGCCCAGCTATTGGTTTGCCAGCCGGTAAATGGGTACCAGCTCGCATAAATGATCAGAAACAGATAGGCAACCAGGCTCACCCTGGCAAACGGCGAGCTGCGCAAGGTCTGCAGTTGTTCGCTGGCTGGCGGGTTGATGGGCTCACCAACTGGTGTGTCTGGTAGTGCCTGACTGTGATCTGGCTGCATGCGCTTGGCTTTAAGGGGCAATAATAGACTTGTATTGTCAGCTTATTTTAAAGGCAAGCCCATGATCCAGGCCTGGATGTCGTTGATGCTGGCATCGGCTGCCTCGCGCATCGCTCTGGCACCACCAGGCGCATCCGCAGTTGTTGCTGTGACTTTTTGCTGGAAGCTTTTCTGTGCTATCAGCTTGTGTCCCTTGATGACAGAAGCACGCAGGCTGATCTGGGCGTTGCTCTGGCTGGTTGTCGTAAATATCTGGGAAAACTCATCGAGCTCCAGGCGTAATACCGGGAGGTTGGCGGCACCATCGGTATTTGCCAGTACATCGGCACCTTGCGCCACCAGACCGGCTTTCAGTCTTTGCGCCAGCAATTGTGCGGGCGGCATGCTCCAGCGGTGCAGGGAATAAGCCTTGAGTTGCTGCACATTGTCATATTGTAGTCTGTATAACATGGCATTGCTGTCCAGCGCCGGTGCTATGTTGATTTCCGCAATGCTGATCTGGAATTTTGCAGGGCCGGGTTGGGTGGGGGCAATCGCGGCAAACGGGCCAAAATCATATTGCTGGGACTGTTGTACTACCGGTTTGCTGCTACACGCAGATAGCAAAGCCAGTAAGGACAGGGCAAATAAGGAAAATATGGTCGCGCCAGTCTTGCTGAATTTACTGAAGTGGCAAAAAAATGCAGGGTAGCTCATGTGGATTCCTTTACTTGGGAGCGACAAAGCCAGGCTCGCCCGGGCCAGGTGCAGGGACGGGATTGCCAAACAAAAGGCTTTGCGGCCTTTCCTTGAGTGAATCCGAGAGGCGGCCAAAAGAGCGCAGGCTGGCTTTGGCGTCGCCTGCCACGCTTTGCACCTTGGGCAGGGTATCCAGAGTCAGGCTGTTGCCTACATTGTCCATGACCAGATTGAATTTTGCCAACGGGCCATCTTCGGCCTGCAGGCTGGTGGTCAGTTGATTCAGGTTGTTGCTGAGCTTGCCAACATTGCCAGACAAGTTGCGTACTTCAACCATGGTCAATTTGGCCTGGTCTGCCAGTTCAGGCAGACGCGCCAGCGTGGGTTCAAATTTGGCTGGCAACTCTTTCCATGCAGCAGAAGCCTGGCCTATATTTTCTACCGCGGTCATCAAGGATTTTTGATTGGCCGGATCGAGCATGGTATTGAGCCTGCGCGTCAGTTCTTCTGCCTGGGCCAGGATAGCCTGGCCGCGTTTTTCCAGGTTTTGCATCATGCCGGGGCGCATGGGTATGCGTGGTACCACGTCAGGCTTATGGTTGGCTACCAGCAACTGTTTGGATGTGCCTTCATCATCCAGTTGCACGAAAGCGATGCCGGTGACACCCTGGTAACCCAGCGTGGCATAAGTGGAGCTGGTGACCGGCGCATCGGGGATGATTTCCAGGCGCAGGATGATTTGCCCCGGATTATTATCATCAAAGTCGATATCCGTGACATTGCCGACCTTGATGCCCTTGTAGCGCACGGCGGCCTGTAAATTCAAACCGGACACTGCCGATGAGGTGACCACGTCATAAGGTATGCGCTTGATCTTGTCGCGTCCCAGCCAGATGGCCAATACGGTCGTGAGTGTCAGCAGGGCAATGGTGAAGAAACCTGCCATGAGCGCATGAGATCTGTTTTCCATAGCTTATATTTCCTGATGCGTTTGTGGTGGCAGTACTTCCATGGCGCGCTCGCCGCGTCCGCCAAGAAAGAAACTGCGTATGAATGGATGCTGGTAGGCCACGACTTCCCTCGGTGTTCCTATGGTAACAACATGTTTTTCTGCCAGCACGGCAATCCGGCTGGACAGGGCAAACAGACTGTCAAGGTCATGTGTCACCATGATGACGGTCAGGCGTAATTGCTGGTGCAGCGATAGTATCAGTTCGACAAAGCTGTCCGAGCGGTCAGGGTCCAGACCCGCTGTCGGTTCGTCTAAAAATAACAACTCCGGGTCCAGTGCCAGGGCACGCGCGAGGGCGATGCGCTTGATCATGCCTCCGGACAAGTCGGCGGGCATCTTGCGCGCATGTTCAAAGGCGATATCGACCATGTGCAGCTTCAGATAGACCAGGTCATTGATCAGGTCTTCCGGCAGTGTGCCCAGTTCACGCATGGGCTGGGCAACGTTGTCGAATACGCTCAGGGCAGAATACAGGGCACCATGCTGAAACAGCATGCCGGAGCGCTTGCGCAAATAATCGAGATGCCGCGCCTGCGGATCATGCAAGTCCTCACCAAATACCTTGATACTGCCACGCGCCGGTGTTTCCAGTCCCAGCATCTGCCTCATCAGCACTGTCTTGCCAGAGCCTGAGCCACCGACGATAGACAGAATCTCGCCGCGCCTGACATTGAGCTCCAACTGGTCATGCACTACGGCCCGGCCAAACTGGGTACGCAGATCGCGGATTTCTATGATGTTCTCGCCCGCCATCAGTAGCCTGCCTTGCTGAAGATGATGGCATAAATGGCATCGGCAATGATAACTACCGTGATTGCAACCACCACGGAACTGGTGGTGCCGCGTCCCAGACTCTCGGTATTGGGTTCTATGCGCAAACCATAATGACAGGCGATCAGGGCGATCAGTATGCCAAAGGTAGCGCCTTTGGACAGGCCTATCCAGAAATTGATCAGCGGCACGACTTCCGGTAATTTATAGACAAAAAATTCAGGTGACATGCCCAGCAAAGCCTGGGCCGAGATCATGCCGCCGGTCAATGCCATGATATCTGTCCAGATCACCAGTAATGGCATGGCAATGGCCAGCGCCAGCACCTTGGGCATGATGAGGCGAAAACCATGTGGTATGCCCATGACGCGCATGGCGTCGAGTTCTTCCGTCACCCGCATGACACCCAGTTGCGCTGTAATGGCAGAGCCAGAACGTCCGGCCACCAGGATTGCTGCCAGCATGGGGCCGAGTTCGCGGATGATGCTCATGCCCAGGATATTGACGATGTATAAGTCGCCACCAAAAGTGCGCAGTTGCTGGGCCGACAGATAAGACAGCACCACACCGATCAGAATACCGACCAGGGCAGTGATGCCCAACGCCTGTGCACCTGTGTGATAAATATTGGCCGACAATTCTTTCCACGGGCCCTTGATGGGATGGCGGGCAAAGCGCAGCAAATCCAGCATGAGCTGGCCAAGCAGGGCAGTGAAGCTGTATAAATGCTGAAACAGGCCGAGCACTTTTGTGCCGAGCAGCATGGTGCGCGTCAGCCTTTGCTTGGGCGGGCGCGGTACCAGGATTTTGCTGACTTCTTCCAGTCGGGCAAACAAGCCTTCATGGGCAGGCAGAATCTTGACGTGCTCAGGTCTTTGCTTGCCCCAGGCCCGCCACAGCATTTGCGCACCTATGTGGTCCAGCGTGCTGATCTGGCTTAAATCCCAGCGTATGCCGGGCTGGCTGGCAGCCTTGTTCAACTGAGCGCTGATCTCCTGCATGGTGGCGGATGATGACAGGGCATGCACCAGCCATGCACCAGCGACGATGGCGGTGGGCTGTTGCTGATGATTTAATTGCAGGGTGGGCGGGATCTCGTGAGGCATATTCCGCAAGTGTAAGTGACAAAGTGTATTTACCGCAATCGAGCATCCTCGCATTCACCGGGTATAGCAATTTAATACCCGCCGCCTATTTTTCCTGTACTAATGGCGTTTTTTTATCCATGACTTCACGGCAATCACCCTTGAGGGTGGAGTTGTCATAATTGGTCCAGCCATAACTATCGACATAACGGGTATGAGGTTTGAGCTGCTTGCTGAGTATGCTCCACTCCAGTTTTTCATCGGGGTAACGGATATTAGCCATGTCCAGCAGGCTGTGGAAAACGTTTTCTGTCGATAACTTTGCTTTCTGGTGCCGGCGCAACTGCACTATCTTGTCCGGGAAATGTTCTTGATAAGCATCTGAATACCACATGAATGCCGGGACATGGAATTCGTACTGGGTATTGTGACCATGGAAAGCCAGGTTGCAACTGCCGTCATACAAGGTCTGGCCATGGTCTGATATATAAAATAGTGAAGTGATTTGCGAACTGGTTTTCAGCTTCTGTATGACTTCTGACAGCATCCAGTCTGTGTACAAGATGGAATTGTCATAACTGTTGTTCAGCGCCTGCTTGTTTTTCAGGTCGGTATAGGCAGGATTGACGACGCCATATAAAGAAGGTTTCCAGTTATCAAAAGACTGCGGATGGCGGTGGCTGTAATTCCAGTGATTGCCCAGAGTGTGCAAAACGATGAGTTTCTTCGGCGCGGCATCTCGCATGGCATTTGCCATGGGTTCCAGCAAGACCTGGTCAAGATTGGAGCTATTGGTAAAGCCCCCCAGGTTTAAAAACTGGGTGACATCAGCTTCTTTGGCGAAGACCGAGGTTGGCGTATCGAACTGGCCAAAGCTCATCTGGTTTGACAGCCAGTAAGTCTTGAATCCGGCTTCCTTGAAGGCGGTCAGGAATGACTTTTCAGAAAAACCTGCCTTCAGGCTTTGTGCCGCCGGCTTGCGCGAGACGATGATGGGCACCGACAAACGGGTGGCAGAGACTGCAGTCACCACGTCGCTGAAACTGACCAGATTGCTTTCTTTTTTCAGCAAGGGATTGGTGTCACGCTCATAACCATTCAGGCTCCAGCGGTCAAAGCGCGAAGACTCGCCTATCACCATGATGATGGTTTGTGGTGTTGTCGGGTTGCCATCCAGATGCGCCTGGAAGCGGAAAGCCCGGCTTTTCTCTGACAGTTTGGCCAAGTAATCACGCTCTACCCAAAAATCATTGCCGCGCAAGACCAGGCCAAATGGCCAGCTCCGTATATACGTCTCTTCGTCATAAGGGATTTTGGCCCAGTGTGGCAACGGGGGCAGGTTCTTTTTGAGGCTGGCATGCCAGCGCGTCAGCATGTCTGCAGAGGCGCTGGCCGGGCTTGCCTCCGCCGCAGAGGCCGACACAGATGCAGATGCACTGGCTTCTTCCTCTTCATCTTCGTCTTTTTCCTCATCTTCCGTTGAGGCTGAAGCTGGTGTTGCTGCTGCGCTACCACTGGCTTTGCTGGCACTGGCAGTAACTGCTGCCTTGGCGACGCCTATCTGTTCACCATAAGTCCAGGTGGCAATGCCGACGATAAAAAGCAGCAAAACTGCCCAGCGTGAACGGTGTGTCCAGTCCCAGTGCGTATGGTTTTTTGCAGCACGCAGCAGGCTCCACCACCAGACGCTTACTGCAATCACTAGCAATAACAGTAGCCAGACTTTATTGCCGAGAAATTCCATTGCTTCCTTGGGGCTGGTCTCCACCATGATGCCCAGATGGTGGGTAGAGATGCCTTGTCCAAAATATAAGCGCAGGTAAACTTCAACAGGCACGGCAAAGAAGGCTGGCAGCAGCAGGTAGTGAAACCAGCGCGGTCTTTGCAGCAAGGCCCAGAAACCCAGCCAGGACACCAGCTCCATTACCAGCAGATGCCAGGGCTTTTCCACGGGCTGTCCTTGCAGCAAGGGGAAAAACGGCAGACATGAAATCAGCAGGTAGCTGAGAAGCAGGTACAGCGAAGCTGGACGAAACAGGACGGGCATTGTTATTTATATCTTGCGACAGGTTGGTCGGCTGCGCCGTACTAGCCTGGGTTTCAATGGAGAGACCCGGATTTTGCGGCAAGCGGCAGTTTAAGGGCGTAAATAGTAAATGATTTACTTTGTATTGACTGTATATATGCCGCAGGAATGAGAGATTTAAGCATATTTTGCTTTTCAGTTAATTCCCGGTTTTTCTGTATGGCCCGGTAAACCTTGATTTTTTGCTGAAATTTTCTACTCTGAAAGGCTGCTTGCACACCCGCAAATCGAGCTAAGCACTTGAATTGTAGAAATAAAAAGCGTTGACAGGCTTGTGCGAAGCGACATAAAATTGCGAGTTCTCGATTTTGGGTTTGCGTTTTCTATTGTTGGTTTGCCCGGTTTTGTCAGGCAGGCAATGCTTAAAAAGCAGGCAGCATATTGGGTGGGCCTGAGAATTCAGGCTAAAAATGATTTTAAGTTCCCGGGCAACCGTTTCCGGGTTTGTGTTTAACGTTGTATTTTGTTGGATTAAAAACGATGCCAACCATCAATCAACTGATTCGCCAACCACGTGTTTCTGCACGTGTGAAAAGCAAATCGCCGGCGCTGGAAAACAGCCCGCAAAAACGTGGCGTTTGCACCCGCGTTTATACGACAACTCCAAAAAAGCCTAACTCGGCTTTGCGTAAAGTTGCCAAAGTTCGCCTGACTAATGGTTTCGAAGTTATTTCGTACATTGGCGGTGAAGGCCATAACTTGCAAGAACATAGCGTGGTATTGCTGCGCGGTGGTCGTGTAAAGGATTTGCCAGGTGTTCGTTACCATATGGTTCGCGGTGCTTTGGATACTCAAGGCGTTAAAGACCGTAAGCAAGCTCGCTCCAAATATGGTGCTAAGCGCGCTAAGGCAGTTAAGAAGTAATTATCTCGTAATTTAATCTCCGTAAGCTATTACGGATCAGTGTCGGTTTGGAAATGAGCCGAGTAAGTGACCGGTTATGATGGCCTGTCGCGAGCGTGGAGCAAAATGTTGCTTTGTGCTCAACTGAAGATTGAAAGGAATTGAAATGCCACGTCGTCGTGAGGTCCCGAAACGGGACGTACTGCCGGATCCAAAGTTCGGTAATGTAGAAGTAGCAAAATTTGTAAACGTATTGATGTTGTCCGGCAAGAAGTCTGTTGCTGAAGGCATCATCTACGGCGCATTTGACCACATCCAACAAAAATCTGGTAAAGATCCTTTGGAAGTGTTTGCGCTGGCAATCAACAACGCCAAGCCACTGGTTGAGGTTAAATCCCGCCGTGTTGGTGGCGCGAACTACCAGGTGCCTGTAGAAGTGCGTCCAGTTCGCCGTCTGGCTTTGTCTATGCGTTGGTTGCGTGAAGCCGCTAACAAGCGTAGCGAAAAATCCATGCCACAACGTTTGGGTGGTGAATTGCTGGAAGCCGCAGAAGGCCGCGGCGGCGCAATGAAGAAACGTGACGAAGTCCATCGTATGGCTGAAGCCAACAAGGCCTTCTCTCACTTCCGCTTCTAAGAGTAAGAGTAAGGAGCTGTTGTATGTCTTTAATGCAATGGCTCTGGCAAGTATTTTGAATCAGGCCGGGCGCGATTTTTGTAAAAAAATGCGCTCGGTTTTGTCCATTAAAAGATTTAGGATTAGCTATGGCCCGTAAGACCCCCATTGAGCGCTACCGCAATATCGGTATTTCCGCTCACATTGATGCCGGTAAAACAACAACGACAGAACGCGTACTGTTTTACACAGGTGTAAACCACAAAATTGGTGAAGTGCATGATGGCGCGGCTACCATGGACTGGATGGAGCAAGAGCAGGAACGTGGTATCACCATTACTTCTGCTGCGACAACATGCTTCTGGAAGGGCATGGCGAACAACTTCCCTGAGCATCACATCAACATCATCGATACACCAGGCCACGTTGACTTCACGATTGAAGTTGAGCGTTCCATGCGTGTTCTCGATGGCGCCTGCATGGTTTACTGTGCAGTAGGTGGTGTTCAGCCTCAGTCTGAAACCGTATGGCGTCAGGCTAACAAGTACAAAGTCCCACGTCTGGCATTCGTCAACAAGATGGACCGTACTGGCGCGAACTTCTTCAAAGTGTACGATCAAATGCGTGCCCGTCTGAAGGCTAACCCAGTTCCTCTGCAAGTACCTATCGGCGCTGAAGACCTGTTCGAAGGCGTTATCGATCTGGTCAAGATGAAAGCGATCATCTGGGATGCTGCATCTCAAGGTATGAAATTTGAATACCGTGATATCCCTGAAAACCTGTTGGCTGACGCGCAAAAATGGCGTGAAAACATGGTTGAAGCAGCTGCTGAAGCCAGCGAAGAGCTGATGAACAAATACCTGGAAGATGGCGACCTGTCTGAAGCTGACATCAAGTCTGCTTTGCGTCAGCGTACTATCGCTTCTGAAATCGTTCCTATGATGTGCGGTACTGCATTTAAGAACAAGGGTGTACAGGCGATGCTGGATGCGGTTGTTGAATACCTGCCATCCCCATTGGATATTCCACCAGTTCCTGGTGTGAACGAAGATGACGAACCAGTTGTCCGTAAAGCTGAAGATACAGAGAAATTCTCTGCTCTGGCATTCAAAATCGCAACTGATCCATTCGTTGGTCAATTGTGCTTTATCCGTTGCTACTCCGGTACTTTGAATTCTGGCGACAGCGTTTTCAACTCTGTCAAAGGTAAAAAAGAGCGTATCGGCCGTCTGGTTCAAATGCACGCGAACCAACGTGAAGAAATCAAAGAAATGATGGCAGGTGATATCGCTGCGGTCGTTGGTCTGAAAGACACAACAACTGGTGATACGCTGTGTGACGAAAAAGCGATCGTTGTTCTGGAACGCATGGTGTTCCCAGAGCCAGTTATTTCTCAGGCTGTTGAGCCAAAAACCAAGGCCGACCAGGAAAAAATGGGTCTGGCATTGAACCGTCTGGCTGCTGAAGATCCATCTTTCCGCGTACGTACTGACGAAGAATCTGGTCAAACAATTATCGCCGGTATGGGCGAGTTGCATCTGGATATTATCGTTGACCGTATGAAGCGTGAATTCAACGTTGAAGCGACAGTTGGTAAACCACAAGTTGCTTACCGTGAAACTATCCGCAAAACTTGCGAAGAAATCGAAGGTAAATTCGTTAAGCAATCCGGTGGTCGTGGTCAGTACGGTCACGTTGTTCTGAAGATCGAACCGCAAGAACCAGGTAAAGGCTTTGAATTCGTTGACGCGATCAAGGGCGGTACAGTTCCACGCGAATACATCCCTGCAGTTGAAAAAGGTGTTCGCGAAACACTGACTTCCGGTGTATTGGCTGGCTACCCAGTGGTTGACGTTAAAGTCACATTGTTCTTCGGTTCCTACCATGACGTTGACTCCAACGAAAACGCCTTCCGTATGGCGGGTTCGATGGCGTTCAAAGATGGTTGCCGTAAAGCAAGCCCAGTTATCCTGGAACCAATGATGGCTGTTGAAGTAGAAACACCTGAAGACTACGCTGGTACAGTCATGGGTGATCTGTCTTCACGTCGCGGTATGGTTCAGGGTATGGACGAAATCGCTGGCGGCGGTGGCAAGATCATCAAAGCTGAAGTGCCTTTGTCTGAGATGTTTGGTTACTCCACATCCCTGCGTTCTGCTACACAAGGTCGTGCAACGTATTCCATGGAATTCAAGCACTACTCTGAAGCACCTAAGAACGTGATTGACGCTATCGTCACATCCAAAGCTAAGTAATAAAGAATCAAAGGCCTGCCCCATGCCGGGGTAGGTTTTCTATTGTTGATAAATCGTTCTTTTTGAAGGAAGAATAAAATGGCAAAAGGTAAGTTCGAGCGCACCAAGCCGCACGTCAACGTTGGTACAATTGGCCACGTAGATCACGGCAAAACCACACTGACAGCAGCGATTGCAACAGTTCTGTCGAAAAAATTCGGCGGCGAAGCTAAAGCATACGACCAGATCGACGCAGCCCCAGAAGAAAAAGCGCGCGGTATTACAATCAATACAGCCCACGTTGAGTACGAAACAGCTGGCCGTCACTACGCCCACGTTGACTGCCCAGGCCATGCTGACTATGTTAAAAACATGATCACTGGCGCGGCTCAGATGGACGGCGCGATCCTGGTTTGCTCCGCAGCAGACGGTCCTATGCCACAAACTCGCGAACACATCCTGTTGGCACGTCAAGTTGGCGTTCCATACATCATCGTGTTCCTGAACAAATGCGACATGGTTGATGACGCAGAGTTGCTGGAACTGGTTGAAATGGAAGTGCGCGAATTGCTCTCCAAATACGAATTCCCAGGCGACGACCTGCCTATCATTCAAGGTTCCGCTAAACTGGCCCTCGAAGGCGACAAAGGTCCTCTGGGCGAAGAAGCCATCATGAAACTGGCTGATGCACTCGACTCCTACATCCCAACACCAGAACGCGCAGTTGACGGCGCCTTCCTGTTGCCAGTAGAAGACGTATTCTCCATCTCCGGTCGCGGTACAGTTGTTACCGGTCGTATCGAGCGCGGCATCATCAAAGTCGGCGAAGAGATCGAAATCGTTGGTATCAAAGACACAGTCAAGACTACATGTACTGGCGTTGAAATGTTCCGCAAACTGCTCGACCAAGGTCAAGCAGGCGACAACGTCGGCGTATTGCTGCGTGGTACCAAGCGTGAAGATATCCAACGTGGTCAAGTATTGTCCAAACCAGGTTCGATCAAGCCACATGCGCACTTCACAGGCGAGATCTATGTTCTGTCCAAAGATGAAGGTGGCCGTCATACTCCATTCTTCAACAACTACCGTCCACAGTTCTACTTCCGTACAACGGACGTAACTGGTTCGATCGAGTTGCCGAAAGACAAAGAAATGGTCATGCCAGGTGATAACGTATCTATCACTGTCAAATTGATCAACCCGATCGCGATGGAAGAAGGCTTGCGCTTCGCTATCCGTGAAGGTGGCCGTACAGTCGGTGCTGGCGTTGTTGCTAAAATCATCGAGTAATATCTGCCGTAATTTGTAGTATACTAGTTGGCTGTCGTATTGAATTTGATGCGGCAGCCAATTTAGTTTTCGCTCTTTATTAAATATGCCGGCGGCTTTGCCGTACCTGGCTCGCTCTTTATAGGAATGAACATGTCCACACAAAATCAAAAAATCCGTATCCGTCTGAAGGCTTTCGATTACAAACTGATCGATCAGTCCGCTCTGGAAATCGTAGAAACAGCCAAGCGCACTGGCGCTGTTGTTAAAGGCCCGGTTCCTCTGCCTACACGTATCCAGCGTTTCGACGTACTGCGCTCCCCACACGTGAACAAAACTTCCCGTGATCAATTTGAAATCCGTACTCACCAGCGCTTGATGGACATCGTTGACCCAACTGATAAAACAGTTGACGCGTTGATGAAGCTCGATCTGCCAGCTGGCGTTGACGTAGAAATCAAACTGCAATAATTCTTATTGATTTGAAAATACTGATGCAAATTAGTATTCTCAGAAAAATACTGAAAATTCGACATACCACAATTTTTCGAAAATTCAAATAAATTAGTCTTGTAAATAAAAAATTTGCGGGCTATAATCGAAGGCTTAGATGTAGGTCAGCTCCGGCTGGCCTATTCGTTTAAGTTTTTTAAACATCAGCCTCACCCAATCGTAGGTGAGAATGGAGAAAACAATGAGCTTGGGCCTAGTTGGTCGCAAGGTTGGCATGATGCGCATCTTTACAGATGACGGGGATTCAATACCTGTTACTGTTTTGGACGTATCCAACAACCGCGTGACGCAAGTCAAAACTCCTGAAACAGACGGTTACTCCGCTGTTCAGGTAACTTTCGGTCAGCGCCGTGCATCCCGCGTAACAAAAGCGGCTGCCGGTCACCTCGCAAAAGCAGGTGTTGAAGCTGGTACTGTATTAAAAGAATTCCGTATTGATGCTGCTAAAGCCTCTGAACTGAAGGCTGGCGATGTTGTGCCTGTCGGTTTGTTCGAAGCTGGTCAAAAAGTGGATGTGCAAGGCGTAACGATTGGTAAAGGCTATGCCGGTACCATCAAGCGTCACCACTTCGCTTCTGGCCGTGCTACTCACGGTAACTCCCGTTCGCATAATGTACCTGGTTCTATCGGTATGGCGCAGGATCCAGGTCGTGTATTCCCTGGTAAGCGCATGACTGGTCATCTGGGTGACGTAACTCGCACTGTGCAAAATCTGGAAATCGCTCGCGTAGATGCAGAGCGTCAGTTGTTGTTGGTGAAGGGTGCCGTGCCGGGTGCAAAAAATGGTCAGGTGATTGTATCTCCTGCTGTTAAAGTTAAAGCCAAGAAGGGAGCCTAATCCATGGAACTGAAGCTCCTAAACGAACAAGGTCAAGCAGCGTCTAATGTAGCCGCTCCTGATACTATCTTTGGTCGTGACTACAATGAAGCCTTGATCCATCAAGTCGTCGTTGCATTCCAAGCCAATGCTCGTAGCGGTAATCGCAAACAAAAAGATCGTGAAGAAGTCCATCACACAACCAAGAAACCTTGGCGTCAAAAAGGTACTGGTCGTGCACGTGCTGGTATGTCTTCTTCTCCATTGTGGCGTGGCGGTGGTCGTATATTCCCGAACACACCTGATGAGAATTTCTCTCACAAAGTTAACAAAAAGATGTATCGCGCAGGTATCTGCTCGATCCTGTCTCAGTTGGCTCGTGAAGGTCGTTTGAATGTGGTTGACGATGTTGCTGTTGACGCACCTAAGACAAAACTGTTGTCCGACAAACTGAAAGCAATGGGTTGCCTGGATTCCGTCCTGATCATCACTGACGAATTCAATGAAAACCTGATGTTGGCAGCGCGTAATCTGGCAAACGTACTGGTTGTTGAGCCACGTTATGCTGATCCAGTTTCTTTGGTGTTCTACAAGAAAGTGTTGATCACCAAGCCAGCACTGGCAAAGATTGAGGAGATGCTGGCATGAGCGCACAAGTCAAAATTAGCGAAGAACGCCTGATGAAGGTGTTGCTGGCTCCTGTTATTTCTGAAAAAGCAACGATGGTTGCTGAAAAGAATGAGCAAGTGGTTTTCCTGGTTATGCCAGATGCAACCAAGCCAGAAATCAAAGCTGCCGTCGAATTGCTGTTCAAAGTACAAGTTGAATCCGTACAAGTAGCAAATCGCCAAGGTAAACAAAAACGTACCGGTAAATTTAATGGCCGCCGCAATCATACAAGACGCGCTTTTGTATGCTTGAAGCCAGGTCAGGAAATTAACTTCACTGAGGGGGCATAAGCATGGCACTCGTTAAGATGAAGCCAACCTCACCAGGTCGTCGTGGTATGGTGAAGGTAGTGACAGAAGGCCTGTACAAAGGTCGTCCGTTCGCTGCTTTGTTGGAAAAGAAATCAAAAACTGCTGGCCGTAATAACAACGGTCACATCACTACCCGTCATATCGGTGGTGGCCACAAGCAGCATTACCGTATTGTTGACTTCAAACGCAACAAGGATGGTATTCCTGCAAAAGTAGAGCGTATTGAATACGATCCTAACCGTACAGCGCACATTGCTTTGTTGTGCTATGCGGACGGCGAACGTGCATACATCATCGCTCCTAAAGGTTTGACAGTTGGTGATCAGTTGATGAATGGTTCGCAAGCACCGATCAAATCTGGTAACTGCCTGCCTATCCGTAATATCCCTGTTGGTACAACTATGCATTGCGTAGAAATGCTGCCAGGTAAAGGTGCTCAGATCGCACGTACAGCTGGTGCTGGCGTTGTGCTGATGGCACGCGAAGGTACTTACGCTCAGGTTCGTCTGCGCTCCGGTGAAGTTCGCCGCATTCATATCGAATGCCGTGCGACAGTCGGTGAAGTAGGCAACGGCGAGCATAACCTGCGCAAGATTGGTAAAGCTGGTGCAATGCGCTGGCGCGGTGTTCGTCCTACCGTTCGCGGTGTGGTCATGAACCCGATCGACCATCCTCACGGTGGTGGTGAAGGTAGAACAGCAGCCGGTCGTCATCCAGTATCGCCATGGGGTCAGCAAACCAAGGGTAAGAAGACACGTCGCAACAAGCGTACTACTTCGATGATCGTCTCACGCCGTGGCAAGAAATAAGGGATAAAACATGACACGTTCATTGAAAAAAGGGCCGTTCTGCGACGCCCATCTGGTGAAGAAAGTCGAAACCGCGCAAGCGACTAAAGACAAAAAGCCAATCAAGACCTGGTCCCGTCGTTCGACAATTATGCCGGACTTCATCGGTTTGACCATTGCGGTACATAACGGTAAGCAACACGTACCAGTTTATGTTTCCGAAAACATGGTTGGTCACAAGCTCGGCGAATTCGCGCTGACCCGTACGTTCAAGGGTCACGCTGCCGATAAAAAGGCTAAGAGATAAGGACCGATGATGGAAACTAAAGCAAATTTGCGCGGTGTGCGTCTGTCTGAGCAAAAAGGTCGCCTGGTGGCTGACCTGATTCGCGGTAAAAAAGTAGATCAGGCATTGAATATCCTGGCATTCAGCCCTAAAAAAGGTGCTGCGATCATCAAGAAAGTGTTGGAGTCTGCAATTGCAAACGCCGAACACAATGATGGCGCTGACATCGATGAGCTGAAAGTAAAGACTATCTATGTCGAAAAGGGTGCGATTCTGAAGCGCTTCACAGCACGCGCTAAGGGTCGTGGTGATCGTATCTCTAAACAATCCTGTCACATTTATGTGACCGTTGGTAACTAAGGAGTCACGATGGGACAGAAGATACATCCAACCGGTTTTCGTTTGGCAGTAACACGTAACTGGTCTTCCCGCTGGTATGCAGGCAATGGTAACTTTGCCTCCATGCTCGGCGAAGATCTGAAAGTACGTGAGTACCTGAAGAAAAAACTGAAAAACGCGTCTGTAGGCCGCATCGTTATTGAGCGTCCTGCTAAAAATGCACGCATCACGATATACAGCTCCCGTCCAGGCGTTGTGATCGGTAAAAAAGGCGAAGACATTGAAGTATTGAAAGCTGACTTGTCCAAATTGATGGGCGTGCCTGTGCATGTCAACATCGAAGAGATCCGCAAGCCAGAAATCGATGCACAATTGATCGCTGATTCTATCGCTCAGCAACTGGAAAAACGCATCATGTTCCGCCGCGCCATGAAACGTGCGATGCAAAATGCAATGCGTTTGGGCGCTCAAGGTATCAAGATCATGTCTGGTGGTCGTTTGAACGGTATCGAGATCGCACGTAAAGAATGGTATCGCGAAGGCCGTGTGCCTCTGCATACTCTGCGTGCTGACATCGATTACGGCTTTGGCGAAGCATCCACAACTTACGGCATCATTGGTGTCAAAGTTTGGGTCTACAAAGGCGATCGTTTGGCAAATGGCGATGCGCCTGTTATCGAAGCGACACCGGAAGACGACAAAAAACGTCGTGGTCCACGTCGTGATGATGGCAAGCCAAACAGCCGTCCACGCGCCAAGCGTCCAGAAGGACAAACACCGACGACCGGCGCAGCAGCCCCGGCAGCCAAGCGCGTACGCGCCAAAGCTGACGCTGCAGCACCGGCTGAGAAAGCAGGAGAATAATCATGCTGCAACCAGCACGCAGAAAATATCGCAAGGAACAGAAAGGCCGTAACAAGGGTATCTCGCATACTCGTGGTACAGCAGTTTCCTTCGGTGAGTTTGGCTTGAAGGCAGTTGGTCGTGGTCGTATCACAGCGCGTCAGATTGAAGCAGCGCGTCGTGCAATGACACGTCACATCAAACGTGGTGGCCGTATCTGGATCCGCGTTTTCCCGGACAAGCCAATTTCCCAGAAACCAGCGGAAGTCCGTATGGGTAATGGTAAAGG
Source organism: Undibacterium sp. YM2 (assembly GCF_009937975.1). NCBI lineage: Bacteria > Pseudomonadati > Pseudomonadota > Betaproteobacteria > Burkholderiales > Oxalobacteraceae > Undibacterium > Undibacterium sp. YM2. The sequence continues at coordinate 444,561 of NZ_AP018441.1, forward strand.
TAATCCTGAGTACTACGTTGCCGAGATTCAACCAGGCAAAATGCTGTACGAAATGGATGGTGTCGATGAGACGCTGGCACGCGAAGCGTTCCGCTTGGCTGCAGCTAAATTGCCGCTGTTGACTACGTTCGTCGTCCGTCAAGTCGGCCAATAATAGGAGTTGTAAATGAAAGTATCTGAACTCCAAGGTAAGGATCAGGCGGCTTTGACTAAAGAACTGAATGAATTGTTGAAGGCCCAGTTCAGCCTGCGTATGCAAATCGCTACTCAGCAACTGACTAACACTTCTCAATTGAAGAAAGTTCGTCGTGACATCGCACGTGTGAAAACCGTCATGAACCAGAAGGATGCCAAATAATGAACGATCAAGTTAAAGTCGCACTGAAGCGCACATTGATTGGCAAGGTTGTTTCCGACAAGATGGACAAAACCGTAACAGTGGTTGTTGAACGTCACGTCAAGCATCCTTTGTATGGCAAGATCATCGTTCGTACTGCAAAGTACCATGCACACGATGAAGCAAACCAGGCAAAGGCTGGCGACACCGTTGAAATTCAAGAAGGTCGTCCTATTTCCAAGACTAAAGCTTGGACAGTGACACGTGTGGTTCAAGTCGCACAAGTAGTATAAATTTATTGCACAAAAAGTTTTTTGGTGTAATAATGATGGGCTGTCATTTGCAAAGTATGCGAGTGGCAGCCTAAATGTCTTTCATAACGCCCTCTTGTTGTGAAAGTGGTTAAAAAATCGTCCACCTAATCAGTTGGCTCGTGCATTGTAGGTTATGTAGGGGTTAGCTGGCGGGACCAAGACTGACTACAAATTTGCATTGTGCAAGTTGTGTGGATTAAGTTGGGAAAGAGAACATTATGATTCAAACAGAAAGCCGGCTGGAAGTGGCTGACAACACTGGTGCGCGCGAAGTTTTGTGCATTAAAGTGTTGGGCGGTTCCAAGCGTCGTTATGCGGGTATTGGTGACGTAATCAAAGTCACTGTTAAGTCTGCTGCTCCGCGCGGTCGTGTAAAAAAAGGTGAAATTTACAACGCCGTTGTCGTGAGGACAGCTAAGGGTGTTCGTCGTCAAGATGGCTCGTTGGTCAAATTTGATGGCAATGCTGCAGTATTGTTGAATGCAAAACTTGAGCCTATCGGTACTCGTATTTTCGGCCCAGTAACACGCGAACTGCGTACTGAGCGCTTCATGAAAATCGTGTCCCTGGCTCCAGAAGTGCTGTAAGGGGTCGTGATGAACAAAATTCGTAAAAACGACGAAGTCATCGTCTTGACGGGTAAAGACAAAGGTAAACGTGGTCAGGTGCAAGCATGCATCGATAGCGATTACGTTGTTGTTGCAGGTATTAACGTTGCTAAAAAAGCGGTTAAACCTAACCCAATGACTGGCGCAGTAGGTGGCATCGTGGATAAAGTGATGCCGATTCATGTGTCGAATGTTGCATTGTTCAATGCAGCGTCTGGCAAAGCAGACCGTGTAGGCTTCAAGGTAGTGGATGGCAAGAAAGTCCGTATCTACAAGTCGACTGGCGAAGTTGTGAAGGCATAACATCATGGCCCGTCTACAAGCAATATATAAAGATAAAATCGTTGGTGAACTGACTGAAAAGTACGCTTACAAGTCAGTCATGGAAGTTCCACGCATCTTGAAAATCACCCTGAACATGGGTTTGTCTGAAGCAATCGCAGACAAAAAGATTATTGAGCATGCAGTTGGCGACCTCACCAAGATCGCTGGTCAAAAACCAGTAGTTACCAAAGCTCGCAAAGCGATCGCTGGTTTTAAAATCCGTGAAGGCTACCCAATTGGTTGTATGGTAACTTTGCGTGGCGCTCAGATGTATGAATTCCTGGATCGTTTCATCACTGTGGCCCTGCCACGTGTACGTGACTTCCGTGGTGTTTCTGGTCGTGCGTTTGATGGTCGTGGTAACTACAACATCGGTGTCAAGGAACAGATCATTTTCCCTGAAATCGAATACGACAAGATCGACGCCTTGCGTGGTATGAACATCTCTATCACGACAACAGCAAAGACCGACGAAGAAGCGAAAGCACTCCTCGCCGCATTTAAATTTCCGTTCAGAAACTGAGGTCGCCATGGCAAAATTGGCACTGATTAATCGTGAGCAAAAGCGTGCAGATCTGGTGAAGAAATTCGCTGGCAAGCGCGCCGAATTGAAGGCCATCATTGATGACCAATCAAAAACTGAAGAAGAGCGTTATGTTGCTCGTCTGAAGTTGCAGGCTTTGCCACGTAATTCCAATCCGACCCGTCAGCGTAACCGCTGCACTTTGACAGGTCGCCCACGTGGCACATTCCGTAAATTCGGTTTGGGCCGTATTAAACTCCGTGAAGTCGCCATGCGTGGTGAAATCCCGGGTATGACTAAAGCCAGCTGGTAATAGGAGAATAAGCAATGAGTATGAGCGATCCTATCGCCGATATGCTGACCCGCATCCGTAACGCACAAGTTGTTCAAAAAACTGTCGTCGCGATGCCGTCTTCCAAAGTAAAGATCGCAATCGCGAACGTACTGAAAGACGAAGGTTACATTGAAGATTTCGCAGTTTCTGAAACTGCAGGTAAGTCCGAATTGAAAATCGGCTTGAAATATTACGCAGGACGTCCTGTGATTGAACGCTTGGAACGTGTATCACGTCCAGGTCTCCGTATTTACAAAGGTAAAGACGAGATCCCAAGTGTCATGAACGGTTTGGGAGTGGCGATCGTTTCCACACCAAAAGGCGTTATGACTGACCGCAAAGCGCGCGCAACCGGTGTCGGTGGCGAAGTGATTTGCTACGTCGCCTAAGGAGTGAAAGATGTCTCGAGTAGGTAAGATGCCAATCGCTTTGCCGGCAGGTGCTGAAGTCACCATTTCGACAGAGCAGATTACAATTAAAGGCCCACAGGGCGTGTTGTCTCAAGCCTTGAACGGCCTGGTGACAATTGCGAACGACAATGGCACTTTGAGTTTTTCCCCAGCTAATGATGGTCGTGAAGCCAATGCGATGAGCGGTACCCTGCGTGCCCTGGTCAACAATATGGTTAACGGCGTCACTAAAGGTTTCGAAAAGAAACTGAACTTGGTCGGCGTTGGTTACAAAGCGCAAGCACAAGGCGACAAATTGAATTTGTCTCTTGGTTTCTCGCACCCTGTTGTTCACGCAATGCCAGCTGGCGTTACATGCGCAACACCAACTCCAACTGAAATCCTGATCAAAGGGATTGATAAACAAAAAGTTGGTCAGGTTGCTGCTGAAGTTCGTGCATACCGCAGTCCAGAGCCTTATAAAGGCAAAGGCGTTCGCTATGCGGACGAAGTGGTTGTGATTAAAGAAACCAAGAAGAAGTAATAGGGGTTGACGATGGACAAGAAACAATCACGTCTGCGCCGCGCACGTCAAACCCGTGCCAAGATCGCAGAACTCAAAGTGAACCGCCTGGCCGTGCATCGCACAAACCTGCACATCTATGCAAACATCATTGGCCCAGACGCCAAAGTGTTGGCATCTGCCTCTACCGTAGAAGCAGAAGTACGTGCAGAGTTGGCTGGCAAGTCTGGTGCAGGCGGCAACGCTGCTGCAGCAAGCTTGATCGGCAAGCGTGTTGCAGAGAAGGCAATCAAAGCAGGGGTTACCGAAGTTGCGTTTGACCGCTCCGGTTTCCGTTACCACGGTCGCATCAAGGCGCTTGCAGAAGCTGCCCGTGAAGCTGGCTTGAAGTTCTAAGGAAAATTTGTCATGGCAAAAATGCAAGCAAAAACAGCAGCCGACAAGCCGGATGATGGCATGCGCGAAAAAATGATCGCGATCAACCGCGTGACCAAAGTGGTCAAGGGTGGTCGTATCATGGGTTTCGCAGCGCTGACAGTCGTAGGTGACGGCGATGGCCGTATCGGTATGGGCAAAGGGAAATCGAAAGAGGTTCCAGTTGCTGTACAAAAAGCGATGGAAGAAGCACGTCGCAAGATGATCAAAGTGACTTTGAAGAACGGTACTCTGCAGCACACCGTTACTGGCAAGCACGGCGCGTCTTCCGTCATGATTTCTCCAGCAAAAGAAGGTACTGGCGTTATCGCTGGTGGTCCAATGCGCGCGATTTTTGAAGTAATGGGTATTGTAAACGTCGTGGCGAAATCCAACGGCTCCACAAACCCTTACAACATGGTTCGTGCAACTTTGAACGGTTTGGCCAAGATGAGTACTCCATCTGAAATCGCTGCAAAGCGTGGCAAAACTGTTGAAGAAATTCTCGGTTAAGGAGCACCTCATGTCTAAGACAGTAAAAGTGCAATTGGTTAAAGGTTTGATCGGCACACGCCAGGATCACCGTGCAACTGTACGTGGCCTGGGTCTGCGTCGCGTCAATTCAGTTTCTGAATTGGAAGACACACCGGCAGTACGTGGCATGATCAATAAAGTCTCGTATCTTGTGAAGGTTGTATCGTAAGCCGTTTGGTTTGCGATCGGAGCAAATTATGGAATTGAATACAATCCAGCCAGCAGATGGCGCAAAACACTACAAACGTCGTGTTGGTCGCGGTATCGGCTCAGGCTTAGGTAAAACAGCGGGTCGCGGTCATAAAGGCCAAAAATCCCGTTCAGGCGGCTTTCATAAAGTCGGTTTTGAAGGCGGTCAGATGCCTCTGCAACGTCGTTTGCCAAAACGTGGTTTCAAATCACTGGCAACACCATACAAAGCAGAAGTTCGCCTGACAGATCTGGAAAACCTGCCAGTCACAGAGATCGACGTTTTGGCTTTGAAACAAGCTGGCGTAGTTTCTGAGCTCGCACGTGTAGTCCGTGTGATCTTGTCTGGTGCTATCACCAAGAAAGTTTCTTTGAACGGCTTGATCGTCACTAAAGGCGCTAAAGCTGCAATCGAAGCTGCTGGTGGCACAATCGCTTAATTCAAGCAGACAACCGGAGCATTAATTGGCAACATCTCCACAACAAGCTAAAAGTGCTGCAAGCGGGTTTCCCTGGGGGCGACTCTGGTTCTTGCTGGCGGCACTGGTTGTCTACAGGATTGGTGCACATGTTCCTGTACCGGGTATAGACGCCAAAGTGCTGGAAGACATGTTCAAACAGAACCAGGGTGGTTTGCTGGGTATGTTCAATATGTTCTCTGGTGGCGCGATGCAAAGATTCACTGTATTCGCCCTGGGTATCATGCCGTATATCTCTGCGTCGATCATCATGCAATTGATGTCGATAGTCTCTCCTCAGCTGGAAGCGCTCAAAAAAGAGGGCGAGTCCGGTCGTAGAAAGATTACGCAATTTACACGTTATGGCACTGTGGTTCTGGCCTTAATCGAAAGTTACTTTATCGCATTTGGTCTGGAAGGTCAGGCCGGTCTGGTACTTGATCCTGGCATGGCATTTCGTCTGACGACGGTATTGTCGCTGGTGACAGGCACCATGTTCCTGATGTGGTTGGGTGAGCAAATCACTGAGCGCGGTCTGGGAAATGGTATCTCCATCATCATTTTCGCCGGTATCGCAGCAGGTTTGCCTGGTGGCCTGAGTAATCTGTTTGAGCTGGTACGTACCGGTCAAATGGGTAACTTCGCTGCACTGGTTATCTGTGTTGTTGTACCTGCAGTAACGTTTGCGGTAGTGTATGTCGAGCGTGGTCAGCGCAAGATCCTGGTGAATTATGCAAAACGTCAGGTTGGTAACAAGATTTACGGTGGTCAAAGCAGTCATTTGCCACTGAAGCTGAATATGGCTGGTGTTATTCCTCCTATTTTTGCTTCGTCGATTATCTTGTTCCCGGCGACGATTACCAGCTGGTTTACCAAGGGTGCAGAGTCTTCTACAAGTGGTTTCATCACTTTCCTGAAGGACCTGGCAGCGTCGATGGCGCCTGGTGAACCAATACACGCTTTGTTGTATGCAATAGCGATCATTTTCTTCTGCTTTTTCTATACCGCCTTGGTATTCAATAGCAAGGAAACCGCAGATAACTTGAAGAAGAGCGGTGCTTTTGTTCCCGGGATACGTCCAGGTGACCAGACCGCACGCTATATCGACAAGATATTGATGCGTTTGACGCTGGCAGGTGCGATTTACATTACGCTGGTTTGTCTGTTGCCAGAATTTTTGATTGCGAAGTGGAAAGTACCATTTTATTTTGGCGGAACGTCTCTGCTGATTATCGTGGTGGTGACCATGGACTTTATGGCGCAGGTACAGAACTATGTGATGTCCCAGCAATATGAATCGCTTCTTCGTAAAGCAAATTTCAAGGGCGGGATTCCTTCAAGGTAATCACCCAGGGGACAGCAGATCGAATGGCAAAAGACGACGTTATACAGATGCAGGGCGAGATTCTTGAGAATCTTCCGAATGCAACATTTCGAGTTAAGTTGGAAAACGGGCATGTTGTACTTGGCCATATTTCCGGGAAGATGCGGATGAACTATATCCGTATCCTTCCAGGTGATAAGGTGACAGTGGAATTGACGCCTTATGATTTGAGCCGGGCGCGAATAGTGTTCCGTACCAAGTAAATTTAAAATGAACTAGAAGGAAAGAGGGCAAAAATGAAAGTTCTCGCATCAGTTAAGCGGATCTGCCGCAACTGCAAAATCATCAAGCGCAAGGGTGTTGTTCGTGTTATTTGCACAGAACCACGCCATAAGCAGCGCCAAGGTTAATTAACGTTATTGAACGAGGAATAACGAATGGCACGTATCGCAGGGGTTAATATCCCAAATCATCAGCATACCGTAATCGGCTTGACAGCCATCTATGGTATTGGCCGTCCACGCGCACAGAAAATCTGTGACGCAACAGGTGTTTTGACCAATAAAAAGGTTAAAGATCTGGATGACAACGAACTCGAGAAGCTTCGCGACGAAATCGGTAAATTTATCGTCGAAGGCGACTTGCGTCGTGAACTCTCCATGAACATCAAACGTTTGATGGACCTGGGTTGCTACCGTGGCCTGCGTCATCGTAAAGGTTTGCCTGTCCGTGGCCAACGCACACGTACAAATGCGCGTACTCGCAAGGGTCCACGTAAAGCAGCGCAATCTTTGAAGAAATAATCCAGGCTAGCCCGGATCCAAGGAAAACATTATGGCAAAAGCTCAAAATAACGCTGCAGCAGCACGTGCGCGTAAGAAAGTTAAAAAGAACGTTGCAGAAGGTATCGCTCACGTTCACGCTTCTTTCAACAACACCATCATCACGATCACTGATCGTCAAGGCAATGCGTTGTCTTGGGCAACTGCCGGTGGTGCTGGTTTTAAAGGCTCACGTAAATCTACTCCGTTTGCAGCGCAGGTTGCAGCAGAGGCAGCTGGTAAAGTGGCCGTTGAATGCGGTATCAAAAATCTGGAAGTTCGTATCAAAGGCCCAGGCCCAGGTCGCGAATCTTCAGTACGCGCTTTGAACAATCTGGGTATCAAGATCTCCCTGATTCAAGACGTTACTCCAGTCCCACATAACGGCTGCCGCCCTCCAAAGCGTCGTCGTATCTAAGCTGGAACACTAGGTCGCTTTAAGTTACCTGGTCAGGCAGAATTATTCTCTGCTGGCGTTCTTGCGGAATCTCCGTTAGAATGCAGACCCGCCATTTCGTTGGCGGGTTTTGTGTTGTGGAAATTTTAGAGTAGTAATCATTTTAATCAAAGGCCCAGCCTTTGTTGTTAAGACCACCGTCTGGTTGCAGGCAGATCAGACTAGCGTAGTGTAGAAAACATTACGTCATTTACAAGGAAAATATCGTGGCACGTTATATCGGACCAAAAGCAAAACTTTCCCGTCGCGAAGGCACGGACCTGTTCTTGAAGAGCGCACGCCGCTCCCTGGACTCCAAATGCAAACTGGACGCAAAACCAGGTCAACATGGTCGCACTTCCGGTGCTCGTACCTCTGACTTCGGTAACCAATTGCGCGAAAAGCAAAAAGTTAAACGTATGTACGGCGTTCTGGAACGTCAGTTCCGCCGCTACTTCGCTGAAGCTGACCGTCAAAAAGGCAATACAGGCGAAACACTGTTGAAATTGCTGGAATCCCGTCTGGACAACGTTGCTTACCGTATGGGCTTCGGCTCCACACGCGCTGAAGCACGCCAACTGGTCAGCCACAAAGCATTCACAGTCAACGGTATCGTTGTTAACATCGCTTCTTACCAGGTTAAAGCTGGTGACGTAGTTGCTGTTCGTGAAAAAGCGAAAAAACAAGTTCGTATCGCTGAAGCGCTGTCCCTGGCAGAACAATCCGGCATGCCTTCATGGGTATCCGTAGATGCGAAAAAACTGGAAGGTACTTTCAAGTCCATGCCAGATCGTAGCGACATCGCTCACGATGTCAACGAATCCCTGATCGTTGAATTGTATTCTCGTTAATATTCAAGTTTCACCGCCTGCCTGTTTAGCGACAGGCAGGCTTTTTTCTTTAATGCCGTCAGCCTTATCGGTGTAACGAACCGAGGGTATTGAAAAGGACATTCATGCAAAACAATCTGTTAAAACCACGTATTATCGATGTGGAAATGTTGGGTGCCGGTCACGCTAAAGTCGTGATGGAACCGTTTGAACGTGGCTATGGCCACACACTGGGCAACGCTTTGCGTCGCGTACTGTTGTCCACTATGGTTGGTTATGCACCGACTGAAGTTGTGATCGCCGGTGTCGTTCATGAATATTCTTCCCTCGATGGCGTGCAAGAAGACGTAGTCGACATCCTGTTGAACTTGAAAGGCGTCGTCTTCAAGTTGCACAACCGTGATGAAGTCACGCTGACATTGAAAAAAGATGGCGAAGGCGCTGTATTGGCCTCCGACATCGATCTGCCGCATGACGTAGAACTGATCAACCCGGATCACGTTATCGCCAATCTGACCGCCGGCGGTAAGCTGGACATGCAGATCAAGGTAGAAAAAGGCCGTGGCTATGTGCCAGGTAACGTTCGCCGCTTGTCTGAAGATGCGAACAAAACCATCGGTCGTATGATACTGGATGCGTCTTTCTCCCCAGTACGCCGTGTTTCTTACGCTGTGGAATCTGCCCGCGTTGAACAACGTACTGATCTGGATAAACTGGTTATCAATATTGAGACCAATGGCGTTATCTCTCCAGAAGAAGCAATCCGTCAATCTGCCCGCGTGCTGGTTGATCAATTGAATGTCTTCGCTGCCCTGGAAGGTACTGAAGCCGCTGCTGAAGCTCCATCCCGCGCACCTGCAGTTGATCCTGTCCTGTTGCGTCCGGTCGATGATCTGGAACTGACAGTACGTTCAGCCAACTGCCTGAAAGCAGAAAACATTTACTACATTGGTGATCTGATCCAGCGTAGCGAAAATGAACTGTTGAAGACACCAAATCTGGGTCGCAAGTCCTTGAACGAAATCAAGGAAGTTCTGGCTTCCCGTGGTTTGTCTCTGGGCATGAAACTGGAAAACTGGCCACCTGCTGGCCTGGAAAAATAATTTTGTCTGACGGGTGAGCTGAGACAGCCTGCCCGTTTTTTAAGCGTAGTAAAAATACTTACCGGCCCGCGATAAGTTTGTTTATCGATAGAAGAGCTGGCATTTAAATCTGAAAGGAAATACCATGCGTCACCGTCACGGCTTACGTAAGCTGAATCGTACTTCTTCCCACCGTCTGGCAATGCTGCGCAACATGACAGTATCTCTGCTGCGTCACGAAGCCATCAAAACAACTTTGCCAAAAGCCAAAGAACTGCGCCGTGTTATCGAGCCGATTCTGACTTTGGGTAAAACAGACACACTGGCTAACAAGCGTCTGGCTTTCAACCGTTTGCGCGACCGCGAAATGGTAGTCAAGCTGTTTGCTGAACTGGGCCCACGTTACGCAAATCGTAACGGCGGCTACCTGCGCATCCTGAAAATGGGTTTCCGCGTCGGCGACAATGCTCCTATGGCATACGTTGAACTGCTGGACCGTCCAGAAGGCGTAGATGCAGCTGATGCACCAGTTGCTGAGTAATTAAGGCATTTGGGTATCATGCCCAGACTGCTCAAAGCTTGAAAAAGCCGTTCAGTGTAAACTGAACGGCTTTTTGCTTATGAATGCGTGTTTTTGGCTATGCTTGAGGCCAGGCTCATAAGTACGCTGGAGAACGCGTTCAAGCAAGGCAGGTGCAGGTATTATTTTGCTATATGCTGTAATGCCCTTCACCTTACACCCGACTAAATATCATGCAGCTTTTATCAAGCGCAGTGACGTTGCCAGCGAATAGGGAATAGCGATGGATGATGACAATCTGATCCTGGTATTAACTAATCTGCCAGACCGTGATATTGCCAAAAAACTGGCTGGCCAAGTCATTGCCGAAAAATTGGCCGCCTGCGTGAACATTTCTGCTGATATATTGTCCATCTACAACTGGGATGGTGAACAACAGGCGGATACTGAAGTGCAATTGATGATCAAGACCCGGCAAGCTTGCTATGCCAGGCTGGAAGCACTGATACTCGCCCAGCATCCCTATGATTTACCCGAAATAATAGCCATCCCCCTGGTAGCCGGATTACCGGCTTACTTTGACTGGGTGAGAAAAGAAACCGAAACGCCATGAATGCCTCAACACCGCTGTTTTCTGCACCCATGCCAGCCAAGCCACAAAACTTCCAGATAGCACAGCTATGGCGTCTGTGTGCCCTGGTGTTGGCCTTGCTGTTACCATCATTATTCTCACCCTTCGCCAGCGCAGAAGACTTTCTCGACCCTGAAGAGGCATTCAAGGTATCTGCCAAAATGGCAGAGCCAGGCATGGCCGAGGTGACTTTTATGATAGCAGACGGTTATTACCTGTATCGTGAGCGTTTCAAATTCAGTTCAGACGATGCCAAGCTCGGCGATATTGTCATGCCGGCAGGCAAGGTAAAATTCGATGAAACCTTTCAGAAGGAAGTCGAGACTTACCGCCATTCCCTGGTGGTGCGCGTACCCGTACAGGCCGCAGCAGATTTCACGCTGAAGATAGGCCGCCAGGGTTGTGCCGATGGTGGCCTGTGTTACCCACCGCTGGAAACGCCCGTTAAATTGCAAATTGCTGGCACAGTATCGACACCTCCAGCTGCATCTGCTGTGTCAAAAAGTGATTCAGAAATAGTTGCCAGTAAAGCTGCAAGTGACTCCTCAGAAGATGATAGCTCTGTCATCAGCAAGGCTCTCAAAGGTGGCAAGCTGCTGGTCATTTTGCCTCTGGCTTATATTTTCGGTCTTGGCCTGTCATTGACGCCTTGCGTATGGCCCATGGTGCCTATACTTTCCTTCATCATTGTTGGCGAAGGTGTCAGCGTTACCCGCGCTCGCGGCTTTCTGCTTTCCCTTGCCTACGTGTTGGGCACCACGGTCTTGTACACGGTATTTGGTGTCGCTGCGGCTCTTGCTGGTGAGAGTCTGGCTGCGGAGTTGCAGAAACCAGCCGTACTGGGCACCTTCTCACTGTTCATCGTGATTTTCGCGTTGTCCATGTTTAACGTCTACCAACTGCAGATGCCTGCGGCACTGCAGACGAAATTAACGACCCTGTCTGAGGGGCAGACAAAAAATCGCAGGATAGGCAAACTGTTCGGTGTATTTGTCATGGGCGTGATTTCAGCACTCATCATAGGCCCATGCGTTACCGGGCCGCTGGCAGGCGCTTTGGTGTATATCAGCCAGACCAGGGATATCACCGTGGGTGGTTCAGCCATGTTCATGCTGTCCCTGGGCATGGGGACGCCATTATTGTTACTGGGTGTCTCAGCCGGAAGTTTGCTGCCAAAAGCCGGTGCATGGATGGAAAGTGTCAAGCGCTTCATTGGCGTATTGATGTTGGCCCTGGCTATCTGGATGGTCAGCCCTGTGATTCCCGTTGGTGTACAGATGCTGGCCTGGGCAGCCCTGTTAATCGGTTTCGGCGTATATCAGTTCATTTTCCAGCGCAGTGGTATCTTCAACAAGGCTGTGGCGGTAATCTGTTTCCTGATCGGCGCAATACAGTTGCTCGGTGTCGCAACGGGTGGCCGCGATGTGTTTTCACCAGTCGCGCATCTTTATGGCGGACCGACAGAACATGTGAAATTCACCCGTATACACAGCATCGCCGAACTCGATGCTGCCGTAGCGCAATCCAAGGGCAAGACGGTCATGCTGGATTTCTATGCGGACTGGTGTGTCTCGTGTAAAGAGATGGAAAAACTGACCTTCCCTGAAGCCAAGGTCAAAGCCAGGCTCGACAATATGCTGCTGTTGCAAGCCGATGTCACGGCTAACAATGCGGACGATAAAGCCTTGCTGAAGCGCTTTGGCCTGTTTGGTCCGCCAGGCATTATTTTCTTTGATGCCCAAGGCAAGGAAATTGCAGGCCAGCGGGTTATTGGTTATCAGAATGCAGATAAATTCCTGCAATCGCTGAACCGTGCGGAAGGCAAATAAAGTATATTCAAAGAATATATAAGCATGCAACTAAACTATCCTTGAGTAAGCAGGGTAGAGCGGCTATATTCGAGTTCTCATTTCTTTTTGGAGAAACAAATGACTTTGCGTTTAGGCGATATCGCCCCAGATTTCGAGCAGGATTCTTCTATTGGCCCTTTGAAATTTCATGAGTGGGCAGGCAATTCCTGGGTAGTTTTGTTCTCCCATCCAGCTGACTTCACACCAGTTTGTACGACAGAGCTGGGTTTGACCGCAAAGCTCAAGCCAGAGTTTGACAAGCGCAATGTCAAAGCCATCGCCTTGTCAGTTGATGGTGCAGAATCCCATCTGCAATGGATCAAGGATATTGAAGACACACAAAAAACTGTCGTCGGTTTCCCTATCGTTGCTGATGCTGACAAGAAAGTTGCAGCACTGTATGACATGATCCACCCTAACCAGTCCGAGACTGTCACGGTGCGTTCCTTGTTCGTCATCGATCCGAACAAAAAAGTCCGCCTCATCATCACTTACCCGCTGACTACAGGCCGTAATTTTGATGAAGTCTTGCGCGTCATTGATGCCCTGCAATTGACGGATGGCTATACCGTTGCGACACCAGGTAACTGGCGTGATGGTGATGATGTCATCATTCCTTTGTCTATCAAGGATGAAGAAGTCATCAAGCAAAAATATCCTAAAGGTTTTACTGCTGCACGCCCTTATCTGCGCGTGACACCACAGCCAAACAAATAAGTCGTGCCTAGCGCATAAACAAAAGCCACAATTGATTCGTGGCTTTTGTTTTTTAGCGCGAAAAATAGAAACTATCGCGACGGCACTATCATTTCAGCATAGTCATACAAGGCACCCAAAATTTCTTCTGCCGCTTCGTCTGCCGTTTCTGACAGAGTATCGATTTCATTGAAATACATCTCCACCGTCCTGGCATTGCCTGCACCATCGAGCAGACGTGCCGCCCGGTGTTCTTCCCAGTTTTCCTGCTCTTCCACGCTCAGGCTGTCAAAGAAATTGCGAGCGCGGTAGCGGAACAGTAATTCAGTCAGGCGCGGGTCCTGAAAGCTGGTGCTGGCCTTGGCGAGCTGCGCGCCATTCATGCGGCGTAAATCATTCAAGAGGCGGCGATCACCGGTGCCGACAAAGCCGCCATACAAGTCTTCATCAACATCGCTGGCAGCCGCCTCAGGGCGGGCATACACCTCTTCCCAGATTGCCTTGGCGGAGTCTGGCAGGGACGCCGCCTTGATGACGTGCTCCTGCACCTGATGCAAATCTATCTTCCAGCGTTCAGCCATGGGGGCAGACAAGGTTTTCAGATTGCCGATGACGATGGGTGACTTGTTGATATGTATGCTTTTCACAGGCAAGCGCGTTACACCTTCAGGCAAGGCGTCGCTCTTGCTGAACATGCGCAATTGTATGGTCTCTGCATCCAGTCCAGCAAGCTCCGCCGGGTCATGCGACAGGTCCCAGGCGATAACTTCATTCTTGTTCTTGGGGTGCATGGCCAGCGGCCACATAACGGCCAGGCAACCACGCTCGGTAGGGAACATGCCGGAAATATGCAGGAAAGGTTTGTCCAGCACGGGCATGCCTATTTCAGCGGCGGCCTTGTCTTTCTTGTGCAAGGCAAAACAAAACTCGAACAGCTTGGGCTGACGCTCGCGTATCAGGCGCGCCAGTGCTATCGTGGCACGCACATCTGACAAGGCATCATGCGCAGCTTCATGTGCAATCCCATTCTCCTTGGTCAGGTGTTCAAGGCGGAAGCTGGGCTTGCCTTCATCATTCTTTGGCCAGTTGATACCCTCAGGGCGCAGCGCATAACAGGTGCGCACCATGTCCATGATGTCCCAGCGGCCACAATTGTTTTGCCATTCGCGCGCATACGGGTCGATGAGGTTGCGCCAGAACATGAAGCGGGTAATTTCATCATCGAAGCGTATGGTGTTATAGCCCACGCCTATGGTGCCGGTCTTGCCGAGTTCCTGTTCTATCTTTGCTGCAAACTCATGCTCGGGTATGCCGCGCTCCAGGCAGGTTTGTGGCGTGATATGAGTGATCAGGCAAGATTGCGGGTCAGGCAAAAAATCATTGGCAGGCTGGCAGTACAGCATGACAGGTTTGCCGATTTCATTGAGCTCGGCATCGGTGCGTATGGCAGCAAATTGCGCGGGTCTGTCGCGCCGGGCCACTGCACCAAAGGTTTCGTAGTCATGCCAGAGAAAGGTATGTTCTTGCATTGGTAATTAAAATTAATTTATTGAATTGGTCTTCTCAGACCGCATTTTATCCGGCATCTCAATCAAGGCGACGGCTGGCGCGGTCTTCGAGATAGCGCTGACTGCGAAAATAAATCAGCAAGAGCACGACAATGGCACCCATCGCCCCCATGGTGTACCAAAAACCCGAGGCATGCTTGAGCAGGGGCATGGCTTCAAAGTTCATACCAAAGATGCCGGTGATCAGAGTCAGTGGCATGAACAGGGCAGTGATGACGGTCAGGGTGCGCATGATTTCACTGGTCCTGTGTGCCATCGCTGCGAAGTGGATTTGCACTGCTGACTCCAGTGATGCTTCCAGGCGGCGTGCATGGTTCAGCACGCGGCTGATATGCTCCATCACATCATTGGTGCGCACCAGCAACAAGTCCTTGGCGCGGCTATTACCGTCATGGGTATCGACGATATGGTCGCGCAATTCCTGCATGGCATCGCGCTGCTCTTCACAGAGGTTATCGAGCTTGCGCAATTCTACCCGTGAATCGAGCAAGGCCAGCCAGTTGTTAAAGGGGCGGCGTGGGTCCAGCAAGGCATGTTGCCAGCGGTCGAGTTGCTGGGTCAGTGGCTGGCGCAATTCCAGGTATTGATCCACCATGGCATTCAATAGCCTTAACATCAGTTCTTCTGGCGAGGCAGGCAGGCGGCTGCCATGGGTATTGTTTTCAGCTTTGGACTTGTAGTCCAGCAGGCGCTGGCGTGCGAGTTCCACCGTGCGGCTCTGTGTCGGGCGTACCGTGATCAGCACATTTTGCATGAGCAAAAAAGATACCGGCGTGGTGGCCAGCTTGTTCAAGGCAGCGGGTATCTTGCGCTTCACACTGTTCTTGCTGTCGCCATTGCTTTCTGTCAGCGTCAGCTTGCGGAATACCACCAGCTCATAATCTTCTGTCGCATCAAAATATGATGGATGGCTAAGGTTGGTGACGTCCTTTAGATGCAAGTCATAAATCTGTATGCCCGTTATCGCTTCAATGCGGCTGCGCCAGGCATCGGGATCGGTAGTCACTTCTTCGTGACAGGTATCAATCCATAAAAAACCGCCGGCCCTGACCAGAGCAGCCGGGGCTTCAGGGTTTTGGAATGTCTGCGTATCGTTAATGTGGAAGATGTCCATGCGTCTTTTGTCGTGAAAAAATAAGCCAGAGCCAGCCCAGGGAAATCAGGCAAACGGCGCTCAGCAATGCCTGCTCAGGTGTCGATAAGGCAAAGGAATAAAACCAGCTGGCAGTAAACAGGTTCATCAGTAAGATGCACAGTATACGCACAGTCTCAGGCAGCAGATAAATACGACCTCTTTCCATCAGGCCACCTATGCACCACAGGCCCATGACCAGCCAGCTCACATAGATGGTGGCGTTCAGCGCACTGATGTTTTTATAGACCAGTAAAAAGTGAGTTGCTGCCTCCAGCAAGAGGATGAACTGCACGATGCAATACCAGGCCGTGGCCTTGCTCATGGACGGGTTATAGATAGTCCGGTTGATATCAAATGCCACCGGCGCAGACAGGGCAAGCAGGTCGGCAGGACGCCAGCCCGGCGGACGCAACCATATCTGCAATTTGTCCAGCCAGTTCCTTGTGCGCCAGGCATCCAGCCAGACCTGCTCATACACTTCCAGATTCGCCCATAAAGGATTCCAGCTGCGCAAGGGCTTGCGCGTGCCATACACGATATCGACATGGTCGCGTTCTTCAATGAAGGTGCCAAACAGCCGGTCCCAGATGATGAGGATGCCACCAAAATTCTTGTCCAGATACATATCATTGACAGCATGATGGACGCGGTGATTCGAGGGCGATACAAACACGCGGTCAAACCAGCCCAGCTTGCCTATCTGCTCGGTATGCACCCAGAACTGGTACAGTAGATCAATAAGGGCAACAGCGACAAATACATCGAGCGGAAAGCCGATAACGGCCATGGGCAAATAAAATATCCAGCCAAACAAAGGCCCGG
The DNA here is from genome assembly GCF_009937975.1 of Undibacterium sp. YM2. Taxonomy (NCBI): domain Bacteria; kingdom Pseudomonadati; phylum Pseudomonadota; class Betaproteobacteria; order Burkholderiales; family Oxalobacteraceae; genus Undibacterium; species Undibacterium sp. YM2. The sequence continues at coordinate 461,223 of NZ_AP018441.1, forward strand.
TGCTGGTTTGTCGCAATGCTGTACTCAGATTGTATTGCTCACTCTGGTGATGCACGACATGGGCCGCCCACAACAGATTGGTCTGGTGCCCCATCCTGTGCAGCCAGTAATACAAAAAATCATACAGCAGCAGCGCAGCTACCCATGTCCAGACACTGTCTGATGGCAGGCTGAACAGTGACAGATGCTTGAGCACCAGCGCATACATGCCTATCGAAAACAGTTTGGAAAATGCTCCTATGATCTGGCTCATGACACCCAGGGACAGGCTGTTGAGTGAATCATTGATGCGGTATAAATGACGTTGGCGTTTGCGCGCTACGATAAACTCAAGAGCGATCAGGATGAAAAAAACCGGACTGGCAAAGGTAATGATTTTTTCATGCATGATCCTGGCCTTATTCAGTAGAGGATGACGTGACCGAAGCTGCAATCAGCCACAGCGCCAGGTAATAGCTGCTGAGGATGAGCAAGGGAGAATGTGCGATAGGCGAGTAGAAGCGGTTATAGGCCAGCAGAGTGTCTGACAGCATGAAGCACAGACCACCAATCATAGCCAGACGGCCAGACATGCTGCGCAACTGCAAGCCACGGCTGATGGCTTGTGCTGTCATACAAAGCAGCAGGCAAACGTAAGCAACAACAGGTATTTGCAGGGCGGTGGGCAAGCCCGGCCAGAGTATCCACAGGTTGATGATGCCAAGGGCCGCGATACCAGCAAAAGCAAGTGGTTTGCCAGCAAAGCGGCTGTCACTGATCAGTGCACGCAAGAAGCAGATGTGGGCCAGCAAAAAACTCAGCAGGCCACATAAAAAACCATGGCGAAATACTGTGCCAGTTAGCATCAGAAAGATGTCACCAATCAGCGAACAGATGATGCCAATCAGTATGGCAGTTTGATAGATGCGACTGATGACAGGCTTACTTTGCCATGCAAAAAAGAAGATGGCGAGCGTGGTCAGTGGTTTGAAAACATAATGAAGATATTGCGCGCCGCTGATTTCTTTTCCCCATTCCGCACCGGCAATTGCCAGCGCAGCAAAAATGAAGATGAATGCAGCGCGCAACATCGCAGGCATGGTTATCAGCCAGTGTGCTTCAGCAGGCGCGCAACATCGCGGGCGAAATACGTCAGGACGCCATCAGCACCGGCACGCTTGAATGCCAGCATGGATTCCATCATGGTCTTGTTATGATCGAGCCAGCCATTTTGCGCTGCTGCCTTGATCATCGCATATTCACCACTAACCTGGTAAGCAAAGGTCGGCACCTTGAATTCATCCTTGACCCTGCGCACGATATCCAGGTAAGGCATGCCGGGTTTGACCATGACCATATCAGCACCTTCAGCGAGATCCAGTGCCACTTCGCGCAGCGCTTCATCGCTATTCGCCGGGTCCATCTGGTAACTGGCTTTATCGCTTTTGCCGAGGTTGGCGGCAGAACCCACGGCTTCACGGAAAGGACCATAAAATGCAGACGCATATTTGGCCGAATAAGCCATGATGCGGGTGTGGATGAAATTATTCGCTTCGAGCGCATGACGGATTGCGCCTATGCGTCCATCCATCATATCGCTGGGAGCAACGATATCGACACCAGCCTCTGCCTGTACCAGTGCCTGGCGTACCAGCATGGCCGTGGTCTCATCATTGAGGACGTAACCGTCAGCATTCAATAAACCATCCTGGCCGTGGCTGGTGTAGGGATCCAGTGCCACGTCGGTCAATATGCCGAGTTCCGGGAAGCGGCTTTTCAGTTCGCGTACGGCGCGCGGAATCAGGCCCTTGGGATTGGTGGCTTCTATGCCATCCGGGGTTTTCAGATGCGGGTTGATGGCTGGGAACAATGCCAGCACCGGTATGCCCAGCGCCACGCAATCCTCGGCCACGCCCATGAGTAAATCTATGGTTACTCTTTCCACGCCAGGCATGGATGAAACTTTTTCACTTTGATTGACACCGTCGATAACAAAAACGGGGTAAATCAGGTCGGCAGCAGTGACCATGTTTTCACGCATCATTGCGCGGGAAAACGCATCTTTACGCATGCGGCGCATGCGTATGGCCGGGAAGTGTGCCGAGGGATGAAGAGATTTATTAGATGACATAGGATGAGGTAATCAGATGAAAAGAATTTTATGCAGGTTAATGAAACTTTTTTTAAGTTGCAACATCTTAATGCACAGGTTGGATCAACTCCACGCCTACCGCTTCTCCTCCCTGAGCGGGCACCGTTCGTCCCTATTCGTAACGGTGTTATTACCCCGGCAAAAAGACTAATTTTGCCGGGGTTTTTTTATTCTTCGTCAGTTTGCTGATCGCTTGTCGTGTCTGCCGGTGCAGTTCCATCAAGATGTTCTGCTGGATCTATATCCAGACCGACCAGGCGTTGTACTGCTGCATCGGCTTCTTCTATGCCTATGCGTTTCAGCGCAGAAAATAATTGCAGACTGAAAGGGAACAGCGGCCCCTCATCATCCACGTAACTGTCGAGTACCGCTTTGGCTTTGCGCAAAGCATCGGTACATTCGCTGCGATTGAGTTTATCTGCCTTGGTCAAAATGCAATGGATGGGGCGGCCAGTTGGTGCAAACCATTCCAGCATCTGTATATCCAGGTCAGTAAATGGGCGGCGGGCGTCCATGATCAGGACCAGGGCTGCCAGTTGCGTGCGTCTTTGTACATAGGCACCGAGCAACTGGTTCCAGTGTTGCTTGGCGGCACCTGGTACCTCGGCATAGCCATAGCCCGGCAAATCCACCAGCAGGGCGCGGATTTCATCGACCCTGGTTTCATCCTTGCGGTGCTGGCCCACATGGGCGCCACCAATGGAAAAATAATTAATGTGTTGAGTGCGCCCCGGTGTTTTTGAGGCAAAACAGAGTTTCTTCTGATTGCACAGGGTATTGATGGCGGTCGATTTGCCAGCGTTGGAGCGGCCAGCGAAAGCAATTTCCGGCACGTGGGTGCGCGGGAGATCGCGCAGATGATTCACCGTAGTGAAGAAGCGGGCTTGCCAGAGGATAGACATAGAGGAAAGGAATAATGGAAAAATGCAACATAAGGCAGTAAAAACGCCCGAAAGCTATTGTACAATAAGGGGTTAGGTCTTGGGCAGCGATTAAAACCATGTCCACATGCCAGTTTTGTACGTATTTCGTTGCAAAAGAGTGCCTTTTTACGTATCAAATCGCTGCAATATGTCGCCAATAGGGCAGATTTCTATTATTTAGTCTCAGGGTGTTTGAATGAACCGTGCTTTCTTATCGTTGTCTAAGTCCATCAGCGTCGCAGTCCTGGCGGTATCGTCTTTTGCCTCTTCGGTCCATGCTAATGAAGTAGCCAAGCCAGCCAAGGCTGACCCAGTCAAAGGCGAAGCACTGTATACCAATGGCGACGCAGCCCGCGGCATTACTGCCTGCGTATCCTGCCATGGTGCAGCCGGTAATTCCACCATTGCTGCCAATCCCAAGCTGTCTGCCCAGCACGAAGCTTACCTGGTCAAACAACTGACCGATTTTACTGGTGATACACGCAAAAATGCCATCATGACCACCTTTGCCAAGGCCATGACAGCAGATGACATGAAAAACGTTGCTGCTTACCTGGCTACACAAAAATCCAAACCAGGTACAGCAAAAAACAAGGATATCGTTGAACTGGGCAAGCAAATCTATCGCGGTGGTATCGCCGAGAAAAATGTTCCTGCCTGCGCAGGCTGCCATAGTCCAAATGGCGCTGGTATCCCGGCACAATTCCCACGCATCGCTGGCCAGCATCAGGATTACACGATTGCCCAGCTGACAGGCTTCCAGAACGGTTCCCGCAAGGATGGTGCAAAAATCACCGGTGCCCGCCAGAACAGCGCGCAGATGATGACGATAGCCAAGAAAATGTCTGAAGACGAAATCAAGGCGGTTGCAGACTACGTTGCTGGTCTGAAGTAAACCATCAGGTAAAGTATTTGAGGAGGGGGTGGCAATAGCCATCCCCTTTTTTCATGATGGATGCCCGTGTAATAGCTATTCACCTGCATTCAGCCAGATTTTAATGAAGCGTGTACTATTCGTTGCGCCCGGATATTGATATAAAACACTTCCTGGCAAGGATGTTTCTTTTAACATCTGCAGCAAGCATTTTGCGCAAGCATCATCTGTCATATCCCAAGTAATAAGCAGAGAGTATGGAAAACAAGATAGAAGGCGATCAGCCTGCAGATACTGGCGGCATACAGCTGCAAACCCGACGCGCCTGGCTGGCGGATGCGGTTGAATTGCTGTCTTCCATGCGTTTTGCCATCAGCTTGTTGACACTGATCGCGATTGCCTCAGTGATAGGTACGGTGCTCAAGCAAAATGAGCCCATGCCTAACTATGTGAATCAGTTTGGCCCTTTCTGGTTTGAGATTTACAGCAAACTCAGCCTGTATGCCGTGTATTCAGCCTGGTGGTTCTTGCTCATCATGACTTTCCTGGTGATCTCGACTTCATTATGCGTGATACGCAATGCACCGAAGATGATCAAGGACATGCGTAGCTGGCGCGATAATGTGCGTGAACAATCCTTGCGTAATTTCCATCACCGTTCCGAGTGGCAAAGCAGCAATGGCCGGGGTAAGATGACTGAGCAGATACTGGCCCATCTGGCACGTGTCGGTTACCGTTTCAAGCTGGTTGAAAAAGAAGGCGCAACTCTGATCGCCGCCAAACAGGGCGCGGCAAATAAATGGGGTTATATCTTTGCCCATAGTGCGATTGTCATCATTTGTGTGGGCGGTTTGCTGGATTCTGAATTGCCTATACGTTTCCAGCAATGGTTCATGGGCAAGGTGCCGTTTGAAGGGAGTGGCATTATTGCCAAAATACCGGAGCAGCACCGTTTGTCTCTGTCCAATCCTACCTTCCGCGGCAATACCATGATCCCTGAAGGGGCCAGCAGCAGCACGGCCATCTTGCCGCAGGCAAGCGGTGTGCTGGTACAGGACTTGCCTTTCACCATCAAGCTGAAAAAATTCACGATCGATTTTTATTCCACCGGCATGCCCAAGCTGTTTGCCAGCGATGTGGAAGTCACTGACCATGATACTGGTAAGTCCTTCTCCTCTACCATCAAGGTCAATGAGCCTTTGATTTATAAAGGTATTGCAGTCTATCAATCAAGTTTTGAAGATGGCGGCAGCCGTCTGCAGGTCAAGGCTTATCCCATGCTCGGGCCAGATGCCAGCACGCTTGCCATGACAGGTGAAGTGGGGGGCAGTACGGCATTGAAGCCGGGTACGGGTAATGACTTTACGATAGAGTGGTCTGGCTTCCGGCCATTCAATGTTGAGAACATGGCGCGTAATGGCAGTGACGTCAGGGCGGTGAATCCCAATCAGACCCTGAATGAAAAATTCACGGCTGACCTGGACAAGCATCTGGGCTCTGCCGCCAAGAATGCCAATAATAAAGATTTGAAGAATGTCGGCCCCAGCCTGCAATATAAATTGCGGGATAAAACTGGCCAGGCCAGGGAGTTTCATAACTACATGCAGCCCGTTGAGATCAATGGTGACTACATGATTTTGGCTGGCACGCGCGATTCGCCAGGCGACGCCTTCCGCTATCTGCGTATTCCTGCCGATGATGAGGACAGTATAAAGGACTGGATGCGTTTGCGTGCAGCAGTACAAAATCCTGAAATGCGTGCTCAGGCTGTAACGCGCTTCGCCGAGAGTGCATTAAAAAGAAATCAATCCAGTGGTGCGCAAAAATCTGATTTGTGGGCAACTTCTGCGAAGATCAGTCTGGAGGCTTTTGCCGGAGATGATAAATTATCCGGCCTGAATGCCATTTCCAAATTGCTGGAAAAAGTCCCGCAGGCAGAACAAGAGAAGGTCGCCGAAGGCTTTATCAAGGTCTTGAACGGCACCATGTGGGAGTTATGGATGGTCGCCCGTGAAAAAGAGGGTTTGCCCGCTTTTGAGCTGGATGAAAAACATGCACGTTTCCTGCAACTGGCGATAGGTGCGTTGTCTGACGCTACTTTCTACGGTGCACCAGTCTATTTGCAACTCACCGGTTTTGATGAGGTCAAGGCATCGGTATTGCAGGTCACGCGTTCACCAGGCAAGAATGTGGTGTATCTTGGCTGCCTGTTTCTGGTCATAGGCGTGTTTTCCATGTTCTACATCCGTGAGCGCCGTTTGTGGGTATGGATCAAGGATAATGACCATGGTGCACATGCATTGATGGCGCTGAGTTCCCAGCGCAAGACACTGGATTTTGAAAAAGAATTTGAGCAATTGAAATTGCATTTGCAGCAACTGAGTACGCAAGCCGGGTTGGAGAGTCAGGCAGCGCCTGCAGATACACCACGAAATGCAGAGTAATCGACTACACTATGAAGCAGGTGGCCTGATGGCCCGAGCATCTGGGGAAATATGATGGAAGCGACACAGAATTACACACCCTACCAGGGTTTCTTTAAACGACTGTCGATAGCGGACTGGTTATACGCCGTGGGCTTGTGCATGGCGTCCCTGTTTGCCTTCAGCCGGTTTGGTGCCTATATGGACGGCTATGAAAAGGCCATCGTCTTGCTGGCTGCGCCCACATTTGCCTGGCTGGGCTGGTACTGGAAACCTGTGCGGCCACTGCTGGTGATACTGGCTGTGCTGAGTCTGTTTGCCATACAGCTATACGGTGGCTCACTGGATATGGCGAACAAAAAATTCTTCCTCAAATACCTGCTGTCCAGCCAGTCTGCCATCTTGTGGATGAGCACTTTATTTTTCCTGTCCACCCTGTTTTACTGGGGCGGCCTGATCGCTCGCTCTGATTTTGGCGCTTCGGTCGGTACCGTATTGTGCTGGTCCGCAGTGGTCATGGGCTTCACCGGCATGCTGGTGCGCTGGTATGAGTCTTATCTGATCGGTGCCGATGTCGGTCATATCCCGGTCTCGAATCTGTATGAAGTATTCATTTTGTTTTCGATGATTACGGCGATGTTTTATTTGTATTATGAACAGCAATATCGTACCCGCCAGTTGGGGCCATTTGTCATGCTAGTCATTTCGGCGGCAGTCGGTTTCTTGCTGTGGTACACCGTCAGCCGTGAAGCTGCAGAGATCCAGCCACTGGTGCCTGCATTGCAAAGCTGGTGGATGAAAATACACGTACCCGCCAATTTCATCGGTTATGGTACTTTTGCCCTGGCAGCCATGGTGTCTGTTGCCTATCTGCTCAAATCCAAAGGCTATCTGGCTGACCGTCTGCCAGCGCTGGAAGTGCTGGATGATATTATGTACAAGGCTATTGCTGTTGGCTTTGCCTTCTTCACAATTGCCACGATCCTTGGTGCCTTGTGGGCAGCCGAAGCCTGGGGTGGCTACTGGTCATGGGACCCGAAAGAAACCTGGGCACTGATCGTCTGGCTCAATTATGCAGCATGGTTGCACATGCGCCTCATGAAAGGCTTGCGTGGTCAGGTCGCGGCCTGGTGGGCGCTGGTGGGTTTGTTGGTGACCACTTTTGCTTTCCTCGGCGTGAACATGTTCTTGTCCGGTCTGCACTCTTACGGCACGCTATAAATATTGAGATAATTTGTAAGGATCAGCAGGAAACTCCGACTCATGAGAAACTAGGGCGTAATAGCGATGTCAAACCGCTGTTGCGCCATACTCAACCACGGAGTCCCCCATGCTGATCAAACGTAGCCCTAATGGCATAGACTTGCCTTTCTCTTCAGAAATCACGCCTCGTGCAGTGTTTGATGCGCGCCGTGATTTTATCCGCAAGATGGCACTTGGTTCCATCGCTGGCACCTCCCTGTTTGAAATGGCCAACCGCGCCGCTTTTGCCCAGAACCCTGGCGCGCAAAAACTGGCCGCAAATCCGAATTCTGCCTATGCGCTGATGGAAAAGCATACCGCCTACAAGGACGCGACGACCTACAATAATTTCTATGAGTTCGGTACCGACAAGGCTGATCCGGCAGTGACTGCTCACACACTGAAGCCGCGCCCCTGGTCTGTCAGCATAGAAGGTGAAGTCAAAAAGCCAATGACGCTGGACCTGGACAGCCTCATGAAACTGGCACCAATGGAAGAACGCATTTATCGCCTGCGCTGCGTTGAGGGCTGGTCCATGGTGATACCCTGGGCAGGTTATTCATTGTCCAACCTCATCAAAAAAGTTGAACCTACGGGTAATGCCAAATATATAGAATTCATCACACTCGATGACAAGAAGCAAATGCCAGGCTTGCGCAGCCCTGTGTTGCAATGGCCTTATGTAGAAGGTCTGCGCATGGATGAGGCAAATCATCCGCTGGCCTTGCTGACTTTTGGCATGTACGGCGAAGTCTTGCCTAATCAAAATGGTGCGCCGGTGCGTATGGTCTTGCCTTGGAAGTATGGTTTTAAATCTGCCAAGTCCATCGTCAAGATACGCTTCGTCAAGGAGCAGCCACGCACAGCCTGGAACCTGGCGGCAGCCAATGAATATGGTTTTTATTCGAACGTGAACCCTGAGGTTGATCACCCGCGCTGGTCGCAAGCGACTGAGCGCCGTATTGGTGAAGATGGCCTGTTTTCACGCAAGCGCAAGACCCTGATGTTCAATGGCTATAGCGAAGTGGCGTCGCTGTATTCAGGCATGGACTTGAAAAAGTTATTCTAGGATAGACGCACCCATGTTGCTCACCAATAAGCAGGTCTCCCAGTTCAAGATAGTCTTGTTTGTCCTGGCATTGTTGCCGTTTATCAGGCTGGTCAGTTTTGTATTACTGGACAAGCTGGGCGCGAACCCGGTTGAATTTATCACCCGCAATACGGGTGACTGGACCCTGTATTTCCTGTGCATGACTTTGGCCGTGACGCCTTTGCGCAAGCTCTTGCACATGCCCTGGTTAATCCGGTGTCGACGCATGCTGGGCGTATATACTTTCTTTTACGCCATCCTGCATTTCATGACCTTCTTGTGGTTCGACCACTTCTTTGATGTGGCCGAGATGTGGAAGGATGTTATCAAGCGCCCCTTCATCACCGTCGGCTTCATCGCCTTTGTCTTGCTGATCCCTCTGGCTGTGACCAGTACCAATGGCATGATCAAACGCCTGGGCGGCAAGCGCTGGCAGTGGTTGCATAAGTTGATCTATTTGATCGCACTGCTGGGCGTACTTCATTATTTCTGGATGAAGGCCGGCAAGCATGACTTCTCTCAACCAATATTGTTTGGCCTCATCGTTGCCGCTCTGCTCATGATACGTCTTTGGTGGCGCTGGTCTGGCCGTGAGCCTGTGCTTGTGACGGGAGCCTGAGTCCTGCTCAGTTTGTCCGCTTTACATGTTGCGGGCGCACATTGATCTTGTTTTACAGCGCATATTTCTTCTTGGCATAATCGCGTTTTTGAAGAATGCGGGCACAGACCCTTTCATTGCGTAAAACATGGAAGACTATTTACTCGAAAAGAAGACGGTTGCGACACTTACCCAGCGTGTCGCGGTCAGTATCCTGGGTTTGATAGGCTGGCGCGTACTGTACCGGCCCTTGCCGGGGCCGCGTGGTGTCATTATCGTTTATCCCCATACCTCGAACTGGGACTTTGTCGTCGGTATCCTGGCCAAGCTGGCGATAGGCATGCCTTTTCACTTCATCGCCAAATCCTCTTTGTTTGAGGGTTTGACTGGTGCCACCATAGGCCGTCTGGTGCGCTACCTCGGTGGCGAGCCAGTAGAGCGTGGAGTATCAAGCGGGACAATCGCCCGCCTGGCAGAAAAAATCAATCGGTCAGACTGGTACTGGATGGCGATCACGCCTGAAGGAACACGCAGCCGGAAGCCATATTGGCGCAGCGGCTTTTATCATATTGCCACCACGGCAAAAGTACCCTTAGGCTGCGCCCGCTTTGACTTTGCCAGGCGAGAAGTCGTGCTGGTTGATTACCTGACACTGACAGGTGAGCAGGCACAGGATCTGGCCAGCATTGCCGCTGTATATCAAGGTGTGCAAGGCTGCCGCCCCGAGCAGGCTGGCCCCATCGCATTTCGCCCTGAGGATGGCAATGTTCAGGGCTGAGCTGGCGTGTTGTTTGTGCTGACAGGGGCAGGCTTGGTCGGCATGACCAAGGGGCCCTTCTGGCCGCAAGCCGACAATAAAGACATGATGAAAAATAGGCTAATCAGTTTGCGCATCTTGTATTCCCTGAACACCGTATAGAATGGCGTTTTACTTATGAAGACGCTGGAGTGTAGCATGACTGAATCTGAATTCCTGGTACTGGCAGATACTTGCTTGCAGCAAGTTGAGGAATTATTCGAACTAGCCTTTGAAAACGATGAGTACGATGTCGAATGCAGCCGTAGCGGCAATGTGCTGACGGTGGAATTTATCGATACCAATTCAAAAATCATCGTCAATAGCCAGGCGCCGATGCAGGAGATGTGGGTGGCAGCGCGTAGCGGTGGTTTCCACTATAAGTATGACGGCCAGCACTGGCTCAATACGCGCGACGGGTCAGAATTGTTTGCAACCTTGTCCCGCGTGGCGCAAGAGCAAGGTCGCTAATTCACCGTTCTCTTATTCCTCGATGACACTGATAGGCGGAGCCAGGCTGCTGACACCTGAACCTGGCGGATTTTCTGCATAATAATAGTCACCATCGACGGCGATGATACCCTTGGGTACCGGCCTTTCTTCGATAGGGAAATCCTTCAGGGTTTTTTGCATGTAACCTATCCAGATAGGCAGTGCAAGACCGCCGCCGGTTTCTTTATTTCCCAGGTTTCTGGGTTGGTCAAAACCTATCCAGGCTATACCAACGACTTTGGACTGATAACCGGCAAACCAGGCATCGAAAGAATCATTGGTGGTGCCAGTCTTACCCGCAATGTCCGGGCGTTTCAAGACCAGAGCCTTGGTCGCCGTTCCCATTTTGACGACATCGCGCATCATGCTGTCCATCAGGAAGGCATTGCGCTCATCAATGACGCGATTGGCTTCATCGCCAGCCATGTCGGGCTTGGTTTGTACCAGCACCTGGCCATTGCTGTCGGTGATCTTGGAAATCAGGTAAGGATTAACCTTGTAGCCGCCATTGGCAAACACGGCATAAGCACCTGCCATTTGCAGAGGCGTCACCGCACCGGCGCCGAGTGCCAGAGTCAGGTAGGGCGGGTTTTTCTCAGGCAAAAAGCCAAAGCGATTGGTATATTCCTGCCCATATTTCGCGCCTATCTTGTGCAGGATGCGGATGGAAATCATGTTCTTGGACTTGGTCAGGCCGCGACGCATGGTCATCGGGCCTTCGTATTTGCCATCATAATTCTTTGGCTCCCAGGCCTGACCACCGGTCTGCCCCGCATCAAAGCTGATAGGTTCATCATTGATGATGGTCGACGGTGACAGGCCTTTTTCCAGCGAAGCAGAATAGATAAATGGCTTGAAGCTGGAGCCGGGTTGACGCCAGGCCTGGGTCACGTGGTTGAATTTGTTGAGGTTATAGTCAAAACCACCGACCAGGGCGCGGATTGCTCCATCGGTGGTGTTTGCCGCAACAAAGGCCGATTGCACTTCAGGCATCTGGGTAATGCTCCAGCTCTTGCCTTCCAGCACCACGCGTATCACGGCACCGCGCTGTATGCGCTTGTTGGCTGGTGTTTTTACCGACAGGCCGCTGGCGGCGAAAGTCAGGCCAGTATCTTCGATACGGATTTCTTCACCGGACGACAACACTGCCCGTACCAGTTTTGGGGTTGCTTCCAGCACCATGGCGACTTGCAAGTCATCGCTGTCGGTATGTTCAGCCAGTTCTTTCTCTATGGCGTCTTCGGCTGCTTCCTTGCCTTCGGGTATGGTGATGATTGCTTCCGGGCCACGATAGCCATGACGTTTTTCATAATCCATGACACCACGACGCAGGGACAGATAGGCCGTGTCCTGGTCACTCTTGGTAATCGTGGTGTAAACATTCAGGCCTCGGGTATAGGTTTCTTCCTTGAATTGCTCATATACCAACTGACGCGCCATTTCTGCAACATATTCTGCGTGGATGCCAAATTCATTGCTATTGGTTTTGGTGATCAGTTCTTCATTTTTGGCTTGTTCGTATTGCGCCTCGGTGATGTAGCCAAGATTGCGCATCCTTTGCAAGATATATTGCTGCCTGACGGTTGCCCGCTTGGGATTGGCGACCGGGTTATAGGCGGATGGTGCTTTTGGCAAGCCTGCCAGCATCGCCGCTTCAGCGATGGTCACATCCTTCAAGTCTTTGCCAAAATAGATTTGCGCGGCGGAAGAAAAGCCATAGGCGCGCTGCCCCAGATAAATCTGGTTCATATAAATTTCCAGGATCTGGTCCTTGCTCAGATTCTGTTCTATCTTCCAGGCCAGCAGGATTTCATAAATCTTGCGCTTGAAGGTCTGTTCACTGGACAGGAAGAAATTCCTGGCGACCTGCTGGGTAATGGTAGAGGCACCCTGTTTGGCACCGCCCGTCAGATTATGTACTGCCGCACGGGTGATGCCCTGGTAATCAACGCCGCCATGTTCATAGAAGCGGTCATCCTCGATCGCCAGCACGGCTTTTTTCATGATCTCAGGGATGTCCTTAAAGCGCACGACATTGCGTCGTTCCTCGCCAAATTCAGCAATCAGCATATTGTCAGCCGAGAACACCCGCAGTGGCATTTTAGGTTTGTAGCTGGTAATGGAATCCAGTTCTGGCAGATTTGGATAAGCCATTGTAAGTGCAAAACCAATAATTAATGCTCCTGCTACAACTAATCCGAATAAAACCCCCGCAGTTCCGAGTACAATGCGGGCGAAAAGCTTTCCAGCACTGCGCTTTTGTGGCTCAGGTTGATTGTCGGGTTCTTTGTTTTGCTCTGACATAGGGGCTAATTGTAAATAAGGCAGCGCACATTATAGCTGTCTTCGGTGAGCATTAGACTGTCAGCAGATAAGCGGATTTGTAAGCAAATTTTCAGAATATTCGGAATATACGTGGATATTTGGCAACGCATAAGGGTAGTGCTGCGCGGAAATTGCTTTACCAATGCCAGTCTTATTGCTAGGATTTCATGTAAGCTTGGATAATTGTCTTGTAAATAGCGGTTTTTAAAGGCAATTTACTTTTGGCAATATAATGTTTCGCACATGTAATTTTGTGTAAATTGAAATGATGATGTAATCGTGAGGGGATATTCTTGGCTTTAGATCTGGCTTCGTTGCTCGGCAGAAAAAATCCGCCACTATTTGGTCTGGATATCAGTTCTCTCGATATCAAGCTTGTTGAACTTTCGGAAGGAAGCAACAAGTCCTATCGACTTGAGCGCTATGCCTCAGAACCACTGCCCAAAGGCGCGGTGCTGGATGGCAATATCGAGAATATTGAACAAGTGACTGAGGCAGTCCGCAAACTCGTGAAGAAAAGCGGAACCTCGGCCAAAAACGTAGCAATGGCAATGCCGGCTTCTGCCGTCATTACAAAAAAAATTATACTCGGCGGTACCCTGACCGAACAGGCACTTGAAGTGCAGGTTGAGTCAGAGGCTAGTCAGTACATACCTTTCTCCATGGATGAAGTCAGCCTGGATTTCTGTGTGCTGGGACCGGCGGCCAATGCGGAAGAAGATATAGAAGTGATGCTCGCTGCGTCCAGAAAAGAAAAAATTGAAGATCGCGTAGCCATCATACAGGCAGCGGGTTTGCAAGCCAAAGTCATGGATATTGAATCCTATGCTGCGCGTGCTGCCGTCTCACGTCTGGTCGATCAGCAGGCTAATGGCGGCAAGGACCAGATCTACGCTATTTTCCAGATAGGCTCCAAACGAACTTATATTTTCATCATGCTTAATGGCGAAGTTATTTATGAGCGTGAACAGCAGTTTGGTGGCGCCCAGCTTACCCAGGATATCGTCAGGAATTATGGCTTGTCCATAGAAGAAGCGGAGCAGAAAAAGAAAAATGGTGATCTGCCCGACACCTATGAAATGGAATTGCTCGAACCTTTCCTGGAAAGTGCAGCGCTGGAAGTAACCCGCGCCATACAGTTCTTCTTCACTTCCACCCCTTTTACGCGAGTAGATCAGATTTATCTGACTGGTGGTTGTGCGGTGATATCAGGTTTGGTCGATATTATTGCAGAGCGTACCAAGATTTCTACGGCAGTCGTCAGCCCGTTCAAGGGCATGGAGCTAGGTTCGGGCGTCAATGAAAAAGCTTTGCGCAATGATGCTCCGGCTTACATGGTTGCCTGTGGTCTGGCATTACGGAGATTTGGCTGATGATCAAGATTAATCTCCTGCCGCACAGGGAAGAAAAGCGCAAGCAGCTCAAGAGTGATTTTTATGGTCTGTTGTTACTGGCTGCGATAGCTGGTGCTCTGGTGGTTGTGGTGGTAAGTGCTTACTTTGGGCGTGAGCTTTCAATCCAGAATGATAAGAATGACTTTATCAAGAAAGAGATCGCCCAGCTTGATGAGCGCATCAAAGAAATCGCTACACTGAGGCAGGAAATTGATGGTTTGAAAGCCCGCCAGCAAGCCGTTGAGGATTTGCAGGGGGATCGTAATCAACCTGTATATTTGCTTGATGAACTGGTCAAGCTGACACCTGAAGGGGTTTACCTCAAGCAATTGAATCAGGATGGTCAGAAGGTTACTTTGGCTGGTTACGCACAATCCCAGGACAGGGTCGCTGAATTTATACGTAACCTGGGCAATAAGTCGGATTGGATGTTCAAGCCAGAACTGAATGACATTCACTCAACCGGTTTGGGGCAGGGCAGGGATGCCAAGAAAGTATTTGAGTTCAAGGTGAATGCAGGTATCAAGCGTCCGCGTGAAAGAGAAGAGGCAGCTTCACAGGCTGCCGCCTCGGCCGCCGCCGCTACTGCTACGCCTGGTTCTGTTGCTCCTGCTGCGCCTGCTTCGTCAGCCGCCAGCGCAGCCAAAAAACCTTAGTGTGTGATTATTTATGCAATGCAACGGAAGATTGTAAATGGCGATTAATCTGAATGAAGTTGGCCAGTCTTTAAGCGCCCAATTTCAAGGCTTGAATGGACTGCACCCTGGCTTGTGGCCAGTTGCACCCCGCATGGCGTCTGCTTTAGGCGTCTTGATTGTGGTAGTTGCACTGGGTTGGTATGTTCAATGGGATGGCCAGATGACGGCCATAGAAACAGGTCAGGCTGAAGAGGTCAAGCTTCGGGGCGAATACAAGCAAAAACTGCAGCAGGCGATTAACCTGGATGCCTTGAAAGAGCAACGCAAGCTGGTTCAGCAATATGTTGCCACCATGGAGAAGCAATTGCCTAGCCAGGCAGAAATGGCGGCTTTGCTGGCCGATATTAATCAGGCCGGTCAGGGACGCGGATTGGCGTTTGACTCTTTTGTACCAGGCTTGCCAGCAGTCAAGGATTACTATGCCGAACTGCCGATTGCCATCAAGATTCAGGGCAATTATCACGATCTTGGACAATTTGTAGCTGACATCGCGAAATTGCCAAGGATCGTCACCTTGAATAATCTGAATATTACCCGCGCTACGGATGGCAATCTGACGCTCGATGTGACGGCCAAGACATTCCGCTATTTGAACAGGGATGAAGTTCTTGATCAGGCTGAGAAGAAGAAGAAGGAGCCTAAAAAATGAAGAACATCGTCATTAAGCCGACGCTTTGTTTATTCCTGGCGCTTTCCTTATCTGCTTGCGGCGATAACCAGGAAACAGAATTGCGTGCCTGGATGGCCGCAGAAAAAAGTCAGGCAAAAGCAGTGATTCCCAAAATCAGTCCTCCCAAGGTTTATGTTCCATTTGCCTACGGCGGTAAAGAAAGTATTGAGCCCTTTGATCCCGCCAAATTGCTCGCCGTGCTGGCACGCCTGAAAGCAGAATCAAGCAATGGTCTCAAGCCTGACCTGACCAGACCAAGGGAAGCGCTGGAGTCGTTTCCCATGGATAGTCTGAAGATGGTGGGTACGATAGAAAAAAACAAGCTGGTTTATGCCCTCGTGCAAGTAGACAAGACTGTGTATCAAGCCAAACTGGGATCTTATCTGGGCCAGAATTTTGGAATGATTACAAAAATTTCGGAGAATGAAATCGAAATCAAGGAAACAGTTCAGGATGCGGCGGGTGATTGGACTGAGCGGCAATCCAAGTTAGAGTTGCAGGAGGCAAAGAAATGAATGCGTTGATAAATACAAGTATAAGGGGCGCCAAATTGGTTAAATTTATTTTATTTGCGTTGCTTGGTTTTTGCAGTGCTGCTTTTGCGCAGACAAACTCGATAGAGTCACTGACAGCCAACCAGCAGGGTGCAAACATTATCGTCAAGATCACCTTGAAAAAACCATTGGAAAAACTTCCTTTGGGTTTTGCTATTGCCAATCCATCCCGTATCGCCATTGATTTCGCAGATGTCAGCAATAACACCGGCAAAACTACCTTCGATATGAACATGGGTGACTTGCGGGTGATTAACCTGATTGAAGCAACCGGACGTTCGCGCCTGATTTTTAATCTCAACAAATCCTTGAA
The DNA here is from genome assembly GCF_009937975.1 of Undibacterium sp. YM2. Lineage (NCBI taxonomy): Bacteria > Pseudomonadati > Pseudomonadota > Betaproteobacteria > Burkholderiales > Oxalobacteraceae > Undibacterium > Undibacterium sp. YM2. The sequence goes on from NZ_AP018441.1 coordinate 477,746, forward strand.
TTACGCAACTGCAATCGATGGTAATTCCCTCGTTGTTACGATTGATGCTTCTGGTGGTGTTGCAACTGCAGTTAATTCCCAGGGCTTGCCAGTTAATGTGCAACCAGCCGTTGTTGGAAAGCGCGCCTTGCGTGATATCGATTTTCGTCGTGGTGCCGCAGGTGAAGGCCGTGTAGTCATCGATTTGCCGCTGGATCAGGTTGCCGTCGATATCCGTCAGCAAGGACAAAAAATTGTTGTTGATTTCCTCAAGGTCAGTTTGCCTGAATCTCTGCGCCGCCGTCTTGATGTGGCTGACTATGGTTCTCCAGTGCAATTGATTACAACGACACCAAGCGGTGAAAATGTCCGCATGGTGATTGAGCCTACCGGATTGTGGGAGCACAGTGCTTATCAAAGCGATACCCAGTTTGTAATTGAAGTCAAACCCATCAAGGAAGACCCAAACAAATTGACGCAAGGTACCCAGGGTTACCGTGGTGAGCGCTTGTCCTTCAATTTCCAGAATATTGAAATCCGTGCCATTTTGCAAATCATTGCAGAGGTCAGCAGCCTCAATATTATTGCCAGTGATACAGTGAATGGAACGATCACCTTGCGCCTGAAAGACGTGCCATGGGATCAGGCACTCGATATCATCATGCAGTCCAAGGGACTGGATATGCGCAAAAATGGTTCTGTGATCTGGATCGCGCCAAAAGAAGAGTTATTGACCAAAGAAAAACTCGAACTTGAGCAAAAAGCACAGATCGCTGAACTGGAACCCGTAAAAACCGAATCTTTCCAGCTCAATTATCAAAAGGTCGAAGCATTTAAACAGGTTTTTGGTGTTGATGGTGCAAGTACAAACCGCATACTTTCCAAGCGTGGTAGTGCAGTCATTGAGCCACGTACCAATCAGCTGTTTGTTACCGATATTCCTTCCAAACTGGAAGAAGTGCGCAAGCTGATCGCCAAAACCGATATCGCTTCAAGACAGGTATTGATAGAGGCACGTATAGTCGAGGCCGATGATAAATTCAGTAAAAATCTTGGTGCCAAACTGGGCTTTGCTGACTTGCGTGGTATTTCCGGTGGTAACACTGGTTATCAAGTGGCAGGAAATCAAAGGGTAGCATTGACAGGTAATTATCTTGGTGTCGGTGAGCAAACGGGTCAGGCAAAAATTACTGAACAAAGCTTTATTCCTAATACGCAATTCGTCAGTCTGCCTGCTTCTGGTATTAATGGTCTGAACCCAGGAAGTCTGGCTGTCAGTTTGTTCTCATCAGCTGCGAATCGTTTCCTGAATTTGGAATTGTCAGCGCTGGAAGCCGATGGCAAGGGTAAAATAGTGTCAAGTCCACGCGTTGTGACTGCAGACCAGTTGAAAGCATCGATAGAGCAAGGTACAGAACTGCCATATCAAGTGGCTACTTCCAGCGGCGCTACTTCCATTTTCTTCCGTAAGGCAACTTTGCGACTGGAAGTGACTCCACAAATTACGCCTGATGGGAATGTCATCCTGGATGTTGATGTTCATAAAGATAGTGTTGGCCAGGAAACCAGGGCCGGTTTTGCGATTGATACCAAGGAGGTGAAAACCATCGTTCTGGTAGAAAATGGCGGCACGGTAGTCCTCGGTGGTATCTTCCAGCAAACTGAGCGTGATAGTGTGACAAAAGTACCGTTCTTTGGCGATCTTCCATTGTTTGGCAATTTGTTTAAAACCACTGGCCGCACGAATGACAAAACTGAATTGCTGATTTTTATTACTCCCAAGATTGTTGCTGAGAAATTTAGCAACAAACAATAAAGAGTTCTGGGCTTGTGATGTGTGTCATAGAATGGCAACCGATTTTCTGAATTCGTAAAAATATAGGTGTTTCATGATGAAGTATATACGCGGTTTATTCGCACTGATCTTACTGATAGGCCTCACGGCCTGTGGCGGTGGAGGTGGCTCTGCTGGTAATACCAGTAATGGCGCCAAGGTGTTCACTACAGCACCTGACAAACTCACTTTGAGTCCCGGTGCTACGCAAACCTTTACCGTAGGTGGCGGTGTACCTGGCTATTCTGCCAGCAGCAGCAATGGCGCTGCCATAGTGACGCTAAACGGTAGTACTCTTACTATCAAGGGCGGCGGCGGCGGTTCTGCTACAGTTACAGTCAAGGACGCTGCCGGTGTTGCAGTAACCATCGAAGTCACGATAGGTTCAGGGCTGGATCTGTTCACCACTGCACCTGAAACGGTAACTGTTCCCGTAGGCGGACAGTCAGCTGAATACACCATAGGCGGCGGTAGCCTGGTCTATGAAGTGGCGTCCAGTGACAATTCCATTGCCAATGTGGTTTTCTCCGGAAATCGTTTCATCATTGTTGGTACGACAGGTGGTAAGGCAGACGTCACAGTGCGTGACTCCATAGGTGGCAAGGTATTGATCAAGGTTACCGTAGGCTCGGTCGATGCACTGTTCTCTACCGCAGGTACTGACATCAACGTTGGCGTCAATGCCGCTGTTACTTATACGGTAGGCGGTGGTAATGGTCCTTACAGTGTGGGCAGCAGCAACACAGCAGTTGTAACAGCGAATATTTCTGGCAATAAACTGACTGTCACCGGTACTGGTGTAGGTACGGCCAACATTATTCTCCGCGATGCGACTTCTGGTAATGTCACCATCAAGGTGACGGTAGGTTCAACAGCCGACCTGTTCACTTCTGCACCTGCAGTACTGACAGTTGGCATTGGTACATCCAGCCCGACATTCACTATTGGTGGTGGTAGTCAGGTCTATACCGTCACCAGTGGTAACACTCAGATTGCAGGTGTCGGTATTAATGGCAATAAATTTACCATTAGTGGTGTTTCTGCCGGTAAAACATCCGTCATCGTTAAAGATAGCCTGGGTCACAATGTAATAATTGACGTTACCATTGGTTCTGGTGCCGATTTCTATACGACTGCTCCGGGCGATATTACCCTGACTGCCAATGGCACCGGTACTTATGTCATGGGTGGCGGTAGTGCTCCTTACACGGCCACGAGCAGCAATACCTCAGTTGTTACTGCATCGGCTTCGGGAAATAATCTGACATTGACTGGTGTTGGATCGGGCAAGGCTGTAGTTATCTTGCGTGATGCAGCAGGCAAAACAATTTCAATTAATGTCACTTTGGGTTCAGGCAACGCCAACTCTATTTTCACAACTGCACCTGGCGCAGTGACGATCGCTGTCGGTTCCAGCCCTGCTTATCAAATTGGTGGTGGTTCTGCACCATATTCGATCAGCAGCAGCAATACTGCGATTGCAACAGTCACTCTTAGCGGCTCCAGCTTCACAATTACCGGCGTTGCAACCGGTTCCGCAAATGTCATCGTAAAAGATGCGGCGGGCAACCCTGTCACGATTGCTGTCAGCGTTGGCACAGGTGCGACTGTGGCCTTGTTTAGCACTGCTCCTCTGGCAATTTCTCTGGCACCAGGTGCAGCACCGACGTATGCCGTAGGTGGCGGTACAGCACCTTACTTCGCGACTAGTAGTGACACACGTGTTGCGACTGCAGTAATTTCTGGCAGCACGATGACAATTACGGCTGTTGCCGCTGGTACTGCATCAGTCAGGCTGGTTGATAGCGTTGGCGCTCCTATCGTAATTGCGGTGACGGTTGTAACTGGTCAAAACGCGAACCTGTCAGTGTTGCCAATCTCCATTACTGGCAATGTAGGGGATACAGTCGCTATCACAATTTCTGGTGGCAGCGCGCCTTATACGACAGTCTCAACCAGTCCAACAAATGTGTCGGTTGTCAGTGGCGCAACTCTGAATAGTGCTGGAACAGTGACGGTTGCTCTGCTCAATGTTGGACGTACTACCAGTCTTACAGTGACAGATGCGCAAGGCACTGTTTTCACAGTACCAGTGGTTGTCAATGCAGTGTCTGCCGCTCTGGGTGTAAATCCAGTAGATTGGAGCATCAATGAAACCAACAATAGTGTCATCGCATTGACTATCTCCGGCGGCACTCTTCCATTCCAAGTATTTACTAACAATACGGTGTTGAGTAGTGTTGCGGGTACAAATCCTGATCCTTTGAATCCGCTCTCGTTTAATGGCCGTACCGTCAATGTAAGTCTGGGTACTCAGGCAACACGTTGTGTAGCTGCTGATACTCCAGTCGTTATTACCATCAAAGACAGTAATAATGCTACTGTGACGAGCACGATGAGAATCTTGAATCTGACCACTGGTGGCTGTTAATATCTGGTGAGAGCAAGAAACACTGATAAACTTAGTTTATTTGCTTAGAACCGGAAATACTCTCCTGGGCGGTAAAGCCTAGGAGAGGTCAGCAAAAGTAACAAGCCAGGTAAACAGTTTTGAAGAACATTTTTCTCGTAGGCCTGATGGGCTCCGGCAAAACCACGGTTGGCCGGGCCCTGGCAAAAAAACTCAATAAGCGTTTTATTGATTCTGATCACGAAATTGAGGCACGAACGGGTGTCTCGATTCCCGTGATTTTTGAGATTGAAGGCGAGGCTAGTTTTCGACAGCGGGAAGCGGATGTGATCCGTGACCTGACTGGGCAAGAAAATATAGTCCTGGCTACAGGTGGTGGTGCCGTGTTGAATGCAGAGAGCCGTCAATATCTGCATGAACGCGGCATTGTCATTTATTTGCGGGCAGGTATACACAGCATTCTGCAGCGTACCCGTCACGACAAGAACCGTCCTCTTTTGCGCACTGCAGACCCGCGCAAGAAACTCGAAGAGCTGGAATCCCAGCGTGCTCCCCTCTACCAGGAAGTTGCCCATATCAGCATTGAGACCGGCAGGCCCAATGTACAATTCTTGGTGCAAACCGTCCTGGACAAATTAGCGCAGGAAAAATTATTCGACATTCCTGAAGCCCTACTCAGCAATCACAAAACAACTATGTCAGCAGAAAGCTCCGCCAGCAGCAGTAGTACCACCAACACCACGCTCCTGAATGTGGATCTGGGTGAACGCAGTTACCCCATTGCCATTGGTAGCTCCCTGCTATCAGACAGCCAGTTCCTGCAATCGAAAATCAAGGGCAAGAAAACTGTCATCGTCACCAATACTGTTGTCGCCCCTCTTTATCTTGCCACGCTGGAAGCTGCCTTGCGCGCCGCTGGCAAGGAAGTATTGTCGGTGGTATTGCCTGATGGCGAAGAGCAAAAAAACTGGGCCAGCCTGATGCTGATCTTTGATGCCCTGCTCGAGCATAAGTGCGACAGAAAAACCACCTTGCTGGCATTAGGCGGTGGCGTTATCGGGGACATGACAGGCTTTGCCGCCTCTGCTTATATGCGCGGTGTGCCTTTCGTACAAATCCCGACCACCTTGTTGTCCCAGGTGGATTCATCCGTAGGTGGCAAGACCGGTATCAACCACCCTCTGGGCAAGAACATGATAGGGGCGTTTTACCAGCCCGAGGTGGTGATTGCTGATATAGGCAGCCTGCAAAGCCTGCCCGACAATGAACTCTCCGCTGGTCTGGCCGAAGTCATCAAGCATGGTGCGATTATCGATCCCGTGTTCTTTGACTGGATAGAAGCCAATATGCCAGCCCTGCGTGCCAAGGACCCCAAGGCACTCACGCATGCGATTTTGCGCTCCTGTGAAATCAAGGCAGATATCGTGCGCCAGGACGAGCGAGAAGGCGGCTTGCGCGCCATCCTGAATTTTGGTCACACCTTTGGCCATGCTATAGAATCTGGCCTGGGCTATGGCAAGTGGCTGCATGGCGAAGCGGTAGGTTGTGGCATGGTCATGGCCGCTGATTTATCTTGCCGCCTGGGCTATATCGACTACGTGACCAAAACCCGTATCAAGCAGGTAGTGGAAGCAGCTGGCCTGCCAAGTGTCGCCCCTGATCTGGGGGAAGACCGCTGGCTGGAACTCATGGAAGTCGACAAGAAAAATGAAGGCGGTAAAATCAAATTCATCCTCTTGAAACCTCTGGGCCAGGCGCACATTACCACAGTACCCAAAGAGATTTTGCTGGAAACCCTGCGTAGCTGCATCACCAGTTAGGTATCATCAGTTAACAAACATGTTCACCGACGCCCACCTCGCTCCCTATGCTGCACAATCGGCCAGCTCGCGAGGGCGGCGTTACTCTGAAGAATCATCTTCCTCACGCAGCGAATACCAGCGTGACCGTGACCGTATTATTCATAGCACTGCCTTTCGCCGCCTCGAATACAAGACCCAGGTTTTCGTCAACCACGAAGGTGACCTGTTCCGCAATCGTCTGACACATAGCCTGGAAGTAGCCCAGATAGGCCGCTCGATAGCCCGCAACCTGCGCCTTAATGAAGATCTGGTCGAGGCAATTTCACTCGCGCATGATCTTGGTCATACTCCCTTTGGTCACGCGGGCCAGGATGCCCTGAATGCCTGCATGAAGCCCTTTGGCGGCTTTGAACATAATCTACAAAGTCTGCGTGTGGTTGATGAGCTGGAAGAGCGCTATGGCGCTTTTGATGGCCTTAACCTCACGTATGAAACCCGCGAAGGCATACTCAAGCACTGCTCCATCACCAATGCCAGGTTGCTGGGTGATGTAGGGCAGCGCTTTATCGATAAAAAAAGGCCAACGCTGGAAGCCCAGCTCACCAACCTGGCTGATTCCATCGCCTACAACAATCATGATATTGACGACGGCCTGCGCTCAGGTCTCCTACTGGAGTCGCAGATGCTGCAAGTTGATATCTATGCGCGCCACCGGGCGATTGTTGATGCCATCTATCCCGGCATCAGTGGCCGCCGCGGTATTGCAGAGACCATAAGGCGCATGATCAACACCCTCATTGTCGATTTGATACAGACCTCAGCAGAGAAAATCAGTGACTGCAAACCGGGCTCGGTCAATGATGTGCGTAACATGGAAAGAATGATTGGCTTTTCAGACTCCATGTATAAAGAAGCTGAGACTCTGAAGCAATTCCTGTTTGACAACCTGTACCGCCATTACCAGGTCAATCGGATGACCTTCAAGGCCAGGCGCACTATCACCGGTTTATTTACAGCCCTGCATGCCCAGCCCAATTTGCTGCCGCCGGATTATCAACAAAGCCGAACCGGAAGTGAGGAGCAGGACCAGCATTTGCAAGCCCGTAAAATTGCTGACTACATCGCTGGCATGACAGACCGTTATGCCATGCGCGAACACCGCCGTCTGTATATGGTGGATGAGCTTTAGGACTTCCTGGAACAAGGCTTCCCACTGCTGGAGTTTACAAATTTTCAGCGGCGAGTTTTGAAAGTGACATAATTTGTACTTTCAATATCAGGATATGGACTGTGCATTGTATAGAATACACATTCTTTATCAGGAGGAAACTATGCCATCCATTTCAGCTTCATTCGCCCGTCTGCTCCTCGCCAGCAGCATGCTCATTGCCACGGCTAGCGCACACGCCATCTCTTTTGCTGACCTCAGCAACCAGGATGCCAGCACAGGATTGAAAGCCGCACTCGACAAGGGCTCCGCTGCTGCAGTCGGCAAGCTTGGCGTCGAAGGTGGCTTCCTGAATAATGACAAGGTCAAGATACAACTGCCTTCCATCCTCGAAAAAGCCCGTCCGATTTTGCAGATGACAGGCAAGGGTCAGCAACTTGATGAACTGGTTGTCTCCATGAACCGCGCCGCAGAAGCTGCCGTACCCATGGCCAAGCCCCTGTTGGTGAATGCCGTCAAATCCATGACGCTGACGGATGCAAAAAATATCCTCACTGGGGGAGAAACTTCAGTTACAGATTTCTTCAGGGAAAAAACTTCTGCACCTTTAAGTGAAAAATTTCTGCCCATGGTCAAGGGTGTGACTGACAAGGCTGGCCTGTCGGCCAAATACAATGGCATCATGGGGCAAGTGCAAAAATTCGGCGCAGTGTCAAAGCAAGAGGCAACGGTGGAAGGCTATGTCACTCAAAAAGCCATGGACGCCTTGTTCCTGATGATCGCAGAAGAAGAAAAATCCATACGGCAGGATCCATTGGGTGCTGGCAGCAAGGCCATCAGCAAAGTATTCAGCCTGCTTAAATGAGCGTGCGTCAGTAAACAGACATAAAAGTGTACATAAGCTGGCCGGGCAAGGAGTTTGCCTGGTCAGCAATCCAGGTACAGGCAAAGTTTTTGCGGTATTTTTTGTTGCAGTGTTGTCGTAAATTCCCACACCTGCGGCAGTTAAGGTGAAAATCTTTCATCGAAAGCTTGAAAGAGTTTCCCTCGGTCACAAATCATTTCCCCATTTTTGCATTACGAGGAAGCCGCAATTATTCTGAAAACCCACGCTGTACAAGGCTTTGCGCCCTCTATGGGTAGCCCGCACCTGGAGGTAATGCGCAGTTTGCGTAGTTTTACTTAAGTAGAATGGAGCCTGAGATTTTTCCGATTTCCTGTTAATTTATAGCCGTAATTCATGAATTTAATTTTTTGAAGTACTCACATAAAAAATCAGGAGACAAAGATGTCATATAAAGTCAAAACCCTAGTCGCGTCCATCGTTCTCGGCCTGGCCGCTGCCAGCAATGCAGCAGAGCCTATCAAGATCGGCGTTGCCGGTCCTTTCACTGGCGGTTCCGCCCCCATGGGTGTATCCATGCGTGATGGCGTCAAACTCGCCGTCAGTGAAATCAATGCCAAAGGTGGTGTGCTGGGCAGGCAGTTGCAACTGGTCGAGCGTGATGATGAAGCAAAAAATGAACGCGGCGTACAGGTAGCACAAGAGCTCATCAATAAAGAAAAAGTAGTCGCTACTGTCGGTTATATCAATACCGGTGTGGCACTGGCTTCCCAGCGTTTTTACCAGGAAGCAAAAATCCCTGTCCTCAACAATGTGGCGACAGGCAGTGTGGTGACCAAGCAATTTGTGGCGCCTGAACACAAGGACAATTACATCTTCCGCACAGCAGCCAATGACACCATACAATCCGCCATGATTGTGGATGAAGCTGTCGTCAAAAATAAATTCACCAAGGTCGCCATCCTGGCTGACTCGACCAACTATGGTCAACTGGGTCGTGAAGATCTGGAAAAAACTCTGGGTGCCAAAGGCATCAAACCTGTCGCCGTAGAAAAATTCAATATCAAGGATGTCGACATGACACCCCAGTTGTTGAAGGCCAAACAGGGTGGTGCACAAGCCGTGTTGACTTACGGTATCGGCCCTGAGCTGGCCCAAATCGCCAACGGTATGGAAAAACTGGGCTGGAAAGTACCTATCATCGGCAGCTGGACTTTGTCCATGGGCAACTTCCTCGACAATGCCGGTAAAAACGGCGATGGCGCGACCATGCCGCAAACCTTCATTCAGGACCCTAATACGCCAAAACGCAAAGCCTTTATCGAAGCCTATCAAAAGGCTTACAAGGTAGACCGCATGCCTTCCGCCGTGTCTGCTGCACAGGGCTATGATTCCATTTACCTGCTGGCAGCAGCCATCAAGCAGGCCGGTGGTACGGACGGTGTCAAAGTGCGCGAAGCACTGGAAAACCTGAATGAAAAAGTCGAAGGCGTGATCACCACCTATAACAAGCCTTTTACGCATGATGATCATGAGGCTATCAAACCTGGCATGCCTGTCATGGGCCTGGCCAAAGGTGGCCAGATCGTCCAGGCTAAGTAAAAGACAGGGCATGACAACAGTCACAGCCCTCAATTAGCCCCGGGCTCAGCCATCCGCAAGTGGCTGGGCTTGTTATTCAGACAGACAACTCCCATGCCTCGCCAATATCCCTTGGTGAGCCTGGCGGGTTGCCACTCCACGGGTGAAAAAAATGGAAATACTACTTCAGCTCGTCTTCAGCGGCATTGCCCTGGGGATGATTTATGCTGTCATCGCATTCGGCTATCAACTCACATTCGCGACTTCAGGCACACTCAATTTCGGCCAGGGTGAAGCCCTGATGCTGGGGCCCTGGTAGGCCTGAGCGTGGTTGGCAATGTACATGGTGGCCCGTATATGAACTATTGGCTCATGATACCAATAGTACTGATCTTTGGCGGCCTGCAAGGCATGGTCGTTGAATGGATAGGCGTGCGCCCTGCCATCAAGATCAAGTCCGAATTTGGCTGGATCATGTCCACCATCGCGCTCGCCATTATCTTTAAAAACGTCGCAGAAAATATCTGGGGCAAGGATGACCTGACCTTCCCGTCACCATTGTCTGCCGCACCTTTCCAGGTATTTGGCGCAAATGTCCAGGCCATGCAAGTCGTGGTGGTCATCGGTGCGCTGGCGATGATGCTGGCGGTTGAATTCTTCAACCGCAAATCCATTTACGGCAAGGCCGTTGTCGCAACCTCGAATGACAGGGATGCGGCTGGCCTCATGGGCATCAATACCAGCATGGTCATCACGTTCTCGTATGCGCTGTCATCTGCCACTGCTGCTTTTGCTGGTGTACTGGTAGCACCACTGACACTGACCGGTGCCACCATGGGCTCGGCACTGGGTTTAAAAGCCTTTGCCGTGGCGATTATCGGTGGCCTGACTTCTGGCGTCGGTGCCATCGTCGGCGGCCTGATTTTGGGGATTGCTGAAACCCTGACTGGCTTCTACATCTCCACCGGCTACAAGGAAGTGCCGGGCCTGGTCCTGTTGCTGCTGGTGCTGGCCGTCAAACCTGCCGGTTTGTTTGGCAAAGCTGCCATCAAGAAAGTGTGAGGCAGGAATATGAATAAGCAGACTTTAGTTTCTTCGGTACTGGGTATAGCCGCACTGGCGCTGATGCCATTGGTCGTACACAATCCTTACTACCTGCATCTGGCAGAGACCATACTGATCTACGCCATCCTCCTGTTTGGCCTGGACATCGTGGTTGGTTATACCGGCCAGGTGTCACTCGGCCATGCCGGTTTGTTTGGCATAGGCTCGTATACGACGGGTGTACTGGTGTTCAAGCTCGGCATGTCGGTATTTGTCGCCATCCCTTGCAGTATCGCTGTCACCGCCGTATTCGGTGCCTTGCTGGCCCTGCCTGCCTTGCGCGTGACCGGGCCTTACCTCGCCATGGTGACACTGGCCTTTGGTACCATCATCCAGATCCTCATCAATGAAATGAGTTTTCTGACTGAAGGGCCGATGGGCATCAAACTGACCAAGCCGGTCATTTTTGGACAAAAGCTCGGTGAGGTAGGTTTTTTCTATGTTGTTGCCATCATGCTGGTGCTGTCCTTGATCGTGGTTCACCGCATCTTGCGCTCTCACTATGGCCGTGCTTTCCAGGCCTTGCGTGACAGCCCGATCGCATCTGACTGCATGGGTGTCTCTGTCTATAAATACAAAGTGATTGCCTTCGTCATCAGTGCCGCACTGGCTGGCCTGGCAGGTAGCCTGTATGCGTATTCCGAAGAATATATTTCGCCGAATACCTACAACTTTGAACTGACCATCATGTTCCTGCTGGCCGTCATCATGGGTGGGCGCAAGACACGTACCGGCTCATTGCTGGGTGCATTGATAGTCGTCATGTTGCCATCGCTGCTGGCTGATATAGAACTGTTCCGCAAGATTGCAACCGTCGCTGCTGTGATCGCCGTGCTTGCCGGTGGTGCTGCCATCGCCAAGAAACGCAAAACTGTCAGAGAGCTCATGGTTCCCGTCGGTGCGACCGTGGCTATGGCCCTGTTCTCTTACAAACTGGAAAACATTACCGACTGGCGTCTGACCATCTTTGGCCTGATGACCTTGTTCGTCGTGTATTACCTGCAGGATGGTATCGTCGGCTTCGTCAACAGTTTGCTGGGCAAGGGGCAGCAACACCTGGTCGTCAATATGGAAAGCGCAGAGAAAAATGCAGGCAACGCCATTGTCAATGCCAGCGATACCCGCGTTGGTGTCTTGCTGACCGGCCGGAAAATTCTCATGCAATTCGGTGGCCTGAAAGCGCTGAACCAGGTTGATCTGCAAATCAACAAAGGCACGGTACATGGTTTGATCGGCCCTAACGGTTCCGGTAAAAGTACCATGATGAATGTGTTGACTGGCATCTACCAGCCTACCGATGGTGTGGTGGAGTTTGGTGGTAAAGTCATCTCAGGTAGCACGCCATCCGCCATTGCTTTAGGTGGGGTGGCACGTACTTTCCAGAACGTGCAATTGTTTGGGGAGATGACGGCAACAGAAAACATCCTGGTGGGCTTGCACAGCACCTTCCGCAGCAATGTGGGCGATGCCATGCTGCATACGCCACGCTATCTGCGCGAAGAACGGTTGGCAAGAGCGCGTGCCGCCAGCATCCTGCAATTTGTCGGCCTGGCTGATCTCGCCAACGAAGAGGCGCGCAATCTGCCTTACGGTAAGCAACGCTTGCTCGAAATTGGTCGCGCACTCGGTCTCAATCCGCAACTGTTGCTGCTCGATGAACCTGCTGCTGGTTTGACAGCGCCCGACATCAAGGACCTGATCGCCATCATACGCAAGATACGTGAACATGGCATCACCATCATCCTCATTGAGCATCACATGGATGTGGTCATGTCGATTTGCGATACCGTGACTGTGCTGGATTTTGGTCAGAAAATTGCAGAGGGCAAACCGGCAGCCGTACAGGCCGACCCCAAAGTGATAGAAGCCTATCTCGGTGGCAGCGTAGCTGATGCCCCTGAAGTTACCCCAGCCTGAGGAGAATGCAATGTTAACTATTTCAAATCTGCATGCAGCCTATGGCAAAGTCGAAGTCTTGCATGGTATTTCCATGGAAGTGCCCAAGGGTAAAGTCGTGACACTGATAGGTTCCAACGGTGCTGGCAAGACCACCACCATGCGTGCTATCTCCGGCATGTTGAAACCCAAAGAAGGTACGGTGACACTGGCCGGTAAAGATGTCACCGGCCTCGACTCACACAAGATCGCCAGGGCCGGTCTTGCACATTCGCCAGAAGGCCGGCGCGTGTTTGCCACCATGTCGGTGACCGATAATCTCTTGCTCGGTGCTTTCCCGCGTTTCACCCGCAGCCGTCCGCGTGGTGACATAGAAAGTGATCTGCAAAAAGCCATGGAGTTGTTCCCGCGCTTGAAAGAACGCAAGAACCAGCTGGCTGGTACCTTGTCTGGCGGTGAACAGCAAATGCTGGCGATGGCGCGCGCGGTCATGCTCAACCCTGACGTGGTCTTGCTGGATGAGCCTTCCATGGGCCTGGCACCTATTCTGGTCGATGAAGTCTTCCGTATCATCGTACGTCTGAAAGAGCAGGGCACGACCATGCTGCTGGTGGAGCAGTTTGCGGCGGCTGCCTTAGCCGTGGCTGACTATGGTTATGTGCTGGAAAATGGCAGGATATCTGTGCATGGTCCTGCAGCCAGCTTGCAGAATGATCCGGCAGTCAAGGCGGCTTATCTGGGTGGTGGTGCGCAGCACTGATAGTAGTGCATACGCAGGTTTATGTACGGTCAGGGAATGGGGAGCTTGCTCCCCATTTGCATTTTTATCGCAATGCTGGCAGGGCTGTGATATTTTCTTGATTTTTTCCAGGTAAATCACGCATGCCCATGCACATCAATTCCTTTCCTTCGTTCGTCCGCCACATTGTTTTGGCTTCCATCACACTCTTTTGTGCTTCCGCGATAGCGGCACCTGTGCTGCAAGAACACAGCATAAAAATCGATGGCAAGCAAAGGCGCTATTATCATTTATCTGATACGGCTGCGACTACATCTGGCCATCCTGTATTGCTGGTCAGCGGTTCTGGATGCGATGATTTTGCAATTCGTTTGCCCATGTTTTTTGAACGCTATCCCGGAGCGGTCAATGTCTATTACCTGGAAAAACCTGGCGTTGCCAAAAATGCCGATGGCAGCAAGTGCTCCGCAGAGTTCCAGGCAGCAGATCAGCTTGATAAGCGATTGTCAGATCATTTGAAGTTCTTGGCGCTGCAGCCTGAGCTTCAAAAAATGCCTGCACGGTCTATTGCAGTTTTAGGCTTTTCTGAAGGCGGAGCTGTCGCTCCTTATATTGCCAGGGACAGTCATAAAATAGGCTGGCTGGCGACCGCAGGAAGTGGTGGTTTGCCGCAGAGTGAAGAATTTCTGATCTTTGCAGACCGTGGCGTGGAACCTTATGCAAAACCGTTTTCGCGTGACTATTTTTTACACATCTATGCAGACATCAAGAAAGACGGCAAGAGCCTCAAGAAAGAGTTTTTTGGCCACCCCTATGCCTATTGGTCAGGTCACCTGTTTAATGATCCTTTGAGCGTGTATGCGAACCTGGGCATTCCCATGGTGGCCGCAATGGGTGAGAAGGATGAGAGTGTGCCGATAGAATCAGGGCGTGCATTGCGGGATTACTTTTTGAAGTATCCGGAAAAAGATTTTCAGTTCGTGGAATTTCCGGGTGCCAGTCATGGCTTGAAGACTGCAGAGAGAAATGGGGCGCAGGAATTTGTTGCGCGTTTGGCGGGGTGGTTTAAGGGGGATAAGAAGGCGTTTGAGTTGAAGTGATACGCGCTTATCAGAGGCGGCCAGCTTTTAAATTTACGGCACACATAATGACGTCATTCCTGCGTGCTTTTGGCAGGAATCCAGTGGCGTTCGTGGCATATCTTAAAGTGTATTAACTTCAGATTCTTATTGTTTTACGAACCTGTTTTTCAAATATGTTTACACGTCATTTAAGATTGCCGGTCGGGGTAGCCCGACAGCTACATACCTTTCTTGCGTCGCCAAGAAAGGTATGCCAAAGAAGGCGACCCAGGCGTAGCCGCCCCTAAAGGGGTTCCCGTTTGTGCAGTACAAAAAATGGGAAATGCCCGAAACTCGCCTGCGGCTCAAACAACGGTCATTTCTTTTTCCATTTTCTGTACCGCACAAACGGCGGCTACACATGGGAACTGCAAAATCAAAAACAACGTCACCACGACCTTAGTTCAATTTTTTTTGCTGCGATTGTTCAAAGGTCTGATTAGTCATTCTTCAACTCACCCTTCCAAATACCGCAAAGGATGCGCATGAGCAGGCCATGCTTCTGCAAAGAATCCTGTCACTTGTTCGGCGGTTACTCCCGCCAAAGTTGCAGGTGACCAGCGTGGTGTATTGTCTTTGTCTACCACCAGGGCACGTACACCTTCCAGCACTTCACCATGTTTGAAGCAATGGCGTACCATGTTTCTTTCCATGCGCAGGCAGGCTGATACTGTCATGTCTTTACTGCGGCGCAGTTGTTCCAGTGTGACTGACATCAGCAGAGGTGAACGTTTTTGCATGGTGGCCAGGGTTTGCTGGGCGAATTCGTTGTTGCTTTGCTGCAGTCTTTCACAGATGCTAGTGACGCTATTGCCTGTGAATATCTCGTTGATGGACGCATGTTGCGATGCCAGTTTGCTGGTATCTGGTTTTGCCTGGTCTGCAAAAGTTGCCGCGAAATCGCGTATCGCCACGCGCAAATCAGTGGCTGTGCTTTCACTGATTAAATTCATCAGTGCCGGTATTTCTGCAGTAGGTATATAGACATCCGCCAGACCTGCATAAATGGCGTCAGCGGCGGTGATGATATCGCCAGTCAATCCAAGGTAAGTACCAATTTCACCCGCAGTGCGAGACAGGAAATAACCGCCACCTACGTCAGGGAACAGGCCGATGTTCACTTCCGGCATCGCCATCTTGGTACGCTCGGTGACGATGCGCAAACGGCAATCTGGCCCTGCCTGGGCGATACCCATGCCACCACCCATGACGACGCCATTCATTAGCGCGATATAGGGTTTTGGGTAGAAATGGATTAAATGATTTAAGGCATATTCCTCGGTGAAAAAATCTTCCAGCAGGGCGGAGTCACCTTTGGGTGTGGCAGTGCCAACGTCATAGAAAAAACGGATATCCCCACCGGCACAAAATGCCTTCTCGCTGCTGCTGTGGATAAACACCGCCCGCACGCTTTGATCATTATGCCAGGCCAGCAAGGTCGCTGTCAGTGCTCTTACCATATCGAGTGACAGCGAGTTCAGCGCTTTGGGTCTGTCGAGGGTGATATAGCCTATATTGTTCTTGACGGAGGTAAGTACAAATTCGCTCATGGTGGTTGACTATGCAGGGTAGGGGATGAAGCTGCTATTTTAACTTTGTCAGACGAGGGCGTCACGGGGTGTATATGTTTATGAGGAAATAGAGTAAACGCATCATGCTCGTTGCCGTTGCCGTTGCCGTTGCCGTTGCCGTTGCCGTTGCCGTTGCCGTTGAATTTTGGGGTTGCTTTTGACTTTCCGCAGTTCCCATGTGTAGCCGCCATTTGTGCAGTACAGAAAATGGAAAAAGAAGAGCCGCTGTTTGAGCGAAGCGAGTTTCGGATCTTCCCATTTTTTGTACTGCACAAATGGGCACCCCGAAGGGGCGGCTGCGCCTGGGTCGCCTTTCTTTGAATACTTACTTTGGCGACGCAAAGAAAGTATTTCGGCTGCCGGGCCGGGACCCGGCTTGTATCCACGGAGGGCAATCGCTTCAGTCAAAGCGCCACTTGCAATAAGCACCTCGGCATATAACGAACGTCGCTGGATTCCAGCTAAAAGCACGCTGGAATGACGTTAATATAAATGCCGTGAATCAACTAACTCGCAGCTTGTTAAGCAGCGTATGTGACAAACGACAATAAAAGTAAATTATTTATTTTAAATGTCAGAAACTAGACCTACAAAAAACCATGCACCCAACAAAAAGGACGCCTTCTAGCGTCCTTGTTTTGGATGTCCACAACCCTGTTCGGGTAAGGACTGGGGTCTTATGAAGCCGATGCCGGATCAGGTATGTGCTTGATGGCGTCGTGCTGATGGTCTTGAATTTTATCTTTATGCTTGATGACCTGACGATCAAGTTTATCTACCAGTGCATCAATGGCTGCATACAGATCATGCGCCAGACTTTCAACGTGGATATCTTTACCGCTAATATGCAAATTAATGTCAGCTTTGTGTCGTTTTTCCTTTTCCCGGAGCTTGTCCACCGTCAGGATGACGGCGATATCAATGACCTGGTCGAAATGCCGCCTGATACGTTCTAGTTTGGTATGTACATATTCACGAATTGCAGGAGTTACTTCGACGTGGTGTCCACTGATGGTGAGATTCATACTGTGCTCCTATAGTGATGTTGCTTGCTATTACGATACGCTCTCAGCATTTATTAGCCTTGAGCTAAATCATATATAGCAATTCAAACCGTGATTACAAGGACTGCTTACAAAGATTTACGCAAACTCACTGGGGGGATTTTGAGGGCTTCACGGTATTTGGCAACTGTCCGTCGGGCAATTACCATGCCCTGTTCACCCAGCATGTCTGCAATTTTGCTATCAGAGAGTGGGCTTTTCTGGTCTTCTGCTCCTATCAACTGCTTGATGAGTGCACGTATCGCGGTGGAAGAAGCTTCACCCCCTGTTTCCGTCGCGACATGGCTGCCGAAAAAGTACTTCAACTCAAACATGCCATGTGGGGTCAACATGTATTTTTGGGTTGTTACACGTGAGATAGTGCTCTCGTGTAATCCTAGTGTATCAGCAATTTCGCGCAAAACAAGGGGGCGCATTGCAACAGCACCGTGGGTGAAAAAATTGCGTTGCCTTTCGACTATCGCTTGTGCAACGCGCAATATAGTCTCAAAACGTTGCCGCATATTCTTGATCAGCCAGCGTGCTTCCTGCAATTGTGCGCCCATGCCAGCTTCGCCACGGTTTTGCTTCATGATGTTGGCATACATGCTGCTTACCCGCAGCCTGGGCATGACATCCTGATTCAGCATGACTTGCCAGCCGTTACCGGATTTTCTGACGATCACATCAGGTACGACATAGTCAGATTCATCAGCAGCAAAGGCCAGGCCGGGGCGTGGTTTGCACAGGCGAATGACAGTTTGTGCATCGCGCAAATCTTCATCGTCGCAGTCGAAGATTTTCTTGAGTTTGGTGAAATCTCTTTGTGCAAATAAAGTCAGTTGCGTTTCAACAATTTGCAATGCCAGTCTGCGTGTGACGAAAGCAACTTTTGGTAAACGCCTGATTTGCAAGGCCAGGCATTCAGACGGGCTGCGCGCACCGACACCTGCGGGATCAAAGCTTTGCAGCATGTTCAGCGCAAACGCCAGTTCTTCTGGTTCTACGCACAGTTCCAGTGGCAAACTGGCATGTATTTCATCTAATGTTTCGGTCAGGTAACCGTTATTGTCGAGCGCATCGATCATCAGCTCGACCAGGGCACGGTCACGCGGTTCGCGCAGGTTCAGGCGCATCTGTTCCAGCAAGTGTTCACGCAGGGTGATATGGGCTGCACCGAGCTGGGGGCGGCCATCTTCATCATCGCCAGACTTGCTGCCATGCTGCACATCATCAAAGCCCCAGTCTTCTTCGCTGGAGGTGGTGCTGTCATTGCTGATGACGGTTTCTGCATCAGCGGCAGCCGGTTCTGCTGACTTGTCACTGTCTTCTCTTGCTGCCGGTGCTTCCATGCCGGCATCGGCAGAAGTACTGCTGGTATTGATGGCACCGTCGGCCAGCAGGCGTACGGCGTGATCGAGGGGATCATCGACGCGTTCCAGCATGGGATTATCGGTCAGCAGCGTCTCCAGCTCCTGATGCAATTCCAAAGTGGATAACTGCAATAATCGTATCGATTGCTGCAATTGCGGCGTTAAGGCCAGATGTTGTGAGGTACGTAGTTGCAGGCTTTGTTTCATGATGATTCCCGTCACATCCGGAAGTGTTCTCCGAGATAAACGCGACGTACAGATTCATTTTGTATGATGTCGTCAGGCTTGCCGCTGGCAAGTACCGCGCCCTGGTTGATGATATAGGCGTGATCGCAGATGCCCAGGGTTTCGCGCACATTATGGTCGGTGATCAGCACACCGATGCCGCGCTCCTTGAGGAAGCGCACGATGCGCTGGATTTCAATGACGGCGATAGGATCAACACCGGCAAAGGGCTCATCCAGCAAGACAAAGCGAGGATTGGTCGCCAGTGCACGGGCAATTTCGACGCGGCGGCGTTCACCACCTGACAGTGACAGCGCCTGGCTTTCACGTATTTTTTCTATCTGCAAGTCTGCCAGCAGAGCGTTGAGCCTTTGCTCAATTTTTTTGGCACCGAGATATTTGCCTTCACTGTCTTTTTGCAATTCGAGTACGGCACGGATATTGTCTTCCACCGTCAGCTTGCGAAATACCGAAGCTTCCTGTGGCAGGTAAGACAAGCCCAGTACGGCGCGCTCATGGATAGGCAGTTGCGAGATATTCACGTCATCAATCGTGATATCACCAGCGTCGGAAGGTACCAGGCCAACGATCATGTAAAACGAGGTGGTCTTGCCTGCGCCATTCGGCCCCAGCAAACCCACCACCTCGCCACTTTTCAATAGCAGGGAAACATCGCGTACCACCTGGCGCGCGCCATAGCGCTTTTGCAAGCCCTTGACAAGCAAGGTGCTGCTTGACTGTGCTGTCATCTTATTTAGCCTGTTTTTCTGGTTTTGGTTGCAAGGTGATGGTGATATTGCCTGAGCCATCTACATGCTGGCCACTGGTTGAATTCGTGCCAACAAATACGTCATTCTTGCTGTCGTAAGACAGGTATTCACCTTCCTGTTCCTGGGTGACGCGCTTGCCTTCGAGGTAGCGTACCTTGGCCTTGGAAATGAATTTGACGATTTCTGTACTCTGGTTGTATTCAGCACGGTCAGCTTCGCCATCTACCCACAGATCAGGGCCACCATCGCGTTTCTGGCGGAAGGTGACTTTGCGGCCACCGCCACCTGTCAGAACAACAAACTGATCACCATTCGGGGCTTCGGTCACGACAGCACTCTCAGAAGTGACGGTCAGGGTGCCACGCACCAGGGACACACCCTTGGATAATCTGCTGACGCTGGCTTTGCCATCACTGATGCCATAACCGGCTTTGATGATGGTCTCTTTATTACTGTCGGCTTTTTCTGCATTCGCAGAAACACAGGCCAGGCCCAGGCAGGCCAGGCTGATCAAGCGTGTGACGCTAAATGATGTTTTGATCATGTGCATATTCGCTTTCTTGCTTATTTAGTCCCGGTTTTGGGAGCAGGTTCACGTTTCTTGAGTTGAATGTAAACCTTGCTCAGCAATTCCAGGCCTTGGGTTGAATTATTGGCAATCATGCCAGTTGCAGTTGAATGCAGTTTGCCAGTCGTAATTGAAACCGGTTTGTCGGTTTTAACGATGTCTTCGTCCGGCAAGAGCAAAAGATAATCAGACTCCACACGCACAAATTGTGAACTCAGGCCCTCAGGTCTCTCCATGCTGACATTGTCATGCAAGTGAACCTCATCATGCTCGCGCTTGGGTGTGGTCAGTGAAGATTTTTGCGATACAACGGCGAGTTCAGCACGCAGGTGCAGGGGAGGCCTGCCCTGATCAAAGCTGTTGATCTGCGGATGCTTGATTTCTATATTGTCAGTCCGCGGCAAATGCACCAGGCTGTCACCGGTGATATGGTAATTGGCCTTGCCATTGTTAGACAGCCGGATGAAATTGAATTTCTCGACATAGTAATCCGGTGCTGACCTGGCAGAAGTACGGCTTTGCTCATCATCGGCATGGCGACGTATGACTTCCATGACCCAGATGGTGCCCATGGTGATCACGCCCAGCAGGATCACGGCCAGCCAGATGCGGAAGCGGTCTATGGTCATTTGGGGTTTCATGTCAGATATGCTTGTAAAGCCTGTTCATATTTGCCCTGAGCACGCAGGATGAAGTCGCAGACGTCGCGCGCAGCACCCTGGCCGCCACTGGCCCTGGTGATGTACTGCACACGTTGTTGTACTTCAGCATGGGCATTTGGTACGCTGGCTGCAAAGCCAACCCTGGTCAGTATCGGTAAATCAATCACGTCGTCACCGATAAAGCCGCAGTGTTCAGCAGGGATATCCAGCTTCGCCAGCAGTTCAAGAAATGCACTTTTCTTGTCATGGATACCCTGGCTGACATGGCTGATGCCAAGATCAGCCGCACGCTTGCTGACGATGGCCGATTGCCGCGCACTGATGATGGCCGTGATAATGCCGGCCTGCTGCAAGAGCTTGATGCCTTGCCCATCCAGCACATTAAAGCATTTCATCATTTCGCCGTCTGGCCCAAAGTACAGGCTGCCATCAGTCAGTATGCCATCGACATCAAAAATCATGAGCCGGACTTTGCTGGCTCTTTCTACAGAATCTACAGAATTATTCATCAGATCACCTTGGCCCTGGTCAGGTCATGGATATGCAAGGCACCCACCAGCTTGCCGCTATCGTCAGCGACCAGCAACTGGTTGATGCGGTAAGTTTCCATGACTTCGACGGCTTCGACAGCCAATTGTTCCGGGCGTATGCGGCGTGGCGCGTGGTTCATGACATCGGCAATGCGCAACTGGGTAAAGTCACGCGTGCCATCCATCAGGCGGCGCAAGTCACCATCGGTGAAGATGCCCAGCACATGCTGCTGCTCATCCACTACAGCGGTCATCGCCATGCCTTTTTTGGTGATTTCGAGCAGCGCAGTTTTCAGGCTGGTTTCCGGCCCTACCTGGGGTATGGCCTCATCAACACGCATGACATCCCTGACGTGGGTCAGCAGACGGCGACCAAGCGAGCCACCAGGGTGCGAACGGGCAAAGTCTTCTTCTCTAAAGCCACGCGCATCCAGTACCGCCACCGCCAGTGCATCGCCCAGCGCCAGCGTCACTGTGGTGCTGGCAGTCGGTGCCAGGTTCAGCGGGCAGGCTTCCTTATCCACATGCAGGTTCAGGTGGATATCAGCCAGCTTGCCGAGGCTGGATTCCGGGTTGCCTGTCATGGCAATCAGCTTCACACCGAGGCGCTTGATGATGGGCAGGATGGACATCAGCTCAGACGCTTCGCCAGAATACGAGATCGCAATAAACACATCTTGCGAAGTGACCATGCCCAGATCGCCATGCGCAGCCTCAGCCGGATGGACAAAAAACGAGGGCGTGCCAGTCGAGGCGAAGGTTGCCGCAATCTTGCGCGCAATATGGCCAGATTTGCCTATGCCAGAAACCACGACACGACCGTGGCATGCCAACAACATGCTGACCGCCTGCGCAAAGCCTGCCGCATCGCCATTACCCAGGCGTTTTTGCAGGGCAAACAGGGCATCGGCCTCGATTTGCAGGGTCTCGCGAGCCAGTTTCAGGGCGCGTTGTGCTGCGACAGCCGGGTCTGTCGGTGCTTGTTGTTTAAAAGTTAAAGGTGCATTCAGTTCATTCATGCCAGAAGTATAAACGAAATCCGCAAAGCAAAAACTTTGCCAGTTGTAACGTAATGAATTATGTTTGCCCAAAAGCAGGATGACAAGGCGATAAATCGGCAATAATAGACGACATGACAGGACTGGACACCACACTTTTATTGCTGGCTGCTGCCGTATTGGGCGTGGTCGCATTCCGTATGTTGCAACTGCCGCCCATGCTGGGGTATCTGGTGGTTGGCATCTTCGTAGGTCCGCACGGTTTTGGCATGGCAGAAGATAGTGCCGTGACCCATGAACTGGCCGAATTTGGCGTGGTCTTCCTGATGTTTTCGATAGGGCTGGAGTTCTCGCTGTCCAAACTCATGGCCATGCGCAAGGCTGTATTTGGCCTGGGGATGGCGCAGGTACTGGTCACGATACTGACCAGCATGGTATTTGGCTGGATAGCCAGCCGCTGGCTGCCTGGCATGTTCCAGATCAGTTGGGAAGCCTCATTCGCCCTTGGTGGCGCGCTGGCCATGTCTTCCACCGCCATCGTCTCCAAAATGCTGACGGAAAGGCTGGAGCTCGAAAGCCTGCATGGCAGGCAAATCATCAGCGTGTTGCTGTTTCAGGATCTGGCTGTGGTGCCTTTGCTGATCCTGGTTCCGGCATTGGCGTCAAAATCACCGGATCTTGGCAAAACCCTGGCACTGGCGAGTGGCAAGGCGGCGGTGGTGCTGGTATTGCTGCTGGTGGTCGGGCAAAAACTCATGCGTACCTGGTTCCACATCGTGGTCAAGCGGCGCTCGCAAGAGTTGTTCATGCTCAATCTCTTGTTTATTACGCTGGGCGCGGCCTGGCTGACTGAGAAAGCTGGTTTGTCGATGGCGCTGGGTGCTTTTGTTGCCGGCATGCTGATCTCGGAGACTGAATACCGCCATCAGGTGGAAGAGGACATCAAGCCCTTCCGCGACGTTTTGCTGGGGCTGTTCTTTATTACTGTCGGCATGCTGCTCAATGTGCGGCTGGTGTATGAGCAATTCTGGCTGGTGCTGTTGTTGCTGACCGGGCCTGTCCTGTTGAAACTGGTATTGATCGCGGCGCTGGCCAGGGCATTTGGCAATTCCACCAGTGTTGCCTTGCGTACTGGTCTGGGTCTGGCGCAGGCCGGTGAATTCGGATTCGTTTTGTTGAATCAGGCAGGTGGCTTGCAACTGGTAGACCCCATGCTGGTGCAATTGATTTTGGCGTCGATGGTGATTTCCATGCTGATCTCTCCCTTCATCCTGTCCAAATCTGATGCTATCGTCATGAAGTTCTCTGCCAATGAATGGATGATGCAGTCGCTGGCACTGACCCAGATTGCGGCCCGCACCATGACCACCAGGAAGCATGTGATCATTGCCGGTTTTGGCCGTAGCGGCCAGAGTCTGGCGCGTATCCTGGCAGAAGAAAATATCGATTACCATGCCCTTGATCTTGACCCTGACCGCGTGCGGGAAGCGCAGACTGCCGGTGCCAATGTCTCGTATGGCGATGCGGCACGTCGTGAAAGCCTGCTGGCTGCGGGCGTCAACCGCGCCTCGGCATTGGTGGTGACTTACACCAGCACTGCATCCGCGCTCAAGGTTTTGCATTTCGTCAATGAGATGAACCCCAGCCTGCCTGTTATTGTGCGCAGTCATGATGATGTCGATCTTGATAAACTCAGGACCGCCGGGGCTACGGAAGTCGTACCAGAGCTCATGGAAGGCAGCCTGATGCTGGCCTCGCATGCCCTGGTCATGCTCGGTGTACCCTTGCGCCGCGTGGTGCACCGGGTGCAGGCTGCCAGGGATGCACGCTATGAATCTCTGCGTGGCTTCTTCCATGGTGCCAGTGATGCTGCCGATAGCCCGGAAAACATGCAGATACGTCTGCATACCGTCATCCTGACCGAGCGTGCCAAGGCGATAGGCCAGCATTTGCCAGACTTGAAGCTCGAAGAGCTGGAGGTCGATATACATACTGTGCGCCGTGGCAAAGCCAGGCTGGCACAGCTGGAGGACATTGTTTTACAGAATGGCGACGTGGTTGTTGTCAGGGGAACTTCCGAAGCAGTCGCTAGAGCAGAGCAGCGGCTGTTAAAATAGCGGGTTATTTTAAAATTTGAAGGACATGCTTGATGTTAAATCCATCAGAGTACATTAAACAACATATACGCACGGTGGAAAACTGGCCACAAGCAGGCGTGATGTTCCGCGACATTACCCCCTTGTTGCAAAATCCTAAAGTATTCCGTGTGTTGATCGATATGTTTGTACATCGTTACATGGATGAAAAGCTCGACGTCGTGGCTGGCCTGGATGCACGCGGCTTCATCATAGGCTCAGTAGTCGCCTATGAACTGAACCTGGGTTTCGTACCTATCCGCAAGAAAGGCAAGCTGCCTTTCCATACCGTATCGGAGCAATATGAGCTTGAATATGGCAGCGCGACAGTGGAATTGCATTCCGATGCCTGCAAAAAAGGTGACCGCGTCGTCCTCATTGATGACCTGATTGCCACTGGTGGCACCATGATGGCAGGCAAGAAATTGCTGGAGCGTCTGGGCGCAACGGTAGTTGAAGGTGCTGTCATCGTTGATCTGCCTGAACTCGGTGGTTCTAAAATTATCAAGGACAGTGGCTTACCCTTGTTCACAGTCTGTAATTTCGACGGACATTGACAGGCTGGCAGGTACTCACTCGCATGCATGAGTTTCACATCGGCGCAGCAGACCCGGCCTTGCCCGAGGCGGTGGTTTTGCTGGATGAGCTTTCCGAACGTCTGGCTGCAATCACCGGCAGTAGCGGACGCTCATCCTTTGACCCAGAAGATGTGCGCGTGCCGGGTGCCTTGTTTGTGCTGGCATGTAATGTGGACGGCAAGGCAGTGGGCTGCGGAGCTTTTCGCCCTATGGGCGAAGGAGTAGCGGAGGTAAAGCGTATGTATGCTCAGGTTGCAGGCGCTGGCCTTGCCATATTGATGCATCTTGAGGCAGCTGCCAGGGAATATGGTTATCACAGACTGCGTCTGGAAACCCGCTTGGTCAACCAGCGAGCCGTTGCCTTTTATGAAAAACATGGCTACACACGGATTCCAAATTTTGGTAAATATGCTGGACGGCCAGAGGCTGTTTGCTTTGAGAAAATACTAAACTAATTCTATAAAAGTCTCACGATTGCTTAAATGCCAAATCCCTGCAAAGGGTGGTCAGTTTTCTTTTTAGGACTTATTCGTTACAAATAGCAAGAAATCTGCACAAAGCCCAGAGCTGCGCTATACTTCAAATCTTCCAAGGAGCGTTGCGACGAAAACGTTAAGTTTTTGCCAGGCTTGGGATATTCATAACTGCGCTCACGTTACTTTTTTCACTAGAAAGGAGGGCGTGATGAACGCCGTCGTAGCAAATACATCCACTACCAATACTTCTCAAGATTTTTTCGTTGCTGACCTGAGTCTGGCTGATTGGGGCCGTAAAGAAATCCGCATTGCTGAAACAGAAATGCCGGGCCTGATGGCTATCCGTGAAGAGTTCGCCGCTAGCCAGCCTTTGAAGGGTGCCCGTATCACCGGTTCCCTGCACATGACTATCCAGACTGCCGTGTTGATTGAAACACTGCTGGCCCTGGGTGCAGAAGTGCGCTGGGCATCCTGCAATATCTACTCCACACAAGATCATGCTGCTGCAGCGATTGCTGCTGGCGGCACACCAGTGTTCGCTTTCAAAGGCGAAAACCTGGATGAGTACTGGGATTTCACCCACCGTATTTTCGAATGGAAAGACGGCGGCTATTCCAACATGATTCTTGATGATGGCGGCGACGCGACATTGTTGCTGCATCTGGGTACTCGTGCTGAAACAGATATTTCTGTCTTGGCCAACCCAGGTTCAGAAGAAGAAATCTGCCTGTTCAATGCAATCAAAAAACACCTGGCGATTGATGGCACCTGGTACTCCAAACGCCTGGCAGAAATCAAGGGCGTGACAGAAGAAACCACGACAGGCGTACACCGCCTGTACCAGATGCACAAAGATGGCAAACTGGCTTTCCCTGCCATCAACGTCAATGACTCCGTCACCAAGTCCAAGTTCGACAACCTGTATGGCTGCCGTGAATCCCTGGTCGATGGCATCAAGCGTGCAACTGACGTCATGATCGCTGGCAAGGTCGCCGTTATCGCCGGTTACGGTGATGTAGGCAAGGGCTCTGCCCAAGCTATGCGTGCTTTGTCTGCTCAGGTATGGGTAACCGAAATCGATCCTATCTGCGCATTGCAGGCAGCGATGGAAGGCTACCGTGTCGTGACCATGGAATACGCTGCTGAACATGGTGACATTTTTGTGACAACGACAGGTAACTACCACGTCATCAGCCATGCGCACATGTTGAAGATGAAAGACCAGGCCATCGTTTGCAACATCGGTCACTTCGATAATGAAATCGACGTCGCTGCATTGAAGCAATACACCTGGGAAAACATCAAGCCACAAGTTGACCACGTGATTTTCCCTGACGGCAAACGCATCATCCTGCTGGCAGAAGGCCGCCTGGTGAACCTGGGTTGCGGTACAGGTCACCCATCCTATGTCATGAGTTCTTCTTTCGCTAACCAGACTATTGCGCAAATCGAATTGTTTGCCAATACAGCGAATTATCCAGTCGGCGTCTACACTTTGCCTAAACACCTGGATGAAAAAGTCGCGCGTCTGCAATTGAAAAAACTCAATGCACAACTGAGCGTGCTGACAGAAGAGCAGGCTGCCTATATCGGCGTGAGCCAAAACGGCCCTTACAAGCCAGATCACTACCGTTATTAATCCACGATAGCGCCTGTCCGGGTTTGCAGCTTGTAGTTTGAAGATTGCTGACTTGGGCAGGTGTGCAATGAAGCTGTATCTTGTGACTACAGCTTCATCTCTCTGCAACAGGAGCATGTATGCGTTTACTGGCAACCTGGTTGGTCAATGCGCTGGCTTTGCTGGCGATTCCTTATCTCATTTCGTCGGTGCAAATAGACACTTTTGGTACGGCACTGGTCGTGGCAGTCGTGCTGGGCCTGGTCAACACCATCATCCGCCCTATCGTATTGATACTGACCTTGCCTGCAACGGTATTGAGTCTGGGCCTGTTCATCTTCATCATTAATGGCTTGATGTTCTGGGGTGTGGCGAATATGGTGGATGGTTTCCATGTCACCGGCTTCTGGGCTGCAGTGGGTGGGGCATTGTTGTACAGCGTGATCTCCTGGGCACTCTCGACCTTATTGTTGCAAAATAAAAAAGATGAAGACGCCTAATTTCAGCATAGAATTTTTTCCGCCCAAGACGGCGGAAGGCACGGAAAAGCTGCGTGTCACACGGGCCAAACTGGCCGAACTTAATCCTAAATATTTCTCTGTCACTTTCGGTGCTGGCGGCACTACCCAGCAGGGTACGCTTGATACCGTGACCGAGATACGCCGCGAAGGCCATGATGCCGCGCCGCATCTTTCCTGCGTGGGTGGTACGCGTGAATCGATACGGGCTATCCTGAATGAATTCAAGGCCAATGATATCCGCCGCCTGGTCGCCTTGCGTGGCGACTTGCCCAGTGGTTATGGCATGGGCGGTGAATTCCGCTATGCCAATGAACTGGTCGAATTTATCCGTGCCGAGACTGGTGACTGGTTTCATATTGAAGTGGCGGCCTATCCTGAAATGCATCCACAGGCACGTTCACCGCAAGACGATCTGAACAGCTTCGTGCGCAAGATGAATGCTGGTGCGAATGCTGCAATCACCCAGTATTTTTACAATGCTGATGCCTACTTCCGTTTTGTTGAAGAAGCACGCAAGGCGGGCGTCACAGCACCTATTGTCGCAGGCATCATGCCTATCACCAATAGCACACAGTTACAGCGTTTCTCTGAAATGTGCGGCGCTGAAATCCCGCGCTGGATACGTTTGAAGCTCGCCAGCTATGGTGACGATACTGCGTCGATCAAAGCCTTTGGCCTTGATGTTGTGACCACCATGTGCGAGCGACTGCTCGCAGGTGGTGCGCCGGGCCTGCATTTCTATTCTTTGAACCAGGCAGCAGCGACGACAGCAATCTGGCAGCGATTGGTTTGATATAGCATCAGTCAGTGGCCTCCTCTAAGGGAATGGGTTTGTGAAGGTATGAATTTTGATTCTTTTCCTCAAGTTGCCTGCCTGCTGCTTGCGCTGTTTGGTTTGCTTGCTCTGGCGTTGGCCATGCGTGACCTTTGGGGAGCATGGCAAAGCAGGTCATGGCCTGCGACCGAGGGGAAATAGTACATTCCAAGGTACAGCGTTTTTCTCGACGCACAGGAAGTGAAGGTAATACCTGGACGTGGCGGATTCACTACGAATATGTCCTGAACGGAACCAGGCATAAAGGCTGGCGCGCATATTACGGTAGTGAACCAACGCTAGGTGTTGCCCGCAATATCGTGGCCAGGTTTCCTGCCGGAGCTGCAGTGAAAGTGTATTACTATCCAAAGCAGCCGGGCACTAGCGTGCTGATTCCCGGATTCAATCGTTATACCTACGGTGGCCTCATCCTGGCATTGTTGTTCTTTTCACTGATGGTGTGGCTGTGGCAATATCGTTAGCCACAGCTGGCAGTGCACAGAGTGCGTATCAATAACGTAGGCATAGCTAGCGCAGACCCAGCCACAAACCCAAAGGTACAAACAGTAGGGCAGCGGTATTCCCGAGCAAAACGATAGACGCGACCTTGTCTGGCTCCTGTTTGTATTGCTCTGCCACCATGAAGCAAAATACTGCCGGTGGCAATGCCGCAAACAGATACATCTGGCCGCGCTGGATGGCCGTCAGCGGCAAGATCACTTCCAGTATGCCGGCCACCAGCAAACCTGCCAGCGGGCAGACGATGGCGCCTGCCATGCCTATGCGCCAGCTCGCGAAATTGATATCCAGCATGCGCACGCCCAGCGCAAACAACATGATGGGGATGCAGGCATCCCCCGTCATCTTCAAAGCCAGGAATAAGGTAGGCTGCAGAGGGATATGCAAAATGGCAAACAGCATGCCTGCCGCCATGGCCAGCATCATGGGGCTCAGCAAAAAGCGCCAGGGATTATCCTGGTGATCGGGATGCCCATGCTGGATGATGCGTATGCCCACCGTGAAATACACAAGGTTGCAAGCCATGAACAGCGCCACTGCTGCCGACAGGCCGCTGGTACCAAAGGCCAGTGCTGCCAGCGGCAAACCCATATTGCCGCAATTGTTATACATCATCGGCGGCACAAAACTGCGCACGTCGTAACCCAGCATTCGTGCGACAGGCCAGGCCAGCAAACCAGAACCCAGGGCAATCAGGGCACCTGCCAGTATCAGCCACAGGTTGTGGGCAACATCAAAGTCCTTGCCCGCCAGTGCAGTGAAAATCAGCAAGGGACAGAGCACATCCATACTGATGCGGTTGACTGACACCATGTCCGCTGCAGCAGCAGGGCCCTTGCGCCTGGCATAGGCGTAACCCAGGCCTATGATAATAAATACAGGAAGGATGATGGACAGTATGCGTTCTATCATGCGTGCGCTTGGCTGAAAAATGGAGAAATGGGTTTACTTCTGTTCACAAGAGTCTAGCCGCTTTGCCAGCTTTGTGCTGTGGTAGCAAACACAGATGACAAGATTTCATGTGAACAGGATTAGCCAGCAGCCTTGGCTGCTCTTGATCCATTCTTGATCCACGTCAAGAGCCGCTTTGCCAGTTTTTCTACAATACCATTTCACATTTATGGCATGCGGGGCTCAATTGGCAATAGAACTTTTTAATGATGGCAAACACGTTTGCGTGATGTTCAATGATCTGTTGGACGATACTGCAGACCATGCCGTCCAGGCCAATCAGTTCCTTGTCGTATCAGAAGGTGAAGGTGCGCTGATCGATCCATCGGGTAATCTGACCTACAACGCGCTGCTGGTGAGTCTGCACAAATATCTGCCGAAAAAAGACCTCAAGTACCTGTTCGCATCGCATCAGGACCCGGACATCATAGGCGCACTCGACAAATGGCTCATGGGTACGAATTGCGATCTGTATGTATCCAAATTATGGTCGCGCTTTGTACCGCATTTCTGTAACCTGAATCGCTCCGAAGGGCGCATCGTCGGTATCCCCGATGAAGGCATGCCGGTGCGTTTGCGCGACACCATCATCCACGCCGTGCCTGCGCATTTCCTGCATGCTGAAGGTAATTTCCAGTTCTACGACAGCAAATCAAAAATCCTGTTTTCTGGTGACGTCGGTGCCTCCATGGTCGATGCGCATGACATAGAAACTGCGATCACGACCAGGGCGCAATTCCTTGATCACGTGCACACCATGAGCGGTTTTCACAAGCGCTATATGGTGTCGAGCAAGGTCTGCCGCCTGTGGGCAAACATGGTCAGGACCATGGATGTGGATATGCTGGTGCCCCAGCATGGCAGGTATTTCAAAGGCCGCGAAGCAATCACAGCATTCCTGGACTGGATAGAAAACCTGCAATGCGGCATTGATTTATTCACGCAGGAACATTACCGCTTCAGGGGCTGAGCAAACTCAGTTTTTACCGCTTTTCAGTACTGCATAATTCAATGGCAGGGCCGTGGTGTTCTTGATGACTTCCATCACAAAGCTGGAGCTGACATCCTGCAGGTCAGCTACCTTCACCAGCTTTTTATATACCTGATCAAAGCCTGCCATGTCGGGCACATAGACTTTCAATAAGTAGTCGATGTCGCCACTCATGCGCAGGATTTCGACGATCTCAGGTATCGCCCCAACACCTGCAATAAAACGTTGCATCCACTTCTCATTATGCTGGGCCGCCTTCAGCGCCACCATGACCGTCAAACCGAGGTTCAGCTTGACAGGGTCACACAGCGTGACTTGCTGTCTGATGACACCATCCTCCTGCAGCTTTTGCACACGGCGCCAGCATGGCGTGACGGACAAGTGCACGGCCTGAGCCAGATCGGCCAGTGCAATGGAAGCATCTTTCTGCAAGATATTCAGTATTTCTAGATCAATTTTGTCCATATATTCTAATTTATAGGAAATTTTTCTAAAAATAGCATAAATCCTTGAATAATTTGGTAAAAAATTCTTATTGGCTGTTGCTAGGATATGTCTTGTACCACCCTGAGGTGATCATGGTCTTTACCGATACGCATCAGGGTAGCAATCAGTTAATGCACAGAATGAACAAAGGAATCACCATGAATGTCGTCGAGCCAATATTACAAACCGCCACCCGCCTGACCCACGCCGGTCGCAAGGGCAAGGACCATGCAGCGTTTGTGAATCCTTCCATAGTACGTGCTTCGACCATGCTGTTTCCTGATGTCGCCTCCCTCAAGAATGCCTGTGGCACACGCCGCGCCTATGGCCGTCACGGCAATGAAACCACACAGGCACTGGAACAGGCCCTGTGCGCGGCAGAAGGCGCTGCTGCCTGCATGCTGACACCGTCTGGCCTGTCAGCCGTTACCACCACTTTGCTCGCCCTGTTGCAACCTGGCGACCATTTGCTGATGGTCGATACCGTGTATGACCCTACCCGTCTGTTCTGTGACGGCATGCTCAAGCAGATGGGCGTCACCACGACTTATTACGACCCGCTGGTGGGCCGTGGCATTGCCGATCTCATGCAATTCAATACCAAGGTGATCTTTGTTGAGTCGCCAGGCTCCCTGACGTTTGAAATACAGGACATTCCCGGCATTGCCGCTGCTGCCCACTCGCGTGGCGCAGTCGTCGTGTCTGACTCTACCTGGGCCACGCCCATAGGCTGGGATTCATTTGAGCTGGGCATCGATGTCTCCATCCATGCAGCGACCAAATACATCGTCGGCCATTCTGATGCGCTGATGGGGGCGATTTTGACGACGGCAGCGCTGGAAGAGCGCATCCGCAATACTTATCGCCAGCTAGGCCTGACTATAGGTGCAGATGATGCAGCGCTGGCCTTGCGCGGTTTGCGCACGCTGGCACCACGTCTGGCAGCGCACAGAGAAAGCGCACACGTCGTCGCTCGCTGGTTGAAAGAACAGCCAGAGGTGGCCGAGGTCTTGTACCCGCCCATGCCAGGCAGCCCTGGCCATGAATTGTGGAAGCGTGATTTCAAAGCAGAATATGCCTGCGGCCTGATGGGGGCAGTGTTCCGTGCTGACATCACAGAACAGCAAGTCGCTGCCTTGATAGACCGCACCCGCCTGTTTGGCATCGGTTTTAGCTGGGGTGGTTTTGAGAGCCTGATCTTGCCGACCAACCCGGCTTCTTACCGCAGTGTGAATGCCGCCAAATGGCAGGCACCGATGTTGCGCCTGCATGTGGGGCTGGAAGCGGTACAAGACTTATTGGCCGACCTTGATCAAGGCTTTGCCGCCTTGCGCAAGGGCCAGGAAACCGGGCGTGAGCGCAATTATCTGAAGGCGGTTGTGTAACTGAAATACAGAGCTGAAATACAGAGCTGAATACCGCTCACCAGTTCAGCTATTCACCCAGGCGATCGCTTTCTTGAGTATGCCTGAAGGTGGCGGGGTAAAGGCCTCAGCATTGCTGGTGCTGGGTTCGTCGGGTTCGAGGTGACGCATCATCGAGAGCGTGTGTTGCTGGCGTATCAGGCCCTGGCGGTTGATGGTGGCAATGATGTTGGCGATTTTACCGGCGGCGACGTCGAGATCGAATTCATAGAATTCATCCCCACGTTTGCCGCGGCGTTCATGCTGGAACAGTTTCAGGATTTCATCAAGGGCCTGGCCGCAATCCTTGGTATGCAGTTCAAATGCGCATTCATACTGGCCGGGTATCAGTTGTTGCTGGTCACGGTTGAGTTCCATGGCTTTGGAGACACCAGAGCGGCGGGTAGCGCCGATCTTGTACAGACCCTGGCGCAAGCCATCGTTTTGCAAAATGTAGATAGTACCTGGCGTGCCATGCATGAATTGTGGTTCGCGTGGCAAAGACCTTTGTGGGCGGTAGGTAGTAGTCATCTCTTAACCAGACATTTTGTAAAGGGATGCTGAAGAGTCTACAAAACTTGTCTGGTATTCAAGACAGGGAATAAAGGGGTGCTTTGCACTCTGTTTATAGCTTAGAAATTCGGAACAGAAGTTTGACACTGCTGATTTACCACCATCCTGTTTTGCTTCCCGCACAGGATTTCTTGCCCGCTGGCAGTTGCAGCGGGCTTTTTTTTCTCGCTGTTACCAGTATCTGGCCTATTTTTGACCTGCTTCTGATCCACTGTCATGCGCCTGTCATGTCCAGCCACTACCATGCGGCAGTCCTGAAAAGTTTTACCTCCAAAGGTCGGGATACTTGCCCGCAGAGTTATCTGCGGGCTTTTTCTTGGGGCTGGTGATCTATACGGGCTACTGTGCTGTTGTCATTGCTGGCGCTGTTGCCGCCGGAGCATCGCCCATATCCAGCGTGCGTACCCCGGCACCGTTCAGGAATTCATTAAACATCCAGTCACCCTCGGCATTGCTGATGCCTTCAGGCACGGCACGCGCGGTTTCAGGCTTGCCAGCCAGCGCCACGCGCATGGTGTCTATCCAGATAGGCAGGGCCAGGGTAGAACCAAACTCGCGGCCGCCGAGGCTTTTGGGATCGTCATAACCCATCCAGGCCACAGCCACCACATTGCCTGCATAACCGGCAAACCAGCCATCGACAGCATCACTGGTAGTGCCGGTTTTGCCTGCCAGGTCACGACGCCCCAGTTTTGCGGTAGCACTGGCACCGGTGCCGCTGCGTACCACCTCACGCAACATCTGGTCAGTGATATAGGCATTGCGGGCGTCGATGACGCGTGACTCTTCCTGCGCCTTGGCTGGGGGCTTATTTTCAAACAGCACGACACCCTTGCCATCCACCACCTTGCTGATCAGCCAGGGGTTGACCGAGTAGCCGCCGTTGGCGAATACCGCATAGGCTGATGCCAGTTGCAAGGGCGTCACAGAACCGGTACCCAGGGCCATGGTCAGGTTGGCAGGGTGCTTGTCCTTGTCAAAGCCAAAGCGTGGCAACCAGGCCTTGGCCTGTTCCACACCAATGGCTTTCAATATGCGCACCGACACCACGTTCTTGGATTGTGCCAGCGCCGTGCGCATGGTGATGGGGCCGTCATATTTACCGTCATCATTACGCGGGTCCCAGCGCAGATTGCTGTCCGATGTCTCGGATAGTTGCACGTCATTGATCAGGGTGCCAGGGTAAAAGCCTTTTTCCAGTGCGGCTGAATAAATGAAGGGCTTGATGCTCGACCCAGGCTGACGCCAGGCACTGGTCACATGATTGAATTTCTTGCGGTTGTAATCAAAACCGCCGACCATCGCACGGAAAGAGCCGTCATCCGCATTCAGCGCCACATAAGAACCTTCGACTTCAGGTATCTGCGTAATCGCCCAGCGTTTTTTTGCGTCCTGCATTACGCGGATGACAGAGCCAGGGCGTATCTTGATGCCAGCCTTGGCTTTTTCTGTCAACGCTGCTGCGGCAAAGCGCAAGCCTTCACCGGTGATTTCTATGCTGTCGCCAGATTGCAGTTCAGCCTTGACGATCTTGCCGGAGGCCTCGGTCACCACCGCTGCCAATACCTTGTCATTGTCAGGATGTTTGCGCAAGATCTGGTCTATCGCATCGTCACGTTCATCTTCATCTGCTGGTAAGTCTATATGGGCTTCAGGGCCGTCATAACCATGGCGCTGGTCATAAGCCATGATGTTGCGCCGCACGGCTTCATAAGCGGCATCCTGCTCGGCCTTGTTGATGGTGGTATAGACCCTGATACCCTTGGTATAGGTATCTTCCTTGTATTGCGCATAGATACTCTGGCGTACCATCTCGGCCACGTAGTCAGCATGGGCATCAAATTGCTGGCCTTTGATGACCTTGATGTCTTCCTTGGCGGCTGCTTCCATCTGGGCTTCGGTGATGAAACCATTCCTGACCATGCTCTTCAAGACCAGCAACTGTCTTTGCTTGGTTTTTTCAAAATTCACGGCGGGGTTATGCCGCACCGGGTTTTGCGGTACACCCGCCAGCATGGCGGCTTCTGCCAGCGTCAGTTGATCAAGTGATTTGCCAAAGTAGGTTTTTGCGGCACTGGAAAAACCATGGCTGCGTTTGCCCAGGAAAATCTGGTTCATGTACAGTTCCAGAATCTGGTCTTTCGTCAGTGCGTCTTCGATGCGGTAAGTCAGCAAAATTTCTTTCATTTTGCGTTCTACTGATTTTTCATTGGTCAGGAAGAAGTTGCGTGCCACCTGCATGGTGATGGTGGATGCACCCTGATGAAAACCACCGCGCAAGTCCGCCAATATGGCGCGCCCGGCACCGATGAAGGAGATACCACCATGCTCATAAAAACGCGCATCTTCTATCGACAGCAGCGCATTTTTCATGACCGCCGGGATTTGCTTGATCGGTACAAAGTCGCGGTGTTCTTCACCAAATTCGCCGATCAGGGCATTGTCGGCGGTGTAAATGCGCAGCGGGATTTTTGGGCGGTAATCGGTTACTGCTTCCAGAGTAGGCAAACCCGGGGCCACCACAAAAAATATAAAGGCCAGGCTTGCCAGCGCCAGGGTTACGGCAACACTGATGCCGAACACTATCCATTTCTTCATGCTATTCCTTATTCTTCCAGGGTTTGCAGCAAATACAGGCGCTGGTATATGCCCTGATCCACCTGCATTAATTCTTGATGATTACCTTGCTCTGCCAGCTTGCCGTGGTTTAGCACGATGATGCTGTCGGCATCACGTATGGTAGAGAGCCTGTGGGCAATCGCGATGATACTGACCTTGCCGCGCAGTTCTGTTAGCGCGGTTTGTACTACCTGTTCGGTTTCACTGTCGATATGCGAAGTCGCTTCATCCAGGAACAGGATGCGCGGCTTGCCAGCCAGCGCGCGTGCAATTGCCAGCAATTGTTTTTGGCCCGTAGAGAGCCGTGCGCCACCTTCACCCAGTGGTGTGTCGTAGCCATTTTCCAGTTGCAAAATAAAATCATGGACATGTGCAGCCTTGGCCGCAGCGATGATATCTGTCTCGCTGATGTCACGCCCCATGGCGATGTTTTCTCGCGCATTGGCTGCCAGCAAAAATGGTTCTTGCGGCACCAGCCCGACCTTCTCGCGGAAGTGTGCATCCGTGATGCTAGCCAGCGGCTGGCCATCGACTTCCA
Source organism: Undibacterium sp. YM2 (assembly GCF_009937975.1). Classification (NCBI taxonomy): domain Bacteria; kingdom Pseudomonadati; phylum Pseudomonadota; class Betaproteobacteria; order Burkholderiales; family Oxalobacteraceae; genus Undibacterium; species Undibacterium sp. YM2. Next base: position 514,186 of record NZ_AP018441.1, read on the forward strand.
TGCGGCCAGACTGTGGCGTATAAAAACGCAGCAAGAGACTTAGTAGAGTGGATTTGCCACTGCCGGTATGGCCGACGATGCCATAAAAACTGCCCGCCGGGATATCCAGGCTAAAGTCATGCAAGACTGGCCGCGCAGGGTCATAACCAAAATTCACTTTGTCCAGCGTCAGATGGCCATCAGTAATACGCGCATCGCTGCTGGCCTGTACATGCTGGTGTTCATTGAGCAGTGTGTTGACACGCGCAGCAGACACCACGGCCTGCTGTATCTGGCCAAATTGCAGGGTGATCTGTATCAAGGGTTCGACCACGCGGGCGATGTAGCTGACAAAGGCATACAGCACACCTATTTCCACACCAGAAAAACTGCGCTGGCTGAAAGTGAAAATCACCACTACCAGCAACAGCGAATTCATCAGGTCCAGCGCCGGGCGCAACAGCCAGGCATTGGCACGCAATTCATCCAGCCTGGCGGCGTAATGCAATTGATTGGTTTTTGCAAAGCGCTCACCAAAGCGGCGCTCGGCATTGCTGGCTTGCAGCGTGCTCATGCCATTGATGCTCTCTGCGACCTGGGCATTGATCTCACTGCGCAACTGGCGCGCCTTGCTGACGGCTGGTGCACTCCAGCGCTGGTAAAACCAGACGATGATGATGACCGCTGGTATCAGCATCAGCACAATCAGCATCAAACGCCATTCCAGCAAGGCCATCGCAGTCAGGGCACCGAGAACGACGATGGAACTGTCGAGCATGACGAACAGCACCTGCACATACAGGTTCTTGACAGACTCGGTGTCATTCGTCACACGGCTCACCAGTTGCCCGGTAATCGCCTTGTCAAAGAAAGCCATGCGCAGGCGCAGCACATGTCCATACACTTGTTCACGCAAGCGCCGTACTGAGCGCATGGCCACACCAGCCAGCCGCGTCAGTTGCAGGTAGCGTAGCCAGGTCGCGCCCCAGCCTGTCAGTACATAAGTTGCCAGCAGGGCCATGACCATGCCCATGTCCATCTGGTGAGGCAACAGGTAACGGTCTATGAAAGCCTTGCCCAAGAAGGGGCCGACAGCTTCCAGCGCGGCGGCGATCATTAAAAAGAAGACGCCCAGCCAGACATGGCGTTTTTCATCGCGGGCTGCGTGTAGCAGCAAATGCACTGCCTGTTTTTTTTCTGACATGGCAGCGGGTAATTTTTTCGTATCAGGCTGCATCCAGGCTTGCTTCCAATTGTTGATAACGCCATTGCGTTGCATACCAGCCATTCAAATCCAGCAAGGCCTGGTGATTGCCCTGTTCTATAATTTTGCCTTCGCGCAAAACCAGGATGTGATTGGCTTCCAGTACCGCACTCAAACGATGGCTGACGATGACAGCACTGCGTTCAGGATGTTCCTGTCGCAGCTCTGCCAGATGTTGCAGGATATGCGTTTCTGTTTGCGTATCGACTGCCGACAAGGCATCGTCGAGTAATAATAAGGGGCTGGCCGTCAACAGGGCGCGGGCAATGGCTACGCGCTGTTTCTGGCCACCAGACAGGGTGACGCCACGCTCGCCTACCAGCGTGTCATAGCCATGTGGGAAGCGCTGGATATCATCATCCACCGATGCCAGTTGCGCGGCCTTAATCACCTCGGCACGGCTGGCTGCTGGGTTGCTGAGCGAGATATTGTCAGCAATCGATGCCGAGAATAAAAATGGTTCCTGCGCCACCCAGTTGATGGACAGGCGCAAGGCTTGCAATTTGTAGTCTGCCAGCGCGTGACCACCCCATTGCACCAGGCCTTGTTCAGCCTCGATCTGGCGCAGCAGCAGGCGCACCACGCTGGATTTGCCTGAGCCGGTAGGGCCAACTATGCCCAGGGTTTGTCCGGGTGCGATGCGCAGGCAGATGTCTTGTAAGGCTGGCTTGGTCTGGCCCGGATAGGCAAAGCTGACATTCTCCACGACCAAGTCACCGCTTGGTGGCGTATCCAGCTTGCCCTCATCATTGACGCTGAGTTCCTGCGTCAAGACCGGTTCCAGCCGCGCCCAGGCGGCCTTGCCGCGTTCCAGCAGCGACAATACCCAGCCAGCAGCAAACATAGGCCAGATCAATTGGCCCAGATACATGGAAAAGCTGGTCAAGGCACCGATGCTCATTTCACCATGCCAGACCAGGTAACCACCGACACCCAGCGTCAGCGCACCAGCCGCAGTCAGACTTAGGCCCACTGCCGGTTCATAAGCTGCTTCCCAGCGTTGTGCATTCAGGCTGGCCACCGCAGCGTTTTCTGCCAGTTCGGCAAACTGCGCGGCGCTACGCTGTTCCAGACCCAGGGCGCGCAGGGTGCGCACGCCTGACAAGGTTTCCTGCACCTGGTCATTGAGTTTGCTGAAACGGTCGAGAGAATCGCGTGAAGCGTCCTGTATATGATGGGTGATGTGCTTGAAGGCCCATGCCATGAAAGGGAAGGGCAGCAGAGCCGCCAGTGCCAGTCGCCAGTCCACGCCCAGCAGCATCATGCCTATCACCAGGGCAAAGGTCATGCTGCCATCAAAACCGGCGAGGGCGGCTTCGCCTGCGGCCAGTTCTATGGCGTCCGCATCATTGGTGCCCAGTGCCATCAGGTCGCCAGTTCTTTGCTGCTGGAAGAAACGCGAACCCTGCACACTCAGACGCTCATACAAACGGGTACGCAATTGCATGCCCAGTTGATAAGATGCGGTAAACAATTGCGTGCGCCAGCCCACCCGCAGGAAATAGATAGCCAGGCCCATGCCCAGCAACCAGGACAGTTCCCACATCAGGGCTGTGTTGTCAAAGCGTCCCGCCACCATGCCATCGATAATCATGCCGACACGACGTGGTATCAAGACCGTCATGACGGCAACGGCAAACAGCATCAGGCCAGCGCTGGTGTACTGGCGCCAGTGCTGACGGATAAATTGTGCTAGAAGCTGGTACAGACTCATGGAAGGTTCAGACCAGTAAGACAGGAAATGGTTGCATGCATCAAATGCAAGTCCTCGATTGATGGCAAAGCGAGAAATGATACAGTATCCTCAGACTTTGGCCTTGTTCACCCGTATCCGGCAGACTTTCGTATAGACATATAGTGTGATTAAATTAAGAGCATTCCAGTTCACCAGTATTACTTACCGCCTGGTTTTTGCCTGCCTGATGGCGGCGGTAGTGATTTATGGTGGTTCTTACTACCAGATGCGTTCCTTGTTGCAGCAAGTCATGACGGGCTGGGTTAAGCAGATAGCAATGTCCAAACTCGATGCCATTGCGGCAAAACACCAATCCAGCCTGCACTTGATCGCTGAGCAAGCCAGCCGCCTGGTGCAAATGGATGAGCGCCTTTATCTTGTCGATCATAATGATCTTAAAGTAATGTTGCCGGTCTCTCCTTACGTCAGCAAAATTGCTATCTCTTCCGGCACTAAAGCTAAGGATCAAAGCTTTGGCTGGCAAGTTGACATCAAAGGACAGTCCTGGCAAAGCACAGCGGCCGATGATGAATTGTTGAAATCCTGCAATGTTGTTAATGGCCAGCATTACTGGTCCAGGCACATCCGCACTCAGGGGCTGGTTTTTTGCACAGGATGGTTTATGCAGGGACAAACAATGCAAAGCATTGCCATACTGATCAATATGCCCCCCTGTTGCAAGACCTGCAAAGCAATTTACACCTGGTTGATGAGGTCGATCATAGCGTGCAAGGTCATCCTTATGTAAAAAACCAGTTGACGGGCAATTTCATGCTGGGATCTGAATTTATTCCCAAAGATATATCTACGCGGTCCGCTGAGGGTACTGGAGAGGGGGCGGCATACATTTCAAGAGGCAACTGCAGGATATGCCGCTGGTGTATGGCTTCTATTTCCCCGAAGCAGAGTTCCAGGCTTATCTTGGTAAATATTTCATGATAGTTATTTTTTCCATGGGCAAGGACATGCTGCTGATGTGCATCGCCATTGCCCTGGTATCACGGCAGACTACCAGGTCCTTACGCAGTCTCAGCAAAAGCACGGAAGAAATTGCCCAGGGTAATCTGGATACTGAACTTACCAAAATACCCAGGAGCGATGAGGTAGGACGTCTCTCACGTTCATTCAGGCGCATGCGTGATTCTCTGAAGTTGCACATACTGGAATTGCAGGAGGCTACAGCGGCCAGACAGCGCATGGAAAGTGAACTCGCCATCGCAGCCCAGATACAGCAAGCCATGTTACCCAGCGCAGAAGCTGCCATCGATCCGCGCTACAGCGTGAGCACTTTACTGCAACCGGCCAGGGTAGTTGGCGGTGACCTGTATGATTTTTTCCATGTGGCCGATGAGCGCATCTGCATGGTGATAGGGGATGTTGCCAACAAGGGGGTGCCCGCAGCCCTGTTCATGGCGCGCACCCTGAGCCTGATGCGTACACTGGCACACCAGAGCAGTTCGCCAGCCGCCTTGTTGTTTGCCGTGAACCGCGAACTGGCGCACAACAATCCTGAATGCCGTTTTGTCACCATGTTCTTTGCCATGCTGGACCTGAAAAGTGGTGTATTGCAGTACGCCAGCGCAGGTCATGATGCGCCGCTACTGTTACGTGATGGCCAGGTCAGCAAACTGGTGCTGGAAACCGGGCCGGCACTGGGGCTGGAAGAGGAGGCCAGTTTCCCGCAGTTTGAAATTCGCCTGCTTGCTCATGACATTGTTGTCATGTATACCGACGGCATCACCGAAGCCAGGAACCAGGACAATGAAGAATTCTCAGAAGCCCGATTACAGACTACAATTAGCCGAAAGGCACCGGCATTTGCAGCAGACATTATTCGTTGTGTGACACTGGCGCATCAGCAGTTCATAGCGCAGGCCCCGCAGTTTGACGACTTGACATTACTAAGTATGCAATTTCATCCTGAAGCCAAACGACGCAAACCAGCTTTTGCTGACTGGCAGATCAGCCTTAATGGTCAGCCGCTGGTCTATGATCAGGTCAGGCCCTGCCTGGCAGGTTTGCTGCAGGCACAGCAGGTGAGCGAGGACGTGGTTGATGACTTGCAGTTGATTACTGAAGAAGTATTGGTGAATGTACTCAAACATGGTGCAACTGACCAGGACCCGGCATCCATACGGCTGGACGTGCATTTGCAGGAGTCTGCGGTTGTACTCGACGTGATTGATAATTCTCATGCCTATAATCCCCTGGATGGCGTCAATGAGCCCGACCTGGAAGTGGATTTTGCCGACCGCCCCGAAGGTGGCCTTGGCCTGTATCTGGTGAGTGCCCTGGCAGACCAGATTGACTACCACTATGCGCACGGACAGAATAATTTGCACATACGTAAATTTCTCGTCAAACCCTGAGCACCTGCACTACAAATAACAGAGGACAAACAGTGTTAGAAATTTCCATTGATGAAACGCAATTGCCAACAGCCACCATAGATTTGTCAGGCAGTCTCGATTCCAGCACTGCGGCTGATCTGGAACAGTTTTTTACCAGCAGTGTCAGTGAAGAAGTCAAGGTATTGGTCATGCGCATGCAAGACTTGAACTTCATTTCCAGTGAGGGTTTAAGGGTGCTGGCCAAGATACGCAAAACCATGCGCAGTCATGGCGGCGCAACTTATTTTGTGAATCTCAGTCGGCAGGTACAAAAAGTATTTGAAATCGTCCGTGCCGCACCCCTGAGCGAAATTTTTACCAGCACCGCTGAACTTGACGCTTACCTGGCCGAGATGCAACGCAAGGCCGTTGATGACTAGTAACAGCTTATACCTGCTATGCCTGGCTCCGTCTGGCTATGCATGCCGCGTTTGAGACCGGTGATTTGTTTGATGGAACCTGAAAACCAAAGTTTTCATGATCATTTTGCATCTGAAGTATCTGAACTGTACTTGATATTTTTTTTATATCGTCAGCTCACTAGTGGACTGTTACAGTTCACTAGAGGTTTACTTCTCCCTCAAGGCGCTCAGTCCGCTATATAATCTGCCCCCTCACTGTTGAAACTCCCACGCTTGTTGCAAAATATCCCGGGCTGAATTGCATAGCCCCTCTGTATTACCTATACTCAGGCAATAGCTGCAAATTGTAGTTATGCGCTGCCTGAACATCTTTGCAACAGCTTCCACTTACATGTCTCGATAAATTTTGTCCTTTTTAAGAGCATAAGGAAACCAAATGAACTTGCGCTGTATTCTTCAGGCTGGCGTTTTTGCGTCTGCCGCTATTCTTTCCCAGTTGTCCTCTGCTGACACGCTGGACCGTATCAAAAAAAGCCAGACCGTCAATATCGCGTATCGCGAGTCTGCCCTGCCTTTCTCTTATCTGTCTGATAGCAAGGCACCAGTCGGCTACACGATCGACATCTGCAAAAAAATGGTTGATGCGCTTAAAAAAGAATTGAAATTACCACAACTGAAAATCAATTTTTTGCCTGTCACCGCAGATAACCGCATAGAGGCCTTGACATCCGGCAAGGCAGATATGGAATGTGGTTCAACCAGCAATACTGCAGACCGCAGGAAAGTAGTTGATTTTACGATACCGCATTTCTTTTCCACCCTGCGCATGATGGTCAAAACCAGTTCAGGCATCAAGAACTGGACAGATTTGAAGGGCAAGAAAGTCGTCTTCACCAAAGGCACTTCTACTGACAAATTCATACTCGAGCGTGACAAGGTACGCGCCCTGAACATGAAGCTGGTAGAAGGTAAAGACCACAGCGATTCTTTTAACATGCTGGAAACCAACCAGGTCGATGCCTTTGCCCAGGATGAAGCTCTCCTGTTTGGCCTGAAAGCCAAGGCCAAGGACCCATCCAAACTGACCATCGTTGGTGACCCACTGGCTTCTGAAGCCTATGCAATCATGCTGCCCAAAGGTGATGCCGCATTCAAGAAATTCATTGATGCTGAAATGGCACGCCAGATGACCGATGGAGAAATCACCAAGCTGCACGAAAAATGGTTCACCAAACCGATACAGCCCAACAACATGAACCTGGCCTGGCCCATGGGTGCACTGTTGAAGGAAACCATACGTTTTCCTTCAGATAAAGTGAATTAAGCTGCTTATTGCTTATTGCTTATTGCTTATTGCTTATTGCTTATTTTGCTACCTCTATTTTGTGCTCACCAACCTGGGATATTTGCCCGGGTTTTTGATTGATATTGCTCAAATGCGTGAGCGTAATCAGGCGCTGAATTATGACATTAAGCAAAATGCATAAATTTTCGATTGTTGTTGTGTAGAAATATTCCTATAATCCTCGCCTGCGGTGTTTTTGTCGCAACTGATATCGGGTTCACTTTGGTCTGGCAAGTATCGCGCAGTATTTATCCTTCAGCGCGACAGCATCTGACGATGCTATTGAAGTAGCATCGCTCCTCATTTCCTTGCCCTGATTTCTCCGTCTAAATCAGTTCTTTATCATCCCCACTACTTCAACCGGGTCAAGGAAGTCGCATGAAATTTCGTCGCTTTATCAAAGCAAGTTTAATTCTTTCAAGTTGTATGCTGGCACAGTTATCCTCTGCAGCCGATACACTTGAGCGTATCAAAAAAACCAATACGATCAACATCGCATTCAGGGAAACCTCACTCCCGTTCTCTTATCTGTCAGAGAATAAAACACCTATCGGTTACTCGATTGATATCTGCGCCAAATTTGTCGATGCGATCAAAAAAGAATTAAAACTACCGCAGTTGAAGATCAATTACATCCCCGTTACATCAGATACGCGTATGGAGGCGATGACCTCAGGCAAGGCAGATATTGAGTGTGGTTCTACCGCCAATAATGCAGAACGACGTACTAAAGTAAACTACACGCTGCCACATTTTTTCGCCACGATACGCATGATGGTCTTTGCTGATTCCAGCATCAAGAACTGGCAGGATTTGAAAGATAAAAAAGTAGTCGTGACCAAGGGCACTTCCACAGATAAATATTTGCTGGAAAGGGATAAAGTGCGCTCCCTGAATATGAAGATGGTGGAGAGCAAAGATCATACTGAATCTGTCAGCATGCTGGAAAACAAGCAAGTCGATGCATTTGCCCAGCATGATGCAATCCTGGCTGGTTTCAAGGCCAGGTCCAGGCTGCGCGATAAACTGGTCATCGTCGGTGACCCACTGTCTTCAGAAGCCTATGCAATGATGCTGCCCAAGGGCGATGCCGCTTTCAAGAAGCTAATTGATATGGAAATGGTGCGCATGATGACAGATGGTGAGCTGACCAGACTCTATGAGAAATGGTTTACAAAACCGGTACAGCCGAATGGCGTGAACATGACCTTGCCCATGAGCGTCCTGTTGCGTGAAACCATACGCTTCCCGTCGGACAAAGTCGATTAAGCGAAAAAAAAGCAGCCGCACTGGCTGCTTTTTTCATCGTACCTGACTCAATTAATTAATTAATGCACCTGCACCGCATCATTGTCACGCTTGAGCATATTCCACAAGAAAGTATAAACAATGGCGTCCATGTCGGCACGTTGTGCATTGTTGGCCGCACCGCCGTGGCCGCCTTCTATATTTTCGTAATACCAGACATTCTTGTGACCCTGCTCCATCATTCTGGCTGCCATTTTGCGCGCATGGCCGGGGTGTACGCGGTCATCCTTGGTGGAGGTAATAAACAGCACATTAGGATAAGTCACACCTGCCTTGACGTTCTGGTAGGGCGAATATTTGGAGATGTAATCCCACTCGGCAGGCACGTCCGGGTTGCCATATTCACCCATCCATGATGCACCGGCCAGCAACTGGTTAAAGCGGCGCATGTCGAGCAAAGGCACGCGGCTGACAATCGCATTGAACAAGTCAGGGCGCTGGGTCAGGGCGACACCAGCCAGCAGGCCGCCGTTACTGCCACCCATGGCACCCAGGTGTTTAGGGCTGGTGATCTTGCTGGCAATCAGGTCTTCTGCCACAGCAGCAAAGTCATCATAGGCACGCTGACGGTTTTCTTTCAAGGCCAGTTGATGCCAGCGCGGGCCAAACTCACCACCACCACGGATATTGGCAACGACATAGACGCCACCTTTTTCCAGCCAGCTCTTGCCCAGACCACCGGAATACGAAGGCGTCATGGGAATCTCGAAGCCGCCGTAACCATACAGCAGGGTAGGATTATTGCTGTCGAATTTCACATCCTTGCGACGCACGATAAAGTAAGGCACCTTGGTACCATCTTTGGATGTCGTGAATTTTTGCGTGGTTTCATAGGCACTTGCATCGAAGAAGCTTGGTGCCGACTTCAGCAATTCACGCTTGTCATTGCCCGCATGGGCCATCATGTAAACACTCGGTGTCAGGTAATCAGAATAGCCGAGCAGGTAATCATCAGAATTTTCAGCATCCACCGCAGTCACAGTAATGGCACCCAGAGTAGGCAGAGTGACCTGACGCGCTGACCATTTACCGCCACTGAATTTCCATTCTTTCAGGCTGCTCTTGACGTTATCCAGGGTTTGCAACAGCAGATGATTTTTCGTAATGGCAGCACCGGTGTATGACGTGGTATCGCTGGGTTCAAATAATACGGTGAATTCACGATTGCCTTTCATGAAGGCATCAAAGTCGATGGCCAGTACACTGCCTGACGCATATGTCTTGCCACCAACTGTCCATGCTTCACGTGGGGTGATTACCGCCTGTTTGTCAAAGAAATACAGATTGCTCTTGGCCGGGATATCCAGCTTGCTCAGCTTGTCGCCTTCTTTCAGATATTGTTCTGATGTGTAGAAGGTGATCTGGCGACCCACCAGTTCCCTGTGTATGCCTTTATGGTCACTGGAATTGGCACCTACGGCCATATCGGTTTTCTGGCCTTCAAACAGGGTCTTGGCTGCAGATAATTCCGTGCCGCGTTTCCATTCCTTGACGACGCGTGCATAGCCGGAATCTGTCAGCGTTCCGGCACCAAAGTCGGTAGCGACAAACAGGGTGTCTTTATTGACCCAGTCCAGGCTCATTTTTGCTTCTGGCAGGCTGAAGCCGCCTTTGACGAAAGACTTGCTGGCAAGATCAAATTCACGTGTGACCACCGCATCTGAACCGCCACGCGAGAGCTCAATCAGGCAACGGTCATAGACTGGTTCACGGCATACGCTGGCTTTATATACCCAGCTCTCATTTTCTGCCTTGGCCAGTGCATCAACGTCGAGCACCACTTCCCATTTCGGTTGGGCTTTCTTGTATTCTTCCAGCGTAGTCTTACGCCATACACCGCGCGGGTGTTCTGCGTCCATCCAGTAGTTATACACGGCGTCACCCATTTTGCGTATGGAGGGGATGCGGTCTTTGGAATTGAGCACAACCTGCAAATCAGCTTTCAGTTTATTGAAGCCTGCATCATTGTCCAGCTTGCTGCGGGTGACCTTGTTCTGGTCCTTGACCCAGCTCAGGGCCTTGTCACCGGTGACATCTTCCAGCCACTGGTGTTTGTCTTCTGCCTGTGCCAGCACCAGGTTGCTTGCACCTGCCATGCACAATGCAGCGATCAGTTTTAATTGTGGTTTCATTGCTTTCCTTGTTGTTGGTCAGGCCGTCTCAGCCTGGTATTTTTCTCACAGTCGGCTCTTGGCTATATAGATAGCCAATAATTAGCCAATAATTGACCCCGCGAGCAGGCGTTAGGTTCAGCGCGCCCGTCAAGGATTCTAAAGCCATGCTTTCCGATAGTGCGATGTGATTTGTGTGATGATACAAAACTAAGTTTTGCTTTTTGGATAAAAACTGTTGAAGTCGTCAGATTGATGTTTTTTTAATAATTTATTGAAAATAATATAGACTGGTGCATCGCTTGATTTACCATGCCCCAGCTACATCATTCCGCCATGCTCCTGGCTGGAATCCAGTGACCTATTTTTGTCTCTCCAGAGGTTTACGGATTTCCTCGTTGCAAAGTGAGGACAAAACTCACGCCCTGATCCACATTCTGCACATTGATAGTCCCGCCCATCTTCGCCATATACGTCTTGGCCACAAACAGACCCTGGCCACGGTTGCCATTTGCGCCCGAGTCATGTTGGTCCGATACGCCGTACTCAAAAATCTTGTCGATCAAATCTTCGGCAATATGCGGGCCATCATTGTGGATAGTAATAGTCACGGCAGTTTCACTATCTTGTAACTTTATACTAATAGAACTATCAGTCTTGCGATAACGCTGAGCATTGCGCAAGACGTGGGTCACCACATCTTCCAGCGAATATTCATCTGCCTTGACCATGATGACTTCATCCGGCCCTTCGTAAACCACATCCGGTATGCCTACCATGGGGGCATTGTCGGCGACGTTTTTAAGGAACAGGCTGATGTCAATTTCACTGACCTGCAAGACGGTAGATTGAAATGCCTCGCTCGGTGATGCACTGCCATACAGCACACGTATGGCCTGCTGCATGCGGCTGATGTAGCGGTTGCTCTGGTTATCTGCCGTGCCATGCAAGGCCATCAGGGACTGCAGCGGTGACATGATCTCATGGCCGACTGCATGCCACATCTCTTTTTCTTGTTCAGTGCGTATGGTTTCGCGTTCCACGTCTTCCTTTACGCGGCGCAGCAAGTCATGCAGGCAACTGGCCAGCACGCCGAGTTCATCCGGACTGCGCAAATCGCTGACATCAAACTGCTCAAGCTCACCCGCACCCTTCATGGTCTTTGACAATGACACGGCGCGCTTAGTCAGCAGGGTGATGCGCCGTATGATACTGACCTCGATCAAGAGCCAGGCCAGCGTCAGCGCCAGCAACATCGCGCCGACGAACCAGGACACGCGGCTGGCAACCACGCTGAGACTCTTGCTGACACTGCGCACATCACCCTTGAGCAAGACCTCATAATTGGCCAGCGGCGTGCTGATGGTTTCGCGGCTTTCGAGCGGGACATCGTATTCATCGACAGGCAGGCGGCGTATCAGGCGGGTGATGATATTCCATGATTCATCGCTTTGTTCAACGATACCGGTCAGGTTGATCAGATCATCCTTGCTGTCTTTACTGTCTTGAGCATCGCGTTTGCGTATGCGCAGGGTTTCGCCAGGCAAGAGGTTGTCTTGTAAATCCTTGAGGGAGAATGGGGTTGCCGTCGGCGTGCTCTTGCTGTCGAGCAGCGCAGTGTCAGAGTCAGGTGGCAGCACGGCGATGCTGACTTCCATCTGGTCCAGGTCCTGTGGCGGCCAGACCGGGCGTTTCTTTTCAAACAGGGCTTCCTGCAAGACCGGTATCGGCAGGCGCAGTGAGAAGAAGGTATTCTTTTGGCAGTCAGTATCCTTGTCGTCCAGGTCAGCCTGGTTGCACACGGCTTTTTGCCAGGCCCAGCCACGGAAGTCTTTTACCGGGCGCGCATTCGGCCTGTTGGCTTCGCTTTCATTAAAGCCAGTCCAGCGCCCGCGCACGCCTTGGTTTTGTCTCGCTGGCGCAATCTCTTCTTCAAACGGCGCTATCCAGCGATAAGTCTGGCCGCGCAGACTAACACTGACCTTCAGTCTATGCGCTTGCTCCAGGCTTTCATTGCCGCGCTTGTGTGACACCAGCTGGCTGCTATTGAAATTACCCGCTATATAGATAAAGCCACCCGCCCAAGGGTTATTGCCTATGCCGCTGCAGAGTGCGCCTTCATTACCATATTGCACCAGGCAACCAGACATGGCGATGGCTTGCTGTACCTTGTTCTGGTCATCAAAATCAATCGCAGAATACGGCAGCAACAGCGGGCGCAGGGATGCGCGCTTGGTGTCAGCTGGGGGATTCAGCAGCGCCAGTTGCCCGGCAGGATGGCGCAGGGTGGCGGATATCTGCAAACGGGTTTTATTGAAATTGCTTTGGTAATTGTTATAGCTGAGTTGTTTTTCCTGCTGCAGGACAGACAGCGCCAGGCCCCCGGTTGCCAGCGCCAGCAATAAGAAAACGCCACGGAATAAAATCCGCAGCCGGTAAGTCGCCAGCAAAAACTTGCCCATCTCAGCTTCTGCCCGCGTCGTCATCCACCCATCTGAAACCGCGCATGGGGACGTTTTCTATACATTCAAAGTCAGCATCAATCTCGCGGAAGGCATCGCGTATGGTCGAGACATGCTTGCGTATATTGTCACGGTTGCGACCGCTCTTGACGACTTCATACAGGTCTTCATACGACACCACCTGGCCACGGCGGGCAAACAGGGCGGCCAGTATGCGTTGTGCCGTCAGTGGCAGGTTGATGCGCTGGCCGCGCCAGATGGGGGTGCGCTGGCGCAAGGGGTCCATGCTGAGCTGGTCGGCAGCGGGGCTTTTTGCGGCTTCTTTATAGGCTGCACTCTGGCTCTCTTTATGCTGCTTGCGCTCTTTCACCGAGCGCAGCATTTCCAGAAAGGTTTCTATGAAATCGGCTTCTTCAAAGGTCGCTTTTTGCAGGTAATCCCAGGCATCCAGCGCCTTCATGATGCTGCGGTAGATGGTGGCTGGCATCGCTGACACCACCAGCACCGGTGTTGCATGCTGCTTGTTGATGGCATTGATGATGGCAACCCCGGCATGGCGTTCGCGCCCCAGTTCTATATCGAGCACCACCAGGTCATAGTTTTCGCGCGCGATGGCGGCTTCGGCATCGTCACGGCTGAACCACTGGTCTATCTGTATGCCCGGCTTTGCTGCTTCTATCCAGGTTTTTAACTGGTTACTGGTGGGCAGATCGTCTTCGATGACAGCTACTTTGACCACGGTTTTCTCCTGCAATGTATTCAATAACCGCAGTATCCACGCTTTCGCCGTAAATGTCATAAAGCCGCTGTGAGTTTTTCTTCACACGCGGCAAGGCTTATTCCAGGCGCGGAATAAATAGCTTGCCACAGTGATATTTCTGCCCCTGCCGCAGCATTGTATGCTCCGTGGCTTGCGGAGCATGATGTGTCTCAGGGAAGCAGGGCAAACGCCACTGCAAGAAATCCTGAAAAAACCACCATCATTGGAGAGCCATCATGTCTGACCGTATCAAATCCCTGGTACAAGCCGTAAGATCCACTCTGTCTTCCGTTTTCAGCACAAGCGCATCGGGAATCAAAGCCGGGGCCAGGGTCACGACAGAATCTGGCATGTTCAGCAAAGTCACTTTCAAGCGCCTGGTAGTGCTGAGTCTGGTAGGTGGTGCCGTGTATGCCATCAGCACCCACCCACCGGTCAAACATATCCCGCGTGGTGACGTGGGTGTGCGTATCAACCAGTTGACCGGTCATGCTGACCAGGTGCGTGACGGTGCACTGATTATCGTACCCGGCCTGCATGAGTTGCGCCTGTTCAGCTTGCAAGACCAGTTATACAAACCCACACGCAGCAGCCGTGCCGATGGTGAAGCACCGTTCCAGTCGGTAGAAGGTTTGTCACTCGGTGTAGACCTGAGCATACGTTATGCGGTCGATCCGACCAAGCTGACCAATATGTCCACCAGCCTGCCAGAGAACATCAATACCGACATCGTTGAACCGGCAGTACAGGGCGTGATCTACAAGGCATTCACCTTGTATACAGTACGCGAGATATTTTCCAGCAAACGTGCAGAAATCCAGAAACAGATAGAAGCTGAATTAAAACCCCGTCTCGCCGCTGACGGCATCATCCTGCGCAGCGTCATGATGGGCAAGGTTGATTTGCCTGCCGACTATAAACGCGGCATGGAGAAACTGCTGGCCGAAGAACTGGAAAGCGAAAAAATGCGCTATACCCTGGAACTGAAAGACAAGCAGGTCAAACAAACTGCGCTGGAAGCTGACGCCGACAAGATCAAGCGCGAGAAAGCCGCTGAGGCAGCAGGCAATGAACAAATCATCGCCGCCAAAGCGCAGGAAGAAGCCATGAAGCACGTTCTTCCCTTCAAGGAAAAACAGATAGAACAACGCAAGTTTGAAGCCGAAGCAGAAAAAATGGCCCGCATCAAAACGTCAGAAGGTACCGCACAAGCCCGCGTCATCGAAGCCCAGGGTGAAGCCGACTCCCGCCGCAAACTGGCCGATGCTGAAGCCTACAGGCAAGACCTGGTCGGCAAGGTCGCCAGCGTGCAGATGGAGAGAGAAGGTGCCCTGCTGAGCAAGCACCCGCTGCTCATACAGAAAACCATGGCCGACAAATTGTCAGACAAAATCTCGGTCATCATCGCACCACCACCAACAGATGGCAGCTTCATTGGTGCGACCTTGCTGGGTAGCGGCAAGAACAACAGGCAAGGCATGCAAAAAGTAGCTACCGAAGCTGAAACAGAAACCACTAACGAAAACAAAGAGAGCCAATAATCATGTTTGCTACCTTAGCTGCTGTAGCCGTGCTCGCTGTCGTCACACAAGACCAGGCACAATTGCGCGCTGCCCCCAAGGACGGCGCGCAACAACAGGCCGTACTCTGGCAGGGTGACAGCCTGGAAATCCGTGGTGAAAAACTCGACTACCTGCAAGTGTATGACCACAGGCGCGAACGTGCAGGCTATATCAAGGCATCGCAAGTGCGCCTGGTCTCCATGCAGCCTGATGATGCACCCGATGCCTTCGCCGTCATCCGCTTCCTGCGTGATACGCCGGGTGCAGAATCCCTTGGCATCAGTTATACCGCGGCGTATTTGAAAGCCGCACCAGCTAGTGCTATCGGTGCAGAAGCCTTTGATGCACTCGGCAGCATGGCAGAGCGCCTGGCCAGACGCGCATCGAGCAAACAGCCCAAGCAAAATGAAGCCACCATTGCCGCCCACCTGGAAGTGGTTGCCAATTACGGCATCAACATCAAAGGCTATGAACGCGAAGGCCGCATGCAACTCTGCTACGACGGCGAAGCCTTTCGCCGCGTGCTGGCCATGAATGCCACACCCGACCAAAAAGCCCGTGCTGCCCTGGCAGTAACCAGACAGGATTGCATAGACCCCACCAAGCGCCCGACCGAGCGCTATGCGCTTGATCAATGGCGTGCCGATGTACTCGACAAGGTCAACACCACCAGCCTGCCCGAGTACCTGAAAAACCGCATGCGCATGCGCAAGGCCAGCGTCTGGTCCAGCATCGCCTTTCAGCGTGCCCGCAAAGGCGAGAAAGCAGATGATGCCGCCAACCGCGCATTGACCGAACTGGCCGCAGTCAATAAAGAAGAATTCGCCGATGAAGATGTATATACATACTCCGACGCCGGTGTACGGGTGGGCACAACACGCTGGGCGGCTGAACCCGCCATCATCCCCAAACCTGGCCTGAACATCATCACCGCACCAGGCCAGCCAGGCGAAACCTGCGTCATGCTGACTGACGCCAAACATGACATCAAAACCCCGCTGGCAAAACGTTGTACCTATAGCGTGGTCTGGCCCGCATCTGCCCGCGCCAATGCACAAAATACTGCACTGACCCTGGCCGTACAACCCATGGAGAACTGGCGTGAACTTTGGTTATTCCACCAGACCAGCCAGGGCTGGATCATCGACATCTTGCCACCAGCGAATAGTGACCCCGATCTTGGCTATGCAGAATTCGCAGGCTGGGTGCCCGGTACCAACAAGATGCTGGTAGCACGCGAAGCCAAAGTCGAAGGCCGTTTCAAGAAGAGCTTTGAAGTCGTCAGCATGGACAGCCTGCAAGTTGAAAACTATGCCGACAAGCCGGGTTCTTTGAGCGTGTTCTACAAGTGGCAAGACCCGGCATGGAAGAGACAGACCATCAGTTTGAGGTGAGATATTTGCAGTGAGCGCGGTGGCAGTAGGCAGTCGTAGTAATCATTAATAGTAATGCAGGCCTTTATTCAAAACGATACTTAAACATTTATATCACTATCAGGAGTTTTGCCATGAATTTCAAATTAGCGTCCGTCGTGCTGTTATTCGCCAACAGCATCGCTTTTGCGCAGGATGTGTCACCCAGGATGCAATTACCTGACTGGGCAAACAAGCAGCTCGATAGCTTGTCCAAGCAAGAATCTATCGAAGTCAACAGCCGCATCAATCCCTTTGTCTGGCGCGGCAATTTTCTGGGTGCTGGCAAGGGCGACCTGGCGGTCCTGGTCAAAGATAGCAAGAGTAATAAAGAGGGCATCGTCTTTTTGTCGCACGGCAAAGCCAAGCCCGTCATCGTCGGTGCAGGGCATGCGATAGGCAACGGTGGTGATGACTTTTCCTGGCTGGAACTTTGGTATGTCGAAGACAAAGGCACTCAGCCGCACAGCTACCATGCCAAATCCGTCAAATTGCACAACGATGGGATCGTGGTAGCGAAAGAAGGCTCCGCCAGCGGCTTGATTTATTTGAAGTCGGGTAAAGCAGTCTGGCAGCAGCAAGGGGATTGATTTTTGCTCGTGTCTTTGAATGAGACCGAAAATTGAAACAAATCCATGGACATCAGAGCGATGTCCAAGGACGGAATGAAGGTTTTTATGACTTGATCGCCACGATTGATTGACGGGCGATCAGGGTAGTTCAGGATAAACAATGTCAAGCGCCCGCGCACGCGGCGCGCGATCCTAGCAGAAAAATATTAAATAGTCTTTAAGCATGCTTAAAATATATTTTTAACTTTGTTTGACATTTCCTGAGGGTTTTCATTTATGCTGTTTCTCATTGCACGGGAGTTAAGTGTTTTTTTGAAATATTGCCGTAGATAAATGAAGATACTTGTAAAATCGCAACAGTTTGCAGTGAATGGGGTGAGTGGTGAGTAAGTCCAGCCCCCTGTTTCGCCCTGAAGTCACAGCAGCATTAGGTAGTCAATGGATGGGTTCCATCCGCCTGGCACAGCCGCTTTCCGCTTCATTGATTGCGATTGTTGCCCTGGTCATTGCTACGGTGTTGATTGCCTACATCACTTTCGGCAGCATCACCAAAAAAGCCCGTGTCACTGGTATTACCGTGCCTGTCGGCGGCCAGCTCAGCGTGGCTGCCCCCAATGCCGGTATCTTGCTGACTACCCATGTCAAGGAAGGCGAGCAAGTCAAAGTCGGGCAAATCCTGTTTACTCTGAGTACAGAGCGCCAGAACAGCCAGGGCGAAATTACCGCCCTGGTCGCCCAGCAACTTGCCAGCCGTGCCGACAGCATGGCCGCAGAACAAAGATTGCGCCAAAGCCAGTATCAGGAAAAAAAGCAGGCCTTGCAACAAAGGCTGGCGAACCTGGCCCAGGAACAGACTCAGTTGGAACAAGAACTGTTGCTTGCCCAGCGCCGCCAGCAACTGGCCCAGCAAAGCGTCGCCAAGTATGAAACCCTGCAAGGTAATGGCTACGTCTCTGCTGCCCAGACCCAGCAAAAGCAGGAAGACCTGCTCGACATCAGCACCCGCCTGAGTACCCTGCAGCGTAACAAAACCCAGTTGCAGGCCAACCAGATCGCCCTGCAATCAGAACTCGATACTTTGGCCAATAGCCTGGCAACTGACCTGACGCAAATAGAAAGAGCCAAGGCCAGCCTTAAGCAAGAAGCCGCAGAAAACGCCAACCGCCAGGCAGTGCAAATTACTGCAACCCAAGCCGGAACTGTGACAGCGCTGACGAACCAGCCAGGGCAAGCCATCAATACCGGGCAAGTACTGGCCAGCCTGATACCTGTTGATGCCAAGACCGCTCATGCAGGCGAGGCAGAAACAGGATCGCTGGAAGCGCATCTGTATGCACCCAGCCGGACAGCGGGTTTTATCCAGCCAGGGCAGGAAGTATTGATACGCTACGCCGCTTTTCCGTATCAAAAGTTTGGCCTGCACAAGGCAACGGTAGTGGATGTCAGCCGCACGCCATTTGCCCCGTCTGAGCTGCCACAGAACCTGGCAACAACGATCCTGAGCAATGCCCAGCAAGCCATCAATGGTTTCAACAGTAATGAAGCGCTGTACCGCATCAAGGTCAGGTTGCATGAGCAAAGCATCAATGCCTATGGGCAGGCACAAATGCTCAAGCCTGGCATGACGCTGGAGGCAGATGTATTACAGGACAGCAGAAAAATTTGGGAGTGGGTGCTGGAGCCAGTGCTGGCGATGAACCCGCGCACCTAGAAGCAAGAACAAGGAATTTCAGAATTCGATGCTGAGTCTGTCAGGAAAACCCAACAGACTCAGCCCGAAATACCGTTCAAGGTGGTCAAGACCCTGAACGGAGCAGTAAAACCATGCCATGAGGCATGGTTCACTTAACCATGTATAGGAGTAACACAAAATGCGTTTGATTTCAAATGAAGAATTGATGGTTGTGGCTGGTGGTGATCTCGAGCCGGATGAGCCGATTCAAACGGTCGAGATATCTAGTCCACGAATGACTGACGAAGAAAAAGCACAATTTGATTATGACGTAAATAGATTTGTCAGCGAAATGGATTCATGTTTAACTGGCAATCCAGTCGCTTGCGCTAGTTTTTTCACCGGAGTAGATTGGCCAGAAATGCCGGACCTCCCAAATCTCATTGATTGGAACAGTTTCGGAAATTAAATCACTTTTTGCTAGTTTTTTAGCTATTGTAAAGTGCGGAAATTATTGTTGAAACAATAATTTCCGTTAGGGAGGAAATTATGATTTTAATCAGTGTTAAAAAAATATCCCGCTTAGTTTTATATCATATTGTAACGTTTTCATTATATTTAATTAGCTCTGCCGCTGTTTCTGCAGAAGTTGCTGAGGATAGATTTATTTTGAATGGCAATATCACACTAAACTCAATAAGCGAACTTCAATCGCGAATTAAGGACGATAAACCACTCCACGCAATTGAGTTTAGAGAGTCGCGAGGATCAAATTCTTCCGCAACAATTATATTGGAGTCATTGTCTGAGATTATTGTAAGCCAGAATTTAAAAACATATGCTCGAGGAAGGTGTGCATCTTCTTGTGCAGAAGCGTTTTTAATGGGTGAAAGAAAAACTTTATTACCATCGAATTCTGAAATGCCCACTCATCTGATGATTCACGCTGCATATAGCGGGCGAAATGGCGAAGTCATTTATGGAGATTCAGAGCGGTCATTTAAAAAAATTGTTGCTCGAAGTGGTGGAAAAATTCAATTGCCCTTATTAGAAAAAGTTTTTGAAACAAAATCACCTAATGGAGGAATTTTTATCTTTCGAGATCCATTTACTACGATTTATGGAAAATATAATATTTTGTTTTGTAAAGGGGATGAAAAATTTGCTCCCCGCACTTGTGAGCCAATCAAAGATTTAACGCTGCAATCTCTCGGCATTTCAATTGAAAACTAAAAATCTTAATTAAGTCGTTTGAATTATCAAGATCATCCACTTAAAGTCGGCTTTTTAACATTCTTCTAGTTGGATAAATTTGGGCTTACTGCCATTGCTTTTTAAGCTTGAAATATCATATTTTTAAAATGTAAAAACAGTAATCCACAACAAATTCAAAATGGTTCTTATCTAGAACTCATTTCATAAATAGGATGAGTGCGAACAAGACGATTTGGGATGCAGTGCAAGGCGTGACCTGCAGCTAAGGCTCATGCCTTAGCAAAGGGTGCAACGCTGCAATGCGCCCAAATCGTCAGTTCCCGGAGGGTTTGCCTCATAACGCGTACCAGACAGCATAAAATTTATTGTCGGTCGCGCCACTATTAACAGCTGCATCCGCATTGCCAAACCGTGTTATGAAGCAAACGCATCTCACCCTATTTATGAAATGAGTTCTAGATATTTCTAATTGATCAAAACTACTTAAAAATTTCCGAGTAATCAGATTCATTTATATAGATGACTTCTAAAAGCTAAGAAATATACTCATGCTGTTCCGATGTCGTTAATATTTAAGGAGATATTTATTGGAAATAAATAATGATTTTCCAAAAATTCAATTTGAACTTTAAAAATATTTTTGTCATTGCTTTTTTAAATGACTATTTTAGTACATGTCCCCATCCTCCAAACGGAATCTAGTGAGAGTGACTTAGTCTATCTCATTATGATGACCAGCCAATTTGTAAAGGTAATTCTTGATTCGATTTAAAGGTGCGATCCTGATGAAATCGTCTCGCTGGATGCGGATGTGCCGTAAGACAAAAGAAAAATTTTGGAATGGGTGCTAGAGCCAATGCTAGCAAGGAAGCAGCGTACGAATTTCAGAATTCGATACTGAGTCTGTCAGTAAAATTCAACTGACTCAGCTCGAAATGCCGTTCAAGGTGGTCAAGACCCTGATCGGAGCAGCAACGCCATGCCACGAGGCATGGTTCACTTAACCATGTAAGGAATGATACAAAATGCGTATGATTACAAATGAAGAGTTGTTGGTTGTGGCTGGAGGAGATCTTGAGCCAGATGAACCTATTCAGACAGTTGAGATATCTAGCCCTCGTATGACAGATCAAGAAAAAGCTGATTTCGATAATGAAATAGGCACACTTATCGATATTTGCACACCAACAGATGTTCCAGATTGTTTGGAAAAATTTTTAAATACGATCCCGCAATCAGGAGAAACTACTAATACCGACGAGTGGAATCACTGGGTTATTTTTGGAAATTAATTCTCTAATTAATTTGTAGAAAAGTTAGGAGTTAGCTCAGCGCTAGCTCCTACTAACAGAACTCGAGAAGAAATGATCACAAATTATCTAAATAAACTCACAAAGTTTGCAGTGGTTACAATTCTTTGTGGAATTTCGCTTACCTGCGCAGCTGATGCGAATAGGTACATTTGGGAGGGAGATATCTCTGAGGACAATCACAAAAAATTTCAAGCGGAAATAAAGAATAACGCCTCTCTCAATGAACTTGAATTTAAAAATTCTCGTGGTGCTCCAAAAATGGCAGGCATACTTACCGATGCTATTGCTGGTGAGATTGAGTCCAGAAAACTGCAAGTATTTTTGCGAGGGCAATGTGCCTCTGCATGTGCAAACATCGTTCTATTAAGTGCTAAAAGAACTTTATTACCTTCCATTAATGGAGTACGCACGCATTTATTTTTGCATGTCGCAAGAGCATCAGGAAGTGGCGAAATAAACTACGGGTTTACCGAAAAAATTAATAAAAAATCATCGCGACTAGTAAGGGGAAATTCCCTCTTGAAATACTCGACGAGATGTTTGATGCAAAAAAAGCTCAGGGTGGCATATATATTTTTCGTGAACGTATATCTACAAGTCAAGGTGATGCTTTTGTTCTTTTTTGCGCAGGTGATGAGAGCCCATTCTTTACAGCATGTAGGCCTTTTAAGAATGTTCATCCGCAAGACTTAGGTATTGCGATTGGCGAATAAAACGTAAATCTAATGACTCCCATCCTTCAAACCGAATCCAGCGAATGCGGTCTTGCCTGCCTCGCCATGGTTGCCAGTCACTTTGGCTATCACACTGATCTGGCTGACCTGCGCCGTCAGTTCTCGATCAGTCTTAAAGGTGCGACCCTCGCGCAGTTGATGCGGCATGCGTCTTCCATGCAATTGAACAGCCGCCCACTGCGCCTTGAGCTGAATGAGATCGATCAACTGGCCTTGCCCTGTATCCTGCACTGGAACCTGAATCACTTCGTGGTGCTCAAAGCCGTGCGCAAGGACTGGCGTGGCAAGGTCACTCTGGTCTTGCTTGACCCGGCAGTCGGAGAAAGACGGGTACCGCTGGAGGAAGCGTCCAGTCACTTTACCGGTGTAGCACTGGAGCTGGCACCCAGCCCCTCATTCAAACCCAAGGAAGAAAAAAAACAAGTTGCCCTGCGCGATTTGACTGGCCATATCGTCGGCCTGCGCTCTGCCATCGTCAAGGTATTGGCACTGGCTTTGGCGCTGGAGATATTTGCCATCTGCGCGCCGCTATTCAATCAGTTCGTCATTGACGAAGTCATCGTCAGTGGTGACAAAGAATTACTGGTCGTGCTGGTGTTTGGTTTTGCGTTGTTGATGATCACCCAGAATGCCATAGGCCTCGCGCGTAGTTGGTTTTTGATGCGCTGGAGCATGGATATCAGCCTGCAATGGTCAGCACGTGTATTTGCCCACCTGGTGCGTTTGCCGGTTTCTTATTTTGAAAAGCGTCATCTTGGTGATGTGGTGTCGCGCTTTGGTTCCATAGGGTCTATACAAAGTACCCTGACGTCCATGTTTGTCGAGAGCGCACTCGATGGCCTGATGGCCGTGCTGGCCCTGGTCATGATGCTGGTGTATAGCGTCAAGCTCAGCATGCTGGTATTGGGTGCTGTGGCTCTGTATGCGGGTTTGCGCTGGGCCTTCTATCAACCTTTTCGTGAAGCATCACAAGAGCGGCTGATCTTGTCTTCCAAAGAAAGTAGTCATTTCCTGGAAACCATGCGTGCCGTCACGCCCCTGAAACTGTTTGGTCGTGAGACTGAACGTCTGTCCCGCTGGCAAAACCTGAAGATCGATGTACAAAACCGCGATATCAAGACGCAAAAGCTGTCCATTATCTTCAAGGTCAGCAATACCCTGATCTTTGGTATACAGGGTCTGGCCCTGTTTTATGTCGGTGCCGGCCAGGTCATGCAAAATACCTTGACGGTGGGTATGCTGATGGCCTTCTCCAGCTATGCCGGTACTTTTACTGGCCGTATTTCCAGCCTCATTGATGTGTTCATCAGTTACCGCATGCTGAGCCTGCATAGCGAAAGGTTGGCAGACATCGTGCTGGAAGAAGCCGAGGCAGAAACTGCCATCGAAACCGATATCTCACGCATCAAGGCCGTTATTACCCTCAAGAATATCAAGTTCCGCTATGCCGAAGGTGAACCCTGGGTGTTGAGCGATGTGAACCTGACCATACCTGCCGGGCAAAGCATCGCCCTGGTTGGGCCAAGTGGTTGTGGCAAGACAACCTTGTGCAAGATCATTTTGGGTTTGTTGAAACCAACAGAAGGTGAAGTGCTGATCGATGATATCCCCATCACCCAGCTAGGCATCAAAACTTACCGCCAACTGGTGGGCACGGTCATGCAGGAAGATGTCTTGCTGGCCGGTTCCATCATGGACAATATCGCTTTCTTCGACAGCCATTGTGACCAGGCCAGAGTGGAAGAATGTGCGATGCTGGCAGCCATTCATGAAGAAATCAGCAAGATGCCCATGGGTTACCAAACCCTGGTAGGTGATATGGGCAGCAGCCTGTCTGGCGGGCAAAAGCAGCGTGTATTGCTGGCCAGGGCCTTGTACAAGCAACCCAAGGTATTGGCACTCGATGAAGCGACCAGTCATCTGGATGTGAACAATGAACACAAGGTCAATCAGGCGCTTGGCAATTTGCAACTGACGCGCATCATGGTGGCGCACCGGCCTGAGACCATCAATACGGCTGAGCGGGTGGTGTCTATCCAGGACGGGGCTGTTGTTGAAGTGCGGGCTGCTGTTGCGAAAGAAGATGTGGCGGGTTTGAAGCTGGCTTAATGGATTTCCATAAAATTTCATTATTTTTCAAAGTTACTCCATTCATGAAGAAAAATGCTTACTGAATCAGGTATAGAACCTAGGTCATTCACTAAAATAGAGAAATTAATTTTTCTGTCGGGCCTGTCAAGTATATTGATTCTTAGAATAATTCTAGCCTCTTACAGTATTGAAGAAATGCCGCTCGCAGGTGCAAACTTACTCATGGCTTTTGACGTCATTGTGTTCGCACTCATTTTGAAAAAATGTAACCTCGGTAAATCTTTCATAGTTGAATGTGTATTGGTGACAGCGTATATATTCCTGTTTGGATTTCTGCTATCTACTTTGGTCAATTTGCCAGAGCTATTCGTCGCATTGGAAAAACTGTTCACACTGAAATTACTAGTCACTGTCGCTGCGTTGGCATTGGCTGCAGGGATACTGGAAGAACTATTGTTCAGAAAGATCTTGATCGACTTCTTCTTGAAAGGCATGTCGCTTAAATGGGCAGTCTTCTGGAGCTCATTCGCTTTCTTTTTTGCGCACTTTACCTTCAACCCTTTTATGTTTCTCGCGGCAGTGGCATACGCATATATGGCATTGCGCTTCAGATCTTTAGTTGCTGTTATTTTATTGCATGGCTTGTACGACTTTTCCGGTTTTCTTAGCATGGTAAATGTGATTCAGCAGCTTCACCTCAAGAATTCCCCACCTGTATCCGATTTGCTGAGAGGAGTTAATGGCCTTTGCGATATGGCTCTAGTTTTTACGGTGTTTCTTTTCTACGTGAGTACCTGGATAGTAAAAAATTTCAAAACAAGGCATACAAAATATACCCAAAAATGGAAAGTAATATTTGATGATTGACTGGATTTTTTAAGTCGATAGCATATCGTTTTAGCTCGTAAGCACGCTCACGCTCGTGTAATATATATGTCTGTATTCACGCGGGAATGAGCATGATGAACCTGATGGAAACCCTGGGGGCAGTGATTTTTGGCCTGGCCCTGTTGCATACTTTCAGCGCCAAGTTTTTTGAAGTACTGGCGCACCGCAATAGCAGACATGCGGGCCTGTTTCACCTGCTGGGTGAAGTCGAAGTCGTGTTTGGCTTCTGGGCTTTTGTGCTCATCGTCGTCATGGCGCTGGTGTCTGGCGGTGATGCCGCCGTG
This sequence comes from Undibacterium sp. YM2, assembly GCF_009937975.1. Taxonomy (NCBI): domain Bacteria; kingdom Pseudomonadati; phylum Pseudomonadota; class Betaproteobacteria; order Burkholderiales; family Oxalobacteraceae; genus Undibacterium; species Undibacterium sp. YM2. The sequence continues at coordinate 539,645 of NZ_AP018441.1, forward strand.
GCCTATGCCGAGTCGCGTCAATATACCGAACCCCTGTTTGTCTTTGTTGTCATGGTGGTCGCTGCATCGCGCCCTGTGCTGGAGATCGTTGGCCGTGTGCTCAGGGGACTGGCGCGTTTCACGCCTGTGCCTGATGCGCTGGCGATGGTGTGGTTTGGCCTGGCAGTCGTACCTTTGCTGGGCTCATTGATTACCGAGCCAGCGGCGATGACCCTGGCTGCCCTGATGCTGGCGCCAAGAATCTTTAGACAGGGCATGCCAGAGTGGCTCAAGTATGCTGCGCTGGGTGTGCTGTTCGTCAATGTCTCCGTAGGTGGTACGCTGACTTCTTTCGCCGCGCCGCCAGTGCTGATGGTGGCCTCTGCCTGGCAATGGGATAGCGCTTTCATGCTGGCCACTTTTGGCTGGAAGGCTGCTGTTGCCGTGTTGTTCAATGCCAGCGTGATTACACTGCTTTTGCGCAAGCACTTACCAGCACAGAGTGCAGCAGATAGCACGCAAGTGCAGGCAGTGCCACTGATCGTTAGCCTGGTACATCTGGCTTTTCTGGCGGGCGTTGTCCTGTTTGCACATCACCCTGTATTCTTCCTGGGTTTGTTTCTATTCTTTATGGGGTACACCCAGGCATACGAACGTTATCAAAGCCCATTGATTTTGAAAGAGGGTTTGCTGGTTGGTTTCTTTCTTGCTGGTCTGGTAGTGCTGGGCGGCATGCAGCAATGGTGGTTGCAACCCATCGTCTCCAGCCTGCAACCGCATACCCTGTTTTTTGCAGCGCTCGGTCTGACGGCGATTACCGATAATGCGGCACTGACTTATTTGGGTTCATTGATCGTAGGCCTCAGTGAACAGGCAAAATACCTGCTGGTCGCCGGTGCAGTCGCTGGTGGTGGGCTCACCGTCATCGCCAATGCCCCCAATCCTGCAGGCGTGGCTTTATTGCGGCGTGGCTTCAATGATGAATCGATAGGCGCTGTTGGTTTACTGCTGGGTGCCCTGCCGCCAACGCTGGTAGCGGCCTTGATGTTTTTGCTGTGATGCGTGATGTGAAGCTTGCTTGAGCCTGTAGCTGGCAGTCTATTTCAAAACTTCGGATTTGAACTATACTGAAAGGGACTTACGCAAAATTGTCCCAGCAAGACGCAGCGACGAAGACAGTACTTTTATAGTACGGCCAGGAGCTGCAACGCAGCTGGGGCGGTTTTGCGTAAGTCCCGCTGAAAAAGTCTTAATGTATAAATCAGCTTGCCTCTGCTTTATCGATGGAAGCACTGCTGAGTAGGCGTAGTCTGACAGACTCAGGCCGCTCAAGCGTGTAGTATCTTCACTGTCACGGCATGACGATGTTTTCTTCATGAATATGCAGACAGGTATGCCTTGATTTTCACCTTTATCAGCGATGGATGCATGCCATGCCGGATGAGAAAAATGATCAAGCACAACAAAACACCCCGCACTCAGGAATAGTGCCGCCTGCTGGTGGAATTGATTCGCCCGCAAATCTGCCAGCAAATACAGCATCAGGCAATCAGGCAGAGCAGGCCACGATGTCCCCGTCTGCCATCACGGTGACACAGGCTGCAACTGCGGCCAAAGAACCGGCTGACAGGCAAGCCCCATCTACTTACCTGGCAGACGAATCACCCTGGCGCACGATGATACGTGTCATTACTGCGCGCCTGCGGGCTACCTCCATGCGCACCGCCAAGGGCATTACCCAGCGTACCCTGAAGATAGGAGTGTCTGCCCGCATCTTCCATCCACAGACGGGTGCCAAAGGTTTGTCGAGCAAGACCCTGCAGTATCTGGAAGAATCTATCGCCCAATGGGTCATGGCGCGTGATGTGATGGTGTTCATGATCCCTTCCGTCAATACCAATGGTCTGATACGGCCCAGCAATATACGCTTGCGTGACTACGCCAGGCATCTTGATGGCCTGGTCTTGCAGGGTGGTGCCGATGTCGCACCTGAGAGTTACTCACAACAATCGACCCGCCCTGAGTGGAATGGTGACCGTACGCGCGATATGTATGAACTGGAGTTGTTGCATGAATTTATCGAGGCAGACAAACCGCTGCTCGGTATCTGCCGAGGTTGCCAGTTATTGAATGTAGCTTTTGGTGGCAGCCTGTATCAGGATATCGTCACTGAAGTGCCTGGTGCCATTGCCCACGTGAATGACCTGTACGACCAGCATGGCCATGAACTGCAATTTACGCCGCAATCCTCACTGGCAGCTTTGTTCCCGCCCGGCGTTGTTGCCAAAGTTAACTCCATCCACCATCAATCGATCAAGAACCTGGGCAGGGATATCAAGGTAGAGGCCATTTCACCTGCAGACAACATCGTTGAAGCCATACGCTACCAAAAAGCCAAATTTGTCGTGGGCCTGCAATGGCATCCTGAATTTCATTTGACTGGGCAGAGTGGCCTGCTCGATTGCACCCCATACTGGACAGCTTCTTGCGCGCTGCCCGGGAAACCCGATTCTAAATTTTAAAAATAATAGCCCGGCCCGGCGAAGGAGACAGCATGACCGAGTTTTCCATCAATATCAGCCAGATGGCCTGGCCCTGCGTGCTTGCGCTGGCCTGGCTGCTTGGGGACATCCTCAATCGTGTCTTGCATCTGCCACGCATCAGTGTTTATGCACTGACGGGCTTTGTGCTGGTGAACCTGTTCCCGGATTACCTGTCACCACTCGATAACCATAGCCTGGTGCTGCTGGCCAATATTGCCTTTGGCTTGATGCTGTTTGAATTTGCCTACCGCATCAACTTGCGCTGGCTGAGTCTCAACCCATGGGTCGCGGTGACGGGGTTGCTGGAAGCCGGGGCCACCTTCGCAGCCGTGTATTGCGTCGCCCTATGGTATGGCAGTACGCAACTGATGTCACTATCGCTGGCCGCACTGGCAATGTCGTCTTCCCCCGCTGCCGTACTGCGCGTGATTAACGAGCAACGCAGTTCTGGCCAGGTCAGTGAACGTATCCTGCACCTGACGGCGATCAATTCTGTGCTGGCAGTTTTTGCTTTCAAACTCATCCTGGTATATGGGGTCATGCAGGCACCCGGCGATCTTCTCAAAGCCTCGGCACAGAGCTTGCAGGTGATGCTGGTGGCCTGCGCATCCGTGCTGGCGGGGACGGTATTCGGTATCGTGCTGCCCACTATATTGCGCTGGCGTGGCAGACAGGCGCAAGACAGCACTCTGGGCTTTGCCTTTGCTGTCATCGTGCTGGTGGCGCTGACCCATGCAACAGGTCTATCACCAATACTGGCAACCCTGAGCTTTGGCCTGGTTGCCAGACACAGGCGCATCAGTCTGGGCCGCACGCAAAGAAACTTTGGCGTACTTGGTGAATTGCTGGCGGTAGTGCTGTTTGTGTTTGCCGCATCCACGCTGGCGTTTTCACAGGTACTGGCCGGCGTCATGCTGGGCGGCCTGCTACTGGTCATGCGCCTGGGTAGCAAGATTATCGTGACTACTTTGCTGGCACCAGTCAGCGGCATTTCCATGCGCAAGGGCATGCTCAGCGGCCTGGGATTGGCGCCGGTGTCTGTCTTTCTGATCCTCAATCTTGAGCAGCCCAACAAGCTGGGCATGGCCATGACGAATGAATGGTATGCCCTCGTCGCCATGACCCTGATACTGGAAATTGCCGGGCCCATCCTGACCCACCTGGCCCTGTTTGCCGCTAAAGAAACACCAGAAGAAATGGAGCAATAAGATGCCACTCGGAGAATTCATGCATTCTGACGCTCTCTCCATGGGCGTAGAACTTGAGCTGCAACTGGTAAACCTGTCTGACTTTGATCTGACGGCTGCCAGCCCCGATCTCTTGCACCTGCTGGCGAAGCGGCCTTTTCCCGGCAATGTCACGCCAGAGATCACCCAGAGCATGATAGAAATCTGCACTGACGTACAAACCAGATATACCGGTGTATTGGGCCAACTGACCGAGATCCGCGACACCCTCGTGCGCGCTGCCGATATTCTCAACATAGGCATCTGTGGTGGTGGTACCCATCCTTTCCAGAAATGGACAGACCGCAAAATATTCTCCAAGCCACGCTTTGCCGAAGTGTCGGCCCTTTATGGTTACCTGGCCAAGCAGTTCACCATCTTTGGCCAGCATGTGCACATAGGCTGCACCTCAGGTGACGATGCCATGTTCCTGCTGCACGCACTGAACCGCTATGTGCCGCATTTCATCGCCCTGTCTGCTTCTTCACCATATGTGCAGGGTGGGGATACCCTGTTCAATTCTGCCCGTCTCAATTCCGTGTATGCCTTCCCCTTGTCCGGGCGCGCTCCATTCTTACTGAGCTGGGATGAGTTCGCCAACAGCTACTTCAGCAAGATGGAAAAAACCGGCGTCGTCAAAAGCATGAAGGATTTTTACTGGGACATACGCCCCAAGCCAGAGTACGGCACCATAGAACTGCGCGTCTGCGATACCCCGCTGAACGTGGAAAGAGCCGCCGCCCTGGCTGCCTATCTGCAAGTCCTGTGCTCCTATCTGCTGGAAAGACGCGAAGCAGCGCCAGAAGAAGACGATTACCTCGTCTATAACTACAACCGCTTCCAGGCCTGCCGCTTTGGCTTTGACGGTGTCACCGTGCATCCCAAGACCTATGAGAGCAGCATCTTGCGCGAAGACATACTCGCTACTCTCAACAGGCTCAAACCCCATGCAGAAACCCTCGATGCACAAGCCGCACTGACACACCTGAGTGAAGTGGCCCGTACCGGCAACGACGCCCAATACCTGCGCCAGCAATACCAGGAAAGCGGCAGCCCCGAAGGCATGGTACATTCCGCGATACACATGTTCCGCGACCGCAGGCGCCGTACCAGGTGGGTAGCGATGTGAGGGCTGTCTGTGGTCAGTCATCAATATGAAAGGAGAAAAATGAATAACTGGACGCCGGACATCTACGAAAAAGCCTGGTCGTTTTCATCGCGCCAGCATAGCGGGCAAACCTATGGTGGCAGGGTTGAAGGTGAACGTATCGAGTACATCAACCACATCGCTAGCGTGGCCATGGAAGTGATCTGGGCATTGCAAGCCAATACCAATGCCGATGGCGCGCTTGCCGTGCAATGTGCCTTGTTGCATGACACCATAGAAGACACCAGCGCCAGCTATGAATTATTGCAGCAGGAATTTGGTCTGGCCGTGGCCGACGGTGTGCAGGCCCTTTCCAAAAACACGGCTCTGCCGACCAAGGCAGAGCAAATGCGCGACAGCCTGGACCGAATACGCCAGCAACCGGCAGAGATATGGATGGTCAAGATGGCTGACCGCATCACCAATCTGTATCACCCGCCGCACTACTGGAATAATGAAAAGATACTCGCGTATCGCGATGAGGCCCAGCTCATTCATGATGAATTGCTGACTGCCGATTTTGGCCTGGCACAGCGCCTGCAGGCAAAGATCAATGCCTATCCGCAGTTTCTGAAGAAATGATTTTTCTGAACTTGACTATTGCTTTCGCAGAAACTACACTCGTTCGCATGACATTTCAATTGACCACCACGACAGTCTCTACCATCACCACGACTACTGCGATTACCATCGGTAGTAGCGGGGTAGGCTGGCGTCCGGCTTGATAGCGTCATCACCGGTAGTGAAAGCTGCCTGAAATAGCAAACCCCGCCAGCGATGAGCGGGGTTTTTTCTTGCCTGTACGCGGGCAATTTATCCATGCAGAAATGCGCAAAGGAGTCTCAAAGATGGTGCAACATTCGTATGCAAACCCGGCCGTGCTGGTCATAGATATGCAGGTAGGCTTGTTCCATGGTGGGCGCGTTATCCATGCAGCAGAGCAGGTGCTGGACAATGTCAGGCGCGTGCTGGTCAAGGCACATGCCGCCAGCGTGCCGGTATTTGCCGTGCGCCACACTGGTCCGCAGGGTTCACCGATAGAAGCTGGCAGTGCCAACTGGCAATTCATGCCTGAGCTGGGCATCGATTTGGAAGGCGATACCGTATTTGAAAAGACCCGGCCCAGTTGTTTTGCAGGGACGGATTTATTGCAGCAATTGCGCGCAAAAGGCATACAGGAACTGATCATTTGCGGGCTTAAAACCCAGTACTGCATAGACAGCAATTGCCGCGCTGCCAGTGAGCTGGGTTTCAAGGTGATCCTCGTGGAAGATGCACATAGTTGCAATGACACCGAATTGCTGCCTGCCAGCACCATCATCGCCCACCATAATGCGACCCTGAATGGGTTGTTTGCCAGCCTGATCAAGACTGAGGATCTGCGTTTTTAATTCTGCCAGGCAAGAAGGCTGCCAGTCGCATGCATTTGATGTCGGCGACTGGCAGCCATTGTTGATTGAAATTGTAAAAAACTCAATTCAGACTAGAATGGCTATGGTCTGGCTGCTTATACCTGGCCTGGTGAATACGGTTGAACTGCATTTCAAATCCTGAACACGGGGGCAAGAATGAAATTACTGCGATTTTATATCGAAGTGGGCGGAGAAGAATTTGATGCCGACGGCTTTGCCCTGGCCGCAGATAACAAAGGGCTTGATGGTGCAGTCTCGCTCATCAGTAACAATAGCAAGACACTCAAGCGCTGGGGTGAAGATGCGCAGGTGACGATTCATCTGGCAGGCCCGGCGCAGCCAGACAGCAATGGCGGGGCCAGGCAATGGTGTACCGGCCTGCTGGAATGTGCCAGCGAATCAGAAACAAACTTGCCTGCATGGCTGGCAGAAGAAGCGCAACTGCTGGATTTTTTGGAGCAGGTCAAATACAAATTACCTGCTGTTGCCGACTATTGCGATGGCGAGTACTTCATCCTGCTCAGGCTTGTTTATGCCACTTCAGGCGCAGGCCTGCATTATTCAGAAACCCTGGTGCGCAGCCTGGCCGAGATAAATGCCGGGCTGACGATAGACCACGCATGAAAAAATAGAACCTTGCCTGCAAATTTGAAGCTGACAAGGTTCGGGTTATTTCTGAGTATTTCTGGATATTATACTAACCCAGCTAATTTACTGATCAGGCATGATCAAACGCTCTGTCTGTAGCAGGCTTGCCGAGATTGTACCAATCGACCTTGCGGGTCGCCAGCATGATGCCAGACAGGACAGCAAACAGCAGCAGGCTACCCATCATCATGGCATTGTTTTCTGAACTCAGCAGACCAAACAGGATGCCGTACAAGATCGTCAATGCCACGCCAAAACCCAGGCCGCGCTTCCAGTTATGCAGCACATTGGCCAGGTAAATACCGATGAGCAAGATGCAGGCGGCACTGGCCGTCAGATAGGCCAGCACGAAGCTGATTTTTTCCGACAGGCTGACCAGCAGCAAGAAGAAAATCACCAGCGCCAGGCCCACCAGGGTGTATTGCACAGGGTGGATAGGCAGTTGCTTCAAGACCTCGAACAAAAAGAAGGCGGCAAAGGTCAGGGCGACGAACATCAGGCCATATTTGACGGCGCGGTCAGCCTGCGTATAGATGTTGACGGGTTCGATGTAAGAGACACTGAATATATCGATAGGAGAAGCAGATGAGCTGGGGCTGCCATCGTCATTCAGGTTTGTGCCACTTGCTACTTTGACTGCGCTCCCGGCATTTTCGAGTTTGGTCATTTGTTGCTGGGCGTTGCTGGACAGCGAAGAAATATTCCAGGTAGCGCTGATACCCTTTTCATCATTGGTTCGGCCTTTGGGCGAAGGCAGGAAACGGCCACTGTATTGCACATGCTGCCAGTTCGAAGACAGCTTTACCTGATTGTTTTTTGCCAGTGGAGCAAAGCTCAGTTTTTCTATGCCATCCACATCCAGGTCTATCTTGAATTTGACTTGTTTTGCGCTCGCCAGATCAACATCATCCAGGCCCGCATGAATGCCGCGCTGGAAAGCGCTGAGGCCGCTACCCTGTTTGAATTCTATCGCCTGTTCACCCCATTTGAGCATGGGGAAATTTTGTAAGCCACGGGTATCACTAAGGCCCATGGATATATAAGGTTTTTCTGCGAGTGTGATGACAGCTTTGGGATTATCCTTTTGTACCATGTTCGATAGTTCAGGCAGCATGAAGTCACCCGTTATTTTATGATGCCCGGTATACACCAGCACTTTATGGATGCCGCGATAACGCTGGTCAGTATCGATATTGCCTATGACCTGCATTTCATTCGGATAGATATAGTGTTTTCTATTGGCCGACAACTGGCGACGCACGGTTTTATTGAGCGTCGCATCAAAACTCTCATCTTCCCAGGTTTCGGTGTAAGGCACGACCAGCACGGGGCCAACGATGACCTGCTCACTGACAGAATCAGCCGTGATACTGCGCACCGCCTCTTCGCGGTAATGCATACGCTCCCAGATCGTGGCTTGTATCATGCCCAGCGGCACATACAGCAAAATGGCCAGCAGGCCGACGATCGCGATTTTGAATAACAGACTTCTTTGCATGACAGGCTCCGGTAATGACGAAGCTTGTAATGTAAAAAAGGAATGTGCGAGGATGATGTGGTTTGTGTGAAGTGGGGTGTTTCTTTGTTGTCGGGCTTGGCGTAGGTTGGGTCATACCTCGGTGTTCTGTAGATTGGGCCGGGCCTCGCTAGGCTACGCCTCATCAGATTCGTAGGTTGGGTTACGCCTTACCAGCCCAACACTGGGCCTGAACAAACGTACACATTATTTAAACGCAGAGTGTTGGGCTGGTGAAGCGTAGCCCAACCTACGTTATACGGTATTTACACTCCCAAGCACAAGATAGCCTGCACCCCACTACCACCCTGATTGCTCACGCTGATACTCCCGCCATGCAACAACGCCACTTCCCGCACAAATGGTAAACCCAGGCCCGTGCTTTTAGCCGCATGTGGGCGGGGCAGGGAATAGAAGCGGTCAAAGATTTTATCGAGGGCGTAGTCAGGTATGCCTGGTCCCTGGTCGCTGATGCTGATTTGCAGGGATGGCGCACCGTCTGTATTGTTGACCAGGCTGGATTGCATTTTGATCGTGCTGCCCGCTGGAGCAAAGGCAATCGCATTGTCGAGCAGATTGCCCAGCGCCTGGCGCAACAATAATTCATCACCATTGATGCTGGTGATGGCGGTGTCTATATCCTGTTGCAATTGCAGGGACTTGGCTGATAATCCGGGTTGTACATCTTCAGTCACCAGTGCCAGCAGGCGCGGGATGTTGACGGCTTGCACGTGGTCCAGGCTCTGCTGTTTTTCCAGTTTAATCAGCGCCAGCAATTTGTCGATGAGCTGCCGCTGGCGGGAATTTTGTTCGAGGATGTTGTTCAGGAAATGCTGTCTGTCAGCGACGGGCATGTCTTCGCGCATGAGTTCGGCAGAGCCTTGTATCGAAGCGATGGGGCTTTTTAATTCATGCGCCATGGTGTGCATGAGTTGTTCTACATATTGCTTGCCTTCGAGTTTGTCGCGCATGGCTTCAAGGGCGCGGCCCAGGCTGCCGATTTCATTATTACCGAGTTCAGGCAGGCTGGTTTTCTCACCGTTTTCTACGCTGCTGGCATAGGTTTGCAGTTTGCGCAAAGTGCGGTTCAGCCACCATGAAAACCCGAGACCTATCAACAGAGAGCCCAGCCACAGCCAGGCACTGCGCTGCAGTATCTTGCGCTGGCTGCGCCAGATAAACGGGTTGATGGTGGAAATGGGTTTGGCCACCGTCAGCGAGCCTATGATGCGGCCATGATCAAGAATGGGGGCAGCAACGTGCATGACGCTGCTGCCTTCATCGGCGGCCTTGCTGCGGGTGCTGCGCGCACCGTATTTGCCTTGCAGGGTGCGGTTGACATCATTCCACAGCGAGTAATCCTGACCCACGTCTTTGCCATCGCTGTCAAAGATGACGATGCCTTTGATGTCGGTGATATAGATGCGATAGTCCAGACTGGTCTTGCGTATGCCGCTGATGTTGGCGTCGATGCTGCGTTGCGCATAGTTTTGCAGGCGCTTCATCAAGTCACTGTCAGCGACCTTGCCTGCTGCCACATCGTCGGCTACCAGGGTGGCCAGCATTTGGGCGGTGTCGATGAGGGTATCTTCCAGCGTGGCGCGCACGCCGGGTTTGATTTCTTCGACCACGACATTCAGGATCAGCCAGGCACTCAGGCCCAGTATCAGGAAATAACCCAGCAGTATGCGCAGGCCTATTTTCATGCAGGTGACCAGCTATAACCCATGCCGCGGTGGGTGATGATGCCTTCATCATTTGCTTCGCCATCATCTGCCGTGCCTGTATTGTTAAGCCGGGTTTGGCGCAGTTTGGCTCGCAGGCATTTGACGTGGGCATCGACGGTGCGCTCCAGCGTGTCGGGCGCGTTGGTCCAGACGATGTCCATGAGTTGCGCGCGTGAAAACAGATGGCCGGGGCTTTCCATCAGCGTCTTGAGCAACAGGTATTCATAACGCGTCAGACTCAATGTCTGGCCATAAGCGGTGATGCGGGCTTCTTGCGGCTTCAATTCAAAACGTGCTGGCGTTATATCTGCTGCGGTTTGCACCTTGCCTTGCTGACGCCGCAAAATCGCGCGTATGCGGGCTACCACTTCGCGTGGTGAAAAGGGTTTGCTGACATAATCGTCAGCACCGATTTCCAGGCCGACGATGCGGTCTATCTCATCATTGCGTGCGGTCAAGAACAGCACGGGTGTATCCGAGAACTGGCGCAACTGGCGGCAGACATCAAAACCACTGATGTCGGGCAAGCCGATGTCGAGCACGATCAGTGCAGGTGGCGTGGCCGTTGTGCGCAAGAGTTCCAGCGCTTGCTGGCCCAGGCTCAGGTGTTGCGGGATAAAGCCGTCAGTCTTCAAGGCGTAGGCCAGGGTGTCGGCGATGCTGACTTCATCTTCGATGATCAGTATGGATTTGCTCATGCAGGAGATGATAGAGATGTTGAAGACAGAGATGCTGAAAATCCCGCACAGCGATGTTGGCATGCCATGCGGGATGGTGAAAGCTTATTCCGGTTTCAGGTAAAACGCATCCGGCAACTGATCACCCGCTGTGGTGGTCTTGACATCACCTTTGAGATTCGTCAACAGCACAGGCAGTTCTGGCCCACCCAGTTCGATGATGACCTGGCGGCAGGCACCGCAAGGGGCGATAGGGCCCTCGGTATCACCTGTTACAGCAATGGCAGCAAAGTCGCCAGGGCGGTAGCCGGCAGCAATGGCAGAAAACAGGGCAGTGCGTTCTGCACAGTTGCACAAACCATAAGAGGCATTTTCTACATTACAGCCATGGAAAGTCTTGCCATCCTTGGTCAAAACGGCAGCGCCGACCTTGAATTTGGAATAAGGCGCATAAGCGGATTCACGGGCTGTATTGGCAGCTTGCAATAGTTCACTTTTGTTAAACATGTTCGTCTTTCGTTGGTATAGGCGACATTGTATTATCAAAACATGTCAAATATGGTGAATCAGCTTAAATCCTCCGCTTCCGGCCATATCGGGCAGGGTGGGCAAACTCAGTCTGGCTTCAGGCAAAAATTGCAGGAAATAGCATGGTTGATCTTCGCCGCTGGCCTCTACTATCTGGCGGCTCGCACCGGCATGCAATTGTTTGCCTTAAAACCCAGCAATATCACCCTGCTGTGGCTGGCGTCTGGCATAGGCATGGTGATGGCCATGCGTCATGGCTTGCTGGCTTTTCCCTTCATTCTGGCAGCCAGTTTTTTTGCAAATTATCCCGGCATGGTCGAGGGGCACAGGTCTTCTCCCGCCCTCTACACGCTGATCTCTGCCATGGCTGACGGCCTGGCTGGCGTGGTTGCCATGCTCATGATGCGTCTGTCCTTGCCCCAGGGTTTGCGCAAATCCACTGATTTGTTGCATTTCGGCATCAAGGTCTGTCTGATGCCCACGGTACTGAGCAGTCTTGTCATCAGCCTCAATCTGGCCGTCGGTGGCTATATACACTGGGACGAGGCCGGTAATTTCTTCCGCATGCTGGTGCTGGCGGATAGCCTGGGTATTTTGCTGATTTATCCACTTTACCAGGCATGGCATGACAGTCGTGAGTTACGCAGCGGTGAGGTACAAAGACTGGTGCTGACCAGCCTGGGCATAGGTGTGTTGCTGTACCTGGCATTCCGTGGTCATCCTGGCTTTATCTATTTCGTTTTACCTGTGCTGCTGCTACTGGCTTTTTATATAGACCTGAACTTGATGACGCTGGCCCTGACCGCCAGCATGGTCGCCATTATCGCCATCACCGGACAACAGCTGGGCCCCTTCCAGAGCACCAATCTGGTTGAAGCGAATTTCATGCTGGTGTGTTTTGTCTGCACCACCACGTTCACCATCCTTGCCGTGGCCCTGCATAATCGCCAGTTGTTGACGATAGAAATCGCAAGGCAGGAGTGGCAAAAAGCCGCCGAGGTCGATGTGCTGACCAAGCTGATCAACCGTGCGGCTTTCCTGCCCATGCTGGCAGAAGAACACCAGCGTGCCAAGCGGCTGGGGCGTGGCTATGCCCTGGCCTTGCTCGATATTGATCATTTCAAGAAAGTGAATGACCAGTTTGGCCACCAGGCCGGGGACGACGTGCTTGCCCACTTTGCCAGCCTGATGCAGGCAAATACCCGCGGTATAGACAAGGCCGCGCGTCTTGGTGGGGATGAATTTGCCGTCTTGTTCCCTGAGTCAGATGCCATGGATGCGGCGGCTGCCATGGAAAGGCTGCGGCAGCGTCTGGAAAAGAACCCCGTGAATGTTGGAGGCATCGATATTTTTGTGACCAGCAGCATAGGTATAACTGAATACCGCGGCGGTGACATCACCCCCGACATGGTACGCACCCGTGCAGACCAGTTGCTGTATGCCGCCAAGCATGCGGGTCGTAACCGCATCATGTTTGATGCGGTCACCGATGAGGCAGCCTGAGTCGCTTAGTGACAGATTGCTTGATATTGTACCAAGCAAGAATAATGATCTTCTTTTATCATTGTAATTTCTCCATTCTTGGTACATAACGAAAGCAGGGGGAGCATCTCCTGCCTTTTCCTGGGAGCAAGACCATGAGCATAGGAATTTCATCCAAAGATATCTACGTGCGTGCCTATCAGACCGCGCAGACCAAGACGCCCAAGGCTGGCGATAAAGAGGCCGAAGATAAAGAGATCAAGCTAACCGCCGAACAAAGCAGCAAGGTCAGTCTGGACAGTAGCAATGCCACGGACAACACGGCAGACAATGCCGTTGTCTATGCGAATCCCAAGCTCAACAAGACCGCTGCGCCCGACCTGCAAGCCCTGCTCGAAGAATCCGACCGCAAGGCCCAGGAAATCGTCAACCTGATCAAACCCTTGGTCGAGCAGCAAGGCCTTGATATCGCCAAGGTTGCCAGTGGCCAGCAAAAAATCTCCGCCAGCCCCGAGGCAATCAAGGCAGCGCAGGCGGCAGTGGCTGAAGGAGGTGAGTTCAGTGTACAAAAAACTGCCGAACGCATACTCAGTTTCGCCAAGGCGGCCATCGGTGACGACCCGGCCAAGCTCGATAAAGTTGCTGCTGCAGTTGAACGGGGTTTCAAAGAAGCATCAGATATCCTTGGCGGCAGCCTGCCCGACATCAGCAAGCAAACCCTGGACACCATACGCACAGAATTTGCACGCTGGAAAACGGACGGCATACCCAGTGGTGATACGGTAAGCCTGGCCAAACCAGCGACAACATCGACTCAGAAAGCTGCCTGAGCTGAATCTTGGTATATCTGGCAGGGACGCCATGCGCATCGTTGTATTGGAGCCATTCATTCGTTCAGGAAAAAGGCGGTGCGCATGGCGCACCCTGCAAAATTCTGCAGTCTCGGGGATGTTCAGAACATATCAAATGCAATGTTGCCCCTGGATTACGTATACAAAAATTAAACGCGAATCCTTAAACCCGTCATGCCGGACTTGATCCGGCATCCAGTGGCGTTGTTGGCATACTCATGCTTCTGTTCGCAGGCGATACGGCTAACGACACTGGATGCCAGATCGAGTCTGGCATGACGATTGGGAGGCTAATTGCTGACGGTGTATATTGCCGTGCATGGTGCAGCACGTCGGAGAAGATCAAAGGATATAACAAGATTAAAAAAGCCCGCAACAGTTTCCTGTTACGGGCCCCTCACTTGCAGATGATCTTGCAAAACCGAACTACAAAATCCTTACTTCTTCACACCCAGTTCACGCAAACGTTCTTGCAGATAACTGCCAGAAGTATGACGTTCTGACAGCACGACGTCTGGACGTGGATGCAGGAACAGGGGCAGCGAGATGCGGGACTTTTTCGCTTCTTCACCGGTAGGGTTCAGTACGCGGTGGATAGTCGACGGATAGTAGCCTGCAGAAGCTTCATCCAGCATGTCGCCAATGTTCACGATCAGCATGCCAAAGTCACAGGGCACGTCATGCCATGCGTCGTCCTTGCCTTGTACCTGCAAACCGGCCTGGGTTGCTGCAGGCAGCAAGGTCAGCAGGTTGATGTCGCCATGGGCAGCGGCGCGTACTGCATCCGGTTCTTCATCGCCACGCAGAGGTGGGTAATGCAAAACGCGCAGCAGGGTCAGGTCGCTGTCGGTGATCATGTCTGACAGGGGCATGGAATACTTGGCCTTGACCTCAGCAGGGGAGTGGTCTTCTACCCATTGCAACAACTCTGCTGCCAGCTTGGCACCATCGTCATAATACTTGCGTGCAGCATCCGACACTTCAGACGGATAACGGCCTGTAGGATAGATATGATAAAACTCTTTCAGGTCACGCTTGGTCTGACCCTTGGCAGTCTCGGAAATGCTGGGTGAAAAATAGCCATCCATTTTCTCGCGGTCAAAGTCATACTTGTTCTTCGCATCGGTCTGAAAGAAGTCATACCATTCCTTGTAGATGGTTTCCAGCGTGCTTTGCGACAGCGGATGATTGGTCAATACACCAAAGCCGGTGCGGTGCAGGCTTTCAGTGAATTTTTTCGCGGCATCGGGTGCGCGATAATCAACTGGTTCTATGAACATGATGGCCTCCTTATTTCGACAATGGAGCTTGCAACCAGTCAGAAGACAGTGTTGCATCGATCAGTTGCTTACATGCCTCTGCATCGACCTTCATGCAAACGCGAGTCTCAGGTTTGCTGGCTTCCCAACCAGGTTGTGGATAAGGGATAGGCAGTTTTGCCATCATGGTCTGGCCATTGCCTATACCTTCTTTGGCGACGCGTACGCGGCCAGAGTTGGTCTCGAAAATCTGTGGTGCCACCAACCAGACAAATGCCAGTACATCATGGCCATAGCAGGCATGACCCAGGTCTGGGCGTATGCTTTGGTAGAAGTTGGCGTAGAAGTTGACGGCGTGCGACAGGGTATCCATCGCCACGTGCTTGTGTTTTTCTGCCAGAGCGGCAAAGAAAGTCGAAGGCAAGACCACGCGGTGAGTCACGTCCAGACCAACCATGGTCAAATCCCAGCCTGCCGTGAAGACCAGGTCAGCTGCATCAGGATCATTCCAGACATTGGCTTCTGCCACTGGCGAGACATTGCCTGGTTCATCAACGGTACCTGCCATCAGCACGACCTGCTTCAACAGTTTTGGCAGTTGTGGTTCCATCTTCAGGGCCAAACCCAGGTTACCCAGTGGGCCAACCGCAACCAGGGTGATTTCACCCGGATGCTGGCGTGCCATCTTGACGATGAATTCAGCGGCGCTTTCTACTTCTGCCTTGCCACCGACTTCAATACGGCTGTTCAGGTTACCCAAACCGTCAGCACCGTGGATGAAGTCAGGCGGCGTACCGGCAGCTTTGGCAAAAGGTACGGGCACACCCTGGGCGACAGGGATATTGCGGCCAGCAATGCGCGTCAGGTACAAGGCATTGATGGTCGCCTGTTCAACATAGACATTACCGAAGGTCGTGGTAATGCCGACCATCTCGATATCAGGATGGGCCAGCGCAAAATACAAGGCCATTGCATCATCGACGCCTGGATCCGTATCAAAGATGACTTTATGTTTTGCTGTTGTTGACATGTGTATGCTCTCCAAAATTACACCGGCTGGCCATTGGGCAGAACCCAGTCGCGATGTGAATTGTTGCAGTTGACCCGGTTCAAGGAGGTCGAAATTATGTTATGTCGAAGTCTCGTAAGACCAAAAAGATCACCACAGAGACACGGAGACACAGAGGTAGCACTGAGAAAAGCGAGGCAAGAAACCGCATCTCGTTGCTCTTCACTCGCCTTTCTCTGTGCCCCTCTGTGCTCCCTCTGTGTCTCTGTGTTGACAGGTCTTAATTCAATAAATCAACGTGACTTCACAAACGGCTGACCTATCGCTTTCGGGGCGACGGATTTTGCCATCAAGCCTGCCAGAACGATCACGGTCACGACGTAAGGTATCATTTGTATCAGAGAGCCCGGTACCTTGCCTATGCCAGGGAAGACCACGCCTTCTATCTGGACTTGCAGGGCGGCGAAGAAACCGAACATCAGACAGCCCAGTGCTGTGTGCAGCGGACGCCAGTTACCGAATACCAGCGCAGTCAAAGCCAGGTAACCATTACCGGCAGACATGTCACGCAGGAAGAAGCCACTTTGTACGATGGACAGATAAGCACCAGAGAAAGAGCACAGCACACCGGCACACAGCATGGCCATGAAACGGGTGCGTTCTACATTAATGCCAGCGGCATCTGCTGCATGCGGGTTTTCACCAACGGCACGCAGACGCAGGCCAAAGCGGGTGTGGTACAAGACCCAGTGTACGACAGGGATCAGCGCAAAGGCCAGATACACCAGTGCGCTATGCCCACCAATGAGCTTGGTATAAAACCAGCCCAGGAATGGGATGCCGGCGACAGCGGCTGAACCTGGCAAGACTATATCAAACAGGCGTGCTTCACCCAGGTCAGGCGTGCGGCCACCTTGCTGGAAGAAATACTGGGCGATCACAAAGGTCAAACCACTGAGGGCGATATTGAGGGCAATACCGGCAACGAGCTGGTTACCCTTTTGCGTGATGCTGACAAAGCCTTGCAGCAGGGCGATGGCGACAGAAATACCGACACCCGCCATGATGCCCAGCCAGGGGTTCTTGGTTACAAAAGCCACGGCGGCAGAGACAAAGGCGGCGGCCAGCATCTTGCCTTCGAGTGCCAGATCAACCACACCGCTGCGTTCTGCAAACAGGCCAGCCATGGCAGCAAACATCAATACCGGCGCATTGCGTATGGTCGATACCAGGATGCTGGAAAATTGAAAATCATCAAACATCATTTTTCCTTACGCTTGAGCAGGGCAGACAGGGCAGGGGCATACAGGTTTTCCATGGCACCGCAGAACAGGATGATCAAACCCTGGATAAAGATAAAGGTCTCTGGCGGGATATTGGCTTTTTCCAGCGACAGATCAAAACCACCCTGTATCAGCGCACCAAACAGGATGGATGACAGCAGGATACCCACAGGGTGCTGACGCCCCATCAGGGCAATTGCGATACCGATAAAACCGGCACCAGCAGGGAAGTTCAGATTCAGGTAGTGGGTAGATCCCATGACAGAATTGACCGCCGCCAGACCAGCCAGCGCACCGGAGATCATCATCGTCACGATAATCGTTTTGCTGATGGAGATACCGGCGTAATGCGCCGCATGCTGGTTCAGGCCGGTCGCGCGCAACTGGTAACCCCAGGTGGTGCGCCAGACGACAACGCCATAAATCACCAGCGCCACCAGTGCCAGTACAAAGCTGATGTTCAAAGGTGTTTCACCCAGCACAGGCAAGATGCCATTCAGCTTGGGCAACCACGACGCATCGGCAAACACGCGGCTGGCAGTATTTTGCTGGCCTGCCGGGATGAGGAAGCTGACAATCACATAATTCATCAAGCTGGCAGCGATGAAGTTGAACATGATGGTGGTCACCACCACGTGGCTGCCACGCCTGGCTTGCAGATAACCCGGCAGATACGCCCACGCCGCACCAAAGACTGCAGCACCCAGCATCGCCAGGGGAATCAGCAGCCAGCCCGGCAGGGACGAATCCAGCCACAGCAAGACCAGGGTTAGGCCCAGACCGCCGACATACATCTGGCCTTCGCTACCTATATTGAATAAACCGGCCTGCATGGCCACCGACACCGACAAGCCAGTGAAGATAAAGGTTGCTGCATAAAACAGGGTGTAACCCAGGCCTTCAGGGTTCAGCACTGCTGCGTTGATCAAAATGCCCAGGGATTCAACCGGGCTTTCACCGAGCAGATAAATCACACCCGCCGCGACCAGTAAGGCGGAGAACAGGTTTAACAGCGGCAGGGCAAATGCGGTGGCCCAGCGTGGGAGGTCGGCTTGATTCATCTTGGTTTGGTCGCTTGTCTGTGCTTATCTGTATTTGCTTTGTTTCTTATTGTGCCTGCTAGGGCTCAAACTAATTTGTCGCCTGCATCAATGCGTATGTATGCCGCCCATGAGGCAGCCTATCTCGGTCGCATCAAATTCTTCGGCTTTCAATTCACCCGTGATGGCGCCACCAGAGATGACCAGGATACGGTCAGCCAGGGCACGCACTTCTTCCAGTTCTACCGATACCAGCAAAATCGCAATGCCAGCATCACGCATCGCCAGCAGGCGGGTATGCAGGCTTTCTATCGTGCCGATGTCGACGCCACGGGTAGGCTGGCCGACGAGCATCAGTTTGGGATTGGCTGCAATCTCGCGCGCCATCACCACTTTTTGCTGGTTACCGCCAGACAGCAGGGCGATACGCAAATGCGGGTCAGCTGGGCGCACATCAAACTTGGCCAGCAAGTCTGTGCAATTCTTCAAAATGCTCTTGTAATCCAGCAAACCAAAGGTCTTGCCCAGTTTTTTCTGGTAACCCAGGAAGCTGTTCATCATGACCGAGAAATTTTTGACAACGGCATCACGCAAACGGTCTTCCGGCACATGGGCAATGCCCAGGTCGCGGAAAGTCGCGGGCAAGCCATCGGCATCCTTGCGGCCGGCAAAGGGCAAGTCCTTGCCCTGCATTTGCAGCTTGCCACTGGTGGGCAGGCGCATGCCGCTTAAAATTTCCAGCAATTCACTCTGGCCATTGCCAGAGACACCGGCAATCGCGACGATCTCACCGGCGCGGATATTGAAACTGACATTCTTCAACAGGCTGACTTTTTGCGAGTTCACCAGGTTCAGGTCCTTGACCTCCAGCACCGTCTCGCCCGGCGCATAGGCAGCACGTGGCAAGTGGGTGACGATAGGGCGGCCCACCATCATCTCGGCCATTTGCGCCGTCGTGGTGTCTTTGGTCGCGACTGAGCCGATGACAGCGCCACCGCGCATGACGGTGACCTGGTCGGTAATCTCTTGTATCTCTTGCAGCTTATGGGTGATCAGGATGATGGTTTTGCCCTGTTCCTTGAACAGGCGCAACACTTCAAACAATGAAGCTGTCTCTTGCACTGTCAGCACGGCAGTCGGTTCATCAAGGATGAGGATATTGGCGCTGCGGTAAATCTGCTTGAGGATTTCCACCCTTTGCTGCACGCCGACGGACAAGTCCTGTATCGTCGCCAGCGGATCTACATCGAGGGAATAGCGCTGGCAAATTTCGCGCAGTTTGGCTTCTACCTCATGGCGCTTGGGTTTCAGGCGAAAGCCGCCTTCGGTACCCAGCATGACATTGTCAAGCACCGTCATGTTCTCGACCAGCATGAAATGCTGGTGCACCATGCCTATGCCCAGGTTGATCGCTTCCTGGCTGTTGCGTATGTGCTGTTCTGCGCCATTGATGAGCAGCTTGCCGCTGTCGGCGCGGTAATAGCCATACAGTATGCTCATCAGCGTGGACTTGCCTGCGCCGTTTTCACCAATCACACCGTGGATGGAACCCGGCGCAATGGAAAAGCTCACATCACGGTTGGCCTGTACTGCACCAAAACGTTTGGAGATCTGCTGAAATTCGACTGCTGGCTGCATACTTGAGCGTTTCTTTAAATGGCGGTGTGCAAGGTCTTAAACATCAATCAGGGCGCATCGTATCCATCTCAGACACTCGCGCCCCTTGTCTACAAATAACAAATCTGGTCAATGACTACCCGGTATCAGACCGGGCACTTATTGCCTTCACGGAAATCAACCACCTTGACCTTGCCGTTGATGATGTCCTGCTTGGCCGCGTTGACACGTTTTTCCATATCAGCGCTGACGACGCTGCGGTTATCCTTGTCCAGTGCCCAATCGACGCCACCTTCTTTCAGTCCCTTGAACTGGGTACCGCTTTTCCAGTTACCATTTTTCAACTGCATGAAACTGTCATAGATGGCCTGATCCACGCGCTTGACCATGGACGTCAGCATGCTGCCCGGGTGCATGTAGTTCTGGTTGGAATCAACACCAATACCGAGCTTGCCTTTTTCTTTTACCGCTTGCAAAGTACCCATGCCACTACCACCGGCTGCTGCAAAAATCACATCAACGCCGCGTTCAAACTGCGCGCGTGCCAGCTCGCCACCCTTGGCCGGGTCATTCCAGGCTGCTGTCGTGGTGCCGACCATGTTCTGTACCACTTCTATCTTGGCTTCAGTCGCTTTTGCACCTTGCGCATAGCCGCAGGCAAAATTGCGTATCAACGGGATATCCATGCCGCCTACAAAGCCTACCTTTTTGGATTTGCTGGCAATCGCTGCTGCCACGCCCACCAGGTAAGAACCTTCCTGTTCCTTGAACAGGACGGAGCTGACGTTATCGCCCGTGGCAATACCGTCTATCAGCACAAACTTGGTTTTTGGGAATTCCTTGGCAATATTTTGTACCGCAGTTGCCTGGCCAAAGCCGATGGCCGCGATCAGATCCACATTTTTGCGTGCCAGGTTACGCAAGACTTGCTCAGTCTGGGTGTCGCTGGCGACTTGCACTTCCAGATAAGGGATTTTGGTCTCTTTCTTGAAACGCTCAGCACCTTCGGATGCAGACTGGTTGAAGGACTTGTCAAACTTGCCGCCTGCGTCATAGATCACTGCAAATTTAAGGTCTGCCGCATAAGCACTGGCCGCGCCACCGACAGCCATTAGGGTCGCCAGGGACAGGCAGATTTGCTTGAGTTTCATGAAATTTCCTTCATCAGATGTCGTTGTGCTGTTGTGCTCACGAAGAGCATGCAGCGCCCAAATTAAAAACCATGTCTTCTGCTGCCACAGCCTGGGCTTTATAAAAAATCAAGCCAGTCTTGAAAGCCAGTGCAAGCCTAACATGGTGCAGACATTTCGTTTCAGCCACGCGGGCGAAATTTTATCAAAAACAGTGTTCGAGCTGGTGGCCGGGCATGATTTGCTGCCGCTGCCCAATTTTGGTGCCGTTTTTGGCGGCGACCTGGTCGTACCTCTTAATTTTTTTAGCCTCTCAGCTTACTTATCAAGCAGCTTTCCTGACCGCCATGAAGTCCAGCACTTGCTGGCGCTGCGGTATGGATGTCTGTGCACCCAGCTTGGTGACAGTCAGTGCCGCTGTATATTGCGCTTCACGGCTGGCATCGATCACACTCAGGCCATTTGCCAGGCCAACCGCAAAGGCACCGACAAAGGTGTCGCCAGCAGCAGTGGTATCTACCACATCGACCTTGACTGCCGGGATGAACTGGCTGCCTGTGCTTTCAGTGATCAGGGCACCATGCTCACCCATGGTCAGCAAGACTGTGCCCGTACCACGTTGCAAGATTTGTTCCGAGGCTGCTTTGGCGCTGGCCTGATCGACAACCGTTACACCACTCAATTGCGAAGCTTCAGTTTCATTCAGGATCAGGTAATCGACCTGGGCCAGCAAGGCGTCGCTCAGGTCTTGTGCCGGGGCCGGGTTCAAAATCACTTTAACACCCTGGGCGCGGGCGATTTCTATCGCGCGGGTAACAGTAGGAAGTGGGGTTTCGAGCTGGCAAACCAGCAATTGCGCACCGGCGATGGTGGCAGTGGCTGCCTCAACCTGGGCCGGGGTCAGTGTTGCATTGGCGCCTGCCGCCAGGACGATGCTATTGTCACCGCCATCTTCTACCAGAATGCCTGCGACGCCTGTAGCAACACCCGCTACCCGTGCCAGGTGGCTCAGGTCTATACCTTCGGCAGCCAGGCAATCATGCGAAAAACTGCCAAAACCATCATCGCCTACTGCGCCGATAAAACTGACCTGGGCGCCCTGGCGGGCAGCAGCCACGGCCTGGTTGGCCCCTTTGCCACCGGGAATCTGACAAAATTCGTGACCATGCAGGGTTTCGCCCAGTGCCGGCATGCGCGGCGTGCGAAAAACCAGATCCATATTGACGCTGCCGACTACAGTGATGCGTGGCTTCATGATGCTTGTTCTCGGTAAAAAGTTGTCGCGCAATCGTTTGCGCAATCGATTTCGTATTTAACTATGGAGCCTGTTTAACGTCAAGCGCAATCTGATTTTTTGGTCAAAATTTGTGCAAAATCGCGGCGGGCAGGCAACCATTTTATGAATATTGTTTTCAGTCTGTTTTGCTGGCATCTTCAGCGTAGGAATTTGTTGCATTGCATCAGACCATCGCGCAATGAAAAATATCATTATTGCCAGAGAATTTCATCTAATTTGCCAGCGCGGGCTGATTGTGGGGCTGTCCTTTATGCTTGTCAAATAAAGCATGGGATTTTGGTTCGCTTGGCCTATGCATGAAAATGCAAGCATTCCCTGCTTTGGCAAGTTTTTCTGACGTACTTGTTCAAAAACCATGTCGGCATCAGCCCGCTAGACTATAGACAGCAAATGCAATTGTCTCAGGTCCAACCATTGCTGGCGCAAGCCAAGCGCTCCATGGAGCAAATTGCCGACATCGCCCTTTTTTAGCTCGGCTCACGACATGCGCCGTGTCTGGTTAAAACATAAGAGCGTGCCTTTACGGGCGTGAAATTTTTTATTGGGTTGTATGCGTAGACACCGGTTTCTTTGTAATTTGCATGATGCAGTCTCAAATGGTAGCAAGATAAATGAGCACTTGCTCCAAGATATAATTGCCTAATTTTAAATTTTAAATGTATGTTGATACTGCTTTTATAAGGAAGTTGCGACTTAAAAAAATGCCAAAACCAATAGGATTTCGCGATGTCCGTTTCGTCAGTGCCCCGGAGCCTACTTTATTTGAGGCAAGAACAACGGATGACAGGCCGGTTTATGTTCACTGTCGTAGTAACTGGCTTACCGTAGAAATTGGTGAACGGGGTGACTCAGGTGATGCCCTGCCTGGTCTCGGCTTTGAAGTTTATGAAGAGCAAATAAGCGCTAGCGATATGTGGGGTGACGAGCGTGACTGGGGCTTTGTGCTTGAGTGCCTGAGCAAGGTGGATTTGCTGGAACGTCTTGAATTGGCTAAACAAAAAGAGATGGAATATCTGGCGCATTGGCGCGAATGCTACCAATCAATCAATAAATTGCAATTACCCGCAGTTACGTTGTGGACATTGGCGTTGTCTGCACCCGTCTGGCGTGAGCGAGGAGGAAGTCGTATTGGGCAATTGGACTTTGATTCCGGGATGGCGGAATATTGCCAGAATGGTGTTTTTGCCTATGTCTTCAAGGAACTGAAAACACAACTCTTTCAAATAGTGGTGACGGTCAGTGTAGAACATGTCGATCAATGGCGAGCTGCTGATTTGGTTATGGAGGCGAGCAAAGCTTTTGGCGGTGCCTTATATGGTGTGACCGGTGGTAGTTACTCTGCGCGCATGACCGGATGTGCGCATGGTGAGGAAAAAGAGGCTTTTCAACTGATTGCCTCCAAATTGCAAGAAATTTAGTTCTTATTCTAAAATCATCGCATCAACTCATTGAAAGTATCGCCGGTAGCTATGAAAATCGTAACCTGCCAATCACTGCACATAGGCATAGTAGGCTGTTCCGCCGCAGGGGCGGCGCTTTGTTACCGTACCATCTGCGAAGAAGGGGCGGCCTTGATGGGCCCGCATGCCCTTCCGGAAGTCAGCATGCATACACCTTCTCTGGCCTTGTACGTGGAATGTCTTGAGCGAGATGACAGGCAAGGCGTGGCTGATCTGATGCTGGCTTCGGCACGCAAACTGGCCGGGGCAGGGGCGGATTTTTTGATATGTCCTGACAATACGATACACCTGGCCTTTGATCTGGTGCAGGCGGCTTCGCCTTTGCCGTGGTTGCACATTGCTGAAGAAGTCGCCGCTACTGCGGTGCAGCGCGGCTATCGCCGGGTAGGTATTACAGGAACAGACTGGCTCATGGGCAGTGAAGTTTATCCTGCCGTCTTGCGCAACAAGGGCCTGGATTTTGTCTTGCCAAATGCAAAAGACCGGGCGCGTTTGAACGGCATCATCATGGATGAACTGGTGTGTGGCATCATCAAGCCAGAGAGTGTGGGAGAATTTCTCAATATCATAGACAGACTCAAAGACGCTGGCTGCGATGCGGTGATACTGGGTTGCACAGAATTGCCATTGATCGTTAATGACGACAATTCCAACCTGCCCACTTTGGACTCCACCCGCCTGCTGGCGCGGGCAGCTTTGCGAAGAGCAATTGCCAGATGAGTGGGACACAAGATGCTGAGCGCCGCGACTGCTCAGCCAGCGTGACAGGTTTCAGCTACAGTTTGCCTGGCACTGTTAAAATCGCATTTCCACGACATGCATCAACAACATCATGAGCAGCAACGCAGACAACAAATTTTTAACTTTATGCCGCGCGGCGTATAAGCGCCAGGGTATGCGCATACTGTGCGCGGCTGGCCTGATCGCTGCTGCGGCGTCTTACCGCAGCAAGCAGTTTGATGTGGAGATCATGCTCAAGCTGCTGCTGGTGAGTGTGGGATTTTTTCTGGTGGCGGTGCTGATTGAGTGGCAGCGGGAAAAATTTGGGGGCAAAAAATAGTCTGCAATCGCTGAGCCAAGGGCTAAGGTTCAGGTCGGCACAGGACGGCGCAATGCTGGTTCTGCCAGGGCAACCAGACGACTGGAGCGGGTATCGTCGCCCATCAGCAATCCGCCACTATCTTGTTTATTGATCGGCGCTGGTTTGGCAGCCACAAGTTGAGGTGAGTCAGGCGTAGTGCCTGCTCCCTTGCCGGGATTCGCATCCGATAATTTGTCGCGCAAGATGTTGATGGGGGATGCTGGTTTGCTTTCCCCGTCTTTAGGCTGCTCTGGCTCGTTCTCTCGCATATTGACCGGACTTGGTGGTTTGCCCCTGACGGCTTTGGCATTCGTGGTGATATAGATGTCTTCGGGCTTGCCGGTATTGGGCGCAATGCCTGTGATTTTGTAGTGCTGTTTGTGGGTCTGCTCGTCTATATAAGCCTCGGATTTGACTTTGCTATAACCCTTTCTTTGAGCGAGCGCGATTAAACCACCTTCTACATTCTCCGCGCCCTTATGCTCCATCGCTTTTGGCGCCGATTTTCCGGTTGAGAAATGCGTCACCCTTAAGGCCGAGTCTGTATCTGCCGTTTTTATATGTTGACTTGCTTCGCCGCTGGCTTCATTGATCGCATTTTCCGTACGCGCGTTGCCTGCCTTGATCTCTTTGTAACCAGGCAGGTGAGTTTTTTCTGCCAGCTTGTCGGCATCAGACAGGTCCAGCGTTCCTTTCTGGTTGAGCTCCTTTGGCAAGCTCACATGCGCGCCCATTTTGTTGAGAACGTCCGTGGCATTGTGGCCCGCGACTGTCGCTTTGGTTTTTACTTCGTAGTCGAGAATAACACCTCGTTGTGTCAAAGTAGGTTCTGCACTTGCCAGGGTTTCTGCGCCTGTTTCATACTTGCTGCCTTTGCCCAGAATTTTGCCAGCACCTATTTCAGCCTTGTTGATGCGAGCTTGTCCATGCTCATCCACGGTCACATCTACACCGGCATTGACAATGCCTCGACTGCCGGAAATGCTAGAAGTGCGTTCGCCAGTCTCTCCATCCTTGTGGTAGCGGGCTTTGCCTATACTTGCGTCCTGATTTCCCGCAGTATCAATCTTTGCACTGGCACCCGCCGTCTTTAACTCTGCCGAAGCCACACCTGTTTCACGGTTTCTGCTGATCGTGCCAGGGCCTGCCTGTACGGTCACTTGTTCCTTGTCTACGCTGGCGTTGATGCCTCCGTAGCGGAGTTCTGCCGACTTTCCCTTAGCGTCGAGGATGACTTTGCCATTTCCGCTGCTTGCTTCAACTTTGCCGTCTTTGATGTTATCAGTCATATTTTTAATCTGTATTTTTTTTCGGATGGGAATCAGGGATTCCCAGGCAATGTCATCATCAGCACATTGTCACCACTGATGATGGCGAAATTATTTCTGTCCATCGTGGTGATACCCATGGGGCGATAGAGGCGGCCGGGCAAACTGCCGGTCTGTATTCGCCGGTAGCCATCTACGCCTGCGATCGTGCTCATCTTTCCTTTGGGACTGATCTTGCGTATGACGTCGTTGTCGTAGTCGCTCACCAGCAGATTGCCTGCATGGTCCATGGCGATACCCCAGGATACTCCGTAGATATCCTGAGTACTATGAGGCCCAACAAATCCACCTCGGGCTTTATTGCCAGCAATGGTAGTAAGCTTGCCGCCAGGTGTGATTTTTCGAATAAATGTGCGATCTGTGACATAAAGATTTCCGCCCGCATCAATGGCTAATGCGATGGGATCGACGAGGCGACCACTGTTTATATCGCCATCGCGAGGCTTATAGCTGGTTTCTTTCTTGCCCATCAGAGTGGTCACTACACCATCCTGATTTATCTTGCGTATCTGGGTGTTGCCGTTGTCGGCAACATAGAGATTGTCATGTTTATCTATAGCCAGTCCCATTGGCAGGTTGAAGCGGGCGGATGTTCCTCTGCCATCAACACCACCAGCTTCACCTGCCTTGCCAGCAAATGTTGTTACTACACCGGCAGTATTGATTTTACGGATAGTATGATTTTTTTGGTCACTGACAAATAGATTTCCCTTACTGTCTAACTGTATGGCTGACGGAGTATTGAATCTGGCTTCATTGCCAGTGCCATCGGCACTACCCGTTTGGTCAGCCATGCCAGAAACGGTGCTAACCATGCCTGTATTGCTGATTTTGCGTATGGTATGACTGTAATCTGTCAGGTAAAGGTTGCCAGAAGCATCTGCGGTGATTGCAATCGGTAACCAGAACCGTGCTTCAAGTGCTGGGCCATCCACTGTTCCATTACCATAAGTCGGCCCGGACAGCGGCATGAGGGCACCTTTGTCATTGATTTTAATGATGTTGCCATCTTGTTGGCAGATGAATATTTCGCCACTGCGACTGAAGATCAACCCACTGGGTTTATCAAAAGTCTGTCCTTTCTCTTTGAGGCCGAAAGATTCAACATCGCCAGACGGCTTAATGCGACGGATCTTGCCACTGCTACGGTCCGCAAGGTAAACACTCCCATCAGCATCGGCAACCATGCCATCAATCTCACCATATTCTATTTCCTGATCATTCTTGTTTTTATCAAATTTTTCTGGCCCTACCGACAAGGTCGATACAATGCCAGCTGGCGTGATGCGGCGTATGATCATTTCACCTGCATCGTTGACGATCAGATTACCTGCTGCGTCAAATACCAGTGCCTTGGGTCTGAGGAAGCGGGCTTGCCTGCCTGTGCCTTCTGCATTACCTTCCTTGCCTGATACGCCAGCCCAGGTACTGACCATGCCGTTGGGAGTGATTTTGCGTATGCTGTGGTTTTCATAGTCGGCCACATACAGGTTGCCGGCAGTATCAATCTTCACATCGGTGGGCGTATTGAAACGTGCTTTTGCTGCTGGGCCATCGGCGGTGCCGGGTGCGCCCGCCTTGCCAGCAACTGTGCTGACCATGCCATCTGGGCTGATCTTGCGTATGCTGTGATTGCCTGAATCGGCGACATATAAATTGCCTGCCTTGTCAAAGACCATGCCGCTGGGCAAACGGAAGCGCGCCTGGGTAATTGCACCATCTGTGCTGCCCGGCTGTTCTGCTTTGCCTGCCAGGGTACTGACTGCGCCATCTGCTGCTACCTGACGTATGGTGTGATTGCCTGGGTCGGTGACGAACAGCTTGCCCTCGCCATTCATCGCGGTACCGATGAAGGCATCAAATTTCAAGAAATTGGTATTGAACCTCGCCACCGATGCAGGCCCGTCTGCAATGCCAGAAGGCGCATCGCCAGAACCGGCCAGCAAACGCAGCGTGCCTTGTTGTGATGTCTGCGGCTGCGCAAAACCTGGCAAGCTCAGGCTGCATAAGACCAGAGTCAGGGTCAACAGGGAAAACCTGCTTGCCCTGCGTGAAATTGAGGTGACATATCCCTGCATAATAGCCCTGTAAAAATAGCGACAAGCTGAGGCAAAAAAACGTACGCAATCAAATAATCCGGTTATCTGGACGCGCCAACAAACTGCGAGTATCAGGTCAGAAAGTGAAGTCTGGACGTGTTTGCTTGAGGCAATAAAAAGTGAACTATTTTACAATGCACCTTAAAGCGCAAGGCTGAGCTGCTTGAATATGCGGCGTATTTATTGTTACCGCATGTTACGGCTTATATATTGAGAGGGAGGACAGGGGAGGGAGGACAGGGGAGGGAGAATAGCAGGCATGCAATGGAAATCGCATGCCCGTAAAAGTAGCTGGCTGTAAGATGGCAATCTACCAGCGCAACTGCGGCATGTGTATGCCAGGCACGATACCAAAAGCAGACAGCACGATGATGATCAACAAGACGATGAACAGCACGCGCACTACCTGCGCTACTGGGGCAGGCAAGGGTAGAAAGCCCACCAGCCACCACACCAGGCCGAACACCACCAGATAGATAATGAGATTGACGAGTTGAACCATGATTCAGCTTTCAAAAAAGGAAGATGAAGTGGCAAGCATGAAGGCAGCGCTAAAGCTGTCGAGGTAATTCCATGCTTGCTGGCGGATTTACTTCTGGGGCAGGACGACGATCGTGTCACCTGGTTTGCCAGGTTCTCCCGTTTTACCTTTTTGACCGTCATAGCCTGGCGCACCTTTTTCACCTGTTGCGCCTTGCATGCCATCGGCGCCCGCAGGGCCAGTGGCTCCTACAGAGGCAGGTGTGCCTGTTGCGCCAGTGGCACCGGTAGCGCCAGTCGCTCCGGGTGCACCGGCAGGGCCGGGTACGGCCACTGGCACTGGAACAGCAACCGGCACAACAACTGGCGCAGGTTGACGGTCACAGGCACTGGTCGCCATTACGCCAGCGAGTGTCAAAATCAGGATGGAAATTTTCATGGGGTAGCCTTGGTTGATTAAATATCGGAACTTCATTAGCTTCAGTAGCGATGCTGACATCCACCTGCATGCAGGCAGCGCCAGCACAGATATCGCAATGCACACACAGCATGCGCGCAATAAAGCTACCCATCCGTACGCTGACGAACATACCGGGCTGTTTATTTGACCTATATTGGCGATACCGGTAATACAAAGTGAAGTACAAAACCCTGGCTAGCTGCACCGTAAAAGCAATTGCTGTGGCTGGCGGGGATGAAATGGATCCAAGAAATAGCTCAAAGAAGAGAAAAACCGCAGACCTGTAAAGTCTGCGGTTTTTTTTGTAATGACGAATGCTAATGACGCTTGGTAATGACGCTTGGTAATGATTGTTGGCTTGGTCAGCTTACTTGGTTTTTGCCTTCACCTGCGTTTTTGGCAAGGGGTTCAGCTCATTCCAGATATGACTGACAGTCACGGTATTACTCGTGTGGCATCTAAAGCAATTGGTGCCGCCTGCCCAGTTGATGTTCGAGCCCTGATGCACGGTTTCCATCGTGGTGTTGGCCAGCCTGCTGGTACCGACCTGGTTGATGGCAGTGGCTGGTGGTTTGTCTGAATCAGGTGCGCGGCCACCCGTGGTCCAGGTTGAACCTATCATCAGGTAATTTTTGCGTACATCGCCTGGTGCCAGTTGTGAAATGACGCTATTGTTGATCGACAACAAGTCAGTATTGGATTCAGGCGGGGTGATGACAGGGCCAGCATGGGTAGGGTCAGCCTGGCGTGGATTCTGGTCGGCAGCAGCGCCCCACGGTTTCCAGCGTATGGTGTCATTCGGTTTGACTACGCAAGGCTTGGTAGTGTCGGTGCAAGTGATGCTATTGCCGGAAGCCTTGTACAGGGCCTGGTTGAAAGGGCCTGTTGCGCCATCCTGGCTGAACAGCCATTTGCCTTTGGTGTTTTGCGGCACCAGTTTCTCTGCGCCGTTCACATCGATGTATTTGTATTCGGCATTTGGGGTATTGTCCATATGCTCAAAGGTCGCCCAGATCAACTCAGGATTACCTTTCGCACTGCCGACCACGTGCACACCGACCAATGCCAGTTTGGTTTTTTTGTTCTTTACCGCGCCCTGTTTCAGCGACGCTGGCTGGTTGATGCTGACATCTGGTATTTCAGCATCGATGATGATGAATTTCTTTTTGGTTGCTTCATCAAAACCAGTGGTTTCTATCCATGCCAGCTTGACTTCAACAGCCAGCGCTTCTGGGGCTGCCAGGTCACGCAGTCCCGCTTTCTTGGCATAGGCAACCACGTCGGCCAATTCTTGCGCAGTGGTTGGAAACATCAGGTTTGCTGGCGCATTCGGTTTTCTCTGCGTCAGGAAGTAGGCGAACAAATCATTCGCGGCAATCGAGTAATACACCAGCGAGCCGTTTTGCGCGACCAGCACATTGCTGCCACCTGCCTGGCCTATGGTCATATCGACTTCATTGCCAGCTGCATCCAGATAAATCAGGCCACCCTTGGCCTCCCGCTTGAAGCTTTGCACGATATTGCTGTCGGTACTTGCTGTGGTCAGCAAGGCAGTTTGCTTCTTGGGCAGGCGCGCGCGCAGGTTGGCTACCAGATCAGTTTCTATCTGCTTGCCACCCTTGGCCAACAGGTTGACCTTGCCAGCCGCACCCACTTCAACATGGTCTATCTCTACCGTTTTGCCAGCCTTGTCTATCGTGGTTGCCTTGCCACTTGGTGCCAGCTTGGGTGGCAAGACTTCAAACAATTTGCCTGACTTGTCAAAGGCCACAGGCAGATTATTCGGCCCCAGTTGCCGCAGCAAAGGGCTGAAGTTCATCGCCTGCCTGGTCAGTTGCGGTATAAAGTTGCGCGCTCCATTGGCGGCTGGTGATACCCCATAGAAAGCTGAAGAAGAGAAGATATGATCGCCACCAGAGAGCCCTTTGGGTGTGGGTGAAGTCAGCCATAAAAACATCTGGTGTGACCATTGATAAAAACTGCAGGCCGACGCATCAGCAAAATTCACGCTGTCGGCAGCCTTGACCAGTCCACCGTTGGTAACACCGGCTGGCTCAAACCATTGCGCGAATGGAATTGGCGCCGGCCCACCGGGATTGGCCGGTGTAGAGGTAGTGCAGGTCGGTTTGGCATCGGGCGGCAGGATTTGCGCCTGTGCCAGCGGACACAGGCAAGCCGTAGCCAGTAAAGAAATGCAGGTAGTCAGTTTCACTGCGTGGGCAGGCTTGCGCTGCTTGCGGTCAGACGTGTTCATGGTTTCCCTCTCGTTGGTTTTGTTTTGATGTGTCGGTAGTGTCAGTAGTGTCATTGGTGATGCGGATTTATCCGGGTACTACCATAGTTTTCAGTATTGGCTGGGCTGCTGAAGCCCGTTCTCATTCGCACCCTTCATCTGCATTTGAAAGGTTATCATTTTTTTATTTAAAATTATAAAAAAGATTAGATATTATGTTAATTATTGTCATTTTCGGCCTGCTCTGCGCAATACAAGCTCGTCGCCGGCATTCAAGTTTAAATTGAAAAACATTTGTCTCATGTTGAAAACAATTGTCTATAATGTGAAGAAGTCCAAAACCGTCAGGCAAGAACATGACAGCAACACCCTCCAAAAAAGAGCAGCTCTACCAGCTCATCGCTGCCCAGCCTTTTATCTCCCAGCAGGAACTGGCTGACCAGTTGGGCTTGTCACGCTCTGCAGTGGCTGGGCATATCGCCGCGCTGATACGTGACAAACGTTTGCTGGGCCGGGCCTATGTCTTGCCTGATCAGCGTCCTGTGGTATGCATAGGCGGGGCGAATATAGACCGCAAATTGCGTACCCTGGGGCCAGTGCAGATGGGTACTTCCAATCCCGTCAGCCAGCATGAAGCTTTTGGCGGTGTCGCCCGCAATATTGCCGAGAACCTGGCACGCCTGGGCATGCCAACACGTTTGTTGTGCGCGGTAGGTGACGATGCCGCCGGGCGCAGCATGCTTGACCATGCGCAATCCGTAGGCATAGATGTCAAAGCCTGTCTGCAAGCGGCTGGCATGCATAGCGGCAGCTATACTGCCTTGCTCAATGATGAGGGCGACATGGTGCTGGCATTGGCCCATATGGAATGCTGCGATGCCCTGACGCCAGGTTACCTGCATAGCCGCCAGACCCAGCGTGGCCACGCTGCCTTCACCATCATCGACTTGAATTTACCGACAGATAGCATAGGCTTGTTATTAGAAGAAGCGCATCAACAGGCGATGCCGCTGATGGCGGTTGCTGTGTCTGAACCCAAGATGGCACGGCTGCCGCAGGATTTGCATGGCTTGCGCCTGCTGTTATTGAACCAGGGCGAACTCGCCGCCGCTGTTGGACATGGCATTCAAAGCCAGGCAGAACTGGAAGCAGCCTGCAAACAATTGCAGCAGCGTGGCGTGCAGGACATCATCGTCACCAAGGGCGTGGCAGGCGTAACTTTTACTGGCAGCAGTGGCATGCAGCACATGCCTGCGCCAGCAACCAGCGTGCGCGATGCCACAGGTGCGGGTGATGCCTTTGCTGCTGGGGTAGCCTGGTCTTTGTGTAGCCAGCCAGACGATCTACGCCTGGCCTGTGAATATGGTTTGAAGCTGGCGAAACTGACGCTGGAAAGCGATGCGACGGTAGCTGTAACGATCAGCCCGACTATTTTTGAAGAAGCTTAATAAATAACAATAAATACGCGACTTATCCTGTATTTCTAAAAAAGGAAACATCATGCAATCTTATCTGGTCTTATCCGACGAAGTCCGTGCTGCCCGCCTGGCGGCCAAGCCTGTGGTGGCACTCGAATCCACCATCATTTCACATGGCATGCCTTATCCACAAAATGTGCAGACTGCGCGTGAACTCGAACAAATCATCCGCGATGGCGGCGCCGTGCCAGCCACCATCGCCATCATGAATGGCAAAATCCATATAGGCTTGAATGACGAAGAACTGGAGCTGCTGGGCAATTCTCCCGACGCCATGAAAGTCAGCCGCCGCGACCTGGCTTATGCACTGACCAATAACAAACTCGGTGCAACGACAGTAGCCGCCACCATGATCTGCGCCGCGCTGGCAGGCATAGAAGTGTTTGTCACCGGCGGCATAGGCGGCGTACACCGTGGCGCAGAAACCAGTTTCGATATTTCTGCTGATTTGCAAGAGCTGGCCCGCACCTCGGTTGCCGTGGTTTGTGCCGGTGCCAAATCCATACTCGACATCGGCCTGACGCTGGAATATCTGGAGACCCATGGCGTGCCAGTCGTCAGCGTAGGCCAGCCAGCCTTCCCGGCTTTCTTTACCGCCGACAGCGGCTACAAGGCAGATTTCCAGCTCGACACTGCAGAACAGCAGGCCGAATTCATCCACGCCAAATGGACACTGGGATTAAACGGCGGCATCGTCATCGCCAATCCGGTGCCGGTAGAATCTGCCATGCCCAAGGAAGAAATAGAATCCATCACGCAAAAAGCACTGCAACTGGCAGATGAGATGGACATCACTGGCAAGGCCATCACGCCTTTCCTGCTGAACCGCATCAAACAAATGACAGAAGGCCGCAGCCTGGAAACCAATATCGCGCTGGTCAAAAACAATGCGGTTGTTGGCACGCAGTTGGCATTGGCCTTGCATCACTTGCGCAAGCGTACGGTGTAAAATTTTATAGTGTGCGCCGTGCGCACCATGTCAATTCCTGGTAATGGCTGCAGTCCTGAAGCTTGTGCTGCGTCGATGATGTTGACATGATGTGGGCAGGGGGCCAGCTTGTTTTAAAAAAAGGGGCTTTATTGCCCTGTCGTGCAAGCCAGCCCTATCTGTTCATCGAGTCGCTTGTTGATCGTGATGCTGCAAAAACGCAATATGCTCATGCCTATCAGGGCTTTTTCATCCGGCTTGTCGCCGTGCTTGATGGTCTTTAACAGCACGACTTCCGGCAGGGTGAATTTTGCGCCGCCAAAATCCAGCCTGGTGGGGGTATTGTCTTTCTGTCCCTTGCCGCAGCCCGCAACACCGCGTACTGCACAATCGTCTTCCGTTAAGGGACGACCCAGGTAGGCTGCTTCAAACTTGCTGCTGCCTGCGCCCGTGTCTATCATGCCCCAGACGGCGTCTTTGCCCTCTGCCGCGATCTGGGTAAACAGTTTGTTTTTCTTGAACCAATAGGCCGTGCTGGTCTTATCCAGAGTGAAGGGGCAATTGGCGGGTTTGACTGTCCAGCGTTTCTGGCTGAAATCCAGTTTGATGGGATTGTCGAAAACCAGTTGGGGAGAAATCATGCCTGCCACGCCTAACTTGGCGAGATCAGGATTGTCGGGGATGATGACCACCGTTTTCAAGTCTATATTCTGACCAGCCAGGGTCGCCTGCAAGACAGGCTGCATCTTGATGGGAACAGGGTTACCCGCATGGTCTTTACCTGTGGCGACCACGGGTAGCCTGGCAGGGTCCAGGCCCAGCAGGCTGGCGGTGCTTTCGGTGATGACCTGGTTGCTGGAACCGGTATCGACCATCATCTTGATCTTCTTGTCGGCGACCTGTAATTCAACCGTGAAAAATGAAGCACGTTCATCCCAGTTAAGGGGAATGTTCAAGACCTTGTCCAGTGGTTCTGCTGCGGTGGCGGGCAGGCTGGCGATTGCAGCGAAGATGGCAGAGCAGGCAAGCAAACTGAAACAGGCTGGAAACAGCTTCATGGTGTGGCCCCCTGGAAAAAGTATGAGCCTGCTTTGATTTCAGGGGATCAGAAAGGTTCAGTGGCACTTGATCATGAATGCCGCCATAACCGGCGGCAGTGTCAGCTTTTATCAAACTGCGGGTAACTGGCTCCTTCAAGCATGTCTGCTACTGAGCAATTCACGCCTGGCAATTTGTGCCAGCTTGGCTCGCCCTTGCTGGTTTGCATCATGTTTGCCCAGTGCAGGGTCGTGTTATCAGACGAGGTTGCCATCTGCATCTGGAATACCCATTGCTCTTCGAGTTTGCTCATGTGACCAAAACCGGTCACGGTATCCTGAAAGCGCTTGCTGCCAATAAAGCTGATTTGCACCTGGCCATTCGCTGTCACTGTACCCACCATGCTGCGCTGTTGCGGTGATTGCGTCCTGCCGCTGGATTCTGGATCAAACATCAGGGCAGACGATACGCCCCAAAAATAACCATTCTTATAGCCAGAGATATGCCAGACAGTCTGGTCACCCGTCCAGCTCAAGACATTGTCGCTGGCTGAAAACTGCAATGCAGGCAGGTCAGGGTAAGTGACATACCAGTAGGTATCCGCCAGAAAATCCCAGGTAGTGCGATTGCTTGCAGACATGCTTGACTCCTTTGTTTGGTTGGCGACAAATTAAGAAACTGTTGTGGGCAATATGCCAGGGTAAATCATTTAAAACAGCTTGCTTACTCTTCCTGCGGCAACTCATGAATCACCAGCCCCGCATGGGGTGGTAAAGGTTTTTGCCACGACTTGTGGCGCAAGGCGCGTTTGCAGTCGTGGATACCGGCGGCCCAGCGGGCTTCCATGGTCGCCATGCTGAAATCGACATCCTTGAAATAATTGTCGTCCGGCAGTGCCTTCATGATCAGGTGGACGACGTTGATGGTATGGTCGCAGCCCATTTCCATCAGCGGCTTCAACTCTTCTTTTTTACGTTCTGATGCTGGCAGATGTTCAGTCAGTGTGCGTATGGCGCGCTGCAGGTCTTGTATGCGCTGGTAGATCAGCAACTGCTCTGCCGAACGGCTGGCGTACTGTATGCTTTTATAGCGCGTCATGGCCGCAGAGATCGATTCTGGACGGGTCTCTGACGGGTCCCACAGATCAATCATGAAGCACAGCGCATCTGCTTTTCTTTCTTCATCCAGAAAGACATCAAGCGGTGTGTTGGAATACACACCACCGTCCCAATAGGCGCGATCACCTATCTTGACTGGCGCAAAACCGGGTGGCAGGGCGCCGCTGGCCATGATGTGTTCAGGCCCCAAACGACCACGCTTGCTGTCAAACACTACGCCCTGGCCGCTGTCGATATCCACTGCGCAAATGCTGACGCGTATCGGGCCATCGTTGAGGTAATCAAAATCCACATATTTTTCCAGCGTGGCCTTGAGGGGGGATGTGTCGTAAAAACCGGCTTCTTCTATAGGTACCCTGGCATTGATATCCCATGTTGCACCAAAGCGCGGTTTGAAAAACCCATTGACACCCTGCGTAATGGCATTGAGTGTATTGAAGTTATTGGTGAGATTCATCCATGGTGAGAAGGTCGGCCAGAAACTGCCACGGCTGACTGCATCTGGTGCCAGACTATCCCAGAAGGCACGTAGCTGCGCGATACGCTTTTCAGGCGGGTTACCGGCTATCAGTGCGCTATTGATGGCACCGATGGAGGTGCCTATGATCCAGTCCAGCGGTGTTTCTGCCTCATGCAATTGCTGATAAACACCCGCCTGATAGGCACCCAGGGCGCCGCCGCCCTGCAAAATCAATACGGTATCCTGGTTGGCCATGGATGTCTGCGGCCTCAGGCGAAGCCGCCAAGTTGTGCCAACTTGTGCTCTTCACCATCATGGGTGACCGAGATCAGATCGACTTGATATGCAGCATTGAGTTCATGACGCAGATGCGCGCCCTGGCTGACGGCGGCCATGAAATCATCGCCCGCTTCTGTAGATTTGACGACTTCATTTTGTTCATTACGGCTGATCAGACGATAGTGCATAAGTTCCCCAGGGAAATGTTATTGTGATATTGATGGAGGCATTCTAACATGTGCATTTTGTATGCATATTTCACAGTGTAATAGCGAGAAAATCATCTTTGTAGCTAAACGTAAGTATGTATTGCTGACAAAATAATCGATGTCATAATGCTTCGCTTTATGATGCCGGAATACTGACATTACTGTTCCGGCTTGCGACACTTTCCGGAGCATGCTTATGCAAGGCGTGATTAAATTGGTGAAGCTGGTACGCATGCAGCCCACAGAGCGGCATTGCGAAATCGAGTTGTCACTGGCACCGCAGAACGAAGGGGCTGCGCCCTTATATTTGGTCAATGTGCGTGAAGGCCATCCAGACGCCGAATGGCAGGAAAGCACCAGAACGCCTTTCCCTGTCACATTGAGTCAGGCAGAAGTCTTGTATGCCCAGGTCTTGGCCAGCAAGCGCGAACAGGGTTTCGTAGATACATCTACACCTCCAGCTATTTCAGCTATTCCAGCTATTCCAGCAGCACAGGACCAGGTCAAGGCTGATGCCATGCAATGGGGCCACTCGTCGCAAACCCTGGTGCAAAAAATCAGCAAGCCAGCCTCGGTATCGGGCCAGGAAAAGATCCTGCTTGACCGCCTGCCGCCACGTGCATGGTCTGGCCTGTCAAGGGCAGAGCGTACCCGCACAGTCTGGCGCATAGGCGAACGCCGTTTGCCTGCCGCCGTGCCACGCCTGGTAGAACTATTGGGCAGCGCCGATGCCATGCTCGATTACTGCATCGCCTATGCCATAGGGCGTTGCGGTGATGCTGGCGCCAAACAGGCCATGCGTGAGCTGAGCCAGCGTTCCAAAGACGCACATGTCAAACACATGGCGCGGCAAGCCTGGATGGCATTGGCGACGCCAGAAGAAGCGCAGCAATTTGCCCAGGATATGATCACGCAATGGCCAATAGAGCTGCTTGCGGCCTGGCAAAAGGCGCAGCAGGCAGGGGACTTGCAAAAAGGCATGGATGAAGTCCTGCTGGCCTTGCTGTCTGCCAAGTCATGGGGTGCTTGGCGTCATGATGACTGGCTGGAGCAAATGGACATGATAGACCAGGCAGGCATTTCTTCACTGGCGCGGCCTTTGCTGTTGCAGCAGTTGCGCAACCTGCCGGTGAATCTGCTGGTGTTCCGCGCCTTCCGCCATTTGTACAAAACGGCAGAATTCCGCGCCGATGCCGAACTGTTCGGCATCCTGCACCAGCGCTTTGAAAAAGCCTGGCCTTTGTTTTTGCTCAGTTCCAATACCAGCTATGTATATCTGGAAAGACGCTACGTCAGCTATGCCGATGAAGTCAAAAAGCCTCAAACCCGTGTTGCCTATTCCAGCCTGACCCGTGATTACCTG
This sequence comes from Undibacterium sp. YM2, assembly GCF_009937975.1. Classification (NCBI taxonomy): domain Bacteria; kingdom Pseudomonadati; phylum Pseudomonadota; class Betaproteobacteria; order Burkholderiales; family Oxalobacteraceae; genus Undibacterium; species Undibacterium sp. YM2. The sequence goes on from NZ_AP018441.1 coordinate 578,030, forward strand.
CGCCGCCGTACCTGGCGCACATTGCGCCGCCTTGGCGAGCTGGAAAGTGCTGATTTCACCAGCATGGCAACAGGAGTATTGCTGGCCTGCGATGATGCCCATGCTGACAAGGCACATATACAAAGACTGGTTAACTGGAATTACCAAAGCCGTTCTTACACGACAGAACTGCGCTTTCTTTCACCCTATGCCAGCTGGATGGTATTCAACCAGCTCGTGCACCAGCATGACAGTGAAGTCAGGACTAGCCGCACCGCACTCAAATGGTGGATACCCGCAACGACAGATAATCTCGATTATCCGCCGCGCACGAAACGGCAGGAAGCTTTCCCCAAACTATGGGATGCCGCACCAGAAAAATTGCTCTATCTGATGCAGCATAGCCAGTGCCACGGCGTGCATGTATTTGCCGCCCGTGCCCTGGTCGATAACCAGGCTTACTGCCAGCAATTGAGTGTGGAGCAGTTGCAGGGCTTGCTGCAAAGCGCCTATCTGCCGACCAAAGAATTTGCTTTTACCATCGTCAAGCAACGCTTTGCACAGCAAACGCCAGACCTTAACTGGCTGATGATTTTGCTGGCAACGGATTATCAGCCTGCTGCTGAATTTGCACTGAGTTTTATCCGCAAGACGCCAGAGCTGTATGCGCAAGACGCCGGCCTGATCGTGGCGATGATCACCAGCCCGTCGCAAAGCGTGCGCGAAACTTGCCGTTTGCTGGTGCATGCTACAACTGCTGCGACACGGCAGCTAATCTTGAGCCGCCTGTCCATCTGGGCAAGGCAGACTACCATGGCGGCAAACAAGATCGACACTTTGCGGGATGACTTGCAATGGCTGATCCAGCATGTGCTGGCACAACAAGTCGCGCAATTGCCAGACCAGGATATTGCTGTCTGGTGTGATCTGCTGCAGTCAACGAACTTCTTGCAACAGGCGCTGGCGACCGATATCTTGCTGGCCCACCCGGCTGGCATCGCCCATGTTTCGCCGCTGACACTACGTGATTTATTGCAGGACGCTGATCCCGGCAGGCAAAGCCTGGGCAGCCGTTTGTTTGCGGCCTTGCCCGCCGACGTATTGCGCCAGCAGCCTGACCTTGTCGCTACCCTCGCAACAGCACTGGATGCACGTGTGCGGGCTGCCATGACGCCTGTGATTACCCAGCTCGCTACTGATGTCGTTTTTGCTGAAAAGCTGCTGGCACACTTTATTGACGTCATCTTCCGCAGTGATAATGCAGATGGTGAAGAAAGTGTGCATGCCGACATCATTAACTGGTGCAGCGGCCCTTTGCTGGCGGCAACACTGGCCCAGCCTGTGGATATGCAATGGCGTTTGTTGCAGGCACGCAGCAAGGGGGCGCAAGAATTGGGTGCCATGCTGTTGATACAGGCGAGCGGCACATTGGCTGCCAGCCTCAGCGTCCTGCAATGGGCCTTGCTGGGCAAGCACGCCGTCTTGCAAGTGCGGCTGCGTGCCCAGCATTACTTCAACCAGCATGTGCCTGAAATACGCGCCAAGCTCAGCGATGCACTGCGCATACTCGATACCCGCTGGCCAGAAACCCGCTCTTTTGCGGCAGATTATTTTTCCCGTAATATCAGTGCTGACGAATGGTCATTGAGTCAGTTGCTGGCCTTGTGCGACCATCAGCAAGCTGCCATACAAAGGCTGGGCAGGCAATTGATCACGCGCCATTTCAGGATGGAAGACGCCGCCGAATATGTATTGAGCCTGGCACAGCATCCATCGGCCAACATGCAATTATTTGTCAGCCAGTGGCTGGAGCAAAGTGTGCAGGCATATGATGATATGCAGGCAGCACTTCATCATCTTCAGCAACTGCGCCCTTATTTTCTCAGTGTGCTGTCACATGTGAACAAGGCGCGCACGGTCAAGAACCGTGTGATCCGTTTCCTGCAGGATCAGGGTTTGCTGTCTGAAGCGCATGCGCAATTTGTCGCACAGATTTTCACGCGTCAGGTATTGACCGTAGCGATACAGGACAAGGCGCAATACATTCTGGGCCTGACGCAATTGCAGGCCGCGTATCCGGCACTGGCTGAATCAGCCGACTGGCCCATGCAGCTCGTTGCTCCACGCCTGCATCAAGATATAGCCACTATTTCTGCGGAGTCTGTATGAAGTTTGAATACCGCTATTTTGGCAATAGCCAGGTGAATGACAGCGCCACTGCCACCAGCATGCAGTTCGCGCCCGATACTTTGCGCACGCCCACATATTTTGCCGCCACCCTGCAACCCACGCTAGCGCTGGCTTACCGTGAAGCGATCAGTGCCATGCATGATGTGGTGGTATCCGACCTGCGCACCCAGCCCAAGGACAGGACCGCTTACTTCGCCTGGCTGGCAGAAAATGAGGCCAGCCTGCTGGCAGATTTCATGGCGCAAGAAAAAGAGCTGCGCGAAAAAATCACGCCGCTCCGTGCAGAACTCGCCAAGGTGCAGAATCAAAAATATAGCCTCATGCAGCCTTTCTACAAGGCGCAGCGCGAATACTTTGATTACCTGTACAAAGAAAACCGCGACATGTGGATAGTGCTGGACCCTGTTATCACCGTGCATCCCGACAAGGTGTTCTTTGAATGCTTCAGCCGTGATGAATCGACGTATGCCAGCCTGAGTTGCCGCCACAGTGTATTCAAACATCTGGGTGAATTTGCCTGCGGCACTACGAATATTGATTATTCATCTGCGCTGTATGAAGAGTTCCAAAAGATACGTGCCTATAAAGAAACCCGTTTTGAAATCCAGGCCGATGGCTTCCAGGTGCAAACCGGTCATGACGAGCAATACCATGAAGCCAAGATAGACTTGCCAGACAGCTGGATGCGCGGCTTTTTGCAAGTCAGCACCGCCATGTCCATGCCTGCCCACAAGCTCGATTTGCACCCCATGGATGTGCATAGCATCTGCCACATCCTGCGCCGCAAGACTGAGCGGGTAGGACCACGCTCGATACGTTTCATCCTTGAGCCAGGCCAGCCTATCACCATGCTGTTTGAACCCTGGGGCATCAAGCTCGTGTGCCAGCGTTCGGTCTTCACTGGCAAAGAGGCAGCAGAAGTCAGGATCTGGGGCCGCCGCCGCTTGCTGACGCTGGAGAGGTTGATTGCTGTTGCCGACAAGTTTACTGTCATGCTCATGGGCACAGGTTTGCCCAGCTTCTGGATCGCCCATCTGCCTGATATGGATTACACACTCGGATTATCAGGCTGGACAGCCAATGACTGGTCACGTGCCGGGCAATTTGATTTGCTGGCACCGCGCCTGGATGTCGATGACACCACAGCGCAAGCTGTGGCGAATGCCTTGTCTTCGCAATGGTCAGCCAGCACCGCCAGCCTGGCGCAGCAATTGCAGCTCGACAGCAAGCTGGTGGCATCTGCCCTGACCGGTCTCATGCAGGCAGGCCGCGTCGTGTATGACGCGGTGGATCAGGTAGCCCGCTGGCGCGACCTGGTGCGCGAACCCATCAACGTCGCCAGCCTGCGCTTTGCCAGTGAACGTGAAGCGCTGGCCGCACAACTCGTGCATAAAAACCTCTTGCTTGATTTGCAGTCGGCAAACCTGGCTGGTGGTGGTATTGAATGGAAAGCCAGCGTCAGCGCCAGCATTACCAATACTAAAAAACTCAGCAAGACCATGATCAGGCTGGACAACGATGACAGACTGGTCGAAGGCAATTGCAGTTGCGATTACTACGTGCGCAACCGCATGTTCCGTGGACCTTGTGAACACATGCTGGCGATCAGGCAGGTCGCGAATTCGAAGTGAGCATTACAAGTTTTTACATCGTAGTTATTTACAGGAGGTGAGCAGGACATTAGAATAAGTGCAGGCAGGAAGGCTCTTGCAATCCGGATGGTGTATCGCCATCCATGTTTTTTGCTTAGCTATGCATCACTGAGTTTCTCTTCACTGTGCCGGAAGGACATACCGGCGTGATGACGATGTGGATTCCGTGAACCCCATCACGCCGGTATGTCCTTCCGGCGTCGAGTGGAGCCTCTCAGTCTGAAGGCTCTTCGATGAGCTTCCTGCCGCTTTCTCTTCTTTTGTCTGGCTCACCGTTTTTGATTTATTTGGAAAACGTGAATTCTTTTGTCACTTTTTGATATTTGTTGATATCAGTGCGTCAAAAGAAAACAGAGACCAGCGTCATGACACAACAACAGCAAGCATCTGCACAAAACGTATCTGACAAACCCCTGTCACAGATGACACGCGATGAATTGTATGCCCACCTGCGCACGACCACCAAAGATGCCGTGGTCCTGCAAGAGATGCGCCGTCTCGGCTTCTGGCCTGCCGATAGTGGCAAGCCATCGGTGACTGACGAACTCATCACACGCGAAGCTGCACTCAGTAAAGAATTAAATGACTTGACGGCCCAGTTACGCCGTGTCCAAGACCCCAAGGCAGCCCTGCGCGATATGCGCAAGCAGCGCATGGCTGCAGCAAAAGAAAAACGCGAACTGACCAAACAAAAACATGCGCAATTGCGCCACGCCAGGGCACTGGCCTGGCAAGAAAAGCGCCAGAACGACATAGGCTATCTGGGCGAGGGCGTCTCTACAGGCCTGAACTACACCAGCACCAATACCGACAAGCTGGCGCGTTATCAATTGCCAGCGTTGCAAAAATCCATGGACCTGGCAACGGCGATAGGCATACCGTTGGCCGAATTACGTTTCATGAGTTTCCAGCGCAAAGTCAGTCAGGTCAGTCACTACCAGCGTTTCGCTATTCCCAAAAAGACTGGTGGCCAGCGTTTTATTTCTGCCCCCATGCCGCGCCTCAAGCGTTGCCAGTATTGGGTGCTCGATCACATCCTCGCCAAAGTACCTTGCCATCCTGCTGCCCATGGTTTTTTGCCGCAACATTCCATACTCAGCAATGCCTTGCCGCACGTGGGGCAGGCCGTAGTCATCAACCTTGATTTGAAAGACTTCTTCCCCAGCATAGAATATCCACGCGTCAAAGGTGTGTTCAAATCCCTGGGGTATGGCGACCAGATTGCTACCCTGCTGGGTTTGCTGTGTACCGAGCAGGCAACAGAAGAAATGCGGGTAGACAAGCAAAAATATTTTGTCGCTGGCAAAAAGCGCAGCCTGCCACAGGGCGCGCCATCCAGCCCCATGATCACGAATATCTTATGCCACACGCTTGACAAACGCTTGCACGCCGCAGCGACCAAGCTGGGTTTTGTATATACCCGTTATGCCGACGACCTGACGTTTTCGAGCAAGCAAAAAGAACGTCCACCTGTCGGCAAACTCCTGTGGCGCGTCAAACAGATCATCGCAGATGAAGGTTTTACCCTGCATCCCGACAAGCAGCACATCATGCGCCATAGCCAAAAGCAGGAGGTCACTGGCATCGTCGTCAACCATAGCCCGACGATAGATGCCAAGACCCTGCACCGCTTCCGCGCGACCCTGCACCAGGTAGAAAAAAATGGTCCGGCTGGTTACCATTGGAATGGCAATACCGATGTGTTGGGGGCATTGGAAGGCTATGCCCGCTATGTCTGCATGGTCAACCCGGCAAAAGGCAAACCATGGCTGCAACGCATCAAGGCATTACGTGCGCAATATGCAGAGCAGTCAGCAACCCCGCAGTCAGCAGTACGTTCGGCAAGGCCAACATTACGGCAACAAGTCGCCAGCGGCAAGACACCGCAAAGAGCGAACGGCCACGACTGGTGGCAAGTACAGGAAGCCGCTGCACCCGTGCTGGAGCAAACTGCACAGCAAGTGGCGGAAGAGAAGAAGGCTGTAAAACAAGCTGCGAAGGAAGAAAAGAAAGCTGCGGCAGCGCCCAAAGCCGGGCAATTTGATAGTGCAGGCAATAATGGCAGCCAGGCAGCCAGCGCAGCAAACCAATATACCGCGACAGAAAAAAACAAACTCAGCAAGCGCCTCTATGGCACGCTGGGCCGGGTCTTTCAGGTTTTCTTGTGCGCCATATTCTCTGCCAGCCTGCACAGCCTATATCCGCTGACATTTGGCATCGCATTGGTTTCCCTGAGCCTGATCACCGGCCGCAGCAGCCTGGTGTGGGTCATGGTGATGCTGGCTTTGAGTGTGGTTTTGTTGAGTTGAGTAGCCTGGTAGGGGCTCCGTGCGCACCGTCTTTGAATAACAGCAATCGTATTTTTAAGAGTGGTGCGCACGGCGCACCCTACGAAATTACACATATCGCGAAAATTTTTCGCTAACGTATCGATTGCTTTTCATTGAGTGTGAGCGCAACTTAATAACATCCAGTAGGGTGTGCCATGCGCACCATTTTTTTGATCAACAGCAATCGTATTTTTCAACGATGGTGCGCACGGCGCACCCAACATAGACCCATCACTTGCGGCCAGCAAAAGCGCTGTTGAGGCGCTTGACCAGATCACGGTTCATGGCTTTGGTATCGCTATTCCAGTGCCTCATGTTTTGCTGGATTTCTGCGTATTGCGCATCGGCGATACCTTGCTCACCTGCCTGCAATGCCCAGAGGGCATATTCAACGCGCGTCTCCATGCTGCCAAAACGGGCTACCGCATCGGCAAAGGTGGTGCCTGCTTCTTGCTGGCGGCTGGCTTCTACATAGGCTCTGCCAAGCAACAGGGCTTGCTGTTCTGGCCTGTGATTGGGCTGGTCTTTGCGTACTGCCAGTAGCAGGCTGATGGCTTCTTCTGCCTGACCATGCAAGATCTTTGCTTCGGCAGCATTCATGCGGATGACGGCGTCACTGGCAAAAGGCCCTTGCAGGCAGATATCATATTGTTGCACTGCCTTGGCAGTATCACCTGCATCCAGATAGGCATTTGCCAGGCGCATCTGGTTTTGTGCTGTTGGTACCAGATCAAAGGCCTGCTGTGCTTCGCGCAGTTCGCGGCCTGGATTGAGGCTTTTGGCGGCGGCGATCACGGTCTTGCGCATGCCGCGCTCCAGGCGCGATTCTGGCAAGAATACTGCAAAGAAATACACCGCGCTACCCAGCAAGGGGAACATGAATAAAATCATCAGCCAGTACATCTCGCGTTTGTTGCGCATGGCGTGCACCGCAAAAAACAGGGCGATGAGAAAATGAAAACCTGCTCCGATATATGGCATAAAAATAAATGGTAAAAATAGAGGGCAAATGCATCCTGTACATCTGGAAGTATCCAGCTAATGTGTGCAGATCAGAATGCAACAGGGGGATGAAAATAGTCTAAAACAGCCTAAAAAATAGCGTAGCGAGGCTGCCAGCTATCATTTTACCATCAGACGAAAGAGGGGAGCTTGATTGCTGCTGGCCGTGTTCAAACGATCACGGCCAGTCAGCATAGAGATTTGGCAAGAAATACAGCCTGGTTTGAGTAAGTTTGGGTCAGATTTATTTATAGATGCCGCAAGCAAAATAAATCTCATCTACCCGTTCCACATAAGTACTTTTTTGCTCCAGCGCCTTGGTTACAGGGTTTGGCCATTTGTAATCGACCCAGCCTTTGCCCTCTTTGCTGGCTGCCACTTCATTGATTTTTTTGACGAAGAAAACACCATCACCATCACGCAATTCCCCAGGGGTTTGCCTAGCAATTTTGGGTTGCCGCCATGCGCCAGAGTGACACCGCCAGGTTTGACCGTACCGGCAAACACATACAAATCCTTGTAAATGAACTGCCCCTTGGGGTCATTCACCGCGGCATAGGTTTTTTCAGGGCCATTCGCTTTGTAGTAGGTAACGACCTTTTTGATCATGTCGATTGCTTCTTGTGCCGTCGCATGTTCGGCGGCAAATGCGCTACTCTGGGCAAGCAATGACAGGGATAAAGCGACGAGGATGCTTTTGAAAAATTGTCTCATGATGTCTCCGGTATGTGTTTTTATGGCGTGGCCAAATGCCTGACCGTAACGAACAACGGCGAATCCAGAGTAGGCTTTGCAGGCTGGTTTGGCAATACAAAGACCACACTTTTTCTTTCAGCATCGGGCTACAAGAAAACAATACCAGATTTCCATGTGGAAATGTTGATGATTTTTTCAGCAGCTTTGTGAATCAATGTGACGCCTATCGGCGGTCATAAATGGCTATGAGTGGCAATCATGCAGGCTTTTGTTCAGCACTAAACAGCTTGATATCACTCAACAACCCAGCTACCGCAGTATCGATGATCTGCTGCCCCAGCTCTATCGTCGCCAGGCTGGAGTCGGCACCGATGCGGCCATCCGGGAAACGGGCGCGGTAATCGAGTGCATCAAGGATGGGGCCAGTCGGCGGGATTTTTGGTGTCAGCTCTACCTGGCGCACCTGGTCTGGGTAAGCAGCGTAGGTGACCGCGATTTCTGAGGGAGTCGCATGCGAGCCATGGCCAACCGGGAACATCTCATGGCATAGCGGCGCAACGCCAGGCAAGTCCCACCAGTTTTTCAGCCTCAGCGTCAGCGGGCAGGTCTTGTTGTTGTACGAATAATGCGAATAAATTTGCGAGAAAGCCGCCTCGATGGTGGCGATATTGCCACCGTGGCCGTTCAAAAAATAAATGTGGTCAAAGCCATGGCGCGCCAGCGACAAGACCCAGTCTTCAATCGCCGCCATGAAGGTTGAAGGGCGCAGCGAAATCGTCCCGGCAAAGCCCAGGTGATGCTGCGCCATGCCGATGTTGAAGGTGGGTGCCAGCATCATGGCCTGGCCGTTTTGCTGGGCGATTTTTTCGGCAGCAGTGCCGATGATTTCCGGACACATCCAGTCCGTACCCAGCAAGCCCATGGGGCCGTGTTGCTCATTTGAACCTATGGGGATGATAACGGTTTTGGAGTCGGCCAGAAAAGCCGTGATTTCGGGCCAGGTGGAGTAGGCGAGACGCATGGGGTTACTTTCAAATCGGGGTGGGCTGTGTAGTGCTGATTCGCCCGCGGTGGGTTAGGTACGGACGACAAAATTCGCAGCCATCATCTTGACGCAAATTTTGAAAATCGCCAAATTTTTTTATCTCGCACGTCATCGCATGGATTGCGATGGGTGGAGGGGGAGGGAATCAGGAATCAGGAATCAGGTTAAGGGAATCAGGAATCAGGAATCAGCCGGGCTAGAACTGGATTAAATTGATGTACATTCAAAATCAATCCTGGATTAAATCGATTTATATCCAGAACTAATCGTGGATGAAATTGAGGCATGTTCAAGGAAAATCAAACAGGGTATGCGCACAGCATGGTGACAAAAAATACTTAACATCAGGCCAAATCTTTGCACTAGAATTCAAGCACAGCGACAAATACGGTTGCTTTTTTTGATGCTTTGGATAGTTCAAAAATCCATCAGCTTCATCCTTCATTTATCTTTGCCAGACCAGGAGTTTCAGCATGAGCTACGTTGACGGATTTGTACTCGCGGTGCCCAATGCCAACCGGGAAGCCTATCGCCTGTATTCGGAAAAAACCTCGCCGGTGTTCAAGGAATATGGCGCACTCAGTATCGTCGAATGCTGGGGTGATGATGTGCCACCCGGCAAGCTGACTTCTTTCCCCCTGGCCGTGCAATGCAAGGAAGATGAAACCGTGGTCTTTTCCTGGATGACCTGGCCATCAAAAGAAGCGCGCAATACCGGATGGGAAAAAGCCATGCAAGACCCGCGCCTGAGCCAGGAAGCCAATCCCATGCCCTGCGACGGCAAACGCATGATTTATGGTGGTTTTGAGGTGATGGTGGAGTTGTGATTTGATGACGGGTTCCGGATGAAAAATTGTCGGGCGTAGTGGCGTAGGTTGGGCTGCGGGTTATCAGCCCAACACTCGGCCTCAGCCATCGTATACGTCATTTGAAAGCCCAGTGTTGGGCCGGGCCTCGCTAGGCTGGTGAAGCGTAGCCCAACCTACAACGCGTAGCTTAGTGCTGTCCGCTCCAACCTAGGTGGCTAGACATCTATAAGCAGGTAATCACCAAAGCTATCCTTCAGTGCGACAGCTCTTGCCATCAATGATTTGAGACCTGTATTTTCGCTTGATGGGAGCTTTTTGTATGCAATATATCGTTCGATTAAACCGCAGATATCAGCACTGAAATAATGAACAAATAATTGCTTGCCCTCCTGTTGAAGCAGTAGGTCATAATGCGCTTCGTGGCAACTGAAATTCAGGTAAATATAATCACCAATATTCGCCATTCCAATCCAGCGCACAGCATCCCAATCTGAGTCATCAGCATAGCCAAAAAGAGTTCCATTATCATTTCTGGCTTGCAACAGGCCAGACAAGGTCTTGCTGCCATAATGTTCTTGCCACAACTCTGCCGACATTGTTTTCACCATATCGCATAACTTGAGCAAAGGCTGTACATCCGTAATGAGCAACTCATATTCCAGTTTTTTTTCTATCATTCTTTCCAGCGGTGTGGCATCTTCATTATCTTGTGGAATCTGACGTATAAATTTCACCTGCCCCGTCACGATGTAGCTATGCAAAATGTCACTGGGGTGATCGGACCAACAATTTATTTCGGTCAAGGGCGGCGTCCACAACACATGCGGGCTTTCTTTATAAACCGGACTATCATCTTCAGAAAAATAGACATTAGTGGTCTGCCCTGTCTTTGGCAGGATATCTGACAGTTTTAATTGCGCTGCCCCGTAATCAACATCCGCAGGCCTGCCCCACAAGACTGGTAAACGAATTTTCATCAATTTGTTTCTCCTTTCATTGCCACAGGCAAGACCCCAAACTTCTGCTCATACAAACCCACCAGCCAATCCACAAACACCCGCACGCGTGGCGATAGCTGGCGGCGGTAGGGGTACAGCGCCGTGACAGGCAAGGGCGGGCTTTGCCAGTCTGCCAGCACTTCTACAAGGTGGCCATCGTGCAAGGCGTCGGCGATATGGAAGCGCGGTAGTTGTATCAGGCCGCAGCCCGAGAGGGCACAGGTCACGTAGTTCTCGGCATCATTGACTGTCATCCAGCCGCCGACATCAAATTCCTTCACCTGGCCGTCGATATTGAGCACGATAGGATAGTCTATCGCGGTCGTGCTGGAAAAGAACCTGACTGCCTGGTGCAGCATCAAATCATCTGGGTGATGTGGTGTGCCAAATCTGGCCAGATAGGCAGGGCTTGCACATAGTACTTGCGGCATCAGTGCCAGGCGGCGTGCTACTAAGGTTGAATCACGCGGATTGCCGCCGCGTACGACGCAATCGACACCTTCGCGCACCAGATCAACCAGGCGGTCACCACTGCTGACCACCAGGTCTATTCCGGGATAACGGTCGCGAAACTCATGTATCCGTGGCAGCACCACTTGCGTCGCATGGGTGCCATGCATATCGACCCGCAAGACTCCACGAGGATTGGCGGCCACATGGCGCATTGATGCCTCGGCATCATCAAGTTCACTGATGATATGCACACAACGCTCATAAAAGGCTTGACCGTCGAGTGTAGTGCGCACCTGGCGTGTGGTGCGCTCGAGCAGACGGGTGCCCAGACGTATTTCCAGCTGCTTGATGGCATGGGTGGCACTGGCTCTGGGGATGTCCAGCATATCCGCCGCCCGGCTGAAGCTGCCGGTTTCAACGATGCGGGTAAACAGTTGCAGGGTGTCCAGTTTGTCCATGATTGTTGAGCTATGTTGAATTATGTTATGAGTTTATCAGTATTTATCTTGCTGGGTTGAATGCTTAAAGTGTGATCCAGACAGACGCATCAGTCTGTGCAATCTGGATTAAGGAAAAAACATGAACAATGAAATAACAAAAACCGCCATCGTCACCGGTGGTTCACGCGGCATAGGACAGGCCATCTCCCTGCGCCTGGCGGCAGATGGTTTTGCCGTCGTCGTCAATTACGCAGGTAATGTGAGCAAGGCGCAGGAAACTGTCAGCGCCATACAGGCGGCAGGGGGCAAGGCTATCGCCGTGCAGGGCGATGTCAGCAAGCCTGAAGATGTGGCGCAATTGTTTGCCACCGCCAAAGAAGTCTTTGGCCGCATAGATGTGGTCGTCAACAGTGCTGGCAGCATGACGATGACCACCATCAACACCAGCAATGTTGATGCCTTTGACAAGCTCATCGCCATCAATCTGCGCGGCACGTTCCTGGTACTGGCACAGGCGGCGCAGCATGTAGAAAAGGGCGGGCGCATCATCGCACTATCGACCAGCGTGATCGCCAAATCCTTTCCTGCCTATGGCCCCTATATCGCCAGCAAGGCAGGAGTACAAGGTTTGGTGCATGTGCTGGCCAATGAATTGCGTGGACGCGATATCACCGTCAATGCCATTGCCCCAGGGCCGGTAGGCACTGAGATGTTCTTTCACGGCAAAACGGAAGAGCAGGTCAGCAACATCGCCAGGATGAATCCCATGGAACGCATAGGCACGCCAGCAGAAATTGCATCAGCGGTTGCCTTCCTGGCTGGCCCTGATGGTGTGTGGGTCAATTCACAAGTATTACGTGTCAACGGCGGTTTCGCCTAATTTATTTTAAAGGAAATAATCATGCCATTTGCAAATTTCAAATTCCCTGAAGGCATCATCGATGCCAGCCGCAAAGAAGAAATCATCCACCGCACCACAGCCATGTTTGTCGAATATTTTGGCGAAGGCGTGCGGCCCTATACCATGGTGCTGGTCGAAGAAGTGACCGATGGTGGTTGGGGGCGAGCGGACGAGACCCTGACGCTGGAGAAGATGGGGATGAAGGGGAAGTAAACCTTGGCGGCCCAGCCTACAAATTTCCACTCATCAGCCTCATCAATATGACACGGCGCGTTTTGAATTTAGCAAATTCAAGACTATATTGTTTATTGGACTCGCGCTGAATTGTCCACGCAAATGTCCACAGTGCAAGTTGCAACACACTCGGGATCATGTAAGCAAAGCCATATTGAGGAGCCCCCATGAAAACTGCCCTGATCATCCACCACGTCGCTTTTGAAGATGCAGGCAGTTTTCTTGCCCTGCTGAAAGAGCAGGATTTTGACATTCAGGAAGTTAACGCCTGTACCCAGGGTTGGGCTGCGCTGGACCCGCTGGCGGCTGATGTGTGCATCGTGCTGGGCGGCCCATCGGGGCCTACGAAGATGACAATTATCCCTTCTTGTTGCAAGAGGTGTATTTCCTGCAGCAACGCCTGCATGCAGACTTGCCCACGCTGGGTATCTGCCTGGGCGCGCAAATCATGGCACGTGCGCTGGGGGCCAGCGTTTATCCGGCGGTGGCCAAAGAGATAGGCTGGCTTCCGCTGAAGATGACAAACGAAGGTAAGGACACGCCAGTGCGGCATTTTGATGCAAGGCATTGCAATATGTTCCACTGGCATGGCGATACCTTCGATTTGCCGCAGGGTGCACAATTGCTGGCGTCTAGCGAGGCTTGCCAAAACCAGGCTTATGGCTGGGGCAAGCATGGTCTGGCGTTCCAGTGTCATCCAGAGGTGACGGCAGCAGGTTTGGAGGCCTGGTTTGTAGGCAATGCCTATGAAATGGCACACGAAAAATTATCGATACCACAGATGCGCCAGCAGGCGGCCAGCCATACGCTGGACCTTGCACATCAGGCGCGTTTGTTCTTTACCGAATGGCTGAGAATATGCGGAGTGTAATGCTGATTTCAAAGACGGCATGGAACCAGGGCCTGTCGGCATTTACTCACCAGGGCTGGCTGGCAAATTCCGCCACCAGAAAATCCAGCAAAGCACGCACCGCAGGCGACAAGTGACGGCGCGAAGGGAATAGGGCATAGATAGTCATGGGTGGTGCCGTCCATTCCGGCAAGATGATTTGCAGATCACCTTTGTCCAGATGATCACCCATCAGGTAGGTCGGCAACAGGGTAATGCCCGCACCAGCCAGTACCGCCTGCAACAATACCGTCGCATCATTGGCACTGAAATGGCTGGCGATATCGACCTGCACGCTGTCATCTCCACCCTTGCCCTCACGCACAAAGCGCCAGGTGTTGCGGCCATAATTGGCATGGCTTAAACAGCGATGGGCAGGTAAGTCCTGCGGGTGTTGTGGCAAACCCGCCTGCTGCACATAAGAAGGCGCGGCGACCAACACAGAGTCACAGATAGCCAGTGGCCGCGCGATCAACAAAGGATCAGGCTCGCTGCTGATACGTATCGCCAGGTCTATGCGCGCCTCAACCAGGTTGACGGTGCCATCACCGACATGCAGGTCTATTTTCAGCAAGGGATGTTGCGCGAGGAACTTGCTGATGACACGCGCCAGATGACCAAAGGCAAACGAGGTACTGCAAGTCAGCCGCAATTGCCCGCGCAATTCTGCATCATCGCTGCGGGTTTCTTCTTCTATATTCTCCATCAGCACCAGCATTTGCTGGCTGCGGCGCAGGCATTGTTCACCCGCATCCGTCAGGGTCACGCTGCGCGTGGTTCTTTGCAGCAGGCGGGCATTCAGCCAGCTTTCCAGCTCACTCACATAACGCGTCACCATGGCGCGCGACATGTCCAGCTTGTCTGCCGTAGCACTAAAGCTGCCACTGCTAGCCACCTCACAAAACACCCGCATTGCTGTCAGTCTGTCCATGATCTATCTGCCATTTGCTTGAATATTGAAACAGTTATGTGCATTTTAGCTGGTTTATCTGGCTAAAAAATGAAATTAAACTGCAAGCACTGAATCAATACAGATTCAAAACCCCTTAAAATCTGGAGCCCACCATGCTGCGCACTACCATCCTGGCCACTACCCTCGCTGTCACTTTCGCCTCTGCCGAGGCAGCTACACCCTTGCAAGTCAAAGTCTATAACGCTGACGGCAATAGCTTTAATGTTAATTCCACCCTGGTCTATGGCGAGAAAGAAGCCATGGTCATCGATGCCGGCTTCACCCGTGCAGATGCCTTGCGCATCGCAGCCAATGTGCTCGACAGCGGCAAGCAACTTAAAACCATCCTGGTTAGCCAGGCTGATCCTGATTATTACTTCGGTGTAGAAACCCTCAAGGAAGTCTTCCCGCAAGCCGATGTTGTCGCCACACCCGCCGTGCTGGAAAAGCTGACAGCCAAAGTCGCAGTCAAAGTCGCCTTCTGGGGCCCAAAAATGGGTGCCAATGCACCACGTACACCCATCCTGCCAAAAGCCATGAGTGGCAATAGCCTGACCGTCGATGGCCAAGTGGTCGAGCTGCGCGGCAACCAGGGTTTGCTGGCACATCGCCCTTATTTCTGGATACCTTCCATCAAAGCCATCGTCGGCAACATAGGCGTGTTTGGTAACCTGCATGTATGGACAGCAGACACCCAGACCGTGGCAGAACGCAGCGCCTGGGTCGCACAGCTCGATGAAATGGCAGCCCTGCAACCAAAAATCGTCGTGCCTGGCCACATGAAGTCTGGCGCCGCTATTGATATCAGCGCCATCACTTATACGAAGGCCTATCTGCTGTCGTTTGAGAAGAATGCAGCGGCGACCAAGACAGGTGCTGAGCTGATTGAAGCCATGAAAAAAGCCTACCCTGATGCGCCACCAGGTTTGTCTCTGGATATTGGTGCCAAGGTAAATAAGGGTGAGATGAAGTGGTGAGTTTGGTTCAGTTAATTCACTAGAACGTTACCAAACATGGCGAACAATGGTTCGCCATGTTGTTTCCTGCGAAGCGCAAAAAATATGAGCAACCTCAATATCATCAAAAGCACTTATGAAGGTAAGATCTCGGAAAAAAACGGCAAGAACCTCCAGCGCTATCTGGCGACAGACGCCAGTTGGACCGAGGCGAAAGGTTTCCCCTATGCCGGTACTTATATTGGCTTCACCGACATACAAAAGAATGTCTTCTACCGTCTCGCCACCGAATGGCTAGACTACAAATTCACCGTAGAAGATTACGTCGCCAGCGGCGACAAGGTCGTGGCTTATGGCACTTATAGCGGTACGCATAAGACGAGCCAAAAATCTTTCACAGCCAGAGTCGTCCATCTTTGGCAATTAAAGGACGAAAAGATCATCCGCTTTGAACAGTTTGTTGATAGCCACAGCGTTATTGTTGCAATGGCCTAGGTCGCGCTACACCCCACGCCGCTCACTCAACCCCTGCATAATCTCATTCGCCAGGCACTCCGCCGCAGGCGAATTATTTTTGCGGCCTTTGATGAGCACAATATCCAGCGGCGCTATCGGTTTCAGACCTTCCGCTTTCCCCAACCGCACCAGATGTGCAGGGACGCTGCATTCGGCCAGTGCGGCTATCGCCAGGCCTGCTTCGACCATCGCCAGTATGCCCAGCAGGCTGGGGCTGCTGTAGGTGGAGTAGTAGGGTAGGCCGCTTTTTTCCAGTGCGGTGAGGGTATGGGCGCGGGCGACGCAGCCTTTGTCGTACAGGGCGACTGGTAGCGGGCTTTTCTTCCAAACGGCGTGTTTTTCTGCGCCTACCCAGACCATGGGTTCACGGCGTATGAAGGCACCATCGAGACCTTCATCGCGGGTGACAAAGGCCAGATCGATGGCACCTTTCTTCAGCAGGGGTCTGAGCAACAGGCTTTGCAGGCACACCAGCTCTATTTCCACGCCAGTAAATCTCTTGGAAAACCGCTCCAGCACAGCAGGCAGTAGCGAGGATACATAATCATCCGGTGAACCCAGCACCACCTTGCCCACCACTTGTTGCGTGCGTAATGCATTCAGTGCCGCCTGTTCAGTCTGCAATAGCTGGCGGGCAAAGGGTAACAGGGTTTCACCCGCCAGCGTCAGGGCGATGCGCCGGGTATGCCGTTCAAACAGGGGCTGGCCCAGGCTGGTTTCAAGCTTGCTGATCTGCATGCTGACTGCGGCCTGTGACCTGTGCACGGCTTCTGCCGCGCTGACAAAGCTCAGGCGTTCGGCGGCCAGCACAAAGGTACGCAACTGACTGAGGTTGAGTTCAGATAAATTCATGATTCAGTTATTCGAAAGTATGATTTCAATTTAATCAGCTTGTCTGATGCATGGACAAAATTCATGATAGCGCAATAATCAATCAGAGAGCAAAACATGTCTGCGCCATCAGCCGCCATCCCTTACAACCGCAATGCCACACTGGCGTACATCGCCGCCATGCTGATGCTGGCAACGCTGGGCATCTTTATTCATGAAGCTGGCCTGGATGCTGTGACGACGGTATTCTTCCGCTGCCTGTTTGCCGCCATCGCGCTGGCGCTTTATTGCGCTTACAAAGGCATGTTTGTCGCTGCCAATTTCTCACGCAAGAACCTGGGGCTGGCAGTATTTGGTGGTGTGCTCATGGTGGTGAACTGGGTGACTTTTTTTGCAGCGATACAGCGCATAGGTATCTCGGTTACCACGATTGTTTTTCATGTGCAGCCGTTTATCGTCCTGCTGTTGGGAGCGGTGCTGTTCCGTGAAAAAATCGCTGCCAATAAACTGGCCTGGATATTCCTGGGCTTTTTCGGGTTGGTGCTGGCCTGCGGCTTGCAAGTGAGTGGAATACAGGTGAGTGGGCAAATAAATAAGCAATACCTGACAGGTTTGCTGCTGACACTGACAGGTGCATGCGCCTATGCTGGTGTGACCCTGACCACCCGCGCCATGCGCAATATGCCAGCACATCTGATTGCATTGATACACTGCCTGGTGGGCCTGGTCTTGCTGGCTGGTTTGGTCACCATCCCGGTTGATGGCATCAGGATGCAGCAATGGGCATGGCTGGCTGGGCTGGGCTTGATGCCAACCGCGCTGGCCTATGTATTGATCTATGGCGCATTACCCAAAATGCCTACGACGGCAATTGCGGTGCTGACCTTCGTCTATCCGGCGTCGGCGCTAGGTGTGGATTATCTTGTGTATGGGCAACACATCAGTCTGCTGCAAATGGCGGGACTGGTGCTGATCGTGCTGGCCAGCCTGGGTGTGAACTTGAACTGGTCGTGGTATGCAGTCAGGCAGAGGCTGGCAGCTTTGTGACACTCAGGGTTTGTTCAATTTACCTGCTTATCTACGTCTGCTTATCTACGTCTATGCAGCGTTGCCCAGGGCACTTCATGATCATGCTTGCCTGCGACAATGACGTTGCCGTCTATGTCCGATACTCCACACAAACCCACTCCCTGCGCTTTAAAACCAAGGCGTTCCTGGTGTTCGCTGTAATCGATACGGTCGTGATGATGACCGTGGAAGCTGCGGCTCACGCGCATGCTGCGGGCCAGTTCATCGATGGTGGCAAAGCCGTGCGGGTGGGCACTGGGGGCTTCATGCGTGACCAGGATGTCGGCACGCTGGCTGGCGAGGTAGTTGTAGTCGGTAGGGAAGATGGAACTGTAATGCTTGCGCGGCAAGCCATCACGCCAGCGGTTTTCTTTACCTGCCTTCTGCGTATATTCTCTTTGCGTCTGGAATTTCTTTGGCCCCGGCGGCATCCAGATATGACCCCTGAACACACCACCCAGACCGGCGATGCGGTAACCGGCAACATCAACTATGCGCCCATGCAGGTTGCGGCCAGCCAGGGCTGAGCCAAACAGGTGGTCGTAGTCAGCATCGGTATCTGTATCATGGTTGCCGTGGATATACCAGACTTCAGTCAGATCAACGATGGCCTCAAGCTCCATTTCCAGCGGCTGGCGGGCTTGCAAATCTCCTAGGAAGATGATGGCGGCAGGGCGCTTATCCAGCACTGCATCAATCACATGCTGGAAATTGCCGTGGGTGTCACCGCAAAAATAAATAGCTTGCATAAAATTGCATTTAAAATAGTGGCGCACCGAAGACAGCACCGCAAGAGTTCAGATGCAAAGAATATACCTGAGAAACAAATTCAAATAAGATACAGGTAACAAATATATTTCGAAATTTCACATTCTTCACATCTTATTTAGTAAATCAATTATGTCACCATGGAAATGGATCATCGCTGCAATCATCCTGTTCTTTGCCGTCCAACACTGGCGTAACCGTCCTTTGCCAGTGCCACCAGGCAGTATCGCGCCGAATGAGCCTGTGCAGACTTCAGGTTCTGGCAAGACTTACGATCAGAATAATTACAAGCTGACAGCGCTGGCAGACTTTACGGTAGAGGCACGGGTCTTGTCGAAGCAGACTTATTCATCTGACCGCGAAGCCGAGCTGGCCCCGGTAGATCTGGCGCTGGGATGGGGTTCCATGTCAGATACGGCGGTGCTTGATCAGTTGTCGATAGGGCAGAGCAACCGTTTTTATTTCTATCGCTGGGAAAAAGAGCCACCAAGGCCACCGGCAGAAATCGCCACCCACAGCGCGAACATGCATTTGATACCCACCACGCCTGCGCTGGAAAAAATCATGAAAGATGTGCGCGTCGGCCAGGTAGTCAAGATACGCGGCCAACTGGTTGAGGCCAAAGCTGCCGATGGCTGGCACTGGCGTTCATCCCTGACCCGCGATGACACCGGCGCAGGTGCCTGCGAATTGATCAGGGTAGAAGCGATTGAGGTGAAGTGAGCCTGAGATAAATTGATAATGAGTAATAAATTTGCAAATTAGTTCTGCCAGGCAGTGCCCTGAGGATAAAAATCCAGTACTTTGTCCAAAAATATAGCACCATGTATCAAAAGTGAGGACACTTTGAAAATTGTTGTGCCTGTTTCTCCCCAATTTTTGCTGCGTGGGATGCAGGCACAGGCTGCCCGGTGGGATGCATTACCCCGCCCCGGCAGCATAATCATTCAAGGAAATGTTACATGCCCTCAGTTTCTGTTTTCACTCCCGCTAGATATGTCGCCACGCTGGTGCTCACGCTGCTCATGATGTCAGCACATAGTAGCCAGGCACAAACGCAGGCCAGCTTACCTGCCAGCACGCCTGCAAGTGCACCTGCCAGTACGCCCGCAAGCTCATCTGCAAGCGCGGCTGAAGCTGCAGCACAAGAATTACAAAGTGTAGAAGTCAAAGCCGTCAGGGACCCCGCCATCATGCCGTATAAGATGGCTTATGAGCTGATGTCCAAAGTGCGTGCAGCAAGCAAAGACAAGGTACAGATACAGATACGCATCACCTCGGCCAAAACCCGTGCACCGGTACCCAACCTCAGTATCTACCTTGACGGCAAGAATACCCACCAGCAGCTCGACATTTCAGCAACCGGTTTTGTCAACGTACCGCTGGACCAGGCCGCCTATGCCGATGGTGCCGAGTTTGTCACCAACCAGAAAAAAGGCTCGATGGAAGTTCATGTCCTGCTGCTGCCCAAACTGCCGCAAGATGTCTTCAAATATGCCGACATCAGTGAAAGCATAGAGGCTGCACAAATGGCCATCAAGGAACTGGTGCCCTGGTATTTTCGCCTGTTCATGCCCTCGGTCAATAGCATAGGCATTTGCTACGCAGGACAAAACCAGACTGTGCTGGTCAAAGGCAGTGAAGAGCAGCAACTGCCCGCCAACAGTGATACCACCGACCCTCTCAAAAACAAAGTCCATTGCGCCCGCTTTGCAGCCAAGGATGTTGCCAAAGAAAAGGGTAACCTCATCATGCCGGCAACTGGCTGGCAGGCGATTTATATGTGAAGCCTGGTGCAAGCCGCAATCATGTTTTTTGCGGAACCCGGATACCGATCAAAGCTGGATTGATTTTGGACATGGGTACCGCACTTTCCATGACGATGGCAACAGCGACATACGCTGGCGTGGTGGTGCTAACCTGGTCTATGACATCCTGTATGGCAAGGGCATAGGCGACGGGCCATTCATCAGGACTGGCGCAAAATCTTTCTATCGTGGGTTGCAAGGCAGGCCAGAAATTCTTGAGGTAATTGAGTGGTGTGTCTGACGCCGGAAAACCACTGGGCAAACGTGGCTTGCCAAATTCTGCACTACCCAAGGTGTTGCTCACATGCTTGAAGAGTGCGTGCAGGTCGGGCCTGTCTTGCGGTTTTGCGCCATTGCTTTCGGCTGCGCCACATATCATTGACCAGACTGAATACTGGCTCTCTGCCAATGGGCGGTTGATAGCATCGCCCATGAAGTAGCTGGTACCGTCGTCACAATCTACCTTGATGATTTCATTGCCATGCATTTGAGCCCGTGCGCTCATCTGGCAGGAAAAACCAGCCAGCGCACCCAGCATGCTCAACAGCGATTCTATGTGCACGCCCTTGTCATTTTTCATGGCTTCCATCAGGCGCTTGAGAATTTCTCTACCACCCAGTCTGGCACCGATCAAGGGCTCGGTTTTCCGGCGCTCGCTGATGGCTGCCAGCAGGGAATCTGCTACAGCATCAGTCGTGGTGGCAGCGCCGTTGGTTTGCGTCTGGTCAGCTTGCACAGGGGATGCTGCTTGCGGAAATGGCCGCCTGGTCGTTGGATTGAAATACATGTTCAGCAGAGGGATCAGGGCGCAAAAATTTGCCAGTGCGGACAAGTTCAGGCTTATCAAGCTTCTTTTCATTGTCCTGTCACGGATGATCAACGTTGTGCTGTACAGAACATGCTTCACTTCTATGCTGCCGATATCGTTTGCGTTGATCACCTTGTTTGCAGTCATCAGATGGGTCTTGCGTACTTTTAAGGCAGAAAAATCCAGGCTTGCGCCTTGTTCATATTTTTCCAATAAATGTGGAAAAAGGATTTTTTCCTGCAATTGACGCAGGCGGGTCAGCAGTTCACCCATATTAGCGATATTGCTGGGGATGATCAGTTCAGTGCTGCGGGAGCTACGGTTTTTTAAAATCAGGCAATCATTGAGTCGCCCGGAAAAAAGCGCCGCCATGCTGGTGCTGTTACGTGCGTGATTCTCATAAATGCTGAGCTCCGTCGAGAAGCTGATCAATCCGGCCTCCAGAGGGCCCTGTACGGTCAGGCCTTTTTCATAAACATGTACTTGGTAGTTGAACTGACTGACAATCAAGAGCAGCGCAGGTGTGAGAAGGAGAATGCCGAGCAAAAAAACCGGCCAGGACGCAATGGTCCAGCCCATCGCCAGTGGCAAATAAGAGAAAATCAGGAGCAAGTAATGCAATTTCTGCAGCGACCAGTTTTTCTGGTAGCTGGCGACCAGCTTGCCCAACGCCGCAGATGAAAACTCGTCGGCAAATTTTTGCTTGCGTGCATGTACAACTTGAGTCATGCGCAACAGCAGATACAAAAGCAGGATAAGAAATGGCATCCACAAGGCATTGCCGATGAGGTAATCGATCAACCTGATGCGGTAGCCAGGCAAGGGTGTGGGCAGCATGCCGTTTTGCTGCAGCTCTTTGATACGCTCTGGCGACAAGGGGTAATAGTCAGTCGGGCTGCCCTTGACGCCCATGACAAATCCTTCATCTGTAATGTTATATGGGAGTAAAAACACGTCAGTGCGCAAGCGCCTGCCCAGATATAAGACTTCGCCATCATTCCCGCGTGCGCTGGTATTTGCCACCCAGTCGATTTCATAATTTGAGTTGACGACACTGGCCTGTGCATTGGCACCGTATAAACAAAATAAAACAAATAAATAGATGGGCAGTAAACGAAAAATTGGAAGAACGGCAGGTCGCAAGGGGATTTCCTGAAAAAGGGCAGACAAGGGCAGATAAGGACAGGTGCAGGTACTGCTGTAAAAGCTGGTCAGGTATCAGTATGCCATTGAGCAGCCACACTTACAAAGCGGCACGGCGGCAGCTTTGTCAGAAGCAGCTCTGGAATTGTTCTTTTTTTACTTGTCTTGTTGTAATATGAGCAGCATTTTGCTGGGCAATGTTGTCATGCAGTGACAGGGTCGGGCAGGTGCATCGCGCATCTTTGCATAATGCACGTACATATTTTTTTGCCAATGGCATGCAAAATATACATAAAGGAATGTTCATGAAGATATCATCAGCCCTGCTCGCAGTATGCAGCCTCTTCATTCTGGGGCCAGTCGCTGCGGCAGAGGACTTCGCTGCAGCTGCACAAAAAGTCGCCAATGCACGTGTCAGCAGTGCCGCGATTCCTGGCTTGGTAGTCGTGACCGTGAATGGTCAGGAGCAAAAAATACAGGGCTTTGGTCAGGTCACAAATGGTACCGATGGCAAAAATCAAGCCCACCTGCCAGATGCCAATACCGTTTTTGAAATAGGCTCAGTCAGCAAAACCTTTACTGCCTTATTGCTGGCAGACATGCACGCGCGTGGCGTGCTCAAGCTTGATGATACTGTGGCAGCGCTGCTACCAGCCTACACCATACCGCAATATCAGGGCCGTGCCATCACCCTGCTGGATCTGGCTACTCAGACTTCAGCCCTGCCACGGTTGCCTGCCAATTTCTCGCCCAGGCAGGCGGATAACCCTTATGCAGATTACTCAGAGAATAATCTGCGCGTTTTTTTGCGCAGCTATCAACTGACGCGCGCGCCGGCTGCAAAGTATGAATATTCCAACCTTGGCTTTGGCCTGCTGGGCCAGGCACTGTCTGCGCGAGCTGGCAAGTCTTATGCAGAGCTGGTGCAGGAGCGCATTGCCAAGCCGCTGGGAATGGCAGATACCGGCATCGCCCTGACTGCCAACATGCAAAACAATCTGGCAATTGGTCATGATGCACAAGGCAAGACTGTCGCCAACTGGGACATGCCCACACTCGCAGGTGCAGGGGCCTTGCGTTCCAGCGCACAAGATATGCTGCGCTATTTGCAGGCACACATGCACAGTGCCAATGTCAAGATGCCCGCAGGTCTGCAACTGGTGCAACAGCCGCAACGACCCACTGGTATGCCGGGTTTGCAGATAGGCCTGGCCTGGCATGTGCAAAGCGTGCGCGGTCAGACTGTGGTCTGGCATAACGGCATGACGGGCGGTTATGCATCTTTCGTCGGTTTTACGGCAGATGGCCAGCGCGGTGTCGTCGTGCTGGCCAATGCCAGCGTCAATGTTGATGACATAGGCATGGCAGCCTTGCTGCCTGCCGATGTCGGCAATACAGGCGGCAATACAGCCACCGACAAGCTCAGCGCAAATCAACTGGCAGAATACACAGGCCGTTATCAACTTGCCCCGGTGCCATCCTCAATATCAGCGCCGGGCCAGATGGCCTGTTGGCGCAATTGACAGGGCAGCCACAGGCACCAGTGTTTCCGCGCAAGAAAGATGAATTCTTTTATAAAGTAGTCGAAGCCAGCCTGCAATTTGAGCGTGATGCCAGTGGCAAGATACAGTCACTGACCCTGCACCAGAACGGCCATGCCTCGCCCGCACCGCGCATAGGCGAGGCTGCTCCAGAAGCGGCTTCAAACGCAAGCAGGCGTACAGAAATAAGCCTGCCTGCTGAACAGCTTAAACAATATATCGGCAGCTATACTCTGGCACCCGGCTTCAAACTCATCATCAGCGAACAGTCAGGCCAGCTATTTGCGCAGGCTACCGGCCAGGGCAGCAATGCTATCTTTGCCGAGGCAAAAGACAAATTCTTTTTAAAGGTCGTCGATGCACAACTGAGCTTCCAGCGCCAGGCCGATGGCAAGATCAGCGGTCTGGTACTGCACCAGAATGGCCGCAATATGCCGGGGCCGCGTGATGCGGATTAGTCATGATGAGGCCAGGTTTTTTTAAATGGTCGTCGTTGGTAGCGAGCGCTGGGCATGCGGTCGCTGCCAGAAATAACGCTTTGTTTGTCCGTTTATTTCAATTGCTGATTCAGTGCTGAGATTGCCGCATTCAAAACTGTATCAACCCGATTTCTGAAGTCTGCCACGGTTTGTGCAACTTTAATATCTGGCACAATACCTTTGCCGACAAATTCTGTGCCGTCAGGGAAGGTGTCATTTTTGACGCAGACCCTGCCTGAGCCGCCTCCTGGCAGGTTAAAACTGATTGGCGACCCTGTGCTGCCAGCGGTTGCTCCACCGATGATCAGCCCACGTTTCATGTTTCTGAATGCAACGACAAAATCCTCAGCAGCAGAGAAGGTTTGTCCTGAAGTTAACACCACGACCGGGCCCTTGAATTGATGGTTCGCATCTGGTGTGACCTTGTATACCGGGTAGGTGTATTCTGGATTGCTATTGTGTTGAGAGCGATCAATGGAACGGTAATTGCGTATGGTCGCTTTTGAAGTTGGAAATACATCCATGCCCAGCGTTTTCAATATATCGTAGCCGACATGGGCATTGCCGCCACCATTGCGGCGCACATCCAGAATGAGGGCTTTTGCTTTTGAAATTTCTGGAAAGTCCTTCAGAAAAAGTTCTGTGACTTCGGTGCTCTCAAATGTGGTCATCCATACATGGGCAATGCCACCTTCCAGCATCTTGAATGTGTACCATGATCCTCCAATCGCGTTGCTTCTTTCTTCATTACTGACTCGCTTTGCCGAATAGTGTTTCACTACACCGTTTTCATCCCGTGCTGCAAAGGCTATTTTTTCGCTGATTGGTCCCTGCAGAAATTCATATTGATATATGCGAACATCTTTATCCTGTCTGGTGCCTGAAGAAATATAAGGAGCCAGGACTTTTTCTGAGTACTCCTGCGCCGGCATGCCATTTACACTGACTATCTCATGTCCACGCTTTAATCCTGCTTGTTGCAGTTCAGAATCACCTACCCACCTTACTATGACCTTGCCTTCCATTAGCTCGATGTAAATAAGTGGTTTGGTTTGGTATTTGTCATACTCTTGTTGAGAAGGATAAACATTGGTATGCCCATCCTGTAATAAGGCGACCATTTCCGAAAGTAATTGGTAATATTCAAGATTTGTTTTTGCTGCCCGAATTTTTGGTAAATACTGCAAATACAAACCATCCCAATTGATGTCTTGAAGTTTTTCGACAAAGACAAAGTTATATTTTATTTCTGACCATACCCTGGATAAACCAGCGACGCGTTCATCTTCTGTCAATGATTCTTTATAGGGTGTTTTCCAGGTACTACCGTTCCAAAATTCAGCCTCTTTTTTGGAAGCTGTTTCGAATTGCATAATCAGCTTATCCCATCGCGGATCCTGGTGCAAAACATCGAAATCCTTATTATTCTTGAGTTGTCTAATGTTGAAATATTTGACCCTGTATGCGTTTTGCAACCAGGTAAAGGCCAGATCAGTCTGCTTCAATTTGCTTGCTGACGCGGCAGCGCCGTATGCGGCACTGCCCATCGATGGGTCTATTTCGTAAGCTTTTTGAAAGTACTGCAATGCAATCTGGTAGCGGGTTTCCTGATGCGCACGAATACCCAATTGCTCATTTTCTGCCGCACTTATTCCCCATTGAACGACAGCCCCGGTGTTTTCCGATGCCAGGATATTGGTGGCCGGTAGCAGAAACGCTCCTGCCATGAATGCGATGTGTGTCAGTCTGCTTGCTGCGTTAATGAAGTGAGCGGGCATCATTTTATTCAGATTAGTTGGTTAATAAATTTATTATTAAGTTTATTGTTTATTGCAATAATACAATGACTGTATCATGTAAATGTCACAACACATTCTGCGCATAAAATTTTTCAGCTACTTCATCTTCGCCGCACAGACACTTCACACTGCAAGGCTAAGCTGGCGCATCTTTATTCGCTGCCATTTGGCCACGTTCACCGATGTCTTCTTTGCTGGCTCATGTCGCTACTGGCCTGACGCTGTATTTTTGCCGCAGCGATCGGCGGCCACGGCTGCATGTCAGTATGGCTTTGCCGGTTTTGCTGGCGATTGCACCTGACTTTGATTATTTTGGTATCTGGTTTTTTCATCTGCGCTATGAACAGCGTTTCACGCATTCGCTGTTGTTTTGCCTGCTGACAGGCGCAGTTGCTTGTTACCTTGTTCGCCGCGTCGGACGGCAATCGCCTGCCATGCCGGGTTTCTGGATATTGCTGCTGGCGGCATGCTCGCATCTCTTGCTTGATATGCTGGTAGGACGGGCTTTGCCTTTGTTGTGGCCCTTTGTAACAACTGAGTTTTCCCTGCCCTTGATGTTGTTGCCAGGGGCCTCACATACCGGGCTGGTCAGTTATGCTTTCTGGCGCAACCTGATCATGGAAGCGTGCTTGCTCTTGCCCATGTTGGCGGCCATGGTGATGCTGGTGCGACGCGCATCTGTGCGGAGCTACATGCCAGAAATCCTGCTGGTACTGGCGATGTGGTCAGGCCTGGTCTTTGCCGGAGGGCGGCTGGCAGCTATCTGATAGTTGACTCCAGCATCGTGGTAAATTTTTTAACCAATACCCTGTATTTAGTGATAATACCACTTCAACTAATTGTAACTATTGGTATTGTTATGGTATCTGAACTGCCTTACCTGTTTTTATCCTTACGCCCCACAGTTTTTACTTTCCAAAGCCCGATGCGCTGAATTGGACTCTTACTTTGTAACAATATTTTGTTTCCAAAAAAACCACTTGACCGCCTGATATTTAAGCAACATCGTTGCCTCAGTTTCTGCTCAAAATGAAACAGGAACGACGAAAATGACCCCACAAAACCGGGGCATTTATCTATCAACAGTTCAGGGGGAATAGGATGAGACATAGAACTGGAATTCGCATTAATCACCTCATGCTCAGTCTGGTCGGCGGTATGCTGGCAGCCTGCGGTGGAGGAGGCAACACCAGTAGTTTGACAGACACACCCAAAGCCGGTGCGCACATGGCAATGCCGCCCGCAGAGGTGCCCAGCAGTTGTGCAGTCTGGAGCAGTACTCAGGTTTATACCCAGGGCAATTGCGTAACTTATCAGGGCGTAACCTATAAAGCCAAATGGTGGACGCAGGGGAATGTGCCGGGCACAGAACAGTGGGGACCATGGGAAGTCAGCGCGGTCACGCCAACACCGACTCCAACGCCCACGCCCACGCCGACTCCAACTCCGACACCTACACCTACGCCCACTCCGACACCGACGCCCACTCCTACGCCTACACCAGGATGCGCGCCTTATGTGGCGGGAACCAGTTATCTGGCGGGCAGTGTCGTCAGCAATGCCGGCGGCTATTATCGTTGCGATGTCGCGGGCTGGTGTTCTACCGGTGCTTCTGCTTATGAACCCGGTGTAGGCTGGGCCTGGACCAGCGCCTGGACTGCGGTGACTGTCAGTGCCTGCCCAACGCCAACACCGACACCTACTCCAACCCCGACGCCGACGCCGACGCCGACACCGACACCAACACCAACACCAACACCAACACCAACACCAACACCAACGCCAACGCCAGTCGGTGGCCGCGAAGTTGGTTCCTACTTTGCCCAATGGGGTGTGTATGGTCGTGGCTATGAAGTGGCAGATATCCACACCACGCAGACACCCGTCAATGGTGTGCAGACCAGCGTCGCTGATCAATTGACCTTCATTAACTATGCCTTCGGCAATGTGTATGCCAAAAATGGTGGCTATGAATGCGACATGGTGACCAAGGCAGAGACTGGCAATAACGTTCCGGCACCAGCAGATGCGGGTACTGGCGGTGATGCCTTTGCCGATTACCAGCGTCAGCCAGCACGCACCGTCGATGGCAAAACCATACCCTGGGACGCCAAGCTCACCGGCAATTTTGCGCAACTGAAATTGCTGAAGGCGGCACATCCTAACCTCAAGGTGTTCATCTCACTCGGTGGCTGGACATGGTCGAAGTTCTTCTCTGCCGCAGCAAAGACGGATGCCCTGCGCAAGCAACTCGCGAAGTCTTGCGTCAAGCAATTCATTGCAGGTGATTTGCCGGTGCAGGATGGCCGCGGTGGTCCTGGTGCAGCCAAAGGTGTGTTTGATGGTATCGACATCGACTGGGAATACCCAGGCGGTGGCGGGCAGCCGTATAACACTTTTGATGCTGTCAACGACAAACATAACTTCACTTTGTTGATGGCAGAATTCCGTGCGCAACTCGATGCGCAAGGGGCTCTCGACAACAAGCGTTATGCGCTGACTGCAGCGATAGGCGCGGGCACTGAAAAAATCGCCCAGACCGAGCCTGCCTTGTATAGCCAGTACATGGATTGGGTGAATGTCATGACCTATGACTTCCATGGTGGTTGGGAAAACACCACCAACTTCCATTCACCGCTGTACCATGACCCTGCAGACCCATCCACGGGTGTGCTGGCCAAGTACAATAGTGACGATGCCATACAGGCCCTGGTCACGGCTGGTATGCCACGCAATAAAATCTTGCTGGGCATTCCATTCTACGGGCGTGGCTGGAAAGGCGTCAGTGCCGGGCCAAATGGAAACGGGCTGTACCAGGCGACTGGTGGGTCAGCACCGGCTACTTATGAAGCAGGGATAGAAGACTACAAGGTCTTGAAAAACAAGGCCGGTACGCGCACCCTGCATCCGGTGACCAAGCAACTGATGTTGTTGACCAATAATGGCGAATGGTGGAGTTATGATGACCCTACTGTCATTGCCATTAAAATGAAGTATGTGCGTGACCAGAACCTGCGTGGCGCATTTACCTGGGAGCTTGACGGCGATGCCAGCGGTACCCTGGGTAGCGAAGTCTGGAAAGGGCGATAAGCCTGATTAGTGGAATGGTATAGTCCATTAATAGTGTAGGGCTGCGGGTGTGATGAACAATACCATCACATCCGCAGTTTTTTCAGCGAGAGGAAAGTACATGAATGCACAACTTGGTTTGCATGCGCCAATAAAGCAAACAGCCCAGCCCATGAGCGATGAATGGCGTCGCTGGATCGCAGAAAATCTGCTGCTCGGCGCGCATCCGGCAACACTGGAAAATGTCTTGCAAAAAAATTCTTTCAGCCTGCACACAGCACGACTGGAAATCAGTGCAGCTTTATCCAGTCCCTATTTTCAAGGCGTGCAAAGGCTCAAAAACCGCCTCGACAAGCGTGACTGGGTATTGGCCATCAATGCCAAACTCGATCAGATAGAACCGATGATGCTGGAGCGCAAACAGCAGTTATCTGGTGAACAGTTTTTGCATGACTATTACCAGAAAAACCGCCCCGTCATTATTACCGGCATGCTCGATGATTGCCCGGCGCGCAGCCGCTGGAACCTGACCTGGTTCCGTGAGCATTTTTCTGAACGCCAGGTAGAAGTGCAATTTGGCCGCAATAGCGACGCCAATTATGAAATGAACAGCATCGCCCACAAACGCCAGATGCGCTTTGGTGAGTATGTCGATCTCGTGGAAAAAAGCGGCCATAGCAATGACACGTACATGACCGCGAATAACGATTCCAGCAACCGCAAGGCACTCAATGAACTGTGGGAAGACGTGCCTTCATTGCCCGAATATCTGAAGACCGATCAGGGCAAGCAGGGCTTTTTCTGGTTTGGCCCGGCGGGCACGATTACGCCTTTCCACCATGACCTGACCAATAATTTCATGATGCAGATCATGGGACGCAAGCGCGTGAAACTCATCGCGCCATGCCACCTCGCCAAACTGCAAAATGAGCGTCATTGCTTTACGCCTGTCGATGGCCGCAACATCGACCTGACACGCTTCCCCCAGATGCGGGATGTGCCTGTGCTGGAATGTGTATTGGAGCCAGGCGAGATATTATTCCTGCCTGTGGGCTGGTGGCATTTTGTGGAATCACTGGATATTTCTGTCACCATCGCTGCGACAAATTTTCTCTGGGATAATGACTTCTTCAGTAATTACCCGGCCAATCACGACTTTTGATCAACAGTCTTTCATAAGAAGAAAAAGCACTTGCGGCGTATGCCGGAGCGCAGTTTTTTTGTATCGGTTATCCATGCCTTGCCTGTCATCTGACAGGCAAGGCATTTCTACATCAAGGCAAGGTTTTCAAGACAGCCTTGGTCGGCGCCGAGAAGTTGTAGCCGTCATGTTTATCCCAGTTGATAGACCAGGTCATGACCCCTCTGAAGCCAGGGTAGGCTTGTTTGGGGACGATGGTGCCGCAGTTCAGCAACTTGGTTAAACAGTTCAGCGCATTGCTGACATCTGCCGAAGTGGTAAAACCGGAATTGGCTGAACTACGGCCAGACGGCACACCAAAAGCAACCTGGTCAGGACGCAGACCGGCAAAGGTATTACCGCCATAGGTAAAGCCCTCGATCAGCATTTTTGCCGTGCCCACCAATTGATCTGCCGAGCCTGCCCTGAGTGGCGCAGACTGGTAAGGCGTGTAGATATCGCCATTGTTGTAATACTGTGGATGCAGGATAGTCAACTCATCGCGCAGCGCGTTGATGATGGGGATATATGCACCCCAGATTGAGCCGTAAGAAGTAAAGCCACCTTCCACATATACCCATTCCGGTGCCATCGACAGGTAGAAGCTTGCCCCGACTTTGGCTTTCAGTTTTTTGACAGCGACCGGCAGGTAAGTCTGGATAGCGGCACCCTGCGCCACGCCGTTTTCAAGATCAAGATCAATACCATCAAAACCATATTTACTGATGATGCCGTACAGACTGTTGGCAAAATTGGTCGCCTCTGCATCAGAGCCTACCGAGACTGAACCATTCTGGCCACCGAGTGACAGTACGACTTTTTTGCCTTGCGCCTGCTTGGTCTTGATGTCTGCAATAAATTGCGCTTCGCTACCGGCGCCAGGGTCCAGCGTAAAGCTCACATTGCCACCGCCTGCGTTGTCACCAAACGAAACGACGATCACATCCCAGTCATTGCTGACTTGCGCGATAGGATAGGTATTACCGCTCGGGTTCGTAAAGTTGTGCCAGTAACCGACCAGTGCATGCTTGGCCAGGCCAGGGACTGGTGTGGGAGTCGGTGTTGGCGTGGGCGTTGGAGTTGGTGTGGGGTAGGCGTCGGTGTTGGTGTCGGAGTGGGCGTTGGGGTAGGTGTTGGCGTAGGTGTGGGGCAGGCACTTGATGTGACTGATGTCCACGCGCTAGTCCAGGCCCAGCCTACACCAGGCTCGTAAGCAGATGCACCGGTTGAACACCAGCCCGCTACATCACAACGATAAAAGCCACCCGCATTGCTGACCACTTTTCCAGCGGCGTATTGGGTGCCGGCGACATAAGCAGAACAACTCGGCGTTGGAGTTGGTGTAGGAGTCGGCGTAGGTGTCGGCGTAGGTGTCGGCGTAGGTGTCGGGGTTGGTGTGGGCGTTGGGGTTGGCGTAGGAGTCGGTGTGGGCGTTGGTGTGGCATCACAAGCCCCTTTGCCTGTCCAGGGTTTACCGCTTCCAGACGCGCCGCTATTGGTCGTGGGGTTTTCATTTTGCGTCCACCAGTTTGCCACATAATTATTGCCACCGGTGCTGACCAGGGCACCGCCGTTGTAGGCCGTTGCTGCATCCCAGGCCGCATAGCATGCTGTAGAAGCCACTGCTGGCGGAGCCTGTGGCGGCGTGATTGCCTGCCCGTTGCCTGCTGCACTACCACTGCCACCACCGCACGCAACCAGCAAACTACCGCTCGTTGCGCACACCAGCATGTTTTGAATCAGGTTTCTTAAAGTCGTATTTTCCACTGCCGTCTCCCCCGTGATTTTGTGAATTCAGAAAATGTGTTTATTCCCCCAGATACATTCTTGATACGCTTGCCCTTGCTGCAGACAAGCGCTCAGGATTCAAGCATGTAGGCCTTGAATTTGGACGTCAACTGGTTTTGTTTTTATCTCGCCACTTAGATACCACTTAATTGACAGGCAACAAGATGCAATGGAAATAAGAATCAGGTAAACAACGTGTGCCCTGCTTTTGCCGGGCAATGATCAGACCAGCCATGGCGATTTGCGATAGTGGTATTAGGGTTTTTGTAATGCGCAGGAATGATCGCGGGCCAGATGATGGCGCATGTAGGTGCAGACCATCATGCGTAGATAGCTAAGGAAGCAACTAAATAAGCCTGCTTATTCGGGCGAGCCCAGGCAAAGCCTCACTCCTGATACTTTTCAAATAATTTTGCCAATGTACCTTGACGCTCAAGCAAGGCGATTGCGGCTTTCAATTTCTTTGCATCTTCAGGCGCTAAAGTTTTTGACAACAGCATATGGAACTCATCTTTGAGCATCAATTTGGGTAGCAGCTTGATCTGGCCTTCCAGTCCAGCTTGCCGTATGTCGGCCACAATGCCGGGCGAGCGGTGACAATAAAAGCGGCCCCTGCGGGCAAGCAGTTTGTTCAGATTGGACTTGGACGAGACTGCGCTGGAATCTACGTGCAAGCCACCCAGGTCTCTCAAACGATCATTGATGGCATAGTTGTGCATGGACAGGATGATGCCGTCCTTGCCCAGTTTGCGTATGTCATCCCAGCTAGTCACCTGGACGTCGTCATCAGCCCGCACTGCCAGCAGGTAATTGACCGAGAATATGGGGGTCTCGACATAGTCAAAGAGGAGGGCGCGTTCTTTGGTATGCAGCAAGCCGCAAATGGCATCCATGGGGCCAGAAGTGATACGGACCAGTGGCAACCAGTTTTGATCGCCGACAAACTTGATGCCAGGTTCCACCGCTTCTATGGCCCGCATGATATCGACACATATACCGCCAACAGCAGGTTTGCCGTCTTGTACTATAGCGATGAATTTAGGGGCAGACGCTTCTTGCGCCGCTGTCCTGATCAAGCTCTGTGCGCTGGCAGGCCCGGCAAAAAATAACAAAGAGGCCGTGAGCAGAATAAGCCACCCTGCGCTTTTGATACTCAATGCGAAGCAAGTCACGTATTGCCTCCGTTTTTATATTTATTAGCGTCGCATCAGGCTTGATTTTAGCCAGAGACAAGCTTGCGAGCGCTTTTCATTATTGTACGCCAGCGTATGCGCGATGTCGCTGTGATTCAAGAGAACAGGATTTCATCTGCCACACCAATAGCACCTGAACTGCTCTGCTGTGTAACACAGGACCAAGACAGGCCAGGCCAGCGTTCAGTGCCTCTGGCTTGCGCATATTCCCTGGAAAACGCCATTTCCACCACATGGCCCTTGTTTGCTGTCCGAATCAGGCCGCTTACTTCTCTGTGCCATATGGATTTTC
Source organism: Undibacterium sp. YM2 (assembly GCF_009937975.1). Taxonomy (NCBI): domain Bacteria; kingdom Pseudomonadati; phylum Pseudomonadota; class Betaproteobacteria; order Burkholderiales; family Oxalobacteraceae; genus Undibacterium; species Undibacterium sp. YM2. Next base: position 611,839 of record NZ_AP018441.1, read on the forward strand.
TGCAGAAAAATGTTGCATGTAAAGATACATCATTATTTTTTCTTGATCATGCAAAATGGTAAAGCTGAATTAAATCAATTCATTACTTTAAAAGTTCAAACAGGATTTGGCTGTTCTTGATTTCTGCGCATTATTGATTGATGTTGAATATCCTCGCTCAGCTTGGCAAGGTCGGCGCCGGGAGCAACATTAAGCATTTGCTGCTCCCCGCTTTTGCTGATCAAGATCATTCATCATTCATTTCTTCAGGGCTGAGCTGCCAGACTACAGGCCAGTTGTTTTCATCCATGGCACGCCATTTCAGATAACGCCATACATTTCCACTGGCGTTCAACAAAGTGTTAGTGTCGTGAAGCCAGGCAGCGGCACCGCTTTCCATGATAGTACTGACGCGTAGTGTTTGTCCGGTGGCTGCATCCCACAGGCGTACGGTTTTGTCGTCTGAAACCGAGAGCACGCTATGTCCATCCGGCGAAAATATGCAAGACCTCACCCAGTCCGCATGTCCGACAAACACCCGTAGCAGCGTGCCGGTGGCGGTCTCCCACAGGCGCAGGGTCTTGTCGTCTGAAGCCGAGAGCAGGTGCTGTCCATCAGGTGAAAACACGCAGGACGACACCCAATCCGCATGTCCGGCAAACTCCCGTAGCAGCGTGCCGGTGGCGGTCTCCCACAGACGCAGGGTCTTGTCACGTGAAGCCGAGAGCAGATGATGTCCATCAGGCGAAAACACGCAGGACGTTACCGTATCCACATGTCCAGCAAACTCTCGTAGCAGCGTGCCGGTAGCGCTCTCCCACAGGCGCAGGGTCTTGTCGTCTGAAGCCGAGAGCAGGTAATGCCCGTCTGGTGAAAACGCGCAGGACGTTACCGTATTCGCATGTCCAACAAACTCTCGCAGCAGCGTGCCGGTGGCGGTCTCCCACAGACGCAGGGTCTTGTCACGTGAAGCCGAGAGCAGGCGATGCCCATCAGGCGAAAACGCGCAAGACGTTACCGCATCCGCATGTCCAGCAAACTCCCATAGCAGTGTCCCGGTGGCGTTCTCCCACAGGCGCAGGGTGCAGTCGTCTGAAGCCGAGAGCACGCTATGCCCATCTGGTGAAAACGCGCAGGATGTTACCGTATCCGCATGTCCAACAAACTCCCGTAGCAGCGTGCCAGTGGTGGTTTCCCACAGGCGCAGGGTCTTGTCATGTGAAGCCGAGAGCAGGCGATGCCCATCAGGCGAAAATGCGCAGGACATCACCCAATATGCGTGTCCAACAAATTCCCATAGCAGCGTGCCGGTAGTGGTCTCCCACAGGCGCAGGGTCTTGTCGTCTGACGCTGAGAGCAGGCTATGCCCATCAGGCGAAAACACGCAGGATGTTACCGTATCTGCATGTCCAACAAACTCCCGTAGCAGCGTACCGGTGGCGGTCTCCCACAGGCGCAGGGTGGTGTCGGCTGAAGCCGAGAGCAGGTGATGCCCATCAGGCGAAAACACGCAGGACATTACCGTACCCGCATGTCCAGCAAATTCTCGTAGCAGTGTGCCGGTGGCGGTCTCCCACAGGCGCAGGGTGCAGTCGTTTGAAGCTGAGAGTACGCTATGCCCATCAGGAGAAAACGCGCAAGACATCACCCAAGACGAATGTCCAACAAACTCCCGTAGCAGCGTGCCGGTAGCGGTCTCCCACAGACGCAGGTTCTTGTCGTTTGAAGCCGAGAGCAGACTATGTCCATCAGGCGAAAACACGCAGGACCTCACCTCATCCGCATGTCCGACAAACTCTCGTAGCAATGTGCCAGTGGCGGTCTCCCACAGGCGCAGGGTCTTGTCGTCTGAAGCTGAGAGTACGCTATGCCCATCAGGCGAAAACGCGCAGGACGTTACCCAATCCGCATGTCCAACAAATTCCCGTAGCAGCGTGCCGGTGGCGGTCTCCCACAGACGCAGGGTCTTGTCATGTGAAGCCGAGAGCACGCTATGTCCATCAGGTGAAAACGCGCAGGATGTCACCCAATCCGCATGTCCAACAAACTCCCGTAGCAGTGTGCCGGTGGTGGTCTCCCACAGGTAAATGGTGCCGTCATTTGCTGCCGAGAGCAGGTTATGCGCATCAGACGAAAAGACGCAAGACCTTACCCCAGATATATGCCCACGTAACCAGGCTAATTTTCTTTGCTCTTCCATCTGATGGCCAGGCGGCACCCAAGCCGCCCGGATTTCTGGTGCCACCTGCGGTCGCATCTGCATACCATCCACCACTGCGTCAGCCCAACTGCTATTCGCCAATTCACAATGCAGTACCTCTGCCTGCTCGCAACTACTGTGATCAAACACGGCAGCGCGCAAATCGACGTTCCAGAACTTGGCGCGTCGCAAATTGCCGTGGCTGAAGTCGCAGCCTGCCAGATTCAGGCGACGATGTGTCTGGCTGCTAGGTAGGGGCTCTTCACTGCGACTGCCAAAGCGCCAGTCGCTCAGGTCTGCGCCCTGCAGGTCCATGCCATCCAGGCGCGGCATGGGCCAGCCTGAAGTGTGGGCGCGCAAGCCGTAGGCCAATTGCAGTTCACTAGCCAGCGCCAGGTAAGGGCTGCGCCATGCTGCCATTGTTTGCAAGGGGGCTGGCCCGTCGGCATCCGGATCCCATTCAGCCAATAACTGGCCCAGAAAGTCCAGGGTTTCGTCACTGACCATGGGCAGGCGCCAGTCCTCGCGCGCATTAACGCTGTGACTGCGCAGTGCCTGTAACAAATACTCTGCCAGGAAGAATTCTTGCAAGGATGTATGGGCGAATTCAAAGCGACTGTCTTTGCCCTCCACATCGACACGCTTCAGGAAGGTGGAGTTGCGCAAATCTTCTTGCAATAAATCACGCGGTTTGGTTTGAAAGTCTTCATGCGGGCCTTGTTGCGCTAGCCACTGACCCAGCCAGCTTTCCAATTGTCTGGCTGTGATGCCTTTGAGTTTGTTCCGCCAGAAATGCGCTGCCAGTGCACTCGCCAGCAACAGCTTGTCTTCTGGTTGAAAACTCTGTTTCTCTTTGTCGCGGATCAGCCATTGCTTGGCTACTTCACGGTATAAGGTGGCACCCGTGACACGCTTGCCCTGGGCGCGCCACTGTTCCAGCATGGGCACAAAGTCGGCCACCAGTTTTAATGTGAAGGGCCGTCCGGCCAGCTCACGCAGGTTATGCACTGCCTCAATCTGCTCCATCAACTGCTCAATATTGGTATTGGGAAATACTGCCATCATATAGCTGCGTATCTGCTGTTCTGTCAGCGGTTGTAATAGCAAGGCGCGGTATTGGCTTTGATTTTGGCTACCCCGGTGTTCCCCGGTCAAATGATTGTCTTGCTCAGACAATGAGCGAAAAAACTGGGTGCGACAGCTCAGCAGCACACGTGGCGGCTTGCTTTGGGTTTTGGTTTTTTGCCGCTCACGTGCCTCGGGCAGCACACGCAACAAATTGGCTGTAAAACTCAGGCCTTGTTTGTCACCTATGCGTGACAGCACTTCATCAAGTCCGTCAAAAATCACCAGCGCACCACTATCCATACTGTCCACTACATCTTCATACGTGGGCAGCACACCATCGGTTTGCAAATAACCGTTGCGCAAGCAGTCGCCGATGGTCTCTTGCAGTGTGGGTACCTTGCCAGGATGTAACGCGCTCGCAGCCAGCAACGTGTCTACCTTGCGCAAGTCGAAGTACAGCGGCGCTGGGCTGTCGATGTTCTGGCTGCGCAGCTGCCGCAGGTGCGCCGTCACGCGCTGTAGTGTGGTGGTTTTACCCATGCCGTATTCACCAAGCAGGGCATAAATGGGGCGTTCTTCAGGCTCACTTAACCAGCTCAGGATGTCATCAAATGCCACGACCTTTCTGGGGTCATTTTCTTGGCTTCCCTGGTGACCTGCAACCTCCAAAGCATGTAATTCTGCGCGATAGCCATATTGACCACTTACCAGTGGCTTGCCGTCATCAATGACGTCGAGATGGGCACGTTCAAGGCACTGACGGCGCAAAGCCAGTGCGGCAAGCTTGTCGGTGGCGGCGTTTGTTGCTGTATGTGGGCGTTCTGCATCTTCGGCAATATCACCATACAGTTGTCCGTCATCGAGCATGGCCTTGATCACCATTGCTGCATTGGCTGCTGCAAGTTTTTGCTTGTTCTCTTTACCTTCGCCCTTATTGCCATCGGCAAAGTCGCAGATGGCTTTAACAACTATCCAGTCTACCGTTGTACCGTCGAGCGCTTTGGCTACACCGGCGGCTTCCATTTCGCCACCGACGATGCCTCCTGACCCTGCTATGGCTTTCAGTTTTTCGCGATAGTCGTAGTTGTCCACCAGTTTTTCGCCGGTCAGCATGCCGCCAAATTCCAGTGTGGGCCAATCAGGTTTGCTGTGATCATGTTTATTGCGAATATCAAGAGTTTCAAGCGTGCGCACCAGGCGACGTGAGGCGGGAGGGCGGTCACCGGCCAACGTGAAGCTGCCATTTTTGTTGATGCGTGTTGCCTCATAGTCCACGATGAATTTGGAAACCAGCACGTCCCCCACTTTTTGCTTTTGCTCGTCAACACCAAAGGCAATGCCGACGCTGATAATGGCTGCGGGCTTGTAGGCCTGATGCAAATCACTGGCAGTGCGTTGCGACTCTCTATTACCCTGGCGGCTATGGTAGTGAAGCACGCGCGCATTGCCATGCTGCCCCAACTCATTGACGCTGACCACTTGACCGGCATGGTGTTTGTCGGTGACTGGCGGCGTGCTGTCGCCCGTCCAGAAGGTCTTGCGCACTGCGGCAAACTCGTTTTCGTTGTAGGTGATCAGCGCTACCACAGGAGCCTCGCCAACAGGCATGCCAGTCTGGCCTGTGATGAGGCGGTTTTCTGGTATGGCGCTCAGCCCCTCCAGTTCTGCAATGGCAGTTGGTGGCGGGCCAGTGAACCACAGCCTGCGGTTGGCCGTGCCCTGGTCTTTGGCACCCACATAGGTAAAACTCAGTAACATGCCTTGCGCCTGTGCAGCGTCGGTAACGGTGCGTAACAGCTTTGACAGCTGTGCACTGGCACCCTTGGTTTCTGCCATAGGGAACAGCGTCGTATGCAGGGTTTTGACCACGACTGAACCTTCATCATCCAGGCTTTGCAATAGTTTGTCGATCAGTTCCCGTGCAGCCGGGCTGAGCTTGTCTTGCAGGCGGCGCACCACATTATTGGCCTGCGCACGGCTTAATTTGCGTAGATTGGCTGACGAGCTTGCCTGATCTGCCAAGCCTTCGTGAGCGGTGGAGGATGATTTTCGGGTTGCCATGATGCGCCTTTGGTTGATGTTGCTCAGTGGGGACGCTTAATCTTAGAACTATCCAACTCATTAATCAAGAAGTATTGGTAGCATTGGGTTGTGTTGATAAATAATTGCATATTAGATAATTTATGAAATTGCATCTTGATGCTAATGATGTTATCTATAAGCCAACAGAGGAGATGTGCGCCAAAAAAATAGTCAGTAGTATTTCGGTATGAAAGAGGCGCATTGGTGCGGGCAGCAAGAGCAAATTGATATATGCCGTTGTCGTAAGGGATGTAGATGCTCGTGGTAGTCAAGTCCTTCCTGAATCGTTTCACGGAAAAGAGGTACCTTATTAATACGATTCTGGGGTTACAGGTGTGAACTATGGATTTTGTATCGTATATCTTTATCCAGCGATATCATGATAAGTATGAATTGCAATTTTACTGACAGTATGGGGTGCAAATGGTTGGCAGGTTTTATGTACACGCGCCCAGCACCTGAAAAATTCTAACGGAAAATAATATGACAATGAACAGTTCTGCACCTGCCACTGGGGTAGTGGATGGCACGGTGGATATGGTGCTGGGCATGCTGAGCCAGTATGCAGTAAGCCTTGATACGAAAAATTTCTCGGCTAGCCTGTATGCAGAATCGCTGTTGTACATGATTTATTGGTTCCATCGCCTGCGTGATCCCATCCGCAAGAATGGGATCGAAGATTGCGTAGCCAGATACCTGGACGTAGCCAGTCAATCGGCAGTAGTGAAAGCCTTATTGTCGGATCAGACGCTGAAAGCACAGGCAAAACAACGCATTGATCAGGGCGTCATGGTTCGCAAAACGGTTGATGTGCTTGTCATGCGCGATGGGCAGAATGGCAGGGAATTCCTGGCTCTGGACAGAACAGTATTTCCTGAAGGCATCGCTCTGCCAGGTGGCTTGCTGCAAGATGAAGATGAACAAAACGAAATTGGAATTCCAGCCAATATTTTTGCAGCACTCCGGGTAACCGGCAGCAAAGTGTTCGGATCTGCAGCGCCAGAATATGGGATTGCAGAAGCAGGTGGACGCAAATACTATTTTGTGCGGAGCAAGGCAGAAAGCAAAGCCAAAAACGAAGCCCGCATCTACATGGACAGAACCGTTACTCACGGATATCGCGACCATCTCAAAGAAATTGCTGTCCCATCTGACCCTCGTCACATCGTCGATACGATCGGATTTCTCGTAGAAATTTCCGATACCGAAGACGTTCATGGCAGGTGGCTGCCTGAGAGCGTGATGACGACACCGTATGCGAAAGAAGGCTCCTTTGCCTTTGGTCATCACAAACAAATTGCCGCTGCGCTGCTTGCGAAAAATTTTACAAAAACGCAGGGTATTTCCCATCACGAATGGATACGGGAGTGGGTCAGGAACCCGGTGGACTTATACCGCGGATTGAGGGCTCGGTTTGAGTCGCATGACAACAATCTGGACACCCCAGTTCTGGAGCTGCTGCCAGTGGTCGACTATTTCCGCAGCCAGATGACACTTCCGGCGATGGACGAGAAGTGCCGTGACAGTGCCGCACTTTCTTTTATGCGTGAGCAGTTGCTTTATAAATTCCATCACGTCACCATACAGAATGGTGCGATGTGCCCGTATGCACCAACCTTGCGCATCCTGTTTGAAGCGGTCGGCTTCTTTGACGTCGCATGCCGCACCGACAAAAACCTGAGTACCCATTTTCAAAAGAAATATTGGTACCGTTATGAAGAGCTGATGCGCCGGATTCCTGAAGTCATCATCATCCCGACTTTCGACAATATCTCTGCGACTGACCTCATGAAGATAAGGGGCACGCCAGTGTATTTTGTCGGCGTATCTACCGAGCCTGTGTATGTCGATGAGTTCTGGCAATCTCCGCTCGAATTCCTGATTCATGACCTGAACCATGCCTGGAAGATGATGGACATGGACGACAGATTTTTCAAGCATAGACCTGAAGTCAGCAGGGACGAGTTGATCAATAAATCCAATGCCTTTATCCGTGAGTACTTCCCGACGATCGCCATACAAAAAACGGACACGGAAGAGCAAAAGGAAATGAAAAAACTCAAGAAAATTTTGCTGTTTGAAGTCGGGCATGAAGATGCCAGACCACTGTTGCCAGCGATCGTCAGCGAAGCGCTGCTGGAAGATGAGGGCTATGAATTCCCGGACATTGTCGTCCGTTATGATGAAGAAGGCAAACAGGCTTATCTGGAACAGCGCACGATACCCGGTATCACTGCACTTTCTTATGTCAGGCATAAACTGCAGCACGGCTTCTTTGATCAGACTGATTCGCAGAATATACAAATCGTCTCGCCCAAGTATCGCAGCGTGGAATGGATAGTCAAGGCAACAGAAGAATTGCTGACTGAGATGCAGGCAACAATCCCACCCGCCGTGCAAGCAGAAGGTTTGACAGAATACCTGACCCGTCAGGCTTGCTCCAGGGGACCGACTATTCTTCATGCACCGGAAAACCTGGACCCGGCTATAGAAGAATATGGAGATGGAACGGCGTCAAAGGAATAGGTGTTGTCGTTCACAGATAGTGCCAGCGCTCGGACTTGCACTACCTGTGGTTTTCAGAGATTTTTAGGACAAGGCAGGTGTTATTGTCCCTTGATCACAATGAGCACCGCCTACTTGCCAGATACCCAGCACCACTTGATGTTGATTGGCGTTGACTACTCGCGCTCAACTTGGCGAGGTCGATGCCGGGAACAATATCAAGCATTTGCTGTTCCCCGTTTTACTGATTAAGATCATTTATCATTCACCATTTGCATGATGATCTGCGCGTGCCATCACCCCTTCGACGTACTGCAGCAACACTTTTATTTCGGTTACGCTGGTTGCCATATTTTCCTCAAACTAGAGCACAACACCGAACCCGGTCATTGCCAAAGTCCGCACATAGCGAGCAGATGGAATGCACGGGAAAGAATTTATACTTGCAGCAGTACTGCCAGTGAACCTTGTATTTCTTTTTTCTATCTGCGTTTGATGACTTACGCCTGTTTGTTGATTTGCACTGAAAATTGCCCCACTTTGCTGGATAAATTGCATCTAAAATTGACCCATGTTTAGCACACAATCCTACTTATCTTGATGAGTAGGGAGCAGGAGTGATTGACGTGGCATTACTAGAACTCATTTCATAAATAGGGTGAGATGCGTTTGTCTCATAACGTGGGCTGGCAAGGGTACAGCAGGGGTTTCGTGCAGCATGCTGCACGCCTGCGTACGATGTGCGCTTACCAGCGCACATGCGTCCTGCAAGGAGACGAGGCAGTCAAAGCTTTGCCTATTGATAACGAGTCCAACGCAGTCCAGCGCGCGTTATGAGGCAAACCCTCCGGGAACTGACGATTTGGGCGCATTGCAGCGTGCAGTTTTGTTACCACGCACTTGCAAAGGCGGACGCCTTAGCTGCACAGGGTACACACCTAAGGCCTTGCACTGCATCCCAAATCGTCTTGTTCGCACTCATCCTATTTATGAAATGAGTTCTAGGTATTATTCGACGCTGGCACATTCGTGACCAGATTCCATTACCCGAGATCGCCAGACGACTGGGCATCTCTCGCAACACTGTCCGGCGCTATCTGCGCTCTGAAGTCAGAGAGCCAGCCTATGCGGATCGGCAAACAACAAGCGCCATCGATAAATATGCATTACAGCTTTCAAGCTGGCTTAAAACCGAAGCGGGTAAAAATCGTAAGCAGCGACGAAGCTTAAAGCAGCTTCATCTCGATCTGAAAGAACTGGGATTTGAGGGGTCGTATGACCGGGTGGCCGCCTTCGCCAGGAAGTGGAAGGTGGATCAAACTGACAGGGTCAATTCAGCTAGCAAACGCACAGTTAAGTGAAAAAAGTTCAGACTTGAATGAAAATCGACTGTCGATGTTCATTTAACTTTGAACTGCCGAAACAGCTAAAACAAGCACTTACAAAACAGCAGACAATTTAAGTCTGAACCTTTTTTTCGTTTAACTCTGAATTCGTAAGGGTTTTTTCCATTTAAGTCTGAACTTTGAGAGATTGTTGATTTGCACTGAAAATTGCCCCACTTTTTAGGCGACGCGGCATTCGGTCGAATCCTTCACTGAATGGGGGAACAGGAAAAACGAAAATAGCACGCTAGTTCGAGCCAGGCCCCCTATTCCGTTTAGGCAGCAAGCGTCCCGCTAAGTCAGGATAGCAACGTTCAATGCAGCCGGTTGATAAATTATTGACAATAGGTTTGAATTCAGTGTTTAATAGAATAGATAAATAAATACCAAAAGTTTTCTGACTGTTCTTTCTACATATTGGAGACGCGCTTGAAAGCGCATGGATTATTGGACGACCTCGACGCAGATGGTCTACAAGCGTGGTCTAGGTGCAGCGCAGCCAACAGGCCAGGTGTCGACGGTTGCAGTCCGCCTGGACACCATACTCTCGGCAATTGCAGCCCTGGTCCTAAAGCTCGATTCACTGAACAATTGGTTCTCTCACCGCCGCAATGACCTAGCTGGGCACGCGGCGCTTATTACAGCAATTGCTGCAGCATGAAACTTTTGGGGTAATCATGAAGCGCAGGACAATTTTGGTGTTTTCTACTATTGGTGGCGTTGCATGTGCATTTGGTGGTTTGAATGCTCGAGCAGCTAACATTGCGACTCGGGTTGATTTCAAGAAGCTCAGCCAGCAGGATCAATCGCTTTTTGCAGCCGCAGTCGAGCTAATGATGAAGCGCGAAGCTAGTGACCCGGGCAGCTGGTACTACTTGGCGGCAACGCACTCGCACCTCGACTTCAAATCTAGGGCGGAATTACTGGAAGCTGCGAAAAAAGATCCGGGCCTGCTTGATATCGGCAAGTACATCGATTTCGACAAGCTAGGCAAGGTACCGGCCGGCGCGCAGACAACATGGAATTCCTGTATCCATCGCGGATCCAAGACAGGAAAAGGATTCTTCAAGGCCGGTCATTTCCAGTCTTGGCATCGGTTGTACTTGGAGACCTTTGAAACGCACTTCATGACTGCGGTTGCGGCTGTCGCTAAGGACAAGGGTGTCAAAGCGGGCTTCAACGCCCTCCCTTATTGGGACTACTTCAGTGATCCGACTCTGCCTGAAATCTTCAGACTCGAAAAACTCCATGGTGTTGACAACCCGCTGTTCATTTCAACTCGGGAGCCAGCCCTTTTAGATGGTAGTGGTGGCGTTTCAGCCTCTAGGGAAGCAATGACCGCAACGGACATGCTTCATCAGCCATTCTCCCTACCCGGACATAAAGTATTTGGCTTCGATGGACTTGTGGAAGGGCGTCCCCATGATGTCATACATGGCCAAATCTCTGGCTTGATGGGAATGGTTCCGACCGCGGCTTGGGATCCGATTTTCTACCTACATCATTGCAACATTGATCGAATCTGGGCAGCTTGGGCTAGCCGACAACCACAGAGCAATGCTGCACCAGATGCTGATAGCAATTGGAAGAATGAGTCCTTTGTCTTCATCACAGCTAAAGGGCAAGTACTATGGAACGCAGAACGAGCCCTGCAAACCAACGGCTATCAGTACGATTCGCTTGAAATAAAAGGGGCACCGCCCGTGCCACTTCAGCAACCTATCAAGAAACCCCCGCAACTGAATGCAGGGCCATCAATTCAGGGGATGAAGCCGGAATCCTTGTCAAAACCTCTGCTCGTGGAAGTCACAAGTGCCGGGGGGTACTATCTTTGCCGCTAGTGAGTGCTGCAAAGAACAAGATCAATGCAATGGGCTTAGACAAGACTCAGTCCCCTGCAACAGGGACACCTACTAGCCTGTATGTCGTACTAGACGATATTACATTCACTGCTGAGGGTGGTCGCCGAGCTGTAGTATTTGATGTGCAGGTGGCAATTCCCTTAAAGCCAGGCGCAGCGCCAATCGCGCCAGTTTCAGTCGGTACGATTAACAAATTCACGCACAGCGTGAGCGGTCAACCCACTACGCTGCGCTTTGACGTTACCGAGGTCGCCCGCTCTGTGGCCAAGAGTGGAGCTTTCTCTCCGTCCAGCATTCAAATCTTGCTGGTGCCGCAGCAACTGGTAAAACCTGATGGCACTCCACTGGTTCCGAAACCTAGCGGCCCCCTCGTTCGCGTCGGCAGCGTACATGTAGAAGCCGCGATCGACAAGTAGGGCAACTTGCTCACCTTGAACTCAATTTAGGCGCAGTAATTGGAGAAAAACTAGTAATCTGCTCTCGAAATTCGAAACAAGTTCTTATCAAACCATCTAGTTGAGGATGACTAGCTATGCCAATCGGAATATTAAGGCTCGAACTGCATCGCGCAAAGCTTAAAGTGACGAGAACCACTGGTGTGGCAATCGAATTGATGACGACAGATCCGCCCGGATTTGTGACGGATGTTGGCATAGCGGCTGCTTACGCAAAGTACGCTGGAGCAGGGAACGGTATTGCGATCACTGTTCCAGGAATCGAGGATGTCGTAGCTGGCTACGGTCCAGTGCTACACATTTCTAGTTAAATAGCGAGGACCAATATGCGCCATTCTCATTCGATCATTGCCGTTGGAATAGTTGCAGGCTGCGCTGCTTGCACGACTCTCCCCGTGGGAAATCCACCACTAGTCCACATAGAAACTCCGAGAGTGTATAACGATGTCGGGTTGCAGCAGAGATTGCTGCAAGTGCGGGACCGTTTAGCGCGCCTTTATGGCCTCGACCAAACGCAGTTGAGCACCCATGTTGGCACACTACAAGGTGCCGACCTGCGAAAAATGCAAGGCGTTGCCCAAGCGTCGATGTTGCCCGTCCCTGGGGTTCAGACAGTATCCAATACTGGTACCCTCAATGGGTCGACTCAAACTGTAACGAACCAAAACAATAGCACCAACTCGACAACCACACAGTCTACGACAAATTCTATAACTCCGAACAATACTACTCAGACGACGACCAACACCCCTGCAGTGACGCCTGCTCCCGCTGCGCTAGCTACAACTACTGGGGTCGCTGCTCCTACCCAATTCTCGCAGAATGGACTGGGTACGCTCGAAGAGCAGTATCAGCTTGAGATGGAACTTGTAACGCTACAGACCTTACTTGAGCCGCCAGTGAACGCGGAATACTCCGTTGATGGCAATGCTCGTCGTCTTGTTACGATTGGAATTCCTATCACGATTCCGGCGACGGCAACTCGCGACAGCATGAATGCTGCTGTTGAGGTCCACATTACGATTTGCCCAGACAAGAACGTGACATTGGGAAGTGAACAGGATTCAGCAACGCGCCCATCGCTCGTCCGAATAATTCCGAAAGAAAAGACTTATAACACGGCTGCGGTCACAAGTAAGATGATGGGGCTTGGCTTGGGCGCGATAAGCGGCATTTTCAACGTCAGTGGAAATTTCTCATGGACCCACGATACTTATTTCATGGTGCGTGCGCAAGATACCGTCGCCTTCACTGGCGAGCGGACGACTGAATCGAAATGCTCTGGTAAAGGAACGCCGTTGCGTTTCGGATGGATGTTTAAGCCAGTACTTGGGCAAAAGGTTGTTCAAGCCGGGGTGAGAGAGGCATTAGCCCAATTGTCTTTGCCAGGTGGTGACGTTCCATTGGATCGAATCATTGTAAGAAGCAATTGGCGAAGGTTTGATTCCAGTACGGGAACTGCGGGCGAGATGATCAGTGAGGCAGGAGAAACGATTTTCAATAACGTGAGGACATCATTTGATACTTTGAATCTCACAAATATCGAGTATCAAAACACCAAGAATGGAACAGGTGCTGTTACATTATTTGGACATTTCCTCCCCGGGACAAAGGTTCGTCTTGGCATGCAGGAGCAAACCAATGTTGACTTCAGCAGTACTGCCCTTCGATTTACGACTACGAATCAAGCATTGGCCACTTCTAGCCTTACGCTCATAAGCCCGGATGGAGGTCAGCTTAGCCTTGACCAATCACGCTTCCCAGTACTTATCGGCCTAAGCGGCAACGCGCCAATAAATCGCATCAGAGGCAACTTTCAAGATGTCACCTCTGTTCAATGGCCCGCCGGAGTACCCCCGCGGTACTTTCGAGTGGCTGGAGGTACTGTCGAATTAGATGTTGGTGAGGGGATTCCTAACAGAACTCAACTCGTACGCAGCGACCGCCAGAATTGTAATATTCTCGCTAACAGTCCTGAGTTGCCATATCAAGCGAAAGTACGGACTGTCAGCGCAACTTTGGTGGAGGTTGCGCTGCCTCTCCATCAATGCATCGAGATAAATATGGATGGCAACCATCCGTTGATTGCTGTCATTGGCAACCAAGCTTACGGGTTCCCAGAAACGGAATTTTCATATCGGGATTCTAAGGAAGTACGTTTCATTGCGCCTCGTAGTATTGTTGAAAGCACGAGAACCGTGGAGCTCGGGCGACTCCTACTTGGGCACCAGTATCGAAATACCTATTTGTTACCTCAAAACTCACAATTTCGGGTCGACTCGATTGCAATAAGTTCGACGTCAGACAAGGAGATTAGATACTTAGTGCTTGGCAGTTCGCTCGATCAGAATAATATCGTTTCTCCCGCAAAGCCCATAATTGTAAGAAATTCAGTATTTTCGAATGGGACTGTTCAGGAAATCTCGTTGTCGGCCGCCGATGCGGTTGCAGTGAAGAAGATCGTTTTCCAAAAGGAGAACGATGCTCCATATGTGTTCGATCTTCCTCAGCCAGAGAAGAAAGCTGACACAAAGGTCTCGAATACAAATAAGGATGGCAAAGCTTCTAAAATGGCCTCTAACGAAGAAAAGCAAAAATAGTGTGTTGATTTGCACTGAAAATTGACCCACTTTGCTGGATAAATTGCATCTAAAACTGACCCACGTTTAGCACACAATCCTACTTATCTTGATGAGTAGGGAGCAGGAGTGATTGACGTGGCATTACTAGGTATTATTCGACGCTGGCACATTCGTGACCAGATCCCATTACGAGAGATCGCCAGACGACTGGACATCTCTCGCAACACAGTCCGACGCTATCTGCGCTCTGAAGTCACAGAGCCAGCCTATGCGGAACGACAAACAACCAGTGCTATCGACAAATACGCATTGCAGCTCTCAAGCTGGCTTAAAACCGAAACAGGCAAAAATCGGAAACAGCGACGTAGCTTGAAACAGCTTCATCTGGATCTGAAAGAACTAGGATTTGAAGGGTCGTATGACCGGGTGGCAGCCTTCGCCAGGAAGTGGAAGGTGGATCAAACTGATAGGGTCAACTCAGCTAGCAAACGAACAAATGTACTCGATTTTGAAGGTGACGCACTTTGATACGGAAAGCTGGTTAAGTACCCAGTCGCCGTCCGTAAAACCTATGGCCCAGGATTCAGTACCTGTACCCAGTTCGAGTGATCTTTCGCCATGGTTGCCGTTGATCTTATTTATTCCGATGTGAAACATTGCCATTAGCAATATCTTGGACATATGCGCTATACAGAGCAAGAAAGTTCAGAGTTAAGTGAACAAAGTTCAGAGTTAAGTGGATTTCGACAACAAAGTTCAGAGTTAAATGAAAATCGACAGTTATTGTGCGATTGTCAATGTCCGGCTGTAGAATCCCTCATTCAATAATCTATGCAAAAAGTCGCTTGCATAAATCACTGTTTTTTTATACAGTACTGCAAATCGCAGGAAATTAAGCCTGTATTCCTTTTTCCACCCGCCGCTTATTGAATGAAAGAATGTATGGACGATAAGAAACCAGAAAATGCCTCAGAAAAAGCAAAGGCACTTGCAGCAGCGCTGGCACAGATAGAAAAGCAGTTTGGTAAAGGTTCGGTCATGCGTATGGCCGACGGTGAAGTGGTGGAAGAGGTGCAGGTTGTTTCTACTGGTTCTCTGGGCCTGGATATCGCGCTGGGCGTCGGTGGCTTGCCACGTGGCCGTGTCGTTGAAATTTATGGCCCTGAATCTTCTGGTAAAACCACATTGACGCTGCAGGCGATTGCTGAAATGCAAAAACTGGGTGGTACTTGTGCGTTTATCGATGCTGAGCATGCTTTGGACGTTGGTTACGCTCAAAAACTGGGTGTGAATCTGTCTGATTTGCTGATTTCCCAGCCTGACACAGGTGAGCAAGCGCTGGAAATTACCGATGCATTGGTGCGTTCTGGTAGTGTCGATCTGGTGGTTATTGACTCGGTGGCAGCATTGACGCCACGTGCCGAGATTGAAGGCGATATGGGCGATTCTTTGCCTGGTTTGCAAGCGCGTCTGATGTCCCAGGCTTTGCGTAAGCTGACTGGCAGTATCAAACGTACTAATACTCTGGTGATTTTTATTAACCAGATCCGTATGAAGATTGGTGTCATGTTTGGTAGCCCAGAAACGACAACTGGCGGTAATGCGCTGAAGTTTTATGCTTCCGTACGTCTGGATATCCGCCGCACTGGCTCTATCAAGTCTGGTGATGAAGTGGTGGGGAATGAAACCAAGGTCAAGGTAGTCAAGAATAAGGTGGCGCCGCCATTCAAGGAAGCACACTTTGATATCATGTATGGCGAGGGTACTTCACGCGAAGGTGAAATTCTGGATCTGGCAGCCGATGCCAAGATCATAGAAAAAGCTGGTGCCTGGTATAGCTATAACGGTGAGCGTATCGGTCAGGGTAAGGACAATGCACGTACTTATTTGAAAGAACGTCCTGAGCTGTCATTTGAAATTGAAAACAAGGTACGTGAACATCTGGGCGTGCCTTTGTTGTCAGCGGTAGCGACGGCTGAGTAAGTTATAGCACTGAGTTGAAGCGCTGAGTTTTAGCGTTAAACTGCAACACTGTCAGTACCATAGTTTTGTATCATGCCGGTTGGTAGCTGCCAACCGGCATTTTTGCTTTTAAAGTATGAAAAAACCTGCCATTAGCCTTAAAGCGCGAGCCTTGCGTTATTTATCCATGCGTGAACATAGTCGCATGGAGCTGGAGCGTAAACTGGCACGCTATGCGGAAGAGGGCGATGACGTGGCTGCCGTGCTGGATTTTCTGGAGGCGGCCAAGTATTTATCTGGTGAGCGGTTTTCTGAATCTTTGGTTAACCGGCGGCAGATGAGGTTTGGCAATAACCGCATTTTGGCGGAACTGCAAAGCCATGGCCTGGATGCGCAGGATATAGAAAACGTCAAGGAAGAGCTGAAGGAGTCTGAAGTGGAGAGGGCAGTTCAGGTCTTGCACAGGAAATTCCGGCATGCGCCGCAAGATCATCAGGAGAAGATGAAGCAGGCGGCGTTTTTGCAGCAGAGGGGGTTTTCCAGCAGGGCGACGCAGGCAGCGATGCGGATGTCGCGGGATGAGGATGATGAGTAGTACTTATAATTCAATATACTCACAATATCAATAATGTCGCCCCAGCGCAGGCTCACTGCTGTCCGGAATAATTATCTTGACTCATTTGGAGAGTCAAGTACGAACAGCGTCGCGGCGATTCTTATACGTCGAAGACTTAATTCTGCAATTGAATAATTTTTGCCAGCGATCATGCTTGAAGCTCCTTCCCCTTCAAGGGGAGATTTGTGGGAATTCGCAAAGCGAAGCTTTGTGCCACAAATATCTAAGCCGCTTGCAAGCGGCTTAGATTCTGTCGGCACAAAGCATGCTTTGTGAAACCCCGACGACATCCCCTTGAAAGGGAGGGAATTTACTCGTTATTATTTTTCAAGAATATTATTTTGGACAGCAGTGTGCCTGCACAGGAATGACGAAGTGGAGGATATGCTTATTATTGAAGCTAGGACATTGATTGAAGGCCAAGCATTGGTTTGATAAGCCGCAACCTTGAGAGTCCAATTCGATCTGCGAAAACTTGGCTTTAAGCAGTACGATACTCGGCACCGAAACTACGCATACGTTTATAAACGCCCATTGTTGGGTTGATGGAGCTTGGTCTGGCGAGGCTCCGCATTAAGCTGCAGAAGTGATAAGAAACGGATAAAAGCAGCCTGATGAACCCAGTCCTTGTCTGTAAAGTAAAACTTCGGCCTGAACTTTGAAATAACAGGTATTGGTTTGCGGCATAAATAAGCACACCTTTCAATTGGATGCAGGTATTGCAAGAACAGACATTTACCTGATAATCCCCCGGTTTTCTTCTGCCAAACCACAAAAAAATTAATTTTCTGCTTAGATTTCTGCATAAGCATACTCAGAAAACTGCTTAAATTGTAGTCATATGATGAGTTCCCGGCTGGTCTGTGCTAAACTCTGCTGGTTTTTTTGCAGGGCCGCAGGAGCGGCTGTTATCGTAGAAGCTGCGGTAACGACACGCAATTGTGGCTATTTATTCAGTAATTCCGGTTTAGCCGCCAGCAGGCATGATGCCCTTATCTTCGTCAATCAACAGACGCGCCCTGAAGCATACGCGTACTATCCAGATCGAAGCGTTCGCGCGCGATGATGGATTGTGGGATCTTGACGCCCGTATCACTGACTATAAGCCTCGCGATATCACCCTCGCATCCGGCGTGCGCCCGAATGGCAGCGCGCTGCATGACCTCAGCCTGCGCATTACCATTGATTTGCAATTGACCATCGTTGATGTGGAAGCGTCTTCGGATGCCGTACCTTATCCGGGTTATTGCGAAGTCATTACTCCAGATTATAAAAAACTCATCGGTTTGAATTTGTTAAGACAGTTCCGCCAGGGCGTGAAAGAGCGCATGGCTGGTGTGCATGGCTGCACCCATCTGACGGAAATGGCGCAAATTCTGCCTACGGCTGCTGTCCAGGCTTTTGCCGGGGACGTGATCGATACGCGCGATGGTGCGACTGATCACGGCCAGCAGGCGCAACAACCTTTTCAACTTGATCGCTGTCACGCCCTTCGTACTGACGGGCCGGCGGTTGTTCAATATTACCCGCGTTGGGCAAAAGCATCACCTGACGTGAAATCACCCAGCTAGTTTGTTTGTTTAATTATTTATACCTCAGTGTCTGAAGGGAAGTCGTATGAAAATTCATGAGTATCAGGGTAAAGAAATCCTCCGCAAATTCGGAGTGACAGTACCACGCGGTATTCCATGCCTGTCTGTTGACGAAGCTGTCAAAGCGGCTGAAACGCTGGGCGGACCAGTCTGGGTTGTCAAAGCACAGATACACGCCGGTGGCCGTGGCAAGGGTGGTGGCGTGAAAGTCGCTAAATCCCTGGAACAAGTGCGTGAATACGCTGACGCGATTCTGGGCATGCAACTGGTCACGCATCAGACCAGTGCTGAAGGTCAAAAGGTTCGTCGCCTGTTGATCGAAGAAGGCGCAGATATCAAAAAAGAACTGTATGTCAGTATGGTCACTGACCGTATCAGCCAGCGCGTGGTCTTGATGGCCTCCAGCGAAGGCGGTATGGATATTGAAGAAGTTGCAGAAAAACATCCAGAACTGATCCACAACCTGGCAATCGACCCGACCAATGGTCTGCAAGATGCTGAAGCTGACGACATTTCCCGTAAAATCGGTGTGCCTGAAGGCTCTATCGCTGATGCGCGCGTACAGTTGCAAGGTTTGTACAAGGCCTTCATGGAAACTGACTGTTCCCTGGCTGAGATCAATCCTTTGATCCTGACTGGCTCCGGCAAAGTCATCGCACTGGACGCGAAATTCAATTTCGACTCCAACTCTTTGTTCCGCCAACCAGAAATCGTTGCTTACCGCGATCTGGATGAAGAAGATCCAGCGGAAATCGAAGCCTCCAAATTTGACCTGGCTTACATCTCTCTCGACGGCAATATCGGCTGCCTGGTGAACGGTGCCGGTCTGGCGATGGCAACGATGGATACCATCAAACTGTTTGGCGGTGAACCAGCCAACTTCCTCGACGTAGGTGGTGGCGCGACAGCAGAAAAAGTCACTGAAGCCTTCAAGATCATGTTGAAAAACCCAGGCCTGAAAGCCATCCTGGTCAACATTTTCGGCGGCATCATGCGTTGTGACGTGATTGCTGAAGGCGTGATCACTGCATCCAAAGCTGTGTCCCTGAAAGTGCCACTGGTTGTGCGCATGAAGGGTACTAACGAAGATATCGGCAAGAAGATGCTGGCTGACTCTGGCCTGCCTATCATCTCGGCAGACACGATGGAAGAAGCAGCACAGAAGGTTGTTGCAGCTGCTGCAGCTCAAGCTTAATAATCGCAAGGAACAGATATGTCCATCCTGATCAATAAAGACACTAAAGTCATCACCCAAGGTATCACTGGCAAAACTGGCCAGTTCCATACTCGCATGTGCCGCGATTACGCAAACGGTAAAAACTGTTTCGTTGCAGGCGTGAACCCGAAAAAAGCTGGCGAAGATTTCGAAGGCATCCCGATTTTTGCTAACGTATCTGAAGCGAAAGCAGCTACTGGCGCGACCGTTTCCGTGATCTATGTTCCACCAGCAGGCGCAGCCGCTGCCATCTGGGAAGCTGTTGAAGCTGACCTGGACCTGGCAATATGCATTACTGAAGGCATCCCTGTCCGTGACATGATGATGTTGAAAGACCGCATGGCTAAAGCCGGTAGCAAAACAAAATTGCTCGGCCCTAACTGCCCAGGTCTGATCACTCCAGACGAAATCAAGATTGGTATCATGCCAGGCCATATCCACCGTAAAGGTCGTATCGGCGTGGTTTCCCGCTCTGGTACTCTGACTTATGAAGCCGTGGGTCAATTGACGGCATTGGGTCTGGGCCAGTCTTCTGCTGTTGGTATTGGTGGTGATCCTATCAATGGTCTGAAACACATCGACATCATGAAGATGTTCAATGATGATCCAGATACAGATGCTGTCATCATGATCGGTGAAATCGGTGGTCCTGACGAAGCAAATGCTTCTTACTGGGTACGCGACAACATGAAGAAGCCGGTTGTTGGCTTCATCGCCGGTGTGACTGCGCCTCCGGGCAAACGCATGGGCCATGCTGGCGCGCTGATCTCTGGCGGTGCTGATACTGCACAAGCCAAGCTCGACATCATGGAAGAATGCGGCATCAAAGCCACTAAAAACCCGTCAGAAATGGCGCGTTTGTTGAAAGCCATGCTGTAAGCTGGCAGCGGTAAATAAGCTTTAGATGAAAAAGAGTCGCAAATTTTGCGACTCTTTTTTATTTATGGCGGCCTTTGTTATGGATATCCGTGCAAATAGATTTCCTTAATGTTAAGCTTCAATATCTGCGGCAGATCACTATTAAATTGAGTATGTCTTGTTTAGCTGATTATCTGGCGTCATGTCGATAATGAGCGAGTGGCAAGCAAAAGAATAATTCTGCACATTGTAAGCAGAGGATATACGCAAGGTTTCAGGCGGCATTCTGCCATCGACGGTACTTGATGGTATCTGATTGTATTAATTGTATTTAAGCCGCTGCATCCAGGTGCCTGGGTTTGCTGAACAGGTTTGTAAGACCAGGAGAATGTTTGCGCATGTCCTGATTAAAATAATTCTAAAATATTATCTGTTTCGTATAAATTTTTTCACCTCAGGATGTATCCCGACATTTATTGATGCCATACCAGCGTGTACTAGAATTTGCAGCCCTGTCTGATACGGGCTTGGTCAGGTCGCATAACGAAGATGCTATCGTCGTTTGTGCAGATTATGGCTGCGCAGTCCTGGCCGATGGCATGGGGGATATAACGCGGGCGAAGTCGCCAGCGCCATGACCGCCCAAATCATCGCTGAATATTTATGTAGCAAGATGGATGCCATCTGGTTCCCGTCCATGGGGCCAAGGCCGCTGGCGATGGCACGCTGGATGAATGAGTCCATCGAGCTGGCCAACCGTAATGTATTGTATACAGCACTGACCAATCCAGAATGTGCAGGCATGGGTACTACCGTGGTGGTGGCATGCTGTTTGCAAGACAAGCTTTTGCTGGCCCACGTCGGTGATTCGCGCGCCTATCGTTATCGCGCAGGCGAGCTGACACGCCTGACCCAGGATCATTCGGTATTGCAGGAACAGATCAATGCAGGCCTGGTGACTGAAGAAGAGGCGCGTTATTCTTCTATTAAGAATTTGATCACCAGGGCAGTGGGTACTCTGGAAGAAGTGCATACGGAGTTGCATACACACCATACTGAAGATGAAGATTTGTATCTGATGTGTTCGGATGGATTGACCGATATGCTCGGGCATGATGAAATCCAATCCTTGATCAGGCAGCACGCGTCTGAGCTTCAGCCTTGTGCCGAAGCGCTGATTGATGCTGCCAAGGACAGGGGAGGGCTGGATAATATTTCTGTAGTCCTGTTCAGGCTGGTCGGTGAAGAAAACAAGTCCTGGTTAAAAAGAACATTTACCCGGTAGGTCGGGGATTATGAATTGATGAGAGATTTATGGCGAAAATTATCGTCACCTTTAATGGTTTGGTTCAGCAAGAAATCACTATCAGCAAATCACGCCTCACAGTAGGCCGACGCCCCAGTAACGATATCGTCATTGATCACCTGACCGTCAGTGGTCAGCATGCGGCGATTGATACTTCTTCCAGCGGCTCTTTCGTACTTGACCTTGGCAGCACCAATGGCACCATGGTCAATGCCCAGCCAATCAAAAAACATTTATTGCAGCATGATGATGTTATTGATATAGGCAAATACAAATTGCGCTTCCAGGTAGAGGAGTCCGGCAAGCAGACTTTTCTGCCTGAACCAGGGCAGGTGCAAGCGGCCGCAGTTGAAAAACCAAGAGCAAAGATCAAGGTCATGAGTGGCGCTAATGCAGGCAAGGAGCTCAACCTCGTCAAGGCCGTTACTACCATAGGCAGCCCTGGCACCCAGGTCATTGCCATTACCCAGCAGGGAAGGGAATATGTCATAGCCCAGGTCGAAGGTAATGCTGCTGCGACCGTCAATACCCAGTCCATCAAGGACAAACCACACACCCTCAAGCATGCCGACATGATAGAGCTGGCAGGGACAAAAATGGCAGTGATTTTCTACTAGAGCTGATTGTATCCCTGCCTGAGCCGCCAGGGCAGGGACAGTCCAAACTTATTGGGTTTGCTGGTAATACTTCCCTCGCTTCATTTGATGGCCAGGTGACCTGGCTGTCCATAATCCCCCCATCTGCTGGCAGGTGTAGCCTATATGTAAGGCAGTCACCAGGTAAAAATTTTTTCATATCTCCATCAAGTATTGAAACAATTTCTTACATGACTGACAGACTTGTCAGTCGTCTTTGTGATCTGACACAAACATTGACAAATATTTGCATAGATTAAATCGCAATTATTGACGCATTTCGTCACTAGTTAATCAATGACTTATGGAATCGCTGATTTCCGCATAAGAAAATGCGGAGTTGCGCAGTAAACAAAAACTGGCACGGTGATTGCTACATGTGAAGCGTAGTTCCTGATTTCAACTTTTCCTGGAGTTCATAATGAAAGCTATCCCTAAACAGCTGCAACGCGGCTTTACACTGATCGAATTGATGATTGTTGTGGCAATTATCGGTATCCTGGCAGCAATCGCTATTCCTCAGTATTCTGATTACACATCCCGTACTCGTGCAGCAGGCGCGGTTTCAGAACTGGATAGTCTGAAATCTGCAATGGCAATTTGCTACCAAAATGAAGGTGCATGGACTAACTGTGCAACTACAGGTTCCAATGGTATTCCATCTTTCCCAGTAACAACTAAATTCCTGCCAGTAATCCCAACTGCAGCAGGCGCTGGTATCATCACTGCAACACAAACTGGTGCAACAACAACTGCCGGTGTTCCTTTGACACTGACATTGACTCCAACAATCTCTTCTGGTCAAGCAAACATGATCTGGACAGCGTCCGGCACAATCTGCGACCCTATCCGTGGTTTGAAAGCTGGCCAAGGCGGCTGCCCATAATAGCTGGTTTGATTGTCAAAAAAGCCCACTATTCTATTGTGGGCTTTTTTATTTTTCACTCCTGATCAATTTTTCAACTAAAGATCCAATCTTACAATGAGGCAGCAAATGAAAACAAATATACAAGCAGTACAACGTGGCTTTACGTTGATTGAATTGATGATTGTTGTGGCAATTATCGGTATCCTGGCAGCGATCGCTATCCCTCAATATTCTGATTACACATCCCGTACTCGTGCAGCTGGCGCGGTTTCAGAGCTGGATAGTCTGAAATCTGCAATGGCAATTTGCTACCAAAATGAAGGTGCATGGACTAACTGTGCAACTACAGGTTCTAACGGCATTCCATCTTTCCCAGTTACAACTAAATTCCTGCCAGTAATCCCAACTGCAGCTGGTCTGGGTATCATCACAGCAACACAAACTGGTGCAACAACAACTGCTGGTGTTCCTTTGACACTGACATTGACACCATCAATCTCTTCTGGCCAGGCGAACATGATCTGGACAGCATCCGGTACAGTCTGCGACCCTATCCGTGGTCTGAAAGCTGGTCAAGGCGGCTGCCCATAATAGCTGGTTTGATTGTCAAAAAGCCCACTTTATTGTGGGCTTTTTTATTTTTCCGAAGAGAGCCCGCGTTATCGCGGGTTTTTTATTTTTAGTGTTTAAAAAATATACTAAAAGTGTCATGCCAAAGGTATAATTGCTACGGTGAAATGATGTCTATTTAATGAGTAATTGACGAAATTTCTACCAAGCGGAAGATAAGACCCTCAAGCTTATTATTTACGATTAAATAAAGATAATTAATTTTTTCATCTATTGCTTTAGAGTGAATTTAATAGGCCTCTCTTGTAAAGCTTGTGACTGACGAGTGTTTAAACATAAATTGTTATCATGCAATATTGAAATATTTATTTTTAATTAATTTTTAATTTAAAATCCAATCTTAAAATGGAACAGCAAATGAAATCAAATATACAAGCAGTACAACGTGGCTTTACGTTGATTGAATTGATGATTGTTGTAGCAATTATCGGTATCCTGGCAGCGATCGCTATCCCTCAGTATTCTGATTACACATCCCGTACTCGTGCAGCTGGCGCGGTTTCGGAACTGGATAGTCTGAAATCTGCAATGGCAATTTGCTACCAAAATGAAGGTGCTTGGACTAACTGTGCAACTCCTGGTTCAAACGGTATCCCATCTTTCCCAGTTACAACTAAATTCCTGCCAGTAGTTCCAACTGCAGCAGGCGCTGGTATCATCACTGCAACACAAACTGGTGCAACAACAACTGCTGGCGTACCTTTGGATTTGACATTGACTCCAACGATCTCTTCTGGTCAAGCGAACATGATCTGGACAGCGTCCGGCACAATCTGCGACCCTATCCGTGGTTTGAAAGCTGGTCAAGGCGGCTGCCCATAATAGCTGGTTTGATTGTCAAGAAAGCCCACTTTGTTGTGGGCTTTTTTATTTTAGCGATCAAATATACATTCATAACAAGGTCGGGCAGGTTTTTGTAGAGCCTTAGGCCAACAAGCGTTGCCTGAGAAAGGCATGAATGAATTTCATGGGAGTGCAATTTTCACGATGTCTTTTTTTTTAATTAGACATGATCTGACCCCGGCTCATGAAAATAACCTGGATAATCAAGGAAAGTATCTCGTTTCTGTCGATGATGCTATGTTATCTTCAGTAACGATCAACCCTTATATGCGGTAATAATAAATGACCACACCTATGCAAACGATACAACGCGGTTTCACCTTGATAGAATTGATGATAGTCGTGGCAATTATCGGTATTCTGGCCGCCATCGCCATTCCTCAATATTCAGATTACACTTCCCGTACACGTGCGGCCGGGGCAATTGCCGAGTTGCAGAGCCTGAAGCATGCGATTTCGCTTTGCTATCAAATGGAAGGCGCATGGGCGACCTGTTCTACCATAGGTAGTAATGGCATCCCCACTTATCCCATCACCACCAAGTTTTTGCCAGTGGCCCCAACGGCAGCAGGCAATGGCGTTATCACTGCAACTCAAACTGGTGCGACTACGACCGGTGGTACACCTTTGGCTGTGACATTGACACCGACTATCTCCAGCGGTCAGGCAAACATGATCTGGACAGCAAGTGGCACAATCTGTGACCCCATACGCGGTTTGAAAGCCGGGCAGGGCGGCTGCTGACATCAATTTACCCGCAAGCTCAATCAACAGCTTGCGGGTTCGCATGTCTTTTCCATTTCTGTATATGACAGAAAATCCTCTCACCTTGCCTTACCGGTAAGAACCCTCCACATACAAAACACATCCTTGGACTTGCAAGGCAGTTCTGATTTATTGCTCAAACTCGCGCGCCACATTTACAATCAGGACTAATAGATGAACATGGCTGGCGCTTACTTGAGAAATGACAAATGCTGAATTGGATTAAGAGTAAATTTTCTTCAACTGCTGACAAGAGCACTAACTCTGTCCAGGCTCCTGAGCCTGCTAGCCTGGCAGCGCATCAGCAAGAGACCAGTGCTGAAAGTTTGAAGGTGGCTGGCGATGCGTTTTTTAAAAACAGAAACTTTGTTGAGGCCGTCAAAAGCTATCAACAGGCCCTGCTGATCCATCCACAAGATGCAGAATTAAACAATAAACTGGGTGATGCCTGGTATGAGCAACGCAATTGCGTACAGGCTGAAAAGTATTACCGGCAAGCGCTGGTAATCAAGCCAGATTTTTTGGATGCGGCCATCAATCTGGGTATCAGCCTGGATGAGTTGCATCGTTTTGAAGATGCTGAGCAAGTGTATAAACGGGTACTCCAGTTTCACCCTGAGTCGCACTATGTTTTTTTTAACCTGGGTGTGACTCTGACATCACTGGGGCGCCTGGATGAAGCCAAGTCCTGGTATCGTAAGGCTCTGGTACTCAGGCCTAATTTTGGCCATGCACATTTCAATCTCGCGACTATTTTGCAGCGCCAGTCTTTGCTGGACGAAGCGGAAGATCACTATAAGCAAACCATTAAAGCCGATTCCGGTAACTTTGCCGCATTTTGTAACCTGGGCATGATATGCAAGGAGCGCGGCAAATATGATGAAGCAGAAAGCTATTTTAATAGTGCCTTGAAGATCAATGAACTTCATGTAGAAACTCGCAATAATATCGGCTTGATTTTGCAGGAAAAAAATAAGCTGGAAGAAGCGGCGCAATGTTTTCAGGCTATCTTGAGAATACGCCCTGACTTTGCAGATGCGCATTGTAATCTTGGTGATGTCTATAAAAAGCAGACTCGCCTTGAGGATGCAGAAAAGTGTTATAAAACTGCAATATCCTTACAACCTGAGATTGCCCGCTTTCATTGCAATCTGGGCATCGTTTATCACGAAACAGCGCGTTACCTTGAGGCGACAGCGTCTTACCAACGCGCCCTCAGTCTGGATGCCAATTCCCTCAATTTGTTCAGCAATATGGGGAATACCTATTCTGACCGGGGCATGAGGGCAGAAGCCGAACAAAGTTATCGCAGAGCGCTGGAAATAGAGCCCGATCATGCCGAGACTTATGGCAACCTGCTGTTCCTGTTGAACTATGATCCTGTGCGAAGTGCAAGTGAGATATTTGCTGAGTATCAGGTTTATGAAGAAAAGTATGCGCGGCCCCACCAGAGCAAGTGGCGGGCATTTGCTAACGACAAGAACCCGCATCGCCGTATCAAAGTTGGTTATGTTTCGCCAGATTTTCGCCGGCATGCAGTGCAATACTTTCTCGAGCCTTTATTAGCACACCATGACAGGCAAGCTTTTGAGTTGTACGCCTACGCAGAATTGAAATATGAAGATGCAGTCACTGAGCGTTATAAAACTTATGTAGATCATTGGGTTCCGACGGCAGGTTTGTCTGATGACAAGCTGGCAGAGAGAATTCGGGCTGATGGCATCGATATTCTGATCGATCTTGCCGGCCATACTGGGAGTAACCGCTTGCAGGTATTTGCCCGCAAGCCAGCGCCGTTGCAGGTTTCGTGGCTGGGTTATGGTTATACCACTGGCCTTAGCGCGATTGATTATTTTCTGACCGATGATACTTGTGCCCCGCCCGGTGCTGAGGCTGTATTTTCAGAGCAGCCCTGGCGCCTGGAGACGCCCTCATTTGCGTATCGTCCTGCCGATGGAATGGGTGAGGTCAGCCCTCTGCCTGCCCTCAAAAATGGTTATGTAACCCTGGGTACCTTGACCAGGTCAGTCAGGATCAATCATCTCACCATACGGGTATGGGCGGCGATACTGGAAAAAATAGAAGGCGCAAAATTATTGATCAATAGCGGGAATTTTAAAAATGCCGATTTGCGCCGGGATCTTGAAGAAAAATTTGCCGCACTTGGCATAGACAAGTCCCGCCTGGAAATAGGTTACGATACCCCGCCCTGGAATACTCTGAGGAAGATCGATATAGGCCTGGACTGTTTCCCGCATAATTCCGGGACTACGCTATTTGAAACTTTGTATATGGGCGTGCCCTATGTGACGCTGGCCGGGCGGCCCAGCGTTGGCTTGCTGGGTAGTTCAATTCTGAAAGGTATAGCTCATCCAGAATGGATAGCGCAAACTGAACAGGAATATATAGATAAAGTCGTCGGACTTGCCAGTAACACCAGCACGCTTGCACAAGTGCGTGAGAGTTTGCGCGAGCAAATGACGCACAGCAAGCTGATGGATGAAGCGGGATTCTCAACGAAAGTAGATATCGCCTTGCGTAGCATGTGGACTACATGGTGCGAGGGAACGAAGGTATAAGCAAGGAGCGAGTGCGGGAGAAGGTTACACCTGATATCCAGGCCTATGTTTCAATCAAGCGCTACAATCAAGCGCAATACGTGATTTGATAGAAAGTGCGGGATATGCATTTCAGCATGGTTCCCGCCAGCCTGCTTAAGTGCAGCTTAAATTCAGCTCAAATGCAGGATATTAGCAGCCGCCCTGGCCTGGTTTCAAACCGCGAATTGGATCACAGACAGTTCCTGTGTTTGTCCATATCATATTACCTTGACCAGAGCTGATGGAAGGCGTCAATATAATACTCAGCGCAGTTCCAGTGCTGGTTGTCGCCCCTGTTGTTGATTGCGTAATCACACCTACATTCGAAATGGAGGGAGCCGCATTGGTCAAAAATTTCGATGTGATGACGATAGGGATGGAATTGCTTCCCATGACCGTGCAGTTTGTCCAGCTATTTTCATTCTGATAACATATGGATAATTCTTTTTTCAGGCTATTGAGTTCGGATATGGCACCTGATGCGCGGGTGCGGGAAACATAATCAGAATATTGTGGTATTGCAATGGCAGCCAGGATGCCGATAATGGCCACCACGATCATCAATTCTATAAGCGTAAAGCCTCGCTGAATTTTGTTTGAATATCTTTGCATTTCTTTCTCCCCATCAGCAAAAAGCAGTTTAGTTATGGCATAGACGCAAATTTTGTGCCAATCATCTGAAGGTACTCAGAATTGCCAGACGTATGCTAAAGCTGAACCGCTAAAGCCACAATTGCTCCCTGTAATGAATTGCCAGAAGCTTGCAATTGTTTGCCTTGTTGGCACGCTGGAAACGCACGAAAGCAAGTTTGCCCGGAACTCGTAACGCTTGCGGTCGGGGTGGATGGGGGAATACCCGGATTTGGAAAGATACCGTGCTATATCTGGCGCATATTAATCAAAACCGACTTTGAGGCAGGATATTATTGTCATTTTGGCTTTTTATATTAAAAAATGTTAAAACAACAAATATTAATGACAAAAAACGTCAATACAATACAAAAATTTGCACTTGTTTCGAAATTGTTACACTTTAGGTCAATAGTTTTTTGAAAACATCGCAAAAATTGATTTTTGCGATGAGGCAGGTTCATAAACGGTCAAGCTGACTTAAAACCCCAGCGCAGCACCATCCGGATTGCGCGGGTCTGAATATCCGGCAAAGCCTTGTGGGACTATCTGTATGGTCTGGGTCTTGCCCAGAGTGGCAGCAGGGCGCAATACCTGGCCTTTTTGCTCCAGCAGGCGCAGCGTGTCCATGCTGATGCCTTTTTCAAAGCGTAGCTGGTCTGGCATCCATTGCTGGTGTATGCGTGGCGAGATGGTAGCTTCGGCCACGTTCATGTCATGGTCAATGACATTCAATATGGTTTGCAGTGTCGTCGTGATAATGCGGCTGCCACCTGGGCTGCCGGTGACCAGGAAGGGTTTGCCATCCTTGAGTACTATCGTGGGCGACATCGAACTTAAAGGACGCTTCCAGCCCTGTACGGCGTTGGCATCACCGCCCAGCAAGCCAAAGGCATTCGGTACGCCTGCCTTGACCGAGAAATCATCCATCTCATTATTCAGGACGATGCCTGTGCCAGTGGCAACGATGCCGCTGCCAAAGTTCAGGTTCAGGGTGTAAGTGGTGGCGACGATATTGCCGAATTTGTCGGCCACGCTGTAATGCGTGGTCTGGTCGCTCTCATAGGGCAGGGGCTTGCCGGGTTTGATTTCGGCAGAAGGCGTGGCGCGGTCTGGCTGTATTTTCTTGACCAGTTCATCCGCATAAGCGCGTGAAGTCAGGCCCTTGAGCGGCACCTTGTAATAATCAGGGTCACCCAAAAATTCTGAGCGGTCAGCATAGGCCAGTTTCATGACTTCGCTGAGCTGATGCAGGGTCTGTGCGCTGTTGGCACCTTGCTCTTTCAGGGGATAGTGTTCCAGCATGTTCAGCATCTGTATGATGTGTACACCGCCAGAACTGGGTGGCGGCATCGAAACCACCTCATAGCCACGATAACTACCACGCACGGGTATGCGCTCCACTGCCTTGTAATTCTTCAGGTCACTGGCCGAGATCAGGCCTTCATGCTGCTGCATTTCAGCGACGATTTTTTTGGCGACCGCACCTTCATAAAATGCGGACGGTCCTTGCTCGGCAATCAGGCGCAGCGATTGTGCCAGGTCTTTTTGCAGCAGGCGCTCACCAGCCAGCATGGGTTTGCCATCCTTGAAAAAGATCGCGCGGCTGGCTGGCCATTTGCCGAGCTGGTTTTTGCTGGAGTCGATGAGTTCAGCCAGATGCGGGCTGATTTCAAAGCCCTGTTCAGCCAGGCGTATTGCCGGGGCGATGACATCCTTCCATTTCATGCTGCCATATTTGCGCAAGGCCAGGTCCATGCCTGCCACCGTGCCGGGTATGCCGACTGCCAGATGGCTATACAGGGATTTGCCGGAGATGACATTGCCCTTGGCATCCAGGTACATGTCACGGCTGGCTTTTTCTGGTGCCAGTTCACGAAAATCCAGCGCGATATCCTTGCCTGATTTGCTGTCATGAATAATCATGAAGCCGCCACCACCAATATTACCCGCATTTGGCAACACCACAGCCAGCGCAAAACCGACTGCCACCGCAGCATCCACCGCATTGCCACCACGCTTTAGGATATCCAGACCAACCTGGCTTGCCAGCGTCTGTTCAGTCGCCACCATGCCAGACTTTGCATACACCGGGCTGATGATAGGGTAGCTGGTATCGTATTTGATGCCTGCAGCCAGTTGCGCCTGGCTGGCGGGGCTGACTACGGCGAAACACAGTGGGACGAGCAGACTCAGGCATAGCTTGCGGCAGGAAGGCGAGGGCATGCGTATAACTCCAGAAATCATTGATAGCAGAAATAGTAATACCAATTATCGTATTTCGCATAAACAAAGTTTCGCGCTAATCCAAATAAAAAAAGCCGCCCGAAGGCGGCTTTCAATTAATCTGCATAAATGCAAATTATTTTGCTTCAGCTTCTGCAGAAGTTGCGCCAGCTGGCACAACAGCGATAGCAACAGTAGCGTCACCACCGTGTACAACAGCTGTCACGCCTTTTGGCAATGCCAGTTGAGATACGTGGATGGATTGACCGGCTTCCAGTTTGGACAGGTCAACTTCAACGAATTCTGGCAGATCTGCTGGCAAGCAGGAAACGTCCAGTTCAACAGCAACGTGGCTGATCACTGCGGAAGACAGTTTCACAGCTGGGGATACGTCAGCGTTGACGAAGTGCAGAGGCACTTTAACGTGGATTTTTTGGTTAGGATCTACGCGTTGGAAATCAGCGTGCAAAACCAGTTGTTTGTAGGCGTGGACCTGGAAGTCGCGCAACAATACTTTTTCTGATTTGCCATCTACTTCCAGGTCCAGAATGGAAGAGTGGAATGCTTCTTTTTTCAATGCATGGTACAGCGCATTGTGATCCAGAGTGATGGATACTGGGGCTTCTGTACCACCGTAGATGATGCCAGGTGTTTGGCCAGCATTGCGCAGGCGGCGGCTCGCTCCGGTCCCCTGTTCTTTGCGTGCAAATGCGATTACTTTCATGGTGTTACTCCAAAAAATGCAAACCGTTTATGCGGTTTTGCGGTGTTGAACCCCCGCGACCAGGGGTCCAGAAAATAGCCCTGCCATCAAGGAGATGGCAGGGCCGGAAAATAGTTTAGTCCGTGAACAGGGAGATGACAGACTCGCCCTTGGTGATACGGCGGAAAGTCTCGGCCAGCAGGCTGTCGCAAGACAATTGACGTATCTTGGAGCAGGCACGGGCAGCTTCTGTCAGCGGGATAGTGTCTGTCACGACCAGTTCATCCAATGGCGATTGCGAAATACGTTGTATCGCAGGGCCGGACAAAACAGGGTGAGTACAGTAAGCCAATACTTTCTTGGCGCCACGCTCTTTCAATACTTCAGCAGCTTTGGTCAGTGTACCGGCAGTATCAACCATATCGTCCATGATGACGCAGTTACGGCCTTCAACTTCACCTATGATGTTCATGACTTCAGAGACATTCGCTTTAGGGCGGCGTTTGTCGATGATGGCCAGGTCACAACCCAGGCGTTTTGCCAGGGCGCGGGCACGTACCACGCCGCCCACGTCAGGAGACACTACCAGCAGGTCTTCGTAATTCTTGGCGACCAGGTCACCCAGCAAAATTGGTGAGGCGTAAATATTATCAACAGGGATATCAAAGAAACCCTGGATTTGATCAGCATGCAAGTCCATGATCAGCACGCGATCTACACCGGCTTCTTCCAGCATGTTGGCAACCACCTTGGCAGAGATCGCTACGCGCGCAGAGCGGGGGCGACGATCCTGACGGGCATAACCAAAATAAGGGATGGCAGCAGTGATACGACCGGCAGAAGCACGTTTCAGTGCATCGACCATCAACATGATTTCCATCAGGTTGTCGTTGGTGGGGGCACAAGTGGATTGCAGAACGAATACATCTTTACCGCGGACGTTTTCGTTGATCTCGACCATGACTTCGCCGTCAGAGAATTTGGAAACGTCTGCCTTGCCTAGGGGGATGCCGAGTTGTTTGGCAACACCGGCAGCCAGTGCAGGATTGGCGTTGCCAGTGAAAACCATCATGTTGTCATTTGCGCGCGCATTTGCCATGGCTGGGACCTATCGGCTGAGATTTTGTGGGTCTGGCTTATTTTGCATGGGTTTTATACAAAAATGGCCGCTGATAAAACTGAAAAAGCCGCCGCACAATCTATGCGGCGGCTTTAATTTAATGGCAGGGGAAGAAGGATTCGAACCTTCGCATGCCGGAATCAAAATCCGGTGCCTTAACCAGCTTGGCGACTCCCCTACACAACCGTTTGCCTGTTTCCAAGTTCGCCGCTATTTTAGCGTTAAACCGGCTTCAAGCCAAATATTTTTCGATCCCAATTTCTGCGCCATCGGGTGGCTACTCAGTGCTTTTGCTTTCCATGATGTCCAGCGATCTGGCACTTGCTTTAACACTGTGTCTGCTGCCGTCTCGTCGGCAAAGGCACAAAAAACACAAGCTCCTGATCCTGTCATCTTTGCATCGCCGTAT
Source organism: Undibacterium sp. YM2 (assembly GCF_009937975.1). Taxonomy (NCBI): domain Bacteria; kingdom Pseudomonadati; phylum Pseudomonadota; class Betaproteobacteria; order Burkholderiales; family Oxalobacteraceae; genus Undibacterium; species Undibacterium sp. YM2. The sequence continues at coordinate 644,936 of NZ_AP018441.1, forward strand.
TGTGAGAGCCATTGTATGGCTGCATCAACTTGCGGAAACAATGCGCAGGCAACTGTTTGCAGATCGTTTTTCCAATTATGTTTTGCATCACTGGAAAAGTCCGCTATTCTGACGGGATTTGTGTCCCTTGTCAACTCCTTTGCCGAAAAAATTGCAGGCGTGGGGACTTGTACGCCCGGTTCCAGCACCACAAACCAGACGTCCGGTGTGTGCAAAACCTGCAATTCTTCCCCGACTCCCTCTGCGAAGGCATTTGTCCCGAACAGAAAGAAGGGTACATCTGCACCCAGTTGCAGGGCCAGTTTCATCAACTCATCGCGCTGTACGCCGGTTTGCCATAAATGATTGAGTGCCAGCAGGGTAGTGGCTGCGTCGGATGAGCCGCCACCCAGGCCTCCACCCATGGGCAGGTTTTTGCGCAAAGTCAGGTTCGCCCCCAATTTGCTGCCGGTATGGCTTTGCAATAATCTTGCTGCACGGACGATCAGGTCACTGTCCGCAGGCACGCCCTCTATCTCATTGGTTCTGCATATCTGGCCATCGGCGCGCACTTCGATATCCAGGTAATCGCAACGGTCTATCAGCTGGAAGGCGGTTTGCAGCAAATGATAGCCATCTGCCCGGCGGCCTGTCACATGTAAAAACAGATTGAGCTTGGCGGGGGCAGGGCAATTGTCCAGTCGCATTATTTCCATTCATTCACCACAATGCGGATAGAAACATCGCCGGCCTGCTCGGTATATCTTTGCAAGTCTATGCGTTTTGGGAAGCTCGGTTGTTCATGCCAACTGACATAGCGCAGTTTCCAGCCCTGGGTATTGACGGTCTGGTCTTCTGCTTTCACCGCGACCAATTGCTTGCCGTCGATGGCGACAAAGCCTTGCAGCCAGTCGCGCAAACCTGCGACTGGCAAAGACCAGCCCAGGGTATCTTGCAATAACTGATCAAGGTCGCTGGCAGTGCGCGGGGCCTTGCCGTTTAGCTCCAGTGTTGCCCCCTGCGCATTCTGCGTGATGCGCGCCATGATCTGGTCGAGTTGTGACAGCAGGGTGATACGTATGCCTTGCGCATCCTGTTCCCATTCAAAGCCACCGGGCAGACTTTGCGGCTTGTCGGCCTGCTGGTACTGGATGGATATCTTGCCGCTGATTTGTATTTGCTGCTGATATTGCCGGGTGCTGGCAGTCGCGGTGCTGACTGCAGTTGCCGCAGGTGCTTGCGTCTGGCTGTTCAGGCTGGCACAGCCAGTGCTGAGCAAAGTGCAAAAAAGTGCTGAAGCGAGCAGGCTAAATCGGGTATTTGATGGCATGTTTGCTGTGTTGGTTGTGCGTATGTTCGGGTACAAATGACAAGGCGGACATTGTCTGTCCGCCGCTGTGCTGCCATATCAGAACTCAGATGCATATATCATGAGTTCCCATAGTTTTCATATCAAGGTTTGACTTTCAATCTTTCCAGCGTCGATTTCAGGGTCTGGTTTTCCGGGTCTTTTTTCAGGGCATCACGCCAGATTTTTTTTGCATCATCTTTCTGCCCCATGGTCCACAAGACTTCACCCAGATGCACACCTATCTCGGCATCAGGGCGCATCTGATAGGCGCGGCGCAGGGCTTGTTCTGCTTCGTCATACTTGGCCAGCCTGAACTTGACCCAGCCCAGGCTATCGAGGATGAAAGGATCATCCGGTGCCAGTTGGTTGGCTTTTTCTATCAGAGTATTGGCTTCGTCCAGTTGCACATTGCGGTCAGCAAATGAATAACCGAGGGCGTTATAGGCGTGCTGGCTGGTTGGCGCCAGTTCTATGACTTTGCGCAGTGACGCTTCCATGCTGCTGATGTCTTTTTGTGACTCGGCCAGCATGGCAAAGTCATACAGCAGGTCAGGATTATTCGGCGTCTGTTTAATGCCTTGTTCCAGCACGGCCCTGGCCTGATCCGGCAGGTTTGCGTCACGCAATAGCTGCGCTTCGGTCTGTATCAGCTGGATTTGCTCGGTTTCATTACTGGTCTTGATTTGCTGTATGAAAGCGCGCGCTTCCAGCAGCCTGCCTTCCTTGGCCAGCAAGAAGCCACGGCGTATCTGTACATTGAACCAGGCAGGATTGCGGCCATCATAAGAATCCACCTTCGCCAGCCAGTCTTGTGCGGCTTTGTAATCCTTGCGTTCAGCTGCTATGCGCGAGAGATTGACCAGGGCTGTGGTCGGGTCGCGCTCTTCGCCGGTCTTACCTTCGAGTGACTGCAGATAACGCAGGAAATAAGCCTCGGCTTTTTGCGGCTGGTTACGCTCCATCGCCAGCACACCCAGGGTATAGATGGCACTGACATCTTCAGGTTTGTCACGGGCGATGATTTCAAATTCGTGGTTGGCCTGATCCAGTTGTTTCAGGTCTATCAGTATGCTGGCATAGGCCAGGCGCACGTCGCGGGCACTGGGGTTTTTTACCAGGAAGGCCGATAAGGCCTTGGCAGCATCCTCTTGTGAAGATGCCTGGGCAACGGTGAGCACCGCCAGTTGAGAATCTGGCCTGGCTTTCAGTACTTGTTGTGCCTCACTGACGGCGAGCTTGTTGTCACCCTTGACATAGGCACCCTGGGCCAGTGCCATGTGGGCATCAGGACTGTCTTTATATGGTTGCAGCAGGGCGGTCAGGGTATTGTATGCACCATTCTTGTCACGGGCACGCGACAACAGCCGCTGCGCCTGCAACATCATCACGCCCAGTTGTTTGGGGTCAGATGACTTCAGTTTTTCCGTATAAACCGACTGGATTTCAGCCAGATTGTTATTCATCACCATGAAGCCCAGGTAATACTGGGTAGCTTCATTTGAGTTCGGTGCCAGTTCGCGCCACAGGCGCACAGCCTGCAGCGCTTCGCCTGATTGTTTTGCGGCCAGCGCGATTTCGGCCGCCCGTTTGGCTATGCGCGGATCGCGGGTTTGTTCTGCCACCGAGTACAGGATGACATAGGCGCTTTGCCAGCTACCACGCTGGAAGGCGATTTCTGCAGTGACGATCTTGTAGAATAATTCCTCGGTCAGCTTGACTTCAGGCAAGGGGTCTTCATAGACCGGTGCACTGGCTACGCCGTTCAGTGTCTTTTCTGCAGACAGGGCTGCCTGGGCAGCGTCGCTGACATGATGTGTGTCTTCGACAGCTACGCCACCTGGTTTGCCTACGCTTGCACATCCGCTGATCAGTGCGGCGCTTAATACCAGCGCTGCAGGTCGCCACAGTGAAGTGGCAGACATGGATGATATTGCGGATACAATAGGGGTAAAAATGAGAGTAGGCAGTGTTTTCAAAACGAATCCGGATTTGACGTTGATAACTGATTTTACGCTGAAGCAGCAGAGCTGTGGGTTTCACTACATATATACACTGTGTCAGATTGTAATGGTAAAAGTTCCCGCCTATGCCAGAATTACCTGAAGTTGAAGTGACGCGCCGCGGTGTAGAGCCGCACTTGACTGGCAAGCTGGTCACCGACGTGATCATGCGCCGTGCCGGCTTGCGCTGGCCTTTTCCCACCAACTTGCCTGCTTTGCTGGCTGGCAGACGCATCCTGGAGACTGGTCGCAGGGGCAAATACCTGTTGTTGCAATTTGAGCATGGTACCTTGCTGATACATCTCGGCATGTCCGGTCATTTGCGCGTACTGGACAAAAACCTGCCACCGGCCAAGCATGATCATATTGATATCGTCGTGGGCGAATTCGCCCTGCGCATGACAGACCCACGCCGTTTTGGCGCGGTACTCTGGCATGACGCTGCTGATGGCGACCTGGAAGAGCATCTGCTGATACGCCAGTTGGGGGTAGAACCACTGGAAGCCGGATTTAATCCAGAATTATTATATAAATTAACAAGAAACCGTAGCGCCCCCATCAAGCAAGTCTTGCTGGCCGGGGATATCGTGGTCGGTGTTGGTAATATTTATGCATCAGAAAGCCTGTTCAGAGCTGGCATCAACCCTAAAACTCAGGCTGGACGCATCAGCCTTAAGCGCTATACTTTACTGGAAGCGGCCATACGTGCGACGCTGGCGGCAGCGATTGAGGCGGGTGGCAGCACCCTTAAAGATTTCATGGGCGTGGATGGGCAAAGCGGGTATTTTCAGCAATCTTATTTTGTGTATGACCGCACTGGCGAACCCTGCCGTGTTTGCGGCGAAGCCGTCAGACAGATAAAACAAGGACAACGCAGCAGCTTTTATTGTGCAAAATGTCAGAAATAAACCCACAAATCTGGCTGAAATGTAAGCAAAATTCGATTTACACGTATTTTTTTAACGCTTCCATATATACTTGGAATATCAAAAAAGTTAACTGAGGGGAACATGAGCAATCTGGTTCAGAAATTCCAGGAGTACAGCGACTGGCGCAAAGGAGTGGTCAAAGCGCTGGAGCAGTACCGGTCATGGATACATGGATCGGATATGGCCGATGCCGCCAGTGATCAACGCATTGCGCGTTTGATGGAACGTCTGGTTGATGACAAATTGTCTATCGCTTTCGTTGCGGAATTCTCACGCGGCAAGTCAGAACTGATCAATGCCATATTCTTTGCCGATTACGGTCAGCGCATATTGCCATCATCTGCCGGTCGCACCACCATGTGCCCGACCGAGCTTTTGTATGACGACACCATCCCGCCCTGCATACGCCTGTTGCCTATAGAAACCCGTGCCGAAGCGCAATCAACGAGTGAATACAAGGGCCAAAGCCATGTATGGACGGTCTTGCCGCTGAACATCAGCTCGGGCGACGGCATGCTGGAAGCCTTCAAGCAAGTCAGCCTGACCAAGAAGGTCAGCATAGACGTGGCCAAACAGTATGGCCTGTTCGATGAAAACGACCCCGATGCACCGCTGGAAGTCGATGACGATGGCCTGGTAGAGATTTCCCAATGGCGTCATGCCATTATCAACTTCCCTCATCCTTTGTTGAAGGAAGGCCTGATCATTGTCGATACGCCTGGCCTGAATGCGATTGGTACCGAGCCTGAACTGACACTGAACCTGATCCCGAATGCGCATGCAGTATTGTTCATCCTGGCTGCCGATACCGGCGTGACCAAGAGCGATATCGATGTCTGGCGCAATAATATTGGCAACGGCCCTGGCCGCATGGTCGTCCTGAACAAGATAGACAGCATGTGGGATGAGTTGCGCACACCTGAAGAAGTCGAAGCGCAGATCGTCCGCCAGGTCAGCACGGTTGCTCATACTCTGGGGCTGGAAGAAAAGCAGATTTTCCCTATCTCTGCACAAAAAGGCCTGGTTGCCAAAATCAATAAAGATGCGCCTTTGCTGGCCAGGAGCCGCCTGCCTACGCTGGAATATGCTTTGTCCAAGGAATTGATACCGGCCAAGCAAAACATCATCCGCGCCCAGATGACTTCAGAAATCAATGAAATCATCCATGCGCAACAGGCCGTTATTTCTGCCCGCAGCCGCAGCATGGTTGAGCAGATGATGGAATTGAAGAGCCTGCGCGGCAAGAATATGAACGTCATCGAACACATGATGAAGCGTATCGATGCCGAGAAAAAAGAATTCGACGCCAGCCTCTTGCGCATGCAGGGCACGCGCTCGGTGTTTACCCGTTTATCGACTGAGGTATATACCAGCCTGGGCATGGACATCCTGCGCGAAGAAATCCGCAAATCACGGGAAGCCATGGAGAAGAGCAAGTTCTCGGTTGGCCTGCGTGATTCGGTCAAGCAGTTCTTTTCTCAGGTTAAACTGAACCTGCAGACATCGAATAAAAAGACAGATGAAATTTCGGAAATGATGACGGTCATGTACCGCAAGTTTTCGACTGAACATGGCCTGGCTCTGTCGTCACCCATGTCTTTCTCTCTGGACAAATACATCAAGGAAGTTGAAGCGATTGAAGGCGTGTATCAAAAGCAGTTCAGTACCGCGACCTTGCTGACAACACCGCAAGTTGTGTTGATGCACAAATTCTTTGATTCTGTTGCCGCCCGCGTCAAGCAAAGTTTCCTGCAAGCCAACCGCGATGTCGAAGCCTGGCAAAAAGTTGTCATGGCGCCGCTGGAAGCACAGATACGTGAGCACAAAGGCCAGTTGAAAAACCGCATGCAATCGATACAGCGCATTCATGTGGCGACTGACAGCCTGGAAGACAAGATATCGTCATTCGAGAGCTTGCAGGCAGATATCGATGCGCAGAAAAAAGCGCTGACCGATCTCGAAGATACCCTGCGGGCCGCATTGACTGCAGAACTGACGGCGCTCAGGGTGGCTGCCTGAAATAATGAAGTCTACAGCATCACGCAGCAAGGCTGGCCCCGCGGGTCAGCCTCAGCTTGCTAATTCCCACGCAAGTCTATACGTCGATCACAGTTTTTCTGCAGCGCTCATCACCTGGCAAAAACAGCATGGCCGTCACGGCTTGCCCTGGCAGCAAAGCCATGAGGCTTATCGCGTCTGGCTGTCTGAAATCATGCTGCAGCAAACGCAGGTCACGGCAGTAATCCCGTATTACACACGCTTCCTGGAAACTTTTCCTACCGTGTTTGACCTGGCCGCCGCACCGGCCGGGCAAGTCATGGAGCACTGGGCTGGCCTCGGTTATTACACCCGCGCCCGCAACCTGCATCAGTGCGCCAAACAGGTGGTGGATAAATACCAGGGCAAGTTCCCGGCTGATCCCGTCTTGCTGCAAGAATTGCCAGGTATAGGCCGCTCAACGGCCGCCGCGATCACGGCATTTTCTTATGGCACGGTGGCCGCAATTCTGGATGGTAACGTCAAGCGCGTATTTGCCCGTGTGTTTGGCATAGATGGTTATCCCGGCACCAGACCCGTTGAAGACAATATGTGGCTGCGCGCCCAGGCTTTATTGCCCGCGCAAGACATAGGTGCTTATACGCAGGGCCTGATGGACCTGGGGCTACGGTATGTACGCGCAGCAGCCCCAAATGCACGCTATGCCCTTTCCAGCCACGCTGCGTGGCTTATGCGCAAGGCAGGACCGCAGAGCTGCCGGTACGCAAACCAAAAAAAGCGCAAAAAGAAAAACAAGCCATCATGCTGCTGGTGCAGGACGGGGCAGAAGTCTTGCTGGAGCGCAGGCCACTCACCGGCATCTGGGGTGGTTTGTTATCGCTGCCTGAGCTGGCGGGCATGCAGGAATATAGTGGTGAAGACGATGCCTTTTCTGTCGATGCGCAAATGACGACTGTGTGTGAGCGCGCCAGCCATTTTGGTGACATCGCCAGCATTCAGGTCTTGCCGGTTTTTGCCCATGTATTCACTCACTTCAAATTACATATCCTGCCAGTGCATGTGCAACTCAAAAAACGTCACCTGCAAGTTGCAGAGGGTGAACTTGGCTGGCATCCACTCAGTGAAGCAATGCAACTGGGTTTGCCTGCACCTATCAAGACTTTGCTCAGCAATCTTGGCACGCAATCACAACTGCCATTTACTGATTGAGTAATTCCGCTTAGACTCCTGAAGTTGCTATTAAAGTAATCAAGTCATTAAGTAAGCAGTTTCAGGAGACCACTTTGAACAAAAGACTCATGCAAAGGCTCATGTCTGGTCTGGCGCTATGCAGCGCCGTGACAGCACATGCCAATGCCGCAGCCACTACTTCACCCACCAGGGCCTGCCGCCTGCCAGAATTCCCGCAAGAAGTGCAATGCGGTCAGGTGCAAAGACCCTTGAATCCGGCGCAACCGCAAGGCAAGCAGATCGATATCCACTATGTTGTGATCCCTTCGCAGGACAGGAATAAATTGCCGGATGCCGTCTTCCTGCTGGCCGGTGGCCCAGGCCAAAGTGCCATCAGCGTCGCCAGTTGGGCGACCACCCTGATGGCACGCCTGAACCGCCGCCGTGATCTGGTGTTTGTTGATCAGCGTGGCACGGGCCGTAGTGCACCGCTGGAATGTCCTGAACTCGAAAAAGCCGAAGAAATTTTATCGCCGGAACAAAGAGTCAAAGTCACCGACGACTGCATGCGCCAGTTGCAAACCTTGCCTTATGGCGAGCTGCAATACTTTGGTACCAGCATTGCCATGCAGGACCTGGAGGCGGTACGCCTGAAGCAAGGCTATGGCCGTATCAATGTCGTCGGTGCCTCGTATGGCACGCGTGCCGGGCTTGAATACCTGCGTCAGTTCCCGCAATCGGTGCGCCGCATCGTGCTTGATGGCGTGGTGCCACCCAGCATGCGTCTGGCCAGTGCCGATGCACAAAAAGCGCTGGATGCCTTGTTCAGGGATTGCAAAAAAGAAGCCGCCTGCAATGCCAGCTACCCTGACCTGGAGAACCGCTGGAAAAAACTGCTGGCCAGCCAGCCGCAGAAAATCAGTATCACGCACCCACGCATGGGTACACCCATAAAGACCGAGATGACGCGTGACAGTTTGTTGGGCCTGGTCCATAAAACCCTGTACAGCCCCAATTCATTATCCGCTTTACCCTATGCGCTGACGCAGGCAGAGCAGGGCAATTATGCACCGCTTGTGACCATGACAGGTGCTACCAATTTGCCTGGCCCCGGTGGCATTTCTTATGGCATGCATTTCTCGGTGTGGTGTGGTGAAGCTTTTGCACAGTCGGCAAGTTTGCCTGCCAATGATGATTTTGAAAAACTCATGGCTGAACAATATACCCAGACTTGCAAAAAATGGCCGCGTAGCGAAATACCGGCAGACTTTTTCAAGGTGCCCGCCTCAGCTTCGCCTGCCCTGTTGCTGAGTGGTGGTCTTGATCCCGTCACGCCCACCAGATATGGCGATGAAGTCGCCAAGGCGCTGGGCCCGAATGCCCGTCATGTCGTCATAGAAAATACTGGTCACGGTTTGTTGGCCCAAGGCTGCATACGCGATGTAGTGCATCGTTTTTTAAATGCCAAAGAAGACAGCGAAGCCGTCAAGGTTGATACCACCTGCGTGCGCCAGATACCACGTGCACTGGCCTGGCAGGCACCTGTGCCGCCCGCTGCCAGCAAAGCGGGCAAGGAGGTCAAGCCATGATTATCGTCAATGACTTGCACAAAGAATTTGTGCGCCTCGGCAAATCCTCAGGCAATGCTTTTGTCAATGCTGCCCGCAGCCTGGGCTTGATGAAAAAAACCAGTGAAGTGGTCAAGGCTGTTGATGGCGTCAGCTTCAGCGCCAGTGACGGCTGCATCACCGGTTTGCTGGGCGCGAATGGCGCAGGCAAAACCACCACGCTGCGCATGATCGCCGCACTCTTGCAATCCGACGAAGGACAGATCACGGTCGATGGCACGGCCGTCAAGGCAGGTACTTCATCGACGCAGTCACACATGGGGGTCTTGTCAGATGCCCGTGGCCTCTACCCACGACTGACCGCAAGGGAAAATATCCATTACTATGGCTTGCTGCATGGTATGGACACTGCTCATGCAGAGCAGCGCACCAGGCAGTTGTCGCAATGGCTGGACATGGACAAATTGCTGGATCGCCGCACCGATGGTTTCAGCCAGGGTGAACGTATGAAAACTGCGCTGGCAAGAGCGCTGGTGCATGATCCCAAGAACATCATTCTGGATGAACCCACCAACGGTCTGGACGTCGTCGCTACCCGTGCATTGCGGGAATTCTTGCGCTTCTTGCGCTCGCCAGAAGGTGGTGGCAAGTGCATCATTTTCTCTACTCACATCATGCAAGAGGTAGAGCGCCTGTGCGACCAGGTTGTCATCGTTGCCCAGGGCAAGGACGTGGCGCATGGCACGGTAGAAGAATTGCTGGCGCAATCCGGTGAAGATAATTTTGAAGATGCCTTCGTCAAACTGGCATTCCTGCATCCACAAAAATCCCTGACAGGAGTGAATTGATGAAAGCCACTTTAGCTATCCTGCGCAAGGAATTGCGTGATGCCTTGCGTGACCGCCGTACCCTGCTGGTAGCCCTGATCAGTTCATTGCTGGGCGTGCCACTGATGCTCCTGATTTTCTCGGTGGTGCTGACCCAGGTTGAATCGCAGGAAGAAAAACGTACCGTGCTCGTCAAAGGTATTGAACATGCACGTGGACTGGAAAACTTCATCCTGCGTCAGGGTTATCAAATCAAGACCGCGCCTGATGATTACGCTGCCAAATCGCAAAGCAAGGAACTTGACCAGCCCGTCTTGCTGATCCCCGATGACTTTGATGAGAAGCTGGCATCAGGTGGCAAGGGTGTTCTGGAAATAGCCTTTGATACCTCGAACCGCCAGGCAGAATTTGGTGTGCGCCCCCTGCGCCGTTTGCTGGATGGCTATTCACAGGAACTGGCCACATTGGGGCTGGCCATGCGTGGCGTGTCGCTGGAATTATTGCAGCGCCTCGACATACGCGAGCGACATATCAAAAAACCGGAAGAACGCAAAGCCACCATCACCACCATGCTGCCCATGATGGTCTTGATGGCCATCGTCCTTGGTGGCATGTATGCCGCGATTGATACGACTGCTGGTGAACGCGAACGCGGCTCGCTGGAGCCACTGATGATGAACCCTGTCACTGGCTGGCAACTGACCATCGGCAAATGGAGCGCGGTCGCGATTGTTGGCATGGGCGTAGTGGTGCTGACCATTTTCAGCTTCTTTCCCTCGCAGTGGCTGATCCATAATGAAACCCTGCGCGCTGAATTCCAGTTCAACTTCAAGGATGCGATGGGCTTTTTGCTGGTCTTGTTGCCATTGGCCGCCAGCGTTGCCGCGATACAGATTGCCATTTCGCTGGATTGCAAAAGCTATAAAGAAGCCCAGGTACGCAACCAGATGGTGACCATGTTTATCCCCTTTGTATCTCTGGTACCCATCCTGTTCCCTGGCCGCGAACCCTCGTGGTTCCAGTGGGTGCCGGTGCTGTCGCAAAACCAGATGATGAACCAGGTGTTGAAAGGCGAAACCCTGAGTGTGGTCGCAGTTGGCATCGCCTTTCTGGTTTGCGCCTTGATGAGCCTGGTCAGCCTGGCGTATATTTCGCAAAAAATGCGCAGGGTGGTGATGCATTGAACATGCAGTTTTTTGGCGCACCGACCAGCAAATTGAACCGGATAAAATCATTGTGAATAAACTCAAACGCCACTTCTACTTTGCCTTTGTGATGGCTGCTGCCAGCATCAGTGCGCAGCCAGTTTTTGCTGCCGATGTGCCTGCTGAGGTAGCACCTGCCAATGCAGGCATCAGTGCTGAAAATATTCTTCGCTATCGCCAACTTGCAGAAAAAGACCCTGAGCAATATTTGCCGCAATTGGCAAAATTGCTTGGTGTGCAAGGAAGCACTTATTCCGTGGTTGGCAAGATGAAAGAGGCTCGCATACCTTATGAAGAAGCGCTGAGTATCTATCGCCAGCTATCGCAAAAATATCCTGGCCACTATTTGGCAGAACTGGCTGGTGCCCTGATCAATGTTGGTATTCCTTACGAAGCAGAACATCGCTTACAGGAAGCTCAGGCTGGATATGAAGAAGCCTTGCGCATATACCGAAAACTGGCGTTAAACAATCCAGAAATGTATCAAGTGAAAGTGGCAATTGCGTTGAACAGTTTGAGTCATAGTTATGTGGACCAAAATCGTTTTGATGATGCAGTTGCGGCCAGTGAAGGCGCTCTCACGATTCACAGGCAACTCGCGAAGAGTCAGCCGCTTCTATATACACCGTATCTCGCCGAAAACCTGACCATACTTGCTAATGTGCATTCCGACGCTGGACGCCTAAAGGAGGCGTTGGTTTTTTATGAAGAAGCTATCGCTTTATACCGCACTTTGATGAAAACCAATGGCAACCGTCATCAAATGGAAATGGTATGGGTACTGCGGAGCAGAGGATTGTTGTATCGCAAGCAAAATCGACAAAAAGAAGCCCAGTTTGATTTTGAAGAAGCGATGACCATACTCCATCAGGTGGCGGGAAAAATACCTGAGCTCTACTTGGCAATGGCACCCACCATGCTTGAATTTCTGGCTTTTCAATACGAGGCTCAACAACGTTACCAGGATGCGCGTATATCTTTTGAAGAAGTTGTACAAATTTACCGCCAGAGTGAGCAAGCTAATCCAGGCTCATTGTTTGCTCAGTTGGGGCGTTCATTATTGAATTTGGGAACGCTGTATCATCGGGAAGGTCGTTTCGATGACGCGCAACAGGCTTATGAAAAAGCGATTGCATTCTTACGCCAGGCTGCGAAAAAAAATCCTGAAACGTTTCAAGCCTATGTTGCTAATGCCATGATTAATCTGGGCATGGTTTATCGCCAGCAAAAGCAGGTGCAATCCGCCAGGCTGATGCTGGACGAGGCAATTTCAATATTGAAAGCTTTACCCGGCAAGTCGCCGCAGCACCAAGCTGATATTGACCGCGCCAACCGGGTACTGCAAGAACTATGATTATCTACTGCGCCAATTTTTTTGCATAGCTGGGGGTAATCAATAACCGCTATTGAATCGGCCATAAAAAACGCAGCATTTCTGCTGCGTTTTTTGTTGTTTGCTCAACTTACCTGGCTTGCATATTCGCCGATTTGAGCAGCTTGATATTACGCCATGGCTGCATGCTCTTGTCGCGTATTGGTGATCCATCAAGCGGTGGTGGTGCAGGGCTGAAGCCTGCGGCTGGGCAGGAACCTGTGCTCGCATAGGTCAGCGCAGCAGACAAGCGTGATTCGCTTTGATCGCCCAGATCATGGTTCAAGTCATCAGATACTTTGCACAAGGGGGAGAAACCATTTGTAAAGTCACCCTGACCTGCTGCATTGACACCGCTGAATTCAATCGCAAAATACGCGGTCTGGCAGTTGTTGGTCTGGGAGAAGCCATAGGGCTTGCCACAAGTAGTGTCACCAATCAGGATAACCTGCATGAAAGGCTTCAAACCATTGATGATGGATTCGCTGGCTGAACAAGTACCACTGCCGGTCAGAACGAATACCCTGGGCAGGTTCAGTTGCGGCAAGAAGCGGCGGCTGGTGTCAACGTCAACGAAGTTGTAGATGCTGTCTGCCGTCCATTCGGGATGTTTGTCGTTGTACTGCAACTTTTCAAACACTTTGTTGGTGGCCTTGCTGCCTGCAATCATGCTGGCCAACTCCTGCGCTATATACAGGTAGCCACCACCGTTGTAGCGCAAGTCGAGCACCAGATCGTCAACGCGCGCCGTCTGGAATTTGCGCATTGCAGTTATCAAAGGTGCTTCTGCGGTTCGGATGTGGTCAGTAAAGACCATATAGCCCACCTTCTTGCCGTTCACATTCAGTATCTGGTCTTGCAGCACTGGTGAAGTGGCGACAGTAGCCGACGTCATGTTCACCAGGCGGCTGGTCGCGGCATTGGTATCCTGCACCCTGAAACTGTGAGTTTCGGTTTTTGGTGGGTACAGGGCATTGTATTGCGCATCGTTCAGCGAGCCACTCAGATCCGTGTTATCCACACTGAGCAGGGTTGTGCCGCGCTTGAGTTGCGCAATGTCTGCAGGCGAGCCAGGCTGCACGTAACGCACACGTATCTTGCTGCCTTCACGCACCAGTGTATAACCATAGCTGACATCTTCGCCATACTGGAAGTAGTCATCAATGCTGCCCTGAACGTCAGTGAAGCTGAACCTGTCCTTGGATTTGACGATCAATGCATCAAAATAACTTGCTGCTGTGCTGTAGTTGGCAGCCGGTACATTGACGATGTCGCGGTACCACAGATAGACATCGTCAAGGTGGGCGCGCACCCAGCTTTTTTCTCCTGTGGGGGTGCAGATATTGGCCAGTTGATCAGGCGAACCATAGATGCCTGTCGTACCTGGGGAGATGAGCGTAGAGTTAATCGGGTTGCCACTGACACCGATAAGGTCGCGGGCAGCCGAGGTGGATGTGCTGGTGACTGCGGCGGCAATCGCCATGGTCTTGGTGATATTGTCATCCAGCGTCAGATAACTCAGGCCTTGTTGTACCGCAAAATAATTCGCGATATCAAGTTTGTTGTTCAGCAGAGTGGTGACCCAACCCCAGGTGGCGTCATTTGCATATTCGCGGGCCGATACCAGGATAGCCCTGACCATGCTGCCCTTGGGTGTGCCGTTTTTCAGCTGGCTGGACCAATAACTGATTTCTGCTGCATTCGGTGCAGTAGTGCCGGTACGGCCCAGTACGTTTTTATAAATGATGCGGATGAAGTCATCATTGCTCATGCTGCTGGAGTAACCCGTCAGCGCAGGTGATTGAAGAGCAACCAGGTAAAAACTTTCTGCAATTTGCGCTTCATTCATGCCTGCCTGCACCTGGTCTATCCAGTAAGCCAGGCCGTCAGCATCGGGCACGCGGTTAAAGAAGGCCACATACAGGTCGATCAGATTGTTCAGGCTGGTAACAGAGAGCGCTGCAGCCTTGTCACCTATGCGTAGATTGACGCGAAAATCACTGAATTGCAGTACATTGGTCGTCAGCGGTGCGCTGACGGGGGCCGCACCACCTACCATATCAACAATGACATAAGTGGACCCCAGTCGTGAGATCGTATAATTCTGGCGTTTGCCAGTAAAGCTCATGACATCGGCAGCAGTTGCTGCCTGTATGGCTGGTGCCGGTGACACGGTGGCTGCCTGTTTGGCATCCTGGTTGCTGCCACCTCCACAGGCTGCGAGGATCAGGCTCACTGCTGACAAGGCGAACAGGTTTTTACCGCTGGACTTAAAACGCAACATGGTGATTCCACTATCTGATGACGAACATCGATTCTAGAAGAAATGAGTAGAATGTCAATTCGAATTGAAAAATTTTGTTAAAACTTCGCTTTTCCCCACATGATATATTACTCCACATGGTTATTTACGTATGAAAACACGCTGCAATTGGGCTAACCCCTCTAACCCTCTGTACCTGGACTATCATGATCATGAATGGGGCGTGCCCTGTCATGATGAAGTGCGCCTGTTTGAAATGCTCAATCTTGAAGGCGCGCAAGCAGGACTCAGTTGGGAAACCATACTCAACAAGCGCGAAAATTATCGCCTGGCTTTTGATAATTGGGATGCCAAAAAAATCGCTGCCTATGATGATGAAAAAGTTGCCTCACTGCTGGCCAATGCCGGCATCGTCAGAAACCGTTTAAAAGTCGCTGCCGCCATCACCAATGCCAAGGCTTACCTGCGTTTGTGTGAAGAGCAGGGCAGCCTGGATGCTTATCTGTGGGCCTATGTGAATGGCAAGCCCATCGTCAATAGTGGTGAACGCATTATTACGACAGAATTGTCTGACCGCATTTCCAGGGATTTGCTCAAGCGTGGTTTCAAATTTGTTGGCTCGACGATTATCTATGCGTACATGCAGGCGATAGGTATGGTGAATGACCATGCTGTTGATTGCGCCTGGCGCAAGACCAAAGGCAAGAAGTAAATCCAGATAAAAGAGTGTCCAGTTTTGCGAGCGCTTGCCGGACGGGAGGTATTTGTGCCCTGGTACAAGCTCTGGTATCGTTCGTCATCAATTGAAAGTGTCAAAAAATGAAGCAAGCTATTCTTAAACCAGCCTTGTTCGCAACTTGCATGAGTCTGATGATTACCGTCACCGCCAATGCAGAAATCTATAAGTGGGTTGATGCAAATGGCAAGACCCATTATTCCGAGAAAAAGGATGATGCGGGCAAAGCCAAAGTTGAAGAGGTAAAAGTCAATGCCGGTGAAGGTAAGGCTTCTGCCGCACCGAGCTGGCAAGAACAGGAAATAGAATTTCGCAAACGGCAGGCAGAGAAGCAGGCAAAGCAAGCCAAAGAACCAGTGGTGAAGTCTAAAGAACCGTCGCCTTTTGTTCCCGGTAACCAGCCTGAAACCAATGAATCACGTTGTGCGATGGCTAAAGCGATTTTGAGTGGCAAGCTGGTTCATACTAACAATAACAAGACTGACGCAAACGACAAGGCAATTGCCGAGAGAGACGTGAGTACCTATTGTCGTTAGGGATTTATTCAAATAAAAACACAAAAAGCCCATGCAACTGGTTTTTCAGTTTTTGGTATGCAGTAATATTGATTCGAGAGGGAATATGGCATCATCATGGGACGGACCAGGACCGAAACGCAAACTTGAAGACATGCACCGCTATAGTTGCTATCTGTACGGCTTGGTAACAATTTTTTTTGCGCTCGGCATATTCGCCACGGGAGGCCAGTCGATTCCACATATTGCGCTGTTTATCCTTACGGCGACTTTATCTTTTGCGCATTTCAAATTGAGCGCTGCGGTTGAGCAAGACAAGACATGGAGCCGTAGTGCATCCATGGCTTTGGCCTGTCCATTACTTTTGGGTTTTCCCATCGGCACTTACATGGGCGTCACTATCCTCATCAATGCCGCCAGGTATGAGCCTTAGTAAACACTGGCCCGAGGTCTGAGTTGGATGGGGCGCGATGACCAGCCTGCAAGGCAATAATATTTATGCCTGCCTGGTATTGTTCGGCTGCTGCGCCAAAGACTGCAAAGGTGATGGTGTCGTCGTCGCAATATCCCGCAACTCCGGCGGCACGGCAACCCTCACAGGCTTGCTGTGCATATTGGTGGCTGACAAGACATTGCCCTGAACTTCCGGGCTGGCATTCCAGACTGGGTCAGCGATACTTTCAAAGACAGACTTCAACTGCTGGCCCCAGGTATTTCGTATCATCTGGAAATACTGGTTTTTCTCATCTATCGTCACGAAGTGGGTGACGGCCAGTTTATTGTTTTCATATACCAGCAAATCCAGCGGCAAACCAACAGACACGTTAGAACGCAGGGTAGAGTCCATGGAGATCAGCGCACACTTGGCTGCCTCGTCAAGTGGGGTCGCCGGGGTGACCACGCGATCGACAATGGGTTTGCCATACTTGGCTTCACCAATCTGGAAATAGGTATTTTCATTATGTGATTCTATGAAATTACCAGCAGAATAAATCTGGAACAGACGGCAACGCTCCCCTTGATCTGGCCACCAAAAATCAGGCTGACATTAAAGTCTATGCCAAACTCAGACAAGGACTTGGCGTCACGGTGATACACGGTGCGTACCGCCTCACCGAGTATTCGGGCAGCCTCATACATATTGGCCGCAGTCCAGATACTATTGCCTTTGGCATCCACATGGTCAGACACCAGTTGACGTATCGATTGTGAAATCGACAAATTACCAGCCGTCATCAGCACCATGGTACGGTCGCCAGGGTTTTCAAACACCGACATCTTGCGGAAAGTGCCTACCTGATCAACACCTGCATTAGTGCGTGAGTCGGAGAGAAACACCAGCCCGGCGTCCAGGCGCATGCCAATACAGTAAGTCATAGTGCAGAGTTTTGGTCCATAGAAACTAGAATTCTACCTGAAACCGGGGCACTGAAATACGCTTGTCACATTTGTATGTAATGCATGTAACAATCTATCAGGGCGGTATTCATGGCCTTAGCGCGGCGTTACCTGCACAGTCACACTCAGGGTTTCCAGCCCTCCACCTCGGCGCACGCCGCGTACTGGCGCTGCTGAATCATAATCACGCCCTATGGCCAGGCGGCAATAGGAATCTGTCATCAAAACGGCATGCGTGGCATCCACACTGACCCAGCCACTATAGTCGGCGTCTTCTACCCACACATCGACCCAGGCATGGCTGTCGGCATGGCCAGTGGATTCCGGGTCAATATAACCAGAAACGTAGCGGGCCGGTATGCCACGGGCATGGCAGCAGGCCAGCATGATGTGGGCATGGTCCTGGCATACGCCGCGGCCCAGCAACAGGGCATCGCTGGCACTGGTTGTGACGATGGTTGCACCAGTCTGGTACTCGACTGCACCACGTATGTGCGTTGCCAGATTAAGCAGTGCAGCCGTGCTGGTCTGGCCGCTGTCTGGCAAGTGCTTCTGCGCAAAGTCCATGATGGCTGGCACGGGTTCTGTCAGCCGTGTCGGCACGGTAAATACCAGTGGCGAAAAGGTGTCAGGGTCGGTGATGCGGCCTTGATAAGGTGTTGTCAGTTCGACTATTCCTTCGGCGATGATGGCAAGCTCGTGATGCTGACCCGTAATGGTCAGGGTATGTGCCTGATTGCCATAGGCGTCGATATAGGCATGCCTTTGTCCGGAACTCTTGATCTGCCAGGAAATCGCATGCTGGTGCAGCTCGGCACGCGGTGTCAGGCGCAATTGCTGTATGGTGTAGGTCACCGGGGCCGAATAACGGTAGATGGTCTCGTGACGTATAAAAAGTTGCATGATTTTTTTCTCAAGCCGCCAGCGGCACCAGGAAATCGCGGCTGACGCGGTTACCCAGATCGAAAATGTTTTCCAGGAAACGCGTCAGATTGTCATGCAAACCTTCTGCCAATATCTCTTCGATGCGGGCAAATTGCAATTCTGCATGCAGCTTACCAGCAAAACGCTCAGTGTCTGCTGATACATCATTACGCACTTCCTTGAGGTTGGCGACTACCTCATCCATGCAGGCCAGCAGAGAGCGCGGCATGTCACCACGCAGCATCAGCAATTCTGCCACCCGCTCAGGCGTAATCACATCCCGATAGACCTTGCGGTAAATTTCAAAACCGGAGACTGAACGCAGCAGCGCTGCCCAATAATAGAAATCCCTTTGCAGGCTGTCATTGCCGCGCCCGCTTTCCTTGGCACCGTGAAACTTCACATCCAGTATGCGTGCGGTATTATCGGCACGTTCTATGAAAGTACCCAGGCGTATGAAATGTACGGCCTCATCCTTGAGCATGGTGCCCAGCGTTACGCCACGTGACAGATGCGAGCGATACTTGACCCATTCAAAAAACTGGCTGGGGTCGTTTTCCAGTATCGTGTCCGACAGCCTGTCCTGCATATCCAGCCAGGTCGCATTCTGGGTTTCCCATACCTCGGTCGTCAGCGTACCGCGCACGGCGCGGGCATTCTCACGCGCCTCCTTCAGGCAGGAGGCTATCGACGACGGGTTCATCGGGTCCCTGACCATGAAGTCCAGCACATCCTTCTTCGTCAGTAAACCATATTGATGGTCAAAAGCAGACTGTAATTCAGAGATGCCCAGCATGGCACGCCAGCCGCGCTCAGCATCTTCGGCAGACTGTGGCAACATCGAAGTCTGGATATTCACATCCAGCATACGTGCAGTATTTTCTGCGCGCTCGGTATAGCGCGCCATCCAGAACAAATGATCAGCGGTACGGCTTAGCATGGTATTTCTCCTGATTTAATTTTCTAATATCCAGGTATCTTTGGTCCCGCCACCCTGTGAAGAATTCACCACCAGCGAACCTTCCTGCAAGGCCACCCGCGTCAAGCCGCCAGGCACCATGGAGATGGTTTTGCCAGACAAGACAAAGGGGCGCAAATCTATATGGCGCGGGGCGATGCCGCTTTCAACAAAGGTAGGGCAGGCCGACAATGCCAGGGTAGGCTGGGCTATATAACCATCAGGCCTGGCCAGCAAGCGCTGACGAAAATCTTCTATCTGTGCCTTGGTTGAAGCCGGGCCCACCAGCATGCCGTAACCACCGGCACCATGTACTTCCTTGACCACCAGATCGCCCAGATTTGCCAGGGTATAAGACAGATCTTCTGGTTTGCGGCACTGGTAAGTTGGCACGTTATTCAAGATCGGTTCTTCCGTCAGGTAAAACCTGACCATGTCCGGCACGAATGGGTAAATCGATTTATCATCCGCGACGCCCGTGCCTATCGCATTCGCCAGCGTTACGCGGCCAGCACGATACACCGACAGCAAGCCCGGCACACCCAAAGAAGAATCAGGCCGGAAAGCCAGCGGATCAAGAAAATCATCATCAATACGGCGGTAAATCACATCCACCCGCTTTGGCCCACGCGTGGTGCGCATGAAGACTGCATTGTCATTGACAAACAAATCCTTGCCTTCTACCAGCTCAACACCCATCTGCTGAGCCAGGAAGGCATGTTCGAAATAAGCCGAGTTATACATGCCCGGCGTCATGACCACCACGGTAGGGTTATCCACACCCATGGGCGCGACAGAGCGCAGGTTATCCAGCAACATGTCAGGATAATGATCAACCGGCGCAATCTTGTTACGTGCAAACAGCTCAGGAAAAAGCCGCATCATCATCTTGCGGTCTTCCAGCATGTAAGACACGCCAGACGGCACCCGCAAATTGTCTTCCAGTACGTAGAATTCACCCTCGCCAGCGCGCACAATATCCACACCCGCAATATGGGCATAAATGTCAGAAGCAACCGAAATACCCTGCATTTCAGGGCGATATTGGGCATTTTTATAGATTTGCTCGGCCGGGATGATGCCCGCCTTGATGATATTCTGGTCGTGATAAATATCATGGATAAACATGTTCAGCGCCTGCACCCGTTGCGCCAGGCCCTTTTGCAGCTGCGCCCATTCACCCGCATGAATAATGCGCGGGATAATGTCAAACGGGATCAGCCGCTCAGTACCCGCATCGTCGCCATACACCGCAAAGGTAATGCCCACCCGCCGAAAACTCAGGTCAGCCTCGGCCCGCTTGCGCTTCAAGCGTTCGGCAGGCTGCTGTGCCAGCCAGTTGCAAAACTCACGGTAATGTTCCCGCGTCAATTCTCCGCCCGGTGCAGCCGCATCATAGGCATGCATTTCATTGAAAAACTTGGCCATGTTCTAGTCTCGTGGTTACGGTTCCAATACAGCATATCAAGAAACGTGCCAGATCACATTGTGGTTAGCCGTAGCGTGGTTTTTTTGCTGCTATCAGTCGATCAGGCAAACAAGAGTGGCTGAACTGACGATAGTACAATGTACATTTTCATCAAGGCTCAACTGAAAAAGCATGGGAACATACATAAGCGTCAGAGGCTGGGTAGCGTGCCGTGAAGAGTCCATTCCACAGATCAAGGCAGTAATTTCATCCTTCATTGATAAAGCCGGAGACTATGGATTCGATGCTTCAAGAGCAGAAATGTATAATCAGGGCTGGGTAATTCCAGACACGCACATCAATTGGACTCATTACATATTTTACGGTGCTGACATACGAATCCAGCGTCTCAGCTACATAAAAGAACAGCTAAAAACACTCTCAAAAGAAATCACTCATTCAGAAGACTGGACAACCGACTATCTGACAGGAATATTTCACGCAGACCATGAAGATGGGATTGAGGGCTATATATGGAAATTATCCGATGGTGAATTTTACGAAGAAACAAAAAATGATAAATAGTGCCATCGCGCCATTTTGAACATGACCCGTAATCTCAAGGAAATGCTGATCCCTGGTGCACTCCTGCCTGCACAGATATTTCACCACAGCTTCAACAGATATTTGTTCTTTGATATAGATATCTGCACTTCCTGTGAATTAATGCATACGGTACAAAAATTGGTACGTGCGGGTTTTGGGCTTGAGGGGGGAGTGGAGGTGTATTCTGCTTCAGAGTATGAGAGCCTGAATATGTTTCGTGTTGCTGATGACTGGGTGCAAGCTATCACGAGCTGCGAAAAATACTTAAGAAATGCCGGAGACTATGGCGGACTAATTTTGCTGGATACCAGCAAACAGTGGGCTTTGTTTCAGCCCCGTCCTGTCGATATGGGGATATTCGCCTTTAATAGCCAGGTGGAATTTGAAAAATTTGTGCCTGACATATACGACTACTTTTTTTCTTGCGCAGATATAAAAAATTGGATTTCACGGAAGACGGAACATGATGTCGCTTTGGTAGAGACAGTAGGGTATGAGGTTTTGAGCGCACTCAATAAAAATTATTGTGTTTAACTTTATCCAATGGCAATGATTTATCTTGGTATTGCACGGCTTGTATTCTCTGGCAATCAAATTATCTATGCCATTAGTTTTGCCTATATTTTTCGATAGTGATGATTGCTTGGTCTTGTGCAAGAGATGGTGCGTTGTAACGCACCCTACTGATTGGGGCGCTGGACGACAGGATAGATGGCTTTGGCAGTTGCCCCTTCAAGGGGCGCTGCCAAAGTCAAATGACAAACCAAAAACCAAATTAGAAACTATGCTCCAGCGCAGGGAAAGATTTGTCTTTCACTGCCGCGACATACGCCTGTACCGCCGCATCAATACTGGTCTGGCCTTCCATGAAGTTTTTCACGAAGCGGGCTTTGCGACCTGGGAATACGCCCAGCAAATCGTGCATGACGAGTACCTGGCCTGAGCAATCAACGCCTGCGCCTATGCCTATTGTGGGGATATGCAGGGAATCTGTGACTTCTTTGCCGAGGCTGGCGGGTATCGCTTCCAGCACCAGCATCGTTGCACCGGCTTCCTGTACGGCCAGCGCTTCGGCTTTGAGCAGATTGGCGGAGGCATCGGTCTTGCCTTGCACCTTGTAGCCACCTAACTGATGTACGGATTGCGGTGTCAGGCCCAGGTGGGCGCAGACAGGGATCGCGCGTTCGGTCAGGAACTTGATGGTCGGTGCCAGCCAGTGGCCGCCTTCGAGCTTGACCATCTGTGCGCCCGCCTGCATCAGTTGCACGGCGTTGTTGAAAGCGGCTTCCGGTGTCGCATACGTGCCAAAGGGCATGTCGGCCACGACCAGTGCCTTCTGGTTACCGCGTGCTACTGCCGCAGTGTGATAGGCCACATCATGCAATGTCACTGGCAGGGTGGAGTCATGTCCCTGGCATACCATGCCGAGGGAGTCACCGATGAGTAAAATCTCTACGCCGCAACGGTCCATGAGGGAAGCGAAGCTGGCATCGTAGGCGGTGAGCATGGTGATTTTTTCACCTTTCTCACGCATCGCGATCAAGCCAGGAATGCTTACTGCTTTACGGTCTTGCAAATATTCAGCCATTCTTTTTCTCCAAAGGTGATGCTGTCATCTGATTTTTATTTGACAGCGGTTTTGTCTCCACCTTACATCCTCTCAAGATCTAAAAATAAAATAGACCGCTCCCACCAGGCACAAACCCGCCCACACATAATCAAGCTTGAATGGCTGGCCCATATAAAACATGGCAAAGGGCACGAAGACGATCAGGGTCAGGGCTTCCTGCAATATCTTCAGCTGTGCCAGGCTGTACGCAGTGTAGCCTATTCTGTTGGCAGGCACTTGCAGCAGGTATTCGAACAGGGCGATGCCCCAGCTGATAAAGGCGGCTACCCACCAGGCTTTGCTGGACAGGCTTTTCAGATGGCCATACCAGGCTACCGTCATGAAGATATTGGAGAGTATTAACAAACCTGTGGTTTGCACAATGATGGGGATTTGCATGGGGCCTCGCTTATCGCCTGGTCAGGCGCTCAGGTAATGGGTAATTCTTGTATGCGTTGCTCAGCCACCGCAGCGACATAGCTTTGCGCACGGCCTTTGCCGGGAATGCTGATATCGGCAGACAGTTGCAGCAGGGGCAGCAGCACAAAAGCGCGTTCTGTCATGCGTGGATGGGGGACTTGCAGGTCGGCGGTATTGATTTCTTCATCGCCATACAAGAGCAAGTCCAGGTCCAGGGTGCGCGGTGCATTGCGGTAGGGGCGCTCGCGACCATGCGCGAGTTCTATGGCTTGCAGGTGTTGCAACACGTCGGTGGCACTCAGGCTGGTGGCGAGTTCTGCGACAGCATTGACGTAATCGTCACCGCTAGAATCGATGGGCGCACTGCCAAACAGGGCAGAGCGCGCCACGAGTGTGGTGTCCGGCAATTGCGCCAGCGCATTTATGGCTTTGCTGACACTGGCCCTGGCATCACCAAGGTTGGCACCTATACCTATGAAAACCTGCAAATTCACTCGCACACTCATTCGGCTGCTGCGGCTGCCTTGCGTGGGGCACGGCGGCGGGGCTTGCGTTTTTTGGGGCCAGCTTCGGCTGCTTTGGGTTTTGTATTTATCAGGCGGTCACGCTCTACGCTGTCGCCTTCCATGAAATCTGTCCACCATTCACCGATTTCTTCATCGATTTCACCGGAGGCACAACGCAGCAGCAAGAAGTCATAACCAGCGCGCAGGCGCGGGTGCTCCAGCATCTTGTACGGGGTCTTGCCTACGCGCTTGTCAAAGCGTGGCTGCATGGCCCAGATGTCGCGCATGTCCGATCCTATCTTGCGCTGTATCGCCAGAGCGTCAGTTTGGGTATTGAGTACATCATCGGCAGCGAGGTGCAGGGCAGGGATGGGGAATTCACCGGCGGCTTTATAGGCTTCCCATTTCTCGACGACCTGGTGCCACAGCAAGGAGGCAAACAAGAAGCCGGGTGAGACGCCCTTGCCCTGTTGCACGCGTTCATCAGTATTGGCCAGCGCCAGGGTGACAAATTTTTCGCCCAGGGGTTGTTCCAGTACTACGTCCAGCAGGGGCATCAGGCCATGGTGCAGGCCTTCTTTGCGCAATTGCTGCAGGCAGGCCATGGCATGGCCGCTGGTCAGCAGTTTCAGGGTTTCATCAAACACACGCGCGGCAGGTACATTGTTGATCAGCGGTGCCATCACGGCGATAGGGGCGCGGGTGGATGCATCGATCGTGAAGTTCAGTTTTGCAGCAAAGCGCACCACGCGCAGCATGCGCACCGGGTCTTCGCGGTAACGGGCTTCTGGCACGCCTATGATGCGCAGGGTTTTCTTTTTGATGTCTTTCATGCCGCCGTGATAATCGAGCACGGTCTGTGTGGCCGGGTCGTAATACATGGCATTCACAGTGAAGTCGCGACGGGCAGCATCTTCATGTTGTTCACCAAAGGTATTGTCGCGCAAGACACGGCCATGTTCGTCCTTGGGTGCGCCATCGGTGGCTGCACCACGGAAGGTGGTGACTTCCAGCAAATCCTGCCCAAACATCACGTGCACGATCTGGAAGCGGCGGCCTATGATAAAGGCGCGGCGGAACAGGCGCTTGACCTGTTCAGGCGTTGCATTGGTCGCAATGTCAAAGTCCTTGGGTTTGACACCAGTCAGCAAGTCGCGCACGGCCCCGCCGACCACGAAGGCTTTAAAGCCATTCTCTTGCAGGGTCTGGGTGATGCGTATGGCATTCGCAGACACCAGTTGCGGGTCTATGCCGTGGTCTTTAGGACCCAGCACAGTTGGCTTTTGGTTGGCGCTGGCGACATCGCTCTTGTTTTTTACGCCCAGTATTTTGCGAATAAATTTCTTGATCATTGCTTGTCAAACAGGTGAAGTTGAGGCCAACCTTTTGCCAGTGCATGGGCACTTAATTTGGCATTGGGGTTGGTTGCGACAGGATGGCTGACGCGTTCCAGCAGCGGTATATCGTTTTGCGAATCGCTGTAAAAATAACTATGGTGAAAGTCGCTGAGTTGCTTTAATGGCGTAACTTCCTGCTTCGCCAGCCAGTCTGCCAGATGGGTGATCTTGCCTGGGCCAGAGCTGGGCACGCCCAGCAGTTTGCCGGTGATATTACCAGTGGCATCGAGCTCAGGCTCTGCCGCCATCAAGTGTTGCACACCCAGTGCCGTGGCGATGGGGGCAGTGACAAAGCGGTTGGTGGCGGTGATGATGGCGATCAGGTCATCCTGATCCTGGTGCTTCTTGATCAGGTCATAAGCCGCGGGCAACAGGGCTGGCTGTATGACTTCCTGCATGAACTGCTGATGCAAGTCATCCAGTTTGCTGCGGGGGAATTGCGCCAGTGTGCCCAGAGCAAATTCCAGATACTCGACCGGGTCCAGTGTGCCAGCCTGGTATTGTGCAAAAAACGCTGCATTGCGGCGGGCAAATTCGTCGGCATCGACAGCGCCAACGCGACACAGGAACTGGCCCCATTCAAAATCAGAATCGATGGGGATCAGGGTGTGGTCAAGATCAAATAAGGCGATATTACGCATGCTATTCTGTCATGTTGTCAGGGTCCTGCTGTTGTTGCAGCATCAGTTCGCGCAACAGTGGCAGGGTGATGGGGCGCTTGGTGACCAGGGAATAATGGTCCAGCTGGTCCAGGATATTGCTCAGCGTACTCATGTCGCGGCGGTAATGGGTAATCAGATAGGGTAACACGCCGGGGGATATCTGTATGCCGCGCGCCTGGGCCGCTTTTTCCAGTGCGGCTATCTTGTCTTCGTCCGTCAGGCCATGCACCTGGTAGATCAGGCCCCAGCCAAAGCGGGTGCGCAAGTCGTCACGTACATTCAAAATCATCGGAGGGCGGTTGCCTGCGCCTATCAAAAAACCACCACGTGCACGTGCTTCATTGAACAGATTGAAGGCGGCAATCTGGTTCAGCGGCGACAATTGGTCGCAATCGTCAAGCAGGTAGAGACTCACGCCCTCGGTAAAGTCAAAGGCAGATTCTGGCGCATCAGCCGGGATATAGCGTGCCGTGGCATCTGCTGCCAGTGCATGCAGCAAATGCGTCTTGCCAGCCCCAGGCTCACCCCAGATATACACAGAGCGCTCGCCGTACTGACTGGTAATGCGCTGGTCAAACATGCCCAGCAATTGCGCCAGCTCAGCATTTTGCCCCACCACAAAGGTGGCGAGGGACGGCAACTTTTGCGCGTCCAGGTCGAGTAATAATTGCCTCATGTCTGGCTATAAAAAGGACTGTTCAGGTAAGACGTGCGTATGTGCTTGACGGCGACCGAGATCACGGCTGATGCTGGCAGGGCAATTAAAATGCCGATGAAGCCAAACAGTTGCCCGAATGCCATCAAGGCAAAAATCACGGTCAGCGGGTGCAAGCCTATGCGTTCGCCGACCAGGCGTGGCGTCAGGTAAAACGATTCCAGCATCTGTCCTATGCCATAGATGATCGCGACTGACATCAGGCCGCTAAAACCATCAAATTGCAGGATAGCACCTATCAGCGCCAGTACCAGCCCCAGGCCATAACCAAGATAAGGGATGAATACCAGAAAACCGGTAATGATGCCGACCGGCAAAGCCAGGTCAAAACGGGCGATGCTGAGTGCGACCGAGTAATACACCGCCAGTACGATCATCACCAGGATCTGGCCGCGCAGGTATTGCGCGAGGATATCATCAACTTCTTCTACCGCATTGGCCACGCTTTTGACAAAACGGCGCGGGATGAAATGGCTCAGGCGTTTGATCAGTGAATGCCAGTCCATCAGCAGGTAAAACAGCACGATGGGGATCAGCAGCAGATTGGCAACCATGCCCAGCACGGCAGTGCCGCCGACACGGATGGAATTCAGTACCGCCTTGCCGATCACGTCACCGCTATTGGCCATCTGTTCGGTCAACAAGGCTTTGATGCCGGTGCTGTCCAGACGCACCTTGATACCAAATTCTGACAGCATGGGCGTCAGCATTTCATCAAGCTTGTTGAAGAAGCTGGGTATCTGGTCTTGTAATTGTGGCACTTCTTTTTGCAATATCGGTATCATGATCAAGACCATGGCCAGCGCGGCGGCGATCAGTATCACAATGACCAGGGTCGCCGCAACCGAGCGCGGCAGGCCAAATTTCTTGATACGCAGGGCACACAGCTTGTCGACCCAGGGTGTCAGCACATAAGACAATATGCTGGCGACGATAAAAGGCATCAACACCGGGCCCAGCAGCGACAGCAAGCTCAGTAGCGCAATTGCCACGGCCAGCCACAGCATGGATTGTTTTTGCTCCGACGTAAAAGAAAGTGGCATGTTTTTGGCTAAATAGTAGTCAAGAAGTTATCGAATTTGCTGCCTGGCCCAAAATACAGCGTATTTGCGGTCAATATACGCGGTCAATTTGTTAAAATAGCGGTTTTGCCGGACTTTTCTGGCAATTTCTCTATTTTACCGCCTCCTGCCCCTATTGCCGAATATCATGAGCACTTCTACCCCTGTTTCTCTCTCTTACGCCGACGCTGGTGTCGATATGGTTGCCGGCGATGCGCTGGTTGATGCCATCAAACCCTTTGCCAAACGCACCATGCGCGAAGGTGTCATGGCTGGCATAGGCGGTTTTGGCGCCATGTTTGAAGTCAGCAAAAAATACAAGGAACCAGTCCTGGTTTCCGGTACTGACGGCGTGGGCACCAAGCTGAAACTGGCTTTCCACCTCAACAAGCATGACACGGTAGGCATAGACCTGGTCGCCATGAGCGTTAATGACATCCTGGTACAAGGCGCAGAGCCGCTGTTCTTCCTCGACTATTTTGCCTGCGGCAAACTTGATGTTGCCACGGCAACTGATGTCATCAAGGGCGTGGCCTTTGGTTGCGAACAGGCTGGTTGCGCCCTGATCGGTGGCGAAACTGCTGAAATGCCATCCATGTATCCAGATGGCGAATACGACCTGGCTGGTTTTGCCGTTGGCGCAGTCGAAAAATCCAAAATCATTGATGGCAGCAAGATACAACCGGGTGACGTTATCCTCGGCCTGGCATCTTCCGGCATCCACTCCAATGGCTTTTCGCTGGTGCGCAAGATCATTGAAGTTGCCAAGCCAGACCTGAATGCGGACTTCCATGGCCGCAGCCTCGGCGACGCCCTGATGGCACCAACCCGCATCTACGTCAAACCTTTGCTGGCCCTGATGGAAACCCTGGAAGTCAAAGGCATGGCCCACATCACCGGTGGCGGCCTGGTAGAAAACGTCCCGCGTGTACTGGGTGACAAACTGACCGCCGTCCTGCATAAAGACGCATGGACACTGCCACCGCTGTTCACCTGGCTGCAACAACACGGCGGCGTGGCAGATGCAGAAATGCACCGCGTATTTAACTGCGGCATAGGCATGGTTGTCATCGTTGCGGCTGAGCAGGCTGATGCAGCCCTGGCACAACTGACTGCTGCTGGTGAGTCTGTCTATAAGATTGGTGAGATACGTGCCCGTGAAGGTAATGAGCATCAGACTATCGTTGTTTGATGGCGCGAGTCTGAGCCGGGTGAGTTGATTCAGCCGCTTTGAGAATGTACAAAAACCCAGTCATGTTTGACTGGGTTTTTTATTTGTTGCGTTCAGTATGAGTATTTGACCTTGCCCGACGCTGAGCCTCTGGGCACGTCTTAACGCACCGGTTTCAGTATAGGCATGTCGGGGCGGGTATAGTCATATCATTCATATCCTTGCTTGTTAAAACAGCTTCGTGCACGTAGTACTCACTGTTAGAATTCTCAGGCAGCCCAGGCATACTTTAGCGGTGCTTCATTTAAGCGTTCACGGCGAATTAATGCGCTTTACTGTCTGGGCTTGCACCCTCTTTGCCATTTGCCTAGGCGAGGCTTCACGGGCGCAACTTGGCACCCCAGCATCTGGCAAGCTGGCACGGGCCGCGCGTCCTGGTGAATTTCAAAAAAACCTCACTACGTCTCAATTGACGGTAGCAAATAATAATCATTTATCTTTATTGCCAAATAATAATCCTGTATATTTGCTTGCAAATTCCCCGTAAGACCTCCCTCCAGAAAGGATACCTGTATGCACCCTGCATTGCGTAATTCGTTGTTTCTGCTGGCTTTGATCGGTGGCCAGGCTGTTGCCTCGACGAGTCATTCTTTGGGTATAGAGCGCAAGCAGTATGGCGAGTCGATTGCCTATGACATGAATGCAGCAGGGCAGGTCGCTGCCGTCATCAAGGAAAAAGATGGCACGGCTCACGCCGTGTTCTTTGAAAAGGGGAAGCTTGTCAAGCTGGAGTTGCCGGGCGAAACCGAGAGCGAGGCCAAGCGCATCAATGACAAGGGGGAGATCGTCGGTTCTTCAAAAAAAGGGGAAATATGGCGCGCATTCATTCGCACCCGCGATCATGGCACCCAGGACCTGGGCACGCTGGGTGGCCCGAATAGTTATGGTGCTGCACTCAATCAGACTGGCCAGGCTGCCGGGTTTTCTGATACACCAGAGCGTGACTGGCATGCCTTTCTGTACACCCCTGGTGAACCGCTAAAAGACCTTGGCACTCTTGGTGGCAGGGTCAGTTATGCGAGCGGCATCAATAACCAGGGACAGGTGGTTGGTTCTTCCATGATCACCGATGGCACGCGCCGCGCATTCCTCTATGATGCTGCCAGCGGTATGAGGGATCTGGGCACTTTGGGTGGCCGCACCAGTTCAGCAACGGCTATCAACGACCATGGCATCGTCGTAGGTGCATCAGAAATGAAAGACCGCCGCTGGCATGCCTTCATGCACGATGGCAAACAGATGATAGACCTGGGTGCAAAAATCGGCTTTGGTGACAGCTTTGCCACCGGCATCAATAACGAAGGCCATGTCGTTGGCGTAGTTGATACTGCAGACCTGCGCCTGTCCTTTGTCTGGCGCGACAATAAAATGACGCTGCACGCGGCCGGTAAAAGCCTGTACCTGACCAATGCCATCAACGACGGTGGCCAGGTCATAGGCGCCAGTTATGACCGTGGCCTGTATGCCGCTACCATGCCTTCGAATGCCATTCCTTTCGTGGATATGGGCGGTAATAAAATCCTCGGTTTTAATCTAGTCATGCTATTGCTGGCACTGACTATCGCGATTTTCCGCAAGCGCCTGAAGGGCTTGTTTTTTGAGAGCAAATTGTTTTTCAGAACCTGATCCTCTTTAATTACCGGGCCTGACTAAAATATGTAATACTCTTATGGCAAGTATTTTTATGCTTATCAGGGGCGGCACATCGTTGCAATGAAGCTTCAAACTCCTGATAAATTTCATCTATCCATCAAACGTATGCAATCCAGATACAAATTCATCTTCATCTTGACCGCAGCTTTGAGCGCAGGCCTTTCATTTCCAGCATATGGCAGGGCTGTACCAGCACGTAGTGCCGAATATAGTAAGTGCATGGAAAAATCAGAAGGGGTAGATCCAGCCATGCTTGATTGCACTTCTGCTGAATACAGCCGTGTCGACAAACGTCTCAATAATGCCTATAAAAAATTGATGGGTAAACTCAAGGCAGAGCGAAAAAAGGAGTTACAGGAAGTGCAGCGTTTGTGGCTGAAATTTACAGATGCCAATTGTCAATTTTATTATGATCCTGACGGTGGTACATCTGCCAGATTAAGCTCGAATGAATGCAGTGTAACTGCCAGAATATTGAGAGCTGAAGAGCTTGAAATGCTCACTCCAGACTATTGAACTATGGCAGTCTGTACAGCGTATAAGACCACAGAGTAAGCGTAACAGGCTGCCTGCTCACATCACTTTGGTGCGGATAGAAAAAACCTGTCCGCACTTTGAAATGCTGAGTTTATCAAAAGCAGTACATGTCCCTGATCCAGATTGCGTACCAGGCACCTGTGAACGGATGGCTGGCGCTGACACTCACTCTTGATGGCAAGACCATTGAGATTGATGCTTCAGATGTTCCCAATAATCCTGTTGAAGAACTTGCTGCCGCTATTCAAAGCGCGGCGAGTGGCCTTGATGCGTCCGTTTGGTGGAACCTGGAGCCAGCGGGATACTTCATGTACTTTGAGCGATTTTTGGCAGAGGTGAGGCTCAGGATAGAATATGCCGATGACGGCAAGCGCAGCCATGCGAAAGAAGTCGCCATCATTCTGGGAAGTCCTGCCCAGACATTGAAACCCTTCTGGCGATTCCTGCGCGAGTTTCAATCACATTCTTATGGTGAACCGCATTGGCCTGATGTGGATTATGGGCGCATCCAGCAGATCAAAACTTTATTGGAAAGTAATTGAACGTGCATCACATCATGACTACGCCGGACGATCATTGGGAAGAAAGACTGGCGGCTCTGTGGGCAGAGTTTGACGCGACAGAAGCACAGAGCTTCATCGCCCGGATGGACGCACTGGCTGCAGAGTTGCCACCTGATGCCGCCACAGGGCTGTTTGAACGCGGCGGCGCACGGGATTCTTGCGGTTTTACTGAACTGGCGATTCCCCTGTATAAAGCTGCTCTCGAAAATGGCCTGACAGGTTTGCGCCGCCGTCGGGCAAATATACAAATGGCCAGCTCCATCCGTCACCTGGGTGATCCGCAAACTGCGGCTGACCTGCTGTTTGCTGAAATGCAGCAAGGCAGTGATGAACTCGACGGTGCCGTACGCGGCTTTCTGGCCCTGGCGCTGGCAGATCTGGGGCGCGAACGTGAGGCACTTGCGCTGGGTTTGACTGCGCAGGCAGGATATCTGCCGCGCTACAATCGTTCGCTGGCGCGGTATGCTCAGGGGCTGGTAGAAAATACGGACGTTGCCTGATATCAGAGAAATTTTTACATAACATGCCGACGAAAAAACTAAAAACCTTGCTCGCAAGCTTGCTACTTGGCACCGCCTGCATCACCGCCTTTGCCGATACCAGCCTCAAAATCATCACGCAAACTGGAGCATTGGCTTTTACTGTGGATGATGACTGGGCTGTACTGAACATGCAATCCAAACTGCCAGTGGCTGCCGCAGTTTTCCAGTTACCCAACCCGGCAGACAGGCAAACGGCTGACTCGACCAACCTGGTATTGAAATTTTATGACCTCAATACTGACGCAGGGCGCACTGCCTATGATGTGCCGGTAAAACAGTATGGTAGTAACGCACCCAAGACAGAAAATGTTGATGCATGGACTATATTCCGTCAAGAAGCCCTGCAAGGCGCGACGCGCTACACTATCCTTGATGCCAGAAGAGACCAGGTGGCAGACTCAGCAAACATATCAGCGACAGCACGTTTGGCCTGGCCTCACCTGAAAGGCAATGCAAAAAAATATGATGTGCTGATGGAAGCCAGGTTTCGCAAATTCCTTAATTCTGTGCAAGGTGAATTGGGACCATATAAACAGCAAGAAAATGAAGTCATAAGAAGGCCTGCGCAATAGAGACCTGAGCTCACATGAGGCGACAGTAAGGACGCAAATCTGAGTTTGTCTCCTTATTTTGTAATGCCAAATAATTGACTGTCATCGCGTCTCTGTGTTTTACAGCGGAAACATCTGAGCAGCAACCTGTTCCCAGCTATTGCGCGGCCCATCAGCAGGAACTTGCTGCATGCAGAACGTGACATCGCAATCTGGCCTGATCAGCATATAGGCAGTCAGTTGGCGCTGCAGTTCTGCTGCGCTGATATCTGTAATTTCACCATAAGACTGCAATAGTGCCTGCAGCAGCAAGGGATTGCCTTGTGCCATGAAGATCATCGGTGTCAGGATTTCGAGGCGGTCACTATTGCCGACGATGGCATCGCCAAAATCCAGCAGGCCTGAGAGTCGCCATTGACCCTGTTCCTGCTTTGCCATCAGGTTCCATGGGTGGATATCCATGTGGATAAAGCGCGGCTTACCTGCATTGGCAAAGTCTCCTGCTGCTTCGATATACGGCATGACTTGTGCCAGCAAAATTTCAGGCATTTTCCTGCGCTGGTGCCTGGCCATGCAATCAGTAATCAGGTTCTGTATATAGTTTGGCCAATCGACCTTGATGGTGATATCCGTATCAAACTCCACACTGCCAAGGTCACGCACAAGCTGGCCAGTTTGCAGCATGATGGATCGTTTCTGTTCGATATCCAGCGATGGCCAGATGTCCGCAAGCAAAGTGCCTTGCAAGCGGCTGAAGATCACAAATACCCAGTGATCGATTTCACCGCTGGCGATGAGCCTGGGTGTCTGCAATGACAGCTTGCCTTCCAGCAGAGGTGCCACCAGAATTTCTTTGTCACCCTGACGCCGCCAGTTCGGTGGCACGAGTTTGACTATCACGCCCTCACCCAATCCAAACAAGGCATTCGCACCCAGGGGGATTTTCTCCCAAGGTTCAGCAGGCAGGTCGAATGCCTGTTGCAGGTACTTCAACACAGGCATCCAGGCTGTTAAAGGCGTATTAGCTATGAAGTCGTTACAGGCAGGATTGTCGAGATTTTGCGGCAGGCAATTGAGGGTGATGGTCATTGAACTTCGCGTCAGCAGTAAGGATGAGAGAGCAAAGAGCTTAAACTAAAAATGCAAAGACCATCAAGACATCAAGAGCATTGGGACGATTCAAACAGAAAAATGCGGTATTGGGCGCGTCAGGGTAAACGCGCATTCTCTTGTTTTAACTTGAACACTTCTGTTCCTATCGCATAACCAACAAAGCCCTTGTCCGTAGGCAGCAGACGTATCTTATTGACGGCGCGGCCCATGGGGACGTGCTTCCAGGTCTGGCCGCCATCCGTGGTCTGGTAGCCGCCTTCAATGGCACCTACCCAACCGGTGTTGGCATCAATGAAGCCAACACCAAATTCCCTGACCTTGATGTCATTGATGAGAGGGATTTCTTTCCAGCTCAGGCCGCCATCTACTGTCTTGGCAATATAGCGCTGGCTGGTGGCCGGATCAGGGTTATAGCTTTGTATGGTCACATAGCCGGTATCGCGGGTAGGGAAACTGGCTTTCCAGGTCAGCTCAAAGGGGCGGCTGGATTCATAGACTGTCTTCCAGCTTGCACCGCCATCTTTGGTCATGATGATGCGGGCGTGGGATTTTTCTGTATCACTGTCAGATGCACCAAATACAAAACCTGTCATCGCATCAAAGAATTTGACGTCCAGTATCATGCCTGTATAAGGCGTCATGTCCATGCTTTTCCAGCTGTTGCCGCCATCAAGCGAGCGCAGTAAAGTTGCCGGGCCACCGACACGTCCACCGGCATGAATGATGGTTCTTTCTTCGAGCACACCGGAGTTGATGAATTTGTTGTGTAGTATATCGATGGCGCACAGGCCCTTGATCTGTACTCCCTCAAGACCATTGGCAACTTGCCAGTTGGCGCCACCATCGCGGGTTTCATACAGGGGCGTGGTATCGGTAACGCCAGGGAAGTAATCAGTGCCTATGTTACCCGCATAGCCTTGCGTGGCATCGACAAAACCTACCGTGCGGAAGAAGGTGCCGGGTTTGGATAATTGCTCTTGCCAGTTCTGGCCACCATCCGTGGTTTTGTAAATCTTGCCGCCGCCATTCACATACCAGCCCAGGTCGGGCTGGACAAAGAAAATATCATCCTGCTTACCTTTATATGCAACGGTATTGAGTTTGCTCCAGGTAGCATCTGTACTTAATTGATAGTGCGGTGTGATGGTTTGAGGTGTGGTGCTGCATGCCGCAAGGCCCATGCATATCAGGCCGCTGAGTATAGTTGCTGTTGTCGCCGTCCAGATTTTTTGAGGTTTGATTTTCATTTTTATTTTGGAATGAAGTAGAGACGGTTTGGACTCACTCAAGGAAAGGAAGTTTCCTGAGAAATGTCTCAATCTGAGCGCAAGGCTGCGCGCACTTATACCATTCCAGTGGGATGCAGCTAAAGCGACGCCTTCGCGTTTAACTCAAACGCCTGTGCCTGACCAGCACCTGTTCCTGCGCCTTGAAATGTGCAGCGAGTTTTTCCACCATATACACTGAGCGATGCTGGCCGCCGGTGCAGCCTATCGCGACGGTGAGGTAGCTGCGGTTGTCGCGTTTGAATGCTGGCAGCCATTTGGCGATGAATTGCTGGATGTCGGCAAACATGTCATCGACCATCGGTTGTTCTTTGAGGAACTGGATCACGGGTTCATCGCGGCCTGTCAGCGGACGCATGATGGGGTCGTAGTGGGGGTTGGGCAGCATGCGGACGTCGAAGACAAAGTCGGCATCCAGCGGCACGCCTATCTTGAAGGCGAAGGATTCGAACATCAGGGTCAGCGGGGTGTGGCCTATTTCTATGACGTCCTTGACCCAGGCGCGCAGTTTGTTGGCACTGAGGTCGCTGGTGTCGATGACGTGGGAGACCAGTTGTATACCTGAGAGGATTTCGCGTTCTTCCTGTATGCATTCAGTCAGGCTGAGCCTGTCGCCGGGCTCTTTGTCCAGACCAAGCCGGTGTGACAGCGGGTGGCTGCGGCGGGTTTCTGAAAAGCGGGCGACCAGGGATTCTGTACTGGCTGTCAGGAACAGGACTTTGACATCATGGCCTTCGGTGCGCAGTGCCTTGATAGAATCTGGCAGGCTGGTCAGCAAGTTCGCGCTGCGGCTATCGATGGCGATGGCGGCGCTGGGTATGCCTTCTTTGGTCAGGGTATTGACCAGGTCAGCTAGTAAACTGGGCGGCAGATTATCGACGCAATAGTAGCCTGCATCTTCAACCACATTCAGGGCTACCGATTTGCCGGAGCCGGAGATACCAGAGATAAGCAGGATTTCCATGGGATGTACTCAGCAGGTATTTAGTCACCGTTTTCCATGGCGCGGCGTTGCCGTTCCATGAAATCTTCCAGCGTATTAATACCACGTAATTGCAGGATGGTATTGCGCACAGCTGCTTCCAGGAGAACCGCGATATTGCGGCCTGCAGCAACCGGGATCACGACTTTTCTGATGGGCAGGCCCAGCACTTCTTCAGTCTGCGAGTCGATAGGCAGGCGCTCGTAATTTTCTTCGAGGGTGCTGCGTCTCACCAGATGCACGATGAGCTTCAGGCGCATCTTGCGGCGCACTGCGGTTTCACCAAAGATGGTCTTGATATCAAGCAGGCCCAGGCCGCGCACTTCGAGCAGGTTTTGCAAGAGTTCGTGGCAACGGCCTTCTATCATATTCGGGGCGATGCGCGAAAATTCGACGGCATCATCGGCCACCAGGCCATGGCTGCGTGAAATCAGTTCCAGCCCCAATTCACTCTTGCCGAGGCCGGATTCACCGGTGATGAGAACACCTACGCCCAGCACGTCCATGAAAACGCCATGCATGGTGATTTTTTGCGCGAGTTTTTTCGACAGATACACGCGCAAATAATCAATGACTTGAGCGGAAGGGTAAGGCGTGGAAAACAGCGGGATATTATTGTCGTCGCAAGTCGTCAAAAATGCCGGTGGCGATTCCAGACCTTGTGCCACGATCAGGGCAGGTGGTGCACCGGCGACGAGTTCACGCATGAGGTTATTGCGTGAGGCATTTGACAGGCGGTTGTAATACGACAGTTCCTGATGCCCCAGCACCTGTATGCGGCCAGGGTGGATCAGGTTTAAATGCCCGACCTGGTCGGCAGAAGATGCGGCGTCGCCCGTGATTTGCTTGTCCGCGCCAGAGAAACCGGCAAACCAGCCAAGTTGCATGGTATCGCGGTTATCGTCGTAGATTTTTTGTACCGTGAGTTCTGTCAATGATGGCATGGCTATATGTGCTGACTCTGACGATGTGATACTGGGTGACTGGGAGGGATAGATTGACGAGTCTGGCAGCCATGCGCATGCATGGCATACTCAGACAGGAAAATCAGGCATTGCCTGGCAAATTCGGACGCCATGCCATGATTTTTTCATATATCGCGGCAGCGCTGGCTTCAGTATTGAGGCAGTCGCGGAAAGTTTCGTTTGACAGCATTTCTGCCACTTCAGACAAGATTTCCAGATGCTGTTGCGTGACATTGTCAGGCATGAGCAAGAAAATCAGCAGGCTGACCGGCTGGCTGTCTGGTGATTCAAAAGGAATCGCTTCCCTGAGCCTGACCAGGGCCGCAATCGGTGCCTTCAGGCCCTTGATACGGCCATGCGGGATGGCCACGCCATGGCCCAGCCCGGTAGAGCCCAGGCGTTCGCGGGCAAACAGGTTATCAGAGACAACCGAGCGCGCTATGCTGCAATTATTTTCGAATAACAGCCCGGCCTGTTCAAATGCTCTTTTTTTGCTGGAGACTTCCAGATCCAGGAGTACGTTGTTCAGAGGCAGGATTTTTGCAATATTCGTCATGGTGCAAGATCGTTTTACAGCGAAATGGTGCGATGCACAAAATTAGGTTTTGACAAATTATAGGCTTCTTTTGGCTGATATGCGCAAAACCTGACAACACTTTTAACGAACGTTGTCTCTCAGTAATTTTTCAAATTTATCAACAGGCAGGGGTTGACTAAAATAAAAACCCTGCATCTCCTGACAGCCAGAGTCAGCCAGGAAGAACATCTGGTCGGCTTTTTCCACCCCTTCGGCAGTAACGCTCATGCCCAGCGCATTAGCCATGGCGATGATGGCGTGCGTCAGGACAACGGAATCAGGGTTGCCCGGGATATCGCGAATGAAAGAGCGGTCTATCTTGAGATTGTCGATAGGAAAACGCTGCAAATAAGATAAAGAAGAGAAGCCTGTGCCAAAGTCGTCGAGCGAAATACTGATGCCCAGCTTTTTGATCGCGTCAAAGACCGGCAGCAGCAAGTCTATATCACCCATCAGCAAGCCTTCGGTAATCTCAAGTTGCAGGGCAGATGGCGGCAAACCAATTTCTTGCAGGATTTGCTCTATATATTTGGGCAGGCCAGGGTCCTGGAATTGCTTGGGCGAGATATTTACGCTGATGACCATGTCCGGCGCATATTGCTCACGCCATAGCTGGGTTTGCAGGCAGGCCTGGCGCAAGATCCAGCGGCCCAGCGGCAAAATGAGGCCAATTTCTTCTGAGATGGGGATAAATTCGTTAGGTGGTACCAGGCCTACATCCGGCATTTGCCAGCGTATCAGGGCTTCGGCACCGACGATGCGCGAGGTGCTGAGACAGATTTTTGGCTGGTAATACACGAGGAATTCATTGTCGGTCAGGGCGCGGCGCAGATTGGTTTCCAGCGCATAACGGTGCTGGGCACGGACATTGAGTTCAGTCGTGAAGAACTGGTAATTATTACGACCAGATTCCTTGGCATGGTACATGGCAGAATCGGCACAACGCATGAGCGTAGGACCATCTTCACCGTCATGTGGATAAACCGCAATGCCTATGGAGGTACCCAGGTGATATTCATTGCCATCAATGACGAAAGGATCGCGCATGCGGGCCAGGACGCGCTCAGCCAGGTCCTTGAGTTGCATGGCATCTTCAAAGGCTTCAGCAACGATGACGAACTCATCACCACCAAGGCGGGCCAGCATGTCGGTCGTGCGTATGCAGGAACTCAGGCGCGAAGATACATCACGCAAAAGTGTATCGCCAGCCGCATGGCCAGCGGTGTCATTGACGTTCTTGAACCTGTCGAGGTCAAGGAAGAGCAGGGCCAGGCGGTGCTGGGTGCGCTTGGCACCCGCCAGTGCCTTGACCAGGCGCTGGTTCAGTTGGTGGCGGTTCGGCAAACCAGTCAGGGCATCGTAAGAGGCCATGAAATGCAATTGCCTTTGCGTCTCGCGCACTTCTGTCGTGTCAGTGAATGAGATCAGTACGGCAGATACCGAGGCGCTGCTTTTTTTGTTAATGGGCAGCACGTTGACGAGCAGCCAGACTACAGAGCCATCGCGCAGTTCTACCCCCATCGACAAATTCAGGATAGGGGTTTTGCTGCGGAACACGACAGAGGCCGGATCATCGCCCATGCGTATCGATTGTCCCTCGTCACCGAGTATGTTCTTGAAGTAGCGATGGCGCCTGCCTACGGTGGTGATATCTTCTATCTTCAGGATGCGCTGGGCGCTGGGGTTGCAGGTCAGGATCTGGCCATTCGGGCCTATCACCATGATGCCTTCACTGAGATTGGTCACCACGGAGCGATAGCGTTCTTCGCTTTCCTCCAGGCTTTGTTCCATGTTCTTTTTGTCGATGGCCAGGCCAATGAGGTCACAGGCATCCATCATCATGGCCTGCTCATCTTCATTTGGGCTATGTACCATCTGGTGATACACATCGACCGTGCCCAGCAGCGTGTTGAAAGCCGTCGTAATAGGCAAGGACCAGCATGAACGCAAACCATAGCGCAGGGCCGGTTCACGCAAATTCTTCCATAGCGGGCTGACAGCAATATCCTGGACTATCGTGGTGCGCTGGTAATAAATCGCCGCCGAGGCCGAACCCGAGCTGGTATCTACAGGCACATTGCCGAGCAAGGCGCAAAAACCGTCAGGCAGCGAAGGGCCAGCACCAAAACTCAGTTGCTGGCTGCTGGCGTCATACAAGGTGATGGCGCACAAAGCGCCATTGTCGAGCAAGCGCTCCATGCGGTCACAGACGTCTTCGAGAATATCGGTCAAAGGTTTGTCGAGCGCGATCATCTCGAGAATTTCTTTCTCGTGATGCAGGGCTTCATGGACGCGGCTGGATTTGTAACGGACTTGATCAATCAGGGGCAGGGCGGTGACGGTAGCGCTGGAACGGGAACTGCTGCGGGGAGTGATTTCGCGCGCCGTCAGCAAGATGGCGGTTTGTTCATTGAAACTGAATTGCGTGCCCCGGACTTCTATATCTAACAATTGACCATCAAGCCGTATGCACTGACAGGTATGCTTGCTTTGCGCCCCATCCTGCCTTAGTTTTTGCAATATGGTTTTGGCACCTTCATGATGCCGTCCATGCAGGAAGGCCTCAGGCTTGAGGCCTATCAACTGCTGCGGGTCTCCGGCATGCATGAGTTCTGCACCTGCCGGATTGGCATACACGAGGTTGTCGTCGATCAGCACATACATCGCATCCGGGTTATGTTCCAGCAAGGCCAGATGCCAGTCTTGACTGGCGACAGGCTCGCGTGTGCTAGTACTTGAAAACGGGACCGGAATTATCACGACGACAATCTATAAAACGAATAAGTCTGGCTACTTTACATCAAGCAAGTTCTCAGGACAATGATGGTAATTAGCTAGCATATTAAAAACACATTAAGCTGCGGCAGGCGAATAAAACACCTTCTTGCAAAATTGTACTTCCCTAGCCGGACTTTATTTCAGGCACTTATTTCAAGCGCTTATTTCAAGTCTATTCGGACAAACATGAACAGTACGTCGCCATTCCCCTTGTTCTTGGAAAAACGTGGCACATAGGTCGCCATCAGCTTGGTATTGCGTGTGCCTATCGAAGCCACGGGCAATACAGCAGGGAAGGGGAAGCCGCCAAAGTAATCAGTACGGCTGATCAGCACGCCAGTCAGTCCGCCACCAACTTCGACCTTGTCGCCCAGCGGTTTCATCCACTGGTAGGCATAACCAGCCATGGGCTGGGGTTTGAAGTGCGAATCCGAGATCATCATGGCATACAGGGATTCTTCATTATCTTCCTTGGTGCGTATGGCTTTGCTAAAGCCCAGGCCCCAGGTATTTTCATTCAGCTCTGCAATTCTTTCCCTGGTATAAGTATTGCGGCCATGGTGAGTATGACCAGCCAGCATCAGTGACAAGTCGCCTTCATCCAGGATTTTATTGGCTTTGGCTTTTGCGCTATCCCACCAGCCCATGTCTTCCTGGGCAGGGGCGCTAGTTGTTTGCGCCTGGGATGCTGCGCACAGCATGAAACTGGACGCGCACAAGGCAGCGCGCAAGGAGAAATATTTGAATTTCAACATAATATTGCTTACAAATGGATACAAAAAATGGGTGTAAGAGGGATGCAGCCACGCATATTGCTGCGCTTACTGGCGTGCATTCCGGCGATTGTCCGGGCCCTGGCCCGTACTGAAATTGCTGCGCCATGGATTGATGTCTAGTCCGCCGCGACGGGTATACCGCGCATAAACTGACAACTTCTGCGG
The DNA here is from genome assembly GCF_009937975.1 of Undibacterium sp. YM2. NCBI lineage: Bacteria > Pseudomonadati > Pseudomonadota > Betaproteobacteria > Burkholderiales > Oxalobacteraceae > Undibacterium > Undibacterium sp. YM2. Next base: position 686,232 of record NZ_AP018441.1, read on the forward strand.
TTTGCAGTGGCGCATGATGTCAACAAAGATGCGTTCCACACATTGCTCGTGGAATTCATTGTGGTCACGGAAGCCTATCAAATACTGCAGCAGGCTTTCCTGGTTGATTTGCGGGCCTACATAATGAATTTGCACGCTACCCCAGTCTGGCTGGCCAGTCACCAGGCAGTTGGACTTCAGCAAATGCGAGATCAGGGTTTCTTCTACTGGCGACTCGTCAAAATTGGCAGTCAGCAGTGACGGGTTGGGGGTGTAGCTATCTACTTCAATGTCCAGTCTGTCGAGCAACTGGCCTTGCAGTTCATGCATGGCGAGTTTGTCGAACTGGTCTGGCGTGGTCAGCTTGACCTGCACTGCCGCACCAAAACCGGCTGACAAATCAGCTTGTAACAGACTGATCAAAGCTTCAGTACCTGCCAGACGCGTCTGGTTAAAAGAATTCAGATACAGCTTGAAAGACTTGGACTCTATGATATTCGGTGAATCTGCCGGTACCGTAATGGCAGCGATTGCCACCTGTGGTTTGCCGCGCATGTTGAGCCAGGAGATTTCATAGGCATTCCAGATATCCACACCAAAGAAAGGCAGGCTGCTGCCCAGGCCTATTTCTTCCCTTTTTCCGCTGCGGGAGATAGGGAACAGCAGACTGGCGTCATATTCTGACTTGTAAGTCGCGGGTTTGCCCAGTAAAGAATGTTCAGGCGTATTTGGTGCGGAATCTGTCATGTTGTCTGTATTGCTTAAGGCTGTGAGCTGCATCAGCCCAAAAATAATTGATAAACGGGATTCTTGCTTTCATCCCAGTAACGGTAACCCAGGGTTGCCAAAAATTCGCGGAAAGCCTTCATTTCTTTCTTTGGAACCTGTAAACCAACTAAAGTTCTGCCGTAATCTGCGCCATGGTTACGATAATGGAACAAACTGATATTCCAGTTTGGTGCCATGCTGTTCAGGAAACGACCCAAAGCGCCTGGGCGTTCAGGGAATTCAAAGCGGTACAGTAATTCATCCCTGGCCAGGCTGCTCTTGCCACCCACCAGATGGCGGATATGCAGTTTCGCCAGCTCATCATGCGTCAAATCCAGGGTAGGGAAGCCGTGCTTTTCAAAATTCTTGGCAATTTTGCCAGATTCCAGCTTGTCGTGTACTTGTATGCCCACAAAAATATGGGCAGTCTTTTCATCACTGATGCGGTAATTGAACTCTGTGACATTGCGTGCACCCACCAGTTCACAGAAACGGCGGAAGCTGCCGCGCTCTTCTGGTATGGTCACGGCAAACACAGCTTCACGCGCTTCACCGACTTCGGCACGCTCAGCCACAAAGCGCAAGCGGTCAAAATTCATGTTGGCACCGCAGGCGATGGTCACCAGGGTTTCATTTTTCAGCGGTTTCTTGTCGGCCTTGGCGCGTTCTATGTAGGCCTTGCAACCGGCCACTGCCAATGCACCGGCAGGTTCCAAAATGCTGCGGGTATCCTGGAACACGTCCTTGATGGCGGCGCAGACTGCGTCGGTATCCACCGTAATCACTTCATCGACATACAGCTTGGCCAGGCGGAAGGTTTCTTCACCTACCAGCTTGACGGCTGTGCCGTCTGAGAACAGTCCTACATCATTCAAAGTCACGCGCTTGCCAGCTTTGAGGCTGCGTGCCATGGCGTCAGAATCTGTCGTTTGCACACCGATGATTTTGATGTCAGGGCGCACTGCCTTGACGTAAGCAGCGACGCCAGAGATCAGGCCACCGCCGCCAATCGCGACGAAGATTGCATGGATAGGCTCGGCATGCTGGCGCAAAATTTCCATGCCTACCGTACCCTGGCCAGCGATAACGTCAGGGTCGTCGAAAGGATGGACAAAGGTCAGCTTGCGTTTCTTTTCCAGTTCCAGCGCATGGCCGTAAGCATCGGTATAGGAATCACCAAACAGCACGATTTCAACCAGGTCACCGCCATGGGTGCGCACGGCATCTATCTTGACCGGTGGTGTGGTGGTCGGCATGACGATGACTGCCTTGCAGCCTTTTTTGCTGGCGCTCAGGGCTACGCCCTGGGCATGGTTACCGGCAGAGGCACAGATGACGCCGCGCTTGAGTTGTGCTGGCGTGAGGTGGGCAATCTTGTTATAAGCACCGCGCAGCTTGAAGCTGAACACGCTTTGCATGTCTTCGCGTTTGAAATAAATTCGGTTATCCATGCGAGCCGACAGGCTGGTAGCGTATTCCAGCGGGGTTTCAAATGCGACGTCATAGACGCGCGCTGTCAGGATCTTCTTCAGATAATCGGTGCTCATGGATGTCTTATTGTTAGTTAAAAATGGCTTATTTGGGCCTGATCTAAAGCTAATTCAGGTCTAAATACTTACTTGTTACTTACTTGTTGATTACTTGCTGATTAGAAATTGCAGCCGCCATTATAATGTATGCCTTTTACAGCCATATCAAACCACGATGATAGAAGCCGCAGTCCATTGGTTATTAAGTGTCCTGGCCGTACCTGAAGTCGGTTTGAGTTCGGTATTTCTCATCAGTTTTATTTCAGCCACCCTGTTACCCATGGGGTCTGAACCGGCAGTTTTTGCTGTCATCAGGAGCAATCCCGCGCTTTTCTGGCAAGTCATCATCGTCGCTACCATAGGCAATACTCTGGGTGGCATGGTCGACTATGGCATGGGCTATGCCGCCAAGCAGGCTTTTGACCGCGAACGTGAGAGTTACTGGTATCGCTGGCTACAGCATTTTGGTGCCAAGACCATGCTGCTGGCCTGGCTGCCCGGCATAGGTGACCCCATCTGCACCCTGGCAGGCTGGCTGCGCCTGCCTTTCTGGCCCAGCGTGTTATATATGGCCGTGGGTAAGTTTCTGCGTTATATCGTCATAACCTGGTTATTGTTGAAGGTGCCAGAAGGGGTCTGGTCCAAAATCGCCAACTTCATCTTCTGATCAGGCATGGGCAGGGGTAAATACTATGGCTGGTGGCGGCGTGCGGGTGAGGGGCTGGAAGCCGCTTTCTATCAAGAAAACTGGGCAGCGCGCATTGCCTATGCGCTCAAGCTGCAAGGTGGTTTGCACATCGACAGGCGTGATTTTTACCTGCCTCTGCCTGAAGGCTTTCACTGCAAGCTGGCCTTCATTTCAGACTTGCATGCAGGCCCGTTGACGGATGTTCGTTTGCTGGACCAGGCATTTGCCGCCATTGCTGATTTTGCACCGGATGTCATCCTGTTTGGCGGCGACTTTGTCTCGCTGCATGCCAGACACATGCGGTATCTCATGAAGCCTCTGGCTTTGCTTAATCCCGCTACTCCCAAGTTTGCCGTCATGGGTAATCATGATTTGTGGCTGGATGACGTGCATATCGCAAATTGCCTCAAGGAAGCAGGTGTCCAGGTCCTGCTCAATCAAAACACACGCTTGCCCGCTCCCTTTGATGCAATTTCGATTTGCGGCCTGGATGAACCTGGCGTCGGCATGCCTGACGCAGACCAGACTTTTGCCGGGGCAAGCGAGGTACGCTTGTTGCTCATGCATTCGCCGCTGGGTCTCAAGCATGCGGCGGAACATGAGTTCCAACTTGCTTTTTGCGGCCATACCCATGGCGGGCAAATCGCCACGCCCGGTGGCAAGCCGCTGGTCTTGCCGCCCGGCTCAGGAGAGCGCCGTTATGCCAGGGGTTTGTTTGCCTTGCCAGACGGTCGGCAATTGCTGACCAGCCAGGGCATAGGCATGAGCGATTTACCGGTACGTCTGTTTGCACCTTCCGAAGTGCATTTATGCCATTTGTATTCGGTGCTGGATGTAGTAGAACAGAATGGCAGTCCGCTCATGCCATCAGACCTGGTAGTTAATGTATAGACAAATTTGCTTAAAAATTTTGTGCCTATTGCAGGGATGTCACAATGTTTGACTATAATGCTTGCCGGAAAGTAGTCAAAAAAAGCAGTATTCGCACGATCACACTATGCAAGTTCTGTACGCTTAAACAAGTTTTTAATAAAGATACATGCCCGGCATGTGGCATGTCATGCGCTCATTGAGGAAATCAAATGCAAGATACTAAACAAACCCATCAACAGCCACGCCGTGGCTTTTTGCAAGGCCTGGTTGCCACTGCAGCAGGCGCGACCCTGGCTGCACCTGCACTGGCTAAACCGGCCGCAGCTGCGCCAGCAGTATTCCTCGATGCCGCCAAGTGGTCACCACGCAACCGTGATCTGGTTGCGGCCTTGATCGCCAAGCATGGCAATACCAGCAAGACCTATTCTGCCAAGCGCAAACCTTACGCCGTGTTCGACTGGGACAACACCAGCATCATGAATGACTGCGAAGAAGCGCTGCTGATGTACCAGATCAATCACCTGGCATTCAAGCTGAGCCCGCAAGAATTCTCTGCAACCATCCGTCAAAACGTACCGGCTGGTAATTTCACGGCTGACTACAAAAATGCCGCAGGCAAGATTCTAGATCTGGAAAGTGTATGTACTGACCTCGACAGCGATTATGCCTACCTGCATGCCAACTACAAAGGCATGGCCGGTAGCCGCAGCCTCGAAGAAATCGTTGAAACTGCCCAATTCCAGGACTTCCGCGCCAAGCTCTATTTCCTTTATGAAGCCGTCAATGACACCCATGGCGTGAATGTCGGTTACCCATGGGTCATCTACTTCTTCGCCAACATGACCGTTGCCGAAGTCAGCGCACTGGCAGAAGCATCGAATGACGCCAACCTCGGCATGAGCCTGACCAAGACCAAATATACCAGCCCTTCATCTCTGCCTGGTGTGGCCGGTGTCATCACAACTGCCCACTTCCACGGCATACGCCTGTGTACAGAAGTGGCGACACTGATGAACACTTTCCGTCAGAATGGTTTTGACGTATACGTCAGCACCGCCTCGCTGGAAGACGTGGTTGCCGTATTCGCGACCAATCCAAAATACGGTTACCACGTACAACGTGAAAACGTCCTGGGCCTACGCCTGGAACAAAACGGTGACGTGTATAAAAACGCCTACCGCAAAGACTGGCCTTTGAACTGGGGCCCAGGCAAGACTGTCGTCATCAAACGTGAACTGGTCGCCAAAAAAGGCTATGGCCCTGTTTTCGTCGCTGGCGACAGCGATGGTGATTACGACATGCTGCGCGATTTCAAAGAAACAGAAATCGGCCTGGTCGTGAACCGACTCAAAAAAGGCAAGATCGGTGAATTGTCCAAGGCTGCTGCTGATGCTGCCAAAGAAGCCAACCCACGCTTCCTGCTGCAAGGCCGTCAGGAATCCACTGGTAACTGGTTGCCAGTGGAAACTACACTGAAATACGGCAAGACTGCGCCTGCTTTGCTGGGTTGATTCTCCACAGATTGCGGAAAGCATGGGTTTTCCGCAATCTTGTCATACGCCACAGGGAATAAATCAAAACCCCAATGCGCCTCTCCAATATTCTTCTAATGTTTGTCTTAGTTCAGCCTTGAAATTTGGTCGTATAGGGGCAAACACAGCGTCTTTTAATATCTCTTGTAACATCGGCGAATAGTCGAGTGATTGCCATAGTCCCCTGGTGATTGCATGGGTACGCGTCAGCAAGCTGGCACCACGCCCTGGTGGTAGTTTCAAAGCTTGATCAAGCACTTCTCCAGTATCAACCAGGACTTGTATGAGCGACAGTTTGAATGCGCGCAATTTGTCTTCGTGCATATTCTGTTCCAGTACACTGTGCGCCATTGCGTCCAGACGAAGCATTTCTGGCCGCGCTTCCAGGTAATTGACGTAGCGCGTAATAAATACGGAGGCAGATATCTGCTTCTCATCTGCAAAAATATTTTTCACTTCTTCCAGTAGCAACGAAAATTCTTCTTCCAGCAATGCCAGGAAAATTTCTTCCTTGGTAGAAAAATACAGATAAACAGTACCCTTGGCGAGGCCAGACTCTTCGGCAATGCGCGATGCAGAAGGTAGTTGGTGCGGATTAAGCATGAACAGGCGGCGTGCCGCCTGCAAAATGTCGACACGTCTGGCTAGTTTGGCTTGATCATCTTTGGCGCGGGTTACCATCAGTGCTTCAATTCCTTGTAAATGCTAGTTCTTCATCAATTTTTCCGCCATTTTGATTTGTAAGTGGCGCGGCGTAAAGCGGCTGGAAAAAATAGTCAGTTTATTGGCCATCCCCGGAATGATACTCGGTATGCCCTTGAACAGTGCTTTCAAGCCAATTGCAGCGACCGGGCGTGATTTCATCATCATGCTGCGCTGATAGGCGGTTGCTTTTTGCCCTGATACTTTCAGAAAATCCGTTGCGGTAATGCCAGGTGACAGTACTGCAACGGCGATATTGTATTTCTTTAATTCTTCATTCAAGGCTTCGCCAAATAGCAATACATATGCTTTACTGGCGGAATAGGCTGCATAGTAAGGTGTTGCCTGATAGCCGCCTATGCTGGACACCAGCAATATCTTGCCACCGCCACGGGCCTTCATGTCTGTGGCATATACATGGCTAAGTTCAGTTAGGCTGGCCATGTTCAATTGCAGCATGTTGAGTGTTTTCTCCAAGTCTTGTCTGATGAACTCACCAAAGAGGCCATATCCAGCATTATTGATAAGGATGTCGATAGCGACACCTAACGCGTCTGTATGAGCTTTCATCTCTGCACCTACACCGGTTCTGGCTAGATCAATGCCAATCACAAATACTTTGATTTGGTGTTGCGCTCGTAATTGACTTGCCAGTTCTTCCATTGCCTGCTCGCGCCTGGCTGCGAGTACCAGGTTGCAGCCACGCTCTGCCAGGAGCTGTGCAAAATCAATGCCAAACCCACTCGATGCACCCGTCACCAGTGCCCATTTGTCTTGTAAGTCCTTGTTCATTTTTGTTCTCCATAAGTTTCAAATGACCATCGGTCATTTGAAACTTATATTAAATGACTGTCGGTCATTTGTAAAGGGGGTGTAAAATTGAAGTATTGATGAAAATCAAATTTACCAATACAACTCATATGCCGCTACTGTCGTGGCTAATTTGCAAGAAAAGACGGTTTTAGATACTTCTGGCGGGTATTTGCCAAATTCCATTTGGAAAATTGCCAGAATCACCATTCATTACCGTATAAACTTCAAGGCTGTTGGCGCGTGGTGCATCGCAATAAGTTAGAATGGACTTTTATATATCCGTCCAACCACGTCACTGATGAATGCTCCAGCCCAGATCCAGGCCTTGCTCGCAGATGCACCCCAAGGCGCCACACCGACCCGCGTGCGGGAAATTCCGTATAACTACACCTCGTTTTCTGATCGCGAGATTGTGATCCGTTTGCTGGGCGAAGATGCCTGGCAATTGCTGGATCAATTGCGCGGCAAACGCCAGACCGGGCGGTCTGCGCGCATGCTGTATGAAGTCTTGGGTGATATCTGGGTCGTGCAGCGCAATCCTTACCTGCAAGACGATATGCTGGATAACCCCAAGCGCAGGCAGGATTTGATTGATGCGCTGAACCACAGGCTGGCTGAAGTTGAAAAGCGCCGTCTCAGCACAGCCAATGACGACGATGCAGAGCGCAGCAATAGCGTAGAGACGCTGGTGCAGGCCGCCCGCAAGGCCGTGGCGGCATTTTCCAAGGAATTTCGTGACACCTATGATTTGCGCAAGAAAGCCAACAGGCTGCTGGCGCGCTTCACTGCAAAAGACAATATCAAGTTCGATGGCCTGAGCCGCGTATCGCATGTGACTGATGCAACCGACTGGCGCGTGGAATACCCCTTCGTCGTGCTGACGCCAGACACCGAAGATGAAATGGCCGGCCTCGTCAAAAGCTGTATAGAGCTGGGCCTGACCATCATCCCGCGTGGCGGTGGCACGGGTTATACCGGCGGCGCGATACCGCTGACGCCTTTGTCGGCAGTCATCAATACTGAGAAACTCGAACAACTGGGCGCTGTCGAAATGACGCGCCTGCCGGGCGTTGATCGCGATTATGCGGTCATCTATTCCGGTGCCGGTGTCGTCACCAAGCGCGTCTCGGATGCTGCTGAAAAAGCCGGCTTTGTATTTGCCGTAGACCCCACCTCGGCCGAAGCTTCATGCATAGGCGGCAATGTCGCCATGAATGCAGGCGGCAAGAAGGCGGTACTGTGGGGCACTGCACTCGACAACCTGGCTTCGTGGCGCATGGTTGATCCTAACGGCGACTGGCTGGAAGTGACACGCCTTGAGCATAATCTCGGCAAAATTCATGATGTGGAAGTGGCCAAGTTCAAGCTCGAATGGACACACCCTGGCGAGAAGCAGCCATTCAAGACCGAGCAACTTGATATCAAGGGCCGCGTCTTCCGCAAAGAAGGTCTGGGCAAGGACGTGACTGACAAGTTCCTCGCGGGTTTGCCAGGTGTGCAAAAAGAAGGTTGCGATGGTCTCATTACATCTGCACGCTGGATCCTGCACAAGATGCCCAAGTTTGCCCGCACCGTCTGCCTGGAATTTTTCGGTCAGGCACGTGATGCGATACCGAGCATCGTTGAAATCAAGGATTACCTCGATAACGAAACCCGCAAGGGCGGCGCTATTCTGGCGGGCCTCGAACATCTGGATGAACGCTATCTGCGCGCGGTCGGTTATACGACCAAATCCAAGCGCGGCGTCTTGCCCAAGATGGCCTTGTTTGGCGACATCGTTGGCGATGATGAAAATGCCGTGGCCCAGGCCGCGTCTGAAGTCATACGCATTGCCAATACCCGCGTCGGTGAAGGCTTTGTTGCCGTCAGCCCAGAGGCACGCAAAAAATTCTGGCTGGACCGCGCCAAGACAGCAGCGATTTCCAAGCATACCAATGCCTTCAAGATCAATGAAGATGTGGTGATACCGCTTAACCGCATGGGTGAATATACCGACGGCATAGAGCGCATCAACATAGAATTATCGATACAAAACAAGCTGGCCTTGCTCGATAGCCTGAAGGGCTTTTTCGCCAAACCCAATCTGCCGCTGGGCAAGAGTGAAGATGCTGCTGGCGATGATATCCCCGCGTCTGAATTGTTGGAAGACCGCGTCAATGAAGCCAATGCCTTGTTACAGGCAGCAGAAGCACGCTGGACTTATCTGCTGAATAATCTCGACAAGCCACTGAGCGCAGCCAAGGCAGAATTGCTGGAACTGGGCCTGGACAAGCTGGAATTTGTCTTCGACGAAAGATTAAAAGCACAGCCTGATGTAACCGTATTTTCCATCGTCCAGGACAGGACAGTGCGGGTATCCTGGAAGACAGAAATCCGTGCACAACTTCGCCAGATTTTCAGCGGCTCTGCCTTCAAGCTGATACTCGATGAATGCGTGGCCGTGCATAAAAAAGTCTTGCGCAGCCGTGTCTTCGTGGCCCTACACATGCATGCAGGGGATGGCAATGTGCATACCAATTTGCCGGTCAATTCTGACGATTATGAAATGCTACAAGTGGCGCATCATGCCGTTGCCCGCATCATGGTGCTGGCCCGTTCACTGAATGGCGTTATCTCGGGCGAACATGGTATAGGTATCACCAAGCTGGAATTCTTGACTGAAGATGAAATCAAGGATTTCCGCTCCTACAAATTACGCATCGATCCTGAAGGCCGCTTCAACAAGGGCAAACTGCTGAACCTGCCAGACTTTGCTGCCGACTTGCGCAATGCCTACACGCCTTCATTTGGCCTGATGGGGCATGAGTCCCTGATCATGCAGCAAAGTGATATCGGTGCGATCGCCAATAGCGTCAAGGACTGTCTGCGTTGCGGCAAGTGCAAACCTGTCTGTGCCACCCATGTGCCTCGTGCGAATTTGCTGTATTCGCCACGTAACAAGATCCTGGCCACATCATTGCTGGTGGAAGCCTTCTTGTATGAAGAACAGACGCGCCGCGGTATCTCTATCAAGCACTGGGAAGAATTTGAAGATGTGGCCGACCACTGTACTGTCTGCCATAAATGCGTAACGCCCTGTCCGGTCGATATCGACTTTGGTGATGTGTCGATGAATATGCGCAATCTCTTGCGCAAGATGGACAAAAAGTCGTTCAACCCCGGCACGGCATCAGCCATGTTCTTTTTAAATGCCAAAGACCCTGCCACCATTAAGGCGGCGCGCCAGGTTATATTTGGCTGGGGTGTGGCAGCACAACGCCTCGGTAATACCGTATTGAAAAAGCTCGCCAAAAAGCAGACCAAGGCACCACCGGCCAGCCTTGGCAAGCCTGTCATACGCGAGCAGGTGATCCACTTCATCAACAAGAAAATGCCGGGCAATCTGCCCAAGAAAACGGCGCGTGCCTTGCTGGATATTGAAGATGACAAGATGGTCCCCATCATCCGCAATCCGCAAACCACGACAGCAGATACGGAAGCCGTGTTCTACTTCCCTGGGTGCGGTTCAGAAAGGCTGTTCTCACAAGTTGGCCTGGCAACCCAGGCGATGTTGTGGAATGTTGGTGTGCAAACCGTGCTGCCGCCAGGTTACCTGTGCTGCGGTTACCCGCAACGCAGTGCCGGCCAGTTCGATAAGGCCGAGAAGATGATCACCGACAACCGCGTGCTGTTCCATCGCATGGCCAACACGCTCAATTATCTGGATATTAAGACTGTGGTCGTCTCTTGCGGCACTTGTTATGACCAGATACAGGGCTATGAATTCGACAAGATATTCCCTGGTTGCCGCATCATCGACATCCATGAATTTTTGCTGGAAAAAGATGTCAAGCTGGCGGCAGTGAATGGCACGCGTTATATGTATCACGACCCCTGCCATACACCGATGAAATTGCAAGACCCGCTGAAAACGGTGAATGCACTGATCACCACGGTTGATGAAGTCAAGATAGAAAAGAATGACCGCTGCTGCGGCGAGGCAGGTACGCTGGCAGTATCGCGCCCTGATATCTCTACCCAGATACGCTTCCGCAAGGAAGAAGAAATGAACAAGGGCGCAGACAAACTGCGCGCTGACGGCTTTACCGGCGACGTCAAAATCCTGACATCCTGCCCGGCCTGTTTGCAAGGTTTGACGCGCTATGATGAAGACTCTGGCACGACTGCCGACTACATCGTCGTCGAAATGGCTAAGCATATCCTCGGGCCAAACTGGATGCCAGAGTATGTCGCCAAAGCCAATAACGGTGGTATAGAAAGGGTGCTGGTGTAATGAGCATTGTTTGTGAATTATGTGATGCCAGTGCTGGTGATGTCCTCGTCAGCACCGATCAGTTACGCGTCATCCTCGTTGATGACGCCAACTACCCCGGCTTTTGTCGCGTCATCTGGAATGCGCATGTCAAAGAGATGACGGATTTGTCCGCAGACGATAGAAACGTTTTCATGCAAGCCGTCTGGAAGCTGGAAGCCGCTATACGTGCAGTCATGCAACCGCACAAGATGAATGTCGCCAGCCTGGGTAATATGGTGCCGCATCTGCACTGGCATCTGATTCCACGGTATACCGATGATGCGCATTTCCCCAACCCCATCTGGGCTGCTGCGCGCAGTGATGCGGCTGATCAGTCTGCACTGGACGCACGTCGCAACTTGTTGCCGCAATTAAGGCAAACCATTATTTCGAATTTCGCATCATGAGCATAGGTAATCCACAACCCACTTCCCTGAATGCCCGCACCCAATCGCGGGTGCTTGAAGTCGCTTTTGATGATGGCAAGGAGTTTTCTTTGCCCTTTGAATTACTGCGCGTGTCTTCACCCTCTGCCGAAGTGCGTGGTCATGGGCCGGGTCAGGAGACCCTGCAAACAGGCAAGCGCGATGTTGGCATCGTGGGCATAGAGCCAGTCGGTAATTATGCGATCAAGCCTATCTTTTCTGACCAGCACAGCTCGGGGATTTTTACCTGGGATTATTTGTATTGGCTGGGTGAAAACCAGGCTCAGGTCTGGCAGGAATATCTGGAGAAATTGCAGGCGGCGGGGTTTGCCGGAGAGACTGGGCGGGATGCGCCTATGCCTGTGAAGGGTGGGGGGAGTTGTGGGACTAAGCATTGAGTGAGCATCTATCTCAGATATCAATTCTCAGATTTTACGTCTCAGGTGTAGACCAGCACTGCCATTTTTTGATAAACCATACTCATATTAGCGTCATTCCTGCGAAGGCAGGAATCTAGCGGTGGTCGCAGTATGCCGTGTAGTTTTTTAATGTCAGAATCGCGTGATTTTGTGAGTCGATTTTAAAACGGTTTCACATCTTATTAAGATTGTGGTCCGTAGGTTGGGCTACGCTTCACCAGCCCAGCACTCGGCCTCCGATCAACGTATTCCTAAAAAACGAAACGATATTTCTGAATTCGTTTTTTAACTACCTGCATACGCTATTTAAGATTGCAGGCCGGTGGTAGACCGGCGGCTACCCACCTTTTTGCTTCGCCAAAAAGGTGGGCCAAAAAGGCGACCCAGGCGTCGATTCCACTGCGCCGCTTGCAAGCGGCTTAGATGTTGTCAGCGCAAAGCATGCTTTGCGAAACCCTGCCAACATCCCCCTGAAGGGGGTTCCCGTTTGCGCAGTACAAAAAATGGGAAGGCCCGAAACTCGCTTCGGCCTTGCCCTAAGGAGTACGCGCTTGCAAGCGCATACCGTTACGCAGGCGAAGTGCATGCACTTCGAAACCCCTACTACACCTCAAACAGCGGTCCTTCTTAATCCATTTTCTGTACAGCACAAACGGCGTCGACACATGGGAACTGCTGAAAGTCAAAAGCAACCCCAACTTCAAAAGCGCAGCCAATACGATTGCTGTTTTTGTGGAGTTGTAATTTCTATGCGATTGGTCACTTACTCCAAATCCGCCTTATCAAGATAAATTGTCCCCTTTACGCCAGCCCGCTTATCCACCTTACCCTGCAAAACCTGCAAAAACTCCGCATCACTCACTGCCTGCAATCCCGTCTTCTTCACCACTACATCAGCCATCGCTGCAGCCGCAGGCACACTGATCGCGAGCACATGATCAAAGTCAGGCCTGCTATCAATTTCCTTCAACAGAAAGCGTTGCGTACCACTACCTATCTGATGATAAACAGCCTGCTTGCTCTCCCGCATTTGTGGCGATAACCGGCGGAAGATCAGGGTTTTTTCAACGACGACAGCCACATCCTTGTATTTGGTTTTGCCACCCTGTTCAAAATGCCCAAGCACGATATTGGCCTTGAACTGTTTCAGCGGTGTCTTGTTGTCTGCGGCCAGTCTGGCGATCTCGAATTGTTCTGGTTCCATGGTCCACAAGACCAGTTTTTGTTCCAGCCTGGCTTTGATAGCAGCATCAAGTTTTTGATCGAGGCAGCGTATCTGCAAGACGACCTGGTAATCATGCGGCGCATGGAACATCGGCAGGTGCGAGACATACATGCCTTCGCTGTTGCCGAACAAAAGCATGCCGTGTACGCCCCAGGTGGGGCCATGTTTGTTTTCGGCGTGGGTATTGAAGATGCAGCAAAAGCTGAGCAGGAAGAATGAGAGCAAGCGTTTCATCTGCTTATACCTTCACCAGCAATTTGCCGCGATGTTCGCCTGTGAATAAAGAATTCAGGGCGCTCGGCAATTGTTCAAAACCATCGATGATGGTTTCTTCAAGCACCAGCTCACCGGCCTTGACCCAGGGCGAGACGATGGCCAGCATTTCATCCATGCGGTGCAGGTAATCGCGCGCGAGTATGCCCTGGATAGTGGCGCGCTGGTACAGCATGTGCTGCAGCAGGCGCGGGCCCATTTCTGGGACGTCAAGGCCGCCGTTGTACTGGCTGATCTGGCCGCAGATGATGATGCGGGCGCGGCGCTTGATGATGGGGATAATGGCATCGGTGACCATGCCGCCTACATTATCGAAATACACATCGACACCGCCTGTGAGTTTGAGTATCTCCTGGCTCAGTGTTTCGTCATTGCTGAAGGTTTTGTAATCTAGCGCCCAGTCAGCGCCCAGCTTGTCCTTCAGCCAAGCGCATTTTTCTGCGCCACCAGCGATACCCAACACTTTTGCGCCATGGCGTTTGGCGAATTGCACCACCAGTGAGCCAACTGCACCGGCTGCTCCAGATACCACGACCACTTCACCTGCATGCGGCTTGCCTGCTTCGGTCAGGCCAAACCAGGCGGTGCGGCCCGGCATGCCGAGTACGCCCAGCGCTGTGGAGACTGGGGCAATGGTAGGGTCGATTTTGGTCAGTGCGCTGACATGCACGCGCGCATGGCTTTGCCAGCCTGTCATGCCAAATACCCAGTCACCGGCTTTGAGGCTGGCAGCATTCGATGCCAGCACCTGGCCGACTACGCCAGCAGCTTGCACGGTATTGAGCTGGTGCGGTTCCGGGTTGTAGGTAGGTTTGGACGACTGGTTGATGCGCATGTAGGGGTCTACACTGATATAGCGGGCGGCTATCAATACTTCATCGCGGTCCAGCGAGGTATCGAGAGGCTGGCTGCGCAATTCATAGTGCTCGTTGCTGACTATGCCGGTTGGATGGCGGCTGTATATCCATTGCTGGTGTATCAGGTTTTCAGTGCTGGTCATGGCGGGATCAAGATGAGTAAGAGATGCTGACATAGTAGGTCTGTTAAAATGTCTCGTAAAGCAATATAAATTCACTTTTAATGTCCAAATTGGAAATTTAAGATAGAAGCCCCAATAAGATGAATCTCATAGACCTCAAAATCTTTGCCTGCGTGGCAAGACAGCCATCGCTGGGAGCAGCGGCGCTGGAGCTGCACCTGACTCCTTCTGCCATTTCCAAGGCCTTGCGCAGGCTGGAGGGCGATCTGGATACGGTCTTGTTTGACCGTTCTGCCAAGCAGCTCAGCCTGAATGCCAGCGGCCAGCGCATGCTGGACTTTGCCCGCAATATGTTATCCATGGCTGACCAGGCCAGGGCCGATGTGCGGGGTGACGACGCCAGCATCAGTTGCCGCGTGGCTGGCCCGGCCATACTGCTGTGGCGGCATGCCGAGCAACTGGCGCAGGCCATGGCGGCTTACCCGGTGGCAGACATGCATTTGCTGAGTATGTATGAAGAAGATGCCCTGGCCGCATTGGCCAGGGGGAGGCTAGCCACGCCCTGGTCACCGGCGAAGTCTTGCATGGCCGCGCTGCCCACTGGTCGGCAGACTGGGCCAGTGTTTCTCTGGGTACGCTGAGGCTGCAATTGCTGGCGGGCAAACAGCATCCCTTGCTGGGCGGTGCTGCCAGCCAGCCAGGGCAGAGTTTCACCAGTACCCAGGTGCTGGCCCATGATTTTGTCAGCCCTGCGCGCTCCTTGTTTTGCGGCAAGCAACGTGGCAAACACTCTGATGGCTGGCGTGATGACCAGTTCCCGCGCCGCATCGCCTACTGGATAGATGATTTGCAATTGCTGCTGGCCATGGTCAGGTCGGGCAAGGCCCTGGCCTATTTGCCTGACTTTGCCCTCGACGATGCCGATTTGGTGCGGCTTGAAGTGACGGACTGCGGTTTTCAATGCATGGAAGAAGTCCACCTGGTCTGGAATACCAGGAATGCAGCGCAGTGGCAGCGAGCTGTGGTCAGGGCGCTGACAGGGGAAAACTGATTTTTTTGCATAGTGTGCAGAAACTTGCAGTGATTGAGATACAATCCGTTACATAAGAAGCTGAATGTCAGGCAGTGGAAATTTCTACAGGCGTCAGAAAACCGTGATAATTCAGCATTCTTGAAGAAAACAGGGCAGATAACATGAGCAATACCACCCATTTTGGTTACACCACCGTAGAAGAAGATCAAAAAGTCCATAAGGTCGCCGAGGTTTTTCATTCCGTCGCCGCCAAATATGATGTCATGAATGACATGATGTCGGCTGGCTTGCACAGGGTCTGGAAGATTTTCACGGTCGCCCAGGCTGGTGTGCGCCCTGGTTTCAAGGTGCTGGATATTGCCGGTGGTACCGGTGATTTGACCAAGGAATTCGTGCGTCAGGCGGGCAAGACCGGTGAGGTCTGGCATACCGATATCAACGAGTCCATGCTCAGGGTAGGGCGTGACCGCCTCTTGAATAAGGGCCTGATCACCCCCACTTTATTATGCGACGCAGAAAAATTACCCTTCCAGGATAATTACTTTGACAGAGTGACCGTGGCGTTTGGTTTGCGCAATATGACACACAAGGATCAGGCACTGGCAGAAATGCAGCGTGTACTGAAACCGGGTGGCAAATTGCTGGTGCTGGAATTTTCCAAGGTTCCAGAAATTTTGCAAAAACCTTATGACCTGTATTCGTTCAAGGTCTTGCCCTGGATGGGGCAAAAGATAGCTGGCGATGCTGACAGCTACAAGTACCTGGCTGAATCGATACGCATGCATCCTGATCAGGAAACCCTGAAGGGCATGATGGAAACAGCAGGTCTGGAAAGTGTGCAATATTTTAATTTGACGGCAGGTGTGGCCGCTTTACACACCGGTATCAAGTTGTAATGCAATTGTGAAGTAAAAAATCTGAAAAAAGCAGTCTGAAGTAATAAAACCTTGAAACAAACGGGAGTCGAATGATGAAAAAGTTTCTGATCGCCATGCTGGTCGTAGCAAGTACGATGGCAATGACAGTCTCTGACGCAGAAGCCAAGCGTCTTGGTGGTGGCGGCTCTATAGGTCGTCAATCCAATAATGTAACGCGTCAGGCTACGCCGCCGTCTCCATCTAACGCGGCCAAACCGGCTGCTGCACCTGCACCTGCTGCCGGTGCACCTGCAGTGACACCTCCCAAACCAGGTATCCCTTGGAAAGGTATAGCCGGTGGCTTGATCGGTGGTGCCTTGCTGGGCGCAGCCTTGTCGCATTTTGGCCTGGGCGGCGCAGCTGCCAGCATGCTGGGTAGCTTGCTGACTTTTGCCCTGATAGGTTTTGCGATTTTCTTCGTGATACGTCTGTTCCGTAACAAGAATGGTCAAAGCACGGGCAATAGTTTTAATCAGCCAGCGTTTGCAGGCGTTCCTTCTGTAACACCGCAGCCTATGGCTTTCCAAAGCAATGCGCCAGTGTCCGGTGGCAGCAATGCTGATACCAATGCCAACTGGACTATTCCGGCTGACTTTGATGTGCCAGGCTTCCTGCGTAATGCAAAAAGCTATTTCATCCGCCTGCAAGCGGCATGGGACAAGGCTGACATTAATGATTTGCGTGAATTCACAACGGCAGAAATGTATGCTGAACTGAAGTTGCAGATTCAGGAACGTGGCGCATCGCCTAATGTCACCGATGTTGTGACTTTGAATGCCGATCTGCTGGGCGTAGAGACTGCAGGTGCCGATTACCTGGCCAGCATCAAGTTCACAGGCATGATCAAGGAAGCTGCCAATGCACCGGCAGAAGCCTTCAATGAAGTCTGGAATCTGTCCAAGCCAGTCAATGGTCAGGGTGGTTGGGTGTTGGCCGGTATTCAACAAATGTAATGACGGACTCACGCAAAACCGCTCCAGCGGCCTTGCAGCGCCTAGCCGTACAATTGTACTGTCGTCGGCGCTGCAAGATTGCTGGAACAATTTTGCGAGACTCCTAAAGTTTTGACGCTACGCAGCGATGCTGGCTGCGATAAGCTGTTAAACTGGAACCGCCCTGCAACTGCCGGGCGGTTTTTTTATTTGCACGATACCTGTGCCTGTGCATCTCATGCTGGTTCGGTATTTTGTAATTGCCCTGATTTGAACATGATCTCCATCGCACCTTTTGTAACTTTTATCAATCATTTACTGGCACAAGAAGGTTGGGCTAAAAACAAGCTCTTGCCGCATGCCGGTAAAATTGCCTGTATAGACTTGCAAACCATGCAGTTGCGCCTCAAAGTGGCGCCAGATGGCTTGCTGGAAAGCGCCGCTGCCAACGAGCTGGCGCAAGTCACCATCTACGTCAAACTCAGCGATTTGCCGTTGATTGCGCAAAACCGTGAGCGTGCTTTTTCTTATGTGAAGATAGAAGGTGACGCAGACTTTGCCAATACCATCTCCCATCTCAGCCAAAACTTGCGCTGGGAAGCGGAAGAAGACTTGAGCAAGCTGTTTGGTGATGTAGCGGCAGTGCGCATGGTAGGCTTTGCAAAATCCCTGCACCAGACTGCACTGGAGACCCATCAAAAAATCCAGGAAAACCTGGCTGAATATTTTTTAGAAGAAAACCCCATGCTGGTCCGGCCTCAGGCCGTGCAGGGCTTTAGTACCGAAGTCAACAAGACGCGGGATGATGTCGAGCGTCTTATCAAGCGCATCGAAAAACTGGAAAGGATGCGCGGATGATATTGAAGTTTCTCAGACTGGCGAAAATCATACGTATCGCCATCAAATATGGCATCGATGAAATTGCGATCTCCGGTCTGTCAGTGCCACGCACGGCACGCCTGATAGACATCCTGATTTTCTGGCGTGACCTGTCAGCACCACGTGGTGAGCGTCTGCGCAAGGCTCTGGAAGAACTGGGTCCCATCTTCGTCAAGTTTGGCCAGGTATTATCAACCCGGCGCGACCTTATGCCGCCGGACATCGCCGATGAACTGACGCACCTGCAAGACCGCGTTCCTTCGTTCGACCCTGACCTGGCAATCGCGCAGATCAAGAAATCCCTGGGCTCACATCCTGACCAGTTGTTTGCCAGTTTCGAGCGTGTGCCAGTCGCTTCTGCGTCCATCGCCCAGGTACATTTCGCCACCTTGAAAGATGGCCGCGAAGTTGCCGTCAAGGTGCTGCGCCCCGGCATGAAAGAAGCCATTGATGATGACGTGGCACTCATGCAGATTGCTGCGGGCTGGCTGGAAGCACTGTGGGCAGATGGCAAACGTCTCAAGGCAAAAGAAGTCGTGGCCGAGTTTGACAAGTATCTGCATGACGAGCTGGACCTCATGCGCGAAGCCGCCAATGGCAGCCAGTTGCGCCGCAATTTTGCCGATTCGGATTTACTACTGGTGCCAGAGATGCATTGGGATTATTGCTCGTCCTCAGTCATCGTCATGGAACGCATGCAGGGCATACCGATTTCGCAACTGGATAAATTGCGCGAAGCCGGTGTTGATTTGCAAAAGCTGTCGCGCGATGGCGTGACCATTTTCTTTACCCAGGTGTTTCGCGATGGCTTTTTCCATGCTGATATGCACCCCGGTAATATTCTGGTATCGACCGCGCCAGCGACGCTGGGCCGTTATATTGCGCTGGATTTCGGTATCGTTGGTACCCTCAATGATTTCGACAAGGATTATCTGTCGCAAAACTTTCTGGCTTTTTTCCAGCGCGACTATAAGCGCGTGGCCGAAGCGCATATAGAATCCGGCTGGGCACCCAAAGAGACACGCGTCGATGAGCTTGAGGCAGCAGTGCGCGCCTGTTGTGAACCTATCTTTGACCGGCCATTGAAAGATATTTCTTTCGGTCAGGTCTTGCTGCGCCTGTTCCAGACTTCACGCCGTTTCAATGTAGAAGTACAACCGCAACTGGTGCTGCTGCAAAAAACGCTGCTCAATATAGAAGGACTGGGCCGTCAGCTTGACCCTGACCTGGACTTGTGGAAAACCGCCAAGCCCTATCTTGAACGCTGGATGAGCGAACAGGTAGGCTGGCGCGGCCTGATAGACAAGCTCAAGGACGAAGCGCCACGCTACAGCCATATCTTCCCGCAATTGCCGCGCCTTGCACATCAGGCCCTGACACGCGCTGCCGAACCCCGGCATAGCGATGAAATGCTGATGGCCTTGTTGACTGAGCAAAGACGCACCAACCGCCTGTTGCGTACGATAGTGTATTTTGGCGCGGGACTGTTCTCTGGTGTCGTGGTGGCGCAATTGCTGCTGCATTTTTATTTCAAAATCTGACGCAACAAGTTCATACAGAAGCATGGCTGATTTCATTAACCGTGACCCACGCAATCCGCAATTCTGGGACGAGCGTTTTGAAAAAAACTTTACTCCCTGGGATAAGGGTAATGTACCGGCAGATTTGCAAGCTTTCATGCAGGCTGCATCTCAGCCCATGAATACGCTGATTCCGGGTTGTGGCAATGGCTATGAAGCAGCCTTTCTGGCGCAAGCAGGCTGGCCAGTGGTCGCCATCGATTTTTCGCCTGCTGCCGTGCGCAGTGCACAGGCAGCGATAGGCGAGTGGGGTAAGCATGTTATCGAGGCCGATTTTTTTGCCTACACTCCAGAGCAAGAGCTAAACCTGATCTATGAACGCGCCTTCTTTTGCGCCTTGCCACCTGGGATGCGAGCAGATATTGTCAAACGCTGGGCTGCACTGTTACCCACAGGCGCTTTGCTGGCAGGGTATTTTTTCTTTGATGATGCGCCAGATGCATCGCTCAAAGGGCCGCCATTTACCATACACAGTGCGGCATTCCGTGAATTGATGTTGCCGTATTTTGATTTGCTCGAAGAGCGGGCGGTCAGTGATTCCATCCCCGTGTTTGCGGGTAAGGAAAGATGGCAGGTGTGGCGGCGCTTGTAATATCGTAATCGCGGTTGGGTTAATCGCAGGTTGGGCTAGGGTGTAGGTTGGGCTACGCTTCATCAGCCCAACACTCGGCCTTTGCAAATGTTTACGTGATTTAAATGCCGAGTGTTGGGCTGATACCCCGTAGCCCAACCTACGAAGTTAGCGCGCTCAATACTCATAGGCACACCCCTTGCTTACCACTCTCTCATACTGACCACGTCATAAGCCGGTCACCTCCATGCTTCACTCTCCCTCATGGCGCATGCCTCTGGAAAGGGAATAGAATGAACAAAACAGTCACACTGGCATTGCAGGGTGGTGGATCACACGGCGCACTGACTTGGGGCGTGCTTGATCGTTTGCTCGAAGATGGGCGTGTCAGTATAGAGGCGATCAGTGGTTCCAGCGCCGGGGCCATGAATGCGGTGGCACTGGCGCATGGCTATTTGCAAGGCGGGGCAGATGGGGCCAGGCAGGCGCTGAAGAATTTTTGGGATAGCGTCGCCAGCATCTCCCCTTTCAATACGGTCGTGGATGAGCATGTGCTGACAGCGGATATCGCTGCTCAATCAGAGTTACCGGCAGCCATGAAGCATTTGTTTGCCTGGACACGTTTTTTCTCACCGAGCCAGCTCAATCCCTTCGATATCAACCCCTTGCGCGATATCCTGGCGGCGCAGATAGACTTTGAACGCTTGCGCCAGCTGCCTGGCATACAACTTTTTATCGCCACTACCCAGGTCAGTACCGGCACGCTAAAACTGTTCCGCAACCGCCAGATGAGCCTGGATGTCTTGCTGGCTTCCGCCTGTTTGCCGATGATACACAGAGCGGTGGAAATAGAGGGCGAAGCCTATTGGGATGGTGGCCTGACTGCTAACCCGCCTTTGTTTCCACTGGTGCATAAATGCAAGGCAAGGGACATCATCGCCATCCTTTTGCATGCCCAGCCCAGGGCGCAGATTCCTTCGTCTGCAAGTGAAATCTGGCACCGTCTGACCGAGATGGGTTTCAGCTCGACTTTTCATACGGAGCTGCAGGGATTGTTGCTGGCCAAGCGCGAAGCAGACCGTGGCTGGCTGACCTGGGGCAAGCTGGAACGCCGTTTGCGCAAGCTGAATCTGCATGTGATTGCCGCACCTGAACTCATGAGCCAGCTCAGTAGCCACAGCAAGATGAATGCACAGGCAATTTTTTTACATAGCCTGCATGCAGAAGGCCGTGCCCGTGCGCAAGTCTGGCTGGATCAGCATTTCCAGCAACTGGGACAACAATCGAGCTTCAGGATGGCACATCTGTTTCGCTAGCATCTGAGGCCGCGCTGGTGTTACCATCGTCAGGTTTTCACTGGTATCCACAGACATTCATAGACAGACATGCGCCTCTTCAAGTCCGCTTCCGACCTTACGCATTTAAACGGTATCCCGCTACAGGCGGATGCTGTCCAGACGCTGCATAGCGCAGCAGACTACCGCAGCACTTTACTGGCAAAAATTGCCCAGGCAAAACACAGGATTTATCTGTGCAGCCTCTACCTGCAAAATGATGAAGCCGGGGCAGAGATATTGCAGGCATTGTATGCCGCCAAGAAGGCCAGGCCCGAACTTGATATCGCCGTCTTGGTCGATTGGCACCGGGCGCAGCGTGGCCTGATAGGTGCAGCAAAGAGTGGTGGCAATGCCGCCTGGTATCAGGAGATCAGCAAGGCCAATGCCTATACCGTGCCTCTGTACGGCATTCCCGTGCAGACGCGTGAACTGTTTGGCGTGTTGCACCTGAAAGGCTTTGTCATTGATGATGAAGTCATCTACAGTGGTGCCAGCCTGAATAATGTGTATCTGCACAAGCAGGATAAATACCGCCATGACCGCTACCTGCTGATACACAATAAAGTGCTGGCCAACAGCATGGTGCAATTCATCCGTGAACATTTACTATCTGCCGCTGCCGTACACAGGCTGGATATGCCCCAGATACCCGGCACCCGCAGCATACGCCGCGAAATCAAGCAATTCAGGAGCAGGCTCAAAAGCGCCCGCTATGACTGCCATGTGGCTGAGCAAGAACATGACAGGCATGGCCTGAGCGTGACACCGCTGGTGGGTGTGGGTAAAAACAATCCACTGAATAAAGTCATTTGCCAGTTGCTCGCTGCCAGCAAGAACCAGATCACCATCTGCACACCTTATTTTAATTTCCCGCTGGCTGTCACCCGTGAAATTAACCGCGCCCTGAAGCGCGGCGTGCGCATCTGCATCATCGTGGGTGACAAGACGGCCAATGATTTCTTTATCCCACCTGAAGAACCTTTCAAGGTCATTGCCGCCTTGCCTTATCTGTACGAGGTTAACTTGCGCCGCTTTGCCAAATCCCATCAGGCAGAAATCACCAGCCAGCAATTGCAACTGCGTCTGTGGAAGGACGACGACAATACCTATCACCTGAAGGGCATGTGGATAGACCAGGATTATGCGCTGATGACCGGCAATAACCTGAATCCGCGTGCCTTCCGCCTCGATCTGGAAAACGCCTTGCTGATGCATGACCCGCAGCATGAACTGCTGCAGCAAAGACAGGATGAGTTGAGCAGCATCATGGAGAAAACGACGGTCATTTCACATTACCGTGAGCTGGAAAAGAATACGGATTATCCTGATCCCGTGCGCAAGCTGCTGGGGCGGCTTAGCGGTACGCGGCTGGACAGGCTGGCGTACAGGGTTTTGTAAAAAAATTTATTTCAAGATACGCGCCGGGTTCTTTTATTCTCTTTGTTCTCCTCTGTGACATTTCTGTGTCTCCGTGTTTCTGTGTTGAGAGGTCTTAGCTGTTTTTATCAAGGGAATATGTTCGGCCAGACAATATAAAAAACAGGAGACTGCATGAACCTGGCGTTACTACTGCCACTGATAGGCATACCCCTGGTCGTCATCGGCTTTGCGCTGCGCTTCAACCCCTTGCTGGTTGTTACCGTCGCTGGTTTGGGTACAGGCTTCGCCGTCGGCATGGATTTCATGAGCCTGCTGGAAACCTTCGGTGAAAAATTCCTCAATAGCAGGCAACTCACCAGTTCATTATTGATCTTGCCCATCATAGGCTTGCTGGAACACTATGGCCTGCGTGAACGCGCCCAGCAATGGGTGGCGAACATACGCAGCGCAACTACTGGCCGTATCCTCATGCTGTACTTCGTCGTGCGTGAAGCCAGTGCTGCCATGGGCTTGCTGAGTCTGGGCGGACAGGCGCAAACCGTGCGGCCCTTGCTGTCACCAATGGCAGAAGGTGCCGCCAGCAATTTGCATGGCGAATTGCCATCCGCCATACGCGACCGCATCGCTGCCCATGCCGCAGCCTGCGACAACGTCGCCTTGTTTTTTGGCGAAGATATCTTCATTGCCTTTGGTGCCGTGCTGCTGATGACCGCCTTTCTGAAGGAAAATGGTATCAATGGCATTGAGCCACTGGCGATAGGTATCTGGGGCATACCAACGGCATTGTGCGCCTTGCTGATCCACCTGTTCCGCCTGTCGCGACTGGACGCCAGCATTGCCAAAGACATTGCGGCCTGGCAGAAAACTAATCAGGCAGGCCGGGCGAATGCGGTGGTGAACGCATGAACAGCCTGGTCAGCATTAATCTGGTTCTTTACCTCATCGGCATCATCGTCATGCTGGTGGCTTACATGACGCTGCGCGATACCAGTAACCCGCGTCGTATCACAACGGCCTTGTTCTGGTTCCTGTTCGGCTTCAGCTTTTTGTTTGGCGACCTCATGTTGGCCACGCTGGGCAAGCCGTTGACTTACCGCATTGTTGGCATCACGGTCTTGTTGATGGCTGCGCTGGCAGGTGCGAATTTGCTGGGTATGGGCAAACATCCCGACCATGACAGACCAGCGCGCCTGCACATTGCCAGCAAGCTGGGTAACCGCATCTTTATCCCGGCACTGACGATACCCATCGTTACTGTGATATTGACTGTGGTGGTGAAAGACTTTCAGATAGGTAGCTGGTTTTTGCTGGACCAAAAGAATTTGACCCTGACTGCGTTATGCATAGCCTGTATATACGCTCTGGGCCTGGCTTGCCTTTACACCCGTGGCACGCCGCTGCAAGCTGTACGTGAGTCGCGTCGCCTGGTGGATGCCATAGGCTGGGCACTGATCTTGCCGCAAATGCTGGCCATGCTGGGTGGTGTGTTTGTTGCCGCCAAGACCGGGCAATCCATACAGGACATCGTCAAACTCTTCATCAACCCTGAAAGTCGCCTGACCCTGATCATCATGTATTGCACAGGCATGGCCTTGTTCACCATGATCATGGGCAATGCTTTTGCGGCTTTCCCCGTCATGACTGCCGGTATCGCCCTGCCATTCCTGATCAACCAGCACCATGCCAACCCGGCGGCGCTGGTGGCGATAGGCATGTTCTCTGGTTATTGCGGCACCCTGATGACACCGATGGCCGCCAACTTCAACATCGTGCCCGCCGCCTTATTGGAGTTGCAAGATAAGTATCAAGTGATTAAAGTGCAGATACCGACAGCGCTGCTGGTGCTGACCTGCAATATCCTGTTGATACATTTCTTTGTTTTTCCCTGAGTGGCCTGGAGGCTGGCATGAAACGCATTTTACTGACGGGATTTGATCCCTTTGGCGGCGAGCAAAGTAATCCCTCCTGGGAAGTGGTGCGCAGGCTGGATGGCTTGCTCATCGGTGACAATCACCAGATCGTCAGTGCCCGCCTGCCTTGCGAATTTACGAATTCCCTGCAGATACTGGAAGCCGCACTCAGGCAACATCATCCCGCGATTGTGATAGGCCTGGGCCAGGCTGGTGGACGTGCCGACATCAGCCTGGAACGTATCGCCATCAACATCGATGATGCCCGCATACCTGATAACGTAGGCGTGCAACCCGTCGATGTGCCTGTGGTAGAGGGTGGCCCGGCCGCCTATTTCACCAGCCTGCCCATCAAGGCCATAGCGCAGGAACTGCATTTGAGCGGCATACCCGCATCGGTATCACAGACCGCTGGCACTTTTGTCTGCAACCACGTGTTTTACGGCCTCATGCATCTGGCAAGCAGGGCAGACAGTGGCATACAAAGAGCTGGCTTCATTCACATCCCCTATTTGCCTGAGCAGGCCGTGGCGCATGCGGGAGCAGCCAGCATGCCGCTGGAAATGCTAAAGACAGCGATACTGAAAGTGCTGGAAAGTGTATTGAAGACCGACAAGGATTTACGTATCGCCGGTGGGGCGACACATTAGGCGGGAGGGCTCACACGAAGTTACAACTGCGTTGCAGCTTCGCGCTTGATTGCGTGGTACTAAGTGAAGATGGTGATGCTGACGGTGACAGGAACAGTGATACCGACAGCCATCGCTTAACGCAGCTTCGGCATATCAGACTGCTTGCCCTGCAAGCCATCTGCTTCCAGATTCTTGTCTGCTTCACTATCAACGCACACTTGTGTGTCATTGACTGTTTTGTTTTTGGACTTTGCTGCAGAGTCGCTCTTGTCTGCAGGCAGGTTTTTCTCTACCTTTTTGACCAGCACTTCAGCCGCAGGTGCGTATGGGCGGAAGTAGGAAATCAACTGGGCATCCAGGTTGGATACTGCCAATGGTGCTGCGTTGGCGACCAGCATGGTGCCCAGTGCGCAACTGGCAAGTCCCAGTTTGACCAGCAAGTTCAGTCTCGTTTTCATTTTTATTCCTTTTTACGACGGCACAGCTGTTGCGAAATGACAGTCTGGCAATACTCATTGCAAAGAACATGCCAGCACCTAAAGCCTGTAATAATTCCTGACACAGGGCAGTATATGTTGTAATTCAGACAGCAGACTGTCCGCTTGTGTGCAGATGAGCGGACACTACGGACACTGCGGACACTTTTTCCAAACTTGTCAGGCAGGCCTGTGATGGATCATTTTAGACCATCATTGAACTTCATGAGCAAGCCTTTTGGCCCTACTGCCCAGCCGCTTTTGGCATTGGCAAAGGCGACTGTATTGACTGGCGTCTTATCCAGCACCTTCCAGGTCTTGCCGGCATCATGTGAGATGCCTGATCCTGCCAGACCTGCTGCTACATAGGTCTTTGCTGAGCCAGGTACGGTGGCAATGACGGACATAAAGCCCTGTGGCAATACCTGAGCTGGTTGCCAGGTCTGGCCGCCGTCCTCAGTACGTGCACCATTGAGGCTGTTGAGTTGCGGGAGTTTGTAATCGCCGCCTACTGCCATACCATTTTTTTCATCCAAAAAGGCGACCGAGAATGCGCCCTTGCTGGCCGCTGCTGCAGGCAGGGGCAGGATTGCTGCCGACCAGCTGATGCCGCCATCTGCACTGGCTAAGGCACGCGCCTGACTGGCGCCGCCAGTGACTATCCAGGCATGCTGGCTACCAAAAGTGGCAACGCAGGTGCCGCTGGCAGCAAATGCGCCTTCATCGGGGAGGGCGGTTAGACCGGGGTGTTTGTTTTCTTGCCAGTTCAGGCCGCCGTCTGCCGTCACAAAAATCTGGAATTGGCCATCGACAGGGTCGCCAAACAAGATGCCCTGTTTGGCATTGGAAAAAGAGATCGCATCCCAGAAGCCTGTTTTGGCTTCATTGGTTTTCAGTAATTGCCAACTGGTACCGCCATCCTGGGTTTCATACAGGCGCGACAGGGCACCCGGCCCGGCGCTCATGATGATGGCGTGTTTGGCA
This sequence comes from Undibacterium sp. YM2, assembly GCF_009937975.1. Taxonomy (NCBI): domain Bacteria; kingdom Pseudomonadati; phylum Pseudomonadota; class Betaproteobacteria; order Burkholderiales; family Oxalobacteraceae; genus Undibacterium; species Undibacterium sp. YM2. Next base: position 713,362 of record NZ_AP018441.1, read on the forward strand.
TCAAAGGCATGGATGTCGCGGAAGTCCAGGCCTTCGGCACCAGCCACATTCATGGCCTGCCAGTGTTCACCGTCGGTAGTGCGCAACACCGTGGCCTTGGCACCGCTGGCCCAGGCGATCTTGGGGCTGACGACAGACAGACCACGCAATTCAACTTCAGTACCACTGCTTTGCGCTACCCATGCATCGGCAGCACAGGCAATATTAGCGGTATTGAATACACAGAACAGAATGGCATAGCTGATACGAGCAAGTTTCATGAGGAGATGAACGAGGGATAATCGTGTAGCTATTGTAATCCTTGCATTCCTTATTTATTCACTAGCAAGCGTAAAAAATTCGCATTCATGGTGTTCAGGGTTTCTTGCAATAAAGACCGCAAGCCTGATGAGACATTGCCTGAGCTAAGCTCCGCCTGTTGCTCCAGTTGCCGCATCTGCCTGATGGTCGCCAGTGCAGCCGCACTGATACCGTCATCCGCCTGCAGAGCGGCACGTTCACCCTTGAGTGCCGTCATCTCGCGCAATTGCCCGACTTCAATTTGCTCCCGGCGCAAAGTGAAATTGCTGCTGATGTCGAACTTGAGCAAGTGTTCATCCGCATTCAGCCGTGCATCGACATCGGTATGGCTGGTGAACTTGACGATGATGGCGACCAGCTCTATCGTCAAAAACCACAGCAGCCACCAGATGAATTGCAAGCGCCTGTGCATGTCGTTTTGCAGCATGTCCCAGGTGGCGGCGAAATCGGCTGCAAAACCCGCATGGGATGCTGCCTGTATATGCTCGGTCTGGGTTTTTTCCAGCACTTGCGCATCGGCCCTGGCTTTGCTGGCGATGGCATTGGCTTCATGGCGTTCTTCTGCGACTTGCGCCTTCTCCGCCAGCTTCTCTTTGCGCCAGGCGATCAGGGTCGTGTTGATGTCTTGCTCTTGTCTCAGGCATCTGGCTTTGGCAGCGTTGATGCGGTTTTTTGCGGCGCTGATTTTTTGTTCTAGCAAGACAGCCTGTTCAGGCAAAGCGACAGCTAGGGCTTTGCGCCAGTTGGCGATCTGCCCATTGGCGCGTCGCTCCTCGGTTTTTGCCTGCTCACGCATGGTCTGCAATTGCTGGCGCATCTCTGCGATTTGCGGTGGCTCGCTGTGCAGTTTGTCTTCTGCTTTTTGCAGCTTGTCATCCAGCGCAGCTACATCCTGTTGAAGCGCAGGCAAACCGGTTGCCAGTTGCGCACTTTGCAGGTTTTGTATCAGGCGGGTGCGTTCCAGTTCGCCGGTTTTTACCGTGATCTCGGCACGGTTGCTATCGACAAAAAAAGGATAGACCATGGTAATTGCGGATAACAGTGCCAGCAGACTGCGCCAGAACAGACCCATGCTCTTTGCCCGCCAACCGGCATCTGATTGTATCGACATGATCATCTGCCGCTCCAGGCACCACTGGAATACCGCCCACAAACAACCGGCAATAATCGCACCTGAGCTGCTGACGTTTACCATGCTGGCCAGCATATGCGCCATGCCATAACCGGCAAACAGGGCAAAGAAAATCACCAGCGCACCTATGCCAAAATACTTGTGGCGGCCACGTGCATACAGGTAATTGCCATTGCTGTCCTGCGCATCCAGCACTTTGAGACTGACTGCTGCCGACAAGGCCAGCAAGGCTTTGCCTGCTTGTACCAGACTGCGGGGATGGAAGTAGGACATGACTACATATTCCTGAACAAGACCATGAAGGGCTGGCTGACGCTCAGCGTCTCCGGCCTGGTCTTGAGTTTGACCAGACCCTTGCCACTATCGTCACGGCTGATCGAGGCGATTGCCCGCAGGTTGACGATGGTGGAGCGATGTATCTGCTTGAACATGCTGTTGTCCAGCACCTGTAGCAAATCGCGTATGGGTTTGCGTAGCAGCGATTCACCCTCGGCGGTCATGACCACGGTGTATTTGCTGTCGGCCTGGAAGTAGGCAATATCATCGACCATAATCAACCGCGTTTCATTACCCACGCTGGCGGTGATCCACACTAACGGTGCGGGTTTGGGTACATCTGCCGGGCCGCCGCTGAGCTGGCGCACCAGGGTGCTGATGGCCTGCAAATCAGCCGTGCCGGTCAGCGCACGCATCTGCAGGCGCTTGACGGTGGCGAGCAGCCTGTCCTGGGTAATTGGCTTCAACAGATAATCGACTGCTCCTTTTTCAAAAGCATCGATCGCATACTGGTTATAGGCTGTGACGAACACGATCTGGCTTTGCGGGCTGACTTCGGTCATGGCTGCGGCTACTTCCAGTCCACTCAAACCCGGCATGCGAATATCAAGGAACACCACATCTGGCTGATGCATGGCGATGGCTTCCAGCGCGCTACCGCCATCATCACAGGCAGCGGCAATCTCCAGATCAGGCCAGGCCAGGCTTAGTTGCTGCAACAAGGCTTCGCGCAGCAGACTCTCATCTTCGGCGACAACGCACTTAGGCATGTTGTTCTCCTTTGCTTATGACGACGGGCACCGTGATAGTTGCAGCGACCCCGCTGGGGAAATTACCTACCAGCACAAAACTCGCCGCATTGCCATGCGCCAGACGCAGACGCTCACGCACATTCTTCAAGCCTATGCCGGTGCCGCCAATTTCTGTTCCCAGGCCATTGCCGTCATCAGCCACTGTGACGGCAACATTACCTTCATGTTGCCTGGCGATGATCCAGATAGTGCCACCGCCGGTCTTGGGTTCCAGGCCGTGCTTGATGGCGTTTTCCACCAGGGTTTGCAGCATCATCATGGGGAAGGGCAGGCTTTTCAACTCTTCTGCTACTTGTATCTGTATATTCAGGCGGGCACCCATGCGTATCTTCATGATGTCGAGATAGGCAATGGAGCGTTCCAGTTCTTCGCCTATGCTCGATGTTGTGTCTTCGGTGCGTGGCAATGAGTGGCGCAAATAGGTAATCAGGTTGCCCAGCATCTGGTCAGCCGCTGCCGGGTCTGCGCGTGTCAATAATTGCGCACTGGCCAGGGTGTTGTACAGGAAGTGCGGCTCTACCTGGGCATGCAGCAAATTGAGTTTTGCTACCGTCAATTCTTTTTCCGTCACAGACTGTGCCGCACTGGCTTTTTCCTTGCGCCTGCGTTCTGCAATGCGGCGGGTAATGGCGCGGGTGATGGCTTCGGCATTTTCCAGATTGGTTCCATTATCGACGAGGAAGAAATCTGTCCAGGCCGGGCGCTCAGGTTCGCAAATCAGGGTCAGGCTGCCTATGCCATCGCCGGGAGTGATAGTCGCGAGAATCTGGTTGCGCTTGGTCGTCAAGAAATCAAGTACCTTCAATTCATCAATGAAGTTAGCCTGGTAGGGGTCTATGCGCTTGATCTTGGCGCGTATTTGCAGGCTGTCCCTGGCGCTCTCGGTATCTTCTGCACCCGGCAATTCGCGGATGGCGGCATCGACCAGCTCAAAAGCTTCGCTTGCCTCCAGCGGGATTTCGATCTGGCGGCGTTGGCGATTGGCCAGCGTGTTGGTATCAACCTTGCTGGCAATCAGACGTACCCTGCGCACATGCGAGAAGCTGATCCCCATGACCAAGGCCACGAGACTGAAAGGGATGAGAATAAACTCACCTGGCAAGTGGTTTCTGAAAATGCCATTCACGATCAAGATCGTGGTGAACATGATCAGCAATCCCCAGCCAAAACTGGCGCGTAAGATAAACCAGATAGTCGTGAACATTGTTATTTCCTTCTTATTTGCGATTGCTGCCAAGAATAATTGCCTGCGCGGCTTTCGTCTCGCATTTTCCGACGAAAGCAAAAAAAATCTGACGAGTCCAAGATTTTGAGGCCTGGAAGCCCTGCAATATTGAAGGCGTATTGAATTTCAGTAAATTTTTCTGAACTTGGTGCGACAATGCTGTTTTGATGTATTTTTAAACATAGGAGCATATATGGACATCGATCCCCTGGAAACCGTAGAGCAATTAACAGAGCAACAGGAAGAAGCCAAACAAAGCAAGGCCAGCAATCAATTGAATATCTGGGTTGCCATTACTGTCGCTTTGCTGGCGACTTTCATGGGCATTTGCAAGGTCAAGGACGATAATATCGTCCAGGCCATGCAGCAATCACAGGCCAACAAGATAGATCACTGGGCGTTTTACCAGGCGCGCAATATGCGGGAAGAACTGGCCAAATCGACGGAATTGCAACTGCGCCTGGCTTCCAAAAATGTGCCTGCTGACCAAAAGGCAGAATATCAGGCCGCCATCGATAGCTATGCAAAACTGGCGAAAGAGCAGCATGACAAAAAAGAGGAACTGAAAAAACAGGCCGAGCAAGACCAGGTCGATTACGACAACGCCAATTACAAGGACGACCAGTTCGACTTGTCAGATGCCTTGCTGGCGATTGCGATTTCCCTGCTGGCAGTCACTGCGCTGACCAAACAGCGCTGGCTGTATTTCGTCACGCTGGTGCCTACCGGTTTTGGTGTGCTGATGGGCCTGGCAGGTTTGATGGGCTGGCATATACATCCAACGGCGCTGGTGGCCTTGTTGTCTTGACACACCTGGGAAATAATTGCATATCAGACAAGTGAATTTTAATTTTTGAAGTTGAAAATATGCTATTGTCTTCGAGGTTTGTGGATGGGTATTTCATGCATGCATCCTGCCACGCTCATGCTGCTATTTACACCAAAACCTCACCTTAAAATCAAAGGACCTGACATGGATATCCAACTGAATTTCATCAACAATTCGAATGACGTCACTAATTCTGACGTCATTATCTTTCAAAAAAATGTGGCAACAGATTTTGATGAGTTGGCAGTCGCATGGATGGTCATAAGAAACTGTGGTTTTGGCGACAACCACCCGTTTACTTTTCCCATGAGCATGTACGTTAGTGCCAGTGATTCATGGGGCAACTATACGCCGCAGCTAGCAGCGAATAATGGCGAACTATATAGTATGCAACTGACGACTTCCGGTGACAAACTGGTTGCTTCCGGCAGTGGCACCAGCCCCAGGGAAGTACAAGTCCGTAATGATTTGCCGAGGGGTGCTATCAATGCATCCATTTATAAAAGCGGGAAATTGCTGGCGACTAAAACTTCCATCGCTCCGCAGCAAAAAGCAGTGTTTGAATTCAAGCCCACAATCTGGATAGGTGTTGCTTCTCAGATCGTGCAAGGTCAGGTTATGAACTCGGCTATTATTTCAAATATCAATACTGAATTGTCGCTGCTGGGTATAGCGAGTGCAGACATCATCATGACAGGTGGCGGCCCAGGTCCCAATTCCACACCTTTTGCTTTTAATCTGGAAAATATCGTCACGGCCTGAGGCCATGTTCAGGGCTTGCCAGTTGGATCCAGCCGTATCACTGCCATCGGTGGTGGCTCATTCGGTAGCCACTTCTGATGGATGCGGGCGAAGTGGCCTTCTTTCTTCAGCCAGCGCAAGGCATCTTCCCAGACCTTGATTGTGGCGGGTGGAGTGGAGGTGGAGAACGCCAGGTACAGTTCCAGGCTGTCTAGGACTTTGACTTTTTCCACATCATCTGCAGTGTGGCCAATTTCCTTGAGCACGGACGAAACTACCAGGCTGCCTTCCACCCATAAATCAAAGCGTTTGGCCAGCAGCATATTCGCAATGATTTGCGGTGTCGGTGCCTGCTCTATATTTTGAAAACCCTTCTTGCGGGCGGTATCTGCAAAGATGCTGGAACGGTAGGCACCGACCTTGAGTTTTTGTATCTCGTCACCCATGCTGTGCAGACGTGCGGCATTGCCCTTGCGCGTATACAGTGAGGTGGTCGAGACCGCAATCGGGCCTAGCAAGACCATGAGTTTTTCGCGTTCTTCAGAACGCCCAACCGTAAACAACAGGGTGTTCGGTTCTTCCAGCAAGGCCTTGTAACCGCGTGCCCAGGGTACGACTTGTATGGGCTGGCTATTGCCTATGTGTGCCTGCATGGCTTGCACGACCTCAACAGCCATGCCCTCTGCCTTGTTACCACTGCCAAAGCTGATGGGGGGCCAGTCTTCGGTGAAAATCTGCAGGTCTTGCGCCATTGCAGGCATCACAAAACCGGGCAATGCCAGTATGCCAAGCAGAAGGATGTTAAGCAGGTGCGAATAAGCCTTGCAGGTGGAGAGATTTTCCCGGCGCATCTTGAACCATTATCTTGTTGTGCAAAATGTAAGTAGCATTTGCGGACTGCGATGATAGTGTCTTGCGTGTGTATTGCATTACCGGAATTTACAACAATTGCTGCCCTGAAGATAGCTGTACACAAAAACTGTGTCGCTTATGACGCATGCTGACACAGTTTTCTACAAATGAAATTTGAGTTTCTGGCAGCTTGTCAGTTTTTTTCAGCAGCTGGCTTTTCTGTCATCCTCAATTCCAGTGCCTTTTTAAATTCTGTGAAAGTACCGCTACGGCCATGTACGCCAACCAGTTGCTGGACTTGCAACTGATGTTGTGTGATCAGGCTCTCCAGCTCCAGGCCTACATCAAACACCGGTGGGATGGGGCCGATTTCAGGCAGGTAAAACAGGTCACCCTGAAACAGGGTCTGGGTGCTTTTGTCATAAGCTACCAGCATGTCAGATGCATGGCTGCTGGCGATGGGATGAATGTGTATGCTACGGCCACCGAGGTCAATATCAAGCACACTGGTGACTTCCTGCACCTTGCTGGCGACTGTCTGGCCCAGTTGCCTTTCTATGGCCAGGCGGCCATCCTTGCCTGCAAGGATATGCAGGCCATCCTGTATATAGGATGGCGCACCGGCTATGTGGTCGCGGTGGCTGTGTGACAGCACTAGGTAGTCCAGCTTGCGGCCAGGGGCTGTCTGTTCTATCAATGCTTTGACTTTGGCTGCTTCTGCTGCACTGACAGGCGCATCATAGATTGCCACGCTATGCGAACCGACCGAGAAAGCCGTGTGATAGCCAGACTCACTACCATCAACCCGGTAAGTGCCAGGTGCTATCATGGTGGCACGCAGCGCACCCTTGTCCTGTTTTTCTACATAACCAGCAGGCAAGTCAAAGGTATGGGCATCGACGTGTTCGGCCACTTCGGTGCTGATCTTCCATTGCAGGACTAATTTTCCTGCATTCTTGACGGTGATCTGCGCGGGCTGCGCGTAGTCTTTTACCCTGCTGTAGTTGGCATACTCATAAGTCAAGGCCGCGCTCTTTGCACTCAGCACCTGACCACTGCTGCGCTCAAGCATCATGCTGGCAGGGCGGCCTGCAGCATCCTGGAAATTCAGTTGCTGATATTTTTCGTTACCCATATCAGTAGATTCCGCAGGCATCATCGCGCTGGCCTGTTGCAGCAACAATGCCGGGCTCAGAAATAGCAGGTCGGCATATTCCTTGCGGGCCTCGGTAGCATCTTCCCGTGCTATCTCTATGCCTTGTCGCCATTTCAGCAAATCGATGGCCGCGGCACCGTCCTTGTTGCCAGTCGTCAGAAATTGAAAGCGTATATTGCCTGGCCACACAGATTCACTGACAGAGCGAAACTGTCCGTCTTTTTGTAATATCACTTGTTGTCTGAGTTTGATTTCCTGTTGTGCATGTTGTGGTGTGGCAGCCTGATGCGATGCATAGCGCGTTCCCTGCATGTCCAGGGTGACTGCAAAAGCAGGAGACATGTCCTTCGCCATGACGTGGCTGCCAGAAAATAAAATACAGATACCGGCAGCAGTCAGTATTTGCCGCAAGTGGTGCGATGTATGCATAGTGGTCTCTCTTTATTCGATGATAGAAGTGAAGCTGTCAGCTTTGATATGGCACACAGCTTTGGGCAAGAGACGGCAGGGCTGGTTCAAAAAATTCAAACCTCGGCAGCATGCTTTCGTCACATCACAGTAAAGCGTGAGACGGTAAGGAAGGAAATACAGGAATGAGAATGAAAAGGGGAAGGGCTGCGATCGCCACATCCGCCGCGAGACATGCGTGTCAGCTCAAGCAGCTTTAGAAAACACGACAAAAAAAACCAGCCTGTAATCCCTGTGACAGGGCAGGCTGGTTTTTTTGCGGGGCATCAGGTTCTAGCGTTCGCTCAAACCACGCATTTTCGCATTGCGTGCATCATCCTTTTCTTTTGCAGGTTCTGCCCTTGGTGCCGGAGCAGGCGCGGGTGCCGGGGCAGCCCGTGGCGCTGGAGCCGGGGCTGCTACTGGAGCGGGAGCCGGTGTATGCACTATCGCCGGTGCCGGAGCCTGTCTCTGTTCCATTCTTGGCTCCATCCTCTGTTCTATGCGTGGAGCCTGCTGTGGTGCTGGCTGTATCATGGGTTGAGGTGCCTGTCTTTCTACCGGTCTTTCCACAGGCCGCTCTACCGGTGCGACTGGCACTGGTCTTTCCCTGACTCGTTCAACTGGCCTTTCATTGCCGCGGTCTATACGCTCTGGCTGGCGTTCCACACGTATTTCCTGTTGCTGATTATTGTTGATGCCATTGCCATATCTGGATGACCTGTCATTGTTTTCGGCTGGCCTGGTCTGGTTCACGGGATTGGGTGTGCCCATGATGACATTATTGACCGGCGCATTCGCGGCAGGCGAGCGCACAGGCGGATTGCTGATAACATTAACCGGGGGCGCTACATTCGGAGCGACATTATTACCTGGCTGCACATTGACTGTTGCCGCTGGTTGATTAGCTGATGGATTATTCAGTTGCGGACGCTGATAGACATTGTTGCCCTGGTTGACGTTGTTAGGCGCACCATTGCCATAGATGCGGGGCGCGTTACCCTGTGTTTCCGGGCTGCGGTTCATATTACCCACGCCCTGATTGGATGGGTTATTCGCAGGGGCAAGACTATTACCGTTGGCAGGTGGCGTATTGACTGCATTTGAAATAATGCCCGACACCGTATTTGGCTGTGCATTCGGTGTTACGACTGCATTATTTTGTCCACGTGGGTTGCCATTGATTTCTGCCGGGCGGTTTACTGGCCTGGCTTCATTCGGGTTCAGGTTGGTGATGGTGCCAGCATTGCGTGCGGGTGGCATGTCCAGATTTCTTTGCCTGAATTGCTCACCGTTACGCAAGTTACCCTGACGTGCTTCGCCAAAACGGTTATTACTGACCGGCGTGATATTCGGTGCCTCGGTGACTACTACCGGTGCCTGGCGGTTTTGTACTGCTGCAACAGGATTCCTGGAGACTGGCAATACATGCTCACCGCGTACAAAGGTATTGGTGGGTACGATGGTCACGGCATTACGCACGCCCTGGTTCACAAAGCGGGCATTCGTGATCGTGCTGTTGACCACCATGTTTTGATTCAGGCGTTGTATGTATTGGTTACTATGAGCGTAACCTGGTTTATAGACTTCACCAGGCCCCAGCGGGAACCAGGCAACCGAAGGATGTGAACCCGGCTTGGAGCCATAATAATTATTGATGTAAGTGTTGCCGCCGACAAAAGCTACCAGCGCCGGTGCATATACCGGACGGATATGATGCTGGCGCGGTCCGGGCACCCAGGCCCAGCGTGTACCTACATAAGCCCAGCGGCCATAATGATAAGGCGCAAATCCCCATGGGGCACGATCTACCCAGGTCCAGCCCCAGGGCGCAACCCAGACCCAGCTACCATCGCGATAGGGGGCCCAAGTCACGCTGACCTGGCGCGGGTACCAGACTGCGCCATAGTCGCTGGTGGTTTCCCATGAACCATATTGATCAAGCTGTTCATAGCCTATGACTTCGCGCGAGACATAGCGCACGGTTTCCACGTTCTCTTCTGCACGGTCGCGGTCAGCAGCCCATAAATCAAAAGTATCGGGCGGCGGTACGTAGCCTATCATCGTGTGCTGCAGGTTGCTGCCAGAAAAACGCGATTGTTCACCTTGTCTGATGGTGACGGTATCACGCTCGCCACGGGCAACAGCGGTACCACGCCTGACCAGTACAGTGGTGGTATTGTCGTCGTTAACATTGATACGGTATTCACCTGGCTCTTGCAGCGAGAACACCAGGTTGGGCGTGCGTATGTCAAAATTTTCGCGGTTGCTGAGTTCGCGCACACGTATCACCATGCTGCCCTGGTTCAGGTCGATTTGGGTGTTGTCGTCATCCAGCAGGCTGAAACTCATGCGTGTATTTTCTGTCAGGCGCAAGGCATTTGGCCCCACATGCATTTCTGCCCTGCCCGCATAGGGCACTTGCAGGCTGTCGCCGGTAGAGATGGGGCGGTTTTGTACCAGTGAGCTCCAGCTATTGCTGCCCGCATCGGCAAAACTGACATTACCGTAGGAGTAACTGACCCTGGCGACGCGCCCCGGCGGCTCATCCTGAGCCTGGGCCGAGCCTAAATAAAACAGGCCTGCCACTGCCAGGGCGGCAATTTTCAGTAAAGGCTTGTTATGCGTACGAGTATGTGCTGACATGAATTTCTTCCTGCGCGGTAAGATAGACTGAGCAAATCTGCTCCATGTATCCCTTAACGCACGAACAGTGGTTTTGGATGTCAGGCAATTTCACATTATTTGAAATTTTTGCTGTGCATTGCACAAGTTAATACAGGGTTGACCCATGATTGAGGGGGATTGTGCTCAGCCATTGTTGTCCAAGTGCCAGTAATTCCTTGTTAAACTCTGTTTGCAAAGAGAAATGCCCCCAGTCTATTTCTGCATAACTTTTGTTACCAGCCAGCCGCTGGTAGCAATTCAGTGTCAATTGCGGATTGACCATCTTGTCACGTTTCTGGTTGATGACCAGCACAGGAACATCAGTATTGGCTTCCAGTGATATCACAAAGGGTGTCGCCAGCATGCTGGCGAAATAGCGCGCCGTCACTGTACGCAGAGTCAGCGGATCAGCCTGCCATTTGGCGTAAAAGCCTGTTGCCAGGTCGCGTTCATCGACCATGTTTTCAAAGCGTGCGAGCGGGCGGTAGGGCAGGCGCATGCGAGGTACGATTTTTGCCAGCAGGCCACCCATTGCCTTGCACATCCTGGCAAGACCGGGGAGTTTTGCCAGACCTGCAAAGCGGGTAAATGCGAGGCCAGTGACCGGGTCGCCAAAGTCATACAGGTTCAGGCAAACCGCCGCGACCGGTGGCCTGCCCTGTTTTGCCAGCACGGCAGCGGCGGCGTAGGTCAGGCCACCACCTATGCTGCCGCCACAAAGGTAGAGCGGGCCGCTAAACTCTGTTCTGGCCCAGTTTGCTACATCGACGATGTTTTGCACGGCTTCTGCCAAGGCAAAGTCTCCCATCGCGCCACCAGAGCGGCCCTGGCCTTTCTGGTCTGGTACGACGACGGTATAACCCTGCTCATAAAAAGCCAGGGCCAGGCCAATAAACAAACCGCCATAGCCACCGCCACCGTGATTCAGTATGAGTACAGGGGAGGCTTTGTCATCTTGCTGGTACAGGTCTATGTGCAACTCCACCCCCGTAGATTGCAGATGGCGGGTTTGCACCACGGCCAGCACGCGTGCCAACAGAGCAGGGTCGTGATAGCAGTGCCAGTAAGTCTGGCTGGAGCGTGCCTGATTGATATTCATATTCATGCTGCGATAGTCCGGTCAATGTTTGTCGGACTATAATATGAATAATCGTTCATATTGTCTATTCGCATTCAGGAGCTGCTTATTGCCATGAGTAAATCACGTGGTCAGCCTCTCACCCAGCCTTTAAAACAGCCTTCCCAGCAGCGTTCCAGGGTCACGGTGCACGCCATACTGGAAGCAGCTATTCATATTTTTGATGAATTTGGCTATGCCGCAGGCACGACTTCACGTATCGCCAGCCGCGCCGGCGTGTCGATAGGTTCACTCTACCAATACTTCCCGAACAAGGATTCGATATTGACTGCATTGGCAGAGCAGCATCTGGCCGAGGGATTGGCTCTCAGCATGCGCCTGCTGGAAACCTTGCGCACCACGACGCAGTCACTTGAGCCAGTGTTGCATGACATCGTCGGCCACATGATTGCCCTGCATGAGCACAATCCAGGTTTGCACAGATTGCTGTATGAAGAAGGCTTGCTACCCGCGCAATTGCGGCAGACCGCGAAGCAGGCAGAACAGTTTTTGATAGCAGAAGTGGCACGCTGCCTGAGTTTGCGTCCTGACGTTGCAGCAGTTGCTGACCGCCAGATGCAGGCTTATTTTGTCGTGCACGCGATAGAACATTTCACGCACAGGCTGGTGATAGACCAGGCACCGGTGGAGTTTCAGTTACGGGGAAAGAGTGAATTGGTCGGTATGTTGCAAAGGTATTTGCAGGCATAGACCTTGAAGAGGCGTAGGTTGGGGGCGCTTCGTAGGTTGGGCTACGGGGTATCAGCCCAACACTCGGCGCTTAAATAAGGTATGCGTTTGCAAAGGCCCAGTGTTGGGCTGGTAAACCGCAGCCCAACCTACAAATGTACAACTACATCATCACATTAATAATGGCATTACCTATCCCCAGGATAGCCGCACCCGAGATCAACCCTGCACTGATAGCCTCACAACCCTCTACCCAGAAAGTATGGCCTTTCGTGCCTTTTTCAGGGTTTCTCCTGCCCATGTACCAGAATATCAAGGCACCCAGCCACATCGCGAAGCAGGATTCTGGTGGCAAGACCACACCCAGGCCTATGGAGACAGCAGACAGCGGCAGGCGGCCACGCGTGATGACATTGGTCACTTCAATAAACACAGCGCACAAGCCCGCAACCGCCATGGCGATGATGGCAGAAGTCGGCAAGCCACTGACGCCCTTGGCAATGATCTCGGCCACGCCCTTCCACTGCAGGGCAGACGGGAAGGCGAATTGCTCGCTGACTATAGTTGCCGTACTGCGCAAGCCATTGGCATCCGGTGGCAGAAACAACAGGAAGAACAGCGGCACGCAAGCCAGTGCACCAGAGACAATGCCAATGATATGGCCTATCACCTGGTGACGCGGTTTGCCACCCAGCATGTAACCAGGTTTGATATCCGACAGCAGTGAAGACGCATTGAAGGCGATGTCAGCAGTCATACCGGCTGGCAGCAGGTTATTGGCCGGATTGCTGCGGTCTATCGCGCCCATGCTGAATTGCGTGATCTTGGCCAGCGCGCCGATAGGTGCCCAGGAAGTCAGCGCCATTGCATTGATACAGATAATGGTCAATACAAAGATCAGCGGGAAGGCAATCAGCGCCATGATGTAAGGCACGCCAAACAGGGTATTCACCAGCCAGGCAGCAAGTGCACACAGGATAGGTACACCCACATAAGAAATCCACAGCGGTACTTCTATATCCTTCAAAGGATCGGGTCCGGACTCTTTTTCTTTCTTGCCGCCGCCAGTCATGGATTTGAAAGCCGCCTTGAACAGCTCAGGTTTGGCCAGCAAACCAACCATGGAGCCCACCACCATCATCGTCACTGCCCACCACAGGCCCCACTGGTTGACAATCTCGGTACGGGAAATTGCCACCACCGTGCCATTGGGCAAAGTGCGGGCAGCGATGTCGCCGTTTTGTATCATCCACGGTGCGAGTATCACAAAGTTGATGAAAGCACCCAGCATGACGCTGCTGGCAACCCGTATGCCCATCAAACCACCGACGCCGAACATGGCAACGTCCAGGTTCAGGCGCAGGCCCAGTTGGCGTATGTCCGTGCCCATGATCTTGGGTATCCACCACTGGAACTTCATGGCTGCCGTGTAGTAATAAGTATCCAGGCGCTCAGGCAGGTTCCATGCTTCTGTCATGCCTGCCCATTTGTCCATGCGCAAAATCTTGAACTGTATCAGCCGCATCCAGCCATCGCTGACGATGATCTGGTACAAACCGGCAAACAGACTGGTATAACCGAGCAGCTTGGCCTTGTAGATACCACCACCTGCACCGTCAGTGTAGAGCGAGTCAAGTACCACGCCACAGGCGCGGCCTTCCGGGAAGGGGAGTTGGTCTTCATTGACAAAGCGCCGCTTCAGCGGGAAGGCGACCAGCACACCGATCAGCGCGACCACCACGACCCAGATCAGCATCTGCCACCAGGGGATGATCTTGCCGGTGATCAGCATATACGCCGCAAGGCTGGAAATCATGGGGTTGACCATGTAGCCAGCAGCAGTGGCGACCGATTGCGTGAGGTTGTTTTCCAGTATGCTGTAGTCGGCAGTGATGCCCATGCTATGCAAGATCTTGAAAATCGCAAACGACAAAATCACCGAAGTCAGGCCAACACCTATGCCTATACCTGTCTTGGCACCGATATACAATGCCGTGGCAGCCAGTATGCCGCCGAGCAGGAAACCTGTCAGGGCAGAGCGCAGGGTAAGCTGTGCCATGTCCTTGCGATATACATTGTCAAACCACCACTGATCCTTCTGTCGTCGTGTCCAGGTGCGTATCTGTTCATCATCCAGCTGCTGCAGAGCCATGTATCCTCCATTTTTATTAAGGACTTGCGCAAAACCACCCCGACTGCACAGCAAAGACTGGCAGCAACAATTTTGCGTAAGCCCTGATTGTGATCTGCTGCCTCGTGGGCCGCATATCTATCCTCAGTGTCACGCCATGGCTCAATTTTTGTAAGGATGAGCTCAGGCGGTAGCGCAATATAGTGTTAGCTGAACTGCATGTCAATTTTTGTGCACTGCGCTGATGACATCAGCCTGAACTTGAGTAAACCTGAGGTGTCCAACAGCAGTAAAATACTGGCAACAATATTTCTATAAATACATGCGGAGAACATTTCATGGAACTCAATCAGGTGGCAGAAGCCTATGTCAAACTCGTCCTGGCAGTTGGTCAGCATAATCCCGGCTATGTCGATGCCTATTACGGCCCTGCAGAATGGCAGGCAGCATCGCAAAAACTGCCCCTGGCAGGTTTGCTGCTGCAGGCAGAAGAATTGACGAAACAGGCGCAAGCTCTGCCACCGGCAGAGGCAGGACAAGAGTTGCGCCAGGAATTTTTGCGCCTGCATGTCGCCGCCGTGCGCACTTACATCGCTCATCTGGCAGGTCATAAACTGTCTTTCGATGATGAATCCCTGGCCTTGTACGATGCCCGGTCACCTGATCTGAGCACTGCAGATTTTGATCCCATCCTGGCCGAGCTAAGCCAGCTCCTGCCCGGCGAAGGTGATTTGAATACCCGTCTCTCTGCCTATGCGAAGCAATTTGAAATCCCTCAAGACAAGCTTGATGCCGTGTTCAAGGCCGCCATCAATGAATCCCGCGCACGCACCAGGAAACATATCAGTCTGCCAGAAGAAGAAAATTTCGAGATTGAATATGTCAAGGATCAGGTCTGGAGTGCCTATAACTGGTACAAGGGCAATAGCTACAGCCTGATACAGGTCAATACCGACTTCCCCATGTTTATCAGTCGTGCCATTGACCTGGCCAGCCATGAGGGCTACCCTGGCCATCATGTCTTTAATCTTCTCATAGAAAAACACCTGGTCAATGACAATGCCTGGGTCGAATACAGCGTCTATCCCCTGTATTCACCGATGTCCTTCCTGGCTGAGGGCAGTGCCAACTACGGCATAGAAGTCGCCTTCCCACATGCAGAGCGCATGGCCTTTGAAAAAGAAGTATTGTTCCCGCTGGCAGGCATAGACCCGGCGAAGGTGGAACATTATTACCAGGTGCAGGCAGTCCTGCAAAAACTAACTTACGCTGGCAACATGGTCGCCAAGCTGTATCTCGATGGTGAAATCGACACGGAAGCCGCCGTCGCCATGCTGATGAAATACGCCTTGTCTGACGAAGCCAGATCACGGCAACGCCTGCGCTTCATGGAAAAGCATAGGTCTTACGTTATCAACTACAACCTTGGCCAGGATATGACCAAGGCCTATGTAGAAAAACTTGCCAAACCGGGCGATGAACAAAGCCGCTGGCAAGTCTTTGCCGAGTTGTTGTCCAAGCCCCGCACAGCTTCCATGATGAAGGTTTAAGCTTCCAGTTTGGCTACATTAGCTATTTGTCGTGCCTTGTCGACATCCGGACTGCGGTAAGCTTTTTCCGGTATTGTCGATAAGGTCGATGCATGCACTTGCTGGTTATCTAGCCCATAGAATTTCTGGAAGCTCATGATCAGTGGCTTCCATTTATCCGGGTCTATGCGGTCGGGATTGCCATCTTGCAGTAGCGATGCATCCACATGCAGGCGCTGTATCCGCAATTCAAATGTCAGTATGCCACCCTTGAGCATGGCTTCATCATCTGCAATGCCATGCATGGCCGCGACTGTGCATTCCTGTTGCACCAGGCATTCCTGTACCCGCGCCGCTTTCACGGTTTCTGATGTTTGTGGTGTCAGTCCCGCCAGTTCAAATTTATTTCTCTCTAGCCGGTAGCCACGCGCTGCCTTCCACGGTGACATCGCATCTGAGCCTGTCGTCAGCGCCAGTTTGTTGACGGCAGCCACTTCATTGACCGAAGCCAGATTGAGCACGCACTGACCATTTCTTTTCAGATTGCGGGCGGTTTGTGAGCTGGAGCCCACGCCTATGATGGCACGCCAGCCCAGCCAGAAAATAGATGAGATAGGAGCCAGGTTAAAACTGCCATCTTCATTGACTGTACTGACCAGGATGACGGGGGTGCCGAAATAGAGTATGGCGGATTCGCTGCTGATATGCATGGTGTCCTCGCTTGAATGTTATAAGACCTTCGGTTTGATGGAGGAAGTATGCGGGGTGTTGTTGGTTTGGGCTGGCTGGAAACGGACGGGGGATTTTGGTAGACGTGATTTGAAGATTTACAGATTTGAAAATATTTACCAAGCTGACTATTCTTCAATAAACTGCAATACCAAAGACGTCATTCCCGCGTGCTTTTTGGCTGGAATCCAGTGTCGTTTGTAGCATGCCGTGTCGTTTGTTACATGCCATGCTTTGACTAAAGCGATTGCCCTTCGTGGACACAAGCCGGGTCTAGGCCCGGCAGCCGAAATACTTTCTTTGCGTCGCCAAAGAACGTATTCAAAGAAAGGCGACCCAGGCGTCGATTCCACTGCGCCGCTTGCAAGCGGCTTAGATGTTGTCAGCGCAAAGCATGCTTTGCGAAACCCCAGCTACACCTCAAACAGCGGTCCTTCTTAATCCATTTTCTGTACTGCACAAACGGCGGCTACACATGGGAACTGCTGAAAGTCAAAAGCAACGTCAAAATCAAACGCAACAGCAACAGCAACAGCAGGGCTACCAATATTCACATTATGATTGAACATCCTCTTCTCAAACCGCCATTTGCTGATACATCCCGGTAATCTTGTCCATCACTTCAAGTATGCGTTCGCTTGTGGTGGCGACATTGGCGGCGGAATGTCGCTGCAGTTTTCCATCGCCGGACTGGCGCAAGGCTGCTTCGAAGAAAGTCCATTGTGACTGGGCCAGCAGTAATTCATCTTTGAGCCTGGTATTGCTGCCACTCGACGCTTGCAGGGTTTGCATGGCGGCAGAGAATTCCTTGCGGGTACTCTCTATGCTGCTGGCAGTATTGCCGGGTGCGATATTCCAGTTGGTGGCCTGGTAGAGTTTGGCCAGGCGTTGCGACAGCATGCGTTGCCGGCCTGCCAGGTTGACCAGTTTGCCTGCGCTGCTGCCAGCATGTTTTTCCAGTTGCGTGGTAACTTCATCGGCCATGTGCAGCAGGGTTTCGCTATGCTTGAGTACCAGCCTGGCGTCGCCCTGATTAGGTGCTTTTCCTACCAGTGCCTGTTTGTATTCCTGCCAGGTTTTTTCCATGCTGGATAAATTGCTGCGTATATCCGCTGTGGGCGCAAAGGCATGCAGCTCTACCAACTGGCGGTCAAAGCTGGACATGGACTGGTCCAGTATTCTCTTTGATGCTTCTGTTTCCACATCCAGGCCAATTTGCAAGTAAGCCTTGGCCAGTCTTTGCGTCAGCATGCGCTGACGGCCAGCCTTGTTGATGGCGTCGTTGACGCCAGCGACCTGGGCCAGGGCAGGGAAAGTCAAAGTCAGGCTGGCTGCCGTGACGAGGCTGCCGGTGATGAATGTTCTGCGTTGCATGCCAACTCCATATACATAGTGAATACGATGGAGTGCAGACTAGGCGCTACAAAATTGAAAGGCTATTCCTCAATGGAACTAGTTCCGCCGGTTTCTGACGCAGGCTTTGATATAGCGCAAGCATGTGGAAAAGCTGGCTACTGTCCATGTGCATCCAGCTGCGTCAAAGCCCGTAAGGGTATCGGTGCAGACATGATAATGGACGTGCGTGTTTCGCCATAATGATTGATATTGCCCACAAAGCTTTCCAGGTGACGCAAGTCTTTGGTCGCAACACGAAGCAAGAATGAATCCTGCCCCGTTACGTGCAGACATTCAAGTACTTCAGGTAAAGATTTGAGAAGCGTAATGAGGCTGGCTTTTTGTGGCTGCGGCACGGTGATACCAATCACTGCCTGCACTTGCAGGCCCAGGGCTTCTGCATTCAACTCTGCGCGGTAGGCTTTGATGATACCCGCTTCTTCAAGGCGCTTGACTCTCTCAGAGGTGGCGGGCAGTGACAGGCCGGTTTCATCGGCGAGCGCCTTCAGGGAGATGCGGGCATCGCGTTGCAGGGCAGCCAGGATTTTCCAGGCTTTGGCGTCGATATCCATGATATTTAAGTCCAGATGAGGATACGCAAGAATTATGAAGGCAATGTAGCAGTTTTACCTGAAATTTTCCATGTTATTCCCGAACTCAAATCTTCATACTGGAGTCATCTCGTATTTGATCTGGGGAGTATTCATGGAATGGAGTCTGTTTTTAAAGGCAATGCTGATAGGCCTGTCGATTGCCGCACCGGTTGGCCCCATAGGCCTGCTGTGCATACAGCGTACGCTCGCATATGGCATGCGTACCGGTTTTGTCAGTGGCATGGGCGCAGCCTGTGCTGATGCGGTGTATGGTGCGATAGGTGCATTCGGTATGGTAGCTATCACCGATTATTTTGTGTCGCTGAGTACACCATTGGCAATAGCGGGGGCCGCCTTCCTGGCATGGATGGGTGCCAAATTGCTATTGAGCAAAGCGCAACTTGTGGACAAGGATGTCGCAAACAAGCAGACTGTGATCAACACATTTTTATCCATCTTCATGCTGACCATCACCAACCCCATGACCATCGTCTCTTTTATTGCGGTGTTCGCCAGCATCGCTGGCCCGGTTGCCGTGCACCCATCTGCTGCAGCCTTGATGGTCACAGGCGTTTTCTTGGGATCAGCCCTGTGGTGGCTGATCTTAAGTAGTGGAGTAGCATTGATACGCAAGAAAATCAGCACCACAACAATGATGCTGATTAACCGCGCTGGTGGGTGTTTATTGCTGGGGTTCGCGGCATGGCAAATACTGAGTTTGCGTGGCTGAGCGAGATCCCCGTCGCTGAACGACAATGTCGCTAAGCCTTCATGCTTGTATGAGCAAGGGTATCGCAGAAAGTGATCACTGGTGGATTTTCCAGTAAAGCTTCCATGCCTTGCAATGCTGCCGTAACAGGTTCAGATTGCAGATGTACATCGCAGGCAGCCTGGTCGCGGTACAACTCATACACCATGAAATTATCCGGTTGATCCTGCTGCTGATGTACTGCATAAAAAATATTGCCCGCTTCATCTTGTGTTGATGCGACCAGTCTTTCCAGTATGGTTTTAACTTCGCCTCTTGCGGCAGTTTTCGCTTGCAGTTGAGCCAATAATAACAACATGTTTTACTCCGTGATGTTCAGGAGCAGTCAGTTTATTTTAAAGGCTCAGACTGGCATTGTAAAAATGCGTCTTCGTGCGTGCCAGCTTCAGGTATGGCTCGGGGCTGCTGCCAGTGAGCTTTTTAAAGTCATGGATGAAATGCGACTGGTCATAATAACCGTGATCCAGTGCAGTGACCGCAGCATTACTTGCATCGCTTAACATCAGGTTGCGCACGGCATGCTGGAAGCGGCTCATGCATTTCACCGTGTTGGCAGTCTGCCCGCTGACAGCCAGGAAGCGGCGTTCAAACTGGCGCCTCCCGATGTGAAAATGATCGGCCAACCCTTGTATGCTGATGTCTGCATATCGTCGATAGAGCAGAGGCATGGCTTGTTCTATCAATGCATCTGGTGCTGCCAGGCGTAGTTGCCCGAGCAGGAAGGCATCGATCAATTTCAGTTTTTCTTGCAGCGTATCCGCAGATGACAATTGACTGCATAAGCCGCTTGCCGCCTGACCCCAGATATCTTCTGCTGTCACGGCCTGATCAGCCAGCTCACGCATTGGGATGTCGGTAAAGCGCGGTAACATACCTATCTTGAAACGCACTGCGATAAAGCCAATATCTGCCGCCGCAACAAGAGCAAGTTTCTGCTGGCGCATGCACAGCAAATGACTGGGAGCCAGCTTTTCCAGCTTACCTGAGCCGCTATTATGAAACTGAAATGGCGAACCATAATGAAAATACAGCTCCGCCCCTGTGCCAGGTAATAATTCTGGTAAGGCGATGAATTCATCCGCCTCACTCTCCCAGCCCCACAGGCGATCTATGTAAGGATGTAACTGCGCTACGGGTTGCGCCTGAAATTTCTTCATTATGATTTGATAGCTGACCTTAACGCAAACCATTCACCATCGCATCCTTGGGATAGCTGATCGTATAGTCCGCCCTGAGCTTCAATTTCTTGCCCGCTTCCAGCGGCAATTGCCAGGCGATGATGCCGGGTTGTTTGTTCCAGCTGTTTTGTGTGGCGTCAGGCGTAAACTTCGACTCTACCTTGATGTCTTCATGGCGCGCCACTGGCGAGGCTTCCAATACCTGCAGTGTGACCGCAGTCTTGTGATTGTTTTCTATGACATAGGAGTTGGTATATTTCTTTTCTATGCGGCTGTTGATGAAACCCTTGTTCGCATCATCACGCAGCTCTGGCTCTACTTCTACCCTGACCATATTGTCGCGGCCAAAGAAAAGTTCCAGTTTTTCCTGGCCGCCAAAAGCCAGCTGGCTTTGGCCGATAAAATCATTGTCGCGGTATAACTGCAGATTGCCACTCGGCCATGATCCCGCAGGACGGGCGGCATTGGCCAGCAGGTAAGCCTGGGCTTCCTGTTTGGGTTGCACGCGCACCAATACCTGTGCATCAATGATCTGGCTGCCCAGTACAAAACCGGTTTTCTGGCCGTCACTGTTCAGGCTGATTTTTCCTGGTACCTGGAATTCAGCAGCATATTCACTCTGGAATACGCTGACATCAAAGCTGGGCATCTCGGCTTCTCTATAATCGCCTGGAGCCGCAACAGCTCTGGCAACTGGGGCAGGAGCGGGTGGTGCCATCTTCGGCTCTGCATAGAACGTCTGCTTGGGCAAAGGTGGGATGATGCTTAGCGCCCATGGTGAGGGCGGATACAACTGGCTGGACTGGTTGGGTTGTGAGGTCGATAACTTGAGGCTGATACCGTTCCAGTCTTCACCACTATTCTGGGCAACCTGGGCATGGCGCTCCAGCCTCACCTGTGATTTGACGGTGTCCAGATAGGCACGATATACCGGTGTCCAGCCCGCCTGACTCAGACGATAAGACAGCTTCACTTCACCTTCGTTTTGCGCCGCCAGGCGTATTTGCACACTGCGCACTTGTGGGTTGGCCTGGAATTGCCTGCGCTGTTCTGCCAGCAAGGGTGTCAGTTGCAGGTCCAGTTCATTCAGGCGTTTTTGTGCAGACAGACGGCGTTGCAAGGCATCCTGTCCGGTGCGGCGTAATTGTTCTGCGGTAGTGACCAACGCTGTATTGCTGCCCGACTTTTCATTGCCAAAACTTTTCAGATAGCCAATCACCAGTTCTTGCGCTTCACTATCCGCACTGATGCTGGCTTTCTGTTCCTGCAACTCACGTATGCGTAAATCCAGACTGGTATTGGCACATTCCGGCGCACGCGCCCTGTCCACCGTTTGCACACTGACGTCACCTACCTGTATGCCAGCATCGGCCTGCACCTTCAAGGAATCGACATCAAAGCGGGCTGACAGACAATTGAGTTTGAGTTCCCTGGCACCCGCCGCTACCCTGGCCAGCCTTTCTACATTGGCACCACCGGGATAGACCAGCACATTGCTGATTTTTGAATTTGCAGGATTTTGTGCCAGTGCAAGTTGTGGCAGCAAGGCGGCGAGCATGATCAATTTCTTTTGCATGGATAATCCTGTCATTGGGAATTGCACAGATTGCAGATTTTGTAAGTATCGCACTAAACTTGCAACAAGCGCATGACAAAATCAGCAGATTGTGGAGTGACCAGTTTCCGCGTAGAGTAGCGCCACGATGAAAGACCCATGTCTGTCAAGAAAGCTTACCCATGAACAAACCCTATTCCGCTGCCTGTGAAAGAAACAGTGGCCCCATATTGCAAGCCATCACTCCCTTGCTGACCCGAAGTCACAGCCTGCTGGAAATCGGCAGTGGCACAGGCCAGCATGCTGTGACGTTCGCGCGGCAATTAGCGCACCTGCAATGGCAAACCAGTGACAGGGCGGAATATCATCCCGGCATACTGGCTTGGCTGGACGAGGCAGCGCTGCCAAATGTGCTGCCACCGCTGGAACTGAATATAGGAAAAAGCCCCTGGCCGCAAAAACAGTTTGATGCTGTCTTTACCGCTAATACCTGCCACATCATGGCATGGGAAGAAGTCGAGTGGATGTTTGCGGGTGTAGCGACCTTGCTTGTGAATGAAGGACGTTTTTGTATTTATGGCCCCTTCAATTACGCAGGCCAGTTCACCAGCGTCAGTAACCAGCAATTTGATGCATCACTCAAGCAGCAGGCAGCGCACATGGGCATACGCGACATAGAAAAGATCACAGCACTGGCGGAGCAACACGGGATGCGCTTGTTGGATGACGTTGCCATGCCTGCCAATAATCGTTTGCTGGTGTTGATCAAGTAAGCGGTACATTGTATACATCGCGGAAATAACAGCAGGGTGCGCGCCGTGTGCACCTTATTGCGTGGCAACGATTATTCAGCTGTATTCAAATGCGCCGTGATCACAGCATGCGCAATCAAATCCAGCGCCGGCCTGGCCTTGCCCTGTTTGTCTGTCCACACCTTCGGTGTCAGCGCTCCCGACAATGACAGGCTGTCACCATCGCCCAGGCCCAGCAAGGTATTACGCGTTGCATCGTTAAAGGCGATGACATTGCAGATGATGAAGTCACCGTCATCTGTTGCGGCACGTACCTTGCAGGTGACATAGACAGAACCATTTTGTCCTGAGCGTTCTTCAACCTGGCCGTAAATGCGTCCTGCGATGAGTGCGTCTATCATAAGTTCCTTCTTTAGCAGTTGATATTTAATTGGGATAGTAGTCCGACTCAGGCAACCTGTACCAAGCTGCTTCCACCTGATACCCTTTGCACCTGTATCCTTGTCGATATTCTCTCCGTCATTTCCTGCACATGCGAGATCACACCGACCTTGCGGCCTTGTGCTTGCAGGCTGTCGAGTGCATCCATGGCGATGCGCAGGGTATCTGCATCGAGGCTGCCGAAGCCTTCGTCGATGAACAGGGATTCGACCTTGATGCGGTTGCTTGATAATGATGCGAGGCCCAGCGCCAGGGCCAGCGATACCAGGAAAGATTCGCCGCCAGACAGTGAATGTACAGAGCGCTGTTCATCGCCCATGTCCTGGTCGATGACCATCAAGGCCAGGGTGTCTGCCAAGCGTTGCAGGCGGTAGCGACGTGAGAGCTGGTACAGGTGCTGGTTGGCATAGGCGAGCAAGACATCGAGCGTTATTTGCTGGGCATAGTTGCGGAACTTTTTACCGTCTGCTGCGCCTATTAATTCATTCAATTGTGCCCACAGGCGGGTTTGGCTTTCTTGCTCCTGCATGGTGGCGATCAGGCTCCTGGCTTGCTGGTGGCGTGCCTCATCCTGCGCCATGGCGAGCTGATGACGACTGTATTCCTGCTGTGCCTGTTGGCGTTTCACACTGATATTGCTGAACACAGATTGCAGATGTTCGCTCTCGCCTATTTCAGTTGGCGCAGTCTCACGTTCTTGTTCAGTCTCATCATGCAAGGGTTCTGCCTCAGTAAAACTGAGTGGTGCAGGACGTTGTAGCAAGTGCTGTTGCCTTTGCTGGCTGCGTTCGCGCAGTACGGTTGCTGCTTGCTGGACTGCATTGCTAATGGCTTGCATGGCCTGGCGTTCTGCATCAATCCACGCATGTGGATGTGCCAGCAATTCACGCAAGTGTGCCTCGTCCAGGTTTTCTATCGTGGCTTGCTGCTGAGTTATCCACTCCTGCAGTTTTTCAGTTGCGACGTGCAGTTCCTGGCTTTGCTGGGCGATGCGCTTATTGATTTGTTCTTGTGCTTCATGCAGGCGAGCCAGTTGCTGGCGTAGCTCATCATGCGCTTGCAGTTGGGTTTGCAGTACTGCTTTTGCCTGATTGATGCTCAGCGTGAATTGCGCTTCTGTCTCGCTGACGGCGCGCCCCTGAAATAATTCCTGTCGTCTGGCCTGCTGCTGTTTTAATTCAGTATCTGCATCCAGGTAGCGTTTGTTGTCGCTGGAAAATTGCTCTTCCAGTTGCTGGGATTGTGTTTGCAGTTTGTCGATTTCCAGTTGCAGCTTTGCCAGTTGTTCAGTACTCTGGCTGGATGCAAGTTGATGGCTCTGCCATTGCTGTACATGGATTGCACACTGGCTCTGGAATTCCAATGGCGATGCATGCCAGTTGTCTTGCCAACTGTTACCTTCGTCTGATTGGGCGACAAATGCTGCTGCCAATTGGGCCAGGGCATCGTCCAGTCTTTGACTGGCATCTTGTTCTTTTTCTGTTGCTTGTGCCAGTGCAGTGCTGAATTTTTCAAGAGCATGGGCTAGCGCTGTGTGGCTGTCTCTATGTTCTTGCAGGGTGCGCCGTATTTTTTCTGTATTGGCAAATGCCTCATCCCTGATCTTTGTTGCCTGCTGAAAGGCTTGCTCGGTCTTAAGCAATTGCTGAACTTGTTCTTGCAAGTCAGTTTGTTGCTGGCTTAACCAGGTGCTGGTTTGCTCATTATCGATTTTCGCATTTTGCAATTCAGTGGCGATGCCATGCGCTTGCCAACTGCTTGCTGCGATTTGCTCCTGTTGCTGCAATACCGCCAGTTCTTGCTGCAATTGCTTTTGCTGTTGTTGATATTGTCTGTGTTCAGCCGTTGCGGTTGCCAGTAACTGGCGCTGGTCTTGCTCAACTTGCTGGCAATGTTTGAGTTCATTCTCCAGTTGCACCAGCAAGGCATGCAATTGCTGGTTGCCGGTTTTATAGGGATGTTCAGTCGCGCCGCAGACCGGGCAGGCTTGCTCATCTTGCAGAGCATCACGCAGGCTTTCTACATTGGCGTTGCAGGCGGCCTGGGTCAGTAGCAGGCTTTTTTGTGCCTGCTCTTTTGCAGCAATCAGGCTGGGTAATTGAGTCTGGATCTGGGTGATGGTTTTATCTGTAACCAGCATGCCTGAATGACTGACTTGCTGCTGAGTATCCAAAGCCTGTTTGCGTTGTGCGTGTTCATGCATTTGCTTGTATAAATCAATAGCGTTACTTAACAGTTCGCGCCTTTGATCAAGTGCCAGTCTTTGTGCCTGCATGCCGGGCAAGTCGAACTGCGCCAGTTTTGCTGCTGCTTGCTTGCGTAATTTTTCAGTAGTTATCCAGCTTTGTTCGCTTGCCTGGAGTTGCAGAATGCGTTCTGCCAATAATTGTTCTTGCTTGTCTTTTTGTTTTTGCAGATCAAGTATGTTCTGTTGCTGGTAGTTCGCATCTTTTTTGGCAGTTGCTGCCTGCTTCAATAATAATTCCCATGCTGTCCAGTTATCGGCAAGGCTTTGCAAGCCAGCGTGTTGGGTCAGCCATATTTGCAGGTCTTGCTGTTTTTTTTGCAGTTGTGCCAGGTCCGCCTGTTTGCTCTTGTGTCGTTGCCTTGCAGTTGTCAGCGCCTGTTCTGCCTGCACTTTTGTTTGTTGTGCAGCCAACCAGTTACTGCGCAAGATATTCAGGCTACTGTCGAGTGCCTTGGCGGCATCCAGCAAAGGCGCTGCCTCTTGCAGCGCAAGTTCTGCTTGCTGCAATGTTTGCTGCGCTTGCGTCAGGGCCAGATGTCTTTCTTGCGCGCTGAGTGTGCTTGTCTGTATGTTGTTATGCGCTGTAGCGATTTCTGCCTGGCCTTGGTTGATTGCTTGTTGCAGGCGGTCGAGTTCTGTCAGTAGCGGGCGCGCGGTTTGCATGCTTTCTACTTGTTGCAGATAAGCGGCTCTTGCTGCGGCTGCTGTCTTTTCCTGTTCATGAATTTGCAATTGCTGTTGTGCCTGCTGTTCGCCCTGTAGCAACTTGCCGTCATCGGCGTGCCAGCGCAGATGTGTTTGCAGCTCGGCTAGTTGGGCGTCCAGTTGTTCCAACCGGACTTTGCTGATGCCCAGATCGGTCTCAAGTTGTGTGCGTTCTTCCGCGCTCAGTGGTTTGTTGTCTGCCAGGCGCACATGAAAGCGTTCCAGCGCTTCGCGTTCAAGCTTGGCGCGGGCAAAGGCGCGTTGTGAAATTTTGCCATAAATGTCGCTGCCGGTCAGGGTTTCCAGCAGTTCGCCACGGTCATTGTCATCGGCTTTTAAAAAGCTGGAAAATTCGTTTTGCGCCAGCAAAACGGCGCGGGTGAATTGTTCAAATTTAAGACCAAGACGCTTGATGATTTCTTCCTTGACCTCGGTTTTCTTGCCACCTATGGGTTGCAATTGCGGTAACTGGAGCAGCGACATGGTTGTGGGCTGCAAGATGCCGGTAGCTTTCTTGCGCGAGCGGCGCACGCTCCAGCGTGAGCGATAGGCATTGCCATCGGTGCCGACGAAATCCACTTCGGCATAGCCTTCTCCAGTACCGCGTCTTAACAGGTTGCCGGTATCTTGCTGGGTCACCGCATCTGCACCATCGGGTAATTTTGTCGTGCCTGCCTTGATCAGTCTTGGCGTGTTTTCATACAGGGCCATGCACAGCGCATCCAGCAAGGTACTTTTGCCTGCCCCGGTGGGGCCGCTGATGGCAAACAGGCCAGCAGACTGCAAGGGTTCTTGCGTAAAATCGACCGCAAATTCACCAGCGAGAGAGGCCAGGTTTTTACCGCGTATGGCGAGTATCTTCATTGCGTGTCCTCACCATGCAAGAGTTCGCCAAAAGCCTGCAGCATGTCGCCAGGTGCATCTTGCTGGTATTTGCCTTGATACAGGCGGCGGAAGATATCTTCTGGCTGCAAGCGGTCCAGCGTATCCTGCGTTGCCTGTTCATCGCTAGTCTCATCCTGTGCCTTGCCTGGGTAATGTGTATCTATCTTCAGCAAGCGCAAGGGCTTGCCCTCGATATAGCTTTCTATGCGGGCACGCAGGCCGGGTTCTGGTGCTTCGAGCTTGACCCTGACTTCCAGATAGGGATCATATTGCCTGCCTTTGCTCGCATCAGTGATACTGGCGAGATCAAGGCCATCGAGTGCATCCAGCACAGCAGGCAGGGGTGCGGCCTGTTTGGGGATGCGCAAGAGTTGAACAGTCCTGGGTACGTGCAGCGGTGTCACCTGCGTGAGTTTGTCACCCTCAATATCCACACACAAAACCTGGTGCTGGTAATCTACTTCAGAAAATGACAGGGGCAGGGGGCTGCCGCAATAGCGCAGGTGTTCTTGCTTGCCGACTCTTTGCGCCAGATGCAAATGACCCAGTGCCGCATAAGTGATGTCATCGTCAAACATGCTGGCCGACAAAGCCTCGGTACCACCGATGACAATGCGGCGTTCAGAGTCTTCTGACATTTCGCCACCTGCCATGTGGCAATGCCCCATGGCGATGATGGCCTGGCCAGGCTGGCGCAGGCTGAGTGCATGCGCCGCCACATTCCTGTATAGCTGTGCGATGCCCGCCATGTAAGGATCACTGGCATTTTCTACCCGTGGTACGTCGCCAGGCCGTAGGAAGGGCACTGCCAGGCACCAGGCGACAATTTCATCATTCTGCCGTAATGGCAAGACCATGGCGGCTACATCGATGCTGCCATCACTCAGGCGTGGCACCATGCCTATGACGCTGATGTCCATGCCATCCAATAGCGGGCCGGGTGCTTCCAGCCTGCCGGGTGAGTCATGGTTGCCTGCAATGATGACGATATCCAGTTTGGGCAGGCGTGCCTTGGCTTGCTGCAAGAAGCGGTAAAACTGTTTTTGTGAACTTGCAGACGGGTTGGCATTGTCGAACACATCACCGGCGATCAGCAAAGCATCTGCCTGTTGCTGTTCCAGCGCAGTGATGAGCCAGTCGAGGAAGTGCTGGTGTTCCAGGCCGCGTTCGGCGCTGTGCAGGGTTTGGCCCAGGTGCCAGTCTGAGGTGTGGATGAAGCGCAAGAGTTTTCCTTAGCCTATGCAAATACAGATGGCAGGGTATGCCGACACAGGCAAGTGTAGCCGTTTTTTATCTGGTGATGTAAGAGGGGGATCAGGCTTTTGTCCTGCGTGATTTGCGCATCTTCAGGATGGTGCTGCCCAGTGCCCTGCGCCAGGCCTGGTTTTTTACACACTGATATTCAACATATTTCGTGACGGCTGGTCCCCAGCGGGTTTTCGATACATCTTCACCCACCGACAAATTGACGCGCTTGAAGTCCTGCGCGAATGACCATTGTATGATTTCTGCCAGCAAAGTCGTCATGACGCTGTAGCGGGCAAACTTCAGGTCATAGCCTGAATAGTAGAGATACAGTTCTTCACCCATGGCAAATGCCAGGCGCATGGCAACCACGCGGCCATCGAGTTCCAGGCTGAACAGGCGCATGCGCTGGCCAAAATCATTGTTCAGCAGTGCGTCCATGAAGGCGCGGTGTCTGGGGGCAGCAAAATAGTCGGGGTGTTCCACCGTATTGGTGGCACCTGCGCGTGCCGCATGCAGGGCATAAAATTCTTGCAGCCTGGGCTTGATTTCTTCGCTGCCTTGCCAGACTTGCAGCTTCAGGCTCAGGTTGTCACGCGCCAGGGAGTTATAGCAGTGACGCAGGGATTCCTTGATATTGCGTTTGAGCCCGGATTTAAAACTTACCCAGTTCTCGTCCAGATGCAGGATGTAGTTGGGAATATCCCGCGCTTCCAGCGGATGCACTGCCGCATTGCTGGCCAAAAAATGCGTCGCATGTTGCCTGGTGTGAATGACCTGGAACTCGGTCAGGCCAAAGGTTTCCTGGCGTGACAGGTCTTCCCATTGCTGTAAGATGGTTTCAGTGTAAGTGGGTAAGGCCAGCGGCACACGTATCTCGGTCAGATTGGGGTCTGAACCAAAAGGGCGTACATAGCGGTAGATGAACAGGCTATGCAGGCCAACATGGGTATTTGTCAGCGGCATTACCGCAACCAGTTGCCCTTGCTCATGCAGGGTACAGATCGCCAGCTCGTCTTTGTGATACCAGGATGAATCCGAAAAAACCTGCCACCATGCGTGGTTCCAGTCATAAGTCTGAAAAGGCAACAACTGAGGCACTTGTGTTTCCAGCAGTCGCCATGAAGCCGCCAGGGCTTCAAATTCTGCATCTGTGTTGACAACAAGTTTTGTGAGGTTAGACATCGATGAATAAATCTTGTGCTTCGTAAGCTGGCTATAAAATGATATCAGGAGATTGTTAAAAACTTTGTCGCGATAAGCTCAGGTGGGGGTTTATGCCATGTAATGCCAGTAATTGCAAGCTTGCAACCATGTTTGGTGCGATTTTGGAACATGAATGCCATAGGTTCATGGTGTTTTATGTAAGTAGAACTTATATTGATGTCCGCTTGTCTTAGTAAAATATTTAGCTGTAACGACCCAGCATTCGCCAATGCCACACTCATCACACCTCAGGTTAATGATCCATGTCAAAAATTCGTCAAGCGCTTAGAAGTTTGTTGCCCAGCCTGTTGCCAGTATTTGCCATCGGCCTCGCACATTGGCCTGTGCAGGCAGCTGAATCCGCAGCTCTGACTGCGCAGGCCATGATCGACGTCAATAAACTCGCCAGCGAAGAAATGGCGGGCCGTGCGACAGACAGCAAGGGCAGCGCACTGGCGCGTGAGTACATCATCAGCCGCCTGCAGCAATTGGGGCTGACACCATGCAAGGATGATTTTGTGCATGAGTTTGAATTCCAGACCCGCCAGGGTAGCAGCCGCATAGGCAAAAATATCATTGCCTGCAGCCCCGGCAGTATGAGTGGGCATGCGAGCGCGCCTGTGCTGGCGATTACGGCGCATTATGATCATCTTGGTGAGAAAGGCGGCAAGATTTACCACGGTGCCGACGATAATGCCTCTGGCGTGGCTGCGGTGCTGGCGATTGCTGCTGCCATGAAAGAAAATCCGTCTCAGCATGACCTCATGGTCATCCTGTTTGATGCGGAAGAGATGGGGCTAAGTGGTTCACGTGCTTTTGCGGCCAAGCCTGTCATGGATATGGCACGCATAGGCATGAACATGAATTTTGACATGATAGCCCGTGGTGACAAGGGCGAGCTGTATGCCAGCGGAGCCTACCATACACCCGCACTCAAAAATTTGCTGGCCAGCCTCGATGGTACGCAAGGCGTGAAACTCAAATTCGGTCACGACAGGCCAGAACAGGGCCAGGATGACTGGACAAAACAGTCAGATCACCTGCCTTTCTTCCTGGCAGGAGTGCCGCATATCTATTTTGGTGTCGAAGACCATGCCGACTACCACCAGCCTACCGATACGGCAGACAAGATCAATCCACAGTTCTATCTTGGTGCGGTGGATTTGCTGATCAAAGCCAGTTACCTGTTGGACCAGGCCATGTTGACCACAGATTTCAGGAACAAGAGCAAAGACCTGCAGGCAGCGGGTCTGGCGGGCGCAAATAAAGGCGGGAAGTAAACAGGCAAGGGAAGGGGACCTGCATTCCAGCCCGCAGGGATGCAGGCTGGAGTGGATGAAACTACACTACTTAATTACTTGATTCCAGCTTAGTCACGCAGGCTCATGACAATGCGCAGTACATACCAGAACATCAGGGCAACAGAAGCAAACAGCTCCAGCGCAGCGCCGACATAGCGGTCTTCAGGATAGTGGTGTATGACGTTTGAAGCGTCATACAGGATCGCTGCACCGGCAAAGGCGACCATGCCTACGCAAAAGAACAGACCAAGCTGGAAACCAAAGATCATGCCGCAGGCGATCAGGACCAGGGCCACCAGGCCTGCCCATTTCAAGACACTGCCAAGGAAAGAGAAATCCTTGCGTGACACATAGGCAATACCGACCAGGCCTACAGTTGCCAGTATGGTGACAAGGCCAGCATTGGCAATGGCACCAGGTGCTACCTTGTTAGCGATGGACAGGATGGGGATAAAGATAATCGCCTCAGCCACGATGTAAGCGCCCAGCGCCGCATATTGCAGGGGCAGGCTTTCTACCGTGTGTGCGGCACGCGATGCCAGCCAGCCTATCAGCATGAATGCACCAAGGATCAGGAACCATGGCAGGTGGCGCATGGCTTGTGCCATGACATCGGCAATGCCGGATTTGAATAAAATGACTTCAATCGCAGTGAACGCCAGAATTGCGCCGCCGAGATGATTAAAGGTCTTGCTGATAAAACGCTCACGCGCTGGTCCGTAACCTTGGTGGGTGCTTGCCAGTTCCATGGATGTTCCTATCGTAGATGTATTGCATGGGCCTGGAGCTGCCCTGCAAGGTGGATAACAGTGATCATTGTTGATTGATATTAAACCTGCAAGCTTTGCAAGTTGTGAAAGATTCTATATGAATAAACAGCGATCAAGAAATCCATGTTTCAAAGTGTTTCAAATTATTGCCAGTGTAACAACTATTTAATTTCCCTTAAAATTTCTCTTTGGAAATGAATTTTCCTGACTTATTTTGCTTGCTTCTGTAGCGATTTCCCCATTTATCAGTACATTTCGATACATAAGCCAAATTCGCGTGTTTTTTAAGCAAATAAGCGCAAAACTTCACAGAAGCGACTTGTCCCCCATCAAACTTCGTGTAATTTGCGTCTATTATTACGTCTATAATGCCCGCAGAAAAAAAAAAGCGGGTTTTTATTGACATTATTGCACGTTTCTCCCCATGAATACACTCATCTGGTTTGTCATCCTGTACTGGGTCATCTCTGTTGGCATCGGTTTGTATGCCGCCCGTTATGTCAATAACTCCAAGGACTATGCAGTCGCTGGCCGTTCCTTGCCCATGTATGTGGTGACCGCCACCGTATTCGCCACCTGGTTTGGCTCGGAAACGGTGCTGGGAATTTCATCGACCTTCGTCAAGGAGGGCTTGCGAGGTGTGGTGGCTGATCCTTTTGGCTCTTCTCTGTGCCTGATCTTTGTTGGTTTGTTCTTCGCGCGCCCGCTGTACCGCATGAATTTGCTGACCATAGGTGATTACTACCGCAATAAATTTGGCCGTACCGCCGAAGTGCTGGTAACCCTGTGTATCGTGGTGTCTTACCTGGGCTGGGTGGCTGCCCAGATCAAGGCCCTGGGCCTGGTGTTCAGCGTGGTATCTGGCGGTTATATTACTAATGAGTGGGGCATGATCATCGGTGCCGGCAGCGTGCTCATCTATACCCTGATGGGCGGCATGTGGTCGGTGGCGATCACTGACTTTTTGCAAATGATCATCATCGTGGTCGGCATGTTATATATAGGTTGGGAAGTATCTGGCATGGTTGGCGGTGCCAAAGTCGTTATTGAGCATGCAGCAAATGCAGGCAAGCTGGAATTCTGGCCCCAACCTACGGCCAAGGAGTCGCTGTGGTTCTTTGCCGCCTGGATCACCATGATGCTGGGCTCGATACCGCAACAGGACGTATTCCAGCGCGTGGCTTCATCCAAGAATGAAAAAATTGCCGGTAATGCATCGGTGCTTGGTGGTGTCTTGTATTTTTGCTTTGCCTTCATCCCCATGTTCCTGGCGTATTCGGCCACGCTGATTGACCCCAAGATGGTAGAAAGCCTGATCGACAAAGACTCGCAACTGATTTTGCCTACCTTGATCATGACCAAGGTGCCCATGCTGGCCCAGGTCATGTTCTTTGGTGCCCTGCTGTCGGCGATCAAGAGCTGCGCTAGTGCTACTCTGCTGGCACCTTCCGTGACCTTCTCAGAAAACATCCTGAAACCCTTTTTCCCCAAGCAAAGTGACAAGCAATTCCTGTTCATGATGCGTGCGGTGGTGCTGGTGTTTACGGCAATTATTACTATTTTTGCCATGAATACGGCTTCCAGCATCTATAAGATGGTAGAAAATGCATACAAGGTCACTTTGGTCGCGGCCTTTGTCCCCCTCGCTTTTGGTTTGTACTGGAAACGTGCCACTACCCAAGGCGGCCTGGCTTCCATCATTCTTGGTATTACATCCTGGGTGAGCATGGAAATTGTGGCGCCAGAAGGATTGTGGCCGCCGCAACTGGTGGGCGTGCTCATGAGCCTGGCAGGCATGGTATTGGGTTCTTTACTGCCGCAATTCATCCGCAAGAAGGCGCTTGTTTAAGTCTGGCATGACGCAATGCGCAAATTCTGATCAAAAACCTTTATAATTCAGGGTTTTATCAGTTTTTTTAGGGCTACGCCATGCCGATTTATGCTTACCGCTGTGAAGAATGCGGGTTTGCCAAGGATGTATTGCAAAAGATTTCTGACGAGCCGCTCAGTGTCTGTCCGACCTGCGGCAAGTCTTCCTTCCGCAAGCAGGTAACTGCTGCCGGCTTCCAGCTCAAGGGTTCAGGCTGGTATGTGACTGACTTCCGTGGCGGCAATGGTGGCTCCGGTGCTGCTGCACCGGCTACTGAAGCGGCGGCAACACCGGCCACGCCAGCTCCGGCGGCACCAGCGGCTGAATCCAGTGCGTCTGCCCCTGCCAGCGATGCTGGCAAGGCTGCCTGATTTGTCTTTTATCCCTTATTATTGCCGTTTCATTCACAAAGCAGACGATTACCATGCGTAAATACTTTATTACTGGCTTGCTGATTTTAGTACCTCTGGCGATCACGCTATGGGTGCTGCACGCCATTATCAGTACCATGGACCAGTCCCTGTTATTGTTGCCAGTGGAATGGCGCCCAGAAAAACTGGTCGGTTTCAAGGTGCTGGGCATAGGCACGATTTTGACTTTGCTCATCGTCTTTGTGACAGGCTTGCTGGCACAAAACTTTATTGGTAATTACGTCATCAGGGCATGGGAAGGCCTGCTGCAGCGCATTCCTATCGTCAGTTCCATCTATTCCAGCGTGAAGCAGGTATCCGATACCCTGTTCTCATCGTCCGGCAATGCCTTCCGCAAAGCCGTGCTGATTGAATATCCGCGCCGTGATTGCTGGACCATAGGTTTCCTGACGGGCGTACCAGGTGGTGATGTGGTTAATCACCTTAAAGGCGAATTTGTCAGCGTGTATGTGCCGACTACGCCAAATCCGACTTCCGGCTTTTTCCTGATGTTGCCCAAGGATCAAGCCATAGAACTGGACATGAGTGTCGATGCCGCACTCAAGTATATTGTTTCCATGGGCGTGGTGGCTCCCGAGCATCTCCCCACCAAATAAATGATGTGGTTATCCACTGCATCAAATCATTTTTAATTTTGAATACAGACAGGTAAGAAATATGTCCATGCGTACCCAATACTGCGGCCTCACTACTGAGGAATTACTCGGCCAAACCGTCAGCCTGTGTGGCTGGGTGCACCGTCGTCGCGATCACGGCGGCGTGATCTTCATCGACTTGCGCGACCGCGAAGGTCTGGTGCAGGTAGTTTGCGATCCTGACCGTGCTGATGTGTTCAAGGCTGCAGAATCTGTACGTAATGAATTCTGCCTGCGCATTACTGGCCTGGTACGTAGCCGTCCAGAAGGTACTGGCAACAGCAATCTGAAATCCGGCAAGATCGAAGTGCTGGCGCATGAAGTGGAAGTCTTGAATCCTTCCGTTACGCCTCCATTCCAGCTCGATGATGACAACCTGTCTGAAACCACACGCCTGACCCACCGCGTGCTGGACCTGCGTCGTCCGCAAATGCAAAACAACCTGCGCCTGCGTTACAAGGTAGCG
Source organism: Undibacterium sp. YM2 (assembly GCF_009937975.1). Lineage (NCBI taxonomy): Bacteria > Pseudomonadati > Pseudomonadota > Betaproteobacteria > Burkholderiales > Oxalobacteraceae > Undibacterium > Undibacterium sp. YM2. The sequence continues at coordinate 748,440 of NZ_AP018441.1, forward strand.
ATGGAAGTGCGCAAGTTCCTCGATGCAAACGGCTTTATCGATATCGAAACACCGATGCTGACCAAGTCCACGCCTGAAGGCGCTCGCGACTACCTGGTACCATCCCGTGTCAACGCCGGTAACTTCTTTGCCTTGCCACAATCCCCGCAATTGTTCAAACAATTGCTGATGGTGGCTAACTTTGACCGTTACTACCAGATCACCAAGTGCTTCCGCGATGAAGACTTGCGCGCTGACCGCCAGCCAGAATTTACCCAGATCGATTGCGAAACTTCTTTCATGAACGAGCAAGAGATTCGCGACATGTTTGAAGGCATGATCCGTTTGGTATTCAAGAACACGCTGGACATTGACCTGCCAAATCCTTTCCCGGTCATGGACTTCGCAGAAGCCATGGGCCTGTATGGTTCCGACAAACCAGACATGCGCGTCAAACTGCAATTCACAGAATTGACAGACGTGATGAAAGATGTTGACTTCAAAGTATTCGCCGGTGCTGCCAATATGGCCAATGGCCGTGTCGTTGGCTTGCGTGTACCAGGTGGCGCCAACATGCCACGTTCTGAAATTGATGCATACACCCAATTCGTCGGTATCTACGGCGCCAAGGGCCTGGCTTACATCAAGGTCAATGAAAAAGCACAAGGCCGTGATGGTCTGCAATCTCCTATCGTCAAGAACATCCACGACGCTGCCCTGGCGCAAGTTCTGGAACGCACAGGCGCACAAGATGGCGACCTGATTTTCTTCGGTGCCGACAAAGCCAAAGTCGTCAACGACGCCATCGGCGCATTGCGCGTGAAAATCGGCCATAGCGAATTCGGCAAAGCCAATGGCCTGTTTGAAGACGTATGGAAACCATTGTGGGTCATCGACTTCCCTATGTTTGAACATGATGAAGAAAACGACCGCTGGACAGCGACTCACCATCCATTCACGGCACCAAAAGACGGCCACGAAGATTTGATGGAAACTGACCCAGGCAAGTGTATCGCCAAGGCCTACGACATGGTCCTGAATGGTTGGGAACTCGGTGGTGGTTCTGTCCGTATCCACCGTGCTGATGTACAAAGCAAAGTATTCCGTGCCTTGAAGATCGATGATGCAGAAGCACAACTGAAGTTCGGCTTCTTGCTGGATGCCCTGCAATACGGCGCGCCTCCACACGGTGGTCTGGCTTTCGGTCTGGACCGTATCGTCACCATGATGACCGGTGCAGAATCCATCCGTGACGTCATCGCTTTCCCGAAAACCCAGCGTGCCCAATGTCTGTTGACACAAGCACCGTCTGAAGTCGACGAAAAGCAGTTGCGTGAACTGCACATCCGTTTGCGTGCAGCAGAGCCAAAACTCGCGTAATCCTTGATCTCTAAAGCGGATGTACGAATGAAACTGAAAACAATGAAAAGAGTATGCAAGTGAATAACAAGACAGCCTTATTTTTATTGTTGAGCAGCAGTTTGTTACTCGCCGCTTGTGGAGAAAAGAAAACCGAGCTGGGCGAAGGTTCTTCTGAAGTGACAGGCGCTGCCGGTCCTGCTGGTGCCAAGGGCGCCAGCAAGACTCTGGTGAAATGCGATGCGCCGGTGGCGACCCTGTCACTGGTCGAGAACCCGAATGGTTATACCCTGAGCAGTCAGTACAACCTGCCGTCTTCACCCGTGCCTTTGATACGATTGCTGGCACAACAAAGCGGTTGCTTCCGCGTGGTGGATCGTTCGTCTGGTTTGAAGGCCGTGATACAGGAGCAGGAGCTCAAGGACCAGGGCATCATCCGTAAAAATTCTACGGTGTCCAAGGGCAAAGGCTATGAAGCGCAATACACGATTACCCCCAGCCTGACTTTTTCTGAAAGCAAGGCTGGCGGCGGTATTGGTGCCATCATGGGCATGATCCCTATCCTCAGGAATTTTACTGGCTACGCCGAGAAAGTCAGTTTCAAGGAAGCACAAGTGGTTTTGTTATTGACTGACAATGAAACTACCGAGCAACTGGCTGCTGCCACCGGGTCTGCCAAGACCACTGACCTGGGCATGGGTGGTTTAAGCTTTGGTGCTGCCGGTGGTGGCTTTGGCGCGGGCTGGAGCAATACCAATGAAGCCAAGGTCATCGTTGCTGCCTTCCTGGATGCGCACAACAAACTGGTGCCGCAAGTCAGACAGTTGCAGGAAAAAGAACTGCCTCCTGCAGTGCCTGTGAAGAAATAAGTCTGCATTGGCGTTTTTATTTGCCTGACCTGAAAGGCCTGCTTTGCAGGCCTTTTTTGCATTTTGCTGCATCGCATGCATTATTAAAAGTTGACTAGTGTGCTGGCAGCGAGCCGATTAATTTGCTTTTCTTTGTTGTGGATCTATGGCGATGCAATAAAAATCCTTCAATGTAAACTCTTGTTTCCTTTAACAGCATAGCCAAAAAAAGCTGCTATAAAGAAACAAGTAGACCACATTGTGGTACTTGCACCGATGGTAAGTATTTACTTATAAAGGGATTAAGATGGGATGTTTTTCAGCAAAACTATTGCCAGCAATAATCGGTATGCTTGTATGTGCACCGTTCGCACAAGCAGCAGGTGAGCATGGAACTGAAGCCGAGGCGCAGGACATGGTCAAAAAAGCAGTTGCCCTGGTCAAATCAGCTGGTGCAGAAAAAGCCTACAAAGTCTTCACTGATCATCCCGATGGTGCATTCAAGGAAAAAGACTTATATGTCTTCGTGTATGACTTTGAAGGCAATTGCCTGGCACAGGGGGCGAATGCAAAAATGGTCGGCAAAAACCTCATGAGCATGAAAGATGTGGATGGCAATGCCTTCATCAAAGGCATGATAGACCTGGTGAAAACCTCGTCCAAGGGCTGGTATGGTCCCTATAAGTTCAATAATCCAGCGACACAAAGCTATGAACTGAAACGCTCTTATTGCGAACGTGGAGCCGGGGACAGCATGGTCTGCGTAGGAACTTACTTCGAGAAGAAATAAGCCATACCGGGCAATCAGGAAAATATACTTCCGGCCACCGTTGCCATGTTGTGGTGACGCTCATTGACGGCATTCTTTTGAGCTTATTGCTCAAGGAATGCCGTTTTACTTTGCTGTATCAAATATGGATGCGTCAAAGGGGTTAGAATGGTGGTTTTGAAAACTCCGGATCACCTGTTCGGCCTGGCATGTCAACGTATAAAATCCCTGAATCTGTACTGGTAGTTATTTACACCGCTGCACTCGATGTACTCTTGCTGGAGCGTGTTGACAAGCCAGGGTTCTGGCAATCTGTCACAGGGTCGAAAGATGCCATCGACGAAGCCTGGCAAAGCACCGCCATCCGGGAAGTGGCAGAAGAAACCGGCATAGATGCCCTGCAACATGACTTGCAGGATTGGGGTTTGACCAATATATATGAGATCTACCCGGTATGGCGTCATCGCTATGCTCCGGGCGTGACAAAAAATACCGAGCATGTGTTTGGCCTGTGTGTCAGCCCTGATGTTGTGGTCAGGCTGGCCCCGCGAGAACACTTGCAATATCTATGGTTGCCCTGGCAGGAGGCAGCGGACAAGTGTTTTTCCGCATCGAATGCCGAAGCCATATTGCAACTACCGAAGCTGATGAAGGTTTAACAAGCTAAAGGGAAGCACCATGAAGCTGCGCATTGCCACCTACAATATTCACAAGGGCGTCAGTGCATTTGGCCGCAAGGCACGCATCCATGGCATCAAGGAAGCGATAGACTTGCTTGATGCAGACCTGGTTTTTTTGCAGGAAGTGCAGGGGCAACATGACCTGCATGCAGAAAACCACACACTATGGCCGCAAGAGAGCCAGCATGATTTTCTGGCCGGGCAATCCCATGAAGCCGTGTATGGCATGAATGCTGTGTATGAACATGGCCATCATGGTAATGCCTTGCTGAGCCGTTATCCGATTGCCTCGTTTGTCAATCACGATGTCTCTGACCACGCCTATGAGCAGCGCGGCATACTGCATGCCATCGTGCTGGTGGATCAGGTTCAGGTACATTGCTTTGTCATCCACCTCGGCTTGTTTGCCGCCAGCCGACGCCGCCAGATACAGACGCTGATACATACCATCAAGCGAGACCTTCCAGCCGATGCTCCGCTGGTGATCGCAGGTGACTTCAATGACTGGAGCCAGCGTCTGAGCCAGACCCTGTATCAGGAGCTGGGGGTGATTGAAGCCTTTGATATCGATGCCCAGCATACTGCATCCCGCTTTTCACTGAAGAACATGCGTAGCATGTTGAGCAAAAAAAACGGTCGCCATGCCCGTACTTTCCCTGCAGGCCTGCCCTGGTTATGTCTGGACCGTGTGTATCTGCGTGGCTTCAGGGTAGAAGAGGCGCAAGTCATGAAAGGGGCACCCTGGTCGACTTTGTCTGATCATGTACCCATCACGGCCAGCCTGGAGTTGCTGGGACAGACTAAAAGCCCATGAGCAAACTGCATTTCATAGAAGGGAATGACGTTGAGCTCCTGCACAGTGGCGCACAGTTTTTCCCCGCCCTGATCCAGGCGATCAATCAGGCACAGCATGAAGTCTATCTGGAGTCGTATATCTTCGCTGCTGACCAGACAGCACAAGCCGTGCAGGCGGCGCTGGTGCAGGCGGTGGCGCGTGGCGTGCAGGTCAGGGTGGTCATAGACTGGATAGGCAGTGACCGCCAGGCGGCACTGGTACTCACGCAAGACTTTAATGAACAGGGAGTAGCCTGCCGCTGTTTTAATCCCTGGTTCAAGCGCGGCCTGGCACGCACCCATAGAAAAATCTGTGTGGTTGACAGGCAGCTTGCCATCGTTGGCGGCTTGAATATCATCGATGACAATATTGCCGACGACGGCTCTGGCATTGCCCTGCCTTATCCGCGCTGGGACTTTGCCGTTACAGTCACCGGCCCCCTTGTTGCCTATATCCATCTCGAAGTGGAATCACAATGGCGCAAACTGGGCAAGCTGGGTTTGCGTACCCGTCTGGAATTGATGAAGCACTTGCGTGCCGATGCCAAGGTCGCCGGCAAGCAAATTACTGCGGCGGCACTGGTGGTGCGTGACAATCTGCGTAACCGCGCCACCATACAACGCGCCTACCTGCAGGCGTTGGGCATGGCAAGATCACGAGCGATCCTGGTGACGCCTTACTTTGCACCCGGCAGAAAATTCCGCCGTGCCCTGGTGTCTGCAGCCACCCGTGGCGTAGATGTGGTGCTACTGCTAGGCGTTGGTCAGTTCGCTCTGCAAGATGCGGTATCTCAATCTTTTTACCCCAAATTGCTGGCGGCAGGCGTGCGCATCGTCGAATACCGCAAGACGCAATTGCACGCCAAAGTTGCGGTCATTGATGAAGACTGGGCAACGGTAGGCTCCAGCAATTTTGATGGCCTCAGCCTGTTCGTCAATCACGAAGCCAATGTCGTTATCCGCGACAAAACCTTTGCCGCCAGCCTCGCACATGAGCTGGAATTGGGTATTGCCGATGGGACGGAAATCCTTGCCGAAGATGTGCACAAAAAAGCCTGGTACAAGCGGGCCTGGTATGGCACAGCTTATCTGATCTATCGCGGCCTCATGCGCATCGTCACCTTTGGGCATTACGGATGAAATTGCATGGTGTGGATTTCACCTCGGCACCATCGCGCCGCAAAGGCATTACGATTGCCAGCGGTCAGATGCAAGACGATGTACTGCGCCTGGAATCCCTGCAAACACTGAGTGACTTCACTGCATTTGATAACTGGCTCATGCAGGACGGCCCCTGGCTGGCAGGATTCGATTTACCATTTTCGCTGCCGCGCGAACTGGTAGAGCATCTGCGCTGGCCAGTCACTTGGCCAGATTTGATGCGCCACTTGCAAACACAAACGCGCGCAGAACTACGCCTACAATTCAAGGCCTTTTGTGATGACCGTGCCGTCGGTAATAAATTCGCCCACAGGGCAACGGATATACCTGCCGGCTCTTCACCCTCGATGAAATGGGTGAATCCCCCCGTCGCCTATATGCTGCACGCAGGTGCTCCGCGTTTACTGGATGCCGGTGTCAGCATCCCCGGCATGTATGAAGGCGACCCGCAACGCATCGCCCTCGAAGCTTACCCCGGCATGGTGGCACGCAGCATCACCAAAGCGTCGTATAAAAGCGATGACAAGAACAAGCAAACACCAGAACGCCAGCAAGCACGTGAGCTGATCGCCGCCGCTTTGGAAGCGGGAGCGACACCCTGGAAACTCAAGCTGGATTTGGGAAGCTACAAAACAGAACTCATAGCAGACGGCAGCGCTGATTTGCTTGATGCCGTGCTGTGTATGCTACTTGCTGCCTGGGCCTGGCAGAGACGGGATCAGAATTATGGCTTGCCAGAATTTGATGTGCTGGAAGGCTGGATAGTTGGCGCTTGAGTGAATTCCTGTTTTTCCGTTCTCAGTTTCAGAATATATGAAGCAATACCATAAGCAAGCCCCGCATACACCGCCAGTCTGGTATCGAAAACTGCCAGCGCAAGTGCACCGCAGACGCAGCCTGCTGCACGGTACAAAGTATCCTCCCCCGTATTTTGGCCTGTAGTGCAGATGCCATTGCGGCTACCGCCAGTATGACAGTGCTGTAAAAACACCAGGTCAGAAAATGTCCTGGATTGATATCAAACACAGATGCTGCAAATGCTTCTTCGGCAAAATTCCCCTGTTTATATAAAAAGTTAAACAAACTGGAGAAATTGAAACTCAGGGGTGGCAGTGAATTCAAATAGCTTGCCGGACAAATGATGAACAGGGCTAAAACACCTTTGAATAATGAAAATAAACCCCAGGCGCTGGGCTGTTTGCTCAGCCATGCCAAACTAACAGGGTAGCTGTTTTGATTTGCTGGCGAGAACAGGTTTTTCAGGCTCACAAACATGCAGAGGCTGGTGAGCAGCATGAATACCAGATATGCGAGGTTTTGCGTTGAATGCCGAGCATACTGAAACCAGGGCTGCGCATACAGCATGCCTTGTATCAGAGCAGCGATTGCGGCAACTATAAATCCTGCGTATTTGTTTTTTTGTGGCTTGCGCACCAGCCCCGCCCAGATATGCAGCAAAGGTGTGCACAATGCATAGGAACCCAACAGCAAGAACAGCATGAACAAGAACTGCATGGCAAATGCACCCAGACTCAGTCCGCGGCCATAAAGATTTGTCGCCACAGCAGCAAGCAACCAGGTAAGCGGTGCAAACATGGGGGCCAGCAAATAGGCTTGAAAGGGGATTTGCTGTGTCCTGGTATCGTGGTGGTCATTCGGCATCTGTTATTCGCCTGAGCAGTTCTCGTCATCGATTTTCAAATGTTCTAATTTTGCAAGTTTAATTTCCTTGCAAAGAAAAACCGTAGAGTGCCCAAAGAAATCATTTAACCTGACTTCGTAGTAATGTCGGTTACCAATTTTCTGTTTCTCGATAGACATTGTAGGGAAAAATATTTTTTCCAGCTGTGCTGCTTGTTGAATTGCATCTGTGAGTGCAAAACTCGCTGCCCATCGTGAAACCAATCTCCGTTCAAATTTTTCGTCGTCTAGGTAATTGCGCACGAAGTGTTCGAACAGTATAGAAAATTCTGCTATGTACTTTGCAGAATAATGAGGGATAGTTCGTCGTATTGAGAATTCTGTAAAACTGCAATCGCTTAGTGTGGGATCATATTTCAGTATTTCTTGCAAAAGTTCTCCACCATGAATGAACGTAACGCCCTCTATGGCATTTGGTAATGGCAATACCTTAATGGCTTCTTTATCGATCAAGTTGCCCGTTTCAAGTATCTCTATCACTTTCTCCATTTCCTTGGTTTTGTCATGATAGAAGTTTCCTCCCACTATAAAAAACACTCTGGACCCATGTTGTCGAAAGAGCTGGATATCTTCGAGTATGCGCTCCTGTACCTCAATTGGAGCATTCGAGAAAAAACTTGTTTCACCTGTTTTTGCAATACCTTCTTCACATACTGATATCAAAAGAGGTAATACAGGTTCCCCTTTTTTCCATAAATCTAGCCAGTAGTTCATCTGCTCTTGATAGGATTCTTGAGTCATTTTTTCCTGATAAATTTGATGATGCAAGATCAAGTACTTTGGCTGCTTATAAGATGCCACAAGAATTCACTATATGCGTCCCCCTGCGGCAATTCATAGTCAGTCTTCAAGACTTTTCTTGTACTGACAACTTCTTTATTTTCTTTTGGGTTAAAACCGATTTTTTCTTCGTCGACCATGTACAGGCCAGTGCCGCGCTTTTGCCATAGTGGCAGGGTGTTGAAGTTGATATCCCTGCTTTGCAGCAAAGCTTCTTTCTCGGCCAGTGACTTGCCTTATATGAAGCTGGTGGTTTCGTTTTGTGACTTGCCCTCTTTCCTGAGTTGCCAGTAGCAATGCGCGTTCAGGGCATTTCTGTTGGCATCTTCATTGCGCCAGCGAAAATAATCGACGACCAGATTCTGGCTAGGCAACTGGCAGATGCGGCAATCAAAGGCAGCTACCTGGCCCAGCATGAGGCTGAATTTGGCTGAGGCTTCACCTGCCAGCAGGGAATTGTATTTTCTTAATTTGCGGCCAAAGGCATTGATATGCAGGTCAAACAGCAAGGAAATTTCGTCGCTCTGGTTATAGGCGTAGATGACCTTGAAGCCGCAATTCATCAGGTGCTTGCAGGTTTCCATCATCAGGTCGCGAAACCTGATGTCAAACGGCGCTTCAAACGCGCAAGTTTCTTTGGTCAGGCGGGTAAAGCCGCGGCCATCAATGCGGGCAATCATATACCTTCCAGTGGGGACGTAATCGTCATGCGCTGTTTCATAGCCGCGCATGATTTTTTCCAGTTCATCAAACTTCATTTTTTCCAATCAGTGGCAGTCAATTTACCATCTATCAAATCGACGTAATACAAGCGATCAAAACCCTCATCATCATCAGGGATTTTCAATTTTCTGTGTGTATCCAGTATGCCAACTTTGGGAACCAGGTCTTTGCCTTGCCGCTGGCTATTCCATGCCAGCGCTCTGTCGAGATCAGTCTTGAAGTAATACGCAATCACCGGCCATTGCCTGGCCTTGATTTGTTCCAGATAGCTGGCCCGGATTTTTCTTGTTGGATTGGTGTTGTCAATGACAAAGGGCATGCTGGTGTCAAAACAAAAATCCAGCAGGCGTTGCTGGCGGTTTTTGGTTTTCAGCAAATCATTGCTGACACGCAGGTGGCTATTGAAAAAGTGTTCTTTGAAAAAAGTAGATTTACCGCTGGCCTGCAATCCTATGAAGATGATGGCTTCCATTTGTGTGCATGCGAGTCTATTTGGCCTGTATTGTGACACAGGCCAGTGCTTCAGCCCACCCGCGTGGCTGCCTTGATGCCATCAGTGATAAAGCGCAGCAAGAACGGTGCCGCCAGTTCAGCCTGGCGGGCTGGACATAAACCATCAGACAGTCGTTCTATGCGAATATCGACCACATGGTGCAGTAATGCGCCCAGGGCAAACTGATAACTCCAGTAAACACTTTCAGCAGAGGCATGGGGCAGGGCATCATGCAGGGCAGCGATGAATTCGCGGGCCATGGGGTCGTAGAATTCTCGTGTGATGCGGTCGCTGGCTTCGTGCTGGTCAATCACGCCGCGCATGACCATGCGGGAAAAATTTGCGCCTTCGGCTTTTTCATTGAGTTTTAATACTGGCAGCACAAAGGCGGCAATGATTGCTTCCAGTGTAGTGCCGGGGGCGCTATGGGTGCGTGCATGGCGCAAGCCGTTCAGGCGCTCTGCGATATAGCCACTGTGGTGTTCGTAGATGGCGTGATACAACTCATTCTTTGCGCCAAAGTAATAGCCTATCAGGGCGATGGGTACGCCAGCCTCGTGGGCAATGTCGCGTATGGACACACCTTCGTAACTTTGGGCGGCAAAGCATTTCTCTGCGGCAATGAGAATTGCGCGCTTTTTTCCACTTAGTTCTTCAACAGAGCTCATGAGCTGATCCGACCAAATTGGCAAGCAAGCGAATGTATTTAAAATAATGCAAAACTTTGCCGAATTGTACGGTCGTTCAGTTTATTGTCTATGCGCACTGCAACATAGCTCAACTTAATGACGGGCTTTGTTGTATGCACAAACATTGGGCGAAAATGCCTTGTATTTGACTGACAGCTGCCATAAATTGCATCAAAATAGAATGAACGTATTTTTTAGGGTCATACTGCTTGGTAATTGGCCCGGACAACTGGTAAATAAAAGCGACAACCTTCATGAGCGAAACCACCCGTATCGATAAATGGCTATGGGCAGCCAGATTCTTTAAAACCCGCAGCCTGGCCACCAATGCCATAGAGCTGGGCCGCGCCCTGCAAAACGGGCAGCGCGTCAAACCTGCACATAATGTCAAAGTAGGTGACATGATCGAGGTGCAGCAAGCGGAGCAAGTGTGGCAGCTCAGGGTCTTGCGCATACTGGAAACCCGTGGCTCGGCCACCATCGCCCAGACCATGTATGAAGAAACTGCAGAGAGCGCAGCAAAACGCGCGAAGGCAGCGGAAGATAGGAAGTATTTCCGTGAACCAACTGCCGCAATGACAGGCAGACCCACCAAGCGCGACAGGCGACAACTGGACCTCACACACAGCCAGGACTGAGCAGAGAACAAAAAACGAGACGGCAGGAGGCAAAACATAATAGATACTCTCCTCTAAAGACGGAATCTGGTTTGACTTTTCATGCGCTGTGCATAATAGTACGAGCGTTCGATAAATTCATTTGTTTGCATCACTTTTTGCTTCATTTAATGGTCATTACGGGCAGACATGAATCTTTTCAACACAATCAATGTAATATGAATATGACATCAAAATTCATGCGCAAGGGGGAACTGACCCGCGCCGCCATTCTGGACGTAGCCCTGGACGCTGCCAGCCGTGATGGTATCGAGGGGCTGACCATAGGTTTGCTGGCCGACAAGATGAACATGAGCAAGTCTGGCGTGTTCGCCCATTTCGGTTCGCGTGAAGATTTACAGATCGAAGTGCTGAAGTTGTACCACCATCATTTCGAGCAAGAGGTGTTTTATCCAAGCATGAAAGAAGAACGTGGCCTGCCGCGTTTGCAGTCCATGTTTGCCTTATGGGTCAAGCGCGTCACGGTTGAGATTGCATCTGGCTGTATCTATATCAGCGGTGCAGCCGAATACGATGACAGGGCAGGGCCTATCAGGGATGAACTGGTTGGTATGGTCCACGCGTGGCAGGGTGCCTTGCACCGTGCCGCAGCACAGGCGATACAACTGGGCCATTTGCGTGATGATGTCGAACCTGAACAGATTGTGTATGAAATGTATGGCCTGATATTAGCCCTGCACCATGATGCGCGTTTCTTGCGCAAGCCGGGCAGTGTAGGCCGTGCCGAGATCGGATTTGAACGAATGATCGAGTATTACGCGCCAGTGCAGGTAACAGCCTGAGCTGGCACAGTCGCAAAAAATTTAGTATCCACATTTACCGTTTTAACTTTGCCGTCAGGAGAAAATCATGGGTCAATATATCGCTCCATTGCGTGATATGCAGTTCGTGTTGCATGAGCTGTTGAATGTAGAAGAAGAATTGAAACAGCTGCCTAAGCATGCTGATGTTGATGGCGACATCATCAACCAGATTTTGGAAGAAGGCGGCAAATTCACTTCCAATGTATTGTTTCCACTGAACCACTCCGGTGATCGCGAAGGCTGCCACCACGACAAGACCAACCACACCGTCACAACACCAAAAGGCTTTAAAGAAGCCTACAAGCAATACGTGGAAGCTGGCTGGCCTGCATTGTCTTGCGACCCGGAATTCGGCGGCCAGGGCTTGCCACTGGTGGTCAACAATTCTTTCTATGAAATGTTGAATTCATCGAACCAGGCCTGGTCCATGTATCCGGGTTTGTCCCATGGTGCCTATGAATGTATCCATGAGCATGGCACGCCAGAACAAAAATCCCTGTACCTGCCCAAGCTGATCTCTGGCGACTGGACTGGCACCATGTGCCTGACCGAGCCACATTGCGGTACTGACCTGGGCATGCTGCGTTCCAAAGCAGAACCACAGGCTGACGGCAGCTACAAAATCACAGGCGCAAAGATTTTCATCTCAGCCGGTGAACACGATATGTCAGAAAACATCGTCCATCTGGTACTGGCACGTTTGCCAGGCGCACCAGAAGGTTCGAAAGGCATCTCCTTGTTCATCGTTCCTAAATATCTGCCAAATGCAGATGGCAGCAATGGCGAACGCAATCCTATTTTCTGCGGCGCGATCGAAGAAAAAATGGGTATCCACGGCAATTCTACTTGCCAGATGAATCTGGACGGTGCAACTGGCTGGTTGATTGGTGGCCCGAACAAGGGTTTGAATGCGATGTTTGTGTTCATGAATGCCGCACGTCTGGGCGTGGGTATGCAAGGTCTGGGTCTGACGGAAGTCGCTTACCAAAACGCATTGGTATACGCCAAAGACCGTATCCAGATGCGCAGCCTGTCTGGCCCTAAGGCACCGGATAAGCCAGCTGACCCTATCATCGTCCACGCTGACGTACGCCGCATGCTGTTCACAGCAAAAGCCTACGCAGAAGGTGCACGCGCATTCTGCTCCTACGTTGCCCTGCAACTGGATAAAGAACTGAACCACCCTGATGAACAAGTCCGTAAAGATTGCGCGGACGAAGTCGCTCTGCTGACACCAGTTATCAAAGCCTTCATCACCGACAATGCCTGGACAGCAACGTCCGAGTGCTTGCAAGTATACGGTGGCCACGGTTTCATCGCTGAATGGGGCATGGAACAGTACGTACGCGATGCCCGCATCAACATGATTTATGAAGGCACAAATACAGTACAGTCCCTCGACTTGCTGGGCCGTAAAATTTTGATGGACAATGGCGCAAAACTGCGCAAGTTCGGTGCCAAGGTTCAGGCATTTGTTGAGGCCAATGGCACTAACGAAGCACTGGCAGAATTCGTTACTCCACTGGCTGAGCTGGGCGACAAGGTCACCAAGCTGACTATGGAAATCGGCATGAAAGCCTTCCAGAATCCGGACGAAGTCGGCGCTGCTGCCGTGCCTTATCTGCGCGTAGTCGGTCACCTGGTCTACAGTTATTTCTTTGCACAAATGGCAAAAATCGCTCTTGAAAAACAAGATTCTGGCGACAAGTTCTATGTCTCCAAACTGGCAACAGTGCGTTTCTACTTTGCCCGCCTGTATCCGGAAACAGCGATGCTGATCCGCCAGGCACGTTCTGGTTCTGCCAATTTGCTGGCACTCGAAGCTGATTTGTTCTAATCAAACATGCGCCCCTTCCCATGTACATGGGAAGGGGCGTTCTACCTGAGGTTAAAAATGACCAATTTCATCGTTAAAAAAGTCGCCGTTCTGGGCGCTGGCGTGATGGGTGCGCAAATTGCTGCTCACTGTATCAATGCAAAGATACCTGTAGTCCTGTTTGATTTGCCAGCCAAGGAAGGCCCTAAGAACGGCATCGTCCTGCGCGCTATCGAAAACCTGAAAAAGTTGAATCCTGCGCCACTGGGCAACAAGGATGACGCCGCTTTGATCGAAGTCGCCAATTACGAAGACAACCTCGACGTGCTGGCCGGTTGTGACCTGATCATTGAAGCCATTGCAGAACGCATGGACTGGAAACATGATCTGTACAAAAAAGTATCCCCGCACATCGCACCAAATGCGATTTTCGCATCCAACACTTCCGGCCTGTCCATCACAGCCCTGTCTGACGGCTTTGATGCAGAACTGAAAGCCCGTTTCTGCGGCGTGCATTTCTTCAACCCACCGCGCTATATGCACCTGGTGGAATTGATCCCTACCGTCGCTACCCGTCCAGAAATCATCGACCAGCTCGAAGGCTTCCTGACGACATCCCTGGGCAAAGGTGTAGTACGCGCCAAGGACACACCTAATTTCATCGCCAACCGCGTCGGTATCTTCGGTATGCTGGCAACGATTTATGAAGCAGAAAAATTTGGTCTGACCGTCGATGTCGTTGATGACCTGACAGGCAAAAAACTGGGCCGTGCTTCTTCCGGTACTTTCCGTACTGCTGACGTGGTTGGTCTCGACACCATGGGCCATGTCATCAAGACCATGCAAGACAATCTGTCTGATGATCCTTTCTTCGCTGTCTATAAAACACCTGAAGTGCTGGCCAAACTGGTCGCTGCAGGTGCTTTGGGTCAAAAATCCGGTGCCGGTTTCTACAAAAAAGTCGGCAAGGACATCCAGCGTCTGGACTTCGCCACAGCACAATATGTGACAGGCGGCGCCAAGGCTGACGACGTTGTCGCCCGCATGCTGAAAGAAAAAGACCCGGTCAAGAAAATGAAGACCCTGCGTGAATCGACCAATGTACAGGCACAGTTCCTGTGGGCGATTTTCCGTGATGCCTTCCATTACATCGCTGTGCATGGCGCAACGATAGCCGACAATGCACGCGACATCGACTTTGCGATGCGCTGGGGCTTTGGCTGGAATGTAGGCCCGTTTGAAACATGGCAGGCATCTGGCTGGCAAGAAGTGGCAGGCTGGGTCAAGGAAGATATCGACGCAGGCAAGGCACTGTGCAATGCACCGCTGCCAGCCTGGGTATTTGATGGCCGCACCGGTGTTCATACCGCCGAAGGCTCGTGGTCACCAGCCAGTGCTAGCTACTCACCACGTTCCACTCTCGCAGTGTACGATCGCCAGGCCTTCCGTGCACCAGTACTGGGTACAGGAGCGGCAACAGGTGCAAATGCCGGCACGACTTTCTTTGAAGATGAATCCGTCCGTATCTGGCATCAGAATGACGACGTACTGGTCCTGTCACTGAAAACCAAGATGCACGTGATTGGCCCAGGCGTCATCGAAGGCATGGAAAAAGCCATCGCTGAAGCCGAGAAAAACTTCAAGGGTCTGGTCATCTGGAGTGCAGATGCGGCTGACGGCGGTGCCTTCTCTGCCGGTGCTGACTTGCAAGCCATGCTGCCTTTATTCATGTCCGGCGGTGTTAAAGCAATCGAGCCAGCAATCTCCCGCCTGCAAGATGCACATCAGGCTTTGAAATATGCCAACATCCCTGTCGTTGCTGCCGTATCCGGTCTGGCACTCGGTGGTGGTTGCGAATTGATGATGCACGCCGCAAAACGCGTGGCATCCATCGAGTCTTACATCGGTCTGGTCGAAGTGGGCGTAGGCCTGGTTCCTGGCGGCGGTGGTTTGAAAGAAGCAGCAGTACGTGCAGCGGCAGATGCCAAAGGCACAGATTTGCTGCAGTTCCTGAAAAATTACTTCACCAACGCAGCCACAGCCGCCGTCTCCAAATCTGCGCTGGAAGCACAGAAGATGGGTTATTTGTCTGCGGATGACGTTATCGTCTTCAACCCTTACGAATTGCTGCACGTTGCCAAGGTCGAAGCACGCGCCATGTTTGATGCCGGTTACCGCGCACCACTGCGCAAGCTGGTACCAGTTACTGGCCGTCATGGTATTGCCACGATCGCTGCCCAACTGATCAATATGCGTGATGGTGGCTTCATCTCTGCACATGACTTCAAACTCGGCAAAATGATTGCTGAAGTGGTTTGCGGTGGTGACATCGATAATGGCAGCCTGGTCAGCGAGCAATGGCTGCTCGACATGGAGCGCAAGGCGTTTATGGAATTGCTGAATCATCCAAAAACACAAGAGCGCATTATGGGCATGATGCAAACTGGCAAGCCAGTCCGTAATTAAAAAGGAAAAACTTAAGATCCAAGACCTCTCACCACTGAGACACTGAGACACAGAGTTGACACAGAGAATAGCCTGGCAACTCGATCTTCTCCGCCTTTCCTCTGTGTCTCTGTGCCTCTGTGTTGAGGGGTCTTTGTTGAGAATAAGTTTTAGCTGACCTTAACGAATTGAGGTAATCAAAAATGACTAAACAACTCCAAGACGCCTACATCGTCTCTGCTACCCGTACCCCGATCGGCAAATCTGGTCGTGGCATGTTCCGTAACACCCGTCCTGATGACTTGCTGGTGCGCGTACTGCAATCCGCTTTTGCACAAGTACCTAATCTTGATCCCAAGCTGGCTGAAGATGCGATCATCGGTTGCTCTTTCCCTGAAGGCGCACAAGGCCTGAACCTGGCACGTATGGGTATCTTGCTGGCAGGTTTGCCTAACACTATCGGTGGCGTCACCATCAACCGTTATTGCGCATCAGGCATCACTGCTGTTGCGATGGCGGCAGACCGCATCCGTGTTGGCCAGGCTGACGTGATGATCGCCGGTGGTGTCGAATCCATGTCCATGGTGCCTATGATGGGTAACAATCCATCGATGAACATGGCTATCCTGAAAGATGAAAACGTAGGCATGGCCTACGGCATGGGTCTGACAGCAGAAAAAGTAGCCCAGCAATGGAAAGTATCCCGTGAAGCACAGGATGCATTTGCCCTGCAGTCGCACCAACGTGCCATCGCCGCGCAAAACGCTGGCTACTTTGATGCTGAGACAACTTCTGTCGATATCATCGACCGTGTGCCTAACCTGGCAACTGGCGAAATCGAACTGAAAACACGTACCGTCAGCCGTGACGAAGGTGCACGTCCAGATACTTCCATCGAAGGCCTGGCAAAACTGAAACCTGTATTCGCCGCCAAAGGCAGCGTCACTGCAGGTAACAGCTCGCAAACTTCCGACGGCGCTGGTGCACTGATCCTGGTCAGCGAAAAAATCCTGAAGGAATTCAACCTGACACCACTGGCACGTTTCGCTTCTTTTGCAGTACGCGGCGTACCACCAGAAATCATGGGCATAGGTCCTAAAGAAGCCATCCCGGCAGCATGCCGTGCCGCTGGCATCACGCAAGATCAGATCGACTGGTTTGAACTGAATGAAGCTTTCGCAGCACAATCGCTGGCCGTGGTACAAGACCTGGGTCTGGACCCATCTAAGGTAAACCCTATGGGCGGCGCGATTGCCCTGGGCCATCCACTGGGCGCAACTGGCGCGATCCGTTCGGCAACGACTATCCATGCTCTGCATCGCAACAACCTCAAATACGGCATGGTCACCATGTGCGTAGGTACAGGTATGGGCGCAGCAGGTATTTTTGAACGCATGTAAGCTGCTTGCCTGAACAAAAACAACCGCGCAGACTGTATTTTCTGCGCGGTTTTTTTTAATGAGCTGAGTTTGAAGGAGCCATGATGGAGACGGTACAAATTATCACTGCTGACGGCACCGCGCTGACAGCAAAAAAATTCACACCCACAAGCACAATAAAATCAGTCGTCGTCATGCCGGCGGCCATGGGTGTGAAGCAGAATTTTTACGAACCCTTCGCTGAATTTCTGGCAGAGAATGGCATTGCCGTGCTGAGTTTTGATTACCGCGGCATGGGGGAATCCATACCCACGCAATACCGCAATTCATTACGTGGTTTCGATGCCGACATCCTGGTCTGGGCCGAGCATGACTACAATTCAGCTCTCAAGACAGCAAAAGAATGGCAACCCGATGTGCCTCTTCTCATCGTCGGACATTCCCTCGGCGGGCAACTGCCTGGTCTGGTACCTGACAACCATCTCATTGATGGCATGCTGACAGTCGGTTGCGGCAGTGGCTACTGGCGTGATAATTCACCGCAACTGAAACGCTTTGTCTGGCTCATGTGGTATTTCCTCGTGCCTTTATATACCCGCATCTGGGGTTACTTCCCCGGTAAGAAAATGCGCAAGGTCGGTGATTTGCCCAAGGGTGTGATTTATCAATGGTCACGCTGGTGCCGCAGCCCTGAATATTTTGTGGAGAAAGATGGTAGCCCCATGCAAACCGGTCACCATAAAATCCACAAGCCCATACTGTGCATGAGCTTTACCGATGATGAAATGATGAGCCGCCGCAGCATAGACAGCATGCATGACTATTACAGCAATGCCAGGGTTGAACGCCGTTATATCCATCCCAAAGACGTCGATGCCAGACGCATAGGGCATTTTGGCTTTTTCCGCCCACAGTTCCGCAACACACTTTGGCAGCAAGCCTTACAATGGCTGACTACTGCACCACAATCTACCTGATCAATACCTGACATTAAGAGACAACAATAATGGATATCCTGACCCAAAAAGAAAATGGAATTTTGACGATCAACTTCAATCGTCCAGAAAAGAAAAACGCCATCACCCAGGCCATGTATCAGGCCATGGCAGATGCACTGCGCGATGCAGAAGCAGACGTCGCAGTACGCGCCATCCTCATCACTGGCAAGCCAGAAATTTTTACCGCCGGTAATGATCTTGAAGATTTCATGAAAAACGCCCGCAGCCTGGCTGAGCCAGACGCTGTGCCACCTGTCTATCAATTCATGCAAGCCCTGAATGAATCAGGCAAGCCAGTAATAGCCGCAGTCTCCGGCGCCGCTGTCGGCATAGGCACCACGCTGCTCATGCACTGCGACATGATTTACCTGGCTGAGAACGCCAAATTGTCGATGCCATTCACCCAGCTTGGCCTGTGCCCTGAATTTGCTTCCAGCATGATATTCCAGCAAATCGTCGGCTATCAGCGTGCCGCAGAAAAACTGATGCTCGGCGAAGCCTTCACTGCCGCAGAAGCGTTCGAAATCGGCTTCGTCAATAAAGTCCTGCCACTGGAAGAACTGCTGCCCTATGCCCAGCAACAAGCCGCCAAACTGGTCGCCCTGCCAGCCGCCTCCATACGCGCCACCAAACGCCTGATGAAAGGCAATCAACCCGCCGCCATCAGTGCCAAGATGACAGAAGAAAACAAATACTTCTCAGCGATGTTGAATGCACCGGAAGCGAAAGAGGCATTCATGGCTTTCTTCCAGAAGCGCAAGCCGGACTTTAGCCAGTTCAATTGAATCTGCCTGGAAGAGGATGAGCCCATCCTTAATTCGCCAGGAAGCGCCGTGCAGAGTACGCTTGCGCATTGATATAGGGAGGTACTCCGTCGATCAGGTCGGCCAGCAGGCGAGCGCTGGCTGGGCCCAGGGTAAAGCCTTGATGGCCATGTCCGAAGTTGAACCATAGGTTGGCGTGCAGGCCAGCGTCACCTATGATGGGCAGCATGTCGGCGACACAGGGGCGACTACCCATCCAGGGAGTGGACTCAACAGGTGCGCCAAGGTCCAGCAACTGACGGGCCGATTGCTCTGCCAGTGTCAATTGGCGTGGCGTTGGACGTGCATCAACGCGGGCGATTTCTGCGCCTGTTGTAATGCGTAGTCCACGGACTTGCGACGACATGACATAGCCACGTTCCGCGTCCAGAGTTGGGACCATGACCTGGCCCCCACCTGTGTAGTGGCGATGGTAGCCACGCTTGACAAACAATGGCAGGCGATAGCCAAGGCGCCGGGTAAGGGTTTCTGCCCAAGGGCCGAGTGCCACTACCGCATGCTCGGCATGAATCCTGCCTTCGTTACTGTCGACTTGCCAGCCAGCGGCATGCTGGCGCAACGTCAGGCCATCGCCTTGTATGAAACGCCCGCCCTGTTGTCTGAACAGGGTGGCATAGCGTTCCACCAGTTTGCCAGGATCAGACACGCTCCATGAGTCCAGCCAGTGTACCGCACCTGCCAACGAAGTACGAAAAGCCGGTTCTGCGCGTGCAAGTTCAGTGCTGTCAAGTGCACGATAAGCTATGCCATATTGACGCTCAAGGCGGACGGCGTCCTGTAGTGCTGCAGCAAATGGCATGCTGCTGCGGAATGCGATGCGCAAACCTTCGCGCTGCACTAACATGCCCGCATCAGCCATTTTCACCAAGCGGGCATGCTCACTGGTAGCATGTGCGATAAGTGCAGCATAATCGCGGCTGATCAATGCATGGCGACCAGGTGCTGAGGCACGCCAGTATTGCCATAACCGTGGCAGCATGGCCAGCACGGCAGTTGGGTGATAGCTCACGCTGGGGTCGTTGCCGAGTGCCGCAGCCAACAGAAACCCTAGCTTGCGCGGCATGGAATAAGGTTCCACTGCTTCGCGCTGGATCACTCCCGCGTTGCCGTAGGAGGTTTCTTCGCCTGGCATGCGACGGTCCAGCAAACTCACGGTATGTCCACGTAAAACCAGTTCGAGCGCCGTGCAGGTGCCCACCATACCTGCGCCTATTACCAGAATCTCGCGTTTCGTCATCGTGTCGTGCCCAAATACGCCTTGTCTTCGGCAACCACGGTAATTTCCACGAGTGCTCCAGGCAGCACCAGAGGGGCGACCACGGTCGTTCGGACAGGATAAGGGGCGGCGAAGTGCTTCTGGTAAGTGGCATTAAAGACAGCGAAATCCATAGCATCGGTCAGGTAAATCGTAACCTGGATAATATCCTGCACGCCTAGGTCAATGCTGGACAGTGTCCTGTCAATACGTTCCATTGTCAGGTGTGTCTGTGCTTCGATACCAAGGGGAATACTGCCGTCTGTATCCAACGGAAGCTCACCGGACAAAAAGACTAGATGGCCGCTACGACGCCATTTGGAGAAGGGGAGTTGATTGGTGTTCATGTGTTCCTTGTACACTAATTAATGTGCCGTATTGTTGTAATAGTAGCTGTTACTGTGTCTGCCCTTTTCTTAATTCAGAGTAGCGGCACCCATGGACTGCAATTTTAAGCAACCTGGGAAAGGCTAGCGCCAATCATGCAGGCCATGCTAGCATTCAAGTCAATTCTGGGGCAGGATTGGCAAGTGCCGGAAAGTATGTTTTGCCACGTCGCCGGTAAGGTAAATGGGCGAAGTCCATGGATAAGGCTGCTCCTGTCTCTATCACATGACAGTTGGTGGATAATCTCGAAAACTCAGTGTAGTAGTGGTGGCTGGATTTGACGGCAATCACGCTGGCTTCGTGCAATGGCACACCCAGGCCAGTGAAGGCTGTGGGCGACAGTGTTTGTTGCCGCCGACTGATGAGCACGATATCCACCGCACCGCAGCGCACCCAGGCGGCCCGCCCTAGCGGGTCGGTCAGGGTGCCGATTTGCTGGCTATGCTGCAAGCTGAGGCCGAGCACGGTCAGCTTGAGCTGCAGCGGCGTGCCAGAGGCAGGGCTGACCTTGCCACCTATGGCCAGCTCAATGACAGCGCCTACGCCTGCCTGGTGGCAGGCATCAACTGCAGCCGGGTCCCATAACATGCCAAAAGCACAGCGTAGTGTTGGCCGGTGCAATAATTCGGCGAGCAGGCCGGTATGGTCGCAGGGTGCACCACCGCCCGGGTTGTCTCCGGCATCAGCCAGAATTACCGGGAACGGACCGGCAGGTGAGGGATCAAGCACTTGCGCAGCGCTTTCCAGGTGTGGCAACAGTTCATGGCGAGCCCGGTATAAGGCTCGTGCCAGTTCCTGCGCAGCGTATGCAGCAGCAATGCGGTCGCGATCTGCCACCACGAGCACCTTGGTGCCGGCATCCGGCACATCGCCCCAGGGAAATCCGTGGACATAACTTGCGGACAGTATGCCTGGTTGACGTTCGGCCTCAGCCAGGGCGTCAACCAGGCTGCGCATAGGCTGCGCCGTGGTGGGATAAAAACCGACCATGGCACAGTCAACGACTTCCATGACCGGGCTTGTCGCACCGGTTGCTGCTGCCCGGCATAGCTCGAAAAGTTCGACTGCACGCTCTCTATAGTCAATATGCGGATATTCGCGCATCAGAATAATGACATCGGCTTCATTGATCATGGCAGGACTCATGTGACAATGGGGATCAAGTTCAACGCCGATAATGCAATCAGGGCCGGTGCGGGCACGTACTGCCGCGATCAGGTCACCTTCACAATCGTCGACGCCGTCGGCCACCATGGCACCGTGCAGTAACAGCAGCACCATGCCGACAGGCATGGCAAGTTCGAGTGCAGCCAGGATGTCGCTACGTAATTTCTGATACGCTTCTGCTTCTACAATACCGGCAGGCTGTGCTATGGCGTAAAGTCCTTCATGCACAGTGTCGCCGTTCTCGTTTGCCAGCCGACGCCATTGCTGCAGCACGGGGCCGACGGAACCAAGCGCATCGTCGGCGACCGGGCCGCGTACGATGCCCAGTTCCTCAAAGGACTGTAGCGTGGTGGGAAAAGCGGAAAAGGTATTGGTTTCCGTGAAAAGGGCAGATGTAAAGATGTTCATGCTTGGTATTCCTTGTTTGATTGAGTACCCTTGCGCACGGCCAGCATCAATGCCAGCAATGCCAATAGCGCAGCCAGCAGTGCCGCGGCAGGCACCCCGACAAATAAGCTGGCCAGCCTTTGCAGTGCAGCAGGTGCCGGTGTGCCTTGCAGCGACCCCACCCATTCAAGGCCAAAACCCACCGCGATACCACCCAAGGACTGGCCCAGTTTTTCAGCAGAAAACAGGATGCCCAGATACAGTCCAAGACTTTCACCCTGGCTGGAAGAATTGGTCGCCGCTTCGATGGCCAGTGTTGAAATCAGCACCGTCAGCACACCGCAAGACAGACCGAACAACAAGCCGCCAGCTATCATCGTGCCATTTTCACGCGGCCCGGCGGCAAACCATATACTCCCTACGAAAGCCAGCAATAGTGCCACTGTCAGGACGGTGTTGGGACGAAATCGGCGTGCCAGCACCGGAGCGACCGATACGCCGATCAGCAGCGATACAAAAATTGGAGTAAGCAGCGCTGACAGGTTCTCCGGACCAGCCTTTAGCAGGTGCTGGTTGGCATAAGGTAATGCCGCGAACAGGGCAGTTGAACTGGCACCCAGCATAACCAGGATCAGCACAACGCAATAGAAGCTACGGTTACGCAGTGTATGCATCAAAGCGACACGTAATGGCACGGCAGCTTTTATTTCCATTCCGGTACGCAGGGGAATGCGGCGCACCGCCAGCCAGCACAGTCCCAGTGCCAGTAGGGCAGCACAGGCAAGTATGGTCGCCATGCCCAGGTAGCCGGTGCTGCCAGCCCCCATGGCTGCCACCAGTTGCGGGGCGAGTATGGAGACCAGCAGGCCAGCAAGAGTCTGGCCCAACGCCCGTGCTGCCATCAGTGTGCTGCGACCGGCCATGGTGTCGGTGATGTCTCCGGCCAATGCGGTATGCGCCACCGAAAAAACCGTCAGCAGCAATGATTGCGCCACCAGTAGCACGCCGATCAGGAAGGCCCGCAATGACAATGCCAGACCATCGAGCGGGATGAACAGCAGTGTCAACAAGAGCGGCAAGAGTAGCGCCGAGGCAGCCAGCAGTGCGCCACGGCTACCCGCCCGCTGTGCCCAGCCATCTGTGCGCCGCCCTATCCACGGATCGAGTAGCACGTCACTTACTTTGGGGATGGCCAGCAGCACGCCTGCCAGTGCAGGCGGCACATGGGCGAATTCCGTCAGATAAAACAGGAACATGAGAGGTACAACGCCAGAACTCAGCGTAGAACCAAATGTCCCTGCGCCAAAGGCGGCTGTCAGCGAACGTGTTGGCAAGGACGTGTCAGCCATGTACAGGGCACTCCTGCAGACGCAACTGGCGGGTGCGCGAAGTGTCCAGCACCAGTTCGCGCTGGCCTGCTGCACCTTTCCCCAGTCGCAGCGTGCCAAACATGGGCAGGTGTGGATCACGGCTGATCAACAGACAAACATCTTCGCGCAAAGGCTGCAGGTTAAACACATTGCGGCCATACAGCCCGGCGATGCGCAGCAAGCCTTGCTCACTGTCTTTGGCGGCATTTTCTACCACCTTTTCCACCACAATATCAGCCCCCATTTCGTCACAGCGCCAGTTGCCGGAAAAAGGGGTGATGGTGCTGGCAGCCGTGACCGGCGCGGCGACGCGTTCGCAAAGATGGGTCGTCCCCTGTTCCATGACCTTGATGCCGGTGACACTGCCGCTGGCATCCAGGATTGCCTCGATCTCCAGCACGAGGATAGACAAGAGGTTGACGCGCAGCTTGTTGTGCTCAGCCTGCAGTAGCGGCAGCGGCATGCCAAAGTTGATCAGAAACAGGCTGTCATCGCGTCTTTCTATGGCAAAGTAGCGGCCGCTACTGGCACAGTAATAGTCACCCCCCAGGCTTTCCACCAGTTGCGGATCAGCGGGCACGGCATCGGCCGTCAATTCATCTTCCAGCAAGCTAAATAGCAATTTTTGCGCAATATCGGGCGCGCCGAGGTCACTGCGGTTGGTCATCACGATGACCCCGATGCCGTGTTCCGGCGCAGCCAGCATCTGGCAAGAGCCCCCAACCACGCCACCGGCATGGTGCAGCACCGGAATGCCGCGCCAGCTTTCCTGTATCAAGCCATAACCGTAAGGGTTGACGTAACCATTCGACAAGCGGGTTGGCATCAACATTTCGTCGGACACGGCACGCGACCACAGGCTCGGTGAAACCAGATGATGCAGCCAGCGCTGCATGTCATCAAGGGTTGAAGCGATGCCGCCCTCTCCCAGGATGACGGAGGGGAACTGACTTTTCGTGAAGTTGCCAGCGGGATGGGCAAGATGCGTCGTGGCGCTGCCGGACAAGGGATCGAGGTCCGTGGCCCACAGGCTGGTGTCATACATGGACAGCGGCTGGAACAGATAGTCATGCATGGCCTGTGCCAGTGGCATGTCAAGTACGCGCTCTATCACCATGGACAACAAGCGATAGCCGCCGTTGTTGTAGATGAATTGCGCGTTTGGCTCGAAGTTTTCCTCCTGCTGGCGGCACTGATAATCAAAGGCAGCCTCGGCTGGCACCACCGTCAGGCCATTCGACAACAGCGACAAATCCAGATAGTCGCGCATACCGCCTGTATGGGTCATCAACTGCCGTATGGTGCGGCTACCCTGCGATGACGGCAGTTCTGGCAACCAGCGGGCAACTGGTTCATCTATGGACAGCTTGCCTTCATCGCGCAACATCAGCGCCAGCGCGCAGCAGAAATGTTTGGTAGTGGATCCTATCCGCATTTTGGTAGTGGGGGTGTTTACCAGTCCTGAATCCAGACTGGCCAGACCATAGCCGCGCCGAAGTAGCGTCATGCCGTTGCGCTGCACGCTGACAACCACGCCAGGGCTGGCATTGGTGGCAAAGCTGGACATCACGGCTTCGAGTTTTTGTGTTTCATTATTGGTCATGTTGGTCTCTTTCATTATAAAATAAATAAACAATCATTTTTTTTTACTTATGCCTAAGCGTGATCCCAGCCATATGGCCGCTGTACGCCAGCAAATCCTAACCGCCGCACGCGCGGTTTTCGAACGCAAGGGACTGTATGAAGCATCGGTAAGCGACGTCAGCAAGGAAGCCGGTTTGTCGGTAGGTTCGCTGTATGTCCATTTCCGATCCAAAGAGGCGATCCTGGTTGCACTGATAGAATCAGCGGATGTGCTTAGCGCACCGCTGGCCGCCTGCAATAGCACCGCAGACCTGCTGGCCTTTGTCATTGCCATCCTGCGGCAGCAGGAGATTCCCGACACGGCGGGGCAGGCAGCGCGTACCTCGCTGGAAGTGGCCGCGATTGCCCGTCGCAGCCCGGAAGTGCAGGCCGTGGTGATCAGGAATTTTGAACAATTGCGTGCCGCCCTGTACGAGGTGGTGCTGCGCCTGGGGAATCAGGCCGGCCTGTGCCAGCGCGACGAGGTGAATGCCATCGCCGAGAGCCTGTTGTCTATCCTCATTTCTGCCCAGGCCCAGATGCTGATTGGTGTACCGCTGGTCATCGAGGCAAAAATCGCGGCGGCGCAAATGTTGATTACGCGTTTGCATGCTGAGCCTGCGGGTAAGTAGCCAACAGCGCCGGTGCGGCTGATGTTGCTGATGTTGCTGAGGCGGCCGGGGTATACGCCCTGGCATCAAAATCAATACAGCCATCAAGGTAGCGGGCTGAGGGCTGGTTATCGGTGGCCATCAGCAAGGGCGCATCGAGGTCAACCAGATCGGCCTCTTGCGCAACAATGAAGGCTGGCAATAGCGCCATTGAGCGCCCTCCCATGCAACCGACCATGACACGCATGCCCAGCCGCCTTGCCGCTGACGCCAGCGGCAGCGCTGCAGTCAGCCCACCACATTTATCCAGCTTGATATTGACGACCTGATAGCGCTGCGCGACCTGCTCGAGTTCATCTTGTGTCTGTAGCGATTCATCTGCCGCCAAGGGGATGGGCGAACGGTAGTGATCCAGCACTGCATCCTGTTTTGCCGGCAAAGGCTGCTCGATGAGTTCTACACGATGTTCGAGCAGCTTGCCCATGATGCCGTCGAGGTGGGCCATCGTCCAGCCTTCGTTAGCATCCACCGACAGGCTGACATCCGGCCGCGCCTTGCGCACAGCGGCTACCCGTACCGCATCGTCGCTGCTGCCGTCGAGCTTGAGCTTCAAGGCACGGGCAGCCGGATAGCTTATTGCCATTGCAGCCATTGCCGCAGGGGTGTCAGCACCCAGGGTGACCATGGTGACCCTGGCCCTTGGTGCGGGCTGATGTGCCAGCCGGTATACCGGCACACCGCGCAGCCCAGCCTCAAGTTGCCAGAGTATCCAGTCCAGCGCATTGCGGGCGCCGCCCACCGGCATCTGCTGCACACTTTGCCACATGCCAGCCAGGTCGGATGGCATGTCTGGCAGGCTGGCCAGTATTTGCTGTTGCATGGTCGCTCCGGATTCACCGCGATAAAACACTCCGGCTGCTTCGGCTTCTGCAGCCCATCCGCTATAACGTGCCGAGACCCGCAACACCTGCTGGCCAGCCAGCGTGCGGCCAGCAATCGACAATGGCTGCCGCAAGGCAACCTGCTCTGTGAAAGTAGAGATCAACATAGGGGTACTCCGCTCAATAGAAGGCATAAGACAGTTGCACACCCAGCGTACGTGGGGGCACCAGGTTGACGCGGGCAGGCGCACCCAGCGTGCTCAGACTGGTGTCAGCGGACGTCTGGCCACGCTGGTCGAGTACATTGCGCAAGAAGAAACCAAGATTGCTATGGCCAAACTCCAGGCCACCACGCAAATCCAGCACCGTATAGGCCGGCAAGCGGTACGGCAGCATGGAGCGTGACTGCTGGAAGCTATTCCAGCGCTCGCCCGTATAGCGTAAAGAGGCGCCCAGATAGCCATGTTTGCCATCAATAGAAAAATCGCGCTCCACCTGCAACGCCCCTGCCACCCTGGCCGTGTCAGGCAGACGTTCTCCGGCCTTGCCACCGAGGCTGGGGTTATCCTCGCGCAGCTCGGCATTGATCAGGCTGAGTGCTGCGGCTATCCTGACCCCCGGTATTGGCCGGGCACGCAGGGTAGCCTCAATGCCACGCGAGCGCGCCCGCCCGGCATTGCCAATACCAGAAAAACCGGCATAGGCGGTAAACACCTGCATGTCCTTCCAGTTGATCTGGTACAGCGCAAGTTCTGCCGACACCTTGCCCGGCAACAGATCGCCTTTCCAGCCAGCCTCATAACTCCACAAAGAGTCAGAAGCGTAGGAAGACTGGTTGAGTGGCTCGCCATTGATAGGATTGCGCACGACAGGCAGTGGGCCGCCAGGACGATAGCCACTGGCTGCCCGAAGATACAGCGCCTGCCCTGCGGCAGGACGCCAGCGTGCAGTCGCCATCCACGTCGTCACGTCTTCGGTCGAATCGGCTGCCGGTTGCGGGGCAGGTGCGAACAAGCCATCAAAGCGCTGCTCCAACTGCTGGCTATTACGGCTGCGGCGCACACCCAGCGTCATGTCGGTACGCTCATTGATAAAATAAGTGGCAGTACCAAAGGCAGCAAGCTCGCGGAAGCTGGAAGGAAACCGCGCATCCGCCAATAGCGGTGGAACAGCTTGCAACTGCTGGTTATAGGCTTGCAAATACTGTGACTTGTAACCCTCTTCTTTCGTATAGAAAGCACCCACCAGCCATTCCAGCGACCGGCTGCGCGGCGAGGTCAGCCGCAATTCCTGCGTGAATTTTCGAGTCGAAAAGCTGTAGTCCAGCCCATAGCCAGCCGCATTGATTCCCAATGGTGCCAGATACGGCAGATACAGTGCGGAAGGATCAGCCCGCCCATCATTGCGGGAACGCTGCCAGCCGCTGATCGCATCCAGACTTGCCCAGTTCAGGTCCGCCTTGATGGCCAGCGACACCAGTTCATTGTTTATTTTGACCGGCTCGCTCAAGAACAGGCGCTTCGTTGCGCGGCCATCTATGGGCTCACCGCTGGTCAGGCTGACATCTTCCGTCGATGAACCGTCGCGCTGCTGTTTTTGGGACAGCGCGGTCAGCCGCAGCGACAGATTCTTTGTTGGCGTCAGCAGCAAGGCCACCCGCGCACCATCAATCTTTGCACCATCGACGATACGGTTGCCGTGGTTACTATCGCGTACCAAGCCGCCCTCTTCACGCTGATACAGCGTGGCGCGCAGCGCTGCCTTGCCATCTTGCAGCGGCAAATTCAATACTGCGCGCGCTACATGGCTCAACTTGCCATTCCTGCTGCCTGACAATTCTGTCGTGATATTGGCCAGGCGTTCAGCAGGATCAGGCTCGGCGGCGACATATTTGATCAGACCACCCATGGCACCGGCACCATACAAAGTACCTTGTGGGCCGCGCAATACCTCTGCTGCAGAAAGGTCGAACAAACCAAGGTCGAGTGCGCTGGAACCGCCCCCCGCATAACCGGAACTGGAACCGAAAGGAACATCGTCTATATACATGCTGACAGTCGCGCCGACTTGGGCGCCTGTAGAAATACCGCGCATTGTTACCTGACTTTGCCCCGAGCCGCTGCCAGCCTCGTTGTAGTTCACGCCTGGCAGCAAAGCAGCCAGGTCCCCCAGCGATTGATAACCAGAACGCTCAAGGTCTTCACCACGGACGACGTCGGCCGAGAGGGGAACTTCACGCGCGGGCTCACGGCGGCGCTGCGCTGTAACGACAACGGTGTCAACAGGCTCAGTAGAAGCCGCGGGACGTGGACGCGGGTCTTGCGCCAACGCCCCTGAATGCGGGGTGCCGAGCACGGCGAGAATTGCGAGATAAAGGGGGTGACCGTGACGGAAAGAGCCCTTGGTAGTTGCATTTTTTTGCATCGTTGTCTCCATAATGAATGATCGTTCATTTTTTATTAATTATGGATACGGTGCGTACGCAAGGCAAGAAGAATTTGCAGGGTGTGGTAAATATGGTCGTTTTTTGACATCAGACCGCCAACTGGCAGAGTGGCTGAAACAGTTTCGCAACGGAGAGTCCTGAGGATTGTCACACCTTGAAACTGAATGAAATGCAGAGAGGAAAACGGTGTTTCAACTGGCTGAACAAATTTTTTGGGATTTCCTGTAATGGACTTCAGTTACTTGTACCAACGTTGAATAATGCCTGGCAAAGTCAGGTGAATCACGCCTGCTGCCTGCACATCAAGATATGCGGAATTGCGTGCTAAACGGGTGTCACAAGAGTTGGGAATTATTCTGCAACGCTGGACAATTCCAGTGGAAATCAGCAAGTGTTCAGGCTGGACTGAATTTCATTCTGCCGATTTCCAGGAACTCGTGGTAATTGATGTAAATGGCTTGAAACAATATTGAATCTTGTTTGCAAACATTTGTCATTTTCTGTTTCTCAATGATAAATCGCAAGTGCCAGATATATTCTTCGTTCTCAATTAGCTTTATGCTCAAGCCATAGAATTTGTTTGTCGTTGGGGGAGTTGGCCATGCAGCGTAGAACTTTATTACAACTTGCCTGTCTGTCAGGTTTATTGCCAGGCCTTGCCCTGTCTCAGGACAGCAAGCTACTGCAAATTTCTACACTGATAGAAAAAGACCCGGCCACAAAGATAGCAGAAAGAATCATGGAGATTGCCTACCGCAAGCTGGGCATGAGCATGAATATCCACTATCTCCCAGGTGAACGTTCTTTGCGCAGTGCCAATAATGGTGAAATGGATGCCGAGCTGTACCGCAAGCTGGGCATGGACAGGGATTATCCCAACCTGGTCATTGTTCCAGTTCCTTTATTGACGTATGAAATTGTTATTTTTACCAATGGTACCAATTTTGTCGTCAATGGCTGGGAGAGTTTGCGGCCCTATACGATAGGCTTTGTCAAAGGCATCAAGATCATTGAGCAAAACACGACAGGGATGAAGCTGGAATCAGCTCCCACAGTGCGCCAGGCATTTCAGAAGATGCTGTTGGGGCGCTCTGATATTGTCGTATCCAACCGCATCTCTGGCCAGGCTGTGCTGGATGAGATGAAGCAGACAGATATCACCGTGCTCACGCCTCCTCTGGCGACTTTTCCGGTATTTCATTACCTTAACAAGAAACATGCAGCGCTGGTGCCTGCCTTGACTGAGGTTTTACAGAAGATGCAAAAAGATAAAACCATAGAAGGCATACAACATGCAGTACTCGCAGAGATGCAGCGTGGGAATTAGGCAGGATGATAGTGTCTTTCAGATTAAAAAACGCAGCAAAGAAAACTTTGCTGCGTTTTTTCAGTAATGGTGCAGGTTCACTGCAAATTACGCATGCGGGCACGCATGGGCTTGAGTACGGCCAGCGCCATGATGGCGGCCAGGGCATTCAAACCTGCGGCGATGTAGAACACTTCGTGCCAGCCTTTATAGGCTTCTACTACATATACAGACAGTGGCACCAGCAGGGATGCCGTACCTTTTGCGGTATATAGCAAGCCGGCATTGGTTGCGGCAAATTTACTGCCAAAGGTGTCACCGCAAGTGGAAGGGAAGAGACTGTAGATTTCACCCCAGCCAAAAAATACCAGGCCAGTCAGCAAGACGAAGAGGACGGGGTCTTTACCAAAAATGCTCAGCGCCAGTATGCCTACCGCTTCCATGGAAAAGGCGATAAACATGGTGTTTTCACGACCGATATTATCGGATACCCAGCCAAAGAAAGGGCGGGTGACGCCGTTGAAAATACGGTCCAGTGACAGGGCAAAGGTCAGGGCAGGCAAGGTGAAGCCAATCAGCGATACCGGAATTTCTGCAATTTTGAAATCCTTGGCAATAGGAGCAAGTTGAGCTGTCGCAACCAGGCCGCCAGCAGCCATCATGACGAACATCAAATACATGACCCAGAACACCGGTGTCTTGATCATTTGTTTCCATGTGAAATCTTCCTTGGTCTGGCTGACGCGTGCTGCTGGTGCTGCGGTAGTCGGGGCAGCCTTAGGCGTACTCAGCAAGAAGGACAGCAGGAATACCACCAGGCCCTGGCCCAGGCCAAAATACAGGAAGGCTGATTCATAGCCACTGTTTTTGATCATGGCTGAAATAGGGATGATGGTCAGCGCCGACCCCATGCCAAATCCGGCGGCGGTCAGGCCTGCTGCCAGCCCGCGGCGGTCAGGGAACCATTTGAGCGCATTGCCGACACAGGTGCCATATACCGCACCGGCGCCAATACCGCCGATTGCTGCAGCGAGATACAGTACCGTCAGTGAGTCAGCATAGGAGTTCATGATCCATGCCACGCCGATAAGCAAACCACCGACCATCACGACAGGGCGCGGGCCGAATTTATCAACCAGGTAACCCTCTACCGGCACCAGCCAGGTTTCTGTCAGCACAAAGATGAAAAATGCAACCTGTATGGCTTTGCGACCCCAATGGTATTTTTGATCGAGGGGATCAACAAACAAGGTCCAGCCATATTGAAGATTGGCGATCATCGCCATGCAGATGATGCCTAGCAATAATTGTAGCCAGCGATACTGCGAGGCGGTTGCTACCAGAGGTAGTTCTGGCTTGAGGGATATTTCCGGAGTCATGCGCCTGTCCTTTAATCAAAATCTGAGAGGTAAATGGAAGCAATGCTGGGTCACACTGGAGATACAGAATCATACGCAAAAAATTTTGTCGAATTTGCTAGCCGATTCGACTAGACTATCATAAGGCATTTAAAGCTATTTAACAAAAATACCTTTAGTATATGCTTATTTGTTAAGAATTTAAATCCGCTCCCTACCTTATCGATATGACACATTGGTTACGCTTTGAGCATGAAAATCATTCTGGCTTTGGTAGCCTTGAAGCTGGCATCATCACCGTCTGCGAAGGAGATTTATTTGCGAATCCCATACCCACTGGCCAGACGCTGGCACTGAGTGAAGTGCGCCTGCTCACGCCCAGCCAGGCTTCAAAAATGATAGGTCTGTGGAATAATTACCACGAGCTGGCAGACAAACTGGGTCAGGCCATTCCTGCCGAACCTTTGTACTTCATCAAGACTTCCAATTCCTACCTGCCGCACGATGGCATCGTCAAACGCCCACCTGCTTATGAAGGCAAAATCCTGTACGAGGGCGAGCTGGGCATCGTCATAGGAAAGACCTGTAGCAATGTCAGCGAAGACGAGGCTGCTGCAAGTATTTTCGGCTACACCTGTGTCAACGATGTGACAGCATTGGAATTATTGCAACGTGATGCCAGCTTTGCTCAATGGTGCAGAGCCAAGAGCTGCGACAGCTTTGGCGTGTTCGGGCCTGTGATCGCTACCGGGCTGGACGCACAAACGTTGACGGTCAAGACATTGTTAAACGGCAAGGAGCGGCAAAATTATCCCTGCCGCGATATGATCTTTAGCCCGGCACAGATCGTCAGCATGATTTCACGCGAGATGACATTGTTTGCGGGCGATGTCATTGCCTGCGGTACTTCGACAGGCGCAGGCCCCATGCGTAGCGGCCAGGTGGTAGAAATTGTGATAGATGGCATAGGCAGTTTGCGCAATAGTTTTGACAGTCTTGAGGATAAAAATATATGAAGATAACGGTAGTGGGTGCAGGTGCAATTGGCGGCTACCTGGCAGTAAAACTTGCGCAGGCTGGGCATGAAGTCAGCGTCGTGATACGCGGGGCCAATTTACTGGCCGTGCGTGAAAATGGCATGAAACTGATCATGGATGATGGTAGCGAGCATGTGGCAAACATCTTCGCTACTGACCGTATTGCTGATTTGCCCGTACAGGATGTTGTCATCCTTGGCATGAAGGCGCATCAGGTTGCGGCAGTGGCTGCCGACATACCTGCCTTGCTGGGGCCAGAATCCATCGTCGTGACGGCGCAGAACGGTGTGCCCTGGTGGTATTTCCAAAAACATGGCGGTGACTACGAAGGGCGCAGGGTAGAAGCAGTGGACCCGGGTGGTGTGGTAACTGCCCACATAGACATCGACAAAGTCATAGGCTGCATCATTTACCCCGCTTGCGAAATCATTGCCCCTGGCGTCATCGAGCACATAGAAGGCAACCGTTTTTCACTCGGTGAAATTGATGGCAGCGATACGCCACGCATACGTGAGCTTGCGGATGCTTTGCGTGTAGCTGGTTTCAAGGCCCCGATCTCGTCCGACATCCGTTCAGAAATCTGGCTCAAGCTCTGGGGTAACCTGAGCTTCAACCCTATCAGTGCATTGACGCATGCGACACTGGTAGATATCTGCGAATTTGCACCTGTACGTGAACTGGTCGCGCGCATGATGCGTGAAGGCCAGGCGATAGGCGAAAAGCTGGGCGTGAATTTCAAGGTCAGCATAGACAAGCGTATCGCCGGTGCCGCCGCTGTCGGTAAACACAAAACTTCCATGTTGCAGGATATTGAAGCTGGCCGCCCCATAGAACTTGAGGCGCTGGTGGGTACCGTCATAGAAATGGGCAAGATCACTGAAACGCCTACGCCAAATATAGAAGCAGTGTATGCATTGACTGCGCTGCTGGCACGTACAGTGCAGGAACAAAATGGCAAACTGCGTATTCAATAGTTAATAAGCAGTAGCCAGTAAGCAAAAGAAATAAGCAGAAGAAGTAAGCGACTGAACTGTACTGCATCAAAAGATTTACTTTTTATCTTAGAAAGCAATCATGCAAAGATTTTCCACACTCGTCGAACTACTCGCCGTCGGCGCTGACGATGCCATCGCATTGCAGGCACCTGGTGCCAAGCCCCTGACCTACCGTGGTCTGCGTGCCAACCAGCAAAAGACCCTGGCTGCCTTGAACAGCTTTGGCATAGGCCGCCAGGACAGGGTTGCCATCGTCCTGCCAAATGGCCCTGAAATGGCCAGTGCCTTTGTCTGCATCGCAACTGCCGCTACTGCTGCGCCGCTGAACCCTGCTTATCGCGCCGACGAATTTGAATTTTATCTGTCTGACCTCAAGGCAAAAGCGCTGGTGGTAGAGAAGGGCAGTACTTCACCTGCTCTGGCCATTGCCGACAAGCTGAAGATACAGGTACTGGAACTGACACCCAGTGAAGAAGGCGCGGGTGCATTCACACTGACCCAGGTCAACCCTCAGCCTGCCAGTGCATCCTTTACTCCTGGCCCTGCTGCGCCTGAAGATATAGGCCTGATATTGCATACCTCAGGCACTACCTCGCGTCCCAAGATCGTGCCACTGTCGAACATCAACATCTGTGCCTCTGGCTGCAATGTGCGCGACAACCTGCAATTGACTGCGGCTGACCGTGGTCTCAATATCATGCCGCTGTTTCATATCCACGGTCTGATCGCGGGTTTGCTGGCCCCCTTGTCTGCTGGTAGCAGCATCTTTTGCACACCAGGTTTTAATGCTCTCAAATTCTTTGGCTGGATGACTGAGGCCAAGCCTACCTGGTACACCGCCGTACCGACCATGCACCAGACCATCGTTGCGCGGGCAGCACAAAATCATGAAGTGATTGCGGCGAATCCTTTGCGCTTCATACGCTCATCATCATCGTCGATGCCGCCCCAAGTCATCAGCGAGCTTGAAGCTGCTTTCAAGACGCCCTTGATTGAAGCCTATGGCATGACCGAGGCAGCGCATCAGATGGCCAGTAACCCGCTTCCACCCGCGAGGCGCATACCCGGTTCAGTCGGCATTGCCGCCGGCCCTGAAGTCGCGATCATGGATACAGAAGGTAACTTTCTGGAACGTGGCATGACAGGTGAAATCGTTATCCGTGGCCCGAATGTGACGGCAGGCTATGAAAACAATCCAAAAGCCAATGCAGAGGCTTACACCAATGGCTGGTTCCGTACCGGTGATCAGGGCATCATGGATGTGGATGGTTACCTCAGCATCACTGGCCGCCTGAAGGAAATCATCAGCCGCGGCGGTGAGAAAATTTCTCCGCGTGAGGTTGATGAAATCCTCATGGATCATCCTGCGGTACAGCAAGTCGTCACCTTTGGCATCCCCCACGAAAAGCTGGGTGAAGAAGTAGGCGCTGCCGTGGTACTGCGGGAAGGCACAAGCGCCACAGAAAAAGAATTGCGCGAATTTGCCGCCGTGCGTCTGGCGGACTTCAAGATACCGCGCAAGATTTTGTTTCTTGAAGAAATACCCAAGGGTGCAACAGGAAAACTGCAGCGCATAGGTCTGGCGGCCAAGCTGGGTCTGTAAAACAGTTTTTATCCATAGCATGCAAAAGGGGCACAGATAAAATCTGTGCCCCTTTTTTTTACCTGGAGATTTTATAGACTCAGCCGTTTGGTCGCTTCTGTCATGACTGCATTATCCCAGGGCACAAAACCCTTCATGTTGATACCTTTGAGTGCAGTTTTGCCAGCTTCAGTTTCGCTAAGCTTGAGCAAAAGATTCTGTACCTTGTCACGCTGTTCGGTACTGAGCTTGCGGGATACCAGGAATTGCTTGATAGGGACAGGTTTGGTTTCACCGATCACACGGCCACCCTTGGCAACCCAGTCTTTGACGACTGCACCTGAGCCTGTCACGCCTGCTTCGACAAAGCCATTCTCCACCATGAAGGGCACGGCATCCTGGAAACGGGTAGCGCTAAAGCGTGACGCAGGGTCACGAAAGCCCAGTTCAGTCAGGTTGGCGGTGAACATGACAGTCGTGATGGATTCCAGCGATGGAACCCCAATTTTTTTGTCGCGCAGGTCAGCTATGGTTTTTACCGCAGAATCCTTTTTGACGAATACGCGGGCACGGTAGTCGGTATAGTCCTTGGCACTGGCCAGCCCGACATATTTGCCGCTCTTGGCAGCACGCAAGCCTATGTGTGCAGGATGGATAAAGACCAGGTCATAGCGCTCGGCATCGAGCCCGGCTTCAAAGTTACTGTACCTGTCCACTGCCTGTACCTTGACAGGATGTTTGAGTTCTTTCTCAAGCAAATCCACCAGGGGTTTGTAGCGTTCAGCGATAGGGCTGCCATCTTGATAGGTGACACCTTCATTAACGGCAAATATCCACTCCTGAGCACTACTGGCCTGTGCCGCGAGTGTGAGTGATACAAAGAGAAAAGCGCGTAGGGAAAGCATGGAAGATATCCAGAAATAATGATTGGAAGAAAGTAATTGCAAGTATTTTAACGGATTTTACTAAACGCGCAACTTTTTCAGCAATTTCTCTGGTAAATCAAAGAGATAAGCTGCTTCAAGAGCAGCTTTTTAAAGAAGCTTATGGTGGACAGGGCGTACAAATCACTGTCAGCAATGACAGTATTTAAAAGTATATAGTCTGGAGTTCATGTGCCACTGAGCTTGTGTCATTCTTTTTGCCAGCGCCCACCTATATTTTTCAGCAAGATATTGGTCGCTGCAAGCTGACGGTTGCGTATGGACAGCAAATTGGATTCACTGGACAAGGCAGCATTCTGTGATGTGACGACATTCAGGTAACTGACTGTACCTGCCTTGTATTGTTCCTGCGTGATTTCAAGGTTGCGCTGGGCTGCCTGCAAGGCTTCTGTCTGTAATTGCAACTCTGCATCCAGCTGTTCCAGCACGACCAGATTGTCTTCCACTTCCTGCAATGAAGTCAGTACCGTCTGGCGATAAGCAGAGGCGGCGATATCTGCCGCTGCACGTGCCTGGTCACTGGCCAGTTGACGTGCGCCGCCATCAAAAATAGACAGCAATATTGAAGGGCCCAAAGACCAGACCAGGTTAGGCGCATCGATTAATTTACTCAGGGAAGAACTGCGGTAACCGGCATT
This sequence comes from Undibacterium sp. YM2, assembly GCF_009937975.1. Classification (NCBI taxonomy): domain Bacteria; kingdom Pseudomonadati; phylum Pseudomonadota; class Betaproteobacteria; order Burkholderiales; family Oxalobacteraceae; genus Undibacterium; species Undibacterium sp. YM2. The sequence goes on from NZ_AP018441.1 coordinate 785,385, forward strand.
GGCCGACAAGCTGATGTCGGGGAAGAAAGCTGCATCCTTGACGCCTATCTGAGCATAAGCCGCGACAAGTTTGCGTTCAGCCGCTGCGATATCTGGCCTGCGTTCCAGCAAGGTGGCTGGGATCAGTACAGGGACAACGGGTGCTGCTGGCAGCGTAGCAGTGCCGCTGATATTCAGTGCTGCTGGCAGCGTAGCAGTGCCGCTGATATTCAGTGCTGCTGGCAGCGTAGCAGTGCCGCTGATATTCAGTGCTGCTGGTGTTACGCCCAGCAGCACGGCAATCGCATGTTCGAGTTGCGCCCTTTGTGCTATGGCATCTTTTAATTGCACTTGCCCGGTTGTCACTTGTATTTTGGCTTGCAAGACATCGCTTTGGCCTGCGACTCCTGCCTTGTACCTGGCCTCAGTCAATTCCAGGCTGCGCTGATTTGAGGCGGTAGTTCTTTGCAATATGGCTTGCTGGGCCTCGGCCACGCGCATGGCGAAGTAGGTTTGTGCGAGTGTCGCGTGGGCAGACAGGCGCGCCGCATCATAGTCATCACGGCTGGCTTGCAGGCTAGCGTTGGCCACATCGCTGGCTTTGGATAGTTTGCCCCATAAATCAATTTCCCAGGAAGTGCTTGCAGCCAAAGAGTAGCTATTGCTGGTCGTGCGGCCATTCTGGCCAGAGCCAGGATTGCCGCTGCGCGTGCCGCCCGCATTCAGTGACACTGTAGGCCACAATGCAGACTGACTGGCTTTGAGCACGGCCTTGGCATTGGCGATCTGGGCGGCGGCTGACTTCAGGTTTTCATTGCCCAGCAACAGCTTTTGTTGCAGATCATTGAGTACGGGGTCATTGAACATTTCCCACCAGGACTCTGATACGGCAGCTTCAGTACCGACGCGTGTAGCCTGCGCTGATTTCCAGTAACTGGCTTCCTTGAATTCTGCTGTCAGTGGAATAGCGGCCGGTGGTGGCGCTTTTGTCTGTGCGCAGGCAGATAACAGCAACACCAGAGTAAGCGTGGATAAGTTTGGAAAAGATACAGAATGCAAGTTAATATTTTTTTTCATAATCGCTCTCATGCAATATCCAAAGCGCCTGCGCTTTCGACTGCTTTTACTGGTTTTTTCTTGCGACGTAATCTGTCCATGCAGACAAAGACGACAGGCGTGGTATACAGGGTCAGCAACTGGCTCAACAAAAGGCCACCGACGATGGCTATGCCCAGCGGCTGGCGCAATTCAGCACCATCACCTGTGCCCAGTGCCAGTGGCACGGCACCAAAGATCGCTGCCAGGGTAGTCATCAGGATAGGGCGCAGGCGCAACAGGCTGGCGCGGTAAATTGCCGCACCGGCAGTCACGCTGCTGCCACGATTGTTTGCTTCATGCTGCGCAGAAATCGCAAAATCGATCATCATGATGGCGTTCTTCTTGACGATGCCTATCAGCAGCACCACACCGATCAGGGCGATGATGGAAAAATCAGTCTTGAACAACATCAGTGCCAGCAAGGCACCTATACCTGCCGAGGGCAGAGTTGAGAGTATGGTCAGTGGATGGATCAGGCTTTCATACAGCATGCCCAGCACCAGATAGATGGTGATTATCGCCGCCAGCACCAGCAGCGGCTGGCTGCTCAGGGAGGATTGGAAAGCCTGCGCCGTACCCTGGAAACTGCCATGCACGGATATCGGTACCCCCAGTTTGGCGATAGTGTCATTGATTGCATCAACCGCCTGTGACAAGGCGACATCCGGTGCCAGGTTGAAGCTGATGGTGCTGGCTGGCGAACCGCTCTGGTGATTCACCGCCAAGGGCGTATTGGTAGTCTCCACCTTTGCCACGCTGGCCAGGGGTATGCGCACACCCTTGGACGTAGTGACATACAGGCTCTTCAAACTCTCGGGGCTTTGCAGATAGGCAGGTGCCAGTTCCATGACCACACGGTATTGATTCAGCGGGTTATAGATGACGCCGATCTGGCGCTGTCCAAAGGCATCGTTGAGTGTGCTGTCGATGGCACTGACAGTCAAACCCAGCCTGGCTACGGCATCGCGGTCTATCACCAGTGAAGTCTGTATGCCCTTGTCTTGCTGGTCGCTATTCAGGTCAGCCAGTTCAGGCAGTTGTGACAAGGCCTTGCGTATGCGTGGCTCCCAGGTGCGCAGATCAGTCAGATCGTCGGCCTGCAAGGCATATTGCCAGGAGGCGTTACTTTGTCTGCCACCGATGCGTATATCCTGTACCGGTGACAAAAACAAATTGGCACCCGGCAGATGGGCGAGCTTGCCGCGCAGGCGGTTGATGACCTGATCTACACTCTCTTCACGTTCAGTCCTGGGTTTGAGCGAGATGAACATGTTCGCGCTATTGCGCTGGCCGCCACCGGTAAAGCCGGTCGCATTGGCGACTGCAGGGTCGGCCAGCACTATCTTGCTGAAGGCATTCAGTTTTTCCTGCATGGACGTGAAAGAGCTGGCCTGGTCAGCCTGTACGCCACCCATCATCAAACCGGTATCCTGTTGCGGGAAAAATCCTTTGGAGATCGTGATGTATAGCGATACATTCAGCGCAATCACGCCAGCCAGTACCAGCAAGGTCAATGGTTGATGCCGCAAAGTCCAGCGCAGGCTACGGCGGTAACCGCGCATCAGGCCACGCTGGAATCGAGAAAGTGCGCGTGAGAATCTACCCGGTGCCCTGGCTTTTTCCACGGGCCGCAACAAGGCCGCTGCCATCATGGGCGTGGTGGTCAGCGATACCAGCATGGAGACCAGGATAGATACCGACAGCACTACCGCAAACTCACGGAACAAACGCCCGACTATGCCACCCATCGCCAGGATGGGGATGAAGGCGGCAATCAATGACAGACTGATCGAGACGACTGTAAAGCCAATTTCGCGCGCACCCTGCAAGGCGGCCTCCATCGGCGTCTTGCCGCGTTCTATATGCCGCGAAATATTTTCCAGTACGACGATCGCATCATCCACCACAAAACCGGTAGCCACGGTCATCGCCATGAGCGAGAGATTATCTATACTGTAACCGAGCAAATACATAACACCAAAAGTGCCAGCCAGTGAAACCGGCACTGCCACCGCAGGCAACAGGGCAGCGCGGAAATTGCGCAAGAACGCGAACACCACCACGATGACCAGGCCAAAGGCAATCGCCAGTGTACGCTGCACTTCAGTGATGGATGCACGTATGGTTGGCGTCCTGTCCATGACGACATTCACATCAATAGCTGGTGCGATGGAGGCGCGCAATTGTGGTAGCAGCGCGCGTATGGTATCGACAGTCTTGATGATGTTGGCACCAGGTGCCTTGTTCAGTATCAACAAGATCGCAGGCGTGCCATTCGCCATGCCGTAATTGCGTACGTCCTGTACGCTATCCACCACGTCAGCGACGTCGCGCAGGCGCAGTGCGGCGCCATTGGCATAGCTGATGATCAGCGGGGCATATTGCTCAGCTTTATAAGACTGGTCATTGGCACTGAGCTGCCAGTAATGCTGCTGGTCTTCGACCGAACCCTTGGGGCGGTTGGCATTGCTGGCGACTACGGTGGCACGCACATTTTCCAGGGAAATACCATTCGCTGCCAGTTTGTTGGGATCTACCTCTATGCGCACCGCAGGCAATGCACCACCACCTATGCTGACCTGGCCTATACCATCGACCTGGGACAGGCGCTGTGCCAGCACGGTAGAGGCGGCATCATACATTTGGCCGCGTGTCAGTGTCTTGGATGTCAACGCGATAATCATCACCGGCGCATCGGCAGGGTTGACTTTGCGGTAAGTCGGGTTGCTGGGCATGCCGGACGGCAGCATGGCGCGCGCCGCATTGATGCCAGCCTGCACATCCCGTGCTGCGCCATCAATATCCCTGCTCATGTCGAACTGCAGGGTGATGCGCGAACTTCCCAATGATGAAGAAGAGGTGATTTCATTGACACCGGCAATGCTGCCCAGCGCACGTTCCAGCGGTGTGGCAACGGTGGCTGCCATGGTATCCGGGCTGGCACCCGGCAATGAGGCATTGACCGAGATGGTAGGAAACTCAACCTGCGGCAAGGGCGCAATCGGCAGCAAAAAGTACGCGATGATACCCGCCAGCGCCACACCCAGGGTAATGAGTGCAGTGCCGACCGGGCGTTCTATGAAGGGGCGGGAAAGATTCATCTGCTCACGCCGCAGTTTCTGTTGCAGTTTCTGAATCTGGCTTGCGGGCAAACCTGCTGGCCAGCGCCGTGAAGCCAAGATAAATCACTGGCGTCGTGAACAGCGTCAGCAACTGGCTGACGATCAGGCCACCGACCATGACCACGCCCAGAGGGTGACGCAATTCACTACCCACGCCCGAACCCAGCATCAGTGGCAGCGCACCGAGCAAGGCTGCCATGGTGGTCATCAAAATGGGGCGGAAGCGCAGCAGGCAAGCCTTGTGGATGGCTTCACGCGGATTCAGGCCTTCTTCACGCTGGGCATAAAGGGCAAAATCGATCATCATGATGGCGTTCTTCTTGACGATACCGATCAGCAGCACAATACCGATGATGGCGATGATACCCAGGTCCAGCCTGAATACCAGCAAGGCCAGCAAGGCTCCCAGGCCCGCCGATGGCAAGGTCGAAAGTATGGTCAGTGGGTGTATATAACTTTCATACAAAACACCCAGCACGATATACATGGTGACTATCGCAGCCAGTATCAGCAACAGGGTGCTGGACAGGGATGCCTGGAAAGCCAGTGCAGCACCCTGGAAGCTGGTTTCCACGCTGACGGGTAAATGCAGGGCGACCTCTTCTGCCTTGATGGCGTTGACCGCGTCACCCAGCGCTGCACCCTGGGCAAGGTTGAAGGAAATAGTCGCGGCAGGGAATTGAGCTGCATGGTTGACTGCCAGTGGCGCTATCCTTTCCACCACTCTGGCGACGGAAGACAGCGGCACCTGTACGCCGTTCGTACCCGGTACATACAGGTTATTCAGCGCATCCATGCCCACTTTGTATTGCGGTGCCACTTCCAGCACCACGCGGTACTGGTTACTTTGCGTGAAAATCGTCGAGATCAAGCGTTGGCCAAAGGCGTTGTACAGCGAGTTGTCGATCGCTGCGACACTGACGCCAAAGCGGCCTGCAGCATCCCTGTCTATATCCACATAGGCTTGCAGACCCAGCTCTTGCTGGTCACTGGCGACATCGGCCAGTTGTGGCAGCTTGCGCAAGCGTTCGAGCAGGGCAGTAGTCGAGCGTGACAGTTCAGCAATATCGGGTGAACTCAACATGAACTGGTACTGCGTCTTGGCTATCCTGTCTTCTATCGTCAGGTCCTGCACTGCCTGCATATAGATGGCGATGCCTGGCACCTTGCGCGTCAGCTCACTCAGGCGTCTGGCAATCTGGGTAGCAGAGATCACGCGTACATTCAAAGGCTTCAGCACGATCAGCATACGGCCTGCATTCAGGGTGGCGTTTGCGCCATCCACGCCGATGAAAGAAGATACGCTTTCCACCGCCGGATCAGTCAAGATCACGCTGGCCAGTTCTTGCTGGTGTTCTGCCATGGCAGCAAACGAAGTGGATTGCGCTGCTTCTGTAATGGCCTGTATCTGACCGGTATCCTGGACAGGGAAGAAACCCTTGGGGACAAAGATATACAGCAAACCAGTCAGAGCCAGTGTCGTCACAAACACCAGCATGGTGGTTTTTTGTCTGTCCAGTACCCAGGTCAGCATGCGGCCATAGCCTGCAATGGTCTGGTCAAACATGCGGCCCACGGCACGTTTGACGGGGCCAAAGTCTTCTTCTTTTTCATGATGCAAAAGACGGGCGCACATCATCGGTGTCAGTGTCAGGGACACGAAGGCAGAAATCAATATCGAGACAGCCAGCGTAATCGCAAATTCATGAAACAGGCGACCCACCACGTCGCCCATGAACAGCAGTGGTATCAATACCGCAATCAGGGAAACGGTAAGGGAAATGATGGTGAAGCCGATTTGCTGCGATCCCTTTAGCGCTGCTGCCATCGGGGTTTCACCTTCTTCGACGTAACGGGCGATGTTTTCTATCATGACTATCGCATCATCAACCACAAAGCCCGTCGATATGACCAGCGCCATCAGCGTCAGGTTATTCAGCGAAAAACCTATCATGTACATGACGCCAAAGGTGCCTATCAGCGACAGGGGTACGGCAACACTGGGGATGATGGTGGCTGGCACACTGCGCAAGAAAACAAAGATCACGAATACCACCAGGCCTATGGCTAGCAGCAATTCGATTTCCACATCATCGACTGAGGCGCGTATGGTGGTGGTCCTGTCGCTCAGTACCCGTACATCGACAGAACCGGGCATGGCAGCCTGCAAGCTCGGCAGCAGGGCCTTCACGCGGTCTACTGTCTGTATCACATTCGCGCCAGGCTGGCGCTGTACATTGAGAATAACAGCCGGGGCTTTGTCTGCCCAGGCTGCCAGTCGCATGTTCTCGGCATCATCGACCATCGTGGCAACATCACGCAGACGTATCGGATTACCGTTCTTGTAGGCGAAGATCAGGTTGGCATATTCTGCCGCGCTTTTCATCTGGTCATTGGCATCAATCGTCGAGGCACGCAACGGGCCATCAAAACTACCCTTGGCCTGGTTGACATTGGCGCTGCCTATGGCAGTGCGCAAATCGTCCAGCGAGAGACCAAGATTAGCCAGCGCCGTTGGGTTGGCCTGTATCCTGACAGCTGGCCTGCGCCCACCGGCAATACTGACCAGGCCGACGCCACGTACCTGCGAGATTTTTTGCGCCAGACGGCTCTCGACCAGATCATGTATGCGTATCACTGGCAGGGTGGTCGATGAGACGGCGATCGTCAATACCGGTGCATCAGCAGGATTGACCTTGCTATATACCGGTGGCATAGGCAAATCACTGGGCAAGAGATTGCTGCCCGCATTGATGGCGGCCTGCACTTCTTGCTCGGCTACGTCGAGTGACAGGCTCAATTCGAAGCGCAGGGTGATTACAGATGCACCACCAGAACTGGTCGACGACATTTGTGCCAGGCCGGGCATTTGCCCAAATTGGCGTTCCAGTGGTGCCGTGACCGACGAGGTCATGACATCCGGGCTGGCACCGGGGTAAAGTGTGGTCACCTGTATGGTGGGGTAATCAACTTCCGGCAAGGCCGCGATAGGCAGCAGGCGGTAAGCCAGCAAACCTGCCAGCAAGATCGCCAGCATCATCAGCGAAGTTGCGACCGGTCTTTCAATAAACAGACGTGAGGGGTTCAGGGTAGCCATGATGTAATGAGCTGTGCGCCCTTATTTCCTGGTTTCTGCTGTGGAGGCAGGGGCCGGAGCTGATGCCGCTGCTGGCGCTGAAGCAGGCACCGGTGCCGACGCAGACCCAGAAGCAGAAGCGCCGCCTCCCTTGCGTCGTTTTCCACCGCCACCGCGTGGTTCATCACCGCCACCAGGTCTGGCTGATGCCGCGATGACTTCCACTTTGCCACCATCGCGCAAACGGTCTGCGCCATCGGTCACCAACTGATCACCTGGCCTGAGTTCTGCCTTGACTGCCACCCAGTCACCATCGGTGGCCAGTGTAGTGACAGGCTTCAGCGTAACTACACCGCCTTCACCGACGACATACACAAAATTGCCGACCGTGCCGCGCTGTACCGATGCGACAGGCACTGCCAGCGCATCTTTCATGGTATCGAGTTGCAGGCGTACATTCACAAACTGGTTGGGGAACAGACCATTGTCCTTGTTCGGGAACAGGGCCTTGACCTTGATTGTGCCTGTCGTCAAATCTATGCTGTTATCGGTATTGGCGACACTGCCTTCTGCCAGGATATTTTTTTGCTCCCTGTCCCAGGCTTCTACCCGCAAAGGCACATCGTCCCTCAATTGCTTACGCAATTTGTCGAGACGCACATCGGGGATGGCAAATACAATCGCAACCGGCTGGGTTTGCGTGATCGACACCAGGCCATTGGTGTCCGAGCTATGTACGATGTTGCCGATGTCAGCCTGCTTCAAACCAGCCAGGCCAGAGATGGGGGCAGTCACCCGGGTATAACTCAATTGCAGTTTGGCATTATCGACCGAGGCCTGGTCTGACAGGATGGTGCCGTGCAGTTGCTGCACCAGCGCCTCTTGCGTATCCATTTGCTGCTTGGGGGCAGCCTGTTTTTCGACGAGCTCGCGATAGCGCTGCAAATCCAGTTCTGCATTTTTCAACTGCGCCTGGTCACGCGCCAGGGTACCCTGTGCCAGTGACAGGGCAATCTGGAAAGGCTTGGGGTCTATCTGCGCCAGCAACTGCCCGGCCTGCACAGACTGGCCTTCCTTGAAATAAATCGCTTTGAGTTCGCCGTCAGCCTTGGTACGCACAACAGCGGTATTGGCGGCAGCAATATTGCCTATCGCCGTAACGATGAGACGTATATCGCGCTTTTGCGCAGGCACCACGGATACTGGCTGCACCCTGTTGCCTGCATCACGTCCACCGCCTCGCTTACCTGAATTTCCTGAGGGGGCATTGCCTGCATCTGCTGGTGAACTGGCATTTGTGCGGTGGTAATACCACCAGCCACCTGCCGCTACTGCAGTGAGGATCAACACGGCAGCAGCCGTTTTCCAATTGACGATTCTTGATGTCATCTTCATGCCTTCACACTGTCGGTACTGAAACGAATAGCAAATTAATTGGTATCCAGGTGTATCTTGCAGAGAATTTCTCGCGCTCTGGTACTGATGAAAAAAGTGATAGCGCAGAACAGACGTTTGCAGCAGGAGCAATATTGCAGGAACGGTGAGGCCATCTCAATAATTGCCTATACATACAGCAATGTCAACGATAGTCTGGCCTGGGGGATTCATACAGATGCGCATGCAATCCCGCAAGAAACTGAACAGCGCGTCACCCGCAAATCTTGATCATTCTCTCAAGAAATAAGTTCTAGTTGAAACTATACTATCGGAAAACAGAGATTCAATTCAAGGCGGAATTCAATTCGTTACGAAACTGAGAGAATACGTTACTTGCGCGGGCATGCATTAGGTTAATAATATTTCCACGTAGCAGGTAAGCGTTTGCTTATTATCAGTTTTAAGGATGCATGCGTGGAAAACACGATATTTTCAGAATTGAAGTTTTGGCTCATGATGATAGCTTCGATAGTCATGCCTTTTGGCATATACAGCTACCTCATATTGAAGAAAGCCATCTCAAAAAAAACTACCCTGATATTTGGATTTGCCCTGGTTGCGATTGCAGGCATGGATGTGTATTTTCTCAAGGTATTCTCAGCTGCTGCAAAACTGTCACCCTCACTGGCCGACGATACGATATTTGTTTCCGAGATTTCACTGGCACTGTATCTCGTGCCTGCCATGTTTGGTGGCATTGGGGTCAATATCATTTCCCATGTGCTGATCCAGCATCTGGATGAGGCGAACCAGCGCTTCAAGAAAGAACATCCAGACTCATGAGCTTTTCGACTGTTGAAGGATTTTTTTTCGATGCAATACAGCCCCACGATGGGACTGCATTGTTATTGCGATTGGCAGCTACTTACTTAAAAGCTTTGATCAGGGCTTCAAATTGCGTTCCCATGGACTTGTCATGGGCCGTGACTGGTGGCACTTCACGGTTTATACCCAGTAATTGATACACTGCCATTTGAGCAGCACGCACTGAATATTCCACCGTAAAGACCACATCGTCCGGCACTTCGACAAACTGGCTGATGAAGGCAAAGTTTTTTGTACCTGGCGGCACAGGCAAAGGACGGTCGCCAACTGAGCGGGGCATGAACATGCTGGTGATGTAAGGCATGCGGCAAGGGATGCAATTGGCATTATCAAAGACTTCGACATCAAAGCGCAGGTGGCCCAGCAATTCTTGCAGAATTTCTGCACCACTGCATTCGCTCATGGGTTTCGCCACATAATCGCCGATGCGGTCAGGGTAGAGCGCATAACCCCAGAATACCTGAACATCAGCTGGCTGATCAATGAAGTGCGGCTGGTGCGCCAGCACGATGGACATCAGCCAGTTGGAATCCTTGAAAGTCACCAGTCCGCCAGTACCGGCTTCGTTGCCGCTGAATTTTTGCATCAGGTCAAAGAAGCGCGGATCCTTGACCGTGACCGTGAACGATTCCCACCAGGACTGGGCAATGCAGGTATTGAAGGCTGCCGGATTACCCATGTCAGGCCTTTCAGTCGCAAGCTGTTCCCACAGGCGCCAGCCGCAACTATCCATTTTGCTGCGCTTTTCCGGCGCACTGCTCATTGAGCCCAGGCTGGACGCGTCCGTCATGGAACCGTTTTGCAGGAAAACCAGATCACCATCAGCAACCGTGATGCTTTCTGCCACTCCGTCACGCAGACATTCGAGACCAGTAACCTGGAACTGCTCATTGATCACAGTATGTGTCAGTTTTTGCACCTGGCAATTCGTGATGAATCGCACTCCATTTTGTTTCAGCCAGGTTTGCAGTGGTAATACCAGCGAATCATATTGGTTGTAGATAGTGCGTTTCACACCAGTCAGAGTTTCTATGCGCGAAAATTCCATCATGAATCTGTGCAGATAGCGTTTGAACTCGACAGCGCTGTGCCATGGCTGGAAAGCAAACGTGGTCGCCCACATGAACCAGAATTCTGTCTCAAAGAAAGAAGGCGACAGCCAGTCAGTAATGGTGCTGTTGCCCATCTCTGCCTCATCTGCCTGGCTCAGCTTGAGCAATTCCATGCGGTCTTGCATGGAGAAACCCATAGATGATACCGGCACCTTGGCGCGGCGCTTGTCTACCAGCCGGGCTTTGGAGTTGGACTTGTAATGTTCGTTGAATTCGACCGTTTCTTCAAATACCGATCTTCCAGGATTGTGCAGTGAAGGGATGGATTTGAACAAATCCCAGGTGCATTCGTAATTGTCGGTCGTCAGCATGCGGCCACCGCGCAGGGAATAACCCTGATCAGGATTGCCCGCGCCTTCAAGGCTGCCACCGAGTAACGACGTAGCCTCGTAGATGGCAATATTGCTGCCCTGAACTTTTCCGTCGCGTATCATAAACGCGGCAGCTGCCAGTGAACCTATGCCAGCACCGATCAAATATGCTTTTATATTACTTGTCATGAATTTCCTTGATGTATTGGGTCAGCTTGTGTAGTGTGATATATGCTCGCACGCGGACCACAGCATGGTTTGCGCTATCACAAAAAAGATGGAATTTGTGCTGGCCAGAGCCTTACATTTCACTGCAGCTATCTGCGCAGGTGCGGCAGGCTTGTGCACATTCGCTCATCATGCCGTCGGCGTCTGCGTGGGCTTCGCAGAATGTGGCGCAAGACAGGCAAATCTCTGCGCATTCCCTGGCCAGATGCATATGATGAGGTGAACGGCGTGCCATGAAGTCTGCATGCACCAGGCAAATCTGTGCACAGTCGAGCAGGCTGACCAGATGCAATACTTCACTATGGTGGCTGTCGCCATGCATGACATGGGCTGCCGTTGCAGTACAAACCCGGTGACATGCCAGGCAATTGGCAAGACATTGTTCCATTTTCTCATTTAGGGGCGAGAGTTTCATGCGGGGTCTCCTGGATAAAGGATTAGGCTTTGCTTGAAACATTTATACGCTGCATTGATGAAATTGAATGTGCGCTGACGTACATGGCGCTATATTGAAGAGTAGGCGATCCCGTCCGGGAATGACTTGTCGGGCGGAATGATTATGTGTGCCAGCGTACAGACCGTATTATTGGAATCAGTGATGCTGTATTCCATGGTGCCCCGGTATGGAAATATCTGCCCTGGCTTTGTCCTGATTTCAACCTCGGAGTAAAAAATGAAACAACAATTAAAATTCATCATTGGTGTATCCAGCCTGTTGCTGGTCGCCCATGCCAGTGCGCAAATCGTATTCTATGAAGGCGAGGGCTTTCGCGGCCGCACCTTCAGCGCCAACGGACCACAAAATAATTTCCGCAACAGCGGCTTTAATGACCTGGCTTCATCCGTAGTTGTCACTAATGGCCGCTGGGAAGTCTGTGACGATGCCAATTTCGGTGGCCGCTGCATGATACTGAGCCGTGGCAGTTACGATACCCTTGCGGGCATGGGCATGAATAACCGCATTTCTTCGGTTCGCCCTATCAGCAACAGGCGTCGTTACGATAATGAGATGGAAGCGCCCCTGAGTTCACCTAATTATGACTATCGCCGTCGTCCAAACGAAGGCGTGTATGACGCTCCGGTGACTTCAGTGCGGGCTGTAGTAGGTCCGCCTAATGAACGTTGCTGGATAGAACGCCAGCAAGTACAGTCTGAGCGCAGTGAACCGAATGTAGGTGGCGCGATTGCCGGCGCACTGATCGGTGGCATACTTGGTCACCAGGTAGGTGGCGGTACTGGCCGTGACCTGGCAACGGCTGGCGGCGCTGTCGCTGGTGGTGCACTGGGTGCCAATGCGGGACGCATTAATGGTGGTACTTATGAGCGCGATGTACGCCGTTGCCAGACTGTGGCCAGCACCAAGCCTGAATACTGGGATGTGACTTATAACTATCGCGGTACTGAGCATCATGTGCAGATGAGCTCTCCTCCAGGATCTACCATTGCCGTGAACAGGAATGGTGAACCAAGGCAGTAATTGAATTGAACAAGTAGCCTGATCAGAAAAAAGCCAGATGTTGAAAAACATCTGGCTTTTTTCTCGTGGCCAGGTACTACGCAAATGCACTGGCAAGCCTGCCTGTAAGTAAGCCCGTCCTTGTGGACGGGGTTTAAGTGCACTGGTTTTAACCCGGCACACTAACGAAGGCCATAAACCAGGGCCATGAATCGGGAACATAAATCGGGACCATGAACTACTGTCATCAAGTCCAGAACTCAGGTACAGGTTGTCTTACTCGTGGGCTGGCTGGACATAATTAAGCTCGACCACATGTTCTCGCTGGTCATCCATCAGCGGGATGAGCAAATTCCCCATGGCGATATCATCAATGAACAGCAGGCTTTGCCCATACGCCACATCCCTGAGTTTGACCGTGATCTGATAAGTGCTGCTCAGGTGCTGATAGCGCAGGCTGAATTGGCTCCAGCCCGGAGGTACGCATGGCGTCAGGCTCAGGTGCTTGCCTTCACGTTTCAAGCCCAACAATGATTCCATCATGAAGGTATACATCCAGCCCGCCGAACCTGTATACCAGCTCCAGCCACCACGGCCTGTATGCGGCTCTACTGCATAGACGTCGGCACAGATGACATAGGGTTCTACCTTATAGCGGGCGATTGCATTGGCTGTATTGCCATGATGTATGGGGTTGATGATATTGAATGCCTCCCAGGCCCGGGCGGCATCGCCCATTCTGGCAAATGCCATGCCAGTCCAGATCGCGGCATGTGTGTATTGCCCGCCATTCTCACGTACTCCCGGTACATATCCACGGATATAGCCGGGATTTTGTCCAGAACAATCAAAGGCAGGGTCAAGTAATTGTATGATCTGCTTGTCGCGCCGTATCAGGCGCTGGTCCAGAGCCTTCATCGCCAGCGTAGCCCTTTGCGGGTTTGCCGCCGCAGACAGTATGGCCCAGCTTTGGGAAATCGAATCTATCTGGCACTCAGCATTTTGTGCCGATCCCAATGTACCACCATCATCAAAATAAGCTCGCCTGTACCAGGCACCATCCCAGGCATGTTCATCAATATTTTTTGATAACTGACGGGCCTGCTCCAGGCATCTGCTTGAAAATGCGCTGTCTTGACGCAACAGTGCAATAGCAGAAAATTTTGTCAAAACCTGATGCAGGAAGAAAGCCAGCCACACGCTTTCCCCTTTGCCCAGATGGCCCACCTTGTCCATGCCATCGTTCCAGTCGCAAGAGCCTATCAGGGGCAGGCCATGGCTGCCAAACCGCAAACCATGCTCGATAGCCTTCACACAATGCTCATACAAGCTGCCTGCTGCTGCGGATCTGGCAGGCAAATCATAGTAGGAATCTTCTTCCTGATTCACTGCGCGCCCTTCCAGGTAATGCAGTTTTTCATCAAGTATGCCCAGGTCACCGCTGCTGTTGACATAGCGTGCGACGGCCAAGGGCAGCCAGAGATAATCATCAGAACAATGGGTACGCACACCGCGGCCAACGGGAGGGTGCCACCAGTGCTGTACATCACCTTCGAAGAATTGGTGGCTTGCAGACAAGAGTATCTGTTCGCGCGCCAGCGCCTGTCCGGTATGTACCAGGGCCATGCTGTCCTGCAACTGGTCACGGAAACCAAAAGCACCTCCCGACTGGTAATAACCGCTGCGTGCCCACAGGCGGCAGGCGATGGTCTGGTACAGCAGCCAGCCGTTGGCCAGTAAATTCAAATCCTGGTCGGGCGTTGTAACCTGCACTGCGCCCAGCGTATTGCGCCAGTATGCATGCACCTTGCTCAACGCCTGGTCGGCGGCAGCAATTCCCCTGTGCTGCTGTATGAATTGGGTGACATTACCGTTTTCTGCAATTACCGAGCCCAGCACAAATACCATGCGTTTTTCCTGTCCCGGGTTGAGTTCAAATTCCTGTTGCAAGGCCGTACAGGGATCAAGTCCGGCACCAGTTTTGCCGGACAGGCGCTGTCTGTCCATTGCAGCTGGATTGCGCAGGCTGCCGTTGCGGCCAATGAACTCATTGCGATCACCGCTGACACTGCGGCCACTACCGTCGAGATCAAAGAAAGCCCTGCGCGCAGGAAATTCTGTATTGTAAGGATTACGCGCAATTACGCAGCCACTGGCAGCATCAATTTCTGTTGCGATATGCATCAGAGACTTGGGCCGCAAGTCACCCAATACCCATTCCACGTAGCCAGTGACCGACAATTTTCTTAGCTCGTCAGATTCATTGGTGATGCGCAGTACCGAGTATTTGACGGCTGTATCAATGCTGACAAACACGGTCAGCTCAGTAAGTATGCCTTGTTCTTCATGGGTGAATACACTGTAGCCAAAGCCATGCCGGGTGACGTAATCGCCGCTGCCACGGCAGGGCAGGGCGGTGGGGGACCAATATTCTCCGGTATCTTCATCGCGTATATAAAAGGCTTCACCGCTACTATCGCAGACTGGATCATTATTCCATGGAGTGAGGCGGAATTCATGGGCATTTTCGGCCCAGGTATAGGCTTGCCCGCTTTCTGAAATGACACTGCCAAAATGCGGATTGGCCAGTACATTAACCCAGGGAGCCGGGGTTACCTGTCCTTCCCGGGTGGTGATGACATATTCACGGCCATCTTCAGAAAAACCTCCCAGGCCATTGAAATTTTGCAATTTCGCTGGTACTTGACTCAACCTGCTGTCTGTCTGTGACTGATATCCGCCCCGTTGATGAACAGTCTTGCCTGGCAGTAGTTTGGGGGCGCGCAACTCCACCAGGTCGCGCCGGTTTAATTGCTCCAGCAGGCTGCCACGATGATCATTGAGTATCACCCTGGCGACGGCCTGGAACAGGGTCTTGTCTTCCGGTGATATCTGTTCTGCCATCCTGACAAAGATACCACCGGGACGTTCTGTTGCGTGGGTGCCAATAACAGAAGAGATCATGCCCATGATTTGCTCCTGCAGGGCCTGGCGGTAGGTGGCGTGGTCTTCGTTCCAGATCACCAGATCAACGGCCAGCCCTTTGGAGCGCCAGTAGGCATGTGCCTGCACTAATTGCCTGACCAGTTCTATGTGATCCTGGTGGTTGATCTGTAGCAGCACGATGGGCAAGTCACCGGATATTGCATAACCCCACAAGCCAGATTGCCCGCGGTGATTGCGGCTCAGTATGCTGGCATCGGCACGCAGGAGCGGATTCATATAGATGACAGAATTTGCCAGACGCCCGTACAGTTGCGCATCGGTTTCACTGATATTCAACTGGCGCAATACTACCTGGCTATGTGTCCAGGATAGTTCGATGACGCGGTCAGCCAGGTGCTTGTCCTGGTATTTGTCGATGAGCGCGATGCAAAGTTCACGGTTTTCTGCCACGCCAGTGACGACGTCCAGCGTGACTGCCTGTTCCGGCTCCAGCGTGATCTGATAACGGATGGCAACGACAGGGTCAAGTACCGAGCCCTGGCTGTCAGACAAGCGGCTGACACGCATCGCAGCCGGGGCTTCCAAAGTATTGCCACGGCCTATGAATTTTGCCCTGTCGGTTTCATACGAGACACTGTCCAGACTGGCCCCGTGCAAGGCCATCAGGTGGAACATGCCGGGTATCTTTTCATCGACTGAGCGTGGGCGGCGGCTGCACAAGATTGCATGCTGTCCATCCAGGATTTCTGTCTCTACAAACAGCTTGCTGAATGCCGGATGCATGGCATCTGCGGCTGCCGATGCCAGCACCACTTCTGCATAGCTGGTGAAGTCTATGGTGCGGCGGTGGCGTGAACGATTGACGATGCGGGTGCGACGTAGCTCTATGTCATCCTCTGGCGAAACCACGATCTCGGTATGCATGTCGAGATTGTTGTCACTGCGGCGGAATTCTGCCCTGCCTTCAGAGAAAATGACTTCATAGGAAGGCGAATTGACCAGGCAGGGCTGGAAAGCGGTGGACCAGTAGCGACCGTTGCTGACATCGCGCACATAACAGAAAGTACCCCAGTGATCCCTGGTGCTGTCTTCATTCCAGCGGGTGATGGCCAGATCATTCCAGCGGCTATAACTGCCACCAACGCTACTGATCATCACGTGATAGCGCCCATTCGACAGCAATTGCACTTCTGGCGTGCGGGTATTGACATGATGTAAGACGCGTAAAGGAATTTCCTGACCGCTGCTGGCACTGCGTATGTCTGCCAGTTCGGTAGTATTGGAATACACTGCACTGGCCTTGGGGATGCGCTCATGCAGCAATGACATGGTGGCCTGGAACAAAGGGTCGGATGCGAAGCGTTTTTGCAAAGGCTGCTCAAGCAGCAGATAGGCCAGGGACAAGAATCCCATGCCCTGATGATGGACCATGAAAGAGCGTATCAATGCATGTGTTTGCCCGCGTGGCAAACGTGCCGGGGTATAGTCTATCGCTTCGAAATAACCATATATCCCCTCGAAGCCCAGTGCCGACAACTGTTCCAGATTGCTGCAGGCTTGCTCCGGGGCGACCATCAGTGCCATCATGGAAGCATAGGGTGCGATCACCAGGTCATCACCCAGTCCACGCTTGAAGCCAAGGCCAGGGACACCAAAGGCACGGTACTGATAATTCAGATGCGCATCGAAAGTATTGTAGCCGGACTCTGAAATGCCCCAGGCCACACCGCGCTGTTGACCATACTCGATCTGGCGCTGGACGACCGAGCGATAAGTCTGATCGAGCAAGGTGTTCTGGAAATTTGGCATGACCAGCAAGGGCATCAGGTACTCAAACATCGAGCCGCTCCAGGATAGCAGGATCGGCTCTCCTCCGGCTATCGTCAGTTGGCGTCCCAGTGCGAACCAGCTTTCCTGCGGGATTTTGCCCTGGGCGATGGCGACGAAAGTCGCCAGCCTGGCCTCTGAGGCCAGCAGGTCATAGCTGGCGTTGTCACGCCTGCGCTCGTTGACGTTATAGCCTATGGTCAGTAAATGTGTGCTGGCGTCATAGAGGAAATCATATTCCATCCTGGCGAATTCCATGGTTTGCTGTGCCAGCTGCTCAATTTGCAGGACGCGTTCGTTCGCGCGCTTTCGGGCTGTCACCAGCAAGCGTGCCAATTCCGTATTATGGTTTTCTACCTGTGCTGCCTGATCAAGCGGGATACCGCCCTCGGTAGGCGAGACATAATCCAGGCCCAGTTGCGTCAGTTCGCGCAGGCTGGGGACGCTATCAAGCAAGGGAAATGCATGCATCCACCGGGTAGGGTCGGGCAGGCTCAGCCAAGGTGCCAGATAGAGCAATTCTTCCAATTGCGTTCTGGTTTGTCTGCTCAGGGCGCTCGCCCAGATATGGCTGGCATTGTCCGCAGTCACGGTTACGCTGGACAGGTAAGCATCTGCCTGATGTGTCAGGCGCTTCAGACAGTCATAGATGACGATCAGGGATCTGGGTACGCCCAGGCAGAGCACGTCGAGGTCAGTTTCAAATTCAGCCAGTCTGTTCGCTATGCCCGTACTCACGGAGTTGCGCAATAGCAGATAGGTATCATGCAAGCCACAAAACAGCCGTGGCTGGCAAATCGGAGCGTCAATCAATTCTGTCAGCCCTGGCCGCAGAGTCAGCAGATGACCGGCGAGATTGCCACTATCTACCGTTGATATATACAAGGGCTGCAAAGGCTGTAGCGTCCTGGTGTCATACCAGTTATAGAAATGCTCCTGATAGCGTTCCAGCCTTGTCAGGCTGGCATAGGTATTTTGTGTGCGTTGCAAGAGCTGGCCCGCGGGAATATAGCCAAAGTCATAGGCAGCCAGATTGGCCAGCAGGGACAAACCTATATTGGTTGGCGAAGTGCGGTGTGCCACCACACCCACAGGCTGGAACTGCACATTGTCCGGCGGCAGCCAGTTATCTTCAGGGCCGACATAGGTTTCAAAAAACAGCCAGGTCTTGCGGGCGGTGGTTTGCAGGAATTCAAGCTGTGTTGCGCTTAAACGGGATTCGCGCCTTTGTTTGGCCTTGCTTATCTGGTACGCGATGCAGGGAGAAAGAAACCACAACAACAAAATTGGGGCGGCTGCCTGCAGGGAAGCAGAATTCAGCCGCTGCAAGAGCATGACAAGCATGATGGAAAATACCGGCGCTATCCACATGCTGCGCACATTATTCCAAAGACTGTTCTTGTACTGATGGTTGCTGATCGTCGATGGATTCCATTCCAGCAAGCGCCGGTGTGAAACCAGTATGCGCCATTGTGTGCGCAAGATGGCATCCAGATTGATCCATGCCTCATAAGGCAAAAAAATCAGGCTCAGCGATGCATGAGTGACATGCTGGATGCTGGCGCGCAGCAATGATTGCAAATGCTGGCGAAAGAATACATCGTCCGGTTTTTTTATCAAATTCCATAAAAATGCACTGGCAGCCGGAATCAGTAAAAAACCGAGGGCGGCTGCAGTCCAGAACCAGGGATGTGCAAAGCAAGTCCACGCTATCAGTAAAAATACGCTCAGCGCCAGTGGTACCATGCTGCGGCGCAGATTATCGAATAACTTCCAGTGTGACAGACGCGACAAGGTATTGCTGTGCAGGCTCGATACTCCGCTAGCTTCATCCCTGATGCCCGGCACTTTGCTTTTTAGCCACGAGGCTATCTGCCAGTCACCCCTTATCCAGCGATGGCGCCGCCGCATGTCAGCCAGATAACTGGACGGATATTCTTCATACAATTGCACATCACTCAGCAGACCGGCACGGGCATAGCAGCCTTCCAGTAAATCATGGCTGAGTATGCGGTTTTCAGGCATGCGGTTTTTAAGGGCCTGCTCAAATATGGCGATATCATAAATACCCTTGCCTATGAATGAGCCCTCATCAAATACATCCTGGTAGACATCAGATACGCTACGTGTGTAAGGATCTATGCCTGCTTCGCCACCGCATAACAATTCATAGAATGAGGCATTGCTGGATGGCAGGGCGACTGCCACGCGCGGCTGTAAAATACCGTAGCCTTCAGTCACTCTCTGCAGCTTCTCGTCATAGTACGGCCGGTTCAATGGATGTGCCATGGTGGCAATGAACTTGCGGGCGGCATCACGGGGCAATTCCGTGTCCGTGTCTAGTGTAATGACATATCTGACGTGCTCCAGGCCAAGAG
Source organism: Undibacterium sp. YM2 (assembly GCF_009937975.1). NCBI lineage: Bacteria > Pseudomonadati > Pseudomonadota > Betaproteobacteria > Burkholderiales > Oxalobacteraceae > Undibacterium > Undibacterium sp. YM2. Next base: position 805,180 of record NZ_AP018441.1, read on the forward strand.
TATTGCCAATGATGTGCGTGAATTCTTGCTTGCCTGATCCAAGTACATAGGCATTCAAGGCACCAAGTTTGCCGCGCTTGCGCTCATAAGCCATCCAGGTTTTTTCTTGTGCATTCCACACCCTTGGCCTGTGCATGACCAGGAAATGATCGCCATCAGGGCGCGGATATTTCTCATTCAATGCTTCGATGTTACGGGTGATATGGAGTAATAATGTTTCGTCTTCCGGCAGGTGTTCCTGGCTGGCATCGGCAAAGTCAGTCAACAGACAAAAACGCAGATTGGCGTCGCTGTTTGCCAGAAACCGCACTTCCATGGCCTCGCACAGGGTATCGATATTTTGCGTGTTGAAGAGCATCGTTGGCACTACGACCAGTGCGCTTGATTCCAGAGGTATCCCCAGCGAATAATCCATGCGCGGCAAAGGATGGGGCAGGGCAATGCAGGTGGCCAGCCAGTTCACCATCGACAAGGCAAACTGGCTGCTGGCGATCAGACTGACGACGATAAAGCATGTCAGCAAGTAAGGGTTCACTGCAGTATGCCTGAGCTGCTGCAGGAATAAGCCAGTGCTCAGCAGGCTTATAATGAGGATGCTGCCCAGATACAGACTCAGGGCGGATTCACGTGCTGCCCGTTTGATGGCTTCAGGCAAACTGTGTTGCATGGCTGTTGATCGTTCCAGCTCTGCCCGGCCTTTGCCTATCAGGAAATAACCTATATGCGCATTGCGCGCAGTTTGGCCATGTTTGATGGCAGCCTCGCGCGCAAAGCGCAGGGCATTATGTGCCACATCTGCTTCAGAAAAACTGCTGTGCCTGGCAATTTTTTCGACAGCATGCCGGTACAAATCTCGTGTGGCAAAATCCATGCGACCATAAATACCAGACGGATCATCACGCAGGCAACGATCTACGACACTCATGTTTTCCACAAATTCGCGCCAGTCCATCGATGTCAGCAAGCGCAGACTGCCTATGCTGTTGCTGATGGAAATCTGATCAGCGACCTGTTGCTGTGAATCCAGCTGCACCAAGTGTTCTATGGTTTGCCCGGTCTCTGCCAGGCGTTGCGAAAGCCAGTTCAGGGGCAGGGCCAGGGCAGGCCCCTGACCTTGCAGGCGCCTGATCATCTCTGCCACGAAAGAACTGTCCAGAGGCGGCCCTGAGCGCGACATGTCGGCCACCAGCAAGATCAAGTTGCTCGGGTCTTTCTCTGCAGTCTCGGTCATCGCATCAGCCCATTTGGCAGCCAGATTGCGATGATTATGTGCCGTGGTCAGATTGGTGGCGACACGGCGCAGGTTCTCTAACAGCGCCAGCCTGATCATGATGGGTATGGCCCACAGCTCACCCAGCTTCAGTACTGATACCAGCTGATATGCATTGATGAAGCGGCTCAGGTTTTCGGGATCAACCCTGCCGTCGCCATGGGAAATGGTTTCCAGTGCAATGTCATACACGCGCGGGCGACCAGCCGAACTACCCCGCAGTAGCCGTGGCAACTCTTTACTGTAATTTTTTGGCAAATGCCGTTTAGCCGTACGTATCTGTTCTTCTATCAGGTAATAGTTATCCAGGAGCCAGGCAGCAGCAGGCGTCACCGGCCTGCCGTCTTTGATGGCTTCGGTCAGCAGGGTACAGGCATTCATGATCACATCATGATTGTCAGCCAGCCGTGACAAGAGCTGGTCCTGTCCAAAAACAGAACTCAGCTTGTGGCTGTTAGCCAGTATGCGCCCATGCTGTTCCATTTGCTGAGCGCTGTAGAGGTCAGCCCGTAAAGGCAGTTCTGCCCCAGCCTGTGCAACATAGGTGCGCAAACGCAGCTGACTGTATTTCAGGACGTTCTTTAGCTGATGCAGGCTGGATGACAGCATATCTTTGGCTGATTTCAAATCGCACACTTCTTTCTTTTTTGGGGATTTGTCAGTGACCGTAGTGAGCGGTCGTCGCTGCCACACCTTCGACCATCTTTGCAAGGTGAATTTTCCAGACGCAAAAACGATGGCATGACCTATGAGAGCAGCTGTGCTCTGATAGTAAAACATCAGCATCTGTGTGTAAGTTCGTTAGCGTACATACGCGCTTGACGCATTCCTCTGACAGTGATCTTTAGCATGCATTGTTACGCGCATTCAATACCGGTTTTTCAGTGTGCGGCAACGAACAGACCAAGGTTTAGGGTGGGCTGTATAAAGACGGCGAAGATCACAAAAAATGTGGCTTGCGAGAGTAAAGATACTTATCTACCGGAGAAAAAAAATGAACAATAAATTGAAAACAGGTCTTTTGGCCGCCTGCAGTGTAAGCGTATTAATGGTGACGGCTTGCGCCAGCAGCATGAAAACGCCAGCGACGGCAGAAGTCGCAGTCTCTAAAGAAGCAGTCGATAACGCAGCGGTAGCTGGTGGAAGTGAATTTGCTCCAGCCGAGATGAGTTCTGCGCGCCAAAAGCTCGCATTGGCAAACAAGGCCATGCAAGATAAAGATTACAAGCTGGCAAATGACCTGGCTACCCAGGCTCAGGCTGATGCCAAGCTGGCGCAGGCCAAAGCTAATTCTGCAAAGGCAGAAAAAGCTGCTAATGCACTGCAAGACGATATCCGTGTTTTGCGTGAAGAGCTGCAACGCGCCAATAGCAAGCAATAAGTAACGAGCAATAACGAGCAACAAGAGCAATAAGAACATGCATTTGCAAAACATCGTCAGTAACTCTTCCATAGAGTCTGCATATACATCTTTAAGGAAAAATCATGAATAAGAAAATCTTCGCACCAGTCATGTTGATGACAGCGATGGTGTTGTCAGCATGTAGTACTGTTCCAAAAACTACCAGTCTGCTGGACCAGACCCGTATGGATTATCAGGCGGCACAAAATAATCCAAATGTACAGACTCTGGCACCTTTGGAAATGCGTCAGGCCGATGTGGCAATGAATGATGCCAATAATGCTGCCAAAGACAACGAGAGCTCAGAAAAAATTGACAGGTTGGCTTATCTCGCCAAACAGAAAATAGGCATTGCGCAAGAACTCGCAAAACAAAAACAGGCAGAAGCAGCGGTTGCCGATGCAGCAAAAGCCCGCGACCAGATCCGTCTGGAGCAACGGACCAATGAAGCAGACAAGGCAAAAATGCAGGCAGATCAGGCCAAGGCACAAGCTGATCAGGCAAGATTGGCTGCGCAAGTAGCGCAGGGCGAAGCCAGCGAAGCCCAGCGCAGAGCACAGGAAGAGCAGGCAAAAGCACTGGAAATGCAAAACCGTAATGCAGCCCTTGAATCACAACTGGCAGATTTGCAAGCCAAGACGACGGTGCGAGGTATCGTGATTACCCTGGGTGATGTGTTGTTTGGTGTAGATCAGTCAAAATTGAACCCGGATGGTATGCGCACCGTACAAAAGCTGGCGACAGTCTTGCAAAACAATATGCAAAGAACAGTGCTGGTTGAAGGACATACTGACAATACAGGTTCACATGCACATAACCAGGATCTGTCAGAACGTCGTGCCAATGCTGTGCGTAGTGCCCTGGTGTTGATGGGTGTATCACGTGACCGTATTGAAACCAAGGGCTACGGCGAAGCCTTCCCTATAGCTGAAAATAATACAGCGCAAAATCGCCAGTTCAACCGTCGCGTAGAGATCATTTTATCCGATGCCAACGGCAAGATCCTGCCGCGCTAATTACCAGACTCAAAAAGGAAAGGAATAATCATGAGCTACCTAATGCCTACCACATTGCGTACCAAATATATCTTGCCCGTGCTATCTGCTTCTTTGCTGATATTGGCGGGTTGCAATAAAGCGCCAGATGGTGCTGCACCAAATGCGTCCACGACTATTGGCGTGGAAATTGATGATTCTGTCATCACGACAAAAGTCAAAACTGCGATGATGTCTGACGATATCATCAAGGGTGCCGACGTCAAAATTGAAACCCGCAAGGGTGAAGTCTTGCTGAGTGGCTTTGCCGACAACCAGGCGCAAATCGACCACAGTGCTGCTGTAGCAATGGCGGTCGAAGGCGTCAAGAAAGTCGATAATAAACTCGTCCTGAAAGAAGGCAAACAAACTGTCGGTAACAAGATCGACGATAGTGTTATCACTGCTGGCATAAAGACAGCGATGCTGCAGGATGCCCAAATGAAAAGCATGGATGTCGCCGTGGTCACCCGCAAAGGAGAGGTGCAACTGAGCGGTTTTGTTGATAGCGAGTTGCAGGCAACGCATGCAATAGAAGTGGCAAAAAGTGTCTCTGGCGTGCAAAGCGTGATCAATAACCTCAAGGTTAAAAACTAGTCACTAAAGCTGATACGCATTGGCCGCATCTTGCTTCCCCACATTATTTATGGACGTGGGGAAGTATTGGTTTATCTAATTGAGAAAATATCATGACAAATGAATTGAATGAAAAGCGGGTGCCTGTTAAACCTGAACCAGAAGAAAAAAAGAAAATCATACAGAAGAAGGAAGATGATCTCGATGAGGCACTGGATGAAGGTTTTCCGGCCAGTGACCCGGTGGCCATTTCAATCACACCACAGAAAGTGGTCAAGATCCCCGGATCTGACGCGAAAAAATAATTCTTGTTAAGATTAATGCTGGCAGGAGTGAGCTCTCATTGAGCCCGCTCTTGCTTGCTGGTGATAAAGGATAGTAACTGCCTTTGTTGATGTGCAAGAGCTGTCTGCAAAGTATCAGGTTTTCACAACCAGTATTCAAGCCGTCTGGCCAGCCATTCTTTTAGTTTGATCATTGCCGGGCGTTGTTGCCAGGTTTCCAGCGTGACCTCGGTAGACAGGCGCAAGTCTTCTTTGAAGGCGTTCTCCATCGCTATTGCAAACTCGGTATCAATGACGACTACATTGACTTCCTTATTGTGTAAAAAACTGCGGGTATCAATATTGGTGGAGCCTACGGTTGACCAGACCTGGTCAATGACGGCGGTTTTTGCATGCAATACAGAAGTATTCAGTTGATACACTTTGATACCGCCAGCCAGCATTTCATCATAAAAAGATTGACCAGCATGAAACACCAGGCCACTGTCAGTCACTCCAGGCATGATGATTTTCACGTCCACACCACGTTTGGCTGCAGCGATCAAGGCTTTTAAGATTTGTGCATCCGGTACAAAATAGGCTGACGTTATATGGATACTATCTCTGGCTTCCTGTATTGCCAGTAAATAGGCTTTGTAGATGGCCGGGTTACTTTCTGGTTCACTGGCAAGTACCCTGACCATTTTATTGCCCTGGTTTTTTAAGGCCGGGAAATACAGCCTGTCAGCAGGCGGTTTGTCGCCCACATTGATCCATGTTTCAAGGAATATCCATTGCAGTGCAGCCACTGCTGGTCCGGTGATCTGTATGTGGGTATCACGCCAGCCAATCTTGTCAGGATTTTTTGATTTCGATCGGAATAAAGAGCTGTTCGCATAGCTGGCGCTGATATTGACGCCTCCTGTGAAGGCGACTTCACCATCGACGATCAGTATTTTCCTGTGGTCGCGCCGATTGGGCAACCATGGGCCTTGTAGTTTCGTCGGATTGACCGGATTGAACTCCAGCAGATGTATGCCGGCTGCTTTCATATTATCGAAAAAAATTTGCGGCGTACCTATGGTGCCAACACTGTCATAGATGATATTTACCTCTACCCCAGCTTGTTGTTTCTCTATGAGCAGCCTGGCGAATTCCAGGCCCAGTTCATCCTGGTCAAAGATATAGGTTTCCAGGTGTATATGGTCTTTTGCCTGTCTGATGGCGGTCATCATTGCATTCATGGTTTGTGGACCATCAAATAGCAAAGTAACCTGGTTGCCCGCAATGAGCGGGCTACCGGTAACAGCTTCTTCCAGCGCTGCCAGGGCTTGCATATTGGCCAGGCCAGCGCCAGAATTTTTCCACCGCTGCTTCATCAGTGCCTGCGCTTTCGATGTGCTTAGCTCGCCATTGCCATTATTGATGGTGGGTTTGGCTGATGTAGTTTTTTGTGGCTGGTCAAGGGCAGGCTCCAGATAATTGACTTCTGGCAGTGAACTGCAGCCATTGAGCACAACAAGGATGGCTATGCTCACAGAACTCATCAATAAATGAGATGGCAATCTTTGGTGAGCGGCCATGTAGTGTCCTTTGAGAGAGTCAGGTTGTGATAGCAACTTTCAATACGCCGTCGCGCTGATTGGCAAACAAGTCATAGGCTTGCTCTATGTCATCGAGTTTAAAGCGATGGGTCACCATGGTATCAAGCTTGACGCGTCCTGATTTGACAACATTCATCAGACGGCGCATACGCTCCTTGCCGCCCGGACATAAGGTGGTAATGATTTTGTGATCACCCAGGCCCGCAGCAAAGGCATCCAATGGCAAGCTTAACTTGCTCGAATAGACACCCAGGCTTGATAATCTTCCGCCAGGTTTTAATGCTCGCAAGCAACTTTCGAAAGTCATTTGAGTACCCAGGGCTTCAATCGCCACATCCACACCACGGCCATGGGTCAGGCGCATGATTTCTGTTAATGGGTCTGTTTTGGTATAGTCAATCGTGATATCTGCTCCCAGCGTCCTCGCCATGTCGAGACGACTGGCCACACCATCGACGGCAATAATCAGACTGGCCCCGCGCAATTTGGCACCTGCAGTTGCACACAGACCTATCGGCCCCTGTGCGAAGATGACGACCGTGTCACCGATCTTGATGTCGCCACTTTCTGCTCCACCAAACCCTGTGCTCATGATATCCGGGCACATCAGCACCTGTTCATCGGTCAAACCATCGGGTATTACTTCCAGATTACTCATCGCATATGGCACCAACAGGTATTCTGCCTGGCAGCCGTCGATAGTATTGCCAAAGCGCCAGCCGCCTGCAGGTTTACCACCGCATTGCGAATGCTGACCATCGAGACAGGAATAACATTGCCCGCACGGTGAGATCGCACCAACTATGACACGTTGACCCAGCTCATAGCCAGTCACGCCAGCACCCAGTGCAGCTACCACACCAACCGGTTCGTGTCCTATGGTTAAACCGGGCTTAACTGGATATTCACCTTTTAGTATGTGGATATCAGTACCGCAAATAGTGGTCGTGGTGATCTTGATGAGTGCTTCACCGGGGCCAGGTACAGGTATGGGTTTTTCTTCTATCGCGATCTTACCGGGGCGCAGATAGACTGCTGCTTTCATCGTCGGCATTGCTTTTCCTTATCAGAATGGACCTCATCTCCTTAAATGAAATGAGTTTTCTTTTCAGCGCGGACGTATGCCCGATTTTCTATAGGCGTCAGCAATATCCTGCTGCATGACTGATTTAGCTTCACGCAGGCAGGTGCTTTGCTGACTGCGCTCTGCACGTTTACATTCAGCTACTGACAACTGATAAACGGCTTCTGCCTCCTTTTTCAATGTCTTGAAATAAGCCATGGGCGTCATTTCTTCCTGGTACCAGCGCTCCGGGTCTCCGCGCTGGGCAATGGCTGTAGAGTCAGTATCCACGGCTAGTGCCGGGCCAGACATCGCGCAAGTAATCATTGCAAAAAGAATCCCTTTCGCAAGCTGTATTGTTTTCGTTTTCATGATAACTCCTCAAAGTAACAATGACGGTTCTGATCAACTCTATAAACGACCAGTCAGCAATAAAATAATGAGAATAATCACAATCAGGCCAGTGACACCGCTGGGCCCATAACCCCAGGAACGACTGTGCGGCCAGGTCGGAAACAGGCCGATCAGGGCAAGGATAAGGATGACGAGTAGTATAGTGCTCATTGTTTAGCCCATAGGATTGGTATAGCCAATACAGCATTCAGTGCCATGGGAGGATGAAGTGGTTTCCCCGGTTGACGCTGATTGCTGCAATCAGGAATTATTCATCCCTGAGTTGCGCTTTAAAATAGTGGCAGGAATTGACAAAGGCATCACGTAGCTGCTCGGTCGTGGTGATCATGCTTTCCCAACTGCTTTCACTGGCAGATTTGATTTCATCCAGCTTTTCACTTAAATGCTGTGCCTGGATATGTAGTTTTTCCATTTCCTTTACATAATGCGATCGCATCACTTCTTTTGAGGCAGTAATTCTTTCTTCCATGTCTGTCATGCCGAAATTGAGTTCATCCAGCTGTGCCTTGATGCTGGCTATGTATGCATCACGTTTGGCATCACGTTTTGCATCATGTTTGACCATCATGGTATTTCTCCCTCAAGGATGCGTTCTTATCTACCAAACATGACTCAAATATTGGCATATTCGCCATGTTGAGCCTTCCATGCTTCGAGTCTTTGCTGGTCGCTGGTGTTGGTTGTCGTCAAAAACTTGCTGTTGGATTCGAGTTCTGTTTCCAGTTGCTCAAACTTTTGACTGGTAATGCCCCAGCCCAGCAAGGCTCCGATGACGGCGCCGCAAACAATTCCTATTCCCGCACCTGTTAGAGCAGCTGCCATAGGTTGGGTTACCAACAAGCCGAGTCCGGGGATAAAGAACGGCGAGATCAGCACTGCAAGCGTTGCATTGATCATTCCAAGCACACATCCAACCGCCATACCTATGCCCGTACCAGTGCTGATGCTGGAATGAGAATCCATCTGTTCCATGATTTGTCCCTTGAAATCGCTGCGTCGCGCATAAAGATGTTTCGGCAGATTGTGTGCAGTCTGCCCTGCTGATTTACCTTCTAGGCTTCTCATGTTCAGTGTTTGCGAGTCATTGGCTGTGATCATAATGTCTGCTCCTCTGGTAATTAGTGGTTCATGGAAGACCAGGCCAGTTCTTATGGGCGGGTAATTTTCTTGGTGGCTTTATCTATGGCCTCATGGGCATCCCCAAGGATTTGCTGTGCTTTGCCTACAACCTGTTTTTGAATTCCTTTTATTTCCTGCTCCTTGCTGCCTAGGATTTTTCCTGTGCCTTCCTGTACTTTGCCCGCGATGTTGTTAGCGGCGCCTTTAATCTGGTCTTTGTTCATGATTTTTCCTGGTAAGGTTAATAAATGCTTTTTTGAGAAAAACTTGCTCTGATGATGCATGACAAATTTATGCCTTTCCGCCAACCTCATCTGTGCGCTGGCACACTCTAAAAAGAAAATCGTGAAAAAAAGACGCTTGCCGGGTAAAGAAATATTTCTTGGGCAATGTTCGATACCGAACAGATATGTGATCTGACTGATATCAAAATAAGGCATCGGACTTTTCCGACGTTGCAATTGTTGATTGCAGATAGCCTATCTGTTTAATGTTTAAAACTCACACCTAAGAGGGAATATATGAATAAAAAAATCGCCATGATGCTGTTTTGCACAGCCACCCTGAGCAGCGCCGCCAGCTTTGCTGCAGATGAAAAATCAACTGCCTATACAGGCGCGAAAGAGGCTGCAAGTACCGAGTTCAAACTCGCCAAAAGTAAATGTGACGCGATTACCGGCAATCCCAAAGATGTTTGCCTGGCCGAAGCAAAGGCTGCCCGCGTACATGCTGAAGCAAATGCCAAGGCAGAATATAAAAATACGGTAGCCGCACGCACAAGCGCAAGAAAAGACATCGCTGATGCTGACTATGACGTAGAAAAAGCCAAGTGCGGCAGCATGAGCGGAAATGACAAGGATGTCTGCATCAAGCAGGCCAAGTCCAATAAGGTTGCCGCCGTATCAAATGCCAAAGCAGACAAAAAAGTCATCGATGCCCGCGTGGATGCCAATGACGACAAGGTCAACGCAGAGTACAAGGTCGCCATAGAAAAATGTGATGCCTTGTCGGGCCAGGGTAAAGACAATTGTGTCGCAGCAGCAAAATCAAAGTTTGGCAAGTAAGCCGGCTTAACCCCAAAGCCGTGCCGTTGCAATGCGCATCAGCCGGCTTGGTGTTCATTTAATGTAATTAATCTCTGAAAGATAAAAATGAAAATCGCTCAACGCATGATGGCTATGGTATTCGTCGGTTCCATGTTGGTAATCGCTGGCTGCGCTTCCACATCGACAAAAGAAGGAACGGGAGAATATGTTGATGACTCCGTCATCACAACCAAGGTCAAGGCAGAAATTTTCAATGAGCCAACATTGAAATCCATGGAAATCAATGTTGAAACATTCAAAGGCGTTGTGCAGCTTAGCGGCTTCGTGACTTCCAGCGCCAATATTGAAAAAGCTGTGTCTGTTGCACGCAATGTCAAGGGCGTGCGCTCTGTGAAAAATGATATGCGCTTGAAATAAGCCGGTCTTCGCATGGGAAAACGCTGTCAATGCAGATTGACAGCGTTTTCTTTTGCCGGAATAAGAAAAGACGGGAGCCATGGCTCCCGTCTTGCATAAGTATGTTACCTGTTTGTTTTACTTGATGCGCTGTTCAACGGTAAATTGCTCGATTTCCACGCGACGGTTGGGTTCCAGGCAAGCGATCAGGTCGCTACGTTTCTTGTTATTGCACACGACCACAGGATTGCTTTCGCCTTTGCCTATGGCGTTCAGTCTTTGTCCATCAATGCCCTTATTGTTCAGATAGGTCTTGACAGAATTCGCGCGTTTTTCCGACAGGTTCAAATTGTATTTGTCTGAACCTATGCGATCTGCGTAGCCGGTAATCACCACCTGGTTGATTTGTGGATTGGCATTCAGCGCTGCGGCGATGTCATCAAGTTTTGGCTGCGGAGTACTTAGTACCGCACTGTTAAAAGCAAACAATTCCGTCGCAGACAGGGTTATTTTTTGATAGACCGGTGGCGGTGGTGCGACTGGTGCAGGTGGTGGTGGCGCTTGCACGACGACAGGTTCTGGAGGTGGTGCTGGTGCATAACTTACAGGTCTGGCTGCAACCCTGGGCTTGTCAAAGGCATAGTTGAGACCAAATGACAGATGAGAATTGCTGGCCTGACTAAAGCCAAAGTCATTATTGTGCAGGTAGCCATGCACTTTGCGCCATTCGACCTGGGCAGACCATTGATCGTTGAGGGAAAATTGTGCGCCCAGACCTGCGCTGGCTGCCGGTGCCGTACTGTCGCCTGCCTTCAGGCCACCATTGCTTCTGTCGCGGTTGGCAGCGATACCTACGACCAGGTAAGGGCGGAATGCTTCACGAGAAAATAGATACAGCAGATCAACTCCGAGGGCATTTTGTTGATAGCGTTTACCGTTGTCAGTAGCGCGCGTGTAGTTGGTATTGATTTGCGCATCCCAGTTTTCTGACAGAGGCTTGCCGAGGCGCAGGCCCACGCCATAGCCGCGGTTACCCGCACCGAAAGTTTCATCTGTTTCAGCAGCATGGACGCTGCCACCTATATACCAGGATGGATTGTAGTCTTCGGCCATTGCTGTGCTTGCGCAAAACAGGCAGGCCAGGGCTGCAGGAATTGTTTTTAGATTGTTCATGAATACTCTTTCCAATTAAAAAAGATGGGGGGCGAAATGATTTGTGCAAAAAAAACGGGATTTCACTTTATTAGTAAATCCTGCATGCGAGATTAGAGAGAATGCCGACTTTCATCGGTGCGCTGACGCACAAATGTGGTTTTTTTAGCAGTTGAATAGCTAAGGAATTGGCGTAGCGAGCTGTTGCCTATGTGTGTCGTCGCACTGAGCAGACCGAAGTTTTGGCCCATGATGTGGAGTATTGAAAATTGAATTCAACCGAACAGGATCTACATGGCATTTTTTTCTCTGGAACACAGTAAGGCCGCTTACCTGACCGATTTTATTTTGTATGGCATTGCAGTAACTTGCTTATTGATTTTTTTGACCTTGAGCACTCCTTTGCGCAAGTTGGCAGAGGTAGTCATATTTGTGCTTGCCGGCTTGTTTACATCCACTTTTATAGAATACTTCCTGCACCGGTTCATACTCCACGGCCTGCAGCCATTCAAACGGTGGCATGCGTTGCATCATGCCCGTCCTTCTGCACTAATTGGAACGCCGACTATTCTGAGTCTGACTTTGATCGTTATTTTGGTTTTCACTCCCGCCATACTTTTGGGAAATTTGTTACGGGCCTGCGCGCTGACTTTGGGGCTGACAGGGGGATATTTGTTTTATACGATTACCCATCACGCTACCCACCATTGGAAAGCAAATCATTCTTGGTTAAAGGAAAGGAAAATCTGGCATGCACGTCACCATCATGTGGACGCTCGCCCTGTGTGTTTTGGTGTGAGCACAGGTTTCTGGGATGAGGTTTTTTGCAGTAACGGAAGGAAATGAAAGGGGAAACTGCGAGGCTGGTAAATCTGCGGTTGTGCAGTGAAAAACTACTGCTGCAGTCATGACTACAGCAGTATTTGATAGTCAGGACATCAAGCTATATCAGCCATCAACCCATTGCCTCATTTGAGCATGGTTGTTGCTATTTGAAGCAATCGTCTGCAGACCACTTGTTGCTACTACTGACTGCATTATTGCTTGACACCTTCATTCTTCATCGCTTCGAGTTTGTCGTAACCGACAGCTGCCGAGGCAGTCTTGATGGTCGCCATATCGACATTATCGCCATGTGCCTCTACCAGGAAGCGGCCAGCGATGAGCAGGCTGTATTCGCCCGATGGGCCCTCTTTCTGGAATCTTTCATGGGTGGGGCGGCCATTGACCTTGCCCATTTTTTCATAGCCAGTATCGGTTTCCTTGTCTTGTTCCATCATGCCCCAGGCAAACATGGCACCAAACATTTTGCTGCCGCCCGTGTCAGTGATGGTCATTCTGATCTGATGATTGTTTTCATCACCGTAGCGGGCTTCTGCCTTGGAAACCTTGAATTCGCCCATGGCAGATTTTTCACCTTCCAGGCTATTGCGTTTCAAACCGCCTATGGCTTCCGGGAACAGGGCTTTCAGCTTGTCTTTATCGACCACTTCTGCCTGGTTGCCAGCACCCAGTGCAACGCCTATTGCTTCAGTTGCGGCTTTCATTTCAGCCTGGGGGTCACCAGATTTTTTAGCAGCCTCCATCTTTTTGTTGGCATCTTCCATTTTCTGACCCATTTTTTCCAGCTCACCGAGCGCGCCGCTGTTGGCGGCAGAATTGCGCGAGGCATGCATGCTGGCGGCACCATACATGCCGCTGCCACCAATTGCGCCTATCACCATGCTGAATACAACCATCATCACGACCGAACAGACAACAGATACTGCGGTGTAAGCGCCTGCTTTTTCCTGGGGAGCTTTCATCAGCACAGGAAGGCCAAGGTAAAGCAGGTAAATGCCATACGCGCCGGCCAGAATGCCAAGCATGCTCAGAGATGGCAAGAGCGAGAGTATGCCTGCCAGCCATGCAGGTGTGAAAGAATAGGCCGCCACCTTCAGGGCCTGTGCAGGATTTTTCTCTGCACCAAATTGCGGTGCCAGGGCATCGATGATCAGCGATATCAGATAAACGCCGATCAAGGCGAATACAAAGCTCATTACCATCGCTGTGATGCCGGTGAGGATGGGCAGTCTTATATTACCCAGCAGGGGGACGCTGAACCCGATAATGCTCATGCCTATAAAACTGGAAACAGCAGGGATGGCAGCCAGAGGGGCGACGTAGTTCTTGAAGATGTCTGCCGTGCTGGTGGTTTCAGCAGCGATGACGGGCCATTCTGTTTTTGGCGTCAGGGTGATATTTTTCGCGCGTTCTACGAGATTCATGGGTTTTTCCTTTAATAAAGGGCAGGGCCGGTATCTGCGACCCAAAACAGGAAAACTGAAGAAAACAGGCTACTTATCTTTTCACTAAGCGACAAAGTTTATTACAGTTTTTTGCAAGTAGGACAAAATAAAGCGCTTTTCTGCTGTTTTCCATACAATGAATCTCAAGACTTGCTAGCTGTCATCATTTCCAGCCAGTGGCAGGAACTGTATCCCGGTTTTATTGACCAAGTCCTTGTAGCTTATGGGTTTGCTGGCATGTGCCTCGTCTGTATTTTCTACCCAGTATGCCCAGGCGCGGCCGATCGCCGGGTCATAGACCAGTTTGAACAGGTGTCTGGGCACCCAAATCTTATTGTTTCCAATTGTCGCTGGTCGCGAATCGTAAACCGGGCCGGTAATCACATACACATCGCCCGATGCCCGCAGCACATACTGGCGTGTGGCTTTTTCTATGGCAGCCCAGGTCTTGCGGTTGTTCACTGGCACCTGTGGCACCATATTCGCCAGCGAAAAGCTCTGCGCCATGGCGGTGCTGTCTGCCATGTCGGCAGCCGGTGCCATATGCCCACGGTCATAGCCAGAACCCTTGTAGTCATCCAGTTCGGCCCTTTCTGCACGGGGTAGCCTGGCGTCGGCATAGAACTGGTCACTGCGTACATTTTCCCTGGCCTTGTAGATGATCTGGCGATTCAATCTTTCAGCGACATAGATGGGCGTGTGGCTCTTGCCTGAATGCATGACTGCAAATGCAGAGAAACACAGGGCGCGCGGGCGCATGTTGCCAGAGGCAGGCAGAGCTGGAACGTACCCCTTGGCAAAGAACTGGCGGCACCCGGCAAATTCCCCTGTGGCCTGGCTGGGGAAATTAAAAACAGCATTATCCAGAAAAGAAAGATCAACAAAGGAGAGGCTGATGACAGCAAAAACGAGCAGTGGACTGAGCTTGGCGAGTTTTTTTAGCATGTATATGAAGGCGGGTGCCGGACGGAGCATTTCCTGAGCGAAGCAGATTGATTATCTGGCAAGTCCAGAGACAGGTAAATTGAGTAAAATGCAAAAGGGCTGGATTCTATATGATTTTCCTCGGGGTATCTTGTTGCTCAGTGAATCGCCTGATTTTCAAGCGGAAATGTGTCGTAACAAATAGAGACTATTTTGACAATAAAATACTTGCCTATTTGATCCACTTGGCTGACTATGCCGCAGATCAAAAAATACTGCCAAACCTGATGTTTTCTACTGCTACCCTGACCGCCGCCAGAAATAAACTGCTCAAGCTTGAAGCTCGCTGGGTATTGTCAGGCTTGCTTTTGCTGGAAGTCATGCTGTACTGCCTTGATGAATTCACCGGGCCGCACAGCTTCTATGCGCCTTTTTATGTCTTCCCGGTGGCCTTTAGTGCCGCCTTGCTGTCGCAACGCATGACGGTTTTCTTTGTTGTCCTGTCCAGTCTGGCGAGGGCGCAGGTATTCAGCCAGTTTTTCCAGGCGGGCAGTTTGCTGTTGCTGGCATTTGATATAGTCCAGAGCATGTTGTTGTACGGGGCGATTGCGGTACTGGTGATGACAGTCAAGAGCATGCATCAACGCCTGCTCAGATATGCTGAATATTTGCGTGCCAATGTCAGGCTCATGCGCCAGCAAAGGCGCAACCGTTCCAGCATACGCCGGGCCTTGCCTGATGATGCTGATGGCATAGTGCGCCTGGCAGTCAGCGGAGCGCAAAACGGTGATCTCTCAGAAGATATTTCAAATGCCGTATTGCAGCGCACGCTGGCTACGGCTTTCAGGCAAGGCATCGTCGAGGGCCAGACCGTCAGGCATACCTGGGCTGGCGGCCAGCAAAAAGTGCCAGTCGAATTCTGGGTTTCCATCATCAATGGCCGTATGGCCGGTTTCTTCATGCTGTACGGTGTTGATAACCAGCAGGGTTCAGAACGCGAGTTGCATGCCATGGTGGTGGCAGACGAATACCGTGGCCTGGGCATAGGTGCCGCCATGACCGATTTCTTTTGCATGCATTTTAAAAACCGCCGTCTGTTCGCAGCCTGCAAGACAGGGTCAAATATGATGAAGATGCTGAGCCGCAGGGGCTTCAGCCAGTTTTGCACGGCAGAAAACGGTTATGTCATCATAGAGCGGCACAACTGAAACTTGTGTCTGTCATCCATTCTTGTGCAGGGTATCCCACTGCAAGCCAAACTTGTTCAGATATTTCTTGAGCCTGTCTGCATCATTGGGACTGGCTTTGTTGCTGCGCGAAGCGGCAAATAACTTCCGGCCTGCTTCCGACATATTTTTAGAGCGCACACATATTGCCAGCACGGCCTGCAATTGCACCGCATCGAATAAATCCAGTTGGGCAAGCTGTTCTGCATCCAGATAGTCATGCAAATCCAGTTCATGCGTGTCTCTGCCATCGTCATGTGCATGTGACCACAGGCGTTGCAGGCGCTTGATTTCTTCACCGGCATTCTGGTCATTGATGCGCCCGGCGTCAGCCAGCGTGGCCATGCGCGTGACTGAGGCAGACAAATCGCGGAAATTACCTGCCCACACCGCCTGGGCCGAAGTGGCAAATTCCATATAGCTGTCTTTCGCTTCTTTATTGAAGCGCACCATCTGCCCGTTCTCAGCACTGTATTGCGACAGCAGGTAATCGATATTAGGCGCAATGTCTTCTACCCGTCCACTCAGGCCAGGCAATTCATACGACCATAAATTGATACGTGCGTACAAATCTTCGCGAAATCGGCCTGCCGCCACTTCCTTGCCCAGATCACGGTTGGTGCCCGCCACCAGTTGGAAATCGCTTTGCACTTCATGGTCGCCACCCACCGGGAAGAAGCGTTTTTCTTCCACAGCCTTGAGCAACATGGCTTGTTCATCCAGGCCCAGCTCACCAATTTCATCGAGAAACAGCAAGCCCTTGTGTGCCGTCCTTAGTAAGCCGGGTCGGTCAGAAATGGCGCCGGTGAATGAGCCCTTGATATGGCCGAACAGGGTAGAGCCCGCGCCATCACCGCGCAGGGTGGCGCAGTTGACTTCGACAAACTTGCCTTCCAGCCTGTGTCTGGCTTTTTTCAATTCAAAGATACGCCGCGCCAGGAAGGACTTGCCCGCACCAGTTGGCCCCATCAACAGAATCGCTGCTTTGGACTTGATGGCGACCCGTTCTATCTCATCTATCATGGTGTTAAAGCGCGCATTGCGGGTGGCAATACCAGATTTCAGGAAGGCCACTCCTTCTTCCTGCTCACGGCTAAAGCGCTGGGCGATCTGGTCATAGCGTGACAGGTCCAGATCAATGATGGTCATCTCACCAAAATTGTCCTTGGTCTGCCGCCGTGGCGGCGAAGTCTGCAAGAGTTTGCCAGGCAGGTAACTGGCTTCCGTCATCAGGAACAGGCAAATTTGCGCGACGTGGGTGCCCGTCGTGATATGCACCCAGTATTCTTCTTTGTCGGTATCGAAAGGGTAAGACCTGGCAAAGTCAAACAGGCAGCCATACACGTCTTCAAAATCCCAGGGATCTTTTATTTCCAGCTGATGTGAACGTACTTTAGTCTCTGGCGAAGTATCAGCGATATCCTTTTCCAGTTGCGCGAGCAAGGGTTCATGCTGGCCGCTGTACAGCAAATCAATGCGGTCTATGACGATGTCTTCATGCTGGGTCAGCGCTACCGTAGGCCGCCATTTTTCCCAGCGACCACTGCCCCGGCCACTATCGAGTTGTGTGCCTATAAAACCGATGACGACTTTTTTCTTCTTGATCATATTGAGATAAAGGTTTATCTATTCGGATAATTATATAGGAAATAGTGACTATGGGCTGGCCTTGCGAAATTTCGCTTATTTCTTTACTTATCCATTTAAATCAATAACTTAAGCGGATATTGGGCGCTATGGCACAGACCTGGCACGCCCATTGCAATAGATGGAGTGTAGGGCATGCAGGCATGAAGGGAGTGCCACCACCGAAAACGATTGAGTCCTGGGTGGGCTGGATAAAACCAGATGCAGTCTAAGTATTGTCATGAGCAAGGTTGCAGATGCAGGTTGCCGCTCCCCGTAAGGGTGTCAACTGGCGCGCGTTTCCAATCATGACAGTGGCCAGAAGTAATGCTCTGGTTGTTGCATTGTGCGGGTTCGAATCCCGTCGTGTCCACCAGATTGGAAAAATCTGAAAGAGTTTAATAAAAAGAAAAAAGGAAATGAAATGGTTAACACACAATTGTTCCAGAGTTTAAAAAACTCACTGACAAACAAATTTTTGCCAGTCACCGATACAACAAATTTTTCTGGCGTTGCGGCCTACAAGTTCACCGCCGAACACAAGCTGGCGCAATATGCAGCTACTGGTTGTTTGAACGCGACTTACTACGCTAGCGCAGAGGCGCAACTGGCAACAGTGCTGGATTTGACTAAAGAGGTAACGCCACTGTTTGTAGCGCAAACTGCGATCTACTGCCGTGAGCGTGGCTACATGAAAGACATGCCAGCCTTGCTGGTGGCAGCACTGACCATGCGTAATGCAGTCGAGTTGCCGCGTACTTTCAAGCGTGTAATGAACAACGGCAAGATGTTGCGTAACTTTGTGCAGATACTGCGTTCAGGTGCGATAGGCCGTAAGTCTCTGGGTTCACGTCCTAAAAAACTGGTACAGGCATGGTTGAATACTGCCAGCGAAAAAGAATTACTGGCAGCAGCGGTGGGTACTACGCCATCACTGGCAGACGTTGTAAAAATGGTGCATCCAAAACCTGTTGAAGCATGGCGTGAAGCCTTCTTTGCCTGGTTGATAGGCAAGCCATACAAGGCCGAATCCTTGCCACCTGTAGTGGCAGCGTTTGAAGCATACAAGAAAGACCGCAGCCTGGCCTTGCCGGATGTGCCTTTCCAGATGCTGACAGCGATGGACTTGACGACAGAAGACTGGGCGCAAATTGCCCGTCAGGCTGGCTGGCAGATGTTGCGTATGAACTTGAACACCTTTGGACGTCATGGCGTGTATGCCTTGCCTGGCATGGTGGACTTGATCGCCGCTAAATTGAGTAATGCAGAGGCAATTGCCAAAGCCAAGGTGTTTCCTTACCAGTTGATGGCGGCTTACAAGGTAGCCAATGAAGAAGTACCGTTGCCGATCAAGAATGCGCTGCAAGATGCGATGGAAATCGCCTTGAGCAATGTGCCAGAAATATTTGGCAAGGTCGTGGTATGTGCTGACGTGTCTGGTTCCATGTCATCTGCTGTCACAGGCTACCGTGGCTCGGCAACGACTGCAGTACGTTGCATAGACATTGCAGCCCTGGTAGCTGCAGCCATGTTGCGCAAGAATCCATCGACCCTGGTCTTGCCGTTTGAAGAGCAGGTCGTGAAATGTGATTTGAACCCACGTGACAGCGTGATGACCAATGCGCAAAAGCTGGCAGCAATAGGCGGTGGCGGAACCAATTGCAGTGCACCACTGGTGCAGTTGAACAAACAGAAAGCGCAAGCTGACCTGGTGATCTTTGTCTCTGACAATGAATCCTGGATGGATGCAGGTCGTAGCCGTACTACTGCCACCATGGCGGAATGGAATGTGTTTAAACAACGCAATCCACAAGCCAAACTGGTGTGCATAGACATTGCACCTTATGGCACGACTCAGGCAGCAGAAAGAGATGATATTTTGAATGTAGGTGGTTTTTCTGATGCCGTATTTAAAATCATCGCTGCCTTTGCTGCCGGTCAGCTAAGTGCAGAGCACTGGGTAGGTGAAGTAAAGGCAATTGATATTTAGAGACCCGCTGGCGGGGCAAATGCAGTAGATGTGTAGTAAATGCCTCGCCAGTCCAGGTAGTAAACGTTTTTGAACGCAGCATGAATGTAAATGTGATTACATCTGAAAACTGTAAAATCACCTTTAAACCTTGTCATGCTGTGATTCAAAGACCATGTGAGTGTGGTCCTGAGTTTGAAATGCAGTACGAATGCGCGGGCGATTACATCCAAAAAAAATCGCAAGCAATCCTTGTCGTACCGTGTTTCTCAATACCGCAATCAGATGCAGCAGTACAGGTTTTGAATATGGCATGAATGCTGATGTGATTACACTTGTAACGTAATATCACCCTCTGTTCTTGTCATGCCATATTCAATAAATATCATTGTTGCAGTTTCTTGAATACCTTGTGAATGCTCATGTGACTACATTTGCAATGTTCACAGCAATTCTTGTCATAGGGTGGTTCAGGAAATGGATTTGTAAAGGTTTTGAATAAGCCAGGAATGCTGAGGTGATTACATTTTGCGAAAATGAGACTTCACTTCAAATTTTTGTCCTGGCTTGTTCAATCTGGTTTTACCCGAATGCCATCAGGATTACATAGATTATATTGGTGCGACTCCAATCTGTTTCATTCCGCAAGAGTGAAGCAGAAATCCTGGTAACACTTGTCGGGGTTTTATTTTAAAAGTATGGACGTGATGAAAAGTGGAAAACAAAGACGGGCAGAAATCATGGAAAAGCGGCGCGCGCGCATACCCGCGAAAGAAAGTTTTGATGTCTATGCGATGCCTGCACCCGTTGGAGCAGTCATGGCTAATTGTGAGGCATTAAGTCACAATAAGAATGCTATTTTCTTGCCCTTGTTTTATGTGGACTACGCCTTCAACTGTCGTGATTGCGGATGCGCACAGATATGGACAGGCAAGCAGCAAAAGTGGTGGTACGAGATTATGCAAGGCAATATCAATAGTGTAGCTATTCGATGTCGCCCTTGCAGGAAGATAGAGCAGCAAAGAAAGAAGCAAGCCAGGGACACGCATTTGAGCAGCCTGGCAACAAAGCACAAACAATAGAGTTTTCAGGCGAATGCCAGTGAACGTGCAACGGTCCTAAGGTGGTTAACAGATTCAGTATGGTCTGGTGTAGCCTGGGTACTGACTCTGACAAGAGTCTCCCGGCCGTCGGTTTCACAAACCCTTGTCGCCGCAAGTAATAGGAAGTAATAGGAAATGAAAGAGTTTGTGCAGTAAGTAAAAGTTTAGGCGAATGCTGGTGAAATTACATCACTTTTAATGAGGCTGTCGCGGGTTCGAAGCCCGTCACGAAATCTCGGTTTCGTGTAGCTCAGTTGGTAGAGCACCTGTGGGTGACCACATACATTTCACCGAATATTGTCGCCACCCCAAAATGGCAGCTTGTAAAGTAAGAGAAGCAAAGCAGCGGTTAATTGTCGTTTAGCTGTTGCAGTAAAAAAGTTTAGGCGAATGCTGATGAAACTACATCGCTACGAACGAAGAGGTCGCGGGTTCGATTCCTGCCATGGCGTAATCTGGCGCCGTGTAGCTCAGTGGTAGAGCGCTTGTTTCATCACCCCCTTGTCGCCACCAAAGAATTTAATAATAAAGAGAAAATATGAAACACGAAGATTATGATGTAGTGCAGTACAAAGATGGCCGTCCTATCAAAATGTGGACTAAAGGTGTTCCTGTTGAGGAAGAAGCCAAGCAGCAATTGGCGAATACCTCCCGTTTGCCTTTCATCTACAAACATATTGCCGTGATGCCAGACGTGCATCTGGGTAAAGGTTCTACCATCGGTAGCGTGATACCTACCCTTGGTGCGGTGATCCCGGCAGCTGTTGGTGTGGATATCGGTTGCGGGATGATGGCTGCCAAGACCACTTTGTTCGCCCATGATCTGCCAGATAACCTGGGCCCTTTGCGTACAGCGATAGAAAAAGCCATACCACATGGTATGTCACCTAAGACCCGTAGCTTCAAAGGCCGTGATAAAGGTTCATGGGAATCGCCACCAAGTGCCGTAGATAATGCCTGGGCACAATTGAAAGATGGTTTCGATGAAATCTGCTTGAAAACACCGCGTTTGAAAAACACCAATAACTACCGTCACCTGGGAACTTTGGGTAGTGGTAACCACTTCGTTGAAGTATGCCTGGATGAAGCCAATGCCGTATGGTTCATGCTGCATTCCGGTTCACGTGGTGTAGGTAATGCAATCGGTAGCCATTTCATTGAACTGGCCAAGCAGGATATGCGTACCCATTTTATTAACTTGCCAGATCAGGATTTGTCCTATCTGCCAGAAGGAACCGAGCATTACAAGGACTATATTCAGGCCGTGGGTTGGGCGCAGAAATTTGCGCGTTTGAACCGTGAAGTGATGATGCAGAACCTGATCGCAGCAGTGCGTACCGTGATCAGCAAACCGTTTGAGACACATATTGAAGCGGTAAACTGCCACCATAACTATGTGCAGAAAGAACATCACTTCGGTAAGGATGTATTGGTAACCCGTAAAGGTGCTGTATCTGCGCGTGCCGGTGAATTGGGGATTATCCCTGGTTCCATGGGAGCGAAAAGCTTCATCGTGCGTGGTAAAGGAAATGAAGAAAGCTTCCATAGCTGCAGCCACGGCGCGGGTCGTACCATGAGCCGTACCGCAGCCAAGAAGCTATATACCGTTGCTGATCAGATTGCCGCAACCGAAGGTGTGGAATGCCGTAAAGATGCCGATGTGATTGATGAAATTCCTATGGCATATAAAGACATCGACGCTGTGATGCTGGCTCAATCTGCCCTGGTGGATGTTGTGCATGTATTGAAGCAGGTAGTGTGCGTTAAGGGTTGATATATAAATTCAAGACCATTAACCACAGAGACACCGAGACACAGAGAAAGGCATGAGAAGTTCATTAATCTGAAAATTCTCGCGCTTTTAAGACATAAGGTTTTCTCTGATTTTTCTCTGTGTCTCTGTGCCTCTGTGCCTCTGTGTTGAGGGGTCTTGTTTTTGAATTTAAATTGAAAATAAAAATAATGAATAAGAAAATGATAGAGCTGGATGGTTCTTTGGGTGAGGGTGGTGGACAGATTTTGCGTACATCTTTGAGCCTGTCCATGATTACTGGTCAGCCGTTTCGTATCATCAACATCCGTGCTGGCCGTGCCAAACCTGGCTTGCTACGCCAGCACCTGGTGGCGGTGCAATCGGCTGCTGCCGTCAGTGGTGCACAGGTGACTGGCGCAGAGCTGGGCTCGACCACGCTGGAATTTATTCCATCGGGCATCTATGGCGGCACTTACCAGTTCGCCATAGGCAGTGCAGGTAGTTGTACCCTGGTGTTGCAGACCCTGATACCGGCTTTGTTGTATGCTGACAAACCATCGACCATCAAGATCACTGGCGGCACCCACAATGACATGGCGCCACCTGCACAGTTCCTGCAAAAGGCTTATGGCCGGGTATTGCAGCAGATGGGTGCAGATGTCAGCTTTGAATTGAAACGCTATGGCTTCGTGCCTGCCGGTGGCGGTGAAATCATCGCGCAGGTACAACCATGCAAGCAGTTGAAACGACTAGACCTGCTGGAACGCGGCGAACGACTGAAAGGCTATGCCGAAAGCTTTGTTGCCGGTGTACCTGTCGATGTCGCCAAACGTGAACTTGAATGCGTAGGTGCGGGCATGGGCTGGACTGCCGATCAATTACTGGTACGCGGTCTCAGCAATGACCAGGGGCCGGGTAATGTATTGCTGATTACCTTGGAACATAAACAGGTCACTGAAGTGTTTTGCGGTGTTGGGGAAAAAGCCGTCAAGGCAGAAAATGTCGCCAAACGTACTGTGCAGGAATTGCGTGAATACGTAGCCTCTGGTGCTGCTTTAGGCGAGCATCTGGCAGACCAGGTCATGTTGCCATTTGCTTTGGCGGGCGGTGGTAGTTTTACGTGCAGTGTGGTGTCGCAGCATGCCAAAACCAATGCGGACGTGATTGCCAGTTTCTTGCCAATTCATACTGAATTTTCAGCAGACGCTCAAAGATTTGTGTGCTCGATAAAATGAAGGTTATAGAATAAAGATTCTTTGTGTAAAAATGCACAGTATGCTGACTTGAAGTCAGTCATTTTTGTATCTCAACTGCTCCGGGGAAGTTCTGCGGCAGGAACGCTCGGCTGGTACCGAGAAGGCGCTGGTTCGAATCCAGCTTCCGGATCCAATTTGCTGAAAGCAATTGGCCTCTTCACTCACCTGGCTGAGTACCATGACCATAGAAAATAACAAAGACGTGTCAAAAGACAATAGCGAAAATATGGACGGTGTATCGCTCGCATACCCATATGCGCAAATTGCCAAAGCGATTCAGGCGCAAGTTACGCACGGTGATCCGGATGTACGTGAAAATGCCGGAAACAAGATACATCGCTGGACCAGTGTGATTCAAAACATGATAGTTGGGGTTTTGACACCTGGATCAAGAACACCATTATCGAATGTACCCGCCTGGGTAACTCTTGATGTCATAACTGGTGGTTTTGCAACTGGCAATTTTAAAGCTGGTGGAGAATTACATGATTATGAAAAAGTCTTGCTTGTTGAAATGGGTGAAGAATTTCAAGGCATCAATACATCAGAAGCTCGACAAACTCTCAATACCTATTTCATTTCAGAAATTGGATTCAAAAAACTGCAGCAGGCCCTTAATTCTGGAACGTATGAAATAGATGTTCCAGAATCAGGGGCGTTATTGGTATTGACCTGGCTTGCCGAACGAGGGCATTTCGAGCAGGTTCAGACTTTGTTGAGTTTGATTGCGCCTTGGTTTGACAGGTTAAGGTTTTATCCTGACCTGAGTTCCCGGACTGCTGCCCGGCGAGACAGGAAAACGGTACATGTTCGTGATGTTGCATGTACACGCCAGATACTGGGAAGCATTGAATCAGATATTGGTATTCGGGTTCAACGGGAAACGATTGCTATCTGGAACCCGGCTTATGACAGGATGTTGGGTTTGTTTCTCGAAACGCTGGAAGGTGATATGCCATCCATTGCGCTTGACGCCTTTGGATCATGGGTGAATAAGGAAAACCGGAAATTCAATGTGAATGGCGGATGGCCATGCAAAAAATATCCGGATGACTGGACTGGGCGTGCGCGTCAATTTCTTGACGAAGAAAATGAGTTGCGTAAAGTTTACAAATTGAGTTCGCGACCCTACCGGAAGGATGATAGTTATTTTCAGTTGCGATCATATCTGGAAATTTGTGTGCGCTCTCCCGCTGACTTGAATGGTCGTGACGTAGGGCGAATCAGATTGATATTGGCACGCGCTCTTACCAAACGAGGTATTCCTTCGTCCCAAAAGCACGCAGAATTACGCCAATTTCAGGAGCAACAGATACGCATTCCAGATTTTAAGGTGTTTGCAAAATTGTTGGAAGAACGATTGCGGGAGCATTCGCCTGATTACGGTATTGAAGATACGCAGGTAGTTTTACAACCTGTTAGCAAAGATGAGGCAGTGCGCTGGAATGTAGCATCTGAAAGCCGCATACCCAAGAGCTTGATGCAAAAAATTAAGCTCGGCAGTGAAGCAATCGTGGAAGACTTACTGAAGTACCGCATCATCGCTTCGGGGGAAGTACTTGCACAAGTGTTACCGCAGATGGCGGAGCAAACTATAGCTTCAGGCTTTGATAATCTGGAGGCTAGACGCCTTTATGCTTCGGTTTATATGGCGTTTCGCCGCAGGCGTTCATTACTGTTGCTAAACCTGGAAAAGCAGGTGCAGTTGGAGGAATTACCCTGGGTTAAGGCATTGCTGCCGTTTAATCGAAAACATGAGCAAAGCAATCTGGCGAATCGGCAGATTCTTTTGGATTCAGTGCGTTTGAACTTTACAACTTTTCCTCAAGCACTTCTACCAAATAAATTACTGAAAGAATTCTCAGCTTTTGCTAAAGAAGCTGATTTGAAACTGCCTTTGGTTGAAGAGGTTGCAGCGGATATCTTTATGGGGCGGTTTTCAGCCAAGTTTTTGGAAGCAGCCAAGCTTGCTGCTGGTCATTTGCAAGGCAGTTTATATGAGCGGTATTACGATATTGATTATGCCCGTGTAATGTCCATAGAAGATACCGAAAAAAATGGAAAGGAAAAGAGTAAATACAAAATTATGCAGAGAACAGATAAATTTGCAGAGCTTTGCGCGCATATGTCTGGTCAGTCAAATAGTCGAAGTACAGCAGCAAATGGAACAATCATTGAGTGGCAGCAAATTATCACTACGCAAAACCTTGCGGCCCTTTGTCTGCACATTGATGGAGGAGCGCTGTTGACTGAGGATTATTTCAACATGGCAAAAAAATGCTATATCTTCTTGTGCAATAGTCTGAGCAAGAAGCGCTCTGGATGGCATGACGGTTTGATCAAAGTGAAAAATTCTGCCTATGCCTGGCGTCAGATGATCTTTTTCATGTCGCAACTCTCTGAACACCGGGTCGCTGAATTTCTGGAATGGACAGAAACTCACTTGTATCTTCAAAATAAAAATCTAAAACAGGCACTTCAACCTGCCATGATTGGTCTGCAAATAGCTGCAAAAGGTAAACGACTCGACCGTGAAATGTGCGTGTCTACAGGTGCGCAACATTTCCTTGGATGGTCAACAGGTCAGCATTGGTTGCTGGCGGGTTTGGAGATTGATTCCAAAGATCGTGTGTCATAGCAAGCATGTTCAGTCTTTTAAGGCTGAACATAATGCTGTTATAGAACATTAAGGTATTTTTATAATTTCTATTGACACAGTAATTTATTCTCGTGCAGAATTGAGTCTCTTCGATATGCAGCAATTTTGAAATTTACCGCAATTCGATTTTTCATCAACACCCAATTCAAGAAAGGAACGGCCATGCCACGGAATACGGCTAGCAAGAACAATCAATACTTTTAGCCCCGTGCACGACGCTCGGGGTTAAGGCAAATCGCCAACCCGAGCCGGTCGTTTTTTTGAAAACCCCGGTGAGGAAACTCGTCGGGGTTTTTTACTTTTCAAAGCGCTGATTTTTGTTGGAACGCCATAACTTGCATAGCTTTGTGCCATGCAGGCAGGGACGGTGTTCGCCAAAAAATACGCAGACTTATTGACGAAGAAAAGTAGCCAGTCATGTCTCATGCCAGCAGCAGGATTTGCAGCAATGGCAGGGATCACTCGCTGAAAAACACCGGCATTACAAGAAGGAAAATTGTATGCCTATAGCTAAGAGTTTGCACAAGGCCAAAGTGCCTGTGCATATATTTACGGATGATGTTGATCACACTGCGATACAGCAGTTGCTCAATATCGCCAGTTTACACATCGTTCATCCCCACGTAGCTGCCATGCCCGATGTGCATGCGGGTGTGGGGGCCACGGTAGGCAGTGTGATACCTACCCGTGCAGCCATCATCCCGGGTGCAGTGGGTGTGGACATAGGTTGTGGCATAAATGCGGTGCGCACGACTTTGACTGCCAGCCAGCTGCCAGATAATCTGGCGAAACTGCGCAGTGCCCTGGAAGCCGAGATACCTGTTGGCTTTCGCCAGCATGCCTGGAACCGGATGCGTGGGTCTGCCCTGGTCAGGGTGGGCAAGCCCTTGAATGACAGGCTGGACAAGATCGTTGCCAAGCACAAGAGCATCATGCGTATGCTGCCCAAGTTTTACCAAACCTGGATATGCCAGTTAGGTACCCTGGGTGGGGGTAATCATTTCATTGAAGTGTGTATCGATGAAGAGCAGCGCGTCTGGATCATGTTGCATTCCGGCTCACGTGGTGTGGGCAGTGTCATCGGCAAGCATTTTATCTGGGCTGCACGCAAGGAAATGTGGCGGCACCAGATACATTTGCCGGACAAGGACTTGTCTTATTTTACTGAAGGCTCGGAATTGTTTGATGACTATGTCGAAGCGGTGCAGTGGGCGCAGGATTATGCCTTGGCTAACCGCAGTGAAATGATGCGCAGGGCGCTTGCTGTGCTTGAAAAAGAAGTGACCAGCTTCAAGCTGGATGGTGAAGCCATCAATTGTCATCACAATTATGTGTCGCAAGAAACGCATAATAATGAAAATCTCTTTATTACCCGCAAGGGAGCAATTTCTGCCCGCATGGGTGAGATGGGGATTATTCCTGGCAGTATGGGGGCACGTAGTTATATCGTCAGGGGCAAGGGTAATCCTGAATCATTCTGCTCCTGTTCTCACGGTGCAGGGCGCAAGATGAGCCGGGGTGAGGCGAGGGAGATGTTTGATGCTGATGATCTGGCAGCCCAGACTCAGGGTATAGAATGTCGCAAGGATAAGGGTGTCGTGGATGAGATTCCGGCAGCATATAAGGATATCGATGCAGTCATGGCGCATCAGCATGATCTGGTTGAAGTTGTGCATACCTTGCGCCAGGTCGTCTGTGTGAAAGGATAGAGGATAAGAGATGAAAATCACGGTCAAATTACCCAAACCGCGTAACCCGCTGGCAGTGCTGGTCAAACAGCGCAATGCCGGTGTCCATGGCGCACTCAATCTCAAGCGTACTGAACGCAGGCAAGAGAAGCAACGCCTGCAGCAATTCAAAAGCACGGGCGGGCGGCTGAAGGATGAGGAGTAAGCACCTTATTTGTGTTAACTTGTTTTAATCCAGGCGCTCATTTGGCAACAAATGGGCGCTTTTTTATTTCCCGGGCTTGAAATGCTTTGCTGCCAGCAGCGGGTGCTGGATAGAATTGCTGCATTAAAATAAAAACTGCGCCTGGTCGCAGACGGGGGATACACCATGATGCGGCAAAACCGGCTACAAGCCATAGACCTCTTGCGCGGTCTGGTCATCGTGCTGATGGCACTGGATCATACCCGCGACTTTTTTGCGGTTACCCCATTTGACCCTCTGGATTTGCAACAAGGTTCGCCAGGCTGGTTCTGGACGCGCTGGATTACCCATTTATGCGCACCCATCTTTGTGACCCTGGCGGGGATGTCGGCCTTCTTGCGGGCACAGCAGCGTGATAAAAAAGATATGACACGCTATTTGCTGAGCCGTGGTGCCTTGCTGGTTTTACTGGAATGCACCTGGGTCAGCTTCAGTTGGCAATTTGGATTTAATGTGTTCATCTTGCAGGTGATCTGGGCGATAGGCATGGCGATGATGGCGCTGGGTTTGCTGATCTGGTTGCCGCGATGGGCAATTACCCTGGTTGCTGCGTCATTGATCTTGCCGCATAACCTGCTCGATGGCATGCATGCCAAAGGCAGTCATGTCTTGTTCATGGCCTGGCACCAGGGTGGCTTTTATCCCCTGACTGACAAACTGGGTATCGTCTTTGCCTACCCGCTCATGCCATGGATAGGTTTGATGGCTGCCGGTTATGCACTGGGGCCGGTGATGCTGTGGGAGGCGGACAAGCGCCAGCGTTTTCTGTTATCAGCAGCGGCTATCCTGCTTGTGAGTTTCTTGATTTTGCGCAGTGGCAATTATTATGGTGACCCTGATTTCTGGTCGGCACAAGGCAAGGGCTGGTTCCATGACTTCATGTCTTTCATGAAGGTGCATAAATATCCGCCTTCCTTGTTATACCTGTGCATCACGCTGAGCATAGGCTTGGGCACGCTGGCCTTGATGGACAAGTATGTGAAAAAGCCTTTGCCATTGCTGATGTTGTTTGGCAAAACACCGATGTTCTTTTATCTGGTGCACATTGCACTGATCCATGCGCTGGGCTGGATTTATATGCAGTTGCGTTACGGCGAGATCGTTGATTTCCGCAAGCCAGAGGCGACGCCAGCGTATGAGGCTTCACTCCTGGTTTGCTATCTGGCCTGGTTGTTTGCCTTGGCTGTGATGTGGGGATTGACCAAACTGTGGCTGGCGCGCAAGCCGCAAGCAGTAGCTACATCAGGCACGGCCTAAGACAGTACTTTTTGTTTTCTGGTCGATGGATGCAATATAAATCCCAGTAAGCTGATGCTCGCAAAAATAGCACCAGCATAGAAGGTGAAAGCAGATCCAAATTCCTGCCACAGCAAGCCTGCGACGACGCTGGCCAGCAGCAGGCTGACGCCACTGGCGAGATTGAAAAAACCAAAGGCCGTGCCACGCAAATCGGCCGGGGCACTGGCGGCAACCATGCTGGACAATAAGCCCTGGGTCATGCCCATGTGTATGCCCCATAAGGCGATACCTGTTGCCAGCCCATACCAGTGCTGGCTATAACCGAGTACTACATCCGACGCCACCAGCACCAGCAAGCCCCAGGCCAGCAACTGAGGGTGAGACACCCGGTCAGACAGTTTACCAAAAGGATAGGCTGTTGCCGCATACACCAGGTTCATGGCGACCATGATGAGGGGTACATAAGCCACGGGTATCTGCATTTGCTGGGCGCGCAGTATCAAAAACGCTTCGCTGAAGCGGGCCAGGGTAAATATGCTGCCCAGTGCCACCACCCACCAGTAAGCCGCGCCCATGCGTCGCAGATTGTGCATGCTGACGGGGTTGCCTGGTCTCTGTGCAATTTTGTTGTCCGGCTCTTTTACGCCAATGAAAAGCAAGGCCATTGCAGCCAGACCGGGAATGACGGCCAGCCAGAATATGCGCCGGTAGTCATTCATCCATAGCAGCATCAGTGCAGTCGCCAGCAAGGGGCCGACTACGGCACCTATGGTATCGAGCGATTGTCGCAAACCGAAAGCAGCACCGCGTATTTCTGCCGGGGTGATGTCGGTGATCAGGGCGTCACGCGGTGCGCCGCGTATGCCTTTACCTATCCTGTCCATCATGCGGGCTGTCAACAGCATGCCCATGCCCTGGGCAATGGCAAACAGGGGTTTGGTGAAGGCACTCATGCCATAGCCAAACACTGCCAGGGCCTTGCGCTTACCCAGGCGGTCACTCAGTGCACCTGAAAATACCTTGACGATAAGAGTGGTTGATTCGGCGATGCCATCGATCAGGCCAACGGCAAACACGCTGATGCCCAGCGTGCCGACCATGAACATGGGCAGCAGACTATGTATCATCTCTGAAGAAATATCCATGAGCATGCTGACAAAGCCGAGTACCCAGATACTTTTAGGCAGTGAAGGTTTGCTCATGTAGGCAGCTTCCCGTAGAGGTAATAATGGGAGTGTGCCTTAATTTGTGGATAGTGGGAATGCTGTCTTGCTTGTTGCAGCGCAAACCGACTTCGGGAAAGCCGAAGCCGGGTTAAGGAAGCTCAGACCTTATTTACCTGCATCTTGCGCAATTTTGCGCAGGGTTTCCAGTGTTGCACCGGGCGTGATCAGGTTGCCGTCATAACGCAGTTCTATCAGGGCGGGCAGATTGTGCTGGCGGCTGTGTGCCAATGCCCTTTCCAGTGCGGGAGCAAATTCTGCCGTAGTGTTGACAACTTCACCACTGCCACCAAAGGCGCGGGCCAGTGCGGCAAAATCAGGATTGTGCAATTCTGTGCCAGAGACACGCGCCGGGAATTCTCTTTCCTGATGCATGCGTATCGTGCCATACATGCCATTATTGAAGACGATGATGACCACGCCTGCCTTGTATTGCACCGCAGTTGCCAGTTCCTGGCCATTCATCAGGTATTCACCATCGCCGGCAAAGGTGATGACAGTGCGTTGCGGGTCTATGATCTTGGCAGCAATGCCAGACGGTACGCTATAGCCCATGGCACCGGATGTCGGCGCCAGTTGCGTGCGCATGCCGCCATAAGGGAAGTAGCGGTGCGCCCAGGTGGCGTAATTGCCTGCGCCATTGGTGATGATGGTGTCTTTGGGTGCCAGGCGCTTGATATCCTGCACCACTTGCCACAGGTTCAACGGGGCGTTTTCCTTGGCGAAAATTGCTGGTTCGGTTTGCCATGCCAGCAAGTCTGCGCGTGCTTCGCTGACTGTTGCCTTCCACTTGGTGGCTGCATCCAGGCCTGCCATTTCAGCCAGGGCTTCGGCAATTTCTTTCATGCCGCTGTTGATCATCAGGTCAGCCTGATAAACGCGGCCCAGTTCCAGTGCGTCACTGTGGATGTGCACCAGTTTCTGTTTAGGCACTGGAGCTTCCAGCACGCTATAGCCGCTGGTGGTCATTTCACCGAGGCGTGGGCCTATGGCAATGATCAGGTCGGCATCTTTCAATCTTTGTGCCAGTTTTGGGTTGATGCCTATGCCCACATCGCCTATATAGTTCGGATGGGCATTGTCCATCAAGTCCTGGAAGCGGAAGGCGCAAGCCACCGGCAGGTGATTACTGGTGGCGAATTCGCTGATGTGCTGACATGCTGCCTTGTCCCAGCCGCTGCCACCGAGCAACAGCACAGGGCGTTGTGACACAGCCAGCATATTGCGTAGTTGCGCCAGTTGCTGTGGCGAGGCTGATGCCTGCACCGGTGTGTAATGACGGGTATCGGCTACTTCGGCGATTTGGGCCAGCATGTCTTCTGGCAATGCCAGTACAACCGGGCCGGGGCGGCCACTGGTGGCGACCTGGAAGGCGCGGGCGATATATTCAGGCACGCGGTCAGCGCGGTCTATCTGGGCTACCCATTTCGCCATCTGACCAAACATGCGGCGGTAATCTATCTCCTGGAAAGCTTCGCGCTCGACAAAGTCATTGCCTACCTGGCCGATGAACAAGATCATCGGTGTTGAATCCTGGTAAGCGGTATGCACGCCGATAGAGGCGTTGGTGGCACCCGGCCCACGCGTGACAAAACAAATGCCGGGTTTGCCTGTCATCTTGCCATAGGCATCTGCCATGAAGGCTGCGCCGCCTTCCTGGCGGTTGATGATGAAGCGTATGGGGCTGTCATGCAGGGCGTCCAGCACGGGCAAATAACTCTCGCCAGGTACACCAAAGATGGTATCGACACCGTGGACTTGCAGGGCATCCACAATCAACTGGCCGCCAGAACGTGATTTCAGCATGATAGACAATGATAAAAAAGTAAAAGCAGTACGCTACCAGAAAGCCTGCTTAATTTGCATCGTATTTGAGGCTTCTGCACGGAATTATCATTGAGCGGGGGCAGATAGGGTAGAATAGCGCCCGAAGCAGGCCAGACAATCGCTGGTTGCCTTGAGTAATCGAGGTGACGGGAGGAAGGTCCGGACTCCATAGAGCAGGGTGACGGCTAACGGCCGTACGTTGAAAGCCAGGGCGCAAGCCTTGGTATAAGACGAGGAATAGGGCCACAGAGACGAGCGTATTAAGTTACGGTGAAACGCGGTAACCTCCACCCGGAGCAATTTCAAATAGGCACGCGTTGATGTTGCTCGCGGAGCGTGCGGGTAGAAAGCTTGAGCGGCGGAGCAATCCGTCGCCTAGAGGAATGATTGTCATAGCAGATGGTAGCAATGCCTATGCCGTAACAAAATCCGGCCTATCGGCCTGCTTCAATTTATTGTTTATCTTGTATTTCCTATCGTGCAGGCATCTCGCCATCTCGCCAACGCACAATACGCTGCAGTCTGTTCAAGATTGTCGCCATCAAGCATCATTCCTTGCAAGCAAGTCCTTGTTCTCAAAATAGCAGTGGTACACTGGTGCAATAAGTTCTACTAGTTCTACTGACGCTGTATCTACAAAATTGCAAAACGCATGGAGACTGGCGGTCTAAAGAAAGAACGCGATGTGCCCATACTGGCATTCGCCATTTGCATCTGCCTGATTGCAGTCGCAATCATAGGGCAGAGCTGGTGGTCTATAGCCCAGGATAAGGCGCTGACCATCAATGCGGCACAGGAACATAATTTCCTGGCGGTCCGCATGCTGGAAGAGCATGTCAGTGAAGTCATGCGTGGTGCCGTGCGGGTGACGACGGTGGCCAGTCAAGAAGTTCTCTCAGAAACCAGGGTATCGGCAAACGAATCCCGGCAACTGCAACAAATCCTGGCCATGCAGAGGCAGGAATCTGAATCCATCCATGCACTCTCCGTATTTGATGCACAAGGACTATGGCTGGCGTCCAGCCAGATGGGCGCTGCTGTACCTGAAAAAGTCGAAGAGCAGCGCCATATAAAATTCTTGCTTGAACATCCCGAAGAGAGCAAGGTGGTATTGGGCGATGCTTATCAGTTGCAGCAGGGCGGTCAGTGGATTTTGCCCCTTGTTAAAAACTTCTTTGACAAGGGCGGCAAACGTGCGGGTTTGATACAGGCTGACATCCAGCTACGCTATCTCTATGATTTTTATGAGCGCATTGCCCTGGGCAGTGGCGCCAGCATTGTCCTCTACGATGAATCGGGCAGGAAGCTGGCCGCCGCCGGGCTCAAAGACCGCGATTATTCCAGGCCGGTGCTGAAGAATTTTATCCGCGACAAGTCGCCGGAAGGTGCCTTGCGGGATGTTGATGAAGAAGGCAGGGCCTGGCTCATCAGTTATAGAAAGATCAGCGATCTTCCTTTGATACTGGTGTATGCGCGCGAAAGCAGCGTCATCCTGACGGACTGGAATGCCAGAGTCACACAAAAGATCATGGTAACAGCGGTGACGGCAGGTTTCATTTTTTTGCTGGCATTACTGCTGCTATGGCAGATACGCCATTTGCGCGACTCCAGAAACCGCCTGGAGGCCAGCGAGAGCCGTTACCGGCTGATTTATCAGGGCGCACAGGATGCCATCCTGCTCATCAGCCGTGACTATATCTATGTTGATTGCAATCCGGCTGCCGTTGCCTTCTTTGGCGTCAATACTCCAGAAGAGGTGATAGGGCGCAAGGTTGGCAGTTTTTCGCCCAGTGTCCAGTCCGTAGCCGGGTATGCGAGCCAGGATAAGGATGTGCTGGTCGCCACTCTGATAGACCAGGCTTTTAAAGGCGAGCCGCAGCGCTTTGAGTGGGTGACCGTCAGGAATGATCAGATACAGCACACAGAAATTTCATTGAGCAGGGTTGAGGTTGATGGCGAAATGCTCCTGTTTTGCGTGGAGCGCGATATCAATGCGCGCAAATACAGCGAGTTATTGATCGCCGGACAAAACCGCCTGCTGAAACTGATAGGCGGCGAAGAAGAGCTGACGTCGATACTGGAAGCAGTCAGCCAGTTTGTTGAAAAACTATGCCCTCACTGGCGTTGCGGCATACAACTGCTGGCTGACGACAGGCGTAGCTTTGCCCATGCGACCGGCAGCCGTTTTCCAGAAGTCTTGCTGGCACAGATACCTGGCATGAGTTTGAGTCATGGCAGCGGCATCTGGTCTGAAAGTGCATTGACCATGGAGCCAGTCTGGCTACGCGAGTTTTTGCAGGCACCTGCAATGCAGTTCGTGAACGACGTGGAAACCCTGGCCGAATTTTCTTCTTGTGCAGCCTGGCCCATCTTTGGCAAGAATGGTCAGTTGCTCGGCAGTTTCAGCCTGTTTTCGTATAGCCGTGAGCCCCTGAGTGAAAAAGACCTGGGCCTGGTCAGGGTGACGGTGGATATTGCCGGTATTGCCATAGAAGGCCGCCGTTCAGAAAAGAAAATCATGCAGCTCGCCCATTATGATGAGCTGACGGGTTTGCCTAACCGCTTCCTGTACAACCAGCATCTGGCGCGTTCATTGGCGATTGCCGAGCGTAACCGCAGCCAGTTGGCCGTGTTATTCCTCGATCTTGACCGTTTTAAGAATATTAACGACACCTTTGGTCATGATGAAGGTGACAATGTCTTGCGTACCATCGCGCACAGCTTCCGGCAATGCCTGCGTGAATCCGACATCATTGCCCGCATAGGCGGGGACGAATTCATCCTGCTGATCGACCAGTTCAATGAGGCGCGCGACCTTGGTGATGTGGCTGACAAGCTCTTGTATGCTGCTGCCCAGCCTTTCGAGATAGATGGACAGGAATGCCAGCTCAGCGCCAGCATAGGCATAGCCACCTTTCCTGCTGACGGCAGAGATGCCCAGACTCTGCTCAAAAATGCCGACATTGCCATGTACAAGGCAAAAAACAAGGGTAAGGACAATTACCAGTTCTATGCCTCGGAAATGAATACCCATACCGTGGAGAGGCTGGCCTTTGAGGCACGTCTGCGCAAGGCGCTGGAAAGGCGTGAGTTTGTCGTGCATTACCAGCCCAAACTCGATGTCAAAACCGAGCGCATAGTCGGTGCCGAGGCACTGGTACGCTGGAACCATCCGGAACGTGGGGTGTTGTCTCCTGTCGAATTCATCGGCCTGGCGGAAGAAGCTGGCCTAATCTCCCGCCTGGGTATGCTGGTACTCGACATTGCCTGCCGCGACATTTTAAGTTTTCGCAATGTAGATAAGGATTTTGGCCGGGTAGCCATCAACCTGTCTGGCGCGCAGTTCAACGATGCCCACATGCTGGAAGAAGTCAAAAGCGTGGTCGATTTCTGGCGCGTGCCTTCCAACTCCATTGAGTTTGAGATTACAGAAAGCATGGTCATGCATAACCGTGAGCAGGCCATCCTGCTCATGGATGGCCTCAAGGAAGCCGGATTTACCCTGTCCATAGACGATTTTGGCACGGGTTACTCGTCCCTTGCTTACCTCAAACGCTTCCCTGTTGACAGCGTCAAGGTCGACCGCTCCTTCATTAAGGACATCCCTGACGACCCGAATGACACCGCCATTGTGCTGGCCATCGTCGCCATGGCCCATACCCTGGGCATCAAGGTCATTGCCGAGGGCGTAGATTCAGCCATACAGCTGGAAACCTTGCGTGATTGCAAATGTGATGAATTCCAGGGTTTCTATTTCAGCAAGGCCGTGCCTGACAAGGAATTTTTGCAATTATTGCAGCGTCAAAGAAGGGAAACTTAATAGCTATACATCGTCAGCCTGCTCACCGGGCATGCAGTGCTGGATTAGCTCACTAATTCAACTGCTTTTGGTATGAAAACCTGCCCATGCAGGCCATTTTTCAGCGATAATCTGCCCCCTTGTTCATCATCCTCAATACAGCAAAGTTTATTAATTGTCACTTCAGCGGCTAAAAAGCGGCGATCTCCTCTTTCCTGCAGGCATTTTCCCAAAGTAGCTCATCCCAAAACGCAACAGTCTGGGATAAACACATGGTTATATGTAAGGAGCTACTTTCACTATGTAGTGTAAGTACCTAATTTATCAGGATAAATTCCGCAGGTGCCTCAGGGCTTCACCTCAACTGTTGGCGCTAAGTCATTGACTTCATTAGAAATTTTCCCAATTTACCCCGCAAATACGCTTGACCACGCTCAAGTCATCCTCTAAAGTGGGCAATAGTGTGAAAAAGTGTAATTTTGTGGCATAGAATTCCTAATTTCGCTTACATTCCATCCGTGGCCAGATAGACAGATTTTCAGGAAAAAAGGTAATAGCGTGTTTCAGGGGGCGTCCTCACTCAATCTCGATGCAAAAGGCAGGATGTCTATCCCCGCCCGGCACCGTGACGCGCTCAATGTTCAATGCGAAGGCCGGATTACCCTGACCCGCCACCCGGATGGTTGTCTCCTGCTCTTCCCGCGCCCTACCTGGGAGTCCCACCGTGAACAAATCGCTGCCTGGCCCATACAAGCACGCGACTGGAAACGTATTTTTCTCGGCAATGCATTTGATGTTGACATGGATGGCGCTGGCCGCATCCTGGTTGCACCGGAGTTGCGTAGTGCCGTCGGCATGCAGCGCGATGTCATGCTGCTCGGCATGGGCAGCCATTTTGAGATTTGGGATGCTGCCAAGCTGGCAGAAAACGAGGCAAAAGCCATCGCTGGCGGCGCTCCTGATGTATTAAACAATTTTTCTTTCTGATCGCGGGCAATGAGTATTCAGCAAGCGGCAGATTTTACGCACCAGACAGTGCTGTTGCATGAGGCTGTAGATGCGCTCGGCATCGCAGGCGAACGTAGCAACGGTATTTATGTCGATGGCACCTTTGGCCGTGGTGGGCATAGCCGCCTGCTCTTGTCACAACTGGGCAGCAATGGCCGCCTGATTGCTTTTGACAAAGATACCCAGGCGATTGCCAGTGCAAAAGAAATTCAGGACCCGCGTTTTCATATCGTGCATGACAGTTTTGCAAGCATTGCTGAAGCCTTGCCTGAGCTTGGCGTCAGCAAGGTCGATGGCATTCTGATGGACTTGGGCATCTCATCGCCGCAAGTGGATGATGCCAGCCGGGGTTTCAGCTTCAGGTCAGATGGTCCGCTCGACATGCGCATGGATACCACGCGTGGCATTTCTGCAGCCGAATGGCTGGCAACTGCCGAAGAAGAACAAATTACGGAGGTTATAAAAAATTATGGGGAAGAACGGTTTGCTTTTCAGATTGCAAAGGCGATTGTTGCTCGCAGGAAGACAGACGCCATTCGTGGAACACGACAGCTCGCAGAAATCGTCGCACACGCCGTCAAAACTCGCGAGAAGGGTAAAGACCCGGCAACTCGCACCTTTCAGGCTATACGGATTTTCATCAATCAGGAGCTTGAAGATCTCGAAATAGGTCTGGCGGCAGCTTATCAGGCATTGGCTCCTTACGGGCGCATGTCGGTCATCAGTTTCCATTCACTCGAAGACCGTATCGTGAAGCAGTTCTTTGCTTCCAAGGTCAAGGTGGAGCAGCCTGACCGCCGTTTGCCCATACGCCATATCGATTTGCCGCAACCGCAGATGCGCCTGTTGAACCGTATCAAGCCTTCCGAGGCTGAGGTCAGTGCCAATCCGCGTTCGCGTTCAGCAATTTTGCGGGTAGCAGAGCGTCTGCCAGAGGTGGCTGCATGAGTACCCGCTGGAATATTATCCTGGCCGCGGCATTGATTGCCTGTGCCCTGTCATTGATCAATGCGCAGTATCAGGCACGTCGCCTGTTTATAGAGCTGGAGCGGGAGCAAAGTTTAAGCAAGCAATATGAATTGCAATGGACGCAACTGAAACTCGATCAATCCACCTACGGCAAGCATGCGCGCATAGAAGCAACAGCGGCACGTGAATTGAACATGGTTGCTGTGACCCCTGAACGCACGCAGTACCTCAAAGCAGTGGAGGCAAAATGAGCAGATCAGCAAGTACATCCCGTACCGCCGCTGCACGCGGCGTTGCCTTTTCTTCCAGCCCTTTACTGGATGTGAAGCTGCCTGCCTGGCGTTCACGCTTTATCCTGTTTTTATTGTTTGCAGCTTTTATCGCCCTGATTGCCAAAGCACTGTATCTGCAAGGATTTACCAAGGACTTTTTGCAGAAGGAAGGGGCCAATCGTTATGCCCGCACGCTGGAATTGCCTGCGACCCGCGGCAAGATCACTGACCGCAATGGTCAGGTGCTGGCTTCCTCCGTGCCTGTCAAAGCCATCTGGGCGATTCCTGACGATGTGCTGGTAGCGCCCAAGGAAAAATTGCAGCAACTGGCCAAATTGCTCGACATGACTGAGGCAGAATTGCGCAAGAAGCTCGATTCTGACCGCCAGTTTGTCTATCTGAAACGCCAGGTAGAACCTGCCATCTCAGACCAGATAGTGGCTCTGGCCATACCCGGCATAGAAACCCGTAAGGAATACAAACGCTTTTATCCAGAAGGCGAAGTCATGGCCCATGTGGTTGGCTTCACCAATGTGGAAGATATAGGACAAGAAGGTATAGAGCTGGCATCGGAAAAAAACCTGGCGGGCAAGACCGGGAGTCGCCGTGTCATCAAAGACAGACTGGGCCATATCGTTGAAGATATACAGGCCGTGCGTGAACCGCATGATGGCAAGGATCTGACGCTGTCGATAGACAGCAAGATCCAGTACATTGCATTTACGCATTTGAAGGAAGCCGTAGAAAAACACAAGGCCAAGGCGGGTGGTGCGGTAGTGCTGGATGTCCAGACTGGCGAGGTACTGGCACTGGTGAACCTGCCTACCTATAACCCGAACGACCGCTCTGTACTGACTGGCGCGCAATTGCGTAACCGTGTCATGACCGATACTTTTGAGCCAGGTTCGACGATGAAGCCGGTGACCGTTGCCCTGGCGCTGGAAACTGGCCGCGTCACGCCTGATACCGTATTCCAGACCGCGCCTGGTGTGATGTCCATCGGTCCCGCACTGATACACGATGCCCACAAACAGGGTTCTCTGACAGTTGCGCAAGTTATACAAAAGTCCTCGAATATCGGCACGGTGAAAATGGCCTTGCAAATGCCACCGCAAGAAATGTGGGAAATGTTTACCACCCTGGGTTTTGGCCAGCAGCCAAAATTCGGTTTCCCTGGTGCGGTTGCCGGGCGTTTGCGCAATTACAAGAACTGGCGTCCTATTGAGCAAGCCACCATGAGCTATGGACACGGTATCTCGGTGTCACTCATACAGATGGCACGCGCCTATATGATTTTTGCCAGGAATGGCGACATGATCCCGCTGACTTTCCAAAAGTCGGCGGAATTGCCACAAGGCTCACGCGTCATTTCTGAAAAGACGGCAAAACAGATGCGTCTGATGATGGAAGCTGTGACTGAGCCGGGCGGCACTGCTACCCAGGCCCGCATCGCTGGTTATCGTGTTGCAGGAAAGACGGGTACTGCCCATAAGCTGGAGGGTGGCCGCTATGTGAATAAATATGTGGGTGATTTCGTCGGCTTTGCGCCGGTATCCAATCCGCGCGTGATCGTCGCGGTCATGATAGACGAGCCCAGCAGCGGTGGTTATTACGGCGGCACTGTTGCCGCTCCGGTATTCGCGGCTATCACAGCGAACGTCTTGCGTTCGCTGAACGTGCCGCCTGACTCATCCGTCACCAGCATTATTCCTGAGACCAGCGTACAGGAAAGCATGTAAATGACACAGAAAAATATAATTATGATAGCAATACTGGACTGGCTGAAGCAGCATGCGCCGAATGCGCAATTGCGTTCAGATTCCCGCTCCATACAAACAGGGGATGTCTTCTTTGCCTTGCGCACCCACATTACCGATGGCCGTGCACACATAGCCCATGCGGTCGCCAATGGCGCAATCGCAGTGGTGTATGAAGCAAATGAATTCACATGGGATGAGGCACTCAACTCACTCAAGGTCGCACATCTGCCGATAGATAATCTGCAGGACGTGGTTGGCCATGTCGCCCATGCCTGGTATGGGCAGCCAGATAATGGCTGGTTCAATGTGGCCGTTACCGGCACCAATGGCAAGACTTCCTGCACACAATGGATAGCCAAAGCGCTTTCGCTGAGTGGTATGCCTGCGGCTGTCATCGGCACCTTGGGCATAGGCCAGTACCGCAATGGTATCCTTGGGCAACTGGCAGAAACTGGTTACACCACGCCCGACGCCATAGGCTTGCAGCAAAAACTGTCCGACTTGCAGCGCGATGGTGCACAGGCACTGGCGATAGAAGCTTCTTCCATAGGCCTGGACCAGGGCCGTTTGAACGGTCTGCATTTTGATGTGGCCGTGCTGACGAATCTGACGCGTGATCATCTTGATTACCATGGCGACATGCAGGGCTATGCCGCAGCCAAAACAAAGCTGTTTGACTGGCAAAGCCTGGGTACGGCTGTCATCAACCTGGATGATGCTTATGGTCTGGAACTGGTCAAGCATCTGCAAGCCAGTCAGCCAGCTACCAAGCTGCTGGGCTACAGTCTGGAAAAAGAACTCGTATCGGGCATAGATGCACTGGTCGCCAGCAATCTGAAAACCAGCCATGCAGGTACCAGCTTCCATCTTGAATCTCCTTATGGCGCGGCGCAAGTCAAGACACAGCTCATAGGCAAGTTCAATGTCAGCAATATCCTGGCGGTACTCGCCGTGTTGCTGAGCAAGGGCATCGCCCTGAACAAGGCAGTAGGCATCATAGAAAAACTCACACCGGTCCCTGGCCGCATGCAATTGCTGGGTACTGCCGGTCATGTCATGGTCGTTATTGATTATGCGCACACGCCAGATGCACTCGAAAAAACCCTGGAAGCCTTGCAGCAGGTTGCGCAAGAAAGAGCCGGGGCTTTGTGGTGTGTGTTTGGTTGCGGCGGTGACCGTGATCCGGGCAAGCGGCCGCAGATGGGCAAGATTGCTGAGCTGGCGCAACATGTTGTTGTCACCAGTGACAATCCGCGCAGTGAAAATCCATCGCAGATCATAGAAGACATTCTCAAAGGCATGACGGGCACGCCGCAAGTAATCGAAGACCGCGCCAATGCGATCCTGTATGCGATCAAGCATGCAGATCATCATGATGTAGTTTTGCTGGCTGGCAAAGGCCATGAAACCTATCAGGATATCAATGGCAAGAAATGGCCATTCTCCGATGAAGAGCATGCCGCACTCTCACTTGCTACTGTCGCAACCAGCGGTAATACGAAGAGGGGAAGCTGATGGAATTCACTCTTCAGGAATTACAAGCTGCCATGCCTGCGGCGAAACTGACTGGTGATGCCGGTGTCGTCACCCGCATCACTGGTCTGACCACTGACAGCCGCAAAGTTGGCGCTGGCGATCTGTTCGTTGCCCTGCGCGGTGAAAACTTTGATGCCCATGATTTCTTGCCGCAAGTCGCGGCTGCCGGTGCTGCAGCAGTGATCGCTGAACGCCTGCCTGCAGATTTCAGCCTGCCAGCCTTGCAGATGGCAGACAGCAAACTGGCGCTGGTAAAAGTAGGGCGCTTCTGGCGTCAGAAGTTTGAGCTGCCCGTCATTGGTGTGACAGGCAGCAACGGCAAGACCACCGTCAAGGAAATGATTTCTTCTATCCTGGCGGCAGCGTTTGGTGCAGATGGCCGTCTGGCGACCGCAGGCAATTTGAACAATGAAATCGGCGTGCCCCTGACCATCATGCAATTGCATGCCGGACATAAGGCCGCCGTCATAGAAATGGGCATGAACCATCCTGGTGAAATCGCCTTGCTGGCATCTGCCGCAATGCCTACCGTGGCATTGGTCAACAATGCACAGCGCGAACATCAGGAATTCATGCAAAACGTGGAAGCAGTGGCGCGCGAAAATGGTGTGGCGATACAGTGTCTGCCAGATGATGGCGTGGCTGTATTCCCTGCTAACGATACTTATACAGCTTTATGGCAATCCTTTGCGTCTGAACGCGGTCAGCGTAAAACCCTGACTTTTGGTCTGACACCTGACGCTGATGTGCATGCGACTTACCTGCCCAGCGTGTTTGGCAGTGATTTGCAAATCAACCTGGCTGGCCAGGTATTGTCAGTACGTCTGAATGCAGCAGGCCAGCACAATGTCTTGAATGCGCTTGCCGCTGCGGCTTGCTGCCATGCGACCGGCATCAGCAAAGAAGCCATCGTTGCAGGACTCGAAAATTTCTCACCAGTCAATGGTCGCCTGCAACGCAAGCAAGCACATTGCGGTGCAACCGTGATTGATGACAGCTATAACGCCAATCCTGATTCTGTGCGTGCTGCGATTGATGTGCTGGCACAAATCGGTGGTGACACTGCGCTGGTACTCGGTGACATGGGCGAGGTTGGTGAAAACGGCGCGCAATTCCATCATGAAATTGGCGAGTATGCGCAGCAGCGCGGCATCAAGAAATTGCTACTGCTCGGTGAGTTGGTTGCCCATGCTGCACAAGGCTATGGTGCAGGTGCCCAGCATTTCGCCAGCGTGGAAAACCTGTGCCAGAACCTTGATGCACAAGTATCCGCTGACACCATAGTTCTGGTCAAAGGCTCGCGTTTCATGAAGATGGAAAGAGTCGTTGCGCATCTTTTGGCAGCAGACGATAAAGAAAAAAATACATTACAACAAAAAATAATAGGGAATCACTAGTATGTTGCTCTGGTTGGCTGAAATGTTAAAGCAGGATATAGGCTGGCTGCGCGTCTTTGGGTTTATTACCTTCCGCGCAGTTTTTGCCACGATGACGGCCATCTCCATCGGTATTTTTGCTGGTCCAGCGGTTATCCGCATGCTGACCAGGCTCAAGGTAGGCCAGGCTGTGCGCAGCTATGGCATGGAAACACATTTGGTTAAATCCGGTACGCCTACCATGGGGGGCGTACTGGTCTTGATTTCGATTGGCATCTCCACTTTATTGTGGGGTGATTTGAGCAACCGTTTTATCTGGGTAGTCATGATAGTCACCCTCGGTTATGGTGCAGTAGGTTGGGTTGATGATTACCGCAAGGTGGTTTACAAAGACCCTGAAGGCATGCGCTCCAGGGAAAAATATTTCTGGCAATCGCTGATAGGTTTGATCGCTGCTTTTTATCTGGCGTTTTCAGTCTCTGCACCAAGCAATTCAAAAGTGCTGGAATTGTTTATCGCCTGGGTACAGTCCGGCTTCAATATGGATTTGCCACCCAAGGCAGATTTGATCGTGCCCTTTTTTAAAACTGTCAGCTATCCCCTCGGCGTCT
Source organism: Undibacterium sp. YM2 (assembly GCF_009937975.1). Taxonomy (NCBI): domain Bacteria; kingdom Pseudomonadati; phylum Pseudomonadota; class Betaproteobacteria; order Burkholderiales; family Oxalobacteraceae; genus Undibacterium; species Undibacterium sp. YM2. Next base: position 848,875 of record NZ_AP018441.1, read on the forward strand.
GGGGTTTTATCGCTTTGACTTATTGCGTCATCGTCGGTACCAGCAATGCCGTGAATTTTACTGATGGCCTCGATGGTCTGGCCATCATGCCTACCATCATGGTCGGTTCTGCCCTGGGTCTGTTTGCTTACCTGACGGGTAATGTCGGTTATGCCAAATATCTGTTGATACCGCATATACCAGGCGCTGGTGAATTGCTGATTTTCTGTGGTGCGATGGCCGGGGCTGGTCTGGCTTTTCTCTGGTTCAATGCTCACCCCGCACAAGTATTCATGGGTGACGTAGGGGCACTCGCCTTGGGTGGCGCACTGGGTACGGTGGCAGTCATCGTCAGGCAAGAAATTGTGCTGTTCATCATGGGTGGTATTTTTGTGGCAGAGACTTTGTCCGTCATGCTGCAAGTCAGTTACTTCAAATACACCAAGAGGAAATATGGCGAAGGCCGCCGCCTGTTGTTGATGGCACCTTTGCATCACCATTTTGAGAAAAAAGGCTGGAAAGAAACCCAGGTTGTCGTGCGTTTCTGGATCATCACCATGTTGCTGGTGCTGATAGGTTTGTCTTCACTGAAGTTACGTTAAATAAGTTACGTTAAATAAGTTACGTTAAGAGATAGATATAGAGTTTATGGATTTTTCAGGTAAACATGTACTGGTTCTGGGCCTGGGTGAAACCGGGCTGGCGATGGCGCAATGGCTGTTGCGCGCCGGTGCACGCCTGCGTGTTGCCGATACTCGTGAAGCCCCCGACAGGTTGCCACAATTGCAGGCACTGTCAGATCAGGTGGAATTTATTGGCGGTCCATTCAACCCGGCATTGCTCGATGATGTTGAGTTGATGGCAGTCAGCCCCGGTTTGTCACCTCTGCGTGAATTGCAGGAACTGTTACCAATAGCTGCTGAAAAAAATATCCCGGTCTGGGGCGAGATAGAGTTGTTTGCCCAGGCTCTGCAAGCTTTGAAGGCTGAGCGCGAATACCAGCCTAAAGTCATCGCCATCACTGGCACCAATGGCAAAACCACCGTTACCAGCCTGGTTGGTTTGCTGGTAGAGCGTGCCGGTTTGACAGTCAAGGTCGCAGGCAATATCAGCCCGGCTGTACTCGATGTTTTGCGTGAGTGCCTGGAGCAAGACAGTCTGCCGCAAGTCTGGGTGCTGGAATTGTCCAGCTTCCAGTTGCATACCACGCATAGTCTGCAAGCCGATGTGGCAACCGTATTGAATATCACCCAGGACCATCTGGACTGGCATGGCAGCCTGCAAGCGTATTGCGCTGACAAGGCAAAGATTTTTGGCGAACAGACTTTGCAAGTCCTGAACCGTGATGATGCACTTGTCATGTCCATGGCCAAGCCGCATGGCAATGCAGTCAGCTTTGGTGTCGATGCACCCAAACACCTGGCGGACATGGGTTTGCTGAATGAGCATGGCATGGGCTGGCTGGCGGTAGCAAATCCGGCAGAAGACGCACCTGTTGTCACGAATAGCCGTCGCAAGAAAAAAGAAGTCGAAGAAATGCCGGTCATCATCAGCCGCCTGATGCCGACGGATGCCTTGCAAATCCGTGGTCAGCATAATGCGGCAAATGCCCTGGCTGCCCTGGCTTTGTGCCGTGGCATAGGTTTGTCATTTGCGCCCCTGCTGCATGGTTTGCGTGATTACAAAGGCGAACCGCACAGGGTAGAGCAGGTTGCCAATATAGCCGGCGTTGATTATATCGACGACAGCAAGGGGACCAATGTTGGTGCCACGGTCGCTGCTTTGAGAGGCCTGGGCCAGCAATCTGACGCATTGCATAAACGGATTATTTTGATTGCCGGTGGCGAGGGCAAGGGCCAGGATTTTTCTCCTCTGGCTGATCCGGTCGAGCGTTATACCAAAGCTGTCATATTGATAGGCAAAGCCAAAGACGAGTTGCAACAGGCATTGGCAGTGACCGGCGTGTCTGTACACGATGTCGCAACACTGGAAATGGCAGTGCAGGCAGCGGCTGAGATGGCGGCAGATGGCGACATCGTTCTGCTGTCACCGGCTTGCGCGAGTCTGGACATGTTCCGCAATTATGCCCATCGCGCTGAAGTGTTTGTCGATGCGGTGCGTGAAATCGCACTGGCACGCGGGGAGGTCTGCTGATGCGTCAGTTGTTGCTCCCACTGCAAAGATGGTCCCCGTTTGGCGCACCGCCAGCGAGTACCAACCTGGTCAGCCGGTCCAAGATGATGGACTATGACCAGCCTTTGGTGTGGGTGACAATTATCCTGATGCTGTTTGGCATGGTCATGGTGTATTCGGCTTCCATCTCTTTGCCTGATTCACCCAAGTATGCCAATTACAAAAATTCGCATTTCCTGATTCGTCAGGCGATCTTTGTCGTGGTGGCCCTGATCGCAGGTGCATTGGTATTCCGTATCCCGATCGCGACCTGGCAAAAATATGCACCTTATTTATTTGTGGCGACCCTGGTCTTGCTGGTAGCAGTATTGATACCGGGTCTGGGCAAGGGCGTCAATGGTGCCAAACGCTGGTTGTCTTTCAAAGTCTTGAATTTGCAACCTTCTGAATTGATGAAGCTGTTCATGGTCTTGTATGCCGCCGACTATACCGTGCGCAAACAGGAATACATGCACAAACTGACCAAGGGTTTCGTCCCCATGCTGGCAGCGGTTGGCATCGTGGGTTTGCTGTTATTGCTGGAGCCTGACCTGGGTGCTTTTGGCGTCATCGTTTGTATCGCCATGGGCATCCTGTTTTTGGGGGGTATCAACGGCGTCTGGTTCGGTGGCATTGCCGCTACCCTGATCGGTATCTTTACTGCGGTTATCTTGATATCGCCATGGCGGCGTGAACGTATTTTTGCCTACCTTAGCCCATTTGACGAAGATCATGCACTGGGCAAGGCCTACCAGCTGACACATTCGCTGATTGCATTTGGCCGTGGTGAATTATTTGGCGTAGGCCTCGGTGCCAGCGTACAAAAACTGCATTACCTGCCAGAAGCACACACAGATTTTTTGCTGGCTGTCATCGGAGAAGAGCTGGGATTCGTTGGTGTCATGGCAGTCGTACTTTTATTTTACTGGTTGCTGAAACGCGCTTTTGAAATCGGCAGGCAAGCGATAGCGCTGGATCAGACCTTTGCCGGTTTGCTGGCCAAGGGCATAGGTATCTGGATAGGTGTGCAGGCGTTTATTAATATGGGGGTTAACCTGGGCTTGTTGCCTACCAAAGGTTTGACCCTGCCTTTGATGAGTTATGGTGGTTCTGGTGTCATGATTAATTGTGTGGGTTTGGCGATTTTGTTGCGTGTCGATTATGAAAACCGCGTCTTGATGCGTGGAGGCCGTGCATGAGCCAGGCCATACAAAAAATGCCAAAAAAATTGCTGATCATGGCAGCCGGCACAGGTGGGCATATCTTCCCTGGTCTGGCGATAGCCGACATCATGCGCGAACGCGGCTGGCAAGTCAGCTGGCTGGGTACGCAGATAGGCATGGAAGGGCAGATCGTACCCAAGCACAATATCGCCATGGACAATATTGATTTCTCTGGCTTGCGTGGCAAGGGTTTGTCGCACACGGTCAGCGGTGCTTTTAAACTGGTCAAGAGTTTCTTTAGCTGCTTTAGCATCATCGGTCGCCGTCAGCCAGATGTGGTATTGGGCATGGGCGGTTATGTGACCGTGCCTGGCGGCATCATGGCAGCCTTGCGCGGTAAGCCAGTTGTGTTGATGAATGCGGATGCTGCCTTGCTGCTGTCGAACAAGGCTTTGCGTCCTTTCGCCAGTAAATTACTGTTTGGTCTGCCATCGGCAACAGTAACAGCGGATCAGAAAACAACTGTTATTGGCAACCCCATACGCAAAGAAATTTGCGAATTGCCAGCGCCAGCGACACGTTATGCAGAACGCACTGGCCCTTTGCGCATACTGGTCGTTGGCGGCAGCCTGGGTGCCAAGGTATTGAATGACGCAGTACCTCAGGCGGTGGCCTTGCTGCCAGAAGCCCAGCGTCCACTGATTACACATCAGTCTGGCAAACAACATATAGAAGCTTTGCGCCAAAGTTATGCGCAGGCAGGTGTGCAGGCTGAAGTGCTGGACTTTATCGACGACATGCCGCGCCGCTATGCCGAGGCTGATCTGGTGATTTGCCGCGCCGGTGCGATTACTGTGTCTGAACTGACTGCTGCCGGTGTGGCCAGCATACTCGTGCCTTTCATGGCGTCAAGCACTTCGCATCAAAAAGAAAACGCCATCTGGATGGCAGGACAAAAAGCCGCCATCCATTTGCCACAAACTGAATTAAGCCCAGCCTTGCTGGCAGAAAAATTAAAAGTACTGGACAGAGCGCAATGCCTGGCGATGGCTGAAACAGCCTACGCCCTGGGGCAGCGCGAAGCCAGTGCCAACATCGCCCATATTCTGGAAGCATTAGCATGAAACACAAAGTCAAACACATCCATTTTGTAGGCATAGGCGGCTCGGGCATGAGCGGTATCGCCGAAGTCTTGTTGAATCTCGGCTACACTATCTCCGGTTCTGACCTCGGCAGCAATGCTGCTTCAAAACGACTGGCGCAGCTGGGTGCAAACGTCATGCTGGGTCACGCGGCAGAAAATATTGCGGGTGCAGATGCTGTCGTGACATCGACGGCAGTTAAGGGTGATAACCCTGAAGTCATCGCTGCCCGCGCCAAACATATCCCCATCGTGCCACGCGCCATGATGCTGGCAGAACTCATGCGTTTGAAAAGCGGTATCGCGATTGCCGGTACACATGGCAAGACGACGACGACCAGCCTGGTTGCCAGTGTATTGGCACAAGGTGGTCTCGACCCGACTTTCGTCATCGGCGGTTTGCTCAATAGTGCTGGTGCCAATGCCAAACTGGGTAGCGGCGATTTCATCGTGGCAGAAGCCGATGAATCTGATGCTTCTTTCCTCAATCTCTTGCCAGTGATTGAAGTCATCACCAATATCGATGCCGACCATATGGAAACCTATGGTCATGACTTCGCCCGCCTGAAACAGGCTTTCATCGAATTTACCCAGCGATTGCCATTCTACGGCGTGGCAGTTTTGTGCCTGGATGATGCGAACGTGCGTGAAATCATGCCTTTCGTATCCAAACCCATCGTCACTTATGGTTTTCATGCAGATGCCGATGTACGTGCAGTGGATGCTACAGCCGCCAATGGCAAGATGCATTTCACCGTAGTGCAAGATGGCTATGAGAATATGCAGGTCAGCCTGAACCAGCCTGGCATGCACAATGTACAAAATGCCTGCGCCGCGATAGCGATAGCGCGTGAAGTCGGTGTCAGCGATGAGGCAACGCAAAAAGCGCTGAGCGAATTCAACGGTGTAGGTCGTCGCTTTACCCGCTATGGTGAAATCGCTCTGGCCAATGGCGGCACTTTTGCCCTGGTGGATGACTATGGTCATCATCCAGTGGAAATGGCTGCTACTTTGGCGGCAGCACGTGGCGCTTATCCAGGCCGCAGGCTGGTGCTGGCTTTCCAGCCGCACCGTTATACCCGTACCCGTGATCTGTTTGAAGATTTCGTCCGTGTGATTTCTGATGCTGACGCGGTGGTACTGGCAGAAGTCTATGCCGCTGGCGAAGCACCGATATTGGCGGCAGATGGCCGCTCCCTGTCGCGCGCCCTGCGCGTCATGGGCAAGGTAGAGCCGGTATTTGTAGAAGATATTTTGGAAATGCCCGACAGTATTTTACGGGTATTGAAAGACGGCGATGTAGTCATCGTCATGGGGGCAGGTTCCATCAATGCTGTGCCGGCAAAACTGGCGCAGTCAGTGTAAATGTAGAAAACAAGTGATCAGATCATCATGAGCGAATTGAATTTGAAATCTCTGGGCAAAGTAGGCGTGTTATTTGGCGGGCGTTCGGCTGAGCGTGAAATCTCCCTGATGTCCGGTACTGGCGTATTGCAAGCCTTGAAAAGCAAAGGCATAGATGCCCATGGTTTTGACACGGCAGAACGCAGCATCGCTGAATTGGCCGCAGAAAAATTTGACCGTGTTTTCATTGCCCTGCATGGCCGCTATGGTGAAGATGGCAGTCTGCAAGGTGTGCTGGAGCAATTGAATATTCCTTACACGGGCAGCGGTGTCATGGCATCAGCGATCGCCATGGACAAGATTTTTACCAAGCGTATCTGGCAAACCTATGGCCTGAGCACTCCTGCTTATGCCGTGTTGACCGGCCAGACTGAATTGCGCCGTGTGCCGGACGAACTTGGTTTGCCACTTATCATCAAGCCGCCACATGAGGGTTCTACAATAGGTATCACCAAGGTCGTCGGATATTCAGATATGCAGGAGGCCTATGCTTTGGCGGCCCAGTTTGATGAAGTCGTGCTGGCAGAAGAATTTGTCGAAGGCCGCGAATTGACAGTGGCGATACTCGGCAAGGGTGAGCAGGCGTATGCATTGCCGATTACTGAAATCGTGGCACCTGATGGTAACTACGATTACCAGAACAAGTATTTTACTGATGACACGCAATACATTTGCCCGGCAGTCCTGGAACAGGATTTGACCGATGCCATCCGCAAAATGGCTGTCGATGCTTACCGCGCACTGGATTGCGAAGGCTGGGCCAGGGTTGATGTCTTGTTGCGCAAGTCGGATAACAAACCGTTCTTGCTGGAGATTAATACTTCTCCAGGCATGACCGGGCATTCGCTGGTGCCCATGGCAGCCAAGGCAGTAGGCATCAGTTATGAAGACTTGTGTGTGGAAATTTTGAAGACAGCAAGCTTGAAAATTAAATCTGAAACAAAAAAGTAAACGAGTAAGAGTAAAAAATGTGGCATGACAGCAAGCTGATGAACAATACCGCGAATGCCCTGTTTGGGCTGGTACTGTTCATCTTGGTGTTGTCAGGCGTCTGGTGGGTAATACAAAGGCCATTTTTTACCTTGCGCGTGATACGGGTAGAAGCGAGCAGTGCGGTTGATAGTGCAGGTTTACGGCATGTGAATACGCTGACGATCAGGAACACGGCTTTACCCAAGATCAGGGGTAATTTTTTTACTGCAAATCTGGATGCGGTAAGAACAGCTTTTGAAGCAGTACCCTGGGTGCGCAAGGCCAGCGTACAAAGAGAATGGCCGAACAAACTCATCGTCACCCTGGAAGAACATGTGGCACTGGGCACCTGGGGTGAAAACGGGCAATTGATTTCTGCCAAGGGCGATGTGTTCACCGCCAACCTGGCAGAGGCCGAGGATGATGCAGATCTGGTGGCCCTGAGTGGACCGGATGGTAGTGAAAAAGAAGTGCTGGCGCAGTATCTGGAATTTAAAAACTGGTTTGCCAGGATCAGTCTGGCACCGGATGAAGTGAGTTACTCCAGTCGTTATGCCTGGAGTCTGAAGTTGAATAATGGCATGCAGGTGCAATTGGGCAGAGTGCAGGATGCAACAACGCTCAAGAGCAGGGTGGATAAACTGATGACAGTCTATCCGCAACTGCTGGCTAGTTTGCAGGACAGTATTGAAAGTGTGGACATGCGTTATCCGAATGGCCTGGCGCTCAAATCGAGTCATAGCAATATCGGATCAAAAAAGCAAACAAAAGCAAGTGGAAAGACATGACAAAAGACGCTAAAAATCTGATCGTTGGTCTCGATATCGGCACCTCAAAAATTGTGGCGGTCGTGGCAGAAGTCATGCCTGACGGCAGGCATGAAGTCATAGGCCTGGGCCAGCATGAATCCAAGGGGCTGAAAAAAGGCGTCGTCGTTAATATCGAGGCGACCGTCGAATCCATACAGCGCGCTTTGGAAGAAGCCGAGTTGATGGCGGACTGCAAGATACGCAATGTATATACCGGTATTGCCGGCAGCCATATCCGCAGCTTTAATTCCAGCGGCATGGTGGCTATCAAGGATAAGGAAGTCACCGCAGCTGACGTTTCGCGCGTGATAGAAACTGCCAAGGCTGTCAATATTCCTACTGACCAGCAATTGCTGCATACCTTGCCGCAAGAATTTATCGTTGATAGCCAGGACGATGTGCGCGAACCGATAGGTATGAGCGGTATACGTCTCGAAGTCAAAGTGCATATCGTTACCGGTGCTGTGTCTGCGGTGCAGAACATCGTCAAATGCGTACGCCGTTGCGGCCTTGAAGTATCTGACCTGATCTTGCAACCTATGGCCTCGGCTGAAGCCGTGCTGACCAAGGATGAAAAAGAGCTGGGCGTGGTACTCATCGATATCGGTGGCGGCACAACTGACGTTGCAGTATTCAGCGAAGGTGCGATACGACACACTGCTGTGATACCGATAGCCGGTGACCAGATCACCAATGATATCGCGATGGCCTTGCGCACGCCGACCTCGGAAGCAGAAGAAATCAAGGTGCGTTTTGGTGTCGCCAAACAGGTATTGGCTGATCCGTCCGACACGCTGGAAGTGCCTGGTCTTGGTGACCGCGGCCCGCGCTCCTTGTCGCGCCAGGCTTTGGCGGCAGTGATAGAGCCGCGCGTTGAAGAATTGTTTGCGTTGGTGCACCAGGTGGTGCGTGAATCCGGCTATGAAGATGTGCTCTCATCCGGCATCGTTTTGACAGGCGGTTCTGCTGCCATGCCGGGCATGGTCGAGATGGCAGAAGACATCTTTTTGAAGCCGACCAGATTAGGCATGCCAGCGTATAGCGGACAGTTGGCAGATGTCGTGCGCAGCCTGCGTTATGCCACAGTTTTGGGGTTGTTGTTGGAAGCGAAGAAGCAGTATTTGCGCGGTCATCTGGTCACTCGGCAAGAAGGTTCAGCCAAAGCGGTCTGGCAACGCATGAAAGAGTGGTTTTTAGGGAATTTTTAGCTTGTATTTTGTATCTAATTTGGTGTAGTCATTTTATAATAGTTCGATATACAGTTATTAGTCGCTAGTCGTCACATCCCGGTGATGCCTAGCGACTGATAACTGCCTACCTGGAGGAGTCATGATGGAGTTCGATATGGTTGATAACGCCACACAAGGCACCGTAATCAAGGTTGTCGGCGTAGGTGGCGCAGGCGGCAATGCGGTTCAGCACATGATCAACAAAGGCGTGTCCGGCGTTGAGTTCATTGCAGCAAACACAGATGCGCAAGCACTGTTGCAGTCTAAAGCAAACAATGTGATACAGATCGGCGAGACCGGTCTGGGCGCAGGTATGAAACCCGAAGTCGGCCGTAAGCTGGCTGAGGATTCCCGTGCCCGCATCGAAGACGCATTGCGCGGCGCGCACATGGTATTTATCGCTGCAGGTATGGGCGGTGGTACAGGTACTGGTGCTGCTCCCGTAGTTGCGCAAGTCGCCAAAGAACTGGGTGCGCTGACCGTGGCCGTGGTTTCCAAACCATTTTCCTACGAAGGTCAGAAATGCATGGACATCGCCGACGAAGGCCTGGAAGCCTTGTCTCAGCATGTCGATTCCCTGATCATCATTCTCAACGAAAAACTCGAAGAGATTTATGAAGACGACAGCATGATCGAATGGCTGCAACATGCCGATGATGTCCTGAACAATGCCGTCGCCGGTATTGCCGAGATCATCAATGTGCCTGGCCATATCAACGTCGATTTCAATGACGTGAAAACCATCATGGGCGAACAAGGCAAGGCCATGATGGGTACGGCGACAGCTTCTGGTGTTGATCGCGCCCGCATCGCTGCTGAACAGGCAGTTGCATCTCCACTGCTGGATGGTATCGATTTGTCTGGTGCACGCGGCGTGTTGGTGAATGTCACAGCGAGCCGTGGTCTCAAAGGTAAAGAGATCAAGGAAGTCATGTCCACCGTGCGCGCTTTCGCTGCACCGGACGCATCGATTGCCCAGGGTATCGCTTATGACGACAACATGGGTGACGATATCCGTGTGACGGTAGTTGCAACCGGCTTGGGTCGTGGCAAGAAAAATATCCAGCTGGTGCAAACACCTATGCTGCGTACCGGTACGCACAATGAAACCGTGATGGCCAGCCCGGTCATGACTTCTGCCACCATCAGCACTGGTGCTGCAACTGGTTCCGCAGGATTTGATGGCTTGAGCAAACCTGCAGTATGGCGCCGTGAATCTGCGTCAGAAACAGTACGTGCCCTGGAAAAAAATGGCATGGAAACCTACGATATCCCAGCTTTCCTGCGCAAACAGGCTGACTGATTTATCTGGTTTTTCAGCAGAACGCCAGCTTCAGAAGAGGCTGGCGTTTTTTATTTGCTGATCGAAAATTCAGACCAAAAAGCTCACCACAGAGGCACAGAGGGAGGAAAGTCTGCTTGCAAGCAGACTTCGTTCCGCAGGCGCGCGGCATGCCGCACGAATTCCCTGCTACACCACAGAGGAAAAACAAGAGAGAAAAAGCTTTGGGGTTCTCTTGCCTTTCTCGGTGTCTCTGTGCCTCTGTGGTTAATGGTCTTAAGCTTTTACCTTTTAACTTCTGCAAGAAAATTCTAGCTCAGGCATACTTGCGTCCTTCACTGTCGGTGTTGATATGGCTCAAACTTCCTGCTTTTGGTGGAGGCGGCATACAGCAAGGCAGTGAATATCCGAATACTTATCTAGGGAGCATAAAATGACAATCAAGATTGGCGATACCCTGCCTGAAGGCAGCCTGGCAGAATTTATTGAAGTGGAATCAGAAGGATGTTCACTCGGCCCAAATACATTTAAGGTCGCAGACCTGACCAAAGGTAAAACCATTGCGATTTTTGGCCTGCCTGGCGCGTACACGCCAACTTGCTCAGCCAAGCATGTGCCTGGCTATGTTGCGCTGGCAGCAGATTTGAAAGCCAAGGGCGTTGATGAAATCTGGTGTATCTCCGTCAATGACGCATTCGTCATGGGCGCATGGGGCCGTGATCAAAAATCCACTGGCATCGTCCGCATGATGGCAGACGGCAATGCAGATTTCAGCAAAGCGCTGGGCCTGGATGCAGATTTCAGCAAATTTGGCATGGGCACACGTTCCCAGCGTTATTCTTTGCTGGCTGTTGACGGTGTCGTCAAACAACTGAATATCGAAGAAGGCGGCAAGTTTGAAGTATCGAACGCAGAAACGCTGTTGGCACAATTGGGCTAATCAGGTTTTCTGATTTGCATCAAGAAAGGCGCTGAGTGCTCACTGACTGCACTGAGCGTCTTTTTTATTGCATGCATGGCTGCTTTAGTCTAATGATTTGCTCATGATATGCGACTGCACGCCATAACCCTGGGCAGCATAAAAATCCATGGCATTGCGGTTGAAGTCAAACACCTCCAGCCTGATTTCCACTGCCTCATGCTCGCGTGCCCAGTTCGTTGCGCCATCCATCAATAATTTCCCTATCCCCCGTTTCTGATGATTACCAGATACTACGATCGTGCCTATGCGGCAAATACGGCGTCGGTACAAGAAGGGAATCGTGGTGTTTTCATGCCAGCTCATGGTGATGAAGCCCAGAACCTGTTCAGCGTCGCAGGCCAGCAAGGCGCAACCGGCAGGATTTTCAAATGTGCCATGCCAGAATTGGCGGTCAAGTTCTCGATTTGGTTTTTGTACGAAAACCTTGGGGCAGCGGCGTGGTGCTGGGCATTGATCTGGTCGCTGAGCTCACACATGGCTTCGAGATCTGCGGCTGAGGCACGGCGAATTTGAATTGTTGTTTTTGTATTCATTTTTAAGAAGAGTAGCGGGTAATTTCCGTGCGTCCGCATGGAAAATTGCCCGAAACGCTATAATAGCGCGATGTTAAAGCAAAGAACCATCAAACAAACAGTGAAAACAGTTGGCGTCGGCCTGCACTCCGGCACCAAGGTTGAACTCGTCATGCGCCCGGCACCTGTGGATACCGGCATTATTTTTACGCGCACAGACTTGATCCCACCCGTGGTATTACCCGCCCAGGCGCTGGCCGTGGGCGATACCCGCATGGCATCGACCTTGTCGAATGAGCATGGCAAGGTATCAACGGTAGAGCATTTGTTGTCTGCCTGTGCAGGTCTGGGACTGGACAATCTGTACATTGATGTCAGTGCCGAAGAAATTCCCATCATGGATGGTTCTGCTTCATCTTTTGTCTATTTATTGCAGCAGGCGGGTATGCAGGAGCAGGATGCTGCCAAGAAATTTATCCGTGTATTAAAGCCGGTAGAAATTCGCGAAGGTACGGGCAAGTCCGAGAAATGGGCGAGGCTGGAGCCTTTCAATGGTTTCAAGCTGCATTTCTTTATAGAATTCAATCATCCCGCAGTCGATGGCACGGTGCAAACCGCCGTGGTTGATTTTGCCAGCGCTACCTTTGTGCAGGATGTTGCCAGGGCACGGACTTTCGGTTTCATGCAGGATGTGGAAATGCTCAGGGGCATAGGTCTGGCCCGTGGTGGCTCCATGGAAAACGCGATAGTCATGGACGAATACCGTATCCTGAATTCAGATGGCCTGCGTTTTGATGATGAATTTGTTCGCCACAAGATACTGGATGCGATTGGTGATTTATACCTGATCGGCCATCCCTTCCTCGCCAGCTATACTGCCCACAAGTCTGGCCATGGCTTGAACAATCAGTTATTGCGCGCCTTGCTGGCCCAGCCAGATGCGTATGAAATTGTCAGTTTTGATGATCTTGATATGGCACCGCCGACGTATGCCACGCAAGTGGACAGGGAGTGGGCACTCGCTTAAAGCCCTGACTTTGAGCTCATGTGCGGCCTGCTGAAATCAGCTTCCAGAGCGATGGCGCTGTATCAGGCGGCTCAGCGCTGCCCGCAAATCTGCATTTTGCGGTGTGTCTTCCAGAGCATGTTCCAACTGCCCAAGCGCCTGCAAGGCCTTGCCTGAAAATGCTATTTGCTTAACGGCAACAGGTTTCTCCACGACGCGCCTGACTTGTACTTTGATCCGGATTGCGTTAATCTGCCATCCCCGTTCTTGCAAAAATGCTTGCAGTTTCGGGCATTGCTGTTTCAATTTGGTCGCCAGTGCGGCATTCGGCGCTGATAGCGTCAACTGTCCCTCCGTTACTTGCATGACCTCACAAGAGGCAAATATCGGCGGCAGTATCAGTCCACAGTCTTTTTGCAGCTTCAGATTGCGCTGCACTGTGGGCAGTAGTTGTGAGATTTTCTCGTTGCTGCGCAAAAAGTCAGCGGCTTCGCTGGCACCAGGCACTTTGCGACCGCGTTTAATGTTAATCGGATAGGTAGGGCGTGAGAATGTTGACATGCGCAATACCTTACCACAAACAGGGCAGGCCAGCTCTCACAAGGAGCACCAGGCCGCCTTTCGTTTTCAGAGGAGCATATTGATGCAAATCATTTTGATGCACTCCCGCTTTACCCAGGCAAAGTCAGTGACTTTGTCTTCCCGTCACGTCATCCTTGCTACTTTTGCATTCCTGTTGGTCATCACTTGTTGCGCTGCCCTGATGGCGGCCCTGACCCTGAAGCTGGCCAGCGCTGACTTGCCAGTCTTGCGCGACCTGGTTCCGGTCGCTGCCGCAAGTGATGCTGGCAATAAAGACAAGTTCATGAAAGAAAACCTCGCTGCGATGGCGGCCAAGCTCGGTGAAATGCAGGCGCAACTGATACGTCTCGATGCACTCGGTGAGCGGGTGCAGGGCCTGGCCGGTGTCAAGCCGGAAGAATTCAACTTCAAGGAATTGCCGGGCCGTGGCGGCCCCGAAGTTACTACCCAGCCCGCCAAGGAATTGAATATGGCAGAATTCCAGGCAGCACTGGCTGCGATGTCTGTGGATATCGAGCACAGATCAGATTATATGAATGTAGTTGAAACCAAGCTCATGGGTTTCAAGGTGCAATCCAAGCTACTGCCAACCATACAACCCGTTAATGTTGCTTACAATGCATCTGGTTTTGGTTGGCGACTTGACCCATTTTCTGGCCGCAGTGCCTTTCATGAGGGCATAGATTTCTCTGGACCTACCGGTACCCACATCGTTGCAGCAGCAGGCGGTGTCGTGGTTGCGGCAGAATATCATCCACAATTTGGCAATATGGTGGAAATTGATCATGGTGGCGAGATCATGACCCGTTATGCCCACTCTTCCAAAATCCACGTCAAGCTGGGTGACATCGTCAAACGTGGCCAGCATATTGCAGACATTGGTTCTACCGGCCGTTCCACAGGTGCACATTTGCACTTTGAAGTACATGTCAAAGGCGTGCCACAAAATCCCCACAAATTCTTGTCTGCCGGGGCTAATCAGGCCAATCTTTCTGCATTGAATCAAAAATAACTTGAGATTGCCGATTCAGCCTCCAACTGCCATTCCATGTCTGGGAATTGTTTGCCGGGTACGCGCCCAGTAATTGCCAAATAATCCATTTTACTGCCCAACAGGCAGGGAAATTGCGCAATTACTGGTTAATTGAGTGTCACATGGTAAAATCACAGGTTATCCTAATGTTGTTGTCAAATTAAGCACTATTTCAACAATTTTTTTAAGAATTTAACTTTCCGTTCATAGCATGTCATTCCTGACCAAGATATTCGGCAGCCGCAATCAGCGGCTTTTGAAGCAATACCAAAAGACGGTGCGTGAGATCAACGCATTGGAACCCAAGCTGGAAGCCTTGTCGGACGAGGCTTTGCAAGCCAAGACTGCCGAGTTCAAAGCACGTGTTGCGAACGGAGAGTCACTCGATGCCATACTCGTCGAAGCTTTTGCTGTCTGCCGTGAGGCTAGCAAGCGCGTCCTGAAAATGCGTCATTTTGACGTACAGATGATAGGCGGCATGGTTTTGCATTACGGCAAAATCGCTGAAATGGGCACGGGCGAGGGTAAAACCCTGATGGCGACCCTGCCAATCTACCTGAATGCCTTGTCTGGCAAGGGCGTGCACGTTGTTACCGTCAATGATTATCTGGCGCAGCGCGATGCCGAATGGATGGGGCGCCTGTATGGCTGGCTGGGACTGACTACCGGTATCAACCTGTCGCAGCTTGATCACGATGCCAAGCAGGCAGCCTATGCTTCTGACATTACCTATGGCACGAATAATGAATACGGTTTCGATTACCTGCGCGACAACATGGTCTATGAAGCCAAGGACCGTGTACAGCGCAGCCTGAATTTTGCCGTTGTCGATGAAGTCGATTCGATTCTTATCGATGAAGCCCGTACACCATTGATCATTTCCGGCCAGGCTGAAAATCATACCGAGCTGTACTACAAGATCAATGAAGTACCCAAGCTGCTGACCCTGCAAATCGGTGAAGAAACACCTGATGGCAAGGGCAAGATAGAAGTGCCAGGTGACTACACCAAGGACGAGAAAGCTCATCAGGTCTTGCTGACTGAAGCTGGTCATGACAAGGTGGAACGCATACTCACGCAAATGGGTTTGCTGCCTGAAGGTGCATCTGTGTATGATGCCGCCAATATTACCCTGATCCATCATTTGTACGCCGCCCTGCGTGCACATGCCCTGTATTTCAAGGATCAGCACTATGTAGTGCAGAACGATGAAATCGTCATCGTTGATGAATTCACCGGCCGTATGATGACTGGCCGTCGCTGGTCTGATGGCTTGCACCAGGCGGTTGAAGCCAAAGAAGGTGTACGCATCCAGAACGAGAACCAGACCCTGGCATCGATCACTTTCCAGAACTACTTCCGTATGTACACCAAACTGTCAGGCATGACGGGTACGGCTGATACAGAGGCTTATGAATTCCAGGAAATCTACGGTCTCGAAACCGTGGTTATTCCACCTAACCGTCCTTCGCAACGCAAGGACAGGCAAGACCAGGTCTATAAGTCTGCGCAAGAAAAATACAATGCCATGCTCATCGACATCAAGGATTGTTATGAGCGTGGTCAGCCAGTACTGGTAGGTACGACTTCGATTGAAAATTCTGAACTCTTGTCCGGCATACTGGACAAGGCAGGTTTGCCACACAATGTACTGAACGCCAAGCAGCATGCGCGTGAAGCGGAAATCATTGCCCAGGCCGGTCGTCCAAAAGCCATCACCATCGCTACCAATATGGCGGGTCGTGGTACGGATATCGTACTCGGTGGTAACGTCGCCAAGCAGGTGCAAATGATAGAAGCGAATGCAGCTTTGTCTGATGCAGACAAAGAGACGCAATCGCAAAAGCTGCGTGACGAATGGCAGTCTCTGCATGAGACAGTGGTCAATGCTGGTGGCTTGCACATCGTTGGCACTGAACGCCATGAATCCCGTCGCGTGGATAATCAATTGCGTGGCCGTTCTGGCCGTCAGGGCGATCCGGGTTCTTCCCGTTTTTACCTGTCACTCGACGATACGCTGTTGCGTATTTTTGCCGGTGACCGCGTCCGTGCCATCATGGACAGGCTCAAAATGCCTGAAGGTGAACCTATCGAAGCAGGTATCGTTTCCCGCTCCATAGAATCGGCACAGCGCAAGGTAGAAGCACGTAACTTTGATATCCGCAAGCAATTGCTGGAGTACGATGACGTCGCCAATGACCAGCGTAAAGTGATTTACCAGCAACGTAATGAATTGCTGGAAGCGCAGGACATGGCAGAACTGATTTCTTCACTGCGTCATGGCATGTTTGAAGACATCGTACGTGAATATGTACCGGCAGAATCAGTCGAAGAACAGTGGAATATCCCGGGCCTCGAAGCAGTCTTGCGTGATGAATGGGCGCTTGATTTGCCGCTGTCGCAAATGCTCAAGGATGATGCCAATATCACCGATGAAGATATTCTGGAACGTGTGCAAAAAGCGGCCAATGATGTTTATGAAGCCAAGATATCCATCGTCGGCAAAGAATCTTTTGCCGGTTTCGAGCGCAATGTCATGCTGCAAAGC
The DNA here is from genome assembly GCF_009937975.1 of Undibacterium sp. YM2. NCBI lineage: Bacteria > Pseudomonadati > Pseudomonadota > Betaproteobacteria > Burkholderiales > Oxalobacteraceae > Undibacterium > Undibacterium sp. YM2. The sequence continues at coordinate 865,689 of NZ_AP018441.1, forward strand.
ATAGATACACACTGGCGTGAACATCTGGCGGCACTCGATCATTTGCGCCAGGGTATCCATCTGCGCGGTTACGCACAGAAAAATCCTAAACAGGAATACAAGCGCGAAGCGTTTGAACTGTTTGGCCAGATGCTCGAAGCGATCAAGAACGAAGTGGTCAGGACCGTGGTCACTGTGCGTATACAATCCCGTGAAGAGATTGATGCAGCAGAAGAACGACTTGCACAGTCGCAGATTGAAAACGTTCATTACCAGCACGCCGATTTTGATGCAGATGCAACGCCTGAAGAAATGCTGGCTCCTGCCGCCGACTTTGGCACTGACCAGCCAGAAATCAATTACGCCCTGAAGGTAGGTCGCAATGACCCTTGCCCTTGCGGCAGCGGCAAAAAGTTCAAGCAATGCCACGGCAAACTTGCCTGATCATTGAGTAGTACAAAAACAAAAGGCGACCATTGGTCGCCTTTTGTTTTTTCGTCGTCCAGTGTCAATTTAGCGAATCCTGATGCGCTCACTTGACGCAAGCAAATCCCGGAGTTAAAGTGAACGAGCGTGCTTATTTGAGCATTCGTTCTATATTCTGGAGTCGCAAGCTGTGATGACCAGACCTGAGGGGGCGTATGGACTTGAACTTTAACGATGCAGAGCTGGGTTTCCGTCAACTGGTCCGTCATTTTCTGCAAACTTCATTACCTCAGGCCATCAGCCATAAAGTGCATCATGGCATAGCACTGGAAAAAAGCGATTACCAGCAATGGCAAAAGATACTGCATGCCCAGGGCTGGGGTGCCTCCTCCTGGCCTGCTGCGCATGGCGGCACTGGCTGGTCTGCTGTGCAGCGATATATATTCGAAGAAGAATGCGCCGCTGCCGGGGCACCACGGCTGCCACCTTTTGGCATCAAGATGGTGGCACCCGTCATCATGGAATTTGGCTCGCCTGAACAGCAGCAGAGATTTTTGCCTAACATACTGACTGCCGATGAATGGTGGTGCCAGGGGTATTCGGAGCCGGGCTCCGGCTCTGACCTCGCTTCCGTCAAGACCACGGCTGAACGCAGGCGTGACAGCGAAGGCGAATACTATGTAGTCAATGGTCAAAAGACTTGGACTACGCTGGCACATTATGCCGACTGGATATTTTGCCTGGTCCGTACAGACCGCGAAGCCAAGGCCCAGCGCGGTATTTCATTTTTACTCATCTACATGAAATCCCCTGGCGTCACTGTCAGGCCCATCATCACCATGGACGGTGCACATGAAGTCAATGAAGTCTGGTTTGATGATGTCAAAGTACCGGTTGCTAATCTGGTCGGTGAAGAAAACAAGGGCTGGACTTATGCCAAGTTTTTGCTGGGGCATGAGCGCACCAATATCGCGGGTATAGGCATAGCCAAGCGTGAGCTGGCCAGATTGAAAAGAGTAGCCGCACGCGAATTCAAGAACGGCAAACCGCTTATGGAGGATGCTGCTTTTGCCATGCGTCTGGCACAGGTAGAGATAGACTTGATGGCGCTGGAAATGACGAATCTGCGCGTCTTGTCAGCAGAAGAGCAAAGCCATGCGCCGGGGCCGGAAGCATCGATACTGAAGATCAAGGGTACGGAAATACAACAGGCCATCACTGAATTGCTGGTGCAGGCCGTAGGAGAGCAGGCTTTGCCCCTGCGTGATCGCCAGGATACCAGTGAGCTGGCCAGCCCGCTTGCCATTAATTACCTGAATATGCGCAAGCTATCCATCTATGGTGGCTCAAATGAAATACAAAAAAATATCATTGCTCAAATGATCATGGGGCTGTAAGGGCTACGCCCGTCCTGCGTGAAATTTCCTCAGCGCAAACATGCTTCGCAGTGCAACAAAATGCCCTACAATGTCGGCTTGATTTCAACGCAAGGAAAAACCATGGCCGTAAATTCCCCCATCCCTGTGGCTGCAGATTTGAAACCGGTAGCTGGCATACGCCTGGGTTATGCCGAGGCTGGCATACGCAAGCCCAATCGCAAAGACGTACTGGTCATGGAACTGGCCCCTACGGCGACCGTCTCCGGGGTATTTACGATCAACCGCTTTTGCGCGGCTCCCGTGCAGGTCTGCAAGGCCCATCTGGAAGGCCTGCACATGGCATCCAGCCCTATTCGTGCGCTGGTGGTGAATACTGGTAATGCCAATGCTGGCACCGGCGATGCTGGTCTGGCGGCAGCAAATGCGACTTGTACTGCCCTGGCAGAATTGCTGGGTTGCGAAGCTTCTCAAATCCTGCCATTTTCTACTGGCGTGATCCTGGAGCAATTGCCGGTCGACAGGCTGGTCGCCGGTTTACCTGCAGCCATAGCGAACCTGACAGCGGATAACTGGTTCAATGCCGCTACCGCCATCATGACTACCGATACCCAGCCCAAGGCGGCATCGGCGACGGTGGAAATCAACGGTAAAACCGTGACCATGACAGGCATCAGCAAAGGTGCGGGCATGATCAAGCCAAATATGGCGACCATGCTGGGTTATCTGGCGATAGATGCCAAGGTTGCGCAAAATGTGCTGGATCACATGGTCAAGCAGGCGGCTGACAAGTCTTTCAATTGCATCACCATCGATGGTGATACTTCCACTAATGACTCCTTCATGCTCATCGCCACTGGCGCGGGTGAAGTTGAAGTCAATGATGTCGAGACACCAGAATATGTAGCACTGGCAGAAGCCGTGACTGCGTTGTCGCAAAAACTCGCCCACATGATTATCCGTGATGGCGAAGGCGCGACCAAGTTCATGACGATTGCAGTGGAAGAAGGCCGTGATGTAGAAGAATGCCGCAAGATCGCCTACTCGATCGCCCATTCCCCTCTGGTGAAAACCGCTTTCTTTGCCTCTGATCCTAACCTGGGTCGCATCCTGGCAGCCATCGGCTATGCCGGTGTGAATGACCTGGATGTAGGCAAACTGAACCTCTACCTGGATGATGTCTGGGTCGCCAAGAATGGTGGCCGCAATCCTGACTACCGCGAAGAAGACGGTCAGCGCATCATGAAACAGAGCGAAATCACCATACGCGTCAAACTGGCACGTGGCGATGCAGCTGCGACAGTCTGGACTTGCGACCTATCGCATGACTATGTCTCCATCAACGCCGACTACCGCTCCTGATCTGGACAGACAATGACGCAGCTTGATCAATTTCTCTTGCGTGCCGAGCATTTGCTGAGCAGGCTGGAAAACATATTGCCCGCCAGTACGCCCGCACCTGACTGGAATCTGGGCTTTGCCTACCGCTGGCGCAAACGAGGCGGTCAGGGTTATTTACAAGTCGTGCGTCATGCCTCGACCATAGCGCTGGATGACTTGCGTAATGTCGCCGCACAAAAAGCCCAGATAGAGCAAAACACCAGGCAATTTGTTCATGGTAAACCAGCCAATAATGTCTTGCTGACCGGTGCCCGTGGTACAGGTAAATCATCGCTGATCAAGGCTTGCCTGAACCAGTTTTCTGGCCAGGGTTTGCGTCTCATCGAAGTTGATAAAGCTGACCTGGCTGACTTGCCGGATATCGTCGATCTGATCGCCGAGCGCCCAGAGCGTTTCATCGTTTTTTGTGATGACCTGTCCTTTGAAGAAGGCGAGGCTGGTTACAAGGCCTTGAAGGTGGCACTGGATGGCAGTATTTCTGCCCAGTCCGATAATGTGTTGATCTATGCGACTTCAAACCGCCGCCATCTCTTGCCTGAGAAAATGTCAGACAATGCCAGCTATAAATATAGCGATGATGGTGACCTGCATCCGGGTGAAACGGTAGAAGAAAAAATCTCCTTGTCTGAGCGCTTTGGCCTATGGGTTTCTTTCTATCCTTTCAAGCAGGATGATTACCTCGATATCGTCGCTTACTGGCTGGGGAGTATGGGTTGTACTGCTGCACAGGTAGAAGAAGCACGTGGTGATGCCTTGCGCTGGGCTTTGCAACGCGGTTCGCGCTCTGGCCGCGTGGCCTGGCAATTTGCACGGGACTACGCAGGCAAGCTGGCGGAGTCTTGAAATGAGCGCAAAACCTGTGGATGTCGCCGTCGGCATCCTGATGAAAGCCAATGGCGATGTCTTGCTGGGGCAGCGTCCGGCAGGCAAACCCTATGAAGGTTATTGGGAATTTCCGGGCGGCAAGGTTGAGCCTGATGAATCCATACTCGATGCACTCAAGCGCGAATTTGTTGAAGAGCTGGGCATACAGGTGTTGACTGCCGAACCCTGGTGCGGCGTAGAGCATATCTATCCGCATGCCCATGTCAGGCTGCATTTCTATATCAGCCGTGAATGGCAGGGCGAACCGCAAAGTCTGGAAGGGCAAGCCTTTGCCTGGCAGGGCAGTGTAGAGCTCACGCCTTTATTGCCAGCCACCATACCCCTGCTGGAATGGCTGGATTTGCTGCGTAAGGACGAGGCCAGTCTGGCTGCTGCAGCTTGAGCAATTAAATAATTAGCTTGAATCTTGCAGCCAGTGCGCTGGCTTGCGACACCACTTCCCTCCCATCACTTTGAAGAAAATCAGCGCTGATATTTATTTGTTCGCTCTGTCCCTTTTTCAATCCTGCTTCCTTCCGCTTTATTGCTTCCTCTCTATACTTGGTATCGAGTACTTCCTGCCTCTTGTCATCAAACTGTCTTTTTATGACAAACAATCCGTAGTATCACTTATTGTCGGATACTTTTTGGGCTGAGATTATCTGTGCTTTATTTCATTAGCGATATGTATTGAAAACAATACAGTGTATTTAAAATAGTACAGTGTGCGACTTTCAGTACGCAATAGAGTGTGTACTCTAGTGCGCAAAGTAGAGGAAAAGCAGTAACTGTATTAAATTCAATACAGATTTTTTGGCGAATCCAAAATAAATTTTCTAAGTCCTTGAATTTTTTCAATAAAATTTTGTGGCACGACGATTGCTATGACTAGTCGCAGTTTCCTTATATGCGATGGAGTGGTGAAATATGAAGCAAGTTGCTGGAATAGCAGGTGCAGTACTTCGTATTGACTTACAGGCAATACGTTATAACTATCGTCTGTTGCGCGGTTTATTGGGCGTGGCGAAATGTGGTGCCGCAGTCAAGGCGGATGCTTATGGTGTGGGCGCGGTGCAAGTCGTACAGGCGCTGTATGCAGAAGGTTGCCGGGATTTTTTTGTCGCCCATTTGCAAGAGGCGATCATTATTCGTGAATATTTGCCTGCGGATGCAGCCATCTATGTCATGCATGGCTCACCCGTTGGGCATGAGGCGGAATTATTGGAATATAACTGCACACCAGTCTTGAACAGCCTGCCACAAATGCTGGCCTGGCGTGCATTGGCGCAAAAAGAACAGCGCCGCCTGCCAGCCATCGTCCAGGTTGATACCGGCATGGCCAGGATGGGCTTGTCAGCCGCCGAGGTGCAGCAATGGCAAGCCGATGCCAGCCTCAGCGAGGGCATAGACCTGCAATACATCATGAGCCATCTGGTCAGTGCAGAAGACCAGGCCAACCCGGTTAATCAGCAGCAGTTGCAAGCCTTTAATGCCTTGCGTACCCAAATCCCGGCTTGCCAGGGTTTGCCAGCCAGCCTGGCCAATTCTTCCGGCATCTTCCTGGGTAAGGACTTTCATTTCGACATGGCCCGTCCTGGCGCTGCCCTATACGGTGTTGCCCCTGTCGCAGGCCAGGCAAATCCCCTGCGTGCCGTTGCCCACCTGCAAGGCCGCATCATACAAACCCGTGAAATCCCGGCTGACACCGGTGTTGGCTATGGATCAACCTGGCGCAGCAGCCAGACCAGCCGCATAGCCACCGTCGGTGTCGGTTATGCCGATGGCTGGATGCGCAGCCTCAGCAATCGTGGCGTTGCCCATATTGCTGGCCAGGCCGTACCCATGGTCGGCAATGTATCGATGGACACGATTACCCTGGATGTTACTGCAGTCCCTGCAGAACATCTGCAACCCGGCTCCATGGTGGACCTGATCTCTGCTGACAATACAGTAGATCAGGTGGCAGCACGTGCCAACACCATAGGCTATGAAATCCTGACCAGTCTGGGAGGCCGCTATGAGCGTACCTATAGCAATTAAGCCTCTACATGTATGGCCGCTTGCCTGAGCAAGCAGCCAGAACAAATAAAGAACACAACAGACAAACAGATTAATCCATCAGTGAGCCAGCAGCAGGCCGGGAGAAATAAAATGAAAATAGTTATATTGGGTGCAGGTGTTATCGGTACAGCGTCAGCGTATTACCTTGCCAAGGCAGGCCATGAAGTCACCGTGATTGAGCGCCAGCCTGCAGCAGGTCTGGAAACCAGTTATGCCAATGCAGGCGAAGTCTCTCCAGGTTATTCAGCGCCATGGGCAGGCCCTGGCGTGCCCCTGAAAGCCATCAAATGGCTGATGATGCAGCACAGCCCGCTGGCAATACGTCCCAGCTTTGACCCGACTATGTGGCGCTGGGTCACGCAAATGCTGATGAACTGCACCAGCAAACGTTATGAAATCAATAAGGGTCGCATGTTGCGCATGGCTGAATACAGCCGCGATGTCTTGCAACAACTGCGCAGCGATACCGGCATCAGCTATGACGAACGTACCCAGGGTACGCTGCAACTGTTCCGCAATCAGCAGCAACTGGACGGTGCAGAGGCCGATATCGCCATCCTCAAACGTTACGATGTGCCTTATGAAAAACTGGACAAGGCCGGTTGCCTGAAAGTGGAACCCGCACTGGTCAATGTGCAGGATAAATTTGTCGGTGCCTTGCGTTTGCCAGGGGATGAAACCGGCGACTGCTTCAAGTTCACCCAGAGCCTGTCCAGATTCGCGCAAGAACTGGGTGTCCAGTTCAAGTACGGCGTCAGCATACAAAGACTGGTCAAGAGCGGCGATACCATCACTTCTGTCATCACCTCCGAAGGTGAGATCAAGGCAGACTGTTTCGTATTGGCACTTGGCAGTTATTCCCCGATTCTCTTGAAAGAATTGGGCATCAAGATTCCTGTTTACCCTATCAAGGGCTATTCAATCACCGTTCCGATTACCGACGCACAAAAAGCGCCGGAATCGACGGTCATGGATGAGACCTATAAAGTCGCAATTACCCGCCTGGGCGACCGCATACGTGTCGGTGGTACTGCCGAAATCACCGGCTATAACCTCGACCTGCGTGCAGACCGCCGTGCCACCCTGGAGCATTCAGTGACTGATCTGTTCCCTGGTGGTGGCGACGTCAGCAAAGCCGAATTCTGGACTGGCCTGCGTCCCATGACGCCGGACGGCACCCCTGTCATTGGCCCTACGCCTTACCGCAACCTGTACCTGAACACTGGTCATGGCACGCTGGGCTGGACCATGGCTTGCGGTTCTGGCCAGTTCATTGCTGACGTGGTTTCTGGCAAGCGCCCGGCTATTTCTACTGAAGGTTTATTCATGGACCGTTACGGCAGCGTCAACAGTCCAATATTTATACACAAGGAGTTGGCATGAATGCAATTGAAGAGTTATTGTCATCAACCCAGGTCTTTTCTGATGCCAACCTGAATGCGCGGTTTTTTACCGCCATAGAGTTGCTGGCACAAATCATGATGGTCATGCCGCGTACCGCGAATATTACCGCGCTGGCCCAAGCCACGGGCAAGACACCGCGCCTGATACGCTCGATACTGGCCGTACTGAGCAAGGATGCCCTGGTCAGTCGCGATAGCAAAGAGAAGGATGCCTGGCACTGCCGTGACTGCAATGGCATCATCACCCTGGCAGATGTTTACCGCAGCTTCGTCAATGCAGAAGAGCGCGCTGCTGCCAAGGCCATCGAAAAAGCGGTGCAGGAAGAAGAGACAGAAGTGCCACAGGAAAGACGCAATACCCGTACTTCCAGCCAGCAAAGTGTCGATCTGCTGATGATGCAAGTTAAAATGACGCTCAATCGTGCAGTCTTGCAGCAACTGGAGCAATTTGACCTGGGCCGTTTGCGTGGCCTGGCATCGAACAGCGCTTTCCGTCGCCAGCATGCACGCCCACGTGGTTATATCCCGGAACCGTATTAATCATACTTGATCAGACTTTCATCGTTTCATCACAAAGCAACGCATGCGCATCAATATCCAGTTCAAGGACAGAGTAGGTATTGCCCACGAAATACTGGCGGTATTGGCGCGTCGCGGGCTCAATGTGGTGGCGGTTGAAGTTGATCCCCCCAACATCTATATCGACAGCCCTGAACTGCTGGAATTCATGCTGCCCTCATTGCAGGCTGACTGCCAGTCTGTGCGTGGGGTAGGTGAAATCAAGGTGCTGGATGTCTTGCCCGGCATACGCAGGCGTCTCAATCTTGACACCATGATGGCCGTCATGGAAGACCCGGTGCTGGCGATCGATGCCAGCGGCCATATCGTGATTGCCAATGTGGCTGCTGCCACGGCAACCCGCATGAGCGAGTCCAGCCTGTGCCAGCGCAGCCTGAACCAGGTGCTTGACGATACAGGCATACAGGAAGAGCTGGTCAATTGTGGTTTCCGCCTGCCCAGCCGCGAAGTCAGCCTGAATGGCGAGCCTTATTTCATGGATGTGACGCCGGTATCAGAGCCTCAGGGTCTTGATATCACCCATGGCCGCTCGGTAGGTGCCGTGCTGACTTTTCACGCACCTACCCGCATAGGTGGCCGCCTGCATGCTCTGCAGCATTCTGAAGGCAGTGGCTTTCATTTCATCATCGGTGAATCAGAGCAGATACGTAGCCTGAAAACCAAGGCGGCACGGGTGGCAGTGGTTGATGCGCCCTTGCTGATCACTGGCGAGACCGGCACCGGGAAAGAATTGCTGGCCCAGGCTTGCCACGGTGTCAGTGGCCGCAGCAATGCAGCTTTCCTTGAGCTGAATTGCGCAGCCTTGCCAGAAAGCCTGGCCGAGAGCGAATTATTTGGTTATATGTCCGGCGCCTTCACCGGTGCCCAGCGTGGTGGCAAGCCTGGCCTGTTTGAAATGGCTGACGGTGGTACGGTCTTTCTCGATGAGATAGGCGAGATGTCGCTGTACCTGCAGGCCAAGCTACTGCGCTTCCTGAATGACGGCAAGTTCCGCCGCATAGGCAGTGATAAAGAGGTCAAGGTGAATGTGCGCATCATCAGCGCCACCCACAGGAACTTGCGCAAGATGGTGCAGGAAGGGAGTTTCCGTGAAGACCTGTTCTACCGCCTGAATGTCTTGCATCTGGAAATGCCAGCCCTGCGTGAGCGTCCTGACGATATCCTGCCATTGGCCAGGCATTTCATAGAGCGCGCCTGCACCCAGGCGCAAAAACCGGTATGCCGTTTGAATTCATCTGCCTGTGCAGCTCTGGTATCCAATCACTGGCCAGGCAATGTCAGGCAATTGCAGAATGTAGTGTTCCGCGCCATCACCATGTCAGACCAGCGGGTATTGGATGCAGCTGACCTCGATTGGGCCGAAGGCAGTATCACGGCCGAAGTGGTGAAAAGCGATGCCACCGAGAGCTGGGAGTTGTCGGTGAACGCCTTTGAGCGCAGTTTGCTGGAAAACCTGTATCCGCAATATCCATCCAGCCGCAAATTGGCGACACGGCTGGCGACTTCACATTCCATGATCGCCACCAAGCTGCGTAAATACGGTATCCCGCAAAAACGTTAGGCTTTTTGCTTAACTGGCTGAATAAGCAGCTTATTCAGCCAGTTCTTCCGGGTCTTCAGGTAAATTGACTGCAGGTATCGTGTATTTCTCTTCAGCCCAGGCACCCAGGTCTATTTGCTTGCAGCGTTCAGAGCAAAAAGGACGCCAGCGGTTCGCTTCTTTCCATTCCACCTTGGTTTTGCAGGTGGGACAATCAACAAAAGTAGCCATGTTCAGAAATTACAGAGAGTCAGGTCAAACGGGATATCGTTTTCGTAGGCCTTGGGCTTCATGTCGCCATCCTGAGACATAAAACGTATCCACAACATATATTTATTCGCAGAGATTTCAGGTATGGCCCCAAGTTCCTGCAGGACATTGACGCGCAATAACTGGTAAACCTTGCCTTGCAGCATCTGCTGGTAACTGCCAGCCTGGGCAATGACTTTGGATGTAGAGCCAGATTCGCGCAACAGGCGCAAGACTACATTGATGGCATCAAACAGCGGGGCGATAGGGGCAAACCAGGTGCTGATGTCGGCAAAGCGTTTTTCTGCCGAATTTTTTTGCCAGGCATGGTAGCTGGGCAAGTCAAATTCACAGGCACCGCCCGGGATGATGGTGCGGCCACGTATGCTCATCAGCCATTCATTGTCGCGTATGTTCTGGCCGGTCTTGCCTGTACTGGCAACCAGGGCACTGCTGGCACGATCAACGTCATCCAGTACCTTGTCCAGCATTTCTGCCTGTACATTGGGATTGGACTTGAAACTGATGAGTGTGTGTCTTTGTCTTTCGAGTTCTTGCAAGAGATCGGATTTGAGGTCTGCGCGACCAGCGACTTCCAACATTTCGAAAATGGTGGCAAGGGCGACGTGATGCTGCATGGGGTCAGACTGATGTAAGAAAAACGTGAATTTTTCGTATAAGTCTTCCAGCCGCAATAACGTGCGAATACGCTCGTTAAAAGGGTATTCGTAAACAATCAAAATAGTTTCCCTGTCAAAATTTGGTGCTCATCAAAGCTGCACATGATTCTGAACCATACTGTGTGAAATTACAAACACCGCGTGCAGATTTCCATTATTTTTTTTGTAGGAAAATGTTGCATGCACTGACAATATTCGCTTGCTGATACTGGTGTTTGCATACAGGGACAGTCTCTAATGCTTATTTTTTGCCAGCCCCAGATAGAGCTCATGCAGACGTAAAACTTCTTCACTTATATTTTTAAGGTCGCCATTGTTGACAATGACATCGTCAGCGGCAGCCAGCCTGGCTTGCCTGCTGGCCTGGTTGCGCATGATGGCCTCTACCTGTTCACGGCTTAACTGGTTGCGTGACATGACGCGCTTGATCTGTGTCTCTTCATCGCAATCAACGACCAGGATGCGATCGACGCGCTGTTTCCAGTTACCTGACTCGACCAGCAGCGGTACCACGAAAATACGGTAGTCACCCTTGGCTTGTGCTGCTGCACGCTCTGTTTCTGTACGTATAAGCGGATGCAATATGGCTTCGAGCTTCAGTTTTTGCGCCGTATCGGCAAACACTAGTTGCCGTATACCAGCCCTGTCCATTGCACCATCTGCGGTAATAAATGCATCACCAAATTGCGCACGTATGGCAGGGATAGCCAGACCGCCAGGCGTCGTCAGTTGATGGGCGATCAAGTCGGTATCAATGAGTGCCGCGCCCAGTTCACCCAACATATTGGCGACCGTAGTTTTTCCACTGCCTATACCGCCTGTCAGGCCTAGTGAAAAAACAGGCGCATGATTGCCAGCCATGCCAGCCATCACAAGGTGCTCAGATAGAAATCGACAATTTGTCGGCCCCAGATCAGTGCTATCAAACCTGCGCCAGTCAGGTAGGGTCCAAAGGGTATTTCTGTTTCCCAGCCAAATTTCTTGGAGATAATTTGTCCTATACCTATGACCGAGCCTACCAGGGTCGATAATAAAACAATAACTGGCAACATGCTCCAGCCCATCCAGGCCCCAAAGGCTGCCAGTAACTTGAGATCACCGTAGCCAAAGCCAGGTCTGCCACGCAGTTTTTCATAAATCCAGTTGATTGACCATAGTGACATGTAGCCGATGGCGGCTCCCAGTACTGCGTCTTTCAAAGTGGCGAAGCCGCCGTAGGCATTCAGCAGCAGGCCCAGCCACATCAAACTCAGGGTCAGGTCATCCAGCAGCAATTTATGGTCTATGTCGATGAAGGTCATGGCGATCAGAAACCAGACAAAGACCACCGCACTCATGCCCACCACGCCGCTGCCAAAATGCCAGATCATGCCAGCAGTGAGCAGGCCCGTCAGGGCTTCTATCAATGGATAGCGTACGGAAATTTTGGCTTTGCAGCCCGTGCATTTGCCACCAATGACGAGGTAGCTGATGATGGGTATATTTTCCAGTTCAGTGATCTTGTGCCCGCAATGCGGGCAGGCAGATCGAGGCAGCATCAGGTCAAACCTGTCCTGGTGCGGCAATGGCTCCTGCCTTTGCTCTGCGACAAAATTATCCACTTCACGCAGATACATTTTAGGCAGGCGATAAATCACCACGTTCAAAAAACTGCCTATCAGTAGCCCCAATAGCCCGAAGGCTATTGTGGACAAACCATGCTGCGGACCTGCAAATAAAAACGTCTCAATCATCCTGCGACCGAACCCATTTTGAAGATAGGCAAGTACATGGCAACCACCAGGCCACCAATGACCACACCCAAAATCACCATGATGATAGGTTCCATCAGGCTAGACAGGGCAGCGACGGCTTCATCGACTTCATCTTCATAAAAGTCAGCAACTTTGCCCAGCATTTGATCAAGCGCACCGGATTCCTCACCAATTGCCACCATTTGCGTGACCATGGAAGGAAATACATTGGCGTTCTGCATGGCAACTGTCAGGCTGGTACCAGTGCTGACTTCGGTTTGAATTTTGATGGTTGCGTCAAGATAGACGGCATTACCGGCAGCGCCACCAACCGAATCCAGGGATTCAACCAAAGGCACACCAGCGGCAAACATGGTGGCCAGCGTGCGCGTCCAGCGTGCTATGGTTGCTTTTTTTATCACGTCGCCAAAAATCGGTGCCTGTAACAGAGCTCTATCCATGAATTGTTGCATCTTCAGGGAGCGACGCCATGTCTGGAAAAAGAAGTAGATACTGCCAAACAGTCCGCCAAAGATGATGTACCAGTATTTAACGAAATTGTCCGAAATGTTCATGACGATCAGGGTAGGTGCTGGCAATTCTGCACCAAAGCTGCTGAAAGCCTGCTTAAACGCTGGCACCACCCAGATCATGATAACCGCGGTCACGATGAAAGCGATGCCCAGAATGGCGATAGGGTAAGTCAGCGCTGACTTGATCTTGGCCTTGATGGCCATGGTTTTTTCTTTGTAGATGGCCAGACGGGTCAGCAAATCTTCCAGGATACCGGCTTGTTCACCTGCACCCACGAGATTGCAGAACAGCGGGTCAAAATATAAAGGGAACTTGCGGAAAGCTGCGTTCAGGCTGGTACCGGTTTCAACGTCACCACGGATGTCCTGCAGTAATTTCGAGACTGAAGGGTTGCTGTGGCCTTTGGATACAATATCAAAAGACTGCAGTAGCGGTACGCCTGCCTTCATCATCGTTGCCAGCTGACGGGTAAACAGAGTGATGTCTTTATCAGTAATCGCCTTGCCGGAGGTGTAATTCTTCTTTTTTAATTTGGTAACCAGGATACCTTGTCTGCGCAGGGTGGCATTGACGATGGCTTCACCACCAGCGCGCGTTTCGCCCCTGACGACCTTGCCAAACTTGTCCTTGCCTTCCCAGGCATATAGTTGCTCTTTGGGTTGCCCTGATTTTGCTGATTTTGCCAGATTGGTTGCCATATTAATTTTCTCTTATTATTCGTTGGTACATCCGAGGACTTCCTCGAGGCTGGTCAGTCCCTGTCTGACTTTCATTAATCCGGATTGCCGCAAATTCCTGATGCCTTCGCGCTGCGCCTGTTCTTCAATATCAAGAGCGCTGGCGCTGGCCAGAATCAGGCGTTCTATCGATTCCGAGATAGGCATTAACTGGTAGATACCGACACGGCCTTTGTAACCGCCGCCGTTGCAACGTTCACAGCCTACCGGGCCATACGGTTTCCATGTGCCATCCAGATCATCATCCTTGAAGCCGGCTGCCAGCAAGACTTCATCCAGAATATCAACAGGTTTTTTACAGGTGCATAAACGGCGTGCCAGCCTTTGCGCCGTAATCAGAATGACAGAGGAAGCAATATTGAACGGTGCCACACCCATGTTCATCAGACGGGTCAGGGTGGCCGGTGCATCATTCGTATGCAGGGTAGAAAATACCATGTGACCAGTTTGCGCAGCCTTGATCGCAATATCGGCAGTTTCCAGGTCGCGAATCTCACCCACCATGATGACGTCTGGATCCTGACGCAAGAATGATTTCAGGGCAGCCGCAAAGGTCAGGCCCGCCTTGTCATTGACGTTAACCTGGTTAACACCCGGCAAGTTGATCTCCGCCGGATCTTCGGCAGTAGAGATATTAATGCCGGGTTTATTAATAACATTGAGACAGGTGTACAGAGAAACGGTTTTACCCGAACCCGTAGGTCCTGTCACCAGCACCATGCCGTAAGGGCGTTGAATCGCATCCAGCAGGATGGCTTTATGATCGGGGTCGTAGCCTAGGGCATCAATACCCATCTGCGCCTGGGAGCCGTCCAGAATACGCATAACGATCTTTTCACCGAACAGGGTGGGTAGAGTACTCACACGAAAGTCGATGGATTTACTGGCGGATAACTGCAATTTCATCCGGCCATCTTGCGGAATACGTTTTTCCGAAATGTCGAGTTTGGAGATAACCTTGATACGGGACGACAGTTTGTCCTTGATGGCCAGTGGCGGCTGCGCTATTTCACGGAGCTCGCCATCCACCCGGAAGCGTATGCGGTAAAATTTTTCAAAGGGTTCGAAATGCAAGTCTGATGCGCCAAGATTAATGGCATCAACCAGCATTTTTTGCAGGAATTTTACGACCGGTGCATCATCAATTTCAGCGGTCTGCGCCTCGGCAGCAGCCGCACCCAGATCCTCTTCCTTGAATTCCAGATCAAACTCATCGCCTCCAATTTCATTCAGGCTTTGCTCGGAAGATTTACCCAGCTTATCCAGCAATTTAACCAGAGCATCGTGCTGCACGATGATAATGTCTATGCCCAGACCGGTCTGGAACTTGACCTGATCGAGGGCGGAGTTGTTGGTTGGGTCAGAGATCGCCAGGGATACTTTATTACCTTTTTTGGCAATAGCAATCAGGCGCTGCGATTGCATGAGTTTTTGATCGACCAGTTTTTCGGGGATCAGGGACTCATTGATCAATGATAAATCCAGCAAGGGATAGCCAAAAGCATCCGAACAGAAGGTGGCAAGGTCGCGCGCGCTAACCGTGCCGCTCTGCGTCAGGGCATCAATAAAACCGGTTTTGTCTGTCTGCGCTTTTTTACTGACAGTTTCAACCTGGGCTGCAGTCAATAAATTGGCCTGCGTCAACGCTCTTGCCAAGCCAGAGCTTGGCATCTGGGATGCTGAATTTGGTAAGACTGCGGACATAGGATCTTTTGAGTAAAATTTGCCAATACAATCAGTTGCCTTAGGATAATGCAACTAAGCCTGTTATTTGTAAAGTCGTTCCCCAGCGTAGAGGCCGGGGAATGGGCAAAAAATGCAGTACTGTTACAACTGCATCGAGTTTTAAATCTATCTGCTAATGACGACAAAGATTTGCAGCTTCTTTACTCTGTATAGAATGTTTTCCGGTAAATTGCCACGCCGGATTTATCAGTCTTTTGTTTCCGGCGTACCACATGGATTTTAAGCAGGGATGTGACCTTGCTCAATTTTGTAACAATCTGTTAAATCCACGAATTTGTCGATTTAATGATTCCTTCCGACGGCGAAGGCGCAAAGCTTGATCATGGCCTGTTTATACTGATTGTCTGGCCAGTTCGAAATGGCTGTTGCGGCACGCTCTGCAGCTTTCACGGCCTCATTTTGAGTATATGCGAGAGCACCTGATTGCGTAATTGCAGCCAGTATGGCATCAAATTTGGATTCGTCACCGTTTTCTATGCAAGCGCGTACCAGCTCGCGCTCTTCTGCCGAGCCATTTTTCATCAGGTAGATCAAAGGCAGGGTAGGCTTGCCTTCGCGCAAGTCATCGCCCACGTTCTTGCCTATATCCTCGGCATTGCCAGAATAATCAAGAACGTCATCAATCAGTTGAAAAGCAGTCCCCAAAGACCGGCCATATTCGCCTGCGGCTTCGATTTCCGTCTGATTGGCACCCGCAATGAGGGCGCCAATTTCTGCTGCTGCCTCAAACAGTTTGGCTGTTTTTGAGCGTATCACCTGCAGGTAACGTTCTTCAGTTACGTCAGGGTCATGCATATTCAATAACTGCAAAACCTCGCCCTCAGCAATGACATTCGTCGCATCAGCCAGGATTTGCATGATTTGCATGCTGTTGATGGACACCATCATCTGAAAGGCACGTGAATACAAAAAGTCACCCACCAATACCGAAGCCGCATTGCCAAACAGGGCATTGGCGGTCTTGCGGCCACGGCGCATGGATGACTCATCCACCACGTCATCATGCAGCAGGGTCGCGGTATGGATGAATTCGACAATGGCGGCCAGTTCATGATGATGCTTGCCTTGATACTGAAAGGCATTGGCTACCAGCAAGACCAGTACCGGGCGTATGCGCTTGCCACCGGCGCTAATGATGTATTCGGCGATCTGGTTGACCAAGGCAACTTCAGAATGCAATTTGTTGCGGATTACCTGATTTACTTCGCCCATATCGGCGGCGATCAGTTCAGTGATAGGGTTTTGGTTGTTTGTGGCAGACAAGGGGGAACCTGCATAAAAATCCGGGATGACCGCGATTATACGATGCAGAGCTGCTTATTTGCTTGAATTGCACCAGTTCTCTTGCGCTTAGTCCATTTCCCAGCAGCCAATTGCCCGTTTACCATGGCTTTGCTGAAAAAATATGCAAATAGTCTTTGACGCGTTTCACGGGATTATGTACAATTTGGGGTTTTCCCGACTTCCCGGATGTATTTTTGTCTGGCGGGGAGAAAATCCCTAATTTTTATTTGATGAGGTTTCACATGTACGCGGTCATAAAAACCGGTGGCAAACAATATAAAGTTGTCGCTGGTGAAAAACTTAAAGTAGAACAGATACCTGCAGACATTGGCTCCGAAATCACCATTGATCAAGTGCTCGCATTGGGCGCTGGCGAGACCATTAAGTTTGGTGCTCCATTGGTCGCAGGTGCTACGGTGCTGGCTAAGGTTGTAGATCACGGTCGTCACGACAAAGTGCGCATTTTCAAAATGCGTCGTCGTAAGCACTATCAGAAACGTCAAGGCCATCGCCAAAACTACACTGAATTGCAAATCGTTTCTATCAACGGCTAATCCGTAGATCAGTAATCAATCTACCTGTAATCTGTAAGGAGCTAATAAAATGGCACACAAAAAAGGCGGCGGCACCACGCGCAACGGTCGTGACTCAGAATCGAAACGCCTTGGCGTTAAAGTTTACGGCGGCCAAACTATCAATGCTGGCGGCATCATCATTCGTCAACGCGGCACACGCGTACACGCTGGTGAAAACGTAGGCATGGGCAAAGATCACACTCTGTTCGCCCTGGTTAACGGCAAAGTACAATTCGCGATCAAAGGTGCCAACAAGCACCAGTACGCAATTGTTGTTGCAGACACAGCAGCAGCGTAATGCATTGAAGTAATTCAAAGCAGGGCGCAAGCCAGTATGATGAAAAGGCTCTGCCATCGGTAGGGCCTTTTTAGTTGGATCAATCTCCGATTCAGCTCATTGCGGCAATCCCTTACCCGCAAGCTCACCTCTCCGTAAGCAACAGCCTGCATGGGCAGTTTGATGCTAGCCCTTTTAATTTGAAGAAATCCTGTATAAATTTATTGTTCCATCAGGTTACAAAAATTTATACAAGCTTTTTTAGGTGGTAAAAATGAAATTTATTGATGAAGCCCGTATCGAAGTAATCGCCGGTGATGGCGGTAATGGTGTGGCGTCTTTTTGTCGCGAAAAGTTCCGCCCTTTCGGCGGTCCCGATGGTGGCGATGGTGGCCGTGGCGGCAGTATCTGGGCCGTAGCCGACCGCAATATCAACACTCTGGTCGATTATCGCTATTCCAAACTGCATAAAGCCAAGGACGGTGAAAATGGTCGTGGTGCAGACTGCTATGGCAAAGGTGCGGAAGACATACGCCTGCGCATGCCGGTCGGCACTTTGATCTGTGACAGGAATACCGATGAAGTCATCGCTGACCTGACCGAACATGGCCAGGAAGTGGAATTGGTCAAAGGTGGTGAAGGTGGCTGGGGTAATATCCATTTCAAAACTTCTACCAACCGCGCACCACGTCAGCGCTCTGATGGTAAAGAAGGGGAGCGTCGCGAATTGCGCCTGGAATTGAAAGTACTGGCTGACGTAGGTCTCCTGGGTTTGCCAAATGCCGGTAAATCGACTTTCATTACTGCAGTATCAAATGCCCGCCCGAAAATCGCTGATTATCCTTTTACGACCCTGCATCCTAATCTGGGTATGGTCCGTGTCAGCCACGAAAAAAGCTTCGTCATCGCCGATATTCCTGGCCTGATCGAAGGCGCTGCTGATGGTGCAGGTCTGGGCATACAGTTCCTCAAGCATTTGCAACGCACAGGTTTGCTCTTGCACATTGTTGATCTGGCACCGTTTGATGAAGCCGTCGACCCTGTCAAAGAAGCCAAGGCCCTCATCAAGGAATTGCGTAAATACGATGAAAGCCTGTATGAGAAGCCACGCTGGCTGGTACTCAACAAGCTCGATGTGTTGACAGAAGAAGAGCGCAAGAAAAAGGTCAAAGATTTTATCAAGCGCTTTGCCTGGAAAGGCCCGGTCTTTGAAATCTCCGCCCTGAATCGCGAGGGTTGTGAAGAGCTGGTGACCGAGATCTATAAATATCTGGAAGAAAAGCGTACGCATGAACAGCGTTCGCAAGAAACCACAATGAAAGAAGAAGCGCAGGGTATCTTGTCCATTGACCCAGATGATCCGCGTTTTAAAGTAATAGAAGACTAATAGAAAACCTGGTGAAAACCAGGTTTTTTTACGCCTGCCACCAACTACCCATTCCAACTACTCATTAATTGATCACCAGTTGTTGTTCATCAAGCGCACCGTCTCCTTGAGGATGGAAAATGAATGATGATTTTAACATTGAAATAATTTCTTTTTAATAATGAAAATCTCATAAAAAGTAGAATATAGCTTTTAAATGTGAATTAAATTTAGATTGCAACGATAGTATCCATATAAAGTATAATTTTGATTTGTTTGCCGCTTTCATGTGGCAGCCTCGCCAAATCATATCCGTATTCATTTTATGCAATCTGTCATTCAGCAAGCAAAGCGCCTGATCATCAAAGTAGGTTCGTCTCTGGTCACCAATGATGGCAAGGGCCTGGACAAGCAAGCCATCGCCAGGTGGGCTGCCCAGATCGCTGGCCTGCGTGCCATGGGCAAGGAAGTCGTGCTGGTCAGTTCTGGTGCCATTGCCGAAGGGCGGCAGCGCCTGGGTTTTGAAAAACGGCCAACCGCCATCCATGAATTGCAGGCCTGTGCTGCGGTAGGCCAGATGGGTCTGGCGCAAATTTACGAAAGCAGCTTTCGTGAACACCAGCTAGGCACGGCACAAATCTTATTGACGCATGCCGACCTGGCCGACCGTGAACGCTACCTGAATGCGCGTTCCACCCTGTTTACCTTGCTGCGTCTGGGCATCGTTCCCATCATCAATGAAAATGACACTGTGGTCACGGATGAAATCAAGTTTGGTGACAATGACACCCTGGGAGCCCTGGTTGCCAATCTGATCGAAGCCGACGCCTTGATCATCCTGACTGACCAAAAAGGCCTGTATACCGCTGACCCACGCAAAGACCCGGATGCCACTTTCGTCCATGAAGCCAGGGCAGGTGATTTGGCTCTGGAAGCCATGGCTGGTGGTGCCGGATCAAGTCTGGGCAGTGGTGGCATGCTGACCAAGATACTCGCAGCAAAGCGCGGCGCACGTTCTGGTGCCCATACCGTCATCGCCTGGGGGCGTGAAGACAATGTCTTGCTGCGCCTGGCGCAAGGTGAGGCCATAGGGACACAATTGATTTCACAAATGGCGCCAGTGGCAGCGCGCAAGCAATGGATGATGGATCATCTGCAAACCCTGGGCCAAGTCGTGCTGGATGCAGGTGCAGTGCAAAAACTCACGCGTGAAGGCAAGTCCCTGCTGCCCATAGGTGTGCTGGATGTACGTGGGGAATTCAGCCGTGGTGCAGTAGTCACGCTTTGCGACGAAGCGGGGGCACCGGTGGCCAGGGGACTGATTAATTATTCAAGTGCTGATGCACGCCGTATCAAGCGCCATGCTTCTTCTGAAATTGCATCCATACTTGGCTTTGTTGAAGAGTCTGAGCTGATACACCGCGACAACCTGGTTCTGTTGTAAATAGAATATAAAACCGGGCAAAAAAAGGGCTGGATCTGAATTGATCCGGCCCCATTTTTTGTACATCTTGCCAAGGAATCAGATTAGTAATACGAAGATTTCTTACCTCGCAATTTATCCAGCAAGACATTGGCCTTGCCAGCGATGGTTTTACCCTCGCAAAAATACTCAGAGAACAAGGTGGCATGCTGCTTGTTGGCACCGGTATTGGAGATCATGTCCCATTGATTGCGGCGGGAACGTGACCACGTACCATCAGGGCGGCCAAAGGCATACAGCTTGACTTCATAGGTCTGGCAACGCAGGCCTTCATAACTGATGTTTTTAGCGCCGCCTGCGCTGGTGGCAACCAGGCTGTAGCGTATGGTGCCATCTGCTGCTACGGTCAGCGATTTGGTATCAATCGCGAAAGACTGGCTCGGGCTCTTGTAGAAATTCAAGAGATTTTCAGCCTTCGGTGCCTCTGGCAATTGCAGGGCGACTTCGCGCCACTCCTTGTCTTCTTCCTCTTCGTCTGCAGCAAAAGCCTGGCTGACAGGCAGCAAGGCCAGACCGATGATGGCGAGATGGGGGAGATAGCGTAGTTTTTTATTCAACATAAATTATTTGGATTCTTCCGGCTCGGTTTTCTTGCAATCCTGATTTTTTTGCGCCTGCTGTGTTTGTTGCGACTGTTGCTGATTGCGCAAATAGCGGCTGCGGTTGGAGTTGGGATGCTCGGTGCGGTGCACATAGCGCGACAATTCCTGCAAAGCCAGCTGGTAAACACCGCGCTTGAACTCAATCACCACGTCCAGAGGCACCCAATAGTCGTGCCAACGCCAGGCATCGAATTCAGGATGCGTGCTGGCGCGCAGATTGACATCGCAATCGCGGCCTATCATGCGCAACAAAAACCAGATCTGTTTTTGCCCGCGATAATGCCCGCGAATTTCACGCTTGATAAAATGATCCGGCACTTCATAGCGCAGCCAGTCACGGGTACGCCCTATGACTTTGACGTGCTCAGGTAGCAAGCCGGTTTCTTCTTCGAGTTCGCGGAACATGGCCTGCTCCGGAGACTCACCATATTTAATGCCACCCTGGGGAAATTGCCAGGAATGCTCGCGCACCCTTTTCCCCCACCAGACTTCATTGTTGGCGTTTAGCAAAATTATGCCAACGTTAGGGCGAAAGCCTTCACGATCCAGCATGTTCAACCTCAAAACTTTCTGTGGCTAAACGGCTTGCTCCTGCAATAGATAGCGTAGAGAGCGTTTGTTTCGTCGAAAAATCCCGCTTTTTTGAGCGGACAGCCCCCATGGAGGCGAACAAATCGCAGTTTCCTTCATCAAATGTGCAAAGAGTGGGCGCATTAGCCAGCTAATCCTTTAAAATTGAGTTGATTATAACCCTCCATTTAAAAAGAATCACTGTCATGCGTGCTACACGATTTTTTATTTCCACACTGAAAGAAGCTCCTGCCGATGCCGAGATCGTCAGCCATAAACTGATGATGCGGGCGGGCATGATTAAACGCCTCGGTTCCGGCATCTATAACTACATGCCCATGGGCTTGCGCATCATCCGCAAAGTAGAAAATATTGTTCGTGAGGAAATGAATCGTGCTGGCGCGATAGAAATGCTGATGCCAGTAGTGCAACCTGCAGAACTCTGGCAAGAAACTGGCCGCTGGGACAAGATGGGGCCAGAGCTCATGCGTGTCAAAGACCGCCATGGCCGTGATTACATCATCCAGCCCACGTCTGAAGAAGCAATCACGGATGTCATACGCACAGAAATCCGCTCTTACCGCCAACTGCCGGTGAACTTTTATCACATCCAGACCAAGTTCCGTGACGAGCGCCGTCCACGTTTTGGTCTCATGCGTGGCCGTGAATTCACCATGAAAGATGCTTATTCCTTTGACCGTAATGTCGAAGGCATGCAAAAGTCTTATGAAATCATGTACGACGCCTACACCCGTATTTTCCAGCGCTTTGGCCTGGAGTTTCGTGCAGTAGCTGCTGATAACGGTGCTATTGGTGGTTCTGGCTCACATGAATTCCACGTCATTGCTGACACTGGTGAAGACGCGCTGGTGTATTGCCCTACTTCTGATTACGCTGCCAATATGGAAGCGGCAGAAGCCTTGCCTACGCAAACCAGCCGCCCGGCCGCTAATGCTGCGCTGACCAAGACGGCCACGCCTGGCAAAGCCAAGTGTGAAGATGTCGCGCAATTGCTGGGTATTCCGCTGGAAACCACGGTCAAGTCCATCGTGCTCGCAGTTGATGCTGAAGTTGATGCTGAAAAAGATAGCGGCAAGCCAGCGCAAATCTGGCTGTTGCTGTTGCGTGGCGATCATGAACTCAATGAAGTCAAGGCTGGCAAGATAGCTGGCCTGGCCAATTACCGCTTTGCAACCGAGGCTGAAATTGTCGAGCATTTTGGCACCAAACCAGGCTACCTTGGTCCTATCGGCACACAAAAACCAGTCAATATCGTCGCTGACAGAACCGTCGCCAACATGGCTGACTTTGTTTGCGGCGCGAATGAAGCTGACTTCCACTTCACTGGTGCCAACTGGGGCCGTGATTTACCTGAGCCAGCAGTGGCTGACTTGCGCAATGTCGTCGCTGGTGATCCATCACCAGATGGCAAAGGTGTACTGGCCATACAGCGCGGCATCGAAGTGGGTCACGTATTCCAGCTTGGTACTCGCTATTCTGACGACATGAAAGCGACTTTCCTTGATGAAAACGGCAAGCCACAGTTACTGCAAATGGGTTGTTACGGCATAGGCGTTACCCGCATCCTGGGCGCAGCGATAGAACAGAATTTCGATGACAAGGGCATCATCTGGCCGACGGCGATTGCACCGTTTGAAGTCGTTATCTGTCCCATGGGCATGGACCGCAGCGAAGCCGTCAAAACCGAGAGCGAATCCCTGTACAACGCCCTGCTGGCAGCGGGCGTCGATGTCATACTGGATGACCGTGGCGAACGTCCAGGCGCCATGTTTGCTGACTGGGAACTGATAGGTGTGCCACACCGCGTTGTTATCGGTGACCGTGGCCTCAAGGAAGGCAGGCTCGAATACCTGGGGCGCCGTGATACCGAAGCCAGCAATGTACCTGTGGCCGAGATGCTGGCCTTTATCCAGGCCAAGCTTGCAGGTAAATAAGTAGCAGGATGAAGTATTTTTTCTTGCGCTTTTGCGTCTGGTGCAAAGGAAGATGTAGCGGTAAGTTTGATCTGCAAGTCATGCAAATCATCTGTGCAGGGTGGAAGCAATCCACCTTGCCTCTGGCAATCTGCCTGTTGGCTTTTTCTGCTTTACCGGCGCAAGCCGGTAATCAAAAAGAAGAAGCTATGGCAGATTCTGTGCGCCTTGCACTGGCCAAAGCTGTGTCTGACTCCACGCCACCTAAACCCACGTTTGCCAATATCGAAGAACGTATCAAATACCTCAACTGGCAAGGCGAAATGGCTACCCGCCTGAAGAGGCGCATACCCGATTTGCAGACCCGCAAGGAATTGCTGGATGCCATCTGGTATGAGTCCAAGCGTGCGGGTCTGGACGTTGCCATGGTCATGGGTTTGATACAGGTAGAATCCGCCTTCCGCAAATACGCGACTTCGGTCGTTGGTGCGCGTGGCTATATGCAAGTCATGCCCTTTTGGTCGCGCGTGATTGGCGATGGCGATGCGAAAAAACTGTTTCAGATGCAAACCAATCTGCGCTATGGCTGTTCGATTTTGCGCCTGTACATCGATATGGAAAAAGGCGATCTTTACCTCGCACTGGGTCGCTACAACGGTAGCCGTGGCCGTCCTGAATATCCCAAGGCAGTGCTATCGAACTGGAAAAACTGGGAATTTACCAGCTGATTCATTTGCTGGATGAAATCGGCATCACTCTCCAGGTAGCAATTGACGCTACCCCTGGTCTTGTAAAACTATGCTTTGAATAAATGACGGGTCAAGTATGACCGGGCGTTCCAGAATGTCCGGTCATATTCAGGATTACACCAAGACCCGACATGCAGGCACTCTTTTATCATGAAGAATTTGGCAGTACAGACTGGCGCAAGTTATTGCGTTCTCGCTGGCAATTGCTGCTTGTTGTATTGTCGGTTCATCTCTTGTTAATTCTTTTGTGGCCCAGCATAGTCAGACATAAAAATGAAGTCAGCACGCCGCTGGCTTTTGTGGTCCGCATGCTGGAAGCACCCGTACAGCGCAAGCCGGAACAGACGGCGCCTGTGATCAAACCAGCGATATCACCCAGCCAATTGCCTGTGCCAAATAAACCCCGCAACCTGGTCTTGCCAACCAGCCCCGTTACGCCTGCTGCCAGCGATGCAGGCACAGGCATCACTGTCGCGCCTGTTCTAGCAGCGAATACAGAAACCAGCGCACCGACATTAACTGGCGATAGCCCCGTCGTCATCCAGCGCGACATCAGCAAAGTCATCAAACAGGTAGAGCGTGAAATGCCTAACCGCATCCTGACCGATATCAAGCCAGAAAAATCATCCATGGTGCAATTTGGTATCAATGTCGCTGCCGCTGCGCGTCCGCGTGGTACCAGCTATCAAAACATCATCATGCCAGATGGCACCGCCATGACCAAGGTGACGACGCCAGGTGGTACGTATTGTGTGATCGGTGCAAAACCGGGAGCAGATATCACCAGGGCACCCGGCATACGGACTGTCAGTTGCGGTAGCTATTGAGGCGAGGACTGGCTTATGCTGGTAGCTTCTTATCATCCGCCTGTTCAACGCAGCCAATGGCAAATACTACTTGGCGTACTGCTGCTACACGCGTACTTGTATATGCAATGGCCGCAGTTGAAGGCGCCGCATAAAGAAGAGATAACGCAGGCAAATAGTGACAGTCTGATTTTTTTAAAGCAGCCCGAGCAAGTGAAACTGCCGACACCTTCACCAGCCAGGCAGGATGTGCCAGTGCCATCCCGCCAAAGCAGAGTCATGTCATCTCCGCGACAGAGCTCTGCGATCAATGACCAAGCAAAGGCTGTCAGCGACAAACAGCAATCGATGCCGTCAATCGAAAAAGAGTCAGCGAGCCCTGAAGCAGACAGGTTTGTTGTTGGCAAGTCGCTTAACCGTGATACACGTGATATTTTCAACGGACTGAAAAAAGATTTCCAGTACCGTGATCAGGTCAGTGCCAAACCTGCGCGTGCAGCGATGGAGAAATTTGGTACTGCGGTTCAGGTCTCTTCTACTGTCATGCGTGAAAGCTACAAGCATGAAGTACATATACTAGGTGACGGGCGACCAGTCTCGAAAGTGATTACGCCATTCGGAACTTATTGCATCGTGCATCGCAAACCAGGCGAAATCATTGGTAATGAGCTGCCTACCATACCTGTGACCTGTGGAAATTTGTAAACCGGAGGCTGAATAGCGAGGAGTAGTTTTCTATTTCTGGTTAGATGAAATGACCCCAGACGTTTGCACGTCTGAGGCATGCTTTCAATTTGTGAAATGCGTCTGCAAGTACTCAGGTTGGAACCAAATTAATGCCGATGAGGCGCTCAGTACCATTTCGTATGATTTTCAGCGTGAGTTTGCCCTGAGATGGGGAAGCTGTCTGCATGAGTTCATAAGCATGCTTGCTGTTAATGACCGTGATGCCATTGATTTCGATGATGATATCGCCAGGCAAAACGTTCGCGATGAAAGCGGGCGATTCTTCTCGCACTATATCAACGATAACCCCGGTGTTGCGCTCCAGGTTTTTTCTGAGTTCAGGCGTCAAGTCTAGCGTGGCCAGCCCGACACGCGGTTTTCTTGTCGACTTGACGAAGTAAACGGCGGCCTGGTTATAGCGTTGCTGTTCCGTCGTCAAAGGGACGACAGTCGTACCATAGGTAGTGCTGGTGCCTGAGTAATTGGCACTGCCGCCGGTGCCATTGACCGTTCCTGATGAATAGGTGGTTTTGTTATTGGGCAAGAAAAGCGGGGTCGTAATCGTTCTTGTGCCGGCAAACTTGGACGAGAACAGCACCATGACAGCGCCGTTTTGCTGCGCCTGTTCAATCATGCCGCGCTCAGATTCCTTTTCTCCGTTGAAGGAGGACTGAC
Source organism: Undibacterium sp. YM2 (assembly GCF_009937975.1). Classification (NCBI taxonomy): domain Bacteria; kingdom Pseudomonadati; phylum Pseudomonadota; class Betaproteobacteria; order Burkholderiales; family Oxalobacteraceae; genus Undibacterium; species Undibacterium sp. YM2. The sequence continues at coordinate 892,044 of NZ_AP018441.1, forward strand.
CAATCACGATATAGCCTTTGGAGCGGGCTATTCTGACATCTCTTGCCAGATCGTCTGATGCAAAAATCTTGGGCGCCTCATTCGGTGACAGCGTCTGTACATCCGGCAGTGTTTTCGCGTCTGCATAAGATTTATAGAATTTCTGGTAACCGCTGGCACAGCCGGACAGCATAACAGCAAGGGTGAGAATGAGGATGCGACATTGCATAAGGAGCTCCATTATTATTGAGGACATCTGTCGCTACAACATGCGAGCCGGGTAATGAGCACAGCAGCCTGTAAGACCAGCTCAGGAGCTTGTCTGGTGTTTCAGACCGGGGGCGTTTATCTTTTTTTGTTCGCAAGTAGCACCGCAGAGTAAAAGATTCTATCAATTAATCTTTACGCTGACCATATGGCATCAATGGATATGTAGAGGTGAGACTTCAAGGATCAGTCAAGGATAGCATGTAGATGCCACGGATTTTTCAGTCTAGGTGTGCACCAGAAATCTGCAAAAACAAAAATGCCCGCGCGATGCGGGCATTTTTGTTTGGGATGGGACTGACTGCTTCCCTTTAAGTTTCCCAAAGCAACTGCGGAAACCTGTTCCTGAAAATCAGGACAGATGGCCGGAAATGAGTTTAGTCATTTCAAACATGGACACTTGTTTCTTGCCACCGAAAACGGCTTTCAACTTGTCATCCGCGTTGATGTTGCGTTTGTTTGCTTCGTCTTGCAGTTTGTGCTTCTTGATGTATTCCCATACTTTTTTAGTGACTTCTGTACGAGGAATTGCTGCTGCGCCGATGACTGCTGCCAGAACTGGAGAGATAGTCATAGGTTTCATGAACGCTGCATTTGGCTTGCGTGCTGCTGCTGGCTTGGCGGCTGCTGCTTTTTTAGGAGCGGCTGCTTTTGCTGCAGGTTTCGCTGCTGCTGCCTTTGGAGCGGCTGCTTTTGCTGCTGGTTTAGCCGCTGGTTTGGCTGCCGGTTTTGCTGCTGGTTTCTTTGGTGCTGTTGCCATAAATAGCCTCCTTCACAAATTTCGTGGACGGAGCTTTGATCGTTTTGAAAAGCTCCTGCATTGCGTCACTTCACGCATCGCTAATAGTGGTGCGGTTTTTACAGGGATGCAAGTGTTTTTTGCGGGTTTTTAGTGAAAAAGTGCAGGAATTTGCCTGTCGTTGGATTTACGCCTAAAAAAATGCCGGATTAGCGCCATTTTGGCTGCTATCCGGCATTTTTCCATAGTGGGAAATATGAACAGAAATACTGAGAAAAACTCAGCGTTTACCGGGCATCATTCCCTTCATGCCGCGCAACATCTTCATCATGCCGCCGCCACGCAATTTCTTCATCATCGATTGCATTTGCTCAAACTGGGCCAGCATGCGGTTGACTTCCTGTATCTGTACGCCGGCTCCTGCGGCGATACGGCGCTTGCGCGAAGCCTTGATCAATTCCGGCTTGGACCTTTCTTGCGGTGTCATGGAATTGATCATGCCTTCCATGCGGCGTACCTGTTTTTCCGCCTGATCCATATTTGCGCCGCTGGCTGCCTGCTGCATTTGCGCTGGCAACTTGTCCATCAGGTTGGCCAGGCCACCCATATTCTTCATCTGCGAAATCTGCATCTTGAAGTCATTCATGTCGAATTTGCCGCCATCCTTGATCTTGTGTGCCAGGTCCTGTGCGGCTGCCACGTCCATGCCTTTTTGGGCTGATTCCACCAGCGCCAGGATGTCACCCATGCCAAGGATACGGTTGGCCATGCGGGTGGCATCAAACGATTCCAGGCCATCGAGTTTTTCAGCAACACCAACAAATTTGATTGGTTTACCAGTGATATGACGTACTGACAGTGCAGCACCGCCACGCGCATCGCCATCAAGCTTGGTCAGCACTACGCCTGTCAAAGGCAGGGCATCATTAAAGGCCTTGGCAGTATTGACGGCATCCTGACCCAGCATGGCATCGACCACGAACAGGGTTTCTATCGGTTTGACGGCGGCATGGACTGCAGCAATCTCTTGCATCATCGCTTCATCTATACCCAGACGACCTGCAGTATCGATGATCAGCACATCGTGATAATGCTTTTTGGCGTAATCCAGCGCGGCCAGGGCGATATCCACTGGTTTGTCGGTAGGCAGGGATGGGAAAAAGTCAGCACCAACCTGCGCTGTCACTGTCTGCAACTGGCCTATCGCGGCAGGGCGGTAAACGTCGGCAGAAACGGTTAATACCTTTTTCTTTTTTTGCTCTTTCAGATACTTGGCCAGCTTACCAACCGTCGTGGTTTTACCGGCACCCTGCAAACCTGCCATCAGTATGATTGCCGGTGGCTGGCAGTTAAAACTCAGTTGGGATGCTTCTTCACCCAGGTCGGCACCCATCAGGGCGGCCAGTTCTTTTTGTACCACGCCAACCAGGGCCTGACCCGGCGTCAGGGAAGAAATCACTTCTTCACCCATGGCTTTTTCTTTGACGCGGGCGATCAGTTCACGTACTGCTGGCAGGGAAACGTCTGCCTCCAGCAAGGCCATGCGTACTTCACGCAACATGTCGGCGGTATTGGATTCAGTCAGACGGGCTTCGCCGCGCATGGTCTTGACGACTTTGGCTAGGCGCTGGGTAAGGTTATCGAGCATGTTGGCTTAGGGGGATATTAAGAAAATTTCAATAGGGCGGTGCTCACTGTTGCTTGCAACAGGCGGTAGCAGCAGTTCAGTGGCAACAACAGCAGGCATTTTACCTGAAGCAGTGACAGAGTCTGGCATTTCGCCTGTTTCAAGCTGATGTACAGAGTAGATGTGGTCAAAATTCCGAAAATCCAGAATTATTTCAAATGTCTGTGCGGATTTTCAGACGCATGAGGGATACTACTGATATATTTTACTCAAAAAATCAGTTAAAACCGGGGTGCGGGCCTTCATTCGTGCTTGGTATGAAGTCTGCTAATAAGAGTGCTATCCCAGAGCTTGTTACAAAATCAAGATGGCTGCACATTCTGCAATGTCAGCCAGGTTTTGTCGCCAGTTCAAAAATAGACGCTCAATAATCTGGAGACAATCATGAGACGACTTCATCGTGCCTGGCGCCTGCCACGCATACTTACCCTGTGCACCCTGATTGCTTCGTCCGGCTACAGCCTGGCAGAGGAAGGTGTCACTGATAATAGTATATTAATAGGGCAAACCGTAGGCCTGACCGGCCAGATTGCCGGGCCGGTCAAAGAAATGAATGCCGGTGCTGCCGCTTACTTTAACCAGATTAACAAGAATGGTGGTGTGCACGGCCGCAAGATAGAGTTGCACATCGTCGATGACAAGTTTGATCCCGTGATTGCCGCTGCCAACGCCGAGACACTGATCAAGAAAGACCATGTCTTTGCCTTGTTCCAGTCGCGCGGCACACCGCATACCCAGGCTATTCTGCCTGTACTGGCGTCCAGCAAGGTGCCGCTGGTGGCGCCGAGCACCGGTGCGGCAGTGTTCCATAATCCGGTTAATCGCTACGTATTCAATGTCAGGGCCAGGTATCAGGATGAAGTAAAAAAGGCTGTCGAGCAGTTTTCTACCATAGGCCTCAAAGATATCGCCATCGTGCATGTCGATGATACTTTTGGTGGCGATGGCCTGATCGGCTTTACCACTGCGATGGACAGCTTCAAACTCAAGCCTTCCCTGATCAGCAAGTATGACAGGGCAAAACCTGACGTGCCCAAGGCAATAGACGAGGTCGTCAAATCTCCCGCCAAGGCGCTCATCATCGTTGGTTCTGCCACCACCGTGGCAGAACTGATCCGTGGTTTGCGTGCCAAGGGCAGCACCGTACAAATCATGACTCTCTCGAATAATGCTTCGCAATCCTTCATTGATTCCCTCGGACCGGTAGCAACTGGTGTGATGGTGTCACAGATTATGCCTGCACCACATCTGGTATCTTCTACTCTGGGGCAAGAATTCAAGACCATCGCCAAGGACAATGGCGTGCCACCATCTTATGCGGCAATGGAAGGCTTCGTCTCTGCCAAATTGCTGGTGGAGGGCTTGAAGCGGGCAGGCAAGGGCCTGACGCGGGAAGGCCTGATACGCGCGCTGGAGTCCATGCACAAGGTCGATCTGGGCGGTGTCACAGTCACTTATAGTGATCGCGACCATAGCGGTAGTGAGTTTGTCGATTTGACGATGATAGGGCGGGATGGTAAGTTTTTGCGCTAGGTGTATCAAGATGAGCCAGTGCGAAAACACGGAATGCCTTTGAAACTAAATCCGGTTTTTCGCATCATGCTTGTTCAGTCGCGTAAAGAAACCTGAATGAAATCAGTTGTTTACTAAAATCTTCGTGCTGGCACAATATCTGCTAATCAGTACGCGTAGGAAAAATCAAATCAAAACCCAGGAGACAAAGATGTTCAAAAAGATTTTGCTTGCCAGCCTTATTACTTCCGGACTATTTGCCAGCGCTGCCCAGGCCCAGGAGGTTGTCAGGCTGGGTAACCTGAAATTCGCTCATTACGGCGCAGTTTCCTATATCAAGGAAATCGCCCCCAAATGCGGCATCAAGGTAGAAGAGCGTGTGTTCGCCAAAGGCCTGGATGCCATGCAGGCCGTGATTGCCGGCGAGCTTGATGTGGGAGCAGTATCTTCGGAAGCAGTGATTTCTGCCCGTGCCAGCGGTACCCCAATTTACCTGGTGGCTGGTTTTGCCAAAGGTGGTGCGCGCCTGGTAGGACGTGCTGACCTGGGCATGAAGACCGTTAAGGATTTGAAAGGCAAAAAAGTTGGCGTCACCCGCGGCGGTATCCAGGACATTTTGCTGGCCGCCGAACTGGCACAAAATGGCCTGACTTACTCCGACCAGCCAGGTAAGGATGTGCAAATCATTTATCTCGGTTTCCCTGACCTGAACCAGGCTCTGCTGGGCAAGAATATCGATGCCATCATGCAGTCCGAGCCTTATTCTTCCCAGGCCATCAACAAGGGTTTTGGCAATGAAATCATCAAGCCTTACGATACCCCGATAGGCGAACCGGTTCGTACCATGGTCATGACCGAGAAGTTTTATAAAGAACGTCGCCAGGTTGCAGAAAAATTCATGCGCTGCTTTGTTGAGGCGACCAAGACCTTTATCGACAATAAAGAACTGGCTGAAAAATATGTGCGTGAAAACATGTTCAAAGGGCAGGTCAGCCATGAAGACTTTGTCAATGCCATAGAAAACTCGCCTTATTCGTATGACGTGACGGCAGAGCACATCCAGATCACTACTGATCTGATGCAAAAATATGGCGTGGGCAAAATGGCCAAGCCACCCGTCGCCAAGGACTGGGTCAAAACTGATCTGTTGGAACAAGCCAAGAAGAGCCTAAACATAAAATAGGCATCATTCAGTCTTTAGCTTGAGCAAGGGGTGAGCAGGCTCTTTTGAGCAAAATTGGCTCACCCGGCTCTTTCAATTCTTGAAGGAAAAATCATGAAATTCAAATGGCGTGAAATTGGCGCGGGGCTGATTGTGCCCGTTATTCTGATTGCGATCTGGCATGTAGTGACCAGCATGGGCTGGGTCAATGCCCAGGTCTTGCCTACGCCGATGGCGGTAGTAAAAAAATGGATAGAGTATGCATCCCCTTATGAAGCCAGAGATGTGGCAACAACGAGCTGGCTGGCCTGGGCTTTTTCGGGTGAGTTGATACGTGACACCATGGGCAGTATGTACCGTGTGCTGGTTGGCTTTGTGGTTGGTGCAGGTCTGGCATTGCCGCTGGGCCTGGCGATGGGCTCCAGTCAAAGGATGTATGCATGGATGAATCCCCTGATTCAGGTTTTGCGCCCCATACCACCGATAGCCTATATCCCGTTATCGATACTGTGGTTTGGTCTGGGTAATCCACCAGCCATCTTCCTGATCGCGATCGGCGCATTTTTCCCGGTATTGATGAACACCATCGCTGGTGTCCGCCATGTCGATGGCATCTATATCAGGGCAGCACGCAATCTGGGGGCCAGCCAGACCACCATGTTTGTACGCGTCATGTTGCCAGCGGCTGTACCTTATATCTTGTCTGGTGTACGTATCGGTATAGGTACTGCTTTTATCGTGGTCATCGTTTCGGAAATGATTGCCGTGAACAATGGTCTGGGTTTTCGCATACTGGAGGCGCGTGAGTATTTTTGGTCTGACAAGATTATTGCGGGCATGATCAGCATAGGTTTGCTGGGTTTGGCAATTGATCTGGCGATGAATAAATTGAATAACTATTTGCTGCGCTGGCACCGTGGATTGGAGAACTGAGATGAATTCTACTCATATCAAAATTGAAGGCGTGAATAAAATCTTCAAAACGGCTGACAAAGAAGTCGTGGCTTTGCGTGACATTAATCTGGAGATACCTGAAGGTCAGTTTGTCTGTCTGCTGGGCCCTTCTGGTTGTGGCAAGTCAACCCTGCTGAACGCGGTTGCGGGGTTTTCACTACCCACTTCCGGCAATATTATTGCAAATGGGCAGAAGGTCAGTTCTCCAGGCCCGGACCGTGGCATGGTGTTCCAGGAATATGCATTGTTCCCCTGGATGACAGTAGAGCAGAACATCGCCTTTGGTCTGGAAATCAAGGGCATGGCCAAGGCTGAGATACAGCAGCGTGTCGCCAGCCTGCTGGGCATGCTGGGTCTGAGTGATTTCAAGGCACGCTTTCCCAAGGATTTATCTGGCGGTATGCGTCAGCGCGTTGCAATTGCCCGTGTATTGGCGCTGGATTCGCCTATCATGTTAATGGATGAACCCTTCGGTGCGCTGGATGCCCTGACACGCCGTAACTTGCAGGACGAATTATTGCGCATCTGGTCAGAACTGAAGAAAACCATCATTTTTGTGACCCATAGTATAGAAGAGGCAATTTACCTGGCTGACCGTATCATCGTCATGACTTACCGGCCAGGTACGGTAAAAAAAGACCTGATCGTCGAACTACCACGTTCGCGTGATCCTTCTGATCCTGGCTTCAATGCCTTGAAGCGTGAACTTGGTCAGTTGGTCATGGAAGAGCAGCAAAGACATCACAATGATGAATTGAAGATGGCGGCGGTAGATTAAGCAGCAAGCTGGAGACAGGAAGTAAGAAGTAAAAAGTTAGAAGTAGGAACGCGGACGCGCCCATAAAAACATAAGGAGAGACATCATGCTGAAATTCGTACGAATGGTAGTAGCGGGATTGGTTTTCTTGTTGGGCGCGTCCAGTCATGCGCAAAATGCCCATGGCACGGCACCTGAGGCTGTCGCCATGGTGCAAAAAGTCATTGCCAGTATCAAGGCGAATGGCAGGGACAAGACTTTTGCTGATGTTAATAATCTGCAAGGGCCTTTCCGTGACCGCGACCTGTATGTCACCATCAATGATATGAATGGCAAGAATCTGGCCCATGGTGCAAATGCCAAGATGCAGGGCAAGGACTTGATGGATTTAAAGGATGCCGATGGCAAGCTGTTCGTACGCGAGCGTATGGAGCTCGCCAAAACCAAGGGTAAGGGCTGGCAAGACTATAAGTTCGTCAACCCTGTCTCGAAACAGATAGAGCAAAAATCCATGTACTTTGAAAAGTATGAAGACATCGTTATCAACTGTGGTATCTATAAGTAAGAGCTTGTGACAGCGCCGCCTGTTGACAGTGCCCGTCACCGGCGCCTGATCTTTATTTGTGTGGCGGCGGTCAGTATTGTGCTGGTGGTCGCCAGTTATTTTGTGGCGGCCAGCATTGCCAGGGACAATAGCCGTCAGGCCGGTGACAGGCAGTTGCAGATTATTGCGCTGGATATTGAGTCTGTACTTGAGCGCTACGAAACCCTGCCTTTTGCGATTTCTTATCTGCCAATGACGGCAGAGGCTTTGTTGCACAAGGAAGATGGCAAGCTGACGCAGGCGCTGAACCTGAGTTTGCAGGAGCTGGCTGAGCAAGCCAAGGTTGCCGCCATCTACCTCATGGATGTGCAGGGTAATACCATCGCGGCCAGCAACTGGAATACTGAGCAAACTTATCTGGGTCAGAACTTTGCTTTCAGACCCTATTTTTCTGAAGCCTTAAAGCAGGGCAAGCCCGGCCATTTCTATGCGATAGGAAATACCACCAATATCCCTGGCTATTTTATTTCCCAACCCGTCTATCCACCCGGCAGAAAGCGTGGCAGCCAGGCACCGATAGGCGTGATCGCCGTCAAGATCATCCTCAACGAATTTGAGCAAGCCTGGGGCAGTAGTGAAGAACCCATCGCCCTCAGCGACAGGCATGGCGTCGTGTTTTTAAGTAATCGCGCCTCCTGGAAATACCATAGCCTGCAAAGCCTGTCGCCTGCTGTGCAGCAGGATTTAAAGGCGACTTTGCAATACGGTGGCAAGCATATAGAAGCCATTGCCCAATTGCCGCTGAAGGAAAAGAAAGGCTATGACGAATATCTGCAAAGACCGATAGGGCGTTTGAACTGGCAGTTAATGTTATTCCCGGAGCAAGGCAAAGTCACGCGCGCGGGTTTGCAATCTGCGCTGGTGGTGGCTTTGATACTCGGTATAGCACTGGCCTTTGCTGCCGTATTTGACCAGCGCCGCCGCAGGCTGGAAGAGGGACGGCTGGCGCAGCGGGCCCTGAAGAAAGCAGCGGATGAACTGGAGCTGCATATCGCCGAGCGCACCCGGCAATTGACGCAGGCGAATGCAGAACTTGAAAGCCGCTACCTGACACTCAAGCAGACTGAAAACCTGCTGCGCTCTACCCAGAATGAAATGGTGCAGGCTGGCAAACTAGCGATGCTGGGCCAGATGGCAACCGGCATCACTCATGAATTGAACCAGCCACTGACCGCAATACGCGCCTTTGCCGATAACGCCATCACCTTCATGAACCGTGGCAAGGCTGAGCAGGCTTTGGCCAATCTGGAACATATTAGCCACGCCAGCGAACGCATGGGCAGCATCATTGCCCAGCTCAAGGGTTTTGCCAGGAAGAGCCCGAACGCCATCGCCGAAGTCGATGTGCAGACAGCCATTCAGTCCGCAGTCAGTTTGCTGCGCAGCGAAACTGAGAGGCGTGGCGTCAAATTGAGTGTGTATGTAGATGAGCACGCCCGGGTGCTGGGAGATACCGTCAGGATAGAACAAGTCCTGATCAACCTGATACGCAATGCACTGGATGCGGTAGAAAACAGCCCGGTCAGGGAAGTCGATGTCAGACTAAGTAAATGGCAGGATATGGCAAGAATCACGATCGCCGACACCGGTACCGGCATACCCGAGCATGTGGCCGGCCATTTGTTTGAGCCATTTTTTACGACAAAGGAAATTGGCCAGGGACTGGGGCTGGGGCTGGCGATTTCTTCTTCCATCGTGCAGGCCATGAATGGCAGCCTGGTGGCTGATAACCGCCCGGATGGCGGTGCTGAATTCACGGTCTGTATCCCGCTGGCTGATCAGGCGAGTACAAGTTAGTACCGCTGATCGCGTATGACTGTATACATAGTGTAAGGAAACAGTATGACTCAAATGCTCGCTATATTAATAGAGGATGAGCAGGCGGTGCGCCTGGCGACGACCCAGACGCTGGAGCTCGGTGGTTTTGAAGTGCAGGCTTGCGCCAGTGCTGAACTGGCCGATGCCTATATCAAGGCAGACTATGCCGGCATTATCGTCACCGATGTGCGCTTGCCCGGCAAGTCTGGCCTTGACGTGCTGGAAAAAGTACGCGGCATTGATGCCGAACTGCCCGTCATCATCATCACCGGCCATGGCGATGTCAGCATGGCGGTAGAAGCTATGCGCCACGGTGCTTATGATTTTCTGGAAAAACCATTTGCAGCGGAGCGCCTGCTCGATGCCTGCCTGCGTGCCCAGGAAAAGCGGCGGCTGGTCATGGAAAACCGCAAGCTCAAATTATCCTGGTTGAATCATGCGGCCACACCAGACTTGATAGGCCAAAGTCCGCAAATAGAAAAAGTCAGGAAATTCATACAAAGCATAGGCCCGACACAGGTTGATGTCTTGATCAACGGTGCGACTGGTTCCGGCAAGGAAGTGGTGGCGCGGCAATTGCACCTGGCCAGTGGCTGCAAAGGCGAGTTTGTCGCTATCAATTGCGGTGCCTTGCCAGAGTCTGTCTTTGAGAGCGAAATCTTTGGTCATGAAGCTGGTGCCTTCACCAGCGCCCAGAAACGCCGCATAGGCAAGCTGGAGTACGCGCAAGGTGGTACGGTATTTCTTGATGAAATTGAAAGTATGCCGCTGAACCTGCAAATCAAATTGCTCAGGGTTCTGCAGGAACGCACTCTCGAAAGACTGGGCGGCAATCAATCTATTGCACTGGATTGCCGCATCATCGCGGCTACCAAAACAGACTTGCTGAAACTGAGCATGCAAGGGCAGTTCCGTGAAGACTTGTATTACCGCCTCAGCGTCGTCACCATGCATTTGCCCAAACTGAATGACAGGCGGGAAGATATTCCCTTGTTGCTCTCGTATTTTGTACAGAGAGCCTCCCTGCGTTATCAAAAGCAGGTGCCGGCCTGGTCTGCTGCACAAATGCAATTATGGATGCAGGCAGACTGGCAGGGTAATGTACGTGAGTTGCGCAATTTCGCCGATCAACTGGTGCTGGGAGTGGCTGAATTTGCGGATCTGCCCGCTCCGCAAACCGGACAAATCCAGGCGACGGCTGCTTGCAGCCTGCCTGAAAAGCTGGATGTGTATGAAGCCAGCCTGATCCAGGCTGCACTGGAAAAGAGCGCCAATAATGTGGCAGCCGCTGCCGAAGCGCTGGGCATCCCCAAGAAAACCCTGTACGACAAGATAAAAAAATATCAAAAAAGCTTGTCATCAATCAATCCGGTGGCAAGTTAAGGGGTACTTGGGGAAGTCGCGGAACATGCATAATCCGACTTTTCATGCGACTTGGTGTAAACTTGTCCCATGCAAATCTATCTATCATTCCTTGCCGCTGCTTTATATATATTGAGCATAGTCCTGCCCGGGCGCTGGCTGACGCTGTCAAATGCCGTCAGCGCACTGGCCTGGCTGACACATGGCATGGCTTTGTGGCTGACGATTTTCCCTGATCACGCGCTCAGGGTGGGCTTTGCCGTGATGTTATCCGCCGCGCTATGGGTATCCGTGTTTGTCTGCTGGCTGGAAAATCGCAACGCCTCCCTTGATGGCTTGCGCTTGTTACTGATGCCCAATGCCGCGTTGATGGCTGTCTTGCCCAGTTTTTTTCCAGGCAGCCTGATTGCCCTGGCTGGCAAGACTGCCATGTTTCCCTGGCATGTCGTGGTCGCCATGCTGGCCTATAGCACGCTGACGATAGCGGCCTTTCATGCGGTCGTCATGACAGTACAAGACAAGCATCTGCATCAATTGCGTGCGGTAAAAAATGTGGAATGGCTAAATACCCTGATAGACAGGCTACCTGCCTTGCTGACCATGGAAAAAATACTGTTCCGTTTTGTCCTGTTTGGTTTTGTTTTGCTCACGCTGACAGTCTTGTCAGGTGTGATATTTTCAGAGCAGGTTCTGGGCGTAGCTTTTAAATGGGATCACAAGACCCTGCTGTCTCTCCTGTCCTGGCTCTTGTTTGCCATTTTGCTGACAGGACGTTACTGGCGTGGCTGGCGTGGTAAAACTGTCTTGAGTTTCACACTCTCAGGATTTATCACCTTGCTGCTGGCTTATGTAGGCAGCCGTTTTGTGCTGGAAGTCTTGTTACACAGGAGCCTGTCATGAGGTTACTGTTCTGGCTGGGGCTGGTGATACTGGTGATCCTGGCCCTGAAGAAAAAAATACAGCCCCCTGCTACGGGGTCTGGCAATCCTGAACAACCGCTGGAGCCAGGAAATGCCGGTTCACAGCACGCCGGATCGGCTGAAACCATGGTTTGCTGTGCGCATTGCCAGATTTATTTACCCGCATCAGAAGCCGTGCAGCGCGCCGGGCAGGTTTACTGCAGCCAAGAACATGCTGATCTTGCATGAGCTTGCCAGCCGACAGGACGCCAATGTCTGAAGCACTCCACGACGCGTCCGAACCTTCGCACTCGTTCTGGCGCTCGCTGCAAACGCTGAATGCCTCGCGCATCGTGGTGGCTGCCAGCTTGCTGATCTTGCTGAGTTTGCGCAGTGGTAAAGATATCTGGACCAGTGGGCCCTTGTTCGGACGTGACATAGGCCTGATCTATCTGTCGGTGGCGATAGGCTTTGTGGTGCTCAAGCAAGTGTATCCCCGCCGTTTCATGTGGCAACTGACAACCCAGATACTGCTCGACATCATCATCATCTCCATCATGTACCTGGCTGGCGGAGGGAATAAAAGTGGTTTGGGTATTCTGTATTTGTTTCCGCTGGCAGGTGCCGCCATATTGAGTCCCCTGGTCTGGTCATTCTTTTTTGCTTCCATTGTTGTTTTGTTTTTGTTGGGCGAAAGTGTTTACCACTACTTGCAACTGGAAGATGGTACCCCCTTGTCGCAGGCTGGATTGTTTGGGGCTGCCTATTTTGCAGTTGTGTCTGTGGTCAACCGGCTGGCACACAATCTGATCAACCAGGAGCAACTGGCTGTACAGCGCGGCAATGCCCTTGCCATGCAACAGTCCATCAACCAGTTGGTGATTGCAGATATGGGGGATGGCATCCTGGTTCTGGATCAGGATGGATGTATGTTTGAGATCAATCCAGCGGCGACGCGCATGCTGGGCGGTAACCTGAACAAGGACATGATAGGTGTGGAGCTGGGCAGTATTCCGGCTTTGCGTCCGATTGTTGAAGTTTTGAATAATATGCACGGGCGCTCCAGCTTGCCGGACCGTCGTAAGGAAGAAGAAATCTCCTTTGTATCAATACGCTGTTATCTCGACGATCCCAAGCCGGAACTCGGGGAAATAGCAGCCGATACCGCCACCAGAGAGCGCGTCGAGCGTGAACGCCCACATTTTGTGACGCACCTTAAGCTGCGCTTTGTTGCCATCAAAGCGGTTAATGCAGGTGGTTTCAGGGAGCGCAATGGCGGCTACACGATTATTTTCATGCAGGATGTGTCAGATATAGAAAATCAGGCGCAGCAACTGAAGTTGGCATCGATGGGACGCCTCACCGCAAGTATCGCTCATGAAGTGCGTAATCCCCTGTCGTCGATTTCTTATGCAGCCTCGTTGCTGAATGAAGACCTCGGGCACCCCGGGCAGGAAAACAAGCAGGCAAAACGTTTGCTGAAGATTGTTGATGATAATGTAGCACGCCTGAACCAGCTCATAGAAGATATCCTGAAGCTCTCACGCAAGGCGCAATCGGATGTGGAGCCATATCTGGTGATGGACCAGATTGAAGAAATGGTCAGGGATTTTATAGAAACACGTAACTTGCCCACTGATTTTATTGCGGTATTGAAAAACGAAAACTTCCTCGTCAACTTTGACCCCAGTCATTTGCGCGAAGTCGTCTTGAATCTTTTGTCGAATGCCATACGCTACGCCAGTGGGCAAACAGCCAGTATCAAACTGTTTGCCTGTATTAATAGTAGTGGCCGGCAAGAGTTGCATATACAAGATGATGGACCGGCAATTCCGTATGAAGTGAGGTCGCACTTGTTTGAGCCGTTTTACACTACTTCACGTATGGGCACCGGTCTGGGCTTGTATATGGCTAGGGAGTTGTGTTTGAATAACCATGCCTTGCTTGACTATGAATACCGGGTTGAAGAAACCGAAGCAGGAAAGACAGAGCCCAGTGGGCGTTTTGTAATTAATTTCTCTGGATACAGTGCATGAGTATGATAGAAGCTGCGGCCTGTCCCCGCATCCTGGTAGTGGATGATGAGGCGCACCTGCGCGAACTGCTGGAGATTACCCTGATCAAAATGGGGCTGGATGTCGATAGCGCAGAAACCCTGGCACTGGCCCGCGCCCATTTGAGCAAGCGTAGCTATGCACTGGTATTGACCGATATGCGTCTGCCGGATGGCTCGGGTATGGAGCTGGTGCAGGAAGTGAGTGCACTATATAAAAATACGCCCATTGCCGTGATCACTGCTTTTGGTAGTGCCGACAATGCCGTGGTTGCCTTGAAGGCCGGTGCTTTCGACTATGTATCCAAGCCAGTGGCGCTTGACCAGTTGCGCAAGCTCGTCAGGTCGGCCCTGCAAACCAATGAGGTTCAAAAAGTACAACTGGCGACTCCGGAAAAACTGAACGTCCCCGCCAGTTCTTTCATGATAGGCCAGTCGCAAGGCATGCAAGAGGTCAGGGCGCAGATCAGCCGTCTGGCACGCAGCATGGCACCGGTTATTATTACTGGCGAATCTGGTAGCGGCAAGGAGTTGGCGGCGCGCGAAATACACACCAGCAGTGCCAGGGCTGATAAACCTTTTATCGCTGTCAATTGCGGGGCAATTCCCGAGACCTTGATGGAAGCGGAATTCTTTGGTTACAGAAAAGGCGCATTTACCGGCGCTGCTGATGACAGGGAAGGCTTTTTCCAGGCTGCCAACGGCGGCACCTTGATGCTTGATGAAGTAGCCGACCTGCCTTTGCCCATGCAAGTCAAGTTACTGCGTGCCATACAGGAAAGGCGCGTGCGCAAGGTTGGTGCCACGGTTGAAGAGGCAGTCGATGTGCGCATTATCAGTGCGACCCACCAGAACCTGGCAATCTGCGTAGAAGAAGGGCGCTTCCGGCAAGACTTGTATTACCGCCTGAATGTCATTGAATTGCACTTGCCACCTCTGCGCGAAAGACTGGAGGATATAGTCGAGCTGTCGCGCAATATCCTCAAAAAACTGACTGGCAATGATGTTGATATGTCAGTAGAGGCAACTGATGCCTTGATCAGTTATGACTTTCCCGGCAATGTGCGTGAGCTGGAAAACATATTGGAGCGCGCAGTTGCCTTTGCCAATGATGGCTGCATAGAGGTCAGCGACCTGGCCTTGCGCGGAACCAGGAAGTTGCCTGAACTGCCTATAGCACAGCCGGTCCCGACCGCTATTATCAATAATCATAGCGATATTGTTCCTGAATTACCCGCTGTTACCACGCTGGATGTATTCTCTGCTCCAAGTTTGCCTTGCTCGCTGCCCGACTATCTCGAAAGCGTAGAGCGCGAAATGATACGCCGTGCCCTGCAGCAGACCCGTAACAACCGTACCCAGGCGGCAGAATTGCTGGGTGTGAGTTTCCGTCAACTGCGTTACCAGATACAGAAACTGAAGATCCAGGAGTAAATTATTTAGTTGTGTCTTTTAGTTGCATCTGTTGATGATGGCGATTCTGGCCGCATGCGTCCGGCCAATTGCCTGCTTGTAGCGTGATAGCTGCAAGACCACCATCAGTCTCACTTTCTTGATTCCATTGCCACACCCATTTTGGGAATCATTTGCCAGGTAATACCAGGCTCCGCTACTAGTGAGCTGTAACAGTGAAAATCGGAGTGCCTGTCATGCGCGCGACGATCATGGCTGCGTTGCAAATACTCGCGATAGCCCCGCTATCGCTGTGTTTTGCGTCTTGCCCTGATGCGCCGGGCGCATGTCCTTCACTTTCGATTCCACTGTTACAGTCCACTAGCATGAAATTAAATGTTAGTGCCCGCTCGCAGCGGCACTAACGCATTTCTGTGCTTTGCGAAAGTCAACACCTCGTACACATATTTACAGAAAAAATAATTCAATTAATTAAATAAAAAGCGGTTGCATATCGTCTGAGGCGGCACTAGAATTAGGGCAAATAAAAATTAGCGCACTAGATGTAGTGGTTTTCAGGATTTGTTTGTTTTCTTGCCTTGCTTCAATTTCCCTCACGTTTTGCAATTGAATTAGTGTCTGATGTAAACAAAATAAACCGGATTTGGCGAATGGCGCTTAGTCCGGCTGTTAGCTCTGCTGCACCTTATCTGCTTTTTGTTTAGTCGCTTAGTCATTTGACTGTTTAACCCATGACCTGCAAAGCTTTTGTTTTCCTTGAGCTTTGCAGGCAAAAAATAACACTGCATCCGGAGGATCAATGCACTCTTCTATTGAAATATCCACTTCGTCCAAGCCAGAACTGGGATCGGTTTTGAATGTAGCAGCTACACCTGCTGCAAACAGCCTGAATAGTTATAGCGAATACCGCATCATTCGCCGTAATGGTTCCGTGGTTGGTTTCGAGCCATCCAAAATCGCCATCGCCATGACCAAGGCGTTTCTGGCTGTGAATGGTGGGCATGGTGCAGAGTCCGCCAGAATCCGTGAACTGGTAGAACAACTGACAGCCAGCGTGGTTGCTGCTCTGCTGCGCCGCCAGCCAGCCGGTGGCACTTTCCATATAGAAGATGTGCAAGACCAGGTTGAACTGGCGCTGATGCGCTCAGGCGAGCATGATGTTGCCCGCTCTTATGTTTTGTATCGTGCCAAACGCATGGAAGAACGCCGTCGCGTCAATGATGCGCCTGGTCATGTCGATGCCGCAGTACCGCAATTGCACGTCATCGTTGACGGTCAGTCCCGCCCGCTGGATGTGGCAGAAGTGCGCAAGATGATCGCCGCTGCATGCCTGGGCCTCGACAAGCTGGCTGATCCAGATGCCATCCTGGCCGAGACTTTGAAGAACCTGTACGACGGCGTACCGGTAGAAGAATTGTATAAATCCGCCATCCTGGCTGCCCGTGCGCTGATGGAAAAAGAACCTGCTTACAGCCAGGTCACGGCACGTCTGCTCCTGCATACAGTCCGTAAAGAAGTGTTTGGCAAAGAAGTGGCGCAACAGGATGCGGCAGCAGAATACCTTGATTACTTTCCCAAGTTCATCAAGAAGGGTATAGAGGCCGACTTGCTGGATGCCAAGCTGGGCCAGTTCGACTTGAAAAAACTGGCAAATGCCCTGGTTGCTGACCGTGATCTGCAATTTGGTTATATTGGCCTGCAAACTTTGTATGACCGCTACTTCCTGCACGTACGCGGTACCCGCATAGAAATGCCTCAGGCTTTCTACATGCGTGTCGCGATGGGCTTGTCCCTGAATGAAATTGATCGCGAAACCCGCGCCATAGAATTTTACAATCTGCTGTCCAGCTTTGACTTCATGAGCTCGACACCTACCCTGTTCAATTCCGGCACACAACGCTCACAACTGTCTTCCTGCTACCTGACCACGGTTGCCGATGACCTCGATGGTATCTACGAAGCCATCAAGGAAAACGCCCTGCTGGCAAAATATGCCGGTGGCCTCGGTAATGACTGGACGCCAGTACGCTCGCTCGGCGCGCATATTAAAGGCACCAATGGCAAATCCCAGGGTGTTGTGCCTTTCCTCAAAGTTGTCAATGACACGGCAGTCGCTGTTAACCAGGGCGGTAAACGCAAAGGCGCGGTGTGCGCCTACCTGGAAACCTGGCACATGGACATCGAAGAGTTCCTCGACCTGCGCAAAAACACCGGCGACGACCGCCGCCGTACCCATGACATGAATACTTCGAACTGGATTCCTGACCTGTTCATGAAGCGCGTCATGGAAAAAGGCGACTGGACTTTGTTCTCCCCATCCGATGTACCTGATCTGCATGATAAATTTGGTAAGGCTTTCGAACAGGCTTATGTCGCCTATGAAGCAAAAGCAGCCAAGGGCGAACTGACGCTGTCCAAAAAAATCCCGGCGCTGGACCTGTGGCGCAAGATGTTGTCCATGCTGTTTGAAACTGGTCATCCATGGATCACCTTTAAAGATCCTTGCAATATCCGCTCGCCACAACAGCATGTTGGCGTGGTCCACAGCTCGAACCTGTGTACAGAAATCACCCTGAACACCAACGACAGTGAGATCGCGGTATGTAATCTCGGTTCAGTCAACCTGCCTGCCCACATGAAAGACGGCAAGCTGGATCACATTAAATTACAAAAAACTGTGCGTACAGCGATGCGTATGCTGGATAACGTCATCGACATCAACTACTATGCAGTGAAGAAGGCGCGCGATTCCAATCTGCGTCACCGTCCTGTCGGTATGGGCATCATGGGTTTCCAGGATTGTCTGCACATGATGCGCATCCCTTACGCATCGATGGATGCCGTACAGTTCGCTGATACTTCCATGGAAGCCGTCTGCTATTACGCTTATTGGGCATCGACGGAACTGGCTGAGGAACGTGGCCGTTACAGTTCTTACCCTGGCTCTTTGTGGGACCGTGGCATCCTGCCGCAAGATTCCCTGAAGATGCTGGCCGAAGAACGCGGTGGTTATCTGGAAGCTGACTTCTCGGAAACCATGGACTGGTACCCACTGCGTGACCGCATCAAGAAATTTGGCATGCGCAATTCCAATTGCGTGGCGATTGCGCCGACTGCAACAATTTCTAACATTATTGGCGTGGCTGCCTGTATCGAACCGACTTACCAGAACCTGTATGTGAAGTCGAACCTGTCAGGCGAGTTTACCGAGATCAATGAACACCTGGTGCGCGATCTGAAAGAGCGCGGCATGTGGGATGAAGTCATGATCGCTGACCTGAAATACTTTGACGGCAGCCTGGCTCGTATCGACCGCATCCCGGAAGATTTGCGTGCTCTGTATGCAACTGCATTCGAAATCAGCCCATCCTGGCTGGTCGAGGCGGCTGCGCGTCGTCAGAAGTGGATAGATCAGGCAC
This sequence comes from Undibacterium sp. YM2, assembly GCF_009937975.1. NCBI lineage: Bacteria > Pseudomonadati > Pseudomonadota > Betaproteobacteria > Burkholderiales > Oxalobacteraceae > Undibacterium > Undibacterium sp. YM2. The sequence continues at coordinate 910,669 of NZ_AP018441.1, forward strand.
AGTCCCTGAACATCTACATGGCAGGCGCATCCGGCAAAAAACTGGACGAGACCTACAAACTGGCATGGTTGCGTGGTTTGAAAACCACTTACTACCTGCGCACCATAGGCGCGACACACACTGAAAAATCCACCAGTAAAACCGGTGCATTGAATGCGGTGGCAGTGGATGGCAATGGTGGTGGTTATGCTGCAGCACCTGCTGGCATCGGTGCGGCAGCACAGGAAACGGATGGTCCGGCCTGCATGTTGCGTCCTGGTGATGCCGGTTTCGAAGAATGTGAAGCCTGCCAATAAGACATACAAGTTTGCAGGGAGCAGCATGACTGCTTCCTGCCGTAAGAATAAGCTGTTACAAAAAGTAAGGAAATAAATAATGTTATCTTGGGATGATGAAGTCAAGCCGGCAGCTCCGGCACCACGTCAGGTCACTGGCCAGGATTTGCAGCCTCGTCTGCAGACTCAGGATGTTGCCCTCAACCCTGCGCTGGTCAGCAAGCCAGTGCCGGTCGCTGCAGAAGATGTGGCCCGCCGCGTGAATGCTGCCGACAAGCGCATCATCAACGGTACTACCGACGTCAATCAACTGGTTCCCTTCAAATATAAATGGGCCTGGGATAAATATCTGGCAGGCTGCGCCAATCACTGGATGCCACAAGAGATCAATATGCAACGTGATATTGAACTCTGGAAAGACCCAAATGGTCTGACAGAAGATGAGCGCCGTTTGGTAAAACGTAACCTTGGTTTCTTTGTGACCGCCGATTCTCTGGCTGCCAACAATATCGTGCTCGGCACCTACCGCCATATCACGGCGCCGGAATGCCGCCAGTACCTGTTGCGCCAGGCATTTGAAGAAGCTATCCATACTCACGCTTATCAATACATCGTTGAATCGCTGGGCCTGGATGAAGCAGAAATCTTCAATGCCTACAATGAAGTCGATTCCATCCGCGACAAAGATCAGTTCCTGATTCCTTTCATTGACGTGCTGACCAATCCTGAATTCAAGACCGGCACCACCGAGGCAGACCAGACTTTGCTCAAGTCTGTGATCGTATTTGCCTGCCTGATGGAAGGCCTGTTTTTCTATGTCGGCTTCACGCAAATTCTGGCGCTTGGCCGTCAAAATAAAATGATGGGCGCGGCTGAACAATATCAATACATCTTGCGCGATGAATCGATGCACTGCAATTTCGGGATCGATTTAATCAATACAATTAAGATGGAAAATCCACATTTGTGGACGCCAGCATTTCGCGATGAAATTAAATCGTTGTTTTTGCGTGCTGTGGAGTTGGAATATCGTTACGCAGAGGATACAATGCCGCGTGGAGTGCTCGGTTTGAATGCGCCTATGTTTAAAGGTTATTTACGCTTCATCGCAAATCGCCGCGCACAACAAATCGGTCTTGAAACGCTGTTCCCTCAGGAAGAAAATCCTTTCCCTTGGATGAGTGAAATGATAGACCTGAAAAAAGAGCGCAACTTTTTTGAGACACGTGTGATTGAGTATCAAACTGGCGGAGCCCTCAACTGGGAATAAGCTGAACAAGCAATCGCCAAAATCCGGATCAGGGATTGCTGATCAAGTAGTGCGGGTAGTTTGATTGAAGTTTTGATGTGATGTTGAATTTGGGGAGGGAGACCCCAGATGGCAAACACAGACACAAAGAAATCATCAAATCAGAAAAACGCCGCAAGCTGACAGCGTCCCTCAGGATTGCTCAGATTTGCACAAGATGTAAAACGCGAGAGGCCTCACCAAACTGAATGGACAGTCATAGACAACATTGTTTTGAACTGTTAGTGCCGCAATACCTGGCTACACTGGGTATTGTGGCTATTGGTTTTTGTATTTCGCAAAAGAATACCGGCGTCTGCAATTAATGCAGGCGTTTTTGGGTTTGCCGCCAGGCCAGGAGCCGGCATGGAACCTGTTTATGATCTGTAGTGAGCGGTCGTCAGCGGGGTTAGGGTAACAAAAAACGCAGCGCAGAAAGCGGAATGTACTCAAGTACATGAGCATTTTGAGCAGCGCATGAGCCCCGATCACGTCCGCGCAGTAAGATCATAAGCAGGTTCTAAAGCAAACCAGGATGGCTGAAGTGCCCCATCAATAGAGGGGATGGAGCAGTTCGGCCGGTGCAGAATTCATTAGCGCAAACAGCGATCATGTTTGTGCCGATGAATAATCCGCTTGAAGGGATCGAGCGGATTTAATTTTTATCTGATTTTTTCCATCTCAATCGAAGGAGAAACAAAATGGCAACAGCACCACAACCGTCCCCGGACGAACCAGCAGCAGCGAAGAAGCCTGCTACAAAAAAAGCCGCTGCTAAAACAGCAAAACCAGCTGCAAAAAAAGCAGCCGCCAAGCCAGCAGCTAAAGCTGCAGCAAAACCGGCAGCCAAGGCAGCAGCTAAACCTGCAGCAGCTAAAAAAGCAGCCGCCAAGCCAGCAGCTAAAGCTGCAGCAAAACCAGCAGCCAAGGCAACTAAGGCAGCAGCTAAACCTGCAGCTAAAGCAACTAAAGCAGCAGCTAAGCCAGCGGCTAAAGCAGCGAAACCAGCAGCCAAGGCAGCTAAGCCAGTAGCGAAAAAAGCAGCGGCCAAGCCAGCAGCAAAAGCGACTAAGGCAGCAGCTAAACCAGCAGCAAAAGCTACCAAGGCAGCAGCTAAACCAGCAGCTAAAAAAGCAGCAGCTAAACCAGCAGCCAAGGCAGCTAAGCCAGCAGCGAAAAAAGCAGCGGCCAAGCCAGCAGCAAAAGCGACTAAGGCAGCAGCTAAACCAGCAGCCAAGGCAGCCAAGCCAGTAGCGAAGAAAGCAGCAGCTAAGCCAGCAGCAAAAGCGACTAAGGCAGCAGCTAAGCCAGCGGCGAAAAAAGCAGCGGCCAAGCCAGCAGCTAAAGCAACTAAGGCAGCAGCTAAGCCAGCAGCTAAAGCAACCAAGGCAGCAGCTAAACCAGCATCAAAAAAAGCGGCAGCTAAACCAGCAGCCAAAGCAGCCAAGCCAGCAGCAAAAGCTGCAGCTAAGCCAGCAGCCGCTAAACCAGCCGCAGCGAAGCCAGCAGCAAAAAAAGCGGCGGCTAAGCCAGCCGCTAAAAAGGCCGCTCCAGCAAAACCAGCGACACCTGATGCAAAAACAGTTGTAAGTCCAAATGCAGCATGGCCTTTCCCAACTGGTAATCGCCCGGCATAATCTTTGATATGCTTGGTGGCCTGGTTTTATTCAGGCACAATACCCACTGTCTGATTCGTCATGCAGTGGGTTTTTTTTAAGGGTGTGCCGTGTTACTGAATAATTTAATTTATGTCATCAAAGCCGTCACAGGGGTATTTGCCGGCTTTTTATTACTGCGTTTCTGGATGCAGGCACAACGCATACGGCCACCTGCCTCGCTGGCACAGGCTATTTTTAAATTGACTGACTGGCTGGTACATCCTATCCGCCGTGTTATTCCCGGTTTTGCGGGCTATGACTGGGCAACACTGATAGGTGCCTTGCTGGTTGCTCTGGCGACGGCGGGCTTTATCGTATGGCTGGTATTACCTGTATTCATGGTTGAACAGGTTTTCATCATGGCAGGCATCATGATGGCACAATGGATAATTTATGAGTTCATGGCCTTGCTCTTGCTTGAGGTGCTGTTCAGTTGGGTCAATCCCAGTGCGCCTTTTGCACCCTTCGTCCGGGCTTTGAATGAGCCCTTGCTGTCACCAGTGAGAAAGTTGATCCCGGCCATCGGGGGCTGGATTTTTCCCCCATGATCATTTTGATCTTGTTGCAGGTTTTGATTAACTCTATCGGCTAAGTTTATTCTGCGCCAGTCATGCGAGCTGTCGATTGCCGTATCACGAGTTGCGATTTCAGCATTTCCCGCCTCAATGGCGCCTCAGGATCAACAATACGGTTGACCAGTATCTGTGCTGTCAGATTACCGATGGCCTGCTTGGGCTGGGCTATCGTCGTCAATGGCGGCGTACTGAACGAGGCCAGGGCAATATCATCGTAACCGATGACGGACAAGGCTTCCGGTATTTTGATGCCGGCTTCATTGGCTGCGCGTATACCACCTATCGCCATCAAATCATTGCTGGCAAAAATCGCTGTAGGCCTTTGTGGTAAGGCGAGCAATTGCTGGAAAGCGTTAAACCCACCCTGGCTGGTAAAGTCAGCATGGATCAGGTATTCGTTGTTGAATTCCAGACCTGCTTCCTGCAGGGCGCGGCGGTAGCCAGTGACGCGGTCACCACTGGGTAGCAGGATGTCAGGTCCGGCAACGCAGGCAATACGTTTGTGACCAAGTCCTATCAGATAACGGGTTGCTTCATAGCCACCCTGTTCATGGTCAGCTTCGATAAAGTCAGCCACCACACCCGACACTTCTCTATCCACCAATACCTTGGGTATGCCTTCGTCTGCCAGCAATTGTGTCAGTTCTTCATCTGAACCAGAAGACACCAGGATCAGGCCATCGATACGTTTTTCCATCAGCACGCGGATATAGGCCGCCTGCTTCTTTGGATCATCATAAGAATTGCAAAGGATAATGTTATAGCCCAGCTTGAATGAAGCGTCTTCTATCCCCTGTATGATTTCGGCAAAATAGGGATTGGAATTATTCGGTATCATCATACCCAGGGTATGGGTGCGGTCGTTCTTGAGGCTGCGGGCAACAGCGCTGGGGATGTAGCGCAATTCCTGGATCACGGCCAGCACACGTTCGCGTGCATCTTCGCTGACGACACGGGTATTATTGATGACGTGAGAAACCGTGGTCGTTGAAACCCGGGCTTTCTCTGCGACTTGCTTCATTGTTGCCATAAGATTCCTGCCTTTCTGTGCCAAGATTATGACGCAGGATGAGGTTCATGGCGCATATTTTCTGTAATAACTATGTACTAATCCATTTGCTAATAGATGTACTAATCATAGAGAGAGATTTCTGATGAACGATCTTGTCATACGCAATGCCAGTTTGCCAGATGGTCGCAAGGGTATCGATATCGCTATCCGGGGTGGCCGCATCAGCGCCATTGATGTGGCTTTACCTGTCAGTGCGGCAGAAGAAATCAATGCCAGCGGCAATCTCGTGACACCGCCATTTGTCGATGCCCATTTCCACATGGATGCGGTGCTCAGCTACGGTTTGCCACGGGTTAACCAGTCCGGCACTTTGCTCGAAGGCATAGCCTTATGGGGTGAACTGAAACCCATGCTGACACAGGAAGCGCTGGTCGAGCGCGCCATGCGTTATTGCGACTGGGCGGTGGGGCGGGGTTTGCTGGCAGTGCGATCGCATGTCGATATCTGCGATGACCGTTTGCTGGCAGTCGAAGCCTTGCTGGAAGTGAAACGCCGCGTCGCGCCTTATCTGGATTTGCAACTGGTGGCATTTCCGCAAGACGGTATCTTGCGCAGCGCAACAGCCATGGATAATCTCAAGCGTTCTATCGCCATGGGTGTCGATGTGGTCGGCGGCATACCGCATTTTGAGCGCACCATGGCCGATGGTGCAGAATCGGTACGGCTGCTGTGTGAATTCGCCGCCGACAAAGGCCTGCGCGTGGATATGCACTGCGATGAGTCGGACGATCCCTTGTCGCGCCATATAGAAACCCTGGCGTATCACACCCACAGACTGGGCATGCAGGGCAGGGTAGCAGGTTCTCATCTGACCTCCATGCATTCCATGGACAATTACTATGTCAGTAAATTATTACCATTGATACGTGAAGCAGGCGTGGCTGCCATCGCCAATCCCCTCATTAATATCACCTTGCAAGGCCGCCACGATACTTATCCCAAGTGCCGTGGCATGACCCGTGTGCCCGAGATGCTGGCTGCAGGGATAGAAGTCGCCTTCGGCCATGATTGTGTGATGGACCCCTGGTATAGCCTGGGTTCTGGCGATATGCTAGAAGTCGCGCAAATGGGCCTGCATGTGGCGCAGATGACAGGGCAGGATGCGATGCGTCAGTGCTTCCAGGCGGTGACGGCGGCACCCGCACGCATATTAGGTCTGGAAGGATACGGTCTGGAAGTCGGTTGCAATGCCGATCTGGTAATACTCGATGCCAGCGACCCAGTGGAAGCAATACGCTTGCGCGCCACCCGCACCCACGTGCTGCGCCGCGGTAAAGTCATCAGCCAGACGCCGGTACCACATGCGAATTTGAATTTGCCAGGACGGCCAGGGCAGGTAGATTTCAGGTCAAAAAACTGAAGCTACTAATATAGAGAGCTAAAACACAAATACAGGCAGCGTGCCACTGCACGCTGCCTTACTATATAGATCAGAGTTGTGCAAAAGCCTTTTCTGCCGCAGCAATCGTATCGGCAATGATGGCATCATCATGTTGCGCAGACACAAAGCCCGCTTCAAAAGCGGAGGGCGCCAGATAGATGCCCTGGTCCAGCATCAGGTGGAAGAAGCGGTTGAATCTGTCCTTGTCGCTGGCCATCATGGCGGCATAAGAGCCCGGTACTTCATTGGCAAAATACAGGCCAAACATGCCGCCAACCGCATCTGCGCAAAAGGTGATGCCGGCTGCTTTGGCAGCAGCACTCAGGCCATCTACCAGTTTGTGGGTTTGCGCTGTCAGGTTTTCATAAAAGCCTGCCTGCTGGATGATTTTCAGGGTAGTCATGCCCGCTGCCACGGCAACTGGGTTGCCTGACAAAGTGCCAGCCTGATAGACGCCACCCAAAGGTGCCATGTGACCCATCAAATCAGCGCGGCCACCAAAGGCAGCGACTGGCAAACCACCACCGATGACTTTGCCCAGGCAAGTCAGGTCAGCCTGCACGCCATACAATGCCTGTGCACCATGCAGGCCTACACGGAAGCCGCACATCACTTCATCAAATATCAAAACACTGCCGTGCGCGGTACACAGTTTGCGCATGGTGTTGATGAATTCTTGCGTTGCGCGTATGAGGTTCATATTGCCAGCCACCGGTTCAACGATCACGCAAGCAATCTGATCGCCTATTGACTTGAACACTTCTTCCAGTTGCTCACAATTATTATAGTCAAGCACCAGAGTGTGTTTGCTGAAATCCTCGGGCACGCCGGCAGAAGTCGGGTTGCCAAAGGTCAGCAAGCCACTGCCAGCCTTGACCAGCAAGGAGTCAGCATGACCGTGGTAGCAACCTTCAAACTTGATGATCTTGTCGCGTTTGGTGGCACCGCGTGCCAGGCGCAAGGCACTCATGGTGGCTTCGGTGCCGCTGGACACCAGGCGTACCTGTTCTATGCTGGGCACGAGTTTGCAGATTTCTTCTGCCATCTCGATTTCACCTTCAGTCGGTGCGCCAAAGCTCAGGCCGCGCGCGGCTGCTTCCTGTACTGCGCTGATGACTTCGGGATGGGCATGGCCAACGATGGCCGGTCCCCATGAGCCTATGTAATCGATATAACGTTTGTCTTCTGCATCCCAAAAATAAGGGCCAGCTGCGCGCGTGATGAAACGCGGCGTACCACCGACGGAGCGAAAGGCGCGTACAGGAGAATTGACGCCACCAGGCGTGGTCTTTTGGGCACGGGCAAACAGGATGTCGTTTTTATCGGTCATGATGGAGCTTCAATAAGTGATGATGCAAAGAGGAAGTCTGTAAATAAAGACGTTTATATTAGTTGGTGCAATATTGGCTGATGATTACTGGCCGAAGATCAGCTGGCTTCCCTGGCCCAGAAATAGCGGTCAGGTATCAATCTGCCCATGCCCAGCCTTTGTGCGTGACTCAGGGCTGCATGGGTAAATTCCTGGGCTTCCAGCACGGCCTCGGGTATTTCCAGTCCATTTGCCAGCAGGGCGGCAATCGCCGCAGACAGGGTGGAGCCAGCACCAGCATGTGAGCCCGGCAAGCGTTGCCAGCTATCGCGTCTGACCACACCGGATTCATTATATAAAGTGTTAACCACTTCGCCGGTTTCACCCGCTGTGCCTGTGACTAATATATACTCGCAGCCGGATTCGATCAGCGTCATGGTGTCGGCTGCCAGGTCTTCGGCTTCTGCCTCCGCATCGGCTTCGGTGTTTTCTTTCCAGGTTTCAGCCAGGCGGGAGAGTTCCACGGCAGAGATCATTAGCAGGCTGGCTTGCGGGATCAATAGTTCTCGGATTGCCAATACCAGGTCCTCTGCTTCCGGCCCTTGTTCTGCCAGTGCGGCATTGAATGGATCGAGTACCAGGGGCAGCTCCGGATAGTCTGAGACAATTTCGGCAATGACGGTGACATTCTCGACGCTGCCAGTCTGGCCGACTTTAAAAGCCAGCACGGGCATGTCTTCCAGCACGGTGCGGGCCTGTTCATCGACTAAATCTCCATCAAGTGGATGTAAATCATCGATTTGCGACGTATCACCAGTTAAAATGGCGGTGATGACAGGCAGTCCATGACAGCCCATGGCTGCAAACGATGCCAGATCGGCATGGATACCGGTGGCAGCAACAGGATCTGAGGCGCCAAAGCTAAGTATTAGTGGAGAAATTTGGTTTTGCACGTTGGGTAGATTAATATAGCTGACTTCGTGAGGACTTATTTACTCGCGCAAATGCCATTAGTAACACATTGCAAACAGAATATTTGCAGCAGTTTCAATATTTTACTTGATTGAAGGGTTTTAGTCGTGACTGATACGGTAACGGAAAAGGTAGTTTTCAAGGCGTGGATGTGCTTGATTTGCGGTTGGGTATATGATGAAGAGCAAGGTTCACCTGAAGACGGAATTCCGGCTGGCACCAAATGGGAAGATGTACCCATGAACTGGACCTGTCCTGAGTGCGGTGCGCGTAAAGAAGACTTCGAAATGGTAGCAATCTGATCGATTTATCGATTTTGATGTTGCTTAATATGTTTATTCAAGGAAAAAAAGCGCAAATGTGCGATTTTTTGTTACAGTGATATGTAACCTTAATACTGCCGGGAAGAGATGATTTTATGTCAACGTTGACAGGCAACGAGAACTTGAAAATCATGGTGATTGACGATAGCAGCACCATACGCCGTTCGGCCGAGATTTTTCTTGGTCAGGCCGGATACAAAATAGTGTTGGCAGAAGATGGCTTTGATGCACTCGCCAAGATTAACGATTCTCATCCAGACCTGATTTTTTGCGATATCCTCATGCCCAGGCTGGATGGATATCAAACTTGCGCTTTGATTAAAAAAAGCGCGAAATTCCGGGATACACCGGTAATTATGTTGTCTTCTAAGGACGGTTTATTTGATCGTGCCCGTGGCGCAATGGTTGGCTCTGATGAGTACCTGACCAAGCCTTTTACAAAGGACAGTCTGCTGAAAACGGTAAAGAATTACACTTCAGCGACCTAGATTTATATAGTTAAGTTAGTTAATGTGAGGTAAAACAAGATGGCCATTCAAAAAATTCTGGTAGTAGACGATTCTCCAACAGAACGCTATTTCCTGACCGATGTATTGGTGAAAAATGGTTTTTCAGTATCAACCGCTGAAAATGGCGAAGAAGCCCTGACAAAAATCAAGGCAGACAAGCCGCAGCTGATCTTGATGGACGTGGTCATGCCTGGACAAAATGGTTTCCAGATTACCCGTGCAATCGCCAAAGATCCTGATACGCAAGATGTACCTGTGATTATCTGCACCAGCAAAAATCAGGAAACTGACCGTATCTGGGGTTTGCGTCAGGGCGCCCGCGATTACCTGGTGAAGCCAATTGACCCGGCAGAATTGCTGGCGAAAATTTCGGCCCTCGGTTAATCCGCACAGACAAGTATTAAAGTATTAATTCTTGCATCAACAATAAGATATCTTCGGATTGCCTCATGAATCAGACTGTGCGTGAAACTGCTGCAGCAAATCTGGACGTTGTCAAACCTGAAAAGGGCGTGCGACGTACCCGTTTGCGTGAATTTCAGGCGCAGCTGGTTGAACGCATGCAAGCTGCCCAGCGTGGCGGCTATACGAAACTCAGCCAGCTGGGCATTATGATAGGACAGGGACGTTATCTCCTGGATTTGCGAGAATCCGGCGAGATCGTCACTGCGGGCACCCTGACGCGGGTGCCTTTGACACGCGACTGGTATATAGGCTTATCCAATATCCGTGGTAATTTGACTGGTGTCGTCGATTTGCCCCGTTTCCAGGGCATGGACAACACCAAGCTTGATACCCAGTGCCGGATTGTTGCCTTTGCTCCCGGCATGGCATTCAACAGCGGTTTGCTGGTATCCCAGGTTCTGGGTTTGCGTACGGTTTCAGAAATGGAAGAAATCCCTTTTGAAGACAATCAGTTAGAGAGCAAGGCCTGGTTGAGGAAAAAGTACAGGGATAAGGATGGCAACATCTGGTTTGAGCTTAGTCTGGCCACATTGGTACAAGACCAGGATTTTTTGCAAATAGGTATTTAAGTCGGTATGTGCACTGTAGCAATACCGACAGCTTTTCAATCGTTTAGGAGACTTAGTAATGGCATTTAATCTACCGTTCTTGTCCAAAGATAAAGAAAATCCGGAAATTGACGGAGCAGAAGTTGCGGCAAGGTCGTTCGGGAATGCTGATTCGATTGAAATTGAAGAAGCAAGCAACGTCAAAATGCTGACTCCAGAGCAGGAGGCGGCTGCTGCCACGCCTGCGGTAGCAGAAACTGCTACTAAAGTTGAGTCGTATGGTGATGCCACTTTCATTGGTGACCCGCTGGAAAAGGGCAGCGGCATACGCCTGCCTATTATCGGCGGCATGTCAGTTCGTCGTCAGACCAACTTCTTGCTGTACACCATGGGATTCTTCCTGTTGTTGGGTGGTGTCTCGGTATATCTGAACTCTGAGCAATCAACGCTGCTGTCCACACAGGCACAGATCGCCGGTGAGGCGCTGATGCACTCCCAGCGTATCGGTAAAGCAGCACCGAATGCGATTCAGGGTAACGTTGAGGCGTTTAAACAGCTCAAGGACAGCCGTAGCGAATTGAATGCCGATCTGAGTGTTCTGCTGAATGGTGGTCCATATCAGGGACGTTCAGTCAAACGTGCTGACTCTTCACTGGAACCTGTCGTTAAAGAAGCGCAAAAGGCATGGAATAACTCCAACAAGGCTGCGGAAACGATCCTGAACCGTCAAAAAGAATTGACGGGTTTCGGTCAGACTTTGCAAAAAATGAATGCCCTGTCCCCAATCCTGCTGGAATTGACGGAGCAAATCTCTACCCTGAAGGTACAGGGCGGTGGTTCAGCGCGTGAAATTAATGCTGCCGGTCAGCTGGTCATGTTGACCCAGCGTCTGGGTCGTAGTGCGAATGAATTCCTGACTTCCGAGGGTGTTAATCCTGAAACGGCGTTCTTGCTGGGTAAGGATACGAACACTTTCCGTGATCTGGTCGATGGCTTCCTGAAAGGTAGTGATGTATTGCGCCTGACAGCGACCAAGGATGCGGATACACGCGACAAACTCACTGAACTGCAAAAAACCTTCTCTGAATACCAGGTATGGGTTTCCAGCATTCTGGGCAATCTCCAAAACTTTATCGCTGCAAAACAATCTGAACAGCTGGTCTTTAATGAAAACGAAGATCTGAAAACCAAATTGTCCAAATTGCAGAAAACTTACACGACTGAGCAAGACGGTACCAGTATCTACTTCTATGCGATGCTGGGTTCTGCCTTCTTCGCGTTGCTGGCTGCGGTAGGCGTGGGTTTCGTTCAGTTGCAGGAAAGCCGTAACCGCGCTAAAGAAGCGAATGATCGTCGTCTTGAAGCTGCGGCACAAATGATGCAAGCGCAGAAACAGGAAGAAGAAGCGAAAGCCGCGAACGATCAGAACCAGGCCGCGATTTTGCGACTGATGAATGAATTGCAAGAGGTTGCGGATGGTGACTTGACGGTACAAGCGACGGTTTCTGAAGATATCACGGGCGCGATTGCCGACTCGGTTAACTACACGGTGGAAGAGTTGCGTGGTCTGGTAGGTCGTGTTACGGCAACTGCAGAACAGGTTACTTCAGCATCGACACAAGCGCAGAATATTTCCAGCGATTTGTTGACTGCGTCTGAACAACAATCACGCGAGATTTCTGATGCGGGTCAGGTGGTTCTGACAATGGCGGCTGAGATTACCGACGTTTCCCGTTCTGCGAATGAATCAGCCGAGGTTGCGCGTCAATCGGTTGCTGCGGCGGAGCAAGGTGCCCATGCGGTGGAAAACGCCATCAAGGGTATGAACGAAATTCGCGAACAAATCCAGGAAACCTCCAAACGTATTAAACGTCTGGGTGAGTCTTCACAAGAGATTGGTGAGATCACTGAACTGATTTCCGACATTACCGAACAAACCAACGTACTGGCGCTGAATGCGGCGATTCAGGCGGCGTCTGCGGGTGAAGCCGGTCGAGGCTTCTCGGTGGTTGCGGAAGAGGTTCAGCGTCTGGCGGAACGTTCAGCTGAAGCGACCAAACAGATTGGTGCGCTGGTTCGCACGATTCAAACGGATACTCATGACGCGGTTGCCGCGATGGAAAAATCCACCCAGGGTGTGGTTGAGGGAGCAAAACTGTCAGATGCGGCCGGTACGGCGCTGTCTGAAATCCGTAGCGTTTCCAACCGTCTCGCGGAACTGATTCAAGGTATCTCGCTGGCGACGGAACAACAAGCTACCTCAGCCAACGGCGTTGCACAAAATATTCAACACATTTTGACCATCACCGAGCAAACGCAGCATGGTACGCAGCAAACTGCGGTTTCCATTAAGGAATTGTCCATGCTCGCGGAAGAACTCAAGAACTCTGTGTCACGGTTCCGGGTTGCCGCCTGATTCCCCAGCCCTGGTTGTACTAGCTGCAACCCTATCATATTTGCACGGCAATGGACTGCGGTCCATTGCCCTTGAGTTTGCGGAGTACGCATGACATCCGATTTTTCAAAATCGCCAGATCTTCCACAGGAGCAGTTCGACATCGGGCCGCTATCCTGGGTGATGGGAGAAGTGCGGGAAGCAATCACGAATGCTGGCAAGATGCTGACGGACGCACTTGGCCAGGACACTGAAACCCGCCCTACCTCCTTATTACATGCAAAAAGCTATCTGCACCAGGCTCATGGTGCCTTGCAGATTGTTGATATCGATGGTGTATCCATCGTTACAGAAACCATAGAAGAATTGCTTGAACGCCTGCAAGGCGGGCAGCTTGAAATGACGCAGGCAAATGTCGAAGTCATCGTCGATGCCTTCCATGCCGTCTTGCGCTATCTGGAAGACTTGTTGTCTGGCTCGCTGCATCAGCCCGTACGCCTGTTCCCTTATTACCGCGCACTGCTGGAACTCAAGGGGGCCGAGAGAATACATCCGGCTGACCTGTTTTTCCCGTCCCTGTCAGCCAAAGAGCAAATACCTGAACTAGCCGTCAGCAGCAAGGCAGCGGCGATCAGTTACACCGGCCTGCGCCAGCGCTTTGAAAAGCTCTTGTTGACCGTTCTGACCAGCAAGGATAAAGAGCAGCAGCGTACAGCCACGCAATCCATGCATGACATGATTGCAGAAATTGAAAGCGGCCAGACCAATTCGCAAGCCAAGGCTTTCTGGGTCGTTATGCGCGCTTTTGTCGAGGCCGTGGGTCATGGCGCCATCGATAACCAGCAATACGTCAAACAGATATTTGGCCGCATCAATCTGCAAATCCGCCGTTTGGTAGAAGGTGTCAGCACCATCCCTGAACGCCTGTTGCGCGACGCCCTGTTTTTCCTGGCCCAGGTTGAAAATCCTTCTCCTTTTGTCACCAGGGTACGCAAGGCTTACCAGCTTGATGACAAAGTACCGGTCGATTACGACAAAAAGAATTATGGTCAGATCACTGCAGGCGCACTGACCGCTGCAAAAGAACAATTGTCCGCAGTCAAAAATCTGTGGGGCAGGATAGCCAATGGCGAAACTGGCCTGGCAGAAAAGTTTTCCCAGAAAATGACCGACCTCGCCGATACTGGTGCTGGTCTGAATGCTCCTGCGCTGGCAAAGCTCTTGCGTGAACTGAACGGCATTGCCCGCAGTGTTGCGCATTCGCCAGATGGCAGCAAGCTCGGCATAGAGCTTGCAACCAGCCTGCTGTTTGTTGAGCATGCACTCGATCATGTGACACGCCTGCCTGCCAATTTTGCCGAACGTGCAGAAGAAATTACCACCCGTTTGCTGTCCGTAGTCTCAGGTGAAACACCCCAGACACAGGCGAGCTGGATGGGGGAGATTTCCCGCGAAGCGCAGCAGCGTCAGACCATGGGTGTACTGGTTGCTGAAATGCAATCCAGTCTGCGTCATATAGAAAAAGTACTGGATGAGTACTTCCGCAATCCTGCCGACAAAGAAATACTGAAACCTATAGACGGTAACCTGCACCAGATCGGTGGCGCCCTCGCCATGCTGGATCAGGATGACGCCATGCTGGCAGTCGATTATACCCGTCAGAAAATCAGCAGTTTTAATGCAGATGCTGGCGATGCTGCTGAGCAGGCAGCCGCCCATGAAAACGTCGCGCAAAACATAGGCGCATTGTCTTTCTTTATCGAGACCCTGCAGTCCCAGCCGGATACTGCGAAAAAGAAATTCAGCTTTGACCAGGAGGCTGGATTATTCCGCTCCAATTTGCTGGAAGCGCAAGCAAGCAAGGAATTGCTGCCTAGTGCAGACATCCATCTGCCTGGCGATGAAGCACATGGGCAGGAACCCAAGGTCGCCATATTGCAGACTGCCGAGCAGGAACTGGCCCAGCAACAACAGGAATCTGCCCGTCTCGCCGCATCCCTGGCTGCCGCGCCGGAAGACGCAGGCCTGCAGGCACAACTGAAGAGCTCGCTGGAATCGGAACGCTCTGTAGCTATCTTGCTGGACGATACTGCTGCTTCTGAACGTGCCAAATCTGCTATCGCCCTGCTGGCGCAGGCTGATACCGTATCTGGTTCCGGTGCCCTGCAGGAAATAGTCACGACACCTGCAGAAGTAGTAGCAACAAGCGCACCCGCCCAGGATATTCCTGACGGTGACGATGCCATTGATGCTGAACTGCTGGAAATCTTCCTCATGGAAGCTGATGAGGTGTTGGCATTTGTCCAGACTACCTTGCCACTGTCCAGAAAAGACACCAGCAACCAGGAATACCTGACCAGTTTGCGCCGTTCTTTCCACACCCTCAAAGGCAGTGGCCGCATGGTCGGCCTGATGGTGTTTGGTGAGGCCGCCTGGAGCATAGAGCAGGTCATGAACCTGTGGCTGTCCGATTCCCGTAACGGTGACGACAATCTGTACGCACTGCTGGAACGTACCGCCAGCGAAATGCTTGTTTGGGTAGAAGAGCTGAAACAACACGGCGTGTCCTCACGCACCGGCAAGGCCATCATCGCTGCCGCAGAGCGTGTCAAGGCTGGTGGCGATTATCAGGATATCCCTGAAGTCGTTGCCGCGCCGGTAGTTGAACATCAGGCTGAGCCTGAGCCGCTTGCTGTCGCACCTGTCATTGAAGAAGTGCAAGCCCTTGCAGCACCAGAGGTCGCAGAAACAGCAGAGACCGACATACCGGCTATACCTGCTCTCGAAGAAATCGCTGCAGAAGCAAGCGTTCCTGCGACGGAGCATGCTCCAGTTGAGCTCGATGCGTTTGAATTTACACCTGTAGAACTGGTCAACGCCGAACCACCAGTAGTGGCGGAATTGGCAAAATTGGCAGAAGTGCCGGTAGTCACTGAACATGCAGAACTGACAGAGCCAGTCGCCAACCTGCTTGCAGAAGCAGCGCCAGAAATTGCCAGCTTGCCTGAGCTGACACTGGATGCGCCAGCTATTGCAGAAGAGGCGGCCTTGCCTGAAACCAGCCTGCCTCTGGAGCTCGCGCTGGAAGTTGCCGTCGCTGCAGAAGATATGCCAGTGCCGGAAGCAGAAGAACTGGTCGCTGATTTGCCGCTGGAAGCAGTACATGAAGAAATTCAGGCAGTTGCTGTTCCAGCAGAAGATGCCGTGCTGGAAATCCTGACTGAGGCTGCACCAGACACAACGACAGATGCCGCTGCATTGGAATTGCCAGAAGTCATAGAACTGACAGCCTTGCCAGAAGCAGATTTGCCCGCAGTTGAGCCACATTCTGAGCCAGTTTCTGTAGAGTCTGTTGACAGCCTCTTGCCTGAGCTTGCGGCAGAAGAATTGCCTGAAGCGGTCTTGCCTGCTGCAACCATCGCAAGTGAAGAAATCGCAAAAGCACCTGAAGTGGCAGAAATCGCTACCGCGAAAATCATCGACTTCCCTGATTTGTCAGCACCGGCACCTAGCGTGGATGACAATATCAAGCGCATAGGTGATATAGAAATCAGCCTGCCGCTGTATTCCATCTACATGGCAGAGACCGATGAAATCGTCCGCTTCCTGGTGCAAGATTTTGCTGAATGGAGGCATGAGCCGCACCGTCATGTTTCTACACACGCTATTCACGCCAGCCACTCTCTCGCAGGTAGTTCGGCAACAGTAGGCCTGAAGCCTTTGCAAGAACTGGCACATAGCCTGGAATTCGTTCTGCAAAGACTGGAACGACATCCTGTCGTCTTGCTGGATGCAGAATACGACGTGCTGGACCGTTCCCTCGATTCGGCCAAACGCATGTTGCAGAAGTTTGCCTTGTCAGAAATGGCAGCGCCTGCACCTGAAGAAATCCGTCAGCTTGACCATTTGTTGCAAGTCGTCATCGAGCGTTCCAACGCTGGTGCAGATGAAGAATTCATCACTTCCACCAATGAAAAACTCGACCCGGTTTCTCTGGCTGAAGAGCCACATGCGCTTGACCTGGTCGCCGCAGACGCACCAAGTATCGATGCGCAGGACGCGCCGTTCACGCTGGAAAGCCTGCCTGAGCACGAAGCGGTTGAATTGCCTGAGCTGCATGAACTGGCTGCCTCGGCAGAAGTGTCAGCCGACATTCCTGTCGTCAGCGAAACCTTGCCTGAACCAGACTTCAGCCTGGAACATGCAGAAGTACTGGAAGCCTTGCCTGTTCCTGAAGAGCAACTGCTTGCAGATTTGCCGCTGGAAGCAGAGATCGTTGTGGCAGAGGCACTGCCAGAGCCAGACGCACCGGTAGAAACCATCGCTGACCGTATGGGCGCCATCATGTCGGATGCCCTGGATGATATACATCCGGTGGAAACGCATGCAGAAGCGGCTGGATTTGCAGCAACTCCTGCGCCTGAACCTCTGGTTGAGCTTGTATCTGAACCGGCGCCTGTGGTGGAGCCTGTAGTTGCAGAACCTGAAATCGCCGACACTGTGGCAGCATCTGTTGCTACGCCATCAGCCCAGCCTGCGGCGGCAGAATATGCGGCCCCAACTGATGGTACAGTGCAGATCCGTGATGATCTGGATATGGACTTGTTACCTGTCTTCATAGAAGAAGGTAATGACTTGCTGCCTATGGTTGGTCAGTTGCTGCGCACCTGGCAGGAAAAACCGGACGACATGGCAGCACCACAAGCCATCGCCCGTATCATGCATACCATCAAGGGTAGTGCACGTATGGCCGGTGCCATGGCCCTGGGTCAACACATCCATGACATGGAATCGCGCATCGAAACACTGATGCATGGCGGTAGTGCAGTCCGTGCATCCCTGCTGGATGACTTGCTGGCTCGTCACGACCACAGCATGCACATGTTTGATCGCCTGCTGCACCCAGAAGCGCACGTAGCACCTGCACAGCCTGAAGCAGCATTGACTGCCGCACAGGAACTGGATCAGTTCCAGGAACAAATGGCCGCGACCAATACCGATGCGCCGGTTGTCATCAATGAACTGGTCAACCTGACACCTGTCGTGCCGCTCATGACCCGCGCCATACCGGCCAGGGAAGTGGCTGCACCGGTTGCCGTGGCAGCCAATACGCCAGCGACACTGGTGCGTGTGCGTGCCGATATACTTGACCGTCTGGTTAACCAGGCCGGTGAAGTTTCCATCTCGCGTTCACGTCTGGAAAATGAAGTCAGCACCTTGCGCTCGTCCCTCAGCGAGTTGACAGAGAACGTCAACCGTTTGCGCGACCAGTTGCGTGAAGTCGAGATTCAGGCAGAAACCCAGATCACTTCACGCATGGCACTCTCTGGTGACCGTGAATTCGATCCGCTTGAGTTTGACCGCTTTACCCGCCTGCAAGAACTGACACGCATGATGGCCGAAAGCGTCAGCGACGTCGCCACCGTGCAAACCAACTTGACCCGTACCATCGACGGCGCATCGAATGACTTGCTGGTACAGGCGCGTTTGACACGTGACCTGCAACAGGATTTGATGCGCGTGCGTATGATTCCTTTCGCCAGTATTTCCGAGCGTCTGTATCGCGTGACCCGTCAGACTTCCAAAGAAGTCGACAAGCGCGTCAACTTGGATATCCGCGGTGCAACGGTAGAGATGGATAGGGGCGTTCTGGAAAAAATGGCCGGTCCTTTCGAGCATTTGCTGCGTAATGCGATTGTCCACGGCATAGAAAGCCGTGAGCACAGGCGTAATCATGGCAAAGAAGAAACCGGCGAATTGCTGATTGAAATCCGTCAGGAAGGTAATGAAGTTGTGATCCGCTTCAGCGATGACGGCCAGGGCCTGAACCTGACCCGCATCCGCGAAAAAGCCTTGTCTGTTGGTCTCATCACCAGCGAAGATCATCCTAATGAGCTTGAAACAGCCAATATGATTTTCGAACCTGGCTTCTCGACAGCGACAGAAATTACCGAACTCGCTGGTCGTGGTGTTGGTATGGACGTGGTCCGTTCTGAAGCTGCGTCGCTGGGTGGCCGTGTTGAAGTTATCAGCAATGAAGGCAAGGGTGCTGAATTCACGATTCGCCTGCCTTTGACACTGGCTGTGACGCAGGTGGTATTGCTGAGCTCTGGTGGCCGTACTTTTGCCGTACCTTCCGTTCTGGTCGAGCAAGTACAGCAACTGAAATCGAATGCCCTGGCCAATGCCTATAACGAAGGCGCAGTTATGTGGCAAGGTCAGCGTGTGACTCTGTACTACCTGTCCTCCATGCTGGGTCAGGACGATGCCACGCCGATGACACAACAATACAGCCCGTTGCTGATCATGAAGAGCGGTGGCGAACGTGTTGCGATTCACGTGGATGACGTTCTGGGTAACCGCGAGGTGGTTGTTAAAAACATCGGCCCGCAACTGGCACGTATGACAGGTATCGCTGGCGCTACCGTACTCGGTTCCGGTGAAATCGTTCTGATCCTGAACCCGGTACCGCTGGCACAACGCATGGAACATGAACATGCACGCCTGCAACAACTGGGTACAGAAGCCACGCCTGAAATGGGTGCGGTTGCCAACCTGCACAGCGCAACTGAAGTGGCAGTCGCCAAGGCCGAACCTGTACAGGGCCTGCGTACCCAGCATACTGTCATGGTGGTCGATGACTCCCTGACCGTACGCCGCGTGACCCAGCGTTTGCTGACACGTGAGGGTTATCAGGTCATCCTGGCAAAAGACGGTATTGATGCGCTGGAGCAGTTGCAGTCAGTCACGCCAGACGTGATGCTGGTTGATATCGAAATGCCACGCATGGACGGCTTCGATCTGACCCGCAACGTCCGCAGTGATTCACGTACCAGCCATATCCCTATCATCATGATTACTTCGCGTACTGCGGATAAACATAGGAACTATGCGAAAGAACTCGGTGTGAATGAGTACTTTGGTAAGCCGTATCGTGAGGATGATTTGTTGGGGGCGATTATGGGCTTCCTGGGTAAAGATGCGGCGGTGATTGTGTAAGTAGGCTGTAGATTTTAGATAGTCAAAAAAGCAGAGAGTGATCTCTGCTTTTTGTTTTGCTTTTAGCTTTATCTGACCGTTAATACACATCGATTGAATCACCGTAAACTAAATGTCGTCATTCCTGCGTAGGCAGGAATCCAGCGGCGTTCGTAGCAAACCATTGTTTGAATTAATTTCAGATTGCTACTTGTTGTAGGCATCTATGTTTTGAATACCTGCGCTCGTTACTTAAGATTGCAGGCCGGTGGTAGACCGGCGGCTACTTACCTTTTTGCTTCGCCAAAAAGGTAAGCCAAAAAGGCGACCCAGGCGTAGCCGCCCCTCCGGGGTTCCCGTTTGTGCAGTACAAAAAATGGGAAGGCCCGAAACTCGCTTCGCTCAGACAGCGGTCCTTCTTAATCCATTTTCTGTACCGCACAAACGGCGTCTACACATGGGAACTGCAAAATTCAAAACCAACGTCAAAAGCAACTTCAAAAGCAACTTCAAAAGCAACTTCAAAAGCAACGTCAAAACCAACGTCAAAACCAACGTCAAAACCAACGACAACGTCAAAACCAACGACAACGTCAAAACCAACGACAACGTCAAAACCAACGACAACGTCAAAACCACATCAACACATTGCTATCAGCGTCGGTTCATCAAACCTTCAGTTCTTTCACTTCTTCACTCATCCTCATCATGCGTAGCCACCTTCTTCACCAGCGCATACCGCGTCAAAGTCTGCTTGCGCGCCACATCATGCTCAACCAGCGGAAACGGATAATCCCTGCCTATCTTGACCCCAGCATGCTCCAGTAACAGCGGTGCAGCCTTCCACGGCGCGTGGATGCTGCGCTTGTCCAGTTTCGCCAGTTGCGGCAGGTAGCGTTTGATGAACTTGCCTTCGGCGTCGAATTTTTCTGACTGGGTGATGGGGTTGAAGATGCGGAAATAGGGTTGGGCGTCGCAGCCGGAGGACGATGCCCATTGCCAGCCGCCGTTATTGGCGGAGAGGTCGAAGTCGTTCAGGTGCTCGGCGAAATAGGCTTCGCCGCGGCGCCAGTCTATGCCCAGGTCCTTGATGAGGAAGCAGGCGGTGACCATGCGCAGGCGGTTGTGCATGTAGCCGGTCTGGTTCAGTTGCAGCATGGCGGCATCGACCAGGGGGTAGCCGGTGCGGCCTTCGCACCAGGCAGCGAAGTGGGCGTCCGCTTGCGGGCCGGTTTCCCACTGTATGGCATCGTAATCCGGTTTGAAGGAACGGCTTGCCACATGCGGGTGGTGATGCAAGATCATGAAATAAAAATCGCGCCAGACCAGTTCAGACAACCAGATTTCTGCACCGCGATTGGCAGAGATACGCATTTGCCTCAGGGCTTCCTGCACCAGTTGACGTATCGATATCGTGCCAAAGCGCAAATGGACTGACAGATAGGATGGCCCCTTGATTGCTGGAAAATCTCGCGACTGGTCATACAGCTTCATACGGCCCACAAAGTCTTCCAGCAAAGTGAGTGCGCCCGACATGCCTGCAGCAACTGGCATGCGGCGTTCAGCGGCCTGTGCAAAACCCATTTCGGCCAGCGTCGGCATGGTTTGTGCTGAGATGCTGCTTAGCTTGCTCGCATATTTTTCTATAGGGTAAGAGCGCGAATAAAAGTCGCTTCCTTCGGCATGGAATTTTTTTAGCCAGGCATTTTTGTAAGGCGTGAAGACAGAGAAGGGCGCGTTCGCCAGCGACAAGACTTCTGACTTTTCAAAAATAACCTGGTCTTTAAAACTCAGAAATGCACAATTTTGTTTTAATAATTCTTGCCTGACGGACTCATCCCGGTCCGCAGCCTGTGGTTCGTAATCATGATTGGTGAATACGGCATCGACACCAAGTTCGGCCACCAGTTGCGGGATGGCTGTTTCTGCATGGTCATAGCGCACCAGCAAGCCACCGCCCATCTGCTGTAATTCTTGATCCAGTTCAACAATACTTTCATGAATAAAGGCAACGCGCCTGTCATTTTCTGGCAAATTGTCTAATATTGTTTTATCGAAGATAAAAGCGCAGCAGACCTCGTCACTTTGCCGCAGGGCATGGTATAGGGCAGCATGGTCAAAATTACGCAGGTCGCGGCGGAACCAGACCAGCGAACGAGGGTAATGGGCTTTATGGGCTTTATTTTCTTGCATGATCTGTTTGATAGTGTGGTCAAAACGCTTGTGGCACCTTAGCACACATCGAAAATACACGCTAAAAATGCTAAAATGTGACTATGGCGAAGCAAACAAAATCACTACATACCAATCTGCACGACGATGCAACACAGTCGGCCCCGATGACTTCCAGACATAAATTTCAGGTGAAAAGCGAAGACGATAACAATTTGGAATTGAATTTAACCAATCATTTCCTGATTGCAATGCCGTCCATGATGGACCCCGTCTTTGGCGGCACGGTGATTTATTTGTGCGAGCACAGCCCGCGCGGTGCCATGGGCATGGTCATCAATCGTCCCATAGAATTGACCGTGGCTGGCCTGTTTGACCGCATAGATCTGAAGCTGGAAATCATTCCCGATTCCCACCCCATAGGAAAACGCCCTGTCATCTTTGGCGGGCCGGTGCAAGATGACCGTGGCTTTGTCTTGCATACACCGGTCGGTGCATATTCATCTTCGCTTAAGGTTACAGACGAAATAGCCTTCACCACCTCACGCGATGTGCTGGAAGCAGTGGCAGCCGGTGACGGGCCAGAACAAGTCCTGATCAGCGTTGGTTATGCGGGCTGGGGTGCTGGCCAGCTGGAACAAGAGATACTGGCGAATGGCTGGCTGACAGTCGCTGCCGACGCACGCATCCTGTTCGATTTGCCGCTGGAAGAACGTTTTGCCGCCGCCATCAAATTGCTGGGCATAGACCCATTGATGCTGGCAGCCGAAGCGGGGCATGCCTGATGGCTGCAAGCGAAGGTACGGTACTCGCCTTTGATTTTGGTTTAAAGCGCATAGGCGTTGCCGTTGGCAATACCTTTTTACGCCAGGCTGAAGCACTCAGCATCATCCACGCCCCTACCAATGATGGCAAATTTGCCGACATCACCAAGCTCATAGAAAAATGGCAGCCTGTGCTGTGCGTGGTGGGCTTGCCCATGCACCCCGATGGTGCCGACAATGAAATGACGCAGCGCTGCAAGCGCTTTGCCAATCAGCTTAATGGCCGTTTTAATATACCTGCCGTGTTGGTCGATGAACGCTATTCTTCTGCAGTACTTTCAAGCTCGCGTGGCGAGTACATTGATGACGATGCGGCTGCCCTTATTCTGCAACAATATTTTGATGAAACGCCATGACTACCACAACCACTCATGCTGCCCAGCTTGATGCAGAAGCCCTGTATCAGCAGCTACTGGAGCAAATCAGGCCACATGCGCTGGCACAAGATAAACTGGCCATCGTTGGCATTTATTCAGGCGGCGCCTGGATAGCGGAGCGTCTGGTAAAAGACCTGGGCTTGCCGAATAAAGCCGGCCGCATCGATGTGTCCTTTTATCGCGACGACTATGCCGCCAAGGGTCTGCATGCCGAAGTCAAACCTACGCAAATTCCTTTCGATGTCGATGGTGCACAAATCATCCTGGTAGATGATGTGTTATATACAGGCCGCACCACCCGCGCCGCCATCAATGAATTATTTGATTATGGCCGTCCGGCCCGCATCATGCTGGCTACCCTGGTAGACCGTGGTGGCCGTGAATTGCCGGTGGCTGCTGATTTTGTAGCACATACCGCCTCATTTGAACCCGCCGTCTCTGTCAATCTGCAACGTGCAGATGACGGCACTTTCAGCATCTCCGTCGATCATGCATAATCCCCAGCTCAATAAACACGGCGAACTCCAGCATTTGCTGACGATAGACGGCTTGCCGAAAGCCATCGTCAATCATATCCTGGATACCGCATCTTCCTTCGTCAGCGTCAGCGACAGGGAAGTCAAAAAAGTGCCGCTGATGCGTGGCAAAAGCGTCTTCAATCTGTTCTTTGAAAACTCTACCCGCACACGTACTACCTTTGAGATTGCCTCCAAGCGTTTGTCGGCAGATGTCATCAATCTTAATATCGCCGCGTCCAGTACCAGCAAGGGTGAATCCCTGCTCGACACCATCGACAATCTGGCAGCCATGCATGCCGACATGTTCGTCGTGCGTCACGCCACTTCAGGCGCACCTTTCCTGATTGCCAAGCATCTGAATGACACCAAACAGCACCATGTGCACGTGGTAAATGCCGGTGATGGCCGTCATGCCCACCCTACCCAGGGTTTGCTGGACATGTACACCATACGCCACTACAAAAAAGACTTCACCAACCTGACAGTCGCGATAGTCGGCGACGTCTTGCACAGTCGCGTCGCCCGTTCCGATATCCATGCATTGACCATGCTGGGTGTGCCGGAAGTACGCGTGATAGGCCCGCGTACCCTGTTGCCTGGTGGTCTGGAACAAATGGGTGTGCGGGTATTCAATAATATGAATGAAGGCCTCAAAGGCGTCGATGTCATTATCATGCTGCGCTTGCAAAATGAACGCATGAGCGGTGCCTTGCTGCCTTCTGCACAAGAATATTTCAAGAGCTATGGTCTGACACCCGAACGTCTGGCACTGGCAAAACCAGATGCCATCGTCATGCATCCCGGTCCCATGAACCGTGGTGTGGAAATTGATTCTGCGGTGGCCGATGGCCCGCAGGCAGTAATACTGCCGCAAGTGACTTTTGGTATCGCCGTGCGCATGGCTGTCATGAGCATCGTTGCAGGCAACAGCGGCGGGGTATGAGGAGAATATGAAGATACATATCAAAAATGGCCGCGTGATTGATCCGGCAAGTGCTAGCGATGTAGTACAGGACGTGTTTATCGCTGCGGGCAAGATCGTCGCCCTGGGTCAGGCACCAGCCGACTTTGTCGCCAATAAAACGATTGATGCCACTGGCCTGATCGTCACCGCTGGCCTGGTCGATCTCAGTGCCCGCCTGCGCGAACCCGGCTTTGAATACAAGGCCACGCTGGAATCTGAATTGCAGGCCGCCATGCGCGGTGGTGTTACCAGCCTGGTGTGCCCACCGGATACAGACCCTGTGCTGGATGAATCAGGCCTGGTAGAAATGCTCAAGCAAAGAGCGCGCATGCAAAACAAGGCCCATGTTTATCCGCTGGGTGCATTGACTGTTGGTTTGAAGGGCGAATCCCTGACCGAGATGGTAGAGCTGACAGAGGCTGGCTGCATAGGTTTCTCACAGGCTGAAGAAACCATTGCCAATACCAATACCCTGCAAAGAGCGCTGGATTACGCTGCCACCTTTGGTTTCACCGTCTGGCTGCGTCCGCAAGATGCCTACATAGGCCAGGGCGGCGTTGCCCACAGCGGCCCGCTGGCTTCACGCCTGGGTTTGTCTGGCGTGCCTGTCATGGCCGAGACGATAGCTCTGCACACCCTGTTTGAACTCATGCGCGCCACCGGCGCCAAAGTGCATCTGTGCCGCATCTCTTCTGCTGCTGGCCTGGAGCTGGTGCGCAAGGCCAAAAAAGAAGGTTTGCCGCTGACCTGCGACGTTGGTGCTCATCATGTGCATCTGACGGACGCCGACATCGGTTACTTCGATTCCAACGCCCGCCTGACACCACCTTTGCGCAGCCAGCGTGACCGCGATGCCATTTCTGCGGCATTGAAAGACGGCACCATCGATGCCATCTGTTCAGACCATACCCCGGTCGATGATGATGAAAAATTGCTGCCCTTTGCTGAGGCATCACCCGGCGCCACCGGCCTGGAATTGTTATTGTCACTGGCACTGAAATGGGCAGAAGACAGCCGTGGTGACGTCAGCCTGACGCTGGCCCTGTCCAAGATCAGCCAGCATGCCGCCAGAGTGGCAGGTGTGCCCGCCGGACAAATCGCCGTAGGCCAGGCAGCCGATATCTGCATCTTTGATCCTGTCACACGCTGGAAGGTAGAAGCCAAAGCCCTCGCCAGCCAGGGCAAGCACACGCCTTTCCTGGGTTATGAATTGCCAGGCGTGGTCAAGGCCACGATAGTGTCAGGGCATATTGCGTTTGATACCTTGCATTAACATCGCAGATGAAAAGTAATCAGCTTACCCGTGGCGAACAAAGACGCGTCATGTATGTGGAAAACAAAAACGGCTTGATCGATGGTGTCGCTGCACGCATAGGTTGGGTTGAGTTTTCCAAAACAGGGCGAACAGTTTACTACCGTGGCAAATCCTTGCAGGCATGTACCGGAGGTGGAATCTCCGGTAATTTTATGGATGCCGATACCCGAGAAGAATATTGGGTTTCAGGCGTCAAAAGACGCGGTTCCAATGTGCACTATGCAGAGTCAGTGAGCGTCTTGATTGATGAAGGTGCCAAAGAGGAAGTGGCAAGGCTGCGTGCCTGAAGCAGGCTGAGGTAGTGTCCAAACTGCTCAGTGAGAAATTCGTTTGATTGAGTGGGATGAGTGGGAGTAAAGGCAGGGAAGCCTTACTCCCGCTTTTGTTTATTCAGCTTGGCTATTTTTAATTGTTACTCTACGTGAGTATTTTTGTGAGTCAGTATGATCGTTTGGCATTTTTTCCGGATATTTCTCCATCTCACGGCAGGTCTGCTGACTTGTGCATTGATTTTTCCGTTTTCTTCTGATGCCAGGCGTGACTATCTGGTACGCCGCTGGTCGGTAAAATTACTGGCCATCTGCACTGTGGATGTGGCTTTCAAGGATAAAAGCGAGGGGGCGGTGAATCCGTCGGCGATGATCGTTTCGAATCATGTGTCATGGCTGGATATTTTTGTCATCAATACCCTGCATCCTTGCCACTTCGTCGCCAAGTCTGACATCCGCAACTGGCCTTTGCTGGGCTGGTTATGTGAAAAGGCTGGTACAATTTTTCTGGTACGCGGCAGGCAGCGTGACGTGCGCCGTATTTACGAAGGCCTGGTACATCAGATAGAAGCTGGCAAGCGCATTGCTTTTTTTCCCGAGGGTACAACAGCAGCACAAGGCAATCTGCTGTCTTTTCACGCGAACCTGTTTGAAGCGGCAATAGAAGCACATGTACCTGTGCAACCCTTTGTTGTGCGCTACCTTGATGCGCAGGGGCAGTTCCATGCGGCGGCTGACTTTATCGGTGACATGACTTTTGTAGAAAGCATGCGGGTCATCCTGCTCGCGCCGCGCATGACGGCGGAACTGGTGCGCCTGCCTGCGATACCCACCGAAGGTGCGCACCGCAGAGAAGTAGCGCAAGTTGCGCGTGCGGCGGTGATGAAAGAACTGGGAATAAGCGAGTAAGGCTTAACCCGGTTTTTGCTGCTGCGGACAATCTATCTGTACGACTTGCCTGTCTTCCAGCGCTACGGCAGTCAGTTTACCACCCCAGATGCAGCCGGTATCCAGGCTGATCAGATTGTCACGCAAGACCAGGCCCAGGGTGGACCAGTGACCAAATACCACGGCGGTTTTTTCACTGTCACGTGACAGGTCAAACCAGGGGGCAAAGCCTTGCGGTGCGCTGTCCAGGCCATCCTTGCTGTCAAAGTCCATGACGCCATCTGCACTGCAAAAACGCATGCGTGTGAGTGCGTTGATGATGCAGCGTAATCTGTCATAGCCTTGCAAATCATCCTGCCATTGCGCCGGGGTGTTGCCATACATATTGCGTAATAAATCCAGCCAGTCTTTACCGCGTAGCTGTGTTTCGACTTCATGCGCCAGCTTCATGGTTTGCTTTGCTGACCATTGCGGGAAGATGCCTGCATGCACCAGCAAATGCTGGCGTTGCAAAATCGCCATCGGTCTGTGCCGCAACCATTCCAGCAATTCTTCACGGTCTGGTGCTTGCAGTATGTCGTCGAGGGTGTCGCTGCGGCTTGCTTTGCGTATGCCATTGGCAACAGCCAGCAAATGCAGGTCATGGTTGCCGAGTACGGATTCTGCCCGGCCAGCGATTTGCAAATCACGTATCAGGCGCAGGCTGGCCAGCGATTTGGGACCGCGATTGACGAGGTCACCTGCAAACAAATATTGCGCATCTGGTTCTGTCTGCTCTATTTTGTTGAGCAGGCTTTGTAACTGGTCGGCACAGCCTTGTATATCGCCGATAAAATAAGTTTTTGCCATTGCTGCCTCAGGGCTCGCCACCCATGCGTTTGGCTTCTGCGCGGCTGATCAGGGCTTGCTGTTTTTGTTGTTCACGCACGCTGGCAGTGATCATGGTAGGCCAGCCTATCAGATGTTGCTCAGCAATTTCAGCCAGACCGCGCATCCATGCCGGTGATTCATTCAGGCAGGGGATGTAGTTGAATTCCTTACCACCTGCTTTAAGAAAATCGGTCTTCACTTCCATGGCGATTTCTTCCAGGGTTTCCAGGCAGTCAGCGATAAAGCCAGGGCAAATCACATCTATGCGTTTAACGCCTTCTTTGGCTAGCTTTGCCACGGTAGGTGCCGTGTAAGGCTGCAGCCATTCTGCCCGGCCCAGACGTGACTGGAAAGTAACGACATAATCATCTTTGCCCAGCCCCAGTTTTTCTGCGAGCAGCCTTGCTGTTTTATAGCATTCGCAATGATAGGCATCACCGCGCAATAAAAATGCTTTTGGCAAACCATGGAAACTCATGACCAGTTTGTCCGGGCGACCATGGCTCTGCCAGTGATCCATGACCGACACGCGCAAAGCCTGTATATAACCTTCATGGTCATGATAATTCTTGACGAAGCGCAGTTCAGGCATGTTCCTGACTTGCTGGTAATGCTGGGCCACAGCGTCAAAATTGGAGGCAGTCGTGGTGGCAGAATATTGTGGATAGGCTGGCAGTATCAATATGCGTTCACAGCCTTCTTCCTTGAGTTTTTGCAAGACATCCGGGATGGGCGGCGAGCCATAACGCATGGCATAGGCAACCTGCACTTCATGTCCACGTTCACCCAGATAACCTTTCAGCAATGCCGCCTGTTTTTGCGTATGTATCTTCAGTGGCGAGCCATCCCTGGTCCAGATCGATGCGTATTTCTTTGCTGACTGGCCAGAACGGAAGGGCAGGATAATTCCATGCAAGAGCAGCCACCAGATAGGGCGCGGTACTTCAACCACCCGCCGGTCCCATAAAAATTGTTTGAGATAGCGGCGCACGGCCGATGTCGTCGGCGCATCTGGTGTGCCGAGGTTGATCAGCACCACGGCTGTCTTGGCGATTTTGCCGTGTGAATATTCAGGTTCTTTAAGGAAGCGCATGATGTATTTTTTTTATTAAGATGCCAGTAATTCTCTGGCGTGTTTGCGCGTAGTCGCGGTAATTTCTATGCCGCCCAGCATGCGGGCGATTTCTTCCACTCTTTGTTTATTATCGAGTGCTTCTATCTGTGAAACGGTTTTGCCGTTCTGGTTGGCCTTGCTGACCTGGAAGTGCTGGTTAGCCTGGCTGGCCACTTGTGGCAAGTGCGTAACGCACAAGACTTGCCGGTCCTGGCCCAGGCGTTTCAGCAAGCGCCCAACCACTTCCGCCACGCCACCACCTATGCCACTATCAACTTCGTCAAATATGAGGGTAGGGGTGGCTGTAGCACAAGAGGTGATGACAGAAATCGCCAGCGAGATACGCGCGAGCTCACCACCAGATGCCACTTTGGCCAGCGGCCTTGCCTGCACTCCGGCATGACCTGCGACCAGAAATTCCACTTGCTCCAGGCCATAGGCAGCTGGTTCCACAGGATTGAGTGCAACAGAGAAGCTGCCTCCACCCATGCTCAGGTCTTGCATTGCCGTGGTGACTGCGGCGCCCAGGTCTTTGGCAACTTTTTGTCTGGCCTTGCTGAGTTTTTCTGCAGTTTGCTGATAAGCCAGCCTGGCTTTTTCTTCCTGTGCTTTCAGGGCGTCCATGTCAGTCGCATTGGATAGCTGTGCCAACTGGGCTGATAGCGTGGCAAATTCTTCGTGCAATTTTTCAGGTGCAACGTGAAAGCGTCTTGCTGTAGTGTGTATCGCTTCCACGCGGTTTTCGACTTCGCGCAGACGGGCTGGGTCGAGTTCTGTGCGGCTCAGGTAGTCGTTGATTGCGTAGGTGGTTTCCTGCAAATTGATGCAGGCAGATTCCAGCGCATCGGTGACAGGCTTGAGTGCGGCATCATAATCGAGCAGTTTCAAGAGTTTTTGCTGTATGGCACTCAACTGTGACAGGACCGGATGTTCGGATTCCGATATCAATGCTGCTGCTTCCTGCGCACCTTCGAGCAGGCTGGCGGCGTGCGCCAGGCGGCTGTGCTCCTGGCTGATGCTTTCCCATTCACCGGGCTTGATCTGCAATTTATCCAGTTCGCCGACCTGCCATTCCAGACGCTCGCGTTCTTGCAAGACACTCTTGGCATTGGTTTCAAATTCTTCGCGTTGCTTGCTGATATTGCGCCAGGCACGGTAGCGCAAGCCAACTTCTGCGACTTGCTCTTGCAAGCCACCTTGCATGTCCAGCAAGTCGCGCTGTGCTTCGGTTTTCAACAAGGATTGGTGCGCATGCTGCCCGTGGATATCCACCAGCATGTCGCCTATCTCGCGCAATTGCCCTGCAGTGGCGGTGATGCCATTGATCCAGGCCTTGGAACGGCCTGCATTATCGATGGTACGACGCAAGATCAGCGGTTGATCCTGGTCAAAGAATTCATGTTCTTTGAGCCAGGCGGCGAGTGTTTCATTGACGGCAAATTCTGCACTGATATCCGTTTTACTGGCAGATTCGCGCACCATGCTGGCATCACCCCGGCCACCGAGGGCCAGGGTCAGGGCATCGATCAGGATGGACTTACCCGCACCGGTTTCACCGGTCAGCACACTGAAGCCTGAAGAAAACTCCAGCTCCAGCGTATCAACAATGACAAAATCTCGTATGGCAAGCGTGCGCAACATAATGGGCAGACATGAAGGAATTTGTTAAGAAAATGGTGCCGGAAAGTACCAGCCAGCATAGCGAAATCGCTATTCTAGCAACAGCCTGTGACTTCTGTGTTCGTAAGAGTGGGCGAAAAAATTAATTCAGCGCACCCTCTACCGATGGATATTCATTCCAGTGCAATTTCTCGCGCAAGGTGTTGTAATAATTCCAGCCAGGAGGGTGCAGGAAGGTCACCGTATGGGCAGAACGGTTCACGATAATCCTGTCCTGATGCTGCAGGCTGGCAAAATTTTGCATGTCAAAGTTCAGGCTGATATCGCGTCCGGCTACGATGGTGATGACGATTTCGCTACTGTCTGGCAGTACGATAGGGCGGTTCGACAAGGCATGCGGCGCAATTGGCACCATCGCAATGCCTGACAGGCTGGGGTGCAGCAGGGGGCCGCCGGCAGACAGCGCATAGGCTGTCGAGCCTGTCGGTGTCGAGACTATGAGACCGTCCGAGCGCTGGTTGTACATGAAGTGCCCATCTACCTCTACCCGCAATTCCACCATGCCTGAACCCGCACCACGTGAGACCACGATGTCATTGAAAGCCACGCCGCTGAATATCTGGTTACCATCGCGCGTCACGATGGCCTGCAACAGGCTGCGGCGCTCAGACACATATTTGCCATCCAGCATTTCTGTGATGACAGGGATCATGCGGTCAAGCGCGATATCGGTGATGAAACCCAGCCTGCCCTGGTTGATGCCTATCAGGGGAATATTGTAGGGAGCCAGTTGCCGTGCTATCCCCAGCATGGTGCCATCGCCGCCAACGACGATGGCGACGTCGGCCAGTTTACCTATCTCAGGGACGGGCATGCTGCTGAATTCGCTTAATTGCAGGTATTGCGCGGTTTCTGCCTCGATGACGACACGATGTCCCGCGCTTGCGAGAAAATTGGCCAGTTCCTTAATCGAGTCAGCAATGCCTGTCGCATTCGATTTTCCAACAAGTGCAATGGTTTTGGCCTGTACTGTCATAAACAAAGGTAGGGTGACATGATGCCTGAGATTAGAACATAATTAGGGCATCTATGAATGGAATGAGTGCTCTTTATGGCAATTAAAGCAGTTTTGCTGGACCTCGATGATACTTTGTGGCCGGTTGCACCGGTTATTCGTCATGCTGAATCCGTTTTGCAACAATGGATGCATGAACACGCACCTCTTGTGGCGCAAAATTACAATGTGGAAAAATTGCGTGAGCGCAGGAATTTGCTGGTAGCGAGCGACCAGCGTTTTCAGTACGATTTATGGGCCCTGCGTCATACCTTGTTGAAACAGGTTTTTGATGAACATGGTGTGGAAGCCGGGAAGGCTGACCAGGCCATGGCCGTTTTTGCCGACGCCAGGAACAAAGTTGATTTGTATAGCGATGTAAAACCGGCTTTACAGGCTCTGCAGGAAAAACTGCTGCTGGGCACTGTCTCGAATGGGTTTGCCGATTTACAGGCGATAGGTCTGGCACATCACTTCAAGGTATCTATCGCCGCCTTTCGTTTTGGCTGTGCCAAGCCTGATCCCAGGATATTCCTGGCCGCTTGCCAGGAACTGGGCCTGGAACCTGCAGAAGTATTATATGTAGGTGATGATTTATTGCTGGATGTGCAAGGTGCGCAACAAGCGGGATTAAAAGGCGGCTGGATGAACCGCCAGGGTTTAAAAATTGAAGATGAGCGCCATCTGCATATCAAGCCGGATGCAGAATTTGCCAATCTGCATGACCTGACTCTATGGCTATGAATTTTTCTATGTTCATGTCAGTCATGAACGCATAAAATGAAATCATGCAACTAGATATCCGCGCACAAACTTTATTAAAAGCCCTGGTCGAGCGTTATATCGCTGATGGCCAGCCTGTGGGTTCCCGCGCCTTGTCAAAAATATCCGGCCTGGAATTGTCCCCGGCAACGATACGCAATGTCATGGCTGACCTGGAAGAAATGGGTTTTGTTGCCAGCCCGCATACTTCCGCTGGCCGTATTCCTACCCCAGAGGCTACCGGGTCTTCGTTGATAAATTGCTTACAGTGCAAGATATCAATGCTGCGGGCATGGATACACGTCTGCAATCCAGCTTGCAATCGAATATGAATGCGCAGTCGCCACAAAAACTGATTACCAATGCGGCGCAGATATTGTCGTCCCTGTCACAATTTGCCGGTGTCGTCATGACACCACGCACAGAGTCGATTTTTCAGCAGGTTGAATTTTTGCGTTTGTCTGAAAAACGCATCTTGCTTGTGGTCGTCACACCGGGTGGCGAAGTCCATAACCGCCTTTTGTTGACGGATGTCGACTACACGCCGACACAATTGGTGCAGGCCGCCAATTACCTGAACCAGAATTTCGGTGGTTTGAGCTTTACCGATGCGCGTTCGCGTATCAATAGTGAGTTGAGGCAACTGCAGAATGACATGACCAGGCTTATGCAAGCCGCTGTTGAAGCCGGTAGCAATGCCATGGATGAAGATAATGATGAAGTCGTCATCTCTGGTGAGCGCAATTTGCTGAATGTGCAAGACCTGTCATCAAATATGGGTTCATTGCGCAAATTGTTTGACATGTTTGAACAAAAAAACAGTCTCATGCAGCTACTGGATGTATCCAGCAAGGCAACAGGTGTGCAGATTTTTATAGGTGGCGATTCGCAACTGGTACCTATGGAGGAAATGAGCATAGTCACTGCCCCTTATGAAGTGAATGGCAAGATAGTTGGAACCCTGGGCGTAATTGGGCCTACACGTATGGCGTATGAGAGAGTGATACCGATCGTGGACATCACGTCAAAATTATTATCTAATGCCTTAAGTCAATAAGACTGGGTATGCACTGGCGAAGCAGGGTGGCACACATTCATCCGGAGCAGGGTTGCTATGGAAAAGAAAAACGCAAAGATTTTGTTAATTGATGACAATGACGTAACCCGCGAGGTACTCAGGGTCATCCTGAGGAGCGAGGGGTATCATGTTGTTGGTGAAGCAACTGACGGCGGCAGTGGTTTGGAACTTGCTTTGAAGTTGAAGCCAGATTTGATCTTGCTGGATATCGTCATGCCCAAGATCAGTGGCACTGAAATCCTGCCACGTATCAGGGAACTGCTGCCAGACGCAAGGGTGCTCATGGTGACAGCCAATAAGGATCAGGAAACGATTACCGAGGTAGTCAAAACAGGCATACATGGCTATATCCTCAAGCCATTCAATGCGCAAAAAATCATAGGAACTGTCGAGGCTGTAGTCGCCAAGATCAACAAATAAGCTGGAGCGCACAGGGCAGCTATGGCCCGGTGCGCTTGCCAGGCTTAAAGTTGGGGGGCTGGGTTAAGCCTTGTGTTCGCAATTGGTCTTGGTGCAGTTGCCATAAATCGCCAGTGCATGCTCGGCAATCTTGAAACCACGCTCCAGAGCGACAGTTTGCTGGCGTTGTTCTATCTCTTCGTCAAAAAATTCTTCTACGCGGCCACAATCGAGACAGACCAGATGGTCATGGTGTGAGCCCTCATTCAATTCGAAAATGGCTTTACCAGTCTCAAAATGATTACGGTTTAACAGGCCAGCCTGTTCAAATTGGGTCAGTACGCGGTATACAGTTGCCAAACCGACATCCATATTTTCGTTCAGCAGGATCTTATACACATCTTCTGCTGTCAGATGACGAACCGGGCTGCTCTGGAAGATTTCCAGGATTTTCAGTCGGGGCAGAGTGGCTTTCAGACCGCTGGCCTTGAGGTTGGAGGTGCTGTTTGTCATGTTTTCGATCAAAAAATTGCTATCTGCTTTATGATATCGGGTTTTAGGGCTTGTTGCTCAATTAAGAGGTTATCTATGCAACTGTTGTTTTCAGGATTAATGCGGAACAAGATGAGCCGTGTAGCGGGTCTGGTCGTGCTGGCTTCTTTGACGGCATGTTCATCACCTATTCCCTTGCTGTCTTCGGCTGACAGGACTTCAGTATATGCAACATCAGGCACCCCTAGTGATGCAAATGGCGCGCAAGTGGTCGAGCCTACCGGTTTTGGCAAGGTGCTGGCCTTTATTTCACCTTACCGCGTTCCCATACAGCAAGGTAACTTCGTTTCCCAGGAAATGGTGGCACAGTTAAAAGAAGGTATGACACGTGAGCAGGTGCGTTTTATCCTTGGTACAGCCTTGCTGACCGATATGTTTCATGAAGACCGCTGGGATTATCCTTTCCGCCTGACCAAGCCAAATGGTGAACGTATCACCAGCCGCGTGTCGGTGTTTTTCAAGGATGGTACGGTAGCAAAATTTGAAGGCGGCAATTTGCCGACTGAAAAAGAATATCTGGCACGTATTACCGAATCCGCTTTGGGCCTGAACCGCGTGCAATCGGTGATAGAGACCGATGCACCGAAGAAAAAAGAGAAATAAGCTGTTATGACTGCACTTAAAATTGCCGTGGCCGGGGCTTCTGGCCGTATGGGAAAAATGCTGGTCGAAGCAATCAGTAATGCCGGTGATATGGTCCTGGTTGGCGCGCTGGACGTGCCTGCCTCACCAGCCCTGGGTACGGATGCCGCGGCCAGTCTGGGCAAGCCTTGCGGCGTGAATATTACTGCTGACCTGGCGACCGGCCTGGCAAATGCCGACTACCTGATCGATTTCACCCGCCCTGAAGGTACCCTCAAGCATCTCGAATATTGCGCTGCCCATGGTATCAAGATGATTATCGGCACCACGGGCTTTGATGACGCTGGCAAGGCAGCGATTGCCGCTGCCGCAGAGAAAACCGCCATCATGTTTGCGCCGAACATGAGTGTAGGCGTGAATGTCACGATGAAGCTCCTGGAGATGGCAGCCAAGAGCTTTGCTGAAGGCTATGACATCGAAATCGTCGAAGCCCATCACCGCTTCAAGGTCGATGCCCCTTCAGGCACAGCCCTCAAGATGGGCGAAGTCATCGCCGATGCACTGGGCCGTGACCTCAATGAAGTGGGCGTGTTTGCCCGTGAAGGTGTGACAGGTGAGCGCGACCCGTCTTCCATCGGTTTTGCCACTATCCGTGGTGGTGACATTGTTGGTGATCACACGGTCTTGTTTGCCGGCATAGGTGAACGTGTCGAAATCAGCCACAAGTCTTCCAGCCGTGTGACTTATGCGCATGGTAGCCTGCGTGCAGCACGTTTCCTGCAAGGCAAATCTACAGGCTTGTATGATATGTACGATGTCCTGGGTTTCCGTTAATCAGTCTGTAATAGCACGTGTGACTTCTACATGAATTCTGCAATCGCACATTATTGGGAACAGGCTGACGCACTGGGTCATCTGGTTGGCTGGTTATTATTGTTGATGTCAGTACTCAGCTGGACATTAATACTGATGAAGGGCTGGACCTTCTGGCGTATCCGTAAAGCAGCCCCAGGCTTGCGCGCCTTCTGGCGTGCGCCCAGTCTGGCAGATGCATTGTCGTCGCTGCGCCAAACTGATCAGTCCAAAATATTCATCACCCTGGCAGATGCTGCACATGCCGCCAGTGACACGGCACAACGCAGCGCCACCTTGTCTGCCAATGCAGGTTTGAGCGAAATACTGACGCGCAGCCTGCGCCAGGAATTGCAGGGCCTGACGGTCAGGCTGGAAACTGGTTTGAGCTTTCTCGCCTCAGTCGGCGCCACTGCTCCTTTTGTCGGTTTGCTGGGCACAGTCTGGGGCATTTATCGCGCCTTGACCGCCATTTCATCCAACGGCGTGGTGCAAATCGACCAGTTGGCAGGGCCAGTGGGCGAAGCCCTGATCATGACTGCGCTGGGTTTGCTGGTGGCGATACCTGCCGTGCTGGCTTATAACGCTTTCAACCGGATTAACCGCATTACCCTGGCTGAGCTGGATGGTTTTGCCTTTGACTTGCATGCCCACATGAACAAGTCTTAAATTAAAAACAAAAAACCGCCCCCAAAATTAAAAGATGACATTCGGTCAATTTCATACGCCGCGCGAGTCCTCATCACGTCCCCTGACTTCCATGGCGGACATCAATGTCACGCCCATGGTCGACGTGATGCTGGTTTTGCTGGTCATCTTTATCATCGCTGCCCCTTTCATGACGCATGCGATCAAGCTGGATTTGCCGCAGGCGCAATCAGCGCCGGTGGCCGAGCAGGCTGAGTCTGTGCGTATTTCCTTTGATGCTGATGGCATTCTTTACTGGGATAAACAAGTCCTGGCCATGGCTGACCTGGAATCCAGGCTGGCTCTGCTGGCGAAAAAGAACAAGCAGACAGAAATCCAGTTGCGGGCCGATAAGGCCACCCGTTATGAAATTATCGCCCAGGTGATGGCGGCAGCCCAGACGCAAGGGCTGGCTAGGATTTCTTTCGTAACCGACAGCAAACAAGCCAAAAAACCGTAATTGTCACGGTTCAGTCAGTACAAAACCGCGCTACACTCTGTAAAACGCCTCCAGGAGCCTTTGCCCATCAGGCTTTCCTCAATAATGTGCCTGAACCAGTTATAATCAAAGGTTCTGAGTCATTTTCGCATCTACTTCTGCTTACGCCATGCAAGAAAAATACACGCCCTCTGACGTCGAACAATCGGCGCAATCCCATTGGAAAAAGATCGATGCCTATAAGGCAGTAGAAAACAATCCACGTTTCCCAAAAGGCAAGTACTACGCTTGCTCCATGCTGCCTTACCCATCGGGCAAGCTGCACATGGGCCACGTGCGCAATTACACGATCAACGACATGCTGGCACGCCAGCTGCGTATGAAGGGCTATAACGTCCTTATGCCCATGGGTTGGGATGCATTTGGTCTGCCGGCAGAAAATGCGGCGATTGCCTACAAAAAATCGCCAGCAGAATGGACTTACGCGAATATCGAAGACATGAAGTCACAAATGCAGCCCCTGGGCCTGGCATTTGACTGGACGCGTGAAGTCGCGACTTGCGACCCTGATTACTATCGCTGGAACCAGTGGCTGTTCCTGAAGATGCTGGAAAAAGGCGTGGCTTACAAAAAAACCCAGGTTGTGAACTGGGACCCAATTGATCAAACCGTGCTGGCGAATGAGCAGGTTATCGATGGCCGTGGCTGGCGCTCCGGCGCCCTGGTAGAAAAACGCGAAATCCCTGGCTACTACTTCGGTATCACCCAGTACGCAGACGAACTGCTGAACAGCATCGATGATCTTGATGGCTGGCCTGAGCAGGTACGTACCATGCAGCGTAACTGGATAGGCAAGAGCGAAGGCGTGCGCTTTGCTTTCCCACACCAGATCGCTGACGAAACTGGCGCACTGGTACAAGACGGCAAGCTGTATGTATTTACTACCCGCGCTGACACCATCATGGGCGTGACTTTCTGCGCAGTAGCGGCAGAGCATCCTATCGCTACGCTGGCAGCAAAGAACAATGCCGCACTGGCAGCCTTCATTGAAGTATGTAAAGCTGGTGGCACCACAGAAGCTGAAATGGCGACCAAGGAAAAAGAGGGCATGCCTACTGGCCTCT
Organism: Undibacterium sp. YM2; assembly: GCF_009937975.1. Classification (NCBI taxonomy): domain Bacteria; kingdom Pseudomonadati; phylum Pseudomonadota; class Betaproteobacteria; order Burkholderiales; family Oxalobacteraceae; genus Undibacterium; species Undibacterium sp. YM2. The sequence goes on from NZ_AP018441.1 coordinate 948,877, forward strand.
TCGTTACCCATCCACTTACAGGCGAACAGGTCGAAGTCTGGGTTGGTAATTATGTCTTGATGACGTATGGCGATGGCGCGGTCATGGGTGTGCCTGCGCATGATGAACGCGATTTCGCGTTCGCGAAAAAATACAATATCGCTATCAAGCAAGTCGTGGCGATTGAAGGCGAAAGCTTCACGACGGATGCCTGGGCAGAATCTTATGGCGACAAGCAGCGTGGCCTTACTGTTAACTCCGGCAAATATGATGGTCTGACTTTCAAGGCCACGGTTGATGCCGTGGCAAATGACCTGATTGCCAAAGAACTCGGCGAAAAGAAAACCACCTGGCGCTTGCGTGACTGGGGTATTTCCCGTCAACGTTACTGGGGTACACCTATTCCTATCATCCACTGCGACAGTTGTGGTGATGTGCCTGTGCCTTATGAAGATTTGCCAGTGGTATTGCCTACCGACTGCATCCCTGATGGTTCTGGCAATCCATTAAAACACCGTGAAGATTTCCTGAATGTGCCTTGCCCTAAATGCGGCAGCCCGGCACACCGTGAAACCGACACGATGGACACCTTCGTTGATTCCAGTTGGTATTTCATGCGTTATACCTGCCCTGATGCGACAACCATGGTGGATGGCCGCAATGATTACTGGATGGCGATGGACCAGTACATCGGCGGTGTCGAACATGCGGTCTTGCATTTGCTGTACGCACGTTTCTGGACCAAGGCCATGCGTGATCTGGGCCTGGTCAAGATAGACGAGCCTTTCAAGAACCTGTTCACCCAGGGCATGTTGCTCAATGAATCCTTCTACCGTGAAGATGAGACTGGCAAGAAAATCTGGTTCTATCCGAATGAAATCGAAGTCCAGCATGATGACAAGGGACGTCCCATTTCTGCTTCGCTGAAGAGCGATGGCCAGCCTGTGCAAATGGGCGGCATAGAAAAAATGTCCAAGTCCAAGAACAATGTGGTGGAACCGAAAGACATTATCGAACAGTTCGGTGCTGATACCGCACGTCTGTTCACCATGTTTGCCGGTCCCCCAGATCAAAGTGCGGCATGGAGTAACAGCGGTGTAGAAGGTGCTTCACGTTACCTGCGCCGCCTGTGGGCTTCTGCCTTGAAACTGTCTGGTACGATTGCTTCTGGTACTGCTGTGCCTGCGGCGTATGCCAATGATGTCAAAGCCTTGCGCCGTGAAGTACATCTGACGCTGAAGCAGATTGATGCCGATTACGATAGGCTGCAATACAACACAGTCGTCTCTGGCGCGATGAAGTTGCTCAATACCATAGAGTCCTTCAAGTCAGAAGCCGAAGGCAGTGCTGCAGCCCTGCGCGAAGCCTTCAGCATCTTGCTGCGTGGCCTGTATCCGGTATGCCCGCATATCACCCATGCCCTGTGGCAAGAACTGGGTCTGGCGACAGAGCTCGGTGAAATCATTGATGCGCCTTGGCCGCTGGTCGATGAAGCTGCCTTGGTGCAGGATGAAATAGAGCTCATGGTGCAAGTCAATGGCAAACTGCGGGGGAGTATCAAGGTCGCCAAGGATGCCGACAAGGCCACCATAGAAGCGACTGCCCTGGCCAATGAAAGCGTACAGAAGTTCATGGAAGGTGCCGCCAAGAAAATCATCATCGTGCCTGGCAAGCTGGTGAATATCGTCGCCTGATTGTTTAACAGATATACCAGTAACAGGGAAAACCGCATGCAAGCAAACTATGTAAAGCGTCTGCAATGGCTGGCAGCCATCATGTCCATCATGTTGTTGTCGGCCTGTGGTTTCGCCCTGCGCGGCCCGGTTGCCTTGCCGTTTAAAAGTATTTATATCGGCATGCCAGAAAGCTCGGCCCTCGGTGGTGAATTGCGCCGCCATATCCGTGCCAATGGCCAGACCCAGATCATGTCTGAGGCCAAGGACGCGCAAGTGGTACTCGAAGTATTGAGTGAAACACGCGAAAAACAAATCCTGTCGCTGAACAGCCAGGGTCGCGTGCGTGAATATAATCTGATTTATAACTTCCGCTTCCGTGTCCGCAATAATGTAGGCAAGGAATATCTGGAACCGGTAGATCTGCAGTTGAAGCGCAATATCACCTTTAATGAATCGCAAGTACTGGCGAAAGAGGCAGAAGAAGTCTTGCTGTACCGCGATATGCAAAGTGACCTGGTGCAGCAAATCATGCGCAGGCTGGCTGTTGTAAAGATGGACGACTGATATGCAATTACGCTTCGATGCCCTTGATGGCCATCTGGCGAAAACACTGGCGCCACTATATGTGATCACCAGTGATGAGCATTTGCTGGCGCTGGAAGCGGCAGACAAGATACGTCGTGCGGCAAAATCGCAAGGTTTTTACGAGCGCGAAATCCTGACGGTGGAACGCAGTTTCAAATGGGGTGCCTTGCTGGCAGCAAATCAGTCGCAATCCCTGTTTGGTGATAAAAAACTCATCGACTTGCGCATCCCTACTGGCAAGCCGGGCAAGGACGGTGGACAGGCCCTGCAGGATTATGTGGCGAATCTGTCGCCCGATAACCTGACGCTGATCACCTTGCCCAAGCTGGACTGGGCCACGCAAAAAGCTGCCTGGGTAGGCAGCTTGCAGCAAGCCGCGGTATATATCGACATCCCGCTGGTAGAGCGCAATCAATTGCCGGGCTGGATCAGTATGCGCCTGTCCTTGCAACAACAAAGCGCAGACCGGCAAAGCCTGGATTTCATTGCCGACAGGGTAGAGGGTAATTTACTGGCAGCCCATCAGGAAATCCAGAAGCTGGCCTTGCTGCACCCGGCAGGCAAACTGAGTTTTGAGCAAATCCATGATGCCGTGCTGAATGTCGCGCGCTATGATGTCTTCAAACTCAATGAAGCCATGTTGGCCGGTGATGTCGCCAGACTGGTGCGTATGCTGAATGGCTTGAAAGGTGAGGGCGAAGCACTGCCACTGGTCTTGTGGGCCATGGCAGAAGAGATACGCACCTTGCTGAAACTGAAGTCTGGCATGGCACAGGGCAGGCCCTTGTCAGCCCTGCTGAAAGAATACCGCATCTGGGGCCCGCGGGAAAAACTCATGGACCCCGCCCTGCGCCGTGTCAGCCTGGCAAATTTGCGGGCTGCGCTGCAAGAGGCATCGCAAGTCGATAAGATGGTAAAAGGTTTACGAGCGAAGGCATTTGCAGGTGATCCCTGGGATGCCTTGTTGCAATTGGGTTTGAGAGTGGCAAAAGCGGCTTAATCGCAATTGTGCCAGCACCTGATTTAGCGGTTTATCAAACCGGAAATTGAATTCCCTCGCCACCTTGCTGGTGGCTGATCAACGAATATGAGGACTAAATGTCCTCTGAATGACGATATGGATATCAAGCACTACATGAATGACCTCGGCATCCGTGCCCGCGCAGCATCGCGCGCCATGGCCAAAGCCGACACCGCCGCCAAGAACAAGGCCCTGTCCCTGATCGCTGCCGCCATCAGGCGTGAGGCTGCCGCTTTGCGCGCCGCCAATGAGCTGGACCTGGCCGCAGCCAAAGCAGCAGGCATGGAAGCCGCGATGCTCGACAGGCTGACCTTGTCAGATAAGGCGATTGCCACCATGGCCGAAGGCCTGGAACAGATCGTTAGCCTGGCTGACCCTATCGGTGAAATCTCGAACATGAAATACCGCCCCACCGGCATACAGGTAGGGCAAATGCGCGTGCCGCTGGGCGTCATCGGCATTATTTACGAAGCACGCCCAAATGTGACGGTAGATGCCGCCGGCCTGTGCATCAAGAGTGGCAACGCCACCATCTTGCGCGGCGGTTCTGAAGCCATCCATTGCAATCAGGCCCTGGCGAAACTGGTCAAGGAAGGCCTGGCTGGTGCCAGTTTGCCTGCCGATGCTGTACAGATCGTTGAGACCACAGACCGCGCTGCCGTTGGTGAACTGATCACCATGCCGCAGTATGTTGATGTCATCGTCCCGCGTGGCGGCAAAGGCCTGATTGCGCGTCTGATGCAAGAGGCGACAGTGCCCATGATCAAGCATCTCGATGGCATCTGTCACGTGTATATCGATGACAAGGCTGACCTCAAAAAAGCAGTGGATGTGGCATTCAATGCCAAGTGCCACCGCTACGGCACCTGCAACACGATGGAGACTTTGCTGGTCGCGCAAGGCGTCGCGGCCCAGGTCTTGCCCCCACTGGCTGAGCTGTATGCAGGCAAACAGGTAGAATTGCGTTGCGATGAAGCCGCCACTGCGATACTGGCAGGCTATTCGCATCTGGCGAAAGCAACAGAAGAAGACTGGAGCACTGAATACCTGGCACCTATTCTGGCAATAAAAGTAGTGGCTGATCTGGATGAAGCCATCACGCATATCAATGATTATTCATCCAAGCATACAGAATCCATCATCACAGAAGACTATAGCCGCGCCCTGCGTTTCTTGCGCGAAGTTGATTCCGCCTCGGTGATGGTGAATGCCTCCACCCGCTTTGCTGACGGTTTTGAATATGGCCTGGGTGCAGAGATCGGCATCTCGAATGACAAGCTGCATGCACGCGGCCCGGTAGGGCTGGAGGGGCTGACTTCGATGAAGTATGTGGTTTTTGGTCACGGTGAAGTACGTCAATAATATTGCTAGGACTTACGCAAAACCGCCCCAGCTGCGTTGCAGCTCCTAGCCGTACTAAAGTACTGTCTTCGTCGTTGCGGTGTAGTCGGGGTTTCAGACAATACATTGTCTGCCGACGGATCGAGCCTCCCTTACAAGGGAGGCTTCCTTGGTGATAACCTTGCTGGGACAATTTTGCGTAAGTCCTAATTGAATATTTATTAAAGAAGGCCTAATAAAGAAAGTAAGCCATGCTCTGGGTTAAAGTTTTCCACATCCTGTTTGTCACTTCCTGGTTCGCTGGCCTGTTTTATATGCCACGCATCCTGGTTAATCTGGCGATGGAAAACCATCCGCCGACGACAGAGCGTCTGTTACTGATGGCGCGCAAGCTGTATCGTTTCATGACGGTATTGGCAGTGCTGGCATTGATCTTCGGCCTGTGGTTATGGCAAGGCTATGGCATAGGCAAGGGGCCGGGTAATGGCTGGCTGCATGCCAAGCTGACGTTGGTGATCTTGCTGATAGGTTATCACCACGCCTGTGGCAGCTTGTTGAAAAAGTTTGAGAAGGGTGTAAACCAGCGCAGCCATGTCTGGTTCCGCTGGTTTAATGAAGTGCCGGTGATATTGTTGCTGGCGATATTGATATTGGTAGTCGTCAAACCTTTCTAGGTTTGACGTGGTATCAAAACACCGCTGGCCTGGAGTGCAGAACTCCAGGGCAGCAATCGGCGGTGAATTTTCACCATTGTTTTTTTAACGGATAAAGGGTACTCCTATGACGCGTTATTCTTATTTTTGCCCGTGCCCACGTGGCCTGGAAATAGCCCTGGCTGAAGAGCTGGGTGAAATTGCAGCCCTGGATAAAACCATGGCTGTCCACAATCAGGTGCCGGGTGGCGTGCATTGCTCAGGTAGCCTGCATGATGGCTGGCGTATCAACCTGCATTCACGCATAGCCTCGCGCGTGCTGATGCGTATGGCGCACTCTGGCTATACCAATGAAAACGATATTTATGACCTGGTGCTGGCCCAGCCATGGGAAGACTGGTTTGGCTATCACCACACTATCCGTGTCGATGTCACCGCAGTCAAATCACCTTTGAAGAGCCTGGACTTTGCCACGCTCAAAATCAAGGATGCGATCTGCGACCGTTTCCGCGACCAGTTCACCCAGCGCCCGTCGGTCAATACCAAGAACCCTGACATGCGCATCGTCGGTTTTATGGATGCACGTAACTTCACGGTGTATCTGGATATCTCTGGCGAGCCTTTGTTCAAGCGCGGCTGGCGTCTGGAAACCGGTGACGCGCCCTTGCGTGAGAATCTGGCAGCGGGCTTGCTGCGCACCGCAGGCTGGAAGCCGGGTACACCTTTGTTTGACCCCATGTGCGGTTCTGGCACCATCCTCATTGAAGCTGCACAAATCCTGGCAGGCATACCACCGGGCTTGAAGCGTGAATTCGCCTTCGAAAAAATGCATCAGTTCGATGCCGATGCCTGGGCACAGATCAAGGCCAGCGCCAAACCACACCCTCTGCCTGCAGAGCCAACGATTTTTGGCAGTGACATTTCTGGCGACATGATCGTCATGACACGCAATAACCTGAACAAGGCGGGCATACGTTTTGACGTGCCACTGAAGCAGATAGAAGCGCAGGAAATCAAGGCACCAACGACAGAGCCAGGCATCTTGCTGACCAACCCGCCTTACGGTGAGCGTATCGGTGTACGTGGTGACAGCACGATGGAAGAAGATGATATGGCCAGGGATTTCTTCAGTGCCTTCAGTACCACACTCAAGCAGCGCTTTGCTGGCTGGAGTGTGTTCCTGTTCACCGCTGATCTGGGCTTGCCCAAGATGTTGCGTTTGAAAGAGTCACGCAAGACCCCATTCTTCAATGGCGCGCTGGAATGCCGTTTGTTCCGCTTTGACATGGTGGCAGGTTTTAACCGCAGGGAAGAAGCCAAACCCAAAGATATAGCTGAATAATTTTCATGCTATGGCAATAAGCTACTGAAAAAACGGCCAGGTCTCAGCAGACCTGGCCGTTTTGCTTTAGGCTTGAGGCTTCACTTCAAGATTTTGCAAGGAGATGTAGTCATGGCACTGGAATCAACCGCCAAACAACTGAATTTGAAAGACCCGTCCTTATTACGCAACCAGGCCTACATCAATGGCGAGTGGGTCACAGGCACAGCCAGTTTTGAAGTGAATAATCCTTCCACGCTGGCAATACTGGGTACAGTCCCTAATCTGGAAGCCAGCCATACCGAGGCTGCCATCAAGGCCGCGCAAGTGGCCTTCCCGCTCTGGGCCGCAAAAACCGGCAAAGAACGTGCGACGCTCATGCGCAAGTGGTTTGACCTCATGATAGAGAATGCCGACGACCTGGCTGCCATCATGACGGCAGAGCAGGGCAAGCCACTGGCTGAGGCCAAGGGTGAGGTCATTTACGGTGCCAGCTTCATAGAATGGTTTGCTGAAGAAGCCAAGCGCGTATCTGGCGATGTCATGGCCTCAACCTGGAGCGACAAGCGCATGGTCGTCCTGAAGCAGCCTATTGGTGTCTGCGCTTCCATCACGCCATGGAATTTCCCTATCGCCATGATCACCCGTAAGGTGGCACCTGCGGTGGCGGCGGGCTGTTCCATCGTCATCAAGCCTGCCGAGCAGACGCCTTTGTCTGCGCTGGCCATGGCAGAGCTGGCACACAGGGCAGGCATACCGGCAGGTATCATCAATATCGTCACGGCTGACTCTGAGCAATCCATTGCTGTTGGCAAAGTCTTGTGCGACAGCCCGGTTGTACGGCACTTGTCCTTCACAGGTTCAACGCCGGTAGGCCGCATCCTCATGCGTCAATCTGCCCAGACAGTCAAAAAGCTGGCGCTGGAACTGGGCGGCCATGCTCCGTTCATCGTGTTTGAAGATGCTGACCTGGATGCTGCCGTCGAAGGTGCGCTGCAATCAAAATTCCGTAATTCCGGCCAGACCTGCGTCTGCACCAACCGCTTTTATGCGCATGAATCAATTTACGATGCCTTTGTTGAAAAATTGTCAGCCGGTGCTAAAAAGATCAAGGTGGGCGATGGTTTTGCCACTGGCATCAACCAGGGGCCGATGATCGATGCGCAGGCAGTCGCCAAGGTAGAAGAGCATGTGGCCGATGCCCTCAAGCAAGGTGCAAGCTTACAGGCTGGCGGCAAATTGCTGGAAGCTGGCAAACTTTTTTATGAACCAACCGTGCTGTCGAATGTCACATCTGGCATGTTGATCATGAATGAAGAAACCTTTGGCCCGGTGGCCGCAGTCGTCAAGTTCAAGACTGAAGAAGAAGCCATTGCCGCCGCGAATAACACTGACTTTGGCCTGGCATCCTACTTTTATTCACGTGACATAGGCCGTGTCTGGCGGGTTGCTGAAAAACTGGAATATGGCATGGTAGGCATCAATACCGGCCTGATCTCAAATGAAGTAGCACCGTTTGGCGGCGTCAAACAATCCGGCCTGGGGCGTGAAGGCTCCAAATATGGCATGGATGAATACCTGGAAATGAAATACCTTTGCATGGGGGGCATCTGAACTTCAGCCTGGTAATCGCTGCAGTCTCTTAGCCCCCCAATTTGTAGTCCCATGCCTGATAGTTGTACTGACTATCAGGCGCAACACTGAATCTGCCCATGTCCTCTGCAACCAAGATCAGCAATGCTGGCCTGGCGACCTTACTGGCTGCCCTGGCCATGCTTGGTCCGTTCTCGATTGATACTTACCTCCCGGCTTTCCCCAATATCCAAGCTACCCTGCATGCGAGTGCACTGGAAGTACAGCAGACCCTGACAGCTTATATGCTGTCCTTTGCCGTCATGACCTTATGGCATGGCGCTTTGTCAGACGCATTTGGCAGGCGCAATGTGATACTGGTGGCACTGGCGGTATTTGCCGTGGCCAGCTTTGGTTGTGCTTCTGTGCACAGCATTCATTACCTGTGGGGCTTCCGTATCCTGCAAGGCGTGTCTGCCGGGGCTGGCATGGTAGTGGGGCGTGCCATTATCCGAGACTTGTATGCAGGTGCCCCGGCTGAGCGTCTGCTGTCGCTTGTCACCATGATATTCTCTATCGCGCCGGCGATTGCGCCCATATTGGGTGGCTGGATAGTCAGTTTCCTGAGCTGGCGGGCGATTTTTCTGTTGTTGTTTGGCTATACCGTGGTCTTGTGGTGGGCTTGCTACAAGCGTTTGCCTGAATCCCTGCCTATGGACAAGCGCCAGCCTTTCAGCGCCGAATTTTTATGGGTCAGTTATAAAAAAGTATTCAAGTCTCCACTGTTTCACTTGAAGGCTGGCACTATTGCTTTTAATTTTGCCGGTCTTTTCCTGTATGTGTCAGCGGCACCTGCCTTTATCACCCAGCATTTGCACCTGGGGCCGGACCAGTTTGGCTGGCAATTTGTGCCCTCTGTCGGCGGCATCTTTTTTGGCGCACTGGCAGCCAACCGCCTGGCAGGCAAAATGACGGTATGGAAACAGGTCAGCATAGGCTTTTGCTTTCTGCTTGGCGCATCCTTGTTCAATGTCATCTTCCATTATTTTTCTCCACCTATACTCCTGTGGTCGGTGACACCCCTGTTTTTCTATACTTTTGGCATGTCACTGGTGGCGCCTGGGGCGACTCTGCTGGTACTGGACTTGTTCCCGAATATACGTGGCATCGTTGCTTCCTGCCAGTCGGCCACGGTGACACTATTGGGTGCAGTGATTGCCGGCATTGTTGCGCCAGCTCTTGATCATTCTGTTCTGACGCTGGCATTAGGTCAATTTGCGTGTGCCGGCATAGGTGCCATCATGTGGTTCACGGGCCGGGCTTATTGGCGTGCGATGACAGCGCAACAACAAAATGCCTGGGAAACTATTGACTGATTGATTTGCGAATAGTCAAACAAAATTTAAATACTTTTTAAGAAGTAAATAAATTTTGAGTCAGTTACTTGAAATGCATTTTGCTGCCCCTATATAATTGATGCTTTGCAACAATGGTGCAAAATCAAGCGTGTCAGCAGCTTTTCTGGATTTTGTGTACTATTCGTTCCGCATATGCAAATAAGATATCCATCGTGTCTTTATTTTGCGAACTTAATTAAAGTGTAGCTTTCTAAACACATCGAATTCATCAAGTTGTCACTTTTCACAGGTATCGTGCCGCTTGTCATTGGATCTCTTGCTGATTCAAGGCTGTAAAACACCTGTGCTTCTGTTTTTACCGTACTTGATGATGTTGGTAAAAACTTAACATTCATTTTTGGATACATGATAATGAAAAAATCAATCTTCGCACTCGCTCTGATGGGTGCTTTCTCTGGCGCGGCTTTCGCACAATCTACAGTGACTATCTACGGTGTTGTAGACGTTGGCTTCCAAAGCCTGGACAACGGTACTCCAGCTGGTCGCTTCAACAAGATCCAAAGTGGTCAAGAAGCAGGTTCCCGTATCGGCTTCAAAGGCGTTGAAGATCTGGGCGGCGGTTTGAAAGCAAACTTCGTTCTGGAGCAAGGCGTTCAGGTTGATACAGGCGAATCCGATCAAGGCCGTACTTTTGGTCGTCGTTCTACAGTTGGTCTGTCTGGCGATTTCGGTGCAGTTGATTTCGGCCGTGACAAGTCTCCAACTCTGAAATACTTCGACAACTTCGATCCGTTCGGTTCCGCTCTGATCAACAATGGTAATGGCGTTCGCGCACTGTACTTCGTTGGTGGCTCTGCAACTGTTGCTGGCGTTAATGCTAACTCCACAGGCCGCGTAAGCAATTCCGTTTTCTACTACACACCAGGTAACCTGAGTGGTTTCTCTGCTGCTGCACAATACGGTTTCGGCGAAGCTGCTGGTGATAACTCTGCAGGCCGTTCCCTGGGTTTGACCCTGGGTTACAAAGTTGACGCTCTGGAAGTTGGCTTCAACTACCTGAAAGACAATGCACAAGACGCAAAACTGTTCACAAACGCCAAAAAAGGTGTTTCTGTTGCAGCTTCTTACGACTTCGGCGTTGCCAAGCCAGTATTCATCTATCAAAAAACGACAGACGACCTGACTCTGGAAAAGAAAGCATACACTCTGGCAGTAACAGTTCCTGTTGATGCAAACAGCAAAGTATTTGCTGGTTTCACACAACTGAAAAACTCCACACCATTCAACGCAACTAGCCAAGTTGGCGATGCAAAACAAATCGCTATCGCTTACAACTATGCTCTGTCCAAGCGTACAGACCTGTACACAGCGTTTGCACGTCTGACACAAGATGCTAATTCCAAGGAATTGGCAGCTGTGAATGGCGCATCCGTTAAAGAATTTACTGCTGGCGTACGTCACCAGTTCTAATTCGACAGAAGGGCCAGTCCCTTCTTGACGATGTATAAAAGAGTGCCCTTTATGGGCACTCTTTTTTTATCTGCAGTACCTGCCGCAGTCTGAGCTACGTTGTAATTCAGGGTGCAGGCGAACGCTGACAGTCGCTTTGTACGGGGTCTGACGGGATATTCCTGTCAGACACGGCTGGGTTTGTTACAATGCCTATATATCTTTTCCGGGCTTCATCATGAAAATCACGAAAAAATCCGCGGTATTACTGACGCTTATGCTGGCTTCTACTGCAGGACAGGCCGTTTTCGCACAAGCTCCTTCCAAGGCCGATGTGCCACCCCCACCGAAGATGGAGAAACTGGAAGAAGTCCCTGATCCCAAAGGTGTATCAGTGAGCAAGCCAGAACCCAGGACCAAAGTGACGGAAAAGCGCGTCATTGGCGGCAAGGGGACTGAAGTACAGGTCAAGTCTGGCAAAAGCAATTACACAGTCAAGACAGATACCGATGTAGGTAATGCCCCAAAAGGCACGGTACAGGGCGATGCCAACCGTGCAGCCCAATGGACCATCCTTGAATTCGGTGGCAAAAAAGAAGTGAAAGAGGGAAATCCTCCTGATGTACTGGCTCCTGCACCAGCTAAATCAGCCGCTTCCGCCAGTGCTGCAGCATCGAAGTAAGCATTTAAGTAAGCATTCACTTAGCTCTCATTTTTAATCGACATGGCAGTTTTTACACCGGTAAGTCTGGAAGACCTTGGCCTCTGGATGCAGCAATTCCCTTTGGGTAAGGCCCTAAGCATCAAAGGTATCGCCTCAGGCATAGAAAACAGTAATTTCTTTATCAATACAGAGGCAGGTGAGTTTGTATTGACGATATTTGAAAACCTGAGTTTTGAGCAGCTGCCTTTCTATCTGAAACTCATGCGTCACCTGGCGGATCATGGCGTACTGGTGCCCGCACCTATTGCCAATGATCAGGGTGAGTTAGTAGTTGCTTTGCATGGCAAGCCCGCGGCTATTGTCAGCAAGCTTGAAGGCAGTTCACAAATGGAGCCGCAGGCAGTGCATTGTGCGGAAGTCGGCGCGATGCTGGCACGCATGCATATTGCAGGTAAGGATTTCAGCATACAGCAACCTAATTTGCGTTCGCTGGACTGGTGGCATGAGACCACACCCAAGGTTTTGCCTTTCCTGACAGATGAGTTGCAGCACTTGTTGCGTGCCGAAGTTCATTTCCAGGACGCTTTCGACAGCACGCCAATTTACCGTGCCTTGCCACGGGGCCCCGTGCATGCAGACTTGTTCCGCAATAATGTGATGTTCGACGGCGAGCGCCTGACCGGTTTCTTTGATTTTTATTTCGCCGGTTGTGATACCTGGATTTTTGATGTGGCCGTAACCGTCAATGACTGGTGTATTGACGTCGCCACCGGCGTGCTGGATGAGGCGCGCGTGCTGGCCTTGCTGAACGCTTACCATGCAGTGCGCCCTTTCACCAAAGAAGAGGGCATTGCCTGGCAACCCATGTTGCGTGCAGCGGCTTTGCGTTTCTGGTTGTCGCGTCTGTATGATTTTTACCAGCCCAGGGATGCAGAGATGCTGACCCCGCATGATCCTACGCATTTTGAACGCATTTTGCGCCTGCGTGAATCGGGTCGTGTGCCAGCATTGCCTGTCAATACATGAAAACAGTAGATGCAAGGTCAGGCTGGACCTGGGTGGCCCGGGGTTTTGCGCTATTCCGTCAACGGCCCGCAGAGTTGATCAGCTTGTTTTTCTTATGGATGATGCTGACTCAATTGCTGAAGTTCATTCCTGTCGCAGGGCAATTCCTGAGCCTGTTTTTGTTCCCTGTATTTTCAGTCGGGCTTATGCAAGCCTGTTTGCTGGTAGAAAATGAGCAGAGAATAACGCCCAGCTTGCTTTTCACTGGTTTTAAATCTCAGCACAGGATGGCTTTGCTGGGGTCAGGTGTCTTTCGTATATTGGCCATATTTGTAACGGGCTTACTTTCTGATGCACTGGCTGACGGAGATATCGAGGCCTTCGTAAAAATTATGCAAACCGCCGGACCTATGGATGCGAATGCGCTGCAGCAAGCTTTTCCTTTCAAGGGCATTTTCTTTTCGGTCCTGTTTTATATTCCATTTGCGATGGCATTTTGGTACAGCGTTCCGTTGATGGTATGGCAGCGAATGTCGCTGATGAAATCCATGTTCTACAGTTTCTTTGCCGTACTCCATTCCTGGAAAGCCTTCATTGTCTATGTCCTTGGCTTGTATGGTGTGATGATACTGGTCAGCCCGTTTGCACTCATTTTTGCAGGAATAGATATTTATGTTGCAGCACTTATGCTTGCGGCATTGTCATTTCTTATTTTTGTTATCGCTTATTGCTCTTCTTATCCGACTTACACAGATGTTTTTGGCAAGCCGGATGCAGGAGATCAGCCTGCTGCCTGATGTTCTGAAGGCAGATCCAGGTCTTCGATGATCTCAAAGCTATGTGTCATTTCTGCTGTCTTTTCCAGCATGATTGATGCAGAGCAGTATTTTTCATGTGACAGCTTGATAGCGCGTTCAACCAGGTTGGCTTTCAACTGACGGCCACGCACGACGAAGTGAAAATTGATCTTGGTGAATACCTTGGGTTCGGTTTCCGCACGTTCGGCTGTCAGCTTGACGTCACAGCCACGGATATCTTGCTTGCCCTTGCGCAAAATCAGCACCACATCATAAGCCGAGCAGCCACCTGTGCCCAGCAATACCATTTCCATAGGGCGGGGCGCAAGATTACGGCCGCCGCCATCAGGTGCGCCATCCATTAATACAGCATGACCGGAACCGGTTTCTGCCAGAAAAGACATGCCGGACGACCCTGTCCAGCGTACTGTTGCTTCCATTCTTTACTCCCCTCCGTTGAAATAGAAAATACCGTGCTCAGATTGTAGCCTATTGCTCAAAATCGTGAACTTTTGCGCAAAAAACTGTAAATTACCTTGCACTGCACAATTTCTTGTCCTATTATTGACTCATCGGTTAGTTAATGGCAAGTCTGTCAACTAACCTCGCAATTGTCTCCTCCACCTACTCCTTTGGTGGATTCAACCCGAAGCCAGTCTTCGGGTTTTTTTTTGCCCTATTTCTGCAAAATTTCCACACAGTGCCTGCAAAGACTGCACAAAAATTAAACAGTTCTTGCACTAAGTCTTTGAAAATACTATAATTTCCGACTCCCTGATCGCCCAAGGGAGAAGTGATAAGGACGAGTCTGCTGAAATTGATGGCAGAACCACCAAAAACACAGAATATTTGAGGGCGTTTTTAACTTTTATTAGGATTCAACATGAAAACCTTTTCCGCTAAGGGCCATGAGGTTCAGCGCGACTGGTTCGTGATTGACGCGACAGATAAAGTACTCGGACGTGTTGCCAGCGAAGTGGCACTCCGTTTACGCGGCAAACATAAACCAGAATTTACACCACACGTAGACACAGGCGATTTTATCGTTGTTGTTAACGCAGGCAAACTGCGCGTGACTGGTACTAAAGCTCTGAACAAAACATACTACCGTCACACTGGTTATCCAGGCGGTATCTATGAAACAAATTTCCAGAAAATGCAAGAGCGTTTTCCAGGTCGTGCACTCGAGAAAGCTGTTAAAGGCATGTTGCCTAAAGGCCCACTCGGCTATGCAATGATCAAGAAGCTGAAAGTCTATGCAGATGCAACACATCCGCACGCAGCTCAGCAACCACAAGTACTCGACATCTAAGGATTAGCCATGATCGGTAATTACAACTACGGAACTGGCCGTCGCAAGAGCGCAGTTGCTCGCGTATTCCTGAAATCCGGCAGCGGCAAGATCGTTGTCAACGGCAAACCGGCTAACGAGTATTTCTCTCGTGAAACTGGCCTGATGGTCATCCGTCAACCTCTGGAACTGACTAATAATCTCGAAACATTCGACATTATGGTTAACGTTCACGGTGGTGGCGAATCCGGCCAATCCGGTGCTGTTCGTCACGGTATCACTCGTGCCCTGATCGACTACGATGCAACTTTGAAATCTGAATTGTCCAAAGCTGGCTTCGTTACTCGTGATGCTCGCGAAGTTGAACGTAAAAAAGTTGGTCTGCGCAAAGCACGTCGCGCAAAACAATTCTCCAAGCGTTAATTTTTTATCGCTGGAAGCAATTGCTGCAATTGCAGCAATTGTTACAAGAGAAAGCCGCCTGCAAGGGCGGCTTTTTTGCTTTGGAGCATGTAACGAGTTTTTTCAGTCTCGACGGCATGGACTCTTATGCTGCTAGAATAGCGTCAAAATTTCTTGCAAGGAAAGCATATGATTAAAATTGGCATCGTAGGTGGCACGGGATATACCGGGGTAGAATTATTGCGCATATTGGCCACCCATCCTGAAGCGCAAATCACGGCAATCACTTCCCGCAAGGAAGATGGCTTGCCGGTTTCTGAAATGTATCCTTCCCTGCGTGGCCGCGTGGATATCGCTTTTTCTGCGCCAGATAAAGCCAACCTCAAGGAATGTGACGTCGTCTTCTTCGCCACCCCGCATGGCGTCGCCATGGCACAGACACCTGAATTGCTGGCCGCTGGCGTCAAGGTCATCGACCTGGCAGCAGATTTCCGCATGAAGAATGTGGCCGAATTTGAAAAATGGTATGGCATTCCGCACACTTGTACCGATGTGCTGGAAGAAGCCGTGTATGGCTTGCCAGAGCTGAACCGGGCCGCCATCAAGACCGCCAGGGTAGTTGGTAATCCTGGTTGCTACCCAACCACCATGCAACTGGGTTTTGCACCGCTGCTGAAGGCAGGCATCATTGATGCCGGTAACCTCATCGCTGACTGCAAATCCGGCGTCTCCGGTGCAGGCCGCAAGGCTGAGCTTGGACTCTTGTTCTCTGAGACCAGTGACACCTTCAAAGCCTATGGCGTATCCGGCCACAGGCATACCCCTGAGACCATAGAACAATTGCAGCGCATCAGCAAAGACCAGGTAGGTTTGCTGTTCACGCCGCACCTGGTGCCTATGATACGCGGCATGCATTCCACCCTGTATGCGCGCCTGAATACAGAAATCAGCAACGAAGACTTGCAGGCCCTGTTTGAAAACGCCTACAAGGATGAAGTCTTTGTTGATGTTCTGCCATTCGGCTCGCATCCTGAGACACGTTCTACCCGCGCTTCCAACATGTTGCGCCTGGCTTTGCACAGGCCAAACAATGGCAATACCGTCGTCATACTGGTCGTGCAGGATAACCTGGTCAAAGGTGCATCCGGTCAGGCGGTGCAGTGTATGAATCTGATGTTTGGCCTGGCCGAAAATACCGGCCTGATGCACGTACCAGTGCTGCCGTAATCACGCAGCCATGGCAAAGTCACGTCTGACTCCCAAGCGCTTCCTGGCGCCAAAAATGACGATTACGCATGAAAAGCCATGGACATTTAAAGTGGCCATGGCTGGAATCGTCATTGGCATTGCTGCCGGCGTTGCCTGGTGGACTTATGACCTCGGCAAGAGCTTTGCTTTTGGTTCCAGGATCAGTGCTGACCAGGTCGAAGAACTGAAAGAAAAAATCAAGGAATTGACTGCCGAGCGTGACAAGCTGTCACTGGCAGCCAATACCATAGAGAGCACGGTCAATATTGACAAATCTACCCAGAAGCAATTGACCGACCAGGTCAAGGCACTGACGACAGAAAACCTCAAGCTCAAGGATGACCTGGCTTTTTTTGAAAGCCTGACACCCTCAGCCGTAGGCGCAGAAGGGATTTCCCTGCAAAATTTCAAGGTGGAAATGCTAAGCCCTGGCCAGTTACGCTACAGGGCGCTGGTCATGCAAGGTGGCAAGACAGGGCGGGATTTCACTGGCGAAATGCAATTTAGCTTGAACTTGGTACAAGTTGGTAAACCTGCTACGATGCTGTTTCCCGATCCTAAATCGGGCGATGCCGGGAAGTTGAAGTTATCATTCCGGCATTATCAAAGGCTGGAAGGTACGATCACCTTGCCAGAGGGAGCTACGGTTAAAGCTGTACAGGCCAAGGTGTTAGCAAATGGCCAGACCCGGGCTCAGCAAATGGTCAATTTATAGCGGTCAATTTATAAACCACGCAAAGAAACTGCTGCAATTGCTAAAAATAGCATTTCTCATCTGCTGCGGGTTCTGGCTTATTTCCTCAAAAGGGAGCAAGAATGTTTAACCGAAAAACAAAAAACACCATAGATAGCCTGATCGGTGCAACTACGGTCATACAAGGTGACTTGCATTTCAAGGGCGGTTTGCGCATCGATGGTCATATCCGCGGCAATGTTGTCGCTGACCTTGAAGCATCCAGCATGCTGGTGATCTCTGAGCAGGCAAAAATTGATGGTGAAGTCCGTGCTGCCCACATCGTTGTCAATGGCGTCATCAATGGCCCGGTATTTTCGTCAGAATTGCTTGAATTACAGCCCAAAGCACAAATATTTGGTGACGTACACTATAAAACACTGGAAATGCTGAGCGGTGCCGTGGTTTCCGGCAAGCTCAGCCATGACCAGGCGCAAGAACCTGTCCTGAAACTCGCAGCGAACAATGCATAGATTTCCGTGCGGGTCTATAATGATGGTAAATAGTCTGAAGGAGTAATTATGAACGCTGTTGCCGAAATGCCCGCACCCATTGTTTTCACTGAAAGCGCCGCTGCTAAAGTAGCCCAGCTGATTGAAGAAGAGGGTAATCCTGACCTGAAATTGCGTGTCTTTGTACAAGGCGGCGGTTGCTCAGGTTTCCAGTACGGTTTCACATTTGATGAAATCACCAATGAAGATGATACGACCATGACCAAGAATGGCGTCCATTTGCTGATCGATTCCATGAGCTACCAATACCTGGTTGGCGCAGAAATCGATTACAAGGACGACCTCGAAGGCGCACAATTTGTTATCAAGAACCCAAATGCAACAACCACTTGTGGTTGCGGCTCTTCGTTCTCAGCATAATCCTCGTTGATTTGCCTGAAAAAGGACGCTTAGGCGTCCTTTTGTCTTTTGCAAGCCTGATCTTGGAGTAAAGTCAGAACTAATTGTTACAGTTTATAGATTCTTAATAAACTGCTTATTAAATGATTTCATGTAAGATTCTGCCCTCTGGCATTTTAATTAATTTGGCAAGGCGGTTCGACATGAAAAATAAACTGGCATTTATCCTGGTATCCATCTTACTCACGATGACGATGGCCGTACATGCAGGCGAAGGCGAGTTGAGCAAATCAGAACGCCGCCAGTACAACGCCATGCTCAAGGCGATTGATGGTAATGACGCCGCTGCCGTAGAGAAACTCATCAAAGACAAGATCAGGCTGGACTTGCAGGAAGACAGTCGGGCGGCGCCCACCTTCATGACTCAGGCTGCATTGAAGGGTAGCAACGACATTATCCTGGCATTGCTAAAGGCCGGCGCCAGCATAGAATCTACCAATGGTGACGGACATACCCCCTTATTCTGTGCTGTGATGGCGGATAAGCTGGAAACAGTGCAACTGCTCATCAGTAAAAAAGCTGATGTGAATGCCACCGCACCTAATGGGGATACGCCTTTGTCCACTGCAAAAGATGCAGCAAAAACCAACAAGAAAATGATTGAAGTTCTGGTGAGAGCCGGAGCTAAATAAGTAAGCCTTCCAAGTGATTCTTATTATCGACTTGGCAGGCAATATCTCGCCCTGCGAAGCAGCCTGTCTGACAGACTGTTGCATACTGCACTTCCGCAAGGAATAATGAAAAGTATTTGCGGCAATTTCTCAGAACAATTCATCACAAGAGCATTAAAGCTGATTACACTCCTTGAATAAACAGGAGCCAGCATGGAAGCATCCCTAGCCATATCTTCACGCCAGCAAGACCTTGTGCGCGCATTGCGTCAGCAATTGCCTGCGCATTGCATTTTGTATGATGAAGAAGATACCCGTCCTTATGAATGCGACGGTCTGGCTGCCTACCGCCAGTTGCCCATGGTGGTGACCCTGCCAGAGAATGAAAGCCAGGTCATCAGCATCATCAATATCTGCCGCGAAAAGCAAATTGCCATCGTGCCGCGTGGTGCTGGCACTGGTTTGTCTGGCGGTGCCATGCCGATTGCTGATGGCCTGGTGCTGTCAACAGCCAAACTCAATAAAATCATCAAGGTCGATGCCTATGCGCGCACTGCGGTCGTGCAACCTGGCGTGCGTAACCTGGCGATTTCTGAAGCGGTAGCCGCCCACGGCTTGTATTACGCACCCGACCCCTCTTCACAGATAGCCTGCACCATAGGCGGCAATGTGGCAGAAAATTCTGGTGGTGTGCATTGCCTCAAATATGGTCTTACTGTGCACAATGTCATGGCCGTACGTGCCGTCACCATGGAAGGCGAAGTCATAGAGCTGGGCGGTGCCTCACTCGATGCGCCTGGCCTGGATTTGCTGGCCGTGTTCATAGGTTCTGAAGGCATGCTCGGTGTCGTCACAGAAGTGACCGTTAAACTTATTCCCAAGCCGCAAACAGCACGCGTCATCATGGCCTCGTTTGATGATGTCGTCAAAGGTGGCAATGCGGTCGCCAGCGTGATAGCCGCAGGTATTATCCCCGCCGGGCTGGAGATGATGGACAAGACCTCTTCACGCATGGTCGAACCCTTTGTGCAGGCAGGCTATGACACCGATGCCGAGGCCATTTTGCTCTGTGAATCAGACGGTACCATAGAAGAAGTTGAAGAAGAAATTGCCCGCATGAGTGCCGTACTGGAGCAGGCGGGTGCCACCGCACTGGCCGTGTCCACTACCGAAGCAGAACGCCTGCGTTTCTGGTCTGGTCGTAAGAATGCTTTCCCCGCGGCGGGTCGCATCTCCCCCGATTATTACTGCATGGATGGCACGATACCGCGCAAGCATCTGGCGCAAGTCCTGATCGGCATCGCCGCCATGGAAGAAAAATATGGCCTGCGTTGCGCCAATGTCTTTCATGCAGGCGATGGCAACCTGCACCCGCTGATTTTATTTGATGCGAATAAAGAAGGTGAGTTTCATAGGGCCGAAGAATTTGGCGCCGAGATACTGGAGCTGTGCGTCAAGGTCGGTGGCACCATCACCGGTGAGCATGGCGTGGGCATAGAAAAAATCAATTCCATGTGTGTGCAGTTTTCCAGCGAAGAGATTACTGCATTCCTCGCCCTGAAGCGGGCTTTTGATCCTGCGGCCTTGCTGAATCCGGATAAAGCCATACCTACCTTGCACCGCTGCGCCGAATACGGTCGCATGCATGTGAAAAAAGGCGTATTGAAATTCCCTGATTTGCCGCGTTT
Source organism: Undibacterium sp. YM2 (assembly GCF_009937975.1). Taxonomy (NCBI): domain Bacteria; kingdom Pseudomonadati; phylum Pseudomonadota; class Betaproteobacteria; order Burkholderiales; family Oxalobacteraceae; genus Undibacterium; species Undibacterium sp. YM2. The sequence continues at coordinate 969,182 of NZ_AP018441.1, forward strand.
TTAAAGACAGAGGCTAGACTTAATTGGACGATGGCATGCAAACGACGCTAGACAATTTTCGTGAACGCATAGTGGCAGCAAGTGCCAGTGGCACCGCGCTGCAGATACAGGGCGGTGGCAGCAAGCACTGGTATGGACAGGAAGTGCAGGGTGAGGTACTGGATACCCGTGCCTACAGCGGCATCCTGGCGTATGACCCGACAGAACTGGTACTGACAGCCCGCAGTGGCACGCCGCTGTCAGAAATAGAAACTGCCCTGGCAGCACAAAACCAGATGCTGGCATTCGAGCCACCGCACTTTGGTGCTACCGCCACCATAGGCGGTGTCGTCGCAGCAGGCTTGTCTGGCCCACGGCGGCCTGCTGTCGGTGGCGTGCGTGATTTTGTACTCGGTGTCAGCCTTATGAATGGCCAAGGGCAAATACTGGAATTTGGTGGTCAGGTCATGAAAAATGTCGCAGGCTATGATGTCTCGCGCTTACTGACGGGCTCCATGGGCTGCCTGGGTTTGCTGCTGGATATTTCCATCAAGGTTTTGCCCAAACCATTTGCAGAAACTACGCTGGTGTTCGCCTTGTCAGAAGCAGATGCGCTGACGCGTTTGAATCAGTGGGCAGGGCAGGCCTTGCCTATCTCGGCCAGTTGCTGGCATGTAGGCCGCCTGATGTTACGTTTGTCCGGCGCAGAGGCCGCAGTGCGTGCCGCCAAGGCCAGGCTGGGTGGTGAAGAAATGCAGGATGCCACGGTTTTCTGGACGGCTTTGCGCGAACAGACCCTGGATTTTTTCCAGCAGGAAGAAGAGCACGGCTTATGGCGTTTGTCGCTACCATCTACCAGCCCAGCCTTGAAGCTGACCGGCAAATCCATGATCGAATGGGGCGGAGCGCAGCGCTGGCTTTACAGCACAGAAAAACCAGAACTGATACGCTTGGCGGCACTGGCTGCCAGTGGCCATGCAAGTTTGTTCCGTGGTGGTGACAAGAGCATAGGTGTGTTTGCCCCCTTGTCTGCGCCCGTGGAAAAAATACACAGACGCCTGAAGAATACTTTTGATCCCGCCGGTATATTCAACCCCGGTCGCATGTACAAAGGCTGGTAAACAATGCAAACCAATCTCGCTGATTTCATCAAAGACACACGCGAAGGCAAAGAGGCTGAAGATATCTTGCGCAAGTGTGTGCACTGCGGATTTTGTACAGCCACTTGCCCGACTTATCAATTGCTCGGTGATGAGCTCGATGGCCCGCGTGGCCGCATCTACCTCATCAAGCAGGTACTGGAAGGCAAGCCTGCCACAGTCAAAACCCAGCAGCATCTGGACCGCTGCCTGACATGCCGTAATTGCGAAACCACCTGCCCATCCGGCGTGCAATATGGTCGCCTGGTCGATATAGGCCGTCAGGTAGTCGAAAAACAGGTGGGCCGTCCGCTGTTCCAAAAACTGAATCGCGCCGCTCTCAAAGCAGTGTTGCCACGCAAATGGATATTCAACCCAGCGATGAAGCTGGGGCAAAGCCTGCGCGCAGTCTTGCCCAAGACTTTACAGAATAAAGTACCGGTAGCGCAAGATGCAGGGCAATGGCCGCAAACTGAACACGCCCGCAAGATGCTCTTGCTCGATGGTTGCGTGCAACCCGCGATGTCGCCGAATATCAATGCTGCCACCGCCAGGGTGCTGGATGCCATGGGCGTACAATTGCAGATTGCTCCCAAGGCTGGCTGTTGCGGCGCCATACGCTATCACCTGAATGAGCATGAAGATGGCCTCAATGATATGCGCCAGAATATCGACGCCTGGTGGCCTTATGTAGAGGCTGGTGCAGAAGCCATTGTCATGACAGCGTCTGGCTGCGGTGCCACCGTAAAAGAGTACGGACATCTGCTGGCGCATGACGAAGTCTATGCAGTGAAAGCAGCAAAAATCTCGGCATTGACGAGAGATCTCAGTGAGATTTTGCCGGAATTCCAGCCGCAACTGGTTCAGCGCCTGCAAGGCAAACTGAGCAAGCGCATAGCCTGGCATCCACCCTGCACCCTGCAGCATGGTCAGCAGATACGTGGCAAAGTAGAAGGCCTGTTGACAGCGATTGGTTTCGATGTGAAGCTGTGTGCCGATAGCCATTTATGTTGCGGCTCAGCCGGTACTTATTCTGTCCTTCAACCCAAGCTCTCGTATCAGTTGCGCGATAACAAATTACGCAATCTGGAGGCAACAGATGCGGAGATGATCTTGTCAGCGAATATAGGTTGCCTCACGCATTTACAGTCGGGAACAGAAACACCTGTCAGGCACTGGGTAGAGCTGATTGATGAGTTGATGCAGGCAACTCCTAGTGAAGCTGCAATTACTTAAAAGTATTCTGAGCGTCTCATGAAAAAAAAGAGCAATCACTCGATTGCTCTTTTTGTTTATTCCGCCAGCAGCTTTTCTATATCATCCAGCAAATCCTTGGGTGCAGTTTGTGGCGCATAGCGCTTGAATACCGTGCCATCTTTCTTGACCAGGAACTTGGTGAAATTCCATTTGATGGACTGGCTACCCAGCAAGCCAGGTGCCTGGCTTTTGAGGTGCTGGAACAAGGGGTGGGCCTTGTCGCCATTGACGTCTATCTTGTCGAACAGCGGGAAGGTCACACCATAATTTTTTTCGCAAAAAGAGCCGATTTCACCGGCAGAGCCCGGTTCCTGATGACCAAACTGGTTACAGGGGAAGCCGAGTACTTCGACACCCTTGTCCTTGAATTGCTGGTAGATCGCTTCCAGGCCTTTGTACTGTGGCGTGAAACCGCAATTGCTGGCGGTATTCACGATCAGCAAGACCTTGCCTGCATATTGCTTCAGATCGACGGGTGTGCCTTGCAGGCTATTGGCTTGGAAATCCAGCGTGCTCATACGATGCCCAGATGTTTGGTGCCAGCACTGAGGTCACGGTCCTTGGCATCTTTGCCTTTCAACATGATGGCCAGGCGCAGCTCATTGACAGAGTCGGCATTGCGCAGCGCATCTTCATACGTGATCTGGTCTGCTTCATGCAGATCAAACAAAGACTGATCGAAGGTTTGCATACCGAGTTCACGGGATTTTTTCATGATCTCTTTGATTTCATGTACCGCACCTTTGAAAATCAGGTCAGACACCAGCGGCGTATTGAGCATGATTTCCACGGCAGCAGCCCGGCCTTTGCGGCCCTTCAGCGGTACCAGGCGCTGGGAAATAACCGCCTTCAAGTTCAGGGACAAATCCATCAGCAACTGGGCACGGCGCTCTTCAGGGAAGAAGTTGATGATACGGTCTAGTGCCTGGTTGGAACTATTCGCATGCAGGGTGGCCAGGCAAAGATGGCCGGTTTCTGCAAAGGCAACGGCAAAGTCCATGGTTTCGCGGTCACGAATCTCACCGATCTGGATAACGTCTGGCGCCTGACGCAGGGAGTTTTTCAGCGCCGCGCCCCAGTCGTCAGTATCAATGCCGATCTCACGCTGGGTGATGATGCAATTCATGTGCGGGTGCACATATTCTATCGGGTCTTCGATCGTGATGATGTGCCCGTAGCTGTTTGCGTTTCTGTACCCCAGCATGGCCGCCAGCGAGGTGGATTTACCTGAACCGGTAGCACCTACCATGATGACCAGACCGCGCTTGGTCATGGCGATTTCTTTGAGGTTTTCTGGCAGCCCCAGGTCTTCGAGTTTGGGAATGGCCGTGGTGATTGTCCGCAAGACCAGGCCAACGCGGCCTTGCTGCATGAAGGCCGAGACGCGGAAGCGCCCGAGTCCAGCAGGGCTGATCGCGAAATTACATTCCTTGGTCGACTCAAATTCTGAAGACTGCTTGTCGTTCATGATAGAACGGGCCAGATCGACAGTATGGGCAGGGGACAAAGGTTGGTTCGACACTGGCGTTACCCGCCCGTCTATCTTGAAGGCAGGCGGGAAGTCTGCAGTAATAAACAAGTCTGAACCGTTTTTGCTGAGCATGAGTCTCAGCAAATCATTCATGAATTTGGTGGCCTGATCGCGTTCCATGTTCTTATCCTTTGATCTCTTAGCCTGGGAAATTGTCTGGTGTTTTGGCTGCACCACGTGCAGTCGCCACCGAGATGACATTGCGGCGTACCAGATCAGTCAGATTTTGATCCAGTGTCTGCATGCCCAGGTTACTACCGGTTTGTATCGACGAATACATCTGCGCAATCTTGGCTTCGCGGATCAGGTTGCGTATCGCTGGTGTACCCAGCATGATTTCATGCGCTGCCACACGGCCAGAGCCATCCTTGGTTTTCAGCAGGGTTTGCGAGATGACCGCTTGCAGGGATTCTGACAACATCGAACGCACCATCTCTTTTTCTTCCGCCGGGAATACGTCAACAATACGGTCGATAGTCTTGGCGGCAGATGAAGTATGCAGGGTGCCGAATACCAAGTGACCGGTTTCAGCAGCAGTCAGTGCCAGACGTATGGTTTCCAGATCACGCAACTCACCGACCAGGATGGCATCAGGATCTTCACGCAGGGCAGAGCGCAGCGCGTTGTTGAAAGACATCGTATGCGGGCCGACTTCACGCTGGTTGATCAGGCATTTCTTGGATTCATGGACAAATTCTATCGGGTCTTCAACCGTCAGGATGTGGCCATACTCATTTTCATTGAGGTGATTCACCATGCCTGCCAGTGTTGTGGATTTGCCCGAACCGGTAGGGCCGGTCACCAGGACCAGGCCACGCGGTTTTAGTGACAACTCAGCAAAGATTTTGGGCGCATTCAACTGTTCCAGCGACAAAATCTTGGACGGAATGGTACGCATGACAGCTGCGGCGCCACGTTCCTGGTTAAACGCATTCACGCGGAAACGTGCCAGACCAGGGATGGAGAACGAGAAGTCGCACTCCAGCGTGTCTTCATAGGCTTTGCGCTGCGAGTCATTCATGATGTCATAGATCAACTCATGGACATCTTTATGCTCCAGAGGGGGCAAATTAATGCGCCTGACGTCGCCATGTACCCGTATCATGGGCGGCAAGCCGGAGGATAAGTGTAAGTCGGAGGCATTGTTCTTGACGGAGAACGCCAGCAGTTCTGAAATGTCCATTTATAATTCCGGTAATGAAGTCGTTGCTGATTGTGGGTAAGCTGCTCTAAAGCAAGATAAAAGCAATATTAAGCTGTGGAGGGGAGTTTTACCAGAAGTCCACAACGAATTAGATAGATTTTTGGTTACTGATTATGTCCTCAATTTCTGACAACTTGCAAGCCGTAAGTGCGGATATCCGCGCTGCTGCCCTCGCCAGCGGGCGCGATCCGCAACAACTACGCCTGCTGGCCGTTTCCAAGACCTTTCCTGCTGATGCCGTCATAGATGCGGCTGAGGCTGGACAGCATAGTTTTGGTGAAAATTACCTGCAGGAGGCTTTGGAGAAGATACAGGAAGTAAAGGCAAAAAAGCCGCAACTTCAGCTCGAATGGCATTTTATCGGCCCCATACAAAGTAATAAGACCCGCCCCATTGCCGAGCATTTTGCCTGGGTACATTCAGTCGACAGGGAAAAAATCGCCCAGCGGCTGTCGGAACAAAGGCCGGCAGAGATGCCAGCATTGAATATTTGTCTGCAAGTTAATATTAGTGGTGAGGCAAGCAAAAGTGGTGTTTTGCCAGATGAAGCTTTGGCCCTGGCGCAAAAAATCGTGTTGCTGCCAGGCTTGCACTTGCGCGGCTTGATGGCCGTGCCAGAAGCCAGCGATGATGAACAGGTGCAAAGGCAGGCATTTCGCCAGTTGAAACAATTGAGTGACAGCATACAAGCCGCAGGCATTGCCCTGGATACCTTGTCCATGGGTATGAGTGGCGACATGCACGCAGCCATCGCAGAAGGCAGCACTATGCTCAGGATAGGAACAGCTATTTTTGGAAACCGGAACTATGCAAAATAAGATGAAAATCGCCTTCATAGGTGGCGGCAACATGGCAAATGCCCTGATCGGTGGCTTGCTCAAGAATTTGACGACGGCTGAACATATTCATGTCATCGACCTCAATCAGTCTTCTCTCGATAAATTGAGCAGCGATTTTGGTGTCAGCACAGCACTGGCTGCCGATGCCAGGCTGGCACAGATGGATGCGATTATCCTGGCTGTCAAACCGCAGCAATTGCGTGAAGTGGTGCAAGGCCTGGCACCATATATAGATAAGCAATTACTGATCTCCATCGCCGCTGGCATACGTGCAACCGATATCGCACGCTGGCTGAGCGGCTATGAAAAAATTGTGCGTACCATGCCCAATACCCCGGCGCTGATAGGCCAGGGCATGACTGGACTGTTCGCCCTGGCTGCTGTCAGTGCAGAGCAAAAACAAATGGCCGAACACATTATGCAGGCAGTGGGTGCAACAACCTGGCTGGACGATGAAAGTTTGCTGGATGCTGTTACGGCAGTATCCGGCAGTGGCCCGGCCTATGTGTTTTATTTTATTGAAGCCATGCAGCAGGCCGCGACAGAGCTGGGCCTGAGTCCTGAGCAGGGCCTGCAACTGGCAATGACGACTTTTACTGGCGCGGCGCAACTTGCCTTGCAAGCGACAGAGCCGGTCAGTGTTTTACGTGAGCGCGTGACATCCAAGGGCGGTACTACCTATGCCGCTTTGACAAGTATGGAAAATGCCGGTGTCAAACAGGCTATCGTCAATGCAGTCAAGGCTGCGGCAGCGAGGGGTAAAGAATTGGGAGATGAATTCGGGCTAGTGTAATGAGGAAGGGAGAGGGGCGCTAAGATGATTTGCCAGAGTTACTGACATCTGCACGCACGCGTTGCAGTATATTGGCAACACCGCGCCAGGTTTCCCAGCCCAGTATCGCTGACCTGGCAAAAGAAAATATACGCCTGGGTTTGAATATCAGTACGGCTGCAACAGCCAGACCGCCGAGCAGCGGGCGCTGGCGGACGATTTGACCAGCTTTGCCAAGCAAGCCTGTGGCTACTCCTGCCATTCCCATGGATTCTTTTAATTCCTGGCAATGCATAGTCATCAGGCTACGTTCTGCCTGTATCTTCAATAATAAAGCCTGACGCCGTAAGGCCAGTCTTTCCTGACGCTTGCCCATGGTCTAGCCCTGATCCTTTTGATTATCATTGCTACGATTGAAGACAGAAGCATCTTTTTTCAGTTCAGCCAGGCTATGGAATAACAAGCCGGGTTTGTCACGGAACTGTTTGCGCAAGTGTAAGGCGATTCCCACAGCCAGCAGACCAAATACGGTAATTAAAGCCAGCAATACCGTATAGCGATAAGTCGTATCCCAAAACACGGCTACCACGGTCAGTATTGCCAGCATGATGGCAATGCAGGCAAAAAACAATGCGGTCAATGACCATATCAGGCTGGAAGAAAAATGCGCAAGCTCTTCTTCCAGCTCAACCGCAGCCAGTTCCAGGCGGGTACGAACCATACTGCTCAGTGTCGCAGCAAGTTGTCCCAGCGAATCGCTGATAGCCATTGATTTTTGCTGCGCTTATCTGCTACGGCCAATCAGCAAGCCAACCAGCAAGCCCACACCGGCTGCAATACCTGCAGATTGCCATGGGTTTTCCTTGACATAGACGTCAGTGGCTTTGGCGGCTTCTTTTGTGCGTGTGACGACGATATCTTCAATGCGCTCAACTTCTGCCTTGGCATTTCTCAGGGTTTTTTCAAATTTGGCCTTGGCAGACTTGAAGCCTTCGCTGCCTTGCTGCTCGGTATTTTTCAAGAGCTCTTCTGCATCGCGGATAACCAGATGCAAGTCATTCATCAATTGTTCTTTATGTTCATCTACTGTGCTCATGATTCATCCCTTCAGGTTGGTGAAATAATTTACAGCTTATGCGGATTAAGTATGGCTACTTTGCGATATAACAAGACCACGCTTAAATCTGGTTCAAGGCAGCTAATTAAGAAATTGGCAATCTGTCAGCTTACTTTACTGCATAGTCAATGGCAATACCAGCAAAGATTGCTGCACCCAGCCAGTTATTATTGATAAAAGCCGCAAAGCAGGCCATGCGTTCACGCTCACGTATGAGGGTGTAGTGGTAGAGCGAAAATCCTACGGCGACTCCCATGCCAGCCAGGAACCAGGTACGCAGGCCAAATTGCCAGCCTGTCAGCGCTATCAGCACGAAGCTGAGGGCATAACATAGCATGACGGCAAACACATCATAGCTGCCAAAGGTGATGGCAGAAGTCTTGATGCCTATCTTCAAGTCGTCATCCCTGTCTACCATCGCATATTCGGTGTCATAGGCAACCGCCCAGAATACATTTGCCAGTAGCAAAATCCAGGCTGCCATAGGCACGGTATTTTGCACAGCAGCAAAAGCCATGGGTATGCCAAAGCCAAAGGCTATGCCCAGATAAGCCTGAGGAATGGCAAAGAAGCGCTTGAAATACGGGTAGCTGCCCGCCACGACGACCGCCACGACAGACAACTGTTTGGTCAGTGTATTCAGGGGCAGGATCAGGCAAAAAGAAATCAGCGCCAGCACTACGGCAACGCCGACGGCTTCTTTGCCAGATATCTTGCCACTGGTAAGTGGCCGCTCTGCCGTGCGTTTGACATGGAGGTCAAAGTCGCGGTCTGCATAATCATTGATTGCGCAGCCAGCAGAGCGCATCAAAGCCGTGCCCAGGCTGAAAATCACGACCAGTTGCCAGTCGGGCTTGCCATCCGATGCTATCCACAGCGCCGCCAGCGTAGGCCAGAGTAATAAGAGTATGCCTATGGGTTTGTGCAGCCTGACCAGTTTGATATACCAGCCCAGGCGAGTCAGCAAGAAATTCATGATTCAGCTTTGTTGTTGCGCATGGCAGAATTATAAGTGTTATCTATACACGGAGTGGTGCAGAGTGATATCTTAACGATTTGCCACATTCAGAGCTTGCCTGAAAGCCTGAGTACATCATGTCATTTGCACGTCATGATATTGCAGCAAATTTACATAATTACTATAAATTACTATAGGTTTTCCGGGACTAATATGAAACTGCAAACCAAGCTGGCCTGGGCCAGTGCTGCTGTATTGATGAGCCTGGCTGGCTCTGCCCACGCGGTGACTGAAATAAGCTGGTGGCATTCCATGACAGGGGCACTGGGTGACCGCGTCACCGCGCTGGCTGAGCAATTCAATAAAAGCCAGAATGAATACAAGGTCACGGCTGTCTACAAAGGCAGTTACGACGAAGCCCTGGCCGCAGGTATTGCGGCCTTCCGTGCCGGTAATGCGCCGCATATCCTGCAAGTGTTTGAAGTCGGCACGGCGACCATGATGTATGCCAAGGGCGCAGTCAAGCCAGTATCTGAAGTCATGAAGGTCGCAGGCGAGAAATTTGATACCTCTGGCTATGTGCCTGCCGTAGCGGGTTACTACACCTCACCCAAGGGGGAAATGCTGTCCTTTCCTTTCAATAGTTCAACCACGGTGTTTTACTATAACAAGGACATGTTCGCCAAAGCAGGCATGGACCCCAACAAGGCGCCATCAACATGGCAAGAAGTCGTTGCTGCTGCTGCCCGCCTCAAAGCCAGCGGCGAAAAATGTGCCTACACCACAGGCTGGCAAACCTGGGTGCACCTGGAAAGTTTTTCAGCATGGCATAATGTCGAGTTCGCCTCCAAGGGCAACGGCTTTGGCGGTCTTGATGCGCGTCTGACCTTTAATAGCCCCCTGCATGTACGCCATATAGAAAACCTGGAAAACTGGGCCAAGCAAGGTTACTTCACCTATGCCGGTCGCAAAAATGAGCCGGAAGCGAAATTCTATTCCGGTGAATGCGGCATGCTGACGTCGTCAAGCTCTGCTTATGGCAATGTCGCCAAGAATGCCAAGTTCAAATTTGCCGTTGCCCCATTGCCCTATTATTCTGACGTCAAAGGCGCGCCGCAAAACACCATTATAGGTGGTGCTTCGCTATGGAGCATGAATGGCAAGAAGCCCGAAGAATACAAGGGTGTCGCCAAGTTTTACAAATTCCTCTCGCAACCGGAAGTACAGGCCAAATGGCATCAGGAAACCGGCTACTTGCCGATCACCAACGCCGCTTATGAGATGACCAAGAAGTCTGGCTTCTATGAAAAAACACCGGGCCCGGGCGTCGCCGTTCAACAGATGATCGTCAAGACCACAGACAAATCCCGTGGCATACGCCTGGGCAGTTTTGTCCAGATACGCACCATTATGGATGAAGAGCTGGAGGCTGTCTGGAGCGGCAAAAAATCCGCCAAGGCCGCACTGGATAATGCTGTTTTGCGTGGCAACGAATTGCTGGATCGTTTCGAAAAAGCGAATAAGTAAAGTCAAGATCAAGACCTCTCAAAACAGAGGAGGGAAGCCGCTCTTGCAAGAGCGGCTCGTTACGCAGGCATGTGGCATGCCACATGAAACCCCTGCTGCACCACAGAGAAAACCAGAAGAAAAGCAAAGCGAGCAAAGAAGCGCATTGTCTTTGTTTTTCCTCTGTGCTCCCTCTGTGCCTCTGTGGTGAGCTTTTCGGTTTTAAAGTTATTCAATGAGGTTTTTTTGGAAAAGCGTGCGCGGTTTCGTTCGGCCTGGTTGCCTTATCTGTTGCTCTTGCCGCAGCTATTGGTGACAGTGCTGTTTTTTTCTGGCCTGCAGTGCAGGCCCTGTATCAATCCGTCCTGTTGCAGGACGCCTTTGGCATATCTACCCAGTTTGTCTGGTTTGATAATTTCAAGACCCTGTTTGCTGATGAAACTTATCTGGCGGCATTCAAGACCACGGCACTGTTTTCCAGCCTGGTGGCTTTGCTGGGGCTGAGCCTGTCTTTGCTGATGGCGGTATTTGCTGACAGGGTAGTCCGTGGCAGCTCCATCTACAAGACCATGCTGATCTGGCCGTATGCAGTGTCGCCTGTGGTAGTGGGCGTGTTGTGGATGTTCTTGCTCAATCCTACGCTCGGTATCGTTGCCCATGCTCTGCGCCATGTTGGCATTGAATGGAATAATCTCTTGAATGGCCGCCACGCCATGATATTGATTGTCCTGGCTGCGGTCTGGAAGCAGATCAGCTATAACTTTTTATTCTTCCTCGCGGGTTTGCAATCCATACCCAAGTCGCTGATAGAAGCGGCAGCGATAGATGGTGCCGGGCCGTGGAAACGCTTCTTTACCATTGTTTTCCCGCTGTTGACGCCGACTACTTTTTTCTTGCTGGTGGTGAATATCGTCTATGCCTTCTTTGATACCTTCGCGATAGTCGAAGCAACAACCCAGGGCGGCCCTGGCAAGGATACCGAGATCCTGGTTTTCAAAGTTTTCAATGATGGTTTCAAGGGGGGCGATCTTGGCAGTGCCGCTGCGCAGTCCGTCATATTGATGACGATCGTCATTGTCCTGACTGTGCTGCAGTTCAAATACATAGAAAAGAAAGTGCAGTATTAAGCATGATAGAGCGTCGGCCTTTTCTGGGCATGTTCAGCCACTTTATCCTGATACTTGGTGTCAGCCTGGTGGCATTTCCCATCTATGTCGCTTTTGTTGCCGCTACCCAGACGGCAGAACAATCAGCAATGGCACCTATGTCCCTGATCCCGGGTGATCAGCTCTGGGTCAACCTGCAGGCAGTGCTGGGCAGTGGTACATCGGGTAACGTCGCTACCAACCCGGTAGGGCGCATGATGTGGGTCAGCCTGGTGTCTGCACTGATGATCGCGATCGGTAAGATTTCGATTTCCATGTTGTCTGCCTTTGCGCTGGTGTATTTTCGCTTTCCTGGCCGCACACTGTTTTTCTGGATGATTTTTGTGACTCTGATGCTGCCTGTCGAAGTGCGTATCAGCCCGACTTATAAAGTGGTATCTGACTTGTCCATGCTCAACAGCTACGCCGGGTTGACGGTGCCACTGATCGCCTCGGCGACTGCGACCTTTCTATTCAGGCAGTTTTTTTTGACAGTTCCAGATGAACTGGCAGAAGCCGCCCGCATAGACGGTGCAGGCCCCTTGCGCTTCTTCAAGGACATACTGTGGCCGCTGTCGCGCACCAATGTGATTGCCCTGTTTGTCATCATGTTCATCTATGGCTGGAACCAATACTTGTGGCCTTTGCTGGTCTCAACAGAGCAGAATATGTACCCGATAGGTGTGGGCATCAAGCGCATGATTGCTGGCGGTGATGCCGCAGTCGAATGGAATATGGTGATGGCGACCCTGCTGCTGGCGATGCTGCCACCTGGGCTGGTGGTGGTCGTCATGCAGAAGTGGTTTGTTAAGGGTTTAGTGGATTCAGAAAAATAAATAAAAATAACTTATGGCACAACTACATTTTAAAAACGTCACCAAAACTTACGGCAAGGGCGATAAGGCCGTTGCTGTCATCCATGGTATTTCCATGGATATCAATCATGGTGAATTCATTGTCATGGTGGGCCCTTCTGGCTGCGGTAAATCGACGCTGTTGCGCATGGTCGCAGGGCTGGAAGAAATTACTTCTGGCGATATCGTCATTGGCGACAGGGTGGTCAATAATCTGGAACCCAAGGACAGGGATATCGCCATGGTGTTCCAGAACTATGCGCTGTACCCGCACATGAGCGTGTATCAGAACATGGCCTATGGTTTGAAGATACGCGGCTTTTCCAAAGCCGATATTGAAACCAGTGTACAAAAAGCGGCGCAGATACTGGAGCTGGGGGCATTACTGGACAGGACTCCGCGCCAACTCTCTGGCGGCCAGCGCCAGCGCGTAGCCATGGGCCGCGCCATCGTCCGTGAACCGGCAGTTTTTTTATTTGATGAACCGTTGTCAAACCTGGATGCCAAACTGCGGGTGCAGATGCGCCTGGAAATCCAGCGCCTGCACAAGGCACTGGGCACCACCAGTCTGTATGTCACGCATGACCAGGTCGAGGCCATGACCCTGGGCCAGCGCATGATAGTCATGAATGGTGGCGTGGCCGAACAGATAGGTACGCCGGCAGAAGTGTATGCGACACCGGCCACGACTTTCGTCGCCAGTTTCATCGGTTCACCACCAATGAATCTCTTGCGTGGCAAACTGACTGAGAGCGGCAGGCAGATGCAGATAGGCCAGACGCTGGTGTCACTGCCGCTGGTACAGAGCGAAGCAGAGCGCGTCGCCAACCGTGAGCTGGTACTGGGTGTGCGTCCAGAACATTTGTTCGTAGGCATGCCTGGCCTGCCACTGGAAGTACAACTGGTAGAGTCGCTGGGGGCAGATTTGCTGGTGCATGGTCTTTGCGGTGGTGAACCCGTGGTCATACGTACGCCTGCGGGCACGGTAGTAGAGGCAGGTCAGCGTACGACAGCAGGTTTTGCTGCAGATGTCGTGCACTGGTTTGATCCTGTTACCACCAAACGCATTTGAGCGTTTGAAACAGGGAGCAAACCAATTTCAGGATCAGGCAGTCGATCAGACAATCAGCGCCGCTTTGCGCTTTTGCTGTTGTTTTAAAAAATCTGAACGTACACTGGCGCGGCTGGGTGCGCTATTGAGCCCATTGGCTTTGCTGATGGCTGGCGTTTGCTGTTCGCTTTTTTGCCCGCAAATATAACCCAGCCCAAACACCGCGAACGTTAGCAGCGTGGCTATTGCATACCTGCGTATGGTTTCACGTCTGCTGCTGTTCATACTGGCATCACTTCCTGTTTGCATTCCTGACCCCTTTGGACTGAAGCTTGAATATTTGCATGGGCAGCGAATTTCAATCTTGAGACGCTTGCTATTGAACTTCATGCCGCTTTTGCAGGTCGAAGTGTCGCAATAATTAAAAAAACGTACCAGAAAATTGCAGGAAGAATAGTTAATTAATCTGTTTGGTACTGAATTGCGGTACTATTTGCGAAATTTTACATTTAGTCAGGAAGCCTTCATGAGTTCTCCCGAATTGGTCTTGAAAGTCTTGCGCTCAGAATTGCGGGCCGCAGGCGTGACTTACAAAATGCTGGCAGACCGTATAGGCATGAGTGAGTCCAGCATGAAGCGCATGTTCGGACAAAAGGACATGAGCCTGTCGCGCCTGGCAGAAATCTGCAAGGCCTCAGGCATCGCCATGGAAGATGTCTTGCGCCAGGCCGCCGATGTCACGCCGCATGCCGATACCCTGAGCCTGACGCAAGAACAATCGTTGATGGCCGACCCCAAATTATTGCTGGTAGCGATTTGTTGCCTTGGGCATTGGACGCTGGAACAAATCATAGAAACCTATCATTTGTCAGAGGCTGAATGTGTCCTGCACCTGATCGCACTCGATAAACTTGAAGTCATAGAATTGCGGCCCCTTAACCGGTATCGCCTGAAAGTGTCGCCAGCTTTCCACTGGCGTCCTGACGGGCCAGTGCAACAGTATTTCCGCGATGTTGTCGTTGGTGATTATTTTGATGGCAGCTTTGCCGGACAGGGCGAGACCTTGCTCTTTGTACCAGCCCGTGTGTCATCGCATAGCGCGATGGAGATGGTGCAAAAGATACAGCAACTCGCTGCCGAGCTGGCACGTCTGCATCAGGACGACCGCCGCCTGAGACCAGAAGAGCGCGATGGCTTTACATTGCTGGTGGGCTTCCGTTCCTGGGAATTCTCTGCCTTTACGGCACTGCGCCGTCCTGAGACTGCAGCGCCAGTCAAAGGACTGACGCATCAGATTCACCAGATAGGCCCAAGGAAAAGATAAAGCGAAGAGCCATTGCCGCGCGTTGCCCCGGCACCAAAGAACAGCGGACCAAAACGCGTTTCAACAGAGACAAAGGCGCTGGCTGCCTGCTTGAGGGAACTAAGGCGTAGTGCCTGGTCATTGCCATAAGAATTGCCCGCTTCCAGCGAGAACCCTGTCCGTATCGCACCGCCTATGGTGGTTGGCAAAGAACCGATTTTACGCGCTATGACGAAGCGGCCAAAAGCTGTAGCGTCACCAGCAAGTGAGTTGTTCGCCGTGCCTGACAGACGCAAGAAACCGCCGAGCGGGTTAGGTGCACCACCACGCTCTGAACGGCTCCATTCTCCATATAAATGCCCGGCCCAATCCCCAAGCCGGAAGGCTGACAAAGCATCGATTTGCGATTGTGCCTGTGAACGCTCACCGGGATTTTGCGCAGGTGTTTGTTCCCAGGAGGAGGTGACCAGATAACCCCGGCTGGGGTTGGCCAGCGAATCCAGGGTATCCAGACGGAAGCGCAAGAAGCGCGTGGTGCTGTAATAGCGCAGGCTGTCCTGGTTGGCAACGGCGGGCAATAAAATATCGACTTTGCCAAAACCACGGCTGACCCCCGCTTCTATGGTGCCCCAGTTATCCAGTTGTCGTCCAAAAACCAGGGTGCCCTGGGTGCCACGCACGCCTACGCGCAAGGCCTTGCGCCCCTCTTGATACAAATCCAGGCTGCTGCCATTGTATTCAAGCGAAGGGGCCACATACCAGGGTGAGCCAGAAGCCAGAGGTTGCCAGAACTGCGAGCCCAACTCGCGCTGGCTGCCTATGCGGGCAAAGGTGCGTAATTCTGCACCATAACTATTGAGTGAGGATGCGATATGCAAGACGCTCAGGCCAAAGCGGTTTTCATCTGCAAAATCACTGGTCAGCTCAAGACCTACCCGCAAGCGGTTGCGGCTGGAATTGGACTCTGACGGCTTGATCAGCACATTGCGTTTACCATCTTCATCGCTGATGACGGTTTCTATATTATCGATATCACCGCGCCCATACAGCTTGCCCGATGCTTGCCTGATCTGTTCTTGTGACAAGACCTGACCCTCTTTCAAACCCGTTTGCGCGATCAAGGCCTGGGGGTTGATATAGCGCGGCCCCTCCACCTCTATCTTTGCGAGTGGCAGTTTATCGGCAGTATTTCTGGCAGTTTGCCCCGCGTTCGAGCGCTGGTATTCAAAGACGGCATATTGCTCATCCGGCACGCGCAAGGCACTTAGTTGTGCCGCCATTTTATTGGTGGCGATTTCACCTGCCTTGATGGTCTGTTGATACAGTCCAAAATCAAGAAAGCTGGTACCTGATAATTCCGGCGCGATCAGCACATCAGATTTGCGCAAGTCCTTGATAGAGCGCTGCACGTTTTGCTCAGTCAAAATCTGCAGCATCTGCTTGGTGACGTCGATGGCACTATTGAGTTCATGCTCCTTCGCCAGTGGCGTACCGACATTCACGGCAATGATGATGTCCGCACCCATGGCACGTGCCAGTTCTACGGGCAAATTGCTGACCAGTCCACCATCGACAACCAGCTTCTGTTTGATACGCACAGGCGCAAACACACCTGGCAGGGCCAGCGAGGCACGCATGGTCATCAGCAGGGGGTGTCATTCAATTCCACCATCTCGCCAGTCAGCAAATCAGAGGCAACCGACAAGAAAGGCAGGGCCAGCTGGTTGACTGGCTGGTCACGCATGCCTTCAGGCATCAGGCGTGTCAGGGCATTTTCCAGGGCGGCATTGCCGGCAGCTGCCGGTGGCAAAAATACGCCAGACTTGGTCACCGCAAATTCTATTCGCGAAGGCAGCATCAGGTCTTCTTCCTTGCGGCGGAAATCCAGGTCATAACGGGCGGGACGGTCGGCCAGCACGCTGTCCCAGTCAGTGTCCTTGACGATTTGCTCCAGTTCATCGGCTGAGCGCCCGGCAGCATAGGCACCACCAACGACGGCACCTATGCTGGTGCCAACCACCATATCCACAGGCACACGCATTTTGCGCAAGGCGCGCAATACGCCTATATGGGCAAAGCCACGCGCACCGCCACCGGACAGCACCAGGGCGACTTTGGGACGCGTCGTTTGTATATTGGCCGCAGGGCTGGCGTTTGGAACTTCGCCATTGACTTGCGCCTGGCTGTCAAATGTAAACAAGCTGGCTGCCAGGCAGGCAATGGCCAACAGGACTCGGGACAATGACATGAGCTGAAGCTTTCTGTAGAAATGTGGTGTGCGGGTCTGTTGTTACAGACCGCAATCACCAGCATGTTTCGCAAAAGACCGCAGTATATACGTATCGCCTTGTCCGATGATGGGCAGCTTGCTAATTCAGAGTTTCTGGTTTGATTGTTTGGCTTAATTGCCTAGCTTGGTTATCTCGTTCAGTTATCCTCATTAACCAGTGCGGTCAGGATATGGTCGCGCCAGACGCCGTTGATCTTGAGATAAGACTTGGCATAGCCTTCTTTTTCAAAGCCCAGACGCTCCAGCAAAGCGCCGCTACGCTGGTTTTCTGGTACATAGTTGGCCATGACGCGATGCAGCCCCTGCTCTTGGAACATATAGGCTATGCCAGCCCGTACGGCTTCCTGCATATAACCCTGGCCTTGCTGCTGTTCTGCAATGGCATAACCCATGTGGCAGGCATGAAAAGCGCCGCGGACAATATTGCTGAAATTGCAGATGCCTATCATGGTCTGGTCCTGGCACACCGCAAAATGCATGGCCAGTCCAGCGTCCATGAGACGGGAACTGGCCAGCAGTCTTTCTTCACATTTTTCCAGTGAGAAAAAATCTTCATCACGGGCCGGTTCCCATGGTGCCAGGTGGGCACGGTTGAGCAGCAAATATTGCTGCATCATCGAGGCATGTTCGGGCATCAATACCCGTAATTGCAGACGCGCAGTCGCGATTGCTTCTTTATTCATAGTGCGAGGGATAAGATTATTGAGTGCTTGCCGCTTCATCGAGCATGGTCACGCCAGGCAGGTCGCAAGCCAGCACAGCCTTGCGTATGGCTTCAATCGCCGCCTGACGGGTAAAACTCTTGCGCCAGGCAATCACGACGCGACGGTCTGGTGCTGGTGCAGTGAAAGGCAGGTAGCGCAGCATGCCATCTTTGGCATCCATGTCAGGTACCGACGCCATCGGCAATACCGTGATGCCTATGCCGGACGCCACCATGTGGCGTATGGTTTCCAGTGACGAACCTTCAAAGGTCCTGGCAATGCCGTCACCCGTTGTCGAGAAGCGCGACATCTCAGGGCAAACCTCCAGCACCTGATCGCGGAAGCAATGACCATTACCCAGCAAGAGCATGGTTTCTGACTTCAATTCTTCGGCTGACACTTCATCGCGGCCTGCCCAGGCATGGTCTTTTGGCATGGCAACCACAAAAGGTTCGTCATACAGCGGCTGTATCATCATGCCCTGATCAGGCAGGGGCAGGGCCATGATGGCAGCATCAAGCTCACCCTGGCGCAGTAGCTCCATGAGCTTCACAGTGAAATTCTCTTGCAGCACCAAAGGCATCTGCGGCACCTGCTGTATCATGGTTTTCACCAGGGTAGGCAGCAGGTAGGGGCCTATCGTATAAATGACGCCAAGGCGGAAAGGGCCAGCCAGCGGGTCTTTGTTTTGTTTGGCGATTTCCTTGATGGCAGCGGTTTGTTCCAGCACACGTTCAGCCTGGGCAACAATCTGTGCACCTAGCGGGGTGGTGGATACCTCGGTGCCGCCACGTTCAAAAATAGTGACGCCCAGTTCATCTTCGAGTTTTTTGATGGCGACAGACAGCGTAGGCTGGGCGACAAAACAGGCTTCTGCCGCATGGCCAAAATGTTTTTGCCGGGCTACGGCAACAATATATTTTAATTCTGTAAGTGTCATGACGTTAGTTTGGCACAGACTGAGAGCAGCGTCAGCAAGTGCTTTGTACAGGTAGCAAATTTTTTCCTGAATTTAACAATGACAGGGGGAGTATTTTTTAACAATCATACCGTATATACGATATCTGGCTGTTTTGGCGCATACTCTGCCAGAAACTAAATTGTGGATGTGATACTTGCTATTTTCAAAACGCTTGATCTGGCGCAGTATGTCCAGTTTCGCTTGTGCTAAGCGACCGGGGAGTGCGGGGAGTGGCTAGATGTGCCACTCCCTTTTAAATCTGCAGATTCTTCTATGTATTCAGCTCAGCCTTTAGACTGGCTCATGGCCTTGGTTAGCTCCAGGTGACCTTGTGCCGCACCGCTTTCTGGCACAGCCTCTCCATCACGCTGGCGCACTTCCGCCAGACGCGCAGCCAGTTGCTCAGGTGCATCATCCCCACGACCCACCCAGACACCCTGGGTCAGCGTGATATTCGCGGCTTCAAAACTGCCTGCACCTGCGCACAGGATGGCGCGGGAGGGGGCTTGCTCAGACGCCAGCACCAGCATCGCAGGTACCACATCTGATGGTTGCAACGCCGCCAGGAACTCTGCCGGGAACAGGCTTTCAGTCATGCGGGTTGCCGCCGTCGGTGCCAGGCTATTCACGCGGATATCATACTTGGCCCCTTCCAATGCCAGCGTCTGCATCAGCCCGACCAGGGCCAGCTTGGCAGCACCATAGTTGGATTGGCCAAAATTGCCATACAGGCCGGACGAAGAAGTCGTCATCACGATGCGGCCATATTTTTGTTCTGTCATGATGGCCCAGACTGCCTTGCAGCAATGCACCGCACCCATCAGATGCACATCCAGCACCAGTTTAAAGTCGGCGATATCCATCTTGGCAAAGCTCTTGTCGCGCAAGATACCGGCGTTATTGACCAGGATATCAATCCGCCCCCATTGCGCCATGGTCTCTGCCACCATGGCTTGTACAGCTTCAAAATCGGTGACCGATGCGCCATTGGCTATCGCCTCGCCACCAGCCGCCCGGATTTCTTCGACCACGGCCAGTGCTGCGGCAGAAGAGCCGCCGGAACCATCACGCGCACCACCCAGATCATTGACCACCACTTTGGCACCACGCGCAGCCAGTGCCAGCGCATGTTCACGTCCCAAACCACCACCTGCACCTGTTACGATGGCAACACGGCCTTTGAAGTCTATTGTCATTTCTTCTCCTGATTTAATTTTTGGATTTGCCTGGCTAGACACAGGCTGCTGAGTGTATTCCAGCTTCAGGAATTGATCAAAATCTTTTCCATGACATGCGAATCTAAATTAAAGATTGACTTCTTCTTTTCCAGAACTTTAAAGCCATTGCGCATATAAAAAGCCAGTCCACTCTTAGTGCTGTTCAGTCTTAATTTTTCCAAATGCAGGTTCTTTGCACGCTCTTCCATCGTTGTCAACATTGCCTTGCCAATGCCTGAATACAGCGCTTCTTTCAACACATAGCATAGGGAAATATATCCTTTGTTATCCATCATGGAAAAACCAAGAATTTGAGTGCCTGATGACGCGTCTGACTCTGCCACTAATGAATAAGAGTCCTCCGCATTGATCCATGCCACCAGATTTGGCACAGTTTTATTTTTAAGCCATTTTTCCAGAATCAAAGCGTCATTTTGGTGGTCTGAAATGCAACACTCGGTGATGGACAGGCGCAACACCTCGCACACTTGGCTGGCATCATGCTCATGCGCCTCACGAATGGAACTGTTCATGCAAATCTACTTCAACTTCTTTTGCATGATGATCGCACCGCCAAATTCCGGGTTCAGCTCATACGGCGCAAAGCCTTCTGCGCGATACATATTTTGCGCACGGGTATTGCCCTCCAATACTTCCAGCGTCATCTTGCAATAACCCAGTTGTTCAGAGAGGGCGGTCAGGTGCTGCATCATTTGATTGCCTATGCCCTTGCCGCGAAAATCAGGATGCACGGCAAAGTCGTGGATATTCAATAAGGACTTGCAGGCAAAGGTAGAAAAGCCTTCTATGCAAATCGCAAAACCGGCAGTCTGATCATTCACATAAGCGAGTATGGCGCGCACGGTATTGCGTTTTTTGAGTTCAGTGATGAGATTGGCTTGCGCATAATCAGACAGGGCTTCGCCGCCGCCCATGGGATCGAGCGCATACATATTGAGCATGCTGACCAGGTCCTTGGCATGCTGCGGATTATTGACATCAACATCGACGATATTCAACATAGTTTTTATACTCGTAAAAATTCTTCTTTATATCCCAGCCAGCGCTCCAGATGAGCCGCAACGGTGACCGGGTCATTTTTCAATAAATCATCGGCCAGGTTGCGTGCCTTATCGACCAGCCATTGATCGGTTTCCAGGTTGGCAAAGCGTAACATGGCTTCACCGGATTGGCGTGCACCGAGGAATTCACCGGGGCCGCGCAATTCCAGGTCCTTGCGGGCAATTTCAAAACCATCATTACTCTCGCGCATCGTGGCCAGCCTTTGTTTGGCAGTACCACCCAGGGGGCCTTGATACAGCAGCAGGCAGACACTGGCTGCGGCACCACGGCCTACGCGGCCACGTAGTTGGTGCAATTGCGACAGGCCAAACCGTTCAGCATGTTCGATTACCATCAGGCTGGCATTCGGTACATCGACACCAACTTCTATCACCGTGGTAGCCACTAGCACCTGGCTGTCATTACGAATAAATGCCTCCATCGTGGCCTGCTTTTCTGCTGGTTTCAGGCGGCCATGGACCAGGCCCACCTTCAATCCCGGCAAGGCTTCAGCAAGCATGGTGTGCGTGTCAGTTGCGGTTTGCAGTTGCAGGGTTTCTGATTCTTCTATCAACGGGCAAACCCAGTAGACTTGTTTGCCTTCCTGCCCTGCTGCCTGCACGCGGGCGATGACTTCATCGCGGCGGTTTTGGTCAATGACACGGGTGACGATAGGTGTGCGACCTGGTGGTAGTTCATCAATGATGGATACTTCCAGGTCAGCGTAGTAAGTCATCGCCAGTGTGCGCGGGATAGGCGTGGCCGACATCATCAGTTGATGTGGTACCTTGCCAGCTTCGGTCTTGTTGGCCAGGTTAAGGCGCTGGCTGACGCCAAAGCGGTGTTGTTCATCAACGATGACCAGGCCCAGTTTCTTGAATTGCACAGTGTCTTGTATCAGAGCGTGGGTACCTATCACCAGTTGCGCTTCGCCGGAGGTGATGAGGGCATTGGCAGCGTCTTTTTCTTTTTTCTTCAGGCCGCCGGTCAGCCAGGCTGTTTTTACACCCAGCGGTTCCAGCCAGGCAGCGATTTTCCTGAAATGCTGTTCGGCCAGAATTTCTGTCGGTGCCATCAGCGCTGCCTGAAAACCATTGTCTATGGCTTGTGCCGCCGCTAGTGCCGCAACAATGGTTTTGCCGCTGCCTACGTCGCCTTGCAACAGGCGTTGCATGGGGAAGGCTTCACGCAGATCATCGCGTATCTCGGCCAGCACTTTTTTTTGCGCCCTGGTCAGGGAAAATGGCAGGTTCAGCAGGAAAGCATTGCTGAGTTCACCGACCAGTGGCAGGGCATTTGCCCCTTTGCTGCGACGGGTGATTTGTGCACGCTTCAGCGACAATTGCTGGGCCAGCAGCTCATCGAATTTCATGCGTTCCCAGGCTGGATGTTCGCGTTCTATCAGGCTATGCTGATCGACATCTGGCGGTGGATTATGCAGTATGCGTATGCTGCTTTCAAAATCCTGCAAATGCAGGGCGGCCAGGCGTGCAGGCGACAGGGTGTCGCGCCAGTTGACGCGCGTCATGGCATTGGCAATGGCTTTGCGCAATAAGGCTTGTGGCACGCCTTCGCCGGAAGGGTAAACAGGCGTCAGCGCAGTCGGTAAAGGCGCGCCTTCATTGACGATCTTGTAATGTGGATGCACCATCTCTGCACCAAAGAAGCCATGGCGTAATTCGCCACGCGCCCGTACTCGCACGCCCACCGCCATTTGCTTGGTCTGGTTGCCATAAAAATTCAGGAAGCGTAGTACAACCTGGCCACTATCGTCGGCAATCGTCACGACCAGCTGGCGGCGCGGGCGATACTGTATATCGCAATCTGTGACCACGCCCTCAACCTGCACACTGCTGCCACCACGGAAAGAAGCATCGCGCATGCTGACGATTTCTGTTTCGTCTTCATAGCGCATGGGCAGGTGCAAGACAAAATCCATGTCCTTGCGCAAGCCCAGTTTGGCAAGTTTTTCACTTGCCTTGGCAGCGGTATTGGCCGGACTTTTGGCTTTCTTGACAGGCTTCTTGGTGCCGGACTCCGGCTGTGCATGGCCGCCAGCCATGGCTGCATCAGCTTGTGTATTCTTTAACTCTACGCTAGCACTTTGGTCTTCAGCGGCCATGAGGTGTAAAATGGTGGGTTTTGCTGTCAGCTTACTTTTTCAGGAAATTCACAAAACCTTGGGTTGCAGGCTGTTTGCCTGTGATCTTAACCGGGTTTGCTACGCTAGTGTGTATTCTACTGGTATTTTATACAGTGTAAAGTAGCTTTATGTCTGTTTTTCCTGTTTTACCCCCGTTTTTTGTAGAATTTTTGCATGCTTTACTCCCTAAGTGATTTTGATTTTGAACTGCCCGAAGCCCTGATCGCGCAAACACCTTTGCCCGACCGTACTGCTTCGCGCCTCTTGCATGTTGACGGCGATACGCTGGTAGACAGGCACTTTGCCGATATCATCAACCAGCTCAATGCCGGTGATTTGCTGGTCTTTAATGATACCCGTGTCTTGAAAGCCCGTTTCTTTGGCGTCAAGGAAAGCGGCGGCAAGATACAGATGCTGGTGGAGCGTGTATTGTCGAATAATGACAAGGAGCGCAGTGTGCTGGCACAGATGCGTGCGTCCAAGTCACCACTGCCAGGTAGCAAAATCCGCCTGGCAGACAGTTTTGATGTCGTCGTCGGTGAGCGTGTTGGTGAATTTTTCACCCTGTATTTCCCGTCAGATATCTTCACTTTACTGGAAACATTCGGTCGCCTGCCCTTGCCGCCATATATAGAACATGATGCCGACGACTTTGACGAGCAGCGTTACCAGACCGTGTATAACCGCGTGCCAGGTGCGGTTGCTGCACCAACGGCTGGCTTGCATTTTGACGAGGCGCTGTTGCAGCGTTGCCAGGACAAAGGCATAAAACTTGCCTATGTGACCCTGCATGTGGGCGCGGGCACCTTCCAGCCTGTGCGTACCGAAAATCTGGCAGATCACCAGATGCACAGCGAATGGTATACCGTGCCGGATGAGACCGTGACAGCCGTGCAGGCGACCAAAGCCGCTGGCGGCAAAGTGGTGGCGGTTGGTACCACCAGCATGCGTGCACTCGAGTCTGCTTCACAAACCGGGGCCTTGCTGGCAGGCAGCGATGACACCCGCTTGTTCATCACGCCGGGTTATGTATTCAAAACCGTGGACAGGCTTATCACCAATTTCCACTTACCAAAATCCACTTTGATGATGCTGGTATCGGCATTTGCCGGGTATGATCGCGTCCGCGGTGCTTATGCTCACGCTATCGCTCAACAATATCGTTTTTTCAGCTATGGCGATGCCATGCTGCTGACCAATTCCTCCGGGGAAGACCATGCTTGAATTTACACTCATTAAAAAAGATAAAACTACTGCCGCACGTCGTGGCCGTGTCAAAGTCAACCATGGTGAAATCGAAACGCCTATCTTCATGCCGGTGGGTACTTATGGCTCGGTCAAGGCCATGTCGCCGCTGGAATTGAAAGAGATAGATGCCCACATTATCCTGGGTAACACCTTCCACCTGTGGCTGCGTCCTGGCACGGAAGTACTGAATAAATTTGGTGGCCTGCATGGTTTCATGGGCTGGGATAAACCTATCCTGACTGACTCAGGCGGTTTCCAGGTATTTTCGCTGGGCGCAATGCGCAAGATCACAGAAGAGGGCGTCAAATTTTCTTCGCCTATCAGTGGTGAGCGTCTGTTTCTGTCGCCAGAAATTTCCATGCAAATCCAGCGTTCGCTGAACTCTGATATCGTCATGCAGTTCGATGAATGCACACCTTATGAAATTGATGGCAGGCCAGCGACGACAGAAGAAGCTGGCAAATCCATGCGCATGTCCTTGCGCTGGGCCAAGCGTTCTATCGATGAATTCAACCAGGGTGAAAACCCGAATGCCTTGTTCGGCATCGTCCAGGGCGGCATGTTTGAACACCTGCGCGACGAATCCCTGGCAGGCTTGAATGAACTGAATTTCCACGGTATTGCCATCGGCGGCCTGTCAGTGGGCGAGCCCAAGGAAGACATGATGCGCGTACTCGCGCACGTTGGCCCCAAGCTCCCAGAAAACAAGCCGCATTACCTGATGGGTGTAGGTACGCCGGAAGACCTGGTAGCAGGTGTCGCCAATGGCATAGACATGTTTGACTGCGTCATGCCTACCCGCAATGCGCGCAATGGCTGGATCTTCACCCGCTTTGGCGATATCAAGATCAAGAACGCGCGCTACAAGGAAGAAAAAGAACCACTGGATGCAACTTGCGAATGTTATGCCTGCAAGAATTTCTCGCGCGCTTACCTGCATCACTTGCACCGCACTGGTGAAATCCTGGGCGCACGTTTGAACACCATCCACAATCTGCATTACTACCTGGATTTGATGAAAAACATCCGTAAAGCATTGGACGATGAGCGCTTCCCCGAGTTTGTACAGCAATTCCACGCTGACCGTGCGCGCGGCGTTTGAGTCAGTGTTCGTGTCTTATTTAATACGGTAAATAATGACGGACTGATCAGTAATACGAATTATATTCAGGCCGCTTGCAGGCAAAATGACGCTCTCGTCCGAGTGGACAAATGAATACTAGAGGTCTGATATGAATTATCATCCCGTCATTATTGCCGGCGGCGGCATTTCTGGTCTGTATTGCGCCTGGCGTCTGGCCTTGTCCGGGCAAAAAGTCGTGGTGCTGGAAGCCTCATCTGACCGCTGGGGTGGCCGCATAGAGACTGAAGATCTCGATGGCTTTATCGCTGAATGGGGCCCCATGCGTTTCGAGCCCACCCTGCAACCGCGCTTCGATAAATTGTGCCGTGACCTGGGCGTCAAGCTGACCGAGTTCAGCGGCCCGGAAGGTGAAGAAGTCAACGCTCCCACCTATGATTTGCCTGCCGAGGAAATGGGTCTCAACTCCCTGCAATTGCTCAAGCGCGGCATCATGCTGATCTTGGGACAAGACCCGCAAGACCAGGCCTGGATAGATGCCCAGACTGAGGCTGACTACCAGCGCATGCGCAAACATGCACAACTCAATGGCCAGCCCTTGTGGAGCATGGGTTTCTGGAACGCCATGTCTGCCGAAGGTGCGCTCAGCCATCTGGCACTGACCAAGCTGCGCGACACTGGCACCTTCTATCACATGATCCCCGAAAACCTGAACGCGATAGAATGGATCATCTGGTGGCTGCGCGCCCTCAAAACCGTAGGCCAGCAACTGGCCAGCGTGGATGGCGGCACCGCAAAACTGACAGAAAGCCTGATGGCAAAATTGCGTGGCCTCAGCAATGTCACCCTGGCTGGCGGTCACATGCTGACCAGTTTCAAGCAAATCGCCATGGGCCAGCCCAGGCTGGAACTGGATGTGCATACCAAGAATGGCAATATACAGTTGCAGACCGACAGGCTGATTCTTGCTTTGCCGAGGATGCCGCTGGTGAAACTGGCGTCCTGCCTGCCTGAACATGTCTCTTCCCAGCTTGATGCGGTGAATGGCTTTCCGATGCTGAAACTGTTCTTCGTGACAGATTCACCCTGGTGGGATTATTCACAACGTCCGCAACAATATGCGAGTTGTCTGCCTACCCGGGAAATCCATTATTTCCGTCGCCCACAAGGCCAGGACAAGGATGGTCATGGCATGGTCTTGCTGTACATGGACCGCCCATCGACAGAATTCTGGAAACACTATGTCATGGAAACCGACAAACATGACCGCGCCGAGATAGACCAGAACGTCAAGATCGTCGATGCCTTCTCCCTGTTCGTTGCGCGTGATGTCAAACGCCTCGTCGATATCAAGCGCTCAGGCCTGAAACTGACTGACCAGGCCCAGCATATGTTTGAAGAAAAATCACTGGAAGATACCCGCGACTTTATCAAGAATTCCATCGTCACCTATGGCATACGCGACTGGGCGAGAGCTCCTTATGGCGCGGCCAATCATGGCTGGCAACCAGGTGTGCGTTCATGGAAGGTCATGGATGTGTTCAAGGCCTTTGACTTTGGCAGCGGTGCCAAGAATATCCACATTGTTGGTGAGGCATATTCCGATTACCAGGGCTTTGTTGAGGGAGCTTTGAATACCTCGGAACTGGCTTTGGCGACTATACGTTCCAACTAACGCAGAAAAAACCAGCAGGCAAGGCAGCAAGCGCAAGTTTGCTGCCTTTTTCTTTTTATCATGCATTTTGAATGAGAGAAATATTGCTACATACCAAAGTATTGAAGTCAAATGCAAGAATGACAATCCAGGGGAAGCTTGTTACACTTTGCGCAGGTCATAATGACCCTGGCCATCTGGCAAGCAAGTTGTTCACACGGAGGAAGTTTGTGAGTAAAAGTACGAAACTGATTGCAGTAGTCGCGGTTCTGGCAGTGGCATATCCTGCTGCCGCCTGGTACACCGGAAAAAGTGTAGAAGCCAAGCTGACAGAATCCAGCCTGAATCAGGCTAAATCTTCTCCCTATGTCAAAATCATCAAGCAAGATTATCAGCGCGGTATCTTTTCTTCTACCCAGGATACGACGCTGGAACTGACTTTTCCCGGCATGAAAAAACCGGATTTTCCCATGTCGGGTGCTGACACCGGTGCTGACACAAATGCTGCTGAGCAGCCAGCTACCGATAATCCTGCAACGGCAGCTAGCCCTGCAGCAGAACCTGCTGTGGCAGAGAAGGCGTCGAAACCGCTGCAGATACATTTCATTAACCACATCCAGCATGGCCCGCTGCCTGCATTCCGTGGTTATGGTGCGGCCCTGATCAAGACAGAGCTGGTGCTGGATGCAGAAAGCAAGGCGCAGCTTGCCAAGCTGTTTGGTACTGCCAACGCACTTGAGATCACTTCCCGCCTCAATTATGGCGGCAGTGGCCGCGTCAGCATTTCCAGCCCGGCATTCAATACTGTCATGGAAAAAGACAAGGAAAAAGTCAACTGGCAGGGTTTGAGCCTGGAAGTTGGCTTTGAAAAAGATTACAAGGCATTTAATGTCGTCATGAGTGCCCCTGGTTTGACCGTCGATGGGCTGGAAGGTCAGTCATTCAAACTGGGAGCGGTCAGCCTCAAAGGTGAAGTAACGCAGGCTTATCCAGGTACCCGACTTTATTTGGGCAAGACTGAAACCACTGTTGCCAATATCAGCTATACCGATAAAGTCGAAGCCAAGAAAAGTTTTACCCTGGATCAGTTCAAGCTGGGTACCGAAGCCACTATGAAAGATGAGCTCATGGACTTTGTCGCCAGGATAGGTGCTGCCAAGCTAAGCTTTGATAATCAAGAGTTTACGGACTTCCATTACGACTATGGGGTAAAGCGCATTCATGGTCCATCCCTGGCAAAAATTTCTGTTGCCTATACCGATGTGATGAGCGCGCCTGGTGATCCTGACAAAAGAGCTGCCCTGAAAGCCGTGTGGGATGAAGTTGCGGCTATTGTTTTGCAAAAAGAACCAGAGCTGGTGCTGGAGCGCCTGAGTGTCATGACGGTCGATGGCGAGGCAAAACTCGCAGGTTCTGCCAAGCTTGCAGGTGCAACAGCGGCAGATACAGCCAACCCTATGTTGCTGCTGCCAAAATTACAAAGCAACCTGGATGTGACTTTGACAGAAGCGTTGGTCGCCAAACTTGGCGGGGCCAGCCAAAAAGATCCAGAAGCCCAAAAAGCTGCCCAGGCTGCCATGGTCCAACAAATTCAGGCTTTCGAAGGCCAGGGTTTTATCACCCGCAGCGGCAAACTGCTGAGTTCCAAAATCGAATGGAAGCAGGGCGCTTTGACCATCAACGGCAAACCATTTAGCCGACAATAAGTATTGTTATTGCAAAATTTGCATTTATCCAGTCAAATGCAGGCAATCATCCGGGAGCACCGGTGATTGCCTGCTTTTTTTGCATGGCTTTCTTTACAGATATCCTGACAATTTCCAGCATTTCGCATGGGCGGTGCTAAAATACGGCGCTTTGCCGATTGAAAAATAGGCATTTGGTGCTATATACCAGGAATTGAGCAATAATTGCGGCAATTTATGTCCGGGTTTTAGCCAGGAAATTAGAATTTCATTATTAAAATGACAGGAGTCTGAACGTGTTTATTTCCAATGCTTACGCACAAGCAGCCGCTGGTGGCGATCTCCAGAGCAACCTGCTGACTATGTGGCCTTTGCTCCTGATGGTAGCAGTAATGTATTTCCTGATGATACGTCCTCAGATGAAGCGTCAGAAAGAGCAAAGGGCAATGATGGACGCCCTGGCAAAAAATGATGAAGTAGTCACCGCAGGCGGTATCCTGGGTAAAGTAGTCAAGGTCAGTGATGCCTATGTGACCATAGAAATCGCCAACGGTACAGAAGTTGTCGTACAAAAGATGTCCATCACCATGATGCTGCCCAAGGGCACGATTAAAGCGATTTAATCAGAAAAACACGGCAACGCAGTCCAAAAATAAACTGGGCTGCGTTGTGCTTTTTTAGCTTCCAATTATTTTCCCCATTATGAATCGCTATCCACTCTGGAAGTACATACTGATTCTGATCGCCCTGCTGTTTGGTGCTTTGTATACTGCGCCAAATTTCTTTGGCGAATCACCTGCAGTGCAAGTCAGTAGCGGTAAAGCCACCGTCAAAGTCGAATCTGACATGGCTGGCCGTGTAGAAAAAGCGCTGGAACAGGCTGGCCTGAAAAGCAAGGATATCTCCTATGAATATAACGGTGTGCAAGGCACAGTCCGCGCCCGTTTTGAAGATACGGATACTCAGTTCAAGGCCAAGGCGGCGCTCGAAAAAACCCTGAATGCTGATCCTGCTGATCCTACTTATACACTGGCCTTCAACCTTTTGTCGAATACGCCAAAGTGGTTGCAAAACCTGCATGCACTGCCTATGTTCCTGGGGCTGGATTTGCGTGGTGGCGTGCATTTCCTCATGCAGGTTGATACCAAGGCGGTCATGAACAAGCGCATGCAAAGCCTGGTTTCCAGTGTGCGTAGCAATTTGCGTGAAAAAGAAGTGCGTCATGCGGGCTTGAACCGTGAAGGTGACGTGATCAAGGTCAAGTTCCGTGATGCAGAGGAACGTACCAAGGCCAAGAATGTCTTGCTGTCACAGATGACAGATGTCGATTTGCTCGATACCGCCGGTAGTGATGGCGCCGACTTTGGCTTGCAAGTGAGTTTGAAGCCCAAGGCATTGAAAGATGTGGTCTCGGAAGGTATCAAACAAAATATTACCGCCTTGTCCAAGCGTGTCAATGAGCTGGGTGTTGCTGAACCTATCATCCAGCAACAGGGGGCTGACCGTATTGTTGTCCAATTACCGGGCGTACAGGACGTCGCGCGCGCCAAGGGTATTATCAACCGTCTCGCAACATTGGAAGTCCGTTTGCTGGATGAAAGTGTCATCGGCGCAGTTGATGCCAATACCGCTGTTCCTTATGGCTCAGAAAAATTTGTCTCCAACCGTGGCGAGTACCTGATACTCACCAAAGACCCTGTCATTACTGGTGACGATATCACCAATGCTACGTCCAGTTTTGACCAACACCAGCAGCCTTCAGTCAGTGTTGATTTGAATGGTGACGGTGGCAAACGTATGGGTAATGCGACCAGTACGCGCATAGGCAAGCGCATGGCGATCGTCCTGTTTGAAAAAGGCAAGGGCGAAGTGTTGATCGCACCAACCATCAATGATGAATTGCGCAATCGCTTCATCATCACAGGCATGGGCACATCGTCCGCCGCTGGTGACCTGGCCCTGTTGTTGCGTGCGGGTTCTCTGGCCGCACCGATGGAAATCATAGAAGAGCGCACGATAGGCCCACAACTGGGTGTGGAAAATATCAAGCAGGGTCGCAATTCGACACTGTATGGTTTTATCGCGATCTCTGTTTTCATGATTGCCTACTACCTGATGTTTGGTTTCTTCAGCGTGCTGGCACTGTCTTTCAACGTCTTGTTGCTGGTGGCGATTCTGTCACTGATGCAGGCGACGCTGACCTTGCCGGGTATTGCGGCGATTGCATTGGCACTGGGTATGGCGATTGACGCCAACGTACTCATTAATGAACGCATACGTGAAGAACTGCGCGCAGGCAAGACACCGCAAAAAGCCATAGAAGAAGGTTTCGATCACGCCTGGGCCACCATCCTTGACTCTAACGTGACTACCCTCATCGTTGGTCTGGCCCTGCTGGTATTTGGTTCTGGTGCTATTCGCGGTTTTGCTGTGGTTCACTGCCTGGGTATTCTGACTTCGATATTCTCGTCCGTATTCGTCTCACGCGGCGTTGTGAACTTCTGGTACGGAAGAAAGAAAAAACTGGCGTCCATTTCTATTGGAACGATCTGGAAACCAACAGAAAGCGCTGGCAAGTAAGCAGCCAGACTATCAAGAACACAGGAATTCATCATGGAATTATTCCGTATTAAAAAAGACATTCCTTTCATGCGCCATGCGCTGATATTCAATGTCATCTCTGCACTGACCTTTGTCGCAGCCGTGTTTTTCCTGCTGCACAAAGGCTTGCATTTCTCGGTTGAGTTTACCGGTGGTACGGTCATGGAAGTGACCTACCCCAAGGCTGCCAATGTCGATGCCATACGCCACAAGGTAGAGGAGCTGGGCTTCAAGGATTCACCAGTACAAACCTTTGGTAAGGCGCAAGACGTGGTGATACGTTTGCCGGAAACAAAAAAGGATGCCAAGGTCAGTGTTGCCGATACCGTGTTTGAGGCACTTTGCAAAATTGAAAATGGTAATCTCAGTAAAGTTCCAGCCAGTGCAGCGAATGGTACGACCACAGACAAACTCGCTTGTCAGGATGCTGCCAAAACAGAATTGGTCAAGCTGCAAAGGGTAGAGCTCGTTGGTGCCCAGGTTGGTGATGAGCTGGCACATGATGGTTTGATGGCATTGTTGTTCGTGATACTGGGCGTCATGCTGTATCTGGCAATACGCTTTGAATGGAAGTTTGCGGTGGCTGCGATCGTCGCCAACTTGCATGACGTCATTATCATCCTCGGCTTCTTTGCCTTCTTTGAATGGGAATTCAACTTGTCGGTACTGGCAGCAGTGCTGGCGGTGCTGGGTTACTCGGTGAATGAGTCCGTGGTTATTTTTGACCGTATCCGTGAAAATTTCCGCAAGCAGCGCAAGATGTCTGTGACCGAGGTGATCGACAATGCGATTACCAGCACAATCTCACGCACCATCATCACCCACGGTTGTACCCAGATGATGGTGTTGTCGATGTTGCTGATCGGTGGTCCGACTTTACATTATTTTGCAGTTGCTCTGACGATAGGTATTTGCTTTGGTATTTATTCTTCCGTATTCGTGGCAGCAGCGATTGCGATGTGGCTGGGTGTCAAGCGTGAAGACCTGATCAAGCCAGTCAAAGAGAAAGACGATACGGATGGTGCCGTGGTTTAAACAGTGTGTTTAAAATCAAGCAACTCTGTCTCTTCCATGTAACGGAAGGTATCTAAAATGAAAGCCAGCCTGTGTGCTGGCTTTTTCTTTGTTAGCATTTCGGTTCTGAACTTTTTAAGGTCGATTTGTGTCTGAGGAGAAATTGCAAATTGACGTAAGAAGTCAACACTTCGTAAAGAAACGCGTGGAAAAGCTTATTGCTTGCGATTCCTGCACTGGATAAAAATAATATGAGCAAATTCAAAACCCTGATCATCGTCGCAGCTCTGGCAGCCGCCTCGGGCGCGGCTTACACTTATTACAAGTCGTCTGACAAAGCTGCGGGAGAGGGGGCTACGGCAAAGGCGGGTGGTAGTGGTCCTGCCGGAGCCGGTGCCGCGCAAAATCGTCCAGTCACTGTCTCCACCATCATTGCACAAAAGCGTGACTATGATGTCAGGATTACTGCCAATGGCGTGGTCACCGCATTAAACACTGTCGATATCCGCCCGCAAGTCAGCAGCACTATCGCCAAGGTGCATATCAAGGAAGGGCAGTTCGTCAAAGCTGGCGATGTCTTGTTCACTTTGGATAGCCGTGTCGATGAAGTCAACCTGGCAAAAGCCCAGGCACAACTCGATAAAGACCTGGCATCGCTGGCCGACTATCAGCGCCAGCTCGTGCGCAACAAGGATCTGGTCAGCAAGAAATTTGTTGCCCAAAGTGTTGCCGACACCAGCCAGACCCAGGTCGATGCTCAGCAAGCCGTAATTGCTTTCGACAAGGCAGCGGTGAATGCCGCCCGCGTTGCGCTCAGCTATAACCGTATCGTCGCACCATCAGCTGGCCGGACTGGCATCATCAGCGTTTTCCCCGGTTCCCTGGTACAACCTGCGACTGCAACACCGCTGGTCAGCATTACTCAGATGGACCCGGTGGCGATTGCTTTCCCGCTGCCACAACGCAATTTGCCAGATGCGCTGGAAAGCATGAAACGCAGCGATAGTTATGTCATGGCCAATTTGCCGGACACGACGGTCAAATTCAAGGGTAAATTACAGTTCGTCGATAATGCCGTGGATGCCGCATCCGGCACGATCAAGGTCAAGGCAGTATTTGACAACAAGGAACTGAAACTCTGGCCTGGTGCCTATGCCAATCTCGAGCTCAGCGTACAGACTCTCAAAGATGTCGTCGTAGTGCCGCAGGATGCTGTCATCGTCGGTCCCCGTGGCAGCTCTGTATATATCGTTGATGCCGAAGGTAAGGCCATCATGAAGCCCGTGGTCGTGACCAACAGTTTTGGTAATGATGCTGTTGTTACTGGCATAGAGGCAGGTTCCAAAGTCGTGTTGGATGGAAAACAAAACCTGCGTCCTGGCGCCAGCGTCAAGGAACGTAATGGCGATGGCAAAGAAGGCAAGGGTAACAAAGCAGACAAGGGTGCCAAGGGTGCAGGCAAGGCTGAGTCTTCTGCCAGTGCTTCCGTTAGTGCTTCTTCCAGCGCTTCATCTGCAACGGCTGCGCCTGCTGCATCCACAGCACCAGCAGCCTCAGCCGCGAGCGCATCATGAATTTGTCTGAATTATTCATACGCCGTCCGGTCATGACGGTATTGCTGAACCTGTCCATCGTCGTGGCAGGTGTCCTGGCTTACCGTTACATCCCTATCGCGGCTTTACCGAGTTATAACACGCCGGTCATCAGCGTGAATGCCAATCTGCCTGGTGCCAGTCCTGAGACCATGGCAACCTCAGTGGCTTTGCCGCTGGAAAAGCAGTTTGCTACCATACCCGGCCTGTCCATCATCAGTTCCAGTAATACTCTCGGCTCTACCTCGCTGACACTGGAATTTGACCAGAACCGCAATGTTGATGCAGCCGCTGTGGATGTGCAGGCTGCACTGCTGCGTGCGCAGCGCTCTTTGCCAGTCGATATGACGTCACCACCGTCGTATCGTAAGGTCAATCCTGCTGATGCGCCTGTGTTGTTCATTGCACTGACATCGCCATCGCTGAGTCTTGCTGAACTGACCAGCTATGCCGAGCATTTGATCTCGCCCAGTTTGTCGACGCTCGAAGGTGTGGCCCAGGTAAATATTTTTGGTATCAAGCGTTATGCCGTGCGCATACGCGTGATGCCAGATGCCTTGCAGGCACGCAACCTGACACTCGATGAATTGTCAGCGTCCATCCGTACCTCGAATGCAAACACGCCAGTCGGTACGCTGGATGGCGACAAGCAGACTCTGACGCTGCTGGCCAACAAGCAAATGCAAAGCGCCGCAGAATTTGCCAATCTCGTGGTCAGCAACAAAGGTGGACAAGTCGTGCGCCTGCGTGAAGTTGCCACGGTTGAAGACAGCTACGAGCAAGTCAAAACCAACGCCAATTTTAATGGCGAAAGTTCGATTACCCTGGCAATACAAAGGCAGACTGATGCCAACACCGTCAAGGTGGTCGATTCCATCAAGGCGGCCTTGCCTGGCTTCAAAGCGCAATTGCCAGCTTCCGTCAAAATGAATCTGGTGAATGACAGGTCCGTCTCCATTCGTGATGCTTTGCATGACGTGAACCTGACCTTATTGCTGACGATATTCCTGGTGGTGATAGTCATTTTCCTGTTCTTGCGCCGCATGGTCGCAACCATCATTCCGACGCTGTCTTTGCCTGTGTCGCTGGTTGGTTCAATTGCTCTTTTATGGGGCTTTGGCTATACGCTGGATAATGTTTCGTTGCTGGGGCTGACACTGGCTGTGGGCCTGGTGGTCGATGACGCCATCGTCATGCTGGAAAACATCATGCGCCACGTCGAAAATGGCGAGCCGCCTTTCAAGGCCGCATTGCAGGGTTCGCGTGAAGTGGGCTTCACCATCATTTCGATTTCGACTTCGCTGGTGGCGGTATTCATTCCCATCTTCTTCATGCCTGGCGTCATTGGTCAGCTATTCCATGAGTTTGCCGTCATCGTCAGTCTGGCCATCGTCGCCTCAGCATTCGTTTCTTTGACGCTGGTGCCCATGCTGGCCAGCCGTTTTCTGAAAAGTGAGCATGAACTGAAAGAACCGCCAAAGGCAATGGCTGCGATGTTGCATGTATTTGAAAGCAGTTTCGATGCGTCCTTGCGTGCTTATACCCGTGGTTTGGACCTGGCATTGCGCCACCGCAAACTGGTGCTGCTGATCGCTCTGGCAACCTTTGCTGCCACGGCCTATCTGTTCAATATCATCCCCAAGGGTTTCTTCCCCCAAGAAGATATAGGTCAGATCAATGTCTCGACCGAGGCGGCAGAAGAAACTTCTTTCCCAGCCATGGTCAGCTTGCAGGACAGGGTCGCCAAGATCATACGTGATGATCCTAATGTGGCTACTGCAACTTCTTTCAATGGTGGCAGTGGTTCGCAAAATACAGGTCGCATGTTCGTCAACCTGAAGCCACGTGGTGAACGCAAGCCGATGAAGGACGTTGTTGAAGGTTTGCGCAAGAAACTTAATGAGGTTCCTGGTATTGCCGTTTTCCTGCGTCCTACCCAAAACTTGCAATTGGGTGGCCGCCCCAGCAAGAGCCAGTACCAATACATTTTGCAAAGTGTGGAAGCTGGTTCACTCAGCGACTGGGCCATCAAGCTGCAAGAAAAATTGCGTACTGACCCCGGTTTCAAGGATGTCACCACAGACTCGCAATTGAAGGGTTTGCAGGCCAGTATCAATATTGACCGTGACCGCGCGAATGCACTGGGCGTGTCCATGGACAGCATACGTTCGGCACTGTACAGCGCTTTTGGCGAACGTCAGATATCGACGATGTATACCAATGTTGATAGCTACCAGGTCATCATGGAAGTGGCGCCAGATGCGAAGAAAGATGAAAGCGCCATCAATGGTATCTATGTACGCGGTAATACTGGTACTCTGGTACCGCTCTCCAGTATTGCTACCGTCAAACGCACGGTAGGGCCGACCGCGATCAATCACGTAGGGCAATTGCAGGCGGTGACGGTATCTTTCAACCTGGCACCCGGCACAGCCCTGGGCGAGGCGACTAACCGCATAGAAAAATACCGCGATGAAATCAAAGTGCCGTCGTCCATTATCACTACCTATGGTGGCGATGCAGCGGTGTTCAAGGATTCGCAATCAGGTCAGGTCATTTTGATCGTTGCCGCCTTGCTGGTGATCTATGTATTGCTTGGTGTATTGTATGAAAGTTATATACACCCTATCACTATCCTCGCTGGCTTGCCTTCCGCCGCAGTAGGGGCCTTGCTGACCTTGCAGATGTTTGGCGAAGACCTGACTCTGATCGCCACGATAGGTATCTTGCTGCTGATCGGTATCGTCAAGAAGAATGCGATCATGATGATCGATTTTGCGCTTGATGCGCAAAGGCATCACAATATGACGCCACCAGAGGCAATACGTGAAGCCTGCATACAACGCTTCCGCCCCATCATGATGACCACACTGGCTGCGCTGGTTGGAGCTTTGCCGATTGCACTGGGTTTGGGTGCCGGTGCTGAATTGCGCCAGCCTCTCGGGCTTGCGGTGGTGGGTGGTTTGATTTTTTCACAGGCAATTACCCTGTTCATTACACCCGTGATTTATCTGGCACTGGACCGTTTCAGCGGTAGCGGGCCTATCGTTGGTGATGCCTTGCCGGTGAAATAAATGCTGAATTCTGTCCGCAGGCAATCAGCTTGCGGACAGGCAGGGATACTCGAACTGATTTTCTGGCGATTGCTTAGTTGCAATCGTCTTCCTGCAAATGCTGCCTGAGTTTGAGCAAACTGTTTTCCAGATTCAGGTAATCATCTTCAGTATAAGTCTTGAAGCGCTGTTTGCCGGATTGCACGACCTGGGGGAAGATATCATCAAAGGTGGCTTCACCCACAGGTGTCAGTTTGATGAATAACTGGCGGCGATCATCATTACCGCGCTCACGTTGCACCAGGCCCTTTTGTTCGAGCCTATCGAGCACGCCTGTCAGGGTGCCCTTGGTGATCAGGGTTTTTTCGCCTAGCTCTTTGCAGGTCATACCTGGCGTATTGCCCAGGGTCGCGATGATATCGAATTGCGAATGCGTAAAACCAAGCTTGCGCACATTCCTGGCAGAAGCCTGTTCAAATAATTGCATGCACTCCGACAGTAATCGTATGCTGCGCAGGTAACGTTCGCCCATAAATAGTTTGTGAGGATTATGGTGTGATGCGCCGAACGCATCACACCAGGGACTGCAACTAATTCAATAATTAATCAGCCTTGATTGCTTCTACCTGGATAGCCAGTTTTACTTCTGGTGCAAAACGTGGTGTACCGTAGCTCAGGCCAAAATCAGTACGTTTGAATTCTGCTGTAGCATCTGCACCGCAAGCTTCTTTCTTGAAGAAAGGATGGTCGATACACTTGAATTTATTGATCGTCAAAGTGACAGGTTTGGTTACACCCAGCAAAGTCAATTCACCGATAACAGCAACTGGTGTGTCGCCATTAAATTTAATGGATGTGCCTTTGTAAGTCGCAGTAGGGAATTGCGCAACATTGAACATGTCTTTACCTTTTGCATGTTCATTCATTTTCTCATGACCAAAGTCAATGGAATTAGCATCGATAGTGATATCTACAGTACCGGTTTTTGCAGCGCGGTCCAACACGATCTTGCCGCTGGTTTTTGTAAACTTGCCGCGCCATACAGAAATGCCCATGTGGTCAGCTTCGAAGCTAGGGTAAGTATGATTAGGTTCGATGTTGTAAGTCTGGGCAAATGCAGGTGCAGTGCTGATCAACATTGCGGCGGCGATAAGTTTAGCGATTTTCATAGATGACTCCTGAGTGGCGAAAATTTGTTTGATTAAAAGTGTTGGGGGTACTTGCTTGATACTAGGTATTACGGGTTTGTTACTACATGAAACTTGATCTGTACTTCATCGGCAACCATGCCGGTGTCTTTCCATTCACCTTCACCAATGTTGAAAGTGAGGCGCTTGATAGGCAGACTGCCGTCAAAGACCTGGCTATTGCCTTCTTTCTTTACGCTTAAAGGGAAGCTGACATCCACGGTTTTACCCTTGATGCTGAGCTTGCCGGTGACATCCAGCTTGCCTGCTGCACCAGTTTTCATGGAAGTGGAGACAAAGCTGGCTTTAGGAAAAGCAGCAGCGTTGAACCATTCCTTCTTCAGGACTTCTTTATTGTATTCAGCGTCACCAAGGTCAAAGCTGGCAACATCAATATCTACTGTTGCTTTGGATGCTTCAGGTTTTGCGTTGTCGTAATCAATGTTGGCCGCAATTTTTTTGAATTTGGCATCAACGGGTACATTCATTTGCTTGAACACAATGTTCACTGTGCTTTTTGCGCTATCGACTTTGAGGATGGCGGCGATGGCCGGGCTGGCGATCAGCAAGGCGGCAGCAGCAGAAATAGCGATTTTTTTCGTGGAATAGGTGGACATACTTGTACCTGCTTAAAAATAAGAAGAATTAACTAAATGGATTAGCCTGGAAAAATTAAAAACGGGGACGCATGCGATTCAAGAGCCCGTCTTTATCGTAGAAATGGTGCTTGAGCGCCGCCGCGACATGCAGTAAGACCAGAACGAACATGACATTGTTTAAAATTTCATGCAATTCTTTTAAAGTCCCCTTGATTTCCGGGTTGGGAGCTATTAATACTGGTAATTCGAATAATCCCAGATAGACTACCGGATAGCCCGCTGCCAGGGTGTAGAAATAACCAGACAAGGGCACAGCGAACATCAGTACATACAGCAGGATATGAGTCGCATTCGCCAGCTGTGTCTGGACTTTGCCCATATTCTCAGGGTAAGGCGGTGCCTTGCTCATGAGGCGGGAGATGAGACGTATGGCAACAAAAGCAAGTACCGTTACACCCAGCCACTTATGGTAGGAGAAATATTGCAACTTGGTCGGGCTGATACGCATATCAACCATGATATTGCCGAGGATAAAGGCAATGATGATCAGAATGGCAATCAACCAGTGCAGAGCGATGCTGAAATTGGAATATCTTTGAGTGGCTGCCATGCTTGCTCCTCTGATGAAAGAGATAATTAGTTCGAAGTAGAACTAATATAGCGCAAAAAAAGAAAGTCTGCTGAGAGCCGCCCAATTTTTAAGCGAATAATATGTAAGCAGCTGCTACATTTTGTTCTTGAAACTGAGTCTTGCGGCTATACTTTGCCCGGAATCTCCGCGCAATTTGCCATAAAAAGGTTTTTCCCCTGCCATTAAGGCATTCATTTATCATTGGCTTACTTGCCAATTCATCATATCAATAATGAAACCAGAAATTCCAGAAAAATCCCTAGGTAAACTATTAGTCGATCCTGCCAAAACCGTACTTGGCAACGTAGCAGGTGCCGTCACTGAAACCACAGGCTTGCTGGACCAGAGCGGGCCATTGAAACCGGGCACAGGCCTGGCCAGTGGCGTGCTGGCATTGACGCTGGCTTTCCTGTGTTTGCTGGGCGTGATAGCTTTCCACTTCCCGCAGTATCTGACCACGCCTGAATTGCGTAAAAACTATTCCCCGGACGTCATACGCCATATTCTATTTGCTGCGCTGGTGCTCTCTGGCGTGATCAGTTTATTGAATATACTGTTTAATCGCCGCCGTGGTTTGAATGCGGTGGCAGCAGTTCTGGTCATTGGTGCCGTGGCTTTTGGCGGATCACATGTGCCTGTGGCGGATTTTCCTGATCACACGCCATATATAGGCCTGGACTGGTTCATTCTCGATTTGCTGGGTTCGACCATCATTTTCGTCGTTATCGAAAAAATCTTTCCGCTGTACAGGGGACAATTGATCTTCCGTCGTGAATGGCAAACCGACATGGTGCATTTTGCCGTCAATCACTTCATCGTCGGGCTGGCCTTGTTGACCGTCAACTTTGCCATTCACCGTTTGTTTGGCTGGATGGCACATGACAGCGTGCGTGATTTTGTGCAGTCTATCTGGTTCTTCCCGCAATTACTGCTGTGTATTCTGACTGCCGACATGGTGCAGTACTGGACCCACCGCGCCTATCATGAGATTCCTTTCCTGTGGCGGTTCCATGCCGTCCATCATTCAGCCAAAACCATGGACTGGCTGGCCGGTTCGCGTCAGCATATCCTGGAGTTGATCTGCACCCGCGTTGGCGTGCTCGGTGCTTTGTACGTGCTGGGTTTTGACAAGACTGTCATGGATGTCTATATCATAGTGGTTGGCTTCCAGGCCGTATTCAACCATGCGAATGTGCATCTGCCATGGGGCCCAATCAAGTATGTGATCGTCACACCTGACTTTCATCACTGGCACCACTCATCAGATGATGTGGCGATAGACAGGAATTATGCAGCTCATTATGCCTTCCTTGATCATCTGTTTGGTACGGCGATCAAGGGCCAAAAGGGCTTCCCTGAGAAGTATGGCGTGCAGGGTGACTATATGCCGGACGGCTTCGTGAAACAGCTGATGTTCCCGTTCCGTTCGCAGAAATAAGTTGTGTGAATCAAGACCACATTAACCACAGAGGCACCGAGACACAGAGAAAGGCAAGAGAAAAACATGCAAGTTAGCTTTGATATTTTTGGGGCTTTCTTCGATTTTCTCTGTGCTACCTCTGTGTCTCGGTGCCTCTGTGGTGAGCCTTTTGGTCTTTAAACCTTAAATCGCTTTTGCCAGTTTCGCTGCAATACCGGTGTAGTTCGCCGGTGTCATTGCCAGCAGCAAATCCTTGGCATCGCGCGGGATAGCCAGGCCTTCAACAAACTCTTGCAAGGCGGCTTTGGTGATGCCTTTGCCGCGTGTCAGTTCTTTCAATTGCTCGTAAGCGTTTTCTACTGCATAACGGCGCATCACGGTTTGTACCGGCTCTGCCAATACTTCCCAGGTCGCATCGAGGTCTGCAGCGAGACGTTCAGGATTGGTTTCCAGTTTGTTCAGGCCGCGCAGGCAACTGTCGTAGGCCAGCAGAGTGTAGCCGAATGCCACACCGATATTGCGCAAGACGGTAGAGTCAGTCAGGTCGCGCTGCCAGCGGGACACCGGCAATTTTTCTGACAGATGACGCAGCAGCGAATTCGCCAGACCCAGGTTGCCTTCGGAATTTTCAAAGTCGATAGGATTGACTTTATGCGGCATGGTGGATGAACCAATTTCACCCGCTTTGGTTTTTTGCTTGAAATAACCGACAGAGATATATCCCCAGATGTCGCGGTTCAAGTCCAGCAGGATAGTGTTGGCGCGTGCGAAGGCATCAAACATCTCGGCCATATAATCATGCGGCTCGATCTGTATCGTGTAAGGGTTATAGGTCAGGCCCAGGCGCTGCTCCACGACGTTTTTGGAGAAGCTTTCCCAGTCATGCTGCGGGTAGGCAGACAGGTGGGCATTGTAGTTGCCTACTGCGCCATTCATCTTGCCCAGGATTTCTACCTGTTCTATACGCTTGATGGCGCGCTGCAGACGTGCAACGACGTTGGCCATTTCCTTGCCCAGGGTAGTTGGGCTGGCTGTCTGGCCATGGGTGCGGGACAGCATAGGCACATCAGCATTTGCATGCGCGATTTCTGTCAGCTTGCTGATCAGTCTTTGCAGTGCTGGCAGCATCACCTCATTGCGCGCTGTTTTCAACATCATGCCGTGAGAAGTGTTGTTGATGTCTTCAGAAGTACAGGCAAAGTGGATGAATTCGCTGGCAGCAACCAGCTCAGGCACATCCTTGACTTGTTCCTTGAGCCAGTATTCCACAGCCTTGACGTCATGATTGGTGACGGCTTCAATTTCCTTGATGCGTTGTGCATCGGTCTCAGAAAAACCGGCAACGAGTTTGTCGAGCAAGGCATTTGCCGCAGGAGAAAAAGCCTTGATCTCATCGAAACCGGCTTGTGACAAAGCTTGCAGCCAGGACACTTCAACTTTAACACGGTGATGCATGAAGCCAGCTTCAGATAAAGTGGCGCGCAAGGCATCGACCTTGCTTGCATAACGACCGTCGAGTGGAGAGAGAGCAGAGAGTGAGGATAGGGACATGATGGACTATAGAGATGGAATGACAGAAAGCCTTGCGCAAAAAACAACAAAAGTGTAGATTTTGCAAATCACCATGATTTGGCAAAAATTTACAATTGTTGTGCAAATACAGTTTTTTTTGCACCGAATACACGATTTTACCATTTGAATGCGTTCAAATTATAGAATCGTAGTGATGTTGCTGCTCCGCACGTCAGCCCCGCAGGCATGGGTTTACAGGCTGGCGATGCTATAATCCGCGCTAAACCTACTACCAGATTCCTATGAAACTTATTGGCTCCACCACTAGTCCTTTTGTCAGAAAAGTCCGCGTTGTCATGGCGGAGAAAAAACTTGATTACGTTTTTGTGCAAGAAAACGTGTGGGCAGCAGACACCACGATACAGCAATCCAACCCGCTGGGAAAAGTACCCTGCCTTTTGATGGAAGACGGCGGTGCCATGTTTGACTCGCGCGTCATCGTTGAATACATCGACACACTGACCCCCGTCGGCAAACTCATTCCCGCCCAGGGTCGTGAACGTGTGGAAGTCAAATGCTGGGAAGCGCTGGCAGACGGCATCATGGATGCCGCCATTCTGGTGCGCCTGGAAAAAACCTTGCGTCCGGCGGAACAGCAAAGCCAGGAATGGATAGACCGCCAAATGAGCAAGGTCCATGCTGGCCTGAAATCCATGTCCAGCGGCCTTGGCGATACCGCATTCTGCACCGGTACCCACCTGACCCTCGCTGATATCAGCGTAGCTTGCGCACTGGGCTGGCTGAGCTTCCGCTTCCCGGAGATAGACTGGCGCGACGATTACCCTAATCTGGCTAAATTATTTGATAAGTTGTCCGAACGCGCTTCTTTCAAAGACACTTTGCCACAATAAGCGCATCGCTCTGCAAGCAAGCGAGATTTAAAGCAGGCAAATTCAAAATCAAAAGGGATGTAGCGCTAGCTAAATCCCTTTTGATTTGTCTGGCCTCATTGAGCGCCAGACGCAAGCAGGTAGAGGTTTACTCTTCGCTGGACATTTGCGACTGCAAGTAATTCTGGATACCGATTTTTTCTACCAGCTCCAGCTGCGTTTCCAGCCAGTCTATATGTTCTTCCGTATCCTCAAGGATCATCTGGAACAGGTCGCGTGAGACATAATCACCAACGGCCTCGCAAGTGGCGATGCCTTCCTTGACGGTCTTTTGCGCGGCAACTTCCAGCTTCAGGTCGCAACGCAGCATCTCCAGTGTGTCTTCACCTATCATCAGCTTGTGCAATGCCTGCAGATTTGGCAAACCACCGAGCATGAGGATACGGTCTATGAGCTTGTCAGCATGCTTCATCTCGCCGATAGACTCTTCATACTCCTTCTTGGCTATTTTTTCAAAGCCCCAGTGCTTGTACATGCGTGCATGCAAAAAATACTGGTTAATCGCACTCAATTCATTGGTGAGTTGTGCGTTAAGCAGTTTGATGACTTTCGCGTCGCCTTTCATGGCTTTCCTTCCTGTGGCTATGGATATTGTCGGTGAGGTGTTTGCTGACGAGCTTTATGCTTGCAGACTTTTATCACATGATAGATCATTCAGTGGCAGTTGCAAAATGAAGATCATCTGCATCACTGAGTTTGCTGGATAAAGTGCTGGAGTGAGACGATATTTTTGATACTGATTGAAGAGGTGAAGCGCAATTATTCTCATTTAGTTTTCTATGATTCTGAATGTAGTAGAAAAAATTTGACTGCAGCCTCTGTGTTCTTTGAAAGCAGGTATGGATGAGTTTCGGAATAAATATAATCTATTGATTGGTGCGTATGCGGATGCTCGCAGACTGTTATGTACTTCGATACGGGATGAATATTCGGTTGATGAATTATTTGCTTATGGAGAAGACCTTATGACATCTGAGCCCGGGATTGCTGTGCGATTTTTCGGAAGAGTGCTGGAACTAGACCCTAAAAACATTACCGCACTAGTTTATTCAGCTCTTTGTTACTGGTCATCTGGCGATGATGCCGGATTTCAGAAATTACGTGTGCGGGCATTGAAGCTTGCACCTGACGATCCAAGAGTGCAGGATCTGGCCGATCGCTGACCATGGTTTTCTGCATCATGAAAGTGCCCTGTGTTGTAGGAATGGGCATCCGTTGACGAGAGTGCCAGCAGCGTTATACTCCACTTGCCAATTTGGCAATTTTTCGAATCTTTTTGGCCTTGCTTGAAAATATTGCCCGCTCTTGATTTGAACGCCCGGAACTCTTCGCTTGTTAATAATCCGAAAGGATCTGATAGTGCAATACAGTGCCATTGCTTCATCATCTCCCTCATCTTCAAATGCAGAGCCGGCAAAGATTCGCCGTATGAACACCCCACGCCTGGTCTTTGCTTCGGCGCTACTTGCCATGTTGAC
The DNA here is from genome assembly GCF_009937975.1 of Undibacterium sp. YM2. NCBI lineage: Bacteria > Pseudomonadati > Pseudomonadota > Betaproteobacteria > Burkholderiales > Oxalobacteraceae > Undibacterium > Undibacterium sp. YM2. The sequence continues at coordinate 1,013,919 of NZ_AP018441.1, forward strand.
GACCTCTTGTGCGCAAAGCCGTGATGCACCGGCACAGGTAAATAATTCTTCGGGTACTGTCTCTTCCTCAACTTCTATCGCCAACAAGAAATCTATGGAAACCAATTATCAAAACGCATCTCCAGAAGTGCCGCAAATGACTGCCGAGGAAATCAGCAAGCGTATGCTGGACCTGATAGGCAAAATCAAGACAGCAGAAGATTTTTCTGCCAAAAATCTGGAGATGGCGACTGGCCTCAAGGTTTACTTTGATCCGATAAATTCCAGGGAATATGGGACTGGAGCAAAAATCACCGATACCTGGTTTTTTAATATTACCGTGATCTTAGGCAGCAAAGACAGTGAGCGTAGTCGTTTGCTATTTACCTTCGATGATCAGACTCATAGCCACGCCGATATGACCCCGATCTGCAAAATCGATTTTGAAGCCTATGCAAAACGACTTAACGAGTTCGGCTTTCAACAGAAGCCTGTTTATGGCGAACATGGTCGTCTCGGTACATGGCGTTTCTCACGTGATGAGATTGTGATTCATATGGACATTCGTGGAGAAAGCAAAGAAAGGCCAAATCACGATTGCGTCTCCATGATTACCATTAGCGCTTAAGGTGGATGGCATATGACCGGACCAAATGACAAACCCAATGCGGCACCGCCGACTGCTGAGCAAAAGCTTGATCAGATCATCAAGGACTTCGGTAATGCCAACAAGACTGCGAATAATAATCCGGGCGATGACCTGGCCAAGGTCCTCGACGCCTCTCCCGATTTGAAGAAACGTATCCTCGATTCTGTCGATAAAGGCTACTTAAGTAAATTTCAGGCCCTGCCGCCCAACTCTGGTACTGGCGGCTCGTATGACCCGAGCGCAAAAGCCATCAATGTACCGATGGATGTGCTCAAAGGTGCCGACACCAATCCACGCGACAAGGCCGAGTTGATTTTTGTGATGGGGCATGAAATTCAGCATTCTTTCAATGCCGCAGCGACCAAAAAGATAACGCAGGATTTCATTGATGGCACCACGACACTGGCAAAGAGCAAGGCATCGCCACACGACTATACCAAGCTGACCGAAGATTTCATCCAGTCATCCCGTAAAGATGAAGCTTCCGCGCATATCGGAGGATTCAATGCGACTGTTTCGCAAGCCAGAAAAGACAATCCCGACGCGACCCTCAAGGATATCTACAACACCTCCCCAGGGCGTATGAAGGATTTTATTGACGTGACTGGCGTCCGGCCAAATCTTGGTTATGCGATGAAGCCCGGCTTGACTGCCGATGCAGATATGACCATGTCCTTCTCGAAGGAAAATGTCGCTGCCATGGGCAAGTATTACTTTGATAAACCAGGAAACGTTTCTCGCCTTGGGTCAAATCACAATCTCGATTACGCCAACTTCTACGGTAGTTGGGCAGTCAATGTTGCTGGTAACAATGAGAAAGCGTATCAGGATTATTATCACAAAACTGACAAGAAATACGCCACCCCGGAAGTGCAGTTCGACATGAAGCGACTGGGCTTGCAACAAGACCTGATCAATCAGAATGTAAAATTTTCAGACAACAAAGCCTTCTCTTATGTCGATACCAGCGATGGCAAGAAACAGCCTGCAGCTTTCGATCCAAACGCGCATCCCAACCCTGCTCCGCCTGTAAGTCCTGTCACCAGCCATGCATTGACGAAGGATATCAAACTTGATCTGCCTGACGGACCATCAGTCCCACTGAACTCGTCGAAGGCTGTGCCCATGTCGCCTGCCAAAAACAGTGCAGACCTGCTCATGGGCGACGACACGCCATCCAGCCGTTTGCTCAGAAGCGTGCCTGAATCACTTAAAGCTGCTCAAGCCAAACCGGGGTGAGCTCAAAAATAATGCAGGGAAATGCGACAAGCGTGAGAGCTACAGCAAAGTGCTTGCCTTATCGCATAGTAGAATGTGGATTGATGTCTCCGGCGACTGGAACCGCCTCCAGTTTCTTTCACCGAAATCCTTGCATGTTTTAAGCTGGTACTGGCGTTGATTACTTGTGCAATGACATTCCTTTTACTGTTTTGTCTATCGCTTTCTTTGGCCCACGTAAAGCCAGTCCTACCAGGTTCATGTTTGCCGGATCTTCTTCAGCAAATACCTTGCGGTTGACCTCGTCATGACCGGTGGAGAACATGGCGAACACGTAGGGCAATACCGTAATGTCACGGGCAAGGCCCACCTGATGTGCAGCTTGTAAACCTGCAAGCTCAGCCTCGAAAATCAGTATGGGCTGACCGAACATTTTTCCGTAGGAATGGCCGTTGGCATCGACATAAGCTTCTCCCATGGCCTCTGGGGCTGCAGATGCTATACCGGTCGCCAGAAAGGCGACCACGTTCATACGTTGCCAGGCAGGCAGATCGTTGCGAATAATGATGGCTACTTTGGTATCGAACATCAGGCGCTCCTTTGAGTAAAACAATATGATAGGAGTGCCCTACTAGGTCAGTCTGTAAGATTTGTGCACTGTCGTTGATAATCAGCGGGAGTGAGCCGGTAGGCACGCCGGAACCATAGCGTCAGGTGGCTCTGATCGGCGAAACCAACTTCTGACGCGACTTCTGCCGCTGTTTTTCCTGAGGCTAACAAAGCCCTTGCGACACGCAAGCGCAGTCTTATCAGGTAGGCGTGAGGTGATTGGCCAAAGGCACGCTTGAATTGCCGGGTCAGGCGGAAGCGGTCTATGCCGGAATGCGCCGCCAGCTCGTCCAGCCCGATATTGTCCGGCATCATCGCATGAAGATAGTCGCGGACACGTGCCATTTCGTTATTGGAATCTTGTTTGATTGATAGTGGACGTTTGTACAGATGGCTGGAAAGCAGTGAAATTAGATGGTCCAGGCTTTCGTCACGCGCCAGGCGGCCTTCAGCAAAATGGATGGACTGCCATGCTCGCATGGTCATATTGCTCAACATGGCGTCATCCGCCAAAGTATGCCGGAATGCGCCCTGTAGCGACGAGGCGTCTCCCAGGCCCAGTCGCTGGGTCATACCATTTACCCAGGTTTGAGGAAGATACAACATTGCGTAGGTGAAGCCATTCCGCTCAGGTGCATGACCGTCGTGTACAGCACCGGGTTCAATCAGTATGGATCGCCCGCGAACGCTGGTGTGTACTGAACCATGGCAATTGAAGCGCTGTATTCCCTGTTGTGTAACGCCAACCAGCATTTCGTCGTGATCATGTGCGTCGTAAGCATGCCCATGGAAATGCGCGTGGACGCTTTCTATCCCTGTGTCCGGGTCTCTGCGGATACGTATCCAGTCAGCACTGTCGTCATCTGGCTGCATTCCTGATCTCCAGTTAATTCAATCTACAGATCAAGATACCATAGTCCGGTAGTTGGAAAGAGATGCAAAGTTTTCCGATTTGACAGGAGGAACTTTATCTACCGCCAGTGCATAGATTCCGGCAGAAATAAAAAAAGCCAGATCGCGCAATTGCCGCAATCTGGCTTGTCCCGGGGAGGGGATTTTTTAGCTGCTCAGTGAGAAGCTGATCGTTGCCGTGGCAATCACGGTCAGGGCTTTGCCATCTTCGAGATAAGGTTTGAAAATGGCGCGCAGGATTGCTACTTTGGCGGCTTCGTCGAGGCGGTTCGAGCCGGATGATTTTTGCACGTCGACTTTTTCTGCCTGGCCTTTTTCATTGACGAGTACACGCAAGGTTACTTTGCCTTCTTCGCCCATGCGTCTGGACATCGCTGGATAGTCTGCCTGCGGCGCGCGCACATATTCAACGGCGCTGATTTGTTTTGGCTGTGCCGGAGCGGCTGGTGCCGGGGCAGTTTCCACTTTTGCTGCTACTGGTGCCGGTTGTGGTGCAGGAGGAGCTGCCTGGGTCGTAATCTGGTGTACATCGGCCGGTATTTCTACCGCTGGAACAATGTGCGGGACCACAGGTACGGGTACTTGTACTGTCGTCAGTTTTTTCAGAGGGACGGGCTTGGGTGGTGGTTCTGATTTTACTGCAGGTGGCTCGACAAAAGTCATGACGACTTCTTTGGGCAGCATTTGCACCGCATGCGTCAGCAGACCATGTTGCAGGGCATAAAACAGGGCCAGGTGCGCCGCGACAATGGCAGCAAGCGACAGGATACGGGATTTGGGGGCGGCAAAGTCTTGTGGGGCTTGTTGTAGGGTGAGTGTGGACATGGTAAACCTCACGCAGTGACGGCGTTGGGCTGGAAGTGTAGTTGTTGAATGAAATTCTGGAAGCCGGATGCATTATTGCTTTGCTCATCCAGGCACTGGCGCATGACTTTGCGTGCGCAACCTGCGCATTTGCCGCAGCAAGTGCCTACATCGAGTTGCTCGCGCAGTTCGGCCATCGTGCTGGCACCCATGGCGACAGCCTGATGAATTTTCTTTTCCGATACATTATTGCAAACACATACAATCATGAAGCTACTCCATTAATGCAAATTTTTACCAGAGAAAGCCAGTAACCAGCCTAATTTGCGCAATCTGGTTTTTTGCGCTGCCTTCTTTTCTACCAGGCTGGCCCATTGTTCGGATAATTGCTGGCAAGTGGCTTTGAGCACAGGGGCCAGATCCGGCAAATTCGCCAGCGCATTCAAATGTCTTTCTATGACTGATGCCAGCCTGGTGCTGGCTTGCTCAGCCTCTTCCTGCGTCGCACTATTCGTGCTGTTGACTGTGTAATGCGACATCAGGTGCAATACCGCAGAAACCAGCAGTTCAGGCTGCTTGGATGTGGCAGTCAAACCCGATAATTCTTCGTTCATCAGCGTTCCACCTGGCATGTCCAGTCTCCAAGTATGATCAGCGTTTCAGGCTGTCAATATCAGCTTGTTCAGTTGCGTAATGCGCAGTCGGTAAATGCGACCCGCATGATCAATTTCCAACTCACGCTTTTGCTGCATCAAGTCACCGCTCTTGATACGCGGCACTTCTTTTGAAGCATGATTCGTTGCAACAGTTTTTCTTGTCGCTACTGCTGCATCGGATAGATCAGCATCCTGGTGAATAGCATCATTTGTAGTCATATTTTACCTTGCAAATCTAAACGATAACAATTCTTATTTAGATTATTGAATATTCGAACATGTTTGGCAAGTGTTTTTTATTGATATTCATCAGTTCAAGGTTTACTTTGGCTCTGCTCATTAAAGTGGCAAACTAAATACGCAGGAGAATTGGCTTGAAAGCAATGCTTTAGGCAAGTGATGACTACTTCTGTATATGAGGGAGCTTGAGTTGCTTACCCAGACATGGTCCGGTATGGAAATGCCTGGGCAAGTGTCTGAGGTGCAGTGCTGAGGGAGGGCCGTTCTGGATGTTTGGGTGCTCGGGTGTCTATGGTCTATATTATCTGGCAGGATGTTCAGCCATGGCTTCACCCATGCTGATCGCCTTGGCAGGAGACCAGGCCGGGTTGAACTCCGCCGTCCCTTTGGGGAAGAGCATGACTACGGTTGAACCAAGCAGGAACTTGCCCATTTCTTCGCCCTTTTTTAGCTTGATTTGCTGGTCATCGTAGCGCCACTCGCGCACCTCGGCACTGCGGGGTGGGTTGACGATGCCATGCCAGGTAGTGGCCATGCTGCCGACGATGGTGGCACCTACGAGCGTCAGTACAAAAGGACCAAAGGCGGATTCAAATACACATACCACGCGTTCATTGCGGGCAAACAAGCCGGGCACACCGCGTGCCGTGGTTGGATTAACCGAGAACAATGCTCCTGGCACATAGATCATGCGCGTCAGACGGCCATCGCAAGGCATATGTATACGGTGGTAGTCGCGCGGGCTCAGGTACAGAGTGGCAAAGCTGCCATCTTCAAACAGTGAGGCCAGCTTGCTGTCGCCACCGACCAGGGCGGTAGTGCTATAGCTATGCCCTTTGGCCTGGAATATCTGGTCTTTTTGTATAGGTCCGAACTGGCTGATAGCGCCATCGACAGGACATAACAGGGCGCTGCTGGCGAGAGGGCGGGCACCTTCCCGCAGCGGGCGGGTGAAAAATTCATTGAAGCTGGCATAGCTGGCGATGTCAGGATTGGCCGCTTCCTGCATATTCACATTGTATTTGCCGACAAACCAGCGTATCAGGCTGGTGGTGAGCTTGCCTGCCTTGGCACTGGCAACTTTACCGGCAAACACGGTCAGTGCCTGTTTGGGCATTAAATATTGGGGCAGGACGGCAAGGCGATCGGACACGGCGACTCACTTTTCAAAATGTACAGGACAGGGATTATAACGTTGAGCGGGCAAAAGCCTGCTGTTTCTGCGCTAATCGCAGCAGCATCGTCAGAAATTGTTTCTCCTGAGCTAAGGTTTTTGCAAATGAGGGGGGCGTATGCTATCGTCAATAGAAATACTTATTATTGCGTCCCCATGTCTGATGATAGCCAGCTAATTGTGATTGATCAGATCCGGATTGGAATGTTCATCAAACTCGACCTGAGTTGGTTCCAGCATTCTTTTCCGATGAATTCGTTCAAGATCACCAGTCAACATCAGATTGACGACCTGATCGCGCTCAAGCTCAAGCACGTACGCTATATCCCGTCCAAGTCTGATCCTGTCGCTGCCAAGCCGCTTAATACTCCCCACGCTGCACCTGCCAGCTTGCCCGATACCGCACCCAAAAAGGTGTACGCCAGCATCATGGATGCCAAGCGTGCCCGATTTGAAAAACTGCAAAAGCAGCGCGATGAAATCGCCCGCTGTGAAGAAAAATTCGTGCAGGCTGCCAGCGTGGTCAAAAATATCAACCGCCTGATTTTTTCCAGACCCAAAGAAACCATCATCGAAGCAGGCAAGCTGGTCGATAGCATGTCAGAAGTGCTACTCAGCGGCAACGACACCGTCATGCACCTGATACAACAGACAGCGGGCAATGAGGAATTGTATTTTCATACATTGAATGTTTCTGTGCTGGCGATGATGCTGGCCAATGAAATGAAATGCAGCGATGAAATGATCAGGGAAATAGGTATTGCCTCTCTGTTCCATGATCTGGGCAAGGTCAACGTGCCTGAGCATATCGTTAACAAGACAGAGCCACTGACCAGGCCCGAGCAAAATTTCTTTGAGCTACATCCTGAATATGGGGTTGAGGTTGGCAAGAAGGCAGGCTTGCCACCAGTGGTGCTGGACGTGATTGCCCAGCATCATGAATTCATGGATGGTAGCGGCTACCCTCGTCAGTTGAAGGGAGACGCAATCAGCATGCATACGCGTATTGTGACGATCGCCAATGTGTACGATAATTTGTGCAATCACAATGACCCCAAGCAGTCATTGACCCCGCATGAAGCCTTATCGACCATGTATGCACACAGGCGTTCACAGTTTGATGCTGCCATCATGGCTACCCTGGTGAAGAGCCTGGGGGTATATCCACCTGGTACTCTGGTCAGATTATCAAATGAGGCCGTTGGTCTGGTCATGAACGTGAATGTAGGCAAGCCCTTGCGGCCACGCGTGCTGGTGTATGACGCCGAGATTCCCAAGGAAGATGCAATCATTCTGGATCTCGCAGAAGAGAGTAAGGAATTATCCATCAATGCCAGCATCAGGCCAGGTCTATTGCCCAGGGCAATCTTCAATTACCTGAATCCGCGCAAAAGGGTTAATTATTATTTTGACTCACAATCGAAGAAAACACAGGGTGGCCCTATACCAGGCCAGAAATAGCAGAAATGACCGACGCCGGCATCTCACAGTCAGTATCCGTATTGAGTCATGGATTACTGCGTCATATCATCAACCATAGTCGCGAAGCGATTCTGGTCGTGGATATGCAGCGTATGGTCTTGGTTGATGCCAACCAGCTGGCCTGCATGATGCTAGCCTATACGCGGGATGAATTGCTGGGTTTGCCACTGGCAAATATCGAGTGCTCCTTGCAGGATGTGTTTTTTTGGGAGGCCTTGCGGGCAGATGCGCAGGCTGAGGGCAGAGCTGTTGCCGAGAGCGAATGGATCAACCACCACGGCATTTCTTTTCCCGTCGAAAAGCGCGTTTCAACTTTCATTGATGGCGGCAATGAGTTTTTCATCATCCATGCCGAAGACATTACTCACAGGCGCGAGCTGGTCGATGGTCACGTGCACCTGGTGGCGCAATTGCAAAGCTCGCTTGATGCAACCGCCGAAGGCATCCTGTCGATAGACTTGAATGGCAATGTCGTGAACATCAACCAGCGCTTTTCTTCGATGTGGCAATTGAAGGATGAATTACTGGCTTCCAGAGACGAGGCGCAGATGTTTGCCCATCTCAAGAATGCGCTTCAGGATGCCGATGATTTTTTTGCCAGTCTGGAAAAAATCAGGGAAGACCCGAATCTGGAAACCGAAGATTTGATGACGCTGAAAGACGGGCGTTATTTTATCTGTGTGTCCAAGCCAGAATTCATGCGCGACAGGCGGGTAGGGCGGGTTTTCAGTGTGCGCGATATTACACAGATGAAAGAAGCAGAGTGCAGTCTGGTGGCAGCCAGGGATGCAGCTGAGCGCGCCAGCAAGGAAAAATCACGCATGCTGGAAGCGCTGCTGATCAGTGAGTCACGCCTGCGCCGCCTCGTCAATTCCAGCCTCATCGGCATCATGCAAGGTAATCTCAGTGGCAGACTGACCGAAGCCAATGATGTCTTGTTGCAACTGGTTGGTGTCCAAAGACGCGAATTTGTCGAGTCTGGCATGAGCTGGCTGGATACGACGACAGAAGAAAGTCACACCCTGCACAAGAATGCTATGGCAGAAATTCGTCTGCATGGGCAGGCCAGACCTTATGAAGGTGAATTGATACGCAAGGATGGCGAGCGCATTCCCGTCATGGTGGGCCTGGCGCAACTCGAGGGCTCGCTGGAAGAATGGGTGGGTTTCGTGCTCGACCTGACTGAGCAGCGCAAGGCTGACCGCATCAAGTCTGAATTTATTTCTGTCGTCAGCCATGAGTTGCGCACGCCGCTGACTTCAATACGCGGTGCTCTGGGTTTGCTCGAAAGTGGGATTGCCGGTGAGTTGACTGCCAAGACCATGCAACTCATCAAGGTCGCCCACAGGAATTGCCAGCGCCTCGGTGTGCTGGTCAACGATATCCTGGACATGGAAAAACTGGCCTCTGGCAAAATGGTCATCAATATAGAGCGCTTCGACCTCGTAGCCGTAACCAGGCAGGCAATAGAAGCCAATGCCGGTTATGCCCAGGCCCTGAATGTACGCTACTGCTTCACTGGTCACCCGGAAAACGCCTGGGCCATGGGCGACAATGTGCGCGTCATGCAGGTATTTGCCAATTTGCTGTCGAACGCCGCCAAGTTTTCCCCGAATGGGGCTGAAGTGCAAATCCGTATCACCGACAACTCCGGTATCTATAAAGTCGAAGTGGAAGACCACGGACAAGGCATACCTGAGGCCTTTAGGGAACAGATATTCAAGAAATTTGCCCAGGCAGACGGCACCAACACCCGGCAGCAAGGCGGTACCGGCCTCGGTTTGAATATCACCAAGACCTTCGTCGAGAAAATGGGCGGTGAAATCGGCTTTGAAACGGAAGAGGGCAAGGGCAGCATATTCTGGTTTACCTTACTGGCCTCAGCGCACCGTCGCCACGACAGATAGTCTTGAGTTTTTGACTTCACACCTTATCTCCTCATTGCATACACTCAGCCTGCTCATTGGTATATCCAAGGCAAGGTTTTAGCTAATTGCATGGTAGTTAAAATCTATTGGATATTTAAAATTCATAGTGATATGCTTCTTGCCGTTGTGGACATATTGTTCACCTTGTTACGTCATCAGGAGAATTTAATGAAAACTGTAGGTCAAAAACTCGACGCATTCAAAGTTCCAGCAGCCAAGCCAGGCTTCAATCATCATGAAGAAAACGGCGTCTCCGCATTTGAAGACATCACCGAAGCTTCCTTCCCTGGCAAATGGAAAATCATTTATTTCTACCCAAAAGATTTCACTTTCGTATGCCCAACTGAAATCGTTGAATTTGCCAAGCTCGCTAACGACTTTGCAGACCGCGATGCAGTCTTGATGGGTGGTTCTACCGATAACGAATTCTGCAAACTGGCATGGCGCCGTGAACACAAAGACCTGGACAAACTGAACCACTATGCGTTCGGCGATGCAACCGGTTCTCTGGTAGACATGCTGGGTGTACGCGATGTCAACGCCGGTGTTGCCCTGCGCGCGACTTTCATTGTTGATCCTGACAATGTCATCCAGCACGTTTCTGTCAATAACCTGAACGTTGGCCGTAACCCAACAGAAATCCTGCGTATTCTGGATGGTCTGCAAACAGACGAACTGTGCCCATGCAACCGTACAGTAGGCGGCGCAACTCTGTAATTCAGGGAGCGTAGCTCAAGATGTAAAATAAACCCGCTACGGCGGGTTTTAAAACCACTTTTTGATAGGTAAATACTATGGAATTCTTGAATTTAATTAAAAGTCGTATCCCTGATTACGCCAAGGATATCCGTCTGAACATCGATGGCACTATCGCCCGCTCCAGCCTGGAAGGCAATGACGCAGTAGGCGTGGCACTGGCAGCAGCCTTCGCAGCAAAAAGCACAGTGATCATTGAGGCCATCAAATCCAGTGGCGCAATCACGCCGGAAGAAATCAATGCAGCGCTGACAGCAGCGGCTTTGATGGGCATGAATAATGTCTGGTACCCGTATGTAGAAATGGCGGACGACGCTGACCTGAAAACCCAGGCTGCCCAATTGCGCATGAATGCCTATGCGACCAATGGCGGTGTGGATAAGCGCCGTTTCGAGATGTATGCGCTGGCGGCTTCCATCATCGGCAAATGCCATTTCTGTGTGAAATCGCATTATGAGTTGTTGAAGAAGGAAGGCATGTCAGCCACGCAGTTGCGCGATGTCGGGCGCATTGCGGCTGTTGTGAATGCGGCAGCGCAGGTTATTTCTGCTGAGACTTTGTAATCTCAGGATAGTATTGCTCCCTCCCTTTGAAAGGGAGGGAATTCCTTTGTCATTTCTTTATCAAGTACATTATTCCAATCAGCAGTGAGCTTTGGATGGATACTGGTGCGTTCATTGCATGCGCCATCCATCAAAGAACGTAATTCTCGCTATCGCGACTTCCTCTTAAAAATCCCCAACACCACAATCAGCAGCAACAAAGGCAATAAAAACGGCGAAAAAATCATCAAAAACAAGCCGCCTATCAGCACAGCAAAACCCACCAGCAAGAACGACACCCCCGCAATCACCAGCCCCGCCATTACCATGGCAAAGACGATGGCGACCAGTGCCACGGCGACGCCACCGATTGAAAAGCCATTTTCAGAAAAAATATCAAAATCATCCGGACTCCAGTCCAGGTTTAAATCGATGGGGCTGTCCATGACATACCAGATGACCAGCAAGAGTATGCAAAACGCGGTGAAGCGGGCGGATGATTTTTGATCTGACATGGCTGGCTTGTTCCTCGCTTGTTACTGCTTATTTACCAACTTATTTTTCAACTTACTTTCCAACATTGATGAAGGGGATTGCTCCACCAGTCGTTGTTGGCAAACGTCCATCCCATTTTTCTATCGCCTTGGCCTGGTTCTCGGTTTCACGCAGACGTAGCAGTTCTGGTGTGACTTGCTGTCTTTGCAAGGCCAGGGCTTCTGCTTCAGCGCGGGCGCGGGATACTTTTTGTTTGGCTTCGACTTCTATCCTTTGCAGGTCGCGCTCGGCCTTCATTTTCAATTGATCTGCCGTGGTCTTGGCTTCGATCGCTTCATTGAAGGTACGGCTGAAGTTGAAATTGACGATGGAAAATTCATCAACCACCAGACCATGTCTTGCCATGCGTTCTTTCAGGGCCAGGATGATTTCATCGCGTACTTGTGAGCGGCGTGAGATCAGTTCTTCTGCTGTGAAACGGGCGGTTACCGCCTTGACCGCTTCCTGCACACTGGGGATGATGATGCGTTCACCAGGTTCATTACCAAGATCGCGGAAAACCGAAACCACTGCATCTGGCCTGACGTGATAGTTGATGGCAATCTTGGTGTGCACGGTTTGCAAGTCCTTGGAAGCTGCATCGCCATCACCTTCACCTTTTTGGATGGCAACGGAAACCTTTTGCATTTTCTGGGCAATAGGCCAGACCCAGTGTATGCCTTCACTGTAAACCTCATCCGAGGGTTTGCCAAATGTTGTCAGCACACCGCGATGACCAGCGGGGATAGTAGCGAAAGGGTTGAGTATGATCAGCACCAGCAAGACGATCAGGCCGACCGCAAATTTGGGGAAGAGACTACGCATGATTTTTTAATCCCAGGGAATGAAAACACCCGCAGTATAGGTGTTTTTTACATAAGTATTCCCGGTAATCGGAGGGCAAAACTACCGCTTATTTTGCGCCCTGTTTTTACGTCCTGTTAGTTTGCATAAATTGCCGCAAACGCTGCTTCGCCCACGCGTTGATAAGCGCGGTACATGCCTTCGGTATTGAAGGGCAGGACAATATTGCCAAGCCGGTCTATGCCTATGATGCCACCCTGGCCTTCATACAGGGGCAGTTTATCCATGACGACACTATTAGCAGCCTGCTCCAGGCTCAGTCCCAGGTATTGCATTTGCGCAGTAATATCATGCAGCGCCAGGCTGCGCATGAAGGCTTCACCCGTGCCTGTTGCAGACAGGGCAGTAGTCTGGTTATCGGCATAACAGCCAGCGCCCAGCATGGGTGTGTCGCCGACGCGGCCAGGCAGTTTGTTTGTCATGCCACCAGTCGAAGTGGCTGCAGCCAGGTTGCCGTGCACATCCAGCGCGACGGCACCTACCGTGCCAAATTTTTTATCGGGATCAAGTGGCGCGGGTTCTGAAGCTGGTTTGGATGACGTGTTCAGCAAATTCGCTGCATCATGATCCAGCAACACACCAGACTCTTGCCGGGCGCGTTGCAATTGCGCGTAGCGCTCTTCGGTATAAAAGTAAGCATGGTCTTCGAATTGCAGGCCATGCTGGCGCAAGAATTCTTCTGCACCTTTGCCTACCATCAAGACGTGCGGGCTGTGCTCCATGACGGCTCTGGCTGCGCGAACGGGATTGCGCACATGCTGTATACAAGCCACAGCACCTGCACGGCGGGTTTTGCCATCCATGATGGCGGCGTCCATTTCTATCGTGCCCGCATTGGTGAATACGGCACCTTTGCCTGCGTTGAATAAGGGACAGTCTTCCAGCAGGCTGACAGCCAGGCTCACAGCATCCAGTGCGCTGCCACCCTGTGCCAATACTTCATTACCCGCAGTGGCGATGGACCGTAAAGCATCCAGATAGCGCGCTTCCTGTTCCGTTGTCAGGCTGCTGCGCAGGATAATGCCAGCGCCACCGTGGATGGCGATAGCGGCAGGTGCGGCCATTTTATGCTGGCCTGTCCATGTCGATGATCTTGCTGGCTGCCGCTGCCTGCGATTTGCGGGTCGTGGCATTCGGTTCCTGGTACAGCCATGGCAGCATGAACTTCGTCATTTCAGATGCCGCATGCACGGGTGCCTTGGCCTGGTGGGCGACGGCACTGCAAATCGCTTCTATCAGGCACAGCGCTGCGCCTTCAGAGTTCGGTGAAAAATTGCGGCGGGTTTGCGCATACAGGGTGATGTTCGCCAGCGAAGCCAATGGTGAGCTTGGTGCATCCGTCAGCGCCAGGATGGGTACACCTTTTTCACGCAACTGCTGCAGGATGGTGACCACATCTTCTGCATAACGCGGGAAAGAAATGCCGATGACCAGATCGCGCTCTGTGTATTTGAACAATTGCCGTGCGACATTCGATGGCCCGCCCGAGCCCAGTGTTGATTGCACGGTATTGCAGAACGGGTCCAGGCTATGCGCCATCAGGCCAGCCAGAAAGGCGCTGGCTCCATAGCCGACGATGTAAATTCTTTCTGCATTCAGGATCTGGCGCACGGCATGGTTGCACAGATCAGGAGCCAGGCCGCGGCGGGTAGCCTCCAGATTGGCCATGTCTTCATTGAGAGAACTGGAAATAATTTCTGTGCTGGTGGCAGGGCGCTGGATTTCGCTGCGCAGATTATCGATAGGTGCCAGCATGGCTTCAAAGCCATATACCAGTTCAGCACGGAATTGCGGATAACCTTCAAAGCCCAGCGCCCTGGCAAAGCGATTTGCCGTGGCTACCGAGATGCCGACGGCATTTGCCAGCTCATCGATAGACATGGTGGCTGATCGAAATACATTCGACAGCACATAATCGGCTGCTTTTCTGTGCGCTTTTGACAAGTTCATATAGACCTTGCCTATGCGCGCATTAACAGTACCACCCAGGGATTGCGTATCAGGACGATTCATATCGGCTGGCTTTTCCGGTGAAATAGAAATGTAAATATAATTTCATCGATTTAAATTGTAAAGAAATGAATCGTGTCAAATCGATGAATGTCTCTCTCCGTACATATTTTGGATAATTTGGTCTATTTAGGAGATTTGTCAGGATAAACAAAATACATCAAATTTTGTTCTGAATTTACCTGAATTTACGCAAACTAATGATTGTGTGAATGAAAAGATTGTCGGCAATGATAAACGCAAATTGACGCAGATCTAATTATTTACCAAACGGTAAAAAACTCAATGCCCACAGATCACAGACATGTGGGCATTGAGTGTCATGACTTGGCTGACTGTCAGCAAAATGGCTTAGCGGCTGGCGACATCGATAATCCCGCCACCCAGGCACACATCGCCATCATACAAAACTGCAGACTGGCCGGGCGTGACTGCCCATTGTGCCTGCGGGAAGTTCAGTTGAAAGCGCTCAGTGTCACCACTGAAATGGCAAGCCACATCAGGCTGGCGGTAGCGGGTCTTGGCTGACAGCTCACCTGCTTGCGGTGCTTCGCCCGCCACCCAGCTGACTTGTCCGGCTTCCAGACCAGCAGACAATAGCCATGGATGATCATGGCCCTGCACTGCGTACAGGGTATTGGCTTCCACATCTTTTTTCGCGACATACCAGGCATCGCTGCTGCCATCAGCATTCTGGTGCGACTTGATACCGCCTATGCCTATGCCTTTGCGCTGACCCAGGGTGTAAAAACTCAGGCCTACATGCTGGCCTATGATTTCGCCTTCTGGTGTCTGGATATTGCCCGGCTTGTACGACAGATAGCGGTTCAAAAATTCGCGGAAAGGGCGCTCACCAATAAAACAAATACCAGTCGAATCTTTTTTCTTCGCATTTGGCAATTGCAATTGCTCGGCGATTTTGCGTACTTCAGTTTTGTGAATTTCACCAAGCGGGAACAAGGTATTTGCCAGTTGCTTCTGGTTCAGCCTGTGCAGGAAATAGCTCTGGTCCTTGCTGGCATCGATCGCCTTCATTAACTGGAATTGGCCATTCATTTCACGCACACGCGCATAGTGGCCGGTGGCGATGTAATCGGCACCCAGCTTCATCGCGTGATCAAGAAAGGCCTTGAACTTGATTTCGGCATTGCACAGCACATCCGGGTTCGGTGTGCGGCCAGCCTGGTATTCACGCAGGAATTCTGCAAAGACGCGGTCCTTGTATTCGCTGGCAAAATTGACGGCTTCGATATCAACGCCAACGACGTCGGCAACGCTGACGGCATCTATCCAGTCTTCGCGGGTAGAGCAGTATTCTGAATCGTCATCATCTTCCCAGTTTTTCATGAACAGGCCGATGACTTCATAGCCCTGTTCTTTCAGCAGCCATGCCGAGACGGACGAATCAACGCCGCCGGACATGCCTATTACTACTTTTTTCTTGCTCATTTTTGCGGTTCCAAGTTTCCAAGTGCGCTTGGATGGGTAAACAACAGGGACAGCGGCGCGCGCTTGCCCTGCAAATAATCGTCTATGCATTGCATCACGAGAGGGCTGCGATGCTTGTCCTGCGCTGCCACGATTTCGTCGTAACTCATCCACACGGTGCGCAAGATGCCCGTATCAAGGGCGCGGTCATGTGCCTGGCCCAGTTCGCCGGTAAAGGCAAAGCGCAGATAAGTGACTTCTTCACCGGTTTTCGGTGAAATGAAGCGCGACAGATAGGTGCCTGTCAATGACGTTGGTGTGAAGTCGTGGGCAGTTTCTTCCAGCGTTTCGCGGATGACGGCCTGTATCAGGCTTTCATCCGGGTCCAGATGACCGGCGGGCTGGTTGATGCGCACACCATCAGGTGTTTCTTCTTCAATCATGAAAAACTGTTGGTCGCGCTCAATAATTGCGGCTACAGTGACGGATGGTTTCCAAATGGCAGACATGGCTTCTCTCAGTAAGTCCGACATTTTACTTTGCCGTCAAATTTTGTGTGGCAAACCAGCAAATTTGAAAGCGAATTAGCTAATGCGTAATTTATCTATGCCTGCTTATTTTTACGCTTTGAGCGTATTTTGATTTTGCACCAAACTTGTACAGTTTTTGATTTTAGTTTCAAGTGACTGTTTTTAAAGGAAATAATTTAGTTTTATAGATGTTTGTAGGGTGCCGTTGGCATGATTCTTTAAAGAAATTTGTAGAAAACACAAAAAAGTGAACGGTTGTGCTAAAAAACATTTTGCGTGTAATATCGTTGTCGAATATCAAATGTAAGATTCAGGTAAGGAAGTGAGCTGCCTTAATCTACAAGAAAATCAGCAAAGAATAATGCAGCGGCCAGAGCTTACCCTTGACCGCTGCAGCACGGAATTGAAACACCAATATTCACACTAAAAAAGGGAGCAAATCTATGAAAATCGGCATACCCGCCGAGTCACGGCCGGGGGAGACGCGTGTAGCGGCAACCCCAGAAACCATCAAGAAATATGTGGCAGCCAAACACCAGGTGATCGTGCAGTCTGGTGCGGGCGTGGCCTCCAGTATTACCGACGAGGCCTACCAGGCTGCCGGTGCACAAATTGGCACCGCCGCCGATGCACTGGGCGCTGAACTGGTCTTGAAAGTGCGTGCCCCCAACGCAGAAGAACGTGCGCTGATGAAATCAGGCACGGTGCTGGTTGGCATGCTCAATCCTTTTGACGCAGACAATATCGCGGCTATGGCCACACACGGCCTGTCCGCATTTGCACTCGAAGCTGCACCGCGCATTACCCGTGCGCAGTCGCTCGACGTCTTGTCTTCGCAAGCCAATATCGCCGGTTACAAGGCTGTCATGCTGGCCGCCAATACCTATCAACGCTTCATGCCCATGCTGATGACAGCGGCAGGCACGGTCAAGGCCGCACGCGTGTTGATCATGGGCGTGGGTGTAGCCGGTCTGCAAGCCATTGCTACGGCCAAACGTCTTGGTGCGGTGATTGAAGCGTCGGACGTACGTCCACCCGTCAAGGAACAGGTTGAATCTCTGGGCGCAAAATTCATCGACGTGCCTTATGAAACCGATGAAGAACGCGAAATCGCCAAAGGTGTAGGTGGTTACGCCCGCCCCATGCCAGCAGCATGGATGGAAAGACAGGCTGCTCTCGTGCATGAACGTGCCAAGCAGGCTGATATCATCATTACGACAGCTTTGATCCCTGGCCGCAAGGCCCCGATACTGATCTCGGAAGAGACAGTAAAAGCCATGAAGCCAGGCTCAGTCATCGTCGATATGGCGGTAGAGCAGGGCGGCAATTGCCCCTTGTCTGAACTCAACAAGACAGTCACCAAATATGGTGTGCACATCATAGGCGAGCCTAACCTGGCAACCCTGGTGGCGGCTGATGCATCGGCCCTGTATGCACGTAATGTGCTGGACTTTTTGAAGCTCATCATTGACAAGGATGCTGCGCTGGCGATTAACCGTGAAGATGAAATCGTCGCTGCCACCCTGGTTTGCTCGGGTGGTGAAGTTTTAAAGAAATAGAATAAAAAGTTTTAAAGTTTTTAGCAATCAGTATCAGAAAGTAGAAAGACCATGCAAAGAAATATGCTCCGCGCCAAAATTCATCGCGCAACTGTAACCCAGTGTGACCTGCACTACGAAGGATCGTGCGGTATCGATGAAGATCTGCTCGACGCTGCCAACATCATCGAAAACGAACAGATAGAGCTGTATAACGTCAACAACGGTGAACGCTTCTCCACCTATGCCATCAAGGGCAAACGTGGCAGCGGTGAAATTTCACTCAATGGCGCTGCAGCCCGCCGCGTACAACTGGGCGATTTGATGATTATCTGTACCTATGCGCCGATGACAGAAGAAGAAGCAAAAGCGTATAAACCGAATGTCGTTTTCGTGAATGGCAAGAATCAGATCACCAGTATCAAAGAGTATAAATAACCTAGTGGGGCAGGCAGTATGCGCAGTCTTGCTTACCCCTTAGCCATCTAGCGATTTGCATGTCTCAATCCAATTAAAGAGAGGACATCATGGAAGTTAGTCATACCCTTACCAATCTCATCATTTTCGTGCTGGCAATTTATGTCGGTTACCATGTGGTGTGGACAGTAACACCGGCCCTGCACACGCCTTTGATGGCGGTGACGAATGCCATTTCTGCCATCATCATCGTCGGTGCCATGCTGGCCGCCGGTCTGACCGAAGGCCTGCTGGCCCAGGTCATGGGCACGGCAGCCGTGGCACTGGCGGCAGTGAATGTATTCGGCGGTTTTCTGGTGACCCAGAGGATGCTGGAAATGTTCAAGAAAAAAGAGCCTAAAGCCATTGCCCATGCTGACAAGGAGGGCAAATAATGAGCATGAATCTGGTAACGATGCTGTACCTGATCGCATCGGTCTGCTTTATCCAGGCGTTAAAAGGTTTGTCACATCCGTCCACCGCACGTCGTGGTAATGCCTTTGGCATGATAGGCATGGCGGTTGCAGTTGCCACCACTATTGCCCTGATCGTCAAGCTGAAAAACGAAAGTGCCGGCGCAGGTCTGGGCTATGGCCTGGTTGCCATCGGCGTCATCGTTGGTGGCGGCATAGGTGCAACTTTGGCCAAACGCGTAGAAATGACCAAGATGCCGGAACTGGTCGCAGCGATGCACTCATTGATCGGTCTGGCAGCGGTGTGTATAGCCGTAGCCGTCGTGTCCGAACCCTGGGTATTCAATATCGTCGCAAGAGACCAGCCTATTCCTTTTGGCAACCGTCTGGAATTGTTCATTGGTACTTTTGTCGGTGCGATTACCTTCTCTGGTTCTGTCATCGCCTTTGGTAAATTGTCGGGCAAGTACAAGTTCCGCCTGTTCCAGGGCGCACCGGTCAGCTTCAGTGGCCAGCATCAGTTGAACCTGGTATTGGCAATTGCAATGCTGGGTTGCGGTATTGCCTTCTGCGTCACGCAAAGCTGGACGCCGTTCATCATCATGACTGCCCTGGCCTTTGTGCTGGGTGTACTCATCATCATCCCTATCGGTGGTGCTGATATGCCGGTGGTGGTGTCGATGCTGAACAGCTATTCTGGCTGGGCGGCTGCGGGTATCGGCTTTTCGCTGAATAACTCCATGCTGATCATTGCCGGTTCGCTGGTGGGTTCGTCCGGTGCCATCCTGTCTTACATCATGTGCAAGGCGATGAACCGTTCTTTCTTCAATGTGATCTTGGGTGGTTTTGGTGGTGAAGCTGCAACTGCTGCCAGCGGCGACCAGGCCCAGCGTACGGTCAAGTCCGGTTCTGCTGATGATGTGGCTTTCCTGCTCGGCAATGCCGAGACTGTCATCATCGTTCCTGGTTATGGCCTGGCGGTGGCACGCGCCCAGCATGCCCTGAAAGAGCTGACAGAAAAGCTGACGCACAAAGGTATTACAGTCAAATATGCAATTCACCCTGTGGCAGGGCGCATGCCTGGTCACATGAATGTCTTGCTGGCAGAAGCTGAAGTACCTTATGACCAGGTATTCGAGATGGAAGACATCAATAGCGAATTTGGTCAGGCTGACGTGGTGCTGGTATTGGGTGCGAATGACGTGGTTAATCCTGCGGCAAAAGACCCCAAATCACCGATTGCCGGTATGCCTATCCTGGAAGCCTACAAAGCCAAGACCGTTATCGTCAACAAGCGCTCCATGGCTTCTGGCTATGCAGGTCTGGACAACGAATTGTTCTACATGGATAAAACCATGATGGTGTTTGGCGATGCCAAGAAAGTCATTGAAGATATGGTGAAGGCTGTTGAGTAATTAGCTGAACCAGGCTGAGTTGTAAAAAATGCCCGGGGGCGATATTCGCTCCCGGGCATTTTGTTTTGGCCTGGATTACGGTTTATCTGTCTTGCGATGACTCAGTTGATACAGCAAAGGCAGCACCAGCAAGGTCAGCAAGGTGGATGACAGTATGCCACCGATAACCACCGTTGCCAGTGGCCGCTGCACTTCAGCACCTGTACCTGTCGCCAGTGCCATGGGGATAAAGCCCAGCGATGCTACCAGTGCCGTCATCAACACCGGGCGCAGGCGTGTCAATGCACCTTGCTGGATTGCGCTGTCCAGCGGCATACCTTCTTCACGCAGGCTGCGTATATAGGCAATCATGACCAGACCGTTCAATACAGCAACGCCAGACAGGGCGATGAAACCTACACCGGCAGAAATCGACAGAGGTATATTACGCAACCACAGTGCGACGATGCCGCCTGTCAGGGCAAACGGCACGCCCGTAAATACCAGCAAGCCGTCCCTGATATTGCCAAACATGGCAAACAGCAGCATGAAGACCAGTAACAAGGCAGCAGGTACAACGATTTGCAGGCGTTGTGATGCGGACTGCAATTGCTCGAACGTGCCACCCCAGGTGGTCCAGTAAGCGGTTGGGACTTTGACTTTCTGTGCCAGTTGCTCCTGTGCGTCTTTTACAAAAGAACCGATATCGCGGCCACGCACATTGGCAGTGACAACGACACGGCGTTTGCCATCTTCACGGCTGATCTGGTTGGGGCCGGGTGCCATGTCTATGCTTGCCAGGTCAGCCAGTGTAATGAAACTGGTCGCTCCATTCTGTACATTCGGCAGACGAATCGGCAGGCGCTTGATGGCATCAATATCGCTGCGTACATTTTCTGGCAAGCGCACGACGATATCAAAACGGCGGTCGCCCTGGAACAGGGTGCCAGATTCCTTACCGCCTATCGCTGCGGAAATCACATCCTGTACATCGCTGATATTCAAACCCAGCCTGGCTGCCTTTTCGCGGTTGATGTTGATGCTCAGCATAGGCAGGCCGGTGGTTTGCTCCAGCTTGACATCGGCAGCGCCGGGGATTTTTTCCAGCACTCTGGCAATCTGCTCGCCAGTGCGGTTCATGATATTCATGTCGTCACCAAACACCTTGATCGCAATGTCGCTGCGCACACCGGAGATCAGTTCATTGAAGCGCATCTGTATCGGCTGGGTAAATTCATAATTATTGCCCGGCACTTTTTCGACGGCTTCCTGTATCGCTGCTACCAGGTCATCCTTGCTGCGTTTTGGGTCTGGCCATTGCTCTTGCGGCTTGAGCATGATAAAGGTGTCGGCCACATTCGGTGGCATGGGGTCGGTCGCAATTTCTGCCGTGCCGAGTTTGCCAAAGACTTTATCGACTTCGGGGAAAGTGCGTATGACATGTTCCAGTTCTATCTGCATTTGTAAAGCCTGACTCAGGCTGGTGCCGGGTATACGCATGGCGTGCAGGGCGATGTCGCCTTCATTCAGGCTGGGGACAAATTCACTACCCATGCGGCTGGCCAGCAAGCCGCTCAAGGCCAGCACCACCACAACAATGCTCAAGACCAGTGCCTTGCTTTGCAGTACAAAGTCCAGCATGGGTTGATAGAGTTGTTTGGCCCATAGCATTAAACCGTTTTCTTTTTCGCTGACGTGTTCACCGATGAACAGGGCGACTGCGGCAGGTATAAAAGTCATCGACAAAACCATCGCGGCAATCAGGGCAGTAACCACGGTAAATGCCATGGGGTGGAACATCTTGCCTTCTACCCCGGTCAGTGCAAAGATGGGCAGGTAAACCACCATAATGATCAACTGGCCAAACAGCAAGGGGCGGCGGGCTTCTCTGGCGGCGGCAAAAACTTCCTGCAGGCGTTCACTGCGGTTTAATGTACGCCCAGCAGCCGCTTGCGCATGAGCCAGCCTGCGCACGCAATTCTCGACAATGACCACAGCACCATCGATAATGATGCCAAAATCCAGCGCACCCAGGCTCATGAGATTGGCACTGACTTTATTGCCCACCATGCCAGTAAAAGTGAATAGCATCGCCAGCGGTATCACCATGGCGGTGATGATGGCTGCACGTATATTCCCCAAAAATAAAAAGAGGATGGCAATCACCAGCACTGCACCTTCCAGCAGGTTTTTCTTTACCGTATTGATGGCCTTGTCGACCAGCACAGTACGGTCATATACGGTGCTGGCGACGATGCCGGGAGGCAGGCTGCGGTTGATCTCAGCCAGTTTTTTTGCCACATCCTGTGATACCTTGCGGCTGTTTTCACCTATCAGCATGAACACCGTTCCGAGCACGACTTCACGGCCATTTTCTGTCGCTGCACCAGTGCGCAATTCACGGCCTATGCTGACTTCGGCGATATCGCTGATGCGCACAGGAATATTTTTCTGGGTGTTGACGACGACATTGCGTATGTCATCCATGGAAGCCAGTTGCCCCGGTGCCCTGACCAGATATTGTTCGCCACGTCTTTCTATGTAGCCCGCGCCGACATTGCCATTATTTTTTTCCAGTGCGGTATCGACATCTTGCCAGCTCAAACCATGTGCTACCAGTTTTTCTGGTGATGGTGCCACCAGAAATTCCTTGGCGTAGCCGCCTATGGTATTGATCTCGGTCACGCCTGTAACATTGCGCAGTTGCGGCTTGACTATCCAGTCCTGTATTTCACGCAAGTCGGTGGCAGAGTAGGGCTGGCCATCAGCCTTGAGCGCACCTTCCTTGCTCTCGACTGTCCACATGACGATTTCACCCAGGCCAGTGGAGATAGGCCCCATACCGGGTTCTATGCCTGCTGGCAGCTTGCCCTTGGCTTCCTGTATGCGTTCATTGACGAGCTGGCGTGCAAAGTAAATATCGGTACCGTCCTTGAAGATGATGGTTACTTGTGACAGGCCATAGCGTGACAACGAGCGCGTCTGTTGCAGGTTAGGCAGGCCTGCCATCACGGTTTCTATGGGAAAGCTGATGCGCTGCTCCGCCTCCAGTGGTGAGTAGCCGGGGGCGGCAGTATTGACCTGTACCTGGACATTGGTGATGTCCGGCACGGCGTCAATCGGCAGGCGCTGGTAACTGAAAATGCCCAGCGCTGCCAGCGCCAGTGTCAGCATGATGACCAGCCAGCGCTGCGCTATCGAAAATTGTATGATTTTTTCAAACATGATGTGTTTTCCTCATGCTCTTAGTGTTCATGACTGGCGGCAGCTTTGCCCAGCTCAGCCTTGATCAGGAAACTGTTCTTCGCAACATAAGCCGTGCCCGCCTGCAAGCCCTTGCGTATTTCTGTGTATTTGCCGTCACTGCGTCCCAGTTCCACCGGCCTGGCTTCCAGTTGATCGCCATAGCTGGCAAACACCGTGGCTTGTTCATCAATGATTTGTATGGCTTCATTGACGATCGCAACCGGTACTTCTACTTCGGCAGACAGCAGGGCCACATTCACAGTCAGGCCGGGATACCATACACCCTTGGTATTTGGCAGCAGCAAGCGTGCTTTGGCTGTACGGGTTTGTTCCCCCATGACGGCACCCACATAGCTGAGCTTGCCTTCTGCCGTTGCATCGAAGGCGTTGGCGCTGACTTTGGCGCTCTGGCCAGTTCTGACATTGCTGAGATCCTTGGCAGGTATGGCAATTTCTACCCAGACACTGCTGAGATCGGCTACTGTAAAAATAGCTGCATCATCCTTTAGTGACTGGCCCATGCTGATATGTTGCTCGGTCACTGTGCCTGCGATGGGGGAGCGAATTTCATAGCGGTTCAGGCTGCCCTTGCTTGCCATACCTGCACCCAGGGACGCCAGTTTTTGTTGCGCACTTTGCAGGGTGATATCGGCTTCCTGCATGGCATTGCGGGCTTGCAGATAATCCTGTTCGGCTGAGATTTTTTCTTCCCATAGTTTTTTCTCGCGTTCAAAATTACTGCGCGCCAGTGCATGGCGTTTTTGTGTTGCCAGCACTTCAGTACGCAAATCTACGAGGGCCTGGCTGGATATCACGGCCAGTAGCTGACCCTTGCTAACCTTGTCACCCGCATTCACCGCCACGCTTTCCACCACGCCTGCGAGGCGCGGCACGATTTGCAGCATGCGGTCTTCATTCAGTTTTACTTCACCCAGTAAATTCAGATTGCTTTGCAGTTTTACTGCGCCTGCTATTTCTGTCTCTACGCCATTTTGCTTGCGCTTCAGGGCATTCATGCTGACGCGGCCCTCTATCTGTTCATAATTGAACTGATAACTCTTGCCCGCATGCTGGGCTGTGATACTGGCTTTGAAGGAATGCGGTTCTTCGACTATCGCATCGCTTTTCAGATAATTTTTTTCTGCACTGAACTTGAAGTTTTGTACTGTCCCGCCCAGACGCTCCAGATTGATGCTGACATTGTTTGCTGCAGGCGGCAGCGGCTTGCCGTCCTGGTAGGCATACAGACGAAATTCTGGTGCCGTGTTTTGTTCGAAGATAGTCACTTCCAGCGCATAACCATCCTTGCTGAACAGTTTGCCACCATGCGGGCCTTTGGCGGCAGCCTCGGCTTCACTGGCTTCGTCATGATGTTCTTTGTCGGCATGTTCAGCCTGCTCTGCATGGCTGCCATGTTCATCATTCTTTTTTGATTTTCCTGCGCTCAGTATCAGCGCAGCCAATATTGCACCTATGAGGATGACGATGATGACTGGCACGGCAGTTTTTTTATTGATATTTAGTTTCATACAAAATCCTAAAATGAAGAGGTGGCGGTGAACAGGCTGAATTCACTGTCACCTATGTAAGCCTCGATATCCGCCGCAGCACGCTGGGCTTCTGACAGGCTGCGCAAGTATTGCGCCCTGGCTTGCAGCAATGAACGCTGGGCGTCCAGCACATCCATGAAATTGAATTTGCCGTATTCAAAGCCCTTGATGGCGAGCTCATATGCCTGTTGTGCGCCGGGCAGCATGTCTTTCTTCAGCATCTCGGCTTCTTCCCTGGCCAGGCTTAGGCGCTGATGGGCTTGCAGTACTTCGCCATGCAGGCGGTTTTCTGTGGCTGTCAATTCATCCCTGGCCTTGTCTGCGCGGCTCAATGCTTCCTGCACATTGCCCTGGTTGCGGTCAAACAGATTCAGCGGGATGCTGATGCCGACTATCGCCTGGTTGCGGCCGGTTTGCTGTTCACGCTTGTTGCCGATGCTTAAAGTCAGGTCGGGGATTTGCCTGCTTTTTTCCAGTGCGGACATGGCGATTCGCTTGTCCACTTCGAGTTGTGCGCGTTGCATTAATGGTGAGCGTGCCAGGGCTTGCGTCAGTTTTTGCAAGTCGGGCAAGGCGGGCAGGGTATGGAATTCAGCCTGCAGTTGCAGCTCAGCAGCCAGTTTGCTGCCCATGGCGGTTGCCAGACCTTGCCTGGCTATCAGTAATTCGCTATTGGCTTGTGCAAGTTCCACACGCACGCCAGATTCGGCAATGCTTGCCCGGGTGGCTTCCAGTGGCGGGATTTTGCCGAGACTGACCTGGCGGCTGGCAGCATGATTGGCACGCTGTGCCAGTTCCAATGACACTGTGGCCAGACGCTGGCGTTCTTGCGCAATCAAAACGGCAAAAAACTGCGTGGTGACTGCCGCCCTGATCTCGGCTGATTTGATCGCCAGCTCATTCAAGGCAGCGCTGCGACTGCGCTCAACGACGCTGATGCGTGCTTCGCGTTTGCCACCCAGTTCCAGAGGCTGGTTGATTTGTATGGTGGTGCTACGACTGTCTTGCCTGGCATCTTCGACGAGGACAGACAGTTCAGGGTTGGGCATGACGCCAGCCTGGCGCAATGCACCCTCGCTGGCTTGCACTTCACGCCTGGCAGCAGCGATGTCTGGGTTATTGGCAACGGCCAGTGCTATTGCCGTGGGCAGGGTCATTACGCCAGCGTTGGTCAAGGGCGATGAGTTTTTTACTGATGTTTGTGCCTGTGCTGATGCTGGAAACAGCATGGGACGCAGTAGTACAGCCACTATAGCGAGTGGCAAGAATAATTTTTGCATGGCATTCTCCAGAAAAACGAAAAGGAAGAATCCAGCAAGTAGCCGTCAAGTTTCTAGCTTTGGAAACGCTTTACGCGCACGCAAAATTACGTGACGAAAAAAAGCAATGAAATGAATATAGACAGATGCCTCGCCGGACTTAGGCGAAGGCCATCCATTTGGGACGTTCAGGTTGCGCAAGGAAAGGCGCAGGAGTCTGCTGCGATGCCGCAGTGAGTTGATAAGTAGTCAGCGTCGATTCTGTCAGCGGCAGATTGGATGAATGCGCACCCAGTGGACTATGTGCGCACGACGCACAGTCTGGGTGGGAAGTTGCTTTTTTTGCCGCTGATTTGTTTGCAGATTTATCAGCATGATTGTCACCATCCCTGGCTTCATGCTCATGCGGATGATGCCCAAAGTGTTGCGAAGACTTGTCCGTCTCATGCATGCAATACGCACTCGCCACCGACCAGCTTAGCTGGAGAGTGAAGGCGACGATGATCATAAGGATGAACTTTTTAAGCATGGTGCGAATTATAAACCCTAAAGCACATTGTCACTATTTCAGACGGCGAACCAGACGCAAACCGTTAAAAATCACCAGCAGGCTTGCACCCATATCAGCAAATACCGCCATCCACAAAGTCGCTATGCCCATGACTGCCATGACGAGGAAGGCCAGCTTGATACCCAGCGCCAGGGCAATATTCTGTTTCAGTATCGCCGCAGTGCGCTGACTCAAACGGATGAATTGCGGGATCTTGCGCAAGTCATCATCCATCAGGGCAACGTCAGCAGTTTCCAGCGCTGTGTCCGTACCTGCTGCACCCATGGCAAAACCTATGCTGGATTTGGCCAGCGCTGGCGCATCATTGATGCCATCGCCAACCATGCCGACTGTGCCGTGACCGGCCAGTTCATCATTGATGGCGGCCAGTTTGTCTTCCGGCAGCAAATTGCCACGGGCATCATCAATGCCCACATTTTTTGCGATGGCTTTTGCAGTCATTTCATTATCACCAGTCAGCATGACGGTGCGTATGCCCAGCGCATGTAATTCTGCAATTGCCTGGCGGCTGCTTTCACGCACAGTGTCTGCCACGGCTATTGCCGCCAATGCCTTTTCTTCATTCGCAATGATGACGGCTGTCTTGCCTTCCGCTTCCAGCGCGAACAATGCTGCCTCGGTAGCCGGGCTGCAAATCTTGAGTTCTTCTATCAGACGATGATTGCCGAGGTAATACCATTTGCCCGCTATCTGGCCTTTAACGCCACGGCCTGCAATGGCCTCAAAGTTAACAACCTCCAATGCGCTGCTGCCTTGCATTGTCGAATAGGCAGTCACTGCGCCTGATACCGGGTGGTCTGAGCGGCTTGCCAGGCTGGCTGCCAGTTGCAATGCAATGGTCTCTTCACCATTGAGTAGTTTGACATCAGTGACAACAGGTTTGCCCTGGGTGATGGTGCCGGTTTTATCGAGCGCCAGTGACTTCAGCTTGCGGCCTTCCTCCAGGTACACGCCACCTTTGATAAGTATGCCCGCCTTGGCCGCTGCCGCCAGCCCGCTGACTACAGTCACAGGGGTAGAGACAACCAGCGCACATGGGCAGGCAATCACCAGCAAGACCAGCGCCTTGTATATCCACACCATCCAAGGCAGGCCCAGCAGCAGGGGAGGAATGAGCATGACGCCGAGTGCCAGTACAAACACAATGGGGGTATATACCTTGGCAAAGCTATCGACAAAACGTTGTGTTGGTGCGCGGCTGCCTTGCGCTTCTTCCACCGCATGGATGATGCGCGACAGGGTGGAGTCAGTTTGCGCAGCGGTCACGCGGTATTCAAAAGAGCCGGTTTCATTGATGGTGCCAGCAAACAGCTTGTCACCAACTGTCTTGGCAACCGGTATGCTCTCGCCCGTGATAGGTGCCTGGTTGACTGAGGATTGCCCTTTGCTGAGTTCGCCATCAAGCGGGATGCGCTCACCCGGAGCAACCCTTACCGTAGCGCCTATGGCGATAACTTTGGCCGCAACATCCTGCCAGCTACCATCTGCCTGCAAGACGCTGGCAGTTTCTGGTGTCATGGCCATCAGGCCACGTATGGCATTGCGGGCGCGGTCCAGCGACATCGCTTCTATGGCTTCTGACAGACTGAACAAGACCATGACCATGGCAGCCTCTGGCCATTGTCCTATGATCAGCGCACCTGTGACGGCGATCGTCATCAGGGCATTGATGTTGAGGTTCAGATTCTTCAGTGCTATCCAGCCCTTTTTATAAGTGCTGGTGCCACTCAGCAGTATCGCCAGGGCAGACAAGAGCATGACGGGCCAGGCTTTTTCTGCGCCGCTGATGTAGGCATAGGTTTCGGCGAGTATTGCGGCTACGCCAGCAGCACCAAGCAACCACCATTTGTGTGCAGGGTTTGCTGGCGGAGGTGTAACTGCATCCTTATTGTCTTTGCCATCTTCACTTAACAGCACGGCCTGCATGCCTATGGATGTCAGCACGACCTGTATCTTTGCCTGATTGTCCAGAGTATGGCTGACCGTCAGTTTGCGTTGCATGAGATTGAAATCAAGCTGGGCTATGCCGGGCATGGGGCTTAGCTTATTGCGTATCAGGCCTTCTTCTGTCGGGCAATCCATGTTTTCTATGGAATACACCACGGTCGATGTGCCGGCAGGCGTTGCTATAGGCTTGTCATTGAGCTGCACCGCCTTGACTTCTCCATGGTCGCAACAGCTATGGGCATGCTTGTGCACTGGTTCATGCTTGTGTTCATGCCCATGTTCATGAGTGTGCCCTGAATGATCGTGTTGATGCTGATGCGCCATGCTGACTCCGGAAAAGAGGTATAGTGAGCATTAGACACCCTGTAGCAGGTATAGAGTCAAGCACTAGTGGACTGTAACAGTGAAAATCGGAGTGCCTGCCATGTGCGCGACGATCATGGCTGCGTTGCAAATACTCGCGATAGCCCCGCTATCGCTGTGTTTTGCGCCTTGCCCTGATGCGCCGGGCACATGTCCTTCACTCTCGATTCCACTGTTACAGTCCACTAGATTTAAATTGATGGAGTCATACAAATGGAATTGAAAATTGGTGAATTGGCAAAACGCTCCGGTTGCCTGGTAGAAACCATACGCTACTATGAAAAAGAAGGCTTGCTGCCACAGGCCAGCCGTTCGCAGGGTAATTTTCGTCTGTATGGCGAATTGCACGCAGAGCGCCTGCAATTCATACGACATTGCCGTTCCCTGGATATGACGCTGGATGAAATTCGCCAGCTATTGCAGTTCCGCGATGCGCCTGAGGATAATTGTTCAGAAGTAAATGCCTTGCTCGACAAGCATATAGAGCATGTCGCCCATCGCATCAGGGAATTGAAGGGACTGGAGTCGCAATTAAAGTCCCTGCGCAAGTTATGCACCAGTGCGCAGGCAACAAAGGATTGCGGCATCTTGCAGAACCTGGGTACGGCAGAGGAACATCCTGTGCGTAATCTGGGTAGCCACGGTAGTGGTTGTCATTGATAGCGATTTTGATATTTGCCAGATTAAAAAATTGTATGAAAAGCCATTTGATACACAAAGGTGTTGTTTACGCATTGCTGGCAGCTGCCCTGTTTGGCATCAGCACGCCATTTGCCAAAACGATGGTGGCAGATATGGCACCTGTCATGCTGGCAGGTGTCTTGTATTTGGGGAGTGGTTTGGGCTTGTCGCTGATTTTTATTTTACGCGCTGCCATTTTTCGTCACAGACAGGATCAGTTTGTGCCACTCACCCGTCCAGATTTGCCCTGGCTTGCCGCTGCCATTCTTACCGGCGGTATAGCAGGGCCTGTATTGCTGATGGTGGGTTTGACGCTGACGCCAGCTTCTACAACGTCGCTATTGCTGAATCTGGAAGGTGTGCTAACAGCATTGCTGGCCTGGTTCGTCTTCAAGGAAAATTTTGACCGGCGCATCTTTCTGGGGATGCTGTTGATCGTGGTCGCAGGTGTACTTTTATCCTGGGAACAAGTGCCGGTATTGGGCGTGCCCTGGGGGGCTTTGGCCATTGCCGCGGCTTGCCTGTGCTGGGCGATTGATAATAATCTGACACGCAAGGTGGCGGCCAGTGATGCCTTGCAAATTGCAGGTATTAAAGGCCTGGTTGCCGGTGCTGTCAATCTGAGCGTTGCCCTGGCATTTGGCTATCAACTGCCGCATGGCTACAACTTGTTATCGGTGGGTCTGATTGGGTTTTCTGGCTATGGTCTCAGCCTGGTCATGTTTGTACTGGCTCTGCGGCATCTGGGGGCAGCACGCACCGGGGCGTATTTTTCGTCGGCACCTTTTGTCGGGACAGCGATCTCTTTACTGTTTCTCGGCGAGCGGCCCGGGAACCTCTTTTGGCTGGCTGCATTTTTGATGCTGGCGGGTATCTGGCTGCACCTGACAGAAAACCATGAGCATGAACACGAGCATGAAGCTGTGCAGCATACACATGAGCATACCTACGACCTGCACCACCAGCATGAACATGAGACAGGATGGGATGGCACAGAACCACATGTGCATCAACACCAGCATCATCCCTTAAGGCACAAACATCCGCATTATCCGGATATGCATCATCAGCATGCTCATTGAATTGCCAGGCTCCATGCGATGCTGTCGCCTCAAGTCCGATTATTGTTTTTCAAGGGTTTTGCAACGAGCTCCAAAATAAACTGTTCCAGTTCATTCATGGTGGGGGCATCCGGTGTATCCACCCACCAGGCCATCAAATCAACTATGCCACCTGCGAGATAGCGACCCAGCATATGTCCCCTGGTTTCTGTGACATTTTGTTTTGCCAGATCTTTTTCTATTAATTGAAATACCATCTCCCGGAAACGGCGCTCAACGCCATAGCCGCTACGTCGGCCAATGACGTTTCTGAATACGCGACGATTTTCTTCCATATGTGCAAGCAAGCCAGGCAGGAAAGCAAAAGCCCGTACTTCTGTGTGCAAATCAGTATGTGCAATCAAAGCATCCCGCAAATCATTCAGGCTTTCTGAGAGCAGGGCATCTTTGCTGTCAAAGTGCAGATAAAACGTTGAGCGCCCGACGTTGGCCCGTTCACAAATTTCCTGGATGCTGAGTTCATCCCAGGCACATTCGGTCAACAAATTCAACAAGGCTTCACGCAGAGCCAGTCTGGTTTTGAGTATCCGGCGGTCAGTTGCTGTTTGCGTGAGCATGGTGTGATTTCCTGAACATTAAGGGGGGAAATGTCTGCAAATGGGCATGGAATGGGCTTTGGTTCTTCAGATAACTCTATTTGCTTGCGATTATGGACGCCTGTCCAATTTCAGACAAGTACATGATGACAAACACCGCCTGCAAACAAATTGCTGCAACGGCGCGCATGACACCTTCCTGGCTTTGCCGAGTTTGGTGTTTATCAATAGTCGTAGTTCTTGGTTTGTTCATGACCAGCAGTATCGTGAATGCCCATGATATCAATGGCAACCTGACAGTAATTGCGAACGGTTTTAAAACAGATACAGGGCATGCAATTGCCAGGCTCTACATACCGGGCAGCCAAGTCACCAGGAAAGGGCAACTGGAAATAAGCGCTTTAATCAAGAATGGGCAAAGCAGCTTTCTGTTTCCTGCACTGCCTGCTGGTGATTATGCGGTGGTCGTGTTTCACGATGCTAACGATAACGGAACCGTTGATCACAATTTTTGGGGTTTCCCCGCCGAGGCGCTGGGGTTTTCGAATGGTTTCAAAGTGAGTCTGTTTTCAGGCATGCCTGACTTTGAAAAGCTGCGTTTCACTCACGCTAATAGCGCGCAAACAATACAACTCACAGTGGAGTAAAGAGAATATGCATACCTCATCTGCCAAGGGCTATACACCAGAGTCAGGAGCTGGTTTTTTTCGAAATTTTTTCACTCATTTTGTCAAATTCTGGTTTTATCCACTGGGCTTGCTGATGACACTGATTTTCATCTATATGAACACGATGAAAATGCTGGGCGTGCCCAAACAGGCTTATTCCATCTATTTGGGCTTGACTATAGGCATCATGCTTTTTCTGGAATGGATCATGCCGGTACGGGCAGGTTGGGGCATGAGTTGGCGCAGTTTTTTACGCAGGGATATTCCCATGATGCTGATCAATGGCGTCGCCCTGGCTGCTACCAGCTTCTGCCTTACCGCGCTGACACGCTGGAGTGTCTTGCCTAAGTTTCACGATGCTGGTTGGATGCCCTGGTGGGCACAGGCCTGTGTTGCTATTTTAATTTCCGACTTTCTCTGGTACTGGGTGCATCGCTATTGTCATCAGGCACAAGGTCGCTTGGGGCAGTGGATGTGGAAAACGCATGTGGCACATCATCTGCCGCAGCAAGTATATGTCTTCATGCATGTGGTCGGCCATCCGATCAACGGTGCATATGTCAGGGCTATACTGATGCTACCACCTGTGTTCCTTGGTTTTTCAGAAGAAGCTATCTTTGCTGCTGCGGTGCTGACAGGTTTTCAGGGACTGGTTTCGCACTTCAACGTGGATGTGCGGGCTGGATATCTGAATTACCTGTTTATGGGAACTGAACTACACCGCTACCACCATAGTGCAGCGCTCAATGAAGGTAAGAACTATGCCGCAGTCATTACCATCTGGGATCAGTTATTTGGCAGTTTTGATTACCATCCAGGCTCACTTCCTGATGCACTTGGTGTCCATGACCCTGACGCTTATCCAGAAGACAGACAATTGTTGCGTGTGATGGCAATTCCATTTAAATAACCGATAGAAGTCAGCGTCACCAGCAATTCAAGATTTACCAGAACTCACTTCATCAATAGAGGTGAGATGAGTTCTGGTTTGTGACCATTACATCCTGACCAGCGTCGATTTACCAAACAGGCTTTCGATCAGATCAACCGCCAGCACGGCAGTCTGGTTGCGCACATCCAGTGCCGGATTGAGTTCGACCACATCCAGTGATGCCATCAAGCCGGTATCTGCGACCATCTCCATGCACAGCTGCGCTTCGCGGTAGCTGGGGCCACCGAGCACTGCCGTGCCCACACCTGGAGCGATGCCAGGGTCCAGGCAGTCGAGGTCAAAGCTCACGTGCAGATGGGTATTGCTGTCGAGATTGGCCAATACCGAAGACATGACATTGCGCATGCCATATTCGTCGATGTAGCGCATGTCGAAAACCTGCATGCCCATTTCATGAATGAACTTGCGTTCACCATCATCGACACTGCGTATGCCTATCAGACGTATGTCAGTTGGCTGTATGGCAGGCGTCTGGCCGCTGTAGTTGATCAGCTCTTTAGGACCGTGCCCCATGAGGCAGGCAACAGGCATGCCGTGGATATTGCCGGTAGGGCTGATGGTGGATAAATTGCTATCTGCATGGGCATCAAACCACAGCACGCGCAGTTTCTTGCCGACGCGGCGGCAATGTGCTGCCACCGCACTGATGGAACCTATCGCCAGGCAATGATCACCACCGAGCATCATCGGCATGTGGCCATCCTGCAAGGCCTTATCGACGGCATCGTACACGGCCTGGTTCCAGTCTATCGCCTCTTTCAAGTGGCGCAGGCCATTCACTGGTTGCTCCCAGGGATTGGCCGGACCATGCAGATTGCCATGGTCAATGACTTTCAGGCCGCGTGCCGTCAAAGCCTCGTTCAGGCCAGCCACACGTAATGCGTCGGGCCCCATGCCCGCGCCTCTGACGCTTGCGCCTACATCGGTAGGCGCTCCAATTAAGGAAATGGTTTTCATTCGTTTCTAGTGTAATGCCCTGTCAGGATAGACTTCAGGCGTTTATTGCTACTGCACAATCTGTATTGCTACGGGCAGGGCTGGCAACATTGCTGCTTGTTGCTGCCATTCCCATACCAAACAGGTCTTTCGGGTTCATCATTTCAGGTATCAGGTCCAGTACCGGTGAATTGGCCTGCATGACATATTTTTCCAGATAACGCATGGCAGAAAAATCTTCCAGCGCAAATCCTACAGAATCAAATACCGTAACTTGCTCAGCATGGCTGCGGCCTGTGGCATTACCTGCCAAGATAGTCCACAGCTCGGTCACTTTGAAGTCTGCCGGCATTTGCTGCAATTCACCTTCTATGCGCGATTGCGGTTCATATTCCACCACGACATGCGCATTATTCAAAATATCTGCATGCAATTCTGTCTTGCCTGGGCAATCACCACCTACGCCATTGATATGCATGCCGGGTTCTATCATGTCCGGGGTCAGTATGATGGCATTGGTTTTGTCTGCTGTCACCGTGGTTACGATGTCCGCGCCCTTGACTGCCTCGGCAGTTGAACTGGCGCGTATCACGCGCAATTCTGGATACATGCGCAAATTATGAATTAATTTGTCGGTTGCTGCAGGGTCTATGTCATAGACGCGCAACTCTTTGATGCCCAGCATGGCATGAAAAGCTACTGCCTGGAATTCACTTTGTGCACCATTGCCTATCAGCGCCATGATGCGGCTGTCTGGCCTCGCCATGTAAGTCGCTGCCAGCGCCGAGGTGGCGGCAGTGCGTATCGCGGTTGTCAGTGTCAGTTCTGACAGCAGGCGAGGGTAGCCGGTATTTACATCGGCCAGTACGCCAAAGGCAGTTACCGTCAGCAAACCAGCCTGGGTGTTTTTGGGGTGACCATTGACGTATTTGAATGAGTACTGGCTACCGTCAGAGATAGGCATCAGTTCTATGACACCCACGTCGGAGTGATTCGCCACCCGTGCCGATTTGTCGAATGACTGCCAGCGCAAATAATCTTCCTTGATCATGCCAGCCAGACGCGTAATGGCATCTTCGAGCCTGGTCTTCTTCAAGTGGTTTTGCAGTTCTTTTGTGCCGATGAAGGTCACCATGATGTTCTCCGTGTTTACCGTATTTACAGTATTTATATAAGGACTTGCGGGAACACATTTCAGAGGCTATTGCGAAATCACCCTGGTTTTCCTGATGTTGCGAGACTTCCATTCACTTCTTGTTACTTCCAGGCTTATTACTTCCAGGAAAAGTGATCTACTGAAAATCCACCAGACCCATTTCGCATCAGGCTCTTGCGCACCTGTTGTGCTATGTGTTCTGTTTACCATTGTAGCCAGCCGGGAAAAGAAATAGATTGCTAAATAAGATGTAAATTTCATGTAAATAGAAATTAAGTTTCATATATCTGTAACTAGTGTGTTTTAATTTCTCATTTAACGAAAATGACAAAATATCCTGAAAATCAGGGTAAAGTCGGGGGAGATGAATATGGATGTTTATGACCGAAGTATCTTGCGATATTTGCAACAAGATGGACGCATGAGCAATTTAAGCCTGGCCGAACGGATACATCTGTCGGCACCGCAGACCCTGCGCAGGGTCAGGGCGCTGGAAGAAAAAGGCGTGATACGCGCCTATGTCGCGCAGGTTGCGCCTGAGGCTTTGGGCCTGGGTGTCATGGCATTCGTGAACCTGTCGCTGGACAGGGAGCAGTTTCGCAATGTGCGCGAGGTAGAGCGGCAGTTGAAGGCTTTTCCTGAAATCATAGAATGCCATACCATTTCTGGCGACTTTGATTACATCCTGAAAGTGGTGGCCAGCGACCTCAAAAGCCTGTCGCAATTCCTGACTGACACCCTGATGCAGGTGCCGGGCGTTGCTTCCTTGCGCTCCATGATCTGCATGGAAGAAATCAAGCCTGTCAGCGGGCTGCCGATAGACTGAACTATCTTTGCTTGCGCAGATTGCGGTAGCGTTCTGCCCTGCTGGCGATAGTGGAAATCAGTTTTTCCGGGTCTATGGGTTTGCCCAGGAAATCATCTGCCCCGGTTTCTATTGCCGTCATTTGTTTTTGTACTTCAGTGGATAAAAAGACGATGGGGATATCGATATAGCGATTGTTTTGCCTGATGATCTGCGCCATCTCCAGTCCATTGCAGACTGGCATGTTCA
Source organism: Undibacterium sp. YM2 (assembly GCF_009937975.1). Classification (NCBI taxonomy): domain Bacteria; kingdom Pseudomonadati; phylum Pseudomonadota; class Betaproteobacteria; order Burkholderiales; family Oxalobacteraceae; genus Undibacterium; species Undibacterium sp. YM2. Next base: position 1,050,075 of record NZ_AP018441.1, read on the forward strand.
AGTCTGTCAGCACCAGTTCGGGCTTGAATTTTTTCAGTGATTCAAGAATTTCGCTGGGGTCGTTGATGGCTTTCACATGCATGCCAGCGCTACTGAGTATGGCATCGTAATAGCCGGCAAGTAATTCATCGTCGTCAACAACAAGTATGCGATAGGCCAGCACTTCATTCCTGGCGATTTTTTCATCTATTTTGGCACTCAATGCTTCGACATCGAGAGGTTTGAGAAAATAGCCTGCCGCACCTTCTCTGACAGCGGCCAGGCGTTGCGTGAAATTATCCAATGCTGAAATATAGATGATGGGGAAATTGCTGATGACCCGGTTTCCCATTTTCTTTCTCGCTGCCATTCCTGCCGGGCTATCCACATCCATGACCAGAGCATGCGGCATCCTGACCATGATGGCGGATTGCAATTCATCCGCCTCGGTAAAGCAAAGCACCTCATGCTGATACAGTTCCAGCGTTGCTGCCAGTTGCTGCCCTGCATCAATGTCAGGGAAGTAGAGATATACCAGGCTGCGGTAGTCTGTATGGTTCAGCTCTTCAAAACTTGCTTCTTCGCTGATTTTTTCAGCCTCGGGGAGGTCATTGTTCATGATGTTCGCTAATCAATTCTGGTGGAGGTGCATTTCACAGGCGGGCAATGTCGCCCCATAAATGACGCATGGTGAATTTGACCGAGACCTGGTCGCGGTGCAAGACTTCACGTATTGCCATCAAGGGTTTTTGTGTGTCGCGCTTTAGTGGTATTGACAGTGGTGTACCGCGCGGCCCCAGCAGTGCATGCACATAAGGTGTGGTGGTGGTCTCGCCTTTACCTGTTACCACGGCAATTTCTCCGCTCTCCAGTCTGACGAAAGTACCTATGGGGTAGGTACCCAGTTCCTTGATAAAGACTGTCACCAGCATGGGATCTATCTTGGACTTGCCCTCTACCAGTATGTCGCGTAATGCCGCATTCGGCAGCATGGACTTGCGGTAGCTGCGTGCGCATACCCGGGCACAGTAACGGTCGGCGAGGGAAATGATCTTGGCATTTTGCGGGATATCTGCACCGGTTTTGCCCTTGGGATAGCCACTGCCATCTTCGCTTTCATGATGATGCAAAACCCAGGATAGCCAGTCTTCATTGTCTATGCCTGCGGCCCGCAGCATTGCAGCACCGGCTTCAGGATGCTGCGAAATCAATTCCTGCTCTGCCGCATTCAATGTTTCGCTTTTCTCTTGCAGTTTCTCTTGTTGCCTCAGCATGGCGACATTCATGGTCAGTGCAGCGGCAGCCAGCAAGAGCATTTCGTCTGCAGGTTTTTTGAGAGTACGGGCGATCAGCAGGGATACTATGGCAGTATCGACAGAATGCCGCGGGCCATAGTTATCGTCCTGATTCAGCAAGATGCAGCCGAGTGCGACGTCCGGTGCCATGAAGACAGCTGCGCCCATTTTTTTGGTCAGCGAGATCAACTGGCCCTGCACGTCGGCTTCTGTACTGAGGTTATATATCAGCCTGCGCAATTCTGTACGCACCATATTGATGGTGCGCACAACTGAAGGGGCTTCAGTAGCTTTCTCGGCCACTTTGCCATCTCGCAAACCACCGTCGGACTTGCCGGTATCTGCGAACAGGCCGCGTTCTGCCAGAGCTGATACCTGACCCGCGTGGGTGACAATAAAGCCCTTGCGCAAGAGCAGGCTACCATCATTCCCATAGACGTCCCAGGGCAAGGCCTGGCCTATGATGATGTCAGACATTCCTATGCGTCTGGTTGACATGCACACCTCGGACGGTGAATGATGCGGGGAATGAAGCTTGCCGGAGTACCTTGAACACGCATTTATCCTAGCAGAATTCTTTGTCCGTGCCTGTTATCAAATGTCAAGAATGGATGAATCCGTTGCTGCTTTGCAGCGCGGTACTTGTGCTTGTGCAGTGCACAGCAAACTTGTGACGCTTGGGAAGAACGCCGCGCTCTTGAGAGGCTTACTTATACCGTGCGTTTCGCACCCGCCAGGGCACAACCAAAAAATACAAAGGTGGCAGCACCTATTTTATTCATGTAGGAACCGCCTTTTTCTGATGTCAGCCAGGTTCTGGCGCGACCGGCAAAAATCGCATAGCTGCTATGGATGATGACGATCAGCCCGCTATAAGTCATGACCAGCACGGCAAACTGCAGGCCATAACTCATGGCCGGGTCTATGAACTGCGGGAAGACAGACAGGAAAAAGAATATCGCCTTGGGGTTGGTCATCTGCAAAGACAGGCCTTCCAGGAAGCGCTTTTTGAAGCTGGCTTCATGGGCATCGCCTTCAGTGAAACGAAAGGCTGGTGCACGCCAGAGCTTGACGCCGAGGAAAATCAGGTATCCAGCTCCCAGCAACTTGAGTACGGTAAATGCGGTAGCCGATGCGGCCAGCACGACACCGACGCTGGTGGCAGAAATTGCCGCAACAATCAGTGCGCCAAAAGCGATACCCAGGATGCCACCAAAAGTGCCGCGCATGCCATAGCGTAAGGCATTTGTCAGTGTCATGACTACACCAGGACCAGGGCTGAACACGGTGGCTGCTGCCATCAGCAGGAATAATGGATACAGTTTCATTGCGGCCCTCCCTCGTTAAGTCATAGCATAAATTGTACTCCTGAATATTTATGCGAAAGGAATACAGATTTGATCAACCATGGAGTAACAGATGGGCACTCTGACCCTTTGTTTAAGGTGAAATTTATCGAAAAGATAATTTCCCATGTGTTGGATGAGGGTGGGTAAGTGACCTGCAATTACATCCAGCGCAAGGTCCTCTGCCCACCCTTGATACGACCAGGCTTAGTTCACGCTAACAAAGACTGGATTGGAATAGAACCACAGACTGGCGTAGTTACGGTCATTGATCTGGTTGTGGCGCGTCGGGTTGTCAGTGGTCGTGATTTTGGCATCGGCCAATGGCTCACCATTTTCTGTCATGTCTGCGACGTTGATGCCCAGGTTGGTGCCACGCAGGCGCAGGTACTGATTTTTCTGCACAAGCATCTGGTACTTGATGACGTTGTAACCTTCAGCGTCTGTTTTCCAGTCGGCGTTGGTGAAGCGTTTCAAGACCTTGGTGCTGGGGTTGGTCGCCACATTGTAAGCGCTGGAATCCGGTGCCGCCTTGCTGCCAACATCACCCACGATCAAATCCACATGATCCACTTTCGGTGCCTTGTTGCCGAATACGCCACTACCTGCCGGAAATTCATAGTTATTCCTGGCCGGGCTCTTGAAACGTATGGTGACTTCAACCGTGCTGCCGTTTGCTACCTTCAGCTCTTGCCCCATGTTTTTGACATCGCTTGCATTGCTGACCGTGAATTCCATGGCATTGATGAGATCACCAAAGACACTGAACATTCTTCCCGACTGCAGGCTCTTGATCAATTCATTGACGCCCGCTTTTTTGTCGTTCATCCACACATAGTTTTTCGCATATTCGCCAGGGAAGTAACCACTGCTATTACCGGCATCATCGATTTTGAAATGTGAATCAGAATCAGCGATATTCCAGATACGGCGGCCTTCGCCAAGCAAGGCGTCCCAGACACCACCAACCTGGGCCACGATGGCGTCAACGCCACCATAAACCCGATTTGGCTTGTTGGCTTCGACATAGCTTGAGGTATATCCGCCGCGATCTGGTTCCATCTGGTTGCCTACCATGCCTTCTATCGAGAACATGATGTTGGGTGCCATGTCATTCATCGTGCGGAAATCTGCAATGGTGTATTTGCCAGGATTGCGCGAAGGATGGTTGATGGTGATAAAACTGGTATCTGGATAATTTTTCTTCAACCACGAAATGGCCTGTAAGGCATCTGCTGCTGTGCTGTTGAAGCGCTGCGGATATTTTGTTTTCCATTTGTTGACATCCGCAGCATCAAATTTGCTGTCTTCCAATGTGGTAAACAAGTATTGGAATTCCTTGGACGCAGATGGGGATGACACAAATTTACCATCTACTACATCAAAAATGCTGACGCCCAGATGATCATGCGTAGGCATATCCCATTCGAAACCTGAGAAAATGGTTTTGTCTGCATAGCGACCAGATGCCTGCAAGGCTTTGATCCTGGGGATTTCATAGGATTCCATGCCATACGCAAATGGTACCGGGTTTGTCAGGGTGGCACCGTTATTATCATATTTTGAGGAACGCAGGTGGTTCGTAATAGCCGTCCAGTCCAACCCATAGCTGGTAAATGCTTTATCTAGCACCAAATCCAATGTTTGTGTTGTGCGGGCGTCGTCGGACTGTATGGTGTGTACATGCAAGTCACCGGTTGTCCATCCAGCAGATGAAGTGGCAGGCAGGTCAGGTTTTTGTGCTTGGGCGGTACTGTCAGACGAGCTACCGCAGCCATGCAGAAAAAAAACTGCGGATGGAATAACAAAAGAAATAACAATCAAACTCAAATAGCGGGGACGCATTGGAAATCCTTTTCTCTGGAGCGTATAAATTTATATACGGCAAATTAAATATATTTGTCGTATATGAGAGAATTGTAGGAATTGACTGTGACGCTGTAATTACAATCGATTTCATCAATGAGAAACCATCGCAATATGTAGAATGAGTTTTGGGATATACGCACATGATCGGCGCGTCATGAGCTAAAAAACGAGTCATGCCCGCAATGGAGCTGAGCATTTAATTCGTGAAGAACACCTGAGCCCGCAGGGCTTTACGCGGTTCTCAATGAAAAACGAGTCGCGTGTTCAGGTGAAAACCGTCAACAACGACTCGTCAAAGGCCGGGTTTAATGTGCCTTGGCGAAGCGCAGGGCAAATTTCTTGAAATTGCGATAGCTGGCTCCCAGGTCTTGTAAGGCATCAATAGACTCAGCCATGGACGCACCTTGCTCGCTGAAATTGCTCTTGAATTCTTCAAATGCGGCTTCCAGCACTGCAGCCAGTTGGTGGTTGTACATACGTCCAAAATTCAGATGACGTCTTTTTATGCGCATTTTCATGGTGTTTCCTTTCAGTTGAAGGGCGGATTATAGAGTAATCCTTGTGAGCCCGGTATTTACTGCATTCCAATAGCCGTCGCCATTGTTTTTCTGGCCAAAAGAAAAATGGTGAATAGGCAAGCTATTTAATTCTTTGCTTTTCGAGCTTACGCGCCAGTGTGCGTCTGTGCATACCTAGCCTGCGCGCAGTTTCTGAGATATTGAAGTCGGTTTCTGCCAGTACTTCGTGGATTCTTTCCCACTCCAGGTTCTTGATGGAAGTCGAGCGATTCGTGATCTCTACATCTGCCGTGCCAGCGATATGCCCGAAGGCCGCTTCAATATCATCAGTATTGGAGGGTTTGGACAAGTATTGACATGCGCCCAGTTTGACTGCTTCCACCGCAGTCGCAATACTGGCAAATCCTGTGAGCACGACGATCAACATGTCGGGATTGTGCTGATGTAAAAGCTGCACGCAGGCCAGGCCGGAGGAATGCCCATTCAATTTCAGATCAACCACAGCATAAGCGGGCGTATGATCTGATAATAATTTTTCAGCATCTTCCTTGCTGCTCGCGTGCAGGACGGTATAGCCGCGCCGCTCAAACGAGCGGCCCAGTGTACGGGCAAAAGCAGTATCGTCCTCAATAATGAGTAGCAGACGATTTTCTGGCATAGTGAAACAATTCCTGAAGTTAAAGCTGTATTTCAATGAGGTGGAGCAGAGCGGCTATGCAAACTATTCCAGCTCTTGTGACATTGTAAAGTCTTTATTAATTTTCTTACCGGGGCAAATCTGCTTGATCAATGCTTCCTAAAGCATGATCGCCGAAAGTGGCAGACTCAATTGTACGATGGCACCGCCATCTCCGCGGTTCGATGCCGTGAATTGACCACCCAGTTTGCGTGCTACATTGACGACAAAGAATAGTCCCAGTCCGCTGCCGGGGCGGCCCTTGGTCGATTGATACGGCTCTCCTATGCGTGACAAAATCGCCGGATCAAAACCAGGCCCGCGGTCAACGACTGTCAATATCAGGTCATCACCCTGACGTCTGGCTTCCATGCTCAGCCAGTCTGGCGAAGCTTCCAGGGCATTATCAAGTACATTGCAGACCATCTGCTTCAAGGCAGTATCAAAGACGATGGGAATATCATCCTGAATCTGGTTATCGAAACCAAAAGAGACGATAGTCCGGGTCGATGTAAATTCCGTGGTCAGATCATTCAGGAAGCTGTTGATGGTGGTTTTAACTGCCGATTCGCCACGGGCTTCTCCGGCGGACAGCAGGATGCCGCTGACTATGCTTTTACAGCGCTGCAACTGGGTTTCCATTTCGCTGATCTCTTCCAGCAACTCGGGGTTTTTCCTGAACTCCGGCATGCGCCGCCAGTCACCGAGGATGACAGACAGCGTAGCCAGTGGTGTGCCCAGTTCATGCGCTGCACCCGAAGCCAGCAGGCCCATGCGCACGATATGATCTTCTTCCACGGCGCGCTGGTGCAGGTCTGCCAGTTGTACATCCCGTGCATGCAGGTTGCGGCCTATGCGGGTGATAAAGAAAACCAGCAGGGCCGCATTGAGCATGAAGCAAATAATATAGCCAGCAACATACAGGCGTGATAGCCCGCCGTTTTCACCAGGCGGCAGAGATAAGGGTTCAGAGAACAGCGATAGTCCGGCCAGGCAGGCACTGGTGATGACGACGATAATCCAGGTGGACCAGGCTTCCAGCAAAACCGCACTTAAAATCACTTGCAACAGATACAGAAAAGCAAAGGGATTCGATGTGCCGCCACCGAAGTACAGCTGTGCCGTCAGGCTGAATACATCAATCAGCAAGGCAAAAACAAGTTCGCCGTTGGTCACATACACACGCTCGTGCCAGCGTAAATGGCTGGCAATATTAAAGCCTATCAGGCAGATCAGCACGGCCAGCATTTTGACCAGAGGCAACTGTATGCCAAAGCCAAACATGACGATCAATATGGTCGATAACTGACCAAACACGGCAAGCCAGCGCAGCTGTATAAGCTGCAACATATTCTTGTGGCCTGCCGAGTTTTCGTAGGCTATCGCAATAGCAGACTGGTTTTCTGGTGTTTTTGTTGCTGTTTTTGCCACTATTCCTTGCCCGATACTATGAGGAAGTATTTTTCTTATCATGCTTGCCATGTCCCGTTATTGTGCTTTTTAGTGCATGCTAACAGATCATGGGCGGTATATTAAATTTGCAATTCCAGCCTGGTTATGCGGTATTCCCTGTCTTGGCGGCGTCGGTATTTTTTCTGTCCCGCATGACATATGACCAGGCTACTGCCGTCATGGCTGCCAGCGAGAACCAGACGACGGCATAAATCAAATGGTTATTGTGGAAATGAATCACGGTCAGGCCCGCGACAGGGGCGTTGGCTGAGGCTTCATTTTGCTGAGCATTGAGCTTGCTGCTGGCCTGGTTTGCGTCGGCATCGATAAAGAAAGGGGCTGGCCTGGTCAAACCTGTTGCTACCGCAATGGCGCTCACATCGCGCGAATACCAGCGCTTGCCAGCGGGATCGTTTTTCCTTAAAAAGCCTCCACCCGGCTCGGTCATGCGCAACAGGCCGGTGATCTGCATGGTGCCGGCAGCAGTTGTGGTGAGGCGATCTTTCTCTGGAGATGTCCGGTAAGATGCAGCCATTTTTTCCGGGATAAAACCACGGTTGATCAGTATCGTAGCGCCATCTGCTGTCGCCAGCGGCGTCATGACCCAAAAACCGCCTCCCAGTTCTGTCGTGGCTTGCGCCAGTATGGTTTTCTCATACAGAAAAACGCCACTGACCTGCACATGGCGGTACTCGTCCGCACTGGCATTAATGTGTGGCCATAGTGAAAAACCGGGAATGGGGACTGGCTCTGCGTGTACGCGTTGTTCAACCCGCTCTATCAAATCGAGTTTCCATTGAAGGCGCAGTACCTGCCATGTACCCAGTGAAATGAAGCCTGCAAAGATGACTGCCATGCAGGCCGTGAAGCTCAGTCTGAATAAGCGGGAGTGACGGGGAGATGAGGGAGGCTGACCTGACTTTGGTGTCAGGTCAGCCGCTTTCCCGGCAATTCCTTGTTCCTGCTTTTTCATTGCATGGATGGCATGGACTTCATATTGTCCGCAGCAGGTTTGGACATGGGGGCGGCATTGATCGATTGCGGTTTTGTTTCTGTTTCATGCATCATGCCTGGCATCATATTGTGATTCAGGTGATACATGACCCACAGTGATCCGCTCATCATGATAAATACCAGCATGCCGGTAAACAGCAGGGCCAGCATGGTCCAGCCACCTTCGGATTTACTGTTCATGTGCAGGAAATACACCATGTGCACGACGATCTGTATCGCGGCAAATACCAGCAGGACCATGCCTGTGGTGCTCGATTTGTTCATGACTTTGCCCATGACCAGCCAGAAGGGAATCGCAGTCAAAATCACTGCCAGGATAAATCCCATTGCATAGTCTTTCAGACTGCCATGACTGGCGTGCGTGTGCTCATGATGATCATCGTGATGATCGTGGCCATGTGCCGTGTGTTCTTGGTGTGCACTCATGGCAAGACTCCCATCAAATAAACAAAGGTAAATACACCGATCCAGATCACGTCCAGGAAATGCCAGAACATCGACAGGCACATCAGTCTCCTGCCGTTCTCAGGCGTGAGGCCATGGCGGCCTATCTGGAACATCAGGGTAATCAGCCAGATAATACCGAAAGTCACGTGCAGACCGTGCGTGCCTACCAGGGCAAAGAAGGAGGTCAGAAAGCCGCTGCGTTGTGGGCCCGCACCTTCGTGTATCAGGTGGGCAAATTCATACAGTTCCAGACTGATAAAACCTGCACCCAGCAAGCCGGTAATCGCCAGCCAGATCAAGGTAGCTTTGACACGCTTGCGCTGCATTTCCAGCATGGCAAAGCCATACGTGATCGACGATAACAGCAGCAGGGAGGTATTCACGGCTACCAGCGGCAGGTCAAACAATTCTGCACCGGTAGGGCCACCTGCATAGTTGCGGCCCAATACCGCATAGGTAGCAAACAGACAGGCGAAGATCAGGCAATCGCTCATCAGGTAAAGCCAGAAGCCGAGCAGGGTGCCGTTTTCCGGATGGTGTTCCTTGACATAGAAATCGCTGCTGGCAAAAGTGCGAGCCTGCGAAGTTGCGCTGGTATTCAAGTTCGTGCCCTCGTTAGGGATAGTTGCAGTATTAGACATGGGCGGCACCTGCCAGACGGCTGCGTTCTTCTTCTGTGCGGATAACATCAGCAACTGGGATGTAGTAATCACGCTTGTAATTAAAGGTGTGAACGATGATGGCAGCCATCATGGCGACAAAGCCCAGCACCGCTGGCAACCACATCTGCCAGATCAGGGCGAAGCCACAGGCTGCGCTCAGCAAGGCGATGATGAAGCCAGCACCGGTATTCTTGGGCATATGGATAGGTACGAAACCATCTGTAGGCCTTTGGTATTGCTTGCTCTTCATATCAGCCCAGGCATCGTTGTCATACACTTTGGGTGTAAACGCAAAGTTGTAGTCTGCCGGTGGAGATGAGGTAGACCATTCCAGCGTACGGCCACCCCATGGGTCACCAGTGAAGTCACGCAGTGATGCACGATTCTTGAAGCTGACATATAACTGGATGATGAAGGAAGCAATGCCCAGTGCAATCAGGACGGCACCAAAAGCGGCGATCTGGAACCAGATTTGCAGGGATGGGTCTTCAAAATGGCTCAGGCGACGGGTCACACCCATCAGGCCCAGTACATACAAGGGCATGAAGGCAAAATAGAAACCGATAGTCCAGAACCAGAAGCAGCATTTGCCCCAGAAATCATCAAGCTTGTAACCAAAAGCCTTGGGGAACCAGTAGTTGATACCCGCAAACATGCCAAACAACACTCCACCGATAATCACGTTATGGAAGTGGGCAATCAGGAATAGACTGTTGTGCAAGACAAAGTCAGCAGGCGGTACCGCCAGCAAGACACCGGTCATGCCACCAATAACGAAAGTGATCATGAAACCCATGGTCCACAGCATCGGCAATTCAAAACGGATACGGCCACGGTACATCGTGAACAACCAGTTGAATATCTTCGCTCCGGTAGGGATAGAGATAATCATGGTGGTGATACCGAAGAAGGAATTGACACTCGCTCCCGACCCCATCGTGAAGAAGTGATGCAGCCACACCAGGTAGGACAGGATGGTGATCACCACGGTCGCATACACCATGGAGGTATAACCGAACAAGCGCTTGCTACAGAAAGTCGAGACGATTTCAGAGAACACACCAAATGCAGGCAAGACCAGGATATAAACCTCAGGGTGACCCCAGATCCAGATCAGGTTCACATACATCATGGAGTTGCCTCCCAGATCATTAGTGAAGAAATTGGTGCCAAACATACGATCAAGTGACAACATGCCGAGTACCGCAGTCAGCACAGGGAAGGCTGCAACGATGAGTACGTTGGTGCACAGCGCAGTCCAGGTAAACACCGGCATCTTCATCATCGTCATGCCAGGCGCGCGCATTTTGATGATGGTGGCGATCAGGTTGATACCCGACAGCAAAGTACCGACACCAGCAATCTGCAATGACCAGATATAGTAGTCCACGCCTACATCCGGGCTGGACATGATGCCGGACAGCGGCGGATATGCGAGCCAGCCAGTGCGGGCAAATTCACCAACGAACAGGGACACCATGACCAGGCCACCGCCAAATGCGGTCATCCAGAAACTGAAATTGTTCAGGAAAGGGAAGGCAACGTCGCGTGCACCGATTTGCAGTGGTACCACATAGTTCATCAAACCTGTCACCAAAGGCATGGCCACGAAGAAAATCATGATCACGCCATGCGCGGTAAAGATCTGGTCGTAGTGATGCGGTGGCAGGAAACCTGCCGTATCACCAAAGGCAATTGCCTGTTGCAAGCGCATCATGAGGGCGTCAGCAAAGCCGCGCAGCAACATGACAATGGCAAAAATCACATACATGATGCCTATCTTTTTATGGTCGATACTGGTGAACCAGTCGCGCCACAACATGCCCCACAGGCGGAAGTAGGTCAGCGCCCCAAGCAGCGCAATGCCACCAAGCGCGACACCTGCGAAGGTTGCCAGCAAAATAGGTTCGTGAAAGGGAATCGCATCCCAGGAGAGACGGCCGAAGATCAGCTTCGTCAAATCGATATGGTCTTGCATCATTTACTTCCAATGATAAGAGGGGGCACTTCGGGGAACGCTTTGGAGGACATTTCAGGAGATGCTTTACAAATGTCAGCGTCCAGATAGGCCAACAAGCGTGCTGTGCGAGCGGCGTTATCCTGTTCCAGGCGCTGCGTGAACAAATTACTGAAATCCATTTTCGCATCAGATGCGGCATAAGCCCTGGCATTTGCCTTTGCATCGCTCATCATCATCTTGTCCATGCAGACTTCACCTGTGGCAACGCAGCGATTCAAAATGGCATGATACAAATCCGCATCAACACTGGCGTAATGACGCACTGGCTCACGCTCACTCGGTTTTTCCAGTTTCAGATAAGTCGCACGGTCCAGTGTCTGCGTCTTGGCTTTGGCCGCTTGCACCCATTGCTCAAAATTCTGCGTGCTCATGCCGTGGAATTTGAAGCGCATGTCAGAGAAACCTGCACCACTGTAATTGGCGGAAAAGCCATCAAATTCACCCGGCTTATTAATCACTGCATTGAGCGTTGTCTGCATGCCTGGCATGGCATAGATCTGACCAGCCAGTGCAGGGATGAAGAAGGAATTCATGACATTCGATGCGGTAATCTTGAAGCGCACAGGCACATCTACTGGTGCAGCCAACTCATTGACCGTGGCAATGCCAAGGTCAGGGTAAATAAACAGCCATTTCCAGTCCAGGGCCACAACTTCAACGTTGAGTACCTTGGCGTCGGCAGGAAGAGGGCGGTTTTCGTCCAGGCGTGACAGCTTGCGGTAAGGGTCCAGCGTATGCGTACTGATCCAGGTGATCAGGCCCAGGGCGATGATGATCAGCAGCGGCGCTCCCCAGATCACGAGCTCAAGCTGGGTGGAATGATCCCAGTCAGGTTCGTACTTTGCTGAGGTGTTATTTTTTCTGTAACGCCAGGCAAATAATATGGTCAAAAAGATCACCGGTACGATGATCAGTAACATCAAGAGGGTGGACACCCATATCAGATGGCTTTGTTGAGCGGCGATATCACCTGAGGGATTCATTACCACCGTGTTGCAACCCGCCAACAAAATTGCAGAAAAAACAGCAAATCCGCGTCGTGCAAATGAGGGAATCATATTGAGATAGGTCAATGATTATAGAAATTTGTGCTAATGTACCTTTACAAAAAGGCCTTGGCGATTGGACGTTTTGTCCTAGTTTTCAAATAAGCATCAGAAATGAAGATCGCACAGGAGCCAGACTATAAATTTTGAGACAATTTGAGGGACCATCATGGCCAGCATCAGCACCAATGAAAATGAACTGCCCTCCAGCTCCATGGCAGATACTGCAATCAGGAATATCAAAAACAGTCATTCCGATCATTCCTCCATTGCACCCGGCGAAATCGCCATCGGCGTCGTCATAGGACGGGCCTCGGAATATTTTGACTTTTTTGTCTATGCACTGGCTTCAGTGCTGGTTTTCCCCCAGGTTTTCTTTCCATTTGAACAAAGACTGGAAGGCACACTGTATGCCTTCGTGATCTTTTCATTTGCTTTTCTGGCACGTCCGTTTGGCACAGTAGCTTTTATGGAAATCCAGAAGCGACTCGGACGTGAAGCCAAGCTCACCATCGCTCTGGTTTTATTGGGTGTATCTACTGCTGGCATTGCTTTCCTGCCAACCTATTCGCATCTGGGTGTAACTTCCATCGTCTTGTTGTCCTTGTTACGTATAGGGCAGGGGCTGGCGCTGGGTGGTTCCTGGGATGGTCTGCCTTCCTTGCTGGCCTTGAACGCACCCGAAAACAAGCGTGGCTGGTATGCGATGCTGGGGCAGCTGGGTGCACCGGTAGGCTTCATGATCGCAGCGGGCCTGTTTGCCTACATGGTTGCCAATCTGTCGACTGAAGACTTCCTTGAATGGGGCTGGCGTTATCCATTCTATGTCGCATTTGCAATCAATGTGGTTGCCCTGTTTGCCCGCTTGCGCCTGGTCTCAACTAATGAATACAAGCATTTGCTCGACGAGCGCGAGCTGGAGCCTACCAATATCATCGAAATGACCCGCTCACAAGGTCGTAACCTGCTGATAGGTGCGCTCGCAGCCCTGGCCAGTTACGCACTGTTCCATCTTGTTACCGTGTTCCCCTTGTCCTGGATCACGATTTATTCCAAGCGTTCGCTGAGCGAGTTTTTGGAAATTCAGATGGTAGGTGCAGTATTGATGATGCTGGGTATCGTTATTTCTGGCCTGATTGCCGACCGTATTGGCCGTCGCAAAATGTTATTTGCGCTGGCATTGATGATAGCCGTGCTGAGTGGCTTCGTTCCTGCCTTGATGGACGGTGGTGAGCTTGGTCAGGATATTTTTATTTTGCTGGGCTTTGGCGTACTGGGACTGTCGTACGGGCAGGCATCTGGTGCTGTGACCTCTAATTTTTCTCCCAAATACCGCTATACCGGCGCTGCCCTGACATCTGACCTGGCATGGCTGGTGGGTGCAGGTTTCGCTCCACTGGTGGCGCTGGGGCTGTCGTCCCATTTCGGGCTGGAATATGTCAGTCTCTACCTGTTGTCAGGCGCAGCATGTTCGGTAGCCGCACTGAGTTTGAATCGCGCTCTGGAAATCAGAAACTAATATTCTTCTCATATCTACGCTTGACCAGAAAGGCAGCTATCCATCAATTTGATGGATAGCTGCTTATTCAAACGCCCAACAACACCGGGCAGATCAATATTTCAAACTCACAGCAGCCAGTCCAACCATGACTTCTGGCACTGTTGATCCCACAGTCCATCCCCTAAGCTAGCCTTGTTTTTGCAATCTGGCCTGGTGAGAAGGATTTTCGCCAGCGCGGCAAAAATCTTTCTTTCATCTTAGAGGATTCAACAATGAAACGTATTTTCTGCTTACCCCTGGTTTTTGCAGCTACCTTGAGCAGTGCCAGTCATGCTCAGGATGTCTATGTCGGCGCCGCCGTCGGCAGAAGCTACTCCAGCAGTCTTAATTTTAATGACGCTGGCACGCAAAATGATTTCAGCAGCAAAGACAAGGCCATGCCCCTGAAGATTTTTGTTGGCTATGAGGCTAACCAGAATCTGGGAGTAGAGCTGGGTTATAAGAATTTTGGCAGAGCCACGATAGATCCTGTGCCTGGATCAGGCTCTACAGTGACTACCCGTGCCAATGCCTGGTATGTCGCAGCCAAGGGCAGCATGTCCCTGGCCGAGGACTGGTCGCTGTTTGGTAAGCTGGGTGCTACCCACATGAATACTCACTTTACTGGCGCGGGCGAGTTGCGTGCACTGAGTGCATCCACTGACAAGGCGGGTTTGTATGCCGCGCTAGGAACTGCTTATCAGCTCACCAAAAATCTTGCCCTGACACTGGAACTGGAAAGTTTTGGCATCGCAAAGGAAAAAAACATGAAGTTCAATATGAATGGATTGTCGGCTGGTATCCGTTACCAGTTTTAATCGCTAACGATAGCATCAGGATTTCGTTGCAGGCAGAGCCGGGTCTTGCAACGAAATAGTCACGAAGAAATAAGCACAAAGAAACAAGCACGAAGAAACAAGCATCCACAGCTCAATAGTGATAAGTCAGTGAGGTCAGCAAGCTGACAGTATTCGTTTTCGTTGTCAGCGGGCTGCTGGCGGCACTGCCCCATAATCGATTGATACCTATACGTGTGGAGAAATCATATTTCGGACTCAATTCCATATTCCAGCCCACTTGCAAAGAGGTGTTCTTGATGCCTGCTGTGGCGTTGTATGCAGGCAAGCCAGTGTACTGTGCTTGTTCGGGATTGATGCCAAAATATGATTGCATATAGTGTTTATTCGACAGAGTCAGGCCCACTTCCGCTGACAGGCTCTGATGCGGTGCCAGAGGCATGTTGAACCAGCTTGCCAGATGCAGGCGTATGCCCTGACGCTGTGTGCCAGCGCCATAGTCCAGGCGCGAGCGTAAACCCAGGCGATGGTCGAGACGATAATTAAAGTAAGCACCCGGTGTAAACACCAGTGATGAAGATGCATTTCGGTCAGCGCGATTTGTCTGCAATTCATAACTCAGCAAGGGACCGTATTGCAGATGTTGTGGTGAGGGCAGGCGCAGGCCAATTTCTCCAGGCGCGAGAAAAACGCCATTACTCCACACCACCGAAGCAAAGGGCAGCAAGTAAAATTTTTGCTTGTCGCTTCCTTCATAGCTGGGTGCGATGAGTGCCGCCATGCCCAGGTTGATGTCGGTAGAGCCTTCAGGCATCATGTCAGGGGTTTGCGCTTGCACCATGTGACATGAAATGCAGCAAAATAGCAGCAAGGCTTTTTTCTTGCTCATATCAAATACAGCCAAGTTCTATACCACGCAAGGCGGCGCGCATGCGGTCACGTACAGCTAATTTGGACAAGATACTGGACACATGGTTTTTGATGGTTCCCTCTCCCAGGCCCATTGCCGTTGCAATTTCATGATTATTCAATCCTGCCGCCATCAGGGCCAGGGTTTCGATTTCACGTTCTGTCAGGCTGTCACGTAGGCGTTTGTCTTCACTGGCTTTGGTGGTGCCTGGGGTTTCGTAGGATGCACGATTACGCTCTGTCAATGCAGGGCGGAACAAGGTGGCACCCGTCGCGACACGACGTATGCCTTCGGCCAGTCTTTCCGGCGAAATATCCTTGAGCAAAAATCCCCTGGCACCTGCGCGCATGCCAGCAAACAGCACATCATCATCATCGAAAGTCGTCAGCAGTATGGTCGGGGGCAAGTCACTCTGGGTTTGCAGTAATTCTATGCCGGTACATACAGGCATGCGTACATCGAGCAAGAGCACATCAGCCTGGGTTTGCCGGATGACGGCAATCGCTTCCTTGCCATTGGTAGCTTCAGCAACGACTCGGATATCGTCGGTCAGATTCAGCAAGCCGCGTATGCCACTACGCACCAGCATCTGGTCATCGACCAGAATCACTTTTATCATGCCGGCGTCCTTTCATTGGGTATATTGATCTTCAGCATGAAGCCAGCTTCGGGATGATTCGTGGCGAGCAAGCTGCCGCCAAGTTCTGCAATTCTTTCGCGCATGCCTTGCAAACCATTGCCTTCTTTTAATTGCTGGCAGCCCTGGCCATTGTCATGTATCAGGACTTGTATTGCTTTCCCACTTTCATTCGACGTCAGGTCTATGCGCATGTCAGTGGCGAGCGAATGACGCATGGTATTGCTGATGGATTCTTGTATGCAGCAAAACAAGGTATGCGCGCCGGCAGGCGTGTGCAGCTTGAGTGCTCCGGTAAAACTCAGTTGTATCTTGGGTTGCGGAATACCTGCGCACAAGCTCTCCAGTGCATGGCGCAAATCTATGTCCTGTTCGCGCCTTTCATTGCTAACGATATCCCTGACCTCGGCCAGCAAACTACCCGCCAGTTCTGAAGACAGGTTCAGTGACTCCAGCCTGGCTTCTTCTGTTTGTCGCAAGGCCAGGTTCAGATGCAGGTTCAGGGCTGTCAGGTGGTGCCCGACAATGTCATGCAAATCACGGGCTATGCGCATGCGTTCAGAGACGCGCACAGTTTCTGTCAGCAAGGATTGTGTTGCCAATAATTCTGCATTGGCTTTGGCCAGTTGCAAACGGCCACGCCGCTCCAGTACGCTGACATGGCATGCTGCAAACACCATGATTTGCAAGACCAGTTCACCACCCTGATACAGCAGGAAGATACGCATATTTGCATCTGTATCGATGACAGCAGCGGCAGACCAGATGGCAATGCCTGCATGCAGCAGCATTTGTATAAGCAGCCACAGCAAGCTTTTCCTGAGTGGATAGAGAAAAGCCAGTTCAGCGGCGACTATATATAAAAAAGCAGAATTGACGCCCAGCCCTATAGCCAGCTGCAATGACAGCGATATCGTATCTGCGGCCCTGGCGGGCTTATCTGCTGCAAGGAGATGGACATGGCGGGTGCGCACCCATAGCAAGACCGCAAACCCGAGACTGAATAGCGTATAGCTGTAGAAAAATAAAGAATGAATCAGCTCATTTCTGTCTGATCCGGCCCTGGTCAGGCTGGGCGCTGGGCTAAATTGTGTGGCTGTCCAGATTGCGGCTTGACCAAGCAGGCTGTGCATGTCGTCGGCCTGTGCACCGCGTAGCCACAATAGCAGGCTTTCCAGACCTGCAATGAAAAGGCTCAACGCTACACCCGCAATGACTGCGCGATGGCGAGCAAACTTGAGTATGACTTTCTTCAATGAGGGCCTTGTGATCAAGAGCGACTGAAACTACGACTGAATTTGCTTGCCAGGGCATGTGGGTGAGCGGCGCAATTTTACGCTAAGCGATACCTCATGGGGAGTGCCAGAAGTCATGGTTTGAAAATTCCCTTTCAAGCCCGGCGTAATTGAATCGGGATGCTCTAGAATGCACGCTTTGGCCCCAGTGCTGCTCTGCCTGCTCTTTGATGAAGTATTACCTGTTATTACTCCTTGCCGCAATCCCTGGCCAGATCATTGCTGAAGAAGTTCAGCAAGTGGAAATTGCCGCACTACGCAATGCAGAGTGGGGTAGTTATCGCCATGCCTACAAAGCCTATAATTTCTTTGCGACTTATACTCGCGACCGGCCCTTGATACAGGCGCATATGCAACTGCGTCCCTCGGCAAATGCCAGGGATATCTCGATGACTGGTTTGCGGCTTCAACTCAGTGGAGAAAAGACCAGACTAGATATTGCGGTGGATGCCATGGGCCGCGTCAGCATGCCCATGTTGAAACAGGCTTATGATGAAGATGCCGTCTTGCGTCTGAATCGTCCGCAAGGGCAGTTTTACTTCAGCGGACGCTATTCCATCAAGGAGCGCGAAGATGGTATTTACGATCTTGCAGAACTGCGTACTGCCTGCGAACAGTTGATCAGCGCCCAGCGCGAATCGGGGTATCGCATACGCTTGATAGGCAAGAAGTGTGCTGGCATCAAGTTCATCTATGCACTCAATGACAACAAAAATGATAGCAAGATTGCCATCAGCTTCAGAGATGCTGTACAGCAACCGCGTGATTTGCCTCTGAGTGAAGGCCAGCCATTTGAAGATGACTCCATGGGCAAGTACAGGGTAGCTCTCTACAAGTTTTCTGACTGGCCAGCGTCAGGAAAAATCATCGCGACCAGCAAGCCGCTGGCCATAGGGACCTTGTACGATTAGTCTGAGGATATCAGCGCCAGCCAAACATCATCTGTTCTGCCAGCATGCGTTTTGCTGGCTTCACCATATCCAGCGCACCCAGCCCCAGGCCCAGCAAGGTCTGGCTGAACGAACCATCAGGGCTGCTGGCAAATACGCGGGCCATGCTGTCGGTGATGCGTATGGTCAGTTTTCTGTCGGCCTGGCGTTCTGCCTGATAGGCTTGCAAGGCCCCTGCAGGATCGCTGCTGGCCGTGTCATGCAAATGCCGTGTCAGTGATCGTGCCAATACCATGCTGTCACGCAAGCCCAGGTTCAAACCTTGTCCCGCTACCGGGTGCAGGGTTTGCGCGGCATTGCCGATAGCAACTGTGCGTGCCGTTGCATGCGCCTGGGCGTTCAGGCCCAGCGGGTAAGACAAGCGTGCCGAGGTTTTGATGAAGTTGCCAAGGCGATGGCCAAAGGCAGTTTGCAGGGCTTGTTTGAAACCCTGCTCATCCAGTGCCAGCAAATGCTCAGCCTGCTCAGGGCGTACACACCAGACCAGGGCATAGCCATCTTCTTGCGGCAACAAGGCCAGCGGGCCTTGCTCGGTAAAGCGTTCAAATGCGCGCCCTGCTATCTGAGCATCGGTATTGACGTGGGCGATGATGGCGGTTTGCTGATAATCATGGCGCTGGCTACGCTGTTCCTGATCACCAAAAGTACCGCCTTCCGCCTGTATCACGATGCTGGCGCTGACATGGCTGGTTTCTCCAGTGTCTGCATGGATTAGTGTCAGGCGCACATGGTCAGCAGCTTCTTCGATATTGCTGACACTTGCCGGCCTCTGTATGCGTATGCCACTTTTGCTGATGGCTGCCTGCAGTGGCCGTATGATGTCGCCATAGCGTGCTACATACCCCAGGTCAGGCACTGCATAGTCAGCAGCCCGCATCATGCTACGGCCAAAATGGCCGCGGCGTGAAACATGGATTTCCTGTATCGCTGTGGCCCTGACCGGCCATGCACCAGCCGCCTGCAGGATTTGCCTGCTGCCATAGGAAATGGCAATGGAGCGTGCATCCTGTTCTGCCTGTTCGCTAGTCTTGGCATCGTAGAGAGCAATGCGCTCAGCCGCATAACCCTGCTGTTGCAATAACAAGGCCAGAGCCTGGCCAGCAGGGCCTGCGCCACAAATCGCTATATCGACATCATTGATGGTGTGAGTCATTTAATTCAGCACTTTCAGCGCGCACGCATTTCTGCTTCAATTTCAGCCACTGTTTTTGGGGTGTCACGGCTCAGATTCAAATGCCCGTCTGCCGTGATCAGGATATCGTCTTCTATGCGTATCCCTGTGTTCCAGTATTCTTCCGGCACGCCTTCTGCAGGGCGCACATAGATGCCCGGCTCTATGGTGATGACCATGCCAGGCTGCAGTTGGCGATACGCCCGGGTATCGCCAGTTTTCAGTGCTTCTCGATAGTCACCAACATCATGCACATCCAGACCCAGCCAGTGGCCGGTACCATGCATGTAGAACTGACGGAAGGCGGCACTGGCAATCGCATCGTCAAGACTGCCGACCTTGTTCTTGTCCAGCAAGCCAGTATCGAGCATGCCCTGAGTCAGCACGCGTACTGCTGCATGGTGACCATTCATATACACAGAACCTGGTCGTGCACATTCCAGCGCGGCCTGCTGTGACGCCAGCACGATTTCGTACAGGCGTTTTTGTGCAGGGCTGAACTTGCCATTGGCAGGGAAGGTGCGGGTGATGTCGGATGCATAGCTGTCAAATTCGCAGCCGGCGTCAATCAATACCAGATCACCATCTTTGATCTGCGCCTGATTGCTCTGGTAATGCAAAATGCAGGCATTGGCACCGGTAGCAACGATGGAACCATAGGCCGGTGCCTGCGCACCATTGCGGCGGAATTCATAGAGTAATTCTGCTTCCAGTTCGTATTCAAATTTGCCTGGCCTGGCGCTGCGCATGGCGCGTGCGTGTGCTTCGGCAGAAATACTGGCAGCGCGTTGCATCAGCGCGATTTCTGTCGCATCCTTGAACAGGCGCATTTCATCGACGAGTGCGCGTACATCAACTGTAATGCCTGGTGCCCTGATGCCACTGCGACCTTTGTCACGCACGGCTTGCAGGCTCTGTTGTACCTGGCTGTCTATGTGCGGTTCCTGCGCGGTGCTGTAAAACAATGTGCGTGCATCACTGAGTAATTCTGGCAGTTTGTCTGCCAGAATGTCTATGGGGTAAGCTGCATCGAAGGCAAATTCTTTGGCGGCTGCCTCTGGCCCAAAACGAAAGCCATCCCAGATTTCACGTTCAGGATTTTTTTCGCGGCAAAACAAAATCGATTCTTGTTTGTCCGCAGTGGCGACAAGCACGAGCACCGCTTCCGGTTCAGTGAAACCGGATAGATAATAAAAATAACTGTCGTGGCGGAAGGGAAAGTGATTGTCGTTATTACGTATCCATTCACGGGCAGTTGGTATGACTGCCACACCACCACCTTGCGCCTGCATCTGCGCCATCAGTTGCTGGCGACGTGCAGAATAGTCAGTGGCGGTGTTGTTCATGCTTATCCTTTGAAATTCAATGGTGCGTTCAGTGCTTCGAGCTGATCTGGTGTGCCCAGATTATGCCATTCGCCACGGTACAGCTCGCCGCCTATGCGGCCTGCATCTATGTATTCGCGCAGCAAAGGGCCAAGCTTGGCATGGTCACCCGGGCGTATCGATGCAAACATTTCAGGGCGATACACGCCTATATTGCCAAAGGTGAGTCTTGGCGTGCCTTCATTCGACAAACCCATCAGTGTCATGGCAAAGTCACCAGTCGGATGGAAGCTGGGGTTTTTCACCATATACAACCAGGCAATATCGCGTTTGTCTGCAGGATGTGGATTACCCCAGGGGTCATTTTCTTCCAGGGTATTGAGGCATTCCGCAAAATTGAAGTGGGGGATATAGATATCGCCGGATACCACGATAAAGGGATCTTCACCCAGCAAGTGCAGGGCCTTGGTAATACCGCCTGCGGTTTCCAGCGCCTGTTCTTCGGCTGAGTATTGTATCTTTGCCCCAAAGCGTGAACCGTCACCGAGAGCATCTTCTATCATGTGGCCGAGGTGGGCATGATTGATGACCATCTCGGTGATACCTGCTTTGACCAGGTTCAGGATATGCCAGACTATCAGCGGCCTGCCGCGCACCTTCAACAAAGGCTTGGGGCAGGCATCGGTTAATGGACGCATACGTTCGCCGCGCCCGGCGGCAAGTAACATGGCTTTCATGATTTTTATTGCTCCGCCTTAGAAGGTGTAGCCAACTTGCGGCGCATTGTCTTCCAGTTCATCCAGCAGGCGCAACAGCGGGATCAGTTCCTTGTAGCGATGCGAAGTCTTGCGCACATATTCCATGACAGTCGGAATATCAGCGATGTAATGGTGCTTGCCATCACGGTGTGACAGGCGGGCGAAAATGCCAAGGATTTTGAGGTGGCGCTGCAAGCCCATCCATTCAAAATCGCGGTAGAAACTGTCGATGTCCGGTGCTACCGGCAAGCCTGCACGGCGGGCTTTTTCCCAGTAACGTATGGCCCAGTCGAGCACGATTTCTTCATCCCACTGTACATAGGCGTCGCGCAACAGCGACACCAGATCATAGGTGATCGGGCCATATACGGCATCCTGGAAATCGATGATGCCGGGATTGCCCTTGTCCATCCACATCAGGTTGCGTGAGTGATAGTCGCGGTGCACATATACTTGTGGCTGTGCCAGTGCGCTGGCCAGCAAATGATCAAATACCTTGTCCAGTGTGGCAGTTTGCGCATCGGTGAGCGTGACACCCAGGTGCTTGCCTACATACCACTCCTTGAAAATATTCAATTCACGCAGCAGGAAAGGTCTGTCATATTCAGGCAGGACATCGGCCTGGCTCTGCGCCTGAAACAGGATCAGGCTGTCTATCGCATCCAGATACAGTTTGTGGGCATTGTCGCTGTTCAAGATCTGGCCATAGGTGTGCATGCCCATATCGGTGACCAGCATGAAACCCTGCTCCAGATCGTGTGCCAGTACTTCAGGCACAGTCAGGTTGATACTTTTCAAAAGATTCGCCATCTTGATAAAGGCTGCGGTATTCTCGGTCGCGGGCGGTGCATCGACAGCGATCAGGCTGCTACCATCTTCAGTGTCAATTCTATAATATTGGCGAAAGCTGGCATCGGCAGATGCTGCACGCATGCTGTCCAGCTTCATGGCATGCCCATTCAGGCGGGCAAGCCAGGTTTGCAGCGTTTGCTTGCGTTGCTCTTTTTCGGGGGAGATCGCTGCAGATGCTGCAGAATTCCCTGGGATTGCTGTAGAAGACATGTATAAATAGTAATGGAAGTTAGTTTGTCTGCATACTTCAAGTGGTTTTGCCAGCATTTAACCTATAATAGGCGACTGATTTCTGGCATATTGTCTGTATGACATCGTCCAGCATTGTTGGCAAAACGCTTATTGACCACTGAATTCATGCGCAGGAAACCCGTATTATCTCACTCACCGCTGTTGTTTCCTACTATCCCGGCAATTCTGGTGTCGGTTTTGGTGCCCGCCTACTTTTCTCAGGCGATGGCTCAGAACGTCGTCACAGCCAAGCCGGATGAAGTTCAGGCTCCAACACAGCTGGCAACCCCTATACCGTCACCACTGCAAACTCAGACCGACGACAAGTCGTCCAAAGAGTCTCTGCCCAGCCAGAAGCAACTGGAGAAGCTGAGCGAAAAGCAAAAGCAGGATGACAAAAATGCACCTGTGACTGTCCGGGCCGGTAATTTCTCTGGGATGCCAGAGCGCTATATCAAGTTTGAGCATGATGTAGAAGTCGTCAAAGGCGGCACCCGCATCAATGCAGATGAGGCGATGTACCGCAATCTCGAAGACGAAGTTGAAGCCAGCGGTAAAGTCCGCATGACACGTTACGGCGACTGCTATAAGGGTGATGCCTTGCGCATGCAGCTTGATGCCAGTTCCGGCTATGTCGCCAATCCCATCTATAAACTCTTGCGCAATAATGCCCAGGGACACGCCGCACGCATCGATTTTCAGGATGAAGAGCGTTCCCTGATCACGCGCGGTACCTACAGCACATGCGAAGGCCTGGACCCTGACTGGTATCTGCAATCAGATACCCTGAGCCTTGATACAGGCCTCGACAAGGGCGTGGCTGGCAAGTCAGTGTTGTATTTCAAAGGCATGCCTATCCTGGCGACGCCCTCGTTGACCTTCCCTTTGTCGGGCGCACGTCATTCCGGTTTGCTGCCGCCGATACTGGGGGCGTCATCCAAGGGCGGCCCTGAAATCACACTTCCTTATTATTTTAATATTGCACCTAACCGTGATTTGACGCTCTACCCCAAAATGATCGCCAGGCGCGGCCTGCAACTCGGGATAGAGGGGCGTTATCTGGGTGAGACCTATGCCGGTGAAACCAGTGTCGAAGGTTTGCTCAGTGACCGTGTCACAGGCACTAACCGTTATGCGGTCGCCTCCATACACCAGCAAAAATTACTGCCGCAACTGGAACTTTCCTGGAATATCAACTCAGCATCTGACGATGATTACCCGGCAGATTTCTCACGCACGATAACCAAGACTGCGCAACGCCTGCTGTTGCGCGAAGCCAATCTGACTTATTACGGTTCTTTCTGGAGCCTGGCACTCAGGACCTCAAATTACCAGGTCTTGCAGGATCTGGCTGCGCCGATAGCGCGCCCCTATGACAGGCTGCCGCAATTGCAATTGCATGCCGAGCAACACGATATTGCCGGGCTGGACTGGTCCATGGACAGCATATTGACGCGCTTCTGGCATCCGACCTTGGTGCGTGGTGACAGGGCAGTGTTCAATCCCCAGATTTCTGTGCCTCTGGTGCAGGCTGGTGGTTTTGTCATCCCGAAAATCTCTTTCCATGCGACAAACTATCATCTGGTGAATCCTGAACCAGGCAAGGAAGCTGATTTCCATCGCGTAGTACCAACTTTCTCGGTGGATAGCGGGCTGGTGTTTGAACGCAAGACCGAGATGCTTGGCAAGGCACTGACCCAGACGCTGGAGCCCAGGCTGTTTTATGTGAATACCCCTTACCGCGACCAGTCGCGCATGCCCAACTTTGACAGCGCGGTCGCCGACTTTAATTTCGCCCAGATTTTCAGTGAAAACCGCTTTACCGGCCAGGACAGGATAGGCGACTCCAACCAGATTACTGCCGCCCTGATTTCCCGCTTTATCGAAGGCAATGGGGACGAAAGCCTGAAACTGGCAATAGGCCAGCGCTTCTATTTCAATACGCAAAAAGTCACGCTCGACAATACCGTCAGCCCCAGCCGCTCAGATTTGCTGCTGGCGGCAACTGGCAAACTGTCATCGACACTGAGTGGCGAGATGGCTTTGCAACTGAGTCAGACCGACAGGCAGTCAGTACGTGCCAACTACGGCGTGCACTGGCAGCCTTCACCGAAAAAAGTACTGAACCTCGAATACCGTTATCAGCGTAACAGCCTGGAACAGGTCGATGTCTCAGCTCAATGGCCAGTGGCGGACCGCTGGTACATGGTAGGCAGAAGCAATTACTCCATGATGGACAAGAAGATGGTAGATGGCTTGCTGGGCTTTGAATACAAGGCTGACTGCTGGTCATTGCGCTTCCTGGCACAAAGGTTTGCCACCAATAGCGTTAACAATACATCGGGCTTTTCCATACAGCTGGAGTTGAATGGTCTGGCCAGGCTGGGCTTTGGTGCCAACCCGATTGATGCTTTGAGAAAGAATATTTCAGGCTACCAGTCTGGCAGTGAGCGCTAGCTTGTTGCTGTATATAAATAATTTGCTGTACTAACAATACACATGCTGTACATGCTCTGCTTGGCAGTTTATGAAACCGGAGCGAACGTGTATATTGCAACTTTTGCCCGCTTTGATGCTCTCACGGGAATGGCTTAACAGGATTTTGGACCAATATGCGACCTTTATTGCAAATGAAACAAAGTAATTTATTCACAGTACTGGCAGTGTCTGCTGGCCTGCTCATCAGCTCGACAGCCTGGTCGCAAGTCAAACTCAGCCCTATTGCTGTTCCCAAGACGCAAAACAGCAAGGCGCAAAAGGTCAACAGCATCGTTGTTGTGGTCAATGATGAAGTAATTACCCGGCAGGAACTGGATGCACGCATGCTGGAAATAGAAATGCAGCTCAAAAAGCAGGGCACACCCTTGCCTGACCGCGCCGTGTTGCAAAAGCAATTGCTGGAACGCATGATCACTGACCGCGCCCAAATGCAGCTGGCCAAAGAAAATGGCATGCGGGTAGATGATGTCATGCTCGACCGCACCATGTTGCGCCTGGCAGAGCAAAACAAGATGAGCTTGCAAGAGTTCCGTAACCAGATCGAGCGTGAAGGCACTTCGTATGCGAAGTTCCGTGAACAGATTCGTGACGATATCATCATGCAACGCATACGTGAGCGTGAAGTCGATAGCAAGATACAGGTATCTGAAACCGAGATCGATAACTACCTGGCAGCCGAAGCCAACAACAAGGCAGCCGCCAAGCAGGAATTGAATCTGGCACATATCCTGATCAGCATTCCTGAAAAAGCCTCTGCTGAACAAATCGCCGCACGTCGCGCCCGCGCTGACGAAGTCTTGAAAAAATTGCGTGAAGGCGCAGATTTTGGCAAGACCGCCGTCACTTACTCAGACAGCTCAGAAGCCTTGAAAGGCGGCGACATAGGCTGGCGCGAGCAAGACCGTTTGCCGCAATTGTTTGTCGATGCCATCAGCAAGGTCAAGGTGGGTGAATTCTCTGATATCGTGCGCAGCCCGAATGGTTTTCATATCGTCAAAGTCAATGGCAAGCGTGCCATGAACGACACCAAGGCTGCCGCTGCTGAACAGCAAAGCCATGTGCGCCACATTCTCATCAAGGTCAGCCAGATTGTGACTGCAGATGAGGCACGCAAGAAATTGCTGGAATTCAAGCGCAAGATAGAAGCCAAGGAAGCCACTTTTGAAGACCTGGCCAAGACCCACTCTGCAGATGGTTCTGCCTCCAAAGGTGGTGACCTGGGCTGGTTGTACCCTGGTTCCACTTTGCCTGAGTTTGAGCAAGCCATGGACAAGCTTGCCATCAATCAGATCAGTGAACCGGTGACCACACAATTTGGTGTGCACCTGATCCAGGTGACAGAGCGCAAGGCCGATGAATTGTCGAAAGACAGGCAACGTATCGCTGCCCGCCAGGCTGTGCGCGAGCGCAAATCAGATGAAGCGCTGCAAGACTGGCTGCGCGAAATCCGCGACCGTGCCTATGTTGATTTCCGCCTGGAAGAAAAATAATGCCACAGCCCAGTTTGCCGGTCATCGCGGTAACCGTAGGCGAACCGGCTGGCATAGGGCCTGAAATTGCGATACGGGCTGCCTGGCAGTTAAGGCATGAAGTCAGGTCGGTATTGATAGGTGATGCTGCCTATCTGTCCATGCTGGCAGCCGAGCTTGATCCTGCCATCAGCATGATGGGTGTGTCCCTGCAAGCCTTGCGGCACCAGGGCCTGCCTGCCTCTGGCAATGAACGCCTGACCATTATCGATTGTCCTCTGAGTGCGTTTGTGATTGCCGGTCAGCTGGACCCGCGCAATGGCCGTGCCGTTTTGCATACCCTGGATGTGTCTATTGAAAGCGTGCAGCGCAAATGGTGTGAAGCCGTAGTTACTGCCCCTTTGCAAAAAAGCACCATCAATGACGCTGGTGTAGCTTTTAGCGGTCATACCGAATATTTCGCCGAGAAAACCTATACTGGCCGCGTTGTCATGATGCTGGCCAGTGAAGCCAATGAGCATTTGCCGCAAGCCCTGCGGGTGGCGCTGGCAACCACGCATTTGCCACTTCGTAAAGTTGCTGATGCCATACAGTTTGATGACCTGTGGAAGACTCTGGAAATCATCCATGCCGACTTGCGCAGCAAATTTGGCATAGAAAATCCACGCATCCTGGTGGCTGGCCTGAATCCGCACGCGGGTGAAAACGGTTACCTGGGCATGGAAGAAATTGAAGTCATCACGCCCGTCATCAAAAAAGCGCAAGAAGCTGGCATGCAGGTCAGCGGCCCTTATCCAGCAGATACCCTGTTCCAGCAAAAATATCTGGAGCAGGCAGACTGCATACTGGCGATGTACCATGACCAGGGCTTACCGGTGCTCAAGCATGCGAGTTTTGGGCTGGGAGTGAATATCACACTTGGTCTGCCGCTGATACGCACCTCGGTCGATCATGGTACAGCCCTTGACCTGGCGGCCAAAGGCACGGGGCATGCTGATGTCAGCAGCATGTTGGTGGCGATACGTGTTGCGGCCAGTATGGTCAACAAGCAAGAAAAATAAGTAAGCAGAAAATAAGCAAGAAAATACGCAAGAAAAATATGAAACATATCCCTCGTAAACGTTTTGGCCAGAATTTCCTGACCGATGAACTGGTCTTGAGCAATATCACGCGTGTCATCAACCCGCGCCCTGGTCAAACCATGGTCGAGATAGGCCCGGGCCTGGCTGCCATGACGCGCCAGTTGCTCGATGGACTTACACAATTGCACGTGGTGGAGCTGGACCGCGATCTGGTCGCCCGCCTGAAGAAAAATTTTTCGCCAGAAAAACTCATCATCCACGAAGGTGATGCCCTGCAATTTGATTTTGCCTCCATCCCTGTGCCTGAAGGCCAGAAGTTGCGCGTGGTGGGCAACCTGCCTTACAACATCTCCAGCCCCTTGCTGTTTCACCTGGCCGAGATAGCACCGCTGGTCGAAGACCAGCATTTCATGCTGCAGAAAGAAGTGGTCGAGCGCATGGTTGCGGAGCCAGGCAGCAAGACTTATGGCCGTCTGTCGGTCATGCTGCAGGTGCGCTATCACATGGAATTGATGTTCATCGTGCCGCCAGAGGCATTTGACCCGCCACCACGGGTAGAATCGGCCATCGTACGCATGATACCCAAGCCGGGCGCTTTGCCTTGTGATATCAAAAAACTGGAAGAAGTCGTCACCAAGGCATTTTCGCAAAGACGCAAGGTAGTGCGCAATTGCGTTGCCGGTTTATTGTCAGAAGCAGATTTGATTGCTTGTGGTGTTGATCCGCAACTGCGCCCGGAAACCATTTCGCTGGAAGCCTATGTCGCCATGGCTAATCTGTTGAGCTCTCGTCAGGCCTGATACTGTTTTACTGTTCCACCATTTTGTACAATTACAAAAGGCCTGTGTTACGCCAGGCTTTCCTGCGGTCTATCAGGGTCTTCAATTGCTTGTGGGATTTTGTCACGGAATAATTGATGGATTGCAGCAGGGTAGCGGGATTGAAGGGCTTGACGATAAAGCCATTTGCCCCTGCCTTGATGGCTTTGACCACAGTCTCTTTATTATTGCTACCCGTGACCATCAGCACCACGGTATCAGGCGAAACTTTCTTGATATGCTCGAGTATCTCCAGCCCGCTGATGTCCGGCATCATCACGTCCAGACACACTACTTCAGGTATGGTTTTTTCCAGCCAGTCCAGCGCCGCCACGCCGCTGGAAGCTTCGCCTATGACATTAAACGCTTCGCTATGCAGGATATGCTTCAGCATGGAGCGGCTGATATCATTATCATCCACGATAAAGATGCCTATGTCTCGCCTGTCCAACATGTTCATCTGTTTCCCCTGATAGTCAGATAAATACCAGTCCCTGAATTTGGCTTAATTCGTTTACGATAATTGCAGATCAGGTTTTTGTCTGCAAAAATCTAAATAAGTTAATTAATGTTTATTTTAGCAATAAACAAGCTGGCAACATGCATAATTGTGTAGCCTATAATCTGAGGCAAGAGACAGACAAACCAGGAATAACATGAACATTACCCACACTCCCGAATGGCAGGCCCTGCTGGCACATCAACAAAGGCTGGAGCAACAGCATTTGCGCGAGTTGTTTGCCGCCGACAGTGACAGGTTCAGGCATTTTTCGGTAGAACTGGATGGCTTGCTGGTGGATTATTCCAAGCAGCGCATAGACCAGCCCGCCCTGGATAGCCTGATTGCCCTGGCACGCCTGTCCAAAGTGGAAGGCTGGCGCGACCGCATGTTTGCCGGCGAAAAAATCAATATCAGTGAAGACCGCGCGGTCTTGCACACTGCCTTGCGGCATACGGATTTCACGCCCTTCCCGAACGAGGCAGAAGATGTCATGCCCAAGGTCAGGGCAGTGCGCAAGCAGATGCGCGATATTGTCGAGCGGGTGCGCAGCGGTTTGTGGCGCGGCTTCAAGGGCGATGCGATACAGACTATCGTCAATATAGGCATAGGCGGTTCTGACCTTGGCCCCAAGCTGGCGACGCGTGCCTTGTCGGCCTACCAGCATCCCGGCCTGGACTTCTATTATGTTTCTAACCTCGACAGCGCCCACCTCGCACCCTTGCTGGAAAAGCTGGACCCGCGCACGACTTTGTTCATCGTCGCTTCCAAGACTTTCACGACGCAAGAAACCAGCATCAATGCCCAGACCGCACGCACCTGGTTGATGGCGGCTGCGATGGAAGAATGGGCTGTCAGCAAGCACTTCATTGCCGTCACTTCCAGCCCCGGCAAGGCACATGAATTCGGCATCCCTGACGCAAATATCTTGGAAATCTGGGATTGGGTGGGCGGACGTTACTCGCTGTGGTCGGCGGTCGGCTTGTCGGTGGCGCTGGCAATAGGCATGAATGGTTTTGAGCGCCTGCTGGTCGGGGCCGAAACCATGGACAAGCATTTCTGTAACGCGCCGCTGGAAAAGAATCTGCCTGTCTTGCTGGCCCTGATCTCAATCTGGAATACCAACTTCCTCGGTGCCGAGACTACGGCTATCCTGCCATATAACGAATCAATACGCCATTTGCCAGCCTTCTTGCAGCAACTGGAGATGGAGTCGAATGGCAAGGCGGTAGGCCGTGATGGTGAAGCGCTGAGCTGCCGGGCCAACCCCATCGTCTGGGGTGAGATAGGGGTGAATGGCCAGCATGCTTTCTTCCAGCTGTTGCATCAGGGTGGCTGGTTGATACCCTGTGATTTTGTGGTGGCTGCCTCCAGTGATTATCCTCTGCCAGGTCACCAGGCACCCTTGCTGGCAAATTGTCTGGCGCAGAGTGCGGCCCTGGCCTTTGGCAAGACCGAGGCACAGGCGCGTGAAGAGTTGTCACAGGCTGGCCTCAGCGATGCCAATATCGCGAGGTTGCTGCCACATAAGGTATTTGCCGGTAACCAGCCATCGACCACCATACTCATGCCCAGCCTTGATCCTTTTCAGCTCGGCATGTTGCTGGCCCTGTATGAACACAAGGTTTTTGTCCAGGGCGTGATCTGGGGCATCAATTCCTTTGACCAATGGGGTGTGGAGCTGGGCAAGCAACTGGCGAACCGCCTGTTGCCAGCGATTCTGGGCAACCAGGAATATGATTCGCATCTGGACACGTCGACCAATGGCCTGATTGCGTACTTCCGCAGGCATGGTCACGTTTGAAGAGAAATAGTGATTGAAAGAAATGGTTAAAACTTCTCGAAAGCATATTGGCAAAGTTGACGCAAAGAATCTTGCTTGATATAAAGTAAGCTCTTAAATCAATCTAGGATGCGTCTATGTGGACAGGAATTTTTGGCGTTGTCTCGGTCGTCATCGTCGTCAGCATGGTGGTGTTGATACGTGCCATGAATAAAGAAGCGCGCCGCGCTGATCATCAGAATTGAAATAAAAAACGCAGACCATGGTCTGCGTTTTTTTATGGCTAGCTCCTGATTACCAGTTGCCTGTATTTGGCATCGAAGCCCAGGGTTCAGTCGGTGCCAGCGGCTCACCCTGTTGCAGCAACTCTATCGAAATATTGTCTGGTGAACGCACAAAAGCCATGTGACCATCGCGTGGCGGGCGATTGATGGTGACACCGTGATCAGCGAGGCGCTGGCAAAGTTCATAGATGTTCTCTACACGGTAAGCCAGATGGCCAAAATTGCGGCCACCAGTATATTCTTCCGGGTCCCAGTTATAGGTCAGTTCTACCTGGGCATCATGGTCGCCAGGCGCTGCCAGATACACCAGAGTGAAGCGGCCGTTGGGATATTCTTTCTGATGTACCAGTTCCAGCCCCAGTGCATCACGGTAAAAACGCAGGGAGGCCTCAAGGTCGGTGACGCGCACCATGGTGTGCAGATATTTCATGTTTGCTTTCGAAAAAATCCTGCCTGAGCGTGCTTACCATGCGTACTCAGAGCAGTACAGAAGATAGGCAGGATTTTAGCTGATTTTGCAAAAAACTATTTTATGCAAACGATTCTGACCTGCTTCATATCCGTTAATCCGGAAAGAACTTTTTCTATACCGTCCATTTTCAGGGTCAGCATCCCATCTGCCAGTGCGGCAGTCAGCAATTCAGAGACGCGGGCATGGTCTTGTATGAGCTTTTTGATCATGTCGTTTGCTACCATCAGTTCATGCAAACCTAGCCTGCCTTTATAACCTTTTGAGCAATGCTCGCATCCCACAGCCTTGTATAAAGTGAATTTGCCGGCCTTGTCGGCATATTGAGTCTGCCAAGTGGTGAACACCTTTTTCCTGGCTTCTATGGGATTTTTGACGAAATTCTCGGTGTTCAGCAATTCCTGGCAATATTCATCCAGCAACTCCATCATCTCTTCTTTGCCTGGATGATAGGCTTCCTTGCACTTGCCGCACAGGCGCTTGGTCAGGCGTTGCGCCAGTATGCCCAGCAAGGCATCGGCGAAATTGAAGGGGTCCATGCCCATGTCCAGCAAACGGACGATGGATTCCGGGGCGCTATTGGTATGCAGGGTGGCAAATACCAGATGGCCGGTCAGCGAAGCTTCCAGGCCTATCGAGACGGTTTCCTTGTCGCGCATCTCGCCAACCATGATGATGTCAGGATCAGCCCGCAAAAAAGCTCGCATGACGGTGGCAAAGTCCATGCCGGACTTGCGGTTGACCTGAACCTGGCGCAAGCCTTTCTGGGTGATTTCCACCGGGTCTTCGGCTGTCCAGATCTTGGTCTCAGGCGTGTTCAGATGACTCAGCACTGAATGCAGTGTCGTGGTCTTGCCTGAACCGGTAGGGCCGCAAACAAAGAACAGGCCATAGGGTTTGCTGACCACATTTTTCAGGCGTTCAAGGTTGTAGGGCAATACGCCCAGCTTATCGATAGGGATAGGCTCACCGGCAGCCAGTATGCGCATGACTACGTCTTCCATACCGCCAGAAGACGGGATGGTGGCGACGCGTAATTCTATGTCATAGGGGCCATATTTTTTGAACTTGATCTTGCCATCCTGCGGTTTGCGGCGTTCAGAAATATCCAGGTCACACATGATCTTGATACGCGCCAGCAGGGCGCTGCGGTAACTGGCCGGTATTTCAATATACGGTGACAGTGAACCATCCTTGCGAAAGCGTATCAGGGTTTTTTCCTTGCCTGGCCGTGGTTCTATATGGATGTCTGAGGCGCCTTGCTGATAAGCATCGATGATGATCTTGTTGATCAGTTTGACGAGCTCATTCTCCACTGCAGCAGATACTTCAACAGTGGCCTGCCCACTGTTTTCTTCGTCCTCATCATCGAGGCCTGACAGCAGTTCATCGACTGAGCCGCCATCCGAGACGGTACCAAAGAACTGGTCTATGGTTTGCAGGAATTCTTTCCTGGTGGTGACCCGGTAATTGATCTTGGAAGTTGCAAACACATGGTTGACGACATGCGTGGTATTGGTATGTTCAGGATCTATGGCCAGCACGGTCAGGCCATTCTGGTCTTCCATGATGGGCAGCCAGGAATTCTGTTCCACGTACTGGCGCTTGAGTTTTTTGACCAGATCAACGGGGATGATACGCTCGGCCTTATAGGGCTCATAGGCAACGCGGAAGTATCTGGATAAGGCCTGCCCCAGACTGGCGATGGGAATTTTAAAATCTTCCGCCAGGACCTCTTCCAGGTCCAG
Source organism: Undibacterium sp. YM2 (assembly GCF_009937975.1). Lineage (NCBI taxonomy): Bacteria > Pseudomonadati > Pseudomonadota > Betaproteobacteria > Burkholderiales > Oxalobacteraceae > Undibacterium > Undibacterium sp. YM2. The sequence continues at coordinate 1,083,516 of NZ_AP018441.1, forward strand.
CAGATTGCGTCTTGCCGCCCTGACAGCGAGCTCCATTTCCTGTGCAGACAGGATCGCTTCCGACACCAGAAAATCAAACTTGGTACGTGGCGTATTGGTTGGCAGTACCTTGCTTTTTTGGGTAAAGGCGACTGCCAGGGTTTCACACAAGGCCTGCACGCCTTCGGCGGCAATGGCATTGAAAGCATCGCCCAGTTTGTGATTAATGAATTGCACCACGCCCAGCAGCTCATTACTTTGTGCTTCGACGATGGGTGCCACCAGCATTTGCTTGGTGCGGTAACCGGTACGCTGATCAACCGCACTCTGGAACTTCAGGGTAGGTGAGTGTGAGCGCAATTCCTCTTCATCATACACATCACGCAGGCTGATCATGGTCTTGGTCAGGGCAACGTGACCGGCGATACTTTGGTCGGAAATGGACAGGCGCAAGTCCTTGAAAGAATTCAGGCCAGTCTTGATCTTGGAAATCAGGGTGACCTTGTCCTGGGCCACGACATAAATCGTCAGGCGGTCACATTCAAACAGATTGCAGATGTCAGGCGAGACATCGAGCATGATCTGGTCCAGGGCCTCTGCACCATGTATCTTGTTGGTCAGGGTTTGCAGGCGTTTAAAGAATTGCAGCCTGTGATCCAGACCTTCCTTGGAAGCATTTGCGGCTTGAGCAGTTACAACCATTCGTTTTCCTTTGTTACACGTTCTGCAGCATGAAGCAAGACGTAAAGTCAGAAGCTAATTATCAGCTTTAATATGATGCGCATTGCAAGATACTGTAAATTATTATTCTCTTAAGTCAATTTTTACAAAAATGTATCACGGAAGTCGAATGTCTGACCACAAAGTCAACTCTTTATAGCGTAAAGCGACAAATTAGCCTATCTTCAGGGAAGGAATGATGCAGAAGGTATTCTTGTCTTCAAAGAAAGTGTTAAGCTTGCCCGGAGACCGGTAGGCGGGTAATGCCGGTCTCGGGATAACAAAGCCCCTGGTTGGACAGAGGCACACTATTTTTTGTCTTTATGAACTTACAAATTCTTGGCTGTGCAGGTGGGATAGGCGGCAATGAACCCTACACCACCAGCTTACTGATAGACGATGATGTCTTGCTCGACGCAGGCACTGGTTTGTCGCGGCTCAGCATAGAACAACTGGTGGCGATAGATCATGTGTTTATCAGCCACAGTCATCTCGATCATGTGGCTGGTCTGGCCCTGCTGATGGATGCCGTCTTTGGCAAAAGGAGCAAGCCAGTCACCGTACATGCCACGCCTGAAGTCTTGCATGCACTGAAAAACCATATCTTCAACTGGAGTATCTGGCCAGATTTCAGCACTTTGCCGAATATCGATCATCCATCCATGCAATATGAAGAGATGCAACCCGGCACGACTTTGATGCTGGGTGAGCGCACGATTACTTCACATTTGGTCGATCATGTACCCGGCTCAGTTGCGTACTGGGTACGCTCTGCTGGAAAAGGATTTTTGTTTACCGGTGACATGGCGAGTACGCCCGCACTGTGGAAAAACCTGGGCGGGCAGGCCGCTTTGGATATGGTGATAGTGGATTGTTCTTTTCCTGATGCAGAAGCTGAGCTGGCCCAGCTTTCCAAACATTTTTGTCCCGCAGCCCTGGTCAAAGACATCGCTGCGGTACCTGCCAGTGTAGTGTTTTATATCTATCACCTGAAACCCGGGCAAGAAGCACATATCATGGCAGAACTGGAGCAAAATAAGGACAGGAAATTTAAAGCGCTCAAAATTACTGATAATTTCAGTTTTTGAAATGCAGGGGCTCCTTGCATACCCTGTTCACAGGGCTGAAATAATGAAGCATCAGTATGGACATCTGCGCTTAAGCAAGAATTTGGATACGATCTGGAGAAAGTGATTATGACTGCACTAAGCAGTAGCGAAATTGCACAACGCCTGGAAAAGCTGACGGAATTAAGCCTGGAGCTGAGCAATAATCACGACACACCATTATTGCTCGAAAATATACTGCGCTCGGCAAAAAGTATCACTTATGCCGACGGTGGCACCCTCTACCGTACCAGCAAAGACAAACAAAGCCTGTGCTTCAATATTTCCCTCAATGACACCCTGAACATGTATCAGGGCGGAGTGAGAGGTCATACGGTAGACATACCCAACATCCCCCTGATTGATGCCAATGGCAACCGGAATTTGAATGCCGTGGCAGCCTATGCCGCCAACTATAAAATCTCGGTGAATATTCAGGACGTGTACACCGTTGGGGTTTTCAATTTTTCTGGTACCCGCAATTTTGACCAGCAGTTCAATTACAAAACCAAATCCCTGCTGACCGTGCCCATGCACGATCATGAAGGTGAACTCATCGGTGTCTTGCAACTCATCAATGCCAAGGACCCGGAGACTGGCGAGCTCTGCTCCTTTACCGAAACCGATCAGCGCTTTATCGAAGCCCTGGCTTCGCAGGCTGCCATCGCGCTGACCAACCAGCAATTGATATCACAACTGGAAAACCTGTTTGTCTCGCTGGTACACCTTATCAATATTGGCATTGATGAAAAATCTCCGCATACAGGCAGACACTGCCAGCATGTGCCCGAGCTGACCATGTTGCTGGCGAATGCCGTGCATGAAACGCGCGAAGGGCCGCTGGCACATTTTTCCATGACCGACAAAGACCGCAAGGAATTGTGGATGGCTGGCATCCTGCATGACTGCGGCAAGATTTCCACACCTGTGCATGTAGTAGAAAAATCCACCAAGCTGGAAACCATTTTTGACCGCATACACTTGCTCGATACCCGTTTTGAAGTCTTGAAACGCGATGCAGAAATCAAGGTGTTGAAAAGTAAATGTGCCCTGTACCAGGCCAGCGTCAATAATGAAAACCTGATCGCCGAGCTGGAGCAGGGTTTGCAGGATGAGCTGGCGAAAATCGAAGAGGCAAGAAACTTCTTGCGTAAATTGAATATAGGCTCGGAAAGAACCAGTCCTGAAGACTTGCAGCGGGTGAACGATATCGCGGCATGGCAATGGACTGATGCCAGTGGCGCAGCCCAGCCCTTCCTGAATGCCGACGAAGTAGAAAACCTGTCCGTGCGTGCCGGAACTCTGAATGCGCAAGAGCGCGCCATCATCAATAATCATATTTCCACCACCATCAAGATGCTGGAAGCCCTGCCCTGGCCCAAGCATTTGCAAAACGTGCCTGAATATGCCGGTGGCCACCATGAACGCATGGATGGCAAAGGTTATCCACGCGGCTTGCGTGGTGAACAAATGTCAGTGCAGGCCAAGATCATGGCAATAGCCGATATCTTTGAAGCACTGACCGCCAAAGACCGGCCCTACAAAGATGGCAAGACCCTGACAGAGTCACTGCACATCCTCGGCAGCTTTGCCCTGAATGGCCATATTGATCCAGACTTGTTCAATATCTTCGTCAAGAAAAAAGTTTATCTGACTTATGCTGAACGCTTCATGGACAAGAGCCAGATCGATGATGTTGATCTGAGCAAGGTACCAGGTTACCGTAGTTGAGTGTCATATCCAGACTTCCTGCTGCCGATGTTGAAAGACACGGAGTGGCAGGAAAATTTTCCGGCTTAAGCACTACCTGAAACCGAGTTTGTGGAGGAAAGCTTGCAGAAGCACATCAACAAACTGACACGCTGGGGCATCTGCGTGCTGCTGATCCTCATGGCTGCCTTGCAGGCAAATGGTAATTTGCCGACCACCCTCATAGAAAAAGTCGATTACTTTATCTATGACCTGCGCATGAGATGGGAACCAACGACCTTCAACCCCGACATTGTCATCGTCAATATCGATGAAAAAAGTTTGCAGGAGGTAGGGCAGTGGCCCTGGAACAGGGGAGTCGTCGCTGATCTGATAGAAAGACTGACCGACGATTACCATGTCAGGGCAGTGGGGCTGGATATCGTCTTTTCAGAACCGGACAACAGCACCGGCATACAGGTGCTGGAAGGCTTGGCGCAAAAAGAGTTAAAGGAAAATCCTGGCTTTGTAGCGCAAATGCCTGCACTCAGAAAAGAACTCGATTTTGACGACAGGCTGGCAAAGACTTTAGCAGGGCGCCCTGTGGTTTTGGGTTATGTGTTTTCAAATACTCCGGACGACAGTTCAAAAGGCCTGCTGCCCCCCCCGCCTTTGTTGATGCTGACCTAGGCGAACGCAGTTTTGAATCTGCCATCTACACCAAATACACCGCCAATTTGCCAGAGCTGCAAAAAGCGGCGATTGCCGGTGGATTTTTCAATCCCTCGCCAGATGCCGATGGGGTGATACGGGGCATTCCCTTGCTGGCAAAATATGGTACTGGCTACTATGAAGCACTATCACTGGCAACAGCACGTATTGCCCTGAATGCCAGCAAAGTAAAACCAGTGTTTCTGCAGGCTGATGGCATCAATTCTCAAAGTTTTTTGAATAATTATGGCTCGATAGAAGCGATCAAGCTTAACTCCACACCCAACAAACGCATACCCGTAGAACCATTGCTAACTGCGCTGATCCACTATAAAAGCAAGGGTGGGCCAAATGGTGGCGGGTTTGCCTATGTGTCAGCCTCGGATGTGATCAAGAAGCACCTTGCTGTCGATAAGCTCAAAGAGAAAATCATCTTGATAGGGACGACGGCAGCGGGGCTCAAGGACTTGCGTACGGCGCCGCTTGGACTGGATTACCCAGGCGTGGAAATGCACGCGAATGTGATCGCTTCGATACTGGATGGCGATGTCAAGCAACGCTCTGACAGCACGCGCGGCTTTGAAGTCATACAGGTATGCCTGATCGGTTTATTGCTCAGTTTTGCACTGTCGCGTTTCAAGGCGCTGGCAGCCGTGCTGTGCACTACGGCAATGCTGGCACTGGTGATCGCCTTCAACTACTGGATGTATCAGTCCTTCAACCTCGTCCAGCCGCTGGCAACAGTGCTGCTATTGATTGTTGCCCTGTTTGTGTTCAATATCACCTGGGGTTATCTGGTTGAGTCGAGAAAGCTGCGCGGCGTGGTCAGACGCTTTGGTGAATATGTAGCACCGGAACTGGTTGCCGTCATGGCAGAAGAACCTGACAGCTACACCATGGAAGGTGAGATCCGCGAGCTGACAGTGATGTTCTCTGATGTGCGCGGTTTCACGACTATTTCCGAAAGCATGAGTGCAGCAGACTTGCGAGAATACATCAATATCTACCTGACCGCGATGTCAGAAGAAATTCGCGGCAATCGCGGCACACTCGATAAATACATAGGTGACTGCGTCATGGCTTTCTGGGGGGCACCGGTGCGCCTGGAAGATCATGCCAGGCTGGCCGTTGCCAGTGCGCTGAAAATGCAATCCATCGCGCAAGGCCTGAGTGTCGATTTTGTCAAGCGTGGCTGGCCTGCCTTGAAGATAGGAGTAGGCTTGAACACAGGTGAAGTGCGCGTAGGTGACATGGGTTCCAAGATCAGGCTCGCCTATACTGTCATGGGTGATGCGGTGAATCTGTCTTCACGCCTGGAAGGTATTACCAAGGTATATGGTGTCGGCGTCGTGGTTGGTGAAGCGACAAAAAATGCGGCGGCAGAATTTGCCTATCGTGAGCTGGACAGGGTCAGGGTCAAAGGCAAGACCAGGCCCATCTCGATTTTTGAACCGGTTGCCATCGCAACGGATATAGACGATGTTCAGTCTGCCTTGCTGGAACTATGGCATCAGGCACTCGATGATTTTCGCGCGCAGCAGTGGGATGTTGCCGAAAAATCTTTCCGCTCATATCTGGAAGTCCGTGCAGAAGACCTGGCAGCCCAGGTCTTTCTGGAGCGTATCGCCCACTACCGGCAAAACCCATTGCCTGCCGACTGGGACGGGGTAGCGACCTTTGTCAGCAAGTTCAGTGAATAAAACTGACAAGTGTCATTTGACTTTTACGCGTAGCAAGTAATAGCTGATCACGCCAAGCACTATGCCCCAGCAGGCTGAACCCAATCCCAGCAAGCTGATATTCGATGCTGTAACGATAAAAGTGATCAGCGCAGCTTCACGTTCTGTCGTTTCTTGCATGGCATTCACGAGACCATTCTGAATTGCGCCCAGCAGTGCCAGACCAGCTACCGTGGTGACAAGCGCATGTGGCAGGTGCAGGAACAAGGCAGTCAGGGAACCAGCAAAACTACCTATCAACAAATAGAAACCACCGCAGGCTACACCGGCAACCCAGCGTTTTTCTGCTTGCTGGTGTGCTTCTGGCCCGGTGCAAATCGCCGCAGTAATCGCCGCCAGGTTAACGCCATGTGAACCAAAAGGTGCCAGCAAGATACTGACAAAGCCAGTAGCACTGACCAGCTTGCTGGTGGGGGCATGTTCATAACCAGCGGCGCGCATGACAGCCACACCCGGTACTTGCTGGCCAGTCAGGCATAGCAGCGCCAATGGCAAGCCCAGACTGATGATGGCACTCAAAGAAAATTCAGGCGCGGTCCAGACTGGCATCGTCAAACCCAGTCGTACAGCAATAGACTGCCCCTGATTGGAATCACCCCAGCCCAGGACACTCCAGAGCACGACACCGCTGAGCAAGGTCAGGACGATGGCATAGCGTGCGCTACGGCGCTTGAATATCAGGTAAGCCGCGAACATGGCTGTCACCAGCCAGGGAGCGCCTGCAACATCGCTACGGGTATTGGCAAATACATCAACCCCAAAGCGAAACAGGATACCTGCCAGCATGGCCGCACACAAACTCTTGGGTATTTTTGCCATGAGTTTTTCAAAGATACCGGTAATGCCTATCAGCCATATTGCTGCTGCCGCAACCAGGTAGGCACCTATGGCCTGGTGATAAGGCACCGTCGCCAGGCCCGTTACCAGCAAGGCAGCACCCGGCGTGTTCCAGGCACAAATCACCGGTATCTTGTGCCGCCAGCTCATCCATACGCCTACCAGGCCCGAACCTATCGAGATCGCCCATATCCATGAGCTGGTTTGCGCTGTTGTCAGTTTTGCGCTTTGTGCTGCCTGTAATATCAACAGCATGGGGCCAGCATAAGAGATCAGGACGGCAATCAGGCCAGCCAGCACCGCAGGAAAAAAATCTGCCGCCTTAGCGGCAAAACCCGGCTTGATGGCATTTGCCGGGGCAAGGAGAGAGGGAGAGTGTGGTGTATTCATGCATCCAGTCTAGTTCAGTGCAGGCCAGCGTTTACTTACAGTAGTGATCTGTCTTATGCTATACAGATTCACATTTAAGGTATCTGTTATGCAGCACAGTTACAGGCAACTGGCAGACGCCATCGGTGCAGATATCCGGGCCAGCCGCTATCAGGTAGGTGAGCGCCTGCCATCGGTGCGTTTGATTGCAGAAACGCAGCACGTCAGTGTTTCTACTGCGATACGCTGTTACCGTTACCTTGAAAGCCAGGGCCTGGTAGAAGCGCGCAACAAGTCGGGCATCTATGTCGCTGACTGGAAAACCAGGCAAACGACAAGTGCAATTGCGCAGAAAAAAGCCAGTCAGGCTGCGCCAGCAGTTGAATACGACAAGCTGATGTCCCTGCAGCACAGGATGACGGAACTGTATTCGCTGACGGCGCAACCCCTGCATCTGGGGCTGCATCTCGCCAGCGCTGCGCCAGAATGGTATCCCTGTGAAGTCCTGGCCAAGATCGCCCAGCGCCTGCTGCGGCAAGACCCCATGCTGATCGGTGTGTATCCCGGCGGTACGGGTTTGCCAGCCCTGAAAACCAGCCTCATACACTGGCTGAAAAACGCAGGCATGGATTTGCAGGCAAACGATTTGCTTATCACCAATGGCAGCACAGAAGCCTTGAGTGTCGCCCTGCGTGCGGTTGCCCAGCCAGGTGATGCTGTCATCGTTGAATCGCCAGTCTATTTTGGCTTGTTGCAAATGCTGGAAAATCTGGGTATCAAAGCCATAGAAATCCCTTGCGTGCCAGGCCAGGGCATCAGCCTGGAAGCGCTGGAATATGCGCTTGAACATCAGAGCACGGTACGTGCCATTGTCGCTATGCCGAATTTCCAGAATCCCCTCGGTTGCGCCATGCCGGATAAAAACAAGAAGCGCCTGCTACGCCTGGTTGAGCAATATGACCTTGCCTTGATAGAAGACGATGTCTTCGGTGATCTTTCGCACCAGCAGGAAAGGCCGCAAGCCATCAAGGCCTGGGACAAGCAGGGCAGGGTCATCTATTGCGGCTCTTGCAGCAAAAGCCTGGCCCCGGCATTTCGTATAGGCTGGATAGCGGGTGGGCGATATCAGGCCAGGATCAATTCATTGAAGCTGAGTGCATCCCTGATCACGCCCTTGTTTGAGCAGGCGGTATTGGCTGAATTTATACAATCGGGTGCCTTGCCATCCCACTTGCGTAAGTTGCGGGAGCGCCTGGCGGCGAATATCCCGCTGGCGACTGCTGCCATAGCGCGCTATTTTCCCTTGGGCACCCAAGTCATCAGCCCTGCAGGTGGCTGGTGGTTATGGCTGGAATTGTCTGAACATATTGATAGCCTGGCTTTGCTGCGTCAGGCAGTAGCAAAAGGCATTGCATTTACACCAGGCAGTCTGTTTTCTGGCTCAGGCAAATACGCAAATTATCTGCGCATGAATATAGGGCGGCCTTGGGGGCGCGAGATGGAGCAAGGTATCAAAACCTTGGGCAGGCTGGTCTCTGAAATGTAATGCAGACGAGGCTTACTTTTTAAGCCGGTCAAATAAATTTTTGACTATCTTGTCTGCATTTTGCTCTTCAGTTTGTTCTTCTGTTTTGCTCACAGGTGGTTGCTGGCGTTTGGCAAACCTGGACAAGATGCCCGCTTTTCTTGTACGGATTTTCAGTAAAACGAAAGGGATGATGCGCCAGGCTACCACACCATCCAAAGGTTTCACTGGGATTAAATTGAAGGCGATGATGATCAGATTGGTTTTGGTCAAAACGTCGAACACCGGGGACAATTGAAACATCCATATGGGTGAGAAATGGAACAACAGATATTGCACGATCACCGTCAACACTAGCAGCAACAACTGCGCAAGCACGCCTCCCCAGGCAATTAAAATATCCTCTGATTCATAATACGGTGTCTCATGCGTGCATTCACCATGCATCAAAAATAGCTTGATGGCATAAACCTTGGTATCTGTATATCTTGCAGCAATCGCGTGACCAAATTCATGGAAGAGCAGGATGGTGATGAATGCCAGAAAGGTCGGGAACAGCCAGACCAGCTTCATTCCCTGTATCAAAGCCCAGGGAAACCAAAGCAGGATAGTCCAATGCGCATAAACTGGTATCCTCTTCCAGTGCGCGAGCTTCCAGTAACCTGAATCCATAAGGCATGTCTGTATTGATTAATACTCTATTTTACAAGAGCCCGGCAGCGAGCAATGCCTTATCCCATTCCGGCACAGGCTGATACTCTTCCAACAGAAAATCAATCAGCGCCCGCACCTTGGGGCTGACCTTGCGGGTGGCTGGGTAAAGCGCGGTGAAGTCATTCAAAGGCAAGGTCCAGTCTGGTAAAACTGTTACCAGCCGACCATCAATTAAATCACGCCATGCCAGAAAAGTCGTGTCATAGACTATCCCCAGCCCCCGCAGGGCAGCCTGGTGCAAGACCTTGCCATTGTTGGAGGCAAAACCGGGCGTGATATCGACCGCAAGGGTTTCGCCATCGCGCTCAAAATGCCAGGTATTGCCCTGGGTAAGATGGCTGAAGTGCAGGCAGCGATGCCGGTTCAATTCTGTAGGGTGTGCTGGCATGCCATGCTCTGCCAGGTAAGCCGGACTGGCACACAACAGGCCACGGCAAGGTGCCAACCTGCGTGCATGCAAGCCGGGGCTGTCAGGTATGCCACCAACCCGTATGCTGAGGTCAAAGCCATGCTTGAACGGGTCGAGCAGATTGTCATCCACATGCAGGGTGGGTTGCAGCATGGGGTGTAGCAGGGTAAAGCGGGCCAGTGCATCTGCCAGCCATTCGCTGCCAAAGCTATTTGGAGCCTGTATGCGTATGCCACCGGCCAGATCATTGCCCGCCTGGCTGACCACCAGCCGCGCCTGCCGTGCATGCTCTACACTGGCGCTGCAAGGTTCCAGGTAAGTCTGGCCTAGCTCAGTCAGGCTGACTTCACGGGTCGATCTGTGCAGCAGCCGAGCGCCCAGTTCAGCTTCCAGTTGCATGATGTGCTTGCTGACCATGGCACGGCTGATACCCAGATTGCGTCCGGCCGCGCTAAAACTGCGTTGCCTTGCCACTTCGACGAAGATTTCCATTGCTTTTAGTTGATCCATGAAAGCCATTGTCTATAGATTGGATACAATCTGTCAATCATTGTGGGTATTGTGCGCAACAAATGAAATTCGCTACACTTGATGCAGATCAAGCAAAGGCGTCAAGATAGGTGATTGTCTTTTGCTTCCACTGCATTCACAGCCAGGAGTCAGCATGCTCAACGCACAACAAATCCAGCAATTTCAGCAAGACGGCTACGTCGTCATCCCCAATTTCAAAAATGCAGATGAAATAGCTGCCCTGCGTGAGCGTGCAGCCAAAATCGTTGATGAATTTGATCCAGCTTCCTCCAAATCCATCTTCACGACCAAGGAGCAGGAAAAAAAGGTAGATCATTACTTCCTGAATTCGGCCAATAACATCAGTTGTTTTTTTGAAGAAGAAGCCTTTGATGAACAAGGCAATCTGCGCCAGGCCAAGTCCCTGTCCATCAATAAGATAGGTCATGCGATACATGATCTTGATCCCGTCTTCAGCGCGTTTTCGCGTGGTACTGCACTGGCGAAAGTGGCAGAGCAACTGGGCTTGCTGCAGCCACAGATTTACCAGTCCATGTATATATTCAAGCAGCCTGGCATTGGTGGTGAAGTGCGCTGGCATCAGGACGCAACTTATTTTGAAACCGATCCTGTCAGTGTCACTACCTTCTGGTTCGCCCTCGAAGATGCGACACTGGAAAATGGCTGTATGTGGGCAGAACCGGGTGGTCATCGCACGCCCATGCGTGAGCGCTTCGTACGTGAAGGTGATCAGGTACGGGTAGAAAAGCTCGACAGCATGCCCTGGCCAGATGACAGCACAGCTATTCCACTGGAAGTCAAGGCGGGTAGTCTGGTGTGCTTCCATGGCCTGTTGCCACATTACAGCGCACCGAATCGCTCGGCAGTTTCACGTCATGCCTACACCCTGCATGTGACCGATGGAACGACCAATTATTCACCACAAAACTGGATACAGCGCGACGCCAGTTTCCCTGTACGTGGTTTTGTCTGAGTAGCTCATGATGAATTCTGAAGTATTGATTTTCGCCCCGCACTGGGGCAATGCACACCTGAGTCGTGAAGCTTTCATTGCCAAGGTGCTGGAAGCTGGTTTTGATGGCATAGAAATGTCTTTGCCTATGGATGTGGCTGAACGCGATGCCTGGACAGCAGCGATTGCGGACGCCGGTCTGCAGCTGATCGCCCAGCAATGGGAGACGGTCTTTCACAGCGATTTTGCCGCGCACAAGCAAGCGTTGAATAACTTGCTACGCAATGCCAGCGCCGCAAAACCCCTGTTCGTGAACACCCATACCGGCAAAGACTTTTACACCCAGGCGCAAAACAATGAATTGCTGAATCTGGCTGACGAGATAGCTGCCGAAACCGGTATCCCCATCGTCCATGAAATCCATCGCAGCCGCTTCAGTGGACATCCCATGTTGCTCTTACCCTATTTGAAGCAGCGCCCACAATTGCAACTCAATGCAGACCTCTCACACTGGTGTTGTGCCTGTGAATCCCTGCTCGAAGACCAGGCGCATATACTGGAAAAAGTGTTCCCGTATGTGCGCCACATCCATGCCCGCGTCGGCCATAGCCAGGGGCCGCAAGTCAATGATTTCCGTGCGCCTGAACATGCAGCCGCCTTGCAACAACATTTATCCTGGTGGGATACCATCATCATCCAACAGCGTGCGTCAGGCAAACAGCAGATCACATTGACACCAGAGTTTGGACCATCACCTTATACGCCAAGCCTGCCTTACACAAACCAGGTCGTATCAGATGCCTGGGAATTGAATGTGGCGATGATGCAGTTATTGCGTTCTCGATATCAAAAATGAATTGAAGTTGTGGCAAGTATCTATCTGTGACATCATGCGTGCCTGAAGCTAATATTGCATGCCGGATCCGGCTCCTGGATATGATGAAAACTGTGCCCGAAACTTATGTGTTCACCTGGAAGAAAAATCAATATTCCTGGATATTATTGCTGTTGCTATCCGCGCTTACAATGAGCCTGTTCGCTGGGCTTTTTGGGCTCAAATATTGGGACTTGGTAAAGCTCGGAGATTACAAGAAGATAGCTCCACAATCACTAATTCCTTTGGCTGCTCTTCCCTTGGGCTTTGCCTTTCATTTTGCGATGCAGAAGTTCTTTCGTTCCGCCAGATTAATTGTGGATAGCTCCGGTGTACGTCTGGAGCAACTGCCTGGTCAAGGTCCGGCAATAATGAAATTCCTTGAAAGAAAAATTCTCTGGGCTGACGTGAAGAGTGTCACCTATCTGTCAAGTTTCGAGCTCATTCATTTGCGCTCAACACCGACAATGCAGCCTATGAGTATCAGAGTAAAGGAATGGCAGTTACAAAAGCCGGATATCACTCTCAACGCCAGGAATGCTGAGCCTGATTTGATCAAGCTGTTTCGCGAGTTGGAAGTCTTTGAATCTTTTTCCAAAGATAACAGTTTTGATGCGGCTACCTTTGATTTAATGAAACACCCTGCAACAAAAAAATTGCTATTGCTGAATGGCGGCCTGGTGATATACAGCTTCCTGGATAGCATGCTGCAACACGAAGGCTATGCTTTTTTCAAGCCCGGCCCACATGAATTGGCAGCCATGTCCGCTGCGGCGATTGTGGCTGGTTTGTTACTCAAGGCCAGAGTGCGGGATTATATTCCCTCGGGTATCGTTGCTGGGCTGGCGATGATGGCTGCGATAACATTTGGTGTCGCCAGTTATGTTGGAGGTGTACGCATTAATCAACTTGCAGGTGGTCCCTTGCTGGAAGCCAAATACCATCGGGATGAAAAATGTCTGAAATTACTGCCGGAAGATAAAAGTCTTCCAGTGGTTGAATATACCGAAATGACCACGGATTATTGGTGCAGCAGGGGCATTGATGAAGTCCAGACCGTCAGGGTGCGCAAAGGTTTGTTTAACTCTTATCAATTTGATTTACGAGAGCAGACAAAGGCAATTCGCGATTACAAACAAAAATCCTGATACTGGTTGCCATTGGGTGTGCAGCAAATGCCTGCTCTTGAAATTCATACTACTGAGGCCAGTGTCTGCACCATCAGATACAGAAACAGCTGGTTCAAATGTAAATCTTCAACGATAGAACAATATATCAACCATGCCTGCTAGTTATGTATTCGTCCAGAAGCAAGATAAGCATACCTGGGTCAAGCGTTTGTTATTTGGCACACTGTTATTGTTTCCTTTTATCGCATTTTTTCTTTGGATGTTTTATCAGAATTTGCTAAAATCGGAAATGCTTATTCGCATTCTGGCTGATTCGTCATTTCCTCCGGTATTTGTCCTTGCTCTTATAGCAGCGATTGTCTCCGATGATGTAGCAAAAATCTTTTATCGCTCCACCAGTTTGCACATAGACGATGTGGGTGTGCGTTTAAAACTGCCGCCAAAGAGTAGATGGGCTATCCTTGGCTTTCTTGAAAAAGATATAGCTTGGACAGAACTCAAAGATGCAACTTATGTTGAGCGTTTTCAGCTTGTTCAGTTACGCCCCCAATCTGGCGCACGTTTCCTGAATATCAGGCTTAAAGATTGGCAGTTGCAAAATACAGTCAGTAATTTGAATAGTGGGAATGCTGAGCCAGACTTGTTGACAGTTTTTCGTGAATTAAAAATCCTGGAAAAATACCCGGCCAATAGTCAGCTTGTAGAAGCAAATTTCGATTTGACGAAACATCCCGCAACAAAAAAATTATTGTTTGGAATTGCAATTTTGATCGCCTACAGCTTCGTCGATACGATGTTGCAACATGAAGAATATGCCTTCTTTAACCTCCATTATTTTTTGCCACATATTGTTTTTGGCGCGACTTTTGCGGTCGTGCTGATGGGCTTAATGTTCAAGGCAAGCAAACACGCTTTCATCCCGCGTAGTAATGTCATTGGCTTGGCGATCCTGAGCGGGCTGGTGTTTGGCGTTAGCAGCTATGTAGGCGGTATTCGCATTAATCAACTGGTGGGCGGTCCTTTGCTGGAAGCCAGATATCATCGCGATGCGAGTTGCCTCAATTTGCTGCCTGAAGACAAGAATCTTCCCGTGATTGAATATCCTTACCATGCCAGAAAGTACTGGTGCAGCAAAAATATTGATGAAGTCCTGACTGTAAAAGTTCGTCAAGGTCTGTTTGATCTGTATCAGCTTGATCTCGGAGAGTGGAATAAGGCAATCGGTCACTTTAAGAAGTCCTGATGCCGGTTGCGTTCCTGAGATGATTTAATCTTCAAAAGCAAACCGGAACTCGCCCGGTGGCAGCATCAATTTAGGCGGCGTTTTTCCTGCTTGCACCATCACTACATCGGCAGGCATGCCATCTGCCGGTTCTGACTTGTGGTAGGCATAGATCAGGCGGCGCCCTGTGACCGGTAGTAATTCTTTTGGAATCTCTGTGGCTGTAAAACCCGCCAGTGTCCCCAGCCAACTGGCTCTGCCAGTGACGGTGTTGGTGGAATATGCAGGGTAAATGACCTGCATATCGACGAGCTTATTGTCGATGCCCAGTTTCAAATATTGTTGCCCGCCAGATTTGAGAACAAAGGGTTTATCTTGCACCATCCTGGCAACAGCAGCTTTATACAACTTGCTTTGCCGTGTTGAATCAACATGCTCATACATGGCGGTCTGGTCTATCGTCAGTGGATTGATACCCGTCAGCCTTTTTAATTGCGCCGCCATTTTGGATTTGTCATCATCAGTTTCTGTTACCGGAAATTCATAGGCGTGACCATAGCCTACATAGATGAGGACTTTTGCCTTTGGGTCTTGCCTGAAGATTTTTTGCACCAGGTTCTTCGCCATGCCTGATTCACGCGGTCCATTAACTGGCTCGTAGCTGACAAACTTCCATTGATCGTGCATGGCATCTCGCAAGAAATTAGCATACGTGGATTCTTTAGTTAAAATTCCCGCCTTTTCGCTGACGTATTGTTTTTGCAAAGGGAAGTCGTCATACATATAGAAAGCTTCACAGGCCAGGTAGGTGTAACCTGCTTTCTTTAATTCCCGTGCCAGCTTCATTGCAAATGCTCTATGCATGGGCACATGATGTGCTTCGTTTAAAATGACTACCTGTGTTTTTTGGGCTTCGCGGACGATGGCGGTAATAGCATCTTCAGCCTTAGCATTATTGATGCTGTCGAATTCACTGCTTGTCGCTGGAGCGTCTTCAACAGGCATTCGATTGAATGCAGCAACCGCACCATCAATATCACCCACCATTGAGCGCATCAATCCTAAAGTCATATATCTGGAATTAAGCGTTAAACGTTTCGCTTTATCATCGCGGTAAGTTTTGACCTCAGCTTCCCGTAGTTCAGTTTCTGCTGCTGTTAGTTGTTTTAAGCGTGTTGCATTTGCCGTTGCGGTATCGCTGCCGCCTGCTTGTGCACATAAATGGACCAGGAAAAACAGTCCGGCTAAACACTTCAATTTGAATTGATTGACGACCATGCCTGGCAAACTCCTGGTGTAAAAATGGCAGATATCCACTGAGGTTTTATCCGACGCAACCTATTGCGTCTATCCTCTCAATGACATTCTGCCATCTTCTTGTACATCACGTCAGTACGCAAGACATATTTGATGCCAGCATCAATAGCAGCGCCCTGATGCGGTATCAAGTGAGGGAAAAGCAGCGCCATGCCAGCTTCAGGTTTGATGTCGGCAAAGCGGAATGCAGTATGGCCGCCTGCATAATCTGCATTCAGATAAATCAACAAGGTAAAGAAGCTGCTTTCGGCTTCTGTTCTTTTGAAATTGAGATCATGATGCCATTTGAAATACTGGCCAGCTTGATAGCGATAAAAACGGAAGCGCTCATTCAGGCCTGACAACTTCCATTCCTTTAATTGCGCCGGCAACATCATGCGGGCGCGTTCAAAAATCGACGCTGCAAGCATGGTGTCGTCGAAAATGATGCGGTCATTATTGCGCACCTGATCTTTCCCGCTTATCCCGGTTTTGACCTGTATAGCAGCTTTTTCATACTGCATTTGCTCGCTGCAAGCTATCATGCGCCTGCATTCTTCTTCAGTCAAAAAGCCTTTGATGCTATGCACGCCTGAACCATGGTCATGCACTTCCATGTGATTGCCTGCCATTATGCTGCAGGTGCATTTGTAGCTGCAGCCTTGCGGTACATGACATCCGTGCGCAAGACATATTTGACGCCGCTTTCCACAGGGGCACCCTGATGCAACATCATGTGCGGGAAAACCAGCGCCATACCTTTTTCTGGCTGTATGGTTTCCCAGCGAAAGGATGTGCTGCCGCCAGTGTAGTCACCATTGAGATAAATCAGCAGAGTTAAAAAGCTGACTTCATCTTCATTGCGGGCATAATTGCCATCCTTATGCCATTTAAAATACTGCCCCTCTTCATACCGGTAAAAGCGAAAACGCTCATTCAGGCCCAGCAAAGTCCATTCCTTTAATTCTGCAGGCAGGAACAGTTTTGCTCTTTCAAAGATCGCTGCTGCCAGGATTTTGTCATCAAAGATGACGCGGTCATTATTGCGCACATCTTTATACATACGCATGCCTGTGCCAGTCTGTATCATGGCTTCTTCATAGCCCATTTGTTCACTGGTAAAGATCATGCGTTCGCATTCTTCTTCAGTGATAAAGTTTTTGATGCCAAATACGCCTGCACCGTAGTTATTGAGTTCCATATCGTTCTCGGTTTTGTTTCGTCCTGACTATAATATAAGATACTTTGTTGTAAATTTCAACTAAGTTAGTTTTAAATATTTACGAACTTAGTGACGGATTTGTACTAAATCCAGCTATCGCTTACAATGGCGGTATTGAATACTCAGGGGAAAAGCATGGCGACTGCTAAGCAAAGCGAAAAAGAATTTCTGCTCAAT
Organism: Undibacterium sp. YM2; assembly: GCF_009937975.1. NCBI lineage: Bacteria > Pseudomonadati > Pseudomonadota > Betaproteobacteria > Burkholderiales > Oxalobacteraceae > Undibacterium > Undibacterium sp. YM2. The sequence goes on from NZ_AP018441.1 coordinate 1,100,718, forward strand.
TACAATATCCATGACTATGATGTGCCTTTGACGAGTGTGGATCTGGTGATTTTCACGATCAGGGACCAGGCTCTGCAAGTCTTGCTGGTCAAACGTGGCGATCATCCCTGCAAGGGGCAGTGGAGTTTGCCTGGTGGCTTTATTGATATCCACAATGATGTCGATCTTGATGGTGCTGCTTTGCGCAAGCTCAAGGAAAAAACCGGGGTGGAGGCGCCTTATCTTGAGCAACTCCAGGGCTTTGGCAGCCGCAACCGTGATCCGCGTGGCTGGTCTACTACCTTTGCTTACTTTGCCCTGATTTCTTCTGACCGCATCACGCTCAGCCATGGCGGCAATGCTGATGCTGTGCGCTGGTGCCCGGTCGATTCGGATGAGGGCCTGCCCAAGCTGGCCTTTGATCATGCGCAGATACTCGATGTGGCAGTCCAGCGCCTGCGCAACAAGGTGGAATACACATCCCTTCCTGCGCATTTGTTGCCGGAAGAGTTCACGCTGTCTGAGCTGCAGCGTGTGTACCAGGTCTTGCTAGGGCGACTGGTCGATAAGAGCGCGTTTCGCAAGCGCATCCGGGAAGGTGATTTCCTCGAAGAGTTGCCAGGCAAATGGCGTCTGGGCAGCAATCGCCCGGCTCAACTGTATGGCTTGCGCAAAGGTCAGGGTACGGTCTATTTCAATCGCCTCATGACGGGTGAAGTCGGAGCAAAATAGTTTTTCCTCCATCTTTAGTTTGGGGCGTTTTGAACTAATGCCCCAAACCAACATCGTCAAGTTTTGTCAAAAGTGCACTTCTGCACGCATCTAAACTTGACGAAAATTTAATATTATCAAATAATCATCCTGCATTCCTGATTTTCATGTTTGCCCGTAATTTAAAACAATGAGCATTGCTGCGCGTTGTGGTGAGTTGCGGGCAAATGTCCGCATCAATAATGCGCACCAGCCAAAACTAAAGCTGGCAATTGCGCATTCAGTACAAAAAGGGAGACAGTGTATGAGCAAAGATCAAGACCCCATTCCGCCATGTTTTGACCAGGCCAATCAGGCACCTGAGCGCTTGACCGAGATGTTCGTTGGGATAGCACAGGGAAACCGTATCAGACTCGGCCAGCGTCCGGCGGAGCGTGCGGTGTTCCGTAAATTGCATGGGGTTGCCAGCGCCAGGCTGGTCATGGAAAAGAAGATACCTGCCAAACTCAAGGTCGGCGTTTTTGCGCATGAGAGCCTGGACGCCTGGGTCAGGTTTTCCAGTGACACCACACCAACTTCACCTGACCTATATTCGACTTTGGGGATAGGTATCAAACTGTTTGGCGTGCCCGGCCCCAAGGCGCTGGGTGATGATGGCGACACGGCTGACTTCATCATGCAAAACTTCCCGGTCTTCTTTGTCGATAATGCCAAGGAGATGGTGGAGTTTACTTATGCTGGCGTGGTTGCGCAGGATTATCCCGGCTATCTGAAAAAACATCCCAAGACTGCAAAAATACTGGACCAGATGGAAAAGGTCGAGGGCAGTACCCTGACCACGACTTACTGGGCCATTCTGCCTTTCCAGGCCGGGAAAAAAGAATACGTCAAATACCGCTTGGAGCCAGTGACACCACCAGAGAATGTGCCGAATGATGAACGCGATTACCTGGCCGTTGATATGTGCAATCGCCTGGCCAAGCGTGAATACCAGTTCCGCTTCATGGTGCAACTGCGTACCAATCCCAAGACCATGCCGCTGGATGAAGCAACGGTGGAATGGCCAGAATCAGAAAGCCCTTTCATTCATGTCGCCACTCTGATCTTGCCGCAGCAGGATATCAGCGTGCGTGGACAGTCTGAATATGGCCAGGGCCTGGCCTTCAATATCTGGCGCGTGCCGCCAGAGCAGGCACCAGTGGGTTCCATCGCTGAAGCCCGCAAGGTCGTGTATGCAGCAGGTGCAGATGCCAGGCATGAAGCCAATGGGCAAAGCCTGCAAGACCCGCGTGAACCGCGTTCCCCGACTGCGGGCTGCCCCTTTCACGCAGTAGCGCAGGCAAAAGCAGAACCAGTCGTCAAAGACACTTGCATCGTCAAGGCCGTGATTTATCCCTCCATAGGCGTCGCACGTGTAGGCACCAGTGAGAAGGAATGGTTTTTGGGGCCAGAAGTACCTTATCCAAAACCAGAGGCACCAGGCTATTACCGTGACGCCCATAAAAAACTCAAACGCCAGGGTGCCAGGTTCCGAGTGTATGGTGTGAATGCCAAAGGCGAGATCGTCAAGGAACTGAATGCCGACAATGCAAAAGTAGAGTGGCAGGTGCAACTCGCCAATACCAAGTCAGCATGGTATGGCTTCCAGCTGGCGCTGGATATTCCAGAAGCCGCATCTGCACCGCAAACCACCTTGCGCAATGCGGCAGTGCCCGACAGGACCATGTTGTCCATTACGCCCAAGCAAAGAAAAGTCAGCGGTAAAAAATCCAAACCGCAGCGTTTTGATGATGGCAAATTCATGGGCAAGCCTGTATATCTGGGCGAGGCTTTCACTGATGAGCAAGGTCGTTTGATTGTACTGGGTGGGCATGGTGTATCAGCCTCTTACGATAATAGCCGCGCCATCACCTTTGCCAATAATGAAGGCTGGCATGATGATACTTCTGACGGACCCATCAATGCCAAGGTTGTCTATGAAGGTCTGGAATTGATGGTGGAGCCGTCCTGGGTCGTGGTTGCTCCTCCCAACTATGCGCCACAAAGAAAATCCGTGCGTACCATGTGGGACTTGATGCGCGATGTTGCCATCACTGCCGGTACCTTGCCCAAACCAAAGCGGCCCAGCTTTACTTTCGATATCCTGCCCCTGTTTGAGCGCCTGCATGGTTTGCAATGGGTGAATGCTGGCTTCAATGCAGGTTTTGGCTGGAAGGGCATGGTGGACCTCACGAGTGCGCAGGCATTGTCGCGCCTGGCGAGTACCAATACCGCCTATGTAGAATTGCGCCGTACCATCGCCAACCAGTTCCGCAACTATGAAGTCGATGCCTGGTCACCCAAGCCCTGGCCGTGGTTGTATGGTGATGCCATGGCTATCCCCGCTGCGCAAACGCCAAGGCAAAATGCCTCGCTGACGGCGACTCAACTGGCCATGCTGATGGAATGGGCAGAAGGCAATTTTGTAGAAGACTACGACCCTGATCGCAAACATGCTGAACGTATAGACCAGGTGCCGCTGGAGCAGCAAGGCGACACCCTGACGCAGGCAGCGCTGGACTTTTGTCTGGCCGATGCCTTTCACCCAGGTTGTGAAATGACTTGGCCAGTGCGTGCCAGCACCATGTATATGGCACCCTTCCGCTTTGCTCATGCCGTCGATGGCTGGATTGCGCCTGGCCTGGGTGAGATACTGACCAGCGATGGCGTTACTATACCTAATGGCCCCTTGTACGGCCAGCAGGCGGGCGGCATCACACGCTGGATGGCTGTGCCATGGCAGACGGATACTGCAAGCTGCCGCTCTGGTTACGATAAGTCTTATGACCCTTATGTACCGAGCTTCTGGCCAGCCCGCGTGCCCAATCAGGTTTTGACCAAGCAAAACTATGCCGTCGTCATGGATGAGAAAAAACCGCTGGGTGAAAGGCTGGCCGCATTCGCCAACCGTGCCTCGTGGATCAACCCGCTGGGCAGCACCAGTTATACCGACCAGATCAATAATATGATTCATCATTTTGATCATCTCGGTGTGGTGGAAGTGCATCCCGGCCCATCTGATCATGCACACTTCCCGGCGGAGTTTGAAGTCGAAGACCAGCACATACCTATCGCCGACATGCCTGCACCAAATGCTCAGCATGTCGCACATGATGAGCATGCAAGGGTAGGGGCGGCAGAAGTGACGAATGCTGAATCTGTCGATATCATGACGATAGAAAAAGTACGCCGCTTCCCGCGTGGCCTGCATCGTTAGACGTGGGAACTTTGCAGATAGATGCCTTGGTACTGGGGGCAGGGCCTGCGGGCTCTGCCTTTGCCCTGAACCTGGCGCCATTTCAAAAAGTAGTGATGCTGGAAGCATCACCAGCAGCAGCCATGCGCATAGGTGAATCCCTGCCAGCCGCAGCCGGTAAGCTGCTGGCTGACATGGGATTGTATGAAGCATTTTTGCAGCAAGGCCATCAGCCTGCGCATTTGAATATCAGTCAATGGGGCAGTGATCTGGCAACAGAGCAGGATGCCATGCGCAATCTCGATGGGCATGGTTGGTATCTCGATCGCCACCGTTTTGATTGCTGGTTGCAGGATGTCGCGCAAGAGCGGGGTGCAGCTTTGCTGAGGCAAAGCAAGCTGCTGTCTTTTGCACCGGCAAAAAGCAATGCTGAATATTGGGATGCTGTCATCGCCGTGCAAGGCAAGACGGTGCAGGTAGAAACTAAAATGCTGATCGATGCCAGCGGCAGAAAGTCACTACTGACACGGCAACTGGGCATAGCCCGCAAAGCCACGGATAAACTGGTGTGCAGCTGGCTGGTAGGCAGGGACACTGACAATACAGCAGGCTCAAGCCACATCAGTGCCGAAGCTGGCGGCTGGTGGTATAGCTCATCCTTGCCAGGGCAGGGCCGCATTGTGGCGTTCTACACTGATGCCGATTTACCAGCAGCGGCAGCCTGCAATCATCAGCAAGGGCTATTGCAGCGTCTGCGTCAGAATCCGCAATTGACAGCCTGTCTTGATGAATATGGTTTTGTACCGGGACAGCAGCATGGATATTGTGCTGCCCATACTGCAGTGCTGGAACAGTTTGCCGGTTCCAATTGGCTGGCTATCGGCGATGCCGCGCTGAGTTTTGATCCTCTATCTTCACAGGGCATTTTTAATGCTTTGTACACCGGTCTCGCTGCAGCAGAAGCTGTGTCTCATTATGATGCTGACGCACAAGCTGGCTATATAGCTGAACTGAACTCCATACAGGCTGCCTATCTGCATCATCTGCGTGTGTGGTACGAGCAAGAGCAGCGCTGGGCTGATCAGCCATTCTGGCAACGCCGCAATACTTCTTTAACGCCTGCCTGAATTTCCTGGTTGCAAAATTGTAAGCAGACGTGAAGCGTCTGTATGCAATAAAACCCCTCAGCTAGAATTGTCGCTTTCTTTGTCTGGGATGGTGTCAGTGTCTTATTTCTTGCGATGCATATTATTGTCCATGCTCTTGTTTGCGACTGCCTGTTCCAAGACAGAATATGCCGATACTCTGGAGCCTGAGGCGCTGATGAAGCTGGTTTTCAAAGGCTGGCAAAAAGAGGGGAAAAACTCCATCGTCAAACCACCCATATTGAAAATCCAGGATGGTGACATCTCAAAGAAAGGCATGGAGCTGGAGCCGGTAAAGGTTTTTAAACTGGCTGAAGACAGGGCAATGATGCTGGTCAAGGCGACACCGACCAGTGTCGATCAGGTCAGCCGCGACGTACTTGCTGCCTACTGGTTCAAGCGCGACGGAGAAAAATGGTTGCTCGAAGCCAGGCAGGATGAGATTGATACCCTGTTGTCCAAGCATGAAATCAAGCTTGTTAAACTTGTTGATCTGGCGACATCCACGCAAGGGCTGCTGCTTGAATATGGTGGCCACCAGCATCAGGAAAAAAGTGCATGGACCAGGTTGTACAAATTGGGACAACATCAGCTCATCAGCATGCTGGCTGAAAATGAGGATTTTTTATCTTCCATAAATGCGTTCAATAATGCAGATTGTCTTGCGCGCATGAAGAAGGGCTTAGGTAAACCTGAACGCCTGCGCCTGAATGACAGGGATGGGAAGTCCGGTAATTGCCTGGATATCAAAGTCAAACTCCAGATCAAGCCAGGAAAATCCATGCCCGGTGAAATCGTATTGAGTTCAAATGCAAGGATGGTTGAGTACCGTGAAATTGCGCATGAAGAAATCTCCAGTGCTGATGAAGGTGGTGAGCCTTATACAACTTATGAAGTCATTCCCAGTACGCCACGCTCAAGTATGGTGTATCGCTTTGATGAAGCCAAAGGCAAGTATCAGTTAGTCAGCGGTAGCAAGACTTTCTTGCCGGACTGGTATCGCGAATAAAGCATGACAAGCCCGGTTATTGACACCGGGCTTGTGAACTGCTGCTTAATTAAACCGCATATCAGACTGCATCCAGCGCAGACTGCAAATCCTGCCTCAAGTCTTCCACATCTTCTATGCCTACCGACAGGCGTATGAATGAATCTGTAATGCCCAGCTTGGCTCTTTGTTCTGCCGGGATCGTTGCATGCGTCATGATGGCCGGATGTTCTATCAGGCTTTCCACGCCGCCCAGGCTCTCAGCCAGAGCGAATACTTCGCAACGTTCGAGGAAGCGGCGTGCGCCTGCCAGATCGGTATCAAGTTCTATGGAAATGATGCCGCCAAAGCCATCCATCTGCTGCTTGGCCAGTTCATGTTGCGGGTGGCTTTCCAGACCTGGGTAATACACCTTCTTGACCTTGGGCTGTTTTTCCAGCCAGCGTGCCAGGTCCAGGCCATTTGAGTTATGGCGTTCAACGCGGATATTGAGGGTCTTGATGCCACGCAAGGCCAGGAAGCTGTCGAAGGGGCCGGCGATCGCACCAACGGAGTTTTGCAAAAAGCCCAGACGCTCGCGCCAGTCAGCCTGATGTGCTTCGCCACCAACGATGGCAACACCACCGATGATGTCCGAGTGGCCATTCAGGTATTTGGTCATGGAATGGACGACGATATCGAAACCCAGTTCCAGCGGACGTTGTACCTTGGGGCTGGCAAAGGTATTGTCAGCTACGGCGATGATATTGTGTTCGCGGCAGATTTTTGCAATCGCCCGCAGATCAGCCAGTTTCAGCATGGGGTTGGTTGGTGTTTCTACCCACAGCATCTTGGTGTCAGGGCGTATCGCAGCCAGCACTTCTTCTGGCTTGGTCATATCCACATACGTGAACTGCAGGCCAGCGCTGCGTTTGCGTACGCGTTCAAACAGGCGGTAGCTGCCGCCATACATATCATCGCCGGCGATGATATGAGCGCCACTGTCGACGATTTCCAGCACCGTGGCAATCGCTGCCAGGCCAGAGGCAAAGGCAAATGCCTGCGCGCCGCCTTCTAGGTCAGCTACGGCACGTTCCAGCGCCCAGCGGGTAGGATTGTGCGAGCGGCCATAGTCCAGGCCCTTGTGGACGCCAGGGCTGTCCTGCACGAAGGTGGATGTCGCATAGATAGGCGGCATGATGGCGCCGGTAACCGGGTCGGGGAATTGCCCGGCGTGGATGACACGCGTGCCAAAGGCTTGCGGATGGGTAGGCTTCTTGTATTCGGGATAGCTCATGAAAGTGTCCTGCGCATATGGTTAAGAAGGTCAAAGCGGGTAATCAGGCCATAAAACTGCTTTTCCGGTTTATCGGCTGCAATGATGGCGACCAGGCCGCGGCCCAGTGTTGCGCGTAATGCAGCGATGCTGGCATCTGGTGCCAGGGTTTCTATCTGGCTGGTCATGGTGTCTTCCACTGCACTGCGGAACAGGCTGGCATCGGCAGATACTTTCAACAGCAGGTCTGATTCATCAATGATACCGATAATCGCGCCATCGCGTATGACAGGCAGTTGTGATATATCGGCACTGCGCATGCGGTTGAAAGCCACCATCAGGGTGTCGCTGGCGTTCACGCTGATGACGCCGCCTTCATCGTAACGGCGGCTGATGATATCGCGCAGGTCGTGATAGTTTTTACGCTTGAGCAAGCCCTGGTCTGTCATCCAGTTGTCGTTATACACCTTGGACAGATAGCGTGTGCCAGTGTCGCAGACAAAAGTGACCACGCGCTTGGGTGTGGTCTGGGTGCGGCAATAGCGCAGGGCGGCGGCCAGCAGGGTGCCAGTCGAAGAGCCTGCCAGTATGCCTTCTGCGCGCAGCAGTTCACGTGCCGTACCAAAGCTCTCTGCATCATCAATCGTATAGGCATGCTTGACCGAACTCATGTCGGCAATGCCGGGGATGAAATCTTCACCTATGCCTTCGACCGCCCAGGAGCCGCTGACTTCATTGACATTGCCTGTTTCTATGTACTCGGCAAGGATGGAACCCTTGGGGTCGGCCAGCACGAATTCCAGTTCAGGCTGGACCTTGTTGAAATAACGTGTCAGGCCCGTCAGGGTACCGGCAGAGCCTACGCCAACGACGATGGCATCGACTTTATGGTCAGTCTGTGCCCAGATTTCTGGCCCCGTCGTGGTTTCATGCGCTAGCGGATTGGCTGGATTATTGAACTGGTCGGCAAAGAAGGAGCCGGGTATCTCTTTGGCCAGGCGGGCCGCATAGTCCTGGTAATACTCAGGGTGGCCCTTGCCTACATCCGAGCGGGTGATGTGGACTTCTGCACCCATGGCTTTCAAATGCAGGATTTTTTCTGTGGACATCTTGTCTGGTACCACCAGCACCACGCGGTAACCCTTGGCGCGTGCTACCAGTGCGAGGCCCAGGCCAGTATTGCCAGCCGTTGCCTCGATTACGGTGCCACATGCCTGCAAGCGGCCTTCGCGTTCTGCAGTTTCTATCATGGACCTGCCTATGCGGTCCTTGATGGAGCCGCCAGGGTTTTGTGATTCCAGTTTGAGGAATAATTCACATGGCCCTGTATCAAAGCGGGTAACCTTGACCATGGGCGTATTGCCAATCAACGCAAGTACTGCGGGATCAGTTTGTTTTGTCATCTTAGTGTGCTCCTGGGTGCATACGATATGTTGCGACAGGTTTAGCATTTGTTTATGAGGCAGCTATGCTAGCTATTTCATCTCCTGAGGCTAAGGAATTTTTCCAACTAAGCATAGTTGGAAAATGATTTACTTGCATTTGGGTAAAACTAGTTTTGAGGTCAAAGTGGCAAGTATGGGGATAGTATAGCCATAGTTTGGAAAATTGCTGGGGTATATGCGGTTTGCTTATATCGAGGCTTTGAGTATTTATGTTTGTGCAATGGGGGGCTGGTTGAGGCACTAAGGATTATTGTGGTTTTATGTTATTCGTCAAATCGCTCTGATTTGAAGTCGAAGAGCGTCTGGCTTCATTTGGCTGATTGAGCAGCGCATGACTGCAATCTATATAACGTCATTCCAGCGTGCTTTTGGCTGGAATCCAGTGGCGTTCGTAGTGTACCGAGAGGTCTATTAATTTCAGGTTTGAGGGATTTTATGGATTAGATTTTTTAAATCCGCATACGTAATTTGCGATTGCAGGCCGGTGGTAGACCGGCAGCTACACACCTTTTTGCTTCGCCAAAAGGCGACCCAGGCGTCGATTCCACTGCGCCGCTTGCAAGCGGCTTAGATGTTGTCAGCGCAAAGCATGTTGCACGAAACCCCTGCTACACTTCAAACAGCGGCCCTTCTTAATCCATTTTCTGTACCGCACAAACGGCATCGACACATGCGAACTGCGGACAGTCAAACCCAACTGCAACGTCAAACCCAGCAGCAACATCAATGCGACCTTGATTTATATTCGTGAATGCACGGCGAATCGTCTAATGTCAGATGAGTTCATCCGGTCTATCCACAGCCCAAAAAAATAAATGCCGCGCAAGGCGGCATTGAAAGTGGGGGACTTGTTACTTTAAAGCGTGAACGGTTGGGACGAGCCGCCTTTATTTTGTTGTGTACTGCATGTCAGTTTTCTGTTTGCCCTTCTTTATGATGGAAGGGCGCAAACCAGCATACCGCAAATGAGGGGATAGTGGCCAGCATGACGAAGATGAAATAATTTGTATATCCCAGTAATTGCTGCAAGTGGCCACTGATGACGCCGGTGACCATCATACACAGGCCCATGAGGCCGGTGCCGAAGGCGTAGTGTGTCGTCGTGTATTTACCGGGGGCTAACTGCTGCATCAGGTAGATCATGAAACCGACGGAGCCAAAGCCAAAGAAGAATTTTTCGATAGCAACGCCAGCGGTGATTAGCCAAAGGCTTTCTGGCTGGAAGATGCTCATGACCAAAAAGCTGGCATTCGGGATATTCACTGCACAGCAGAGTATGAAAAGCGTCGGTTGCAAACCACGCTTGGCGACAAACCAGCCGCCGAGCAAGGAGCCGAGCAAAACGGCGATCAGGCCATACGTGCCATAGGTCAGCCCCAGCATTTCATTCGATAAACCCAGTCCACCCTTGCTGACGGGATCGACCATGAAGAAAGGGCCGATTTTTTCCAGGAAGCCTATACTGAGACGGAACAGGAAGGCGAAAGCGATCATCAGCCAGACATCGCGTTTCTGGAAAAAGGTGATGAAAGAGTCGCGCAAGATGAACAGGGCTTCACCCACATTGGCAGGTGTGTTTTCTGCCTTCGCACCGTCTGGCATGGTGCGCAGATGCCATGCTGCCATCAGGGCCATGACTCCAGCGACGATGAGGAAAATGATGCGCCAGGCATCCATCCAGTCTGCACCAAATACCTTGGGGTCATGATGGAAAAAATCGGTATGCAACTTGCCACTCAAATACACCAGGCCACCTGCCGCCACGATGGGGCCTATATTCCAGCTCAGACTCTGGATGCCGCAATACAGGGACTGTGCCTTGCTGTTCAGTGAGGTGACATACACGCCGTCAGCCGCAATATCCTGGGTGGCTCCGAGGAAGGAAATGATCCAGAACAGGCTCATCAGTATCAGCATGTAGTTCGGCAGTGACATGACCAGCGCGACACCGACAAAGCCGACGGCTATGATCAGTTGCGTGCAAATGACAAAGAATTTCTTGGTCTTGTACATTTCTACAAAAGACGCAAACAGAGGCTTGATGGTATAGGCGAGAATCAGGTAACTCGCATATTCAGCGGCCTTGCCATTGTCCATGCCCATGTTCTTGAACATGATGGCGCTGACATTGGTCAGCATCATATAGGCCAGCGCCATCGTAAAGTAAGTGGTTGGCACCCAGTACAAGGGCGACCTTCTGACCGGATTTACCGGCGGAATATTGACTTCTGTCTCAGTAATCATGGGCTGCACGCTTCTTTATAAGTAGGCGGCATGCCTGCCGGTTTTCCTTTCTGCATAGCCCGTCATGGAGCGATGCATGAAATGATGCTCACTTGTTATCTGCCAGTACAGAATCCTCTTTGTGGAGGATATGACCAGTCATGAATGACAAATGAGTTGGCAGGCTGTCTCGTTAATAGTTTTAATTGGAACCGGTCATCATTTATGAAAACCTTTTCAAGCGCAGAATAACATGAATTTTTAAAACGGAGCATTGCATTCGCAAAAAAATATAAACGGATACTGAAAATCTTCCCGGATTGATAGCTTGATTCCTATGGAGAACGTCTTGTTTACAGCGTCAGCCGGGCAATGGTGACTCAGGTATTTGAATTGAAATCGTGTTGTATTCTCAGCAGAGAAACAGGGGGTTACGAGTGAAATTGATTTCAGTGCAGACATTGGAGATATGCAGCATGCGGCATGACAAAATCTGCATTTTTGAAGCTGGTTCACAATTTTATAGAGGGATGAATACAGTTTGCGAAAGTCTGGCGTTGACAGCCTACATATCCGGTGATAAATTCCCATTTGTGAAAACGTTTTCAATAATTTGTTCAAATAATCTTCATGTTGATTGTTTTGAGGTGTGAGCAGCGATTTTCGTTTCTACCTTGATTAATGAGCAAAAAATCATTTTTTACGATAATTTGAAAACGGTTTCAAATAAATGCATGCTGCATTGACACCTGGGTTTGGGCCCGGTGTTTGCAAGAGGACGGCTTGTAGTCAATTCCTGAGCAATGAAGCATGACAACTTATAAGAACAGTATGCATGCTTGCCACAAGCAGCATGCAAATTTATCCAAAAAAGAGACCATGACTAATCCATCAACGATGCCCGAGTTTTCCCCTGCTTTTACCTGGGGCGTTGCCACCAGTGCCTATCAGATAGAAGGGGCCGCAGCCACTGATGGCCGTGGCCCTTCCATCTGGGATACCTTTACCCACACGCCTGGGACTATCATTGACGGCAGCACCGGCGACGTGGCTTGTGACCATTACCATCGCTATGCTGAAGACGTAGGTATCATTGCCGGCCTGGGCTTGAAGGCTTATCGTTTTTCCGTATCCTGGTCACGGGTGCAGCCCCTGGGTTATGGTGACTGGAATGAAAAAGGCTTCGAATTTTATTCCCGCTTGCTGGATAAGCTGGAAGAGCATGGCATAGCGGCCCACCTGACTTTGTATCACTGGGATTTGCCCCAGGGCTTGCAAGACCTGGGTGGCTGGCTCAACCGCGATACTTGCCTGCGCTTTGCCGAATATGCAGCAGAAATTGCGCGCCGCTATGGTCATCGCCTTGCCAGCATCGCTACTCATAATGAACCCTGGTGTACTGCCAATCTTGGTTATGGCAATGCTCAGTTCGCACCCGGCGTGGCGGATACTGCACTATCGATACAGGTGTCGCACCATCTTTTGCTGTCGCATGGCCTGGCTCTGCAAGCCATGCGCGCCATCAATTGTCCGGCCAAGCTAGGCATAGTCCTGAATCAGTGGCCAGCTATGCCAGCCACCGACTCAACTGCGGACATTGCCCAGGCAGAATGGGAATATGCACGTTCTGTACAATGGTTCATGGACCCGATCTTCAAAGGAACTTATCCACAAAAGGCGCTGGACCGCATGGATATGAGCAAGTTTCATGTGCATGCAGAAGACATGGATATCATTCGCCAGCCTCTGGATTTTCTTGGTGTGAATTATTATTTCCGTGCTTTTGTCAGTACCGACAATCCACCCAAGCAGCCGGAAGGCAAGCTCGGTTTCAGTGATATGGGCTGGGAAGTTTACCCCTCAGGCATGACAGATTTATTGTTGAAACTGCGTGCCGAATATCCGGCCTTGCCACCGATTTACATCACTGAAAACGGCATGGCCGTTGCTGACAAACTGGAGAATGGCAAAGTGCATGATGAGCAGCGCATCAAATACCTGCAATTACACTTCCAGGCCATGCATGATGCAATCGCCGGAGGTGTTGATGTGCAAGGCTATTTTTACTGGAGTTTGCTGGATAATTTTGAGTGGAATTCAGGCTATGCGAAGCGCTTTGGCCTGGTGTATCTGGATTACGCAACTCAGCAGCGTACCCTGAAAGACAGCGCATACTGGTATCGTGATTTTGTCAGCAAGCAGTTGCAAAGCAAATGAGTTACAGAGCATTTTCCCATCAAAAGTAAATAGCCAGAACTGGATTTTCCTGTTAATTTCAGGTTTTCAAAAAACAAGAAAACCTGAATTTCGTATGAGCGAAGAACTGGATGAATTCGACGAGCTCGATTGCGCTCAACATGGTAAGGCACATACAACTTACGTATGTGAACACCTGATCGCCGAACCCGTGCAGAAGTGGCATTGCGATTATCCTGATGCCGACAACCCTTGGCCGGATGCGTGGTGTGCGGTATGTGATGCCCATTACCAGACTGCAGGAGAATGGAATGAGAGCAACGAAAACCTCGTGCCCATCAAATTGCTTTGTCACAGCTGCTATGAAGATGCCCGTTCTGCCAGTCTGGGCAGGATGAATGGGGAGCTTCTCACAAAATGGAACGATTTCCTTGATACCTGCTATGAAGACTTGCAAAAGAAAAATGCGCAGCTGAATCAAGAATTTGACCTGGGATCTCACAAGCGTTATGACTGGGATCAGGCCAGTGGCGAACTGGTGTTTTCCAATAATGGTGTAGCCGCTGTCATTGCCAAAATAGATTTCATAGGTTCTTATTCATCGAAGACTGATACCTGGCTGTGGGCCTGGGCGAATTTTCATTTACTTGAAAATGTCAGGACCAGCGTGCAGGCAGTACGTGACTTTGGTGAATTGCATGACTACCCATGCCTGACCACGCCCAAATGGGCAGCAGAAAAAGTGAATGCCTGGGAAATGGCTGCGGTTGCAGCCTGTGTGCTTAATGCCAGAGGCGTATACCAAAGTCCTTTTGAAGGCGGTGCCAGCTTTCTACTGATACGTGAAATCTCATCAGCCTGAGGCAGTCCGCGATAAGAATGCTGAGGCAGGTTTCCGTGCGTGCCTCAGCAGGACACCGCTACTTATAAATACCGCAACCTATCAAGACATCGCCTACGCGCTCAATGTAGGTCGATTTAGGCTCCATTTGCTTGGTCGTCGGATTCGGCCATTTGTAATCGACCCAGCCATGACCTGTTTTGCTGTTGGCAACATCGAGAAAACTTTTGACAATGGGCATGCCATCGGCGTCTTTTAATTCCAGCAAATTCTTGCCCACCATCTTGGCATTCGCACCATGGGCACGGTTGATGCCGTCGCCATTGGTGTTGTACACAAAAACATATAAATCCTTGACGACAAATTGCCCGGTGGGATTATTGAACTCGGCAAAGGCTTTGTCCTTGCCATTTTCTTTGAGATAAGCTGCTGCTCTTTTTACCAGGGCGATTGCTTCATCAGCACTTCCCTTGTCTGCGGCAGCAGAGATCTGGCTCAATGCCAGCATGGAAAAACCGACAAGCGCAAGCAAGGATTTGATAAATATTCTTCGCATCTTGATCTCCTGTTATTAAAAAATACATGGCAAGGGGGAAGCTTTATACTGCTGAGCCAAAATTCATTTTAATGGCGAATTTACGTAATGCAATGTTTGTGATTTGCACTTGTGTTAAACAATGCTAAAACGTCTGTTTTCCGGGCGAACAAAGAAAAACCCCGGGCCACTTGCGTGGGCCGGGGCATATATTGCCAGTTTGATTCTATGCGCTTTTAGAAATCAATGCCGACATTGACGCCAAAGGTGCGTGGTGGCAAGTACTGCGCTTGCCATGGCCCATTGGCATTCATGGCACTTGTCTTGACTTTGTTGTCACCAACATTGCGGACAAAGAAGTCTGCATACCAGCCAGCTTTGCCTGTGGATTGATAGCGCAAGCCCAAGTCAGCGCGGGAATAGGCTTCCTGCTTGTCACCATCGCCATAGTTGAAAACGCTGAGCCAGGTTTCAGTCTCGTAATGCAGGCTGATGCGTGGGGTCAGTGTGCCTTCATTCAAATGGAAGGTATGCTGATACAAAACCTGGGCAGAGAACTTCGGTGTATGTGGCATGGTATTGCCAGATACATCCAGGCAATTGCTGATGCCAGGTATTTTGCAGGCCGGCAAGGCATAGTCATTCGAGCCGCCGATCAAACTTCCCAAAGTAGCCTTGGCGATGGCGATAGTGACCTGCAACTTGTCATCCTTGCTCAGTTTTGCTGCTAACTCGGATTCAAAGCCATACACTTTTGCGCCGTCAGCATTCGATGTCTGCAATCCACGGGTGCCATCTGGAGCTGTCACTGGGGCACTGAACTGGAAGTCCTTGAACTTGCCATAGTACAGGGCGTTATTCCACCTGACAGCGCCGCCCATCAAAGTGCTCTTGGAACCAAGCTCGAAGTTGGTCAGGGTTTCCGGGCCATAGGTTTTACCACCATCTTGCAAGCCACCAGATTTGTAACCGGTGGAGATGCTGCCATACACCATATTGTCTTTGTCTATGTCATGCGAGATGCGCAGCAGGCCAGTGACCTTGTTGCCGCTGTAGCTGCCATCATTGAAAGAGTAAGCAGCAAAATTCGAATCGGCAGACGCTGGATTGACATTCGGTGTGATGGCCGACTGGCTGAGTTCGGGTTTGCCGGAAAAACCGTAGCCACGCCCGCCAACATTCGTGCGTTTGTCCTGGGTGTAACGCAGGCCGCCAGTGATATGTGTGTCATTGCTGGCATTCCAGGTTGCCTGGCCAAAGGCGGCAGCTGTTTCTACTGTTTCTTTAGGCTGAATAAAGGAACCCTGCCAGCCTACCGTACCCTGGTAAGTACCATTCAGGATAGGAATATCAAAACGGATATCATTGGTTTCTGAACCATAGTATAAACCCAGTTGCCAATCTACATCACGCGTGCCCATGGATTGCAGTTCTACTTCATGGCTAAAGTTTTTATAGTTGGATGAAACGGTATTGTTTGCCTGCATACTGCCACCAGAGGTAAAGCTGGTAGGTGCATTGGCACCACCGTCCTGATCAAAGCGGGACGAACCACTGAACTTGGAATAACCACCGATGTAAGTCAGTTGCATATCCTTGTTTACGGCATATTCTATGCGGCCCCGGATAGCATCGCTGTCGCGTTCAGTGAAGGGCGCTGTATCGATCAGGGCTGACCAGTGGCTTTGTCCTGCGCGCGGCGTTTGCAACAGGTTCATGGATGGTGTACCACGGTCTATGAATTTCTCATAAGACAGATCGATCTTGGTGGCCGCGTTTGGCTTCCACAACATGCTGATACGTGCCGCAGTCTGGTCTTGTGCACCATATTTAGGGCCATCCTGCACGAACAAGGCATAGTTGATAGGCTGGAAGGGAACTACCGTGCCACCGTTTTTGAGGTAAGTGGCAAAGGCTGCCTTCTGGCTATCCAGTGACAACATAGTCGGCGTTTGATAATCGACATAGCCATCATGCTTTTCATGCGCATAGGCAAAGCGCAGTGCCATTTCATTGCTGACCGGGATATTGAATGCGCCACGGGTGCCAAAGCGCTTGTAGCTGCCCAGGCCGCCTTCTACTGAGCCAGAACTTTCACCGATTTTTGGTTTGGCGGTTTGCATATTGACTGCGCCAACTGTGGCATTACGTCCCCACAAAGTACCTTGCGGGCCGCGCAATACTTCTATGCCTTCCAGGTCAAACAGCAGGGAGGTTGCGCCTTCAGGGCGGGGTGCATAGATGCCGTCGATAAACAGGGCAACTTCAGGATCGGCGTACTCGGTTTTGGCGCTGTCGTTGCCGATACCACGCATGGTCATTGTGATGACGCCGTGATCACCCTGGCCGGTAGCCTGGAAGCCTGGCACCAGATTAACGACGTCCTGCACGTTTTGCACATGGGCGTCTTCGAGTGCTGCGGCATTGATGGCGGTGATCGCTACCGGGGTTTTTTGCAGTGACGTGGCACGCTTGGTACCGGTGACGATCACTTCAGAAATGGTCGTGCTTTCGCTATTTGCCTTGGCTTGGCTGGCGCTTGTTGGTGCTGGAGCAGGCGCTTGTGTTTGCGCGTGGGCAGCGCCCATGCTGGTGATCAGGGTAATGATCGCCAGTTGTATAGGTGTGGTCGCGACTTTACGAGTCGCAAGATTGCGGATTTTCATATGTCTCCTGTTACAGGTTGGATTGGTTTTTTTGCTCTGATTAAACCATGACGTTTTTGAAAACGTTTTCTTATTGGTGTTTCTTTGATTTGCTTTTGAAACCGTTTTCATAATACATAAAACTTGAATTCTGTGTCAAACATAAAATGATAACGTTTTCAAAATGTTGTAATATAAGCCGGATAGAGGTGAAAACCACTGTGCAATGCGTAGTCTGCATTCCTGACTGGTTTGCAATAAGCTGGAATTGATTGCAGTCCAGCCAGTTGGTTTTCAAGGTGTTTGCATGTCACTGCCATTGATATTGTCCAGTGTTAGAGCAACTGATACTGCTGCTGCTACTGCTACTGCTACTGCTACTGCTACTGCTACTGCTACTGCTACTGCTACTGCTACTGCTACTGCTACTGCTACTGCTACTGCTACTGCTACTGCTACTGAAACAGACCTGTATGCCGTGAAGCTATTTACTCTTGACCGCAGCTAAACCGAGGAGCTTGCTCAAATGAAAGCCGTAAAAAATGTATTGATCGTAGGCGGTGGAACAGCTGGCTGGCTGACTGCATGTTTCATGGCCAAACACCTGTCATCTTCCAAAGAGGGAGAGTGCATACAGATCCGCCTGGTGGAGTCAAAAGACATAGGCATTATTGGCGTAGGCGAGGGCAGCTTTCCTTCGATACGCGGTACGCTGGCGGCGATAGGCATAGATGAGGCACGTTTTATCCGGGAGTGTCATGGCACATTCAAGCAGGGCATACGCTTTGATCATTGGGTCAGGCCAGCTGGTAGCCCAGGCGTTGATCATTACTTCCATCCCTTCAGTCATCCCAGCCAGCGTGGGCCAGAATTATTACCTTACTGGTTGAAAGGCCTGGCTGCGCACGATGGCCAACAGCCGGCCTTCGCGGATGCCGTGACCATGCAGAAATGTATAGCAGATGCGTCACGCGGCCCAAGAGATTTGCCGACAAGGACTTTTTGGGGCCGATGAATTATGCCTATCATTTCGATGCTGGCCGTCTTGCCGCATTATTGTCTGAGCATGGACAGTCACTCGGGGTGAAACAAATACTGGGCACGGTAGAGCATGTGCAACTCAATGATGATGGAGCCATTGCTGCCGTGCACACGCAAGATGGTCAGGTGCTGGCGGCAGATTTGTTCATAGACTGCACAGGTTTTAGCGCAGGCTTGATAGGCAAGACCCTGGGCTCCCCATTCAAGTCTTTGAATGATGTGCTGTTTGTAGACAGGGCCCTGGCCTTGCAAGTACCTTATGCAAAGCCAGATGCGCCTATACCTTCATATACCATTTCCAGTGCGCAGGAAGCAGGCTGGATATGGGACATAGGATTGCAGCAAAGACGCGGCATAGGCTATGT
Organism: Undibacterium sp. YM2; assembly: GCF_009937975.1. Classification (NCBI taxonomy): domain Bacteria; kingdom Pseudomonadati; phylum Pseudomonadota; class Betaproteobacteria; order Burkholderiales; family Oxalobacteraceae; genus Undibacterium; species Undibacterium sp. YM2. Next base: position 1,119,322 of record NZ_AP018441.1, read on the forward strand.
GTTTTCCAGTCGTCATACGGACGAGGCCAGGGCGGAACAAGTTTTGCGTCAATACATAGGTCCTGCGGCAGATGGCATGACCCCCAGGTTATTGAAGCTCAATGTCGGTTATCGCGAAACTCAATGGATAAAGAACTGTGTGGCCATAGGCTTGTCCGGTGGTTTTATCGAACCGCTGGAATCTTCAGGCATAGGCTTGATAGAAACAGCGGCGTATTTGCTGACTTATCTGTTCCCATTCAATGGCGAATTTGATGCGGTGGCAACCCAGTTTAATCAGCACATGAAAGCGCGTTATGAGCGCATCGTTGATTTCGTCAAAATGCATTTTAGCCTGAGCCAAAGGACAGACTCTGCATTCTGGCGTGATAACAGGGATGCGGCCTCCATCCCTCAGAGCCTGCAGGAAAAACTCAAGATGTGGAGCTGCCGTCCACCGCACCGCATGGACTTTATTGCAGACCTGGAAATGTATCCGCCATCAAGCTGGCAGTTCGTTTTATATGGAATGGAGTTCCAGACTGACATGGCTAATAACAAATTCGTGTATCCGCAAGAGCAGGAAGCCACCCAGGAATTCCAGATGATAGCCCAGATGGCGCAGCGTGCCCTGGCTGACTTGCCTGATCACAGAAAACTGGTTGAACACTTGTGCAAGGCGGCATCTCCGCTTCCTTCTGTTCTGGCAAGAAGGGCTTGATGGCGTTCAATACCATGCCTCTGTGGTTGGCAAGGTAAAACCACAGCGCAAGCACAAAAATCCATGATATGCTAATTGTGAAAAGCTTTTCACTGAATTGTGAAGACAAGTTGTCAATACTAAAATAATTACCCTGCTTGGGAAGGCATTGCGTGGTTGAGAGAACGAAAAGAAAAAACGAGCCAGTCACCTTATTGGATGTTGCGCGTGAGGCGGGTGTGTCGCCCAGCACGGTATCGCGCATCCTGAATGGCACGGCCAAGGTCTCTGATGACAAGCGCAAGGCAGTAGAAACTGCCATCGCAGAAATGAAGTTTGAGCCCAATCAGCTGGCGCAAGGGCTGAAAAGTGGTCGCTCCATGACCATAGGCATCGTCGTGCAGGATATCTCCAGCCCGTTCTTTGATGAAACCCTGCACGGAGTCGATGATGGCTTGAAGGGTACTGGCTATGCATCGGTGATCGTTAGCGGGCACTGGAATGCTGACGAAGAGGCTTCCCGCATCAAGCTTTTACTGGCACGCAAAGTGGATGGCATCATCTTGCTGTCTGGCCGTATCGCCGATAAAAAAGTGCTGGAATTTGCCCTGGATAAACCCATCGTCGCGACTGGCCGCAGCCTCAATAGCAAGACTGCGGTTGGTTTCAAGCTCGACAATGTCCATGGCGCTTATCTGGCAACCCGGCATTTGATCGAGCTGGGTCACCGGCGCATCGCCTTTGTTACTGGGCCGGCAAATAATACAGATGCTGCAGAGCGGCAAGAGGGCTATCAAAATGCCCTGCGTGAAGCCAATATTCCATTTGAAAAAAACCTGGTGGCTGAGGGTAACTTCCATGAGGCAAGTGGCTTGCTGGCGATTAACCGTTTGCTGGAAACCCAGCAACAATTCAGCGCGGTGTTTGCGGCCAACGATCTTTCTGCCTATGGTGTCAGGCTGGGCCTGTACCGCAAGGGCATACGCGTGCCGGAAGATATCTCCCTGATAGGTTTCGATGACTTGCCCAGTTCACTGTATACCACGCCACCGCTGACTACCATCCACCAGCCGCTGTACGACATGGGGCTGCTCGCGACCAAGACCCTGCTGGGCCTGATTGCGGGTAATGAAGTCGATACGACTTTGCCTGGTCTGGAACTGATTGCCAGGGAAACTACCCGACGGATGCGTTAAGGAGGGAGGCTGGACATATCTTTGCGCCTGTAAAACAGGTAAAAGATATGTCAGCGTGCATGCCTGGCCGTAAATAATGCACAGCCTTGCAGGGACAAAAGACTGCAATCAAAACAATCAGAAATCAACCATGAATCCCGCACCAATTGATTTTTGCGAATGATTATAATCAATCAGGCTCTGGCCATATCCCGAGAACATTTGCAAATAAGCCTTTAGATTGGTCGTAATAGGCATGGCAAGGCTGGCTTGCAATGCACCATGGCCGGTATTGAAATTGCGGCGTGCGGTCAGCGAAAATTCGCGCCCGCCTTTTTCGCGATAGGTGGCATGTATGTCGCCATGCCCCATGTAATCAACGATATCGATATTGTCGTTATCTGACCTGGCGTTATCAAGACGACGCCAGAGTCTTGTGCTGAATGAGAAATTGCCGTGCTCAACACCCAGCTCGGCATAGACGCGGTTCCAACTGCGCGATAAAGTCGAGGTCTGACCATTAGACTGATGTACCATGCCAAAATTAAGGTAGCGGATATTGAAATCACCCAGACTTTTATTGATCGGGATCATTGCCATGACTTCTGGCTGGTAATTGGTTTCGCGGAAAGGGCTGGATGCACTGCGGTTATACGCCTGCCAAAAACTTTGCTGGGTGTAGGCCACCCACAGATCAACAGGCGAGTTACCCACTTCTTCAGCCAGTTTCATTTTCATGCTCAGTTGATAAGTCAATTCCACATGCTTGGATTTGACGCCGGCAGGTGTGAATTTCTTGAACGGTTCATCATTCGAGGCATTGCTGTAATTTCCCACCAGCAGATAATTATCATGATGAGGCCGAAACACGAATTTGCCACGCTTGGATGCTTCATCGAGTTCCCAGCGTTGCACCATGCGCGACATTTCGGGTGCTGCTTCTGGTGGCTTTTCAGGTGTTACGGTCTCTTTCAAATCTTGCAGAACTTCCGCCTTGGCAATTGGTTTGTCAGCCTCTACTGGGGTAGCTGCCTTGGCGAGGGCATCAAAGCAACTAAGGCGGACACTCGCATCGCCGAGTACGGAACAACGCAACATTTGCTGTTCCATCTCGTTAGCCTGTGCCTGGTTAAATGACGCAGGCGAAATGATGAATAAAGGTAATATTATTTTTTTGAGGTGGGCGGGCATAAGTACTTTAACTGTCAAGATGCGGGTAGGTAACACGTCGCGTGATTAAGCTAACCAGTCGATGTGTTTGTTTTTTTGGGGCAAGGATATGCGGGCTTCATCAAGTCGTATGTTCGGTAGCGAACATAATTCTGGCTAATTGCTGACTGCATCGTTGACTCGCAAATTGACGGACTTTCTTTGTATTTTCTAAGGGGCGGCTGTTATATATCTGCAGCCTGTTCCAACATTCTTATGTTTGATCTACTCAATTTTGCATCCTGTCGCATGGCGATTGCAATAATCGAGGCAGCTTGGCAAAGTAGCTATAGATCAAAAGGGAATTGAGTTATAGCAAAATTTCAAAGCCTGCTCATTTGCTTTACATGTGTAATGGCTTCTAATTATTGTTGCTTATTATTGTTGTTTATTGTGGTTGCTTAATATGCATCTCTGAATGCTTTGAACTTTGGACTTGTGATTTTTCAAGGCGCTATTCAAAGCTTTATTCAAGACCTTATTGTTTGACTGTTGCTTGATATTTAAGAATTTATTGTTTCGTTCAAGACTTTATTTGGACCTGACAAGTGTTTATCTTGACGCTGAACAGGGGGCGGACTATATTACTGACTCAAAAGTAAGTTAATTTGAGTTGTTAATATTATGCTATGCCCTTTTAAGCCCAAGTGGGAGCGCCGCAAGGATGCCCGCCCGCAAGAATTACTCGCTGCTGCCCTCGATTTATTCGTTGAGCGCGGTTTCGCTGCAACACGTCTGGACGATGTGGCGCGCGCTGCCGGCGTCTCCAAGGGCACTTTGTACCTGTATTTTTCCAGTAAGGAAGAGCTGTTCAAGGCCGTGGTCAGGGAGAGCATAGTTCCTCTGATAGGTGAAGCGGAAGGGGTGATTGATCAGTTTGAAGGCAGTAGTGAAGAGTTGTTCCGCCTGATCATGGCAACCTGGTGGGGCAGCGTGGGGAATAACAAATTATCTGGCCTGCCGAAACTGATGATGGCAGAAGCCGGGAATTTCCCTGAGCTTGCCCGGTTTTACCAGGAAGAGGTCATAGACCGTGGCGAGAGCATGGTCGCCAAGATGCTAAAGCGCGGCATGGCACGCGGGGATATACGGGAAGTGAATCTGGAAATTGATTCCCGTCTTTTGATTGCCCCCATGATCATGATGATGATATGGAAGCATTCTCAGGGCGTCTGCAAGGTAGATCCTGAGCAGCTTGATACTTATATAGAACACTATATAGAAATGGCTTTGCGCAGTTTGTTGAAAAAATAGATTTTTTACTTATTGGAGAGTATGCGCTGCTTGACCCTCACATTATGTCAGGCTTTAAAGTCAGGGTTTCTTACGACCTGGACAGTTGATTGACCGTCTTAGCCCCAGGTCCCTGAAACAATTACTTTTGGAAAACAATCATGTTAAAGCGCAAGACTTTCTGGATCATTGCTGTAGTGCTGTTGCTGGCTACAGGCATGGTGGTAATGAAGAAAAAATCTCAGGGTACCGTAGCCCAGGCTCCGGCAAGTGCTGCGGCAGCGTCTGGGCAGACGGCACCTTCAACGCTGGAATTCTTGCCTGTCGATATCGCCGAAGTTGGCAATACTGAAATCAGAAAATTGCTGGCTCTGTCAGGAGCCTTGCGCGCCATCAATCAGGCTGCCGTCAAAGCCAGGGTGGCTGGTGATATTACCGAAGTGCTGGTACGTGAAGGCGAAGCCGTGCAGGCTGGTCAAATCCTGATCAAGATGGACAGTAGCGATTACCTGGCAAGACAGGAGCAGGCCAAAGGCGCTTTGACTGCTGCACAGGGGCAACTCGAGATTGCCCGTCTGGCACGCGATAATAACAAGGCCCTGCTGGAAAAAAGTTTTATCTCCAAAAACGCCTACGACAATACCAACAGCCAATATGCGATTGCACTGGCCAATGTCGATAGCGCCAAGGCAGCATTGAATGTGGCGCAAAAAGCGCTGGCAGATACTGTCATACGCGCGCCCATCTCAGGCATGATCAGCAACCGCATGGTGCAACCGGGCGAAAAGATTTCGCCAGATAACCGCTTGCTCGATGTCGTCGATTTGCGCATGCTGGAAATGGAAGCACCGATACCAACACAGGATATTGCCAGCATCAAAATCGGCCAGGCCGTGCAACTGAAAATAGAAGGCGTGCAAACGGCTGTCGATGGCAAGGTAGTGCGCATCAATCCTGCCACGACTGCTGGCTCGCGTTCCATCATGGCCTATGTGCAGGTTGCCAATCCCGATACGATTTTGCGTGCGGGCATGTTTGGCGAGGCACAACTGGTCGTTGATAAAAAGTCAGAAGTGCTGACCGTGCCGGAAACAGCGATACAGTATGAAGCCGAACAGGCGTTTGTGTATGCGATAGAAAACAATGTCCTGCAACAAAAGCCAGTCAAGCTGGGCCTGCGTGGCGAAAACCAGGGCAAGCCTGTGGTGGAGGTGTTGTCCGGCCTGGCACCGCAAGCAAAGATAGTTAAAGCCAATCTGGGGCGCTTGCGTGCAGGCGTGGCTGTGAAGCTGATTACCACGACAGGCAAGGTGTAATCATGTGGTTCACACGTATCAGCATAGGCAACCCGGTGCTGGCGACCATGATGATGGTGGCCTTTGTGGTGCTGGGTTTGTTTTCTTACAAACGCTTGCGGGTCGATCAGTTTCCCGATATTACTTTCCCGGTGGTGGTGATACAGACCGATTATCCTGGTGCCGCACCTGAGACCATAGAGTCGGACATTACCCGCAAGGTTGAAGAAACCGTCAATACCATCAATGGTATCAGCGCGCTGACTTCGCGTTCTTACGAAGGCACGTCTGTCGTTATCCTGGAATTTGACCTGACCGTTGATCCGGCACAGGCGGCGCAGGATGTGCGTGAAAAAGTCGCGCTCATCAAGGCGGGCTTTCGCAAGGAAGTCAAAGAGCCCAGGGTGACGCGTTATGACCCATCCGACAAACCCATTTTCTCGGTCTCGGTGACGAATGATGAGAAGATCAAAAAACGTGATTTCCGTGAACTGACCACCATCGGTGACCAGTTGGTGAAAAAGCGTCTGGAAAATGTACGCGGCGTCGGTTCAGTCACCCTGGTCGGTGGCGTCAAGCGCGAAATCAAGATTTACCTGAAGCCGGGTGAAATGGAATCGCTGGGCCTGGGTGTCGACCAGGTCATCAATGCCTTGCGCAATGAAAACCAGGAATTGCCTACCGGTGCCATCCGTGCGCTCGACAATGAAAAGGTCGTACAGATACAAGGGCGCATCAAGAACCCGCAAGACTTCGCCCGCATCATCGTGGCCCGTCGCGGCGGCCAGCCAGTCATGCTGTCGCAAGTCGCCAGTGTGGTGGATGGTCAGGAAGAGCAAGAAAGTTTGGCCCTGTATAACGGCCAGCGCACGGTCGCACTGGATATTTTGAAGGCGCAGGGACAAAACACCATAGAGGTCGCCGATGGCCTGACTGCAGCTTTGCAGGCACTGGAACCACAATTGCAGGCACAGTATCCCGGTGTCAAAGTACAAGTCATCAAGGATGGTTCGCGCCAGATACGTGTGGGTGTAGAGAATGTGCGCCGTACCCTGATAGAAGGTGCTGCACTGACAGTGCTGATCGTCTTCCTGTTTCTGAACTCCTGGCGCTCTACCGTCATCACGGGCCTGACCTTGCCGGTTGCCTTGATAGGTACCTTCCTGTTCATGGACATGTTTGGCTTTACCATCAATATGATTACCCTGATGGCCTTGTCGCTTTGTGTGGGTTTGCTGATTGATGATGCAATCGTCGTGCGTGAAAACATCGTGCGTCATGCGGGTATGAAGGTCAATGGCAAGTTCAAGGATCATCACACGGCAGCGCTCGAAGGTACGGCAGAGATAGGCCTGGCAGTTTTGGCGACCACGTTTTCCATCGTTGCCGTATTCTTGCCGGTCGGTTTCATGGGCGGGATTATCGGCCGCTTCTTCCACCAGTTTGGTATTACTGTTACCGCAGCTGTTTTGATTTCCATGTTCGTGTCTTTCACTCTGGACCCCATGCTGTCATCGATCTGGCCAGACCCGGATGCCCATGGCCATACTGCGCTGGATGCAAATGGCAAGCCTGTACGCAAGGGCTGGTATGCGAATAGCATAGGCCGTGTGCTGGAGCAGTTTGAGCGTGGTGTGCAATGGTTTTCGCGTGGCTATCAGGTGATGTTGCGCTGGTCGCTCAAGCATCGTATCAAGACCTTGCTGATTGCAGCGCTGACTTTTTTCCTTGGCCTGGCAATACCGGGTACAGGCTTGATCGGTTCAGAATTCGTACCGCAGGCTGATTATTCCGAAACAGGCGTTAATTACTATACGCCGGTAGGTTCATCGCTGGAGCTGACCGAGACCAAGGTACATCAGGTAGAGGCTGTCGTGAAGGAGTTCCCTGAAGTGCTGGACACCTATAGCACGGTGAACACAGGCTCGGCACAGGGCAAGAATTATGTGACCACCTTTATCCGCCTGGTACCACGCAAGGACAGGTCCAGGACTACCAGCCAGATGTCAGTACCGCTGCGTACCCGCCTGAGCCAGATAGCCGGTATCACAGTCACGCATATCGGTGCACTGGATGGTGTAGGTGGTGATAACAAGAACCTGCGTTTCAGTCTGCAGGGCAGTGATCTTGGTGAGCTGGCTAAATTGTCGGAGCAGGTACAGGACAAACTGCGTGCCATTCCCGGCCTGGTGGATCTGGATTCCAGTCTGAAGGCGCAAAAACCAACCATCTCGGTGCAACCACGCCGTGATATCGCCGCTGACCTCGGTGTAGGTGTGGCCCAGATAGGTGGTGCTTTGCGGCCTTTGCTGGCAGGCGAGATTGCCACGACCTGGCGCGCACCGGATGATGAAAACTATGATGTCACCGTGCGCCTCTCTCCGAACGACAGAAATAACCCTGAAGACCTGTCACGCCTGATGCTCAGCAGCACGCAAACCAATGCAGATGGCTCACCAAAAATGGTGCCCTTGCGTCAGGTGGCAGACATCAAGCCATCGACAGGCGCCAACCAGATCAACCGCCGTGACCTGAACCGTGAAGTCGAATTGTCTGCCAATGTGGTGGGCCGCTCTGCCGGCGAAGTCAGTGCCGAAGTCAAAAAAGTGCTGGATGGCATGCAATGGCAGCCAGGTTACCGCTACAAGATGGGTGGTGCCACCAAGAACATGACCGAATCTTTTGGCTATGCCTTGTCTGCCCTGGCGCTGGCGGTGATTTTCATTTACATGATCCTGGCGTCGCAATTTGCCAGCTTCTTGCAACCGATCGCCATCATGTCGGCCCTGCCCATGACTTTGATCGGTGTTTTCCTGGCTTTGATGTTCTTCCGCTCTACCTTGAACATGTTTTCCATCATCGGTTTCATCATGTTGATGGGATTAGTTACCAAAAATGCGATTTTGCTGGTAGATTTTGCTAATCAGGCAAGAAAAGATGGCATGGACCGCATGGAAGCCTTGCTGGAAGCGGCTCATGTACGTCTGCGCCCCATTCTGATGACAACTCTGGCGATGGTATTTGGCATGGTGCCACTGGCCTTTGCCCTGTCTGAGGGGTCTGAGCAGCGCGCACCGATGGGACAGGCTGTGATAGGCGGGATTATCACTTCGTCATTGCTGACTTTGGTGGTTGTTCCGGTGATTTACACCTATCTGGATGATCTGGGTCTATGGATTACGCAAAAATGGCGCGGTAATCGTCAAACTGCCCAAGCGCTTTGATAAAATGCCGTTTCCATCAATTTTGCAATCGAGTATAGAAATGAATATCGAAAAAGCACGCTTCAACATGATAGAGCAGCAAATCCGCCCCTGGAATGTGTTGAACCAGGAAGTACTGGATATGCTGATTGTGGTCAAACGCGAAGATTATTTCCCGGCGGAACAAAAAAGCCTGGCATTTTTTGATACTGAATTGCCTTTGCCGGATGGTAGCAAAGCCATGACGCCCAAGCTGGAAGCGCGCATTTTGCAGGAACTGGTGCTCAAGAAGCAGGAAAACGTCTTGCTGATTGGCGCAGGCACAGGTTATCTGGCCGCATTGCTGGCTTACTCTGCCCGCCATGTGACCGTGCTGGAATCATCCAAGGTCTTGCATGCACTGGCGACAGCTAATCTGCAACGCAATCATGTCAGCAATGTTGATGTGGTTCTGGCTGATGCCTTCAGCGACAAGAACACCGGCAGCTATGATGCCATCGTTATCGCTGGTGGACTCGAGCAATTGCCTGAACATCTGCAACAGCAATTGAATGTTGGTGGCCGCTTGCTGGCTTTCGTTGGTCAATTGCCAGCGCTGACAGCGAAATTGCTGACCCGTACTTCGGCGTCCGCAGTGGGCACGCAAAACCTGTTTGAAACTGTGGTGGAGCCTGCAGCAGGTGCCAAGCCGGTTTCGCATTTCAGCCTGTAATCCTGAAAAGAAAACGGGAGACATGACATGCAAAACATTACTGCAACAGAGCTGGCGCAATGGTTAAACGATAGTAGTAGAAAAGCCCCGGTTTTACTCGATGTACGGGAACCTTGGGAGCATGAGACTTGTCATATCCCGGGTGTGCAACTGATGCCCATGCAGACAGTGCCAGCCCGTTTTCAAGAGCTGGAACCGGATGATGTGATTGTCTGCATCTGCCATCACGGCGGGCGCAGTATGCAGGTAGCAAATTTTTTAGAGCGTCAGGGTTTTACCCAAACAATTAATCTGACTGGTGGTGTGCATGCATGGGCACAACAAGTCGATACGGGTATGCCCACTTATTAATTTACTTTTTTTCGGAGCCTTACATGCGTAATCCTATTCTTGCCACACTGCTGGCCTCAGCTTTCCTGACCTTGAATGCAAATGCAGGTGATTTGCTGCAAGTCTATAAGGATGCTCTGGCAAATGATGCGCAGTACGCAAGTGCCCGTGCCAGCCTGACTGCAGGTCAGGAAAAACCTGTGCAAGGCCGCGCAGGTCTGTTGCCCGGTATCGCTCTGAAAGGAAGTGACACCAAGTCCAGTACCGAGGCCGAAGTCGATGCGGTATCAGGTTCGCGCACTTTGAAAGGCGTGACCAATACCTGGACCCTGGCTTTATCCCAACCTTTGTTCAACTGGGGTAACTGGCAGCAATATGAACAAAGCAAATTGTCGCTGCTGGTCAGTGAAGCACAGTTTGCGCAAGCTAAACAAGATCTGATCCTGCGTGTGGCCCAGGCTTATTTTGATGTGCTGGCAGCACAGGATACGCTGGAAACCTTGCGCGCTCAAAAGAGTGCCATCTCCGAGCAACTGGCTTCTGCCAAGCGTAATTTTGAAGTGGGTACGTCAACGATTACTGATACCCATGAAGCACAGGCACGTTATGACCTGGTGACAGCGCAGGAATTTGCCGGTCAGAGTGATTTGCAAGTCAAGCGTGCAGCCCTGCAGCAAATTATCGCCAAGGATGCCGGTGAACTGGCAACCCTGAAAGTCGGTGTCAAACTCAGTGAGCCCCAGCCAGCATTGATTGATGACTGGGTTTCCTCCGCAGAAAAGCAAAATTTTAGCGTCGTCGCTTCACAAGTGGCTGTTGAAATAGCCAAGCGCGAGATACAGAGAAACCGTGCAGGTCACTACCCTACCGTTGATCTGGTCGCCAGTACTGGACGTACCTCGAATGCGGGTGCTGGCAATCCGAATGGCGCAGGTGTGGTCAAGCCAACGACCATAGGTGTACAGTGGAATATTCCTATTTTCTCTGGTTTTTCTGTCGATAGCCGCGTCAAGGAAGCGATTGCGCTGGAAGATAAATCACGCAGTGACTATGAAAATGCCCGCCGTACTGCAGCGCAGGGTGCACGTCAGGCATTTGTTGGCGTCAGCTCTGGCCTGGCTCAGGTAAAGGCCTATGAAGCGGCTGAAGTATCCAGCCAGTCCGCACTGGATTCCAACAAGCTTGGTTATCAGGTTGGTGTGCGTATCAATATCGACGTATTGAATGCACAGCAGCAGTTGTACACCACGCGTCAGACCCTGGCGAAAGCGCGCTACGACACTATCCTGAATGGCCTGCGCTTGAAATCAGCAGCAGGCACCTTGAAGGAAGATGATCTGGCCGAAGTGAATACCTTGTTGCAGCACTAAGTCCAATTATTTCCAGTTTATAAAAAGCTCGCTTCAGGCGAGCTTTTTTATTATTGCTTGCTTAAGATCAAGTCTGTTTCCCGAAATGCCATCAAACTCAGTTTGCGTGGTTCTGGCATGAAAGGCTTGAAGATGGAGAAAACTCAGGGATTTCTGAATAAATCCAATGTGATACTTTGGGCGCTTGGTGTCGCCATATTTTCCCTGCTTGCCTATTTTGCCTCGCCATATGTGCTAGGCAGGAAATCCGTGATATTCCAGGCTAAGCGAGGTGAACTTGTGCAGACGGTGGTCGCCAGTGGCCGGGTAGAAACGCCTGCCAGAGTCGATATTGGTGCGCAGGTAACCGGCATGGTGGCAGCCGTGCCGGTAAAGGAGGGCCAGACTGTCAAGGCAGGTGAGTTGCTGATAGAACTCGATGGCGCCGACGAGAAAGCTGCTCTTGATCTGGCCAACGCCAACCTGCATCAGGCAGAAATCAAACTCAAACAAATTCAGGAACTGAGCCAGCCGCTTGCAGAGCAGGCGGTGACGCAGGCTCAAGTTAACCTCGGGAACGTGCAAAAACAATATGACCGCACCAGAGAGCTGGTGGCACAGGGTTTTGTTGGTCAGGCACAACTGGATGACGCCAGGCGCAACCTGGACATAGCACGCAGCCAGGTTGATAGTGTAAAGCTGCAGGCACAGTCCACCCAGCCTGCGGGTAGTGACTATCAACTGGCACTCGCGGCCCTGGACCAGGCCAGGGCAAATCAAAAATCAGCACAGGCAAAATTGCAGCATACACAGATCAGGGCAGTGGCAGATGGCATCTTGATTTCACGCGATGTTGAGCGTGGCGACACCGTTCAGCCCGGAAAGGTATTGATGGTCTTGTCACCTGTTGGCCTGACACAGTTACTCATACAAATCGATGAGAAAAATTTACGGTATATGCAACTGGGACAAAGTGCGTTGGCTGTGGCAGACGCTTATCCTGGACAGAAATTTCCAGCGCAACTCAGTTATATCAATCCTGGGGTCAATGCTCAGCGTGGATCTGTCGATGTGAAACTGAATGTGTCAAATCCACCTGCCTATCTGAAACAAGACATGACCGTGTCGGTAGAAATAGAAGTCGCCAGACGCAAAGATACCCTGTCACTCAGTGCTGAAGCCATTCATGATGTGGCGACTTCGCCCTGGGTGATGGTGATCAATAAGGGGAAAGCAGAGCGTCGCGCGATTGGCATCGGTGTACGCGGTGACAAGTCCGTGGAGATTTTATCCGGCTTGAGCGAGCAGGACATGGTGTTGCCCGCAACTGGCGTTGCCGTTCAGGAAGGTAAGCGAGCCCGGGCAGACTTGCAGCACAGTGGCGCTGGCAATCCGGCCAGAAGCAGTAACTAGCCATAACTAGCCATAACCAGCCATGACCAGCCATGACCAGCTATGAATAAGCTCTTGCCATTTGAATGGATAGTTGCGATGCGCTTCTTGCGCGAGGGACGCATGCAATCGATATTCATTATCCTGGGCGTTGCCATTGGGGTAGGGGTTATCGTCTTTATGTCAGCGCTGTTGTCCGGCATGCAGGGTAATTTGTTTAAACGCGTATTGAGTTCGCAACCTCACATTACCCTCGAGAGACCCAAGCAACAGGCCACTGCCGTATTGAATGCCAACGAACAGCAGACCATTGCTGCGACAATACAAAAACCCTCACAACGCATGAATACCATCGATCAATGGCAAAAAGTGCGTGATCAGATGCAGGCACGCGGCGACGTTGTGGCCGTGTCTCCAAACGCGTCGGGCCCTGCTCTGGTCGTGCGGGGCAGTGCTACTCAGGCCATTTCGCTGATAGGCATAGAGCCAGACGCCTATGTCAGGATCGTGCCCTTGCCGGAGAAAATGATAGCGGGTAGTTTTCGCATGATGAATACCGATATGATCATCGGCATGCAACTGGCAGAGGATATGGGCGTACAGCTTGGAGACAAGCTGCGGGTGACCAGTGCAGCAGGCGCCAGCCTGAATCTCAATATTGCCGGGATCTTTGACCTGGGTAGCCGTGGCGCAAACCAGCGAACGGTATTTGTCTTGCTGTCGACAGCGCAGAATCTGCTGGGCATGACTGGCGGCGTCTCAAGTATAGATTTGACCGTACAAGACCCCTATGCTGCCGAGACGATTGCTCAGTTGATTGCGAATGCAACCGGGCTGACTGCCATGAGCTGGATAGCCAGCAATAACCAGTTTTTCCTGGGGATGCGTGCGCAAACCTATTCCAGTCTGTTGATACGTATCTTTGTCGCACTGTCAGTAGCGGCTGGTATTGCCAGCGTCCTGGTGGTCTCGGTCGTACAGCGCCAAAAAGAAATTGGTATTCTCCGTGCAATGGGGGGGAGCCGCAGCCAGGTGTTAAGAATCTTTCTGATACAAGGTGCCGTGGTCGGTTTGCTTGGTTCACTGGTGGGTTCTACACTTGCGACAGGCTTGCTGGCTGCATGGCGCATGATCGCGAAAAATCCGGATGGCACTCCCATGTTCCCAATCAGCATGGACTTCAATCTGTTCTTCTGGAGTGCCGTGATTGCCACGCTGACGGGCCTGCTGGCTGCAGTCACGCCTGCCTTGCGTGCATCCCGACTTGATCCTGTGGTGGCTATCCGTGGCTGAATCCCTGTTGCGTCTTGAGAACCTCAATAAATCCTATGGACTTGGCACGCCTGCAGAAACGCAGGTTTTACATGATATACAGATAGATATCAGCAAGGGCGAATTTGTGGCCCTGATCGGGCCATCAGGTTCAGGCAAGAGCACGCTGCTCAACATTATTGGATTGCTTGACAGACCAAGTAGTGGTTTGCTCTATCTGACCGGCAAAGAAACCAGCACGATGAGTGATGCCGAACTTACCCATTTGCGGGGGGCGGCAATTGGTTTTGTATTTCAGGCGCATTATCTGCTGAGCGCATTTACGGCAACCGAAAACGTCATGATTCCCCTGATGATGCAAAAAGGCCATGCTGATGCCGACATGCGCCAGCGGGCAGAGGCATTACTTGCACAAGTAGGCCTGGAGCAATGGAAAAACAATATGGTTGGCAATATGTCGGGTGGGCAGCAACAAAGGGTGGCCATTGCCCGTGCCCTTGCCTTGAATCCCCCGCTAATACTTGCTGACGAACCAACGGGTAACCTGGACACCAAATCGACTGACGCGATATTTGAATTGATGCGCAAGTTGAACGTGGAAAATGGCACTACTTTCCTGATGGTGACGCACAATATGGATTTGGCCCAGCGTTGCGACCGCATTATTGAATTGGTGGATGGCCGCGTTGTCTGAATTGTTTAATATGGACAGAGTTCAATGGCAAGTCCGTCGGGCAGGTTAATCAAATCCATATTCGCAAGTTACTCAGTACCTACGCCGATTTTTCTGTAGCTGGCGGCCTGGTCTCCCAACCACTGTTCAGCCAAGTGCAGATTCTCGCGTTCCCAGGGACGGAAGCCAGGCTTGAAATAAGCCAGGTAATGCGGCAGCGAAAACCATAGCAAGCCACGCGGGCGCAGGCAATATTTGATGGCCTGCCACCAGGTCTTCGGCTTAAATAACTGGCCATCCTTGTACAGGCAATGCATGGTTTGCAGTAGTGTATCAACGCTGAACAGCACGGTCACATACAGGAACCAGGCAATCCGACCGAAGTAACCACCACCTATTGCATGATAGGTATCAAAGGCCACGGATTTGTGTTCGGTCTCTTCTACCGAATGCCAGGTCCATAAAGTCTTCAGCGGCTCTTCTGCGTCACCTATCCAGCAAGCTTCGCTCAAGGTACCGTCAGCGAAAATGGCAGTGAAATGTTCGTAGGCCATGGTGATGGCGAGGTTACTCCTGACACTGAGCATGGCTGCCGTGCGTATGCGCCAGGCCACATAGCCTTCCAGGAGATAGCTCAGGCCCTGGGCATCCAGTTGCTGATTGTATTGCTTGTGGATATGACGATGACTGGCTTCCTGGCCGATAAATCCCCTGATGTCTTCTTTTAATTGCTCATCCTTGAGCAGGGGCAGAGCCGCCTTGACGCTGTCGATGAAATATTGCTCACCAAGCGGGAAGCTGTAGGACTGGGCATTGAATAAATGGGTACGGAAGGCATCACCTCCCAGCCAGTGACGTGAAAAGCCCTGGGATAAATCAATGTTCAATTGACGTACTTGCAGAGGCTTTCGTGGGCTATTTGGGCTGTTTTCTTGCTGGCTCATCTTCATCGTGTTTCTCATATTGGCAATGAAAAACAGTGTAAATAATTAGCCTTTTAGGTAATTGTATCGATGCGTCAAATTTGTACCGACCCGTCAATCAATCAATAAAAAGAGTTTATTGAAATCTTCATCCGGCATCAGATAAATCCAGTAGGCCGGATCGCGGGCACTGATTTTTTGCCTGAGCTGCGCAGGTGGTATGCCTGCCAGCTCCACATATTCCCTGTGCATGTGGGCCTGATCGTAGTAACCGGTATCCTGGGCAATCTGGGTCAGGTCTCCCCAGGCCACATCTGGCCTGATGATGTGGGGCAGGGAAAAACCAAACCTGACGATGCGCCTGACATCACGCAGGGTGACACCAAAATTCTCGCGTACCCGGCGCTCCAGCTGTCTTTGCCCTATGCCAAAATATTCAGATAACTCCAGCAGCGGGAAGAATATCTTCTTGTGCGCCGCCAGAAATGCCGCGCCTATGCTGCTCCTGGGTTTGTGATCAAGTACATCGAGCAAAAACTGTTGGAATAAATCCACGATGGCTTTGCCATCTTCTACTTTGTCCAGCTCTTGCAGGAATGCCTGGGTACGCAGGGGACAAACCAGATCCTGAAAAGGCAGGGCACTGCCGGCAATGCTGGCAACGTTGATGCCCATGGCCTGTTGCAGCATGCCAGGACGGAAACATACCGACAAGCTCAGGGTTCCAGGAGCGTAGCGCACATGTGCAGGTTCCATGAAGGGGCCACGCAAGAAAAAGCGCTCAGCGACGAATTCGCCTTGATCTGCCCCGATGACGGTTGCGCCGCCACGGGCGAACAGCATGATGGAGGGGCACAAGGTAGCAGGCAAAAATACTTCGCAGGCATCCAGTTCCACTATCATGATATGCATGATTAATGGAGACAGCCTAGGGTGCGAGGGGAAAACCTGGTATTTAATAGGAGTATGCAAGGCGGTCCGGATAGTCTTCTGGTACTTGGTCAGGCGTTATTTTACCCAAAGCCCGCACGCCGCTGCTATTTCATGCAGATGAAAAGCAGAGAACCCCATCATCTGCTGATGCTGCATGCGGAATTTGGCAATCACATTTTATACATGACCTGCAGGAAGAAATTGCGTTTTGGCAGCGGTATGTCATTGGTGATACTGCCTGGCGCAAAACTGGGTTCACGCGCATCGACATTCATCAGGTTGCGGATACTGCCAGATACTTCCCATGCACCCGCATTGGTACGCAGGCTGAGATCAATCAATTTGTAATCTGCCACTGGCGGGCGCAGATCGCCGACGGTGCGCTTGCGTCCTGCCACCCAGTTGAATTGCGGACTCAATAGCCAGTCTTGCGCAAATTGCCAGTCAGCGCGGGCAAAGACATGGTGGCGTGGCGCATAACCGGCATCCTGATTGGTGACCTGGTCGGTATTGATTTGATAGCTGTAATTGCCGCTGAATCTTAACTGGCGGCTGGCTTGCCAGTTCAACTCGGTTTCCACGCCATGCCCCTCCTGGCTATTGATATTGGCGTAGGAACTGCCCGTGCCCTTGATCGCATTGGGCACGGTACGTATCAGGTTTTTCATCCTGAACTGGAAGATATTGAGTTTTGCCTGCAGATCATTGCGTGCCTGCCATATCAGCGCAGCTTCCAGCGTCTTGATACTCTCGGGTTGTATGGACGAGTTGCCGCGTTGTGCAGGATTATTGATGCTGTAAAGCTCATTAAAAGAAGGTGCGCGGAAAGCCTGTCCATACAGGAGTTTGGCAGTCAGGTTATACGCAGCTTCCCACACCAGCGCTACACGTGGGTTGGTCGTGCTGCCTACATCAGAAAAATTATCATGCCGGATACCTGCAGTCAGATTCCAGTCCGGCGCGAATTGCCATTCATCCTGGGCATACACATAATCGATCTTGCGGCGGTGCGGCTCCAGAAATGCCAGTGCACCCGTGTAGGCTTGTACTGGGCCCGCTGGCTGCGGCAGGCCTGCCGGAGTGATCAGGAAGTTCTTGAATTCATAGGCGTCATACATATTCAGGTCGTCATGCCCGACACCAACACGTAAATGATGGTCACGCCAGCCTGAATACACGGCATAGGCAGAAGCGCGTAATTGCCGCTCTGAGGTATTGGGTGCACCTATGATTCCGGCAGGGAAATTACCAGTAGGGAAAGTCACTCCTGGCGGATACAAAACCAGGGGCGAAGGCAGGCGTTGCAGGTACTGCGAATAACTCATATTGAAGCCCAGGCCCCAGTCGTGGCCGATGTGATTATCGCTCCAGGACAAGTCTGATGTGAGGCGCTGGCTTTTTAATTTGCCGCTAGGGTCCAGGGCCGAAGAAGTCCCCGTTCCCGTACCCATGTTATCGCGCAGGATGAAATTGCTGCGCCAGCGCCATTTCTCATAACTCAGGTCAAGATGGGCATCCACTGCATCATGACCATTATTCAAGGGGCCAGGTGCCAGGCTGGCACGGGTGCCAAATACGCGGTCCAGGCCGGTTTGTGCATCTGCTGTAACGATTTCTGCACTACCTGCGCTTTTGCCTATCCGAAAATAAGCGGCGACATCGACGCTGCCCAGTTTGCCGCCATGCTGTATCCAGACATCGCGGGTGGAAAATGAGCCGGTGTTAATACCAAATTCTGTGCCCTGTATTTCTGCAGATGTTTTGGTGATGATATTGATGACACCGCTATAGGCATCGGCACCATATAAAGCTGAACCAGGCCCGCGTATGATTTCTATGCGTGAGATATGCTGCAAGGGATAACTGCCCCACAGGCGCGATCTGTTCCCTGTCAGCAGCACAGTCATCGGTACGCCGTTTTGCAACACCAGGATTTGCGAATTGAGTTCATTGATGATGCCCCGCACTACATAGGCAGAAAAATTGTTCGCACCGATTTTTTCTGCATGCACTCCTGCCACGGTTTCCATTACCTGATCGAGATCAGTTGCACCCATGGCGCGAATATCGGCGGCAGTGATGACACTGGTAACAGCGGGTGCCAGCCGCAGCGACTTTTGGCTGCCCGTAGCAATACTGACGGTCAGTTTGTCGCCATAGACGGCCTTGAGGTCATCGTCTTCTTCATTATTGTCTGCAGCAGCATTTGCCGCCAGTGAAAAAGACAAAAGCAGGGCGCTCAGCATGGCTGTATGTGGTGGCAATTGCATCATTCCTCCCGGAGCAGACATTGCTTGAATGCACCCATCATAAATCCGTCAGCAGAGACTGTCACCGGTTTCTGCGGATAGCCATGGAAAGTAGCAATGCTTAACAAGTCTGGCTGCATGCAGTGTGGCGGGAATGCCGCATTCTTTTTTATATCCCATGCTGGATTATATTTTATACATGACTTGCAGGTAGATGGCCCTGGGTGCCATGGGCAGGTCATTAGGAATCGCCAGTCCGGGGGCAATACTGGGTTCGCGTATGTCTGCGTTAAAAAGATTGCGCACGGTTGCGGTCCACTCCCACTTGCCCCTGCCGCGCAGTGAACGCAAGCTCAGGTCCAGGCTGGTGTAGTCTGCGATGCCAGGGCGGGCATCTCCAGCCGGGCGTCGGCGGTCTGCCACCCAGTTCAGTTGTGGGCTGAGGGCCCAGCCGGAATTGAATTGCCAATCCATGCGTGCAAACACATGATGATGTGGCGCATAGCCGGCATCGGTTTGCGTGCCCTCATCGACAGAGTGTTGATAAGAGTAGTTGGCCAGCAATTTGACATCCTTGTGTATGTCCCAGCGCAACTCGGCTTCCAGGCCCTTTCCATTTTGATTGCCGGTATTGAAGAAGGTCGAGCCTGTTCCAGGCATGGGGTTGACCACGGCGCGTATGATGTCCTGCATGTTGTATTGGAAGACATTCAGGTTCAGCGCAAGATCCTGGTGGGCCTGCCAGGCCAGTGCCAGTTCTGTGGTGGCGATGCGCTCGGGCTTCAGGTTTGGATTGCCATTCGCGACAGGGTTGAGACCATAAGACTCATTGAAGGCCGGGGCACGAAAGGCATGGCCATATAAGAGCTTGACAGTCAGGTCATGCCGCGCATCCCAGACGATGGCGAGACGCGGATTGGTAGTGCCGCCAAATTCGGAATAATGGTCATGGCGTATGCCAGCCGTGATGGTCCAGTCCCTGGCCAGATTCCATTCATCCTGCAGATACAGGTAATCGTTTTTTCTGCGGGCAGGCAGGATATGTGGCTGTATCTGGCTATAGTCCATGACAGGGCCTGTCGGTATTGGAATACCGGCAGGACTGAGCAGGAAATTCTTGATGGTCTGAGTGCGGTACAGATAGACATCGTCATGCCCTATACCTGCACGTAATTGATGATCGGCCCAGCCTGTATAACTGGCAAAGGCAGACAGGCGGAATTGTCTTTCCCATCGTGATGGGCCGCCTATCATGCCATCGGGGAAAATCCCGGTGGGCAACCTGGTTCCCGGTGGCAGCAGTTGCAGGCTGCTCTTTTCGGTGTAGTGCATGAAACTCAGCGTGCTGCCCAGTGCCCAGTCGTGCGTGAAAGCCGGGTCTGTCCATGACAGGTCAGAAGTCAGTCTTTCTGTCGTCGCCGCATCACCACCAAAATCAAGCGCCGAAGATACTCCTGCACCGGTCTGCATATTCGTCCTGCTTAATAAACTGGAGCGCCAGCGCCAGTTACCCATGCTGACATCCAGATTCGCATCGACAGGATTTAAGCCAGTATGCACGCTGCCTGGCGCCAGGCTGGCGTGGGTAGCAAACAATTTGT
This sequence comes from Undibacterium sp. YM2, assembly GCF_009937975.1. NCBI lineage: Bacteria > Pseudomonadati > Pseudomonadota > Betaproteobacteria > Burkholderiales > Oxalobacteraceae > Undibacterium > Undibacterium sp. YM2. The sequence goes on from NZ_AP018441.1 coordinate 1,139,550, forward strand.
CATTCCTGGACTGGGCATCAGCCGTCAGGACTTCTTTCTGCCCATCCGTAGCTCCCACGCGCAGATAGGCGGCGACCTTGAATGGTCCCCATACACCGCCATGCAAGATCGAGGCATCCCGGGTGCGAAAAGAACCCAGACCGGCTCCGGCAAAAGTACCGGCTATTTCATCGGCTGTCTTGGTGATGATATTGATGACACCTGAATAGGCATCTGCCCCGTACAGGGCAGAGCCGGGGCCGCGTATGACTTCTATGCGGGAGATGTTTTCAACTGAGATCGCATGCCACAGTGCCTGTCCCTTGTCGCCAGTATACGAGGTCGTCATGGGTATGCCGTTTTGCAATACCAGCATGTGCGGGTTGGTCACGCCACCACCACCTATGCCGCGCATGATATACGCGGGGAAGTACAAGATGGCAGCACGGCTGACGTGCATGCCAGGTATGGTTTCCAGCACCTGGTCTATATCAGTGAAACCCTGGGCCCGTATCTCTTCAGCAGTAATCACTGAGGCTACCGCAGGTGCCCGTCGCAGGCTTTGTGATTTGCCTGTGGCGATGCTGACCATGGATTTGTCGCCATAGACCAGGGCAAGGTCTTCTTCTTCACTGGAGTCTGCCGCCAATGCATGCTGACTTAGCAGCAAGCTCAGCAGGGCGCAGACAGGGAGGGGTGACAACGGAGGCAGGAATGACATGGTTTTATTTTTTTATTCTGGAACACATCCAGTCCAGAATAATTCAGTAGCACCTGACTATCAAGTCATGCAAGGTTAAATCTTCAAAAACAACGCCGTTTTACAACGGCTGCAAGAAATTGTGGAAATTCAGGTGGTATGATGCCTGTTTAATACCGTGGCCTTTTGCCAGTATTTGCTTTCACTTTTCTGGTTTGACAGATCATGTTAATCACTATCATTGTGGCTGCCAGCTTGCTGGTACTGGCAGGAACTTACAGTCTGTGCAGCAATTTGTATCTGCTGTTTTCAGCGGATAGCCCGGCAAACTGGAAAAAGCACTTTTACCTCTGCCTGGTGGCCGGACTGGTGTTGGGTCTGGCCTCCTGGCTAGGCACTTTCTGGATGCTGCTGCCTTATCCGAATATAGCGGGTGATGGCTGGTTTGCCGGTTTCCCCTATGTAGCGGTATATATAGATGATACTGCCTATCACTACCATTTTGGTTTCACCAGGGCCAGTGTGCTCGCCAATGGCTTGTTCTGGTTTTTGTTGCCCATGACGGGCCTGCATTTATACGCCAGGCACTGGCAACGTCAACAAAAGAAAACTCGCTGAGAATTTGCCTGGCGTCAAAGATTTTTTGCCTATACTGGTGAGATGGTCCTGAACCAGGTCTGACCAGGGAGTGAAAAATGAAAAAACAAGTTTTCCCATTCACCATGGTGGATGTCTTTGCCAGACAAACACTGGCAGGCAATGGCCTGAGCGTCTTTGTGCTGGAGCAAACTCTATCCGCCTATATGATGCAGGCAATGACGCGCGAAATGCGCCAGTTCGAGAGTATCTTCCTGCAAAAGCTGGACGGGCAGCACAGATGGCGCACCCATATATTCACCATGGAAGAAGAGCTGGGCTTTGCCGGTCATCCCATCATCGGCGCGGCAGCATGCCTGCACCAACTTTACCAGCCGGACAGCAAGACAGCGGAATTTGAATTTGTCCTGAATGAACGCAGTGTATTTGCCAGCAGCAAACAAGAGAATGGCAATTTTTTTGCTGAAATGAATCAGGGCAAGGCCAGTTTTGGCGAACCCTTGAGCACAAGTGTTGCTGAAAATTTCCTGAAGGCCCTGAACCTGCATGCGCATGACCAGGTAGCGGATTTGCCACTGCAAGTGGTATCGACGGGCCTGCCCTATCTGATCGTGCCTATACAACAGCACCTCGACAAAGCCCGTATCTGCCATGAAAAGTTTGAAGCCCAACTGGCCAGCGTAGGTGCAAAATTTGTCTATGTGCTGGATGTGCAGCGCCGCGAAGGGCGTACCTGGGACAATGAAGGCAAGGTTGAAGATATCGCCACTGGTAGTGCGGTTGGCCCTGCCGGTGCCTATATGGTCAGGCACCAGCGTGCCCAGGCTGGTGATACGCAAATTTTTGCCCAGGGTGCCTATGTGCACAGACCCAGTGAATTGCATGTGAGCCTGAATGCCGAAGATGAAACTGTCCTGGTACATGGGCAAGTTTGTCTGGTTGCGAAGGGCGAGCTCTACGTCTAAAACCCTGAAGCATGAGTCAAGCATCAGTGGATCAGTCTTATTCAGGTGGGCCACAGAGCAGGCATCCATCAATGAATTGCAATAATGGAATCATGATTTTTGCTTCTTGAAACTATGGCCGCCTGATATTGACATGCCAGATGCTGCTTTTCTTCAGACTTGCCTTATTGGCCCCTGCATGGTCCAGGCGTCACATTTTTGTGCTGACCATAGCTCTTGCAAGCCCTCGCGGCAATCTTTGCACACGAAATCTTTTGGATTTAACAAGTAGTTCAATTACATAAAGTAGTCTAACTACATTGCTCTCTTGCCCCCTTGTGGGGCGTACACAACACATTTCAGTGCATAGAGGTGGCCTTGCTATAGAGGTCTTATCTGGTGCACGTATTTTGTTTGTAGTTTTTTGTAGTCTTCGTTTGACATTGAATCTAGTTTTAGTACAAAATTCATCTCGGAACGTTGGGTTCTGATTGCCGGGCTGGAATGTTGGGTTTCTGTCCGGTGACTCAAAGAGTGCAAGTCATATAAAAGTGTGAGGGGACATTACATGAAACAAGCTACGCAAAAGCGTCGGCAGGGCGAAGCTCTGCACCGTTTTTCTTTTAAGTTGAGTCCGGTCGCCGCTGGATGTGCCGTATTGATCTTTGGCATGACCGACATCGCTGCAGCGCAAGAAGCAACTGGTACTACCGTGGTCGTGACAGGCATCCGCAAGGGTATAGAAGAAGCCATCTCGATCAAGAGAAATTCCAATTCCATCGTCGAGGCCATTTCGGCGGAAGACATAGGCAAATTGCCTGATGCCAGCGTGGCCGAATCGATTGCCCGTTTGCCGGGTGTGACCGCGCAGCGCAGCCGTTCATCAGGTAAGGCGGCAGATGTCAGCGTGCGTGGCTTGTCGCCAAGTTTTAATGGTTCCTTGTTGAATGGCCGTGAACAGGCTTCTACAGGTAATGCCCGCAGCCCGGAGTTTGATCTGTTCCCGGCTGAGCTCATGGGTTCCGTATTGATCTACAAAACGCCAGACGCAGCACTGGTTGGTCAGGGTCTGGCAGCGACGATCGATCTGAATACACTCAAGCCACTGGATTTTGGCAAGCGTGTACTAGCAGCCAGCTATCGCAAACAACGCACGGGCGTAAAATCAGGCTCCGAAGAGGGCACAGGCGACCGCGCATCATTCTCTTATGTAGATCAGTTTGCGAACCGTACTCTGGGCGTGTCTTTGGGTTTGACCAAGTTCAAGGAAGATGGCGGCGGCCAGCAAAAGTTCGATTCCTGGGGTGGTTTTGCGCCGACTGTCGATTATAACGGTGCCAAAGTTGTGGCTCCGGGTGGTTTCAAGTCTGACACGGAAGTCAGTAAGAGTAACCGTGACGGCGCTTCCCTGACTCTGCAATACAAGCCAAATAAAAACTTCAAATCTACGGTTGATGTATTTTATTCTGCCGGTTCTACCAGCCTGAAGAAAACCGGTCTGGAAGGTGCAATTGCCGGTTCAGCCGGTGGCTATGATCCAGACGGCGTACTCAGTAATGCAACCATCGTCAATGGTGTTGCCACCGCCGGTACTTTCAGTAACTATAAAGGCGTCGTTCGCAATCACAAAGAAAGCGCTGACGACAAGTTGACGTCGATAGGCTGGAACAGTGAAATGAAACTCGACGATTGGACGGCAGTAGCTGATCTGTCTTATTCAAAAGCCGTCAAGCATAGCAAACGCTACGAAACCACGGCAGGTCAGCCGGGTGATGTAACGCCACTGGGTTCGATTTCATATACCGGTTTTAATGGTGGTAATTTTTCTGATGTGAAGTACTCCACCAGCCTGAATTATTCCGACCGCAATGTCTCCAGACTGACTGACGTCGATGGCTGGGGTGGCGGTCCAAATACGCCGCAAGCCGGATATGTTGCTTTGCCAGATATTAATGACAAGGTCAACAGCATACGTCTGAGCGCCAAGCGTGACCTGAATTTTGGTCCTGTGGTAGCGGCGCAGTTTGCCCTTAACTATACTGAGCGCGATAAGGCCCGTACTGGCCAGGAAGGCCGTCTGGTCGTTAAAGGCGGTGGTGGCTATGCTTCGGCAGCGGTGCCGGGCAGTGCAGTGGCAACTGCGGGCACGGTTGGTTTGCCAGTTGTTTCTTTTGATCCTGATGGTTCTTTGGGCTCGATTTATGAGTTGGCGCGCTGGGTTGATGCATCCGTGCTCGCAAAAGACTGGACCGTCAACGAAAAAGTAACGACGGCCTACGCAATGGGTGATCTCGATGGCCAGCTCATGGGTTTGAATTACCGTGGTAACTTTGGTGGTCAGTTCATCCACACTAACCAGCGTTCGACCGGTAACCAGGTTGATCTGGCCAAGTGCACGGGCATCACTGTAGATACTTGCCCATTCAAGACTGCCTTTGGTGGCAAGTCTTATTCTGATTTTCTGCCTAGCCTGAACGTCTCTTTTGATCTGGGTAAAGAGCAGTTCTTGCGTGTAGGTCTGGCAAAAGTTTTGTCTCGCGCAAACATGGATGATTTGCGTGCCAGCCAGGAATTTGGTGTCAAGACTGGCGGCGCTTTCCCTATCCTCACTGGCAGCGGTGGTAATGCTGAGCTCAAGCCTTTCAGTGCCAAGGCTTTTGATTTGTCGTATGAAAAATATTTCGGCAAGAAGGGTTATTTCAGCGTTGCCGGTTTTTATAAGCAGCTCGATACTTATATCTATCGTGCACCACGTACTTTCGACTTTAAGCCTTTTGTCAGTGCAACCACCCCTTTGCCTCTGAGTGGCCCATATCAAGGTTCTACCGTCGGTTTGCTGACGACGCCACAAAATGGTGAAGGCGGTAATATTCATGGCTTTGAAGTTGCCCTGAATATTCCATTCTCCATGATCACTCCTGTGCTGGATGGTTTTGGTGTCATGGTGAATCACTCTGATACCTCAAGCCAGATCACGCTGCCAGCGTTTGGTTTCGGTACTTCGAATATCAGTGCGCAAAATATTCCTTTGCCAGGCCTCTCCAAGCGTGTCAGTAATCTGCGTTTGTACTATGAAAAAAATGGCTTCCAGATCGCTGTTGCAGGTCGCAAACGTTCTGATTTCCTGGGACAGATCAGCGACTTCCAGGACAATCAGCAATTGACTTTCATCAAGGGTGAAACTATCGTTGATTTCCAGGTCTCGTATGAATTCCAGACTGGTTACCTGAAAGGTTTATCATTGCTGGCGCAAGCGAATAACTGGAACAACGCACCGTTCCAGCAATATGATACTGATCCAAACAAGATCACAGATAAAACTGTGTATGGCAGGACTTATCTATTCGGCCTGAACTACAAGTTCTAAGATCGTAAACAGGTTCTAAGCTGAACTGCAAATAGCCCCTGTCAGCGCAAGCTTACGGGGGCTAGTTTTTTTGGTGGAGACAACATGCAGAATTCAATTATAAAAAACGTGGTGATTGTAGGTGGTGGTACGGCAGGCTGGATGACGGCAACGGCGCTGGCGACTGTCTTGCAGGGGCAATGTCAGATACACGTAGTGGAGTCGGATGAAATTGGTATTGTTGGTGTCGGTGAAGCCACCATCCCGATGATACAAAGATTCAACCAGGTGGTCGGTATCGATGAAAATGAATTTCTGCGCGAGACTCAGGGTACGTTCAAGCTGGCGATAGAATTTGTCAACTGGGGCAAGCAGGGCGATCGTTACATGCATGGCTTTGGCACTATCGGCCAGGATCTGGGGAGTGTGCGCTTTGATCAGTACTGGCAAAAAATGCGCAAGCTGGGCAAGGCCGAAGAACTGGCTGCGTATTCGATTACCCGCATGATGGGCAAGGCAAATAAATTCATGCCAGCCCGTTACGACGTGCCAAATTCACCGCTGAACCAGATTGCGCACGCCTATCATTTTGATGCCAGTCTGTATGCGCGTTATCTGCGCAAGATTGCCGAGTCGCGAGGCGTCGTGCGTACCGAAGGCAAGATAGTCTCAGTTAGCCAACGCGAGGCCGATGGTTTTGTCGATGCCATCGTTCTGGAAAATGGTGAGCGCATAGAAGGTGATTTATTCATCGACTGCTCCGGCTTCCGTGGCTTGCTGATAGAGCAGACCTTGCAGACAGGTTATGAAGACTGGTCACACTGGTTGCCCTGCGACAGGGCGCAGGCCGTGCCTTGTGAATCTGCACCAGAACTACTGCCCTATACCCGCGCCACTGCGCACCGCGCTGGCTGGCAATGGCGCATTCCGCTACAGCATCGCATAGGCAATGGCCATGTGTATTGCAGCCAGTATGTCAGTGATGATGAAGCTGCTTCAGTATTGTTATCCAATCTCGATGGCAAGCCACTGGCTGATCCGCGCGTCATCAAGTTCAAGACTGGCATGCGCAATAAAACCTGGAACAAGAATGTGGTAGCGATAGGCTTGTCCAGTGGATTTCTCGAACCGCTGGAATCAACCAGTATCCACCTCATACAATCGGCCATTGCGCGGCTGATCGACTTCTTTCCTGACCAGAGTTTTAATGCCGTTGATATTGCTGAATACAATCGCCAGTCGCGCTTTGAATATGAGCGTATCCGTGACTTCGTGATCCTGCATTACAAGCTTAATCAGCGCGATGATTCTGACTTCTGGAAAGCCTGCGCAGCCATGCCCGTGCCGGACAGCTTGCAGCACAAGATTGACCTGTTCCGCGCCAGCGGCCGCTTGCTGCGCGTTGATAATGAATTGTTTGCCGAGGTTGGCTGGCTGCAGGTTTTTGAAGGTCAAAATTTAATTCCTGAAAGCCTCAATCCTCTGGTAAATTTGCAGACCGAAGCGGACACCATGGAATATCTCGACAGTGTGCGTGAGGTAGTGCAGAAATGCGTGGCCATCATGCCAGGACATGCTGCCTATATTGCCCAGCATTGCAAGGCCAGAAGCTGAGTCAGTACTGAGTGGGGGAGGAGGCGCCACTGTCATTTTTTACTGGTGGTGCATAGAAAAACAAACTGAAAAAAAGTTGAAATTATGCATACTGGTATGAGCACTACCGAGATTTTTCTGATCGCAATGTTTGTGATTTTTACCATACCTTATCTGATCTGGAGGGTCGCTAAAACCGACTATTACGCACCACTGGTAGTAGTGCAAATTATCACTGGCATTTTGCTGGGGCCTGGTGTTCTTGGTGCGATTTATCCCGACTACTATAAATTCGTCTTCAATCCCCAGGTGATACAGTCACTGAACGGCATCGCCTGGTGGGCCGTCATGATTTTTGTCATGATTGCCGGAATAGAACTGGACTTGAAGAAGGCCTGGGAATACCGCCGTGAAAGTACTATCACAGCGGGCCTGGCATTAGGCATGCCTTTATTGTTTGGTTGTGTAGCTGGTATGGGACTGCTGAGTATGGATGGCTGGATGGGGCCCAAGGCCATGAGCTGGCAATTTGTGCTCGGTGTGGGCATGTCCTGCGCGGTAACTGCCTTGCCCATCCTGATCCTGTTGATGGAAAAACTCGATATCCTGCGCCAGCCCATAGGCCAGCGCATATTGCGTTATGCCAGTCTGGACGACATTGCCATCTGGGGCGTACTGGCGGTTATCTTGCTGGACTGGACCAGGGTAGGGCGACAAATCGGCTTTTTAGTGGTGTTTGCGGTTGCTACCCTGTTGTTCCGAAAACTTATGGTCTGGCTGGAAGAACGTGACCGCTGGTATGTGGGGCTGATCTGGCTGGCCGCCTGTGCTTTTGCAGCTGACTGGGCAGGCCTGCACTATATGGTAGGCGCTTTCCTGGCGGGAGCGGTCATGGATGCGCATTGGTTTAATCAGGAAAAAATGGACCTCATGCGCCACCATGTCTTGCTGGCCATCATGCCAGTGTTTTTCCTGAGCACGGGTTTGCGTACCAACTGGGCGGTGGGTGGCGCCGCAGTTTTCGTCGCTGCGGCTGTGTTGCTGTTCGCCTCTGTCACTGGCAAGCTCATAGGCATACAGGTAGCAGGCAAGATACTCAAATGGGAAAAGGGCGAGGCTTCCATCATAGGCTGGCTGTTGCAGACCAAGGCTTTGATCATGATTATCTTTGTCAACATCCTGCTTGATAAGAACATCATTACCAGTGAAACCTTTACTGCCTTGTTATTGATGGCGATCGCCAGCACCATGATGACCGTGCCTGTGGTGTATCCGAAATTGCAGAAGATGAAGGAGTTGATTTTCAGGAGTAGGTAAGATTTTTTGAATCTCTGTTTTTGCAGGTGAAATGCCCGCTGCTTTTTGGAAGTGGCGGGCATTTTCTTGAAGTGGCTTGTATATCCGGATGTGTCAGGATGCGCTTGAAAAGTGCAGGCAATCATGGGTAGTATTGCTACAGTTTGCTGTTTTCAAGTCAGGGTTTTACGCCAGATTCTCATTTTTACTATGCATGACTTCTGTTTGTAGTGAGTCTTAAAAATTTATGTAGTTTGATTACATTTTGCTGTGGTAGTATTTCAGAATGCTGGCATTCTTGGTATGGTGACTTTGTTGGGAAGTCGTTTTTAGCCGCCAAGTAATACAGCAATAGTAGTTCATAATAAATTTGGGGACAAAACACCATGCAAGTATCTGCATACAAACCACGTCTGTCGTTCTGGCAGTTGTGGAATATGAGTTTCGGTTTCTTCGGTATTCAATTTGGCTTTGCGCTGCAAAATACCAATACCAGCCGCATCTTTTCTACCCTGGGTGCGAACCCGGATGAGCTGGCGCTGTTCTGGCTGGCTGCACCGATTACCGGTTTACTGGTGCAGCCCATCATTGGCTATCTGAGCGACAATACCTGGCACCCATTCTGGGGACGCCGTCGTCCTTTCTTTTTCATAGGAGCGATACTGGCATCGATTGCCATGTTCCTCATGCCCAATTCCAGCGTCTTGTGGATGGCGATAGCGGTATTGTGGATGATGGACAGTGCCATCAATATTTCCATGGAACCTTTCCGTGCCTTTGTCGGTGACAAGCTGGATGTCTCGCAACAAACCGCAGGCTTTGCGATGCAAACCTTCTTCATCGGTTGCGGTGGTGTGATTGCCTCCTTGCTGCCGACGATATTCACAGATTACCTCGGCGTCAGCAATGTGCCTGTGAATGGCGCGATCCCTGACACTGTGCGTTATTCCTTTTATTTCGGCGGCGCGATTTTTGCCTTGTCTGTCATGTGGACAGTTTTCACCAGCAAGGAAATTCCTCCAGCCGACCTGGAAAAATTCAAGCAGGAACGCAAGAATAATCAGGGCTTGGGCAAGGCAGTATCAGAAATTCTGGGTGGCTTCACCAAAATGCCCAAGACCATGGTGCAACTGGCGCTGGTGCAATTCTTTACCTGGGTCGCCTTGTTTGCGATGTGGGTGTATACCACGCCCTCGATAGCGCAAACTGTTTTCCATAGCAGCGATGCACAGTCAGCCGCTTTCCAGGAAGGCGGTAACTGGGTGGGCATCATGTTCGCCGTGTATGGTGGTGTCTCTGCACTCGCGGCTTTCTTGTTGCCTGTGCTGGCAAAAATGACCAGCCGCAAATTTGTGCACATGCTGTGTCTCGTGATAGGCGGTGTCAGCCTCATGAGTATCTTCCTGATCTCATCCAAACAAATGCTGCTCTTGCCTATGGTGGGTGTGGGCATAGCATGGGCCAGTGTACTGACCATGCCATATGCAATTCTGGCAGGTGCTTTGCCCGCGAACCGAATGGGTTATTACATGGGCCTGTTCAATTTCTTTGTGGTGATACCGCAGATTATTGCCGGTGTCGTGCTCGGTGCGATCTTGAAGCATTTTTTTGATAACCAGTCCGTCAAGGTATTGATGCTGGGTGGGGCTTGCATGATATTGGCGGGCTTGCTGACTTTGCTGGTCAAGGATGAAGCAGTCGAAGTTGCACCAGGTATGGACAAGACGGCAGCTAATGCTGCTACCGTTTAAGCAGACAGCCGGAGTTTCATCATGCAAGTGACTGCGTTAAAACTGGGCTTGGCAATGCTGCTGGTCGCGGGTTCAAATACTCTAATTTTTGCCGCGTCCGCTGCACAAGAAAATCTACAAAAAAATAATACAGTACAGCCATTTTTATGGGAAAACGCCATCGTCTATTTTTTACTGACCGACCGCTTCCATAACGGCAATCCCAAAAATGATCTGGCCTATGGCCGAAAGAAAGATGCCGCAGCTTTGCGCGGGTATGCTGGCGGTGACCTGGCTGGCATTACTGCAAAGATCAAGTCTGGCTATTTCAAAGATCTCGGCGTCGATGTCATCTGGCTGACACCGCCGGTCGAGCAAATTCATGCGGGTACCGATGAAGGTACGGGCAAGTCTTATGGTTTTCATGGATACTGGGCCAAGGACTTCACCCGTGTCGATGCCAATCTGGGTACAGAAGCTGACATGCGTGAGTTTGTCGACACTGCCCATGCACATGGCATGCGTGTCTTGCTCGATGTAGTCATGAACCACCTGGGACCCGTGACAGAGCAAGACCCTGTATGGCCAGATGAATGGGTCAGGACATCGCCGACCTGTGCTTATAAAGATACTGAAACCACGGTCAGTTGTACCCTGGTCAAAAACCTGCCGGACATACGCACAGATAGCAAAGCCACAGTTAGTTTGCCGCCAGTGCTGATAGCGAAGTGGAAGGCAGAAGGGCGGTATGACAAGGAAGTCAAAGAGCTGGATGACTTTTTCCAGCGCACGGGCCTGCCCCGCGCCCCGCGCTACTACCTCATGAAATGGCATGTGGATTGGGTAAAGAAATACGGTGTTGATGGCTTTCGGGCCGACACTGCCAAACATACAGAGCCAGAAATCTGGAAAGAATTGCATGGCCTTGCCAGCGTAGCTTATGAAGACTGGAAGCAGGCCAACCCCAAAAAGAAACTGGGTAATCAGGCTTTCTTCATGACCGGTGAAGTGTATAACTATGCACTCGCTCACGGCCAGGACTTTGACATGGGCGGCGGTCAGACCGTCAATTTTTACCAGAACGGTTTTGACAGCCTCATCAATTTTGGTTTTAAGTCAGATGCCAATAAGACTTATGAAGCCTTGTTCAGTGATTATGCCGCGCGTTTGCATGGGCCTTTGGCTGGATATTCCGTACTGAATTACATCAGCTCGCACGATGATGGCGGGCCATTTGATCTCTTGCGCCAAAAGCCATTTGAATCTGCCAATAAACTCTTACTCAGTCCTGGCGCTGCGCAGATTTATTATGGTGATGAAACTGCACGCTCGCTGAATGTCGCTGGCGCGCAAGGCGACGCAACTTTGCGCTCTTTCATGAACTGGGATGAGCTTGCAAAGAATGCCAGCCGTGACGGTTGCCGCATTGCTGAAGTGCGCCAGCACTGGAGTCGCCTGGGTTTGTTCCGGCGTGCCCATCCTGCCATAGGAGCGGGTCTGCACGAAAAACTCGCTGAGCAGCCCTATACCTTCAAGCGCACTTATGAAAAGAACGGTATCAGCGACAAAGTAGTGGTTGCACTGGATATCCCCGCGAACAGCAATCCTGCCATCAGCGTCGCAGGCGTGTTTGCCGATGGACAAAAACTGCGCGACCATTATTCTGGCAAGACAGCCACAGTCGTCAATGGCAAGGTGCAATTCAATAGCGGCTTGAGCACGATATTGATCGCGCCCTAGTATGCTCTGGTAAAAATAATTCGAGACAGCATGAAAAAAACAAGCATAGTCAAACTGAATATCTTTGCGACTGCAGTTTTTGCATTGGTGAGTACAGTCCAGGCGCAAAATTCTGCACGCACTATCGTGTCAGTCAGCAAGCAGGCTGAGCATCTGGAAATCAAGACCAATGATGGTCGCTACATCTTGAAGCCTTACAGTGACAAGATCATGGAAACCAGTTTTATTCCTGCTGCTGAAAAATTCAATCCGGCTTCGCATACTGTCGTCTTGTCGCCGGTGCGCGTCAAGACCAGTTTCAAAGAAACAGCAAACGGCATACAGTATGTCGCCGGTGACATCAGTGTCAGCATCACCAAATCACCGCTGCAAATTGCCTATGCATACAAGGGCAAGCCCTTACTGTCAGAAAAAAATGGCTATAGCAAAACCATAGATGCAGAAGTGTTGGACTTTAACCTCGATACCAGCGAAGCCCTGTATGGTGGTGGTGCGCGCGCGCTGGGTATGAACCGTCGCGGCAATCGCCTGCCTTTGTACAACAAGGCACACTATGGCTATGAAGAGCGCTCAGAGCAAATGAATTTTTCCATGCCGCTGGTATTTTCATCGAAGATGTATGGCCTGCATTTTGATAATGCAGCAATAGGCCAGCTTGACCTCGACAGCAAGAAAAACAATGTACTCGCGTATGAAACCATTAGTGGCCGCAAGACTTACCAGGTCATCGCTGGTGACAGCTGGGCCGACATCGTCAGCAATTACACCAGCCTGACTGGGCGTCAGCCTTTGCCACCGCGCTGGACTTTTGGCAATTTCGCCAGCCGCTTTGGTTATCACAATGAGGCAGAAGCACGCAGCATACTGGATAAATTCCGCGCTGAAAAAATCCCTGTCGATGCCATCATCTTTGACCTCTACTGGTTTGGCAAGGATATCAAGGGCACGATGGGTAATCTTGAATTTGATAAAGACAGCTTTCCCAATCCCAAGGGCATGATTGCTGATTTTGCCCAGCAAGGTATCAAGACTGTGTTGATTACCGAGCCTTTTATTTTGACGACTTCAAAAAAATGGCAAGAGGCTGTTGATAAAAATATTCTGGCCACCGACAAGCAGGGCAAGCCATTTACCTATGATTTTTATTTTGGTAATACTGGCCTCATCGATATCTTCAATCCGCCCGCGCAAGACTGGTTCTGGGCTATCTATAAAGACCTGAAGAATATGGGCGTGGCTGGCTGGTGGGGTGATCTGGGGGAGCCGGAAGTTCACCCATCGGCCTTGCAGCACAAGACGGGCAGTGCCGATGAATTGCATAATCTCTATGGTCATAACTGGGCCAAACTGATTGCTGATGGCTACAAGAAAGACTACCCAAATCAGCGGCCTTTCATTCTCATGCGTTCCGGCTATTCAGGTTCACAAAGACTGGGCATGATACCGTGGTCGGGCGATGTCAATCGCACCTGGGGCGGATTGCGTTCACAACCTGAGATCGCCTTGCAGATGGGCATGCAAGGCATGGCCTATATGCATTCCGACCTCGGTGGTTTTGCCGGTGCCAATCTGGATGATGAGTTGTATGCACGCTGGTTGCAGTATGGCGTGTTCCAGCCTGTGTTCCGCCCCCATGCGCAAGAGGAGGTGGCGTCTGAACCGGTCTTGCGTGAAGCCAAGACCAAGGCCTTGGCCAAGGCGGCCATAGAATTGCGTTACCGCATGCTGCCGTATAACTATACCCTGGCATTTGAGAATAGCCAGCACGGCCTGCCTTTCATGCGTCCGCTATTTTATGCGGAACCTCAAAACCAGAAACTGCAAACCGTGGCTGACACTTATCTGTGGGGTGACAGTTTCCTAATTCATCCTGTTATGAAGGCAGGTGAAAAAGAAGCCAGCGTGTATTTCCCGGCAGGCAGTACCTGGTTTGATTTTTATACTGGTCAGCAACATCAGGGTGGTTCGACTGACACAATAAACGTGGAGCAAGACCATATCCCGGTGTTCGTGCGTGCTGGCGCTTTTGTACCCATGAGCCCGCTGGTCCAGAATACCCGTGACTATTCAGCAAAAAAACTGGAACTGCATTACTACCATGATGCCTCAGTCAAAAAGTCGGCAGGCAAGCTGTATGACGATGATGGCGAGACTGCGAATGCTTTTGAGAAGGGGGCTTACACCCTCATGTATTTCCATAGTCAGGCAAATACTGAGGAGTTGAAAATCAGTCTGAGAACAGAAACCGGCAAGAGTGCTGAGGCGGTGGGTAGGGACATTGCACTGCATATACACAATATTGCCAGTAAACCGGTATCAGTAAGCCTGCTAGGCAAAGCGGCACCTTTCAGCTGGGATCAAGCCAAAAAACAGTTACTTATTGATGCGCACTGGTTAAAAAATAGCAAGGCAGAGCTATCAATAAAGTTAAGTAAATGATATTGTCATGCCCGTTTACAGGTGGATGCACGCAGCTTGCCATGGCAAGTACAGATTTGGGACATGAATTTGCAGGTGTTTGTGGTAAATTGCGTGATTGCATTCTCTGTAAGACAATAGGCAGTAAACCGTATATATGAAGACAGCATGACGACAGAACACGCACTTGTAGAACATGGTAGCGCGGCAGGTTTTTCCAGTGGCCCGCGCTTGTTGGCAGATATAGGCGCTACCCATGCGCGCTTGACACTTGAGTCTTCACCGGGTGTGTTTGAATCCGTCAAGGTCTTGAAGTGCGATGAATACGCTGACATCATGGCTTTGCTGCGCGCCTATCTTTCTACTGTGCCTGCCAGCAAAGTCCATCATGCTGCATTTGCACTGGCTAACCCTATCGACGGTGACCAGGTCAGAATGACCAACCGCGACTGGGCATTTTCCATCGAAGATGTGCGCCGTGAATTTGGCTTATACACTCTCCTCATCGTCAATGATTTTACTGCACTGGCCATGTCCTTGCCGGGTTTGCAGGCCAAAGACCTGATGCAGGTGGGTGGTGGTACACCAGTGCCCAAATCCGTTATTGGCGTCCTGGGGCCTGGTACTGGCCTGGGTGTGTCTGGTCTTATTCCTACCTCAGATGGCTTCGTCACCTTGGGTAGTGAAGGCGGACACGTCAATTTCGCGCCGGTGGATGAGCGTGAATATGCGATTTTGCAATTTGCCTGGAAAGAATGGCCGCATGTCTCTACCGAGCGTCTGATTTCCGGCCCTGGTATGGAATTGATTTACCGTGCCCTGGCTGACAGGAATAACAAGAAAGTCCAGGCCCTGCCCGCGCAAGACATCATGCGCGGTGCCCTCGCTGATGCGGATGAGCTGTGCCTGGAAACTCTGGAATGCTTTTGCGGCATGCTGGGCAGCTTCAGTGCCAATCTCGCTGTAACCCTCGGTGCTTTTGGTGGTATTTATATAGGTGGAGGCATCGTCCCGCTGATGGGTGATTATTTCGCTACTTCCGCCTTTCGTACCCGTTTTGAAGCCAAGGGACGCTTCAGTAGCTACCTGGCGCAAATCCCTACCTTCGTCATTACCACGCCCAACCCGGCGTTTTATGGCGTGTCGGCGATTTTGTCTGAGCACTTGCGTGGCCGCAGCGGTGACAGTTCATTGATGGACCGCATACAGCAAATCCAGGCAGAGCTGACGCCGGCAGAGCGCCGCGTCGCTACCCTGGTGCTGGAAAACCCGCGCACGGTATTGAATGAAGCCATTGCAGAGATAGCCCGCCTGGCCGATGTCAGCCAGCCCACCGTCATCCGCTTTTGTCGGTCGCTGGGCTTCCTCGGTCTTGCTGACTTCAAACTCAAGTTTGCCAGCAGCCTGACCGGCACGATACCTGTACGCCATAGCCAGGTACGTATGAGCGACAGCACGCATGATCTGAGCGCCAAGGTCATCGATAACACTGTGTCGGCGATTTTGAATTTCCGTGATCAGCTCGATGTACGCTCGCTTGATCAGGCAATTGCCCTGTTGCGCAAGGCAAACAAGGTAGAATTTTATGCCATGGGCAATTCGCGTGCAGTGGCGCTGGATGGCCAGCATAAATTCTTCCGCTTCCGCATTCCTACCGCGTCTTATGGTGATGCACATTTGTTTTCCATGGCGGCAGAATTGCTGAACCCTGGCGATGTGGTTATTGTAGTCTCGAATTCCGGCAAGCTGCCAGAGTTGCTGAAAGCCGTTGATGCTGCCCGCCTGGCCGGGGCAGACGTGATTGCGATCACGCCTAATCAGTCACCACTGGCGAAGAAGGCAACAGTCTGTCTGGCGGTCAATCATACTGAGGACAATGCAACCTTTTTGTCCATGATTTCACGCATACTGCAATTATTGCTGATTGATATTATCGCGGTAGGTTTGTCGGTTGATACACCTGAAACCGAAGGGCATGGCGATGACGTCAAGCGCAAGGAGTTATCGCGTTTCAGTAATTTGCTGATTTCCCACCTGGACAGCTGATTAGGCCTTAATCTAGGCGATGCAGCTTGCCTGAGCAGTCTGGCTGCTGTTATTGTTTTGCCTTTCATCTTCGTGGACAGGCATGTTGGCTCTTGATCCCTTGGTCTTGCTCGATGCGGCTTTGCGCGGTACGCTGCTGGCTTTGCTGTTGCTGCTGTCCGCCATACTGGGCCGTGACCGCCCGCAATTGCTGGTAGTGCGCTCAGGTATCGCACTTTGCCTGGGGCTGGCGGTGCAGGTGATCAGTGCCACTCCCTGGATAGAAGCCACGGTGCCACGTCTGTGGCAAGCACCACTGGTGGCGATTTCTGTTGCGAACGCCGTACTGTTCTGGGTATTTGTGCAAGCCCTGTTCGATGATGACTATGCATTGCGGCCCATGCACCTGCTTGCCTGGTTCGCGGTAGCCGCCTTGAGTGCCTTGAACTGTGCCGTAGTGGCGGGCAGTGCCACTATCATTGCCCCTGTGACGATGGGCATGCAGCGAGCGATACCGCTGGTATTTGCCATTCTGGCGGCGTTGGCAGCGGCGAGGAACTGGCGTACCGACCTGGTTGAGCCGCGACGTCGACTGCGTGCTTTTATCGTGATTGCTGGCAGTGTCTATACCTTTTTATTATTGATAGCCCGTTTAAGTTCGCCACAGGGGAGGCTGGCAGGCGGTACTGCGATGGCAGATGTGCTTGTGTTGCTGCTCATCATCGCCGTCGTGACATTCAGGATGTTAAAACTGGGGCATCTGGATTTATTTCCCTTGCCTGCGTCTCCCTTACAAAAACAGGCAACGACACCAGACTTGCCTCCGCCAGTGTCTGCGGCAGGCGCAGGCGAAGCTACATTGGTGTTGGCTTTACAGAAACTGATGCAGGATGAGCGCCACTACCGCAGCGAAGACCTGACACTGGCCAGCCTGGCTGGCAAGATGCAAATCCCTGAATACCGTTTGCGCAGGCTCATCAACCAGCAGCTTGGTTACCGCAATTTCAATGCCTACATTAACGCCTTTCGCCTGGACGAAGCATGTGCTGCCTTGGCCGACCCGGCGCAGCAGGATGTGCCCGTGCTGACGATTGCGCTGACTTCCGGCTTCCAGTCCATAGGGCCATTCAACCGTGCCTTCAAGGCCGCGACCGGGCTCACGCCTACCGAGTACCGCAAACAAAATATGGCCGATTCCTGAAATCGGCTAGCCGAAATCTGTAATTTTCAGTCTGCGGCAAGACATCATTCGCTTTCCTGCGCATAGTCCGGTTCATCCGGGGCAATGTCCCCGGCACTCAACCGATTGGAGCCTGAATGATGAAAGCGAAGTATCTACTTCTTGTTAAACGACTATTCAATTGTTTTAAGAATGCACTGCTGTACCTGTTGTTATTTGCTACCGGCACTGCAAGCGCATCGGTTGGCCTGACAACGATAGCTCCAAGTGCTACAGATGGCACTATTACCTTGTATTATCCGAGCAATGCACCTGAGCAACAAATTAATCGTGGCCGCTTTCAGTTCAAGCTGGCTGAACACGCAGAGCCTGTGCGCGGCAATGGACATCTGATCATTATTTCGCATGGTTCAGGGGGTTCCCCCTGGGTGCATGCCGACCTGGCGCGCAGCATGGTTGAAGCAGGTTTTATCGTTGCCATGCCCGAACACCATGGTGACAATTACAAGGATGACAGTCATCCCGGGCCCGACAGTTGGACCTTGCGACCTGCGGAAGTATCACGCGCCATTGATGCCGTTGGCCGTGACCCGCGCTTTGCGCCTTTGCTGACGCTGGACAAGGTAGGAATGTATGGCATGTCGGCAGGCGGCCATACCGCGCTCAGCATGGCAGGTGGGCGCTGGTCACCGGCTGGTTTCAAGCAGCATTGTGAAGAAGATCTGGTCAATGATTTTCATTCGTGCGTAGGTTTGATTACCCGCCTCAATGGCGGTTTCTTTGATGGGCTGAAAAAATGGCTGGCTTTGACAATTATCCGCAGCCGTTTCAGTGATACCACCATGCGCGAACACCATGACCCCCGTGTGGCTGCGATTGTGGCTGGCGTACCTGCCGCTGCTGACTTTGACATGGCATCGCTGAAAAATCCGCCTGTGCCACTGGGCCTGGTCACTGCCGGACAGGACCTCTGGCTGGTGCCGCGCTTTCACAGTGGTAGGGTATTGGCGGCCTGCCAGACTTGTGAACACATTGCGGACGTGCCTGACGCCGGCCACGGTTCCCTGTTGTCTCCCCTGCCACCAAACCTGACTGGCCTGGTTGGCGACATGCTCAATGACTCACCCGGTTTTGACCGCGCACAAATGCCTGTAGTGGATAAGAAAATTACTGCCTTCTTTGAAAAGCATTTATTGCATTAGAACGTACTTATTTATTGAGCAGGTAATTGAAGCTGAAAGACACTCTGTCGGTATCTGTGAGGTTGGGGCCTACTCTGTGAAATACATCGGACCTGAACAAGACCAGCTTGCCGACTTCAGGTTCGATGACATAGTTTTCAAACTGCTTGTATTGCGTGTCGCAAGGGAAGATAGCGAGCTCGCCATCATGCTGGTTGGTGCTGAAATAATAGACGCCGCTGATAGGCACGCCTTCGACATTCCTGTCGTGATTATGCCTTTCCTGGTAACCAAATTTCTTGGTGACATTGATCCAGCTTTGCGTATATTGGTGATCTATTTTCCAGTCCTTGTCACGCCTGGTCATGTGGACGAACTGCAAGACGCTCTCTTCGATAAATTTTCTTAAATGCAGCAATCCGGCAAGTGCGAAAATATTTTTTTCATTGTTGAATGAACTCAGCACATTGTCGCCCCAAGAGTGGCTGAGCAAGCGATTCAAGTCTTCCTTGCGGCGCAAGACTTCGTCATTGATGGCGTAAATGATGGCGTCATCTGCCTTGGAGATGCCAACCAGGGTGGGGAAGAGTACTTCGATATTCATGTGCGCACCTTGTGAAGTGATGCACATGATCATAGATGATTTGCCTGCTTATTTGCGTGTTATTGCGATACTTTATGGCGATGGCAGCAGTGATTTTTAATGCTTCATTCCCTGCTCATTCCCCTTTTCGCAAATCACCTCAAGCCCCGGGCATTCTGCATGCAATTGCGCCAGCAGGGCCCTGGCGATACCAAGTTCACGGTAACTGGGTTTCACATACAGGACATGGACGCACACTTGCCCGGCATGGATGCTGCAATCCAGTGCTCCCACATGTTGCTGATCCAGAAATGCAGACAGCAATAAATGCGTGCAGTTGCTTTGTTCATCTTGTTTACAGATGCGCAGTGCCGTTTTCACAGCTTCTCCAGAATTGATCTCTGTCATGATTTCACTGCTCCCCATAAGTAGTGGACGCCCAAAGCCAGCAAGCCGATGAAGAAACAGCGCTTGAACAGCGCTGGCTGCATTTTGTCGCGTATGACTTGCCCCAATTGCATGCCAGCCAATGCAGGTAGCAGGGCCAGTATGGAATCACCAGCAATATTCCATTGCAAAGTACCACTGCCGTACAGGTTGATGCCCAAGGCGAGTGTAGATACCGTGAAAGACAAGGCCATCGCCTGTACCAGTTCGTCCTTATCAAGATTCAGGGCTTGCAGGTAAGGGACAGACGGCAAGACAAATACGCCGGTAGAGGCGGTGACCATGCCTGTCGCAATGCCGATGACAGGGGCCAGCCTGTGCTCTGCATGGCCAGGTACTTGCCAATGTACCGACGCCAAGCCCATGACGCCATATAGCAGTAATGCCACGCCCAGGCCTGCACCTGACCAGACTGGATTGAGCTTGCTGAATAAAAGTCCCGAAACAAAAGTGCCCATGCAGATGCCCAATAGCATAGGGGTCAGGCGGCGTAATAAGGGCAGTAACCTGGCACCGCTGGCGAGTTGCCAGATATTCGTTAAAAGCGAAGGTAAAAACAATAAGGCAGCGGCTTGCATGGTTGTCATCGACAAACTCAACAAGGCGATTGCCACCGTGGGCAAGCCCAGGCCTATGACACCTTTTATCATTCCCGCAAGCAGAAAGATAAAGGCTATCGCCAGCCACTGCGTGCTGTTGCCATGAGGGGTAAATAGAGTAGTCAGCGATTCCATATAGACAGTTTGCCATTACCAGCAAGAACTGAAAATGTGGAATATACTCAGACAGGCTTCGTATTTTACGTAGTCTACATCAGGCACTTGCCTCATAAATAATCTTTTCATGCGCTTTGATCTGGTCGATTTGCAGTTATTTGTTCACGTAGTGGAGGCGGGCAGCATCACTGCCGGGGCTGAGCGTTCCCATCTGGCGCTGGCGTCGGCCAGTGCTCGCTTGCGCGGTATGGAAGATTTGCTGGGCGTGCCGCTGTTGCTGCGAAAAAGGCGCGGTGTGGAAGTGACTGATGCTGGCCGCACGCTGCTGCACCATGCGCGCATGCTGATGCAGCAGATGGAAAGAATGCGCGGTGATCTCGGTGATTATGCCAAAGGCCTCAAAGGGCATATACGCATGCTGTGCAATACCTCGGCGCTGACTGAATTCCTGCCGCAGGCGCTGGCCATTTATATGCAGGCACATCCGCACATCAATATTGAAGTTGAAGAAAGACTCAGCAATGACATCGTGCAAGCCATCATCGCCGAGCAGGCCGATATAGGCATCATTGCCGATACAGTCGATAGTGCAGACTTGCAGGCATTCCCGTTCCGGCAGGATCAACTGGTGCTTGTAACTGCGGCACAGCATCCCTTGCAAGCGACAGCAGCAGCCAATGGCAGTCTGGCCTTTGCCGATATCCTGACCTATGACTTCATAGGCCTGGCTGGTGACAGCGCCCTGCAACAATATTTGAATGAACATGCGGCGCGGCTGGGGCAGCGTTTGCATTACCGCCTGCGTTTGCGCAGCTTTGATGGCATTTGCCGCATGGTGGAGAGTGGGGCTGGCATTGCCATCATCCCCGAGACTGCAGCTTTACGTTATGAGCAGTTGATGAAAATACACAGGCTGTATCTGACAGATACCTGGGCAGTCAGGAACTTGCTGATCTGTGTACGGCAATATGATGAGCTGCCTACTTATGCGCGTGAACTCATCAATGCCATCAAGGCATGAACATGTTGTGCCGTATGCAAATACCTTGGTCTGCCGGTCTTCTTGCTACAATGCGGGTCTGTTTCATCTTCAATCTCAGTTCTCATGTCAGTTACCACTTCCCTAGGCAATGCTTTCAAAAGCTTCAAGAGTAAGTTTGCCTCCAGCCCAGCATCACCTTCATCACCTGTGGTGGCACCAGTGTTTGCCAATCTGAATATTGATGCTGAATTGACGCTGGCCTTGTTCGAGGTCTTGACGGCAGAAACAATCAAATTGAAATGGCAAGACAATTACCTGGCCCTGGAAGATGGCTTGTTGCTGGCAGTTGAGCGGGTGGAAACTGTTACGCTTGCTGAAGACAAATTCCGTACCTGCACACGTATCTATGCCAGCCATGCCAGCTACTTCCCGCAAGGCTTGAGTGAGTATCAGCATGCCATGGGGACCACTGAATCTGAAGCGATACTTGAGGGTTTGCGTACCTGGGCCAGGATGGATTTATTGGTATTGCTGGATGCTACCCGTGAGCAGCCACTGAATTGCACAGTCATAGAAATGAACACCAGCGCTGAGGCGGTAGAAGGCAGCAGTTTTCGCCAGGTGATATTGGGCCCAGTCGCCCATCTCGCCAGCCTGCCTGCGCCCAAGAAAAAAGAAGAACATCCATTTTGCCCATGCTGCCTGTTTACAGAAAGCATGCCGGCTTTTCATGATCTGTTGCAGACCAGTGATTTCATCGGCATACGCTTGTTTGCCTCGCGTGATAACGAAGGCAAGCTGGCTGCTGATTGTCGTGTCAATGGCGAAGATTTTTTGCCTGCGGTCGAACACCTGAAACAATATGCAGAAAAATGGCCGCAGCGCGGACTGGAATTCCGCAAGCAATATGTCGTTGTCAGGACCAGCGGACATAGCGTCAATCAAGCGCAACTTGTGCAATCCGGCAAGGTGCAGCCTTGATGCCGGTTCGTCAAGTCAAATGGCGGATGTGATACATTAGAAATAAGCATTCACTATGCGTCACCAATTAACCATCAATGAGTGAGGAATATTATGTACCGTAGCTACTTCAAGGGACAATGGAGTGAAGGCAATACGCCACTGTTTGGCGCCATGGATAATGCAGTCTGGCTGGGTTCCTCAGTGTTTGATGGTGCGCGTTCCATTCGCGGCCTGACGCCAGACTTGCGTTTGCATCTGGCCCGCGTCATACAATCTGCCCAGCGCCTGGGTTTGCAATGCCCATACAATGTCGATGAACTCGAAGCATTGTGCCGTGAGGGCATAGCCCTGTTTCCGGCGGATGCCGAGCTGTATATACGTCCGCTGGTATTTGGCACTGACGGTTTGCTGATCCCTGAACCTTCAACTACGGGCTTTGCGCTGACTTTGTTTGATGCACCCATGCCGGCATTTACCGGTTTCTCTTCCTGCCTGTCCAGCCTGCGTCGTCCCGACCCTTCCATGGCGCCGACTGATGCCAAGGCTTCCTGCCTGTATCCAAATTCCACCAGAGCCTTGCGCGAAGCCAAAGAGCGCGGTTTTGACAATGGCGTGGTCTGTGATATGCATGGCAATGTGGCTGAATTTGCCACTGCCAATCTCTTCTTTGTGACGGCAGATGATGAGATTGTCACGCCTGTGGCAAACGGTAGTTTCTTGTCCGGCATTACCCGCGCCCGCGTTATTGGTTTACTCAAGGACGATGGCAAGCAAGTGTCCGAGCGCACTGTAAAACCGGAAGAATTGCTGGCAGCCAAAGAGATTTTCAATACCGGTAATTTTGCCAAGGTCACACCTTGCACCAGATACGAAAGCCGTGAATTGCCTATAGGTGTAGTGGCAACACGTGCCCGTGATCTGTATTTGCAATTCATGCAAAATACCTGATTCGCATCCTGACCCAGACTGAACGACAGATCGATGCTGAAGCGCATACATCATGTAGCCATCATATGCGCTGATTATCAGGTGTCCAAGGATTTCTATACCCGGATTCTGGGCTTGAGCGTTATTGCTGAGACTTATAGGCCAGAGAGAGCTTCATACAAACTCGATCTGGCCTTGCCAGACGGTTCGCAAATAGAATTGTTTTCCTTCCCTGATGCGCCACCGAGGGTATCGCGGCCTGAGGCACAGGGTTTGCGTCACCTGGCATTTGAAGTTGATGATGTTGCAGCCTGCAAAGCGATGCTGGAGGCAAAGGGGTTGGAAGTGGAAGATATCCGGCTGGATGAGTTAACTGGGCGACGCTTCGTTTTTTTTGCTGATCCCGATGGCTTGCCGCTGGAATTGTATGAGGCATTGTCCAGATGAATTTAACGACAAGCGTAGCAGCATGAGTCGAAAAAAAACCGGGGAATAAATCACCGGCTTTTTTTCGCGCTCTGGTCTATTTCAGGAACTGCTCATTCCCGACCATACCGATCTTGGTCACACCAAGACGCTGTGCCGCCGCCATGACGGACGCCACGGATTTGTAAGGTACAACAGCAACCGGACGCAGGTGGATCTCTGGCTGGTTTGCTGCAGGCATTGCTGCCGATTCAGCCAGTTTCGCTTCCAGCTGTGCATGATCGACTGCCGTACCATTCCAGGACACCGTGCCATCAAAATCGACGTCGATATTCACTACCACAGGCGGTGTGGTTGGTGGCGGTGGGTTACCTGTCGGCATATTCAGGTTCACCGCGTGATTCTGAATAGGAATGGTAATAATCAACATGATGATCAATACCAGCATGACGTCAATCAGCGGCGTCATGTTCATTTCTATCATCACTTCCGGATCGGCTGAGCCACCGCCGGAACCAATTTGCATACCCATAATGCTTCCTTTACTTAGTTCCGTGGAGGCGGTTCAATCACGAAGCCGACCTTGGCGATACCGGCACGCTGTGCCGTCAGGATACTTTTGCCAATAAACTCATAGCGGGTATTCTGATCTCCACGGATATGCAACTCCGGTTGCGGGATCTTGACTGCTTCTACCTTGAGCTTTTCAAACAGGGCATCCGTGCCTGCCAGCGGCTTCATGCTGCCGTTCCAGTACAGATCACCATCCTTGTTCACCGACAGGGTGATGTTTTCCGGTTTGGTTTTGTAAATCACGTTGGTTTCTGCCGGTAATTTCAGCTTGACCGTATCTGTAATCACCGGGGTGGTGATCAGGAAGATGATCAGCAATACCAGCATGACGTCGACCAGCGGGTGGTGTTGATGGTGCTGTTGACTTCGTCTTCACCATCTCCATCATTGCCAATTGCCATTGCCATAATGTGTTCTCTTTCAGATTTCACGCCGGACTATTCTCATAGCCCGGCCAAATACTTTTGCAGAAGTGCTGAGGAAGCGTGGCGAGCGGCGCTAGTTTGGACTAAGAAGCGCAGTCGTACATTAGTACGATGAGCATCGCAGGTTCAAAATCGCGTCGCGCAGTAGCTTCATCAGTGCTTCATTTCTTTGCTGCTGTCTTGCCCATATTACCGGACAGGACTACGGAGTGCAGGTCAGCGGAGAAGGCACGGACTTCTTCCATGGCGCTCTTGTTGCGGCGGACCAGGAAGTTGTAACCCAATACAGCAGGAACAGCCACAGCCAGACCAATCGCGGTCATGATCAGCGCTTCACCAACAGGGCCCGCTACTTTGTCGATCGATGCCTGACCGGACATACCAATCGCTGTCAGCGCATGGTAAATACCCCATACGGTACCGAACAGACCGACGAATGGTGCTGTGGAGCCCACAGTCGCCAGGAAGGCCAGGCCGTCTTGCAAACGGCTTTGAACTTTATCAACAGCGCGCTGGATGGACATGGAGACCCAGGTGTTCAGATCGATTTGTTCGAGCAAGGCGCCTTCATGGTGTTCTGTGGCTTTGATGCCAGAGTCAGCGATGAAGCGGAATGGGCTGCCTTCTTTCAAAGAAGCGGCACCGGCCTGGACAGAAGCTGCTTTCCAGAATTTGGAGCGGGCATCTGTGGCTTGACCGGACAATTTGACCTGGTCAATGATTTTGGTGATGAGGATGTACCAGCTGCCCATGGACATGATGACCATGATGATGAGGGTGCCTTTGGCAACGAAGTCACCAGTTTTCCAGAGGGCGTCGAGACCATATGGGTTTTCTACCATTTCTTTGGCGGCTGCTGGTGCTGCCGGGGCGCCAGCGTCTGCTGGAGCGGCTGGTGCCGGGGCTGCTTCTGCAGCAGGGGCTGAAGCGGCAGCGGAGGCAGCTGCTGAGGCGGATTCCTGTGCAGAAACAGGGGCGACGGCAACGGCGGCTGTCAAGGCCAGGAGTGTTGCAGCCAGGAATGCGGAGAAACGGGTTTTCATTGAGGTGCTTCCTTTTAACAAAATAAGGTTGGTATTGCTTACTGCTGTTTTTATGTATTACTTATGTATTACTTGGTTTGTTTGTTGCCTGGTACTTATCTTTTACGAATCGATCTGAACCATCTCTTGCTTCATTTTCTTGGGTAGAGCAGTCTGGTAGATCGACTGCTCTTGCCTGGGATTCCTGATTACTCGAGCTTCCATACATACTGGACTTTGGCCCAGGTCTGTTGTGGTTTGCCATCGACGGTACCTGGTTTGTTTTTGCAGGAACCTGACATCAACTGGGATTTCACCGCGTTGTCGAGACCGCGGAAGCCGCTGGATTTGTCGATCTTGACGTCGGCCACAGAACCATCTGCACCAATCAATACGGACAACAGGACGGTGCCGGTTTCTTCATTGCGCAGGGAGGCACGCGGATATTCCGGTTTGCATCCACCAACGTTGAAGTCGATCACGCCTGGTATCGTGACGGGACCTGTGGCCTTGGCTTCTGCAACTGGTGCAGGCGGGGCCTGGGTCTTGGTGAATGTCGGGTTTTCTGGCTTGACATTCGACACCTGCGATATCGCTGGCTGTTGCTGAACCGGCTGCTGGACCTGGACTTCCGGTGGCGGAATGAACGGTGGCGGCGGTGCCAACAATTTTGGTGGTGGCGGTGGCGGGGTGTCTGGCGGCGGTGGCGGCGGTTTTACTTCTTCTACCAGCTTGACTTCTGCTGGCTTGATCACCACTTCCATCGCTTTGCGCGCCAATCCAGATACCAGCGCATATACCACCAGTACGTGAAATGCGATAACCAGCCCTAAGCCTATAAACTTCTTCCCCGGCTCTTGCTGGCGATTTGAAAAATCCATTCCGGCTGTCTCCTCGATCTTAGAATATGAAGGCGGTAATAATAACCGCTGTTGGTGTTAAATTTGCGTTTCTTGGCTGAAAACTTTTCATATTTTTTGTAGCAAGCATATGAATCCCTGTCCCAAATAATCTGTGCCGCCTGATTTGTACCCCGTCGAGCGCAATTTCCTTGTGTATTTCATCTTCAAAACAGTCAAGCAATAAGCAATATCTGAACCATGTACAAGGCCGGCTTTTGCATCAATAAGGCGTCTGTATGGAAGGACTTTGCACTGCATGATGCCTGTTGCGCACTAAAACCAAGATTGCACTCATGAAGCCGTGCTCCAAAAAAGATCTTGCTGTCTTGCACTTGCCTTCCTATTGTCCTACAAAGACCACGGCACTCAGGGCGGGAATCGTAAACCGTCCGCTGATACTCTCATACTTCGCTTCTGCTGCCACACGTTTATCTGCTGCTTGTGTAAGCAAATGTGTAGGATGCAATTGATAGCTGCGCTGGCTTTGTCCGTCTATGGTTAATGATTGCGTCTGTGAGCTGATATTGATGAAATACATGATGGAAGCAAAGTTTGCCCCTGCCAATTGCCTGCCATCCAGATGCGCTGCTATCAGCAAGGGATTTTGCGTGGGACCGGTATTATAGAAATGCAGGCGCTGTGCGATATCGGACGCAGTCGATAATCTGAACAGGCTGGAACTGGCCCTGATCTGCAATAAATCACGGAATTGATCGCGACTATAGGTAATATCTGCGCGGGCCGGTTTAATATTCGCCTGCTTCAGTGCTGCCTTGATGTAAGGATAAAACTGGGCATTGTCTTTTTCTGGTGGCAAGCCTGTAGCGAAATAATTGTCGCCATAGCTCCAGTCCAGCCGGTTAAACCAGTCACCGGAATTGAAGCTATTGCTGTCCATGGACTTGGAACGCAGGATATCGACACCCGCATGGTAGTAGGCCACGCCCTGGCTGAACGCTGTTGTTGCCAGGGCCAAAGCCTGAATGCGGGCGCGGTCTACGCTGCTGGTGTCCAGCGGCAGGCGATAGGCATTGATGTCGAACAGGGTCTGGTTGTCGTGGTTCTCTACATAGTTGACGACTTCGCCAGGCTGGCTGGCATAGCCTGCGGGCTGACCAGCATAATCGATGTATTGTAACTGCCTGGTCTTGCCATCAAAGGTCTGCATGCTGAAACTGCGTATCGAGCCTGCCAGACCCAGCCTGAGCATGTCGGCCGCGCGCAAAAGATCCTGCTGCGGCCTGGCCTTGTCTGCCAGGGCGTTTGGCATATAAACCAAACCATTGATGTAACCCTGGTTTTTGACTATGCCGTCGCCTGCATCGCCATGGCCGCCGCGTATGGCATCGCGGGCGCGGTCGCTGAAGCTGCCTATGCCGCTGCCATTGAGTGACAACTGCGATGCCTGGACAAAGCGCTTGCCGTCCGCAATTTCACCAAAATTCCAGCCTTCCCGAGGAACTGAATCTGGCGTCCGGTTTCTCGTAACAATCTGGCTTGCATGTCTTCCATTGCCTGTCTGGGTTGGTGTCCCATCAGATCAAAACGGAAAGAGTCAATTTTGTAATGCTGTGCCCACAAGAGTACAGAATCGCTCATCAGCTTGGCCATCATGGCATTTTCTGTGGCGGTATTGTCGCAGCAGGTGGAGCGCTCTATTTGTCCGCGCTGGTTCAGGCGCTGATAGTAGCCGGGGACGATGCGGTCCAATACTGAGTAGGCAGTTTGTCCGGCCCCTGCAGTATGGTTGTAAACCACGTCCATGCCCACGCGCAAACCGGCATTGTGCAAGGCCATGACCATCTTCCTGAATTCGATGATGCGCTTGGCTCCATCGCTGGCATCGGTGGCATAGCTACCCTCGGGCGCATTATAGTGATAGGGCTCATAACCCCAGTTATAACAATCCTTGTCCGCATACTGTGTAGCGATTTTTTGTTGTTCTTCGCCATCGGCTTTGCCCTTGATGACGGGTGTCTGGCAACCTGCTTCAGCTACCGTGGCAAAGTCAAAGACAGGGAGTAAATGGATGTCTGTCATACCCGCTGCGCTCAGGGCTTGGAAATGGCGCATGCCGTTGGAGTTTGTTTCGCTAAAGGCCAGGTACTTGCCGCGCCAGGCAGGTCTCACCGTTGCGTCATTGATGGAAAAATCCCGTACATGCAATTCATAGACTTGCATGTCGGTCTGATTTTTTACTTTGGTGTTTGGCGTTTGCTCGTCCCAGCCCAGGGGTTTTAATTTGCTGGAAGACAGGTCAGCGATATAACTGCGCTTTGAATCTGTCGTCAGGCTGATGGAGTAGGGGTCGGTAACGCGATTACGCACCAGGCCCCTGCCTGGTACGTAAACATCGATCAGGTAGGTGTAATACTTGCCGGATAAATCCACCCCGGCACTGGTCTGCCAGTTGCCTGTATCGGTATCGGATTGCATGGGCAGTATGCTTGTAGATTTGGCTTTGCCATCTGGGTACAGGCAAATGGAAACCCGTTGCGCCGTCGGTGCCCAGACACGGAATTGTGTCTGCGTTTTATTGGCAACTGCTGCCTTGCGAATGCTGGCGCCATAATCGTTGAGATTGCCTGCTGTCTTGTATAAATCATCTAGCGCACCGGCAATTTGCAAGCCGGTGTAATCGATAACCCGGCCTTCATTATCTTCTGTGACGATCATTGCTTGTGATTGCTGCAATGAACGCAATTGTTGCAAACCGGCATGTGCAAGCTCATATACTTTCCCTGGTCCGATATAGGCAAAGCGTTTCGCAATACTGCTGTCGAGTGCCGTGTCTGATTCGGTCAGTGCAGCTACTTCATCAAAGCCGCTTGGTTTAGTACCCTTGCTGAGTTTGAGTTGCCCTGTCCTGGAGATGTATAGCCTGACTTTGCTGTCCGCTGCCAAGCCAGGCCAGCGTATCAATTTGCTGGAAAGCCAATAGGCGCGCGCGTCTGTGGCTGGCATCGCGGCTGGCGACAATATGCTCTCAAATGGACCTGCATTGCATGCAGCAAGGTCTGCGTCTGGCGCATTGCTGGCGACAGCGTGGCTGCCACAAGTTGCGGCGCAAGTCGTGAGTGCGCACGCCAGCAAAAAGCTCAGGTGGCTCTTTGCGTGTGCAATAGCTTGTTCAAAAAACAAAACAGTCTCCTGGGTAAAACAAGCTTCTTTACTCTTATTGTAGATATGTTTTAATCACATGAAAGTAGTGTGACTACATAAATAAAATCGAGTTCACGGCTGGTTTTACCGGTTTTATTGTGGCTAAAGTCAGATTTACGCCAATATTTTTTCAAATTCTAACCCAATAATCGCAAATTTGTTAGACATGTGCAGTTGATATATGTAGTATTGCTACATAAAATCTGATCGTGGCCTGCTTTCTTATTTCAGCTCCACTCAGGCGCAAAAAAAATGAATGGTGAGATGTTGAGCAATAATCCAAAAAAATCATGCAATGCCGGCCCACGCTTGCTGGCAGACATAGGTGGTACCAATGCACGTTTCGCATTGGAAATAAATAGTCACGAATTTAATGCTATTGCTGTATTGCCATGCAATGCCTATCCTGACTTGCAATCTGCCATCGCCGCCTATTTGTCCAGTCCTGAAGTACTGGCCGTATGCCAGTCACCGGTAAAAAACGCGGCCATCGCCATTGCCAATCCTGTTGATGGTGATGTGGTTCGTATGACCAATCATCACTGGACTTTTTCCATAGAATCTTTACAGCAGGCTGCCGGGTTTGATAATCTGCTGGTCGTCAACGACTTCACCGCTCTGGCAATGGCCTTGCCGCATCTGGCTGCTAATGAGCGTGTACAGATAGGTGGCGGCCATGCCCAGCCTAATCGCGCCATAGGTTTGATAGGTCCCGGTACTGGCCTGGGTGTGTCTGGCATCATTCCATCTGGTGGGCATTGGGTTGCATTGTCCAGTGAAGGTGGGCATGTGAGTTTTTCTCCCAGCAATGAGTTGGAGATAGCAATTCTGCGCGAGGTCTGGAAAGAATATCCGCATGCCTCCGCCGAAAGATTGATCTCAGGCATGGGTCTGGAGTTGATGTACCGCATCCTGGCGCAAATGGATAAACAGGCCGATACTGAAGCAATGAATGCAGCCGATATCACCCGTCGCGCACTGGATGGCAGTTGTGCAATCTGCACGCGCACCGTCGATTATTTTTGCGCCATGCTGGGCACTATCGCCGGTAACCTGGCCATGACACTGGGAGCGACTGGTGGTGTATATATAGGTGGCGGCATAGTACCGCGCCTTGGTGAGTTTTTTACCCAGTCAGCTTTTCGCCAGCGCTTTGAAGCGAAGGGGCGCTTTGCCGATTATCTGGCACAAATACCGACTTACCTGATCACGGCAGAGTATCCTGCATTTTTGGGCGTCTCTGCAATATTGAATGAGCGGCTGTCCCTGGATGGCCATGCGGATACTTGAATGAAAAGACCATTTATCACACAGGCGCACAGAGGCGCAGAGACATGGAGGAGACACTGAGGGAAAAGCTTGATCTGCTCAGTAGAACTCTCCTTCATGTTTTCTCTTTGCCTCTTTCTGTGTCTCCGTGTCTTTGTGTTGAGCGGTCTTGTTTTTCAGATTAATAATCAAACTCCATATCCATGAATAACTCTAGCAAAGAGCAAGCAAGCGACTGGTGGCGTGATGCCGTGATTTACCAGGTCTATCCGCGCAGTTTTTCAGACAGCAATGGCGATGGCATAGGTGATTTGCCTGGTATTACTTCCAAACTTGATTACATCGCCAGCCTGGGTGTGGATATCGTCTGGATCTCGCCTTTTTTCACTTCACCGATGAAAGACTTTGGTTACGACGTGGCAGACTATTGCGATGTCGATCCCATCTTTGGTACTTTGGCTGATTTTGATGCCTTGCTCGAGCGCGCACATGAACTGGGTTTGAAGATCATGATAGACCAGGTCTTGTCGCACTGTTCAGAAGTGCACCCCTGGTTTGTGGAAAGTCGCAAGAGCCGCGACAATCCCAAGGCCGACTGGTATGTCTGGGCCAATCCCAAGGCAGACGGCTCACCGCCGAATAACTGGCTGTCTGTGTTTGGCGGCTCTGCCTGGCAATGGGATGCACGCCGTCGTCAATACTATATGCATAATTTTCTGGTCAGCCAGCCTGATTTGAATTTTCACAACCCTGAAGTGCAACAGGCGCATCTCGACAATATGCGTTTCTGGCTGCAGCGTGGTGTGGATGGTTTCCGTCTTGATGCCTGCAACTTCCATTTCCATGACCAGGCTTTGCGGGATAATCCACCCAGCCAGGTGCGCGATAACAAGACCGTGCAGGACAATAATCCTTATGGCATGCAGGCGCATATCCATGACAAGACGCAGCCAGAGAACCTGGCCTTCCTGGAAAAAATCCGCAGCTTGTTGAATGAATATGGCGCGATAGCCATCGGTGAAGTAGGGGCTGATGATTCGCTGGCAGTGATGGCAGATTACACCGCCGATGACAATAAATTGCAGATGGCCTATAGCTTCAATTTGCTGACGGCGACTTACTCTGCTGCCTACATACGCCAGCAAGTCGAGGAATACGAAGCACGCGTCAAAGGTGGCTGGGTATCCTGGTCCGTGGGTAACCATGATTCCGTACGCGTCATGACACGCTGGGGTGGGGCAGAGGCAACGCCGCAATTAGCCAAAATGCTGCTGGCCATGCAAATGGCCTTGAAAGGTACGCCCTGCCTCTATCAGGGGGATGAGCTGGCGCTGACGGAAGCCGACATCGCCTATGAAGATATACAAGACCCGTATGGCATTACTTTTTGGCCAGAATTCAAAGGCCGCGACGGTTGCCGCACACCCATGCCCTGGCAGGCAGATCAGGTAAATGCCGGTTTCAGTTCTGGAAAACCATGGTTGCCAGTGCCGGCGGAACATGCTGCACATGCAGTTTCTGCGCAAGATCAGGATGATCAGTCTGTCTTGAATTTTGCCCGCCATATCCTGGCCTGGCGCAAAAAATATCCACAGCTTAGCAGAGGAGAAATCAGCTTCTTCGATGCCCCTGAACCTGTATTGGCGATACGCCGTGACCTGACTGGCAGCAATACTCTGTTGGCAGCATTTAATCTGGGAAATCAGTCTGTAAGTTTTAACTGGCCAGCAACTCAGAATGCAGTGCAATTGAAGGACGCTGGCTTGCCAGGGCAAGTCACCGATGGTCAGGTGGAATTACCAGCCTACGGTGCATGGTTTGGTGAGCTACTAATGAAGTAAGTGTTTTGCAGAGCGCTTGACAGGGCTGCATGCTGACCGTGCAGCCCTTTTTTTGGGTAAGACAAACTTGCAACTGTTAAGCGGGTGTTTGTGCATCAACAGAAAATTGCTTGCGATAATTGCCGGGACTGTTCGCAACGATGCGGCGGAAGTGGCGGCGCAGAGATTCTTCCGAGCCAAAGCCTGCCAGCTCGGCTATCTGTGGCAGGCTGCTTGCTGGTGACTCCAGCAATTCCTTGGCGATGGCGACGCGTTCACGTATCAGCCATTCACCTGGTGCCATGCCCGTGCTGTCCTTGAAATGACGTTGCAAGGTGCGGGTACTCATGGCAGCTTTCTCGGCCATCGAGGCCAGATTATGCGGCAGGGCAGGGTTGGATCTGACCCAGTCCATTAATTTGGCCAGACGTGCATGTTCATCTGCGGGCATGGGGCGTGGTACAAACTGTGCCTGCCCGCCTTCGCGATGCGGCGGTACCACAAGGCGCTGCGCGACCATATTGGCGACTTTCGCACCATAATCCTTGCGTACCAGATGCAGCAACATGTCCAGCCCGGCGGCAGAACCTGCTGAAGTCATGATCTGCCCCTGATCTACATACAAGGCGTTTGCCTGCACTGTGATTTCTGGATAACGTTTCAGCAGTTTTTCTGCATAGCGCCAGTGAGTAGTGACGGTTGTGCCATCGAGTATGCCAGCAGCAGCGAGGATGAACACGCCAGAGCAGATTGTACAGATACGCGCACCACGCGCATGTGCGAGGCGAATTTTGTCCAGCAAAGCTGGCGGTGGCGTTTCATCGGCATCACGCCAGCCAGGGATGATGATAGTGTCGGCCTGATCCAGCATATCCAGGCCATGTGGCACTTCTACCGTAATACCGCCGGCGGCCCGCAACTTGCCGGGTTCCGCAGCGCAAACAGCAAAGTCATACCATTCCACACCCAGTTCCGGGCGGTTCAGGGCAAACAGTTCAACCGTGCAGCCAAATTCAAAGGTACACAATTGATCATAGGCAAGGGCGACGACAAGATGTGGTTTCATGGCATGATCTTACCGCATCTTTGAATATGCGACATGGTCTGCACTAGCAAACTGTTTATTCGCGCAGCCAGTCGCGCAATTCATAGTACCAATAGGCGCATTGTGCGGCCATCAAGCCCAGGCCGCCAAAGGCGGGCGGCAAGCCGTAGTGATCAAGTCCATGAGGTAAAGTTTGCTTGTGAGCGATAGCCTGCGCCACGACTTCGCCCGCCAGCGTGGTTGGTGCTATGCCATGGCCGCCAAAACCCATGGCATACCAGATACCGTCAGGCAGGCAGCCAATTTGTGGCATCTTGTGCTGGGCATAGCTCATCAGGCCGCTCCAGGCATATTCGACCTTTGTTCCAGCCAGTTGTGGATACACCTTGAGCATATCCCCATACAGTAAATCTGCGACTTCGGCGGGCTGCCTATCGCGTATGGAAATACGTCCTCCCCAGAGCAGGCGGCTGTCAGCCAGTGGCCGGTAATAATCAAAAGCAAAGCGGGTATCATAGACCGCAGCACTGGTTTGCATCGCGCTGGCCAGTTTGTCGCCCAGCTTTTCAGTCGCCATGACATAGGTGGCGATAGGCAGTACAGAGCGCCCCAACTGCGGATAAAGTCTTTCTATGTAGCCGCCGCAGCAGACGACCACATATTGCGCTCTCACTGAGCTGTTTGCCGTACGCACAATCTTTTCAGCACTACTGGCATCAATCGCGCTTACGCGGCTATGCTCATGGATACGCACAGCCCCGGAGCTCAAAACCCTGGCCAGGGCCTGGGCATATTTCAGCGGGTGGAAATGAAACGCATTCTGCTCATGCAGGGCACCAAAATACCGCTCAGTATGCAACACGGCACGGGTCTGTTCCCGTGACCACGGCGTCCAATCGACTTCAAATTCGCGCAGCATGAAATCTCTTTGTTGCTCGAGCTTTTTCGCATCATCAAACCAGTTGGCCAGCAAGACACCATTGTCGTTGACGTCGCACTCCATCTGATGTTGCGTGATGCGTTGCCGTATCAGGGCAACTGCATCCAATGTCAGTTGATACAGCTTGCGTGCAGGTTCAAGGCCAACCTGTTTGATCAGGCTTGCATTGTCGAGACTGAAACCGCCAAACACAAAACCACCATTGCGGCCAGAGGCGCCGTGGCCTATCACTTCCGCTTCCAGCAAGACGATATTGCTGACGCCACGCTCCAATAAGCCCATTGCCGTCGCCAGGCCAGCAAAACCACCGCCGATGATGCAGACTTCGCAATCGAGGTTTTCTTGCAGAGATGGGTAATCATTAGCCGCAGCACTTGCCTGATAAAAGGTTTGCTGTAAATTTTCTTGGAGAATCATAAGCGCTTGCAGCGACAGAAAAGCCGTCAAATTACACGCAATAGCTGTTTCAAGGCAAGCTGGTGCTTTAATCCGCCCTTGTTTACTTTTGTTTTATTGCCAATTACACTAAGTTGATAAACATCTTCTCAGCGTTGATGTAAATCTGCTTCGGTCGTTAATCCCAGCAGCCAGGTCTGATGTACCGCATCTCGCTACAAGTGCTAGTCGCTGGTATTGGTGGGTATTGGCAGATATTGAACAGGCAGGCGCGCAAGGGCGGCTTCTATGAACACTCAACAATTTTTTCCTGGTTTATCACATGCGTAAATTGCCAGCACGTTATGCCGGATTGGTCATGCCCTTCCTTTTATCAATACTGATGACCTTTATCGTCTCTTTCATCAGTACCTTGCGCAGTGTTGGATTAGTGGATCATTTCTTGCAAATCTGGATGGGTTCCTGGGCATTGTCCTGGGCATTTGCGTTTCCCACCTTGTTGCTGGTTTTGCCCCTGGTCAGGCGTATGACCAGCATGCTGGTTGAGGCACCGGGTTAAACCCGACTTGTTTTCTTGCATAACTCTGCTAGCCTGAGTTTGAAGAACGCTGCGGACAGATAGAAACATCTGCTTACAAGTAATTACTATTTATCACGTACAAATCATTGCGAATTTTATATTATTGCTTTTTGTAAATATATTCTTTGATGGTGCATGAAATTTCATTCATTGTCTTAATTCGTAACAATGAACACCGCATTTCTACAAGTAGTACAAGACCGCAAACTTGCCCATGAACTGAGACAGGTTGCGGATGATTTCGAAATTCTTGATTTCTTCAAACAATATGGCAGTTGCTGTTTTGCGATGTCTGCCATGCTGGCGCGCATATTGTCAGAAAAAGGTTATGCTGCCAGGGTCCAGGGATGCTATGCCGAAATCAAACAAAATAACGGTGTTTTTTATATAGGCTACAAAGGTTTTGTCCACGAGCAGCAAAAAGAAGGTCATGCCGTCTGTATAGTCGATGAACAATATCTCATTGATTTTGGGCTGGGGACTTTAAGAAAGTTTTATGCCGAAGATTTCAGTCATGCGCTGGCCTGTGAAATTTCAGGTGTCAGCCCTGTCCTGGGTAATCTTGATCTGGATAGTGGTGCAACAATCACCTGGCGCACAGACTGGATTTCACCCATGGTGAGTATGGAGTTGGAGCATCAGCTTGCAGCGGTAGAGCGCATATTAAGCGGCTATTACGACTTCCAGAAAAACCGTATGGCCTATCTGATCAAGAAATTATTTACCGGCAGAAATAATCCCCTGGCCCAACCTGGCTTGGTGAGCAGGGTTATTGCTGTTCCACAGACAAAGCGGCAAAAGCAAGATAGTGAATTGCCAGTCTTGATTGATTAAACTGTTTTTCCAACAGACTTTTTCGTCGCCAAAGCCTTGCTTTCTTTTTTCAGGGCTTTGGATACTGGGCATACTGCCTGCATGAAACTGGCCAGCGTATTTGCCAGATTGTCCCCCTGCAAACGATAGAAAACAAACTGCCCGCGCTTGTCGCTGGCAATCAGTCCTGCTGATTCCAGTATGCGCAAATGCTTGGACAAGGATGGCTTGGTCATGTCGAAACGCGCAGCAATTTCCCCGGCAGACAATTCTGTCTCCGATAAATAAGCCAGAATCTTCCGGCGTGGCGTCGATGCCAGGGCTTCAAATACTTTTTCCATAATACGTAAAAACTGTTGATTACCCATCATAGCATTTTAGCTGACGATGGTGAAATTAATTAGATAATTAGACATTTAGCTAAATAAGGTATATGCTTGAATCGTGAACTGAAGAAAGGCAGACAGGCATCATGGAAACTGAAAAAGACATTGCAGGCAGCACGACGGTCTATTACAACAGTGCTTGCCCTGTATGTGATGCTGGCATACGCGATCAGCGCAGGCGCATGCAGACATGCAAGATCAACTGGGTAGATGTGCATATTGACCCTGATGCAGTCAAAGAAATCAACAGCGAGCTGGAAACCGTACGTGAGCGCCTGCATGTGCGCAATGCCAGGGGCGAACTGTTGACAGGTGAGCAGGCATTGGCTGCCTTGTGGTCGCAAACCAGTGGCCGTCGCTGGCTGGCCTGGCTGACACTAAGGCTGAGTTTTTTGACGCGACCACTGTATAACTTCATCGCCAGACACTTGTACCGCTGGAACCGCAGACGCGGTCACTGGTAAGGCCCTGATTCGACCATCATCAATCAATAGAGAATGTCATGAGCACAATTCATACGATAGCAAGCAATGCCGACCCAGCCGAACTGGCACGTTTCAACAGCCTGGCAAGCCGCTGGTGGGATGAGAATTCAGAATTCAAGCCACTGCACAGAATTAATCCACACCGGCTGGAATGGATAGACCGCCTGGTTCAACTGGCAGGCAAGCAGGTGCTGGATGTGGGTTGTGGCGGCGGCATTTTGGCAGAATCCATGGCGCGCAAGGGTGCCAAAGTCACAGGCATAGACCTGGCTGACAAACCATTGCAAATCGCCCAGTGGCATGCGCAAAGCCAGGATGTGGATGTGCATTATGCCAAAAGCAGTGCCGAGGCATGGGCAGCGCAACATGCTGGACAATACGATGTCATTACCTGCATGGAAATGCTGGAACATGTGCCATCTCCCGCTGCTGTCATCCAGGCCTGTGCAGAAATGGTCAAACCTGGTGGTTGGGTATTTTTCTCAACGATCAACCGCAATCCCCTGAGTTATGCGCTGGCGATTGTGGGAATGGAATATCTCATGCGCATTCTGCCGCGAGGTACGCATCAATATGCGCGATTTATCAAACCAGCAGAATTACTTGCCATGGCAGACGCCAGCGGCCTGGCCTTGCAGGACCAGCATGGTCTCGGCTATAACCCGCTGACTCAGCGCTTTCGCCTGCATGGTTTCATGGGGGTAGGCTATCTGCTGGCGATGCAGAAGCCATCGCAGGTACAAGTTCCAGCAAGCCAGAGTAACTGAGCAGCAAGCCCAGGCCAGGCATGACAAAGCCTACATAAAAACGATAGCGTCCATCTTCTATGCATTTATAGGCTTGCGATTGTGGAAACAGCTTCACAGGCAAGGGTATGCCGTGCAGGTGCGCCGCAAGAACGCGCCAGCTCCAGCCGCCGCCTTCAAGAATATCTACCGTCAGGCGGAAATGCATCAGCCCAGTACTCTCTTGCCAATAAGCATGCGGATACTGGCCATGCGGTGCAAACACAGTGACCAGTTTTTCTACCTTGCCATCCGGCGCAATGAATTCTCTGGCCCAAATCAATTTCCCTGGCGCATGGCTGATACTGACCTTGTAGTTTGAGCGGGCTTGTGTGGTCGGTACGCCCAGCTTTTTTGCCAGCCGGCGTCCTAGAAAACCAGCCAGCCCCTTGCCCAGTCTGATATCTATCTCGCCTTGCAGCATACCGCCATGGAGATGGATTTGCTGCAGGAGAGGATGCAAATTGCTGAAAGACTCACCAAACCACTCCTGAACCGGGGTAAGAGGGGGACTCGGTATCGTGGTTTCTATAGTCATGCGTGCCATTGTAATGCTGCAAACCAAGCATGCAGAGTAAGCCAGAAAAATAAAAAAGCATCGCTGAAACTGTTTGGTATGGCACCGATTTATCTTGATTACAAAGGGGCAGTAAAATGCCTGACCCACAGGTAAAGCAGGCTTATGCTTCTTTTTTACAGCACATGGCATTAAAATCCCGCACCAGACACATATTTCGCTGATACGCAGGCCATATTTGGAAATGGCGGGCGCTTTGATCACAGAGTACAAATAAGTAAGCACAAGGGAAAGTACAAAACATGGTTTTTAGTACGGTTAGTTTTTTATTTTATTTTTTACCGATCTTTCTCGTCTTGTATTTTGCATTGCCGTTTCGCCATATCCGCAATATTGTCTTGCTGCTCGCCAGCCTGATATTTTATGCCTGGGGCGAACCAAAGAACCTGCCCTTATTACTGATTTCCATCCTGCTCAATTACTTGTGCGGGCTGGGCATGGGCCGGGCGCAAGAAAAAGGTGGTACAGGAAAATCCATCTTCATTGCAGGCATAGGTTTTAATCTACTCTTGCTGGCCTACTTCAAATATTTCAATTTTGCGCTTGATAGTTTGTATGCCGTGCTGAATGGTGTTGGTATCGCCATGCCCAAAGCAGAGGCAGTTACGCTGCCGCTGGGTATTTCTTTCTTTTCCTTCCATGCGATTTCTTATCTGGTGGATGTCTATCGCAAGAAAACGGCGCATGAAAAGAATCTGTTTGCCCTTGCCATGTATATCACCATGTTCCCGCAATTGATTGCCGGGCCCATCATACGTTTTTCCACCATCGCCAGGCAATTGCATCAGCGTCACCATACTGTGCGCAGGGCGGAGCTGGGGATCAAGATTTTTATTCTCGGTCTCGCCCAAAAGGTCTTGATCGCCAATAGTGTGGCCTTGCCTGCTGACCAGATATTTTCACTGGCACCAGAGGCTTTGGGGCTGGCCAGCGCCTGGCTGGGCATCACCTGCTATACCCTGCAAATCTATTTTGATTTCTTTGGGTATTCGAATATGGCGATAGGCCTCGGCCTGGTGACTGGCTTTACGTTTCCGCGCAATTTCAATTATCCTTATGTCGCGCAATCCATCACGGAATTCTGGCAACGCTGGCACCTGAGCTTGTCGCGCTGGTTCCGTGACTATCTTTATATACCGCTCGGTGGTAACCGTGGTTCAAGTTTTACCACTTACCGCAATCTGTTTATCGTGTTTTTCCTGTGCGGGCTCTGGCATGGCGCAAGCTGGACCTTTGTGGCCTGGGGCTTGTATCACGGTGCTTTTCTGGTACTGGAACGTACTGGCCTGCAAAAAGTGCTGGCAGGCTTGCCCAGGGCATGCAGGCATCTGTATACGATACTGGTGGTGATGGTGGGCTGGGTGTTTTTCCGATGCGACAGTTTTGCCCAGGCTCTGCATTACCTGCAGGCCATGGCAGGCGGCATGCCCGCAGACAATGCAGTCGCGCCTGTCATGAGCTTTATGAATGGCACGGTCATCACGGCCCTGTGCATGGGTATCCTGGTGTCTGTTCCCCTCATGCAGGCACTGAATAAGCCACTGGCACCCGTCAGGATGATTGTACCTGTTGTTAGCCTGACGCTGTTTGTCTTGTCGGCAGTCAGCCTGGCGACCGGGGCTTACAATCCCTTTATTTATTTCCGTTTCTGAGACTGGAAGCTAAAGATGAAATCATCCAGCCCAGGCACATCATCCACAGGCTATAAAAAAAGTTTTTATAGCAGGGTAATCTTTATCTTTGCTTTCTTTGGCTTGTTGATACTGCCAGCCCTCATTCACCTGAGTGGCAAATGGCAGGGTAGTAACACGGAAAACCGCGTCCTGGCAAGCGCACCGGTATTACCGGCGAACATGGCAGATATGTTGAAATTCCCAGCCGCAGTTGATGCCTATCTGAATGATCACTTTGGTCTCAGGAGTCAACTGGTAGCATGGAATAACAGCCTGCGTTATCACCTGCTCGGCGATATCAATGCCGTGCAGCTGACTGCAGGCAAAGATGGCTATATCTTCTTTAACTCCCATGCTGCCAATACACCTTTGGGCATGGTGCACTTCCTGTGCGGTAGAAATGTGACTGCGCAAGACCGTGCAGGCATGGTGGAAACTGCATCCGGCTTCATGCAGACAGCTTTACAGACCAAGGCCGATAGTTACCTGCTCATGGTGCCTACCAAACCCATCGTCTATGCAGAGAAAATGCCGGACTGGTTGCAAAGCCAGTGTCAGTTATATACCCCTACATTGCCAGGAGTGATTGCCAGTCTTGATCAAAAACGAGGCCTGGCAGGCCGGGTGATCTATCCCCTGTCCGAGATGCTGGCGCTCAAGGCCAAAACCGAAGTGTATCCAAAAAATACTTTTCACTGGACAGGCATGGGCCCGCAAGCTCTGGCGCAATGGCTGTCTGAAAAATATTTTAAACATCCGAGCTTGAGCACGCTATCTGCGCAGTTGCATGACCGGCCCTCAGACATCCAGCAGTTCCTGCCTGGTGTCACACTGAACGTGCCAACCAGGGAACCCGACTATGCCCGGGCAGGTATTACTGCTTGCGCGGGAGTTGACTGTTTCCCTGAGTGGAAGGGTGTGGCTGCCTCGTTAGGCGATGTCAGCCGTTACCGGCACGAAAAAAAACAGGGGCCAAGACTGTTATTGATCTCGGATTCCTTTGGTCATGGCATCGCCGGTTTTTTTGCCGAATACTATGGCGAAGTCTGGCATCTGTCCATGAATAATATCAATCTGCTGACAGAGACTGAGCGCGCCAGTTTGAAAAAAATTGTTTTTGAAGACTTTGCACCTGACCAGGTACTCTATGTATTTCATGATGCTGCCATCTCTTATTTTGAAAGAGCACCAGCTCAGCTTTTGAACGCAAAAAAATAAAACCCCTTGCCTCCTGCCTGCCTTCATTGCCAGGTGCGGCAGAAGCTTTTTGTGCACCTGCATTTCCGTGAGTCCTACAAGCTTGCGGTCCAGTGTCCTATATCTGAGGACCGTCGCCGCTGTTACGATGCATCCCATGCCTGAATGATAAAAAATCAGTGTGTTAAAGACTGACGGAGCAACACTGTCAGTCACAGACAATTGATGTAGTGAATGCAGGCATCTAAAGCAAGTCTTCCCATCTGGCATATAAACAGGTGAAATCCTCAACAAGGAGTATAAAAATGAATAGCTTAGTTAAAAAAATCACGGGTATTTTTCTGGCAAGCATGATGGTACTGATGGTTGGTTGTGCTTCAACTGCCAAACAGGAAAGCGCAGGCGAGTATATTGATGACACTGTCATCACTACTAAAGTCAAGGCTGCCATCGTCAATGAGCCAACATTGAAAGCAAGTGAAATCAATGTTGAAACTTATAAAGGCATAGTCCAGTTAAGCGGTTTTGTTGCCGACCCGGCTTCATCCAGCAAGGCCGTCAGTGTGACGAGCGAAGTCAAAGGCGTTAAGTCGGTCAAAAACGATATACGCATTAAATAATCAGTTGATGGCCCGCGGGCTCTGTGCAGACCAGCACAGAGCCCGCGCCATTCTGTAAGAGTACAAGAACCTGCAAATCACAGGTGATTCAAATAAACCTGCATCTTGCGGTTCTGCGCTTGCCGGCAATTACGTGACAGCCAGACGTGATTGCCATCTGCTCCACAAACAGCTAGCTTAATTGTTTAACTGATTGTGGAGTTTTTTTATTTGTGTTCGCTAACACACTGAAGTGTTCTTTCTCTCCGCATAAACTGAATTTACTTTGATCCGGCAGCAACAAGGCAATGTTACTTATCGGTGATGATGCAAAGCCGGATACAAGTAATTTTTGTAGTCCCCTTTTTATACAGGAGCTTCATGATGAATTCAGATCAAGTCAAAGGCGCAGCAAAAAAAGTGGCAGGTAAAGTCCAACAAGAGGCAGGCAAGCTGGTCGGTAGCAAGGAGCAGCAAGTCAAAGGAGCCGCCAAGCAGGTAGAAGGCAGCATGCAAAAAGCGATTGGTAATATCAAGGAATCATTGAAAGAAAATCACAAGCATTAAGCGCCTGACGCTACCAA
Source organism: Undibacterium sp. YM2 (assembly GCF_009937975.1). Taxonomy (NCBI): domain Bacteria; kingdom Pseudomonadati; phylum Pseudomonadota; class Betaproteobacteria; order Burkholderiales; family Oxalobacteraceae; genus Undibacterium; species Undibacterium sp. YM2. The sequence continues at coordinate 1,182,556 of NZ_AP018441.1, forward strand.
GGTTTGAGCACCAGGCTGTATGGTGCTCAGACCCGGAAAATTCACTGCGAGCAGCACGCAAATCGCTAATTCAATAAGCAGAATAATTCAAATGAATGGACAAAGGCGATGGATGTACCTCTACCCAATTTACCCGCTGATAATGGAGGCACTGGCAACACTGACAGCAATGATGTCAGTCTGGTTGCTGAAATTGCTGCGCCTGAAATCAGAGCATCTGCCGCCACTGACACCTCATCGCAACTGATCCCCGGCATTCATGTTAACGCCCGTGGCCTTGCCCTGACCATACTGGCAACGGTTGCTTTCGTCTTCGCCCTGCGTGTCGCGCAACGCTTTTTCATTCCATTGACATTCGGGATACTGATTGCCTATACCTTGTCCCCGTTGGTCGATGCATTACAACGCCTGCGTTTACCGCGCGTGATTTCTACGACTCTGGTCATGGTCAGCTTGCTTACTATCATCGCTACACAGGTCAATTCACTGCATACAGAATTTGACGCAATACTTGACCAGTTGCCTGTAGCAACTCGCCAGTTTTCCAATGAAATGAGCAAGCTGAAGCTGGGTCAGGCTGGCTTCATGCAAAAGATGCAGACAGCAGCGACAGAAATAGAAAAGGCAACCAGCCAGGCAACTACAGGCAGCCAGCCCAATGTGAAGAAGGCAGTTGCCAGTGAAACTCCGGTACTGAAGTTGCGTGAGCTCTTGTTGGCTGGGTCCTTGGGCTTCATGGACTTGCTGGGGCAGACGGTCATGATGTTGTTTCTTGTTTTCTTCCTCTTGCTGTCAGGCGATAAATTCAAAAGAAAACTGGTCAAGATTACCGGTCCGTCACTGACACACAAACGTATCACCGTACAGATACTCAGCAAGATCAATACTTCGGTACAGCAATACATGTTCATGCTGTTGATTACCAATGGCTTGCTGGCCTTGTTGACCTGGATAGCATTTCACCTCATGGGCCTGGACAATGCCGGTGCATGGGCGGTCACGGGCGGCCTGCTGCATGTTATTCCTTATTTCGGGTCCATGTTAATGGCGCTGGCAGTCTGCCTGGTCGCCTATGTGCAGTTTGGTACTATTTCCATGGCACTGCTGGTGGCTGGTGTTTCCATAGCGATTGCGGTACTGGTAGGCACAGTGGTCACCACCTGGATGACAGGTCGCATCACCCAAATGAATACAGCCGCAGTCTTTATCTCATTGCTATTCTGGGGTTGGTTATGGGGTGCCTGGGGTTTGCTGCTGGGCGTGCCTATTATTGTGGTTGTGAAAGTCGTTGCCGAGCATATAGATGGCATGCAAGCCGTCGCAGAGTTATTGAATGAATGAGATATTCGTTTTCGGGATCTGCAGTTTGCATCAGTCTTTCAGACATAAAAAAGCCATTCCTCGCTGGAATGGCTTTTTGCATTATCAAACCAGTCATTGCTACCGGTTGTGTAAACTTAGTTGCGATAGACGTGATTGTCTTTTACGTATACCTGGGCACCGACGCGCAGATCGGCAATATTATCCTGGATAATGCTTTGATAGACGCCATTATCCAGTCGCACACTGATCTGGTATGCCTCGCGTAACTGCTGGTTGCGATTATTTTTTTCTATATTGTTACCGACGATGGCACCACCTACTACCCCGGCAGCCGTGGCCGCAGCATTACCCAGCCCGCCACCCACCTGATTACCCAGGATACCACCAACGATACCGCCGACTACAGCACCAGCACCAGGTCCTTTTTTCTCGTTGCTGACCTGTACTACCTGAATTGATTCAATCACGCCATAGCGGCCATAAGTTGCCTGAGAGGCTGGCGCCCCGGTCATTGCAGATGGCGGGCTGCTGCCGCAGCCTGTGAGCATGGCCGAAGCAACAAGTGTTGCGGCGATGGCAGTTTGCTTGTATATGTTCATGATCATTCTCCACTGTTGTGATGCAGATCATCTTAAATTTCACATCTCTATTGGTCAGTGCGATAGCGCACCTTCACTTGCATGCCGAAACCATGTGGCATGGCAACTCCCTTGTAGGACAAGTCCGACACAGTGCAGCGTGTTCAGCGTACAAGCGACTGCCAGACTCTCTGATGCCAGTTTTGCGGATAACAAACTAAAGTGTAATCAGCTTGAAAGTCATCGGGAAAATCTTGAAAAACAACCGGTGTCAATGTCATGAAAATGAATTTTGTACCATAGCTATCTCAGGTACAGGACGAAATTGGATGTCTTTGAAAAGAGGAACAAAAATGAATATCACGCAAACACAAGTTTCTATGACCGCACATCCATCGCTGATTCCCGGCGGTACTTTGCATCGCAGGTATTCAGTTGATTATGCACCAGCAGCCGCAACTGATGTCGGCCTGCTTGATGAAACCATGCAGAACGACATCCTCGCTGCTTTGCCTGAAGATGAACTGGCGTTCCTCCTGCCGCACCTGGAACTGGTGCATCTGCCATTTGATAAAGAACTGTATGAGTATGGAGCCAAGCTGTCCCACGTGTATTTTCCTACCACTGCCGTCGTGGCCTTGCTGTACGTACTGGCTGATGGTGATGTTACAGAAATCGGCGTGACTGGCCACGAAGGTTTGCTGGGCATTTCTGCCGTCATGGGCGAACGTGCCCTGGGTACGGCCATGGTGCAATGTGCTGGTGACGCCTATAAACTTAAAGCCTCAGTATTGAAAGAGGCTTATGCTAGGGGCGGAAAGTTGCAGCAGATACTGATGCGTTATACCCAGGCCCTGTTTGCCCAGATGGCGCAAAATTCTGTCTGTGGCCGCCATTATTCGATAGACCAGCAATTATCACGCTGGTTGCTCGACAGGCTGGACCGCCTGCATTGCAATGAAATCAAAGTCACGCAGGAGATGATCGCCAATATGCTCGGTGTACGTCGCGAAAGCGTGACAGAGGCCGCCGGTAAATTGCAGCACGAAGGCCTGATCCAGTACAAGCGAGGCAATATCACCATGCTCGACCGTGAAGGCCTGGAAATGCATGCCGGTGAATGTTATCGCGTCTCCAAACAAGAGTTTGACCAGATACTCTCCACCGCCATGGCACGCTAATGTAATGGATGCACAGGTTTATCAGCCTGATTGATCTGGCCAGGCTGTTCAGGAAAAATCAAGATCCCGTTGCGCAGGCAACGGGATTTTTTTTATGCCTTGAATGGAATAAATGCCTCGACCACGGTGCCAATATTTTTCTCACCAGGTTTGACAGAGAAACTGCCGCCCAACAGCAGGGCACGTTCGCGCATGCCCAGGATGCCATGCGATTTTGGCTTGGTGAAGGCTTCTTTCTGTATGCCTATGCCATTGTCCAGAACCTGCAGCCACAAACCTTTGTCGGTACGTTTCAGGCTGATCTTGACCTCGGTAGCCTGCGCATACTTGATGACGTTGTTCAGCGATTCCTGGGTAATGCGGAACAAGGCTATTGACCAGGCAGGGTCTATGGTGTCGAAGTCTTCTGTAATATCGGTTACATAAGACAAACCGGCCATTGCCGTCGCCTCTTCGCAATAGTGCTGTATGGATGCAGACAGTCCAAGGTTGTCGAGCATGCTGGGGCGCAAATCTTCTATGATGCGTCGCTTCAAATCCACCGTGTCGAGCAGGGCGCGCTTGGTTCTTTGCAATTGCCTGGCCAGTTCTGGTTCCTTGTCCTTGAGCTTTTCTGTAACGACCGAGATATCCATGCTGATCGCCGTCAGGTTTGACCCCATCTCATCATGCAATTCCCTGGCGAGTTTGGCTTTTTCCTTTTCCGATACGTTCAGCAAATGATGTGACAGTACAGATAATTGTTCTGTGCGTTTTAATACTGTGCTCTCGAGATTGTCGTTGGCTATCTTCAAGGCATTTTCTATGCCGCGCTGCTTGTAAAAACTGCGGTAGATCAGGCGGTAAAACAGGATCAGCACCAGCAGGGCTATGCTATTGGTCGCCGTACCAAAAAACAGGGCATCCTTGTAGTCCTTGTAAAACTTTTGACGCCTGCTTGCCAGCACCTCGTTTTCCTCTTTCTCCATGATGATATCGAGCAGGCGGATTTCATCCATGACATCCCTGCCATCACCTACCTTGGATATCTCGACGATGCCCGTCAGGCCAAATTCTCTATAGGTGGACATGGCAGATTCAAAGATCTTGGTTTTGCTGTTATACAGCCTGCGCAGTTCTGCCAGGTTCTTGATCTGTGCCGGATTATCTTGCAACAGTCTTTCGAGTTCCTTGAAATCACTTTCCAGTTTGGTCCTGGCGATTTCCCATGGGCGCAAATAAACCTCGTTGCCGGACATGAAATAACCACGCAAACTGCTTTCAGAATCCATGATGAGTAAATTGATATTCTTGAGCTTGTCTTTGACACTCCAGTTATGTTCTACCCAGTCATTATTGAACTTGAGTTTTTCCATGTTCTGGTAAGCTGAATAGGCATTGCCGATCAGGACGAAGAGACAGGTCACGAACAGGAAAGTGATGTACAGCGGTATCGAAGTCGATGCGTTTTTTTTCATGAAGATTCCCTCAAATAGCAGCTGCAAGTGTCACGTGATTGTGGAAGAAAATCAGAATCTGTCATACAGACTCTCATTGCAGGCAGTATTGTGAGCCCTGGTTTTTCATCACTTGCGGTCCATGAAAAACAATACCTGAATTGATAAATTATGTGTCATAAATTTTAAGGAAATCTTGTTAGCCCCAGAAATTTGACAAGGTAGGTTTATTCCTACAAGCAATTCCGCTAAAGCTTATTGCTAATCAAGCTTAGTCTCCTTAAAATGAATTCCATTGGGCCTTTTGATGTGCAGTGGTCTTATCGATGCGAATTTCTATTACGGTTTATTGATGCGGGTTATTAATGCAGGTTGTCAATGTGGGTTTGCGGGTAAACAAGACGAGTTTCAGTTCGTAAGAGTTTGGAACAAAATGGACGACAAAAAAAAATTAAAAGTGTTTTTAATCGAAGACGCGCAAAGAATTCGCTCAGTGCTGATTGAAGTATTGCAGCAGGCAGAAAATATAGAAGTCATCGGTTTCGCAGAAAGTGAACAAGAGGCTTTGTATCAATTGCGCTCTATCGAGTGGGATGTCGCCATCGTCGATATAGGTTTGCGTGAAGGCAGTGGCCTGGCTGTACTGTCTGGCTTGAAAAGTGATGGGCGTCAGTATGGATCGAGGCTGGTATTTACCAGTAATCCCAGCAATGCTTTGAAAACCCGCACCATGTCGCTGGGTGCCGAGGCCTTTTTTGACAAGTCCCGTGAAATGGACAGCCTGGTTGGTCACATCCAGGCCCTGGCTCATTAAGCTGCGTTTGCTGCACCCTGGCAGTTTTCCCTTCTCCCCCTTTGTTCCCGCTGTTCTGTTCGCTTATTCCAGCAAGTTATTCTTCATTGCGTAATATGTCAGGTCACAATTTGACTGCAGATTCATTTTTTCCATGACGCGCGTGCGATAAGTGCTGATGGTTTTTACGCTCAGCGACAATGTCAGTGCAATGTCAGACACAGACTCGCCCTTGGCCAGCCTTAAGAATACCTGGAACTCACGGTCCGACAAATCGGTGTGCAAGGCAGTTTCTGCATCATGGTCAAAACCCTGGGCCAGAATTTCACCCACATCTGCGCTGACATAACGGCGCCCGGTAGAAACCGTCCTGACAGCCTTGATGAGCTCGTCGGCATCACATTCCTTGTTCAGATAACCGTTGGCTCCCATTTTCAGGAGATTCACCGCATATTGCTGTGCCGGGTAGCCGCTTAAAATCAGGATAGGCAAGTCTGGCTGCCCTTGCTTGATGGTACGCAAGGTATCGATGCCACTCTGGTCTGGCATGCTGATATCGAGCAGCATGACATCGCAAGCTTCTTTTCTGGCGATTTCCAGCGCTTCACGGCCAGTCGTTGCCTCGGCCACGACTTCAAAGTCGCTGACCTCAGAAAAGATCTGCTTGAAACCGGCCCGTACAATTTGATGGTCGTCACAGACTGCAATACGTATCATTTTCTTCCTTCAAATTTGGGAATGCGGGAATGTAGCCCATTAGTTTCAATCAGGCATCAAAACTACGATCAAAATAAAACAGCGAGTCAGATTTTAATGCTCACCGCATGTCGTTTTGCCAGGGCATGTCCGCCTTGTGTCTCTTGCCTCTGTGTATAGCATAGCACTTCGACAGAATATTGGTAAATCATCGTCAAAGTTCATTGCCGGGTGCCGTTTTGCTTGCGGTGGTAAGGGTATAGGCCATGCAGGCTAGTGCCAGCAACTGGATGAATGCCCGTCAAGGAATTTATGTCCCGTCTGCAATAAAGCAGCAAGACTGGTCTTGCTGCTTCTGAAAGGGGGATAAGGCCTGTTTGTATTCAGCTACTGCTGCGGCAGTAGCTGGGGGCGCTGGCAAGTATTGCTGGCTTGATGGCCCCAGGCTTTTCAGCGTGTCTGGCGACGGAACAAGACACCGAGCGCCACCACCGTTGCCACTGCAACACCGAGCATCGTCATCGGTTGTTTCCTGACCTGGACGCGGCAAGTGTCCAGCAATTTTACCTGGCTCGTGTACAGTTTTTCGCTATGCTCGCCGAGTTTTGTCACTGCCTGGCTGGCACCCGAAGCCAGCTTGCTGGCTGCCTGTTCTTTGATGACGTTCAGTTTTTCAGCGACCGGTTTGACTGCTTCGGCAGTTTTCTCCTGCACCTGTTCTGCCTGCGTGGGTGGATTGTCGCTGGTAGGGAAAGGAATAGCAGGGTGGTTGATGTTGTCGGCCACGGCATCATTAGCCGGGATAACAGTATTATTTGCAGTGATGGGATTGCTAGGCATGATTACTCCTTTTTCTGGATCAGATCCAATTCACATCATGAGAGGGAACAAGGAAGCGTTCCCTCGTGATTATTGAGCACCATTGCCATTGTCCGTTGCCGGGCGGCTGGCTTTTGGGGGCAAGTTGCCACCTTCACCTTCCCAGGTGCTGATTTCGGTTTTGTGCAGCTTCTTGGCAGCGTGTTTTTCGTGGTATCTCTTTTTACCGAATGCGGTCATCAACGCCCAACTGGCAAGACCGGCAACGATGAAGATGTGTTTTGTGGCTATCATATATTTCTCCTGGTTATGCTCATTTGCTTCATTTGCTTCGTTTTGTTTACGATAATCCGGGTTCAGGACCGTGAAATCGAAGTAAGGCTGTTCTGCTGACGCTTGACGCATTGTCTGATCACCTTTTGTGCATCGCTGATCGCGATCTGGCATCTGGCATTGGTCATCTTCTGATAGCCGCTGGCAAGCATTTGCTGCCTGCCAAGCAAGCGCCCGACACCCACGCCTATTGCACCCTGCAAGAAAAATATTCCACATTTAAATAGACATATGTTCATTGCGATTTCTCCGGAAAATTGGTGAATCCTGATCTATGCGTTAAGTTGGTGGACTGTAATAGTGGTAGTTCTTACCCCCGCCAGCCCTTGCCAACATCTGGCTGTAAGCGTTATCGACTTGCAATGCATACTAGCATCGGCCCCTGTACACCCATATAGGACGCGGACGCCAGGCTTTGTAGGAATAGATGAAGTAAGCAGGCATGCGCCGCAGAAAATGCCGGTCCAGGACAGGAGTGACATGGTGGACGAAATGTCAGTCTTACTGAATCAAAAAGCCCCAGGTTCTTGCGCTCCTACATGCCTGCAAGCCCACGTCCGATACTGCTAATTGTCCCCGGGTTTTAGTATGTGCTTATGTCAGCGGGAGATATAAGCCCCTGGCGAAATTCCTGTCATGTCAGTATTTATGATGACAGGCAAGTTGTCGGCAAGCTGTTCTGTCTGTCTGCGTTCTCCGCATATTTTGCATACCTGGCAGGCAATCGTGTTCAGCACTAAGGCTGGCTAATTCACTACCAATAAAGGAAACATCATGGACAACGACGACATCATTTCTACCCTGAACGACCTGATAGAAACCAGCAAGGATGGCGAAAAAGGATTTAAAGTCTGCGCTGAAGATGCGAGTGGCCGCCATCCGCAACTTAAAGCCATGCTGGCCGAACGTGGGCGTGAATGCGCCCTGGCAGCATCTGAACTGCAGGAACTGGTACGCAATCAGGGTGGTGACCCGGAAACCGGCAGCAGCGTATCCGGTGCCTTGCACCGTGCCTGGACCAATATCCGTACCGCCATCACCGGCAAGGACGATGAAACAGTGCTCGACGAATGCGAACGCGGTGAAGATGTCGCCGTGAAAGCCTATCGCAAAGCCCTGGAAAAAGACTTGCCTGCTCACGTACGCCTGGTGGTAGAGCGCCAGTATCAGGGCGTTCTGCGCAATCATGACCTGATCAAAGCCCTGCGCAATCAGGTCAGGACTCATGCCTGAGAATGATATTGAACTCATGAGTCAATAAAGGGCCAGTAGCTTGCCCAGTATGCGAGGCAAGCCTGGCATGTTCAGATAAAACCGCTGTGGCGCAAGTCCGGCGGTTTTTTTCTTATGCGTTTGCCTGCGCTCAAGCAGACAGTACCTGGTTCACGCGAGCTGTAAAACAGTTATAATTCACGGCATGAAGAAGCTGTTCCGACTATTTTTGTTATGTGTGCTGATGCTGGCTGTCCCTATGCAGGCAGCCTTGGCCGCGTCCAGAATATGTTGTGTTACTCAGCACCAGCAAACTTCTGGCGAGCATCTGCATGCACATCATGCAGATGAATCAGCCCAACAAGCCCACAAAGCCCACCAAGCCACCATTGATCATGATGCCTCTGGCGAAGAGTGCTGTATCGCTGCCGCCATCCTGAATACACCGCTGCCCACGGCATCACTGCGTCCTACCTCAGAAAAGATCGATCTGTTTTTTTCATCCTACGCTGGCCACATCGGCGATTGTCCTGACAAGCCTCCAAGGTTCTGAATCCCAGTGATTGTATTTCCCCCTGAAATATTCAGGGCTTAATTATTCAGAGAGTAATCGTCATCGCTGCCTGCTTGCTGCGGCTGGTTATGCACGCGCATGCCATGCGCCATAATCCGCCATCATCTGCATTAGCGTGACATATCCATCATTGGACAAGGACAAGATTCATGAACACAATGCAATTAATAAACCGCACTGTATTTGCCGGCATGCTGCTGGCATCAGGTACATCCATCGCCATCGCATCCGGCACACACGCGGGTGGCCACGAGCACGAAGAGGCCACCATAGGCAAGCCTGGTAATGCTGCTGAAGTCAACCGTACCGTCACCATAGACATGAACGATGATATGCGTTTTAGCCCGGCCAGCCTGCAAGCCAGGCAAGGTGAAACCATACGCTTCGTCATCAGCAATTCTGGCAAGCTCAAACATGAGTTCGTGTTTGGCACAGAAAAAGAGCTCAGGCAACACTATGCGTTGATGAACAAAAATCCGGAAATGGAACACAGTGACCCCAATATGATCACCCTGGCAGCCGGGCAGAGCGGCGAAGTGCTATGGCAATTCAGCAAAGCAGGAAAGATAGATTTCGCCTGCCTGCAGCCCGGCCACTACGATGCGGGCATGAAAGGCAAAGTGCAGGTCAGTAAGGCAGGGACAGCCGCTGCAAGCACTGCCCCTTCACATCAACACCAATGACGGTAATGAGACTGTATTAATGAGGCTGTATATGAAATTGATCAACACATTCGCAGCAGCCATGCTGCTGGGCATGCATCTGCAAGCCGCGCATGCGCAAGAAATCAAGGCAGGCATTGCAGATAGTAGTGCACTTGCAAGCAGCATCAGCGAGGCATCCGAGGGCGAGGTCATCAAGCTCGACAAAAGCGCTGCCAAGATCACCCTCAGGCATGGGCCCATCAAAAATCTTGATATGCCTGGCATGAGCATGGTCTTCAAAATCAGGGATGTTGCCATGCTCGACAAACTGGCAATTGGTGATAAGGTCAGGTTCAGGGCAGAGAAAATCAATGGGGCAATCTATGTGACGGAGATTCAAACCATGCAGTAGTAAACGTCAATAGAAGAGATCAATAGTAGCCAACAATAGTAGCCAGAAATAATGGCCAAACCCGGGCTGATCAGGTCAGGAAAAACTTGCCTGATCAGCCTGACAAACACCAGGCAAGCCGGAGACGTACCAATGAAAAAAATCGCATTTCTATTATCGATGAGCCTTTTTAGCTCTGTTGCCTGCGCCAGCGAAGCAACAGATGCGCTAGATGCATTCCACGCAGCCCTTACCAGTGGTGACAAAGCCAGGGCTGCAGAATTACTGGCGACGGATGTCGCCATCTATGAATCTGGTTATGTAGAGCGTTCAAGAGCAGAGTACGCGGGCCATCACTTGCCAGAAGACATCGCGTTTGCCAAGACCGCCAGTCGCAAAGTCTTGCAAACCAGTGAACGCATGGAAGGCAAGCTTGCCATGATCTGGCAAGAAACCGAGACCACCGCAAAACACAAGGGCAAGAATATCCACATCTTCGGTACTGAAACCAGTTTGCTCGAAAAACAGGATGGGCAATGGCGCATAGTCCATGTGCACTGGTCTTCACGCAAATCTAAATAAGGTCTTGATGAAAGCCTGGATTTTTGCATCATCAAACTTTGACAAGTATCAAAGCTTGATTCCCGAATTGTCCTAGTCTGCTATCAGTGTCAATTGACGAATTGTGCGCCAGCGCACCGAAGTCGCCAGTGCTACATGTCACTATGACCATCAACAGGCAGAACAATAATCTCATGCGCTTGAATGCGCAGATGTGATCGTGGAGAACTCAAATGCGAAAATTAGGGCTGTTATTGTCAATGATGCTAATGCTGGTCTTGTCGGGCTGTGGCTATAACAGCTTTCAGAGCGGTGACGAACAGATCAAGTCCAGCTGGTCTGAAGTCTTGAATCAATACCAGCGCCGTGCTGATCTTGTGCCTAATCTGGTGAACACCGTCAAAGGCTTTGCTGCACAAGAGAAGGATGTGTTGCTTGGTGTTACCAACGCCCGCGCCAAGGTCGGCAGCATACAGGCCACGCCAGAACTGCTGGCCAATCCAGAGGCTTTTGCCAAGTTCCAGGCGGCGCAGGGGGAATTGTCCGGGGCCCTGTCCAGATTACTGGTTGTCACTGAGAATTACCCCCAACTCAAATCTGACGCCAACTTCCGCGACTTACAGGCCCAGCTTGAAGGTACAGAAAACCGCATTACCGTGGCGCGTAACCGCTATATCAAGGCTGTGCAAGAATACAATGTGCTGGTGCGCTCCTTCCCAAGTAATCTCACTGCCATGATGTTTGGTTACCAGGTCAAACCCAATTTCGCGGTAGAGAATGAAAAGGAAATCGCCAGGCCGCCTAAAGTAGATTTCACTTCGCCTGCACCGGCCAGTGCTGGCAGCGCAAAATGAGCATCATGCACAAGTCAGCAGCAGCCATCTTTGCATGTCTGCTGCTGTTTGTATTCAGTGCCTATGCGCAAATTGCTGTCCCGCCTATACAAAACCGCGTTACGGATCTGACTGCAACACTCAGCGCAGAGCAAAAAAACGCACTCGAACAAAGTCTGCAAGCCTTTGAAAACAGGAAAGGCAGCCAGGTTGCCGTATTGATTGTGCCAAGCACTGCACCAGAAAGCATAGAGCAGTATGCCCTGCGCGTAGCAGAGCAATGGAAGCTGGGACGCAAAAAGGTGGATGATGGCGTCATCCTGCTGGTGGCAAAAAATGACCGTGCAATGCGCATAGAAGTCGGCTATGGCCTTGAAGGTGCGCTCAATGACGCAACTGCCAAACGCATCATCGCCGAGACCATGACGCCGTATTTCAAGCAGGCTGATTATTACGCAGGTATCACAGCAGGTACAGACCAGATCATGCGTGTCATCGATGGTGAGCCTTTGCCTGCAAGAACGCGGGGTGGTGCCACAGAGCGTGGTGATTTTCAGCAATATGCCCCCATCTTATTCGTACTGGCCCTGGTTGTCGGCGGCGTCTTGCGCGCCATCTTTGGCCGTTTGCCTGGTGCCATCATCACCGGCGGTGTCGTCGGCGTAATCGCCTGGTTTGTGATCGGCGCTATGTCCATGGCCATATTCGCTGGTATCGTTGCCATGGTATTCAGCCTGTTCAGCGGCGTACTGGGAGCACGCGGCATTGGTGCCTATTACGGGGGATCAGGACGTGGCGGCTTTGGTGGTGGCAGCGGTGGTGGCTTTAGCGGCGGTGGTGGCGGCTTTGGCGGTGGCGGCGCATCGGGACGGTGGTGAGCATGAAAAAATTTAACTTCCCGCGCATTGCAAGAAATATGCTGAGTACCCATTCCCAGCTAAAACGCGTGTTCCCATCCAATAGCCTGGACGCCATAGAGCGCGCCATCAAACAGTGCGAAGCAAACCATACGGGCGAAATCCGCTTTGTCATAGAAACCGCGCTTGATTGCGCAGCCTTGTTTGCAGAGCAGACTACGCGTGAGCGTGCCATCGAGGTCTTTTCCAAAGTGGGTGTATGGGACACCGAGCATAATAACGGCGTGTTGATCTATGTACTGCTGGCTGACCGCGAGGTAGAAATCATTGCTGACCGTGGCATTTACCGCAAAACGGGTATCGATGCCTGGAGCCAGATTTGTCATCAGATAGAGGAAGCCTTTAAGCAAGGCCTTTTTGAAGAAGGCGTCATCCAGGGTATACGTGCTGTGGGCCAGCACCTGAGCACGCATTATCCCGCAAGCGGCCAAAAGATAAACGAATTGCCCGACAAACCGGTCTTGTTATAAAGGCCTTGCAGGTGCCATGTCAATGCCAATTCGTGAGCAAGCCGGGCAAATGCCGCATGTCATCAAAAACCACATGCGCACCCGCATCACGTAAGCGCTGTGCAGGTGTCAGGGCGGCATAGCCCAGCACGGTCATGCCTGCGGCCACTGCCGCACGCACGCCAGTCGGCGTATCTTCTACGACTACGCAATCAACAGGGGCAAAGCCCATTGTTGCTGCTGCATGCAAAAATACATCGGGCGCGGGTTTGGGTGACTTTACATCCGTCACGCTAAAAATGCGGCCCTCAAATTTTGACCACAAGCCGGTTACACCCAGGGTCGTGCGCATCTTCTCATGGTCACCGCTGGACGCCACACAATACGGCAAGCTCAGTTGCGCCAATACTTCTGGTATGCCGGGTACGGCCTCCAGCTTGCTCTCCAGCACTGCCCTGGTGCGTACACGGTAATCTGCCAGAAAACCTTCTGGCGGCTGCCTGCCCAGCATGGTCGTGATCTTGACCATGCATTGTTCCATGGAGTGTCCGACAAATTGCTCGAACATGTCTTCCAGTTGCAAGGGCAAGCCCAGCTCATTGAGCATTTTCACAAAAACTTCATTGGTAATGCGTTCACTATCGACCAGTACACCATCGCAGTCGAAAATCACGAGTTGATAGGGGGAATTCATTTATTTTAATCAGGTGATCAGGTAAAAAACAGCGCCGCTTCGACGGTGTAGCTATAGTAGAAGTTCCTGGCGCAAGTTTATCCCTTATGCCGTGCGGTTGGCAGCGAAGTAGGCCAGCGTGCCAGAAATACATGACAGTGCCGTACCCCAGCAGATATCAATTACCGTCAATACGGGTGACCATGACTTCAGCGTTGCCAGGTTGCTCAGGTCATACGTCCCGTAAGCCACCAGGCCCAGCAAGGCGCACAGGCAACTGGCCTGCTGCCATTTCCGCACACGCAGGGCAGGCAAAATGCCAAATACAGTCAATCCCAGGGCATACAGTAAATAAAACAATGCCGCTGGCACCAGGCCTGGTTCTGCCAGCATCAAATCACCGAGGTAAGAGCGGTAAGTGGAGCCCATCAACAAGCCCAGCCATATCACATCCAGTGTCAGGGTCGCGAGCAGCGCAATGCCATAGGCAATGGCTATTTGATTTAGCGACGGAGTATTGATTGTGAGGGACATGAGCGCTCGTTTGTCAGGTAAGGGTTTCAATAAGAGTCGAATACCCATCGCGTAATGCGTGATGCAATAAAAACATTGTCAAATGTTGAATATCTGGTGTCTAATGGCTTGCTGGCGACAGCCAAAGTCCATGCATGCTGGCAAGTATTCTTGCCTGGGTTGTTCCTGCCGCGATTCAGCATTTTTTCCTTCCATATTACAGCTTATCGTCATGCCCTTGAATTTAAAACAGCTTTTTACTTTCCTTATTACCTGTACCCTGATTTTAGCTGGCAATGCATCAGCCATGACCATGCTCAGATCCAACCAGACGCTGATCCTGTTTGGCAAAGTCGTGCCTGAAGACAGCCAGCAGTTCCGCAAAAAACTGGAAGAAGGACCAGTCAAAACAGTAGTAATGACAGAAAGCCCCGGCGGCAATATGCGCGCAGCTTATGACATTGCAGAACTAATTACAGAAGGCAAGATCAACACAGCAGTCAATGGCAACTGCAAGTCAGCCTGTGCCCTGATTTTCATGGCAGGCACAGAAAGACAAATGGTCGCCAGCAAGCATCTGGAAAAAACACGCCTGGGCTTCCATGCGCCACATAATAAAGTGACCAAGGAAATTTCTACTGCAGCCATCCCTCATTTCCGCGAATGGCTGCTGAAGGTCACACAAGGAAAATTCCCTGAAGAAGTGCTGGATCGTGCCCTCAATATTGAGCGCGCTGGCGATATGCTGTACTTCTATTATCCCGATGAAAATTTCCTCGGCGATATCCGTTTCTGTACCGAAGGCGCTTTGCGCTGCGAAGCCTTAAAAGGCTACAACATCGTCAAGATAGGCATCCTGACGACAGCAGAGCTACTGAAGTTAGAAAGCCTGGATGACACCGACCAGGCCGCAGCCAAACCAAAGTAAAACCATAGTAAAACAGTTTTTTCCATCCACCAGTCAAAAGGAAATGAGATGACGAACGAAGCAATTACTACCCTGGTACCAGGTAAATTAACTGTCTGCACTTATGGTGGCTTTGCGCCAGTCTGCTACAAAGATGAGCAAGGCAATCTCACTGGTCTTGACGTCATCTTCCTGGAAAAATTTGCGATTTCCCAAGGGCTGGAAATTGCACTCATAGAACATGATTTTGACGGCATCTGGACCATGCCTGACGAGAATAAATGTGATGTCGCCGCAGCCGGTGTCCAAAAGCGCGACAAGCGTGATGCCGGGCCGGGTGGCGCCTGGAGTGATGCCTACTTCCAGGTACAAAGATCGCTGCTGGTGCGCAGCGCCGACCAGGCTGCATTTGACGACTACCTCAAGCTCTCAGGCAAATCCATCGTCGTCACCCGTGGCTCAACCGCTGACATTGATGCCAAAACCCGTTACCCCCATTGCAGCATCCTGTATGTCGATGAAGTTGCCGAAGGCCAGCCAGATGCCCAGGCCTACATCGTCAAAACCCTGATAGCCAACCATCGTGCCGATGCCTTTGCCGAAGGCGACGTCAGCAACCAATACCTGCGCAGCCAATTCGGCAAAGATGTGGCAGGCGGCCTTGCACTCGCCGATATTCACCACATAGACGGGACAACAGCAGAAACCTTCAATTTCATCACCCGCAATGCCAGCACTGGCTTGCTGGAGCAATTGAATCTCTTCATCAAACAGAACAAGGGTAGCTACGTACCCGTGGCACAGCAATAATTTGAAAGGCTGTTCATACAAGCTGCCCTGATGCATGCCGCATCAGCCGCAGCATGGTCATCAGATATCTTAATTGTTGGCCACGCGTGCAGCAGGTAGATTGCTGCCTGCCAGCGCCTTCCCTATCCCGGCAAACGATACGACGTTAAGCGGGAACTCCAAAAACACATGCAACAGGCTCAGGAAAAGCAGGGCTTGCATGCCAAGATTGTAGTCATAAGCATACACTGCCATCGACAACAGCCAGATCGCCAATGTCAAAAACAAGGTTTTCATAGGCACCTTATGCCATTGTATGACGGATGTTTTTGAAAACCAGTTCAGATAATGATAGGTATACGCAAAAGCAATAAAGCGCATGACCACAAAACCTGCATTGCTGCTAAAAATCTCGCTGGTTTTTGACAGCGCATCAAGATGAAAAACATTGATCAGGCTGAAGTTCAATAGCTCAAACTGAAAGTAAGATTGTTGAACATAAGCACTCACCGTATATTGAAAACTCTCTGGCCGGACTATAAAAAAACTTGCCGCACAAACGATCAAAACTGCGATGGACAAATATCCTGAAAACGATTTTTCTTTCAATGCGCCAAACAACATGAACGCCAGAGTGAAAATAAAAACGTGAATGACAGTAGGAAGAAAAATGCCCATCAAGAGTAAATAAGCCGTGGACTTATTAACGACAGCCACAGCCAGCAAGGCGAGAACCACAAGCGTAAAACGATACAGCCTGTCTTTGACAAGCGCAAAAATAAGCGCCAGCAAAACCGCAAACGCCAATACGTCTGCAACAAAAGTGCTGTCCTTAGCCAGATGTGCAAGGGCAGGGAAGAAAAACAGGGCAAAGCACAGGCCAATCAAAAAAATAAAATCGTATTTACCCTTGGTGAAATAATTCTTCTTATGCAGCCAGCCTATTTCAGTCAGGTAATGTAATGGCCCCAGTACACCGTAAGAGAATAAAAATAATTCGAAAGGAATGACGAACGCAACGACGCAGGAAAAAATAATCAGGGCGGTGTTTATGCAATTAATGTGGTTGATGGTCATAATTTGCAGCGTTGATAAAAAGAGATTTGACGCACTAATTGCGCACTCCCCTAAGTCGCTTTCTAACGGACACATTAGTCGATAAGGAAAGCAGGTTTTTTCTTTCATTCACAACCATACGAATCGATTTGATGCGCCTATGGTGTACATGAGTTTGCCACTATCCGGTAGATAATTTATTATAATGTCGCGCGCGTCCATGAGAGCGCCAGGATAATTCATCTGAGTTGCACGAGCATAGGTTCTGCCTTTATGAAGTAAGTCCGAATACGTCTATCCAGACAAAAAAATACACTTCAAACAAAGTGCGGTCAGTTATTACGTTAATACTTACTATCTGTCTGATGACTGCGCAATCCGTCAGAGTCTTAGGAACTGTAGAAGCTGAAGGTTCGCGTTTTTTCGCATCCAATGCTAAAGTTTCATTGAGGGGGTGATTTTTTTCGTTTACTGTTTTTCGAAATACGAAACCCCTCCGGTACTGGTTTAAATTGATCTTCGCTTTCCGGCCATCTAGTTGCTCTGCTTTGGAATGCACGTAGTTTATCAATGTCCAGTTTTACGGTTACGCAAAAATCATTCTCGCCACCGCGTAGTCGAGCTATGTCGCGAGCATAAGAATCCTTAGCAGGTGAACGAACCCGACTGTCTCCAAACTCTCTGTTATTTACCAGAATAGTGTAAGCATGAACATCTAGTGCGGATGCTTCTATTAAAGATGAAAAAGTTTCTAAATCTTGATTCCATGAAAGTACCATCAGAGCATCTACTTCTCCTTGGAACTTTACACGAGCTTTGCTATTTTGCAACTCAGAACAGATCATTACACCAAAGTGAAATCCATTATGCACATAGACAGGTTTCGTTGTTTCCTCATTTTGGAATTTCTTCCATGTTTTCCCGTATTTACTTACAAGATCTTTTTCTTCTCTAACTGCTGGAAGTAACTTGGGTTGCCAGATTCGTGTTGGTGATTTATATCCTAATCGGTTATCTGATAAAACTAAACATGCCTCACTATGAAGGGTGTTGATATTGCTATGTCGATACTCTGTTCCAGCAATCATGCTTATTCCTGCTGCAGATAATCGACTAGCTATACTATCTATCCATTTGATAGGGATTGATAATTCTGGGAAAAGTAGATATTGCGGTTTCGGTATAGAGCGAATCGCTAAGTTAACTAAGGTGGAAATCTGTTGATACCTTTCCAGTGTTAACATTGGTTTTTTACACGCACTTGCAGCCCAAGCAGAGTATTCCGTTTTTAGACTTGTGATGCAAACTAGCACAGTTTTTTGATCGGCTGTTCCTATTTGCAATTGCTGTAAGCCGGTACGTTTTTTTGATGATTTTTTTTGGGTGATGCTCCCGAATTTTCAAGTAATGATGGTTTGACCCATACACCTTTAATCGCTCGAACATATCGTGCCCATAATTGAAGGGGGAGGTAGCCTTTGGGTACATTTATTCCAATACATGATGGCACTAATTCAGCGATTTCCGCCGGAGTATAAGGACGTGTAGGGAATAAATAAGGTATTATTGATTCAGTCTTTTTTTCCCAATTTGGCATATGTGCTGTAAAAGAACTTTTCGACCTTTCATGTAAAAACTCCTCGATATCTGACACCGATAAAAGGTCAGATTTTGCAAATTCCGCTAAAAGTTTTTGTCTCTTTTTTGCACCAACGCCCGTTGAAAAAACATCATGATAATTTTTATTTTTCAGTAAATTTTTATATGCTTCTGCTGCTAAATCAGCGGCAGCCAATAGAGGCGCTTTGCTGTGGAAGTCGTGTATATCAAACTGGTCGTCAAATAATTCTTCGATATCTTGATAAGTAGTAATTAGTTGGCCAAAAAAAGTTTTTGCAAGTCGCCTTACTTGCCCATTCGTTGATACTTGACTTATTAAATCTCCTGGATAGTTACAAGCTGCTGCATCTATAAATGATCGCGTAATTGAACCCTTAATATTTTTCCATACATCTTCGCTTGTTTTGCATTCGGTACCATTCAGGTTACAAACAAAGGCTTCCTCTTTTTTTAAATGAGTATTTAGTTTTTCGAATGCATTTAACGATGCTTTTGCGATGCGATCTGCTTCCGACCAGTCCTGAATTGATATCGCAATCCCTAGCAAACGAGGGATGTATTGATAGTGCGCAAATATATTGTCTGCTCGAAGAATGTGATTATGTGCGAATTGATAAAATTCTTCGCGTTCCTTTTTCCAAGCTGTTGGAGGTAGATCACGAGCTAGTGTATGCACAAGCCGTAATTGCAATGACCAACTTAAACGCTTAATGGTAAGCCCATCTGCGCGGCGTAAAGTGTCTGCTTCTTCACCTACTTTTCCTGCTGCCGAGAGAACTTTAGCAGCAATCGATTTCTCCAATTGATCTGGCGATGGCATTAGACGATGCTCACTGGATAAGCTTTGGATTTCTTTTTCGATACTATCAATCAAGTCACATCCAGCTTGACCATTTAAAATAAATAATTTTTGCTTGTCTGCTTGCAGTTGGATTTTTGAATTTTTTTGGTATTTTTTTCCAAGGCGGATTTCCCAAATACTGCCATTTTCTTTTCCAATTTTTTTAATATAGGAAGAACCCATTCGTTCTTTTACGAACGCCATAAACTCTTCTGGATTATGTATAGTACCTGGATCGTGTAGTACCAAGAACATATCGTCCACGTAGCGACCATAATGTACAGGGGTTAGTTTTTCACGTACTAAGTCATCCCATTTTTTTAACAATACATTGCCAATCACGCGTGATGCGCTTAGCCCAATGACTAAGCCACCATTTATAGTGATGGGTTTTCCCGGTTGTAAATCGTTTGCAAATACTTGCGCCTTTTCTGCCCAACTTGCTAGAAATGCCGCGAGTTGCTCAGTAAAATCACGTTCTGTTTTAGATAGCAGTTTATCTCCGTCCATACCAATTTCTTTTTGAAAAGAAATATCTGCAATAAAAGAAGGATCAATTAAGTGGTAATAACTTTTTAAATCTAAGGAGGCGACAATAATTTGTCGTTCTTGTTCAAGTTCACTGCGTACAGCTTTCAAGCCGTCATTACGCCATTTTTGATATGGGCGGAAATATTGTTCAAATGATCCTATAGCTGTAATGTGGAAATTTTTTTGTGCTTCTTTATCCAGTGTATCGTCATCGCGAATGCGCTTTAATCGCGATCCATAAGAACGCTCGTCCAAACAAGCGTCAAATTTATGTCCGATCATGTTGATCCAAAGCGCAGATAGGATGTGGGTTTCCACTGGGAAATCCCCGATAACCCTAAATTCGGGTTTTAAATTGTGATTTGCGCAAAGATGCTCGAAAGCTTTTTCTGGTTCTGAAAAATGCGTATGCCCATTTGACGCGTCAGATTTCGCTCTAATCCCCAGTTTTTTAGGAACTAAGCGACAGTATCCAAGTAAATTGGTATTTTCTGCAAAGCCATTGTCTTTGATAAGTGTGCTGTGTAATTTTTTCAAGTTACGCAGAAGATCTTTCTCGAATTCTGCAAATTTGATTGCCGTTGGAAATCCATTCTCAAAGAAGCAATCAGTTTTCGCCTTGCGGTAGGCGACAATTAAGTCGGCCAAAGTAAGTTCATCCCAGCCATTAAAGTTAGAGTCGTATGCCATTGAGTGATCGCCATTTCAATTATTGATTCTGATAGTTTTTTTCTGGCATAGCCTTACATCAGTGATACGCAATTTCTGTTGTTGTTATGCGGCTATTAGTTTGCTAACTTTGAAAATCAGGCAGTGCCATTTGGGTAGCGTATTATGAAGTCTTGATTGTTCATAGTGATATCTAAATAGTTGACGCGGCCGGAATGAAATTATTGTACTTGATGATCTGATAATTTAGGGAGTGAGGGTAAGTAGATGAACTAACAGCAAGCATAAGTCATGCTTTTAAAGTATTTCGTGATAAAAGAACAGCTCAATTATTACCAATTTAGAAGCATGTCCGAAGATTTTTGGAATTTTTCTTGCTTAATCGAGTATTTTTGAATGCAATGTTAATTCAATAGACTGCGTAAATTGATAAAGACAAAAACCCGCTGTAGCCTAAGCTAGTAGCGGGTTCTTTGCATCTGGCAGATCGCTCTGCAAGAAAATTCTGGTGGTGATAGGTGGACTTGAACCACCGACCCCAGCATTATGAGTGCTGTGCTCTAACCAGCTGAGCTATATCACCAAGAAGCCTGCGATTATGTCAGTTTGGCTTTTGGCTGTCAATATGCAAAACCAGATTTTGATGGAAACTGCGGCTATTTTTGCTTAAAAAGCAAAGCATTTCTGGTTTTGTGTCTGAATTATGCTGCGTATTGTTAAAAATGAGGTTTGCACCGACAGTCCCAGCAACGCTTGTAGTGAGCTTGGCTGGGTTCACTCTGGGCTTGCCAATGCCTGCCTGACGCTCTCCATGATCTGTGCCTGGGCGTCGGTTGCCAGGCAGTCGATGATGATGCGGTTTGGCATGGATCTTAGCCAGGTGACCTGGCGTTTGGCGAGTTGGCGGGTGGCGATGATGCCTAGTTCGCGCATTTCTGCGAGCGTGGTTATGCCATCGAGATAATCCCAGGCTTGGCGGTAGCCTACGCAGCGTATGGATGGCAGGTTGGCGTGCAGGTCTGGTCTTTGTTTTAGGGCTTTGACTTCGTCAATAAAGCCTTGCTGGAGCATGGTGTCAAAGCGCAGGGCGATGCGCTGGTGCAGGACGCTGCGCTCTGATGGTTCCAGCGAGATGGCGTGCATGTCGAAAGGCGGCGCGGCGCGTTCCTGTTTGGCCAGCAGGGCGGACATGGGCTGGCCGGTGATGGCGATGATTTCCAGGGCGCGTTGTATGCGCTGGCTGTCTTGCGGTTTGAGTCTTGCTGCGGTTTCGGGGTCCAGCGTTGCCAGTCTGGCGTGCAGGCCGGGTACGCCTATGCGGGCGGCTTCTGCATCGAGTTCTGCTCGTATGGCCGAGTCTGCGGCTGGCAGGTCGTCCAGGCCATCCATCAGGGCTTTGAAATACATCATGGTGCCGCCTACCAGCAGGGGTAGCTTGCCCCTGGCTTGTATCTCGCTGACCAGTCTTTGTGTGTCCTTGCGAAACTGAGCTACTGAATAGGATTCTGCCGGGTCGATGATGTCGATGAGGTGGTGGGGTACTGCGGCCAGTTCTGCTGCATTGGGTTTGGCCGTGCCTATGTTCATGTCGCGGTAAACAAGGGCAGAATCGACGGAGATGATTTCTGCCGGATAGTGGCGCGCAATTTCCAGCGCAGCGGCGGTTTTGCCTGAGGCGGTAGGCCCCATGATGGCGATGACTTTTTGTACTGACGTAGTTGTGTGGATATTCATACAGGTTGTTCTGCCGGGATCAGTGCTGGTAAGACACGAGCGGCGATAAAAATCAGGCTGCCCATGCTGCAGGCGATGATGGCGAGCGGATACACCGTGCCATTATGCGTGGCACCAACGATGCTGCCGACGATAAAGGCGACCAGCATATACAGCGCACCTATGAGGCCTGCGGCAGTGCCCGCCTGCTGTGGGAAGGGCGAGACAGAATTGGATTGCGAAATAGGGAAGTTGATGCCATGCGCACCCATGGTCATGAACATGATGGGCGGTATCATGGTCCAGTGCTGTACGCCTGCCAGTGTCATTGCCAGAAAAGTCGCGCCAGCAGCGAGAGAGAGGCTGCTGCCCATGCGCATGGTGATTTTGGTGCCAAAGCGTGCATGCAGGTGGCGGCAGACTACGGTGCCACTGAGGTAGCCGGATACGCCAAAGGCAAAACAATAACCAAACCAGGCGGTTGGTAAAAGCAGCACCTTGATCAGTACAAAGGATGCGCCAGAGATAAAGACAAAGATAGACCCATAAGACAAGGCACCCGGTAAGGCATATACCCAGAACACAGGCGCACCCAGCACGATGCGGTAATTGCGCAGCAAGCCGCTGACATTGGTGGCTTTGGCGTCTTTATACAGATTGGTTTCTGGCAGGCGCAAGATGACCATGATGAGCAAGGCCGCTGCCAGCAGGGCATGCACAAAGAATGCTGCGCGCCAGCCCAGATTGACTTGCAGGAATGAACCCAGGATAGGCCCCAGCAAAGGCGCGGCAGATACCCAGCTACTGGCCTTGGAAATGACCTTGATGCTGTCTTGCGGATCATAGGCATCGCGCACGATGGCTCGCGCAATAATGACAGCAGAACAGCAACCCAGTGCTTGCAGGAAGCGTGCAATGATCAGCATGCCCATGCTTTGCGATGCGCCACACAAGAGGCTGGCGAGCAGGTAGAGGCTTAACCCTACGATGACAACAGGGCGGCGGCCAAAGCGGTCAGATAGCGGGCCTATGACCAGTTGCGCGCCACCAAAGCCAGCCACAAAAATGGACAGCGTCAGTTGCACGGTAGAGGCCGGCACATCAAACACTGCCGCAAGGCTGGGCAGTGATGCCAGGTACAGGTCAGTCGATAGCGGTTGCAGCATCAGGAATGCGGCAATCAAAAAGAACAGCGGCGCTGTCGAGAACTGGGCGATGGCCTGCGCTGGCTGGTTCATGGCTGCTTCTGGAGTCTGCACTTTATTTACCACATCACTGCCCACGCAAGAACATCTTGTCGAGATCATTCAAACCCAGTTGCACCCAGGTTGGGCGACCGTGGTTGCACTGGTCTGAGCGTTCGGTATGTTCCATCTGGCGTAGCAGGGCATTCATTTCAGACACGGTCAGGCTGCGGTTGGCGCGCACGGCGGTGTGGCAGGCCAGGGTGCCGAGCAATTCATTACGCCTGTCTATCAACACGCGCGAGCCACCAAATTCACGCACTTCACGCAAGACATCGCGTGCCAGTGACTGGGCATCGGCATTCTTCAAGAGGGCTGGCACTGCGCGCACGGCCAGGGTGGTCGGCGAGATGGCGGCCATATCAAAGCCCAGTGCCTTGAGCGTGTCCTGATGTTCTTCTACCGTGCCAACTTCTACGCCATCGGCAAAGAAGGTGACGGGGATCAGCAGGGGTTGCACCGGCATGCTGTTTTCATCCAGGGCGTTTTTTAATTGCTCGTAAAGTATGCGTTCATGGGCGGCATGCATGTCTACCAGTACCAGACCCTTGCTGTTTTGTGCCAGCACATACACGCCATGCAATTGGGCGAGGGCAAAGCCCAAGGGATAATCATCATCTGGCAGGCTGTTGGCGACCTGGCTGGCGGGTGCGTAGCTGGCACCGGCCTCATTGACGCCAGCACCGTTAGCACTGGGGCGGAAGAAAGCGCCATAGCTTTCCATGCTTTGGGTGACGCCGCCATTAGGCTGTGGACGGTAAGGATTTTGGTAGGCATTGCCGTAACCGCCACCACTGCCAGCACCTCCACCAGCATAGGGGGATGGGTTGGCAAACTGCGCGGCAAAAGTGGTTTGCTCGCCAGATATCCATGTATTTGCCCCAGCCTGCGGCGCTACGCCTGCCCCGGCGGCTGTCGGGCCGGGCACGGTACCAAAGGCTGTCGCCGATGTTTGCGCCAAGGCGCGGCTGACTGCATGAAATACAAATTGATGCACAGAGCGGCTATCGCGGAAGCGTACTTCTATCTTCGATGGGTGTACGTTCACATCGACCAGTGCCGGGTCCAGGTCCAGCCCCAGTACATAAGATGGATAACGGTCACCGTGCAATACGTCCTGATATGCAGCACGTACGGCATGTGTCAGCAGTTTGTCGCGTACGAAACGGCCATTGACGTAAAAGAACTGCGCATCAGCACGGGCTTTGGATGCAGTAGGCAGGCCTACAAAGCCGTGTATGCGTAAGGGGCCAGCACTTTCATCGAGTGACAGGCGGGCATTCGAGAATGCCTCCCCCAAAATCTGCGCACTGCGCTTGTCGATGGCGCTGACATTCCAGTGATCTACTGCCTTGCCATTGTGGCTTAAGGAGAACGAGACATCGGGTCTGGCCAGGGCGATGCGGCGCACGATCTCGGCGCAGTGGCCAAATTCTGTCTGCTCAGACTTTAAAAACTTGCGTCTGGCCGGAGTGTTGTAATACAGGTCTTGCACATCTACCGTCGTGCCTTGTGCGCCGGATGCGGGTGAGACCTTGCCGTTTTCGATCTGCCAGGCATGGGGGGCATCTGCGGTGCGGGTGGTCAGCGTCAGCAGTGATACCGAGGCGATGGAGGCTAAAGCCTCACCGCGAAAGCCCAGGGTGGCGACATGCTCAAGCTCATCCAGGCTGGCGATCTTGGAGGTGGCATGGCGGGCTACGGCCAGTGTTAACTGGTCTGGCGGTATGCCGCGGCCATTGTCGGTGATGGCAATGCGCTTGACGCCGCCTTCTTCAAGACGGATGACAACATTGCTGGCACCGGCATCGAGGGCGTTTTCCAGCACTTCCTTGACGACGGCAGAAGGCCGTTCCACGACTTCGCCAGCGGCGATCTGTGAGATCAGGTTGTCGGGCAGTGCCTGTATGGGGCGATGGGTAGCAGGGTTCGAATTCATGCCATGATTATACCTGTCAGGCGTCTCAGACATTGCCGTCTGGTGTATGATTGCGGCGGCTTTATGTACAGACTATCTAGACCCTGGGACAATAATGGATTTTATGCAACTCCTCGACGTGATCTTGCATGTCGATAAAATGCTGGGCACTTTCGTTACGCAGTATGGCGCACTGGTGTATGTCATTTTGTTTGCCATCGTATTTTGTGAGACGGCTTTTGTTGTTTTCCCTTTCCTGCCAGGGGATTCGCTGTTGTTCATTGCCGGTGCGCTGTGCGCCGCGCCCGATGCCCCCATCAATGTCTGGGTGCTGATCGCCTTGCTGGTGATTGCCTCCATCACTGGTAACTCCATCAATTACTGGATAGGCAGCCTGCTAGGGCACAAGGTCATGGAAAAAGATTTCCGCTGGATAGACCGCAATGCCTTGATGAAAACGCATATGTTTTATGAAAAACATGGCGGCAAGACGGTGGTGCTGGCACGTTTTATCCCTCTGGTGCGTACCTTTGCACCTTTTGTGGCAGGTTTTTCCGAGATGACGCACAAGACTTTCCAGCTCTACAATGTGCTGGGTGCCCTGCTGTGGGTGTTCAGCGTGGTGCTTGCTGGTTATTATTTTGGCAATATCCCTATTCTGCGTGACCATTTGAATACGGTAGTCTTGGTTGGCGTTGGTGCTGCAGTCATCCCGGTCGTGCTGGGTGGCCTGTGGCGACTCTTCAGGGGCAAACGCAAACCTTCTTGAAAGCGGGTTCTTATCTTGAAGCCCCGGCAGACTTCATCCACGGTTATCTGGTTGCAAGCCAGTGCACCAGCCAAGCCTGCCCTGGGTCAGTCTTGCAATGGTTGTGGGGTGTGCTGCGCGGCTGAGCCTTGCCCGGTGGCGCGGGTGTTCTTATTGCAATTTCGTGGCAGTTGCCAGGCGCTGGAGTGGCATGCGGATGTGCAGCAATATCGCTGCGGGATGTTAGTGCAGCCTGCGAATTATGTGCGTTTGCTGCCGATTTCGTGGCAGTGCTGGTTTGCGAGACGGGTAAAGCGCTGGATAGCGGCGGGTACGGCTTGTGATTCGGATGCCAGTGTGGGTGGGTAATATTATGGATTGGGCCATGTTGTTGGACTGCGGATTGTAGCTTGGGCTACGGGATATCAGCCCAACACTCGGCTTCCACAAACGCATACGATTATTTAATCGCCCAGTGTTGGGCTGGTGAAGCGTAGCCCAACCTACGATTCCGGCCCAACCTACGCACTATCCAAGCTCTTCACTCCCTACCTGAATATAACAGGCAATACACTCGCACAAAACAGGGCTGCGGCGATATTGCACACAACCAGTTTGCGGGGCGCACTTAAATCTGGCTTCAAATCATCTGCGCGCATTTTTTCTTCCAGGGCTTTTGCTATTTTTTCTGCGGTCTCTTCGCGGCTGCCTGAGCCAGCGGCAGGGTTACTTTCCAACACCCGGCCTATTACAGAAATAAAATCAAACTTTTGCAGCAATGAGCTAAAGACCAGCTTGTTGACGGCGGATTGCTCCCCCATTTTATTGAGTTGTTCGGTGATTTTTTCATGAATGGCCGCACTGGTGCTGCCTGCACTATGGGCTTTGTCCAGCAACTGTGGGTAGCTGTCGGTCAGTTTGCCAACGACGAACTGGCTCAGGTCAGTGCCATGGCGCTCTGCCAGAAAGTGCAGAGCAGCGGCAACACCCTGCTTTTTACCCACGAAGAAATACAGGATGGGGGCCAGCAAGGTCGTCACGCAAAGCAATAATAATGGCAAGCCGCTATGGCCCCTGCCAGCCCAACTGGTAAACAACAATAATAAAACCATGTTCAAGAACACCCCGAAGGCTGTGTAACCGATGAGGCGTGAAGTGACTTTTACGCCAGCCAGGGCGCTTACATTCAAGATGGTTTTGATTGCCATAGGGGCGGATATTTCCTGTAAGAGGGCGAGAATTGCCCTCATTGGTTAGTCTATGGCGGTAAATCATAGCATACAGATAACAGTGCCCCCTGAAATGCTTTGCCGCTAGCGTGTCATTAGCAATAAACGCAAGGCCAGCAGGGACAGTACCGCCGCCAGTATGCGTGCCTGCAATTTGGCGACTTTGGCGTGGCGCATCAAGGTCTGGCGTATCACATGGCCAAAACTGCTGAGCAGGCTATGGAATACAGTGCTGATGATGGTCAGTGTTAAACCCAGTAGCAATAATTGCTGCGTGACCATGCCTGCTTGTGCATCGACAAATTGTGGCAGGAACACCATGAAGAATAACAAGGCCTTGGGATTGAGCAGGCTGTTCAGGCAAGACCGGGCAAAAACTGTGCGTAACGCCACTGCCTGAGCCGTAGCTGGTATTGCTGAAGCAGGATTACGCAGGGCCTTGTAAGCCATCCACAGCAAATACATTGCGCCCGCATAGCGTATCAAGTCAAACGATGGTGGCCATGCCGTGATGATGGCGGTGATGCCGCAGGCGGTCAGCAGCGTCAGAATGATGTCTGCCGCACCTATGCCCAGGGCAGCAGCGACACCGCCACGCACACCATATTGCATGCCGCAAGTCATGACAAAGGCCATGTTAGGGCCGGGCGAACATAGCAAGAGCAAAACTGCAATGCTGAAGGTGGCGAGAGTACTCAAGCTGATCATGGTGGCTTCCTGGTGATTGCTGAAAAGATGCAGGCAGTGTAGTCTCTTGATCTGATACAGTAAAAAAATTGTTCTAGATACTTTCTTGCTGCTATTTTATGGCCCTGGCTCGCTACAAATCCATCGTTGATGATTATGCTACCCGCATACGCAGCGGCAAATTACGTCCCGGTGCGCAATTGCCTACCCTGCGTAAACTCATGAAGGAACATGGCATTGCCCTGGCCACGGCCTCACGCGTTTATGCCGAACTGGAAGCACATGGCCTGGTTGCGTGCGAAATGGGGCGTGGCACTTTTGTACGCGATACCAGCCTGCCGCGCGGCCTGGGGCTGGAGCAGCAGACTTTGCAAACTGGTGCGGTAGATCTGATTTTCAATTATCCCTGTCTGCCAGGCCAGGATGAAATGTTGCGCGAAGGCTTGCGCGCTATCGCCAGTTCCGGCGACCTCGATGCTTTATTGCATGCGGCACCACAAGGTGGTCGCCCGCATGAACGGCAGATTATTGCCCTGCATTTACGCAATCGCGGCTTGCGTCTTCCCGTTGAACAGGTGCTCATCGTTAATGGCGCACAGCAGGCGCTGGCGGTGACGGTGCTGGCCTTGCTGGCACCCGGCGACATCCTGGTCATGGATGCGCTGACTTTCCCCGGCATGAAAACCCTGGCGCAATCAGCACGGCTGGATGTGGAAGCCTTGCCGCTGGCAGAAGGTAAATTGAACTTGCCAGCCCTGGCGGCGCTGTGCAAACGGCGTCCAGTGCGTGCCGTGTATGTGATGCCCACCATGCATAATCCCATGGGCACGGTGATGACAGATGCAGAACGCCAGCAGCTTGCCCAACTGGCGCAAAAGCATCAATTCTTGATCATCGAAGATGGGGCTTATGCCTTTCTGGCAGAACCTGCACCCAAGCCTGTGTTTACTTATGCGCCTGAACAGACGGTGTATATTTCCGGCCTGTCAAAAAGCGTGGCATCGGGTTTGCGCATAGGCATGCTGGCTGCGCCGCCAGCATGGATACCTGCGCTGGAAACAGCAATACGC
This sequence comes from Undibacterium sp. YM2, assembly GCF_009937975.1. Taxonomy (NCBI): domain Bacteria; kingdom Pseudomonadati; phylum Pseudomonadota; class Betaproteobacteria; order Burkholderiales; family Oxalobacteraceae; genus Undibacterium; species Undibacterium sp. YM2. The sequence goes on from NZ_AP018441.1 coordinate 1,211,504, forward strand.
GTCACCTCAGGTAATACACCCTCATTGATGATCGCCCTGGCTTGCCGTTGGATAGAATCTGGTGTTGTCGATGAACTGGAAACAAGAAAGCGCAAGGACGCCAGGCAAAGGCAGAAGCTGGCCCGAGCAGCGCTGCATGCTTGCATGCTGACAGCGCATCCCTCTTCTTATTATTTGTGGTTGAGTTTGCCTGACACTTTGCGGGCAGAACAAGTTGCCACAGCGTTGGCAGAGCAGGGCATTATGGTGGCAACCGCCGATGCTTTCAACGCAGGATTAACTGCGCCACAGGCTTTGCGGCTGGCGATAGGATCGGTTCCGCTGGATGTACTTGAACAGGCACTGACAAAGATAAATGAGGCATGCTGGCCTTAGCGAGCCTTAAGCACTGTGATTTAACGCGCAGGAAATTTTTTCATCTCGCTAATTTTTACCTGCATACCATGTCCTGTGGGTAAGCCTGTCAGGCATTGCGCGACCGTGACATGTTTTTGACTGGCTTTGATTTCACCACAGGACAGGCCCTTAGTGGTTTCAAAAACCTGCGTCTTGCCAAGATAGTAGGTATTGCAGAAATCGACATCATGCCCGGGTGACATGAATTGGCGCACAACTGCCTTGTCCAGGGTTTTTATACGCCCTTTGTAAGTTTCAATACCATGATCATAGTAGGATCGTATGTATTCCACTTCCTGTAGGGGCTGGGCTGTGAACAAGGCAAAGTATTTGGCCGAGATGCGGGTTTCTTCCAGTTCTTTTACGGAATAATCCCCGCCTTTTATCTTTTGTTCTATCAATGGCAGGGCAGAGGAGCAACTGAGAACTTTCATTTCCACATAAACGGGAATGTCGGCTATATCTTCGGCTCGGCCAGGTGCAGCAATTGCCAACATCAGCACGGACAGAATCAGTGATTTCAATTGTTACCACCCATTGATATTCTCAGGTCATACGGTTTTTAGCCAGCGGCGGGTTCTTGGAAAAATATTTCTTGATACCCTTCATGACTGCATCTGCCAGTTGATCCTGGTAGGCATTGTCGGTCAGCTTGGCTTCTTCTTCCGGGTTGGAGATGAAGGCGGTTTCTATCAAGATGCTGGGAATGTCAGGTGCTTTTAATACGGCAAAGCCAGCCTGTTCAACTGAGCCCTTGTGCAATCTGTTGATGCCGCTGATTTCACTAAGCACGACCTTGCCCAGCTTGAGGCTGTCATTGATTTGCGCCGTCGTTGATAAATCGAGCAAGACGCTGGCCAACTGCTTGTCATGGGTCTTGATATTGACGCCACCGATGAGGTCGGCAGCATTTTCTTTATCTGCCAGCCAGCGGGCGGCGGTCGAGCTCGCCCCTTTTTCTGACAGGATAAATACCGATGAACCGCGTGCGCTGGAATTGACAAAGGCATCTGCATGCACGGACATGAACAGATCAGCCTGCACGGCGCGGGCTTTTTGTACCCGGACATTCAGCGGCACAAAGTAATCTGAATCGCGGGTCAGCATGACGCGCATATTGGGATGCTGCTCTATCTTGGCCTTGAGGCGTTTGGCAATCGCCAGCACCACATCTTTTTCACGGCTGCCGCCACGGCCTATGGCACCTGGGTCTTCACCGCCATGACCAGGGTCGATGGCGATGGTGATCATGCGCGTCAGCTGTACCGGTTTTTCCTGCTTTTCTATGGCTGGCGCACCGGGTTTGATTTCTGGTTGCGGATCGAGCTTGATTTCTGGCTTGGGCTCCACTTTGGGTTCGGTTTTGCCCGCGAGTATATCGGCAGGGTTTGCCGTAGCTACCGGTGCCTGGTTGATGGCACCGGGTTCCTTGTTCCATTCGCCTTTTTCTATCAAGGCCGCGAGCGGGTCTGTTGGATTGGCAGGGTAAAGATCGAATACCAGCCTGTGCTTGTAATTACCCACTGGTGGCAGGGTAAATACCTGCGGGCTGACTTCTTCTTTGAGGTCGAACACCAGACGCACGACGTTGGGGCGGTTCTGGCCCACGCGCACTTGTTTGATGTAGGGGTCATTCGACTTGATCTTGGCGACCAGTTCCTTGAGCTTGGCATTGAGCTCCAGGCCTTCGATATCGACAAACAGGCGATACGGGTCTTTCAGCACAAAATGATTGGTTTTGAGCTCACTGTCATTTTCCAGCGTAACGCGGGTATAGTCTTCTGCCGGCCAGACGCGCACGGCTAGTATCTGTGCCGCCCTGGCAGCAGGTGCCAGGACTGAGAGCAGCAGGGTACCGCCTGCCTTGAGCAGGACGCGGCGTTTTTGGGTGCGCGCTATAGTACTGGTGGCAGCACCAGTGGCAGTACCTGGCGTACTTTCAGGCTTTTCAGCGTTTACAGATTCGGGGCGAACTTGAGTGATGCGAGACATGCGATACCTTTAGCAGACAACGCGTGCAATTCTACCTCACGACCGTCACCGGCGACGTGCAAAAATACATTCAAATCGGGTTCTGGCAGCACGCCGTCGGCTTTTTCTGGCCATTCAACGACGCAGATATTGCTGTCATTAAACTCTTCCCTGAAGCCTGCCTCGGCAAATTCATCTGCACTGATCATGCGATACAGGTCAAAATGCATGATGGTGACAGCCTGGCCCTTGATGCTGACCTGGTAAGGTTCGGCCAGGGTATACGTAGGGCTTTTGACGTTGCCGCTATGGCCTGCGGCATGGATCATGGCACGGGTCAGGGCAGTCTTGCCTGCACCGAGGTCGCCATGCAAAAAGATACTCATGCCCGGTGTCAGCGCATGCGCCAGGCATTTGCCCAGCGCCTGGGTAGCTGCTTCATCGGCGAGTGTGGTCTTATAATGTGACATTTCCTGCAAAGTTCCTATTCATGAATCTGCCTAACATAGCACAACACCCTCAATCTGTGTACTACAGAGGGGCGGGCTCGTGAGTCTGGACAGCACAGCCCTGGCCGACCTGGCAGGGCAAATACGCCTGTGGGGCAAGGAGCTGGGCTTTGCCGAGTTGCGCATAGGTGACGTCGATCTGTCACATATAGAAGGCAGCTTCGAGGCCTGGCTGGATGCTGGTTACCACGGCGAAATGGCCTACATGGCCAGCCATGGTACCAAACGCACCCGTCCGGCGGAGCTGGTGCCAGGCACGGTCAGGGTGATTTCTGCCCGCATGAACTATCTGCCCAAGACAGAAAGCTGGCGTGCCGAAGAGCAGGGGCAGGCGGCAGACAAGGCAGTGATCTCCCTGTATGCGCGTGGCCGCGACTACCACAAAGTCTTGCGCACCCGCCTGCAACAACTGGCTGAACGCATAGAAAAAGCCATAGGCCCGTTCGGTTACCGGGTCTTTACCGATTCTGCCCCTGTCATGGAAGTGGCGCTGGCGGCCAAGGCTGGCCTGGGCTGGCGTGGAAAACATAGTCTGTTACTCAGCCGCGAAGCTGGTTCGATGTTCTTTCTTGGTGAAATCCTGATCGACATCCCCTTGCCTGTTGATGAACCAGTCGGCCAGCACTGCGGGCAGTGCAGCGCCTGCATGGATGTCTGCCCGACCAAGGCCATCGTTGCACCATATACCGTCGATGCGCGCTTGTGCGTGTCTTACCTGACCATTGAATTGCACGGCAGCGTACCGGTGGAATTGCGCCCTCTGATAGGTAACCGGGTATATGGCTGCGATGATTGCCAGTTGGTCTGCCCCTGGAACAAGTTTGCCCAGGCTGCTGCTGTCGATGATTTTTCGGTTCGCAATGGTCTCGACAATGCCCGCATGGTGCATTTGTTTGCCTGGACGGAAGAACAATTCCTGCGCATGCTGGAGGGGAGCCCTATACGACGCATAGGGCATGAGCGCTGGTTGCGTAATATTGCGGTTGGGCTGGGGAATGCGGCGGTCAGCATGCGGGGAGATGCTGAGATCGTGGCGGCTTTACAGGCGCGGCTGGGTCATCCTTCTGAGATGGTGAGGGAGCATGTATTATGGGCGTTGAAACAGCATGGTAATTGAATTGCTTATCACCACTGTGACTCAAAATGAAGTGAAAACCCTAAAATCATGAACCTGAATATAAAACGCCTGCTAGTTATTGGACTGCTGCTAATTGGTTCATTGATCGGGGTGCTGCTATTGAATTTGAATAAACAGAAAGCTGAACAGGAGCGGCTACGTTATACGATAGAAGGTGAATTAACCTTGGATAAAGTTGCCGAGTTCGAAAAGCAGCTCAAAGCCCATCCTGATATCAATGAACTGGAACTGCGCAGCTCCATAGGATCTGGCAGTTCGGCAGGGATTATTATTAATAGAATGTATGCATTAATTGATGCCCGACAAATGCGTACGTTCGCAAGAGGGCAATGCGCATCTGCTTGTGCTTTTGTATTCTTATATGGTTACGAGCGTACTTTGCTGCCACCACAAAACACAAACATATCTACCCACCTGATGGTGCATGCCGGGAGAAGTAACACTACCGGAGAAATCAATTACGGCGAAACCGACAGGGACTTTAATAAAATTATTGCACGCAGTAATGGCAAGCTGAACATGGCTTTCCTGGAGAAGGTATATGATGCAAAAAACAAAGGTGGAGGATTGTATTTCGTGCGTGATGGCGAAGTGACTGTGGCAGGTAGAGAATATGTCTTCTTCTGTACTGGAGAAGAACTGAAAAGTAAAAAACCTTGTGAGCCGTATAAGGGTATCAAGCTTGAAGACCTTGGAATAAAAATAGCTCAGTAGTACAGCCTGGCAAGCTAGCTTGGTAAACAGGATTATTAATGAGCGCTAGCGCACCAAACTCAACCATACCGGCAAAGTCAGCACCGACAACACCGTGCTGGCAGAAATCAGAAATGCCACGAATGGCCCGTTGCCGCCCATGCGTGCTGCGAGTACATAAGCACTCGATGCGGTAGGCAGGGCGCAAAAGACGACGGCGATTTGCAATTGCAGCGGCGGCAATTCCAGCCAGCGGCCAAGGAACAGAGCGATCAGGGGCAGGGCCAGCAGTTTCACCGATAAAAAGTAGGTGGCTATACCCTTGGCCTCACGCAGGCCAGACAGGCGCATGCCAGCACCAACAGCGAGCAAGCCCAATGCGATTGAGGCATTGCCCAGCCGCGACAGGGTAGCGGCAATACCTTCAGGCATGGGTATTTCCAGCACACTGAACAAGACACCGCTGGCGGTGCCGACGACCAGCGGGTTGCTGGCGATTTCTTTCATGAGTCTGCCGCTATTGTGTGCCAGTGCATACACCGCACCCATATTACAGAGCGGTACCAGAAAGCCTATCAACAAGGCCATCAGTGCGGTACCCTGGTCACCTGCGAGACGTGAGGCAATCGCCAGCGCGATGTAGGAATTGAAACGAAATGCGGTTTGCACACCCGATTCAAATATCCTGGGTGCCGTGGTAAACATGAACTTGGCCAGCCAGCCCAGCAACATACCGCAGGCGGTTGTGATCAGGGCGACTTGCAGCAAATGGCCAGTCGCATGCAAGTCAAAGCGAGTGCGCGATGTCGTATAAAACAGCAGGGCCGGGAACATGATGAAATAAACGATCTTTTCCACCCCGGCCCAAAAATGTCCGCCCCAGTGCGCATGACGTGCCAGCAGAAAACCGATCAATATCAGGCTGAAGTCGGGGAAGAGCAGGGTGAAGATGGACATCGGCTTTACTTCAATTATTTACTTGAGCAAGCCCGCCAGCTCTACTGCAGTCTTGACCTGCATTTTGTCAAAGATATGGGCGCGGTGTACTTCCACCGTGCGCATGCTGATACCGAGCTGGTCGGCGATGACCTTGTTCATTTTTCCCAGCAAGATCAGGTCCAGCACTTCTTTTTCCCGGGCAGACAGGCTGGCAAGACGGTCATGGACCAGCGCGGCAGAACCTGCCTGGCGCGAGATGGCCAGGGCTTCCTGCACTCTGTCCATGAGCTTGTTGTCGTTGAAGGGTTTTTCAAAAAAATCAAAGGCACCGCGCTTCAGTGTATCTACTGCCATCGGTACATCGCCATGGCCAGTCAGGAAAATCACGGGCAGGCGTTTGGTCAATTGCCGGGCTGCCAGCATTTCAAACAGATTGATGCCGGTCAGGCCGGGCATGCGCACGTCCAGCAGGATGCAGTCGCCCTGGCTGTCAAAGATCAGGGGTTTGTCGAGGGCCAGCAGGAATTTTTCTGCACTCTCATAGCTGTGTGCGGCGATCTGCCTGGACCTGGCCAGCCATGATAAAGAGTCACGTATGACCTCTTCATCGTCAATAATATGTAGCATGGTATCTCCCGTTTTTTGTGTGGCGCATTATGTATTTCTTGTTAACTTGATGCGCTCGGATAGTCTTGTATAGGTATAGCGAATTGGAAAATAGTACCACCGGCAGGGTTTTCATGATGTGAGAGCTTGCCGCCGTGGAATTCTATGGCAGTGCGGCAAATGTTCAAACCCATGCCCATGCCTGCAGACTTGGTAGTGAAAAATGGCGAAAACAGTTTCTCGGCCACTTCTACTGGTATGCCGTGACCGCGGTCAGTCACACTGACGATAATCTGCTGTGTGTCTTCATCCAGCGCAGCCTCTACCCGTAGTATACGTTTTTCAGGTGCCGTGGTTTGCATGGCCTCTATGGCATTTCTGGTCAGGTTCAGCAAGACTTGCTCCAGCAATACCCTGTCTGCCAGCACCAGTGGCAACTTGGGCCTGACCTTCCATTGCAGGGCGACATGGCTGGCCTGCGCCTGTAGTTCTACCAGCGGCATGGCACTTTGTATGAGGTCGGCAATTTGCAGGGGCTCACGGGCAGCTTCGCGTTTTTTTACGAACTCATGCACGCTGCGTATGATTTGCCCTGCACGCTGCGCCTGGGCATTGACTTTTTCGAGCGCACTTTGGAACAGGCTGCGGTCTATCATGCCCGCCTGCAAGAGGTTGACGGCCCCTGTGGTATAGCTGGAAATTGCTGCCAGTGGCTGGTTCAGCTCATGCGCGAGCATGGAGGCAATTTCACCCATGGTCGCCAGTTTGGCGCTGGTGTGCAGCTTTTCTTCCTGCTGACGAGTCAGTTCCTGGGCGCGCCTGAGCTCAGAGATATCAAGGATGGAGCTCATCCAGCCAGCTTGCTTACCCTGTTCATCGATGAGGGCAGATTCATAGATCAGTACCGGGATGCGCTCGCCGCTGGCATGCTGGTATGTCGTCTCGAAACCTTCGGACGGCACGGTACCCGCCAGTAACTGGGTAAAGCGCTGCTGGTATTCTTCTATTGCTTCAGGTGCCCAGTAAGGCATGGGCGGCATGCGCCCTATGATTTCTTCTGCCGGGAAACCCACCATGCGACAAAAAGCCGGATTGACATAAGTCAGGCGGCCTTCCATGTCGCGTGCACGCAAGCCGGTGACCAGGGAGTTTTCCATGGCGGCGCGGAAGGTTACCTGCTTGCGCAGCGCCCCCTCTGCCGCCAGCCGCCGGTTGATATCTCGCCACAGGGCCAGCAGGCTCCAGATCAATCCTATTGATAACAGGATGACCGACAATACCAGCAAGTTCGACAAAAGCTTGGGTTCGGTTTTGATGCTGTTGGTGCGCAAGACCAGGGTCAGGCTGGGTAATTCCCAGGCGCGGCTGTGGGTATACACGTTTTTGCCGCTGCCACCGGCGCTCCGCTCCGCCAGGATGCGGTCGTCAATGTCGGTGATGGTGATCTGGTTATCTTGGGCAAACCACCAGGGCACCAGCTCTTCCAGGATGGCATTCATGCGGTAACTGATCATGATGCTGCCTACCCGGTGATCGTCTTTGATCAGAGGGATCTGGCAATGCATGAGATAGGCATTCTTGGCATTGATTTCCAAAACCGGCTTCATGCACACCGTTTCTTCGCTGACATCAAGTTCGCCAAATTCAAACTTGGGGAGGGGGATCCTGTCATTGTTCGCCGGTATGACCTCGCGGGTATCGACCAGCAATTTATTGTTGGCGTCATACCAGGCGATGCGCTGGATTTCACGGTTGTTCTTGAGTATGGTGCGAAAGCGATCAAGCACGGCATCTTTTTGCAACTTGGCCGATTTGATTTCATTGCCTATCTGGCGCAAGACTTCGTCATTGCGGTTGAGCTGAAATTGTATGGCCTGCTCCACCCATAGCGAATCAGCGATCAGTTGCTCCTGACGCTCATTGGCTTCCATGCGCTGCGCCTGCCACGGTAACCAGATCAGCGTGGACAAGAATAACAACAACAGCAAGATGGGAATAATCCAGCGCCACTTTTGATTGGGCCAGGATTGGGAACGGTGAAGGCTTTTCATGACCCTAGTTTACTTCAGAGCGTGATTTATCGACAAATACATCGCACAAACACTGCATAATCATTACACAAACATCGCACAATAATTAAGCCTTGTGGTTTTCCACAGTTGCAAGATAATGCTGCGGTTGAAATAATCAGTGTAATAACCCTTATAACGATTGGAGACTTAGATGAAATTGAAATCCCTGTTGTTTTCCCTGGTGGCGGCTTCTTTGGTGAGTGGCGCAGCATTCGCGCAAGCTCCCATTGTTATCAAATTCAGTCATGTTGTCGCAAATGACACACCAAAAGGCAAGGCTGCTGAGCGTTTTAAGGAATTGGCTGAAAAAGCCACCAAAGGCCGGGTTAAAGTTGAGCTTTATCCTAACAGTACCTTGTACAAGGATAAGGAAGAACTTGAAGCCCTGCAACTGGGGGCAGTGCAGATGCTGGCGCCTTCATTGGCCAAGTTTGGCCCTTTGGGCGTAAAAGAATTCGAAGTCTTCGATTTGCCTTATATTTTCCCATCAAAAGATGTGCTGTATGCCGTCACTGAAGGGGCAATCGGCAAGGATTTGATGAAAAAACTGGAGTCCAAGGGTATTACTGGCCTGGCATTTTGGGATAATGGTTTCAAAGTGATGTCCTCCAACAAACCCATGCACTTGCCAGCTGATATGAAGGGGCAAAAACTGCGCATACAATCTTCGAAAGTGCTGGATGCACAAATGCGTGCATTAGGTGCCAATCCACAGGTACTGGCTTTCTCTGAAGTGTATCAAGCGCTACAAACAGGTGTTGTTGATGGTACAGAGAACCCGCCATCCAATTTGTACACGCAAAAGATGCATGAAGTACAAAAGCATGTAACGGTGACCAATCATGGTTATCTGGGATATGCTGTCATTGTCAACAAGAAGTTCTGGGATGGTTTGCCAGCAGATGTGCGCACTCAACTGGATGAAGCGATGAAATCGGCAACCAAGTACGCCAACGCCATCGCTCAGCAAGAGAACGACAATTCGCTGGAAGCAGTCAAAAAATCTGGCAAAACCACAGTCTATGTTCTGACAGACAAAGAAAAAGCTGAATGGCGCAAAGCTTTGTTGCCAGTTCAGAAGGATATGGAAGGTCGCATAGGCAAGGATTTGATCGCCAATGTGAATAAAGAAGCTGTCAAACTCGGCTTTAAATAATATTCTGCCTGCCACCATGACATGGTCGTGGTGGCATTCTCTACAGTCTGCGCGTCCGCGCATGGTTCCGGGTCAGCGTTCTGCTACCCAGTTCAGGAGCTTATATGAAATTTCTGGATCACCTCGAAGAATGGCTGATCGCGACCCTCATGGGCGCGGCCACCATTGTTATTTTTATTGCGGTAGTACACCGCTACTTGTCTGGTTTTGCCATACCTGGCTTGCAAGATGCCTTGTTGAAGCTTAATACCAGTTGGGCGCAGGAACTGACCATCTATATGTTTGTGTGGATGGCAAAGTTTGGTGCAGCCTACGGCGTGCGCACCGGCATCCATGTCGGTGTTGACGTGTTGATCAATAAAATGAATCCGCAATGGCGTAACAAGTTTGTCGTGCTGGGTTTGCTGTCTGGAGCTTTGTTCACGGGTATCGTTGGCACCCTGGGTGCAAGTTTTGTCTGGGAAATGTCACATACTGACCAGACTTCAGCTGATATGGAGATTCCGATGTGGTGGGTGTATCTGGCAATACCGCTGGGATCTTACCTGATGTGCTTCCGTTTCCTGCAAGTTACATGGAATTTCATCAAAACTGGTGAGTTGCCCAAGCACGATCACGCCCATGTTGAAGGTCTGGACGAAGAGGTGAAAGCATGAACGCCGCGATTATATTTATCCTGCTGTTAGTTCTCATGCTGACAGGCATGCCGATTTCAATATCGTTGGGTCTGACTGTTCTGACTTTCTTGTTCACCATGACCCAGGTACCTATCGAGTCGGTGGCCCTGAAATTATTTACTGGTATTGAGAAGTTTGAAATCATGGCGATTCCATTCTTCATTCTTGCAGGTAATTTCCTCACACATGGTGGTGTGGCGCGGCGCATGATTAACTTTGCGGCCTCTATGGTAGGGCACTGGCACGGTGGCTTGGCGTTGGCTGGCGTTATGGCTTGCGCGTTGTTTGCGGCAGTTTCTGGTTCTTCTCCGGCAACCGTGGTGGCGATTGGTTCCATCATTTTGCCTGCGATGGTGAAGCAGGGCTATCCAAAGGGTTTTGGTGCTGGTGTAATTACCACCTCAGGAGCCCTGGGTATCTTAATCCCACCATCTATTGTCATGGTGATGTATTCAGTGTCCACCAATACATCGGTGGGGCAATTGTTCATGGCGGGCGTCGTGCCAGGCTTGTTGCTGGCTTTCTTTTTGGGGCTGACAACCTGGTTCCTGGCGAAGAAACACAATTACCCCCGCATGCCCAAAGCGAGTTGGACGGAACGCTGGGCTGCATTCCGCAAGAGCGCCTGGGGATTGCTGCTGATAGTCATCGTCATGGGTGGTATCTATACCGGCATGTTCACACCAACGGAAGCTGCTGCAGTGTCTGCTGTGTATGCCTTCGTTGTCGCCGTGTTTGTCTACAAGGACATGACCATCAAGAAAGTACCCAAGGTCTTGCTGGATTCTGCTGCGATGTCAGCGATGCTGTTGTACATCATCACCAATGCTGTTTTGTTCTCTTTCCTGATGACCAGTGAAAATATCCCGCAAGCCATGGCAGGCTGGATCATGGACAAGGGCTTTGGCATCATCAGCTTCTTGCTGGTGGTGAATATACTTTTGCTGTTGGCTGGTAATGTGATGGAACCGTCATCGATCGTGCTGATCATGGCACCTATTCTGTTTCCGGTTGCGATGAAGCTGGGTATTGATCCTGTTCACTTCGGTATCATCATGGTGGTCAATATGGAGGTGGGTATGTGTCATCCTCCAGTGGGCTTGAACCTGTATGTGGCGTCAGGAATCACCAAAATGGGGATTACTGAATTGACTGTGGCTGTTTTGCCATGGCTGATGACGATGATAGGCTTCCTTTTGTTGATTACCTACGTACCGCAAATCACAATGTGGTTGCCAAATTTGATTTACAAATAAGTTAAACAAAGTAAACTGACCAAAGTTTAAAAGAAATTGCCGTGTTTCCCGCAAGGAAATACGGCAATTTTTATTTTGGCAGAATTTAAATTGGTGTTGCCTAGCACATTTTTTAGGTTTATGATCGTTTTTCACATATCTGCAACAATGCACCGTTTTGTATCATTTTTGTTTTGAAAGCCAAAACTTGTCATGCTATATTCACGGCAGTTCAGATTTTTGCAAGACTAAGATCAATAAGAAAAAGGCACACAGGTTTAAAAGGCGGTAGTGCAAAATAACGGTAACGATACCGTACACACTGAGGAGACGCGCGTTTTTACTACAAGCTGAGTGGATGTGATAAATTAAAAAAAATCGCATACGCTAAACAGCCGAAAACGCGAAAGATGTTTTAAGGGCGCATCGGATGATGCGCCTTTTTTCTTTTGTCAAAAAGGAAAACCATGTCGAATAAAGAAGCTAAGGAATCCAGGGAAACGGGCTTTTTCTCCGCCATCGTCGAAGCCCCTTTTGGGGCCGTTGGCATACGTTGCGAAGACCAGAAAATCAGTGAACTGGTTTACTTGCCGCCACGTTTCCAGGAAAAAGCACCATCAGACAAAGTGGCTGAAAAAGCCGCCAGGCAAATAGCGGCTTATCTGGAAAATCCCGACTTTCAATTTGACCTGCCTTTGAAAGAGGCCGGCACGGCATTTCAGGGCAAGGTGTGGCATGCTATTTCTTCCATACCGCGCGGCCAGGTGCTGACCTACGGCCAGATTGCCAAGCATATACGCTCGGCACCACGTGCGGTTGGCCAGGCCTGCGGTGCCAACTGGTACCCGCTGGTTATCCCATGTCACCGCGTGACTGCTGCTGGTGGCCTGGGGGGCTTTGCCCACAATGATGATGAAACCGGATTCCACCTTGGTGTAAAGCGCTGGCTGCTGACACATGAGGGCGTGGCCGGCTTTACCCAGGAAAAATTGTGGAAGTAAAACCGCTGCCTGTCATCTTGCCGGAAAAATTGACGTCGCAAATCGATCAGTTTTGCGACGCACTATGGCTGGAAGACGGGCTGGCAAAAAATACCATAGAGGCTTACCGCCGCGACATGCGCCTGTTTGCCGAGTATTTGCACACAGATCAAGGTAAACATCTGTACGAAGTCAATCATGCTGACATAGGCAATTACATTGCAGCCAAACACGGCACATCCAAAGCCAGTTCTGCTAACCGGCGCATGAGCGTACTAAAGCGATTTTATTTGCTGGCATTCCGTCAAAACCTGATCAGTGTCAATCCTTGCACCAAATTGCGCTCGGCCAAACAGGGACAGCGTTTGCCCAAAACCCTGAGCGAAGCCCAGGTCGTTGCCTTGCTGCAGGCACCGGATGAGACCAATCCCCACGGCTTGCGCGACAAGACCATGCTGGAACTATTGTATGCCTGTGGCTTGCGTGTCAGTGAGTTGGTGGGTTTGCGCTCCATAGAAGTCGGCTTGAACGAAGGCGTGCTGCGTATCACCGGCAAAGGCGACAAAACCAGGCTGGTGCCGTTTGGCGAAGTAGCCCGCGCCTGGCTGGAACGCTATCTGCGTGAAGGCAGGCCAGCCATACTGAATGGCCAGATAGATGATGCCTTGTTCGTCACAGCCCGCGGTGGTGCCATGACCCGGCAGATGTTCTGGATACTCATCAAGAAGTATGCGACACAGGCTGAGATTACTACCCATTTGTCACCCCATACCTTGCGCCATGCTTTTGCGACACACCTGTTGAATCATGGTGCCGATTTGCGGGTAGTGCAGCTGCTGTTGGGTCATGCGGATATTTCAACGACGCAGATTTATACGCATGTGGCACGTGAACGTCTGAAAAAGTTGCATGCGATACATCATCCGCGTGGCTGAGCAAATTTGTGGCAGACAAAAAAATCCACGCTGATCAGCGTGGATTTTTTAATTGAAGCGCATTGATTTATTTTACTGCCGTATTCTCATCCAGGAATTTTTCTACCCTGGTCCAGAAATCGACATTGTTTTTCAATAAACCCCAGACATGCGCTTCTTCTGGATAAACTATCCATTCCACTTTTTTGTTGTGCGCTTTGACTGCGTCGTAAAACTTGGTACCGTGAATAATGGGGACGCGCACATCTGCACCGCCATAGGCCAATATCAAGGGGCTTTTAAGCCTGGAGGCTTGTTGCAGTGGCGATGTACGCTGCAACTGTTCAGCATCTTTTTGTTGATCACCAATGAGCTTGGGCATGCCGAATTTGGTCCAGGCGTTGCCTGCCGTATCACTCCAGGAAACGTCATACAGCAAATTGATGTCTGATACGCCTACCCAGCTAATGCCACAACGATACAAATCGGGTTCTTTGATCAATCCCATCAGCACAGCGTAGCCCCCATAACTTGCGCCTGCAATACAGACGCGTTTTGGATCCGCATAACCCTGTTTGATCGCCCACTCGCGCGCGTCCGCTAAATCATCCTGCATTGCCAGGCCCCATTGTTTCCAGCCAGCCTCGTGCAGTTTTTTACCATATCCTGTGCTGCCACGAAAATCCGGCTCTATGACTGCATAGCCACGGGATGCCAGAAATTGTACGGCAGGTGTCCAGTTCCAGTGACCACCCCTTAGATAGGGGCCGCCATGTACCATTACAACCAGAGGCAGGTTTTTTGCAGGACGCCCTTTTGGCAAGGTCACATAAGCCGGAATTTCCATGCCATCGCGGGCTTTGTACCTGACAAAATCACGATAGGCCATTTTGCTAGTATCAATATCAGGAAGGACTTCACCCAGGGGTGTTAGTTTTGATGTAGCTGCATTGAATAGTAAAAAACTGCCTGGATGCGTGTCCGAAAAAGACTTGACGAGTCTGATGTCAGAATCTGGATTTCTTCCTATGTCAACATTATTTACCCTATCTGGTAACAAGGCATCAATTTGGCCTTGTATCCTTTTCTCTTTTTCATCTAACCATAGAGTACCTGGGGCATCGCTCTCATAACGAATGCCGGCAATTTTATTCTGCTTACTGTTAAACAGTATTCTGCCTTCAAAATCAAAGCCATTTAGTTCCATTAAAGGGGAAGCATCCAGTGCTTTCTTTTTAATGTCGTAGCGATAAAGCGCAGCAGTGTCCTTGCCGTTGCGCGCAGTGACGTACAGCTCGCCCTCAGAACTGATAAAAATTGGGACATACCCATCTTCTATGGTTCCATCAAATTTATTTAACAATACCCATGGTGTGTTTTTATTTTCTTTGTAGTGGACGCCGGTGATCCCATCTCTGTTTGATACGGCAATGCGAATTTGCCCGGATTGGTCTTGTAAAAAACTTCCTGAATTTGGTGGTACGCTAACGATTTCAGCTTGTCCGGTACGAGTGTTGACTCTGAATAAATTGATGCCTGAATTTACGCGTTCGGTAGAGGGCTGCCCAACATATACATCATCTGAATTTTCGCTATTAACAGGACTTATAAATTGAGTACTAGCCGGTAGCATACGAAATTTTGGTGCCTCGATGCTGCGGATCCGATCAATTATTTGTCGCGAGTTTTTGCCATCTTTGTCGATTGCAAACAGACCGGTGCCAGCATAGGTGTCGCCTGCACCGGTTTTTTTATCAGAGATTCCGTAAACCAAGCGGTCATTGTTGACCCAATTAAAAAACACTACATCCAGGTTACTGTAGCGAGCCACTACTGTCGGTGTTGCATCACCCTGAGCATTCATCACCAACAACATGGTGCGATTGCTGGTATCTGCTGCCAGGAAGGCGATAAATTCTGCATTCGGTGACAATAGCGCATCGGTAAATTGTGCACTCTTGAAAAAATTTTCAACGGGTATAGGTGTTTCTCTGGCCTGTATTGCCTGAGCATTGACAAGCACCCACGTCAAGGCAAGCATCAATTTTAAAACTGGTTGTGTGATGCGCAGATATATAGTTCGCATATGTTCTCCAGACTTGAATGTATCGAAGGTAAAGCGCGTGGTTTAAAAAAAACGCCTCGTTACACGAGGCGTTTTTACTCTGCAAGATAGAAGCAAACAAACTTCATTCACTTCCCAAATTGCTGGTGATTACCAGAATTTGTAATTCGCGCTAACTGTGAAGTAGCGACCCAGCGGGTTATGCAGAGACTGGTTATAGCCAACTGTACCTGCACCCGGATCATACGGCGCTTTGGAATCAAACAGATTCTGGATGTTGCCGCTGATAGTCAGGTTTTTGATACCTGTGTAAGCATAGTTGACATCGATCGTAGTCCAGCTTGCGATCTTACAATCCATATTGTAGTTGCTGTACTTAGGCAGACCACCGAGGCTGTAGGCTGTGGATGGTTGACCAGTACCGTAGTAGCAATATGGAACTGGGTATTCAACAGTACCATCGTAACGACGCAACAGGGAGACTGAATCAACAAAGTTGATCGAGCCACTTACTGCGTGCGCTCCGTTGGTCCATGCTGTGCTCAGGGATGCTTTCAGTTTTGGAATCGCACCACGATTCAAAGCCCAGTTAGCAACACCAACATTACCGCCAACCAGGTTGAACTCTGGATCGCCAGGTGAACCAGCACTTCTGTAAGAGAAGATATAGTTCAGGTTCAGTTTGGTTGTCAGGTTACCGTAGGCACCCAAAGAAGTACGCAAGGTCGTGTCGATGTCCACACCAGTTGTTTCTGTACTACCCTGATTGATGTATGGGGTAAACACAGAGAAAATCGGGCCGGAATTTGGAATCACATTGCCATTCGCGTCCTTGATCCATGTACCAGGATTGGTATCACGGATAACCAGGCCAGGATACTGGGCTGGATGCTGGATAACAACGTCAGTACCCAGCAAGGCAACTTCGCCTTCTTTCCTGATTTTGTAGAAATCCAGTGCGACGTCAAAGTTCTTGGTCGGTGCCAGGATCAGACCGATAGTCAAGCTCTTGGAGGTTTCTGGTTTCAGGTCAGGGCTGGAACCGGCAACACCGGAAATGCTCTTGCTGCAATCAGACTGATCTGCACCAGTTACCGCTGTTACGCCATCTGGGCAACGGATAGGATCAGCTGTCGTGGTGAAGTACTGTGTACCACCTTTAACAATCTGATTCAAAGCCGGAGCACGGAAGCCTTCAGCATAGGTACCACGGAAAGAAATGCTGTCGTTTGGTGTCCATTTCAGGCCCACTTTTGGTACAAAAGAACCTTTCAGATTTGGATATTTATCGTAACGACCGGCAAAATCCATTTCAAAAGTTTTGCTGAATGGTGTGCGCAATTCTACGAAAGCAGAGCTGACATTACGCTCGCCAGACAAGAATTGATTGACCAGGCCCAAAACGTTACCGCTTGCTGTTGCAGGGTCAGGCGTCAACTGCATTTTTTCTTTGCGCAATTCAAAACCTGTCGCCAGGCCAATTGCACCACCAGCCAACTGGCCGATTTCAGTACTGGCTTTGGCATCCCACTGAGTAATTTCAGAGGAATTGTGGTTGACCAGTGGACGACTGACGGATGGGTCAGCAGCTACTTGAGCAATCGATTTATTTTGCGTGATCAGTTTTTGAACAGCGTCTAACTGGATGAAGCCATTCAAGGTTTCTTCACGTTTGACTTTATTCCAGAGAATTGCTGTTTCCCAATCCCAGTTGAAATTGCTGCCCTTGATACCTGCTACCAGACGTGCTGCATCATTTTCATTTTTGGAGCCGCCAGGAATATTTTCAAAGCGGTACAAAATCGCTGCACGAGAAGTCGGGAACGGATTGTCAGGATGGCCAACAGGCAAGATCGCCTGGAAGCTTGCAGCTGCACCCAGTTGTGGGAACGCAGACGCTGCTGTACGGCCGTCGATAGTACGTGATACGCCAGTGTATTTGCGTTCTGTTTTGGAGTAAGCGAATTCACCGAAAGCGCTGATATTGTCATTGATGCGCAATTGACCGCGGGACAGGAAGTTAATATCCTGAGCTGCGCCTTGAGATTCAAGGTATTGGTTACCGTTATAGTTACAGAATGTACGGCCTGTCAGGTAGCTGGTCGCTGCCAGGTTGTACTGCGGGCCACCCACCAGTTGCTGGGAAGTAGGGCAGTTCAGCGCATTGACGATATTCGCATTAGGGAATGCGCCACTGGTGAAGAAGGAATTGCTGCCAGGTGTACGTTCTCTGAAGAAGATAGGGCTGGCGCTGATAGAGCTGTAGTAAGGAATCAATGTCGCATTGATATCCTGGTACATGCTTTTTTCCCAGGCAGTAGCATCTTGCAGTTTGGTGCTGTCGCGCTTGGAGATATCCAATGTCGCAAAGACGTTGTAGCCGTCGTTGGAGAAATTACCTACACCAGCGAAAATATTGGCTTTTTGACGGCCAAATTTGCTGTGGGCATCAGAGGATACAGAGGCAGAAGCTTGCGCGCCCTGGTAATCCTGCTTGGTAATAAAGTTGATGACACCGGCAATAGCGTCAGAGCCATACACCGCAGATGCGCCATCTTTGAAAATATCAATGCGTTCAAGCGCAGAGATAGGGATCGAATTCAAGTCATACAGTGTGGATTGACCGTCGTTTGGATTGGCATACGCTGCTGGCGTCATGCGGCGGCCATTCAACAGGATCAAGGTGGACGAAGAACCCAGTCCACGCAAGGATGCAGTTGCGACACCTTTGGAGAAACCGCCATCGACGTTATCAAGCGCGCCGCCCGTACCGATCGCAGGGATTTTCTTCAAGAAGTCAGTGACAGTTGCAGCACCGCTTTCACGAATTTCTTTTGCAGTAATAATTTGTACTGGAGACGTACCTTCTTTATCCGTGCGCTTGATGTTAGAGCCGGTAATTTCAATACGTTGTGGTGCTTCAGTCTGAGCGTGGGCAAAACCCCCGATCAGCATGGAGCCAGCAAATACGCTGAGCGCCAGGCGCACGGACTGCACGCCTATTTTTTCTTTAAATATCATTATTGTTCCCTCTTTGTTGATAGACCAGATGCAATCGGGTGCCGGATCCGTTTGGCAGACAGGTTTAGTTCAGAAATTTTGTAAATTTACAAACAATCCTGTGCTGCTGCCTGATGAAATGCTGCCAAATCCATCCTCTTTATAATTGCGTGCGGGAAGTGAAAGGCAATGAATCAAACAGAACTTTATTATGTAAATAAAATACCTTTCGGGGAAAGCATTTGTTACTTTTTTTTGAGCGCTTGTTGTTTGACGACGACAGGAAATGAAAATTTAATTTCTAATTTTCCATGAAAATGACTTTTCAATATCTTTTTGAAAATTCATTTATATCGATATAAATTCCGGTTATAAGCTTATAAAAGCTGGAAAAAAGTATCAGTTTCAAGAAAATATGATGGATTTGCGGTCATTTAGCGGTTTAATATAAACCCGAGAAATGCGAAAAAATTTTCAAATTTCCGAATTTCTGTAAAAATCCAACCTATTGATAAGTTCCTGCAATATGTAAGAACTTGTAACGAGAAACAAGGTCTATGAACTGAGCAAATCCTTGCTTAGTGAGTAGTTTGCGGCCAATTCATCCAACCAGGAAAAAATATGAAATTGTCAAAAGAAGTACATTTTAAGAAAAAGACCTTACTCCTTTTGTTATGTGCATTGAGTGAGGCAGCCCTTGCCCAGACACCTCCCGCGACCCCGGCCGCTGCACCTGCTACAAATGGCGCTGCGACAGCTACACCAGCGGTTGCGCCAGCGCCTGCAGCAACACCTCCTGCCGGATTGCGTCCTTTTAAAGATGTTATCAAAGACGCTAAAGAGCTCAAGGGATTTTTTAATTTGTACCAGAAAGACGACAAAGTCTGGCTGGAAATTCGCCCCGAGCAATTTGATAAACCATTCCTGTTTACTTACAACATCCCGAATAGCATAGGTGAGCGTGGTTTGTATGGCAGCCAGATGGGTCGTGGATATCAGGCCGTGTTCAAAAAAATTGGTAATCAGGTACAACTGCTGGCCAAGAATACCCAGTTTTATGCCACTCCAGGCACGCCACAGGCGCTCGCTGTTTCACAAGCGTTTTCCGATAGTCTGCTGGCCAGCGCCAGCGTATTGAGTACGCCCAATTCAGAGTCGAAAGGCATCCTGGTCGATGCCAGTGCCTTGCTGTTTAATGATATCCCTGGTTATTCAACGAGCCTGGAATATGCCTATCGCGCCATGTATGTGCTGGACAAGGCCAACACCAGCTTTGGCAAGCTGAATACGGATGAGTCTCTGGCAGGTTTGTTTGTGAATGCACATTTCATGACACCGCGCATTGCTGCGTCTCCATTGGTACCACCGCCGGTAGCTCTCCCTACGCCCCCACAAACGACACCTGATCCGCGCAGCTTTTTCGTCGGTTTCTATTTTAATTTCTCAGCGCTGCCAACCGAAGCCATGCGACCACGCCTGGCAGATGACAGGCTCGGGCATTTTGTGACGACCAGCTACGATTTCACCGAAGACATCAAACCCAAGACTTCGCGTTACTACGTGAATCGCTGGCGCCTGGAAAAGCAAGACCCGACAGCCGCACTGTCGGAACCAAAACAGCCTATCGTGTATTGGCTGGACAAGAACGTGCCAGAGAAATATCGTAAATCGATCACTGAAGGCGTGCTCGAATGGAACAAGGCTTTTGAAAAGATAGGCTTCAAAAACGCCGTGGTCGTCAAACAGCAAACTGAAAAAGACGCTTTTGATACCATGGATTCTCGCCATGCCTCGATACGCTGGTTTGTCGGTGCAGACGTCGGCTTCGCTATTGGCCCTTCACGTGTCGATGAGCGCAGCGGCGAAATTCTGGATGCAGATATCGGTATGTCGGATGTCTTTGCCCGTGGTGCCCGCCGCATGATAGGTGAAGATGCACAGACACATGCGCTGCATGCCCAGGGTGACTGTAATTTTGCCCACGAAGCATCAATGGAAATGGGTTTCGCCATGGACTTGCTGGATGCCCGTGGTGAAATGGACATGGACAGCCCAAAAGCCGAAGCACTGGCACAAGCCTATGTCAAAGACGTCATCATGCACGAAGTTGGCCACACTCTGGGCTTGCGTCATAACTTCCGTTCTTCCACGATCTATACCCTGAAGCAATTGCAAGACCCGGCGTTCACCAAAGTCAATGGCATGGCTGGCTCAGTTATGGACTATGTGCCTTTCAATCTGGCGACCAAGGGTGAGCCTCAGGGCGAATACGTCATGTCTTCCCTCGGCCCCTATGATTACTGGGCAATTGAATATGCCTACAAGCCTATCGATGCCGACAAGGAAAAAGAAGAGCTGACCCGTATTGCTTCACGCTCTACCGAGCCTTTGCTGGCGTATGGTACGGATGAGGATTCTGCGGGCACCATGGTTTCAGACCCCGATGTTAACGTCTTCGATCTGGGTTCTGATCCGCTGGTCTATATACAAAAACGTTTGACGATTTCACGCGAATTGTGGGACAGGCTGCAAACCCGTCAGTTAAAAGCGGGTGACAGCTATGAAACCCTGCGCCGTAGTTTTGAATATGGTTTTGGTCAATTTGCCCGTACCGTACCTCTGGCGACGAAATATGTCGGCGGCACCACTTTCTTGCGTGACCACGCTGGTACTGGCCGTGCCACTTTCACGCCTATCGCGGTAGAACGTCAGCGCCAGGCTTTGAAGCTGGTATCTGACAGCCTGTTCACGGCCAAGAGCTTTGTATTTACACCAGAGCTCCTTAGCCGTTTGGGTGTCGATCACTTCCAGCGTGCCAATCGTAATGACGTGTCTATCTCCACACGTTTGCTGGGTCTGCAAACTGCGGCCCTGGATCAATTGATGTCTGATCTGGTGGCACAACGCATGCTCAATAATGCAGAGAAATTGCGCGACCCTAAAAAGGTATTGTCCCTGCATGAGCTGTACGGAAACCTGCAATCGAATATCTGGAGTGAGCTGGCAAGTGGTACAGATATCAGTTCGGCCCGCCGCAATCTGCAACGTGAACATCTGAAGCGTTTGTCGAATGCCTTGCTGAAACCGTCTGCAACTACACCGGCTGATGCCCGTAGTTTGCAAAGGGAACAGGCAAATCAGTTGTTGGTAGCTATCCGTGGTGCAGTCGGCAAGCCTATGAGCCCGGAATCCCGTGCGCATTTGTCTGAAAGTCTGGCTACTTTGAATGAGGTATTGAAGGCTTCACTGGTGAGGGCTGGCGTTTGATCCAGTCGTTTAAAGTAGTCGTTTAGTGCAGTCATTTTTTGCAGCATACAGTATTAGCATCATTTTCAAATACTGACTTCTGGCAAGCTCGAAGCCCCGTGTAAAAGCACGGGGCTTTTTTCATGTTTGCTGAAAAAATAGAATAGCGAGCGACTGTTTTGCCCTTTACTCAAGCTGAGTAAGTAATGCATGCCAAGTTTTAAATTGAACGCATTTTCCAATTGGATTGCTGATTTATTCTGATATCAAATGCTTGTATAAATGGGAAAAAATTTATCCATTTATTGTTGATGTAGCATTCATTGTGTGATATTTTATAAAATATAATTTAGCAACTTATGCTGACTTAAAAGTGTGCTATCGATATATGTTTTTTGCTGTTTTTTTAAGTTAAAGCAGCCTTTATTTGCCTGTGCTGTTGGGTATATGGCTGGGTGAAGAAGTGCGGAAAAAGAATTCAGGCATGTGGTTGTATGCATGGAAGTGCATAGTCCCGTGCCAGGATGCTGTTCCAGGCACAAAAAGCCGGGAATGGTGCAAATGCTTATGTCTGAACAGACATAATTTATTTACCTACAATGGAGTAGTGTCAAATGCGTTTGATTTCAAATGAAGAATTGAGCCTGATTGCCGGCGGTGACGGTGAAAGTCCAGATAATCCAATCATTGCCTCACCAGTTGAGATTGTTGGGGTTGTCCCCAGAGAAATTGTAGGGCCAGGAAATCCCCCTCGCCCTAATGGACCGATCCCTACTCCTTATCAGCCGCCTATCACTAAAATAGAGTGAGCCTGAGCTAGATTCTTGAAAAGCGCCAAATTCTTGGCGCTTTTTTATTGACTGTATCTTCCTGCTTCATTTTTCCAGGAAATGACAGAACAAAAAAATCCCCTGCAATCACAGGGGATTTTTTGTCTTGCATATTGAACTTGGCTAGGATTGCCTAAAGAATCAACATTATTTCTTCAAACACTGAGCAAAGAATTTTTCGCTGCGGTTGTATAAGTCAAATACGTTAACGTCTTTGTTGAAACCATGTCCTTCTTCTGGATAGACCTTGTAATCCAGGGTTTTACCAGCTTTCAACAAGGCATCACGCATTTTTTCACCATGAATCAAAGGAACACGCTTGTCATCGGAGCCCATGGTCAGCATGATGGGGCCTTTGACGTTGGCGGCATTCCTGGCTGGTGAGCGCAATTCAAACAAGGCGGCATCAGCTTTGGAATCACCTACCCAGAGTTTGAACTCATTGTTCAGGTAGCCGCCGGTTGCCGCGTCGGCATTTTCAGAGGTATCTGACCAGGAAACGTTCTGCAAGAGGCCGAGATCACTAACGGCTACGACAGAACTGGCGCAACGCCACAAGTCTGGGTCTCTGGTCATGCCCTGCAGGGAGGCATAGCCACCGTAACTACCACCCATCAGCGCCATGCGTTTTTTATCGACGATGCCTTCCTGCACCAGGAACATCGCACCATCATTGATATCATCCTGCATGGTGCCGCCCCATTGTTTCCACGCCTTGACATAATGGTTGCGACCATAACCTTCAGAACCGCGTGGTTCCAGTTCCAGGACGGCATAGCCACGTGAGGCAAAGAATTGTGCTTCAGGCCAGCGCCCCCAGGAAGAAAAGTGGAAACCACGCACCATAGGGCCGCCGTGAATATTTATGATCAACGGCAGGTTCTTGGCTTCAGTGCCTTTAGGCAGGGTCAGGTAGCCATATACCGGCAGCCCGTCGCGGGCCTTGAAGCCTATGTATTTACGTTCTGCCATCAAGGCTGGATTTGCCCACTCACGCTCCTGAACTATAGGTTCCAGAGTTTTCTTTTGTGTGTCAAACAAATAGTAGATGCCTGATTGAACATCTGACGTGGAATGCACCAAAGCTTTGCTTCCATCAGCAGATAACCTGAAGGTATTTTGAGTTGCGGGCAGGGATGCATCAATTTGCTCAGACAGGGTTTTTCTTGCGCTATTGCCAAACCAGACATGTACTGGTTTGGCTGCATCATAGGCCAGGCCCACGACTTTGCCGGCATCGTCACCACCTTCGCGTATCAAACGTGCACTGCTACTCTGGCCGTTAATATCAAATATGGGATCTGCGTGCACCATCTCACCAAATTTCTTGGTGACAGTGTCATATTTAAAAACGGCCATTTTATCCAGGCCATCTTTGTTGGTAGAGACATACAAGGTGCGGTCATCATTGTCAAAACCCAGCACATCGTACATCGTGCCATCGTTGTAGCTGGATTGTTCAAATATTTTTTCCCATTTTTCACTGTCGGGAGCACGGTGATAGTAAGCAGTCATCTGTGGCTGACCAGCTGCCGGACGGATTTCACCTCTTTGTGCGATGCGCGGACGTTTGTGGGTATCCAGTTCCCAGCCTTCTGTACGGCCTGGGGACTCGAATGTCAATAATTGCGAGCGCCTGGTTTTGAAGTTGAATTTATAGACATCCGCATATTCCTTGCTTCTTCCACGCATGGAAACATAGGCTTCTGGCGAATCATTGCCTTCTGCCATGATGATGCTGTCAATATGAATGTCGCCTTTCTTGCGTTCATTCGTATTTTCCAGCTCCATGCTTTTATCATTGTCTATATCGTAGTAGTAGGAGCCTTTATAGACAAAACGGCCCCTTGCTTCTTGTCCGTCAGCAGTGCGATAGAACAGATACTTATTACCTACCCAGCGACTCTCCGCGACGTCAAAGCGGGGAGATGAAGTGATGACTTTGGCTTTGCGCGTAGCAAGATCTATCAATACCAGATTGCCACGGCCATTCAGTGGCACGATGGCAGCGATGGTTTTTCCATCTGGTGACATCGACAAGTCACGGTAATCTGTCAGTTTAAAGAAGACTTCTACCGGTATGTCGGCTGCGCTCTGATATGCCTTGGTTTCTGCAGGGGCCCCGGCATGTGCAGCGCAGACAGGTAAGACAGCAAAAGCGGCAACGATCAAATGTTGCAGCGTTGTACGAAATTTCATGTTTACTCCTAAAAATGGGGGCACTAGGCCCCCAAAAATTTGATCCTGTATTTACTTGTACATGGATGCAATGCTGCGTATTTTTCAATAATCGCTTTGATTATTTGAACGCGTATTTAACAGAGAATTGGAAACGACGGCCAAATGGACTGTTATAACCTGAGTTGTATGGGAATGAACCATTGTTCAGCGCGCTACGGGCATCAAATGGTGGTTTTGTATCAAACAGATTGGAGATGTTCAATGCCAGTTCCATGTTTTTGAAACCCTTGTAACCGGTGAACCAGTTCCAGGTAGTAGTTGCAGCTACGCGGCAGTAGGAAGTTGGTGCACCATAAATGATGTCAATCTTGCAGCTGTCTGCTGGCGTACCAACATAGTCATAACCCGAGATATAGTTACCAGATGCCTCATGTGACCACGGACCTTTTTCCCAACCAACTGCGAGGGAACCACGGAATTCAGGTTGGCTATAAGTCTTGTTGTAATCGACAGTTTCACTATCCGGGAATGGCGTTGTCAGATACTCCCTGGTCAAGGACATTTTTGAACGGAAGTTCAGTTTGCCGTATTCACCCAGATTCTGTTTGCCCTTGAAGTCCAGATCAAAGCCGCTGACCTGGGTCTTGCCGATATTGATGTATGGCAGGCTTACTTCAGTGATGTGACCACCTTTGTCGCGTGTGATGAATTTCGCGAAGTTAGGGTCTTTCTGATTCGACAGCAGATAGGTGATGTCCAGCGAGCTGATTTCATCACGGCGTTCTATTTTGTAATAGTCCAGAGTGACGCTATAGTCCTTGACAGGTTCCCAAACGATACCGATGGTGTTGCTGGTGGATTTTTCTGGTTTCAGGTTAGCGTTACCAGAAATATTTGCCTTCAGCGAGATATTGCAGTCTGGTTCATTACCAGTCTGGCAAAGTACCGGATCTTGCTGGCCGTTGTAGAAACCAACGGAGACAGATGGAGAAATTTCGCGGAAGTTAGGCGCACGGAAGCCTTTTGCAATCGTGCCACGCAAGACTACCGTAGGCAGTACACTCCATTTTGCACCTATCTTCGGTGTCAGAGAATTGCCACCGACACTGTAATTATCTGCACGCACCGCAGTGGACAGTTCCAGGGATTTCAGTACAGGCAGATTCAACTCACCATACGCAGATGCGACATTACGGCTGGAGAATGGCAACTTTGGCAAACCACCGATGGAATAAACGCGTTGATCCAGGAAGTACTGGTCGTCGACGTCACTGGTGGACTCGCGGCGGTATTCAATACCGGCAGCGCTACCGGCAAAGCCACCTGGCAATTCAAACAATTCAGAATTACTGACTTTGAGATCAGCAAACCAGGTTTTATTTTCGCCCTGACGTCTCAACATAGGAGAGATTCTGGCACGCACGTCAGCTGCATTGTTGGCGGCGCCAGGCACATAAGTGCCATTTGCCAGTGCGGCTTCCATCTGATCGGTGATGATGAATCCGCGTTGATCTACGTTGACTTTACTTTGCAGGTAGCCGAGCGACGTATCATATTCCCAGCTGCCCAATGTGCCTTTGAAACCGCCGATGACACGTGTTTCTGTATCCTTGACATCAATAGTGCGGGCACCCAGGTCGCCGGTACGCACCAGGTAGCTCTTGCCGCCAGCTATCGTGAAAGTGCCAGCGTCGTCGTTCGCGTAGAACTGTGGATCAAAACGCAAATTGGTTTTGATTTGTGTGACCCCAGCTTCGATGAAGAAACTGTGATTCGCGCTGAACTGATATTCGCCACGGGCGAAGAAGGAATCGTTGGAGCGTTTTGGAACCGCATCTGTCCAGTCAAAACGATCCAGCAGGCAGCGGCCGTTTGGTGCCAGGTTGGCTGTAGGGCATCCTGGCAGGGCAGTAATCACGTTATTGATCAGGACATTACCAGGTACTGAGTAAGCTGTGCGGCGATCGCCTTTGGTAATGCCAAAACCACGGTAATCCTGGCTGTTATAGGCATTGATGTCGCGCATGGACAGTGCATCAGAGTCGTGATGCTCGAAAAAGCCCATCAGATTAAACTTGTCTGCTGCAATATCGCCCATACCATAGGAGAGATTGAAGTCTTTGGATTTTGCCTTGCCGTGAGAGGTTGTGCCACCGCTGACCTTGACTTCGCTGCCAGTGTAGTCTTTTCTCAGCCAGATATTGATCACGCCTGCGATCGCTTCCGAACCATAGATTGCGGATGCGCCATCGAGCAGGACGTCAATATGATCAACGGCACCGACAGGTATCGCGTCAAGATTGGCAAATTGTGACTGGAAGCCGGTAATGCCATATTGTGCAACACGGCGGCCATTGACCAGTACCAGAGTGGCGCCGCTACCCAGGCCACGCAGAGATGCAGTTGTTGCGCCGGGAGAGAAACCGTTGTATTCAACACCGGTCAGGGCACCGGCATTGTTTGAAGAAAGATTTTGAATAACAGATGACAGACTGGTGGCACCTGTTTTTTCCAGCTCGGCCCTGGTAATGATCTGTACCGGTGAGGCACCTTCGGTCTGTACACGTTTAATGTTTGAACCGGTAATTTCAATTTTTTGCAGTTTTGCAGGTTCTTCTGTAACGGCTTGCGCGTAACCGTTCATGGTGAGCATAGACCCTGCCATCAGGCACAGGGCAGTACGCACCAATTGAGAAGCTTTTTTTTCTTTCAGGTACATATATTTTCACTTCCACCTTAAGTTGTTATGAATTTTATCGGCGGCAATCAAACCGTTTTGCTGTTGTATGGTCGGTTTGGTCAGCACCGATAGAGCTAACTACATGGCCTGTTATATTTTTTTAACCATGCAGGCAAAGCCAGAATGACCATCTGGCTTGCGCGGTATTATGTAATGGGATGTAACAGAATTGTTAATAATTGTTGCTTGCAAACTACGGAAATAAATATTATGCATTTAATAAATATGAAATTTTGTAAATCATTATTTGAGGCTTGAGAATTCGAAAATTTCCATATTTTCCTGACATTATTTTGTGCTTTTTTTATTTGTCATCTTGCATCTTGATGAAATTGAATTTTTGTAGTTTAAATATGTTTCTGGCTTGCCTGAAGTGTGTTCAGGAGCGTTTTTAATGTTTGCATTCGACGTAATCGATACCTGGATTTGCAAGTTCATTATTGCCAATAGCCCAAATAAAGTGATGTTGAGCACGCACTTGTGTCCCAGCCAGACATCCTGAGGCGATATAATCTGTGCCTGTTTTTTACAAATCCAGTTTTTTGAGAGTGTAATTTGGCCAAGAAAGAACATGTATCAGTCACCCAGGCAACTCAGTTGCTGCGCAAGCACAAGGCGGAATTTACTGAGCACCCGTATGCGTATGAAGAACATGGTGGTACTTCGGTGTCTGCGCGTGAACTCGGTGTCGATGAGCACCACGTCGTGAAAACCCTGGTCATGCAGGATGAGGCTGCCAAGCCCTTGATCGTGCTCATGCATGGTGATAAAAAAGTTTCTACCAAAAACCTGGCCCGGCAGATAGGTTGCAAGTCAGTCGAACCCTGCAAGCCTGAAAATGCGCAAAAGCATTCTGGCTATCTGGTTGGTGGCACGTCCCCCTTTGGCACCAAAAAACTCATGCCCATCTATGTGGAGCGCAGCATACTTGCCCTGCCAAAAATTTATATCAATGGTGGCCAGCGCGGCTATCTGATAGGTATAGCTCCCGGCTTGCTGGAAAGTCTCTTGCAGGCACGGCCAGTCGATTGTGCCATCGACGAATGAATCCAGTTTCAAGAATTTTGCGAGGCTGGCTGATTCTGCTACTGGCCTGGCTTATACTTGCGAAGCTTAAAGAAATGAAGGAATAAGATGAATACAATTCTGGCGGCAGTTGCCGCTTACCTGATCGGTTCACTGTCGTTTGCAGTGGTGGTCAGCAAGCTGTTTGGCCTGGCTGATCCGCGCACTTATGGCTCAAAAAACCCGGGCGCGACTAATGTACTGCGTAGCGGGAACAAGGCGGCAGCGATACTGACCCTGTTGGGCGATGCCTTCAAGGGCTGGTTGGCGGTATGGCTGGCAATCCGCTACCAGGATCAGTTTGATTTGGGTGACGCCGGTGTTGCCATCGTTGCCCTGGCAGTATTCATCGGTCATTTGTGGCCAGTGTTTTTCAAGTTCGTTGGCGGCAAGGGCGTAGCGACGGCAGCCGGTATCTTGATCGGCATTGATATCTGGCTGGGTGTGGCGACACTGGTGAGCTGGCTGATGGTGGCGTTTGCTTTCCGTTACTCTTCACTCGCAGCCCTGGTCGCGGCGATATTTGCGCCTTTTTATTATGGTCTCTTGTTTGGGCCTGACATCAAAATGGCGGCCATTGCCGTGATGAGCGGGCTGCTGGTGTATCGCCATAGCCAGAATATCGCGAACCTGATCGCAGGCAAGGAAAGCCGTTTGGGTAGCAAGAAGACGGCAGTGAAAGATGACAAGAAAGACGGCAAGAAAGAAGATAAAACGCAGGACAAGAAAAAATAAGTCTTAAATATTGCAAATAAATCTAGATTATTCGCTACCCCTCACTTATGCTTAAAAAGCTCCATGCTTTTTTATTCATAAATGAGGGGTTTGCTTATGCTGACGCGATTTGTGAAACTTTGGATGGCAGGCTTGTTCACTCTGGGCTTGATGAGTTTTCCGGCCCAGGCGGCAGAGCATGGCAGTGCCAATGAGGCCAAGGCCATGGTGCAAAAAGCCATCGATGCGATGAAAAAGCATGGTGTCGAGGCGACTGTAGCCGAGATCAACAAGCGCGATGGTCAGTATCAGGACCGTGACTTATATGTCGTTGTGTATGACATGAATGGCAAAAATCTCGCCCACCTGAATCCCAAGATGGTAGGCAAGGAGATGTTTGACCTCACCGATGTCGATGGCAAATTTTTTATACGCGAGCGTATAGAACTGGTCAAAGCCAAGGGCAAAGCCTGGCAGGATTATAAATTCGTCAACCCCACGACCAAGCAGATCGAACCCAAGTCCATGTATGTAGAGAAATTCGAGAATGTGATCGTTGGCTGCGGCATCTATAAATAGTGCTGCCGTGGATAAAATCAGGCGGCGATCAATTCCTGTAAAGGCCAGCGCGGCTTCACATTAAATCCGTAATCTTTGGTCGCCAGGCCGGGATTGTTTTTCAGGCGCATGGCACCTGCAAAGGCGATCATTGCACCATTGTCGGTACAGAATTCCAGCTCAGGGTAATACACCTGGAAGCGCTTCTTCGCTGCTGCCGCATTCAGGGACGCGCGCAACTGCTGGTTGGCCCCAACACCACCAGCGATCACCAGACGCTTCAGGCCACTTTCTTTCATCGCGGTGACGCATTTGGCGGTCAGCACTGCGACGATGGCATCGACAAAACCACGCGCAATATTTGCCTTGTCCTGCTCACAGATATTTGATGGATGGTTTTTGACGACTGTCAGCACCGCTGTTTTCAAACCAGAAAAGCTGAAGTTCAGGTCCTTGGAGTGCAGCATGGGACGTGGGAACTGGTAAGCTGCAGGGTCGCCAAATTCTGCCAAGCGCGAGATAGCCGGTCCACCGGGGTAAGACAGGCCCAGCAATTTGGCTGACTTGTCAAAAGCTTCACCTGCAGCATCGTCCAGGGTTTCGCCCAGTAACTGGTAACGACCAACGCCATCCACCCGCATCAACTGGGTATGCCCGCCAGAGACCAGCAGGGCGATAAAGGGGAACTCCGGTGGCTGGCTGGCGAGCAAGGGGGACAGCAAATGGCCTTCCAGGTGATGGACACCGAGCACGGGCTTATCGAGTGCCATACCGAGGCCGCAGGCAACCGCGGCACCAACCAGCAGGGCCCCGGCCAGGCCAGGCCCCTGGGTATAGGCAATCGCATCGATGGCCTGTTTGTCTGTGCCAGACTTAGTCAGCACTTCAGTCAGCAGGGGCAGGGCGCGGCGTATATGGTCGCGTGACGCCAGTTCAGGCACGACACCACCATATTCCTGGTGCATGGCGATTTGCGAATGCAGGGCATGCGCAAGCAGGCCGCGCTCTGTGTCATACAGGGCCAGGCCGGTTTCGTCACAGGAGGATTCAACGCCGAGAACTATCATATCTGTTTCTAAGTAAGGGAAAAGCAAGCGAATGACATAGGCATGGCAAGAATGCAAGTGATTGTCCGCTTGTATTCCAGCGCAGGGATTGGTGTGATTCTTGCTATTGCTGGTAAACGTAATTATATCTGGCATGGGCCATCAATGCGCGGCAAAGCAAATACTGACGAAGCGACAACACCGGCAACACCAGCATCAACCAGTCTGCGGATTGTGGTGGTGAACACGGTCATCCAGCGCGAAGACGAGTTGCAGGAACACGCCCAGGCACAATTGGCCCGCTCCCGCGCCTTGCGCATAGGCTTGCTGCAAGCGGGTTATAACATCATCGCGGTTATTCCTGGCGACATCTATATGAGCGAGCGCATCGCCCAGTTGCAGCCAGACATGATCATTATTGATGCCGAGTCTGATTCGCGTGATGTGCTGGAACACATGGTCATGCTGACCCGCGATGCGCCTCGCCCCATCGTCTTGTTCACTGAAGATGGCAACCAGTCGAACATGGCTGCAGCCATGGAAGCTGGCGTCTCGGCCTATGTAGTTGCCGGTTTGCATTCTGAGCGCATCAAGCCTGTGCTGGATGTTGCCATGGCGCGCTTCAATGCAGATCAAAAGCTGCGTAGCGAATTATCCGATACCAAGGCCAAGCTGCAGGAGCGCAAAACCATAGAACGTGCCAAGGGTTTGCTGATGGAGCGCCATCATCTTTCAGAAAACGAGGCCTATCAAAAAATGCGCAAGCAAGCCATGGAAAAGAACCTGAAGCTGGTCGATCTGGCGCAGCGCATGCTGGATGTGGCGGATTTGCTCGGTGGCTGATCTGCTTTGCGCATGGAAATGGTGCATTGCGTCATTTAAGTGCGCGTCAGTTGGTGTTTTTCAGGGATTTTTATGTCACCACGCTGGCCTGAGGATAAGAGTCTTTTAATTTGAGCTGGCACGGCAATTGCTGTAGCTAAAGAAAGTGCCAAAGCTGGTGCTTAAGAAAAAATGTGAGTCTGACTAACGGCGGCCACCTCACAAGACAAAGGTGTCTTTCCATACGGTTTATCCGTGGTGGAACGACACCTTTTTTCATTATAGAAATCAATTTAGCTGGAGTGCAGACATGTCGAATCAGGAAACTTCTAATCATCTCATCAAGACGCAGGTAGAAAATGAACCTAATTTTAAACGTCGCAGTTTCTTGCAAACTGCTGCACTGGCAAGCGGGGCAGGCATCATGGGCTTGAGTACTGGTGGGGTATGGGCTGCGGGATCAGACAAGCCAGAAAAAGAAGAAGTGCACATAGGCTTCATTCCTCTGACGGATTGCGCTTCGGTGGTGATGGCATCGGTGCTGGGTTTTGATAAAAAGTACGGTATCAAGATTATCCCGAGCAAAGAATCTTCCTGGGCCAGCGTGCGTGACAAACTCGTCAATGGCGAACTCGATGCTGCCCATGTTTTATATGGTTTGATTTATGGCGTACAGCTTGGGGTAGGCGGGAATAAAAAAGACATGGCCGTGCTGATGACGCTGAACAATAACGGCCAGGCCATTACCTTGTCGAAGAAGCTGGCAGAGAAAGGCGCTGTAGATGGCGCGGGTCTGGCCAAGCTCATGCAAAGCGACAAGCGCGAATATACTTTCGCCCAGACTTTCCCTACCGGCACCCATGCGATGTGGTTGTATTACTGGCTGGCAGCACATGGTATCAACCCCATGAAAGATGCCAAGGTGATAACCGTGCCACCACCGCAAATGGTGGCAAATATGCGGGTCGGTAATATGGATGGTTATTGCGTAGGTGAGCCCTGGAATCACAGGGCAATTGCCGACGGCATAGGCATTACGGCCACAACGACACAGGACATCTGGAAAGATCATCCAGAAAAAGTTTTGGGTACCACTTCTGAATTCGTACAGAAATATCCAAACACGGCGCGGGCAGTTGTCGCCGCTATTCTCGATGCCAGCCGCTGGATAGACGCGTCCTTGTCCAACAAGACCAAGATGGCAGAAACCATTGCCGACAAATCCTATGTAAACACCTCGGTCGATGTCATCAATCAGCGCATTCTGGGACGCTATCAAAATGGCTTGGGCAAGACTTGGGACGACCCTAACTACATGAAATTTTTTAATGACGGTGCAGTGAATTTCCCTTACCTGTCTGATGGCATGTGGTTCCTGACCCAGCACAAGCGCTGGGGTTTATTGAAGGCGGATCCCGATTACCTGGCGGTGGCAAAAGCGGTTAACCGCATCGACATCTACAAGGACGCCGCGACCATGGCCAAGGTATCCGTACCAAAAGACCCTATGCGCAGCAGCAAGTTGTTGGACGGTACGGTCTGGGATGGCAAGAACCCGGCTGCCTACGCAGCTTCTTTCAAAATCAAGGCTTAAGGAGTTGCCATGAATACCCTGGTACATGGTGTAATGCCCGCAACAGACGATGCCGCCAGCGCTGCAACGACAACGAAGGAAGTAAACGTGGTCAAGGAAATCAAACCTAAAAAAGAAAAAAAGCCACGTTCGTTCCGGCCTTTTTTCCTGAGTGTGTTGCCGCCTTTGTTTGGTGTCGGCATGCTGATATTGATCTGGGAAATCATTGCAATCAAGAACACGACTTTTCCTTCACCATGGGTGACTTTGCAGGAAGCCGTTAAGGTATTCTCTGATCCCTTTTATCAAAAAGGGCCAAATGACCAGGGTATAGGCTGGAATATTTTTGCTTCGCTCAAGCGGGTTGCAGTTGGCTTTGGCTTGGCTGCAGCGGCAGGTATACCGTTGGGGTTTTTGATAGGCCGTTTCAAGTTCCTGTCCGGCATGTTTAATCCCATCATCAGTCTGTTGAAGCCGGTCTCGCCGCTGGCCTGGCTGCCTATAGGTTTGCTGGTATTCAAGTCGGCTCATCCGGCGGCGATCTGGTCTATTTTTATTTGTTCAATCTGGCCCATGATCATCAATACTGCAATCGGTGTGCAGCGCGTTCCACAAGATTATATGAATGTCGCTCGCGTGCTCAATTTGTCTGAATGGAAAATCATCACGCGCATTCTCCTGCCCTCGGTGCTGCCCTATATGCTGACCGGCGTCAGGCTGGCGATAGGCACGGCATGGCTGGTTATCGTTGCGGCAGAAATGCTGACCGGTGGTGTAGGCATAGGCTTCTGGGTCTGGGACGAATGGAATAATCTGAACGTTCCACACATCATCATCGCCATCGTCGTCATCGGCATGGTGGGGCTGATACTTGAGCAAATCCTGGTGGCGATAGCACGCGCCTTTACTTATGAAGATGTGGGGACATGATCATGAATGAAATCGACAACAAGTACATAGAGATCAATCAGGTAGAGATGGTCTTCAATACCAAAAAAGGCAGTTTTCATGCATTGCGCGATATCAACCTGAATGTCAAAAAGGGCGAGTTCATCACCCTGATCGGTCACTCTGGTTGCGGAAAATCGACGCTGCTGAATCTGATTGCTGGTCTGACTAATGCCAGCTCCGGCACCTTGCTGTGCGCACACAGGGAAATTTCTGGACCATCACCAGAACGCGGCGTGGTATTCCAGAATCATTCTTTATTACCCTGGCTGACCTGCTATGAGAATGTCTTCCTGGCGGTGGAGCGCGTATTTGGCGCAACCGAGAATGGGACGAAACTGCAAAAGCGCACCATGCAAGCCCTGTCACTGGTGGGGCTCACGCATGCCGAGAAAAAACGCCCGAATGAAATTTCCGGCGGCATGAAGCAGCGTGTAGGCATAGCCCGGGCGCTGGCGATAGAACCAAAAGTCTTGCTCATGGACGAGCCCTTCGGTGCTCTTGATGCCCTCACGCGGGCTCATCTGCAAGATGAGTTGCTGAAGATCGTCGCCAAGACGCAATCTACCGTCGTTATGGTGACACATGATGTGGATGAAGCGGTGTTATTGTCAGACCGTATCGTCATGCTGACCAATGGCCCGGCAGCGACTATAGGTGAAATCTTGAAAGTGGATCTGGACAGGCCACGTGACCGCGTGGCACTTGCGCAAAACCCACAATATGCAGCTTACCGCACTGAAGTACTGGAGTTTTTGTATCACCGCCAATCACATCCTGTGCATGATGCTGCCTGAACTTGCCTGAATGCAGTATTTGCTGGGAGCGGTGGTTTTTAGTTTCTTTAAAACCACCCGCATGCAGAAACTCCGTCGCCGCCGCCATTTCATTGTTTTCTGGCAATGAAATGGCGTTTCCGCATTTTATTTGTAGTCCATGCAATAAATTATCTAAATGCAATGTTTGGAATGTTTTGTCATCAAAAGAACTACAATATGAAATATAAGTATCCGTTCAATTCACCAAATGAAAAATAGTTTTCATTTTTAATGCGGCTAATTGTGACAATATGTGCGGAAATCAATTAAATCTATGAGAGAATGCCTAATTGTTTTGGAAACATTTTTTTACAGATTCATAGGGATTTGTTGATGTGAATGTGGTCAGGGATACCTCTGGGCAAATAATTGTTTTGCCGCAAGAGTGCAGGTATTTTTTCCATGAATGCGCAACAGGTTCTGGCTTTTTATATTGATTGCATGACATGTTTCGCTGGCTTTTTCTTAATGAAAGTGCATTAACGCCTGCCGAGCACGCTG
The DNA here is from genome assembly GCF_009937975.1 of Undibacterium sp. YM2. Classification (NCBI taxonomy): domain Bacteria; kingdom Pseudomonadati; phylum Pseudomonadota; class Betaproteobacteria; order Burkholderiales; family Oxalobacteraceae; genus Undibacterium; species Undibacterium sp. YM2. The sequence continues at coordinate 1,246,897 of NZ_AP018441.1, forward strand.
CATGGAAATTAAGTGCACTACGTATCATTTTGATGTCCGGCTTTGTGCTGGAGGCGGCAGTAGCGATTCACAGTTCCCTGGACGCAATCGCAGTTGGTGCTTATCAGGTGCTGTGGGTGGTTGGCTTTTTCTATGCGGTGCTGGCATTGGGCTTGTACTATTCATCCCGTCATCTGCGCGCCGGTGCCGCTATACTCATAGGCACGGTATATGCGTCTGCATTCGCCATTGTTTGTCTCGTCGATCAGTTCGAAATAGCCAAGTTTGGCTATATCTTCATCTATACCACCCCCATTATTGCCCGCCTGTTCTTTGGTACCCGGCTTGCCTTGGGTCTCATGGCATTCAATGTATTGCCTTTTCTTTTACTGTTGCTGAACCGTCCCCTGTTCAATGTGCCTGGTTTTGATGTGACCCTGCCTGCCAGCAATACCTATATACAGTCTCTGTTATTCCTGTTCTTTAATACCTGCGTACCCTTGGCGGTGTTCAGGGTTTTGCACGAACTCGACGTATCAGCATTGCGCTATCGCCAGGCCAGTGCAGCGCTGGAAGTAAGCCATGCGCAATATGAAGAAGTATTCCAGAACGCCGGCACAGCTTTGTTGCTAACTGATGCGAGTGGGCAAATCCTGCAGGCGAATCAGCTAGCCAATAATTTGCTTGGACGAGAGGCAGATGATGATGGCGACCGCGCCTTGTTTGGCTGGTTGTCGCTGGATAACAGTGTGCGCTTGAAAAGCCCGAACGCCGAAGAATCAGAAAACATGCGCATGTCGGCTTACCGCACGCGTGATGGCAAGCTGGTTGCACTGGAAAATATTTCTCAGACTTCTACCGATCACTACATCGTCGCCTTGCGCGATGTTTCTGGCCTGCATTCCATGCATCACGCATTGCAGCTCAGCCTGCAGCGTGAAGATTACCTGAGTCGTCATGATGCCCTGACCAATCTCCCCAACCGTGACATGTTGCGCAGCCACCTGCAAGGCGTGCTTGGGAATAATGATGAAACCAAAGTCACTGCCCTGGTGTCTTTCCGGCTGAACAGCATACGTCATGCCAACCAGCAGTTTGGTGCTCATACTGGCGATATCCTGCTGCGCCGTTTTGCCGAAGAGTTATCACGTGCCTTGCCCAAGAATTGTTTTTGTGCACGCCTGCGCAGTATCGTGTTTTCATTCGTCGTTGAGAATTCGCGCACCCCAGGTGAAATCATCAAGCTGGTAGAAAAAGTCAGGAATAATTTACCCAAAGAGCTGGAAATCAATGGCGAGAATTTATTGATACAGTTCTCTGCCGGTATCGCCCTGGTCAGGCCAGAAGATGTTGATCCCGATGACCTGATACGCCGTAGCGAAGTGGCGCTCGATACTGCCCGCCGCTCCAGTGACCAGAGTGTCACCTTGTTCGATGAAGAAGATGCCCTGCAGATACGCCGCAGTGTCGAGATTGAAGTTGGCATCGTCAATGGCCTCAAGCAGGATGAATTCCGTCTGGTATATCAACCCAAGGTCGATAAGCATGGCAAGATCGCAGGCCTGGAAGCCTTGCTGCGCTGGGAATCACCCAGCCTGGGCAATGTCGCACCGGCAGAATTTATTCCGATTGCCGAGCGCGCAGGCCTGATACGCCTGATCAGCAACTATGTCATGAACCAGGTGTGTTGCCAGGTCAGGGACTGGCTTAACCGCTTTGCTGATTGTCCCGTGATTGCGCTGAATTTATCGGCGACAGATATCGCCCGCAATGACTTGCTGCAACTGATAGACAGTTGTTGTAACCGCTACGATATCGCCCCTTCCTATATCGAATTTGAGATTACCGAGACCGGCCTGATCGCGAATGAAGCCCTGACCATCCACCATCTTGATGAACTCAAGGCACGCGGTTTCAATATTGCGATTGATGATTTTGGTACTGGCTATTCATCGCTGTCCAAGCTCAGCCATTTTCCGGCACAGAGCGTCAAGATTGACCGTTCCTTCGTTGCCCAGATAGGCAATAACAAGAAGAGCGAAATGATCATCAAGGCGATTATCTCACTGGCCAATATCCTGTCCTGTCACACGGTTGCCGAGGGTGTGGAAAACGAAGAGCAGGAACGATTCCTCAAAGAGATAGGCTGCGATTATTTCCAGGGATATTATTATTACAGGCCACTCGAAGTCTCTGCACTGGAATTACTGTTGACCGAAATGCCAGCCAAAGAAGCTGCGCCATCTTATAAATTCAAACTTGCCTGACATGCTTCATGTCATATTTCCCGCATATGCATCAATGATTTGCGATGGAATGCGCATAAAAATTTGTGCATCTGCGGAATTACTCATCACATAAATTAACATTCGCTGTCAACGCCATCCACGAAATTGCGTTGGATAGTGTAGATTGATGCTTTGTGTTTGATCATGTTCAAGCGCAGGTTTAACTTAATTCGTTTAACCTAATTCGCTTTACTTAATTTGTTTAACAAATTTAGCTGACTGAATTCGTTTTGCTTATTTCCAACATTTTGCACAGAGTAACAATTTCGTCTGCACGTTTTGATAATTTCAACTACACTAAAGTTGTAGTGTGCTGGCTGGCAATTAATTTGATGTGATCAGTTTGATTTGAATTGCCACCAGACCGGTTCGGTATTTGCAAGTTTTCTGCTTATCCATGGAGGTCGGGATGAATATCTTTGACAACTACACCGCGCGGTATGAACGTACTCGTGAAGAAGAGTATTCCATGCAGGAATACCTGGATCTTTGTAAAAAGGACAGGCTGGTATATGCCAGCGCTTCAGAGCGCATGCTGGCTGCCATCGGTGAGCCTGAGCTGGTTGATACCCGGCACGACTCGCGGCTCTCACGCATCTTCTCAAATAAAGTCATCAAGATCTATCCTGCCTTCCGTGAATTTTACGGCATGGAAGAAGTCATAGAACAAGTCGTTTCCTATTTCCGCCATGCTGCGCAAGGTCTGGAAGAGCGCAAGCAAATCCTGTATCTGCTGGGTCCTGTCGGTGGTGGTAAATCGTCCATTGCGGAGAGGCTGAAATCGCTGATGGAGAAGATACCTTTCTACTGCATCAAGGGCTCACCCGTCAATGAATCACCTCTCGGTTTGTTCAACGAAGATGAAGACGGGATTTTGCTCGAAGAAGATTTTGGTATTCCTCGCCGTTACCTGAAAAATATACCCAGCCCATGGGCGGTCAAGCGCCTGCATGAGTTCAATGGTGATATCAACCAGTTCCGTGTGGTCAAACGCTACCCCTCGGTATTGAAGCAGATTGCCGTTTCCAAAACTGAACCAGGTGACGAAAACAATCAGGATATCTCTTCTCTAGTTGGAAAGGTCGATATCCGCAAGCTTGAAGAATATGCACAGGATGATCCTGATGCCTACAGTTATTCAGGTGGTCTGTGCCTGGCGAATCAGGGCTTGATGGAATTCGTAGAAATGTTCAAGGCGCCGATCAAGGTCTTGCATCCCTTACTGACTGCTACCCAGGAAGGTAATTTTAAGGGTACAGAGGGCTTTGGTGCGATACCGTTTGAAGGCATCATCCTGGCTCACTCGAATGAGTCAGAATGGAAAACCTTCAAGAACAATAAGAATAATGAAGCCTTCCTTGACCGTATTTACATCGTCAAAGTACCGTATTGCCTGCGCGTCAATGATGAAATAAAAATTTACGAAAAACTGGTGCGCACTTCTTCACTGGCAGCCGCACCATGTGCTCCTGGCACACTGAAAATGATGGCGCAATTTGCCGTGTTGTCGCGCCTGAAAGAGCCTGAGAATTCCAGCATCTTCAGCAAGATGCAGGTCTATGATGGTGAGAACCTCAAGGACACCGATCCCAAGGCCAAGTCACGGCAGGAATATGCTGATTATGCCGGTGTCGATGAGGGCATGAATGGTCTGTCAACACGCTTCGCCTTCAAGATTTTATCCAAGGTGTTTAACTTCGATAATACCGAGGTAGCGGCCAACCCCGTGCATTTGCTATATGTGCTGGAGCAGCAGATAGAACGTGAGCAATTTGCGCCAGAGATTGAGCAAAAATATGTGTCCTACATCAAGGAATATCTGGCACAACGCTATGCAGAATTCATAGGCAAGGAAATCCAGACGGCTTACCTGGAAAGTTATTCCGAATATGGCCAGAACATCTTTGACCGTTATGTGACCTTTGCCGATTTCTGGATACAGGATCAGGAATTCCGCGATCCCGATACCGGTGAGAGTTTTGACCGCGATGCCCTGAACAATGAACTGGAAAAAATAGAAAAACCGGCAGGTATTTCCAACCCTAAAGACTTCCGTAACGAAATCGTCAATTTCGTGTTGAGGGCGAGGGCACAGAATGCAGGTAAAAATCCAGCCTGGACCAGTTATGAAAAACTGCGCACGGTCATCGAGAAAAAAATGTTCTCGAATACAGAAGAATTATTACCCGTCATTTCCTTCAATGCCAAAGCCAGTGCCGACGATTCGAACAAGCATCAGGAATTTGTTGAGCGCATGGTCGCTAAAGGTTATACCGCTAAACAGGTACGCCTGTTATGTGAATGGTATTTGCGGGTAAGGAAATCTTCTTGATCGCAGCATGGACAGAAGAGTAAAGCAGGGAATTTGAGGGCAAACGGGAGAGCATTTTGGTTCATTTGATTGACCGGCGTGTCCAGGGTAAAAATAAGTCTGCCCCGAATCGCGAACGCTTTTTGCGTCGCTATAAAGGGCAGATCAAGGATGCTGTTGCCAGAGCAGTTAAAGGTCGTTCTATCACTGACATAGAAAGTGGTGAACGCATTTCCATCCCCGTCAAGGATGTCAGTGAACCGACTTTTGGTCATGCCCATGGCGGTGTCTGGGAAGGTGTGCAGCCAGGTAATGAGCAATATCAGCGCGGTGACCAGGTAGCCAGGCCCAAAGGTGGTAGTGGTGGTTCCGGCAAAGGGCAGGGCGGCAATAGTGAAGACCCCAGCGAAGATGATTTTGTTTTTCAGTTGTCGCGCGAAGAGTTCATGAATTACTTCTTCGAAGATCTGGAATTGCCGAATATGGTCAAGACCCAGCTGACTTCGACGACCGATTTCAAGAGCCAGCGTGCTGGTTATAAAACTTCAGGTACGGCATCCAGTCTGCATGTGCTGCGCTCTTTGCGCGGTGCCATGGGAAGGCGCATAGCGGTGGGTGGCAAGTCTGCCCGCAGACTCAAAGATGCAGAAGCAGAAATGACAGTCTTGCTGGAAGTGGGTGTGGACTCCAAAGATCCGCACTTCGTCGCACTCAAGCAGGAGATACATCATCTGCGTACCCGTTTGCTGGCCATCCCTTTTCTTGATCCATTTGACCTGCGTTACAGCAACCGCGTCAAAGTGCCCAAACCAGCCAGCCAGTGCGTGATGTTTTGCCTGCTGGATGTATCCGGCTCCATGGATGAGCAAAAGAAAGATACGGCAAAACGCTTCTTTATTTTGCTGTACCTGTTCCTGACACGTGCCTATGAAAAAATAGAAGTCGTCTTCATACGTCATCACACAACGGCGCTGGAAGTGGATGAAGATGCTTTTTTCCATTCGCGTGAATCGGGTGGTACCATCGTTTCTTCAGCCCTGAACCTGCTTTCGCAAATCGTGCGTGAACGTTATGCCGCATCTGACTGGAATGTGTATGTGGCCCAGGCCTCGGATGGTGATAACTGGGACAATGATTCTGCCACCTGCAAGCAATTGCTCATCAATAGCATCATGCCCCTGGTGCAATATTATGCCTATGTAGAAATTACCGATGGTCAGCCGCAAAACCTGTGGCTGGAATATGAAAAAGTGGCCGAGCAAAGTGCACACTTTGCGATGCAAAAAATAGAAACACCGGCGGATATTTATCCGGTTTTTCGGGAACTGTTCAAGAAGCAGCCGAAATGAGGTAATCCATGGAAAACGACCATGTCAGCCCCAGGAAAAAACATGCCCATGCCCTGCCCGAACAATCAGAATGGACTTTCGACCTGATAGAGCAGGCGCATGAAGAAATACGTCGTGTGGCCGAGCAATTTGGCCTAGATACTTACCCGAATCAGCTAGAGATCATTACTGCTGAGCAGATGATGGACGCCTATGCCTCGGTGGGCATGCCAGTCTCCTATAATCACTGGTCTTTCGGCAAGCATTTCCTGTCTACCGAAAAAAGCTATAAGCGCGGGCAAATGGGGCTGGCCTATGAGATAGTCATCAATTCCAACCCCTGCATTTCCTACCTCATGGAAGAGAATAGCCTGACCATGCAGGCACTGGTTATTGCGCATGCTGCCTACGGGCATAATTCCTTTTTCAAGGGGAATTACTTGTTCCGTACCTGGACGGATGCCGAGGCGATTATTGACTATATGCTGTTCGCCAAGAATTATGTTGCCGACTGCGAACAGCGTTATGGCATGGAAGCGGTGGAACTCATCATCGATTCCTGCCATGCCTTGCAGAATTATGGGGTGGATCGATATAAACGCCCGGCCCGCATCTCCCTGGCTGAAGAACGGGAACGTCAGGAAGAGCGCGAGAAGTACATGCAGTCCCAGGTCAATGATTTGTGGCGCACGATACCGAGGCGCAATGAAGCACCTGAGAGTATGGTCAAACAGCGTTTCCCGGCAGAGCCGCAAGAAAATCTCTTGTATTTCATCGAGAAATATTCTCCGCTGCTGGAACCCTGGCAACGTGAGATCGTGCGCATCATACGCAAGGTGTCGCAATATTTTTATCCGCAGCGTCAGACCCAGGTCATGAACGAGGGCTGGGCCACCTTCTGGCATTACACCATATTGCAACAACTGTATGAAGAAGGCGTCGTTGGAGACGGCTTCATGATGGAGTTTTTGCAGAGTCATACCAATGTCGTGTATCAGCCGCCGGTAGGCAGCCGCTACTTTAACGGCATCAACCCATATGCGTTGGGCTTTGCCATGATGCGCGATATACGCCGCATCTGTGAAGACCCAACGGCGGAAGACCGGGAGTGGTTCCCAGACTTTGCCGGTTCTGACTGGCAAAAAACCTTGCAGTTTGCCATGCGCAATTTCAAGGATGAAAGCTTTATTGCCCAGTTCCTGTCTCCGAAACTGATGCGTGACTTTCATTTCTTTTCCATTCTTGACGATGACAGCAAGGATAAACTGCTGATCTCTGCAATTCATGATGAGCATGGCTACCGTTATCTGCGCGAGCAACTGGCAGGGCAATATAATCTTGGTAACCGCGAACCCAATATTCAGGTCTGGTCCGTCGATATGCAGGGGGACCGGGCCCTGACCCTGCGCCATACCCAATACCTGCGCCGCCCACTGAATCCGCAAACAGGAGAAATGCTCAAGCATGTGGCCAGGTTATGGGGTTTTGATGTGTATCTGGAAACAGTTGATCCTGAGTCCAAAGTCCTGGCCAGGCAGGAGTGCAAATGGGAAAAACGCAACAGGCCCTGAGTTTTTCAGGCTGGCAGAGGGGTGGGCTTAAATCCCGGTGGCGACTGTGCTGTCTATCAGTTAGAATGAAAAACGATTATCAGAAGACGGAGACGCGCCATGTATCTGGACCACCCAAAAATTTCTGCCACTAATAGCGAAACCGAACCAGACCGTATAGAGCGCCTGAGCCGTGTCTATGGTTATGCGATGGGGCTGGCAGATATTGATGGCAATACCGTCTGTATTACCAAACTGGCCAAGATACATGATCACAAAGGCACGCTGATGGTGATCTGGTACGATGCACCTACACAGGCAGAAAAGAATTATTTTGTACGTGCCTGGAATAGCCGTATTGGCGACGAAACCGAGATAGTCGAGCATGCCCTGATGCTCAATGAGCCGGTTTCCAACGCGGAATAAGTAAGTCCCGCCCGCTGTTCAAAGGGAAGTCAATAGCACATGACTGGCTTGATGCCTGTCATGTGCGCTGTTACTGCTCAGTGCTTCAGATCTCCTAGTAAATCAGAAATACCAGCCCAGCCAATTTCTATCCCTATACAGAGCAAAATAAAGGCAGACAGTCGCAGCAAGACGATGGCACCGACATCGCCGAGTATTCTCTCCATATTGCGGGCAAAGCGATAACACAGGTAAATGACCAGACTGGTCAGCAAGACGCCTATCAGTGAGGCGATGCCGGTAATGATCCAATCGACAGGCTTATGCGGCATCTGCGTACCCAGCGTGACTGAAGCGGCGATGGTGCCCGGCCCCACGGTCAAGGGGAAGCTGAAAGGATAAAAACTGCGGCGGCGCAATTCTTCACGGGTCCAGCTGCCACCATGGGATGCGGCGACAGAATTGCGCAAATTATCCTGGCCCTGGTCGTTCAATAATTTCCAACCCGCCATGGCAACCACGATCCCACCGGCGACCCTGACGATGGGCAGGGAGATGCCAAAAAAATCCAGTACGTAAGAGCCTATGAAGATGGCGCCCATGAGCAGGAAAAAACAATTCAGGGCTATGCGTTTTGCCAGCCGGTTAGCCAGTGGTGGCTCTATCGGTCCTGTCATGGACAAGAAGATAGGTGCAATGGCAATGGGGTTCAGGATGGGCAGCAAGGTGATCGGTACTACGATCAGGGCCTTGAAAAATATGATCATCGTGATGCTCATGAATACTCCTAGTCATTGGGCTAATGATTATGCATCAGAAATCCGGCTACCGCGACTGTCAGGCCAGGCTTTGAAGTACAAATTGATACTTTTTGCAGATGGATGGCAGTATTCGCATGACCTACAATATATTCATGATGTAATGTACAGTAGATCTGCGACCGTAAATATATGAATGCATTGTATAAATTCTCTGCTTTGGCAGCCCTGGGTCTGTTGACAGCTTGCGAGACTGCTCCTCTTTCTTACCTGAGTGGCAAGCCTGACCGTCCTTTGATTGACCATGAATATCCGGTTCGTATTGTGGCTGTCGATCAGACTTATTATTTCCAGGGCCCGGTTTCTGTAACCCCTGGCAAGCATCTGGTGACGCTGGAGCTTCGCCATTCCTCTTCTCGTCTGCCTACCCAGAAGACACTGGCTCTCGACGTCCAGCCATGCACCCGTTACTACCTCACGGCCAAGAAAATATCCCTGATGGAAAGTAAATGGGAGCCGCGTATCTTCGACACTGAGCAGGTAGGCGGATGTAACGCTGAAGAAGAATTGAAGAAAGCCAGTGCTTCTGCCGGGCTTGCGGTATCCCGTTCATAAAATTTGCAGGCACGGCATCGACTTAAGTGCAAGAAGCTGGGTATTTGCTTAAAATAGAAAGCCATAGGCAATCTTTAGCCCATGCCCGGCAAACTCATGAGCATCAGTTTCTCTCCCTTACTTCCTGAACATCAGGACTTGCTTTGGAATTTTCTGCACGTCGCTTTGTGGGACCCGCCGCCCGCGGGTTTGCGTCCGCTGGAAACCCTGCAACTGCCTCATGTACGCATCTATGCCGAAGACTGGGGGCGTGCCAGCGATATCGGCGTCATCGCCAAGATTGAGGGCGAAGATGCACCCATAGGCGCCTGCTGGATGCGCCTCGTGCCAGATCGCATGGGGCTGGCGTATATCAATGAACATACACCGCAGCTTGGCATTGCACTTTTGCCCGACTGGCAGCACAAGGGCTATGGCAAATTAATGATGCTGGCAGCATTGGATGCGGCACGCCAGCGTGGCATAGAACAGGTTTCTCTGACCGTGCATCCACAAAACCCGGCTGCTGGCATGTATGGCTCTTGCGGTTTTGTGCAGACCGGTATCAGGAATTCTTATCTGCTCATGCAGGTCACGCTATAAAATTCAGCCACATTTTCTCAAATCATCAGAAAGAAAACATGCCTCATCTGACCGTAGAATATTCCAGTAATCTGCCCTTGCAAGCCAGGGAGTTACTATTGCAAATTAATGAATCTTTAGCTGAGACAGGGCATTTCAAGGAGATCGATATCAAGAGCCGGGCAATCCGCTTTGATGAGGTGGTCATTGGCACCGAGCCTGCTGCACGGGCTTTTTTGCATGCCAGGCTGCTGATATTGAAAGGGCGCAGCACCGAAGTCAAACGTGAATTATCAGAGCGTGTGCTGGCGGTTATCCAAGCTGCACAAGCCTGGCCGCAAGGGCTGGATGTGCAGCTTTGTGTAGAGGTACTGGAAATTGACAAGGAAACTTATGCAAAGGCGCATCTGGCTAATTGATAAGGCCATCAAAGCCATAGCATAAAGCCACAGCGCCTTTGGCTTAATCCACTTTAAAAATCAAACTTCAATTCACCTACTACACTGCGTTGCGTGTAGGGGTGAAAGGCCCAGTATTTTTTATTGTTCAGATTATCTATGCCGACAGAGGCCACCCATTGCCTTGCCAGTTGATAACGCACGCGCACATCAGCGACCACAAAACTGGAAAAGCCCTGATAAGTAAAGGCATTGCTGTCGCTGTTATCGAGTGAGCCATATTGCTTGCCGCTATAACGCAAACCCAGCGTGGTGCTGAGTTTGTCTTCAGGGCGGTAGCTGATGACAAAATTGGCGCGCCAGGCTGGCACGCGCGGCTGCCATTTACCAACGCTGGCGGGGAATTTGTCATTACGCGTTATTTCAGAATTGGCATACGTGAGGCTGGCTATCAAATCCAGCCCACGGGTAAATACATCGCTAGCCTGGTAGGCGAGCTCCAGCCCTGTCGTATGGATTTCATCGACGTTCTGGATATTCGTCACATTCGGCGTGATCAGGGTGTTCACTTGTGAATACAGCGCATCCCTGGTTCTTTCATGGAACAGGGTGGTACGCAGAAAACCCTTGCCATCATTGAGCGTCCGCTCTGCCGTCCATTCCGTAGTCCAGGATTTTTCTGGTTTCAGATTGGGGTCATTATTGACGATGGCGGTGGTGGAAATGCTTCCTTGATACAGTTCAGAGACAGTAGGCATGCGCACCGCACGACCTGCCGATGCCTTCAGGGTCCAGTCATCACTTGCTTTGAAGGCGATAGCTGCCTTGGGTGAAAAATAATTTTCCTTACGTTCAGCAAAGGGCAGGGTGCTGGTCGCTGATGAAATGGCTCCACGATCTGCCTGCCATTGCTCCAAGCGGCCGCCAACAATGGCTTTCCATTGCGGATTGATACGCCAGGCATCTTGCGCATACAGGCTTTGCAATTGGGTATTACCCTGGAAGGCAGAGAAGCGTTTGGCTGCAGCGCCATTGATCCAGTCATCCGTATCCGACACCAGGGTACGCATTTGATAAGCTTCGCGCTGGTAGCCAAATTCGGCAACGTGTTCTGCTGTCGGTCGCCAGATACCTTTCAAGGCCAGGGTGTTCCAGCCTGTACCTGCTCCATCGGTAATCCGGCCATTGCCACCGCCGTTGGCCTGCGGGATGGCCACTGTCGGCGCACGGACGATATCCTTGCTGTAGTCATACAGGCTGGCGGCGACTTCCCAGTCAAACTCGCCTTTGGTATTGCTCCTGAGGTTCAGGCCATGTGTGATATGCTCTAGCTGGTTTTTGCTGTTCGACATGTCAGTTGGGGCCAGGGTATATTTTTTACCGGCGATATTGATGTCGCCGCTATATACCGCATTGCCAGCAGCATCGCGCAAATAGCTTTCGACGCCGCTGTTCATATTATTGCGCCAGTAGCCAAAGGTGTAGCTCGCACGCAAAGTTGGGCTAAAGTCATAGGCAAGCTTGATCTTTGCATGGTCTTGCGTGGTATGGTATTGGCCGGTTGCACCCAGTATCCACCAGTCCAGCCCTTGTGGATTTTTGTCGGTAATCGCACCTGTCACTGCGGTGCCCGCGCTGCTGCTGATACCAGTGGAGGCCAGCTTGTTGGCGAAGGCGATAGGGTGGCCATCGCTATCAAGCTGGTTCACATTGAGCCACCAGGAAAATGCCCCTTGTTTATTACCAAGACTGGCGCTGAGCTGCTTGCCGCTATAGCTTTTGTCGGTGCCATATTGCTGGAAGTTTTCGCTAAAGCCCACCAGTTTGGCATGGGCTTCAAACTGCTTGGGCATACGCGTCACATAATCGACCACGGCACCGGCAGAGTTACCGGCATAGGCAGCAGAGAAGGGGCCGTACAGCACATCCACACGTTCGACTTCTTCCGGCGTCACCAGGCCCCAGCGTGGCGTGAATGCTGCACCATTGCCCAGCAAATTCGACAGCAAGATGCCATCGGCATACACCATAGAGCGCGCACTATTGCCAGTGCCGGATGCCCGCGTCGCCAGTACAGCATGGTTGTAGTCGCCCACATAGCGTTTGCGTACCAGCAGGCTGGGCAGGTATTTCAGGGCATCTTCTGCGTCGATGGCATTGATGGTCTGCTCCATGGTTTTGGCATTGATGCCCTCTATGGTGGTAGGGATTTCCTTGGGTAGTGAGGATGGGCGGTCACCATTGATGATGACACGTTCGGCCTGGGTGGCATTTTCTATTGCTTCAATTGCGAGGGCAGTAGCTGGTAATAAAGATAAAGACAAAGGGAAGGCGACAGTCAGTGCCGCTGTCAATGCGCGCAAGCGCAAAGGGCGTAAAGGAGACATATGAATAATCTAAAAATTGGAACGCGCATGCAAATGCGCAAAGCAAACTTGCCAGTGCAGGTGGCATGGCCGGTTTGAACTAATTCAATTTTTTAGATAGCAGGCGGCCCGCGTGCAGGTAAAGGTGCTGCAACAATCGATGCCAGGCGTGCAGCGGGTATGGAGCGGGTAGCGTAGGAAAGAGCGTGGGGTGCTGCAAAAACCGTGGTTTGCGGGAAGCTGGCAGGCAAACTGGCTGCCAGACACATGGAGCAATCAAGCATGTGCGTCATGCTCTTGCCAGTCTCTTTGACACCACTGCCGTCCGCTTTGATGAATTTATAGCCGGTACTGGTACAGATCAGATTCATGCCCTGTTCGCCGGATTTCACCACAGAAGATGCCATCGCGACACCCAGCGTCAGTACATACATCAGCAGTACTGCGCGCACCAGGTGGCGAAAACACGACAGGGAAATATGTTGGGCGGACATGGGGCGGAATTGTACCACCCTTCTGTTCTGTTATAAATCAGCTGTTGGAAGTCAGGAAAAATAAGCAGACTGACATCAAAGCAGACAAATTTGGGGCTATCATGGCGATTTTCGGGGCAAGCCTGGCCTGGGCCGCACAATGGCAAACAGCTAAACCTGGACTTTAGTCCGGATGATAGCCAGGCATCAGCCCCTTTACTCAACAGGTATTTGGCATAAGCAGAAGGATAGATCTTGAGACAAGTTAGCCTGGGTCAGCAACTGACCCGCACCAAGCCCATAGACCATAGCGAACAAGTGACGGACGATCAGGGCCATAGCCTGCATCGCTCACTGGGCTTGTTTTCCCTGACCATGATAGGCGTGGGTTCTACCATAGGTACCGGTATTTTCTTTACCATGGTAGAGGCCGTGCCCAAGGCTGGGCCTTCGGTCATTTTGTCCTTTATCATTGCAGCGATTACGGCTGGTTTGACAGCACTCTGCTATTCCGAGTTGTCTTCCCGTATCCCGGCATCCGGCTCTTCTTATTCTTATGCCTATGCAACAGTCGGTGAATTTGGTGCCTTCATTGTTGCCGCCTGTTTATTGCTGGAATATGGTTTGGCTGCCAGTGCGACGGCGATAGGCTGGTCTGCCTATCTGAATAATTTCCTGACCAATGCCCTCGGCTGGCAGATACCCGAAATGCTACGTTCACCCATGATAGTCGCGGGTGCCAACGGGGTGGAATTTCATGCTGGTCAATTCAATTTGCCACCGATGGTGCTGGTGGCGATTTGCTGCATACTTTTGTTGCGCGGTGCCAAGGAATCTGCGACGGTAAATGCCGTCATGGTCATGATCAAGCTGGTGATTTTGACTTTCTTTGCCGTCGTGGCATTTTCCGGCTTCAATGCAGAGCATTTCACACCTTTCTTTAATACTGACAACAGCAAGGGTCTGGCCGGCATGGCTGGCGTAACGGCTGCTGCCGGTACGGTATTCTTTTCATTCATCGGTCTTGATACGGTGGCAACCGCTGGTGCTGAAGTCAAGAACCCCAAGCGCAATGTGCCGCTCGGCATCATGGCGGCGCTGGTCGTTGTGACCGTGTTTTATTTGCTGGTGGCAGTTGCCGCGGTTGGCGCCCAACCAGCCAAGATGTTTGAAGGCCAGGAAGCTGGTCTGGCAGTGATCTTGCAAAACGTTACAGGCAAAGCCTGGCCTGCATTGATCTTGTCTGCTGGCGCTGTTATTTCTGTATTCAGCGTGACTCTGGTGACTATTTATGGCCAGAGCCGGATCTTGTTTGCGATCAGTAAAGATGGTTTGATCCCCAGTTCCTTCCAGCGTGTGCATGCGCGCACCCGCACGCCTGTCAGCAATACCATCATCGTCTGCCTGCTGGTGGGTATCGTCGCTGGCCTGGTTGATTCGACCTTCTTGTGGGACATGGTCAGCATGGGTACCCTGGTCGCCTTTATGGTGGTCTCGGTTGCCGTACCTGTCATACGCAGGCAAAAGCTGGGTGACGAAGCAGGTGGTTTTAGGGTGCCTTTCGGTCCTTATCTGATACCGGGCATGAGCATACTGGCTTGCCTGTATATCCTCAAGGATTTGTCGGCAACGACTTACCATGTGTTCTTTATCTGGATGGCAATCACTATCGTGATTTATTTCCTGTACAGCAGAGCCCATTCACACTTGAATAAACAGCAATAAGCCTGATATTCCTGAGGCGCCCGGTTTGTGGCGTCTTCAGGAAAAGAGCGAGATCATGAAACTGCCATCATTAAGTTTTGCCGCTGTAGCTATCTTCACCGCCTTCTCTGCGTACGGCACAGTTGCCCTGGCTGAAAACGTCGGCAGTGTTGATACTGCCTTCAAACTCATAGGTCCGGACCACAAGGTCGTCGTGGAAGCTTATGATGATCCTAAGGTCAATGGCGTCACCTGTTATGTGTCGCGTGCCAAGACTGGTGGCATCTCAGGTGGCTTGGGTCTGGCAGAAGACAAGTCTGAAGCCTCGATTGCCTGTCGCCAGGTTGGCCCCATCAGTTTTAATGGTCAGCTTAAACAGCAGGATGAAGTTTTTAATCAAAGTCTGTCTATACTGTTCAAAAAGCTGCGCATAGTCCGCATGGTGGATCAAAAGCGCAATGCCTTGGTCTACCTGACTTATTCTGACAAGCTGATAGATGGCTCACCCAAGAATAGTGTGACGGCTGTTCCAGTAGATCGCAGTACGCCCATCCCAGTCAAATAGTTCTGGAGCCAGGGAGTCCGGGAAGTATGCCCGGAAAGCAGGCAGGGCTTGATATGTAAAAAATGTTTGGGTTTTTCTATCCAGCAATGATTTACGCTTACAATAGCAGCCTGTAGGCCTTATCTCTTCCTGGTGTATCAACCGTACTATTATGACAAGCTCTGCTGCGGCCCCCCGGCTGACCACTGAACAATCCGTTGATGCGCTCGTCAAGACGATACGCATACCGCCACGTCCCAGCTTGCTGGCAGACGTGCAGGCAGAGCTTGCCGCCAATGATCCTGATCCCCGTAAATTGACTGGCATCATTGCCAATGATGTGGCGATGTCTGCATCATTATTGAAGCTCGCCAACTCTTCTTTCTTCGGTTTGCGCCTCAAAGCCAAATCGGTCGAGCATGCTGTCAATCTGTTAGGAATTACCCAGTGCGGTAATTTGATGACAGGGATTATTGCCCGGCAAAGCATACAGGTTGAGAAAATTTCCCTCGTTAAGTTTTGGGATTTTTCTACCAAACGTGCCCAGGCCATGACACAACTGGCCAGGCGCATGCGTGTTTGCCCGCCTGACCAGGCCCATACCTTTGGTTTGTTCTGTGACATAGGTATTCCTTTATTGCTTGAGCGTTTCCCCGACTATGCGGAAACCCTGGAGCTGGCTCACCAGGAAATCAATGAAACATTTACCGCCATAGAAGAGCAGCGCCATAGTACTTCGCACGCCGCGATTGGCTCATTGATGGCACGCACCTGGGGTTTGCCTGAGAGCGTATCTTTGGCGATACTTTTGCATCATGACTACAGTGTTTTGCATGACGCTAATACTGAAGACTCAGTCAAAAGCCTGATTGCCCTGGCCCTGCTTGCCGAATATGGAATACAAAAATACCATGGGCAAGAATTTTCTTGCGAGTGGGAAAAAGGTGGTGAGGCTGCCTGTGAATTTCTGGGCTTGTCTGCCGATGAAGTTGAAGACAGGTTTGAAGAATTGCACGAACTATTCAATCATGCGCATTAGCATTGATAGGTTGTACATTTACCAGCTAAAAGCCGTCCTCTCATGGGCGGCTTTTTAACAGGTTGGCTGGCAACATAAAGATCGCCCGCAATAATTCAAATACACCATTCACTGCAATGCCCAGCACGCGGAAGGGCAGCAACAGCAGCCACACCAGTGGATAGATCACCAGGGCCAGTATGGCTAATGGCCAGCAGAGTACAAACAAGATAATCCAGATCAAAAAGCCTAGCATTATTTTTCCTTAAGCGATGATGGCGCGCAACAGGCTGCTCAGGATAACCAGAGCGATAGTAGCGATGACAACGCCGTCCATGTTTGCTGTGATGTTCATGATATTTCCTTTCAATTCGGGTGGGAGTGATTGCACTTTAGGCCGTCGCCATATTGGTCGCCAGTAGCAGGCGACGAAGTGCAATTTTCTAGTATCGGAATGCGTTTGCAGGCGATGAATTGAGGGAGGTATTGATGCGCCGCGCATCGCTCTGCTCAGCCCCCACATTTCTTGCTAATTTAAAAATAAGCATTTGCCAATGGCCCAAAAAACGCTTGACTTGGCGGTTGTGCGCCCGCAAACTTCAGTTATTAGTCATCTGCATAATAATTATTGGAAAACAGAAATATGGCACGTCCTTCTCAACAGCTTGACGAAGTTTTATTGCAAAGCGGGCGCGCGCTGTTTGCCCAGCATGGCTGTGGCGGCTTGTCCCTGCGCATGCTGGCAGAGCATGCAGGCGTGAACGTAGGCATGTTCCATTATCACTTCAAGAATAAAGATAATTTCCTGACGCAGTTGCTGCAAACCATGTACGACGAAGTGTTCGTGCAACTGCAGGCTGAGGTGAATCATGAAGGCTCACCCATGCAGCGTCTGCGTGAAGCTCTGTGTCTGCTGGGGCGTTTGCTGCGTGAGCATGGCAGCTGGATAGGGCGGGTCTGGGCTGATGCCGCGCAAGGTGAAAAAGTCGCCAGACAATTTCTCGAAAAAAACGGCGCGCGTCATGTACTGCTGATCACTGGTTTGCTCATGCAAGCCATGCAGGCTGGGGAAATAGCCATGGCCCCGCCTGCCTATGCGCTGTCATTTTTGATGGGCAGTGTCGCTGCCCCCATGGTCATCGTGCCGCGTGCACTGGATATGGGCTTTGTACCAGCCATGTTGCAAGAACCTTTAAGCCAGGTATTGAGCGATGCCGCAATTGCCGACCGCGTTAACCGTGCCCTGTATGCCCTGGCTGCAACGAATGAGGAGTTACGCCGTGTATAAAAATGCAAACCCGCAGCAGTATTGCCATTGATACTCGCCATGTCTGCCATGCTGGCAGCCTGCAATGAAAAGACCTCCACCGCCTGATCAGGTTATGTAGAAGGTGATTACGTCTATATCTCTGCACCGCTGGGTGGCAAACTTGACAGTATCAAGGTGCAGGCGGGCCAGCAAGTGACCAAGGATAGCCTGCTGTTTGCTCTTGATGCCGAAGCTGAAAATGCCGCCCATGACGAAGCCAGTGCCCGCCTCACGAGCGCGCAGGCGCAAGCCAGCAATACTGAAAAAGGCAGGCGTACAGAAGAGATTGCAGTCACCCAGGCACAATTGACAAGTGCGCAGGCACAGGCCGCCCTGGCAAGACAGGAATTGGCACGCCAGCAGCAATTGGTAGGGCAGGGCTTAGTGTCCAAATCCCGCATGGATGATGCACAAACCAGTGTCAAACTCGCGGAAGCCCGCGTGGCAGAATTAAACGCCGCATTGAGTGTCGCCAAGCTGCCAGCACGTGTAGATGAACGCGCCGCTGCCCAAGCCAGTGCCGATGCCGCAAAAGAAGCCTTGCGCCAGACTATCTGGCGCTCAGGCCAAAAATCACAAAACGCACCCGCGAATGCGTTAGTGGCAGAAGTCTTTTTCCGCCAGGGCGAATATGTGCAGCCAGGTCAACCGGTATTGTCGCTGCTGCCGCCAGAAAACCGCAAAGCCCGGTTCTTTGTGCCGGAAGCTGAGTTGGGCAAGATTGCTGTTGGTCAGGCAGTCAGCCTGCATTGCGATGGCTGCGCAGCACCGGTACCTGCCCACATCTCCCGCATCGCCAGCCAGGCTGAATACACACCACCGGTCATTTATTCAAATGCACAAAGAGCCAAGCTGGTGTTCATGGTCGAGGCCAAACCAGATCAGCCCGGCAAACTCTTGCTGCACCCCGGTCAGCCTCTGGATGTGTCGCTGCTGGTTCCAGCAAGTACAGGAAAAGCACAGTGAACAGCGCAACGAATACCAGTGTTGACACAGGAAATCTGGCCATCAATGTGCATGGCCTGAGCAAATCCTATGGCGGTCGTGCCGTCGTCGATAAAGTCGAACTGCAAGTTGCCAGGGGCAGTATCTGCGGTTTTCTGGGACCAAACGGCAGCGGAAAAACCACTACCATACGCATGCTGTGCGGCTTGCTGACGCCCGATGCTGGCACGGGTTCTTGCCTGGGTCTGGATATCATCAAACAGGCAGAGCAGATCAAGCGCCAGGTCGGTTATATGACGCAAAAGTTTGGTCTGTATGATGATTTGTCGATACGCCAGAACCTGGATTTCGTCGCGCGCCTGTTTGAGCTGCCCAACAGAAAAAATGCAGTCGATCTTTCTCTCGAAAGGCTGGGCCTGACAGCCCGCCAGCAACAACTGGCAGGATCATTGTCCGGCGGCTGGAAACAGCGCCTGGCACTGGCTGCCTGCCTCATTCACGAACCACGTCTGCTGTTGCTGGATGAACCAACGGCTGGCGTCGATCCAAAAGCGCGTCGCGATTTTTGGGACCAGATTCATTTGCTGGCTGACCAGGGCATCACAGTGCTGGTGTCCACTCATTACATGGATGAGGCTGAACGCTGTCATGAACTTTGCTACATCGCCTACGGCAAAATACTCGCACGTGGCACCGAGGCAGAAATCATACGTGACTCCAAACTCAAGGTCTGGACTCTGCAAGGTGAGCAACTGGGTACTTTACTTGAGCCATTGAAGTCGGCATCAGGGGTATTAAGTGTCGCCGCATTCGGCAATGCCGTCCACGTCGCCGGGCTGGACGAGGCCCTGGTCTTGCAGGCACTCGACGGCATAAGGCATCAAGCCAATATACAAATCACGCCGAGTGCGGCGAACCTGGAAGATGTCTTCATCAGCCTGATCGCCAGCGCACCTGATAATTTTTCCAAAGACGATATTCAACAAATACAGAAAATACGTCAAAAGGTGACAGCATGAAGCGCTTTTCGCTGGCACGCATGTTCGCCATCTTTATCAAGGAATTCCAGCAAATGATGCGTGACCGCCTGACCTTTGCCATGGCGGTTGGAATCCCCATCCTGCAACTCATCCTGTTTGGCTATGCGATTAATACCGATCCCAAGGGTTTGCCAACTGCTGTAGTCAGTACCGACAATAGTGCCATGGCACGCAGCTTTGTCGTTGCCATGCAAAACACAGGCTACTTCCGTATCGATTCGGTAGGCCAGAGTGAGCAAGAGGCAGAAGCCTTGCTGGGAAAAGGCAAAATACAATTCATGCTGGTGATACCGCCACAATTCACCCAGCAACTGGTGCGCGGTGAAAAACCAGCCTTGCTGATCTCCGTTGATGCGACCGATCCTTCAGCATCAGGGAATGCCATCGCCGCGTTGAATGCCATTGCTACCCAGGCTTTGCATCATGACTTGAAAGGCCCTTTGCAATACCTGCAAACCGCCACGCCAGCTTATGAGGTGCGCGTGCACCGTCGCTATAATCCCGAGGGCCTGTCACGCTATAACATCGTGCCCGGCCTGATAGGCACCATACTCACCATGACCATGGTCATGCTGACCTCACTCGCCATGACACGCGAACGTGAGCGCGGCACCATGGAAAACCTGCTGGCAACCCCGGTGCGCCCGGCAGAAGTCATGGTCGGCAAGATACTGCCCTATGTGTTGATAGGCTATATACAACTGGGCGTTATCATCAGTGCTGCCTTTCTGTTATTTGAAGTGCCGATGATGGGCAGCTTCAGCCTGCTCATGAGCATGATAGGTGTTTTCATCCTCGCCAATCTCGCAGTCGGTTTTACCTTTTCGACGATAGCGAAGAACCAGTTGCAAGCGATGCAGATGACCTTCTTTTTCTTCCTGCCATCGATGCTGCTGTCCGGTTTCATGTTCCCTTTCCGCGCCATGCCGGAATGGGCGCAAGCGATAGGCGAAGCACTGCCATTGACGCATTTCCTGCGCATCGTGCGGGGGATCTTGTTGAAGGGAAATACCGCAGACCAGCTAGCACCAGAGCTATGGCCCATGCTGGTGTTTCTGCTGGTGGCGGGGTTTGTGGCTTTGAAGAGGTATAGGCAGACGTTGGATTAAGACTGAAAACACCAATGCCACGGCTCATATTGAAACCCGCTGCTATTTCCTGGCGGGTAGGACATGTGAAAACCAAAGCGCCGTGCACTATTTTGCAGCCAGGCAAAGGCAGCCGTGGTGTCAAAAGAAATTTCCAGTTCAGGGTCTTCTGGCGTGGCGATGTCTATCGCTCGGCCAGTGTGATGTTCGCTGTAGCCGGGTGGGGCGCAGACTAGCAATATATCTTTGAGTTGCTTGCCCTCGGCCAGTTTGTCGCTGATGATCTCGGTTTGTCTGGCGATGCTTCGAAAGGCGGAGATCATCAGCAGGGCAATGCCATCCTCGCTGGCGGCAGCCTTCATGGCTTGCCAGGCGAGCTTGGTGGCAGGTGTCAGCAGGTATTGCCTGCCATCTTCGCCGGTTTCTGCCAGTACCAGTTCTGTGGCTTCTTGCTGCGGTAGCAGGCCACGCTGTTCCAGCAGTTGCGGCGGGATGATGAAGTTTGCAGCCTGGTTGGCGACCATATTTATTTCGCCTTCAGGTTCGCCAGCAGGGTATCGAGCATGGCGGCGGTTTCTGCATCTGGCATGCCGTCAAATTTTGCTGGCCTGTACTTGGTCTGGAAGGCGACCAGCACACTGCGGGTGGTTTCATCGAGCAGACCGGTTTGTGGAATGCCATAGCCGTATTGTGCAAGTTTTTGCTGGAACCATTTAATCTCGGGCAATTGCATTTCATAGGCTGGCATGCGCTGGGCGACTTCGTCTGCCTTGGGCCAGGGGATCAGGCCAGCGTCGGCCAGTTGCTTCCAGGGGAAGAGCGGGCCAGGGTCTGACTTGCGCAACGGCGCGATGTCGGAATGGCCGAGTATGTATTCAGGGCGTATCTGGTAGCGTGCCGAGATATCCTTGACGAGTGCAATCACGCGGTCTATCTGGGCTTGCGGGAAGGGGAAGTAAATCCTGCCTTCTGGCGTATCCCTGAAACCGAGATTGACGATTTCTATGCCTATGGAACTGGCATTCAGACGGCTATAGCCTTTCCATTCACTGAGACCAGCGTGATAGGCCATATGATTTTCCGGCACCAGTTGCCAGACCTTGACGGGGGCTTGGTCACCAACTAGGTAATTCGCGCTGACGGCTTGCTGGCTGAGTACGCGCAAGGAGGTAGGTTCATCCAGTGCGGTGTAATGCAGGATGATGAATTGCACGCGTTCTTCCTGGCTCTTGGCAGAAATGGTGGTATCAAGTTTGCCCATGGGGCCTACGGTGGCACAGCCACTGATGAAGAGGCTGACTGCAGTAAACAAACTATATAGCGTGATTTTTTTCATGGTAGGTTTTTGAGGTGTCGGGCAGCTAGCCGTGCTGCAGAAAAATGTGCCTGGCAAGTACTTTGGCGTAGGGATATCTCGGGTGCTAAATTCTGGCGCAGGGATTCAACGATAGCCGGATGCAATTCCTGCACGCGCCCACTCAGTGCAATCGGTTTGCTGCCAAAGCGAGCGCACATGGCCATGCCCAGGCGCGCCAGTTCCTTACCTGCATTTTGCAAGATGGACATGGCGACTGGGTCACTGTAGGCAGCAGAGGCGACGGCCAGGGCGAGTTTGCCAATTTCGCCACGGCTGCGATGATAGATAAAATCGCGCGATATATTCCAGTCATTGCCACCGATGAGCTTGAAAATACGTATCGCCATTTCTGAATTTTTCCACTGGCCCGGATTTTCATCTTCCGCACGCCAGAGCTTGCTGATGGCTTCGCGTGCTATCCAGAAGCCGCCTCCGGCATCATCGAGCAGGTAACCACGGCCACCAGCCCGGTGAAATTCCCCATCGGCATCAATATAGGCAGCGATAGAGCCGGTACCTGCATAGATCAGATAGCCAGTGCCAGGTTTGAAAATATCGAGATAGGCAATTTCTATATCATTGCTGACCAGGATGTGCTGTTTTTGCAGGTCAAAGCACTCAGCCAGCATCTCTGGCAGGGTCTGTGAATCGCCACCAAAACCGGTGATGCCTGCGCGTATGCTGCTTACCTGGCCATGGCTGCCCGTTGCAGCAGCCAGGCTGGCAAATATCTGGTGTACTGCTTCCCTGCCTTCCGGTTTGTCAATTTGCAGCGCGGTCAGGCCTGCTGCCGTGCCGCTGGCAAGGATTTGTTCATCTTTGTTTGCCAGAGCCCAGCGTGTCTGTGTGCCGCCTGCATCTATGCCCAGCGCAATGTCTGCGGTTTGTTGTACCAGGCTTGCTTGCTGATCAGGTGACATGAATACAGGTTTCTGTTGATTTTGTTGAAACATCGTCGTGCTGAATTGCAATAACTGGCAGTTGTTCGTTTATCATAGGGCGCTTCTGGCGCTGGCAGCGAATGAAAAGATGCATCCGGCTTATAACTTTTTGCTATGAAGCAGCAGCAAAATTTCAATCGTAATCCCGGCATTTTACTGGGAAGATGATCCAGGCCTTACCATTCAAGAAAAAGATAAAAATGACAAGCGAGACAGTTACTGCAGTCAAAAAACCTGAAGTTCCTGCGGGCGGGGTCTGGCGCTGGATACCCTCATTGTATTTCAGTCAGGGGATTCCTTACGTCGTGGTAATGACACTTTCCGTCATTATGTACAAAAACCTGGATATTTCCAATTCGGATATTGCATTATATACAAGCTGGTTATACCTGCCATTTGTCATCAAGCCGTTCTGGTCGCCGTTCGTCGATATGTTCAAGACCAAACGCTTCTGGATCATTACGCTGGAGCTGATCATAGGTGCGATGTTCGGGCTGGTAGCCCTGACCATCCCCATGCCTGGTTTTTTCCAGGCGACGCTGTTGGTGTTCTGGCTGCTGGCGTTCAGTGCCGCCACCCATGACATCAGCTCTGACGGTTTTTACATGCTGGCGCTGGAGCAGTATCAGCAGGCGGCTTTTGTTGGTGTACGCAGCATGTTTTTCAGAATATCCATGCTGACCGGGCAGGGTGCCCTGGTTTATCTGGCTGGCACGTTGCGTGATATGACAGGCGATGCCAGGTTTGGCTGGGTCGTGGTTTTTTGTGTGCTGGCCGTGATGTTCATCAGCCTGTCTGCCTACCATAAATGGGCTTTGCCACGCCCTGCCAGTGATACGGCGCATGGCGACCCGAATCAGGTAGTAGCAACTTTCTTTACGATCTTTGGCAAGTTCATCAAAAAGAAAAACATACTGCTGACGATAGCTTTCCTTTTGTTGTATCGCTTTGGTGAAGCGCAACTGGTCAAGATGGCACCACCGTTCTTGCTCGACAGTGTCGATAAAGGCGGCCTTGGTCTTTCTACCCAGGCGGTTGGTATCGTGTATGGCACCATGGGCATGATAGCGCTGACCATAGGTGGTCTCGCCGGTGGTGCGCTGATCTCGCGTTTTGGTTTGAAACGCATGTTGTGGCCGATGGCACTGGCGATCAATGTGCCGCATCTGGTGTATGTCTATCTGGCCTTTGTGCAGCCAGACAATATCTATCTGATTGGTGCTGCTGTCGCTATAGAGCAAATGGGTTATGGTTTTGGCTTTACAGCCTATGTGCTGTATATGATCATGATTGCTGATGGCGAACACAAGACCGCGCATTATGCGATTTGTACGGGTTTCATGGCGCTGAGCATGATGTTGCCAGGGATGTTCAGTGGCCGCTTGCAAGAGAACTTGGGCTATGCCCATTTCTTTGTCTGGATATGTATCGCTGCCGTTCCTACCTTTGTTGTGACCGCCCTCATTAAAGTAGATCCGGCCTTTGGCAAAAAAACTGAATAGAGGCTGAATAAAATATGAACAAAACCGCTTACCCCTATCATTTTCAAAGCAACAGCTACAGCTCACCACAGCCCGGCAGCAGTGTCATTATCACTGGTGCCGTGCATGGCAATGAAACCTGCGGCACGCAGGCCATCCGCCGCGTCATTGCAGAACTCGAAGATGGCAGTCTGCAATTACTGGCTGGCCGTGTGACGCTGGTACCAGTATGCAATCCGCTGGCCTACAAACTGGGGCAAAGAGAAGGTGAGCGCAACCTGAACCGCCGCCTGATACCGACAGCAGATGTGCAGGAATTTGAAGACCATGTAGCAAACTGGTTATGCCCGCTGATGGCCCAGCACGATGTCTTGCTCGACCTGCATTCCTTCCGTAGTCAGGGTGAACCTTTTGTCCTCATAGGGCCAGAAAATAATCGCGGTCCCATAGAATCATTCAGCCATGAAAAACAGGAACTGGCGATGGCCATGCGCCTCGGTGTACATCGCTTGGTCGATGGCTGGCTGGGCACTTATGCGCGTGGCGTGCAACGCCGCCAGGAGAGGCTGGCGCATGATGCCGATGCCAAAACCGTGGCAAATGCTAATACACAGTTTGGTGTCGGTACCACAGAGTACATGCGCTCAGTCGGCGGTTATGCGATGACGCTGGAATGTGGCCAGCATCTCGACCCACAAGCGCCAGCGGTGGCTTATGCCGCCATCGTCAACAGCCTGCGTCACCTGGGTGTGATCGCCGGTGCAGCGCCAGAACCTGTGGCACAGATGGAAGCACTGCGCATCTATGATGTCATCGACAAGCTGCATGTTGGCGATAGTTTCGTGCGCGAATGGCGCAGCTTTGATGAATTGAAAAAGGGTGATCTGATAGGCATGCGCGCTGATGGTAGTGAAGTCAGGGCGGATCAGGATGGTCGCATCATCTTTCCTGACGCTGGTGCCAGCGCTGGTGAAGAGTGGTTTTACCTGACCAAGCCCAACCCCCGACTGGGCCTGGCCGGATCTGGAAAGTCGATAGCATGAGTTTGCGTTTCCTTTGTGCCGCATTGCTGGGTGTATTTGCCCTGATCAGCATGACACCTGTGCATGCCGCAGCCAGTACAGAAAAAGTCTTGCGGGTACTGGTGACGACGCCAGAGAGCAGCCTCGACCCGGCAGTGGCATCTGACGTACCCTCCGTCAGCATCAACGAAAATATTTTTGAACCCATGCTGCGCTATGACTACCTGGCGCGGCCTGTCAAACTCAAACCGAACACCTTGAAAAGCATGCCCGAGATACTGGATCAGGGCAAAACCTATGTCCTGCATCTGCAGCCCGGCATCATGTTTACACCTGACCCTGCATTCAAGGGCAAGCCCAGGGAATTGACGGCGGAAGATTACATCTACAGCATCAAGCGTATCTATGATCCTGCGGTCAAGTCGCCGTGGCTGTTCATGTTTGAAGGCAAGTTACTCGGTGATGAAAAACTCAAGCCAGCCAAAGATGGCAAGAGCCAGGACTTCAATCTGCAAACCAGCATCCCCGGTTTGCAGGCGGTGGATAAATACACCTTGCGCGTGCGCCTGAATGCACCTGACAGTAATTTCCTGTTCATCCTGGCGACTACCGCTACTGGGGCCGTAGCCAGGGAAGTGGTAGAGGCTTACGGCAACCAGGTCGGCAATCACCCCATAGGAACTGGCCCTTTCATACTAGGCCAGTGGCAGCGCAGCTTTCGCATAGAATTACTGGCGAACCCACAATATCGCAAAGTGGTTTTCAATGACCAGGGCACCGATGACGCTACCAGGAAAATTGCTGCCAGCCTGGCAGGGCAGACCTTGCCACGTGTCAGCAAGGTAGAAATCAAGGTCATGGAAGAGCAACAGTCGCGCGTGCTGGGTTTCCTGAATAATGAATTTGATTATCTGGAACAAGTGCCACCTCCACTGTCAAACATGGTGCTCGATGATGGCAAGCTCAAGCCTGGATTGCAGCAGCAGGGCGTGCGCCTGTCCCTGTTCACGCCCCTGCAAACCTATTACATGTGGATGAATATGGAAGATCCGGTGATAGGTGGCTATACCCCGGAGAAAATCGCCCTGCGGCGCGCCATTGCCCTTAGCTACGACAGCAAGGAAGACATCGCCCTGATGGAAAAGGGGCTGGCGATACAGGCGCAATCGCCTTTGCCACCGAATGTGCTGGGTTACGACGCCAGCTATAAAACCCCGGTGCAATATGATGTGAAGCTGGCCAATGCCTTGCTCGACAGGTTTGGCTATAAGCGCGGCACAGATGGTTATCGTCACTTACCTGATGGTCAGCCCCTGCACCTGCAAATGCATAGCCTGGCCAGCACGACTGGCCGCCTGCGCGATGAAGTCTGGCGCAAGAACCTGGATGCTATTGGCATCCACGTCAGCTTC
Source organism: Undibacterium sp. YM2 (assembly GCF_009937975.1). Taxonomy (NCBI): domain Bacteria; kingdom Pseudomonadati; phylum Pseudomonadota; class Betaproteobacteria; order Burkholderiales; family Oxalobacteraceae; genus Undibacterium; species Undibacterium sp. YM2. The sequence continues at coordinate 1,273,790 of NZ_AP018441.1, forward strand.
AAGACCGACAAACATTCAGAAGTCTTGCGTGCGGCCCGTCTGGGCAAGGTGCAGATGACCGAGGCCAACTGGATTGCTGATTTTCCCGATGCCGAGAATTTTTACCAGCTTTTGTATGGCCCCAATGCTGGCCGTGCCAATTATTCGCGCTTCAACCTGCCAGCTTTCAACAAGCTGTATGAAGAAGCGATGCGTCTGAGCGACAGCCCGGAGAGAACGGCTATGTACCGGCAAATGGCACAGCTTATGCATGGTTATAGCCCCTGGGTGCCGCGCATACATCCGGTGACGGCAGATTTGTCCCAGCCCTGGCTGCAAAATTACTATAGGCATCCAGTGGATTTCACAAGCTGGCGCTATGTTGATGTGGATGTTGCAGCCCGTAATAAAGTACTAAAATAATTTGTATTGATAACCTGATGGAAGTTTAAAGCCTGATCATTCCATCTGGTTATATGTCATCGGTAAGTTTTCATTGGCAGGTGCAGGTGACTCACCCTATGCTGCGATTATGAAAAACTCTGTTGTGTGGAGAATGTGTGCGTTGTGAATTGATTGCGGATCATCCTGATTTTTGCCGGCTCGACACCGTCAGCGGCATAGTTATCGATTTACGTTATGTCGGTGCCGACAATTTTGTCGGTCGTGAGTTATATGGTGATCTTGATTGTAGCTGGTTGCACCGCGAAGCGGTTGCTGCACTGCAGGCTGCAGTCAACTGGTTGCATGAACATCACCCTGACTTGCGCATCCTGGTACTCGACGCCCTGCGCCCGCACCGCGTGCAGGAAATGCTGTGGCAGCACCTGGATGGCACACCCTTGCGCATGTACGTCGCCGACCCGGCACGTGGTTCCATCCATTCCTTTGGCATGGCGGTGGATGTCACGCTCATCGATGCCGCTGGCAAGGAGCTGGATATGGGCAGCGGCTTTGATGCCCTCGAAGAAAAATCCCATCCTGCACTTGAGCAAAGAATGCTGGCGGAAGGGCAGCTCACCCAGCACCAACTGGACCAGCGCGGCATATTGCGGGCAGCAATGGCGCATGGCGGTTTCAGAGGTATCAATAGCGAATGGTGGCATTTCAATTGTGGCGACCCGGTGGTCGTGCGCGAAACTTATTTGCGCATAGACTGAGGATGAAGTCTTATCCTGTCCGTTGCCTGTTCGTACTCACGTCCTTATTGGCAAGCCCGGTGATGGCGCAAATCAATCCGACCACTGAACTGCTGGTGACGCAGCAATTGGCTACGACTGTCGCACAGCCTGATAAAGCGCTTTCCAGCCTGTCCGTACTGGCAATCAAGTCTGGTAAAGTCGTTTACCAGCAACAGTTCGGTCAGCGCTATATAGACCTGCAAAACCCCGCCAATAATCTTCCCGCCGATAAGCTAACCCTGTTCCGCGTCGCCTCGGTCTCCAAGATGGTGGCGGCCATAGGTGCGATGTGCCTGGTAGAGCAGGGCAAGCTTGACCTGGATGCCGATATCAGCAACTACCTGGGTTTCAAACTCAGGAACCCGCATTATCCAGATCAAATTATCACTACCCGCATGCTGCTCAGTCATACCTCATCCCTGCGGGATGACGGTGGCTATAATTTCCCGGCAGATGTCAGCATACAGAGTTTCCTGCAACCTGGTGGCAAAAACTTTGCGCAAGGTGTGCAATGGGCTGATCCGGCAACGTCCAAGCCGGGAGAGAACTTTGCACCTGGCCGCTATTTCCATTATGTGAATCTGAACTGGGGCGTGCTGGGTACTGTCATGGAAGCCATCAGCGGCCAGCGCTTTGATGTGCTCATGCAAAATCTGGTCTTGCAACCCTTGCAGATAGAAGGTGCATATCATCCTGAACTTTTATCGGTAGATGCCTTGTCTCGGCTGGCTGTCTTGTACCGCAAGCAGGCGAATGAAGTGTGGAATGCGCAAGGCCCGTGGGTGGCGCAGACAGATGATTTCCGCAATAAACCTCTGCTTAAAAGACAATTGCAAAACTACCGGCCTGGCACGAATGCAACTTTGTCCAGCCCGCAAGGTGGCTTGCGCATCAGCGTGCAAGGTTTGAGCCGCATCATGTTGATGCTCATGAACGAGGGCGAGCTTGATGGCGTGCGTTTGCTAAAACCTTCCAGCGTCAGGGCTTTGACATCAGAGCAATGGCGTTACGGCGCAAAGGCCCACAATGGGGATGATTACCGTGGCCTGTTTCTATCCTGGGGGCTGGGTTTCCAGCGCTTCACTGATACCAGCGCTGCGCATTCTGGCGACAGGTTGGTACAGGCCCGGCCTGCCTTCAAACCGGTTGGTCATCTGGGATTTGCTTATGGCTTGCAATCGGCCTTCCTGTTTGACCCGGCAACACGCAATGGCATTATCTATGTCATAGGCGGTGTTGCGGCTGACCCGGAAAAAAATCCCGGTGTCTATTCCAGCCTTAGTATCTGGGAAGAGCAGATACAGACATCGCTTTACACCCTGTTTTAGCTGGTACGGGCAATAAACTCAGCCCCGGCTTCCTTGATGCATTCGACGAAAGCGCGCGCAGAGCGTGACAGTGGCGTTGATTTTACTGTCAGCAGATACAAATCCACAGGCACATTCGGCGACAAGGGGCGGCATTGCACTTTGCTATGGTCAGATGTGGCGGCAGTAAAGGGGTCGATGACGGCTGCGCCAGCACCCAGCTCCACCAGTGTCCTGGCCAGCAAATAGGTCTGTACCACGGTGTAAGAAGTAAAGCTCAGACCCTGTTCTTCACAGGCATCCATGACGCGGCTGACAAGATGGTCATCGAGGTCCAGTGCAATCAGGTTCTTGGGCAGGTCGGCAACGGGCAGGGCAGTATTGTCCAGGTTCTTTGCCCAGCTACCCAGCGGGGCGATGGCTGTCATGCTGCCGCGTATCAAGGGCTCAGATGCGATATTCGGGTGACAGGGGTCATACAATGACAGCGCAAAATCAACATCCCCAGTAGCAGGGCATTCACAATCTCGCTGGTGTGATGGGTCGCCAGTGTGCAATGCACATTGCCAAATTTCTTGCGCCAGGCGGCCAGTGCGGTGGGCACTACGGTGATAGACAGTGTCGGTGTTGATGCCAGCCTTACTGCTTCGTCAGGATGGTTTTTGAGATTGCTGGCCAGCCTGCGTACTGACTGCAAATCACGGTTGAGCTTATCGACTTCAGCAAACAGTTTGTGCGCTTCTGGCGTGGGATGCAGCTTGCCCTTGATGCGCTCGAACAGTTTCAGGCCCAGCTGTATTTCACAATGCTGCAAGACCTTGGTCGCGGCTGGTTGTGAAATATTCAACAATTGCGCAGCGCCACTGATCGTGCCTGCCTGCATGATGGCATGAAAAACTTCGATATGACGCAAACGCATGGTGAAAGTCCATTCAGCAAAAAAAAACGAGTTTGATTGTAACGCCTGGCGGGATTTATTGCCGTATTGATTGACGCTCAACTGCTGTAGTTCAAACCGTAGTGCGCAGGGCAAGACGCAGGTCGTCACCGCAGGCCAGCAATTTGGCATGTGCGGCTGTCACGCTGATGTTGTTGAGGATAGCCAGTATCGCTGTTTTGACATGGAAGTCACATTCTTCAAGGATGCGGCGGCAATATGCTTCGTCGCGCCCGGTTGCATGCATGGTCAGGGCGACGGTGCGTCGCAGTAGTTTGACATTAGTCGGTTTGACATCGACCATGAGGTTGCCATAGACCTTGTGCAGCCTGACCATCAAGGCGCTGGAAAAGCTGTTCAGGGCGACTTTTTGTGAGGTGCCTGCTTTCAGTCGGGTACTGCCAGAAATCACTTCGCTGCCGGTATCCAGGGTGATGCCTATCTCGGCTTGCAAAGTTACAGGTGCGCCAGGATTATTGGCAAAGCCTATGGTCAGGGCACCAGTCTGGCGCGCTGCCTGCAAGGCACCAAGCACATAGGGGTAGCGCCGGATGCGGCAATCAGCATCACCACATCATTAGCCGTCAAAGCCAGTTCCTGGATTTCTCTTGCACCTTGTGCAGCATCATCTTCTGCACCTTCGACTGCGACAAACATGGCTTGCTTTCCACCTGCCAGCAGAGACAAAGCGCGTTCGTTTGGCCATGAGAAGGTCGGTAATAATTCCACCCCATCCAGCACACCCAGGCGGCCAGAAGTGCCAGCACCCACATACACCAGGCGACCACCCGCGAGTATGCGCGGCGCGGCGGCATCCACAGCAGCTGCGATCTGTGCGGCAGCCAGGCTGACTGCACGTATGGCATTGAACTGATCATCAATGAAGGCATCAACCAGTTGTGTGGTTGGGTATAAATCCAGTCCTGTGTGGTTAACGCTAGGTGCTTCTGTATTCAGCATGGCTTGATTCCTTTTCTCTCATTACCTTATGTCCTCTGCAGACAGAGCACAAATGAAAGCTGATACCCGGCCCATAACTTCAGGTAATGCATGCGGCTGCATGAATTATTTGCAGATGCTCTTTGATCAGCTTATGCTGGCTTATCCTTAAAGCACAGATAAACCATGCAAATAAGAATGCAAATTCTTCGCCGTCACTTGATATTGATACTGGCTGCCAGCTTGCTGCTATCCGCCTGCCAGTGGGGCTGGCTGCAAGGGGGCGATACCCGCCATCAATTGATCATCTCAGTCCCCGAGCAAAAAATGGTGTTGCTGGAAGATGGCAAGCCAGTCGCGACCTATGTCATTTCTACCGCCAAACGCGGCATAGGCGATATGCCAGACAGCTATATGACACCGGGTGGCCGCATGCAGATCGCCGAGAAAATCGGCGCTGGTGTACCGCTGGGTTCAGTTTTCAAGGACCGAAAGCCTACCGGCGAGATTGTGGCTGCAGATGCACCTGGGCGTGATCCTGTGGTGACGCGCATACTGTGGTTGCGTGGCACTGAACAACGCAACCGCAATGCCTATCCACGCTTTATCTATATCCACGGCACGCCACAGGAAAGCCTGCTGGGCACGCCTGCAAGCTATGGCTGTATACGTATGCGCTCAGTAGATATTGCCGAACTGTTTGAGCGGGTGGGGGTTGGTGCGGTGGTGGATGTGCTTGAACAGCCGACAGCTAGCACAACATCTTGATTGTTTATTTGAGAATATCTTTCAGCATTTACAATTTGATGACAATTTGAGTACATTTTTGAACTGATTCAACAGAGTGGCAGGGGTATCATGAGCAAGTGTTTCTATTTTGATAACTCAAAGAAAGCTCAACATGCGCCCTACACTTCTATGCTCAAGCTTGCTACTTACACTGGTTTCTGCCTGCGGCGGGGCAGGCACTGCAGCCACAGCCACCACTCCTGACGCCAGCAAACCTCAGGCTGTCAGCACAGCCAAATCTACGCTGGCACGCAATGTCGCGCCTCAGGCCAGTGATGCTGATCTGGCCGCAGCAGTGGCCGGAAATACCGAGTTTGCTCTCAAAATCCTGCCTTTGCTGGATGCGCAGGGCGACAGTAACCTCGTCTATTCACCGTACAGCCTGACACTGGCACTGGAGATGGCAGCAGCCGGTGCTAAGGGCGATACCCTCAGTGGTATGGAAAAGGCTCTGGCTTTCCAACTGCAGCAAAGCCGTTTGCAACCAGCCCTGAATCGTCTTGATTTATTGCTGGCAGATAAAACCTCGACTGCTGCCAAACCAAATGCACAATTACCCAACCTGAATATCGCCAATGCCTTGTGGGCACAGCAAGGGTACAGTCTGCAAAGCAGCTACCTTGATGCACTCAGCGTTAATTATGGTGCTGCTGTGAACTTGCAGGATTTTGTCGGCGCTGCTGAACCATCACGTCTGACAATCAATAACTGGGTGGCTGACCAGACCCAGCAAAAAATCAAGGATCTGATACCTGCCGGTGGCATCTCACCACAGACCCGCGTGGTGCTGACAAATGCGATCTGGTTCAAGTCAGACTGGGCGCAGCCATTTACCAAAGAAGCTACGAGGAACCAGGATTTTACTGACCGCAAAGGGAATGTGAAAAATCTGCCCTTCATGAATCTGACCAGCAATTTCCCGTATGTGCAGGGCAAGGGTTATCAGGCGGTGGAGCTGCCTTATATCGATAACAAACTGGCCATGCTGGCCATCGTGCCTGATGCAGGCAAGTTTGATAGTTTTGTCCAGGGCCTGAGCAGTACGACCATCAGCGACATCACGGCAGGTTTGAAAGACAATTACATTGCCTTGAGCATGCCCAAGTTTAACTTCAGTGCCAGCCCGGCGATGAACTCCAGTCTGAGTACTCTGGGCATGGGCGCTGCCTTTGATGCAAGCAAGGCAGATTTTTCCGGGATAAGCGGTAACCGCGAATTGTCGATTTCTGGTGTCGTGCACAAAGCCTTCATCAACGTCGATGAGAAAGGAACAGAAGCTGCCGCTGCTACGGGTGTGTTGATCGGTGTCACCAGTATTAATGTGACACAACCCTTGAAGTTGACGCTGGACCGTCCTTTCCTGTTCATGATCAGGGACAGGCAGACTGGCCTCATCATTTTCATGGGCAAGCTCATGAATCCTGCTGCGAGCTAATCGCTAGATGTTTTAGTTGTAGCACATAAAAAAAACCCTTGGCATCAATCAATGCCAAGGGTTTTTTGTTTAGCTCGTTACTTGTTCGTTTTATTTGAACTTGTAATTCGCCAGCAAAGTAAATGAGCGTCCGCGTGGGTCAGCGACGCGTGGTTCCCAGGAGCTGCCTGCACCGGTATTGCTGTCATAAGTGATGGCAAACGGTGGATCGGTATTGAAGAGGTTTTTCAAACCGGCAGTCAGCGTCAGGTTCTTGATGCCGCTATAGGTCACACTCATGTTGTAGATGATGTAGGCTTTGACGTTAGGATTGTAGTTCGATGGCATGACCAGGCCACTTTGTACGCCCGGCAAGACCTGATCCTTGTAACCAGCACGGTAAATCTGCGTGAAAGTACCTGTCCAGTCACCCTGGGTGTAGTTGACAAAAGCAGTGTGCTTCCATCTCAGACCCAGGTCACCAGTGAAGGTGAAGCGGCCAACTTCGCTTACGCCATAAGGTGCGTTAGCCATAGGGCGGGATTTTTTCTCCAGCAGATAAGAACCATCCAGACCGGCAGCCCATTTGCCATTGAAAATTGCACCATTGGCTTTGGCACCAACTTCCACACCACGGGTGATGCTGGAACCGGCATTGACCCAGCGTTGATCAATGAAAGCCAATGCGCCTGTACTGTCACGCAAGAACTGATCCCTGAACAGGTCATAGTTTTGCAGCATCGTGGTCAGGTCTATGGACATGATGGAATTCTCCTTGCGGATTTCCCAGATGTCAGCATTGGCACTGAAGTTGCTGCTTGGTGCCCACACTACACCGACCGTACCTTGCTTGGCTTTTTCAGGGCCCAGCGTGGTTTTACCACCAGTCAGGATATTCGGCGTGATGGCGGCACAACCAGGTTTGCTGCTATCGACCTTCAGTGTTGGGCAGGTGGCTGGATCAGCCAGGTCTTTACCTGCATAAGGTGAATCAGTAATACCGTTAAACAACTGGTTGAATGACGGTGCGCGGAAACCTGTGTTGTACGAACCACGGAACAGCAGCGTTTCCGTCGGTGTATAACGGAAGCTTACTTTGGGATTGAAAGTGCTGCCAAAACCAGAGTAATGATCCTGGCGACCTGCAACGGTGACTTCCAGTGATTTCAAGACTGGCACCAATACCTCGGCATACACGGCGCGTATGTCGCGGCTGACCTTGGGCAAGGCATTGCTGTCATCAAATGGCGCATTCAGGATGGCAGGGCGGACACTGGATGCTCTTGCATCACCATTGAAAGTATATTCTTCCTTGCGCAAGTCAGTACCTACTGCAGCCATGACAGGGCCAGCAGGCAATTGCCAGATTTCGCCAGACAGGGCAGCATCAGCCTGGGTCAGCGTGGTTTTGCCACCATACAGCGTAACACCTGCAGCTGAGGTGCTGTTGATCAGGTCAAGCGCAGCTTGCGACTGTTTTTCACCGGGCTTGAGGAAAGGATTGATGATGCCGGTACCCAGGGCATTTGCCAGCGCAACGGTATAGTTATAGCCCGTGCCCAGTTTGGATTCGGACTGGCTGTAGGCACGCGACAGGCCAACACGGTAATCCCATTTGCCGATCTGGCCATCTGCACCCAGTTGCAAACGGGCGGCTTCTGTCTTGGTGGTGATTTCACGGTTGCCACATTCCATACAGCGCCAGCGGTAGGCAATAGGCGCACCACGGTTCGCTTCTATGCTGGGGAATACCGCAACGATGGCATTGAATACATCGTTATAGGCTGAACCTGTGCTTGGATAAAATGAAGACGCAGGGAAGTTCGTACCCGGTGACACCTGGTTGGGTGAAAAGCGTTTCGACACTTCAACCTGAGAGCCAACTGCTTCGGCAAACAACTGGTGCGTGCCTATTTTGAACGTGGCACGGCCGACGAAATTATCGTTCTTGACTGGTTGCTGCAATACTGCAGCGCGGCCTGTGTCCCAGGCGCAGGCATATTTGGAAGATGCTACATCCCACAGCTTGGCGTCGTAAGCGGCCATGCCATCGATCGCGCCACAACCCGCACCGCCCGGCAGGTTCAGCACATTGATGGCATTCATGACCTGGGTAGTACCTGGGAAGACCGGGCCACTATTGCTCTTGTTACTGAGTATGGTATTCGCCAGCGAAGTGGCAAATACAGTTGCATTTGGTGTACCACGGGTATCTACCGACAAACCACGGTTGGGCTGGAAGGTATTCACAAAATCACGCTGGTCACCACGCAATGCATCGTTCTCACTATGGGTAGCTGTCAGCAGGACATTGTAGTGATCATTTTCGAGGTCACCAAAGCCACCAACCACAGACACGCGCTTGATATTGCCGCCACCTTGCTGGGAGATATCGGTAAATGCCTGGGCTTCCAGACCATTGTAATTCTTGCGCAGGATGAAGTTGATGACGCCACCAATTGCATCGGTACCGTAGATCGCAGAGGCACCATCTTTCAAGACTTCGATTCTCTCCACTGCAGCCATCGGAATGGAATTCAAGTCAACTGCCGAGCCTTTCATACCATGGGTGGCAACGCGGCGGCCATTCAACAGCACGAGAGTGCTGTCAGCACCCTGGCCGCGCAGGTTGGCGGAAGATGCACCGTTATTACCGCGCTGGGCACCTGAGGTAACGTCAGCATTACTGGCCAGGTTGTCAGAACCATTGCCATTGATATTCAGGTTGGCGATAAATTGTTCTGCAGTGACGATGCCCGCAGCTTCGAGTTGCTTGCGGGTAATGACCTCAATCGGCAAAGCACCTTCGGAGGCAATACGCTTGATGCTACTACCGGTAATTTCTACCCTTTGCGGTGCTGGAGCAGGCTGCTCCTGCGCCTGTACCCATCCGCTGGTACCGGCAGAAATGCCTATCAGGGCGATGCACCTGGCTATGGTCTTTAACTTCACTGGTCTCTCCTTGGGTCGTACGACATTGATATTGTGAGCTCGGTATTTGTTTATGCTCAATTCTGGCCGCTGCTTTGAATTGATATAAATTTTATGTGTATGTTTATATGTTCCAGACTAGGGTTTTGTCACAATACGTGACAAATGAAAATATCATGACGGGCGATAACCAAAAGATATGGGGTTTGTCACGGCTGACGTGTCAGCCAGTGCGGATGCTGATTTCCGAGGAAAAACAGCGTATACGCCAAAGAAAAATACGTATGCACAAGACTGTTCATACGTATCTAAAAACCACACTTGCTGCTTGAATTTATGTCAACCTGACTTCAGGGCAGGCTATAACTGGCACGCACGCCTTCTACCCCGGTACGGCTGATGGCTGACACAGTGACCTGCCTGATCGCCCCTAGCTGAGGGTCGTCGCTGATGTCTATGCTCATGTTCTGGGCTGGCACCACAGAGAACAGCCATTGCTGGTCAGTGCGCTTCCAGATCGCCAGCAGGCGGGTATTGCTGGTATAGCTCAGTTGCACGCGTAATGATTTCTTGTCGGCACTGGCTTCCAGCACAGCGCTGGCAGGTGGGCTGCTGTCCAGCCAGGGGCTGGCAGGGACCAGCGACTGGGACGTGTATTTCTCGCTCGCCAGGCGTTTCCGTATATCTTTGCGGTTCTGGTTCAGCGCTGCCATGCTGAAATGCACATGGCCATTACCGGCCTTTTCACGCAGCGCATCGACCTGGTTCAGGATTTCATCAGCAGGCCAGGATTTGTCTGTATTGTCTATGCGGCTCGTATACAAACCAGGCCAGATATGCTTGCCAGTGGGGTTCTGGGCCAGCCAGTAATCATGCAAGACCTTGAACGCCTGCGGCCCCTGGTTGATCGGCCAGTAAAGTTGCGGTGCCAGATAATCCAGCCAGCCTTTAGCCAGCCACAGTTCTACATCAGCATACAGTTTGTCATATTGGCTGAAACCGGCAATGCCGGGTGGCAAGCGGTCTGGCCTGCCTATTCCAAATGGGCTGATACCAAATTTCATCCAGGGTTTTTCCAGATGTACGCGCTGGTTGACTGCTTCTACCAGGCGGTTGACATTATCACGGCGCCAGTCTGCACGCGCCAGTTTGCCGCCAGACTGCAGATAAGCTACCCAGGATGGGTCGTCAGGGAAATCCTGCTCTGCGCCATTGCTGCCCTTGACTGGGTAAGGGTAGAAATAGTCATCAATATGGATGCCATCGACATCATAACGGCGCACCACGTCGCTGATGACATTCAGAGTTTGCTGCATCGCCAAAGGTTCACCCGGGTCCATCCATTGCAGGTCACCATAATTCTTCACAACTTGCGGTGCCAGCTTGCTGATATGATTGGTCGCTAGCGCCATTTTGGATTGCGCGGTGCGGGAACGGTAGGGGTTGAACCAGGCATGCAATTCCAGGCCGCGCGCGTGAGCTTGCTCCACCCAGAATTGCAGAGGATCGTAATAAGGTGAAGGTGGCCGCCCTTGCTCACCAGTCAAAAACTCTGACCAGGGTTCTATCATTGACGGATAAATGGCATCCGCCGCCGGGCGCACCTGCAAGACGATGGCATTGAGTTTCAACTGCACCGCATTGTCGAGTATCGTGAGGATTTCGTTCTTTTGTTTTTCTGTGCTCAGGTCACGGCGTGAAGGCCAGTCTATATTCGCTACGGTTGACACCCAGGCAGCACGGAATTCACGGGGCAAGGGCGGCGCGTCTTTGACTTGCACAGGGTAATTGACCAGGGCATTTTGCGGGATGATGGTAAGGTCAACTGCGACAGGTTTAGGCTGGGGCTTTACTGGCGGCGTTGCAGTGGAGCAGGCAAGCATCAGTGCACACGCAGATGCGGCCAGCGCAGGCAACTTGAAACCTTGAAGAGCAATTTTCAAATTAGACAAAGTAAAAGCAGGTCGTGACGAGGGTGGTAACGAAAACATGGATAAGCCGGACTAATAATGCAATAAAGAGCGAAAGACCTGAGATGCTACTGCATTACACTTTGACAAACCAGCGTTTCTTCCACATTGCCCAGGCAATCAGCAACATCACCAGATTAAACAGTATTGCATACAGCAGGGAGGCATTGACGGCATGCATGGGCAGAGCCTTGATTGGTGCATAGATAAACGCCTGCAGGCTGGGTTTAGTGCCATCAGCCTGATCTACATGGATAAATCCCAGCATTTTGGCAATCAGGCCAGACAGGGTGAACAGGAACAGGGCATTCACGCCATACAGCACAAAGGGATGACAGAGTTTTGCCATGGATTTTTTCAGCATGGCTGAAGGATTGCCATCCAGCAGCCAGTAAAAGCAGGCAAAGCTGACGAGTGCCCAGCCTGTCATGAAAATGCTGTAAGACGGTGTCCACAAGCTCTTGTTGATCGGCATGAACAAGGTATCCAGCACCAGGCCAATTGCCAGGCAAGTCAGGCCTGCGACAAAGAACCAGGCAGTTTTTACAGCGGCGTCCTGCTTGCCTTCCTGCCTGCCGCTGAGCCAGCGTCCGGCCCATGCACCAAAGATTACACTGCAGACGGCGGGCAGGCTGCTCAGCACGCCCTCAGGGTCCCAGGTTTTTGCCCGTTTCCATAAGTGCCCGTCGAGCAAAAGCCGGTCCAGCCAGGCACCGGCATCACGCCCCGCTTCCAGTGCACCCCTTGTCCAGACGCCGTCAGCATCCGGTACAGATACGGTTAACATGAAAATGGAATACACAGTGAAGAGTATGCCAGCCCAGATTGCCTGCCATTTCCAGTCACAATAAATCAGTATCGGCGCTGCCAGCAGAGTGCACAGGGCGATGCGCTGTAAAACGCCAGGGATGCGTACAGATTGGAAATCAAAGCTGGGGAAGAGGTTAAGTGTGAGGCCTATCAGGAATATCCACAGCGCCCGCTTGGCGGTTTGCCTGAACAATTGCCCCCGGGCATAGCCAGCCATGAGTTTTTGATGCAGGGATATGTGTAGCGATACACCAACGATGAAAAGGAAAAAAGGGAAAATACAGTCAGTAAATGTCCAGCCTGACCAGGTCGCATGCTCAAGTGGCGGGTACAAGTGCCCCCAGTCACCCGGATTATTCACCAGGAACATGCTGGCAATGGTGAAGCCGCGAAATGCATCGAGTGACAGTAATCTGGATTTATTCATCGTGCTGACAGTATGGGCTGAAAAAAAGGGCGCTTGCGCGCCCTTGAGGTCTCGTTCGTCTTGGGGGAGTCATGAGAGTAATCCAACGAGGAAAGAAGGATTACATACATCATAGACACTAATACCAGTTAACTGCGATTGACTTTTTATTCATCAGATATAAGCCTGGGTTATTCTCTGTCCTTGCTGGCTTTGGTTTTCTTTCTGTAAATCAATATTTTCAATAGCCTTCCTGATAGTGAGGCTTAAAAGTAATTTATTCTTTTGTCGTTTATCTATGCGGGAAAAGTTCCGGGCCAGGTTTAAGTTGCATATAATCAAATATTACAGTGCGGCTTTCTTGTAGGCGTTTTTATAAATCAAACACGTCAGTAACGCACTTGTATCGGTTTCCTTGATAAGTATACAGATGAATACCACTGAATCAGATAATCGTGAAAACAGTAGAGAGCTTAAGCGCCAGGCAGCCTTAAAGTTGCTGGAAAAGACCGGTATCATGCGCAGCAATTATGCGCCGCCTTACTTGCACCTGTTGTGGCGCATGGGTTTCGATGTTCCTCCTCCACACTTTGCCAAATTCTGGCAAAACGCACTGTTTTCTGGCTGTTTTTATGCAATCGCCTGGGGGACACTGATGTACTTTTTTGTCTGGTCCAAAACAGCCATGTCTGTCACTGCCATGCTGAATTCTGCTGGAATTGCCGGTATTCTGTTTGGCCTGGCCCTGGCCAGTTATTATGCGCATGGCAAACGCAAGCATGGACTGCCATCCTGGCAAGAGTTCAAACCGGATACGGCAGTTTGATGGGAGGGCAGGCATGAAGTATTTTCTTTCCGCTTTGCTGTGCAGCTTCATGCTGCTTGCCTGCGCAACTGTTCATGCTGCCTCAACGCCAGTTCGTGCGGCAGTGACGGCATCTCCAGCGCAACAGGCAGCAATGCAGCTTGAACTAGACAGGCTGATCGCACAATTTAGCGATGGCATTGCAGAAACCTACAGCGAAAACCCTGCCCGTATCGTTTATGGAAATTTGTTTGGCGATCATCAACATGACGCCGTTGTCCTGTTCAACCTCGAAGGATACGGTGGCGGTAACCATCATGCAGAATTCATCGCCTTTTTTACCGAACAGGAACAATTTGACGTAGCCGACATGCATACACGGCCCTATCTGCTGGTGGCTGTTACCAAGCTGGGGGAGCGTGGCTGGCGCTCCTTTGATTTTAATAGTGCAAGCATCAAACAGAAGTCTGTCACCCTGAATGGCAAGGAAATGACCTCAGGTGATGCCATGTGTTGTCCGTCTCTGACGATTACTCGCAGCTTTGGCGTCGATGAATTTGATCATATTATCGAAAGCAAAGACGGGAAAATGAAGCGTCGTGCTGCTCGTCCATAATTACTCTTCCATCGATTTGCTGTTTTAACTTCGCGAAGTTCAAATTCACACATTCCAATTTCTCGCATTTTTCTCGCATTTAAGCCTCTCACATTCATATTTCCGGGTTTTAATCTGAATAAAACACATCAGTTTTAACTTTCCCGAATACAAAATAAGACAGCATGTTTGAATTAACAACATAGTGCTTGTAGTGCGTATTGGATTGCAGGATACTTGTAACTAAACATTTGTAAGCAGACATTTCAGCCGCAGTTTTTTTCGCGCGCATCTTCAGCACAGAATTCGATACAAGAATAAAAGTCGATAGGCAATATCAGCACAATCAGCATAAATCAGTACATCGCAGAGGCTGGTCAGGCTCCGCACACAGAAGAACTTGGTATAGCACGACTCAGTAACTGGGAAATCTTAGTATGAGACCGTTGAAGAACAAGCATGTCAAATCCCGTCTTAGCCTCAGCCTGCTTTTCGCCATGGCATTGGGGCTTAGCCAGCCACTGGCGGCGCAGGATACCGATAGCGTCATAGGGCGTTTTGATATCAGCCGTTACGATGTCAAAGGCAATAATTTGCTGAGTGCTGCTGCACTCGATAGCCTGTTGGCACCGTATACCGGCAAAGGCCGCAGTTTTGCCGATGTGCAAAGAGCACTCGAAGCACTGGAAAAAGCTTATCGCCAGAAAGGTTATAGTCTGGTGCAGGTGGTCTTGCCTGAGCAGGAATTGAACCAGGGCGTTGTTAAATTCATCGTCGTGCAGGCACGCATTGCCAATGTCAGTGTCAAGGGCAACCGCCATTTCGATAGTGACAATATCAAACGCAGCCTGCCCCAGTTGCGCACAGGTGATACGCCCAATATTAAAAAACTGTCTGAGAGTCTGAAGACAGCGAATGAAAATCCAGCCAAAAAAACCAGTTTGCAATTCGAGACATCGAATCAGGAAGGCGAAGTCAATGCTGTCCTGAATGTCACCGACAGCAAACCCTGGACAGTGGGCGCGACGCTCGATAATGCCGGTGACAGTAATACCGGCAAGTCACATTTGGGTTTGTTGTTCCAGCATGCCAATGTCAGCGGGCATGATGATGTACTCAGCCTGCAATACACGACCACCCTGCAAAAACCGAGTAAATACGCGGTGTTTGGTGTTGGTTACCATTTGCCACTGTATGAGCGTGGTGACAGTGTGGATTTGTATGCGAGTTATTCGAATGTCGATTCAGGCTCAGTCTCGGCTGGTATCTTCGACCTCAATGTCAGTGGCCGTGGTTCCGTCTTCGGTGGGCGTTATAACTTCAACCTGGGCCGCAGTGAAGATTTTGATTCACGTCTGAGCTTTGGCTGGGACTATAAGGCATTCAAGAACAATGTGGCTCTGCAAGGTATACAACTGGGTAATGATGTCACTGTCCATCCCGTCAGCATCAGCTATGCCGCCAGCCTGAATTCCACAGCAGGTGAGACAAATGCCTATGTGACTGCAGTGCACAATTTGCCCGGCGGTGAAAAGGGCAAGACCGAAGATTTCCAGCGAGTGCGCAGTGGCGCGACTGCTGGTTACAGCATCCTGCGTTATGGCTTTGGTTACAGCAAGGTGTTGCCCGCAGCCTGGCAATTGAAGCTCATGCTCAGTGGTCAATATACCAGGGACAGCCTGGTCCCGGGTGAGCAGTTCGGTGCCGGTGGTGCCAGCAGTGTGCGCGGCTTTACTGAACGGGCGCTGGCCAATGACTATGGCACCCTGATCAGCGCAGAAATTTATACTCCTAATCTGTGTGCCGGTTTCAGTGCCAGTTTTACCCAGTGCCAGTTACTTGGCTTTTATGACGCTGCCCATCTGTCGCGTAACAAGGCGCTGCCTGGGGAGCAGAGTTCGGCTTCCCTTTCCAGCGTAGGCATAGGCATCAGGCTTGCCATGTCGCGCATGATGTCGCTGCAGATGGACTATGGTAAGTCCCTGCATGCGCCGGATGAATTGAGCAAAGATGACAGGCGTTTGCATGTCAGGCTGGGCATCAACTACTAATGATGGATGAGGAAGAGCATGAGAAAAGAAATCGATATGTTCGCTCAATCTGTATCAGTATTGCGATCGGACTTGAAGCAAGTCTCGTTACCGAGATTGCTCCCACGGTTTATGCCAGCTTTGCTGGCAGCATGTTTTGGTACGGGTTTCATTACCAGCCTGGCCCATGCAAATCCCGTAGGGCCGCAGATCATCAATGGCAAGGTCATCTTCAATCAGGATGGCAAGGTCTATACCATCACCAATACGCCAGGTGCAATCATCAACTGGCAGGATTTTTTCATCAATGCCGGTGAGACTACCCGCTTCATACAAGAGAGTGCCAACAGCACGGTATTGAACCGCATCATCGGCCAGAATCCCACCCAAATACTGGGCACCTTGCAGTCGAATGGACGGGTGTTTTTGATTAACCCGAATGGCATCCTGTTTGGCAAGGGCGCGCAGGTTGATGTCAATGGCCTGACCGTCTCCAGCCTGGGCATGAACGATACCGATTTCAAGGCTGGCAAACTGAATTTCAATGCCGGTACTACGGCAGGCAAGGTCAGTAACCAGGGCGCAATCACGACACCGTCTGGTGGTCAGGTTTACCTGATTGCACCGGATGTAGAAAACAGCGGCATCATCACTTCACCCAAGGGTGAGGTCTTGCTGGCAGCAGGGCGCTCGGTGAAGCTGGTTGATTCAGCCAACCCGGATGTACACGTGGTAGTCAGCGCCAACGCCGACCAGGCAGTCAACCTGGGGCAAGTCATTGCCCAGGGTGGCAAGGTCGGGATTTATGGCGGCCTGATCAGCCAGCGTGGCCTGGTCAGTGCCAATAGTGCCGTCGTAGGTGAAAACGGCAGGATTTATTTCAAGGCCAGTGGGGATACCACACTTGATGCAGGC
This sequence comes from Undibacterium sp. YM2, assembly GCF_009937975.1. NCBI lineage: Bacteria > Pseudomonadati > Pseudomonadota > Betaproteobacteria > Burkholderiales > Oxalobacteraceae > Undibacterium > Undibacterium sp. YM2. Next base: position 1,290,798 of record NZ_AP018441.1, read on the forward strand.
AGCACAACCACCGCAACCGGCAAAGGCAAGGGCGGCGATATACAAGTGCTAGGTCAACGCGTGGCACTGGCTGGCAATGCACAGGTGGATGCCAGCGGCGACACCGGTGGTGGCCAGGTCTTGGTGGGCGGTGATTACCATGGCGATAATCCCTCTGTCACGAATGCCAAACGTGCTTTTGTGTCGAGCGATGCCAAAATCAGTGCTGATGCATTGAAAACAGGTGATGGCGGCAAGGTCATTGTCTGGTCAGATGAAGTTACCAGGGTCAATGGCAGTATCTCTGCCCAGGGCGGTGCTTTGGGCGGTAATGGCGGTTTTGTAGAAACCTCGGGCAAGCAAAACCTCGACTTTCATGCCAAGGTCAATGTAGGTGCGGCACGCGGCAAGGCCGGCACTCTGTTGCTTGACCCGTCTTCGATCACCATAGCCGGTGGCAATGGCGACGGTGCCTCTGACGGTACTGGCACTTTCCAGGGCTCAGCAATAGGCACGATCAATTTTGCTGATGGCAGCCCGACGACTGTCTATCAGTCAGAATTACAGGGCTTGACACCAGGCACCAATATCATCCTTGAGGCCAGTAATTACATAGACACCAGCGGTACTTTTTTCGGTAGCCTCATCAACCTGCCTGCAAACTCCAATCTGACGCTGCGTACCCGCAATGCCGCTACCGATGTCAGTGCCACACGCGGCATCAACCTAACAGGCGCCGATCCCAATCTCGAATTCAAGACTGCCGGTACCGGCAGTATCAGCCTGCAGGCCGGGACTGCAGCGTCGCCGCAGACTGCAGGTATTTCAGTCGCCAAACTGACGACCAATGGTGGAAGCATCACCTTGAATTCCAGTGGCAATACCACCGCCAAAACCTTGCTGACAACCCCGGGCACGGTTGGGGCAGGCGGCAATATCACCATCAATAGTAGTGGTTATGTCAATCTTGGTTCTGGTGGTGTTGATGCGCGTGGCAACGCTGCCGCGAATGCGAATGTCACGATCACCGCCGGTTCTGATGTGACCCAGCAAAATGCGACAACCATTTATGCCAATGACCTGAAACTGATTGCCGCAACCGGCCTGCATGGCACAACATCGACCGACAATATGGTGGTCAGGGCGGCAAAAGTGAATGCCCTGAATACCGGTAGCGGGGACATCCGTATCACCAGCAATGGTGCCAATCTGGTGGTTGGTGATGTCGGTGGCACCGGCTATGGCATTAAACAGCAGCTTGCAGGGCAGGCCATATACCTGAGTTCGCCTACAACTTTTGCTGTTGAACTGAATGCCCCCGTCATTACCAATAATGGCCTGGTATCTGTCACCGGCGCAGGCGGCATTAATCAGTTTGCTGGTGGTAATATCGTCAGTGCTGGTGGTACGGTCAGCCTGTCGGCGACCGATGCGGATGCCATGACCAGCACGGCTGCAGGCACACAGATCAATAGTTCTGGCGCTGCCATCTCTCTCAAATCAGACAAGATGGATTTGCAGGGCACGGTCAACGCAGGTAGTGGTAGTGTGGCGCTGGATATGAATGGTGGCGGCACTATTCATCTTGCAACTGTTGCTACCAATCTGAGCTCGGGTACGCTGGAACTGTCCGCTGCCGAATTGAATAATATTACTGCGGCTCGCCTTAAAGTCGGCAACATGTCTGGTGCCAGTATAGATATCAAAGGCGTCATGGGTTCAGGCGCTGGCGGTGCCCTGCAGAACATCAACACCTCGCTGACCTTAAATTCTGGCAATACAATTACCCAGCAAGCTGGCGCTACTATTGATGGCGCCAGTTCGGTGCAGGCGCGTGGATACAGTGTCAGCCTGACTGAGGCGAATGCTACCGGTGTTATTTCCGGTTCTTCCAGCACGGGCAGTTTCTTTTACCGATCAAGCAATCCCATCAATGTTTCCACGGTCGATGGGTACAGCGGCATCAGTGCGCCGTCCAGCGTCAAGCTCATGTCTGATTCTGCCTCAGGTATCAGCCAGGCTGCTGGCAATGCCATTACCACAAGTGGCCTGGCCTTGCAGACCAAAGGCTCGGTCAATCTGAGTAATACCGGCAATAGTTTCAGTTCACTGGCGGCAGACCTCAATCCTGGTGGCCTTGGTACTGGCAGCCTGAATGTCTTTAGTTCCGGTAACCTGAATATCAGCAATCTTGCTGCCATCACCGGTATTACGACGAATAATCAGGCAGTAACGGTGAGTTCTGGCACCGGTACATTGACGGTTTCTGACAACGTCAATGCAGGTACCGGTAAAGTTGGCCTGATTGCTGATCAACTGGTACTTGGCGGCCCTGGCGGTATCACAGCCGGTGATTTTGGCATACGTCCATTTACCACAGGACGCGCAATCACGGTAGGTTCTGGCACATGCACATCGGCACCTTGCCTGAGTGTGACCAACCTGTACAAGGTCAGTGCCGCCAATATTGCGATTGGCAGTGGTGACGCTGGCAATGCATCCGGCTCCATCTCGGTGGTTGGCATTACTGACACCAATACCAGTGCAATTACCGATATCAAACACCTGACGACAACCCGCATAGGCTTGCTGACCGGCGGCGATATTACCCAGGTCAATCCTATTACTGTGCAGGATCTGGGTCTGGTTGCCGGTAGCAGCATCACGCTCAATAGCGCGAATGTCATCAGCAACCTGGCTGCCAAGGGCAATGCCAGCCTGAGCCTGGTGAATACCCAGGGTATCAATGTCAGCACATTAAGCGGTGGTAACGGCTCCAGCACATATAGCCTGGCTGGTATCGCCACGACAGGCAATTTGTACCTGACCACCAGTTCCGGCAATATCGCGCTGGGGGCCAATATCAACACCGGCACCTCCACCACAACACTGTCTGCCGCTAACGGTGCAATTACCCAGTCGGCTGGTAATGTAATCAGTGGCGGCGCGCTCGATGCAACTGCCAATGGGGGTATAGGAAACAGCACTGGTTTGAAAACCAGCGTACCTGTCCTGCTGGCGAATAACACCGGTGCCAATACCGATATCAACATCAAGAATACCGGTGCGCTGAACATCCGCAACGTGCAGCAAAGCACAGCTGGCAGCACTGGCAATATTTTTATCGATAATATCGGTGCCATCACGCTTGACAGCGGAGATGCCGTACGCAGCAAGGCTGGCAACATCAGCCTGGTCGCACACAGTCCTCTGACGGTGAACGGTACGGTTGCCAGTGCAAATGGCGGTAACATCACCCTCGAAGCGGGTGCCAGTGGCAGTACTGCCGACAAGCTGACGGTAGGCAATACCGGCTCAGTGACGACCAGCGGTAATATCTTACTCAAGGCAGGTGATGCCATCCTGATCTCTGGCACTGTCAGCGGTGGCACGGTCACTCAGCAAGCTTTCCAGAATGCACCTTTGCCTACGCTGGAACAGTGCATAACCAATTCCTCCACACCGGGCTGCAGCTCTGTCCTGCCTAGCCTGGCTGCCTGTGTCAGTAATCCTAATCTGCCGGGTTGCAGCGTGGTATTGCCCAGTGTGGCAGCCTGCCAGGCCAACCCTACGCTGGCAGGTTGCAGTGTAGTCTTGCCCAGCCTGAGTTCCTGCATTGCCAATCCTTCTCTGTTTGGTTGCTCGAATGTACTGCCCAGTCTCAGTAGCTGCCTGGCCAACCCGAATATCGCTGGCTGTAGTGCTGTATTGCCCAGCTTGTCTTCTTGTCTGGCAAACCCATCCATCCCTGGTTGCAGCGCTATTCTGCCTAGTCTGAGTTCGTGCATCAGCAATCCCAGCCAGTCCGGTTGCAGCGCAGTCTTGCCCAGCCTGACACAATGTACCGCCAACCCCGGTATCCAGGGTTGCAGCGTGGTCTTGCCTGCGCTGGCTGCCTGCCTGGTATCACCTAACATCGCTGGCTGCTCGGCTGTCTTGCCATCGGTCGCGGCCTGTACCGCCAGCCCGACTTTGCCTGGCTGTTCTGCGGTCTTGCCCAGCTTGTCCGCCTGCATCGCCAACAGCAGCCTGGCTGGTTGCAGTGCTGTATTGCCGACGCTGGCGTCCTGTATCGCCACACCGACGCTGGCAGGTTGCAGCAGTGTCTTGCCAAGCTTGACAGCATGCGTGGCCAACCCGTCTCTGGCTGGTTGCGCTGCTGTTTTGCCTACGCTGGCAGCCTGTACTGCCAGCCCCAGCCTGCCAGGTTGCAGCGCTGTTTTGCCCAGCCTCAGTGCCTGTATTGCCACACCAACGCTGGCAGGTTGCAGCAATGTGTTGCCGACACTGACAGCATGCCTTGCCAACCCATCGCTGTCAGGTTGCAGCGTAGTCTTGCCAACGCTGGCAGCATGTACAGCCAACCCGGCCCTGGCTGGTTGCTCGTCTATCCTGCCTAGCTTGACAGCTTGTATCGCCAACCCCGGTTTGGCAGGCTGTTCATCTGTGCTGCCATCGGTTGCGGCATGTGCGGCTACTCCCAGCCTGCCTGGCTGCAGCGTGGTCTTGCCCAGCCTGAGTGCCTGTATTGCCACACCTGCACTGGCAGGTTGCAGCAATGTCTTGCCGACACTGGCCTCCTGTACTGCAACACCTGCGCTGCCTGGCTGCAGTGTTGTTTTGCCCAGCCTGAGTGCATGTACTGCCAATCCGGCTACGCCTGGTTGTTCTGCTGTCTTGCCCAGCTTCGCAAGTTGCACTGCCAATCCAGCCCAGGCAGGTTGCAGCGCCGTATTGCCGACGCTGGCAGTATGTACCGCCAATCCATCCACTGCGGGTTGTTCTGCCGTCTTGCCTACCTTGGCTGCTTGTACAGCCAGCCCTGGCCTGCCCGGTTGTAGTGCGGTGCTGCCTGGCCTTGCCATTTGCGTAGGCTCGCCATCGACGCCAGGTTGCAGCGCAGTCTTGCCTGGTCTCGCTGCATGTACTGCTAATCCAGCGACACCCGGTTGCTCTGCTGTCTTGCCTTCGATGGCCAGTTGCGCAGCTAATCCGGGCTTGCCAGGTTGCGCTGCTGTGTTGCCTGCCCAGGCACAGTGCGCCATCAATCCAGTCTTGCTGGGTTGTTCACTGGTCTTGCCCATAGGTGATCTCAGGACTGGCAATATTCTGAACAACACGATTAATTTTGCGCTCAATAACTTTGTCAGCTCTACCTTGTTTATCACTAACGCTATCAGCAATCCTGGCAGTTTCTTCGATAGTGGCAGTGATTCCGGCAGAGAGACCAGGTTTGAGCAAAGAAGCAGTTTTGGCGGTATCAGGGATAACGGAGTATTAAAAAATGCTACAGATAAAAAACTCTACTGCAATTAAGTTTTTCTTTATTGCAGCACTGTGCCTGAGCTGTGCGCTGAGTTTTGCTGCGCAGATCGCGGGCACGGTGACCCATCTCAGCGGGCCATTGATCGCCAAGAAGGCAGATGGCACGGTCAAGGTATTGTCCCTGCAGTCTGGCATAGAGCAGGGCGATACCCTGATTGCCGAGAAAGATACGTATGCCCGCATCAAGTTTGCCGATAATAGTGAAATCGTTTTGCGCCCAAGTACCCAGATCAAGATAGACCAGTTTTCTTTTGAAGAAGACAAGCCCAATAATGATGGCTTTACCATGACCCTGATCAAGGGCGGCTTACGCGCTGTTACCGGCGTACTCGGCAAGCGCAATAAAGAAAGATTTGGCCTGAATACACCAACGGCATCGATAGGCATACGCGGCACTATCTTCATCGCAGAGTTCGTGCCTCAGGATGCAAGCCAGCCTGGCTCGGGTGCTACAGACGCCCAGGGTAACGGGCCACGCGCGCCTGGTTTGTATGTGCAAGTCCTGGATGGCACAGTCTTCCTGAAAAACGATGCGGGCAATCTCGATGTCACTGCCGGTCAATTTGGTTTTGCGACCAGCTTCACCAGACCGCCAATTCTTTTGCCGAACAACCCGGGCATGCAATTTTCACTACCCGGTAATTTCCCTGTGAGCCTGAATCAGGATAATGCCAATAATGAGAGCAAATCAGGCAGTTTGATTTGCGAAGTAAGGTAATGATGTATTGAGATGAAGACAGGATTTGTCGTAGCGGCAAATCCTGTTTTTCATTAGAGCCCTGTCGTTGAATTTAGAAAACCGGCAAATCAGCACTGGCATGCTGGCGCAAGGTATTACGTGCGACTTCAAAGTCAGGAAATACCGACTGCACAGTTGCCCAGAAACGCGGGCTATGGTTCATCTCACGCAAATGCGCAAGCTCGTGCGCGATCACATAATCAATAATCATTGGGGAGAAATGGATCAGACGCCAGTTCAGTCGTATCTTGCCTTGTGACGTGCAAGAGCCCCAGCGCGTTGCTGCTGCCGACAAGGCCATGCTTTGATAGCGGACGTTGAGTTTTTCAGCAAATACCGGCAGACGCTCATTGAAAACCCGCTTGGCTTCTTGCTGTAGCCAGGCCTGCACCCGGTCTTTCAATTGCTGCTCACCAGCATCCGCTGGCAGGTTGATAATCAACTCAGCCTGCTCGCTCTGGAAATGCGTGCCGCTGACAGAGGCAGGGGCAATCCGCAAGGTAATTTCACCACCCAGATAAGGCAGCTTCGCCCCATCCTGCCAATGCATGGTGGGTTCCAGCTGGCGCTGCGTGCGCTCACGCCGCTCGGTCAGCTTGCGCAAGATCCAGGCTTGCTTTTCCTGTATCGCCGTTTCTATATCGGCAATCGTGACCCAGCGCGGTGCAGTGATGCGCAAACCATCTTCGTTGATCAAAAAACCTATACTGCGCCGCTTCGAGCGCTGCAAATCATATTCAAGCAAATAATCCTGTATCAGGATGCGACGCTTGTTGCTGGTATTGACGAAGGTAGAAGGTGGTGATGCAGACGGCGGTGGTATGGGAGAGGGTGGTGCGGCGGGCCGCTGTTCATCACGCAGAACGATATCTTTAAGCGGGTTTGCTGCTGGCACCGGCGTCTTGGCAGGCACAGGACGCAATTTGTCCGGCACCAAAAAATCACTGAATAAATCCAGTTGCAAAGCCATTTGTATGGCCTTGCCTATCGAGGGAATACGGGGCTTCATTTATGCTTGGGGAATCCTGATTCAATAGCAAGTGAATATCTGCTCAGCTTCATTTTTAAGCTGGCATGACACTAGTTTGACCTATTTTCAGGCTTTCGTGTTTTTACGGCTGAAAATGGAGATTTGCAGCGGAGTTTGCAGCGGGGGAGGGGGAAGGAGCTGACACAGCAAGCATCAGCCCCGATAGCTTATTTGGATTGTTCAGACTGATAAACCTGCGGAGAAATCACACGCATCTCTGCCTCTATCCACTTCTCCACTTCCTGCATCAGCTCCACCGCATTCATGCCGTTCGGTGGTATAGGTTTACCGACAGAAACAGTAACAGTACCCGGCAATTTGGTGAAAGAGTTTTTTGGCCAGCATTCACCCGAGTTCAGCGCGATAGGCACGACTGGCGTATTGGTTTCTACTGCCAGACGGGCGCCGCCGCCTTTGTACTGGCCTTTTTTGCCAACAGGGATGCGCGTACCTTCAGGGAACATGATGATCCATTGCCCATCAGCCAGGCGTTTGCGGCCTTGCGTGACAACGTGAGCAAACGCATCCTTGCCCTTGCTGCGGTCGATAGGGATCATGCGCAGCATGGAGATGGCCCAGCCAAAGAAGGGGATATAGGTAATTTCTTTTTTGAACACGAAGACCAGTGGGCGTGGTGTCGCCATCAGCAGGAAGATGGTTTCCCAGGCAGACTGGTGTTTGGACAGCAGGATGGCCGGGCCATCCGGGAAGTTTTCAAATCCCTTGGTCTGGTAACGTATGCCGCAGATTACTTTTGCTGCCCAGATGATGGTGACATTCCAGCGGGCGGTAATGTAATAGCGCTGGTTATACGGCAAAAACGCAAACAGCATGCTGATGGGCGCCCAGACAACGGTGACTACCGCCATCACCAGCAAGAAAATCAGTGAACGTATAAAACGGGTGAAGCTAAGCATGTAGTCTCCATTGTAGCGATGCTGGTTTGAATAATGACTCAGATCGCGATATTAAATTCAGACGGCGAGTTTTCCACCAGTTTGTCGACCATGGCTGCCAGATCGTCATAAACTTGTGTGCCAGGTGGCAGGCCACCTTTTTCCTGGGTTTTAGTGCCTTTACCGGTCAATACCAGATGGGGTTTGCAACCCAGTACGAAGCCCGACTGTAAGTCACGCAAAGAATCCCCGACACAATGCACACCTTTGAGATTTACTTCATAGCGACGGGCAATTTCTTGCAGCATGCCAGGCTTGGGTTTGCGGCAGTCACAATTATCATCTGCCATGTGTGGGCAAAAGAAAATCGCATCGATTGTCGCCCCGACTTGTTGAGCACTGGTATGCATTTTTTGATGGATGGCATTTAACGTCGCCATATCAAACAGCTTGCGGCCTATACCAGACTGATTGGTTGCCACCACTACCCTATAGCCCGCCTGGTTAAGCCGGGCGATGGCTTGCAGCGAACCTGGTATCGGCTTCCATTCTTCGGGTGACTTGATAAAGTCGTCCGAGTCCTGGTTGATCACGCCATCGCGGTCAAGGATGATGAGTTTCATCTGCAATCCTGGTTAGTGGTGCACTCTTATTTAACTTGCCTCAAGCTGCCAGCTTAGAAATGTCGGCAACCTGGTTCATCATGCCATGCAGGCTGGCCAGCAAGGCCAGGCGGTTATTCCGCAAGGACAGGTCTTCTGCATTCACCATGACATCATTGAAGAAGCTGTCGACCGCTGCACGCAGGGCTGCCAGGGTTTTCAAGGCACTGGTGAAGTCACCTTTGGCAAATGCCGCATCCACTTCCGGTTTGACATCAGCCATGGCCTTGGCCAGTGCCTGCTCTGCAGCTTCCTGCAACAATGCTGGCTGTACTGCGCCTGGCGTACCCTCGGCTTTTTTGAGGATATTGGTAATACGCTTGTTGGCAGCAGCCAGTGCTTCTGATTCTGGCAGGGCAGCAAAGGCTTGTACAGCTTGCAGGCGTTCAACGATGTTATCGAGCGTGTCTGGTTGCTGGGCAACCACAGCTTCGACTTCATTTTGTGAAAAGCCCTTGTCGCGCAACTGGCCGCGCAGACGGTCAAACAGGAAGTTCAGTACATCGGCAGTCGGGTCTGTGAAATTGGCATTACCAGCGAACAGTGCTACCGCTTGTGCCAGCAGGGTGTTCAGCGACAGCGGCAAGCGTTTTTCCACCAGCATGCGCAAGATGCCCAGGGCATGGCGGCGCAGCGCAAACGGGTCACGGTCACCGGTAGGTTGTAATCCTATACCCCAGATACCAACCAGGGTTTCCAGCTTGTCAGCCAGTGCTACCGCAGTACCTGTCAGCGTTGCAGGCAATGCATCACCTGCAAAACGTGGTTGATAATGTTCAGACGCGGCAGCGGCCACATCAGCGTGTTCGCCATCATGCTGGGCATAGTAAGTCCCCATGATGCCTTGCAATTCAGGGAATTCACCGACCATGTCAGTCAGCAGGTCAGTCTTGGCCAGCAGGGCGGCACGTTCGGTCAGCGCGACATCGCCACTCAGGCTGGCAGCAATCTGGCCTGCCAGGGTTTTAACGCGTTGCGTACGTTCTGCCTGGCTACCCAGTTTATTGTGATAGACCACATTTGCCAGCAAGGGCAGGCGTGACTCCAGGGTCTTTTTCTTGTCTTGCTCAAAGAAGAATTTTGCATCCGACAGGCGTGGGCGCACGACACGCTCATTACCCTGGATGATGTATTGCGGGTCGCTGGTTTCGAGGTTGGAGACGATCAAAAAGCGTGAACGCAATTTGCCAGATGCATCTGTCAGGGCAAAATATTTCTGATTCGTTTGCATGGTCAAAATCAGGCATTCTTGCGGTACAGCCAAAAACTCTTGTTCGAAATTGCATTCATACACTACCGGCCATTCGACCAGGGCCGTGACTTCATCGAGCAGGGATTCAGGCATCAACACCTGATCTGCACCTGCTTTTCCCAGCAAGGCGGCGCGTATCTGTTCTTTGCGCTCATTGAAGCTGGCAATGACCTTGCCTTCGGTTTTCAGGCTGGCGGCATAGTCTTCAGCCTTGGCAATACTGACTTCACCGGCGGACAGGAAACGGTGGCCTTTGGTAATGCGGTCACTATTCAAACCCAGCAAGGACAGTGGAACAATCTCAGCGCCGTGCAGGGCAATGATCTTGTGCACAGGGCGCACAAAATGCACAGTCTCGCCATCGGGACGCTGGTAGCTCATGACTTTAGGAATAGGCAGCTTGCCTATGGTTTCTTCCAGCGCAGTTTGCACTGCCGGCGCCAGCGCAGTACCAGCGGCTGTATAGCTGTAAAAGAAGCTCTCAGCCTTGCCATCCACTGCACGTTCGAGGTCACTGACCTGCAGGTCAGGGAAGCCCAGTGCTGCCAGCTTCTTGCCCAGCGGTGCTGTTGCATTACCAGCCGCATCCAGTGCCACGGATACCGGCAAGACTTTTTCACGCATCAGCTTGTCCGGGGATGTGGCGCGCACGCCAGTGATGCTGACAGCCAGGCGGCGTGGTGAGGCATAGCTGGTCGCGACAGATTCAGCTTCCAGAAAATCGCGTGACTTCAGACCAGCGACGATGCCTGCGCTAAATGCTTCACCCAGTTTGGCCAGGGCCTTGGGTGGCAGCTCTTCGGTAAATAATTCTACTAACAGTGTTTGGCTCATGTTTCTTATCCTACGTTCCGGCGCTGTGCCAGAATCTGTTTAATGATGTTCTTGTTGGCTATGCGTACTTGCTTATACAGAAGCAGCAACCGTAGCGGGAGCAGGCTTGTGCTTGTCATCCGCAGCGCACATGGGGAAGCCCAGTGCTTCACGCGATGCATAGTAAGCCGCAGCCACGGCACGCGAGAGATTGCGTATGCGGCCTATGTAGGCAGCACGCTCAGTCACAGAAATCGCGCCACGCGCATCCAGCAAGTTGAACGTATGCGCAGCCTTCAAGATCATTTCATAAGCAGGCAGGGCCAGGGATTTTTCTGTCACTTCCAGCAGGCGCTTCGCTTCTGCTTCATAGTTGGTAAACAGGGAGAACAGGAAATCAGTGTTCGAATATTCAAAGCTGAAGGTCGATTGCTCAACTTCATTTTGATGGAATACATCACCATACGACAGGCGCAGGGTCTTGCCGTTTTCTTCACGCTCAGTCCAGACCAGGTCATAGATATTGTCTACACCTTGCAGATACATGGCCAGACGTTCGAGGCCATAGGTGATTTCACCGAGGATAGGTTTGCAATCCAAACCACCAACTTGCTGGAAGTAAGTGAATTGCGTGACTTCCATACCATTCAGCCAGACTTCCCAGCCCAGGCCCCAGGCACCCAGGGTAGGGTTTTCCCAGTCATCTTCCACAAAACGTATGTCGTTTTGTTGCAAATCCAGACCCAGGGCTTTCAAAGAACCCAGGTAAAGGTCGAGGATATTTTCCGGTGCAGGCTTCAACACCACCTGATATTGGTAATAGTGTTGCAGGCGGTTAGGGTTTTCACCATAACGGCCATCCTTGGGGCGGCGTGATGGTTGTACATATGCCGCACGCCATGGCTCTGGCCCGATGGCGCGCAAGAAAGTGCCGGTATGCGAAGTACCCGCGCCCACTTCCATATCGTAAGGTTGCAGCAGGGCGCAGCCTTGCTTGTCCCAGTAATCTTGTAATGTCAGGATAATTTGTTGAAATGTGAGCATCGTGCTATCTGCCTTTGTCACTTCATTAAGAAGCGATGAATAAAGTTTGCCAAACCTTAGATTTTAACGGCTTTTGCGTAGGATAGGCGAATTTGCTTGATGTTGTTTTATTAATTTCATGGGGTAATTTACCTAAATACCCAAGACCTCTCACCACAGAGACACAGAGGCACAGAGAAAACCAGGAGGGTGCTTATTATTTTTGCAAATATTCGTTTTATATCAAGTGACGCAATTGCAGCATAAATAGGCTGCTTTGTGATGGCGGTTTTTGTTGCAATTGCCTGGGCTACGCGGTATAAAAATCCACCTGCCAATAAAAATAGCGAGTTTAACCGGAGACCGCAGAGCAATGGCTATCGTTGATCCTGATCTGACTTTGGATGCCGAGTCACACCGGCTGGAAGAGTGGTATCTCTTGTTGGGGGAGCTTTCCCATTGTTTGTGGTACACGGCAGAATTGCCTGAGATGTTGCGTGGCTTTTGTCGCATCCTGGTACAGCGTGCTGGCTATTTGTGCGCCGAGGTGGAACTGGACTTGGGTGACAAGTCAGAAGTTTACCGCTTTCGCGCAGACAGACAGGCTGGAAAAGAGACAAAATACCTGGTCCTTCCTTTGCAGCGTTATGGTGATGTGCTGGCGCAATTGCGCGTTGGCGCTGACTTTGATCTCAGTGAAAATGGTGATGCATGCAACATACTGAGTCGCTTCGCCAACGAACTGGCGCAGGCCATCCATGCCCTCAGCAGTACCCATGAACACCATGATCTGCAAGACAATATGGAAATGCTGGCACTGTCTGTGCAGCAAAGCCCGTTTGCGGTAGTCATTACCAATGCCGATGGTGAGCTCGAATATGGCAATGACAGCTTTTGCCGTATTTCTGGCTATGCACTGAACGAGGTGCTGGGCAAGCATGTGTTCTGGAATTCTGGCGACCCTGCTGATGAAAAAGTCATGCGCATCATCAAGGCGCTCAAGGTTGGCGAGCACTGGCAGGGAGATGTACTCAGCCATCGCAAGGATGGCACAGCATACTGGGAAAGACAGATGGTCAGCCCCCTATGCAATGCAAACGGCCATATCACCCATCTGGTCGCTGTCAAACAAGACATTACCGATAGCAAATTCCAGTTGAAGGAAGTCGAACAGGCCTTGCTCTTGCGTGAACAGGCTTTGGTATCCAGCAGTAATGGCATCATGATTACCCGCAGTGATGACAGTGATCATTCCATCGTCTATGTGAATCCTGCTTTCGAACGTATTACTGGCTATACAGCACAGGAAGTCATAGGCAGGGAAGGGCGCTTTTTGGTCAGGGAAGACCTGGCACAACCTGATCTGGAAGAAATTCGCAGTGCCTTGCGGGAAAAAAGAGCAGGCTGCGCACTGCTGCGCAATTACCGCAAGGATGGTACGCAATTCTGGAATGAATTGCATATCTCACCCGTCAAGGATGCGGTGGGTGCGGCTACCACACATTTTGTCAGCGTCATCAACGATGTCAGCGAGCGCGTCAATTACCAGAAAGAGCTGGAATACCAGGCCACGCATGACAGCCTGACCGGTCTCGCCAACCGTAATTTACTGAATGATCGCATTACTCAAGCCATCGCCTGGGCCAAGCGCCAGGATTTGTCGGTGGGTTTGATGTTGCTCGACCTTGATCATTTCAAACTCATCAATGATGCCTCCGGCCATGGGGCCGGGGATGAAATGTTGAAGCAGGTTGCCAACCGGCTCAGTCATTGCGTGCGTGAAACCGATACAGTGGCGCGCCTGGGTGGTGATGAATTCGTCGTCATCCTGACTGATTTGCCTGAGACTGGCGACGTTGATATCGTCGCAGAAAAAATCCTGGCGGCCTTGGCGCGCCCGTTTGAAATCAATAGCCATGACGTGTTTGTCACTGCCAGCATAGGTATTTCGCTCTACCCGCGTGATGGTGATCATGGCGAGATTTTGCTGCGCTATGCCGACATTGCCATGTACCGCGTCAAGGAACATGGGCGCAATAGCGTGCGCCAGTTTATTCCCGAGATGGGTGTTACTGCCATCAGCCGCCTGAATATGGAAGGCGCATTGCGCCGTGCGCTGGAAAGGCACGAACTGACCTTGCATTACCAGCCCAAGATAGAACTCGCTACTGGCCACATAGTCGGCGCAGAAGCACTGGTGCGCTGGCATCATCCGCAGATAGGCTTGATACACCCCATAGAATTCATCCCGCTGGCAGAGGAAACCGGGCTGATATTACCGTTAGGTGAATGGGTGCTGGCAGAGGCTTGCCGCCAGCAAGTCAGCTGGAAAAAATCCGGCATGGCAGATCTGAAAATCGCCGTCAACATGTCGCCACGTCAGTTCAGGCAAGAGGATTTGTCCGAGCGCGTTGCCGCTATTTTTGCCGAGACAGGTGCCGACCCATCGAATGTCACACTGGAGCTGACCGAGAGCATGGTTATGCAGGATGTCAACAGTACACTGGTCGCATTGCGCGCCTTGAAAAACCTGGGTTTGTCGATATCGCTCGATGATTTTGGTACAGGTTATTCCAGTCTTTCTTACTTGCGGCGCTTCCCCATTGATGAACTCAAGATAGATAAATCTTTCATCAATGATATCCATGAAAATCCTGACGATGCAGCGATTGCCAGCGCCATCATTGCCATGGCTTTGAGCCTGAGTCTGAGTGTGGTTGCAGAGGGAGTCGAAAAGAAAGAGCAGGCCGAGCTTTTACGCAAAATGGGATGCAGCCAGGTACAGGGTTATTATTTTGGCCGCCCCATGGATGCCGTCGGATTTGCCACCCGCTATCGCGAACATATCAATGAGTAATGTAATGAGTAAACCCATGAACAAGCTGATCTGGCGCACCGGCAAGGTAAGCGAAATTCCGGAATTACTGATGGCCGCAACAATGGAAAAATCAGCCGCCATCGGCGCTGCGACCGTCTATCATTTCAAGCATGATGGGCAGGAAAAACTCGCGATTTCCCTGCCCGACGGCCAGGCACTAATCATAGAACCGCTGCCCAGCGGACGACCACGCCGCCGCCGTGTTGATCCACTGAAAGCTGAGTTGCCAGATCAGTTTTCAGTTGTTCTCGATAAGAGCTAAATAGTTTAATGATTTGCTGCATGCTCACTATCGAGCAAAGCCATGGCATGGTCATTGTAGCGATTACCCGCTACTGCATCGCTGGGCACCGCAGTAGCTATTGCCTGTAAATCTGCCGCATCCAGCTTCACATCAAGAGCACCAAGTGCCTCTGTCAAACGGTCACGACGGCGTGCGCCCACCAGCGGAATGATATCTGCACCTTGCGCTAGTACCCAGGCAATTGCCGCCTGTGCCACGCTGATGCCCTTGCTGCTGGCGATGCTGCGCAAGGCTTCTACCAGGGCCAGGTTACGCTCCAGATTGCCATCCTGGAAACGTGGACTGACACTGCGGAAATCCCTGGCGCCAGTAGTGCGTTCCGGGCTCCAGTGACCGCTGAGCAAGCCACGTGACAGCACACCGTAGGCTGTGATGCCTATGCCCAGTTCGCGGCAGGCTGGCAAAATTTCAGCTTCTATGCCGCGTGAAAACAGTGAGTACTCTATCTGCAAATCACTGATGGCATGGACGGCTGCCGCACGACGCAGGCTGGCAGCACCTGCCTCAGACATACCGATGTGGCGTACATAACCGGCTTTCACCATGTCGGCAATCGCACCTATGGTGTCTTCGACGGGTACTTGCGGGTCTATGCGTGCCAGGCGGTAGACATCAATGTGATCAATACCCAGACGCTTCAGGCTATAAGCCAGGGCATTTTTGACGGCCGCGGGTCTGCCATCCATGCCTATCCAGTTGCCTGCTGGATCGCGCAGTGCGCCGAATTTGACGCTGATCTTGACCCTCTCGCGTGGCAGGTTTTGCAAGGCTTCCTGTATCAGTAATTCATTATGGCCCATGCCATAAAAATCGCCTGTATCAAGCAAGTCTATGCCCGCATCCAGTGCCGCATGGATAGTGGCGATGCTTTCACCACGGTCAGCCGGGCCATATAAGTCCGACATACCCATGCAGCCCAAACCCAGTGCTGAAACTGCCGGGCCTTGTTTGCCCAATTGACGTCTTGTCATTTTGTTCTGTGCCATGCTGAAACTCCTTTGTCATTATTGCCTCAGCGGGTTTGCTGAAGATGTAGCCATTGTAGTTAGTCAGTATTTTTAGATAAATACGTTAAAATTGCCTTTACTGTGCAAAAAATCTAAACAATGAGGGTAGGGGCGATCATGGACAAATTCCAGGCTATGCAAGTCTTTATCGCCGTGGTCGAGCAAAGCAGCTTCACCCGCGCTGCCGAGCAATTGCAAATGCCCAGGGCTAGTGTGACCCTGAGTATCAAGCAATTGGAAACCCATCTGGGTACGCGTCTCTTGCAAAGGACTACGCGCCAGGTGAACACCACGGCGGATGGCGATGCTTACTATCAGCGTTGCGTGCGCCTGCTGGCTGATCTGGAAGAAACTGAGTCCGCATTCAGCCACAGCCTGCTTAATCCGCGTGGCAAGCTCAGGATTAATTTGCAAGGCTCGCTGGGCAAATCTTTCGTGGTTCCGGCCCTGCCAGGTTTTAGTGCCAAATACCCTTTGATAGAGCTGGAAGTTGGTATGAGTGACCGCCTGGTTGATCTGGTACGGGAAGGCGTCGATTGCGTCTTGCGTGGTGGTGAGTTGCGCGATTCCAGCATGATCGCCAGACGGGTAGCATTGATGACGCAAATTACCTGTGCCAGCAGCGCTTACCTGCAAAAGCATGGCGTGCCCATTACGCTGGACGATTTGCCTGCCCATCTGGCCGTGAATTATTTCTCATCACAAACTGGTCGGAATATGGATTTTGAATTTGTCATCGGCGGTAAAACCCAGACATTGCCTTTGAAAGGACAACTGGCAGTCAATGATGTTGACGCCTATGTTGCAGGAGCAGAAGCGGGTTATGGCCTAATACAACTGCCGCGCTTCCACGTTGCTGCCCAACTGGCTGCTGGCAGCATGCAGGAAGTTTTACCGGAGCTGCGGCCACCACCCATGCCGGTATCGATACTCTACCCTCACCACCGGCAGTTATCGCCCAGGGTGAGGGTATTCGTAGAATGGCTGACTGAGCTGATGCAAAAGCATGCAGACAAATTCAAGGCCTAAATAATATTAAAAATATATCGTTTATCAGGCTGGCGGGTAGTTTGTGGCTTATTTTCACTGTTTTTGACCTCACACGAGCTAAGCTGGCAAGTCAACACCTGACATATTCACCCTGTTTCCCTTATCATGCTGTCATGACAGAAGATCAGGAAGTTCTCCTCCCCCCTTATCCTGGTATCCAGGAAAAAGACATACTGCTGGTACAGACGCCGGCAGACGCAGAGCAAGCCTATGCAGAGATGCTGACAGCCGATATTTTGGGTTTTGATACCGAATCCAAGCCAGTATTCTTTAAGGGCCAGCAATCTGATGGCCCGCATCTGATACAACTGGCTACCGACAACAAGGCTTATCTCTTCCCCACGATCAAGGCGCAAAATATCGATGCCGTGAAAGCCTTGCTGGAATCGAAAGACATACTCAAGGTTGGCTTTGGACTCAGCGATGACATGAAACGCCTGAAGATCAAACTCGGCATTGTGCCGCAGCATGTGCTTGATCTCGCACGCGCCATGCGTGAGAGCAAGCAACGCGACATGGGCGCAAAAGCGGCGGTCGCTAAATTCTTTGGCATGCAACTGCAAAAATCCAAAAAGACATCGACCTCCAACTGGGCTGCCCCAGCCTTGAATGACAGGCAAATCATGTATGCCGCCAATGATGCACAAGTGGCCTTGCTGGTCTATAGAAAGTGGCTGGCACTAAAGCAAGGATAAGCAAGGCTGAACTTTAAGACCTCCCAACGGTCAGATGGCTCACGATAGCTATATTGACAGGGGATGTATGCTGGCCAAAAAGAAAATGCTTTTACTGCTTGCGGGCATGTGTTTCAGTTTGCTTAGTTTGTTTACTCAGGCGGCACAGGCTGATGGCCTGGCGGATTTAAAAGCCGCCCTGGCACGCTTGCCAGGGCAAACACCAGTGAAAGCTGTCGTTGAAGCCAAAACCTGGAGTCGCCAGGGTGAAGGTAAAGACGCTGATGAACAAAATGGCCAGGCCAGTATCAGCCTTGATGACAGCCCGCGTGGCTTGCAAATTTTGTACAGCAAGGATTTATTGACGCGCCTCGAAACCGAAGAGCGCGCCAAGGAAAAAGACTCCAAAGCCAAAACCCCCACTATTGCTGCCATCAAGGAAGTCAATTCATCCGAATTGCGCCCCATGGTTTCTGCCGTCGGCAATCTTTCGCGGGTGCTTGAGAAAGCCATATTCAAAAGTGAAAAAGCCGACGCTAGCTACAATGGCAAGCCTGCACGCTTGCTGAGCTTTGAGATACCTGTTGAAAAGCTCAGCGAAAAAGACCGCAAATACGTTAAGAAATTCGAAGGCAGCCTGGAAGTCTGGATAGGCCAGGATGGCATCCCGCTGGCCAGCCGCATGCATCAGGCTATCTCAGGGCGTGCTTTCGTTGTGATCAGCTTTGAAACAAAAAATGAAGAAGAGCTGGTGTATAGCGTCAGCGGTGACAGGCTCGTCGTGACTAAAAAAGAAAGCAAGAACAGCGGTTCAGGTGCTGGTGAAAAAGGCGAGATGCGCGTGGTCAAAACCTTGCAGGTGCAATCTTGATATGTTTGGGCTTGCTGCAACGCAACACCGATAATTCATAATTGTTTTGTCGATTTATTTTGGTTTGACATTACAATGTCGTGATGTAAAGTTCGTCTCCCAGAAAGGTAATTCCAGTGTTTAGCACGCCTTATTCCTCTCCTTCTTCTGTGTCTTCTGTTTTTTCTTTTTCTTCCTTCGGCCACTACAATCAGCGTCATCTGCGTAAGCTGGCTGCTACTGCCTTGCTGGTATGTCTGGCCTACGGTGCCTATGTTCCTGCTGTCCATGCTGCCCCGGTATTAGCAGATGGTGCGGCAGCCGCAGTCATTCCGGTAAATGCAAAAAAAGTCATCAGCCATGATGTCTATGCAAACTGGCGCAGCATACAGGGCAGTGTCCTGAGCCGCGATGGCAACTGGGCAGCTTATGCCCTGGTAGGGCAAGAGTCAGATGGCGAGGTCGTGGTCAGGAATCTCAAAGATGGCCGCGAGTGGCGAGCACCACGCGGCACGACACCAGCCTTCAGTGCAGATGGTCGTTACCTGGCTTTTGCGATTGCGCCAACCAGGGTAGAACTGGACAAGGCCAAGAAAGAAAAAAAGAAGGGGGATGACTTGCCCAAGTCTGGCCTGGGCATCATGAACCTGGCGACGGGTAAAGTTGAAAACCTGGACAGGGTAAAACGTTTTGCCTGGCCAGAAGAAGGCGGCAATTTCCTGGCAGTTTTGTTCGATGCACCCAAGGAAGCAAAGAAAGAGGCGAAGAAAGACGCCGAGCCTGCTGCCAAGGACGATGAAGATCAGCAAGCCACTGCTGCCTCAGCCGCAGCAAAGAAAAAAGATACAGGCACAGAATTCTTGTTGATTGATGTGGCGAATGCCAAGCGCAGCAGCTTCAAGGACGTTGCTGATTTTACCTGGGCAAAAAATGGTGAATTGCTGGCTTTCAATATCATCACCAAAGAGGCTCAGAAAGACGCCCAAAAAGACACGCAAAAAGACACGCAAAAAGATACACATAAAGACGCTGCGCGCGAAGGCGTTTACCTGATTAGTCCGCAAGACCTGACACCACGCACCGTCATGGCAGGTGCAGGCAGTTACAAGCACATGAATTTTGATGAGGCAGGCCGCCAACTGGCTTTCGTCAGCAATCGCGATGATCTCGCAAAGAAAAATGCGGAAGCCGAAAAGTCTGGCAAGAAAAATGCCGACGCTGACAAGGGCGATAAGTCTGATAAGGCCGAGAAAGTCGAGAAAGTAGATAAGGCAGAAAAAGAAATTACAGCTTTCAACCTGTATTACTGGCGCGCCGGTGATAGCGAAGCCAAAGCGGTCGTTACAGCAAACACCGCTGGTATGCCAGCAGGCTGGTTGCCTAGCGAGCACGGTAGCCTGAGTTTTAGCAAGGATGGCCAGCGTCTGTTCTTTGGCACTGCAGAGTTGGCCAAGGCTGATCCCAAGGATGCACCAGAACCTTTCAAGGTTGATCTCTGGCACTGGAAAGACCCTGAGCTGCAATCCATGCAAAAGGTCAAGGCAGAGAAAGAAAAACAACGCAGCTATAAAGCAGTTTTTCATATCGCTGAGCAACGCTTTGTCCAGCTTGCCAACAAGAATATCCCGAATGTGCTGATCAATGATAACCCGCGTTTTGCCATGGGTGCCAGCGATGTGCCATACAAAATGCAGCAGTCATGGGATGCGCTGTATCACGATGCCTACGCGGTAGATTTGCAAACTGGCCAGGCCCGCTTGCTGGCGCAAAAACTGCGCTACGTACCCAGCCTGTCTCCTGGCGGCAAATATGTCATGGCCTTTGATGCCAACAGCAGTATCTGGTATTGCTGGTCAACTGCAGATGGCAACAAGATCAACCTGACCGGCAAAATCAAGGCGCGTTTTGAAGATGCCAAGCGCGATACGCCAGAAGTCAAGGACGCCTATGGTTTTGCAGGCTGGACAGAAGATGACGCCAGCGTCGTTTTGTATGATCAGTTCGATCTGTGGGAAGTCAATCCCCAGACACAGTCCAGCCGTAATGTGACTGCCGGCTATGGCCGCAAGCACAATCTGGAACTGCGTTATGTTCCCGTCGATACCGAGAAAAAGCCGCCCGCTGATGAACCATCACCAGTCGCTGAATCCAAGGCTTTGCCGACAGATTCATGGATACTCGCAGCCACCAATGAAGGCAATCGCTCTACCGGCTATTACCAGCAAAATCCAAAATCTGGTGAGCCGGTAAAACTGATACATGGCGATAAAATGTTTGCCGGCCTGATCAAGGCCAAGAAGGCCGATACGGTTTTGTTCACTCAGCAAAGCTTTACGGAATTCCCTGACTTGTGGACCAGTAACCTGGCTTTGCAAAACCCGCAAAAAATCAGTAATGCCAATCCCCAGCAAGCCCAATACAACTGGGGCAAGCAGGAAATGATTGAATACACCAGTCTCGACGGCAAGAAGCTCAAAGCCTTGCTGGCCAAGCCTGAGAATTTTGATCCGGCAAAAAAATACCCGATGATGGTCTACATCTATGAAAACATGTCAGACAATCTGCATCGCTATGTTGCACCTGCCCCTGCCCAGAACATTAATGTCACCCGTTACCTGAGTAATGGCTACATCGTGCTGCGCCCGGACATCGTCTATAAAACCGGCCACCCAGGCAAGAGCGCCTACAACGCTGTCGTACCGGCAGTACAAAAAGTGCTGGCACAAGGCTATGTCGATCCCAAACGCGTAGGCATACAAGGTCATAGCTGGGGCGCTTACCAGGTCAATTACCTGATCACGCAAACCAATATGTTCCGTGCGGTTGAAGCTGGTGCATCAATGGCGAACATGATCAGCGGTTACGGTGGCATACGCTGGGGCACAGGCATGAGTCGCGCCTTCCAGTATGAAAAACAGCAAAGCCGTATTGGTGGTGCACCCTGGAACAAGACGGCAGAGTACATAGAAAATTCACCGATATTCTATGTCGATAAAGTGCAGACGCCTTACCTGACTATCCACAACGATGATGATGATGCAGTGCCCTGGTATCAAGCCATAGAATTCTTCACTGCCTTGCGTCAGTTGGGTAAGGAGGCTTACTGGTTCAATTTCAATGGTGAAAAACATGGTCTCAAAGAACGTGACAACATGAAGTATTTCACGGTACACATGGCTGAGTTCTTTGATCATTACCTGCTGGGCAGCCCGCGTCCTGAATGGATGGATAAGCCTGTGCCTTATCTGGAACGGGGCAAGCGGGATGTGATGGGGCAGTTCAAGCCTGTGGGGGCGAAGGCTGAGTAATTTTTTGGGAGCCGCTTGCGACTCTTTGTTAGCTGCCAGCACTTCAATCATAAGATAAACGGCAATCATAAATTCGTCGCTCCAGCGCAGGCTCACGGCTGTTCGGAATAATTATCTTGACTCGTGCTGAGCGTTAAGTACGAACAGCGCCTCGGCGATTCTTCTGCGTCGGAGACTTAATTCTGCAATTGAATAATTTTTGCCAGCGATCATGCTTGAAACTCCTTCCCCTTCAAGGGGAAGGTTGGGATGGGGATGGGTTTCTGTAGCAAAATCATTTGCTGCCAATCGACCGAAACCCATCCCCACCCTAACCCTCCCCTTGAAAGGGAGGGAATTTACTCGTTATTGTTTGTTAAAGACATTATTCCGGAAAGCAGTGAGCGCAGGCTGGAGCTCAGTGGCGTTCGTCGCATACGGGAGTCCTTATTAAAGTGACTGCCCTTCATGCACCCAGCTGGTCCATCACTCGCAACGCAAACATGTCTTACGAACTGCTCTGAGCAAATTGCCAACAATGCCTAAACAAATCAAACACTGGCCCTCATAAAACTTCAAAAATGTCGTAAACGTCCAATACATCCATCACGTAAGCAGGTAGCATCCACTACATGCACAAGACTGACATTATTCTCAAAGCGCAAACGCATATCTGGCCAGCCAGTGGCCAGGCGGCTGAGCATGTGCTGATGTATATCGTACGGGATACCCGTGGCTGTCATCTGGAGGGGCCGGATCAACTTAATCGTTACCCTGCTACGCCATTCTGTTGCATCACCTGGATGCTGGAAGGTGAGGTGAGTCTGCTGCAGCAGGGAAAAATCAAGCGTGAGCAGCGCTTGCCGCAGATATTTGTGGCTGGTTGTCAGAGCCAGTATGGGGTGTCGATGAACCTCGGTGACAGGCACAGTTTCATGGCGGTGTTTTACTCTGATGCCTTTCATGCCTTGTTTGAACTGGACCTGACGACAGGGCAGGACAGATTTGTCGACGCGATGGAGGTATTGAATCCGTCAGGGCTGGCGTTGCTGCAGGCCGTTGCGCTGGCAGATACACATGCTGACCGGCGCTCGCTGATTGAAAGCCATGTTGCACACAACAGCAGCGCCCTGCTTTCCAGCCCCTGGTCACGTTTGCGCAAGATGGGACAGAATCTGAGTCTACGCCTGAGTTGCAGCCTGCTTGGTGTAGGCGCGCGCCAGTTACAAAGACGGGTCAGGAAGGAAGCTGGCCTGCCTTTGCTGGGTTTGTCGCGTTTATGGCGTGCCAAGCGCAGTCACAGCCAGGTCTTGAGTGACCTGGCGCAGGGGCAGACTCCAAACTGGGCGGAACATGCCAATGCCCTGGGTTATGCCGACCAATCCCACCTGATCCGCGACTGCAAGGAAGTATCAGGGCGCAGCCCACAGCAATTGCTCAACGATGTCAGAAAAAATGAAAGCGACTGGATTTACCGTCTATAAGCAAGACGCCAGCCAGAGCTGTCCCATGCTAAGCTTGAACTTACCCTATGAATACTGCTAACACTGATCAACGCCTGCATTCTCTTGATAATCTCCGGGCCATCATGATGTGGCTGGGCATAGTCGTGCATGTATCGGTGAACTATATGATCAATCCATCACCTACACCCTGGCGCGATAGCCAGACCAGTGTGCTGGCGGACTTATTGATCGTCTTCATCCATGCTTTTCGCATGCCTGTGTTTTTCATCCTGGCTGGATTTTTTGTTGCCATGTTGGTGGCAAAGCGTGGCATGGCAGCCATGCTGCGTCAGCGTGTACGCAAGCTGGTTTGGCCTTTCATGGTGTTCTGGCCTTTACTGCTGATTTTCATGAGTTTGCTGGTGGCAGTGTATGCGCATCTGAATGCTTTTGGGACTATGGGTGTGGATTTTGAGTTGATTCCGAAAGTACCTGGCAGACCGCAGGTGTCGCTACTGCATCTGTGGTTCATCTATTACCTGTTCCTGTATTGCCTGGTGTATGCGCTGCTGCTGCGCTGGTCGGTCTTTATTCCATTGGCGTTACAACATGGTTTTGCCAATACCTGGAAAATACTGTGCACTAACTGGTGGGGTATATTTCTTCTGACATTACCTTTGGCGTTGGCCGGGAGTTTTTACCGCAATGGCATGGTGACGCCGCTGGGTTCTTTCATGCCGCACCCGGCAGAATTCATCCATAGCGGCATGTTCTTTAGCTGCGGGATTTTCCTGTATCGCTTTCAGGCAGATTTGCTGCCCCGTTTTGAGCGCAGGTGCTGGTCATATCTTTGCGCTGGTTTGCCGGTCTTTGTCGTGTTCCTGGCGCTGGTCAAAAGTGGTGGCAATACAGAGTCTGCCAACCCAGGCATGCAGACCATCATGGCGTATTTATACAATAGCGTGAGCTGGCTCTGGAGCTTTGCCCTGATAGGCTTGTTCCTCCGGTACTTACTTGGTAAGAGTCGTTTGCTGTCTTATCTGGCAGACAGTTCTTACTGGGTTTATCTGGTGCACATGCTGGGGACGATAGGCTTTGGTATCTTGCTATATCACAGCCCTTTTGGCGCTGTTGGAAGAATGATGTGCAATATCGTGCTGACCAGCCTGTTTTGCCTGTTGAGCTACCATTTGCTGGTGCGCCGCGGCTTGATAGAGCGCTTCCTGAATGGGGGTGCGAGCAAAAAAGCCGTTGATGCTGGCTCGGTCAATCCAGGGATTTCTTGCTGAATTTTGCTAAATCGTAGGCATATTCGTAGACATATTCGCGGGCGTATTTCTCCTTATGCGCTGAGCTCATTGCAGGGATGAATTTCTGTATTTGCAAATAGCACAGTCTTTGGTGCATCATGGCAGGCATTAATCATCATGTCAGAAGCACAGGGAATTTGGATATGCAAACTTCAAATAACAAGGCGACTGTATCAGCATTGCCCGGCGGGCATGGCGCACGCTGGTGGAAGTCTTTCGGACCGCAGATAGTCATAGGTTTATTGGCCGGGGTAGTGGTGGGGCTGATAGCACGCAACATGGGTACCCAGGGTAACGAGGCTAACTGGCTGCAGGTTGCGCTTGGTGCAATTGGCAATGCTTATGTAGGCCTCTTGAAACTCATGATCCCGCCGCTGATATTGACGGCAGTGGTTAGCAGTATTGCCAATCTGCGCCGTTTGCAAAATGCAGCGCAACTGGCAACACAGACCTTGATCTGGTTTGCGATTACTGCCTTTATCGCGGTAGCTATAGGACTGACAATAGGCTTGCTGGCAAATCCCAGTGCGGGTGCGGTAGTCGATGTCGCCAAGGCCAGTGCACCGTCAAGAACAGGCTCATGGTGGGCTTTTCTGAATCAACTGTTACCGGGCAATATTCTGGGCATGACCGCCAGCAGCTCAGTCAAGCTGGTGGGTGAAAAGGCGGTGGCCACTACCCAACTGGGTTTCAATGTCTTGCAATTGCTGGTGATCTCGATTGCAGTGGGTATCGCTGCACTCAAGGTCGGTGAGCGTGCAGAACCGCTACTGCGTTTTACCGATGCAGTCGGCGCAGTGGTGCAAAAAATATTGTGGTGGATCATACGCCTGGCACCAATAGGTACATTGGCCCTGCTGGGTGACGCGGTTGCCAGTTATGGCTGGGATGCGCTGGGTTCACTCGCCAGTTTCAGCGCCTCAGTGTACGTGGGTTTGTTGCTGGTCTTGTTCGTGGTGTATCCATTGCTTGTCAAGTTGCATGGCTTGTCCGTGCGCCAGTATTTCACAGGCGTCTGGCCTGCAGTACAACTGGGATTTGTCTCACGCTCGTCCATGGGTACCATGCCCCTGACAGAGCGGGTGACCGAGCGTTATCTCGGTGTGCCGCGTGAATATGCTGCCTTTGCCGTGCCGCTGGGAGCAACCACCAAGATGGATGGCTGTGCCTCGATTTATCCGGCGATCTCGGCTATCTTTATCGCGCAATTCTATGGCCTGCATCTGGATGTCACGCAGTTAGCCTTGATTGCCCTGGTTTCTGTACTGGGCTCTACCGCGACTGCCGGTACCACCGGTGCCACTGTTATGCTGACACTGACTTTATCTACCGTGGGCCTGCCACTTGACGGTGTCGGCCTGTTGCTGGCTGTGGAACCTATCATTGATATGGGCCGCACTGCAGTCAATGTCGCTGGTCAGGCACTGGTGCCAACCATAGTCGCCAAGCGCCTGGGTCTGCTGAACCTGGAACTCTATAATGCAGAACGTACTGCAGAAGCGCTGGAAGCTGAGATTGTCGAACGTCAGGCAGCATAAGTCTGATAAGGCTGGCGGGCTGTTGAGTCTATCGCGATGAAGCGTATCAGCATCCTGGATGATAGCCCTTATTTAAATACCCCCGATTTGCCTTTGCAATTAGGCCCGTCTGCGGTAGTGGCTGGCGATATCAAAGCTGTTCTGCCAGCCAGCTTGCTGGAGTTTTATCAGGGTGCACCGGCCTGCCATTTGCTGGCCTGGAACGATACAGATAGCGCAACGATGGGTCTGATTAGATCAGGCAGCGTCATCGTCTTTGAACGCACCCGCCTGCTTGAATTGACGATTAATATTTTGCGGCGCGCCAAAGGGGCGGGCTGGATATCTTTCGAGGCTGTGCTCACAGATCAGGACAAACCTCTGGTGTTGCTTGAGTCAGTTACGTTTAATGAAGCTGGTCTGGCATGGCTGGAAGCGAGGACTGCCGTTTTCGAGGCCGTGTTTGGCGTCAAGTCAATATTGATTGAGCATGGTTATGATTGTTAAATTGTTTTAGAAGGTGATGGATTTGATATGTCATAGCCATAAGTTTCAATATGAAAATGACCAGTCTGAACCAGTCTTGCAACATGGCGACAAGTCCCTCTTGTAAGCCACTGAAAATTGTTAAATACTGGAGCAGGGAAGGCTCCATCACTGATAGTCACTAAGCAAGAACGCGAAATGCCTGTCCCGGTTTGAAAGCCCATCATCGTGCGCGCATTTCTATTCACTTTTTTCTGTAGTGCCTGTGTCTTTGCAAGCGCCCATGAACAGCCCGTGCAACGCGAGATATTACGCTTTTCTTCTTCGCTTAGCGAAGCCGGTGAGGCCTTCGCAGACAGCAAAATTTTATTGGAAAAACTGTGCAGGCAAAGCGGCCTGAGTTGCAGCCTGACTGCTTATCCACCTGGCCGTGCAGTAAAGATGCTGCAAGATAGTGAAACAGCGGGTGAGTTGCCGCGCTTTGAAGAATTCCAGAATCTGGCACCAGCGGCAAGCCGCGTCCCTACGGCTTTAGGTTATCTGAGTTTCAGTTTGCTGACGCATGACAAAAATATAGTCGTGAAATCCCTGGCTGACTTGAACAGACACAAAGTGTTTTATGTGCGCGGCAATGCGGCCATTGCCGCGCATAAGGAACTGGATCATCTGATCGCAGTAGGCTCAGAACATGATTGCGCCTATATGGTGCTAAGAAAAGTGGGAGACGCCTGCATCATGACCAAATCGCTGGCGTTGAAAATGCTGGAAGAAATCCAGGCCACTGCAGGCAGCTATTACCTGCAAGATTTATTTTTCAAGCCAGTTTATTTATACCTGTCACCCCGTTATCAATATCTGCAAGATATCTTCGATCAAAAACTCAGGAATATGCGGCCAGAAGAGAAAATCGCACAGTAGCGAAAATTCAATATAAAGGTATTTACCTAAGTATTGGTTTGCGCTATATTATCCGCATGTCAAACCAGCAAACTCAACTCGATCATCTGTTTTCTGCCCTCGGTGATGCAACACGGCGTGCAGTGCTGGCACGCCTGTGCCAGGGGCCGGCTGCAGTCAGCGAGCTGGCGCTGGAATTCGACATGGCCCTGCCTTCATTTACCCAGCATCTGCGGGTACTTGAGCATTCTGGTCTGGTAGTGTCTGAAAAAAATGGCAGGGTAAGGACATACCGACTTGCACCAGTGGGCCTGAAAGAAGCAGAGCAATGGCTGGCTTCGCAGCGCAGCGATTGGGAAAAGCGCTTTAACCAACTCGATGCTTACTTAAATAAGATAAAGGAGAACCGTGATGTCTGAAGCAATGACGGAAGAAGGTAAATTTGATCTGGTGCTGGAGCGTATAGTCGATATCCCGCCATCTTTGGTATGGGCTGCCTGGACTACGCCTGCCCATTTGCTGGAATGGTTCACGCCTGCTCCGTGGAAAACCGTGGATTGCGAGATAGACCTGAAAGCTGGCGGTATCTTCCGCACGGTCATGCGTTCGCCTGAAGGTGTCGATCACGACAATGCCGGTTGCTATCTCGAAGTCATCCCTGGCAAGAAACTTGTGTTCACCGATGCACTGGGTCCAGGTTTTCGTCCTACAGGCAACTCCTTCATGACTGCCATAATAACTTTCGAGCCGCATGAAACGGGAACCCGGTATAAAGCAGTCGTCTTGCATAAAAACGCAGAAGACAAGCAAAAACACATGGAAATGGGGTTCCATCAGGGCTGGGGCACTGCCCTCGACCAACTGGTTGCTCATATGAAAAAACTCAATTGACTGTGCAAATACCAGGCTAAGGATCGTATGCAGGCCCAGCTCGCTTTTTTACATACCTCACCGGTACATGTCGCGGGCTTTGATGCCCTGGTGCAGGAACTGGCTCCAGGGATTGAAGTACACCATCATGTTGATGAAAGCCTGCTTGCCGCTGCTCAGCAGTTTGGTGCAACAGATGCTGCCGTCATTCAAAAAGTGGAGGCAGCGATGCATGCGGCTTCCTTAAATCGTGCAGCAACCAAGGTGAGCATGGTGGTATGCACCTGTTCCAGCATAGGCGGGATTGCCGAACGCATGAATGGGCGTTCAGGTTTGCGGACGGCCAGGATAGACCGTGCCATGGCAGATCGCGCAGTCGCTTTGGGGCCGCGCATTTTGCTGGTCGCCGCGCTGGAAAGCACGCTTGATCCAACGACGGAGTTGCTGATGGAGTCGGCCAGGGCTGCAGGTAAAACGATAGAGATCATTACACTCTTGCCTGAGCAAGCATGGGCGTATTTCCTGCAAGGTGACAGGCAGGCTTATCTGCAGGCGATCAGTGATGCGGTCAGATCGGCATTGCTGGATAAAACTGCTGGCATTGATGTCGTGGTACTGGCACAGGCATCAATGGCAGCAGCGGCAGAAGAGTTAAGTGATCTGGGTATAGAAGTCTTGTCCAGCCCCCGGCTTGGTGTGGCACGCGCCATCAGTGCATTGACACATGCTTGACACATGCAAACCAGGGACTGTGACTGCTAATTTCTGGCAAATTTTCCTGCTAATTTTCTTCATAAATCGCAAACACGGCACCCTGAGGATCAGCCAGAACGGCAAAGCGGCCAGTATTTGGAATATCACTTGGTGGCACATAAGTCGCTGCACCCAGGGCCTGTGCTTTTGCGGCAGTTGCATCGCAATCTTCAACGCTGAAATAAGCGAGCCAGTGTGAAGGCGCCATGACACCATCTGGCAAAGCCATCATGCCGCCTATGGCAGTGCCATGTTGCTGCCATTCTGTATAAGTCATGGCGCCATCACTGCCTGTACTGGCACCCCAGCCAAACAAGGCCTTGTAATAGGCTTCTGCTTTCGCCGTATCACTGGTATTGAGCTGCCCCCAGCAAAAAGCGCCTGCCTCATTGTGTATGCCTACGCCGGTATTTTTACCCGGTTGCCAGATGTTATGGAAGGCGCCGGTAGGATCTTTTAATACTGCCATGCGGCCCAGGTCATACACATCAAATGCCGGGACCACGACTTCACCACCTAATTCTGCGCTGCGCTTTGCCGTGGCCTCTGCATCTGCAGTCGATACATAGATAGTCCAGTGCGGTGGCACGCCTGCCTGTTGTTCCGGGTCCAGGGTATAAGCTGCTGCGGCATCGTGGCCCTTGAGCTGGAAAATCGTGTAATAGCTTCCCGGCCCCATCTCATTGTCTTGATGTCCCCAGCCAAACAATTCGCCATAAAATGCTTTTGCAGCTTTTTGATCATTGGTGCCAAGTTCTACCCAGCAAAAGGCACCAGGTTCGTGTGAGCTTACGATACTCATGCTGATATCTCCTTCAGTTTTATTTCGGTTGGAAAGCAGTGTGCCAGGACAAGTGTAAGAGGGAGTGAAGATACATCAGTGCAGCTCAGGAATTATAAGCTGCCATACAAGAAATGAAATGAGAATTTGCATGGATGCAGTCAGCTTGTGCAGCTGTTAAAGCTTAATGTTATGCTATCGTATATTGTTTTTGTTGCGCACCTGCAATTTGCACGGGCATCAAAAGAAAATCCTTTGGCCTTCTCTATTCATGCAACTTAAAAAAAAGCTGTTTTCACTGTTCATCCTGACGACATTGACAGCCTGTCAGCCTGTCGAAAAAAACGTAGTCAGCCCGCTTTCCCAGCAAGACGCAATCCCTGCATTGAACAAGGAAAATGTAGGTGACTTCGAGAATTACAGCGTGCTCAGCACGCAGGATGAATGGAAGATCATCGCCTGGTCCGGCAAAGCGGTAAGCCAGCCCGGCAACAAGAGCAAGGCTGGAATCTCCAGCACGGTCAGCATACTAAAAAAAGAAAAGCAAGCCTGGCGGGTCGTTTCGCAAAAGCAGTTTGCCGATAGTTATAACCCCCGCCTGCAGTTGCATACCGAATTCACACTGGCAGGTAAACCAGTCTTCATCCTCAAGATACAGCAAGGTGCTGCCTATGAAGAGCTGCAGGTATATGGCCTGGCTCAGGGCGAATACAAGCTGCTGCAAACCCTGGTAGCCGGGGCATTTGAGTGGACTTATGATGCCGCCGGAAATAAGAAATCTTTATTGGCAGTATCTGCCACACCAGGCGAGCAAGCCGCAACTTATCAATGGAATGGTCAGCAGTTCATGCTGATTGATAAAGTTGATCGTAAAGATAATGATTATGTGACAGACTGAATTTCCTGTTTTTCGCCTTTATGGTTATCTCAGCAACCGCATGGCGGGTCATCCTCATCGAAGTCGAGAAAATGCCAGCGTCCAAGCACATTGACGAAAATTAGTTTTAAATGGTACTCGCTGTTGTCACCCAATCCAACTTGAGTATTGATGCCATCCCACAAGGCAAGGTCTGGAATGCCATCACCATCAAGATCAATATACCTGGTCAGTGCGCGGATAAAATGAGGATCTGCCGGTAAGGACTTGGGTTGCAATAAAACCTGCAGCTTGACAGTTGACTTTGCCTTGGACAGATTCAGGGCCTTGTTGGAGCGGAATAAGCCCTGAATATGAGTAGCGTTTTGCGAGTCTGTTACTGGCCAGAGTATATGAGGATTGCCAACACATGGCGACGTATCTCCACCAGGTATTTCACGATAGTCTATCGTAGAGCTAGTTTGCACTAGCTCCGCTTTTTCATTCATGCCGATGGTATAGATTGGCCGATCCAGTCTCTGCGAAATTTCACCCATGTCCCAGATGCCATTTTTTGAGGGACCACTATTATTGTCACCGCCCCAGAACGGTGGTGCAGTGACAGCCAGTTTCCATGGAATGCCGAATTGGGCGCTAATTTTTTCTGGTGTAGTCTTGGGACTGGCAAGCTCGTTTGTGCTTTGAAAAAATGAAGATGGAACCTTGGTCAGCCTTATTTGGTGATATACCCACTGATGAAGTGCGCTCGAAGGCAGCATTCCTAAAGGTGATCCATCCCAATTGCTGGCGAGTTCTGCGATTTCTTTTGGCGCAACTATTCCGGCGGCTAATTTGGCACGCATTGCATTCAACTCAGGAATAGGGAAGCGCTTGATTTCAGAATTTTCTGCGCCACCGGATTCAGCATATTTTCTTTCGCTTTCACGTTGCTTTTCCGGTAACATAGTGTTTTCGAAATAACTGGCAACTGCCATCAATCTGTCATAGCCAGGTTGCAGCCAAAAAGCGCGCGCAGAAAGTGATGGATCAGTTGCGCCATTTGCCAATTTCTTTGAAGATAGCTCGGCCAATGTGACTGGTTTAGTACTGAGAAATTTGCAGGCAATAAACCCGTGTTGATTATTTTCCCAGCTAATTTCGCAAAAATCATCACGCGCCGCAAGCAATCTGACTTCGGTATTGATAATCAGTGTCGCACTCACCGGCGCGTCTTTTTTTGCTGCGGTTCTGATATTGACATATGAACCGCTGACCCATTGCCTCGCTGGCGCAGATACGGATGCCAATGCAGGTTCGGCACTTACTGCTGCTGACAGACAGAGGCAGGTGATCAAAAAAGAAAACCGCTGAATTGAATTGCTCATTATCCGCATTTGATGGTCGATCGAAATGTGAAAAGACATATAAAATCAGAGAACACACAAAACTTGTTACAAGTCACTTTATAAAATACATGCACAAATTTCTAAAAATATGTTTTGCACTCTCGCTTAATTTTACCTTTTTTGGGTTCCTTAATATAGCGCATGCGCAAACAGTGGCTATCACTATCGACGATGGCCCCAATCTGGAACAGACGCCCAGGCTGAGCCCTGAGCAGCGCAATCTGGCCATGCTCAAGGCGCTGTCCAGACATGGTGTCACTGCTGCCCTGTTTGTCACTGCCAATTATGCAGCCACTCAGCCTGCCGGTTATGCGCTGGCCAAAGCCTGGGGCGATGCGGGGCATGCTGTCGGCAACCACAGCATGAGTCATCCTGACCTGCATAGCGACAAAGTTAGTCTTGCACAATATCAAAAGGAAATCCTTGATTGCGATGCCATCATCAGTACTTTGCCCGGCTACCAGAAATGGTATCGCTATACTTATCTGCGCGAAGGTAATACGCCAGAAAAGCGCGATGGCATGCGCAGCTTTTTGAAACAGCATAACTACCGTAATGCCTATGTCAGCCTGGATACCAGCGACTGGCGCCTGAATGAGAAACTGGTAGAAGTGCTGGGCAAAAATCCCCAGGCAGATGTGAGCGCCATCAAGCGCGCTTACCTGGCTCATATACGCCAGCGCGCCGAAGCTTATCGCGCCTTGTCGTGGCAATTGCAGGGGCGCGATATTCCACAAGTCCTGCTCATGCATCACAATCTGATCAATGCCCTGTGGCTTGATGATGTGTTGGCCCAGTTCAAGGATATGGGCTGGAAGTTCACGACTCCGGCTGCGGCATTCAGTGATCCAGTCTATCAACTGGTACCGGATCGTCTGGCATCAGGACAAAGCCTGTTGTTGTCCATGGGCAGAATACTGGGTTTGGGCAAGTTTCCTGGCGGAGAGCGTTTGGTCGATGATGGTGATTTTGAGATTGAGGAATTGAAGCGACAGGGTTTGTAATCGGATTTTCCTGTAATTGAGAATTGCAATATGGCGATCAACATTCATTATCAAGACGATACCGGCGACTATGAGAGAGAGTATGGGCAGTGGAAAGGGCTATTGCTATCGATCAGTAATGCGCCCAGGCCGACATTGCGTTTGCGTACTGCATTCGACAGACGGATGCGTTTGGATGCGGGAGATTTGAGTCTTCTGTGGGCAGAAATACTTGATGGTTATCACGGCGTCACTATCTATCGCAATTTGCCGCAACATCAAAACTGGCTCCCTTCAATTAGCTCAACTGAGGTTCAGCGTATCAACGAATTTACTCCTGATCAGCAATTGAAGTTATGGTTTAGATATTTTGTTCGGGTCCTTCGTACTGCTGATATTAACTGTATGTCCAACGGTTTATGGTCGCTGGAATATTGCGACGGTACCCAAATTTATCATCCACATTGGTGTGGTAGCTATCGCTTGCGCGGCTGGCAGCGCGATGGCGATGATATGCAGTTGTTGCATGCGCCTACAGTTTATCTGGATTGGAACTTGAATGGTAACGGGCAGGTGTTGAATTTGTTTGCCCCGCAACACAAGGATAGTGGGCGCGTCAAGTGGTGGCGAAAATTGGTTCGTAATGGACAATTGCCACCAATACTCGTCTGGTACATTCACGGCCTAAATGCTTATCTGGTATTGGACGGGCACGACCGGTTGCAAGCTAGCTTGTTGGAAGATGTGCGGCCTACTTTTGCGGTGCTTAGTTCTTTTTATGAAATCGCCGTGCAAGGTGATCCCAGACGGGAGAACGCCATATTGCAGCAAGTAAATATGGTTAGTGAGCGAGTTGCTCAAGGCTTGCATATCAATCCAAGTGTATTGAATGACATGCAACAATTGCTGGCACAGGCGTTTGATCGTAGACCAATGCGTCGCTTCATTACCCGCAGTTCGGCAACTTTGAATCCGCAAACATGGGACGATGAGGTTGCCGCCTTCATGCGCCAAAAAGCTGCAACTGGCTGTATTCATTTACGCGGCCTTTGATGAACACCGTAAATTCTTTCAAGCAATTTACTGTTGTATTAATCTCAGCAAAATAGTGCAACACCACATTGTATTCAATATTTGTATTAAAAATTGTTGCTCGCCATCACGCCTCCTCTCTTTGGTATATGATCAAATAGGATATTACCGATCTCTGCTGGTAATGACCTGCACTTAGCCCGATATGTCATGCCGGTATAGCGGGCCTGCTAAATACGTGCAAGCACACTCTGATCAGGAATGCCGGGTAAATATGAGTCTGGATAATTTGCACAAGAGCAATGAAGACGGTCAGCACATGCTCGACCTGTATCGTCTATGCATGAATGATATTGCGCGCAATACTGAGCTGACGGATAGTTTGCTTCGCATAGTCAGCAGCCTGGATGCCCATTATTCCGGTTTGCTGTCTGCTATCGCGGTGCGTGGTATTGAGGCTGATTTGCTGCTTGCTTCAAATGTGCACCAGGCCTGCCTTGATGACATGCGCAATATGTATGCCGTGGTCGAAGATGCATATCCACAAGGCGCAATTCCTGAACATGGCAAGCATGTCAGTCGATTACAGGTGCTCGCACAAGACCACGGCCTTTGGCTGTTAGCTGAGATACCTATTTCCAATGATGAACACAGGCAGTCAGGTGGCTTGTATTTCTTTGCAAAGAATGGGGCAATTGAAGAAAAGCCCAATCAGCAAGCCTTGCAAGAGCTTGCCAGCCTGATCGCTAATCTCATACAACACAAGCGCACGCAGCAAAAAGCCCGGCAGGCAAAATCGCTGGCTGAACAAAGCCAGACCAATATGCTGCGTATGGCACTGGCGATAGAGGGCAGTGGCACCGGCATCTGGGACAGGGATGTGCCTGGTGGGCGAATACATTATTCGCCAGGCTGGAAAGCCATACTCGGTTATGCCGATGCGGAAATCACCGGGCGCATAGAAGACAGTTATGCGCGCTTGCATCCTGATGACCGTTCCTATGTACAGGCGACCATACAGGCGCATTTTGACGGACTCACTGAACAATATGCCGTCGAGCACAGGGTGCGTTGCAAGGATGGCAGTTATAAATGGATATCCAGCCGTGGCAAGGTAGTCAGTCGTGCAGAAGATGGCAGCCCCTTGCGCATGATAGGGACCACGACAGACATCACGGCCATGCGTATTTTGTCACAACGTCTGCAAGAGAGCGCTGACCTGGTGACCTGCCTGACCAATGAAGTGCCTGGCCTGGCCTATCAATATCGCATGGATAGCGACGGCGCAGAGCGCTTCACCTATCTCAGCGAAGGTGTGCGTGATATCTATGAATTAATCCCTGCACAAATGCCAGAAGCCATACAACTGGTGCACGCGCGTATTCATGCAGATGATTTCCCCGCTTACCGTAATGCCCTTCTGAAATCAGCCAGCAGGCTGGAGCACCTGCATCTGGAATACCGCGTTAACCTGCCACAGCAAGGCATGCGCTGGCGTCAGATGGATGCCAGGCCGCGCCGCCTGCCTGATGGCGCTACGCTTTGGCATGGTTTCATCAACGATGTCACAGAACACAAACGCATAGAACAAGAGTTGCAGGAACTGGCAACCATAGATTTTTTAACGCAAATTCCTAACCGGCGCAGCTTCATGTCCCGTATGGAAGAAGAACTGGCGCGCATACAGCGCGGTGCCAGCAAAGCCGCGGCGGTGCTGATGTGTGACCTGGATAATTTCAAACTCATCAATGATACCTATGGACATGCAGTAGGTGACCTGGTGCTCAGGCATTTTGCCCATATCCTGCATGATGAATTGCGCAAGAGTGATTATGCGGGCCGGGTAGGTGGTGAAGAATTTGCCGTCGTGCTGGCGGGCACAGGTATTGCCGATGCCACCATCTTTGCAGAGCGTGTACAAAAACAATTGCTGGACACCCCAGTCAATGCGCATACCCAACTCATCCCGGTGACGGTCAGCATAGGTATTTCCCTCATGCAGGCCAGCGATATTGATGCCGATGTCTCGCTCTCATCGAGTGACATGGCCTTGTACCGCGCGAAGGAAGCTGGCCGTAACCGCATTATTGTTGCGGCAGATTAGACCTTATTTGCTGTTTGCCAGCCTGCCTTGTCCATGGAATAGACGGCAGTGTCCATGTCATACCAGCGTTCTATGCCACGATATTGCATGCCCAGCTTTTTCATGACGTGGGCTGATCCATGATTGTCCTGGTGACAGACCGCGCACAGTGACTCAGCCTTGAGCTTGTCAAAGGCGAATGCCGCCATGGCGCGTGCAGCCTCCGATGCATAGCCCTGGTTCCAGCTTTCCTTACGCAGACGCCAGCCAGTTTCCAAAGGATTGGCCGGGTCGCGGCCCAGATACTGTATACAGCCAGCACCGATGACTTCATTGCTGGCTATCTCTATGAAACTCCACCAGGAAAAACCATAATCTATCCAGCGTGCCTTGACGCGCTCTATCATTGCCAGTGTATCCTCGGGCGTATCTGGTTTGCCGGTGATGTATTGCATGACTTCAGGCTGGCTGTTCATGCGGAACAAACCTTCAAAATGGCTGTCGGTCATTGGTTCCAGGCGCAGGCGTGCAGTGGTAAGTATGGTCATGATCTTCAGGGTCACTATAGACATTGATGAGTGTAAGCTTGAAAGCAATACGTTTCAAGCACGCACTCAATTGACCCGGGATTCACATAAAAGTTTCAAGCCCTTAACACGTCCCTGACAAACACAGTCAAATCAGTCGATTGCGGCATGACCTTGGCCTGGTACATCATATCGCCTACAAAACCGCGATGATAGGTAGCATGATTGACGACGTGCAGCAGCATTTCCTGGCAGCTCATGACACCCTCACCACCACCGATGAAATTAAAATGGATGACGCGCTCCAGATCATCCTCATTCAAGTCTTTGGTGAAGTTCCTGTACCACTCATTCATCTGCTTTGATGCATTCCACAGTTCATGAAATGGCGGTGTCGTCGCGGTATTACGGTCCTGATAGTCATGCGACTGACCCAGTAAATGGGCGCGGAAGACATCGTCTATCACATACACGTGGTTCAGTGTATGCAGCATATTGCCAAAGCGTGTCAGGCGTGGGCGCAGTATCTCTTCTTCTGGCAAGACACTCAGCATGGAAAAAAATTTATCATCTGCCCATGCTTTGTAATGGGTCAGCATACGGATATTTGACAGCATAGTCATCGTCTTGCTCCAGTGTTTGAAATAATAGTACCAGGCTTCTTTTCTTTGCTGCACGTGAAGTAGTGCATGGAAATGCAAGCCTGACCATAGTTACCATCAAAACTAGAGTAAGGTTTTTAGAGAATTGAAAATAGATACAGATCAATACAATTGAGACGGATACAATCGACTGTTCATGAAGTAGCGCTTGAGAGCATGACTGAAAAATTCAAAAAGGAATTTTGACAGACACAAGATTTTATCGGCGCTATGAAATGGCGAGTAAGGTCCCGGGGCGCATGTTGTTGTTTTTGGTTCGTAACTGGGGAGGCATGTTCTCTTGGCTCGCCATGATCTTGAATACGCTTACTACGCGCGCCAGATTCGTAGCCTGTTCCTGCATGCTTTCTGATGCAGCTGCGGCTTCTTCCACCAAAGCGGCATTTTGCTGAGTTACATCATCCATTTGGATGATTGCTTTGTTGATTTGCTCAATCCCCGATGTTTGCTCATCGCTGGCTGAAGTGATTTCACTGATGATGTCAGTTACATGTTTGACACTGGCAACAACCTCATTCATGGTCACTCCCGCCTGGCTGACGAGCCTGGCGCCGACTTCGACTTGTTCCACCGAGTTACCGATCAGGGACTTAATTTCCTTGGCAGCGGCTGCCGAACGTTGCGCCAAGTTACGTACCTCAGCAGCGACTACGGCGAACCCGCGGCCCTGTTCGCCTGCACGTGCGGCTTCAACTGCTGCATTGAGTGCCAGGATGTTGGTTTGAAAAGCGATACCATCAATTACACCAATAATGTCGACTATCTTTTTTGAAGATTCATTGATGGATCCCATCGTGTCAACGACTTGTGAGACCACTAATCCTCCTTTGATAGCAACTTCCGACGCGGATCTGGCCAACTGATTCGCCTGGCGTGCATTGTCAGAATTTTGTTTAACCGTTGATGTCAGCTCTTCCATTGAAGACGCGGTTTCTTCAAGTGAACTGGCTTGTTCTTCTGTTCGCGAAGACAGATCCTGATTTCCAATGGCAATTTGCCCAGATGCCGTAACGAGCACATCCGTGCCGTTGCGTACTTCACGGACAATCTTGTTCAGGCTGCTGTTCATGTCCTTCAATGCCAGCATCAATTGACCAGTTTCATTGCTTGAGTTGGACTGGATGTTAGCTGTAAGATCACCGTCTGCTACTTGCCTTGCCAAACTGACAGCTTCATTCATCGGTTTTGTGATGCCACGTGTGATGGAATGGGCTATCACAAGAGACAGCACCAAAGCGACGAGAGTAATCCCAAACATCAGTTGCTGTGCATTTCTGAATTCAGCTTTACTGAATTTTGCTTCCTCTGCCATTTTTCCGGCCTGGAGATCTATCATTTCAGTTAAGAGTTTGATGTAGGTTTGCTCCGTTTGTCGCACTACTTGGGAGAGAAATATCTTCGCCTCATCCTGTTTTCCTGCTTCCAGCATTGTCAGCAATTCTTTTTGCGCCGCAAGGTCCTTGCTGCGGGCGTCGGTAATAGCATTAAAGATTTCACGTGCCTTGGGTACGTTGATGATTTTGTCGAAGGCATCTAACAATTCCTTGTTTTTTGCCCGTATTGCATTCATGGTTTCGATAGCGCTTTTCACCCCCTCTCCATTAATAGCTATGATGGCATTACGCATTTGTTGATGTATTAGTGATACGTTATATTTTACTTCTGTAGCCAGTGTAATCTTCTTGTAACGATCTTCCAGCATATTGTCCATCCGTTGCTCAGCTTGACGCATGCGCGAAACGGATAGCAGTACTAAGACCACCAATAGCATGATGACAAAACCAAATCCTGACCAGAGCCGGGTAGCGATTTTCAGATTCTTCATTTTCATTTCCTTTTTAGCCGAAAACAAAAGTCATGCCGAAAGTGTGTTTGCCAAAAACGTTACCTTTTCAGCTACCAGCTTTCATATCAAGGTTAAACAGCATTGTTCGGGTTGAAATATGGAAAAACATTTGGCATTGCGGGATCTGCAATAGACGCAAATCAAAAATAGGGTCCCTGATTTACTGCAAGAGTAAAAACATGCTTTACAGATGTGACATTGGCGAGAACCACTCATGCCCTCACATGGAATTGATCAATGAAAGAATTCTCTTTGGCTTTCTCGTGATTTCATTAATAGCGAATAGAGTAAATTATTTCAAGGATGAAATAGTCACATTTGTTGTCTTAACGCGGCATTTGATGTGTCAGGGAAGCCTTGGTGTGAAAAAGACCCTGTCTAAATGAAAAAAACCGCTCAGACAAAGTGTCCGGCGGTTTTTTCTTTCAAGGTATAGCCAAAAATTTTTAACTTTAAAAGTTATTTCCTGAATTTTGCTTCGGCAATACGGTCAGCAATAACACTGGTCGGCAAGCCTTCTGCGTCAGCACGGGCAAATACTTCTGCCAGGGTTTCCCCGATACGGCGTACATGGGCGACCATGCCGTCTTCTGGGGTGTTCAGGTATTCGTAGCAAACCTTGATGATGCCACCGGCATTGATGACAAAGTCAGGCGCATACAAGATACCTTTTTGACGGCAGAGTTCGCCCATCTCTGGTGTTGCCAGCTGGTTGTTGGCGCCACCTGCAACGATCTTCGCTTTCAGGCGTGACAGGGTGTCCGGGTTCAGGGTTGCACCCAGGGCGCATGGTGCATAGATATCGGCTTGCACATCATAGATGGCGTCGATGGCGACGACTTCCGCACCCAGTTCTTCTTGCGCGCGTTTCAGTGCACCCTGGTCGATGTCGGTAACGATGAGTTTGGCACCGGCTTCTTTCAACTGGCGCGCATAGTCATAACCGACATGACCCAGGCCTTGCAGGGCCACGGTCAGGCCATCAAAGCTGTCACGCTTTAAATGGTGTTTGACTGCAGCCTGGGCACCAACGAAGCAGCCCAGTGCGGTGTAAGGGGATGGGTCGCCACGGTCACCCAGACCGGCAACGTATTTGGTTTTGCTCGCAACATTGGCCATGTCAGCCGGGCTGGTGCCTACGTCTTCTGCTGTGACATAACGGCCACCCAGGCGCTCCAGGGCTTCACCCAGGGCTTCAAACAGGGCAGGAGTCTTGTCAGTTTTCGGGTTGCCGATGATGACGCTCTTGCCGCCGCCTATAGGCAGGCCAGCAACGGCGTTCTTGTAGGTCATGCCGCGCGACAGGCGCAATACGTCACGTACGGCTTCGGCTTCATCTGCATAATTCCACATGCGGCAGCCACCCATGGCCGGGCCAAGATTGGTGTTGTGGACTGCGATGATGGCTTTCAAGCCGGATTTGGCTTCGGATGCGAACACGACTTGTTCGTGGTCGTCGAAATTGATTTCATTAAATACAAAAGCGGTCATGCTTATGGCTCCGCGCGGATCAACCAGACGAGCTGCCAGATCAGGCAGATGCACTGGTGCCGCAAAAAAAGTTAGTTAAATAGTGGTGTTGTCATGCAAATAAAACTGTCTTTGATCACGGGTTGGTGCAATCAAAAACGCAGGGCGGTGATTGTGTCACGCGTGCGAAGTATAGGGGAATAGGGTGTGAAACTCAATCTTGCCAGCCAGCTACAAGCAGGGTCTTTATTCATGCTGCAACGCTGATTTGCGTCAGATCAAGCAACTCTTTCATAAAACGTTCCTGGGTTTTCAGGCAAAAACCAGCGGAATAGGGATTCATGAAGCCATGTTTGCTGCCCTTGACCAGTTCTGCATCCTGATTCCGCCGTCGCAAGTCGGCTACCAGCTCTGCCGGTTCAAAGGCTGCTTCCTGCTCGGCAAAAATCAGGCGCATTGGGCAAACAGGTTTTACCTCGCGATGATCGCGTATGCGCGAGCCATAAAACAGCACGGCTTGCTGCAGGCCAGCCATGGCCGGCATGGCGCTATTGAGCCAGAGTGCACTGGCTCCGGCGCTAAAGCCTATCGCATAACGCAGGCTGGATTGATGCTCTTCTATGATACGGGCCAGGTTTTCGGCATAGGCAGCAACGCCGCCTTCGGCAATAAATGCGTGATAAGCCAGTGTTTCTGCCGGGTATTGTGTTTTCTCGCCACTAAAAGGCGAAACGGTCAGGCAGGGCAGGGGAAATTGCCGGGCAAAACTGGCAACCGCTGGCGTATTGCCAAAAACATCAGTAACAATCAGTAAGACGGGCGGTGAAGCTGGTGCAGGCGCTTGAACAGAAACAATAACAGACACAATGAGAGCTTGATAGATACGCAGGAGGCGGGAGCCTACCGGACTTGTGATCGAAATGCAAGAAATTCACCCATAAGTAAGCGACAAAGGGGGAGTGTTGCTAGCTGGTAATGTCGCTGGAAATGCATGATTGACACTTGCCTGCATGCTCATAGATACTTGGCAAGAGTTGGAACTTTTTGTTACAAATCAGCTTCTTAGCGAAACATTTATTATAAATATACGGAGAACCACCATGTTGCGACCCAGTCTGATTTTTCTTACCCTTGCCCTGGCATTGACGGCATGCAGCAAGGGAGGAAAAGATGGCAAGGACTCGGATCAGGCCAAGGCCAGTGCAGGTACTAGCCCGGCAAGCGCAAAGCCTGCCAGCGCCAAGATACCAGACAGTCCCTTGCTGGTTACTGAAGAAGACTTGCAAACCATACAAAATAGTGCGCTCTCATCCGGGCCCGTGATTACCGGCTCGATACAGCCAGAACGCAAGGCAGACCTGCGCTCGGAATTATCTACAGTCGTTTTACAGGTGCTGAAAGAAAATGGCGAGACTGTAAAGCGTGGTGACTTGCTGGTGCGTCTTGATGATACTTCGATACGCGACAGCCTTAATTCAGCTGAAGAAGCCGCCAGGGCCTCGGCGCAGACACTGGAGCAGGCTGAGCGCCAGTTTCAGCGCCTGAAGACCTTGCGTGCCTCCGGCATGACCTCGACCCAGCAACTGGAAGATGCAGAAATACGCCGTAACAATGCCCAGAGTGACCTGGTAGCCGCCAAGGCGCGTGCAGTGCAGGCGCGCCAGCAAATGCAGCGTACGGAAGTGCGCGCACCCTTTGATGGTGTTGTCAGCGAGCGTAAGGTCTCGGCAGGTGATACCGCCCAGATAGGCAAGGAACTGGTCAAGGTCATCGACCCGACCAGCATGCGCTTTGAAGGCTTGCTGTCTGCCGACAAGGTCAACAATGTCAAGATAGGTCAGGCGGTCAGTTTTCGCGTCAATGGTTATGGCGACCAGCAGTTTGCAGGCAAGGTCAAACGTGTTGATATGGCAGCCAACGCCACCACCAGGCAGGTCGAAGTGCTGGTCGCTTTTGCTGATGCGACCCCTCCCAAGGTGTCCGGCCTGTATGCAGAAGGCCGCATAGAGACGGGTTCTACCCAGACCCTGATGATCAAGAGCACAGCCCTGCTGCGCGACGGTGACAAGGCTTATGCCTGGCGTGTCAAGGATGGCATGGTCAAAAAAATCAGCATCGTGATAGGCGAGCGTGACCCGCGCCGTGGTGATTTTGAAGTGCGCAGTGGTCTGGTGGATGGCGACAAGGTCATACGCAATCCGGTTTCGACTCTGGTAGATGGCCAGAAGGTGAAAATGGTTGCTACCGCCGGGGCT
Source organism: Undibacterium sp. YM2 (assembly GCF_009937975.1). Taxonomy (NCBI): domain Bacteria; kingdom Pseudomonadati; phylum Pseudomonadota; class Betaproteobacteria; order Burkholderiales; family Oxalobacteraceae; genus Undibacterium; species Undibacterium sp. YM2. The sequence continues at coordinate 1,333,746 of NZ_AP018441.1, forward strand.
GATCTGACTGCAGCAGCTTCCACACCAGCTGCGACTGCCAATCCACAAGGGAAATAATCATGTTCCTTTCTGATTTTAGTATTAAACGCCCGATTGCGATGATAGTGATTATCATCGCCCTCATGTGCATAGGTTTGCTGGCGCTGAAGAAACTCAAGGTCAACCAGATACCCGATGTGGAAGAACCGGTACTGGTGGTCAGCATCCCCTATCCTGGTGCATCACCCGAAACGGTGGAGCGCGAGATTATCAACCGTCTCGAAAAATCACTGCAAAGCATTACTGGCGTGTATCAGGTGCGTTCGACAGCGTTTGAAGGCCGGGCGCAAGTCGTTATTGTTTTTAACTTCAATAAAAACCTGATTGAAGCCTCGGACGAGGTACGCAATGCGATTGCATCTGTGCGCTATAAATTGCCGACAGAAATGCGCGAACCGATATTGGAGCGCAGTGATCCGTCGGCGCAGCCCATCATGCAGATGGCACTGTCGTCCAGCACACTCAGTCATGCCGAGATTTCACGGTTGGCGGAGGATGAGTTGTCGGATAAATTCCGCGGCATCGATGGCGTTGCCACCGTCAGTGTGAATGGCTCATTGCGGCGTGAATTGACCGTGCTGCTGCACGCACAAAAACTGCGTGAATACAATGTCTCGGTCGGTGAAGTGGTGACAGCCTTGCGCAATCAGAATACCACGGCACCAGTAGGTAAGGTGCGCGGCAAGCTGGAGGAGCAGAGCATACGCCTGATAGGCCGCATAGAGTCACCGGCAGAATTTCAGAATATCGTTATCAAGCGTCGTGGTACTGACCTGGTCAGGCTCGCGCAAGTGGCCGAGATTGCTGACAGCTTTGCCGAGATAGGTGGTTTCAGTGTGCGCAATGGCAACCCCAATGTCGGTATCTCGGTCACCCGTTCGCGCGATGCCAGTACTGTCACCGTTGCCAATAAAGTGCGCGACCTGATAGAAGAGATCAACAAGACCCTGCCCAAAGGCAGCAAGCTGGAGGTCACGCAAGACGGCGGCAAGGATGCGCAATCAAGCCTGAACAACGTCATCGAATCCCTGATGTTTGGTGCGGTGTTGACGATTTTTGTGGTGTATGTCTTCCTCAATTCATGGCGTTCTACCCTGATCACGGCCATGAGTCTGCCGACTTCGGTGATTGCCGCTTTCATCGCGGTGTGGTTGTGCGGCTTTACCCTGAACTTCATGACCCTGCTGGGCCTGTCACTGGCAATCGGTGTATTGATTGATGATGCGATTGTGGTGCGGGAAAACATCGTGCGTCACATGGAAATGGGGTCAGACCGCCGCACTGCTGCCAGCAATGGTACCAAGGAGATAGGCCTGGCCGTCGCTGCCACCACCTTCTCCATCATTGCCGTGTTTATCCCCGTGGCTTTCATGCCCGGTGTTTCTGGTGAATGGTTCAGGCCATTTGCGCTGACGGTTGCCAGTTCCGTGCTGGTCAGTTTGTTTATTTCATTTACGCTTGACCCTATGTTGTCGGCTTATTGGGGTGACCCGGTTGGCCATCACCTTGAACCCAAGCGTGGTATCAGTAAACTGCTTGCCAGTTTCAATGCCTGGTTTGATCACCAGGCTGATCGTTACGGCAATGTCATAGCCTGGGCCTTGCATCACCGCATCTGGATGGCCCTGATTGCGGCGCTGAGTTTTGCCGGTGCCATCGCCTTGCATGCGACCAAAGGTGGTACCAGTTTCCTGCCTGTGTCTGACAATGGTACCCTGGTCATTGATGTGCGTACTCCTTCCAGTGCCAGTCTTGATTATGGCCGCATGAAGGTGGAAAAAGCCGCCGAGCTTGCCCGTACCATCAAAGAAACCAAGGCCACCAACAGCGTGATCAATGCCGGTGGCGGACGGGTATATGTCGATATCGGCAAGAGTACCGAGCGCAAGCGCTCGGCTACTGAAGTCGGCATAGAATTGCGCAAACTGGTGGCTACGATTATTGGTGCAGAATATGTGGTGCAGGATGATCTCAGCAATGGTGCCAGAAAACCGGTGCAGATCAGGTTCTCTGGCCCTGACTCCAGAAAACTGACCGAGATTGCCACTGACTTCATGGGGCAGCTCAGCAAAGTTCCTGGCGCGGTGGATGTAGGTTTGTCTGAGCAAGACCCCAAGGATGAATTGCAGATAGAGCTTGACCGTGGCCTGGCAAATTCCCTCGGTATTTCGGTCAATGATGCGGCCCAGGCATTGCGCGTGGCTTTTGCCGGCGTTGAGATTGGTGACTGGGTCGATCCTACTGGTGAAGCGCGTGACGTGGCTGTGCGCCTGCACCCTGACGACAGGATCAGCGCAGAAAACATAGAACGCCTGCCGATTGCCGTAGCTGGTAGTGACAAGATGGTGCCACTGGAGCAGATTGCCAAGATCACCATGGGCAAGGGCCCCGCCAAGATCCAGCATACCGATGGCAAACGCATGATAGAAGTGTCTGCCAATGCACAGGGCAAGTCTTCTGGCGAAGTCACAACCGAGGCCCTGAAGATCGCCAGGGCCATGAACTTCCCGACTGGTTTTGGTATAGAACTGGGTGGAGCTGCACGTTCGCAAAAAGAATTGTTTACTGAAATGACCATCGCGCTGGTATCCGGCATAGGCCTGATGTACCTGATTCTGGTCATGCAGTTCGGCTCATTCACAGCACCTATTGCCGTCATGCTGTCCCTGCCTTTGAGCCTGATAGGGGTGGTAGTTGCCTTGCTGCTGACCAAGGGTACGCTGAACCTCATGAGCTTTATTGGCATCATCATGCTCATGGGTCTGGTCGCCAAGAACGCGATTCTCTTGCTTGATTGCGCGAGGAAGCGGGAAGAAGAAGGTTATGACCGTGAAGAGTCGCTCATGTATGCTGGCCGCAAGCGCTTGCGTCCTATCCTGATGACGACCTTTGCGCTGATTGCCGGTATGTTGCCAGTAGCGATAGGCCTGGGTGAGGGCGGTGAGTTTTACCGTCCGCTGGCGATTGCCATCATAGGTGGGACGATTACTTCCACCTTCCTGACCTTGCTGGTCGTACCGACTTTCTATGACAGCATAGAAATCAGCCATGACCGCATGATCGCCAAGTTCCGCCGCCGTGAATCGCGCTGGAACAGCTTCTTTGCGTTCATCGCGACTTTTATTGAAGTCTTGCTGACTTTGGTCATGCTGCGCTTTATCTACCGCCTGCCATTCAAACTGTGGCGCAAGATCAGCGGCAAACCTGCCGTAGCCTGATGAGATGAATGCCCACTTCACAGTGGGCATTTTCTTTTTTACAGCATGAAATATGGCTTAATTAAAAAAATTATTTTGCCTGATTTTTACTCATAACCATATCGTCATCAACCCATAAGTTTTTTATTTTTGCGGTGCACAAAGCCTTTATTCATAAGGCTTGCAGCCCGGTTACTGGCTGGTGTGGCATGACATTACGGTAGCTCTCTGACATGATTTCTCCTTGATTGTTGAAGCATGCTTCGCTGCAAGGCTTTTCTCTCGCAAATGAGCATGTTTTCATGCTTGACTACCCCTGCACAAATCTGGATACTTCGCCCACTGTTTTTCCAGATATATCCATTTTATATACTGGCAAAACTTATCCATGATCCCAAAAAGGCAAGCCTGTCTTTACAAGAGACAGTTTGCCCAGGCTGTGAAAAAAACAATTGAAACAGGAGAGACGAATGACTCAATCCGTGGCTATGGATAGCGCCGACAAGGCGCGGATGCCTAAGCAAATACCGTATATCATCGCCAATGAAGGCTGCGAGCGCTTCAGTTTTTATGGCATGCGCAATATTCTGGTCTCCTTCCTGACGACCAGCTTGCTGCTATCCATGCCTGAAGAAATGCGCAAGGACATGGCGAAGGAAGTGTTTCATACCTTCGTCATTGGCGTGTATTTCTTCCCCTTACTTGGGGGTTGGCTGGCTGACCGTTATTTTGGCAAATACAATACGGTGTTCTGGCTCAGCCTTGTGTATTGCTGCGGCCATGCATGCCTGGCTATTTTTGAAGATAGCCGTAACGGTTTTTATACCGGACTATTCCTGATTGCCCTGGGGTCGGGTGGGATCAAACCACTGGTAACATCTTTTGTTGGCGATCAGTTTGATCAGACCAACCGTTCGCTGGCGCAAAAAGTGTTTGATGGTTTTTACTGGATCATCAATTTTGGCTCTTTCTTTGCATCTCTGTTGATGCCTTATTTCCTTAAAAAATTCAGCCCCACTACTACCTTTGACATTTTCGGCGTACTGAAGTTTACTTTGACTGGCCCCAGTATCGCCTTTGGTATCCCCGGCGTGCTGATGCTGATTGCGACTATCGTTTTCTGGACAGGCCGCACCAAATATGTCCATGTACCACCGGCACCACGTGATCCACATTCCTTCTTGAATGTAGTTCGTACCGCATTGACTACTAATGCACCTGGACAGGCTAAAACTGGTTACTTCATCGCAGTCGCTGGCGTGTTGCTGGCGATAGGCTCGATGTTCCTGATTCCTAAAGTCGGTATCGTGGCGGCGCTGTGCCTGGCGCTGGTGTTGGTAATGGGCTTTGGTGGCATGGGTACCTGGATGCAACTGGAACGTGCCCGTGGCATCCATCCTGATGTGGCGGTTGATGGTGTGCGTTCGGTATTGCGCATCCTGGTTGTGTTTGCTCTGGTGACGCCGTTCTGGTCCTTGTTTGATCAAAAGGCATCGACCTGGGTCTTGCAGGCTGATCAGATGACCAAGCCCTCATGGTTTGCATCTTCACAAATGCAGGCTTTGAATCCTATGCTGGTGATGTTGCTGATTCCTTTCAATAATTTAATCCTGTATCCGCTGTTGAAACGCAAAGGCGTGGAGCTGACTGCCTTGCGCCGCATGGGCACAGGTATCGCTTTCTCTGGCCTGGCCTGGATAGTTGTGGGTTTCATGCAGGTGGCGATTGATGGTGGCAATGCCCTGACCATCGTCTGGCAAATTCTGCCTTATGCCTTGCTGACCTTTGGTGAGGTGCTGGTATCCACGACAGGGCTGGAATTTGCCTATAGCCAGGCACCTCTGGCGATGAAGGGCGTGATCATGAGCTTCTGGAATCTGTCCGTCACGATAGGTAACCTGTGGGTTTTGCTGGCTAATTCCAGTGTCAAGAGTGAGGCAGTGACCGAGCAAATCAAATCGACTGGCATGAGCGTCACGGCTTTCCAGATGTTCTTCTTCGCTGGTTTTGCCTTGCTGGCAGCCTTCCTGTTTGCTTTATATGCACGCGGCTATACGATGCAAAACAATTACCGTCAGGCGAAATAAGCTGATTGTATGATGTTAAAAAAACCGCATGATTTTAATCATGCGGTTTTTTTTCGTCCTGCCATTTAGCGTGATTGGAATCAGCGCAATATCTCTGTCAGCACCCGGCCTTCAGAACCTGACGGTGGACGTACCCGCAACAGGTGAGCCAGGGTAGGGGCAATGTCCATGACTTCAGCATACTGGCCATAAGAACCGGCTTTGAAAGGCTTGCCCATCAGTATCAATGGCACATTGGTGTCGTAGATATAAGGTGAGCCATGCGATGTGCCATGTGCCTCGCTGGCAAAATACCAGTAAGGTTTGGTGACGACCATGACATCGCCTGAACGCTGTTTATTCCAGGCACGTTGTACCAGTGTGCCTATGCGGGTGCGTGGCAGATTACCGTTCTCAAACTGAGTGCGGGTAAAGCTGTCAGCAATACCTGGTACGCCCTGCAGGAACCTGGCTGCTGCCAGTTCCACCTCTTCACGCTTGAGGTTTTTTTGCTCCATGAGTTTGTAGTCAAGCAGGAAGTTGGGATTAGACCATTTGCGGACCAGGTCTTTTTGCCCAAATTTTTCTGCCAGGTACAGATTCAGATCTGCCGTTATCTTCTTGCTATCCAGGCGCTGTGCATCACGTTTGATGGATTGCGCAAATTCAGGCACATTCGGGAAGCCGTGATCTGCGGTCAGCACTACCATGGTGTTTTCCAGGCCTATGCGCTTGTCCAGATAAGTAAAGAAAGCGGCCAGCATCCTGTCCAGTCTTTGCAGATGGTCATGCGACATGCGGCTTTCAGGGCCAAAGCTGTGATTCACATAATCATGGCTGGACAGGCTGACACCGAGTACGTCCGGCACACCGGTCGGATTTTGCCCCAGCTTTTCACCCTCTATCGCAGCACGGGCAAAGTCCAGTGTCATTTCATCGACATAAGGACCAGTATAGAGATCCTTGTAGTATTCAGCATCAGGCTTGCCTGACTTGCTGACGTATTTGAAAGGGAAGCGCTTGTCTTTCTCTTTTTGGTTGATGACCAGCTCGTCGTCGGCATCATTTGCGTAGGCCGCATCCGGCAGCAGGGGACGCCATTCCTTGCCATAAAACTTGTCTTGCGGTTTTGCCGCCTGGAATTGCTGCACCCATTGTGGATGAGACTTCATGTAATACGTGGAGCTGGCGAAGTTGCCAGTTTTGCTCATGTACATATAGGCAGTACCGGTTTTGCCCGCCAGCAGGATTGCGCCCCTGTCCTTGCCGGACACGGTGATTACCTTGCTGTGTTCACCGTTCGAATAACGCAATTCATCGCCCAGGGTGCTGACGCGCAGGTTGGCTGGGGATGTGCCATCACTGGCCTTGGTTTCTTCGCCTATATAAGTATATTGCTTGTCTTCTGTGCAATAGACAGATTCCAGCGTGACCGGGTCTATCCAGTTATTGCCGATGATGCCATGTTGATAAGGGTAAGCGCCAGTCAGCACCGCAGAGTGACCAACCGCTGTGACGGTAATCCCGTGCGCCTGATGTGCATCCGAGAACCAGGCACCCTGGTCCAGCAAGCGGCGGAAGCCGCCTTGTCCAAACTGATCGCGGTAGCGCACTACTTGTTCTTGAGGCAGGCCATCAACGACCAGAACCACAATGAGTTTGGCTTGTGCTGGTTTTTCTGCGACCGTTGCGGCGTGCGCAGGCATGCTGGCAGAAGCAGCAAGGCAGGTCAGCAAAAATAAGCGGCGCATGGGCAGGGGGATGCGGGACAGGGAATTATTCATGGTGTATTGTTGAGTGGTAAGTGCGGGTCAATGATGGTCAATATTGCTCAATAGTGGTCCAGGCAGGAGCCGACTCTCGCTATCATCGGCACCCAGGCTAGCATACACTAAGTGATACATCTGACAGCTTGATGACAAGGTAAATCTTGAGCAAAATACATAAGATTTTCGGTATGTATTCTTTATCTATTAAATTTGGCTATTAAGTTTTTGCTTTCAATTCCCTTGTTGTTGTGCATCAAAAACAAACTGCCTGATCTTGCATTTTCTTACTTTGCTCATCATTGCCCGGCAGTAAAATGAAATCATGCTTTTCTGCATGTCTATCAATTGAAGCCGGACCTGATCGGATCATTCTTGAACAAAGATCATTATTACACTTACCTGTTTGATATCTTGCCAGTCGCGGTGGCGATTGTGGTCGATGGCAAATTGGTGAAACTCAATCCCGCTGCAGTGCAATTGCTCGAGGTCAGTGACGAGCAGCTATTGCTGGGCAAGTCTGTTGATGAATTTGTCCACCCCATTGACCAGCCAAGATCACAGGGACGATTGAAAAAGCAGGGCAGCAACTGGGCGAATGCGAATAGTAAATTTCGCATACGTACCAGCAAAGGTAATTTCCGCATGCTGCTGGTGATCAGCAATGCGATAGAATTTGAAGGCAGGGATGCTGTCATGATCAGCGGCATGGACATGACCGAGCACAGCGAAATGGAGGAGCAATTGCGCCTCAGCGAATTCAATTTCAGGCGCTTGTTTGAAAACATGCAGGACGTGTATTACCGTACTGATGTCAATGGCATCATACAAAAAGTCAGTCCTGCAGTCACTAAAATATTGGGTTACACCCCTGAAGAAATTGAGGGCAAGCCAGCAGCGGAACTATATCCGCAAATGGGCGACAGGGAAGCCTTTAGAAAAGAGATCATGCTGCACGGCATGGTCAGTGATTTCCCCGGACAAATGGTCACCAAAGATGGTCGCATCATCGATATATCAGTCAATAGCCAGGCGCTGTATGACGATGAGGGCAATTATGCCGGTGCAGAAGGCATTTGCAGGGACGTCACTCAACGAAAATTGCTTGAACGAGAAATGCAAAGGTTGGCAACCACGGATTCTCTGACCGGCATTGCCAACCGCCGCGCTTTTCTTGAGCATGCCGAGCATATCTTCAAAAGCTGCCAGCGCTATCAAACCCAGATGACGCTGATGATGCTGGATCTGGATTTTTTCAAGGGCATTAATGATAAATATGGTCACCAGTCTGGTGATCTGGCGTTGATAAATTTTGCTGAGGCCGTCAAACTGGAATTACGGGAGTCCGACCTGTTTGGCCGTCTTGGTGGAGAAGAGTTTTGCGTGCTTTTGCAACAGGCCAATCAGCCAGAAGCCTTGCTCGTGGCTGAACGCATACGCGCCCATGTACAGTCCCTGCTGCTGAATTCTGCCGCTGGCGAGCCGTTCTCACTGACAGTAAGCATAGGCATAGCCATATACCGGACCGAGGATGACCGCCTTGGCCGTTTGCTTGAACGCGCTGACAAGGCCTTGTATCAGGCCAAAAGCAATGGCCGCAACCGGGTTACCTGGGAAACCTAGAGTTCAGGCTTTTCCCGGTTACACAATACACACTGCATACTACACACCGTACACTGCACACCGCACACTACAAACTGATCAGGCGCTCACGCTCAAAATCAGTAACAGATACATGAGCAAAGAACATCCAGCCACGAACAGCAAGGCTATCGTGCGCCACAGGCTGGCAGCTACTCCCAGGTGATAGGCCTCACGTAACTGCCTGAACATATGCAGGGGTGGCACAAACACAAATAGCAGTACTGCTGTGGTGCTGAAACCCATGGTATTCAGTATGGCCGTTGTCATCAGAAGCAGGGCCATGAAGGACAGGGAATACAGCGAAAACACCGCATGATCGAACATGCCATATCTGCGCTTGAAGATGAATAGCAGCCATAAAAACGGCAATGAAATAGGCATGAGCATGAAGGCAAGTTTCGATGCATTACTCTTCATTTTGTACAGGGTCAATTCAGGTGTATTGACCGCATGCTTGATTTTTTCCTGTATGGATGGAAGAGATGAGGTAACCGTGACCTTTTGTTTTTTTGCCGCTTGCTTGGCTTGATTCTCTTCTATTTTTTTAAACAGTTTTTCATCCAGTTTTTGCGCGAGTTTTCCCACGCCCTGGTCTTTGTCATCGTCCTTTACCTGGCCATTTCCATCATTTTTGATGCCAAGTAAATTCAATGAACTTTCCAGTGCAGTGATCTCTGACTTAAGATCGGCGATGTTCTCATCCAGTTCTTCCAGTTTCGAGTCTCCTGCCGGCAATTTGCCACGTTCACTTTGCAGGGATGTCAGCTTCGCCTGATTCTCTTGCAAGACCCTGCTGATTCCTTCCCTGGTGTGCGGCTTGTCAGTAATGCTCTCGAGCGGATTGCTCGTCGTGAAAGAAAACACAAAGAACATCAAAAAGATCAAAAACAAAAACAGGGCCAAAGGCGATACATAGCGTGTGCGCTGGCCATCTATATAGTCGCGGGTCAGTTTACCAGGTGACCAGATCAGTTTTGGAATAGTCCGCCAAGCCTTGGTCTCAAAGTGAAACAGACCATGCAAAAGCTCTTCTACCAGGTGCAACAGGGATTTGTGTATATGACCAGACTGACCACAGGCGTGGCAATAGGCCCCTTGCAGGGGAGTATTGCAGTTGGCGCATGCATGATGATGCTCTGCTGCGCCAGTCACATGTGAGGCGCTCTTTTCTGCTTCATTGACCAGCACTGCTGCTGTTGCCACATCCGTTGCAATTTCCACATCCACGTTCATATGCTTGCTCTCTGATTTTTTTGATTATGCACGATGTTGAACTTCCCTCAGTCCGGCAAGATAGCACAATCAGGTGTGGATTTGATAATATGCAACACTCATTTTTTAGATAAACAGGAACAAGATGCGCTTGCCTCAATTACTGTTGTGTTTGAGTTTGTCGGTTTCCAGTGCAGGTGCATGGGCGCAACGTGCTGCATCTGGTGAAGACTGTTTTTTCATTGGCGGCCAGGCAGATGCACGTACTTGTCTGGAACAACGGGTCAGGGACAGTGACACGCTGCTGCAGCGAACAGAAGCAGATACCTCCTCCATGGTGTTGCGCTGGGACGATACGCCAACAAACCGTGGCCGGGTGCAGCGCTATATGTTATCCGCAGGCAAGCAGTATTTGCTCTATCGCAAAGAACAATGTGAGCTGCAAGCTGCGCTCGCCGCTGGTGGCACAGGCGGTTCGCACCGGCGCTACCTGTGCATACTGGAATTGAATGAACAGCGCATCCTTCATCTGCAAGGAGTCCAGACCTCATTGCAGCGCTGAGACACCGATAATGACTTGCCTGATACCATGTAAGTCGTGCCAAGAGTGAACTCAGGTCACAGCCAGCCTGACTTCCTGAAGCGGTAATACAGATAGGCACAGGCCGAGAACATGATGCCCAGGGCCATGGGATAGCCGAAATGCCATTCCAGTTCTGGCATGGCCTTGAAGTTCATGCCCCAGATACCGGCAAAGGCGGTGGGGACTGCAAAAATCGCCGCACCTGCGGCCAGACGTTTGTTGACCTCACTCTCATCAATCGCAACCATGGATAAATTGACCTGTATCGCTGTGCTGATGGTGTCGCGTATGGTTTCTATCGAGGTATTGATGCGGTATAAATGATCATAGACATCGCGGAAATATTCCTGGGTATTCACACACAAGGCTGGCACGCGGCCACCAAACAGTTTGCCGCAGGCTTCCATCAAAGGTGTGACTGCATGTTTGACCACCATGATCTTGCGCTTGAGCTGGTACAGACGCTGGATGTTGGCACGTTCACTGCCTTTGGTGAAAATCTGTTCTTCGATGAGTTCCAGTTCTTCTTCCAGGGCTTCCACGACGGGGAAGTAGCGATCGACCACGGCATCAATCAGCGCATAAAACACAAAAGATGAGCCATGCCTGAGCAAATGCGGTTCTCGTTCGCAGCGTTGCCGCACACCTAGAAAATTTTGCTGGCAACGGTTGCGCACCGAGAGCACATAATTGTCACCGACAAAGAGGTTGAGTTCGCCCGTATGCAACTCGCCTTCCAGCATTTCTACCGTGTGGATGACGGCAAACAGCGAGTCGCCATATTCTTCTATCTTTGGCCTTTGATAACCGTGACGCGCATCTTCTACCGCCAGCTCATGCAGTTCAAACTCAACCTGCATTTCCTGTAATTCTTCATCCGAGGCATCGCGCAGGGCCACCCAGACAAACTGGTCCTTATGTTGTACATAGTCGCTGATTTCTGCGACGGGTATGTCTGACAGTTTGCGACCTTCCTGATAAGTAACGCAGTTGATTAACATGTTTCAGTTTCCATCTTTTTGTTGGGTGAAATAGGCTCAGTCTGAGCCAATATGTGTGCTGTGTAAACTCGGGCGTGGCAGGATTCAGTCAGTATCGTAAGAGGTGGCGTCAGTGGCGCGCCACCAGCGCTTGTCTGTCCTGAAGTTGAAACGGCGGCGGAATTGCAAGGGACTCATTTGCGTTTCTCTTTTGAACAGGCGGCAAAATGAGCTGTTGTCGCGGTAGCCGCATTGCTCAACGATGGCGCTGACATCCAGCATGCTAATTTCAAGTAATTGCTTGGCTCTTTGTATGCGCAGTTTTTGCAGATACGAGAGCGGCGACATTCCCAGTACTTCGTTGAAGTAGCGGTTGATTGTGCGTGGGCTGACGGCAGCGGCATGGGCCACTTCCTGCAAGTTGTAGCTGCGGCTCAGGTCTGCTTCCAGCCACACACGGGCCTTGAAGACGATGCCATCGCGCGCTTTGGTGGAGAGCACAGGGTTCATGTCGGCACTGATCTTGTAGCGCTCCTCGCGGTAATAGGTGGCGTCGATGGCGCTATTGGCCAACGCGTCACCGTACTGCAGGCGCATGACTTCATAAATCAGGCGGTAATTGCTGGCCGGTGCGCCCGTTGTGAACAGATTGCCGTCAATCACCACCTCATGACGCAAATTCAGCAAGACATTCGGATAATTGTCGCTCAGCCATCCGCTCATCATCCAGCTCATGCTTGCCTGCTTGTGTTCCAGCAAGCCTGCTTCTGCCAGAAAGCCTGTGGCGTTATAACTCGCAGCAATAACGGCCCCCGATTGATGACGTGACTGCAGCAAGGCTTTTTCTGCCACACCAGTTTTAACCCGCTGGTCCAGCTCATAAATGGTGCTTATTTGCAAGCCAGGCACGACCAGCACGGTTTGCCTCGCCGGCAGATATTCATCGGTGCCGTCAAAGCCGGGGTCCATGGTGTTTGTCAGCCATGGCAAATGCAGGGCTTTGCCATGCACATCAATGATGCGCCAGCGAAATGGCAGGGCACGCCTGCCAGCCTGGCTTAATTTTTCAGGGTTTCTCAAACTCCACAGGGTATTTCCTGCGGTAATGGCATCAATGCTGGTGAGCATGGCACCAGGCATGCAGCCTTCCAGAAATAAGAGATCAAAGCGTAGCGGTAACATTTGATTACATAGATTTGCTTACAAGTCATGGCTGAATCGGCACATCGCTTGTCTATTTTAGCTTATTAATTTTCAGCAGGCATGAATATACTTACTGCACAGAAACGATATTTCTGTTTCCAAAAGGTGGGTGCGCACTCCACAGGAAAGGTTTTGTAGTCCCTCAAACTGCTTATACTTTGGATAAGATCATGCACTCACTTGCTCAGACAAATACCATCATTGGTATGCCCCTGGATGTTCCGCGCCAGAATAAGGCGGATGCTTTCAGGCGGCAGCCACCAGTTTATCCCTGGCCGAACAAGCAGATTCCAGGCTTCAAGGTCAAGCTGGTGAATTCCAGAAATGACCGTGAAACCATCAACATGCTGGTCAATGAACGGTTTTCCTCGCGTGGTTATGCCCACCCTGAAGCGAGCAAAACCGGAAATATCCTCAGCCTGCAGGCGACCATAGAAAACCGTGTGGTTGGTACGCTCAGTGTGCAATTTGATGCCGGCGAAGGCCTGCCGCTCGACAAACTGTACCAGTTTGAACTTGATAGCTTGCGCAGGAGAGGTGCAAAGCTATGCCAGTTCACCAAACTGGCGATAGAAAAAGAAGTCAAATCCCGCAGTGTGCTCGCCTCCTTGTTCCACCTGGCCGAGATTTGGGCATTGCGGGTGCGTCAATACAACTATATCTGTATAGAGGTTAATCCCAGGCATGTGGCCTTCTATCAGCGCATGCTGAAATTTACTGTCCTGAGTGATGTCAGGGATAACCAGCAGGTGCAGGCACCATCTGTCTTGCTGGGCATCGATTTGCATTATGTCGCCAGGATGATAGAGATTTTTGGTGGTAAACCAGAGCTGGCTGATACTGAACGTTCTTTTTATCCTTACCTGTTTTCCCCTGAAGAGGAAGCCCGTCTGGCTGCCCGCATGCAGGGCATGAGTGAGCAATACGAATGAAACCACTACTAGTGCATCCTGCTCAGCCGGGCCCATCTTTTGATTACGACCAGGCTTTTTCCCGTAATCTGGGCTGGTTTACCGAGGCAGAGCAGGCACAACTGCGTGGCAAGAAGGCAGCCATCGCTGGCATGGGTGGAGTAGGTGGTGCGCATTTACTGACACTGGCCAGACTGGGCATAGGTGCTTTCCATATTGCAGACTTTGACCAGTTTGATTTGCCGAACATGAACCGCCAGGCTGGTGCCATGCAATCCACCCTCGGTAGAGACAAGGCGCAAGTCATGCAGGCCATGGCCAGGGATATCAATCCTGAGCTGCAGATAGAAGTTTTTGCCCAGGGTATAGGGCCAGCCAATATGGATGCCTTTCTGGATGGTGTCGATATCTATATCGACAGCCTGGACTTTTTTGCCTTCGATACCCGCCGCGCCGTGTTTGCTGCCTGCTATCGCAAAGGCATACCTGCTGTCACCGCTGCCCCCTTGGGCATGGGGACTGCCGTATTGTCCTTCATGCCTGGCAAAATGAGTTTTGATGATTATTTCCAGATGCAGGGGCAATCAGAATTTGAGCAAGGCATACGCTTTTTAATCGGGCTGGCGCCGGCACGTCTGCATGGCTCTTACTTGGTTGATCCCAGTCGGGTGCGGCTGGATTTGAAAAAAGGCCCGTCAACGGTCATGGCCTGTCAGTTGTGTGCAGGTGTGGCGGCAACGGAAGCTGCAAAAATCCTGCTGGGACGCGGCAAGGTGGTTTGTGCGCCGCGCGGCATCCATTACGACGCTTACCGGCAAGAATTGAAGAAAACCTGGCTGCCCGGTGGCAACCGCAACCCCTTGCAAAAAATCAAGCTGGCGATTGCCAGACGCATGTTGGGGCAGAAACTGGCAACTGCAGAAAAACAGCATGAGCCCGCTTGAATACATATTGGACAAGGCGCGCTGGGCACCCAGTGGTGATAATGTACAGAACTGGCGCTTTGAAGTCGTTTCAGAAGATGTCTTCATCATCCGTGCCTTTGATACCCGCGACACAGTGGTCTATGATTTTGATGGCCGCCCCAGCCAGATCGCCCTCGGTGCTCTGCTGGAAAATATCAGCCTGGCAGCCAGCCATCAGCATCGCCAGGCAGAATTTCTGCGCCTGGATAGTCAGGACAAATCTGGCAATAGCGATGCCATTGCCTACCAGGTCAGGCTTCTGCCTCTGGATATTTGCAGTCCCCATCCCCTGGTGGAGATGATAGAAAAAAGAAGCGTGCAAAGACGTGCGCTGTCCACAAGGGGTTTGCGGCCCGAACATCAACTGGCGCTGGAACAGGCAGCCGGAGACAATTTCAGCATACGCTGGTTTGGTGGCTGGCAACAACGCTGGCAAATGGCGAAATTGTTGTGGCGCAATGCCCAAATACGCCTGACCATGCCAGAAGCCTTTCCCGTGCATAAAAAAGCCATAGACTGGGGCAAGCAATTCAGTACAGACCGTATACCAGACCAGGCCATAGGCATGGATAAGCTGGGTTTGCTAATCATGCGCTGGGCCATGCATAGCTGGCAACGCGTTAGCTGGATGAACCGCTATATGGCAGGTACCTGGTTGCCACGTTTGCAGCTGGATCTGGTGCCCGCATTGTTTTGCGCTGCGCATTTCATGATCGTGGCAAAGAAAGAACCACAAACCGCTGAAGACTTCGTCGCTGCAGGCCGCAGCCTGCAACGCTTATGGCTGACTGCCACACAACTGGGTATACAATTGCAGCCAGAAATGACGCCACTGATCTTTAGCTGGTATGTCAATGCGGGGCGGCCTTGCAGTGCTGAAGCAGGCATACAGAAACAGGTGCAGGCATTGCATCAAGATCTTGCAGCGCGCTGCTACCCGGGAGCTTTGGAAAATACCTGCTTTATGGGGAGAGTGGGTTACGGCAAACCAGCGCAAGCACGTTCTTTAAGATTGAAGCTGCAGGATATTTGCCTGCAAGCCAATAATGGAGAAAATGAACAAGGTGACTACCCCATAGTTTGCCAGCATACTGCCACGTAACACATAGCCTCATGATCATTTCCTCAAGAGGGGAAATGCGATTAAGATGTCTTGGGACGCCGGGCAAGGCCCAAGCTGTAAAAAATTCTCCCTGTATGGCAGCACCAATGACTTACTTGTCCATCTTACTGCGCACTTTATGACAAAGTGCGCATCATACATATGGATGAACAATCGCTAGCTTATCGCTACAGCACCGTTGCCGGGTCGGCATCTGGAACGGGCGGTAGTAGCCGCAGGTATTCTTTGCGGACGACTTCATAGCATTCACAGACACGAGCTTCCATTGCCGCTCTGTCAATGATCTTGATATGACCGCGTCTGCTGGCAATTAATCCGTCCTTTTGCAATTGGCCTATTGTTTGCGTAACGCTTTCGCGCCGCACGCCTAATAAATTGGAAATCATTTCCTGGGTGATCACGATATCTTCAGAATGCAATCTGTCCATACTCATCAGGAGCCAGCGGCACAATTGCTGATCGAGTAAATGATGCTGGTTGCACACCGCTGTTTGTGAGGTCTGGCAAATCAGCGCCTGAGTGTATAGAAGAGCATATTGCTGCAACTTGCCGCCCAGGGAAAATTCTCTTTTCATGACTTTTCTGCTGAGTTTGTATGCCTTGCCTGTGCTTTGCACCTCCGTGCTGGATGGCATGCTATCCCCACCCATGAAGATGGAAATGCCCACCATGCCTTCATTTCCGACCAGGGCAACTTCGCTCGACGAACCATCTTCCAGTGCATAGATCAACGAGACGATGCCGGATATGGGGAAATACAGGTAGCGTACATGGTCACCTGATTCCAGCATAGTCCACTTCAATGGAAGAGGAACTAGTTCCAGATCAGGCAGGATACGCTCGAAATCTGCCTTGGGTAGCGCAGCTAATATGCTGTTCTGTTTTGGATTTTCAGACCAGACAGCTTTGCTTGTTTTTTTCATATGTTTTTTGAGGTCGCTTGCTTGTTCTACCGCAGGCTTGGGCAGGCTGTAACATCAAAGCAGTTTACATGGTTTCGCCCGCAGTCTGTGGGTCATTTGGTTTGTGCAAGCGGAAACAACAATAAAGACTATCATCCTGATTTCACAGCTAATAGTCTCCTCCAGTATTGGCAGTATGTACACAGAAAAAGTGACTACCAGAATAAGCTATCCCCTGATATCAAGCGATATCAGGGGAAATCCATTATGTCTTGGCAGTCTTGTTTTTCTCGGTTTTTCTTTGCAATACAAAAATAGGCTGCGCCCATTCCGTATCTTTTTTCTTCTTGCTGGTGATCAGTGTCAGTTCAGAAGGATCATACACATCCGTGTTATGCGTCAGCGGTGTCGTCATCAGGTACTGAGCATCTGTGTTCTTCAGAAACTCACCCACCAGCTGGATATTGCGTATATCCAGATGGGCGAAAGGTTCATCGATGAAGACAAAGCCGCCGGAACCATCGTCAGATTTCAGCAAGCCTATCAGCAAGATCAGTGACTTCATGACTTGCTGGCCGCCGGATGCTTCGCCGTCGTTCATGCCTATCGGGCCTTTGCCGTCAAACTTGAAACGTACATGCAAGCCAGCCTGGGCCAGTTGTATGTCGTCATTTTCGAGTTTGACCGGATCGGTATGCACTTCTATGCCTGCCAGCTCGCCCAGTTGCTTGATGTTCTTGCTGTAGGACTTGATCGTGAAGCGCAGCCTGTCCATATAGGCGGCGCGGGCATTCACGGTGGCTTCTATCGCGCGGTTATTTTGGTAGCGACGTTCATCAGTCTCAGCCTGGCGGCCTTGCAGCAGGGCGTTCAGGCGGGTGTATTGATCGACGACGGTGGAGTCAGTTTCCCAGTCATCGCGCGCAAGGTTATTCGTCAGGCTGCGTATGCGCAATTCTATCTGGTGGACGTTTTCATGCTCTGCCACCAGTTCCTTGCGGTGCGAGGCACGCTTCCAGTTATGTGGAAGGGTATGCCAGGTGTCGCGCATGGCGCGCAGGGTTTCGAATTGTTCCTTGCGTTCATCGGCATGTCGCTTTTCTGATGTGCGTAATTGTGCTTCGGCATCGGCAATCGCTGCCTTGGCCTGTTCCCATTTAAGGTGAGCAACCGAACGTTGCTCCGTAGCGGCTTTCAGCAAAGGCGCAATTTCACCGAGGCGGCCGCCGACTTCCATACGCTGCTGTTTCAGTGGCTGGGTATTGCGGGTTGCTTCTTCAAATTCGGCATGACGGGCACTCAGTTCTTTTGCTGCATCGACACCTGCCAGACGCGCTTTGAAGGCACTGATTTCACCAGCCAGTTTGCTGATCTGCATGGTCAGCACATCTTCTTGTGATTGCAGGCGTGGTAAAGACTTCAGCAGGGCTTCAAGACGCTGGGTGCGGCCCGCATTACCAAAGCGATAGCGTGACACTTCAACGAACAGTGAGCGGCCACCGCGACGTTCGAAATGGTAAGCGTCGGGGGTAATCCACTCCTGGTTTTTCGGCAGCTTCATGCCCAGCTCGATTGAACCTACCGTGTCTATGCGTTGCAACTGTTCTATCAGCCAGGCAGGAGCCTGACCAGTGAAGTTGACGACAGACAGCAGACTCTGGTCCTTGACCACAGGCGCACTGATACGGTCAGGCACGATGAAGTGACTATAGCGCTGCTTCTCACCTATGCGGTAAGCGGCAGAGGCGTCAGTCGCCTTGTCCAGCAAAATCACTGAAGTATAACCGCGCAATACACCTTCGACTGCAGCCTGCCATTTAGGATCAGTGACTTCGACGATCTCCGGCAACATGCAATGCGGGATATTCGCATCCGTCAGCGCCCGGCGCATCTGGCGCACATTCTCAGGGTCAGGCAGGGCAGACTTGCCTTGCAAGGCGGCGATGGTTTCCATTTCGCCAGCGATGCGCTGGGTCAGGGCATCACGTTCGAGTTTCTGGCGCGACAGTTCGGCTTCTTTTTTCTCCAGATCGTCAGCGATATTGGCGACATCGGCGTCTGCTTCAGCAGCCAGTTTTTGCAAACGGGCTTTTTGTTCCAGCAGGCTTTCTTGTGGCTTCAGTTTGCTGTTGATTTGCCCCAGTTTTTCTCGCAGCGACGACTCTTCTGCTTCCAGTGCAGCTTCTGCCTGCTTGGCATCTGAGACTTGCTGTGCCTGTTGTGCCAGGTGCTGGCGGCGGTCAGACAGGGCCAGGTCTTGCGTCTTTAAAAAGCGCTTGCTGGCACGTAGTGCCTGGCTGGTGGTGCCTGCTTTTTCCAGGGCTTCATGGTATTGCAGGGTAGGTAGTATCTCTTCCTGCAGATCGCGTTTCTCTTTGCTCAAACTTTCATACTGGTGGTAATTGGCAACCCGCAGGCGCAAGCCTTCGAGATTGGTTTTTGCACCTTCCAGCTCGGTTTCAAAGCGCTGCAACTCGGTTTCTGTATCACGCTGATGGCGCTTCGCATCATCGTATGCATCCAGTACTTCCTTGTCGCCAAAGACCTGGAACACCAGGTCCAGCAACTGGCGTGGTGCGTATTCACATAGTTTGTCGGTTTCACCCTGTTCCAGTGCCAATACCTTGCCCATGGCATTCGACAAGCCAGCATGTGCCAGACGCTTGCGATAGCTTTCCACGCCCAGCCAGTCATTGGCTTCCTGTATTTCTTCTATCTCGGTCTTGCCACTACGCATCAGGTATTGGCGCTTCCAGTCACCGCCATTTTTTTCTATCTTGCAAAACAGTGTGACCTCATCTTCATACAGGCCAGACATGCGGAAAGGCCGGTTGGATATCTGCGGACCCACCGCGCTGTTATCAACCACCGCACGTATCCATGCCGTTTGCTGGCCTGAGTGACGGGCGTAATGTTTGTAGGATCGCCCCATGGAACATTCCAGACCAAACAGGGTGCGCAAGGCATCGAGCAGCGTGGTTTTACCCGAGCCATTTTGCCCGGCGATAGTAATGATCTTGGCATCGAGAGGGATGTTCTTGATGCGTTGCCAATAATCCCAATGGACAAGTTCCAGCGATTTGATATGAAACATGGTGCTTATTCTTTTTCGGTATTGGTGTCGGTATTGGTGCCAGGACCGGCGTCCTTATCAGCGTTTGCACTTGCCTCGAAGTTGGCAACGGGTGTGACCACGCTTGCTACAGCCGGTTCAGTGACAGAGACAGTTTCAGCCTCTGCTTTTTGGGCCGCAACGGGTGTGATGATGGCAGGTGTCCTTGGTACCGGGATCTGGAAAATATCCGACAGCGCGCCGTTGATGATGCGGTCTTTCAGGGTATCGGTATCCATGAGTAAATCCAGCAGTGGGCCTTCCAAAATCAGGTCTGCCTTGCGTTCGATAAAACCTACGCGCGCCAGCTGGCCCAGGTTCATGTCCATGCGGGTTTTCTTGCCCAGCTTCTCGCCAAAGTCTGCCAGCAGGGCGCGGTAAGAGATGCCTATCGAGGTATCTTCTGCACGAGGCATGGGCTTGTCTTTGCCAAACATATCATTCTGGTCTTCTTCTGCCAGTTGATGGGCTTCCTGCCGTTCCCGTTTCGGCAAAATGATTAGTGACCACAAGACCACTAACAGGGCCACACCGTCGCGCGCCAGGCCAAAATTATTGTTTTGCCATGTCTCCTTCGTGCCAAATACCTTGGATTCGCTATCGCGTGTCAAAGCCAGGGTCACATAGTCGGCATACACGTTATCGACAAACTTCATGCCGCAGGCTTTCAGACGGGCGTCTATCTCGGTGCGAAATAATTCATCCGACAAGGCGCGCTTGACCAGCTTGTCTTCACGGCGCAGGGTCTGGTGCGCCAGCAAGCGGGCGATCAGGATTTGTGCATCTTCAGTCATGGTGTTTCTCTTGTCTGTACAGGTGGTGCAGATGGTACTGATTGTTCAGCAGGTGCAGTTGACTTCGCTTTGCGAGTCGCCTGGGCAGTAACTGCAGCATCGGGCGCGCTCAGGCTGGCGATAGACATGGCCGCAACGTGTTCATCATGCACCTTTTGCATTTTGTCTTTGGAATTGAAAACCAGCGGCAGGCGCGCCAATACGCCAGTGGCGCCCTGTAAGGCGGATTCATTGGCATCGCCCAGCAAAGGCAGCATGGACGCGCGGTAGGATGCAATCGAAAAATTCGACGGCAATAAAAGATCCTGTAATGAGATGGGCTTTTCCGAGGCATCAGCCTCAGTCAGCAAGGCCAGCCAGTGATCGAGTTCATGCAGGGCATCGCTGTCATCATTGGCAATCGATGGTGCATTTTCACCGGCAGGCAAGGCACCCACAAGCGCAGAGACGCGGTGGCTCAGCAGTTCACTCTCGGCCACGTCTATCATTTCTGACGGCGTAATGAACATCGGTGTCACCGGTTTTGCCAGTGCATCGTCAGCCAGTGCCGCCAGGTCGTCTTTTTGCAATAGCCAGGTTTTGATGTCGGTGGTCGATAAGCCAGACTGGCCCAGATGCACGCGCTGGCGCTCAATCTGGTTCAGCGCGCGGGAGAACATGCCCTGCATGTTCAGCAGGGCACTCTGGGCACGCCCTATCGCCTGCGCTGCTCTGTGTGTTGCTGCATCGGCACGGCTGTCATTGGTGATCGCATGAATAATTTGCGAACCTTTTTCCACCCAGTCACAGGCGGTATGCCATTTTTGCTGGGCTGTGCGTAACTGGAACTCTGAACCGGAGGCTATCGCATCCGAGAATTCTTCGGTCAGCTCTATCAGGCGTCCCAGCAAATGATGCAATTGCTCTACCGAGACTCCGCCCACGGCCTGGGCACCAGCAACCTGGGTGAGCATATAGCTCATCTCAGCCTGGTCATTGTTTTCTTCAACTTGCAGCAAGGATTCGATTGCGGCCAGCACATTACGTGCCGTTGGTGCAATACGGTAGACCGACTGGCTGGCATCCCAGATCAGCAAGCCGGTAGAGCGCAGGCGTGACAATACCGTCTCCAGAGCATCTGCTTCGAGATAACCGAGTTTGGCATTGATGTCGGCACGGCTCAGTGAAGGTGTTTCCACATCCGCTGCCAGTTCCCGCAAAACCAGCAGGCGCAGCAATACGCCGTTGAAACCGCCATGAAACAAGGCCGTAAAAGCCTGTAATACAGGCTGGGCGCGCTTCAGGGGGAATACAGCGGAAACGTCTTCGGGAGTAATACCAGGCTTGAAATAGGTCTGCAGAGCGAGATCGTCTTCGTTCTGAACCTCAGCGTCATGACTTATATTTTGCATGCGGGCATTTTAACCGCTTGCAGCCTGCTTGAGTATTGTCAGGATTTTAATTTTTGACAGTGTGCATCAAGAAAATGCTGTCGGACATAGTGCCAAAAATCCAGTTTCTTAATGCGAATACAAGTTTTGCTGCAATGGTTTATAAAATATGCCAGATATTGAGTTTTGTTGTGTTTTTAAAATTAGTGCAGGCGCGACCTGTCATAGCGGTGTTCTATGATTTGCAGTAACAGCACTTCACGGTCTGTTTCATTGGCATGCAACAGACGTGTCACCGCTTTGCGCGGTACCTTGAAGTAACGGCGGCGGTTTGAGCGCATATCCAGTGTACGCCAGCCTTTTTCGGTCAGCCATTCCCATTGCTCATAGTCAATAGGCACGATTAATTGCATCTTCAGGCGCTTGTAGACGACGGTGCTGCCAAATGCCGGCTTGGGGCCTGGCGGTGGCAGTTCGCGGTCATGGCGTACTCTGAAGATAGTCCTGAAACCGTTTTTGATAACGTCAATTAACATGATGTACTTATTGAAATAGCAAGAAAAATATGTGCCAGCAGGATTTGGCAATTAAATTCTGGTATCCACCATCTCTACCGGATGTCTGAGGATATTAAACCGACTCTCCACTGTGTCTGGAAGTGGAAGCAGACAGTACCAAAATTGAGGAAATATTTTAGTCGTATACCAAGTATTTCCTTTCATATTCTCGTGTAAGTTTTTGTAATCTTTCAATTGCTCCGTTACATTAATTCACATTTGACCAGGTTTCGATTAATGTATTTTTGATCATCACTCCAGGCGCGTGACAAACTGATGTGTGCCCTTAGCGCGAGGCGTGTGCGTAGATCGTGAGTAAATAGTTCATAAATGTAAGAAAATGGCCCGGATACAGACTAAGCTTGTATGTAAACAAGGAGAAAGATATGAGTACGACATCCACTGAATTTGCCACCCTGGGCGGCGGTTGTTTTTGGTGTACTGAAGCGGTATTCCAGCAAATTCGCGGAGTATTGAAAGTAGAGTCCGGCTATTCTGGCGGGGCAGTGCATCAGCCTACTTATGAACAAATCTGTACCGGCAAAACCGGACATGCAGAAGTAGTGCGCCTGACTTTTGACCCTGCTATCGTCAGCTATCGGGAGTTACTGGAAATTTTCTTCACCATCCATGATCCTACTACCCTGAACCGTCAGGGGAATGACACCGGCACTCAATACCGCTCTGTGATTTTTTTCCATGATGCGCAACAGCAGGCAATTGCTGAGCAAGTCGTCAAGGAAATGGCGATGGTCTGGGATGATGCCATCGTCACTGAAGTGAGCCAGGCACCGATGTTTTATATTGCGGAAGACTATCACCAGAATTATTTCCGCCAGCATCCTGAACAAGGATATTGCTCATTCGTGGTGGCACCTAAAGTAGCGAAAGCGAGGAAGATGTTTGCCAGCAAGCTGATAGGCTAGCATGGATTGAGATGTTGTTGATTCAGCGCGTTCGCTGCATAAAAAAAGGAGAGTTGCCGACTCTCCTTTTTTACGTAAATCAACGCAGGCCGTCAATCACCAACGCAGCTTGGTTCTGAGTGCATCCATCATCTTGGGTATGCTGTCCTTGCTCATGCTATCGACTATCCAGCCCAGGCCCATGGGCACTGGCCCCGGGTCGGTGAACACCTGGTATTTGACGACAGTCTTGGCTGGATTATCTGCCAAAGGAGTGAGTTCCCAATAACCTGAGGTATCAGCGATGGTTTCTTCCTGCCTCAGGCCTTCCCATGGCTGCAGTTTCCAGCTCAGGTTGCATGTGGCAGGGCTGACTTTGGGTGTCATCTTGAGGCGGTATTTTTTCACTTTCCCCAGTGGCAGGTTCAGGGTGAAATCGACCAGGGCAGATTCATCGGCTTGGCGTGTGACTTTTGCCTTGGCGGTATTCGGCATGAAGCTCGGGTAATCTTCATACGCCTGTATGGTGGCGCAGACCTTGGCGACTGGGGCATTCAGGATAGTACCTGCGGCAAAGGTTTTGCCATTGCTGTCCGCCTTGCTCTGGTCAATTAACTGCACCTGGGTTTCAGAAAACTTGCTGGCGTCCAGTTGGGCTGCTTGTGTGCTCGATAGCGCCAGCAAACTGGCAGTGATACCGGTTAAAACAGTTGTGTGCTTCATGGTTTGTTCACACCTTCGCGTATTTTTTCTATGTTCACGTTTTTTAGATATTCAGGGATATTTTTCCACATGCTGTGGTAGCCATAGCCACCTTTCATCAGCTCTTCCAGGGCCTTCTCTTTGCTCCAGGCCTGATACAGGATGCGGTACATCGCAGTCACCAGGCCGGTGCGGTCAGCCCCATGCATGCAATGCAAAAGTACCGGGCCATCCTTCTCTGCTGCCTTGATGGCACGCAGGGCAGAGATGACATTGCTGTCATTGATGTTCCAGGTATTGATACCTATGCGTTGCAGCTTGATGCCTGTATCTTTGAAGATGCCGGTGTCTGAATGGAAGGAACGCAGGCTGACCACGGTCTTGATACCCAGCGTCTGTAGCATGGCAACATCTTTGCTCTCCAGTTGGGCGCTGCGGTAAAAGTCCTGATTGACGCGGAACAGATTTTGCGCTTCCGCCACGGGGCTAGCCCAGTCAGCAGGCCTGGTTTCTTGCGCATGTGCGACAGGTGCAGTCAGCAGTAAGGCAGCGCAAACCAGTACTGCAAGGCGGGGACCTGAGCGCTTATCGGGTGTTTTGCAGAGGTAGTTGTCCATGTTGTTTATATGAATAAATATAGAGGAGGGTTGCGCCTATCAATCCTACCCAGTAATCAGTGGGCACACCCAGCAGCCAGTGTACATGCCATGGCACATCATGCGCGTTGAAGCGCGAGATGCCATAAGCCGGATTCATGACAAACCATAAAAAGTCTTCTGCTACCCAGAATGTCATGATACTGGCAATCGCACGGCATTCCAGCTTCAGTGTCCATTGCTGCAGCATTGCAAACGGGAAATGGAAGAACAGGGTGATGAAAGGGAACACCCAGGCATGGTAACCCGTCATGGCCCGGCCACCCCAGAAGATATCGAGCAACCAGTGCTTTTCTATACGCCAGGTAGGCAGGTTGGCGGCCCAGCCTGCACTGCCTTCTATCTGGATTTCAACCTGGGCGAAGAAAAGTGCGAGTACAAAAACAAAACCAAGGCAGATCAGGAAGGGCTTGAATGCATTATTAGCCGGGTTGTTAACAGATTTCATAGTCAACCCAAGGCTCAAACCGGTGCATCCAATATGGTTTGCAATACCTGCGTTGCCGCTTGCGGACGTCCCAGCGCCTGCGCCTTGTCATGCATGTCGCGCAATTTGGCGGGATGCTGCAACAGGTAATTCAGGCGGTAAGCCAGGCTGATATCATCATAGGCTTTCATGGCGACGCCTTGTTCCAGCAAGAAGTCGGCATTGCGTTCTTCCTGCCCCGGTATCGGTGAATTGACTATCATGGGCAGGCCCATGGCCAGGCACTCAGATGTCGTCAGCCCGCCGGGTTTGGTAATGACCAGGTCAGCACAAGCCATCAGGCGTTCTACCTTGTCGGTAAAGCCCTGGGGCAGCAGGCGGCCAGGATAGCGCAAGGCCAGTTTCTGCAAGGCCTGCAGGGCTTGCGCATTTTTACCAGCGAGCACGATGAGCTGGAAATTACCCGGTAATGACAGCAGCCGTTCTGCAACTTCATCCAGGCCACCAAGACCAGCACCACCACCCATGAGCATGAAGGTTTGCAGCGCAGGATCAAGCTTGAATTCTGCGGCACAGGTTTTTCTGTCCAGTTGCTGTGTAAAGGCAGGCATGATGGGGATGCCCGTGACGTGTATGCGTTCAGCCGGGATGCCATTGAGGCGCATGCGGTCAGCCACTTCTTCGCTGGCGGCAAAATAGCCAGCCATGTGTTCATGCACCCACATCCTGTGCAAATCAAAGTCGGTGACCTGTACCCAGACCGGGCAATGCAGTCTCTCCTTGCGCAATAGGCGGGACAGCATTTCTGCTGGCAGGAAATGCGTGCAGACGATGACATCTGGCGCAAAATCGGCAATGGCTTGCAGCAAGGGGCGGGCATTCAGGCGCTCTATGCCACGCCTGAGTTTTTCCATGGTACTGTCAGATTGCGCTTCATTCGACGCATGATAGAGATAACCCCACAGCGTCGGCGCTTTATTGACGAGCTTGATATAAAAATCAGTATAAATCTTGCGAAACCCGGCGGTAACAAAATCCATTACATCCAGGTGCAAAACCTCAGTATCGGCGGGATATGCTTGTGCGGTTGCCTCTATGGCCTGGGCCGCACGCTTGTGACCAGCGCCAGCGGATACGCTTAACAGCAAGATTTTTTTCTTGGGCATGGACTTCGGTGTCGGTAAAAAAACACCGAGGATATCATGCTCTGTATGCCCTCATGCCAATTTGGGCACCTGACTATCTCCTTAAAGAGAATAGTCAGGGCCGTTGAACAGCTTTAAGGTTGCAGGCGGGAAATTTTCCATGCGCCATTTTCATCGCGGGTATAGATGATGCGGTCGTGCAGGCGCGAGCTGCGGCCTTGCCAGAATTCGACGCGCTCTGGCAGCAAGCGGTAACCACCCCAGTGGGCAGGGCGAGGAGGTTGATCACCAAATTCTGCCACTACGGCTGCCAGTTTTTGTTCCAGCGTTTGTCTGTCAGCGATAGGCTGGCTTTGTTGCGATGCCAGCGCACTTTGGCGGCTACCCAGCGGGCGGCTATTGAAATAGGCATCGTTTTCTGCGTCGCTGAGCTTTTCTATGCGGCCCTCTATACGCACCTGGCGCTCCAGGGGAATCCAGAAAAACAGCAGGGCAGCGTGAGGATTGCTGGCCAGGTCCTGGCCTTTGGCGCTGTCGTAATTGGTGAACCAGGAAAAGCCGCGTTCATCAAATTCTTTGATAAGGACGATGCGTGAACTGGGCTTGCCATCAGTGCTGACTGTCGAAAGTGTCATGGCATTGGGTTCTGGCACATCGGCTTTCAAGGCATGATCGAACCAGCTGGCAAACTGGCTGTAAGGTTCGGGCTTTACATCAGCTTCGGCCAGGCTGGCTTTTTTGTAGTCGGTGCGGATATCAGCTATGGACATGTATATCTTTCATATCATCTTCAGAAATATTACAGGGTGTTTGCGGCTTGTTTCATGCAGCAATGCCACGCCTTGCCTGCATGGCTGCACCCAGGGTGGCCATTTGTGCATCAGAAAACAGACGTTTTGCCATCGGGGCGATCTGTGTTTCTTCTATCTGCATGTGCTCGCCATACAGGGCTTGAAAGTCTTTTACTGCCGCATCAGACAGGTGTGCTGCGCTTGCTGCGGCAATGGCAGTTAGCTGCTTTTCGAGCTGGCTCCATTGCGCGGCCATGTCTTCATGCTGGCTCAGGATTTTTGGCAGCAGGGTGGCCAGCAAGCTGGCATCCTCATCTTTGGCCGTTGCTTGCAGTTCAGGCAAGAGATTGATTTCTTCATCTTCGTGGTGCAAGGGCGCTGCTTTGATAAAATAATTCAGGACTGACTGCGCCGCCTGCTGCGCATCCTTGTCTGCGCCGTGGCTGGGCAGGTGTTCCAGCAACTTGCCCATGGTCGCCAGTTGCTTGCGTATGCGGTCATGGCAATGCTTGAGTACGGCCAGGGGCTGGTCAAAGCCTGGAGCGCTGTCGAATAGAGTATTCATGTTCACTTCACCTTTGTAGATATGCTTATTATGCAATAGACAGGCTGCTACTGCTTGCGTCATATCAAATTTAGGTTCACAGACTCTCAGCCATGCAGATATATTCCCCGGCAATTGGTTTGACACTGCAGTCCTGCGGACATACAGAAATGCTTTCCTTTAAGTCCTGCATTGCATAGCCTAGTTGCTTTAGAAATACCGGAACCCGGTCCTGTTGCATGCCAGATAAAAAGGGTTCGGCTTTTTTCCTCAGGAAAAAGTCGATAATCTTGCTGGCTGGCCGAAAATTGGCTTGGCCGTTGGCCTGTATCTCCATCCAGGTAAAAACCAATGCTGTTTTGGTGGCTGCCATCTGCATTTGTTTCAACAAACTGGCTATATCATCGCTTGTTAAATACATCAACAAGCCTTCTGCGATGAACAGGGTTTTTATGTCAGGATTGAATGCCTTGCAGTTGCTTAATACCTCATTCAGTTTTTGCTTACCCAGTTCGGCAGCAATGTAGTGGATGCGATGCGTCACTGTTGTCGCTGATGCCACTGCTGCCCCCGGTACTCCTGCCGCAGCGCGCTTGACTGCCTGCGTTGCCGGGTGATCGATTTCTATCAGTTTCAAGTCTGGATATTGCGTAGCAAGCTCCATGCACAAGGTATCGTAACCCGCACCGAGCAAGACGATCTGGCGGGTACCGGCAGTGATTGCGCGGGCAACATATTCCCTGATAAGTATTTTGCGCAAGACATAGTGCTGCAAGATGCCGGGCAGGGTGAATTTTGCTGCTGTGTATGCAAGGCTGCGGAACCAGTGCCGCGCAGTCAGGCTGGACAAGCGCGGGTGGCTGGCCCGTAATAAACGCTGGCCATGCGCCGCCATGGATGCGGGTACCAAGTCTCTGTAAGTCGGATCACGCGCCAGCATCTGCACCCCGGCTGCAACGATAAGAGCGGTGTTGCTGGCCTGATCTGTCTTCATGCTGCCTGCTCCAGGTTTTTTGCAAACATGGCCGTATGATGGCGTAACCAGGTACTCTGGAATAGCGATTCGGGATCAAGACGCTGTTTGTAAGCCAGGAAGTTTTCAAAATTTGGATAGCAATGGCGAATTTGCTCAACCGTGGCAAAGCGCCCATAGGTCAGATAAAAACTGCCATCGCGTTTGATGGCGAGATCGATCAGCCGGCGGAAAGCCGCAGCGGTTGCGGTGATGCCGCTTTCTGTATGTTCAGTGTGCAGATTGAAAATCACGCAAGCATAGTCTTGTCTCGCCCATGGCAAAAAGCTTTCTGTATCGGCTTCTATCAAACGCACCGTGCCGTAAATGAGATCGACAGCATGCTGGCGAAAGTCTTGTGCTGCATCGTGCATGAAGGCTGGCAGTGCAGTCCTGGGTACATATAATTCACCTATCATTTCTGAACCCTGGTGTCCAAGCAGCTCGTCTATTTTTTTGTGATAACCATCAAGGTAGGTTGTTTGCTGCAGTCTGTCGCTCCAGTAAATCTGGCCTGAGCTGGCCATATAATGTTGGGCGTAACAATCAAAGGCGCGGCTCTTGTCCACATGCGCGAGCATCAGTAATTGCTGCCATTGCTCATCGCTGAGTGCATATTCTTCGCGTATGCTGCTGGCCTCGGATACCGGGCAATAACAGGAGAAAACACCGCGTTGCAAAAAGTCAGGGCTGGCCGGGTCTATGGCAAACTGGAAGTCGCCATAGACATAGCCAGCATCCATGCGCTGCTGGAAGGCTGGCATCAACTCATTGAGCGAGATAATGCTGACATCACGCCGCATTTTTTGTCTTTGGCTCAGTCGCAGACTGACTTTGGTGATCACACCAAACACACCGTAGCCACCTATTGCCAGTCTGAATAAATGGCTGTTTGTATCGCGGTTGCAGTGCTGTAATCTGCCCTGCGCATCCAGCAGACTGAAGCTCTCTACATCAGCGATAAAAGGGCGCATTTGCAAGCCCCGTCCATGCACATTCGCTGACAGGCAACCGCCTATGCTGAGGTCATCGGCACCGGTCTGTTTTTGCCGTATCGCCCATGGATGCGTACTGTCTTTCTGGGCTGCTTCCAGATAATCGATCAGAGCTGGCCATTGTATGCCAGCCTCTACCGTGATGATGCCCAGCTCACGGTCAAAGCTGAGTACCTTGTCCATGCCACGCATGTCCAGCAAGATGGCATCTTCTGCAAACTGTTGCCCACCCATGGCATGCCTGCCAGAGCTGATGGCAATTTTCTTTCCCTGGCATTTGGCTTTTTCCAGCGTGGCGGTAAGCTGGGGGAGGCTGCTTATTTCTATGATCTCGCTGACCCTGGTCAGGTTCAGTGCGGAATGAATGTCATTGACCATGTTTGTGGTGTGGTGCTCGTACATGCTTTTTCTCCTTGATAGAAGATTGCATTTTGCAATTCAAGGTATTGATATACAATCTAATAAAAATTAGTATTGAATATCGATACTATTCGCCATGTCAGAAGCCACTTTGAGTTTTATGGAAAACCTTTCAACACAGAGACACAGAGGAGGCACAGAGGGGCACTGAGAAAAGCAAAGTACACACTGAGGTGAGCGCTCATGCTTTTCTCAGAGTCTCTGTGTCTCTGTGGTGAGCCTTTTGGTCTTGCCTTAATGCATACAATTCTATTTATTCCAAAAATGGACGCACCATGAACCTGACCCAACAGATAACGATTGCCCTGAAAAAACACCTGAAGCAAAAAGGCCTGACCTATGCGCAACTGGCGGCGCATCTGCAAATCAGTGAAGCCAGTGTGAAGCGCCTGTTTTCTGAATCCACCTTCACCGTGCGCAGGCTGGAGGCGATATGCCAGTTACTGGAGCTGGATTTCCTGGAGCTGGCCAGACTCGCACGCGGCCAGCAGGAACTCAAGGGAGAATTATCTGACTTGCAGGAGCAGACCCTGGCAGACCAGCCCAGGTTGCTGGGTGTTTTTTATCTCTTGCTGAATCAGTGGCAAGTCCGTGAAATCGCCAGGCAATTTGAGATTGCAGAAACGGAGTTATTGCAATTGCTGATGAAGCTGGAGCGCCTAGAATTGATAGAGCTGCATCCACATAACCGCATCAAGTTACTAACCCATACCACCCTGCAATGGCGTGAGGATGGGCCCATACGCAGGAAATACCAGTCCAAGGTCATGGAAGAATTTTTGCAGAATGATTTTCATGATGAGCAGGCTATATTGCGCTTTGAAACGCGCGAGCTCAGCGCCGCTTCGATTGCTGTTTTACAAAGAAAAATGGCACGGCTGTTGACCGAGTTTAATGAACTGGCTGATATTGATGCCAGCTTGTCATCGGAACAAAGGCAGGGCATGGCCTTGTTGATGGCGACCCGGCCCTGGGTCTTTTCTTTATTCTCTGATCTGAAGCGCAAAGCCGGGCGTTAAAGTCACGCCGATTCTTGCATCAAGTAAAATAGCGCCTGCTTACAATGTCCAGCCTTTTTGGCGTAATTTTCTTATGCAAGATGTAATAGATATCGATTTTGAACGCCGCTTTGGTGGCATTGCCCGTTTATATGGAGCGGCAGGTCTTGAGCGCTTCAAACAGGCGCATGTCTGCGTCATAGGCGTGGGCGGTGTAGGTTCATGGGTGGTAGAAGCGCTGGCGCGTAGTGCCATAGGCCGCATCACCATGATAGACCTCGACAATGTGGCAGAATCAAATATCAACCGCCAGATACAGGCTAATACCGATACCGTAGGCAAGGCCAAGGTTACCGCGCTGGCTGAGCGTATCGCCCTGATCAATCCCTATTGCAAGGTGAATGAAGTCGAAGACTTTGTCACACCAGACAATCTTGATGCCATGTTGGGGCAGCCGGGTTTTGATTATGTGATTGACGCCATTGACAATGTCAAAGCCAAGACCGCACTGATCGCCTATTGCCGCCAGCATGCCATACCGCTGATCACCATAGGTGCAGCAGGTGGGCAGACTGATCCAGGCAAGATAGAAATTCGTGATCTCTCACGCACCGAGCAAGAACCTCTGCTGGCACTGGTACGCAAGCGCTTGCGCCAGAACCATGGTTTCCCGCGTGGCGCAAAAAGCAAATTTGGGATTGATGCCGTGTTTTCCATGGAAGTGCTCAGCATGCCTGAGACTGCCGAGGCTTGCGAAATCAGTGCCGATGCAAGCACTAACACCAGCGCAGGTGTCACTGGCCTGAACTGTGCCGGTTTTGGCTCATCCATCGTCGTGACAGCATCCTTTGGCCTGATGGCAGCAGCGCAGGTGTTGCGCAGGCTGGCTGCACCTGTCCCACTAAATCGAGCAGAATAATTTCTATCTATGTAGAAATATTTTCGTTTGGAAACAATCGTTTATATTGTGTGGGGAAAATAGCTCAGACATTGTTGAATTACATTTCCTGTCTTGAGTTATTGCCACTTAGCATTTAAAGTCAATTGACGGACGGCTTGTCCGCTCCGTGTATCTCTATTGGTTCTGAGTCATCAGACCCGATTCAAAAAGCACCATGGTTAAGCCATGGTCTGTCACGTTCAACTCTGTGTTTGCGGAGGCAAGTATGTTTCAGGACATTCGTATCAAGACCAAGCTCATCTTCAGTTTTATCTTGCTGACCGTATTGGTGTTATCCATAGGGGCAGCCGGTTTTTTGAGTCTCAATGCCAGCAATAATTCAATTAAAACAGTGTATGACGACAGGCTGGTCGCCCTGGGCCAACTGGATGGCGTCATGCGCCTTATCATGCGCAATCAGGTCATCGTTGCCAAGGCGATGACGGACGATCCGGAGAAGGCTGCAGCGCATATAGATGTCATTGAAAAAGGCAAGGCAGAGGCGAGCAAGATATGGGCAGAATACATGGCGACCTACCTGACGCCAGAAGAAAAAGTCCTGGCTGAGCAGTTTGCCGCCAAGCGCAAGCAATTTCTCGATGAAGGTTTAAATCCCGCTCTTGCCGCATTAAAGAACAAGGATATCGACGCTGCATCAAAACGCTTCCATGGCAAAGTCGATCCTCTGTTCCTGAACATGAAAGAGAATATGGATGCCCTCATACAACTGCAGTTGAATGTGGGTAAATCTGAATATGAGGCTTCGCAAAGCTTCTTCCACAGCTTCCAGGTTTATGCGACGATTTTCATCGTCTTGTCAGGCCTGTTTGCATCTGCCATGGGCATCTGGCTGATCAACAGCATTTCACGGCCCCTGAACTATGCGGTGGAAATTGCCAATAATATTGCAGCAGGCGATTTGCGCCAGGAGATCAAGGTAAGCTCCAGGGATGAGGCAGGGGAATTGCTGCAGGCCTTGTTCAATATGAACCAGAGTCTGATTGCCATCGTCAGCCAGGTCAGGACCAGCACCGATACGATTTTTACTGCATCGAATGAAATCGCTACCGGTAACCTGGATTTATCTGAGCGCACAGAAAGTCAGGCCAGCTCACTCGAAGAAACAGCTTCTTCCATGGAAGAGCTGACCTCGACTGTGCAACACAATGCGGCAAGTGCTTCGCAAGCCAACCAACTGGTGATGTCTTCATCTGATTTTGCCAGCAAGGGTGGCGACGTGGTCGGGCAAATGGTCAGTACCATGGGTGCGATCAAGGACAGCTCGCGCAAGATTGTCGATATCATAGGCGTCATCGATGGCATCGCCTTCCAGACCAATATCCTGGCCTTGAATGCAGCGGTGGAGGCAGCCAGGGCCGGTGAGCAGGGGCGCGGTTTTGCCGTAGTCGCTTCTGAAGTGCGTAATCTCGCGCAAAGATCGGCCAGTGCCGCCAAGGAGATCAAGCAATTGATAGGTGACTCTGTTGCCAAAGTCGATGCCGGTACGGTACTGGTGGATGAGACCGGTATCACCATGGACCAGATCGTGACATCCGTCAAACAGGTAGCTGAGATCATGAGTGAAATTGCCGCAGCAGGGAGCGAACAAAGCCGGGGCATAGAACAGGTGAATGTGGCGATCACACAGATGGATCAGGTGACCCAGCATAATGCTGCTCTGGTGGAAGAAGCCGCTGCTGCGGCCCAAAGCCTGCTTGAGCAGGCTGATAATCTGCATCAGGTGGTCGGTGTGTTCAAAGTGACGGGTTTGCCAGAGGGTGGCAACGTCATCAAAACCGGCAAATTCAGGAAAGCAGAAGCAGCTAACCAGGAGCAGCGCAAGACTTTGCGTCTGGGATGAATGCCGGGGTGAATACTTGCCTTGGTACGAGCTGCAAATAAAAGAGCCTGCCTGATTTTAATCAGGCAGGCTCTTTTTGTTATGGCTAGTCTTAATTGTCGAGCTTGAAATTAAATTCCAGCAAAGTGGTCAGTGGTTTGGAAATCGGCGCGTATTTCCATTGAGACGCTGCTGCAATCACTTCCTTGTCAAAATGCTTGGGTGGATTGGCTTTGACGATTTCTACCTGAGATACCTTACCATCCGTATCGACATGCACACGTGCACTGACTACCCCGGAGGTGATGCCAGCACGTACTGCAGTACTCGGGTATTTGGGCTGTACGCTGGAGACGACTTTTAAAGTCAGGTTTTCAACCGGTGCCGCAACTGGTGCAGGCTTTGGTGCTGCAGCGACCACTGGTGGAGGCGCTTCAACAGGCTTGGGTGCCGCGACAGGTACCGGGGCAGGTGCGGTAGCGGTTGCTGATGCCGCTTTAGGAGCGTCTTTTACTTTGGCTGCAAGGGCTTTTGCCTCTGCTGCCGCTTTTGCATCCTTGGCGTCTTTAGCCTCTTTTGCTTCTTTAGCCTCTTTAGCTTCTTTCGCCAGTTTTTCTTCTTTGGCGATTTGCGCGGCTGACTTGTTGGATGCCATATCCATCCACTTCGTCACATCGGCAGTATCGGCATGTTTGACAGGGTTTTTTACCAGGCCTGTTGGCATGGCTGTCGATGAAGGTGCCTCCGGTGCACTGGCAACTGGAGCAGGCTCCGGTGTTTTTTGGCAGGCAGTAATGAGCAAGGCACTGGATGCCAGGCTGAAAGTGAGAAATGATAACTTCCCTGTTGTTTTAGTAACTACCGTTTTCATATTACTCCAGACAAAAGACTGTTTTTAAAGCTAAAGTGAAATCAAGCAATCGGCTGTATCACAGCGAAAAATGCTTGCATGAAAATAGTGCATTTCAAAACAAATGCAATAAATTGGTGCAAAAGCACTTTATCCGCTGCTCAGGAAATTTTCACAAATCCGAACGGCTATCCTGCCATGGATGTAGGCACTTAGCAATATTCAAATCACAGAACTGATTGAAATCATGAAAATTCACCGATCAAAATGGCATAAATTTCGCATAACCATGCATGATTTGTGCCAAATGCAGGCTAAATCATTTAATTGATAAGAATTATGAAAAAAAGCCAACTTCTATCGAAGCTGGCTTGTAGTATTGTTACGGGATTATGCTGATGCTGTTTAGTGCTAAACAGGCTTGATACGGATCAGGATTTTCCGAACACTTCATTCAATTGCTGTGTTACGCGAATGAAGGTCGTGCGCTTGGTCAACTCCTTGAGTTTGTGTGCGCCCACATAAGTGCAGGCTGAGCGCACGCCACCGAGTATGTCCTGCAAGGTTGCCTCGACCGGGCCGCGGTAAGGGATCAATACTTCCTTGCCTTCTGATGCGCGGTATTTGGCAACGCCACCTGCGTACTTGTCCATTGCAGCGCGGCTGCTCATGCCGTAGAAGCGTTTGAATTGCTGGCCATCGCGCTCTATCAAATCACCGGCACATTCATCGTGACCCGCCAGCATGCCACCGAGCATGATGAAGTCGGCACCGGCACCAAAAGCCTTGGCCAGATCACCTGGCACGACACAGCCACCATCGGCGCAAATCTGCCCACCCAGGCCATGCGCTGCATCAGCACATTCAATCACTGCTGATAATTGCGGATAACCCACGCCCGTCATCTTGCGCGTCGTGCAGACCGAGCCCGGGCCTATGCCGACCTTGACGATGTCGGCACCGGCCAGTATCAGTTCTTCCGTAATATCTCCCGTCACCACATTGCCTGCCATGATGGTCAGGTGCGGATAAGTGGTGCGCACTTTTTTGACGAAATTGATAAAGCCTTCGGTATAACCATTCGCCACGTCTATGCAGACATATTCTATGGCGTTCTGGGCTCTCGCCATGACAGCCGAGAATTTCTCGAAATCGGACTGGGTAATCCCCATGGAATAAAAGGCCGTGGATTTCTTTTGCAGGGCAGAGAAATAGGCAACCAGTGCATCTTCATCATAGTGCTTGTGCAGGGCAACCGATAATTGATGCGGGTCCAGTGCGGCGGCCATTTCCATGGTGCCGGTAGAATCCATATTGGCAGCAATGATGGGAATGCCGTGATAAGTCTTGCGCGAGTGATGAAAAACGAATTCGCGTTCCAGATTGACCTGCGAACGGGAGGTGAGGGTGGAACGCTTGGGACGTATCAAAACGTCCTTGAAATCCAGCCTTAGGGTTTCTTCTATATGCATGACGACTCCAGTATGCGCCTGGCGGACGCGGGAAATCACGACCAGACGCAGTAATGCCATCAAGTCGTTGAGCCGTACTTGAGTATAGTGCAAAATTTTTCCCCGGCTTGATCTGATTATTAAATGAGGTTTATAAGCCAGCGCATATACTGTTGCACCAAAAGCATGCTTAATGCTTTCAGCAACAATTAGTGGCATACCCCCTTGCCTTTATCGGTAAAATCTTGGCCTGGAACTGGCATAAATTCCCATTCGTAAGACTTGTCTTGCAGAGTCAGTTTCAGTACGCCATGGGTGGAGTTGTCACGTATCTCCGTCGCACCTTTGGGTAAAAACATCGGTGTCAGTTTAGCCCCGCCAGTGCCGACCACAAAACTGCGTATGCCATTCTTGTCGTCCCTGTCGCCATTCGCATCCAGGGGCGCAAAGCGCTCGTAATCATGATCATGCGAAGTCAGGACCAGATCTGCCTTGGCCGCGACCAGCATGGCCCAGGCTTCCTGCATGTTCTTATTATTGCCATGGCCGCCTGAGCTATATACAGGGTGATGCCAGAAAGCCAGGGTGCAGCTTTGTTTATTGCTGGCCAGCTCTTCTTTCAACCACGTCATCTGCACTTGCATCTGGCTGGGGTCGAGATTGCTGTTGAGCGAGAGCACCAGCCATTTGCCCAGTTGTGTCGCATAGTAGCCGCGTCTGTCAGGCCCGGCCAGTTCACCAAAGTAATTGTAATAACCGAGAGCTTTGGGCATGCCGTAATCATGGTTGCCTGGTGAAGGCAGGGTTTTATCCTTGAAGCGTCCCCAGGTGGGCTCATAGCATTTGGTGAATTCCTCGGGCTTGCCTACCGGGTAGGTATTGTCACCGAGGGTAATGGCTCTTGCGGTATTGTCTTTGGCCAGGCCAGCGGCTATCAGCTCTGCGGTTCTGGCTGCCATGCTTTCTGCAGGAGGTTGCTTGCGGCAATCGGCAATGTCGCCAGCCACGTAGACCGTTGTGCTGACAGCTTTTTCTACAGGCTTTTTGCCAGGTTTCCTGGTTTTATCTGCGGCCTGTGCTGACAGGATAAACAGGGTGGAGAGAGCAACAAGCAGGCGGGGGATACGCATGGATTCTTCTTATGAAACTTGGTGAGCAGGAACAGGCGCGTATTTTACCTGTTCCTGACAATTGCATACTACAGCTTTGCATGCCGCAGGCGTAAGGCATTGCTAATGACGGAGACTGAACTCAGGCTCATCGCCGCACTGGCTATCATGGGGCTCAGTAAAATCCCGAACCATGGATACAGCAAGCCTGCGGCAATGGGCACGCCGACAAAATTGTAGGCAAAGGCAAAGAACAGATTTTGCCTGATGTTTTTCATGGCCTGTTTGCTCAGGGCGCGGGCTTTGACTATGCCGCGCAAATCACCTTTGACCAGCACCACATGGGCGCTGTGCATGGCGACATCGGTGCCGCTACCCATGGCGATACCGACATCAGCCTGCGCCAGTGCAGGTGCATCATTGATGCCATCGCCTGCCATGGCAACTGCGTGACCCTGTGCCTGCAATTCCTGCACGATGCGGAACTTGTCGGCTGGCAGCAAGTCGGCCCGCACATCGTCGAGCCCCAGTTGTTTTGCCACTGCCTTGGCAGTCCTGGCGTTATCACCCGTCAGCACGATGATGTGCATGCCCTGCTGCTGCAATTGAGTGATGGCCTCTTTGCTGTTACTCTTGATTTTGTCTGCGACACTGAGCATGGCCACGGCTTTTTGTGCTACCGCCAGCAGCATGACGGTATGTCCCTGCGCCTGCAGATCACTGATTTGCGATTCGAAGCCTGGCAGCTCTATGGCATGTTCTTTCAACAGTGCAGGGTTACCCAGCAAAACCGTCTTGCCATCGACTGTGGCGCTGACACCCTTGCCTGTGATGGACGTAAAATCGCCGATGGCAATGGACTTTGCACCGCGAGACTCTGCATAGCTGACGATGGCATGGGCAACCGGGTGTTCACTGCGTTGTTCCAGTGCCATGGCCAGCGCCAGCAAATCTGTTTCTGATTCGCCGCTGGCGACGCTGTAGTGTTGTACTGTTGGTTTGCCTTCTGTCAGTGTGCCGGTTTTGTCTATCACCAGGGTATCGATTTTTTCCAGCCTCTCCAGTGCTTCTGCATCCTTGATCAGTACACCATCGTGGGCACCGCGACCTATACCCACTGTGACCGATATTGGCGTGGCGAGGCCAAGTGCGCAAGGGCAGGCAATGATTAGTACCGAAACTGCGGCCATCAGGCCATTTGCCATCCCCGGCGCAGGTCCCCATACTGCCCAAATCACGAAGGCCAGTACGGCAATGGCAATCACTCCCGGCACAAACCAGCCGGATACCTGATCCGCCAGCTTCTGTATCGGTGCGCGTGAACGCCCGGCCTGGTTCACCAAATTGATGATGCTGGCCAGCAGGGTGTCCTTGCCTATGCGTTCAGCCCGCATGCTGAAGCTGCCTTGCTGGTTGATGGTACCAGCACTGACTTTGTCGCCAGCCTGTTTGCTGACGGGCAGTGGTTCACCTGTCAGCATGGCTTCATCGATATTGCTATGGCCATCCAGCACTACGCCATCAACAGGAATATGCGCCCCCGGCTTGACGCGCAAGTTGTCGCCAGTCTGTACTTCATCAAGAGCAATTTCTTTTTCGCTGCCATCAGCAGCAATGCGTATCGCCGTTGCAGGTGTCAAACCCAATAATGCCTTGATCGCTGCATTGGTTTGCGAGCGTGCCCGTAATTCCAGCACCTGTCCCAGCAATACCAAGCTAATGATGACGGCTGCGGCTTCAAAATACAGCGGTGCCATACCACCCATCTTGAAGGCTGCAGGCAGTATATCTGGCAACAACAAAGCCACCAGACTGAACAGATAGGCAGCGGCTGTGCCAACACCTATGAGACTGAACATATTCAGATGCATGGTTCTGAAGGACGCCAGCGCCCGTTCAAAAAATGGCAGGCCAGCCCATAGCACGACAGGTGTTGCCAGGAAGAATTGCAGCCAGTTGAACACTGTCATGCCCAGCAGACCATGAAAAGACACGCCAGGCAACATGTCACCCATGGTCATGATCAGCAGCGGCAAACTCAACACCAGACTGAACTTGAAGCGCCGCGACATGTCATCGAGTTCACTGGTGTCCTCTTCTGCCGAGGCTTCCTTGGGTTCCAGCGCCATGCCGCAAAGCGGGCAGGTACCGGGACCTACCTGTTCTATTTCCAGGTGCATGGGGCACGTGAAAATCGCATCCTTGGCGACGGGTTTAGGTGCGGGGCGTTTGGCCGGGTCCAGCCAGGCGGCAGGATCTTTGCGAAATTTTTCCAGGCAGGCGTTGCAACAAAAATAATAAGGCTGCCCATCATGCACAAACTGGTGCTGGCTTTGCCCATTGACACGCATGCCACAGACCGGGTCTTTGTGCTCACCCTGGGCATCGCTTTGCATGGCATCTGTGCTGGCAGCATTAACGCTGCCCAGCCCTATGACCTTTTTGGCCTTCACATAATTCTCAGGCGCAGCATTGAACTTGCTGACGCAGGAAGTGCTGCAAAAATAATAGGTAGTACCCTGGAAGCGCGCCGTTTTTTCAGGGTTTTTACTGACCTGCATGCGGCAGACCGGGTCGGTATATTTTTTTTCCTGGGCTGCGGCTGGCTGTTCATCATGCTTGTGCCCACAGCAACTGCCGCCATGCTGGTGGGTGGATTGGTCCTGGGTCATTTGCTATGCTCCCGTACAGATAAAATGATATTGCCTTATCATAGACTCCGTACCCAAGAACAGAGTCAAGGATTATTTAACGATGTCTGATGCAGATCAATATACGATAGGGCAGTTAGCCAAGGCAGCAGGCGTGGGCGTGGAAACCATACGTTACTATCAGCGCCGCGAATTGCTGCCAGTCCCCGAAGTGGCAAGCGGTTTCAGAACCTACCCGGCCAGACTGGCAGAGCGCATACGCTTTATCAAAAGGGCGCAGGAACTGGGTTTCAGCCTGGATGAAATCGCTAATTTGCTGATGCTCGAAGATGGTAATGACAGACAAGCCATACGCGATGTCGCGCAAGAACGTTTGTCACAGGTAAAGGCCAAGCTGGCTGACCTGCACAGGATGGAAGACATGCTGACTGAACTGATACATCAATGCGCATCATCAACTGAACAGGCGCAGTG
Organism: Undibacterium sp. YM2; assembly: GCF_009937975.1. NCBI lineage: Bacteria > Pseudomonadati > Pseudomonadota > Betaproteobacteria > Burkholderiales > Oxalobacteraceae > Undibacterium > Undibacterium sp. YM2. The sequence continues at coordinate 1,374,080 of NZ_AP018441.1, forward strand.
CCCTATTATCCAGGCGCTGGCAAGTGATAAGCCAGCAGAGGGAAAAGCCTGCCAGCATTGAGATAGAGGGACTGGGGCGGGTTTGATTATTCTCCGCTGGCGACCCAGTCCGGTTGCTCGGTCTGTACATAATGGATCAGGGCATCGACGACCAGCGGGTCAAACTGCGTGCCGCTCCGAGATTTGATATAGGCAATGGTGTCTTCGAGTGACCACGGTTCCTTGTAGGGGCGGCGATGCAGCAGAGCATCAAACACATCGACTACGGCAACTATGCGTGCCGACAAGGGGATTTCTTCCCCCTTGAGTTTGCGCGGATAACCCTGACCATCAAAATGCTCATGATGGCTGCCCGCAATCTGCGAGCCATAAGTCAGGTAACTGACGCCATCAACCATGGTGGCAGCGCGCGCCAATACGGTTTCACCTGCCAGTGCATGGTATTCCATGATTACACGTTCATGCTTGTCGTGCCCACCCGCTTTGAGCAGGACGGCATCTGGCGTCGCCACCTTGCCCACATCATGCAAGATGCTGGCGATGCCCACCATTTCCATGAATTGCGGCGTCAGGTCAGTGGCAAAATCATTGCGCCGCTTGAGTTCACTGGCGATGGCATTGGTCAGCCTGCATACCCGCTGTACATGGCCGCCGGTATCGGTGTCACGAGATTCTGCGAGGTCAGTCAGGGCAACCACCGAGGCTTCCTGGGCTTTTTGCAATTGCTCATTGAGGTAGCGGTTGTCAAAGGCCGCAGCGATGCGGTCGCAGAATAATTCCAGCAAATCGCGCTGCATCTGCCCCAGCGGCCAGGGCGGTGTCACCAATATGGCAAATTCATGGCCTTGCCGGGTGTGGATGAACAAGACATCGGCAGGGTGCTGGAACTGGCTTTTCTTTTCGTTGAAGGCTTTTTCTACGATGGCTGTCCATTCGCAATCCTGCGGCAGTTTGTCCAGCCCTGAGAAATCACTATAAGTACCAGTCGCCGCAATGATGCTGGCTTGCAGGCCACTGCCAGGATTACCAAGCGGGTTGCGTGAAAGGCACAAGACCCCGTCAGCACCGACATCCAGTATCGCACCTATCTGGTTCAGCACGCCACTGGCAAATTCTTTCAGGGACTTTAATTCATACAGGTTGGCAGACGCCTGCAATATGCGCGTCAAACCTATGCGGCTGCGCTCTATTGACAGCAAGCCTTCATAGGCGCGCAAGGACGCGATGACAGTCGTGAACAGGCGCTGGGTAGTCAGCTCGGTCTTGGTTTTATAGTCATTGATATCGTAATCGACGATGACACTTTTCTCGGGAGCCTGGCCGGGCTGGCCGGTGCGCAGAACGATGCGCACCAGTTGATTCTTGAGTTCTTCGCGTATGCGTTTGACGAGGCGCAAACCGGCGTCATCGGTTTCCATGACGACATCGAGCAAGATCAGGTTGATGTCGTTTTCTCTGCTCAGAATATCAAAGGCTTCGTATGCACTGTGGGCTGACAATATGTCCAGCGGACGCCCTTTGAAAACGATATTGGAGAGGGCCAGGCGGGTAACGGCGTGTATGTCTTCTTCATCATCAACGATAAGCAGACGCCAGGGGCGTGATTCAAATGAAGAGTCCAGTTGTTCCTGTGACTTGTCATTGCTGTCGTCTTCGATGATCCAGTCTTCGTCTGATCCCTGTTCGTGATTCATGCACTCCCCCGATCATTTGCACTGCAACATGACTTTTGGAAAATCAATCGAAATGGCTTGTATCTCAGAATTTATTATGCCAGCAATTTCCCTTCAATGCCTTCAGGCATTATTTTATTTCCGTGGTATTTGACAGACATTTACATTACCTCAAACCCAAGGCAACTAGCCGGGGGCTGCGGCCTGCAGGTGCAGCCTATGCAAGACCATATCCACTATCAATGTCTCGGCTTCTTCAAAGTCATTGTTGTTTAATGGACTATGACCTAGCACCAGGCTCATTTGTGCTGCAAAATCAGCATACGACTGCGTCATCGCCCAGATGGAAAACAACAGATGCGTGGTATTGACGGCAGCGATTTTGCCAGCCGCCATCCAGGCTTCAAAAACGGCTATATCTTTTTGCAAGAGCGGCAGGATTTTATTGCGCATGGTCTCGGCATACACAGGTGCACCGCTGATGACTTCCATCGCATACACGCGTGACGCCTGCGGTTGTTCGCGCGAGAAGCGCAGCTTGGCGCGTATGTAGTTTCCCAGTAATGTCGCCGGGTCTTGTTCAGGGTCGGCCAGTATGTTCATGCGCTCCAGCCATTGATCCAGCACCTGATCCAGCACCTTTTCATACAGGATTTGTTTGGTAGGAAAGTAGTACAGCAAATTCTGTTTCGACAGGCCAGCCCGTTCGGCTATTGATGCCAGCGCCGTGCCTGCATAACCAGCCTCGGCAAACACCTCGACCGCCGCCTGCATGATACGGGCTTGCAGCGCATCGCGTGAGCGCGTGAGTTTATCCGGCGCTCTATCCATGGCGCTGCTTCATCAAAAAGGCTTTCAATGCCTCATTGCCGCTGTAAGCGATATTGAAACGGAACCATGGGTGCTCGCTGCTGCGCAGGCTGAAGAATTCATCAGGTGCCAGCAAGATGCCTTCCTGCAAAGCCTGCCGTGAAATCTCGCTGGCACTGGCCTTGCTATCTTTCCAGCCTGCACTGATAAACATGCCGCCGCGTGGCTCAGCCAGTGGTGTCAGACCTGCGGCCAATAACAAATCCATGCTGGCATTGCGTGAAGTTTCCAATTGACGTTTAAGCTTTTCCAGCATGCGCCGGTACAAGCGCGAGCTGATTGCATGCAGCACCGCACGTTCATTGATCTCAGATGTCGTCAAACCAGCCAGCATCTTCACCCTCAATAGTTCACCGATCAGCGAATGCGATGCACATACTGAGCCTACACGCAAGGTAGGGGACAGCGTCTTGGAAAAACTGCCCACCCGTATCACACGACGCAAACCATCCATCGCTGCCAGTGAAGGTTCGGGGCGCGGGCACAGTTCGCGGTAAATATCATCTTCAACCAGCCAGAAATCAAACTGTTCAGCCAGCGCCAGCAGGCGGTGTGCCTGTGCCTGGGAGAGACTGGTGCCCAGGGGGTTTTGCAAGACCGTATTCACAAACATCAGCTTAGGTTGATGCAGCAGGGCCTTTTCCATCAGGCTGTCGAGGTTCAGTCCTTTTTCATCGCGGGCGATGCCTATAGGTATGCAGCCGTGATGACGTATCAGGGATAGCAAATTGCTATAACCGGGGTCTTCGACCAGTACAGTGTCACCGGGTTTGCACAGGGTGCGCAAGATAAGGTCAAAACCATGGGTAGCACCATGGGTCAGTAATATCTGCTCAGAATCAACACTGAACAGTTCCTGCGACAGGCTGCTGGCCAGGTGCTGGCGCAGGCTGGGGAAGCCCAGCGGGTTGCCATAGCCGCGCAGGCGCTGGGTAGGGATGCGCATGGATTGCTTCAGGGCATCCAGCAAAATATCATCGCCATACCATTCTGGCGGCAACCAGCCAGAACCCACGGGCAGGGCGCTCGATACGCCAGAGTACAAATCCGGGCTAAGCGCATCCAGCGCGCTGGGGACGACGGCTTGCGCCATAGGTTGCGGTGTACTGGCGGGTTTGGTAACAAAATAACCAGAACCGCGGCGCGAACTCAGCAAGCCCAGGGTGATCAGCCGCTCGTAAGATTCCACAACTGTAAAGGTACTGACCGCATTACATTTGGCGAATTGCCGCACGGACGGCATCTTGCTGCCCTGCGCCAGGTCGTTCTGACGCACCAGACGGCTTACCTCCTGCACGATCTGCTCTACCAGACTGGCCTGGCGGCTACGCTCCAGCGCCAGTTGCGGCCAGATCGGGCTTTGCTCTACTACCTGCTGTTCTTTTACGGCGTCCATGCTTGCTCCTCGCTAGACATAACATAAGCTAAATTGTGCAGATGCACATAACTGTTATGTCTCGGCTACCAATACGGTTGGATGAAATTAAACTGGCTGTATATGTCATTACTGCATATGCTTATTTAGCATTTCAGCATATTTTTACCACTTGGTAAATTGTTTTCAGTGTCGAGGAGAAACCCATGCTCAGCAAACAACAACTCAATTCCTACTGGATGCCTTTCACGGCCAACCGTGACTATAAAGAGGCCCCGCGCCTGGTGGCTTCTGCCTCTGGCATGTACTACCGTGACCAGAATGGCCGCGAAATACTCGACGGTACGGCAGGCCTGTGGTGCGTGCCGCTAGGACATTCCCACCCAACTGTGGTGAAAGCGGTACAGGATGCGGTAGCGACCCTGGATTACGCACCCGCCTTCCAGATCGGCCACCCGCAAGCTTTCGAGCTGGCAGAACAGTTGATAGACTATAGTGGCCACAAGTTTGGCCAGGTGTTTTACACCAATTCCGGTTCTGAGGCCGTCGACACTGCCATGAAAATGGTACTGGCCTACCACCGCAGCCGTGGCGAAGCCCAGCGCACCCGTTTCATCAGCCGCGAACGTGCATACCACGGCGTAGGCTTTGGCGGCATGTCACTCGGCGGCCTGCCAGCCAACCGCAAACAATTCGGCACCTTGCTGGCTGGTGTTGATTACCTGCCGCACACGCACAACCTGGAAAAAAATGCCTTCACCCGTGGCTTGCCGGAATATGGCACACATCTGGCAGATGAACTCGAACGCCTGATTGCCCTGCATGATATCTCCACCATCGCTGCCGTCATCGTTGAACCGCTGGCTGGTTCTGCCGGCGTCATCCTGCCATCAAAAGGCTATTTGAAACGCCTGCGTGAATTGTGCGACAAGCATGGCATCCTGCTGATATTTGATGAAGTCATCACCGGCTTTGGCCGCATGGGCACACCGTTTGCATCTGACTTCTTTGGTGTCACGCCCGACCTGATGACCACAGCAAAAGGCCTGACTAATGGTGTGGTACCCATGGGCGCTGTATTCAGTCACCAAAAGATTTACGATTCACTGATGGCTGGCCCGGCAGGCATAGAACTGTTCCACGGTTACACCTATTCCGGACACCCACTCGCCGTTGCTGCCAGCCTGGCTTCCCTTAAAGTATTCAAGGAAGAAAAAGTGCTGGAACATGCACAAAGCATGACTGCCTATTGGGAAGATGGCCTGCATTCCCTGAAAGGCTTGCCGCACGTCATAGACTTGCGCAATGTCGGCCTGATTGGTGCGATAGAGCTGGAATCCATGCCAGGCAAAGTCGGCGCACGCGCCATGGCAGCCTACAAGAAAGCCTTTGCCGAAGGTGTATTGGTACGCACGACAGGCGACATCATCGCCATGTCACCTCCATTGATACTTGAGAAAAAACACGTAGACCAGCTGTTCGGCAAACTGCACGACATTTTGAAACACCTCGATTAATCCGGCGGGCATCATGACCACATATCAAGTCAATCATTACATCAACGGCGAACTGCATCAAAGCCTGCAGCCACGCTTTGCCGATATCTATAATCCTGCTCTTGGTTCTGTACAGGGCCAGGTAGCGCTGGGTAGCGAGCAGGACGTCAACCTGGCAGTTGCCGCTGCTGCAAAAGCTTTTCCTGCATGGTCTAACACACCAGCCCTGTCACGCGCCCGCGTACTCATGGCTTACCTGAACCTGCTGCAACAGCACACTGATGAATTTGCCAATCTGCTGACCAAGGAGCATGGCAAGACCCTGGCCGATGCCAAGGGTGAAGTCGCACGCGGCATAGAAGTGGTGGAGTTTGCGATAGGCATACCACAGTTGTTGAAGGGTGAATATTCCGAACAGATCGCCCGTGGCATAGACGCTTGCAGCATGCGCCAGCCGCTGGGTGTAGTCGCAGGCATTACGCCATTCAACTTCCCCGTCATGGTGCCGATGTGGATGTTCCCTATCGCTATCGCTTGCGGCAATACCTTTGTGTTGAAACCGTCTGAACGTGATCCATCTGCATCCTTGCTGCATGCAAAACTGCTCAAGCAGGCGGGTTTGCCTGACGGTGTTTTCAATGTTGTGCAAGGTGACAAGACTGTTGTTGATGCACTGCTTGATCATCCAGAAGTGCAAGCCATCAGCTTCGTCGGTTCGACACCAATTGCGCAGGCAATCTACGCACGCGGCTGTGCCAATGGCAAACGCGTGCAGGCACTGGGCGGCGCAAAAAATCACATGGTCGTTATGCCGGATGCTGATCTGGACATGGCAGTCGATGCCTTAATGGGGGCAGCCTATGGTTCTGCCGGTGAGCGCTGCATGGCGATCTCGGTTGCCGTTGCCGTTGGTTCTGCTGCAGATGCCCTGGTCGATGCCATGGCTGCACGTGTTAAATCCCTTAAGATCAATAACGGCCTGGTGCCGGATGCTGAAATGGGTCCGGTCATTACTCATGCCGCCAAAGAACGCATAGAAAGCCTTATCGGCGACGGTGTGGCAGAGGGCGCGAAACTTGTTGTCGATGGTCGCAACTTCAAAGTGCCGGGACATGAACAAGGTTTCTTCTGTGGCGGCAGCTTGTTCGATCATGTGACGCCAGAAATGACGGTCTATAAGCAGGAAATTTTTGGCCCGGTTCTATGCGTAGTGCGTGTACCAGACATGGAAGCAGCAGCAGACCTCATCAACAAACATGAATACGGCAATGGCGTCGCCGTATTCACGCGCGATGGTGGCACTGCACGTGAATTCGTGCGCATGATACAGGTAGGCATGGTCGGTGTGAATGTACCCTTGCCTGTGCCTATGGCCTTCCATAGTTTTGGTGGCTGGAAGCGCAGCCTGTTTGGCGATCATCACATCTACGGCCCTGAAGGCGTGCGCTTTTATACGCGTGTGAAAGCAGTCATGCAGCGCTGGCCAGACAGCATTTCCAAGGGGGCAGAGTTTTCATTCCCTCAAAATAAATAATCGCTGTCACGAAACTTGCTTTTAGAAAAAAGTTAGCAAACCGAGATTGATTGGAGCCACCATGTTGGAAGCCCTTAAGCATTTACCCCAGGCAGAGGAAAGTCAGGAAACGCTGCGTTCGCATTTCACTGATTTGAATCCCGCACTGAACAAGCGCCAGGCAGCGATAGAAAGTGACCGCTGCCTCTATTGTTACGACGCTCCCTGCACACGCATCTGCCCGTCAGAAATTGATGTGCCCAGCTTTATCCAGAATATTGCTGTTGGAAATATCAATGGTGCAGCCAAAGTCATTCTCGATCAAAACATACTCGGTGCAAGTTGCTCACGCGTTTGCCCCACCGAGATTTTGTGCGAGCATGCCTGCGTGCGCAATCATGATGCAGAAGGTGCACCAGTCAAGATCGGTCTGCTGCAACGCTTTGCACTCGACAATGCAAAATTCGAACAGCATCCTTTCCAGCGCGCCGCCAGCACTGGTAAAAAGATCGCCATCGTTGGTGGTGGTCCTGCAGGTTTATCCTGTGCGCACAGACTGGCGACACTGGGTCATGATGTCGTGATTTTTGAAGCAAAACAAAAATCCGGCGGCCTCAATGAATACGGTATCGCCAAATACAAACTGACAGAAGACAGCGCCCAGCGTGAAGTTGAATTCCTGTTGCAAATTGGCGGCATCACCGTCAAGCATGAACAGGTACTGGGCAAGAACTTGCAACTGGCAGATTTACGTCGTGATTATGATGCCGTTTTCCTTGGCCTCGGTCTTGGTGCCAGCCGCCGGTTGGGCCTGACAGGTGAAGATGCCCCCGGTCTGATGGCAGCTGTCGATTACATCGCTGAGCTGCGCCAGGCAGAAGATCTGACTAAATTGCCGGTACCCAAACAATGCGTGGTCATTGGTGCCGGTAATACCGCCATCGATATGGCAGTGCAAATCGCCCGCCTTGGTGCAGAACAAGTCACGCTCGTGTACCGGCGTGGTGCAGAACACATGTCTGCTACTCACCATGAACAGGATATCGCCAAAGCCAACCAGGTACGCATTGTCACCTGGGCGCAACCACAAGAAGTCTTGCGCGACGCAGAAGGCAAGGTCAGCGGCATGCGCTTTGCCCGTACCAAAGAAGTGGACGGCAAATTGCAAACCAGCGGTGCCACTATCGACATCCCCGCACAGGCCGTCTTCAAGGCTATCGGTCAATGCATGGACAACAGCAGCCTGTCAGATGTACTGGCAAAAGACCTGCAAAAGCAGAATGACAAAATCCATGTGGATGCCCAATACCGCACCAGCGTATCCGGCATTTATGCCGGTGGTGATTGTATCGCTGACGGGCAGGACCTGACCGTACAGGCAGTCCAACATGGCAAGCTGGCAGCGCTGGCGATTGATAATGATTTGAAAGCGAAGGTGTAATATGGCTGACCTCTCGATTAACTTTGCCGGTATCAAGGCCCCTAATCCTTTCTGGCTGGCTTCTGCACCACCGACCGACAAGGCCTATAACGTCATCCGCGCTTTTGAAGCAGGCTGGGGTGGCGTGGTCTGGAAAACACTGGGTGAAGACCCACCACCGGTCAATGTCTCTTCGCGTTACTCTGCCCACTTTGGCAAGAACCGTGAAGTGCTGGGTTTCAATAACATAGAACTGATCACCGACCGCAGCCTCGAAATCAACCTGCGTGAAATCACGCAAGTCAAAAAAGACTGGCCAGACCGTGCCATGATCGTGTCGCTGATGTACCCCTGCGAAGAAGAAAGCTGGGCACGCATCCTGCCATTGGTAGAAGCGACAGGCGCAGATGGCATAGAACTCAACTTCGGCTGCCCGCACGGCATGCCAGAACGCGGCATGGGCGCAGCCGTAGGGCAGGTGCCAGAATATGTGGAAATGATCACGCGCTGGTGCAAGAAATATTGCTCACTGCCCGTCATCGTCAAGCTCACACCCAACATCACCGATGTGCGCGTGCCAGCCCGTGCTGCCTTCAATGGTGGTGCAGATGCGGTGTCGCTGATCAACACCATCAACTCCATCACATCTATCGATCTGGACCAGATGATCGCCCGCCCGATAGTAGGCACGCAAAGCACGCATGGCGGATACTGTGGCAGCGCAGTCAAGCCTATTGCCTTGAACATGGTGGCCGAAATCGCCCGTGACCCGGCCACCAAAGGCCTGCCTATCTCGGGTATAGGCGGCATAGGTAACTGGCGCGATGCAGCAGAGTTCCTGGCGCTGGGTGCAGGCTCAGTCCAGGTCTGTACTGCCGCCATGTTGCACGGTTTCCGCATCGTCAAGGAAATGACAGACGGCCTGTCGCGCTGGATGGATGAAAAAGGCTATGAGCGCATCAGTGACTTTGCCGGTAAAGCCGTCGCCAATACGACAGACTGGAAATACCTGGACATGAACTATGCCGTCATTGCCGAGATAGACCAGGACAAATGCATACAATGCGGCCGCTGCTACATTGCCTGCGAAGACACCTCGCACCAGTCGATTGCGCAGTTGATTGCAGACAACGGCACCCGCAAGTACGAAGTCATCAAGGAAGAATGCGTAGGCTGCAACCTCTGCCAGATCACCTGCCCGGTAGAACAGTGCATCACCATGGTGCCCCAGGCAACTGGCAAGCCATATATGAACTGGACGCAAGACCCACGTAACCCGCGTGCTGTGTTGAAATAGGTTTAAAACCACTCACCACAGAGGCACAGAGACACAGAGAAAGCACTGAGAAATGCAAGAGAATTCAAGACAGCATTGGGCGCTTGGCTCTTATTGAATTTCTAAGTGTTGTTAGATGTTGATGTTGGAACGAAGTTTGCTATAAATCTGCTATAAAGTAGATATATAAAGATCATTCAGTATCTGAGTATTGATACACAGAGAGGTGCAAGAGAATTACATGGTTTTCCTCATGTTCTTCTCTGTGAACCCTCTGTGTCTCTGTGCCTCTGTGTTGAGAGGTCTTGAATGTATCGCTAATTCACTTGCTGACACCTAATGGAGAGTATATGCAGACACAAAGCGGGCAACTTTGGAATGAGGATTTAGCACCTACTTCAGAAGCACAGCGCACCTGGCGCTGGTATCACTTTGCTGCGCTCTGGGTCGGCATGGTCATGTGTATCCCGGCCTATACTCTTGCAGCCAGCCTTATCGAAGGTGGCATGTCGGCTTACCAGGCGGTCATGACTGTGTTCCTGGCCAATGCCATCGTACTCGTCCCCATGTTGCTGATAGGCCATGCCGGTGCCAAATATGGTATTCCTTATGCCGTGCTGGCGCGCACGTCCTTTGGTGTGCACGGCGCACGTTTGCCTGCGCTCATGCGTGCCATTGTCGCCTGCGGTTGGTATGGCATACAAACCTGGTTTGGCGGACAAATGATTTATACCCTGGGTGGCGTCATGTTAGGCCATCCTCTCGGTGGCGACAATATTGCTGGTCTGGGCATTAACGCCGCACAACTGGTCTGCTTCCTGATTTTCTGGGCCATACAGTTCTGGTATATCTTCCACGGTATGGACTCCATACGCAAGCTGGAAACCTATACCGCACCTTTGAAGATCATCATCTGCTTCGTTTTGCTGGGCTGGGTGTATAACAAGGCCGGCAGCTTTGGTCCCATCCTTGATCAACCTTCCCAATTCGTTGAAGGCGGTAAAAAAGCCGGACAATTCTGGTCAGCCTTCTGGCCTTCATTGACTGCCATGGTCGGCTTCTGGGCTACTCTGGCGTTGAACATCCCTGACTTCACCCGTTTTTCCAAATCACAGAAAGACCAGATACTCGGCCAGACCATAGGTTTGCCTGCTCCCATGGGTTTGCTGGCGCTGCTGGCAGTGATCGTCACATCTGCCACGGTAGTGCTGTATGGCAAAGCCCTGTGGGACCCGGTAGACCTCGCCAGCCGCATGACTGGCATTGCCGTCCTGATCGCCTTGCTTATCTTGCTGATAGACACGGTATCCGTCAACCTGGCCGCCAACCTTGTTGGCCCGGCCTATGATTTTTCGGCCCTGAATCCCAAGCTGATCTCGTATAAAACCGGTGGCTACATCACCGCATCCATCGCCCTGATCATGATGCCTTGGAAGATACTGGAATCTACCCAGGGTTATATCTTCACCTGGCTGATAGGCTATTCCGCCTTGCTTGGCCCCATTGCCGGTATCCTGATCATTGATTATTACTTCATCCGCAAGACAGAGATTGATGTCGCTGCCCTGTACCAGGATGAAGGCAAGTACAGCTATAAAAATGGCTGGAACATGGCCGCCGTGATCGCTTTCGTGATCGGCGTCTTGCCGAATATCCCGGGTTTCTTGAACGCGGCTTTTCCTGCCAGCTTCCCGGCTATTCCAGAAGTATTGAAGACCATCTACACCTACGCCTGGTTCGTCGGCCTTGCCTTGTCCGGTGTGGTGTATATGGGTTTGATGAGTGGTAAGAAGGTTTGAATGTGCAAAATAGCGGAGCGGGTTGCAAGAACGTAGGTTGGGCTACGCTTCACCAGCCCAACACCGGGCCTTAAATAAGGTATACGTTTTTGAAAGCCGAGTGTTGGGCTCGATGAATCCCAGCCCAACCTACGAGATGCAACCTCCGCAATTTCGCACACCCAATGAATTAATGAAGGAACTGTCATGACCATACTGATACGCGGCGGCACTGTCGTCAACGCAGACCGCGAATTTAAAGCCGATGTCCTCTGCGACAATGGCAAAATCATCGCCGTAGGCGACAAGCTCGATGCACCTGCGGGTGCCGAAATCATCGACACCGGCGGCCTCTACGTCATGCCCGGCGGCATAGACCCGCACACCCACATGCAATTGCCCTTCATGGGCACGGTCACGCAAGATGACTTCTTTACCGGCACGGCTGCTGGCCTGGCGGGTGGCACGACCAGCATCATCGACTTCGTCATCCCCAACCCGCATCAGGGCCTGATGGAGGCTTTTAACATCTGGCGCAGCTGGGCAGAAAAATCTGCCGGGGATTATTCCTTCCATGTCGCCGTCACATGGTGGGATGACACCGTTCACGCCGATATGGGCAAGCTCGTCAATGAACATGGCGTCAACAGCTTCAAACACTTCATGGCCTACAAGAACGCCATCATGGCCGATGATGAAATCCTGGTAAAAAGCTTTTCCCGCGCACTGGAGCTTGGCGCCATACCTACCGTGCATGCAGAAAATGGCGAGCTCGTTTATGTCCTGCAGCAAGAACTCATGAAGAAGGGCATGACAGGCCCACAGTCCCACCCCCTGTCACGCCCACCCATGGTAGAAGGCGAAGCCGCACAGCGCGCCATTGCCATTGCCAATGTGCTTAACACGCCGCTGTATATCGTCCACGTATCCTGCCAGGAGTCACTCGACGCCATTGCCCGCGCCCGTGCCCACGGCCAGCGCGTATTTGGTGAAGTGCTGGCAGGCCACCTCGTTGTTGATGACAGCGTCTACAAGAACCCGGATTTTGTACAGTCTGCAGGCCACGTCATGAGCCCACCTTTCCGTAGCAGCCATCATCAGGAGGCTTTGTGGCAAGGCCTGCAAGGCGGCAACCTGCATACCACGGCTACTGACCACTGCACCTTCTGTGCCGCCCAAAAAGCCGCAGGCAAGGATGACTTCACCAAAATACCCAATGGCTGCGGCGGCGTAGAAGAACGCATGATGATCTTGTGGGATGCAGGCGTCAACACTGGCCGCCTGACACCATCAGAATTCGTCAAGGTCACCTCCGCCAACTGTGCGCAGATTTTCAATATCTACCCACGCAAGGGCGTGATTGCAGAAGGTGCAGATGCCGACATCGTCCTGTGGGATGTCAATGGCACCAAGACACTGTCAGCCAAGACACAATTCTCCAAAGGCGACTTCAATGTCTTTGAAGGCCGCACCGTCAAGGGCATACCAACGCACACCATCAGCGGTGGCAAGCTGGTGTTCAAGGAAGGTCAATTAATGGCAGAGATGGGAGCAGGGCGTTATATCAAACGCCCATCCTTTTCGCCCATGTTTCAAGCGCTGAACAAAATGCGCGCGTAAAAAATAAGTCGAGGAGTAATAAAAATGTCTACCGCAAATCTACGTATCAATGGAGATCGCCTCTGGGCCTCATTGATGGAACTCGCACAAATCGGTGCCACACAAAAGGGCGGCGTCAAACGCCTTGCCCTGACTGATCTTGACAAGCAGGGCCGCGACCTTGTCGTCTCCTGGGCCAAGCAGGCAGGCCTCACCGTCACCATAGACCAGATAGGCAATGTCTTCATGCGCAGGGCAGGCAAGAACCCGGCGCTGCCACCTATAATGTCCGGCAGCCATATCGACACCCAGCCCACCGGCGGCAAGTTCGACGGCAACTACGGCGTGCTGGCGGCGCTTGAAGTCGTGCGTACCCTGAATGACCACAACATAGAAACCGAGGCCCCTATCGAAGTCGCCTTCTGGACCAATGAAGAAGGCTCACGCTTCGTCCCCGTCATGATGGGCTCAGGCGTATTCTGCGGCGCATTCTCGCTGGAGACTGCTTACGCCGCCAAAGACACCGAAGGCAAAACCGTAGGCGATGAACTTGAACGCATAGGCTACAAAGGCACAGAAGTGCCAGGCCAGCACCCCATAGGCGCTTACTTCGAGACCCATATAGAACAAGGCCCGGTACTCGAAGATGCCGACAAGGTCATCGGCGTCGTCCCCGGCGTGCTTGGCCTCTCATGGTACGACTGCGTCGTCACCGGCATGGAAGCTCATGCAGGCCCAACACCCATGGCCCTGCGCAAAGACGCCCTGCAAATCTCCACCAAAATCATGCAGGAAGTCGTCAACATCGGCAACCGCTACCCGCCCTATGGCCGTGGCACGGTAGGCATGGTGCAGGTTTTCCCCAACAGCCGCAACGTCATTCCTGGCGAAGTCAAATTCAGCATAGACCTGCGCAATGTGTCCTCAGAATTGCTAGACACCATGCACAATGAAATCCTCGCCTTCGTCGATAAAACCAGCAAGGACAGTGGCCTGAGCATCAGTGTAGAACGTGTTTCCTACTACCCTCCATGCCCATTCCACCCAGACTGCGTCAATGCCGTACGCGAAGCCACAGCCACCCTGGGCTACAGCACCATGGACGTAGTATCCGGTGCAGGCCACGACGCCATCTACACCGCCAGACTGGCCCCCTCCGGCATGATCTTCGTGCCCTGCAAGGACGGCATCAGCCACAATGAAATTGAAGATGCGAAATCAGAACACCTGGAGGCGGGGTGTAATGTGTTGCTGCATGCTATGTTGGGGAGGGCTGGGGTGGTGTAGCAACTTCACTTAGAATAATTCAAGCAGGATTTGAATTAATGCTCGTTGTTGAATGAAAGGTGATTTAACCGCCTCTGATTTCAAGACGAGCATTTTTATATATAAAAGTTTGACTGATGTTTTTAATACAGAAAATCTAATTCGATAATTAGAGATAGGGTTACGAAGATTAAGTTTAACATTGTTTAAAATGCAAAATATGCTAAGCTTTTAAAATTGCCATTTCATGCATTGATAAAGGATTTATTGATGGAGTTTGACCGTGAAATAGAAGCATTCATTAAAAGCTTTGTTGCTGATCTGAATGAAAGAAACGTAGCTGTTTTCGCTGGCGCTGGTATGTCTAAAGCTGTTGGTTATGTCAATTGGCCAGAGCTGTTGACTGATATCGCAGATGAAATAGGTTTGAGTGTTGATAAAGAGCACGATCTCATATCACTTGCCCAATACCATGTGAATGAAAAAGGCAGTAATGCTGGACTCGCAAAAAAAATACTCCAAGAATTTTCAGAGCAAGCTGAAGAATCAGAAAGTCATCGGATTCTAGCGCGATTGACTATTCCCACTTATTGGACAACTAATTACGATTCAGTTATCGAAAAGTCCTTGGAGAAGGCATTCAAAATTGTAGACACCAAGCATTCGGTTTCACAATTAGCTGATACAACACCTAAAAGAGACGTGGTCGTTTACAAAATGCATGGCGATGTCACTCTCCCACGCGCTGCAATAATTTCAAAAGAGCAGTACGAAGGATACTATAAGACGCATGAAGCCTTTATTACTGCATTAAGTGCAGATCTGATTACAAAAACCTTTCTCTTTATTGGATTTAGTTTTACAGACCCTAATCTTGACTACGTTTTAAGTCGTTTAAGACTAAATTCTTCAGTAAGACACCATTATTGTTTCCTTAAGAAGGTTACTAAAAGCTCCGAGGACGACGATGAACTATTTCAATACAACGTACGAAAACAGAATTTGAAGATTGCAGATCTAAAGCGATATGGAATTCAAGCGCTGCAAGTAAACGACTTTGATTCTGTCCCCCAGATTTTGGCTGAAATTGAACGCCGTTTTCGTAAGAAAACAATATTCATATCTGGAAGTGCCGAGGAGTATGGGGAGTGGGAGCGACAAGAGGCACAAGTGTTCATCCATTCGCTTAGTAAGAAAATTGTCGAATCAAATTTAAGAATAGTGAATGGATTCGGTTGGGGTATTGGTAGTGCGGTGATTAATGGTGCATTAGAGGCTGTCTATGAAAATCCTAGAAAATTTTCAGAAGATCAGTTGATAATAAAACCATTTCCACAATTTGAAACGAATTCAAAAAAACTTCCCGAACTATGGGAGGATTATCGCCAACGTATGATTTCTTTGGCTGGGGTGGCAATTTTCTTATTTGGAAATAAGCTTGATGAAGAAGGAAAAATCATTAACGCAGATGGGGTGAAGCGTGAGTTTGAAATTGCGCTTCAACATGGTCTAATTCCAATCCCGATTGTTAGGACCGGTTATATGGCAGCAGAAATTTTTCAAGAAATAGAAAAAGATTATGTGCATTTCTATGGTGTCAACAACGTACTTATAACAGCAATTAAAGAACTCACATCAAAAACACATTCCCCTGCACACATAATAAAAAATGTGATTTCAATTCTTCAAAATTTAAGCAAATAGGCGATGATAAAAACAGTACTTTCAATTCAGTCTTTATTTTGAAAGTGAAGCCATACGAATGTAGTGGAAAAAATGCCAGATCGATACTCCTAGAACAATGATCTAGTATGAAGCGAAGAATTATAGATCTCGTCAATCTGTTTCAAAAACTGAGTTTGCCCACCGTAACTCGGATGACGAACACAAATCACAGGAATTTTTTCTGTAATACGATTAGCTGCGTTAGCTGCATCGTTGCCGATTGCGACAATACGTGATGGTTTCAACAATTCAATTAATTCCAGTAGGAGCATTTCGCCAGCGGAACGCTCTCTGGCATTATGCTGGCGGTTTGTAAAGGGTGAATCTACTTCGTGTGGATGAAGTGGAAATACATTCCATAAGAAAATTCGCGCATCGATTTGATCTAGTTTGCTCCAGATCACCGCCGCAGTCCGTTCCGCAATCGCGGAACCAACTGTAGAGCGTTCTGCTACCAAGTTCCAGCGCTTGGCATGTTGTGCAATATGAACGTCGTCTGTCAACGCTAGACCAGTGCGCCTTCCTCCACGATAACCAAGGTCTCGCCCAATCCAAATTGCATCAACTGGCTGACTTTGAGCCTCTTTTAACATTGTAGATAAGGCAATTGCCCTGCGACTTGGGGCGTCAGATTGATCGTGTATTTCACAACGATCCGAATATGGATTAAAGCAATTTTCAAACTGTAATGCGGCAACCGCATCAACAAAAGGGTGTAATTTCATTTTTGGGACTCAAATGCTTCGTAACGGATTGTGCGAAGCTCGCGGTCTCCGATAATCCATCCACCTTCCGCATCTTTTATTTGTCGGAATACTGAATAGCCCTCAAGTATAGCCTTTTCCCAAAGCTTTAGTGGACACTTTTCCACTTCATAACCACTTACAAATTCAGCAATTGTCTTCAGCATCTCTAGTGAGATTTTCTTTTGATTTTCAAAAAAATGAAGTTCTTTAGCTCGAGAAAATATCCAGGCTGTTACTCCTTCTTCTACAACAATTGCACGCCCACTATCCTGTTCTTCATCATATGCGGCTATGCTCTTACGCTTGTGTTTGATCAATGCTCTCGTTACGGGTGACCAGTGAAGAATGGCAGCATATGCAAAATGGAAAACGTCATGAAATCTATACCCATCTCGATCAGACATATTGTCTGTCAATGGATCTCCGATGAAAACCCCTTGCCATTGAAGATAACTCCTGGCACTACCTCTTTGATTTAGTCGAATTTGGAATTTTCTCGGTAATTGCTCTTCTATTCCAAAATCTGCATCAAAGTCAATTAAGTCCTCCTGACATGGATCAAGAAAGGCTCCTCTAGTCTTATGCAAATTGCCATGGACAACGTCAGAAAATTTTAGGTTGGCGGCAGACAGAGCATGAAGATAGTCTCGAGCAAAACAAGCGATCGCTGTTCGTTTTGGAGTATCTTCCAATAGTGCACCTGCGGAACGTCCAAGTTTGAAAAGTGTTGCATCCGGTGAGTCGGTCAAGATTGGCACTGCGACTTGAGCAAATCCCCCTCTTGTCAAATCATTTGCAACGCCAAGCATCTTAAAATCACTTGTCGGACGCGTCGCTTCACAGAATAATTCATCAAGCGGAATATCTAATCTTCGACAAAGTGCAGCAAGGTACCAAAGGGTATCTCCAAACTCCTCCTCTGCTTCTTTCTTGTGGCGAGGGTAAGCAATATTTTCGCGGATGAGTTTCTTTGCGGTAGACATTATTCCGCCTACTTCTCCATAAAGCCCTAACAGAATTGGCTTGATGTCAGTATGGTCAAGAATATCTGTATCAGCAATTTTGACGGCGTAGTCCGAAAGCAAAATCGAACCGCCATTTTGTATAAGGGTATTATTCGTCACGAAGCGATATCCATTCGTATGGTGGGCCTTGGTATCCGCTAGCTAATAAACTACTCAACCAAAGCTCAAAATCACCGAGCAGCTTAGGGTCATTAAAACAAGAACGTCCTATACCGCTCTTGCATAGCGCCCGCCCATAATTATCCCGAAGATGCAGGGGGAATTTCGGTCCAGTTCCTCCAAAGTAAACGAAATCATCGCTTACTAAGACTCGATTAACACCTGTATCCCGTCTAACATGTAGTCCATTTATTGTCCCATTTTGAGATGAGTGGAATGAGTCACGTTGTTGCCACTCAGCATCAATCTTTTCACGAAAATAGATATTGTCGCCACAGCTTTGTTTTCGACTTCCAGTACGATAAGGTTGTTTTGCGCGGAACCTCGGGTCGATCGAATACGCATCGAATGTCATCGTCTCGGTGACCCGCATAGCATATACAAGATGCCCCCCTCTCCTAACACCGCGAGCATTGCTTCCACAACCGACTATCCAATCACCTACATTTGCACTACGGCGAATGTCCGGCTTGCATGTTGCGAGAGTACAGTAACTATAAAATGGGTTCGGTGCGAATCCACTGTCATACCGTACAACATATGAATAGATTTGAGCCATCAGCAGGGATGGCGTTTCAACGCCACTTCTTCACATGCATCACCGTCAGGTTTTTCCCAACTATCCTTGCCATTAATAGCGTCGATTATGGCATCTCCATTCCATCCGACTAAGGCATCCGCGTATTCTTTTAATGCGTCCGGAAGATCACATTCTTTCTCACCGTGCTCCCAGATTCCAACAATGCGCTTACCTTGTTTAGCCGCGTATTCGATTTCCCAGTTGACCCATTCGCTATTCTTAGTTTGTGGAGAAACGTAGCAGATAAAAACACCTGCCCAATTGATAGCCGGGGCAAGAATTTGAGATTTGATATATTGAGGATCTTTCGCGTTATTGAATTTCCCTGTGTGGATCGACGAGTCGCGGATATCTATACCCTTAGGAGCTAATAGGTCCTTTAATTTTTTTAAGCCATCATCGTCCTTGTGGATATGACTAATAAATACATTCTTTTGTTCTGCCATGATTCCCTCAACTAAGAATTTCTAGAGACACCAATTGCTCAAAAAACTTATTATTCAGCCTTGAGGTCCGAACTTACAAATAAGCCCCTTGCTAGGAGGCAAATATCGGGGTTTCACATTCAAAGTGAAAACTTTATAAATGTTGAATTGATATTACTACTATATTTTGCAGTTAATTATTAAATTAACTAGTTAATTTAATAATTAACAAATGTTTGCAAAAAACACATTATTCAAAGAAATATAGTTGGCTGTTCTAATTATTCGGCAAGCTCTTAAACTTTTCATCCAGCATATCAATCAAACTGCGTACGGCAGGCCTTATCCATCGCCTCGATGGAAACACCAGGTGGACGATGCCGTGTTTCAGTGTCCAGTAGGGGATGAGCTGGACCAGGCGGCCGTCTTTTAATTCTTCTTCCATCATCATGACTGGCAGTGTCACCACGCCTGCGCCAGCTATGGCGGCCTGGCACAGGGCTGTCATGTCGTCGCTGATCATGCGTGGGGTGTGGCGCATGGTCAGCAGTTCGCCTTGTTCGCCTACCAGTTGCCACAGGTATTCTTCACGCGCGGGGCCTAGGTCCAGGCTGGGGTAGTTG
Source organism: Undibacterium sp. YM2 (assembly GCF_009937975.1). Lineage (NCBI taxonomy): Bacteria > Pseudomonadati > Pseudomonadota > Betaproteobacteria > Burkholderiales > Oxalobacteraceae > Undibacterium > Undibacterium sp. YM2. Next base: position 1,393,629 of record NZ_AP018441.1, read on the forward strand.
GCCAGGTCCGCGGGTTGTGTTGGCGTGCCTAGCTTCTCCAGCAGGGCGGGGCTGGCGGCCAGGCACCAGCAGCGGGTGCCTAATACCTTGACGACCAGTTCGCTGTCTTCCAGCGGTGGCGGGCGCACGCGTATGGCGAGATCAAAGCCTTCAGCTATCACATCCACACGGCGGTTGCTGGCTTCGAGTTGCAGGGTCACGCGCGGGTGGCTGACCATGTACTCAGCCAGGATGGGGCCGACCTGGGCATGCAGCATGGCGATGGGGCAGCTCAGGCGCACGACCCCTTGTGGTTCGGCTTTGTCCTGGTCTATGGCTTCTTGCGCGGCGCTGGCTTCGGCCAGCATGGCCTTGCAATGGCTGTAGTAAGTCTGGCCTATCTCGGTCACACAAAAACTGCGGGATGAGCGCTGTATCAGGCGCACGCCCAGGTGTTCTTCCAGCTCTGCGATGCGGCGGCTGAGCTTGGATTTGGGTATGCCCAGGGCAGCCCGGCAGGGGCGAAGCCGCGATGGTCTACCACCTGGGCAAAGTAGTAGAGGTCATTCAAGTCTGGTGGCGTGGACATCATTTTTCTCTGCTTATCGTGTTCATCATCGTTCCAAAAATAGGACGTTGCATCATATTTTTGCGTACTACCACCATTATTTGCAAGAAATTAAACTTCCTTCCATTAACACCAAGCGTGTTCAATTCAATAGGAAGTAAAAAAATGAGCAAAGAAGCGAGTAATGATCTCTACCAACGTTTGAATAAAGATGATGCGGTCGTACTGCTGGTGGATCACCAGACTGGTTTGCTGTCACTGGTGCGTGATATCCAGCCTGACCAGTTCAAGAACAATGTGCTGGCGCTGGCCGATGTGGCGAAGTATTTTAATTTGCCAACGATATTGACGACGAGTTTTGAAGATGGCCCGAATGGCCCGTTGGTGCCGGAATTGCGTGAGATTTTCCCGGACGCGCCTTTCATCGCCCGCCCCGGCCAGATCAATGCCTGGGACAATGAAGAGTTTGTGGCAGCCGTCAAGGCAACAGGCCGCAAGCAAATCATCATTGCTGGCGTGGTGACGGAAGTGTGCGTGGCTTTCCCAGCCTTGTCGGCTTTGGGTGAGGGTTATGAAGTGTTTGTTGTGACCGATGCATCAGGCACCTTCAACGACATCACTCGCAATTCTGCCCTGCAACGTATGCAGGCAGCGGGCGCGCAGTTGACAAGCTGGTTTGCGGTTGCGGGTGAATTGCACCGCGACTGGAGGAATGATGTGATAGGTCTGGGTACGCTGTTCTCGAATCATATTCCTGACTACCGGAACCTGATCAACAGCTATACCAGGGCGAGTGCAAACAAGTAAGCTTGTGAAGCGATAGGCAAGTTTGTATGAAACAAAAAGGGCTTCTTCATATGTATGAGAAAGCCCTTTTCTGTCAACATTCAGCCAGGTTCAGGCTGGATGTTTACTGCATACATGGGTCGCAAGCTTCTTTACTGTACTTGTTGCGGCAGATGTTTTTGCCTGGATATTTTTTCTCAAGGTCAGCAAAGTATTTGCAGGTCGATTCTTTCAATGGCTTGATTTCTGGCAGCTGCATTTTGACGCCATTCTGGTCGGATACGCTGAGGCGTGATCCATTTGTATCAGAGCGCAATTCTATACCGTTGTCGCTGTTCCAGAGGCGCAGGGCGCTGGCTTCACCTTCGGGTCCTGCGACGAATAAAGCCAATTGTTTATGCTTGCTGTCGAGGGTAATCATGGCGTTGCTGCCATTGTCCTGGGTGACATAGCCACCGCGTTCTATACCTTCTTCATCAAAGATGATCAGGCCAGCCGCATTGCTGCCACGCGGGGTAACTTTCCCGTCCATGATGGCATCAGGCAGGTTGCCGCCAAGGCGGGCGCGGACTATGCCCTTGTTGTCAACGATGACGATTTCTTTGGCTTTGATAATACCGCTTTGATCTGGCCCTTGCGCCTGGGTAGGTGCGGCGGTGAACCATACGGCGATGCACATGACGACTAGTGCTTGCAGCCAGAACAGTTTTTTCATGCGCTTGTTGGATTGCTCGCAGTCGGCCAGCCTTTGCATTAAATCTGCATTCATATTTTCTCTTTTTTTAAATCAGGGTTGATGTTTGCAAACGAGTTTTTACTCATTTATTTTTTGGGGATGTCTTTTGCAAATCAGACGACTATCCTTGGCGGATAGACATAAGCCTATTTGAATAGTTTCATCATGGAAACTATTATTGCACATATGAATACTGTTGAGTTTGCAATTTAGCAGCGTGTAGAGAAAGCAGATTGATCCGTCGCCAGGACGGATCGGTGAAATAAGTAGGAGACAGGTATCAGTAAAAAAGACGCATGCGAATGAACAAATCACACATAGGCATGAATATCAAACTCATCAATCTGATCAGGATGCATGAATAGTTTGGCGTATTCAAGATAAGCACCTGATTTCAAAAACAGTCCGAATAATTCTGCGTCTATGTGCTGGTCTTTTTTCATGAAGCTCATGATCTTGATGGCTTCTGACAGGGTCTTGCCTTTTTTGTAGGGACGGTCGGCGGCGGTCAGGGCTTCGAAGATGTCGGCTATCGCCATCATGCGGGCGGGGATGCTCATGTCTGCGGCCATCAGGCGTTTGGGGTAGCCTGTGCCATCCATTTTTTCATGATGGCCACCGGCTATCTCTGGCACTCTGGCGAGGTGGCGCGGAAAGGGGAGTTTTTCCAGCATCATGATGGTTTGTATCATGTGTTCATTGATCTTGTATCGTTCTTCTTCTGACAGGGTGCCGCGAGCTACGGTGAGGTTATACACTTCGCCCCGGTTATACAGGTGTTCTGGCACCTTGACCTTGAAGCCCCAGGGATTGTCTGGCCTGACATTGTCACGTTCTGATCTGGTGAAGATGTGCTCTGGCTTGTCGCTCAGCAGTTGTTCCTGCACAGGCAGGGCTGGTTCTGGTGTGCGGTCCTTGCGCTCTTTTTCATCGTGCGAGATACCGATGCGGTCAGGCAGGGTGCGGGTCCAGCTGCGTTCGGCAATTTGCCTGATACGGGCGATTTTGTCGGGGGCCATGAATTCGCCACCTTCATTGCAGGTGGCGATGAAGTTGAATTCTTCATCGAGTTCTGCCAGGGTTTTGTCCAGTTCTGTTTTGAGTTCTGCTTGCTGATCAGGCGTTTCTGCAACGGCTTTCCAATAACTGATTTCTGCATCGCGTTTCAGTACTTCAAAACGCATGCGTATTTCATGGATGCGGTCGTACAGGGTTTCGAGCTTGGTGGCTTTATCGACGATGTATTCGGGCGTGGTCACTTTGCCGCAATCATGCAGCCAGGCGGCGATGTGTAGTTCTTCCCATTCTGTCTCTGTGAGCTGGAAGCCTGCAAACGGGCCTTCGGTTTCCTTGCAGGCAGCCTGCGCCAGTAACTTGGTCAGTACAGGTACGCGCTGGCAATGGCCACCGGTGTAAGGACTCTTTGCATCAATGGCACTGGCGATCAGTTGTATGAAGGCTTCGAGCAGGGCTTTTTGTTCCTGTATGAGGCGTTGGTTTTCTATGGCGACGGCGGCGGCACCCGAGACTGCTTCAGCCATGGCTTGCCTGCCGGGATCAATGGCAGCATCATCTATCACCAGGGCGATGGCACCGACCAGGGTGCCGCTTCTGTCCTTCAGGGGGATGGCAATCAGCGTGGTGGTGTGGTCAGTGGCGGGCAGGGTGCTGAAATAGCGCGCCAGGTCTGCTGCCTGCAACTGGCAGATGCTGCTGCGCGATTTACAGGACTGTATGACGGGGTGGTTTTCATCAGCCATGCTGATGCTTTGCGCATCACTTTCCATCACCTGATGATCGACGTAGGCCTGCACCACTTGCATGCTGTTGTCCTGCGGCTGATAGAGGTAGAGTATGCCGGATTTGGCATCGGTAATTTCCGACATCTCCTGCAATACCCGGGCCAGTAATTTATCGTAATTGGTTTCTGATGCGAGGCTGCTGGCGATGTCGAGGAAGGAGCGTATCGTTGCTTTCATGCCGCGCATGGAATTGCTGAGGTCGGCAATCTCCTTGATGCGCGACTGTATATTGATGGGGCTTTTGAAATCGAAACGGGCGATCTTGCTGGCTTCGTCATTCAATTGTTTAAGCGGGTTCGATGCCAACCTGGAAAAATAAATGGTGATGCCCACACTGATCGCCAGCATGACCAGAAAGAGGATGCTGGTTTGTTTGCGCATCTTGATGATGTCGGCCAATAATTCTTCATGCGGACTGGCGATCAGTATGCGCAAGTCTTGGCCGCCTGGAACCTGTATCTTGCCCTGGTAGGTGGCCCATGTTTTTTCTATGACATCGAGGGTCTGGCTACTCTCCTTGCTGCTATCGAGTTCGCGTATTCTGTTAAGTACGGGGGCATTTTGCTCAGCCAGGGTAGGCATGCCTTGCGTGCCATCGAGCTTGGTGACAATCTGCGGCTTATAGGCTGGCTGTTTGCCGTTTTGCCAGGCCAGTAATTGGCCCTTGCTGTCTATCAAAGCTATCCTGGTGGATGGCGTGACATTACTGTTCTTGATGGTTTCATGGATAGTGGGCATTTCTATGTCTATGCCGACGACAGCATCAGCACCAACTATTTTTTGCGCATAGGTAACGCCTATCTGGCCGGTCGTAAAGAAATAATAGGGTTCGCTGACATGGGCCTGCTCAGGGTTTTTCATTGCAGTTTCATACCAGCCACGCTGGCGCGGATCATAATTGCGCAAGGGAATTTGCTGGCGACTGATTTCATTGAGCCTGTCATCGAGATAGACCACATGCTCGACCAGTTTCCCTGCATCCGTGCTGGTGCTTTGTACTATCCAGGTGGTTTTTTCCGGCGCTTTGAATACTTCCTTGCCGCCATTCGATTTGGCATATTGGCGCAGCAGGAAAAATTCGCCATTGGCAAATCCCACATAAGCGGATGTCGCCGATTTGACGCTGATGATGGCCTTGGCCAGGTAGTTGACATGGGCCAGGCGTTCATTGAGGTCTTTGCCCGAGATGGGATGTGATTGCGCCAGTATCTCGGTCTGGTTTTTTACCGGTTCATAAATGTCTTTGACATTGCTGGCGACTTCATTGCCTATCAGGGCATAGCTGCTATTGGCCTGGGCCAGTATGATCTTGCTCATACGGCTGAACTGCACTGTGCCCATGGCGATGCCAAAGATGAGGATCAGGGTGGTAAAGAAATACGAGATGTAGATATAGAATCTGACGTTCCTGGTCGCACGCATTGCCTGATCCGCCTGTAATGGTGGGTGACGCGGTGGGAGAAGTGATGCACAGTGTAAAGCAGCGGAAAAGCAAAATAAGCTGTTTCAGTGAGCATATCTAAAAAGCAAGAATTATGGTAGTGATTTATTCATCAATACATGAAACTTTTTAGCATGTAGTCCCGGCAGACAATTACCGTGGTGCGAGATGTAGTGAAGGCGGATTACTTCAGGGCATTTCAGGAAATGGGCAAGTCCACATAAAACCTGGTGGCTTGTCCTGGTGTGGATTCAAAGCCTATGGTGCCGCCCATTCTTTCCACCAGTTCACGGGTGATGGCAAGGCCGAGGCCGGTGCCACCGTTTTGCCTGGTGTCTGAAGAGTCTGCCTGCGCAAATTTCTGGAATATCCTGTCACGAAATTCATGCGGTATGCCTATGCCGTGATCGATGACGCTGATACGCAGCACAGGCAAGAGTGGCAGCTCGTTCGTGCGCTTTTCTGCTTCGATATTGACGACCTCATTTTCTGGTGAATACTTGATGGCATTCGACAACAGATTGGACAAGACTTGCATGAAGCGCTGGGTATCGACCGTGATGCTGATATCGGGCAGTTGTTTTGCCAGACGCAGGCTGACTCCGCGTTCTGTGCCAAAGGTTTGGTTGGCATCGACTGCCTGTTGCAGCAGATCACGGATCGCGATGGTTTCGGGTCTGAACACCATCTTGCCTGCGGTGAGTTTTTCCATGTCGAGCAGGTCGTTGATGAGGAAGGTCAGGCGCTGGCAATTTTTATTGGCAACATCAATCATCTGTTTCATGCGGTCAGAATAACTGCCAAACACGCCGCCAGAAATCAGGCCGAGCGCACCTGAGATAGAGGTCAGTGGCGTGCGCAGTTCATGGCTGACCGTGGAGATGAATTCATTCTTGATAGTCTCGGTACGTTTGCGTTCGGTAATATCACGCATCAGGGCAATGAACAGGGGCTGCCCCAGGCGCGTGACTGTCGATACCGACAAGTCAATGGGGAACAGGCTGCCATCCTGACGACGTGCTTCTACTTCACGCCCTATACCTATGATGCTTTGTATGCCAGCTTCTTGTGCTTGAATAGTGTCGTCGTCATGGGCAGGATAGGGGATGATGTGGCGTATGCTGCGACCCAGTAATTCGTCTGCTGCATAATCAAAGATATGCGCTGCGGCATTATTGACACTGAGGATAATTTGCTGCTCATCAAAAGTGATGATGCCATCAAGCACATTGTCGAGTACGGCACTGGTGTGGGCAGCCTGGTCACGCAAATCTTCTGCTGCGGCCCTTCTCTCACTGATGTCCTGGAAGGTGCCATACACGCGCACGCATGTGCCTTCTTCAAATTGCGGGAAGCCGATGACATGTACCCATCTGTCATTACCCCTGGCGGTGCGTATGCAGAATTCGCTGTCAAAGGATATGTTTTCGCGTATGGCACGGGCAAATAGCGCGCGGATTTCTTGCTGGCTTTGCGCACCTTTGTAAAAAGCAATTGCATTATCAACGCCACATACAAAGTCATCACCGACTTCATGTATTTGCCGGGTGACCTTGCTCCATTCCAGCTTGCGGGCTTTGACTTCAAAATCCCAGGTACCTATGCGGGCGGCAGTATTGGATTTTTCCAGCAATTCATAGGCGTGCTCGAGTTCTGCTTCCGCTTCTTTTTGCTTGGTGATGTCGGCATGGCTGCCTGACATGATCAGGGGTTCACCATTAGGGCCCCAACTGACAACACAGCCACGGTCGTGTATCCATATCCAGTGACCATCCTTGTGGCGCATGCGGCTCTTGAGGTCGAAGTACTCGATTTCGCCCCTGAAGTGCTGCTCTATCATGGCACTGGTCAGCTTCAGGTCGTCGGGGTGGCATAGCCTGAGCCAGGTATCGACGGTAGTGGGTTCAAGTTCGGCCAGGGTGTAACCCAGCATCTCGGCCCAGCGCTCGTTATACACGGTTTCACCGGTAGCTATATTGCATTCCCATGTGCCGATATTGGTACCCTTGATGACATTGATCAACTGGCGCTCGGTTTCAAACCTGTGCTTTTGCACACGCGCCGCACTGATCAATTGGCCCAGGGTGCTGAAGAGGGGATTGAGGAAATCGATCACCCGCTGGTCATAGGCATCCGGTTTGTTGGCTATGCCTACCAGGGCAATCAATTGACCATCGTATTGCACAGGTATGCACAAGAAACATTGCAAGGCATCGAAGTGCGCAGGGAATACCTGATCGAGACCGCCAGCGACCAGCGCATTGTCGATGACGGGTTGGCCAGACTTGAGGGCTGCACCATACCGTGTTTTCAATTGCAGACAAGCTATATCCCTGGCTGCAGTATCCAGGCTGGTGCTGGAAATATGTGAGGTGGCAGTATTCCAGGCCAGCATCATGCTTTTCAGTGCCGGATTGCTGACGGTATTATCCTTGACTTCACAGATAAATCCATAGTCGCTGGAGGTCAGCCGCAGGATTGCTGCCAGCAATGATTCAAAGCCTTTTTCCTGGTCGGTTTCGCGGATGAATAAAGCTTGTGCCATGGCGATGGCATCACTGAGTGCGCGCTGCCTTTGTAATTGCCGGTCCAGCTCCTGTCTTTTCATGACACCGGTAATCCAGTCAGCCAGCAGACGTACAAATTCTGTTTCTACTTCTGAAAACGGGTATGACCTGGGCTCGGTATGCCAGATGCACAGTGCCGCATCATTCCTGGCATTGATATGCAGGCGCAGGCCTATCAGGCATTGTATCTGTGCTGGTATTGCGCTCCTGTACTTGCTTTCTGCCAGGTCTGCCGCATGGATGAGCCCCTTGTGTGCATCTTCTGGCAGTATGCATAGCGGTGCTGAATGTGAAGCCGCCATTTCTGGATGCAGCGAATCACCAGACTGGCAGACCAGGCTGGCTTTAGCACCGGCCTGTACGCGGCTGATCTGGCCGCAACTCATGCCGAGATAGTCGCAGGCCATGGCCAGGGTTTGTTGCAGGGCTGCTTCAGGATTTTGGTGCGACAGGGCGGTGATGGCAGTCAGCGACAGCAGGGCATGCAATTGCCTTTGCTGCTCTTCTCGCGCAAATTCACTCTCTACACAATCAGCCAGGTCACGCAGGGCAGCCAGGTCTTCTGTACTAAGTATGCGCGGTTTGGTGTCGATGATGCACAGGGTACCCAGACTCTGGCCATTGCGTGCACGCAAGGGTGCACCGGCATAAAAGCGGATATTGGGGGCATCGCTGACCAGAGGGTTGTCGCTGAAACGCGCATCCTGGCTGGCATCGGCGACATACAGAATATCAGGCTTGAGTATCGCATGACCGCAGAAAGAAATATCTCGCGCCGTTTCGCTGACATCCAGACCCTGTTTTGATTTAAACCATTGACGCTCGCTATCGATGAGGGAAACCAGGGCAATCGGTGTCTTGAACAAATGGCTTGCCAGCCGCGTCAACCGGTCAAAACGCTCTTCTGGTGGCGTGTCCAGAATGGCGCAGGCTTGCAGGGTTTGCAGGCGCAATATCTCATCGACAGGAAAATCAGGTGCTTGCATAGTGACGGTCAATCGCCAGCGTGGTTAGCCAGAGCGTCCAGCCACTTTTGCAGATTCTCGCCATACAAGGGTTTGCTGGCGAAATAGCCTTGCATGGAATCACAACCAAGCTGGCGCAGGCATTCCCGTTCGGCTGCTGTTTCTATGCCCTCGGCTATCACGCTCAGGCCCAGGCCATGGCCCATTTCTATAATGGCTTTGACCAGCCCCTGAGTTGCGGGCAACTGGTCGATGTCAATGACAAAGCTGCGGTCTATCTTGAGTTCACTGACGGGCAGGCGTTGCAGGTAAGACAGGGAAGAATAACCAGTACCAAAATCATCAATGGATAAATCCAGACCGATGGCGCGCAGACGGTTCAGCAACTCTATGGTGCTGCCCGGGTCTTCCATGATGCCGCTCTCGGTAATCTCGAGCTTCAGCAATTTTGGGTTGAGCTCATATTGACGCAACAGTGCGGCTATTTGATCCGGGAAGCTGGCGTCGCGCAAATCATGGGTGCTGACATTAACAGCGATGGTCTGGCCAGAATATTTGTCTTGCCAGTTCTTGAGCGTAACGATGGCCTGTTCCAGCATCCACATGGTGAGCATGCTGATATAGCCGGTGCGCTCGGCAAAGGGGACAAACTCGGCAGGAGAAATAAAACCACGCACCGGATGTTGCCAGCGTACCAGGGCTTCAAAACCATAAGCCTTGCCTGTTGCCAGGGAGAGCTTGGGTTGCAGCCACATTTGCAGTTCTGATTCCCGGACGGCAGAGCGCAAATCTGACAAGAGGCTAAGATGGGTCAGGCGTGAAGCTTCCTGCGCATCGGTATACCAGGCCGATGAACTGGCGCTGCGTTTGGCAGCATACAGGGCAACCTCGGCATTGCGTATCAGGGTCATCAAGGGTAGCGGTGTGGCTGTGGTGATGGCAAAACCATACACCAGGCTGACATCGACAGAATGCTGGCCACATTTGACCGGATCTGCCATGGCTGCATCTATGCGCTGATGCAGGTCTTCTACCGCAGCTTTGGAACTGTCATGGCAGAGTATCGCGAAGGCACCGCCAGCCAGTCTTGCCAGCCAGGGTTTTTGTATGGAGGTATCCTGGCTGATGACGGTTTTAAGACGCAAGGCCACATCGGAGATGACGGTGTCGCCCGTATCAAACCCCAGGGTTTCGTTGATGACCTTCAGGCGTGCCAGATCCATGAGGATAAAGCCCTGATATGGCAAGCCCTGGCCTTCATGGGTCTTGAGCAACAGGGTGCGGTTGGGCAGGCCAGTCAGGCTGTCGTAATAAGCCAGGCGCTCAACAGCTTGTTCACGTATGCCTATGGCCTCAGCCATAGTATTCAGGGCTTCACCTACTCGTGCGACTTCTTCTGTCTTGCTCGGGATAAAACGGGTCTGGTAGTCGCCTTTGGCAATTTGCAGTGCGCTGGTTTCCAGCCTTGCCAATGGCCTGACTACGCTGCGGGTGGTCAGCCATGCCAGCACTGCCGCCAGGATGACGCCAAAGACAGACAGCATGGCGACCATGGTGCCGGTTTTTTCCAGTTCCATTTGCGCTTCTGCCTGATGGGCCTGGATTAATTCCTGCTCGCGCTTGAGAAAAATTTTGGACTGTTCGAGCAGGGCATCGAGTGCCGGTTTGACACGCGTACTAAAGCTGGTCTTGGCCGCATCCTGCCCTTCATCTTCGAGCTGATTGACAGTATCAAGATAATGCTGCTGATAAATTGCGCGCTTTTGCTTGAGCAGTTTGAGGCTGTTCAATTGCCCGTCGTCACTGAGGCTGCCTTCTAGATCGCTGATGAGCTGATCTATGCGGCGGTTTTTTTCATCGACGATGGTGTATTCAGGTACCCGTTGTTCATAAGGAACTGTCAGGAATTGCAATAAGGCTCTGCCGACGTTTTCTGTCGCTACGCTGAGTTCTTGCACATACAGGAGACTTTGCACCTCTTTGCGGGCAAATTGCTCATTGCGCGCAGTCATGTTGCGGATTTGTGAAATTGGCAACAGCAAGACAATACTGAACAGTATCAGCAACAAAGCATAGCTCAATGCCAGCCGCATGCCTATACGGCGCAAGCGCAGGAGCTGGATCAGGCGATGAAAACTGTTCGACATAAATATGGCCGCTTATGTTCTTGGTCCGGTACAAAAGGCGCTTTTTGCCGCGTGCAAAAAGCCACAGGCACACAAGGGCCCGCCACTACAGGCTTATGTTAATGCACTATTAACAGCGAGGGCAATACTATTGTGCAGAGATCAGCGGGCGATCAGTATATACAACATCAAGACATTGGCGACGATGGACAAGACTGCCAGCATGCGCCAGGTAGCCAGCGGGTCGCGCTGGGCCAAGGGTTTGGCTTGGGGGCGGGCAGGGGATGGGCGGCACCACGTTCCAGTGCCAGTAAAAATTCTTCTGCGGTTTCAAAACGTTCAGCCTCGTCACGTGCCACGGCTTTGAGCAAGACGTTTTCCAGCCAGTGTGGCAAATCCGGGCGGTAGCGCCCCGGCGACGCAGGCTCAGCAAATTTGGGGCGCTGGAAAGGTTCGATTTCGCCATACGGATAGTGGCGTGTCAGCAAATAGTAAAGTGTGACGCCGGTGGCATACAGATCAGTGGCGCGGGATGGTGCTGCACCCTGGAATTGCTCCGGTGCCAGAAATGAAGGTGTGCCTGCCATGCTGTGACTGGCATTGCCCTGGCCATCCTGGCTGTCAAAGCCGGATTGTGCGACACCAAGGTCAAGAATGCGGATTTCATCATCATCCCCAGATGCACATTGGCGGGCTTGATATCCCTGTGCAGAATGCTGCGTCTGTGCAGCGCACCGATGGCGCGTACCAGCTTGCCACCATAAGCGACTGCTTCTGGTATCGTGAAATGCTGCCCGGCTTCCAGCCTTTGTTGCAGGGATGCACCGGCATGCCAGGTTGAGAGATAGTACAGGTAGTTTCTTTGATCGGGCGTGATCACCTGGGGGAAAAAACGTGCTACCACGCGCTTTGCCAGCCATGCTTCATGCGCAAAGGCTGAGCGCTCCTGCGCATCATTGGCCTTGTCGGGATGCAGGGTTTTTAACACCAGTTGCCGGTGATGAGAGGTGTCGCTGACGCGATACAGTATCGTCGTCAGCGAGGTATGCATGACTTCTTCTATCGCATAGCCATCAAGGGTCTGGCCGGGCTTCATGCGTGGTGGTACGGGCAGGGCGCGCAGCTCGCTGATGGCATCGCGCAACTCGCCTTCTGGCAAGCTGTCTATGCGTGCTATCACCGCACTGCAGTTGTCTTGCGACCCCGCTTTCAATGCGGCTGCACATAGAGCTTCGCATGCAGCCTCACTGCCCAACTTACCGGTGCTGACCTGCTTCAAAAAATCTGTCAGGTCATATTCTGTCAGACTGGCCCAGATACCATCACAGGCCAGCAAAAAGACATCATTGACACGCAGCTCACCCATGCCATGATCGATGACGAGGTGGTTGTCCAGGCCGATGGCACGGGTCAGCACATGTTGCATCTCCGGTCTGTCCCAAACATGATCCTGGGTCAGTTTTTGCAAGACACCGTCACGCAACAGGTAACAGCGGGTGTCGCCGACATGGGCGCTGTAATACATGCGTCCGCGCAAGACCAGTGAGGTCATGGTAGTGGCCATGCCTGCCAGCTCACGGCGGACTGAGCCTTGCTGCTGTACCCAGCTATTCATGGCGACCAGCACCTTGTCGAGTGCTGTTGTTACCTCCCAGGTGTCAGGCGTAGCATAGTAGTCTGTCAGCAAGCCACGTACTACATATTCAGCCGCTTCGCGCCCGCCTTCATTGCCAGAGACGCCATCTGCCACTGCCAGTACCATGCCTTTGCAGGACAGCTCGGGTTCGCCTGGCGTGACCATGCCGACAAAGTCTTCATTACGCGGGCGTATGCCAGCGACGCTGTGATGTCCTGTGCTGACTGTCAGTGGCATGTTTGTGTATTTTGTGTATTCAGATTTTTGCAGTAGTCATGGCGGCAGAGCCCCAGGTCGTGCGCCAGCGTTTCTTGACCAATGATAAACCCAGCAAGGCGATGATGGCGAGGCTGGCGAAAATCGACAGGCCTATTTGATAACTGCCGGTGATCTGGCGTGAATAACCCATGCTGGCCGCCAGATAAAAACCACCTATGCCACCAGCCATGCCCACCAGGCCAGTCATGACACCCATCTCTTTACGGAAACGCTGCGGCACCAACTGGAATACCGCACCATTGCCAGTGCCCAAGGCCAGCATGGCAACCACGAATACACATACTGCAGCAGCCGCAGATTGCAAGCCGATGGATGCAATGAACAGGAAGGCAGAAGCGATGGTGTACATGACAGACAGGGTCTTGATGCCACCTATGCGGTCAGCAATACGGCCACCCATGGGGCGTACCAGAGAACCGGCAAAAACACAGGCAGCAGTGAAGTAACCGGCTGTCACTGGCGTTAAACCATATTGCGTATTGAAATAAATCGTCAGGGAAGAGGCCAGGCCAGAGAAGCCACCAAAGGTCACGCTGTAAAAGAACATGAACCACCAGGCGTCTTTGTCTTTCAGCACGGCCAGGTATTCAGTCAATGATTTGCTAGGTGCATCACCTGGCGCATCCTTGGCAAAAATCAGGTAAACCGCCAAAGCGATGAACAAGGGTATCAGCGCCAGGCCAAACACATTTTGCCAGCCAAAGGCAATTGCCAGTGCTGGTGCAAACAGGGCGGCAAAGGCGGTGCCGGAATTGCCTGCACCCGCTATCCCCAAGGCAGTACCCTGGTGTTCAGGCGGATACCAGCGCGATGCCAGCGGCAATGCCACGGCAAAGGCAGAACCTGCGACGCCCAGGATCACGCCGAGGAACAGCAGTTGTTCATAAGTGTGCAAATTCCCCAGCCATGCCCAGCATAATCCCGCCAGTACGACGATCTGGCCTATCAAACCGGCTTTCTTGGGTTTCAGATGATCGACCAGCACACCCATGACGATGCGCAGCAGGGCACCGGCCAATAAGGGGGTGGCGACGATCAGGCCTTTTTGCGCGGCAGTCAGGCCCAGGTCCTTGGAAATCTGGATGGCGAGTGGCCCCAACAATACCCAGACCATGAAACTCAGGTCAAAATAAAAAAAGGATGCCAATAAGGTGGGTGTGTGCCCGGCTTTCCAGAAGGAAGTTTTTTGCATGATCGCTCCAATAGTGAACATGCATGCCACTTGCAAGGGACGTGCCATCAAAATGTGCAGGTGATTCACGTATTTCATGATTAAAAACAAAACTTTCTGCGCAAAAACTGTGCGTACTCTGAATTAAATGGTGCATTGCACCAGAATGGCTGGGTTTTGTATGAGTACCGCAAGGATTTTGGGCGCATGCTTCAATAAGTGGCATTGTTTTTGCCGCCAACAGAGGAATCCTCCGTTTTTCTTGGTGAAAACCATATTAATGCGCAGTTAAATTGGTGCAGGCTTATAAAAACAGCCTGGCTTTCCCTCTGATAAAAATGAACTGGCATTGCTCTTGCTTAGAGTCTGGGGAGACAAGCAAAGGAGCAGCCATGAAGAAACTTAAGCTAGTGATGGTAGGGAATGGTATGGCAGGTGTGCGTACCCTGGAAGAATTAATCAAGATCGCGCCCGACCTGTATGACATTACCGTATTTGGTGCAGAACCTTATGCCAATTACAACCGTATCCTGCTATCACCAGTACTGGCAGGCGAGCAAACCATCAAAGACATCATGCTTAATGATGTCGACTGGTATGAAGAAAATAATATCACGCTGCACCTCGGAAAAAAAATCACCAAAATCGATCGCCACAAACGTATCGTGATCGCCGAAGACGGTACCCAGACTGAATACGATCGTCTGCTGCTGGCCACTGGCTCTACACCTTTCATGTTGCCGGTTCCAGGCAAGGATCTCAAGGGCGTGATTGCCTACCGCGATATCTACGACACCAACACCATGATAGAAGCGGCAGAAAAGCATACACATGCTGTCGTTATCGGTGGTGGTCTGCTGGGTCTGGAAGCCGCCAATGGTTTGAAAATGCGCGGCATGAGCGTGTCTGTCGTGCATCTGCCAGGCTGGCTCATGGAGCGTCAGCTTGATCCTGTTGCTGGCAAGATGCTGCAAAAATCACTGGAAGACCGTGGCCTGAACTTCCTGCTCGAAAAAAATACCGAAGCCATCATTGGTGATGATGCTGGTCACGTCAAAGCCATACGCTTTACCGATGGCCTGGAAATCCCTGCGCAACTGATCGTCATGGCAGTTGGCATACGCCCCAATACTGCGCTGGCAGAATCTGCAGGGCTGTACTGCAATCGCGGCATCATCGTCAATGACACCATGCAGACTTATGACCCGCGCATTTACTCTGTTGGTGAATGCGTCAATCATCGCGGCACTGTGTACGGTCTGGTCGCACCTCTGTTTGAAATGGCCAAAGTCTGCGCCAATCACCTGGCTAATTTTGGCATAGGCCGTTACCAGGGTTCAGTCACCTCCACCAAACTGAAAGTGACAGGTATAGATCTGTTTTCTGCCGGTGAATTCATGGGTGGCAAAGACACGGAAGAAATCATCTTGTCTGACCCCATAGGTGGCGTTTACAAGAAGCTTGTGGTTAAGGATGACAAGCTGATTGGTGCCTGTTTATATGGCGATACTGTCGATGGCAGCTGGTATTTCAAATTGCTACGCGAAGGCAAGAATATTTCTGAAATCCGCGATTCCCTGATGTTTGGTGAATCAAATACCGGTGACGTTGGTCATGAAGGCCATACCAAAGCCGCTGCCATGCCGGACGAAGCCGAGGTCTGTGGTTGTAACGGTGTCTGCAAAGGCACCATCGTCAAGGCCATCAAGGAAAAAGGCCTGTTCACCCTGGATGATGTGCGCAAGCATACCAAGGCTTCAGCTTCCTGCGGCTCCTGTACCGGGCTGGTAGAACAAATTATCATGTTCACCGCTGGTGGTGATTATTCAACGGCTTCAAAAGTCAAACCCATGTGCGCATGTACTGATCATAGCCATCAGCAAGTGCGTGATGCCATCAAGGCCAACAAGTTATTGACGGTATCTGGCGTGCAGGAATTCATGGAATGGCGTACTCCTAACGGTTGCTCCAGTTGTCGCCCGGCCATCAACTACTATCTGATTTCTACATGGCCACGTGAAGCCAAGGATGATCCGCAATCACGCTTCATCAATGAGCGCTCGCATGCGAATATCCAGAAGGATGGCACTTACTCCGTCATCCCGCGTATGTGGGGTGGTGAAACCAATGCCAGCGAATTGCGCAGGATTGCTGATGTCGTCGATAAATTCAAGATACCAACAGTCAAGGTCACTGGTGGCCAGCGTATCGATTTGCTGGGTGTGAAGAAAGAGGATTTGCGCGCCGTATGGCAAGACCTGGGCATGCCATCCGGCCTGGCTTATGCGAAGGGTCTGCGTACCGTGAAAACTTGTGTGGGCAGTGAATGGTGCCGTTTCGGTACGCAAAACTCCACCCTCATGGGGCAGCAACTGGAGCGTGAACTGGCACGCATGTATTCGCCACACAAGGTCAAGCTGGCTGTGTCAGGTTGCCCGCGTAATTGTGCTGAGGCAGGTATCAAGGACGTTGGTGTTATCGGCGTTGATTCTGGTTGGGAAATTTATGTAGGCGGTAATGGCGGTATCAAAACCGAAGTTGCGCAATTCCTGGTCAAGTTGAAAACCCATGAAGAAGTCATGGAATATACCGGTGCTTTCTTGCAGTTATATCGTGAAGAAGGTTGGTACCTGGAGCGCACCGTGCATTACCTTGCCCGTGTCGGTCTGGATTATGTGAAGAAAATCATATTGGAAGACCACGAGCGCCGCAAAGACCTGTATCAACGTTTGCTATTTGCACTGGAAGGTGAGTCTGATCCATGGCATGAACCAGAAAAAGCTCAGGTCGATACGCGTCAGTTTGAACGCTTGCCAGCATAACGCCATTTTTTGAGAGGAAAAAACATGAGTCAGGAATGGCAAGTTATTTGCCGTGTAGAAGATATCCCCGTACTGGGTGCGCGCGTGGTTGCACGTGCGGCCAAGCCGGATGTCGCCATCTTCAGAAATACAGAAAACAAGGTCTTTGCTCTGCTGGATAAATGCCCGCACAAAGGCGGTCCTTTGTCACAAGGTATAGTCTTTGGCGAAAGAGTAGCCTGCCCCTTGCATAACTGGAACATAGAATTGCCCACAGGTTGCGCGATTTCTCCAGATGAGGGCTGTACCCAGAAGTTCAGTCTGAAGGTGGATGCAGATCAGGTATATCTGGATGCAAATGAGTTACGTACGCTCGCAATAGAGGCATAGAAAAAATGCGCTACATCACATACTATGCATAGTATGTGATGCAGCGTGCACTTAAAGGCATGTATGACTGAAACCAAATCTACCTGTTGTTATTGCGGCGTTGGTTGCGGTGTAGTAATTGAAAGCGATGGTAGGCAAGTGCTGGGTGTACGTGGCGACACCGAGCATCCAGCTAATTTTGGCCGCCTGTGCAGCAAGGGCAGCACTTTGCATCTGTCTGCAGATGCAAAAATACAGCAACAGGTCAGGGCGCTGTATCCTGAAATGCGTGATTCGCTAATGCGTGAAGAGCTACGTCAGCGCAGTGACTGGGATACCGTCATTGCCAGCATGGCGGGCAAGTTTGCAAACACCATCAAGACGCATGGCCCAGACAGCGTGGCATTTTATATTTCTGGTCAGTTGCTGACGGAAGACTATTACGTCTTCAACAAACTCGCCAAGGGCTTGATAGGCACCAATAATATCGACAGCAACTCGCGCCTGTGCATGTCAAGCGCGGTTGCTGGTTACAAGCAGACCCTGGGTGCGGATGCACCGCCTGCCTGTTATGAAGATATAGACCTCGCAGAAGTTATTTTCATCGTCGGCTCCAACACGGCTTACGCACATCCTATTTTGTATCGCCGCCTCGAACAGGCCAGGGAAAAAAATCCAAACCTGAAAGTGATAGTCGCAGATCCACGTCGTACAGATACTGCGCGTGAAGCGGATTTGTTCCTGCCTATCTTGCCAGGTACCGATGTCGCCCTGTTCAATGGCATGTTGCATCTGTGCCTGTGGGAAGATTTAATCGATCTGACCTATATCCAGGAACATACCGAAGGCTTTGCCGAACTCAAGCAAACCGTGCGTGACTACACGCCAGCAGCTGTCGCCAAGACCTGCGGCATCAAGGAAGCTGACCTGGTGCAGGCGGCACGCTGGTTTGGCCAGTCCAAAGCCAGCCTGTCGCTGTATTGCCAGGGGCTGAATCAATCATCTGCCGGTACTGCAAAAAATGCTGCACTGATCAATCTGCATCTGGCTACCCATCAAATCGGCAAGCCAGGTGCCGGGCCGTTCTCTTTGACTGGCCAGCCCAATGCCATGGGCGGGCGTGAAGTCGGCGGCATGGCCAACTTGATGTCGGGTCACCGCGACCTTGCCAATGCTGAACATCGCGCAGAAATTGCCGCCTACTGGGGTGTAGACGATGTGCCCGCCACACCGGGTAAAACTGCAGTGGAAATGTTTGAAGCAGTCCGGCAGGGTGAGATCAGGATCATCTGGATAGTCTGTACCAATCCGGCGCAATCCATGCCCGAGCAAAACCTGATACGCGAAGCCCTGCAAAAAGCCGAGCTGGTGATTGTGCAGGAAGCATACTCCAGCACCGCCACCGTGCCTTATGCCGACATACTTTTACCCGCCAGCACCTGGGCCGAGAAGACAGGCACCGTCACCAATTCAGAACGCCGCATATCCCGCGTGCGCCCCGTCATACCAGCACCTGGCGAAGCAAGACACGACTGGCAAATCGCCAGTCAGTTTGCCCAGGTACTGGCTCCTTTGCTGGGCAAGTCGCCAGCAAACTTCAAGTACGACAGCGACGAACAAGTCTGGAACGAGCACCGCGACAGCACCCGTGGCCGTGACCTGGATATCACCGGCTTGTCTTACGCCATACTGGAACAGCAGGGGCCACAGCAATGGCCTTATCCGGCGGGTGCCAGCGCTGGCAAACAGCGCCTGTATGAAGACGGTATCTTCCCTACACCAAATGGCCGCGCACGTTTCGTCAATACTGTGTATCAGCCTGTCAAGGATGCAGTTGATGCACGCTACCCATTTTCCTTGAACACGGGTCGCCTGCGCGATCAATGGCACGGCATGAGCCGCACCGGTACTGTGGCGCAGTTGTTTGCCCACGTGGCAGAGCCTGGCCTTTGCATGGAGGCGACTGACATGCAAAGACGTTTTCTGAAAGCGGGTGATCTGGTGCACGTCAGTAGTCGTCGCGGTACTGTCATTTTGCCGGTAGTTGAAAGTGATGAGCAGCGTGCGGGCCAGGTTTTCATTGCCATGCACTGGGGGGAAGAATATGTATCTGGCCGTGGCCATGCCGGCAATGCCAGCTATGGTGTGAATGCCCTTACTTCACCGGCAATTGATCCGAGCTCTAAACAACCTGAACTGAAAGCCGCTGCCGTCAAAATTCTGAAAGCAGAATTACCCTGGCGCTTCGTTGTATTCGCGTGGCTGGATAGCGAAGAAGCCTATAGCGTACAAGCAGCCTTGCGCCCTTATATGCGCGAGTTTGCCTATGCATCCTGCACACCATTTGGTCGCGACAAGGTGGGGGTGATCTTCCGTGCCGCCAATGAAGAAGCGGTGGCAACTGAAGTTCTGGAAAAAATCGAGAAGATTTTTGGCATAGTGGGCGCGGACGTCTTGCGCTATGACGACAAGCGCCGCAGTGTTTCGCGGCATATCCTGGTGAATGAAGGTAGTCTGGCTGCCGTGGCATTGGCGGGAGATGTGTCTGCCGAGAGTTGGCTCAAGGACTTCCTGCAGGCGCAGGAACCAGTCGCCAGGTTGGGCCGCCTCCTGCTGATGCCGAGCACGACGGCACCGCAGGGTTTTGCAGCACGTGGCAAAGTAGTGTGCAGTTGCCTGAATGTGACCGATACTGAAATCAATAAGACACTTGCAGATATGGATGGTTTGCCTGCCGATATTCTGGCTGGCTTGCAGGGCAAGCTTAAATGCGGCACGAATTGTGGCTCATGTGTGCCGGAACTCAAGAAGATGATTAGTTTTAATATGCAGGAAAAAGTCGCATAAAAACATGATGATAGAAAGAGTCGATCCGGCTTCAGAAGCAGCAGGCAGGCTGATTGCCATGTCTGATGCTTACATGGCTGCACTATATCCAGCCGAGAGTAATCACATGCTCAGCGTGGACGCATTGCTGCAAGATAATGTGATTTTTCTCGGTTGTTACATGGACGGACAACTGGCTGCCTGTGGTGCTGTCAAAATACTGTTTGATGACGATGAGCAGTTAAGTTATGGTGAAATCAAGCGCGTGTTTGTACCTGATGAATTTCGAGGAAGAGGTTTGTCCAAGCACATCATGCGGGCACTGGAAGATCATTTGCTGGATCAGGATATACGTGTAGTCCGATTGGAAACCGGTATCAGGCAGCCCGAGGCGCTGGGCTTATACTTTCGCCTCGGCTATGCCGAACGGGCTGCTTTTGGTCAATATGAAGAAGACCCTTTGAGCGTCTTCATGGAAAAGATTTTATCTGTCTGAATCCTCAGACTCTCAGACCCTCAGGCAGTTTGCCTGCGCAAACTGAGCAACATCGTCCCGAAGGTAATGAAGGCCGCACCGACCACGCGGTTAATCCATTTCACAAAACGCGGCTTGACCAGTACATGCATGGCACGTGCCGCCAGTTGTGCATACATCAGATGGGTCAGGTAAGACAGGCCCATGAAGATTGCCATCAATGCAAAAAACTGCGGTGCCAAAGCTTCACCCGGTGTGATGAAGTGCGGGAACAGGGCCGTAAAAAACATCAGGGCCTTGGGATTGGTGGCTGCTGTCAAAAAAGCTTCAGAAAATAATTTGCGCGGACGTGGCCTGCTATCAGCCTGGCCGTTCTGTGCATCATGCGCCAATGCGCTGCTTTTTCCAAATAACTGCTTGGCACCGATATAGAACAGGTAAAGTGCACCAATGATCTTGACGGCGGCAAACAGCATGGCTGACGAATTCAGCAAGGCGCCCAGGCCTAGAAATGCGGTAGTAGAAAGGCAAAAGATGCCGCATACATTGCCAAAGGCTGACCACATGAC
This sequence comes from Undibacterium sp. YM2, assembly GCF_009937975.1. Classification (NCBI taxonomy): domain Bacteria; kingdom Pseudomonadati; phylum Pseudomonadota; class Betaproteobacteria; order Burkholderiales; family Oxalobacteraceae; genus Undibacterium; species Undibacterium sp. YM2. The sequence continues at coordinate 1,414,725 of NZ_AP018441.1, forward strand.
CGCACGTGTGCCATAACTCGCACCGTTCTTTAAAGACAGCAAGGTGGCTGGGCCAGGGCTGAGTATCGCGAGGCTGGCGATGGCAGTGAAGGCAAGCAGGGTTTGGGTTTGCATGGCTGGTTTCCTGTTTAGTGTAAAAGATTTATCGCCTTATGGCATCTTGGCACCAACGGCCTGGCGCACAGGAATACCTTCAGGGTCAAAGTCGTCAAGGCAATAGACGTTGATACCAAAATTGTCTGGCGTCACGCGTTTTCGATGAAAAGGATAAATGCCGCAAGTCTTGCAAAAATAATGATGGGCTGTATTGCTGTGGAACTGGTATTCACTCAATGATTCTGCACCCGCCAGCAGCTTGAACTTGCTTTCATGTACCTTGACCATCAGGGCATTTTTGCGGCGGCATATTGAACAGTCGCACATCGTCAGCTCAGGAAAATCCGTCTCGATTTCAAAGCTCACCGCGCCACAGTGGCAACTCCCCTGATATATTTGCATGGGGCGGGAACCGGATATTTGCATTTTTTCTACTCCAGAATCTACTATGAGTTCATCTTAGAGCATGGCAGGCAATGTGTACCGGTACAATTTCCTGCAAGATACTGTGCTGCCACGGTCTTTTTACCATGCCAATTTTATGAGGTATTTAATTATCAAGTCGTGAGCAATTATTCAAGCTTGCTGCAAAGCCTTGTCTGCCTGTTTCAGATGTGTCCAAATGTAAGCCATACCTTGGTATCGTTGTAATGATTTGGCAATAGACTTATCATGCCGGGTCTGCGTTGTTAGTCTGTACTGCGGCACTATTTCCCTGTTTATTTTTTAAACCATCTCATGCAAGCAATTCTACATACTATGACCGCACATCGATTTCTCAGTACTGGCGGTCAATAACGATGTGGAATTCTATTTTTGCAAGACCTGCAGTATCAGGTACTTCACGGATCGCGGCCTGTATTGTGTTGGCGTGCTTGAATCCAGATGTCGTTTTCGCCAATGATTTACCTCCTGTACAAACGATAGCCAGAGATGTGCTGGTCAGGGAGTTTCAATTCAGTGGCAACGTAGTCATCAACACCTCAGAATTGCAAGCAATGTCGGCAGCCTATCTTGGCAAGCGCACCACTTATGCTGATCTGGAAGAATTGCGCACCCGTATTTCACGCCTGTATGCAGAACGTGGTTACCTCAATTCTGGCGCTGTTCTGATCGTGGCAGAGGGTAGCGAGCCTTTTCCATCAGGCGTAGTCAGCATACGTTTGATAGAAGGGCGCATCTCTGAAGTCCGGGTAAAGGGGGAAGAAAGACTGCGGCCTGCGTATTTGCAGCAGCGCCTGCTCAGGGATAACGAAGTATTCAATATGCCAGTCTTGCAGCAGCGTTTCCAGCTCTTGCTGACTGACCCGCTGTTTGAAAAAATCAATAGCCGCATCATCCCCGGTGACAAGCCGGGTACTGCCATACTGGACATCGATGTTGTTCGCGCCAAAGCCTATGGCCTGAATATCTATGCCAATAACTACCGGGCGCCCTCAATAGGATCAGAAGTTTTGGGCATGTCAGGCTGGGTGCGCAATCTGAGTGGCTATGGCGATTATCTGGAAGCCAGTGTCGCCCATAGCGAAGGTGCCGACCCTGTGCATCTTGGCTGGACTATGCCTGTGAACAGCCTTGGTACTGCATTCAAGCTGGGTCTTGATAAAGGCAGCTCTTCTGTTGTTGGTGAATCCATGGCAGCGATCGATATCAAGAGCCGTAGCTCTGGTTATGAAATTGGTATGAGCCAGACTTTATCGAATAGCCTGCAAAGAAAAATCGAACTCGGCCTCAGCTATGGCCAGCGCGATAGCCAGACCAGTTTATTGGGCGAGGCGTTTTCCTTCACGCCGGGCGAGCCTGACGGTTATTCAAAAACCAAAGTAGTACGCTTTTCCCAGGAATGGACAGAGCGCTGGGAAACCCAGGCCCTGGCCTTGCGCAGTGTGTTTGCTTTTGGCCGCAATAATATAGACAGTAGTGATACCAGCTTTCAGGTGCCTGATCAGCATTACCGCATCTGGACAGGGCAACTGCAATATGTCAAAAACCTCGGCAAAGCCGGTGATCAAATAATTTTGCGCGCTTCTGCCCAGCTAACACCAGACCGTTTATTGCCCATGGAAAGATTCTCGCTGGGTGGCGTCGCTACCGTTCGCGGCTATAGGGAAAACGCTGTCGTACGTGACCGTGCCTGGTTATTGAATGCAGAATACCATTACCCCTTGCCAGTCTGGCTGGAAGCGGGGCACAAATTCAAGCTTATTGCCTTTACTGATCTGGCAACAGCCAGCAACCAGGGTGAGGCTGCACAAAGACTGGCTTCGATAGGTGTGGGCATGAACTGGCAATGGCAAAACTGGGCAGCCGACTTGTTCCTCGCCAGGAAGCTCATCACTTTGCCGGGGCAGAGCAGTGGCAACTTGCAAGACCATGGCGTGCATGCCCAATTGACTTACCATTTATTTTGAGAGTGCGGCATATGCGTAAAAAATTTGCCTCACCAGCCAGATGTATCTTGATTGCCAGTGTACTGGCAATGTCTGTTCACTTGGCCGCATCTGCAAACGATGCCGCGCTGGATCAGGGCGTGCGTGAATGTGCCAGCGGTAGTTATATCCAGGCATTGTCTGTCTTACAAACTGCTTACGCCAGAGCGGATCAGACAGCGGATAAAGTCGAGGCAGCGTCTGCACTGGCACAGACTTATGTGCAGATGCATCAGGTTGCCAAGGCAGAACCCTACCTGGTATTTGCCTTTGATCACGCCAGCAATAAACTGGACAAGGCTGGCTATGCGATTGATGTTGGCAACTGGCAGCAGCAACAGGGGCATGCAGAGCAGGCGCGTTACTACTACGATACGGCGCTGCAATTGGCGCCGTCGGATGCCGCAATCGCCATCAGCGTCGGACTGAACAGGCAAAAACTGGAGTTAAAAAATCTGACTCCGGCAGCCAAGCTGAAAAACCTGCAGGCATTGTGGCAGCAACTGATACAAGCAGGAGAGCAGCCACAGGCTGCCCGCTACAGCCTGAATCTTGGCGTGCAAGCCAGGGCTTTGGGCGCAGAGGGGCAGAATCTGGCTTTCCAGTCATTCGACCATGCACGCAAACTCGCGGCAAAGCAGGGTCAGGCGAGATTGCAACTGGAAGCGCTGGACCAGCTTGCACAGCTTTACGAAGATGCCCATCGTTACGATGATGCCCTGGCCTTGACTGATCAGGCAATGCTGGTTTCACAGGGGCTGGAAGCGCATGACTTGCTCATCAATATCGAATGGCGTCATGGCCGCATCTTGCGGGTGCAAGCAAAAAATACTGAGGCAATCGCCGCCTATCAAAGAGCACTTGAGCATATAGAAGCGATACGCACCGACATACCGGTCGAATATCAGGATGGCCGTTCGTCATTCCGTGAAACACTGGAGCCTGTGTATCTGGGGCTGGCAGATTTGTTATTGCAGACATCCGCGCAACTGGATGATGTACAAAAAAAAGCACAATTGCGTCGCGCCCGCGATGTGCTGGAATTGTTGAAGCAAACAGAATTGCAAGACTACCTGGGTGATCGCTGCGCTGTTGATACTGCCAGGGCCAATCGTAAGACTGGCAAGAATGATGTGATCGCTGATGATACAGCGATACTCTATCCCATCATCTTGCCCGACAGGCTTGAGCTTTTGCTGGAAACAAGCAAGGGCATGTATCGCCATAGTATTACTATGTCTGCCGCAAAGATGCGCGTCGACGTGCTGGATTTTGGCAATCTCCTGAAAGACAATCTCTCTTTCAAGCCTCAGGCAAAGCGTCTTTACCAAGCCTTGCTGGCACCAGTTGATACCGAATTGACGCAGCAAGGTATACGCACATTAGTTATTGTCCCAGATGGCGTATTGCGCCTTTTACCTTTTGCAGCCCTGCACGATGGCCGACAATTTGCCATAGAAAAATATGCGATCGCCGTGGTGCCAGCACTGAGCCTGACCAATACCAGTGCCCGTAGCCGGGAAGGGGTAGCATACAAAACACTGCTGGCAGGCATGAGTGAACCAGGTGCAGTGCTTGATAAACTGCCCGGTGCGATGGTTGAGCAATTGCTGGCAGCGAATCCACAAACGACTGCAAATGGCAGACAAGTTGCCAGAGCCGTGTTGACGCGCAGCCTGCGTAACATCCCCAAAGCAGGCGAAGCTGCTATCCTGAACAAGCCAGCACAGCATCAACAATTGCAGCAGATGCTGGCGTTGGCTGGTGTCGATGAAGAAATCCGTACACTGGAAAAACTGACCAGCAGCCAGACTTTGTTGAATGCGAAATTTACCGTCGCTGCATTCAGTCAAAAAGTCAAAACAGGCGATTACCAGATTGTGCACATTGCTTCGCATGGTGTATTTGGCGGCACTGCCGACAGTACCTTTGTCATGGCGCATGATGACTTGATCACCATGGATAATTTGCAAGGTTTTTTACGGGCAGGCAGTATGAAAAATCAAGAACTGGAATTATTGACTTTGTCAGCCTGTGAAACGGCTGAGGGTGATGACAGGGCACCACTGGGCCTGAGTGGTGCGGCTCTCAAAGCCAGGGCCAGGAGTGCCTTGGGTTCATTGTGGCCAGTATCCGATGATGCGGCGACCTTGCTGATGGGCCAGTTTTACCGCCGCCTGGCAGAACCTGCCATGAGCAAGGCGCAGGCTTTGCAAAAGGCACAATTGGAATTGATGAAAAATAATCAGTTCAGTCATCCATTTTATTGGGCACCATTCATCATGGTCGGGAGCTGGTTATGAAGACTAAGCGATTACATAAGATGGGCTTGCTCAGATTAAGCCTTCTCAGAGTAAGCCTGTCCTTGGCTTTTGGGAGTATCCCTGCATTTGTTTACGCCGGTGCCACCACTGACGGTACAGTTGGTGCCGTACAAAACCTCAGTGGCAATTTTGTCGTACCACAAAGCCTGGGGTCGACCAAGGGCGGCAATTTATTTCACAGTTTTAAAAACTTCAGTATAGAAAATGGTGAGTCTGCCACTTTCACTACGACGACGGCTTTGCAAAATGTCATAACCCGTGTCACTGGCGGTGCAGCCTCGAATATCAATGGTTTGTTGAAACTCAGCGCATCTGCGGGTAACCAGCCGCATTTTTATTTCATCAATCCTGCTGGTGTGATTGTTGGTGCAGGTGCTGCCATCGATGTACCCGCAGGTTTGCATATCAGCACAGCAGATTATGTGAAATTTGCAGATGGAAATTTTTATGTCGATACGGCAAAAGCCAGCACCCTGTCTGCTGCCGCGCCTGAGGCTTTTGGATTTTTGGGAAATAATTCTGCCGCTCTCGAATTCAAAAACGGCGCGACTGTCAATGTCCGCCCGCAACAAGCACTGACCCTGGCCGCTGGCGATATCACGATCAATGACGCCAGCTTGCTTGCACCCGGCGCGGCAGTGCGTGTGGCTGCAGTGGGCAAGAGCAAGCTGGAAGTTGGTTTTGCCGGTGATTTGCCTGCAGCGGGTGGCAAGTTGAGTATCCTCAATGGCGGCAGCATCAATGCGTCTGTGAGTGGTAATGTCGATGGTGCCCAGGTGCGAGTACAGGCTGGGGATATTATGATTGACGGCCAGGATGCACGCAAGCCTACCGGCATTTTCAGCAATGCCAATGATGGTGGCGCAAAATCTGGTGACATCGTTATTGCGGCAAACCAGCAGCTCAGCATCGTCAATGCCGGTCGCATTTCGACTTCTACTTTTAGTTCTGGCAATGCCGGTTCCATCAGGCTGGATGCAGGTAGTGTCAGCATGGATGGCAAGGGCCAGGTAACAGGTATTTTCAGCCAGGCTAATGAGGCTTATGGCAATGCAGGTAATCTTGACATTAATGTAGCTGGCAAACTCAATATCCTGAATGGTGCCGTCATTTCATCATCGACCTATACCTCAGGCAATGCTGGCAATGTGCGTGTGAATGCTGGCGACATCATGCTGGATGGCGCAGAGGCCAATGGTCCATATACAGGCTTGCTCAGCACCACCAATAAAGGCACAGGCAATGCTGGCAATGTCGAGGCCACTGCCAAAGGCAAGCTCAGCATATTGAGCAGCGCACAAATCTCTTCCGCCACTTATGCGGCAGGGCAGGGTGCCGATGTCAAAGTCACTGCGGCAGAATTGCTGATCAATGGCAACGGCGTCTCTACCGGCATCAACAGTATTTCTGGCGCTGCTGGCAACGCCGGTAATGTCAGCGTCAATGTCAGCGGAGCCACTTCCATATTTTCTGAAGGTGGTATTTCAACGTCGGCATTTGATGCAGGGCAGGCTGGCAAGATCAGGTTTGTTGGCAATAGCCTGAGCATTGATGGTCAGGGGCTGGAAGCGGGCATCTATAGTGACGCCGGAGATTTCCGTACCGCAGCCAGCTTCCGTGGTGGTAATGGCGGTGATATTGATGTAAGCCTGACAGGTAAATTATCACTGGCTGGTGGCGGGCGTATATCCACTACAACTTACACACGCGGCAATAGCGGTTCTATCAATGTAGCTGCCAACACTGTGGCTCTGGATGGTGACGGCAGCGGCATTCTGGCAGAAACCATAGGCATCGGTAACGCGGGCAATATCGCAGTCAAGACCAGCCAGTCTTTGCAGATACAAAACGGTGCCAGGATTTCTTCTGCAACCCACTTTGTTGGCAATGGCGGCAGCGTCAGCATTGATGCTGCCAGCCTTGATATTGATGGCAAGAGCCTGACGACCGGCATCTATAGTGATGCTGGTACGCAGGCACAAGGTAATGCGGGAAATGTAGCAGTCAATGTGACAGGCAATCTGTCATTGAAGGATGGTGGTCAGATATCGTCCGCGACGACCAGTTATACCACTGGTTCGGCTGGTACGGTGAAGGTCAATGCTGCCAATATCAGCCTCGATGGCAAGCTCAGTAACCCTGTCAAGGACGATGAGGGAAATTCCAAGGTCTTGAGTACAGGTATCTTCAGCAGCGCCAATGCCGGTGATGAATCTACCAGCAGGTCAGTCGGCAATGCCGGTACCGTGAATGTCACTGCGGGTCAACTGCAGATGAGCAATGCCGCATTGATTTCATCAAGTGCCTATGCCAAGGGCAAGGCGGGTGAAGTCAATGTCAATGCCAGTAAAATTCGTGTAGACAGCAATGCCATTATCAGCTCTGAAGCCGGTGCTGCATCCAGCGGTTATACTGGTAATGTGAATATCAAGGCGACAGACAGCCTGAATCTGGATCAGGGCATAGTATCAATTAGCAATGCCGCCCAGGTCAGCGCCGACAAATTGCCAGCCAAGACCCTGCTGGCAATTGATGCTCCGGATATCACATTGCAAAAAGCGCAGATCACTGCTTCTGCCAGCGGCAATGTGGCGGCCAGCGATATTCGCCTCAACTACGCTCACCGCCTGCTTGCCAAAAACAGTAATATCAACACCAGTGCTTTTGATGGCAATGGCGGTGCAATTACGGTACAGGGTAAAGGCGCTTTGATACTTGAGCGCTCACAAATCACTACCTCCGTTACAGGTTTGCAGACCGGTAATGGTGGTGACATCAGCATCAGTGCGCCAGCTTTGATACTGCGCAGTGGCTTCGTCCAGGCAAATACTGCGGCCAAGGCTGCCAGTGGTGGTAATGTGAACATACAGGTGAACGCCACCATCGCCAGTGGCAATCAATTGCTGCTTGGCGGTGCACCATTAAAATTTGATGGAAGTGGCAAGAATTTGATACAGGCGGCTGCACCTGATGGCGTGAACGGGGCTGTCAGACTGAGTAGCCCGCAAGTCGATTTCTCCGCCAGCCTTGTGAATTTGAATGCGCAGACTTATGATTTTGCTGACCTGGCGGCGGACTTGTGCCGGCTGGGTAGCGGTAGCTCCCTAAGCCTGGTTGGAAGGGGCGGCTTATTGCCGACTGCCACTGGTTTATTGAGATACTAAGTTGCCATGACCAAGTTCAGACATCTGCAGGATTTTTTTACCCCGCGCTTGCTGCAAGTGCTGGGTTTGCTGGTGCTGCTTGTTGTGGCTGCATTCTTGCTGCGTTTGCCTGCGGTCATTGCGATAGACAATAAAATTCTCGACCTGCAATTCAAATTATCGCGTGAATACTCTCCTCAAAAAATAGCCATAGACCCCGTTGTCGTGGGAATAGATGAGGCCTTTCTTGATGAAGTCGATGAGCCACTGAGCCTGAATCATCAGCATCTGGCCAATTTTCTGAAAGCCATGAATCAGGCCGGAGCCAAAGTAGTAGGCATGGATTTAAGCTTGCCTGAAAAGCGTTTTGACAGCCTGATTTCCACCCGCAAGGATGCTGCCGATTTTCACAAGATATTGCTTAGTGGCCTGCTCGACAGCATACAGAACACACCGCTGGTCACTGCCAAAATATGGGATTTGAAGCATGCGCATTACCGCGATATCCAGGTGGATTACGCAGCCGTGTTAGGCATGCAGGGCGAACAGTTTCAGGCTGTCGCCTCAGCTGAGTTTTGCCGCGACAGTGACCAGCGCATACGCCGTTTTCCGGGGCGTGATTGCCAGCCCGACCGCAGTGAGCGCGGCCTGGCGACTGAGATAGCGGCAGCAGCAGGCGTACGGCAAGACTGGAATGGCCTGATCAATTACCGCTTGGGTGAGCGCTTCAGATATGTCCCGCTACAAGAAGTCTTGAAGCTTGCGGGACAGGGTAAAACCGAAGAATTGAAAAAGCGCTTTGCAGGCAAAGTTGTCTTGCTCGGTGCAACCATGGATGCGACTGACTTGGTGGATTTGCCAGTGTCACTGGCAGCCTGGTTGCCGGTGAATGATCCTAATCCTGGTGTACTGGCACACGCGCAGTTACTGCGCAGCATACTGAACCAGCGTTTATTGCAGCAGGCTGGCACGCTCAGTCTGTTTGCTTTGTCTGCCTTGTTTGTACTGTTCTGGCTGGGACGCAGCATACGCATTAAAGTGCTGGTGTTTGCAGTGGCGACTGTGGGTCTGTTCGCAGCTAGCAGCATCGCCATGCAATATGATGTTTGGCTGCCACCGACGGCAGCTTTTCTGACTGGCATGATGGCACTGAGCTGCAGCGGCGCCTGGCAAGCCTGGCGGCATTACATCGACAAGCAAAGATTGAGCAAGGCTTTTTCTGGTCGCGTCAGTCCCGCCGTCATGCAGGAAATAGTTGAGGGGCGTATAGACCAGACTTCACAGAGCAGACGTTTGCATGTTTGTGTCTTGTTTTCTGATATCCGTAGCTTCACCACTTTGTGTGAACATGCACAGGCAGAGGATGTGGTCAGTCTCTTGAATCGCTATTTTGCAGTTATGAGCAAGCCTGTGCATGAACATGGCGGTACCATAGACAAGTTTATTGGCGATGGCATGATGGCATTTTTTGGCGCACCCAAGCGACTCGACAATCCAGCACAAAATGCCTTCAATGCTGCGCAGGCGATGCTGGCTGCATTGGATACATTGAACCTGGAATTTGCGGCAGAAGGCAAGCCTGCATTGCAGATAGGTATAGGCCTGCATGCGGGCGATGCAGTCATTGGCCAGGTCGGTTCAGCAGAGCGGCACGAATACACGGCCATAGGCGATACCGTCAACACCGCTGCAAGGATAGAGGGTTTGTGCAAGGACGTGGGTTATCCTGTTGTCTGTTCGGAGGCCGTGCTTGCCAGCCTGGCAGAAGCTGACACGTTGACCCCGCTCGGTGATAAAAATCTCAAAGGACGTTCTGCCATTGCCGTTTGGGGCTGGCAGCCGGTATCTGTTGTTACTGAAATTTAAATACCGCAATTTAATTGATGGGTGTGATGATGAAAAAAAGTATGAATGGATTGAGAACCTATCTGGCCATCATGGCCAGTCTCGTCGCAGTGCTGACTTGCGGCCTGGCACGTGCTGAAGCTGCACTGGGCATGGTGCTGGACGTGCAGGGTAATGGCAAGATGGAAGTCAATGGAACGACATCTAAACTGCAGTTGCTGGCTTACCTGCAACCGAAAATGCAAATTACGCTGGAGACAGGTGCCAGGGCTTCGCTGTCTTTATATGCAACACGCAGCGTGTATCAGTTGACCGGTCCTGCAACGGTAAGCATAGAAAAAGACGGCGTCACCAGTTTGCAAGGGCAAAAAGCGGTAGTCCGGCCCATGGCAGAAAAACTCGTGCGTGCGGCAGAAACCAGCAATGTGATTGCCGGTGCCGTACGCATGCGCCAGGTGCCACCGCGCATCGTTGTCGTTACGCCAGAAAACAATTCCCTGTTGCTGGGCCAGCGCCCTGGCTTTAGCTGGATTTCTGCTGAAGCGGCTGAGTTTGATATCAGCATTTCTGACATGGATGAGAAACCCGTTATCACAGAAAAAACCAGAGAGCATAACTGGCAATTGCCAGAGAAGATCAAGCTGGAAGAGGGTACAACTTATCGCTGGCAAGTCGCTTATGTCTCGCCCAAAGATGGCAAGACATATACCTCCAGGGCTGAATTCAAAATGGCCAGCAAGGCAGAAGCTACAAGCCTGAATGAATTGAAGCCAGAAGACAATGCCGGTGTCGAAGACTGGGTCATGTATGCCGCCATGCTGCAAAGCAAGCGTGCGTTCGGCGAGGCCAGGCAAGTCTGGCAACAGATTGCCAGACAGCGGCCAGACTTGCAAAAACTGTCTGAAGCTGCTCCTTAAACAAAAAACGCCACGCTCATTTCTGATCGTGGCGTTTTAATAATGCGCAGTATTTTATGCTGCTGTATTCATGCCGGTATCCAGAAAATCGACATGGAAATCAACAATGACCTGACCTGCGATACGCTGGACAGAGCCATCCTTGTGCATGCGGCTGACTGTTTTGTCTTCGCGTGAACGCACATCAATCTGGAATTCAGGATGACTCTTGGCAAAGGCATCCTGTATGGTTTCCCTGACTTGTGCGATCAAGGCTTTTTCTGAGGCAGATACAGTATCAATTGCATCTTGTGCAGTTTGTTCGGCAGCAGCAACAACGGCTTCAGCATCGCCAAAGAACTGATCCACAGTTTGCCTGAATTCTCTTTGTGTAGTCACCACATATTGAATCTTGGCGATAGGGAACAGGCTATGCACGATGCGCGAAGCCATGACACGTTCAGGGTCAGTCGTCATGACAGTCAGGCTATCAGCAATTTCTTCCAGTATGACCCAGTGATGATCTTCTACATAGGCGCGTTTGAAATTCTTCAAGGCATCCGGGCGTGCACGGTCTGCCTTGTAAGGCTGGTATTCGCATTCAAAGAAGGTCGCCAGGGAATTGCCTATGTCCGTCAGGCTGACTTCAAATTCGTCGATGAGGATTTCTTCTACATCCACACCCTTGCGGCGTGCTGCACGCGCAGCCAGGCCCAGTTCAGGTATCGACAGTATCGATGATTTGATCAATGAATCAAACTTGGTATGAATTACCTGCGGTGACATCAGACGCTGGGCGAAAGCTACAGCCAGGGTGTTGCGCAGGTATTTGAAGCCTTCTTCCAGCAGTGGTGGGAACTGGCAATCATTGCGGTTGTTGATCAGTTGCAGTACACCCAGCAATTCATTGCTCTGTTCATGGATCAGCGGGCCGACCAGCATGTGTTTGGTGCGAAAACCAGTGCGTTGATCAACACGGCGCAAAAACTCCAGCTTCGGTGAATGCTTCCTGAGTTCTGCTTCGTCATACACATTCAGGATATTGACTGTCTGCTTGCTCATGGCGACGAAACCGGCCACGCTTTTTTCAGAGATGGGCAGGGCAAAATCCTTGAATGAAGTCAAGCCGGTCTTGACCTTGGATTCAATGGCATTTTTCTTGTAGTTGACCGAATACAGCGTCAGGCGCTCACAATCAAACAGGTTGCAGATATCCTGGGACAGATCAAGCATGATCTGCTCGATATTGCTGGTCGAATGGATGGCATTCGTGATGGTTTGCAGGTTCTTGAAGAAATGTAAGCGGGCATGCACGTCCTCTTTATCATATACATCATACTTATCTTGCTGGACACGGCGTACAAAACTCATAAATTTGCTTTCATCGATGGAATTCAATCCCGGCTATTCTGCCACAGCCAGGCTATATCGTCATTGCGACACTGATAAGCTTGGGCGCGTTTTTTGTAAAAAGCCCGCGCCGAAAATTGCTTTTTGGGAAAGTATTGCTATTTTATGACTATTTCCATTAAAAAAGAGGCATTTCTGCCTCTTTTTACCTGAATATCATTTACCAGATGGTGATGCGTTTTTCCGGGGGACATACATCTTGTCACCTTCCTTGACACCAAACGCCGAGTAAAATTCTGGCAAGTTCGTCAAGGGACCGTTGCCACGGAACTCGGAAGGGGAGTGTGGATCGGTACTTACCCTGAGTATGGTTTCGCCATCGCGCGATTTGCCACGCCAGACTTGCGCCCAACCCATGAAGACACGCTGGTTGCCAGTGTAACCGTCAATCACTGGCGCTGGCTTGCCACCAAGGGAAATCTGGTAGGCCTTGTAAGCGATCGACAAGCCGGAATTATCTGCAATATTTTCACCCAGAGTCAGGGCACCGTTGACCTTATAACCTGGCAGCGGGCTGTAGGCACTGTACTGGGCAATCATGGCGGCTGTCAGTTTGCCAAAGTTGGCCTTGTCTTCCTTGGTCCACCAGTCACGCAGGTTGCCGTCGCCGTCTGACTGGCTGCCAGAATCATCAAAGCCATGGCTGATTTCATGTCCTATGACAGCACCTATGCCGCCATAATTGACGGCATCATCGGCTGCGGCATTAAAGAAAGGTGGTTGCAATATCGCTGCAGGGAAGACGATTTCATTCTGACGTGAGTTGTAATAAGCATTCACGGTTTGCGGGCTCATGCCCCAGTCAGTGCGGCTGACAGGTTTGCCCAGTTTGGCCAACTGCCGTTGATATTCATGTTCACGGCCACGTATGATATTGCCGACCAGATCGTCCCTGGCAATGGTCAGCTTGCTGTAGTCGCGCCATTTATCCGGGTAGCCTATCTTGGGATTGAATTTGGCCAGTTTTGTCAGGGCTTCTTTCTTGGTTTCCGGGCTCATCCAGCTCAAGGTTTCTATGCTTTGCTTGTAGGCCAGCAGCAAGTTATTGACCATGGTCTGCATGCGTGCCTTGTTCTCGGGCGGGAAATATTTTTCCACATACAATTGCCCCAGTGCTTCTGACAGAGCTTCTTCGACCCGGCCTACGCCACGTTTCCAGCGCGCCTGATTAGCTGGAACTCCGCGCAAGGTCTTGCTGGTGAATTCAAAATCCTGGTCAACAAAGCGCTGGCTGAGGAAAGGTGCATAGGCATTCAGGGTTTGCCATTTCAGGTAATTCTTCCACGTATCAAGCGGGGTGGCAGCAATGACCTTGGCAAGACCACTGAAAAATTCAGGCTGACGCACGATGACATAATCCATTTTACCTGCCATGCCAATTTCACTGAAATAAGCATTCCAGTCAAAACCAGGCAGTAATTGCTCAAGTTGTTTCAGGTCCGTCTTGTTATAGGTTTTTACAGGATTGCGGTTTTCTACCTTGGTCCATTGTATTTTGGCGATCTCGGTTTCCAGCGCCATGATGGCCGCTGCGCCTTGTTCAGGCTTGGCCTGGCCACTCATACCCAGCATTTTTTCCAGGTGTTTGAGATAAGCGTCGCGGAAGCCCTGCAACTTCGCATCATCCTGTTTCAGATAATAATCACGGTCTGGCATGGTCAGGCCATTCTGGCTCAGATATACCGCATAGCGGCTGGAGTCTCGTGCATCCTGGTTAATGCCAGTCGCAACAGGTGTGTTGACGCCCAGCTTGCTGAGTTCTGCCATCAAGGTTGGCAGTTTTGATTTATCGGTAATGGCATCGATGCGGGCAAACTGGCTTTGCAGTGGTTTGATATCAAGCTCGTTGGCGCGGGCTTCATCCATGAAGCTGTTAAACAGATCGGCAATTTTTTTCTGGTTTGAACCTGAGGCAAGCTGTTTGTTCGCAGCGAGGGTCTGGATGATGTCATAAGACCTTTGCTCAGACAGATCACGCAACTGGTCAAACGAACCAAAGCGGCCACGGTCAGCCGGTATTTCGGCAGTCGCCAGCCATTTGCCTGACATGTGCTGATAGAAGTCATCCTGTGGCCTGACGGTGTTGTCTATCCATTGCAAATCTATGCCAGATTGCAGTTTATTTGTGGTGATCGTGCTGTTGATGCCAGCGCTTGCATTTTGTGCAAAGGCTGGCGTTGCCATCATATTGGTAAACAAGCTGGCAAGAGCGAGAGAAATCAGGGTACGTGACATGGTATGTCCTGGTTATATAACTTGTTGTATGGAAATAGCTATAGATGCACTGTTTTAGCTAAAGTTCAGCAACTTTGAAGAAACTTATGCTGCAGAACGGCAAAACCCAGGTTTGAAAACAAGATCAAGGCAGGTGAGCCAAAATAATAGCCAGGCAAGTTACGCAGATAGTCAAAACCACAATTGGCTTGATGACAGGAATGGGCAGTCGGGGGTGTTCGGGTTTGGATGGTGCTATGACCATCCATAGGGCATCCGGCAAATGCCTGTGCTGCATCAGGTCAGCACGCCAGTGAACCTGATATCTTTGTGATTCATGCCAATACTCAAGCTCGGCATGTAGCCAGCCAGTAGCGCTGCCATCATCGTCGCCAGTGACCTCTTCTCTGGTACTCAGGACGCGTACTTGCACTTTGGGCCACAAGGCTATTTGCAATAGCCTTGTTCCATACATCAAGCCAAGTACGCAGATGAGGGATAAGAGCAGTGTCATTGAAACAGCAGTGAGAGTATCGATTGCCAGCATATTGCCGACCCGAGCCGCTCTTGTAAATGAATGATTTTTTTTGTTATGTCAGGCTTTTTCTATAAACAATAAATCCTGACCTGTCTGCCACCTGGCGATACAGTTTTTGCGCCGTCTCATTGGTTTCGTGGGTTTGCCAATATACGACAGTAGAACCTGCCAGCCTGGCCTGTTCATACACTGCCTCTATCAAGGCACCCCCTACGCCCTGGCCGCGCACATCCGGGCTGGTGAACAAGTCATTCAGATAGCAACTGGCTTCGATGCGGCTGGTAGTCCTGTGGTACAGGTAATGCGCCAGCCCAACCAGGCGTCCATCCTGTTCTGCGACCAGAGCATGTACAGGTTCGTAACCATCAAAAAATCTTGCCCAGGTCCTGAGCGTCACTGCTTCTGGCAAGGCATTTGGACCAGTGCGTTCATAGAACTGGTTATAGCCTTCCCATAGCACAGACCAGTTGGCGAAATCTTCTTTGGTGACGGCACGTACTACTACTTTACTCATTTCTTTTCCTTATTGTTTCGTTTTATTCGGTTTCGAACAATTGTTGCTCCATGACGCTTGCCAATGCGTGCGAGGCCGTATCATGTTGTTCGCGTAATCCATCCACCATATTCACCCTGTCTTGCGTGCTTTTGTTCTGGCTGGTTTTCCATTTGCCACTGATGCGGCGTATCGGGATTTCTATGCCGACTATCATGTCCATGATGCGGTCTATGTATTCTGCAGGCGCATCGCTGACTTTCCATGGCTGGTCGAACTTGCGCTCAAAGTTATCGCTAAGTTCGCTGAGCAGGCGCAAAAATTCCTGCCGGTCTTCGACGATGCGCATGGGGCCGTGCGCATGCACGACAGCATAGTTATAGGTCGGCACGACAGAACCGCTGCGCTGCTTTTCTTCATACCAGCGCGGACTGATATAGGCTTGCGCGCCTTGGAAAATCAGCAGCACATCCTGAGCTGAAGCTGCACTTTGCCAGACCGGGTTATTGCGGGCGACATGGCCCCGCAAAACGCCATAAGGTGCATCTGCGCTTGGTGGCGAAACGATGAAGGGAATGTGATTCGCCTCGAGTTCGCCAGCTTGCAAGCTGACCAGCGCTGCCAGCGGATGCGCCTGTATCAGCGTGTGTAAGACTTCTATGCGTTCTTCAGAAAAATGACTGGGCATGTACATGGGCTACTCGATTTCTATGATGACTTCGGCGCTAATGGAGTTGGCGATATAACAGTGTTGATGCGCCATATGATGGAGTTCTTCACGCTCCTGCAAGGCTGGCTGCTTATCACCACTATAGCTCTCCTGCGGGCGCAGGTGGATGCGGGTAATGGCTGTCTTGCCCAGGGTATTTTTATCCATGATACCCACTGCCAGATCGCGGTATCGATCCAGTACATAACCGCGCTTGGCGACGAACGACAGGTAAAACAGCATATGGCATGATGCCAGCGCCGCAACCAGTGCTTCCTCAGGGTCGACATTTTTTTCTTCCGACATCGGTACCGGGACAGACAGAGGGGATGAAGATGCCGGCACCACCAGGCCGCCATCAAATTCCCATGCATGCGCGCGGCTGTAACGATTGTCGCTAAAAATCTGTTCGCCACGTTCCCATAAGATTTTTGCCTGATATTGATGCATTTATTTACTCCTTTGCCTTGAATTTACGCTAATCTTATGCCTGGTATTGGCTATTGAAAAGTACCAATTTTATAAAAAATAAGAATGCCAATTTGGGCGAGAGCATGCATATTTCTCAAATGATTGCCGGGATAACCCTGGACAGACAAGACCGCCAGCCCTTGTACAGACAGTTGTACGCCGAAATAAGAAAAAGTATATTGGCGGGCCAGATGCTGCCTGGCATGCAGTTGCCACCCAGCCGCGAGTTTTGTCAGGAGCTGAATATTTCCCGGCAAACGGTCTTGAATGCCTATGATCAATTACTGGCAGAAGGGTATTTGCGCGGCTCGGTAGGGCAGGGAACTTTTGTGAATGAAGATTTACCTGCAATTGCAGAACGTGGAAAAACAAAGGTCAACGATATATCCACGACAAAGCTGCTGGACAGAATTTCAAAACGCGGACTGCAGCATATAGATCCACGCGGCAGCACGCGTTTTCATCAGGGTAGCGTAAGGGCATTCAGGGTGAGTATGCCTGACCTGGATTTATTCCCATTTGATATATGGGCGCGGCTGGAAGCGCGGCATTGTCGCCATCCCAAAGGGCAACTGGGCTATGGTGATCCTGCCGGCCATCTGGCTTTGCGTGAATTACTGGCGGTGTATCTGAAGGCCGCACGTGGCGTGAATTGTGCGCCAGAACAAATCCTGATCACTTCCGGTTCGCAGCAGGCGCTGTATTTGCTGAGTACCATGTTGCTGGACCAGGGTGAAAAGGCGGTGGTGGAATATCCTTGCTATCGGGGTACGACTGCTGCCCTGCATGCAGCACAAGCGGACATTTGTGCCGTACTTGTCGATGATGAGGGCCTGGATGTCGAATACGCAGCGATGCATTATCCCGATGCGAAAGTCGCTTTCGTCACACCTTCCCACCAGATGCCACTGGGCATGACCATGAGCCTGCAAAGGCGCATGGCCTTGCTGGAGTGGGCACAGGCGAATGCAGTATGGATAGTCGAAGACGACTATGACAGTGAATACCGCTTTGGCAGTTCACCACTGGCATCCCTGCAAAGCCTCGATACTCATCAGAGCGTCATTTATGTAGGCACTCTCTCCAAGGTGCTGTTCCCTGGCTTGCGGCTCG
The DNA here is from genome assembly GCF_009937975.1 of Undibacterium sp. YM2. Taxonomy (NCBI): domain Bacteria; kingdom Pseudomonadati; phylum Pseudomonadota; class Betaproteobacteria; order Burkholderiales; family Oxalobacteraceae; genus Undibacterium; species Undibacterium sp. YM2. The sequence goes on from NZ_AP018441.1 coordinate 1,432,406, forward strand.
GTTATCTGGTGCTGCCAGAAAAATTGCTGGAGCCGATGATACAAGCCAAAGCGGTCATCGATAAACATACCAGTATCATGCCGCAAATGACGCTGGCCGACTTTATTGCAGAAGGCCATTTCGGCAGGCATATCAAGCGTACCAGAAAAATCTATGCAGAACGACAGGCATGTTTAGTGAGTTGCCTGAAAAAAGAATTGGTAGATGAGCTTGCCTGCGGCGCGCAAGATGGCGGGCTTGATCTGGCCGTGTATTTCAAACAGGCCTACGATGAAGAGCAGATCATAGAAGCAGGACAAAAAATCGGACTGGAATTACGCGGCCTCGGTCACTATGCCGATGTGCCGGGAAAAACAAACAGGCCGGCAGAAAGTCCTGGCGGCCTGTTACTGGGTTTTGCTTCACTGACTTGTGCTGAGATAGAGCGCAGCGTTAGCAAGCTGGCTACGCTCTTCAAAGCGGTTACTTAGCAATCAGGCAGCAATCATCTGCATTGCCGTGTCTGCGTTTGCATGACGGTTAATCACACTGATGATGGCGCGCATGCTGGCCGTTGCCGCGTCGTCTGCTATGCCTGCACCATGCTGGCTGCTGCCATCATTGACGCGTGCTTCTATGATGCTGATGTACTGTGAACGGCCATGCTGCGTCACTTGCTGTTCTTGTTTGTCGATGATCCTGAGCTGATAACCAAGTGCCTGGCAGGCATTGATCTGTGCTTCAACAATACCATGACCTGTACCCTGGATAGCTTGTGGCTGTCCGTGGTGCAGCAGATCGACATGCAAGGATACTTGTGCCGGATCGGATGGTGATGTCCTGTGATGCAGGACTGGGTTTGCATGATGAGCTTGATAACTGATGGGTGTTGCTGTCGAGAGGTAACTGTCGCTGAAAATCTGGTGTATCTGTTGTGCTGTCATTTCCTTGCCGCTGTCGTCGGCAGCCGTTTGCACAACACGGCTGAATTCAATTTGCATGCGTCTTGGCATGCTGATGCCATATTCCTGTTCCAGCAAAAATGCCATGCCGCCTTTGCCAGACTGGCTATTCACGCGTATCACGGCGTCATAATTGCGGCCAAGGTCAGCCGGGTCTATCGGCAAGTAAGGCACTTCCCAGATGACGTCTTTTTGTTGCTGGGCAAAGCCTTTTTTGATCGCATCCTGATGTGAGCCAGAAAATGCTGTGAAGACCAGGTCGCCGACATAAGGGTGGCGCGGATGCACAGGCAATTGGTTGCATTCTTCCACGCACTGCCTGACGCTATCGATATCAGAAAAATCCAGCCCGGGATCTACACCCTGGGTATATAAATTCAAGGCCAGCGTGACGAGATCGACATTGCCGGTGCGTTCACCATTGCCAAACAAGCAGCCCTCAACCCTGTCTGCGCCCGCCATGATCGCAAGCTCGGCGGCGGCGACTGCCGTGCCCCTGTCATTATGAGGATGCACACTGAGGATGATGGCATCGCGTTGCGCCAGGTTCCTGTCCATCCATTCTATCTGGTCGGCATAGACATTCGGCGTTGCGCATTCGACGGTGGTCGGCAAGTTGATGATCATCTTGCGTTCAACGGTGGGCTGCCAGATGGCGGCAACTGCATCGCAGACTTCCTTCGAGAAATCGAGTTCGGCCATGCTGAAGGTTTCTGGCGAATATTCAAATACCCATTCTGTCTCAGGCATGGCATCAGTGAGTTGCTTGATGAGGCGGGTACCATCAGTGGCAATCTGTTTGACTTCTTCACGTGATTTGCCAAATACGATGCGGCGGAAAGCGGGCGCTATCGGGTTATACAAATGCACGATTGCCCGCTTGGCACCACACACGGATTCTATGGTGCGGCGTATCAGGTCTTCGCGGGATTGCGTTAATACTTCTATCGTCACGTCATCTGGTATGCGTTGCTCTTCTATGAGTTTGCGGACAAAGGCAAAATCAGTTTCTGATGCCGAAGGGAAGGCGACTTCAATTTCTTTAAGACCTATCTTGACCAGCATTTCAAAGAACCTGAGTTTTTTCTTGGCATCCATGGGTTCTATCAGCGCCTGGTTACCATCACGCAAATCCGTACTCATCCAGATCGGTGCTTTGCTGATGCTGCGGCTGGGCCATTGCCTGTCCTGCAAAGCGATAGTCGGGAAGGCTTGATATTTTTTAGCTGGATTACTCATCATGATGTTCTTTTCCTTGGGCTGGCACAGTGCCTCAGCAAGGCGCTGATATTTTTAATTTGTTGAATTCGTGGGAATGTGGCGGCGTTAAGCTAACCGGCTGCCACAGAGATACGCGAGGCCGGTTAACCGATCAGTAGTCGTAGCACTAGCAGATCGTGGCTACGTTGCAGCGCAGACTGTGGACGGGCAAAGCCAGACATGACGCTGATACCGCCTGCTGAATGCTTTGCTGATGTGCCTGATGGTGTCATGCTGTTTTTTCCTGATGTCAGGAAGCCTGTGCTGGGTGCTAATTGGGTATAAAGGTAATTTTTGATACTGGTGTTTTAATCTGGCTGGTATGCCGCTTAAAACTGGACAAGACGCAACTTATAGTAGCGAGCTTGCTAGAGATGGTAGTAGAACTAGAGAGGCAGACACAGACGACAGCACTGCTTGCAGCTTGGCGCTGTCAGCAGTTTTTCTTGCAGATGTCGATGTCAAAAATGAGTCCATGCAATTACTGTAAAAGATTTTGCCTGTGCACGTCAAGCAGTATTTTTTGTTTGCTTGTCTATGCGCTTACTGAACGGCATTTCATCGCAACGCAATCTCAATGAAATGCCGCTCAGACAGATTAACATCCAATCAAAAATCAGCTTCTCACGAACCTGATTTTTGATTGTTCCTGTAGGCGAAACCCAATAGCAGCAGCCCGCCGATAATCATGGGGAATGACAACATCTGCCCGGCTGAAATTGTCGCGCCGAGAATATTGACTTCATAATCCGGGGTGCGGAAATATTCCGTGAAAAAGCGTGCGCAGCCATACAATGTAACGTATAAGGCACCTACGGCCAGACGCGGTCTGGCCTTGGATGCATATATCCACAGTATGACGAATGCCAGCAAACCATCTACCAATGCCTGGTAAATAGGTGAAGGGTGAACCGGGTGGTCTATACCCGGCCAGATCATTGCCCATGGCAGGTCTGCTGATGCGATGCGTCCCGGCAATTCATGGTTGATGAAATTGCCCAGGCGACCGGCAGCGTAACCCAGCGGCACCAGCGGCGCGATGAAGTCGTACACGTCTGCAAGATGAAACTTGGCTTTGCGTGCCCATAAGAACATGGCGATCAGTACACCGATGAACCCGCCGTGGAAGGACATACCGCCTTTCCAGACGGCAAATATTTCCAGCGGATTCTCCATGTAATACGAAAAACCGTAAAAAAACACTTCACCGAGACGGCCGCCGAGTATCACCCCGAGCACACCAAAAAACAGCATGTCGTCTATATGCTCACGCGTCCATCCCTGTGCGGCGATATGCGGTTGTTTGAGCCGGACGCGGCCCAGGGCAATAAATTGGGCAAAGGCGATCAGGTACATGATGCCATACCAGTGAACAGAAACAGGGCCCAGATGGAAAGCGACAGGATCAGGATTTGGATGAGTCAGCATGGATGAATTGGTAAGTTAAACAGGTGCGCAAATGCAGCCAGCACCGCAGAATGATTGTCCTTGCGCCAGGCCAGGCCAATTTCAACGGTGGCGCTGGTGTCTGGCAAGTCGAAATACAGCACGCCCGGGCGCTGCAAATTTGAAACGGATTGTGGCACAAGTGCGATACCCATGCCAGCCGAGACCAAGCCAACGATGGTTTGCATCTGTATGGCTTCCTGGCCGATGGCAGGCGTCAGGCCCGCAGCATGGAAGCAACCAAGGATGGCATCATGCAAAGCCGGGGCAATTTTGCGCGGGAATAGTATCAACGGCAAGTCAGTGCAATCGCTGAGGCGCAGTTGCTGGCGTCCTTTTGCATGGTTTTCTGGTACTGCCAGCATCAGTGGTTCAGACAGCACTTTTTGATAATTGAACAGGTTTTGCAACTTGTCAGGGAGTGGCGGTATCAAAAAACCAGCATCAATTTCCCCGTTTTCCAGCGCTTGCAATTGTACGTCGGTGGTTGCTTCACGTAATTCTATATGGACATCGGCATGATGACGGCGAAATTCCCGCAGTGCGGGGGGCAATACGCTGTAATCAGCGATAGACACAAAGGCCAGGGACAAGTGACCGTAAGTACCGCTGGCGGCTCTCTGCGCCAGTTCTGGCAGGGATTGCGCATGTGCCAGCAAGCGCCTGACTTCTGGCAGTAGCGCCATCCCGGCTGATGACAGTGAGATATTGCGCGTATTGCGGATGAACAGTTCTGCTCCGAGGATGGCTTCCAGCGCCTGTATGGCTTGTGACAAAGGCGGCTGGGTCATGTGCAGGCGCGTAGCTGCCCTGCCAAAGTGCATTTCTTCCGCCACCGCCAGGAAGTAGCGCAACTGGCGCAGCTCTAGATTGCGTAACTCAGGTAAAGACATCTGGCAGCTCAGCCGGTATTTTATGTTGTGTCAGAATGCTGTTGCTACGCAAAAAATAGTCCGGAACAGAACCATGTGCTGTCATTAGCGGCGGGTGTTTTTGTCAAAGGCGCGTTTGACGCGTTCTTTCTGGATTTTTTCAAAATGCGCATGATCTTTGCGTTTGTCCAGGCCCAGCATACGCTCAAGAACTTCAAACCAGGCAAATGCCGCGCCTGCACCACCAATGATCCACCACCAAGACATGGTGGCAAAAATCCATACATCTGCCAGCTTCAAGACGAGCATGATGAATAAAACGATGATGATGAACATGGGATACATCCTTTTTCTGGGGAAAAACCTTCAAACTCTTTGCTACAGATCATGGAGTTTCCTTAATTTTACTGCAGGTCAACCCCGGTATGTAGATAAACGTTAAAATTGTCAAAAGGCGGTAGAATAAGTGAGTTTTTAACCTGGAGAAAGCAATGAAATATTCTTTATTGGTAGGTTCGGTATTGGCAATGGTGGTTTCTGGCTCCGCTTGGGCGAATGCTGATCTGGCAAAAGCAAAAAACTGCATGGCCTGTCACGCAGTCGATAACAAGGTTGTGGGTCCTGCTTTTAAGGATGTGGCCAAGAAATACGCCGGCGACAAGACTGCTGAAGCCAAGCTGGTGCAAAAAGTATTGAAAGGTGGCTCAGGTGTATGGGGCGCGGTTGCCATGCCACCTAATGCCCAGGTAAGTGATGCAGAAGCGAAAACCCTGGTTAAATGGGTCCTGAGTTTGAAATGAGTTCTGCTTTGATACAGATGGCTTGATCTGTATCCTGCTAGCAGAAAATAAAAAAACCTGGCTTTTGCCAGGTTTTTTTATTGTTTATAAGATCTGCTTGTTGAACTGTTTCAGTTTCACAAGACCTTGCAGTTTGTCACTACAAGGTCTTGTGTGGTGCAGATCTTATAAGTCGCCAGCTTACTTGACTACGCGCAGCAGATCACGTTTGCCGCCTTTGTATGTGTACAAAGTCAGTGTGCCGTCTTTGATATCGCCTTTGTCATCAAATGCGATGTCGCCAGTTACGCCTTTGTAGTTGATTTTCTTCAACTCTGGCAGGTATTTGGCTGGGTCAGCAGAGCCAGCTTTTTTCATTGCTTCTACCATGACCATGACGGAGTCATAGACATATGGTGCATAAATCTGGACTTCTACACCAAATTTTTTCTTGAAGGCAGCTTTCCAGTCGTCATTGACTTTTTTCTGGGCTTCCAGAACACCACCGGCTTCAGCACAAACTACCTGGCCTTCACCAATACCGTTGTCAGCCAGTTTAACCAAGTCAGCTGTACAGATGCCGTCGCCGCCCATGAATTTGGCTGTGATGCCCAGTGCTTTCATCTGACGCAGCATAGGACCGGCAACCGCATCCATACCGCCGAAGAAGATCACGTCTGGGTTTTTGGCTTTGATTGTGGTCAGGATGGCGCTGAAATCTGTAGATTTATCAGTTGTATGCTCTTGCACAACAATTTCAGCACCCTTGCCTTTGGCGCCTTTGATAAATTCTTTTGCCACGCCTTCGCCGTATGCAGTTTTATCATCAATCACAGCGACTTTCTTCGCTTTGTTGATTTGCACCGCGAAACGACCCAGTGTGCCGCCCAGTTGGCCGTCATTCGCTACCACGCGGAATGCACCTTTGAAGCCTTGTTTGGTGTAGTCAACGTTAGTTGCAGATGGGGAGATTTGAACGATGCCAGCATCGTTGTAGATTTTGGAGGCAGGGATAGTTGTACCGGAGTTCAAGTGACCGATAACGCCGTTTACTTTCGCGTCAACCAGTTTTTGTGCTACGGTTGTGCCTTGTTTTGGATCGCCAGCGTCATCTTCAGTCAGCAATTCGAATTTGGCTTTTTTGCCGCCGATCATCACGCCTTTGGCGTTCAGTTCTTCGATCGCCATTTTGGCGCCGTTTTCATTGTCTTTACCCAAGTGGGCGATCGCGCCGGAGATAGGGCCAACGTGACCAATTTTTACAACCAGATCTTGAGCTGCCGCAGCACCAGCGAAAGCGAAAGCAATTGCGCCAGCCAGTGGAATCATTTTAGTTTTGAACGACATGAACATACTCCTAAGGATTAAAAAGTAGGATAACAGTACTGCATCTCTGACTTATTCAGATAACTGAACAGCAAGAAGGTACAACAGAAAAAATATTTCGCAAAGCTATTTTGTGTGGTTTTTTCTCCAAACTGACGTTTTTTATATGCCCCAATATCGCACCCTTGACAAGCTTGATCGCAAGCTTTTGAACCTCCTCCAAAAAGACAACCAAACCCCGACCAGGGTACTGGCCGACAAGCTGCATATCTCCCAACCCACCTGCCTGCGCCGCATACGGGAACTGCGGGAAGCAGGCGTCATCAGCGCTGAAGTAGCGATGGTCGATAGCTTCGCTCTTGGTTATGGCATGCTGGCTTTTCTGGAGGTATCGCTGATCAACCAGTCGGATGAATTCATGCGGGAGTTTGAGACACGCATGAACAAGGAAGCCGAGGTCATGCAATGTTATTTTGTGTCTGGGGAGTATGACTATTTCCTGGTGGTTCATGTGATAGACATGGACGCCTATTACCAATTTGTGCGGCGCGCCATTTCCGGCTCTGGCAATGTCCGACATTTCCATTCCCGTTTCCCCATGAAGCGTGCCAAATTTACGACACGTATTGCCTTTGACGAAAAAGCTGAAGAGTTACCTGTGCGTATTAAAGGCAAGTAAAGTCAGATAAAACAACATAAAGCTAAATGATTCAGCCTGTTTTGAAGTAAACGCCGGGATCTTGTGTTTGGATGACAAAAAGAACGCAAGTTGTTGCAGATAGAGATTCCATCTGGCAACTTGCGTGAGGGGAAACTTGTTTTTGTACGCCCGCTTTAGCGGGCGTTTAGCTTGCAGGGCAGGGCTATGCCTGGGCGCATCCTGTCTGTATCAGAGCAGTTTTTAGATAAAGCTTGCTTGCCTCAGGCGGGTAGCAGTAAGGTTTTGCCTGTCTTGTGTTCCATGCCAGTGAACGCAAAATCCACGTCTGGCTGCACGCCCGAGACTATGTCGGCAATCGCACGGCCAGAACCTGCGCCCATGGTCCAGCCCAGCGTACCGTGGCCGGTATTGAGGTAAAGATTGCTGATGCGGGACTTGCCTATATACGGAACATTCGAAGGCGTCAGTGGCCGCAAACCTGTCCAGTAAACCGGATTATCGTAATCGCAGGCGTCCGGGAACAGTTCCCGCGTGCGCCTGGTAATAGCGTCGCAACGGGCAGTATTGAGTTCCCTGCCATAGCCATTGATCTCGCAGGTGCCTGCAACACGCAGGCGGTTGCCCAGGCGCGACACCACCAGTTTATAGCCATCATCTGTCAGAGAAATAACGGGTGCCTGCTCAGGATTGGTAATTTGATAAGTGGCCGAGTAGCCTTTGCCCGGATAAATCATCAGAGAGATACCCAAAGGTTTTAACAGGGTTTGTGAGTGGCTGCCCATGGCAACCACAAAAGCGTCAGCATGCAAAGTCTTGTGACGCCCGGCTGCATCGATGATCTCCACGCCAGTAATTTTGGCGCCGGCACCAGTGCCCTCAGATAACAAGCGTGTGACCGTCGTATTGAACTGAAATTGCACGCCTGCTGCTGCGGCCTTGTCAGCCAGACCTGTAGTGAATTGATAGACGTCGCCTGACTCATCGGTTTCGGTGTAATCGCCACCAACGATTTTATCGCGTATGCCTGCCAGCGCAGGTTCCCTGCGCACCACTTCGTCGGCATCGATAGAGTCGCGCGGGCAACCGAGGTCGCGCATGAGTTTTGCTGCTGGCAGGGAAATGTCGAACTCTTTTTGATCGGTGTAGAAGTGCAGTATGCCCTTGCTCAGGTTGTCATATTGTATGCCGGTTTCTTCACGCAGGCTGCGCAAAGTCAGGCGGCTGTATTCAGATATTGCAACAATCTGACGGATGTTTTCTGCCGTGCGGCCAGGTGTGCATTCACGCAAAAAGTGCAGGCCCCACAACCATTGCAGCCATTCTGCACGCGGGCGGAACAAGAGTGGAGCATCTTCTTTGCCCAGCCATTTCAAGACCTTCATCGGCGCCGATGGATTAGCCCAAGGTTCAGCATGGGAGACAGAAATCTGGCCGCCATTGGCAAAGCTGGTTTCTTGTGCGGCACCAGGCTGACGATCAATGACGGTGACCTCGTGGCCCTGCTTTTTTAAAAACCAGGCAGACGATGTGCCAACTATGCCGGAACCGAGAACGATGACTTTCATGGGGAATCTCCTGTGTTTCATCTGTGTTGCATCTTGTATGCGATGCAGGAGATTGTAGAAATACTTTGCTTTCTCAGGTAATCAGAAAGCTGGTTCAGATTTTTATTTTTAAACACGGATGGAGTCTTTGTGTTTAAAAATAAAAATATTATTAATTATTTTGATTATTTAGGTGACTTTGCCTTGGTGATTTCCTGGGTCACCGCGCGGGTGATGACTTCTTCCAGGGTTTTATGCAAGCCAGAGCGTATTTCTGTTGATAAATTGGCTACGGCAATCTGCAAAACATCGGCCAGGTTGTCCCTGATCCTGTGTTCGAGGACAAAATCAATGCGGGTCAGCACCTGGCGCAAGACGTTTTCACGCAGGCTTTGTTCCAATGCTTGCCAGTCTTCTTCTGTCTTACCCGGATAATGGTTGATAGCCGTTTCATGGGCAGGCTGTGCCGTGCCATCGACGCCTGCATTGTCAGTTGCTGCAACTGTTTTGGCGGGTGGCGTGAGAAGTTCTTCCGGCTTGATGACTTCAGTCAACACAGGAATGCTGGCGTCTATTTGATTATTCATTTTATTTCGCCACGGAGTGGGTAAGAGTATGACCTTGTTGCTGGTAGTGGCGATAGCGCTCACGCCCGGCCAGTTTGTCTGCATCATCGGCAGAGATGACTTCTATCATGCGCTGAAACTGAGTAAAGTTGGCAGGTGTGGCAGCGGTGAGGTTGATCAGCAATTCATGATGTGGGCATGCCGCATGCTCATCGTGGCTGAGCACGATGGGCGTCATGGCAGACAAGGGATCACTGAGCATCACATGCGGCAAAAAATCAGCTTCTGTCAGCGTCCACAAGGCCTCATTCAAGCGCTGCAACCAGGCGCGGTCATGGTGATACACCACCATCTTGCAATTGGCAGCGTGGGCCTTGCGTATCAGGCGGCAAGAGTAGTTCAGCTTGTCCGCCACATTGCTATGAAAATCGATGCGTGTCATGCGAACTCAAAATTTAAAGCCATCATCCGGCTTCTTGGGCTGGGGAGTAGCGGCTTGCCTTGCTGCATCTGGCGCTTTGGGGGCGGCTGGCGGCGGTGGCGGGGCGGCAGGTTCAGCCGCTGCGTAGCGGTAGTCCTTGGGCAGTTTGCTGGTGGCTGGATAACCAGCTTTGCTCAAGGCATCTTTCCATTCATCCATGCTATAGCCACGGAATTTGACATTCGAAATGACCAGCAAGGGCATTTGCAAGTCGCCACTGACTTGCTTCATTTTTTCCTGGTCTGCTGCCGTGTTAACGGTTTTTTCGTTAAATGGTATGCCCAGGCTTTTGAGCAGATTGCGGCCATCATTGCATGGTGAACAGCCATTGGCTGAGTACAGGGTGACTGGATTTTTTGCAACAACGATTGCCAGCTCCTGTGGCAGGTTACCGCCTTCCAGAGTATCGGGCAGTTTTTTCTTTTCTACTTTTTGATTGGCTGCTGGCGGTTGATCGCTATACGTGACTTTGCCGTCTGGCCCTACCGATTTATATAATTGTGCCTGCGCTGCCGTCGCCATAAAAATGCTGGAAAGCAAGCTGCAGATCAGGATCTTTTTATTGAATGTCATCATTTTCTCCTCAAGACTCAGGCACTCATGCCATTGTGACGTAACAAGGCATCGATGACCGGCTCGCGACCACGGAATGCCTTGAATGAAGCCAGGGCAGGGCGAGAACCGCCAGCTTCCAGGACTTCAGTTTGAAATTTTTCACCGACAGCACGCGACAAGGTGCTGCCTGCTTGCCCCGCATGTTCCTCAAAGGCGGCATAGGCATCAGCCGATAAAACCTCTGCCCACTTGTAACTATAATAACCTGCTGCATATCCACCAGAAAAAATATGGCTGAAAGAATGCTGGAAGCGATTGAATTCTGGCGGCTGCATGACTGCCACCTGGGCACGCACTTCCCTGACGATGTCTTGCACGCTTTGACTACCATTCGGCTCAAAGGCATCATGCAGGCGCATATCAAACAGGGAGAACTCAACCTGGCGCAGGGTTTGCAAACCAGACTGGAAGTTTTTGGCCGCAATCATCTTGTCATACAATGAGCGTGGCAATGCCGCACCAGTATCCACATGAGAAGTCATGTGCTTCAGCACATCCCATTCCCAGCAAAAATTCTCCATGAATTGCGAGGGCAATTCCACTGCATCCCACTCGACACCAGAAATGCCGGAGACAGACAGATCATCGACCTTGGTCAGCAAATGATGCAAGCCATGGCCAAATTCATGGAACAGGGTAATCACTTCATCATGGCTGAACAGGGCAGGTTTTGCCACGCCATTCATGGTGACAGGGGCACTGAAATTACAGGTCAAATAAGCGACCGGTGTTTGCACGCCATCTGCCGTCAATCTGCGGCCACGTGCGTCGTCCATCCAGGCACCACCACGTTTGCCATTGCGGGCATACAGGTCAAGATAAAACTGACCTATCAGCGCGCCATTTTTTTCCAGCCGGTAAAACTTCACATCCTTGTGCCAGACAGTTGCCTCATCTGGTTTGATATCGACTGCAAACAGGGTCTGGATGACGCGGAACAAGCCATCAACAACCTTATGTTCCGGGAAGTATTCTTTGACTTCCTGTTCAGAAAAGGCATAGCGTTGCTGGCGCAGTTTTTCGGATGCATAGGCAGTATCCCAGGCTTGCATGTCGCTGATGCCCAGTTCGTCTGCTGCAAAGGCGCGCAATTCTGCCAGGTCTTTTTCTGCATAAGGGCGGGCGCGTCTTGCCAGGTCTTCCAGGAACTGGCTGACTTGTGCCGGTGACTCAGCCATTTTGCTGACCAGTGATACTTCGGCGAAATTCTGGTAACCCAGCAGCAGCGCTTCTTCTTTGCGCAGGCGCAGCAGTTCGGCCATGATGTCGCTATTATCCCATTCTGCCTTGCTGCCAAGTTCAGAAGCCTTGGTCGCGTTTGCGCGGTAAATGGTTTCGCGGATATGTCGGTTTTCTGCGTATTGTAATAACGGGAAATACGAAGGAAAGTGCAGGGTGAATTTGTAGCCGGTCTTGCTATCGGCTTCTGCCGCTGATTTGGCAGCCTGCAAGACATCTTCTGGCAAGCCTTTGAGCTCGGCCACATCTTCGATGAACAGGCCATAGTCATTGGTTGCATCCAGCAGGTTTTCAGAAAATTTGGTCGACAGGGCAGCCTGCTTTTCCTGTATCTCTGCATAGCGCAGCTTCTTGTCCTCGGCCAGTTCTGCACCACTCAACTGGAAGTCGCGGATCGCATTCTGGATAATGGTTTTCCTGGCTTGTGGCAGGCTGGCAAATTCAGGTGCTTGTTGCAAGGCTTTGTAGCCAGCAAACAGGGCGAGATTTTGCCCCAGTTCTGTCCAGAACTCAGTAATGGCTGGCTGGTTTTCGTTGTAGGCGGCGCGCATTTCTGGCGTATCGACAACCGCATTCAAATGACCGACTATCCCCCAGGCGCGTCCCAGTTTTTCTGTGGCGTTTTCCAGTGGCTCTACAAACCTGTTCCAGGTGACCGGGCCAGTGTTTTTTTCAAGTTCTGCAATCACTGCACGGTTTTCTTCCAACAGGGCAGCAATGGCAGGGCTCACATGCTCAGCCCGGATGTCAGAAAAACGCGGTAAATCGCTAAAGTCGAGCAGGGGATTGTCTTGGGTCATATTAAATTCTTTCAGCGGCTTCTATGGTGTTGACCAGCAGCATGGTGATCGTCATGGGACCGACGCCGCCTGGTACTGGCGTAATATAACCCGCGACTTCTGTGCTTGGCAGATAATCAACGTCACCGCAGAGTTTGCCTTCATCGTCGCGGTTCATGCCTACGTCGATGACAACTGCGCCAGGCTTGATCATGTCTGCCGTGACAATATTGCGCTTGCCGGTAGCAACTACCAGAATGTCGGCATTGCGCGTGTGCGCTGCCAGGTCACGGGTCTTGGAATTACAGATGGTGACAGTAGCGCCAGCTTGCAAGAGCAACATGGCCTGAGGCTTGCCCACGATATTCGAGGCGCCTACCACGACCGCGTTGGCACCGCGCACAGGATAATCTATCGATTCCAGCATCTTCATGACGCCATAAGGCGTGCAGGGGCGGAACAGCGGTTGACCCGTCATCAGCAGACCGGCGTTGCTGATATGGAAACCATCGACGTCTTTTTCTGCCGCAATCGCTTCGATGACCTTGTTGGCATTGATGTGGGCAGGCAGGGGCAGTTGCACCAGGATGCCATTGATCTTTGGATCATTGTTCAGGCGGGCAATGTGCTCAAGCAATGCTTCTTCGGTCAAATTTGCATCATATTTTTCCAAAACCGAATAAAAACCGCAGTCTTCACAAGCCTTGACCTTGTTGCGCACATACACCTGCGATGCCGGATTCTCACCAACGAGGATGACAGCCAGGCCAGGCTGCTTTCCAGCAGCAGTCAGTTTGGCGGCACGTTGTGTTACATCGGCACGGATTTGTTGGGAGAGCTGGGTTCCACTGATGATTTGGGCGGTCATATTATGCTTCGTTAGTGATAGGGGTAAAACAAGATTATAAGGGATGGCGACGCAGCTAACATGTCTGCTGGTCATGAGTCTGTTTTTGAGCCGGTTTCCACCGATTTAACATTGTTTTTCATAGTAGTAAAATTATGTAATTAATAATTAAATTTTGTCTTTGAATTACCTTTATGTAAGTCTTTTATTTCATTTGGTTATGGAATTGTATCGCTTTGTTGTTTTCTGTCCGCATTCTCTGCGTATTGATTGACTTCAAAATTCAAGAATGGCTTCATACATATTGTGAAAATTAATTTTCAAAATATTTTTCATCGTGGCTGATTGCTTGGCTTCGCCGCGATGTAACACCAGAAACAAACCCCTAGGAGAGAGATATGCTGAAGGAAAAGGTAATTTCAAGGTCGCTGCGCGTGATGTTTTCTGGCGGCTTGATGATGACAGCCGGCATGCTGGTACAACCTGCATTTGCGCAAGAAGAAGGCAAGATACAGCGCGTAGAAGTGACAGGTACCAGTATCAAACGTGCTGAAGCTGAAACAGCATCACCGATACAAATCATCAGCCGTGCAGATATCGACAAGTCTGGTAAGACTACCGTTGCCGAATACCTGCAAACCCTGACTTCCGATGGCGCCGGTTCTTTGCCAACCAGCTTCGGTAATGGTTTTGCTGCCGGTTCTACAGCCATCTCTCTGCGTGGCCTGGGTGCCACTTCCACACTGGTATTGCTGAATGGCCGCCGCATGGCGCAGTTTGGCCGTGCTGATGATGGTCAAAAAGCATTTACAGATATCTCCACTATTCCTATGGAAGTGGTTGAGCGTATCGAGATCCTGAAAGATGGCGCTTCTTCCATCTACGGTGCTGATGCGATTGCCGGCGTTGTCAATATCATCCTCAAAAAGAACTATGAAGGCATCACTGTCAGCGCGACTGCCGGTACTTCAGGTTCCCGCGACGCCAACCAGATTAAAGGCTCTATCACTGCCGGTTTTGGTAACCTGGACAAAGATAAATACAACATCATCCTCAATGCCGAGGCTTACAAATCCAATGAGTTGATGAACAGCCAGCGCTATGACCGCGACTGGATAGGTACTGGCGACTGGCGTCGCTGGGGTTACCCTATGGTGACTGTGGGCTCTTTCACTTCCGGCTATATCGCCGGCAATAACAGCGCGCAACCAAATCCTGCCGGTTCCTTGCGCGATCCAAAATCATTGAACTATGTTTCCCTGCCAGGCTGCTCAAGCTTGTCGACAACCAAAGTGCAAGATCCAGGCGGTGGCTGTCTGTGGTACGCGGATCAGTTCCGTACCATGCTGCCACAAATCGACGGTGTGAACCTGTTTGCCCGTGGCACCTGGCAGTTGAATGATGATTTGCAAGCCTATGCTGAATTTGGTTATTCCCAGCGCAAGGCTGCGTTCACAGTAACGCCACCTTCTACATCTGCCAACGTGTTCTTCCCTTCAAATCCTACTAATTTGAACGGTAACATCAACTACGGCAACACCATTCTGATGTCGGCTTCACATCCGCAAAATCCGTATGGCGCTGATGTCCGTTTGCGTTATTCCATGTTTGACGTCGGCGCGAACCGCCGTATTGCTGACAACTCCTTCTACCGCGCCGTTGCAGGTTTGAAAGGTACGATGGCTGGTTGGGATTTTGATACTGCTATTTTGCATTCTGAATCCAAACTGCACCTGGATTACACCAATACCATCAACATGGCAGTATTGAAGTCTGCTCTGGGCGATCCCAAGAGCCCATACTTCCCATACTACATAGGTACTCAGGCCAGCAAAAACAACCCGGCCTTGTATGCAGCCATGGTCAAGACAGCGACTATCGATGCACCTACCAAAATGGACATCATCGACTTCAAGGCTTCCCGTGAACTGGTGGCTTTGCCTGGCGGTATGATGGGTCTGGCGGTTGGTGCAGAATACCGCCGTGAATCCTATGACATGCCTTCCCTGGACGGTAGCAAAGATGGTTCCATCAATGCCAGCTATGTAGCTGCAAAAGGTGACGAAACAGTATCAGCGATCTATGCAGAATTGCTGGCTCCGGTCATCAAGTCTCTGGAATTGTCCGGTGCTCTGCGTTACGACAAATATTCTCACTTCTCTTCCGTGACACCAAAAGTTGGTGCCAAGTGGACACCAGTGAAGACATTTGCCCTGCGTGGTACTTATTCTGAAGGCTTCCGCGCACCAAGTGCTCCTGAATCCGGTACAGAAAGCTTCAGTGCAGGTACAGCATCTGTGCGCGATCCGGTACGCTGCCCTAACGGTACACCATTGCCAGGTGCACAGGCTTCTGATTGTGCTGCGACTTTCACCGGCTTCAAAGTTGGTAACCCTAACCTGCAACCAGAAAAATCCAAAGGTTATACCTTGGGTATGGTCTGGGATCCATTGCCAGATACCAGCTTCGCGATTGACGCTTGGAAGATTCGCCGCAACAACGAAATCAACTCCATGTCCTTCCAGCAAGCAGCGGCCTTGCCGGGCGTATTGCGTCAGGATAACAACCTGACCATCAATGGCGTGGTGACACCAGGTACAGGTACCATCATCGGTGGCGCAGCTCCTTATGCCAACTCCAGCTACACTGAAGTTAAGGGCGTGGATCTGAACGCAAGACAGCGTTTCAACCTCGGCGAATACGGCAAACTGACTGCTGATGTCAACTGGACACACGTTAATTCCTGGTTGCGTGTCGATGGTACAGTGCAGCATCAATATGCCGGTACTCATGGTAACTGCGATACATCCAACTGCGCAGGTACGCCAAAAGACAAAGTCAACTTTGTACTGGGTTGGGACAGAGGTCCATTGAACATCACTGGCGTGGTCAGCTATCGTGGTTCCATGAAAAATATCCCTGAAGAGGGCCAGCCTTGCGCCAACAAGTTTGCTGACGGCACTGAAGCGCCAGCAGGTTGTACACTGGCTTCCTTCACGACTCTGGATGTGTCTTTCCGCTACAAGGCAATGAAAAACCTGGAAGTCTTCGGTTCCATCGCCAACCTGTTTGACAAGGTTGCTCCACTGGATCCTCTAACTTACGGTGCTATGGGCTTCAACCCTATGGACGGCAGCGGCGCAATTGGCCGTTACTTCAAAGTTGGCCTGAAATATCAATTCAAATAATAAGTAGTTACGCCGTTTAAGGCGATTGAGAGGGCGATGATTTATTCATCGCCCTTTTTTATTTAAATCAAAAAAAGAGAAAGTGCCATGCATATTTGTCGCAAGATTAATAAAAAAATTAAGATTGATAAGCAATATCCATGCTAGTTTGTTTTTGACTGAATTTTGCACTGCACACTAAGCGCGATTAGCCGTTTTTTGCAGAAGCCTTGTAGAGAATGTAAGGAAGTTTTTAGCTTTAATTGTTGCGCTGCGGCGCAAATTTCACATTATGAAATCATATATCGCTATTTGAAAAATTAAAAAGTCCTGTTAAAATACTTGCGAGAACAAAAAACTAGCCGTAATTTGTCGATTCGCCCCGCGCGTTTCACCCTAACGCGCACCAACAGGAGACCCCTTCTATGTCACCCCAGATAGACCAGGTGCTGGCCCAGGCCGCCAATGATCCCGATGTAGTTGAAACAAATGAGTGGCTGGATGCGCTTGAAGCAGTCATAGAGGCCGAAGGCCCTGAACGTGCGCATTACCTGATGGAGCGCATGGTTGACCTGGCGCGCCGTCGTGGTGCCCATATCCCGTTTTCAAGCAATACTGCTTACGTGAATACCATTCCGGCTGACCAGGGCGAACATTGCCCGGGTAACCTGGAAATTGAAGAGCGCCTGCGCTCTTATATGCGCTGGAACGCGATGGCGATGGTGGTCAAGGCTAACCGCGTTGATGGCGACCTCGGTGGCCACTTGTCCAGCTTTGCTTCGCTGGCGAATATGCTGGGCATAGGTTTCAACCATTTCTGGCATGCCCCGACGGAAGACCACGGTGGTGATCTGCTGTACATCCAGGGCCATTCTTCCCCCGGTATCTATGCGCGCGCTTTCCTCGAAGGCCGTCTGACTGAAGACCAGTTACTGCATTTCCGCCGTGAAGTCGATGGCAAGGGGCTGTCTTCTTACCCGCATCCAAAACTGATGCCAGACTTCTGGCAATTCCCTACCGTATCCATGGGTCTGGGCCCTTTGATGGCGATTTACCAGGCACGCTTCCTGAAGTATTTGCACGCTCGCGGTATTGCAGACACAGAGAAACGTAAAGTATGGGCATTCTGTGGTGACGGTGAGATGGATGAACCAGAATCCATGGGCGCAATTGGCATGGCTGGTCGTGAACAATTGGACAATCTGGTGATTGTCGTCAACTGTAATCTGCAACGTCTGGACGGCCCGGTACGTGGCAATGGCAAGATCATCCAGGAACTGGAATCTGATTTCCGTGGTGCTGGCTGGAATGTCGTCAAAGTCATCTGGGGCAGCGGCTGGGATGAGTTGCTGGCGAAAGACAAAGACGGCATCCTGCAAAAAGTCATGATGGAAACCGTTGATGGCGAATACCAGAACTACAAAGCCAAGGATGGTGCCTATGTACGCAGCCACTTCTTTGGCAAGCATCCAAAATTGCTGGAAATGGTCAGCAAAATGTCGGACGACGACATCTGGCGCTTGACCCGTGGTGGTCATGACCCACACAAGATTTATGCAGCATTCAAAGTCGCCCAGGAAAACAAGGGCCAGCCTACCGTCATCCTGGCGAAGAGCATCAAGGGCTTTGGCTTTGGCAAATCCGGCGAAGCACGCAACACTGCGCACAATACCAAGAAGCTCGACGATGAAGCCATCAAGGCCATGCGTGACCGCTTCCAGTTGCCGATTGCTGACTCTGAATTGCCAGCAATCCCATTCTTCAAACCGGCTGACGACACGCCAGAAATGCAATACCTGCATGCGCGCCGCAAAGAGCTTGGTGGTTATTTGCCACAACGCCGTCAAAAAGCCGACGAAGCTTTGGTTGTGCCAGAACTGACAGCCTTCCAGGCCATGCTGGAACCAACGGCAGAAGGTCGTGAAATTTCCACGACAGCCGCTTATGTCCGTATCCTGACTGCTTTGCTGCGCGACGCCAGCCTGGGTCCACGCGTGGTACCTATCATGGTTGACGAATCCCGTACCTTTGGTATGGAAGGCCTGTTCCGCCAGATCGGTATTTTCAGCCAGGTCGGTCAGTTGTATGAGCCTGTCGATAAAGACCAGGTCATGTACTATCGCGAAGACAAGGCTGGTCAGATTTTGCAAGAGGGTATCAATGAAGCCGGTGGTATGAGTTCATGGATCGCTGCGGCGACTTCCTACTCGACCAATAACCGCGTCATGATCCCGTTCTATACCTATTACTCGATGTTCGGTCTGCAGCGTATCGGCGATCTGGCCTGGGCTGCTGGCGATATGCGCGCACGCGGCTTCCTGCTCGGCGGTACAGCAGGTCGCACGACGCTGAATGGTGAAGGCTTGCAGCATGAAGATGGTCACAGCCATGTCCTGGCATCGACCATCCCTAACTGTATTCCTTACGACCCGACCTTTGCACATGAAGTGGCAGTCATTATGCATGATGGCCTGCGTCGCATGGTGACTGATCAGGAAGATGTGTTCTACTACATCACCCTGATGAATGAAAACTATAGCCACCCAGGTTTGAAAGCCGGTCAGGAAGAGGGCATCATCAAGGGGCTGTACCAGCTGCAAAAATCCGAGCAGACTACCAAGCATCGCGTACAACTGATGGGCTCAGGCACTATCTTGCGTGAAGTGATTGCCGGTGCTGAGTTGCTGCAAAACGACTGGGGTATTGCTGCCGACGTCTGGTCTGCGCCATCCTTCACTTTGCTGGCCCGTGACGGCCAGGATGCTGACCGCTGGAACATGCTGCACCCGACTGCAGAGCCACGCGTGCCTTACATCGCCCAATGCCTGAAAGACACAACCGGCCCTATCGTAGTGGCAACTGACTATATGCGCACTTTTGCTGAGCAGGTACGTGCCTTCATACCGAAAAACCGCAGCTATAAAGTACTGGGTACAGACGGTTTTGGCCGCTCTGATTCTCGTGCCAAACTGCGTGAATTCTTTGAGGTTAACCGTTACTTCGTGGTCGTTGCTGCGTTGAAGACACTGGCTGATGAAGGTGCCTTGTCTGCATCCGTGGTGGCGCAGGCAATTGCCAAATACGGTATCGATGCAGATAAACCTAATCCGGTTACTGTGTAATTTTACGTCTGACACCCACTAACATTTCCTGTCTCTCTCATTTTCAGGGAGAGACAGGATGAGCGTGAAGACAGGGTAAAACCTGGCTTCACCCCAACCGCCCTGTGACAGCGCAGGGCGACAATGGAGAAAACTATGAGTAGCGTAGAAGTCAAAGTACCGGATATTGGTGATTTCAAGGAAGTTGAAGTCATTGAGCTGATGGTCAAAGTCGGCGACACCATCAAGGTTGATCAGTCACTGATCACCGTAGAATCAGATAAAGCCAGTATGGAAATCCCTTCCAGCCATGCCGGTGTGGTCACAGAAATTAAAGTCAAGGTCGGCGACAAGGTTGCTGAAGGTTCTTTGCTGGTCGTGGTTGACGCTGCGGCAAGTGCAACTGCACCAGCAGCGGCACCCGCACCTGCGGCTGCGCCGGCAGCAGCTCCCGCGCCAGTAGCAGCAACACCAGCACCAGCGGCTCCAGCACCTGCTGCCGCTCCTGTAGCTGTTACAGCAGCACCGGTAGCAACTGCCAGCGCAGGCAAAGCGCATGCCTCACCATCGATACGCAAGTTTGCACGTGAGCTTGGTGTAGATCTGAGCCGCGTTGCCGGTTCCGGTCAAAAAGGCCGTATTACGCAAGAAGACGTACAAAACTTCGTCAAGGGCATCATGGCAGGCAGCACAGCTGTTGCTGCGGTTTCTGCTCCGGCAAAAAATGGCAGTGGCGTTGGCCTCGATGTATTGCCATGGCCATCGCTGGATTTCAGCAAGTTTGGCGCGACCACGACATCGCCTTTGTCACGCATCAAAAAACTCAGTGGTCCGAACCTGCACCGCAACTGGGTCATGATCCCGCATGTCACGCAATTTGATGAAGCCGATATCAGCGACCTCGAAGAATTCCGTAAATCCTCGAACGAAGCCCTGGTCAAATCCGGCGTCAAGTTGACGATGCTGGCCTTCGTTATCAAAGCCAGTGTTGCTGCGCTTAAAAAATTCCCGGCATTTAATTCTTCGCTTGATGCGACCGGCGAAAACCTGATCCTCAAGCAGTATTACAACGTCGGCTTTGCTGCTGATACACCTAATGGCCTGGTCGTGCCTGTCGTTAAAAACGCAGACCAGAAAACCTTGTCGCAAATCGCGGTCGAAATGGGTGAGTTGTCTGCCCAGGCACGCGATGGCAAGTTGAAACCTGCTGACATGCAGGGCGCAACCTTCACCATATCTTCACTTGGTGGCATCGGTGGCACGGCATTTACGCCTATCATCAATGCACCTGAAGTGGCGATCCTGGGCTTGTCCAAATCCAGTATCAAGCCAGTCTGGGATGGCAAGCAATTCCAGCCACGCCTGATGTTGCCGCTGTCACTGTCATATGACCACCGCGTCATTGATGGTGCCATGGCTGCCAAGTTCACCGCTTATCTGGCTGATGTCCTGGCTGATCTGCGTAAAACCCTGCTGTGAACGGAGACCAGACTATGAGCACTATCGAAGTCAAAGTACCCGATATCGGTGATTTCAAGGAAGTTGAAGTCATAGAATTGCTGGTCAAGGTGGGTGACACCATCAAGGTCGATCAATCGCTGGTGACTGTCGAATCTGACAAGGCCAGCATGGAAATTCCATCCAGCCATGCTGGTGTCATCAAGGAATTGAAAGTCAAACTCGGTGACAAGATTGCTGAAGGCAGTCTGTTGCTGGTCATAGAAGCTGAAGGTGCTGCGGCAAGTGCAGCGCCCGCGGCTGCTCCGGCAGTTGCGGCCGCTCCTGCGCCAGCATCAGCACCCGCCGCTGCGCCTGCTCCTGTAGTTGCAGCACCTGCCGGGCCTGTCGGCATCGTCGAAGTCAAGGTACCTGATATTGGTGACTTCAAGGAAGTTGAAGTCATCGAAGTCATGGTCAAGGTTGGCGACAGCATCAAGGTAGACCAGTCGCTGATCACCGTCGAATCGGACAAGGCCAGTATGGAGATTCCATCCAGCCATGCCGGTACAGTAAAAGAAATCAAGGTTAAGGTCGGTGACAAGGTTGCTGAAGGCAGTTTGCTGTTGCTGGTCGAAGCTGCAGGCCAGGCAGCGTCTGCTCCTGTTGCCACTGCTCCGGTCGCCGCGACTGCTGCACCAGCAGCCCCTGCGCCAGTTGCGTCCGGTTACGCCGGCAAGGTCGATGTTGAATGCGACATGATGGTATTGGGCGCGGGCCCTGGCGGTTATTCTGCTGCTTTCCGTTCTGCCGATCTGGGCATGAATACTGTGCTGGTTGAGCGTTATTCCACGCTCGGTGGCGTCTGCCTGAATGTCGGTTGCATCCCATCCAAGGCACTGCTACACGTGGCTGCGGTGATTGATGAAACTGCATCCATGGCAGCACATGGCGTGACCTTTGCCAAGCCAGAAATCGATATCGACAAACTGCGCGGCTACAAGGAAAGCGTCATCAAGAAAATGACGACTGGCCTGAATGGTATGGCGAAAGCCCGCAAGGTCAATGTTGTACAGGGTGTAGGCCAGTTCCTCAGTCCTCATCATATCGAAGTCACTGCCGCCGATGGCAGCAAGAAAACCGTACAGTTCAAGCAGGCGATTATTGCCGCTGGTTCTTCGGTCGTGAACCTGCCTTTCGTACCGGCTGACCCACGCATTGTCGATAGTACAGGCGCGCTGGAATTACGCCAGATACCCAAACGCATGCTGGTCATCGGTGGCGGCATCATCGGCCTGGAAATGGCGACCGTGTATTCCACTTTGGGTTCACGCATTGATGTCGTAGAAATGCTGGATGGCCTGATGCAGGGCGCAGACCGTGACATGGTCAAGGTCTGGCAAAAATTCAATGAAAAACGTTTTGACAACATCATGTTGAAAACCAAGACGGTTGCCGTTGAAGCCCTGCCTGAAGGTATCAAGGTCACGTTCGAAGCCGCCGAGGCGGGTGGAACTGCACCTGCACCACAAGTCTATGATCTGGTACTGGTGGCAGTAGGCCGCAGCCCCAATGGCAAGAAGATTGCTGCTGACAAGGCAGGCGTTGCCGTGACTGACCGTGGCTTCATCAATGTCGATAAACAAATGCGCACCAATGTGCCGCATATTTTTGCGATTGGTGACCTGGTTGGCCAACCCATGCTGGCACACAAGGCTGTGCATGAAGCCCATGTAGCAGCCGAAGCCGCATCCGGTGAAAAAGCCTACTTCGATGCCAGCGTGATTCCATCCGTTGCCTACACTGACCCTGAAGTCGCATGGGTAGGTATGACTGAAGACGAAGCCAAGGCCAAAGGCGTCAAGCTGGAAAAAGGTCATTTCCCTTGGGCTGCGTCTGGCCGTGCAGTGGCCAATGGCCGTGACGAAGGCTTCACCAAGTTGCTGTTCGATGCTGAAACCAAGCGCATCGTCGGTGGCGGCATCGTCGGTACGCATGCTGGCGACATGATAGGTGAGATCGCCCTGGCGATAGAGATGGGAGCTGATGCAGTCGATATAGGCAAGACCATCCATCCTCATCCTACCCTGGGTGAATCGATAGGCATGGCGGCTGAAGTGTATAAAGGCGTCTGTACTGACTTGCCACCGCAGCGCAAGAAATAGGTGAAATTGCTGTAAAGATAGCCCTGATGCATAAAAAGCATCAGGGCTTTTTTGTCTCCATCGCCAGTGAGGTCTGGTTTTCTGAACTTGTTCTCTAAACAGTAGTCATATTGCTGCTTTTTGAGCTATCTTCAGGTGTTTTCAAAAGATAGTTTCGTAAAATCTGATCCAGGCTCCCTCAAAATAATATGACTATAGGTGGTGCAACCATGAAAATCTTTGTACGCAGCACGCTGGCTTTGGCGCTGGCCTCTGCTTTTCTTCCGGCTCTTTCTGCCCATGCGCAGGATAAAGCCGCAGCAACTCCGGCGACTACTGGCAAGGCCAGCAAGCCCGCGCAAAAAGCGGCTGACCTGCTGCCATTTCACGCAACAGAAAAACTCTTGCCCAATGGCCTGAAAATCATCATCGTGCCGACTGGCTTGCCTAACATCATCTCGCTGCACATTCCGGTGCAGACTGGTTCACGCAATGAGATAGAAGAGGGTAAATCCGGTTTTGCCCATTTCTTTGAGCACATGATGTTCCGTGGTACCAAGGAAATCCCGGCAGACAAGTACAAAGACATATTGACGGCCACTGGCGCACGGCAAAACGCGTATACCAGCGACGACCTGACCAACTATCACACGACCTTCTCCAAAGAAGACCTGGAAACCATGCTGAGGATAGAAGCAGACCGTTTCGAGAACCTGTCCTATAGCGAAGCAGACTTCAAGACAGAATCGCGCGCAGTACTGGGTGAGTACAATAAAAATAGCGCCAACCCCATCAGCAAGCTGTTTGAAGTCATGCGCGATGCGGCTTACCAGAAACATACCTACAAACACACCACCATGGGCTTTCTCAAGGATATTGAGGACATGCCCAATCAATATGCCTATTCCAAAGTGTTTTTTGATCGCTGGTATCGTCCTGAGCGTACCACCGTCATCATCGCCGGTGATGTAGAGCCGCAGAAAGCCATCGCCCTGGTCGAGAAGTACTGGGGTAAATGGCAGCGTGGCAAGGTGCAGCCAGCTGTTCCGGCAGAACCAGCAGCGACAGGTGCGATTTACAAGCATGTGCCATGGCCCAGCCCTACCTTGCCGTACGTGACAGTGGCTTTCCATGCACCGGCTTTTTCTGAAGTGAACAAGGAACATGCTGCCCTGCGTCTGCTGCTGAACCTGTCATTCGGTTCTACCTCTGCCCTGAACAAGCGCTTGCAGCAAGACGAGCAAAAGGTCGATCAGTTGTTTGACTTTACGCCTGACAATGTTGACCCTGGCCTGGCGACCATAGGTGCACGCGTCAAGAAGCCGGAAGACGTGGTGTATGTGCGCGATGCCATCCTCAAAACCGTTGCCGGTATCACCGCCAAACCATTGTCTGACAAAGAACTGGCCGACGCCAAGTCTGCACTTAAATACGGTGTGATACGCTCGCTGGACAATACCGAGCAGATCGCCTCTACCCTGGTGCGCTTTGTCCATTACAAACGTTCTTACGCGACCATGAATCAGTTCTATCAGCTCATAGACAGTCTGACGCCAGCAGACTTGCAGGCTGCGGCGAAGAAATACCTGAGCGATGACAGCATGATCGTCACCACGCTGTCAAATACCCCCTTGCCTGCCGAGGTCAGCCAGTTGCCCAAGCTGGCCAGCTTTGCTGACAAGAGCACTGGCAGCAAGCTCGATATGCTGGTACAAAAATCAGCCTTGCCACAGATACGCTTCAAGCTGGTGTTCAATGCCGGTGCCGCCAATGACCCAGCAGGCAAGGAAGGTTTGGCAGCCCTGACTGCAGCCATGGTCGATGCAGCAGGCTCCAGAGAGCGCAAGATTGATGAAATCAAGAAGGCCTTGTTCCCGCTGGCAGCCAGCTTCAATGGCCTGACCGACAAGGAAATGACGACCTTCAGCGGTTCCGTCCACAAAGACAAATGGGATGATCTGATCAATATCGCCTTGCCGCAATTGCTGGAACCCGGCTTCCGCGAAGAAGATTTCCGCCGTCTCAAGGATGCGCAAAAGAATGCCCTGACGCTGGATTTGAAAGACAACAACGAAGAAGAGCTTGCCAAAGAACGCCTGCAAACCAATGTGTTTGCAGCGTCACCCTATGCCCACCCTGTATTGGGTACGATCAAGGGCATAGATGCGATTACGCTGGATGATGTCAAACAGTTCTGGAAACAGGCTTATACCAAAGGTGCGCTGAAGGTTGGTATTTCTGGCGATGTGACAGATGCGATGCAGGCTTCCTTGCAGCAAGCCCTGGCGAAATTACCAGAGGGTGCAGGCATTGCGCGCATTGCCGCACCTGTGGGCAAGGTCAGCAAGGGACTGGAGGTAGAGATCATAGAAAAGAATACGCGGGCAACCGCTATCTCTTTGGGGCAGCCTATCACGGTGACGCGTGCGCATCCTGATTTTGCCGCCTTGTGGCTGGCCAAGACCTGGCTGGGCGAACACCGCGCCAGTTCATCCCATTTGTACCAGCGCATACGCGAAGTACGCGGCATGAATTACGGCGACTATGCGTATATCGAAGCCTTCCCTGGTGGTATGTTCCAGTTCTTCCCGACCGCCAACAGGGCGCGTCAGTCACAACTGTTTGAAATTTGGATACGCCCGGTTGCGCCGGAAAATGCCCAGATGGCGATACGGGTTGCACTGACCGAGTTCGACAGAATGGTCAACAAGGGACTGAGCAAGGAAGAGTTCGAGATCACCCGTGCCTACCTGATGAAGAATGTCTTCATGATGACGGCCACCCAGGACCAGCAGCTAGGCTATGCCATGGATTCCCAATGGCACCATACGCCTGAATTCACGAAGATGATGCGTGATAACCTGAGCAAGCTGAGCCTGGCAGATGTCAATGCGGCCATCAAGAAGCATTTGTCGGCAGACAACCTGTCCGTCGTCATCATCGCCAAAGATGCTGCCGACCTGAAGGCAAAACTGGTGGCGGATGCTGAATCACCGATCAAATACAATTCCGACAAACCCAAGGAATTGCTGGATGAAGATCAGGTCATAGGCAAGCGCAAGCTCAACATCAAGGCTGAGGCTGTCAGCATCACACCTGCAAGCAAGGTGTTTGCTGATTAAGCCAGTCAGATAGCCAGATAGTTAAAAAGCCCTGCAATCCTAGAAGATTGCAGGGCTTTTTTAATCTGCGGATATTTCTAAAAATTATGCAGCTTTTTGTACGATCAAACCTATCGACGTCACTACATATTTTTCTATCTGCAGACGCAGATGTGTATCCTGTATGTAGGGAGCCATATCGACATGGCCATCTGCATAGCCATCGCCTTCATCCCAGTCCATCTCTATCTGGTGACCTTGTGATTGCAGGGTAGTGATGATTTCTTCGATATCGCGCTTGCGGAACAAGACGGTAGCGCCAGTATCGACGGTATCATCATTGGAAGACATATTGAATTCTGTCGTGTGCACTGCGATGCCACCGGGCTTTAAACAATGCATGGCATTGTAGACAAATTGCTTGCCATGTTCGATGGAACCCAGATGTTCAAAGGCGCAGGATGACCACAGAAAATCGAATTTGCCATGCAGCTCTTCGCTGATATTGTTCATGTCGGCAAATTTGAATTCGACCAGCCTGCGTAATTCTTTTTCATCGCAGAGATTACGCTGGTTGATGGCTTCA
Organism: Undibacterium sp. YM2; assembly: GCF_009937975.1. Taxonomy (NCBI): domain Bacteria; kingdom Pseudomonadati; phylum Pseudomonadota; class Betaproteobacteria; order Burkholderiales; family Oxalobacteraceae; genus Undibacterium; species Undibacterium sp. YM2. The sequence continues at coordinate 1,459,298 of NZ_AP018441.1, forward strand.
AAACCATTTGCGTGCTGCGTGGAGTCAACCCAGCCCTTGGCTTGTGCTTCTTCAGTGAACAAATCCGTGGCGATGATGCTGGCACCATGTGCTGCGAAGATAGCAGTCAAGGGTTCTGTGCCGACAGCAAATCCCAGGCCAAGCTGCCCTTCTTGCAGCATGCCGCGCTCTTTCAAAGCCTGGGTGATGAAAGCCCACTCCCAGATTTTTCTGTGCATGTGACCTGGCCTGTCACCCATGCGTGCAGTCCAATATTGAAAAACCTCGGTGCGCATCATCTGTTCTGTACACATGGATGATTTCAGCGGCTCTGTTCGGGCAGGTGGTGGGGACTGCAGATAGTCGTGAACTGGCTTGAAACCATCTTGCCATGCACGCACAGTGATGAGCGGGTCTTCAACTTCAACGGGCATTGGTGGCGTGGGTTCAAGCTGAACGACGGCAGGGGCCGGTACGACTACCGGAGCTATGAATTGCTGCCGGATTTTTGCGGCCAGGCTGGATTGGCGAAATTCCGTAGGGAGCACTCGCCACACCGGCAAAACCAATTTCAAGATACTGGATTTCATGAGGTAAATCTTAGCTTTAATTGAATAAACTGCACTTATGCTGTTTCCAGCCAAGTAGAGAGCTTGCTGCCATGCTTCCTATAATAGCAATTGATTTGCCAGTCTGACTATTAAATTTTTCAATTGACACAGTCATCACTAATTGTCTGAAGATAATTACGCCCAACATCATTCAATATCTTTATGTGTTGTGGAAATTATGTCTGTCATCCAAAATAGTCTTACAGTTCGTTCATGGATGCTGCTTTGGACTATAATTTTCAGTAATATTGACGTACGACAATCAGGAAAACCTTAAGATGAACACAGCCACAAGCGTTGATAGTTTCACTTGTCCTGAGTTTCTGGCCATGGAGCGCAGCATCATCGATGACTTTGTCGATTGCACGCGTGAAGCTTGTGAAGAGGCAGAGGCCTGCGTCAAAGAGCTCAATAATCAGGGCGGTGCGGCCTATGTACACCGCCTGTTCCGCGCCATGCATTCACTCAAGGGCAATTGCCAGATGGTTGGCCTGATTCCCTTTGTCGAGTTATTGCACAGGCTGGAAGAAATCGTCGCCAGGGTCAGGGCAGAGCAGGACCCTTATTTTCGCGAGCTGGGTGAATTCTTGCTGCTGGCCATTGATGAAGTCGAGGATTTGCTCAATGACCTGATCGCCCATGGGCGCACCAGCGACGTCAGGCGCCAGAAGCTATATGAACTTTGTGCCGCCTTGCAAAAAACCGTCGTTGGTGGCTTTCAGGCCCAGCAATTCAAGGAGGCGATTGCTACACTGGATGGCAAAGCCGCCAATAAGGAAAATGTTGTCAGGGCACCGAAGGTGTTGCTGGAATTATCAGACGACATGGCGATGATGCAAAAAATTGCCCAGCAGATTGATAATCTCAGCATCTATAGAAAAAATCGTAGCGAACAGTCTGCTCAATTGACGGAAGCTCTGAATGAGGCCCTGGGCTTGCCAGTCAATGCGCAGCAATTAAAGGCTGCGTCCTTGATGCATGATGTAGGCATGGCCTTTATCCCGCACAGTATCTTTAATAAGGAAGCGGGTTTATCCAGGGAAGAATTGAAGATACTGCAGGAGCATGTGGTGACGGCCAGCCAGATTCTTTTGCGCTTTGGCGGCTGGGATGAAGCTGCGCGTATAGTACTGGATCATCATGAACGCTACGACGGCTCAGGTTACCCGAATGGTTTGAAGGCTGAACAGATACATTCTGGCGCCCGCATACTGGCGATAGTCGATACTTTCTGTTCAGTCACCAATGAACGTTCTGACCGCAGCTACAAACGCAGCTTGCTGAGTGCGATTTCCGAGATCAATGCCAATATTGAAAGCCAGTTTGATCCCGCCATGGTAGAGATGTTCAATGACGTGGTACGCAAGCTGATCGCCAGGCAATAATTCTTTAAGCTTGCAGACAGTATGCAGATAAGTAAAGTACCTGAAATTTCACACAAGGATGTCCGCTTACGCAGCATACGCCGCAGTGATGCAGCAGCCTGGTATGACTATCTCAAAAATCCGGATGTGATCAGACATACCAGCTGGAACCTTAGTGCGGCAGCAGATCTGTTACCGCAGTTCGAAGCATATGAAAGCGCTGCACCTGATACCCCTATTCGTCTTGCCATCGTCAGCAGGGAAGAAGACAGGTTGATAGGTACGGTCGGTTTTCATACCATTTCCGGCATCAACCGTAGTGCGGAACTTGCCTATGACCTGGCACCTGAATACTGGGGCAAGGGTGTCATGCAAGCTGCTGCAATGGCACTGTGTCAATGGGGCTTTCAGCAGGCTGGCTATAAGCGCATCCAGGCGACTGTGCTGGAAACCAATTTCCATTCCATGCAACTGCTGGAGCGCATGGGTTTTGAACGAGAAGGCCATCTGCGGGCTTTTCGGATGGTGCGCGGCACACCGGGCAATTTCTGGATGTATTCACGTTTGCATCCTGATATTGCCTGATCTTGCCAGCGGATAAACAAATCTTTACGACGACATAACAAGACTGTTTTTTTCATGCAAAGCATGTCGCATAGTGTTGGACATAAGCTTGTCGCTTGAGTTAGGCTGGCATTGAACAGATCCCTGCCTTGCAGGGGCAATAGCCGGGAAAACAGCATGTTGTTAAAACGCTCAAAAGAAGAAGTAGTCTTGCTCATGCTTTGTGGCCTGAGCATACCGAGCATCCTTCCTTTTGGCATAGTGCGCCTGTTCCAGGGTAATTTTTTGATGGCAACAGTTGATCTGTTGATCGTGCTGGGTATGTTGTGCATCATCGTTTTTGTCTGGCGTACCAGGCGCGTGCGCCTGGCCGGGCTTGCTGTCACTGTGTTTTATTCCATGGGCATGCTGGCGGCTGTGTATGTCAAGGGCGTGCCTATCGCTTACTGGGTTTATCCCACCATGATCGCTGCCTTTTTCATACTCAGGGCAAAAGAAGCCCTGATGATCAACAGCATTTCATTGATCGTGCTGATCGTGATTTTGCACAAAGCCATGCAGTTGCTGGACCTGTCCAGCCTGGTCGTCACCCTGGTGTTGATCAATCTGTTTTCCTATATTTTTTCTGACCGCACCAGCCTCCAGCATTTTGAACTGAACCAGCAGGCAGAAAAAGACTTTTTAACCGGTGCTGGCAACCGCCGTGCGTTTGACAAGCAGTTACAGACCATCTGCGCCAAGGATGAAGTACATACCGATGTTTGCATCCTGATCCTTGATCTTGACCACTTCAAGCGCATCAATGACCAGTTTGGACACATGGTGGGTGACCAGGTTCTTATACAGTTTTGCGCACTGCTGCGCTCGCGCATACGCACGGCAGACTGTTTCTTCCGCTATGGCGGCGAAGAATTTGTCGTCATTGCGATGGGGGCAGACGATATTGCCGCTGCCAGGTTTGCCGAGGAATTGCGCACCCTGGTAGAAAAGGCGCAATTGCTGCGTGATTATCCCGTAACCGTCTCCATAGGTGTGGCAAAGAAAATTGCCGGAGAAGATGGTCAGGCATGGTTCCAGCGTGCTGACGCCAAGCTTTATGAAGCCAAACTGGCCGGGCGCAATGCAGTGCGGGTGGCTGGCAATGACAGCGTTTGAACTACAACTCAAGCCTGCTGGTCTGGCTGATCGGCGGAAGCAGTAACGTCATTGGCGACGACGATCTGTTTTTCCAGCTCACTGTCAGGACGATAGCTCCAGGCTGGCATGAACAACAATACAAACAGCGAAGCCAGTGCCGTAATGACACTGATCCAGATGACAAACTGGTTGGCTGCAATACGTTCAGGATAGATATGGATGACAGCACCCAGGCCTATGGCATTCGCGGCTGCCACCAGTACTGCACAGGCATAATCCTGAAAACGCCTGGCCTTGTTGGCACTTTTGGCCCAGCGTGGATCAGTGTTGTAGCTGGGCAGATGCAGATGGGCATCTTCCAGCCTTTCCAGCGTGGCCAGGAAATGGCGCAAATTGGTGATCGAGCGTTCTGCCTTGTAATTCAAAAATGTCAGGCAAATCGATGCGACAGGGAAGCCCATGACCAACCACTCTACCGGCAGCTTGCTGCTGGGCTCACCCGGTTTCAGGGCCACCAGCGCTGCCAGCAGGCTGACCACCAGGGTCACATACAAGGCCAGTGCCTGATGTCTTTGTGCTATGCGGGTATTAACTTCCTGGTTGGCGGCGATGAAACGGTAGTTGGCATCAACATGGGATTTTGACATGGACAGCTTTCAGCGATGTGGAGCAAGCCGATATTATCGCTGAAACTGCCCGTCATCACACTCAAAATGCCCAGGTAGCAGAAACGTAGGCTGTTTTGCTATCTGGCAGTTGAGCGATTATTGCCTTGCGGGGGCCGCCATACATACGCAAACCACCATTGATGCTGATGCGGTCACCCTGCCAGCCCAATGCAGCGGTGATGATGCGGCCATGGTCCTCTGGCGTCCACAATATATCCAGCGAGGGTTGCCAGTCATTTTTTTGCCAGCTCCAGCGTGCAAACACGTTCTTGCGCCGGATATTGCCAGAAGCTGACAGCGCCTGATTTTGCCAGGCCAGGTTATAGCCAATTATCTGCTGCATTTGCGGCAAATAATTGACGCTGCCCTGCAAAGTCAGGTTGCGCCTGTTCCAGTCTTGCCATTCGCGGTCTGACAAGGCCGTACCATCCCACCAGGCTTCGAGGAAAAAACTATGCTGTGACTCTGTTGTGTAATTTGCCCCGAGCATAGCTTGCACGACATTGTTTTGTGTACTGTTTTGCCAGGGACTGGTGCGCTGCAGCAGGGCAGGGTCTGTATTCATGCGCAAGCCTGTATTTCTTTGCATGAAGCGTACAGAGCCATGTATCTCCATTTCATCAGTCGCTACCCAGGACGCGGCAGTACCAAGACTGCCGCCACTCTTTTGGCCATAACGCCCAAAGCCATGCAAATCCACGCCGCCAGCACGGTGATAAACCCGCGCTGCCAGAGCCTGTTCATCTGCAATATCGGTCGTTGCAGCATGGCCGGGATTGACCCACACCAAAGTTGCTGAAGTATTCGCAGTGAAATAATCAAGACTGGCCAAAGGCTTGCCTATGACGGTGGTGCTGATCAGCGAACGGCGCTTTTCCTGAGCCACCACATCATTCGGGCGAAAGCCATAGCCCACATCCCAGGCAATGGTTTTTTTGCCAGCACTGAACTGCCATGCACCATCGCCAAGACTGCCATACAGTTCATTGAGCCATGCCGTGGCCTGGGTGCGCCCGCCATCATTGATCTGTCCCTGCACGGTCGCAACAGCATTAATGACTTTGCCACTGGCGCGCAATTCAGTTTCCACCACGCCCAGTTGCGTATTCTTGCTCAACAAGCCCGGCACCAGTTGATTGGCAATTGCAAGGGGACTAACGCTGTTACTGGAATAGCTGTTATCCAGGCCACGTACCTGGCCGCTGAAGTCAGTATCCCCGGCCATCACACAGGCCGGTGCGCACAGCAGGGCGGCCAGCACACTGCCCAGTGTTTGGGTTTTGAGATCAGGCATGACTACTCCAGACTGGGATTCTTGGCCAGGAACATGGGGTTCAACCATTGTTCAGGCACGGTTTTTTGCTTGCGGCCCAGATAGCGCACCCGGGTTTCTTTGTGGCTGCTCAGTTGATCTAGCAAAAACATTTCTGTCACGGCTGTTGGTGCCTGTGGCTTGTCAAAGACAAAACGGGCCTGTTTCGCGAGCTTTTCGGATTGCACGTAGAGATCAGCCTTGATCGGTTCGTGCTTGCTCTTGCCCAGCCATACCTCTATGCGCTGATAGGCGACTGATTTGCGTACTGCATTCAGACTCAGGTGTACACAGGCTTTGTCATCGCATTTTTCTTCGCCTATGATCTTGCCGGTGTAATCCTGGGCCCAGCTCATGGTGGCGACGTCGCCTATGGATGCATCGCCGAGTAATTTTTGCATGGGTGTGATGCGCAGCGGGCGCTGGCTGCCAGGCAAGAGCATCCAGAAATCATCACCCAGCATCAAGACCTTTTGCCCTTTTTCTGCCGGGCTTTTCATGAGCACCAGAGATTGATGATTGACTTGTGAAAACACCAGGTAGTTTCTTTCTTTTTCCTTGCTGCCATCTTTGGCAAAAGTGGTGATCTCTGTTTCTACCTGCATGTTCTCGCTACCTACCCTGAACTGATCGGCAGCTTTGAGGATGTCGCCAACCTCATCTGCCCTGGCCAGACCTGTTGTTGCTGCGAGCAATAAAGCGATAGTGTGTATGGCTGTTTTCATTTTTATTCTCCAGTCTTAATTATGAGCGAGTGCATCGACGATAGGCTGACGCAGGGTTTTACGGGCGATGAAGGCTGACGACAGCATCGACAAGGCAATCATCATGAACACGGTGATGGCATACATGGCAGCATCTATCGTGATCAGTAAGGGGTAACCGCTGGAGCGCCCTGGTGGTGGTGGCATTTCAACCGGGAACACCATGAGCAGCAATGCAACGGAAATCGCCAGCAGGGCACCGGCGATGGCACCTGTGCCGCCTAGTATCATTCCTTCAAATGAAAAACTGCGTATCAGTTGCCCCGGCAAGGTACCCATGGCACGCAGTGTGCCAACTTCACGGGTGCGTTCTATGATGGCCATGGCCATGGCATTGGCAACCACGAACACCACGATGACGCTGATGATGGCACCCAGAGCACCAAAGATGCGGTTATACAAATCACGTACAGATTTATAAAAGAAGGCTTGTTCCAGCCAGTTTTGCACCGTCAGTTCAGGAAAGACTTTCGCCAGTCTGGCTTGGGCAGGCAGGGTCGCATCCATGGAGTTAAGGAATACACCAAGGCTGGAAATACGCTGGGTATTCAAGAGCTTTTGTGCAGTCTTGATGTTTGAATACACGAGGCGTTTATCCAGGTCAGGCACACCCGTAGATACCAGGCCCTTGACGGTGACATCAACCGCATTCAGCGCACCATCAGTCGTGCTGGCCATCAGCGTCAGGTTGCTGCCGGGTTTGGCTTTCAGGCTGCGTGCCAGTGCATCACCCAGGACGATTTCTGCCTCTGCTGATTCGGTTTGCAGGAGTTCGCCTTCTTTCAATGTCAGGGTAGGGCCTTTGACCGAGAATTCAGCATCCGGGTCTATACCTACCGCCATCATGATCGTGGATTTGTCGCCATTGCTGATCAGGCCGCTATATTCTATGCGTGGCAAGACATAACGCACTGCCGGATCAGTCAAGAGCTTGCTTTGCAGGGACGCTGCGTTGTCCAGACCATATTGCAGGGGCACATCCTGGTCACTGGTGAAATGCTGGGGTTTGCCTATGGTCAGGTGGCCGGTGCTGCGTGCGGATATCTGCGCCAGACCTTCGTAAGTCGAATAGGCAAAGCCACCAGCCAGCAATATCGCTGCTGTACCTAGCGCAGCGATGACCACGGTAATAGCAGAACGGCGGCGGTTGCGCAGGGTATTGTAAAAGGCAAATTTGAGCCAGCTGAGTTTCATTGCAATCTCCCATCCAGCAGCGACACGATGCGGTCGCTGCGGCTAGTCAGGCGGTTATCATGGCTGGCGATGATGAAGGCCACGCCTTCGGCATGGCCGCGTTCACGCATCAGGTCCAGTACCTGGTCGGCGGTGTGTGAATCCAGGCTGGCCGTGGGTTCATCTGCAATTACCAGGCTTGGGCGCTTGATGAGGGCGCGGGCAATCGCCACCCTTTGGCGCTGGCCGCCAGACAAGGCATCCGGCAAATGCTGGGCGTGTTCATGCAGGCCAACGGCTTTCAGTTGTGCGGCCACCCGTTCACGTCGTTCTGCGACAGGTACACCAGTCAGGAATAGCGGGTAATCGACATTCTCAGCCACCGTCATGACAGGCACCAAATTAAAACTCTGGAAAATAAAACCTATGGTGTCTCGTCTTTGCAGGGTCTTTTGTGTTTCATTGTATTCATTGATGTTGACACCGTTAAGCAAGATGTCGCCAGCATCCGCATGGTCTATCAGGCCGCACAGGTTCAGTATCGTGCTCTTGCCACTGCCGGACGGGCCGGTCAGTGCCAGCAGTTCACCACGCTGCAATGTCAGGTCTATGCCTTGCAAAGCCTTGACGACATGAGCGCCGAGTTGATAAGTTTTATGAACTGCATGCAGTTCTATGGCAGGTGCAAGGCTCATGATGGAATACCTTTCAACATGGCCTTGGCAGCTTCTGCCTGTGGTGCATTCTGTTTGATGACTTCATTCAGGTAGCGTTTTGCATCCTCTGGGCGCTTTTGCTCATTGGCCAGACTGGCAGCGCGCATCAATACAGAACCGCGAAAACCGGGTTCGGCCTTGTCGAACTGCTTGTGTTCCAATACTTCGTTGAGGAGTTTGGCACCGCGTGCTCCACGGTTCATGAAGGCTGGCACAGCCAGGAAAGTGCTGGCGGCGACATATTTGACTTCCAGTATCACAGGCGTGCTGCCATGTCCCTGGGCGTTTTCATTGGCGGCAGCCAGTTGCAGGGCTTTTTCCAGCATGGCCATGCCATCTTCTGCATACGACATTTTCTTCCAGGGAAACATGGTGGTAGTGGCGAGCTTGCCAGTGCTGGCACCGGCGTAGGCCATGATCAAGGGACTGGCAGGGTCTTGCTTGAGCAATTCGTTGAAGGCATTGGCTGCAGCTTCTTCGCTACCCTTGGCAGACTGGGTAAATTGCTGGAAAGCTGTTTGAAACTGAGGCTCGGAAAACGCCATGGCCTGGCTGCTGGCAAAGAGAACCAGGCTGCCTGCCAACAGAATTTTTTTGCCAATGTTGAAATAAGTCGTGTGCATGTGTATCTCCTGTTTGTCTGATGTGATTCGTGTTTGCGACAGGAGGCAGATTAAAAGGGGCGTGCCTTACTCACAATGCTGATGCGACAGACCGGAGAAGTGGGCCGTGAACGGTAGTAAAAATGGCGCGAAATGAAAGGCTGTTGCGCGTATATCCAGGCTTGTCTGGAAATGCTGACAAGACAGGAAAAATTTCCTGAATCGTGCAATACTGGAATTTAAATGTTAATTCCCTAATAAAATGACGAAGAAAACGACGAGACCATGAAGAACCCAGCCAAAGAATTTATTGTCAATAAAAGCAATTTATTGGAATCCAGATTCAAGCCCCTGCACGTTCCTGCGGAAGCGGAATTGCAGGACGGGCAAGTAGTGTTGCAGGTAGAGCGTTTTGCCTTCACGTCAAATAACGTGACTTATGCAGCCTTTGGCACAGCGATGCATTACTGGAATTTTTTCCCCACCGATGAAGGCTGGGGCAATATCCCGGTCTGGGGTTTTGGTGATGTGCTGGCATCGAAAGCCGAAGGCGTAGCAGTGGGCGAGCGCTTCTATGGCTACTACCCCATGGCTACCCATCTGACAGTGCAGGCGACGCGGGTCTCACCTGGCGGCTTTGTCGATGGCGCAGAACACAGACAGGCCATGCATGGTTTATATAACCACTATGTCAGAACCAGTACTGATCCTGGTTACACCAAAGAATCTGAAGATGTGCAGATCTTGCTGCGGCCCTTGTTCATCACCTCCTTCATGATTGATGATTTTCTTGATGATAATCAGTTCTTTGGTGCGCAGACCGTACTGATCTCCAGCGCTTCCAGCAAGACCGCTTATGGTTTGGCATTCATGCTGTCGCTGCGCAAGGACAAGGCCTGCAAAGTCATAGGCCTGACTTCGCCGGGCAACCTCGAATTTGTGCGGAATATGGCGATCTACGACGAAGTCATCAGCTATGAGCAAGTGACTGGGCTGGCAACTGACCAGGGCGTTGTATATGTCGATATGGCAGGCAATGGGCAATTACGCAGCCAGTTGCATCATCATTTCAAAGACAATATGAAATATAGCTGCGCTGTTGGCGGCACACACTGGGAAGAGCTAAGTGGTGCATCAAACCTGCCAGGTGCAAAACCGACCTTGTTCTTCGCACCGGCGCAAATCAAGAAGCGCATGACAGACTGGGGCCCGAATGGTGTGCAATCCCGTTTAGCTCAGGCCTGGAAGGCTTTCATGCGACCTGTGATGGAAGCAGAGAAACCCTGGATGCAGGTGATACATGGGCAGGGCGAAGCTGCAGTGCGACAAGTCTATGATGATATGCTGAGTGGCGCTGCCAGACCTGATCAGGGCAATGTCCTGACTTTGCTCAGCCCTGAGATTTAGTTTTTCCAGAGGGCAGGCAAGTCACCAGACTTCCTGCCCCTGATGATGGCAGCGTTGATCTTGTTGATGACATCTGATCTGGTATTGACGCCAGAGGTAAAATGGATGGGATCAACCAGCAGCGGTTTGGCAAATACTTTGACACCATAATTCATTTGCGTTTCGCTGCGCAGGTTCTTTTCGTCGAGGTAAAGATTCAGTTCCGCTTCCAGGTCTTTGGCGTTTGGCAGGCGTGAATTGACCAGCATGACATCCATGCGCCCGGATAAGAGTTTTTTGAGGCGAGAGCTGCTTTGCGGTTGGTCTTCCTCTACTTTGAAAGACACATTGCGCAATTTGTCTATCTCATCTCCAAAACGTATACCCCTGACTATACCTACAGATTTACCTTGCAGATCACCGATGCCGGTGAATTTCATGCTGCTGTCATCTCTCGCAACTACCCAGACAAAGTCGGAAAAAACTGCTTCAGAGTAGCGCATGGTTTTCAAGCGTTCGCTGCTTTTTGACAGGCCAAACCCCAGCCCTTCGCCTTTACCTATATTGTCGATAACGCGGGGCAGGGGATAGCGGCGTACATCAAACTGCACGTCCATGGCGCGTTCAAAATAGGCAATGATCTTTTGGTTTTCAGGGCGTATCGGAGCAATCTCACCATTTTCATCGCGAGACTCAGCGAGTAGCAAAGGTAGGACGGTTTTGGCGTGAACTTGTGATTGCAGGCAGCACAGACCTAACAGTAATCCCAGTCCAGCCTTGCGGATTAGAGTCAGTAGAGTGAGGTGGCACTTGTCTTGCATGCAATGTTTTTGTGCGGAAAGGATGCGGCGATGATACCTGTGTGGATACTGGCTTGTATAGCGCCTTTAGGTAAGGATTTGTTAAGCACGGCTTGCCTTTATTGAACAATGTAATTTACATGCAGATAGATTTCAAAAGAGCTATTTAATTTGCTAAGATGGAGACAGGCATACCGACAATTGCCATTTGCGTAAAAAAGGAGACATCATGCCCTTGGTTACCATCACCGTCTGCAAACCCAAATCCCTGTTGTTCAAAGAGACAGTCCTCAATGCCGTGCATGCAGCATTGATGGAGGCGGGAGTACCAGAGACAGACAAGTTCCAGCGTATTCTGGAGCTGGATAAAGAAAACTTTCGTTTTGATCCGCATTACCCTGATCTGCACAAGGACAGGAACCAGGATTTCGTCCTCATAGAAATACTATGGTCAGTGGGACGTAGCGTACAGGTCAAGAAAAAATTGCTCGATACCCTCATGCGGCGTCTCAGCGAAAAGAGCATGAACCCCGAAAACATCATGGTCTGTTTCAGGGAGACCGCTTGGGAAAACTGGTCTTTCGCTGGTGGCCGAATACTGCATACCTGAACTGTTCACACTGCATTGATTTTGCGTGCGACTTTTTGCTGGCGCAGCATAGACATATCCGTCAGAATAATTGAAATTCAACAAGACGGAGCAAGTAATGGGAAAGACCAGACTGGAAGCCTTCAGCGATGGCGTGATCGCCATCCTGATTACCATCATGGTGCTGGAAATGAAAGTGCCGCATGGTGGCACGCTGGAAACCCTGCTGCCGGTATGGCCGGTATTTTTGAGTTATATCCTGAGCTTTGTGTATGTCGGCATCTACTGGAATAACCATCACCACATGCTGCACACCTGCCGCAAGGTGACTGGCGGGATTTTATGGGCCAACCTGCATTTGCTGTTCTGGCTTTCACTGATTCCTTTCGCTACTGGCTGGGTAGGTGAAAATCATTTTGCCCCTATCCCGGCAGCCTTGTATGGTGCGGTTTTGCTGATGGCCGCGATTGCTTATTTCATCCTGCAACAGCAGATCATTGCTACCCAGGGGCCCGATTCATTGCTGAAAAAAGCGGTAGGCGCAGACTGGAAGGGCAAGCTCTCGCCAGTGGTCTATGCTACTGGCATGATGTTGGCTTGCTGGTATCCCCTGGTGGCGATGGCAATGTATGTAGTCATGGCCCTGATATGGCTGATACCTGACCGTCGCATAGAAAAAGTCCTCAAAAACCACGAAGAGTAAATTCCATGCGCATGATGATATTTGCCGCAGCCCTGGCAGCAGGAGTAATCTTTTGCACACCGACTATCGCAAGACAGGCCGATTATGATCAGGAAATCGTACTTGCTACCACAGGCGGCAGCATTAATGGCAGCCTGATCATGCCTGCCAATGGAGTGAAGCCGCCTGTGGTATTGATGATTGCTGGTTCTGGCCCCACCGACAGGGATGGCAATACAGTCGGCCTGAAAGGCAGGAATGACTCACTGAAAATGTTGGCAGCATCCATGGCACAGGCCGGGATAGCATCGGTACGCTTTGACAAGCGTGGCATCGCCGGCAGCGCAAGTGCCGCGGCATCTGAAGCCGATTTGCGCTTTGAAACCTATGTGCAGGACGCCGTTGCCTGGATAAGGCTGCTCAAGGCAGATGCACGGTTTTCTGGTGTTGCCATACTTGGTCATAGCGAAGGTTCTCTGATTGCCATGCTGGCTGCGCAGCAAGAAGCGGTCAGGGCATACATCTCTGTAGCAGGCCCGGCGAAAAATGCCGCTGATGTCTTGCGGTGGCAGTTGCAAGGTAAATTGCCACCTGCGCTGGCCATCCGTAATGAAGAAATTCTGAGCGCTTTGCAGGCAGGCAAAACCCATGCCGAAGTGCCGCCAGAATTAAATGTCCTGTACCGCGCCAGCGTGCAGCCATATCTGGTTTCCTGGTTCCGTTACACGCCGGAAAAGGAGATAGGCAAATTGACTTGCCCGGTTTTGCTGATACAGGGTGACAAGGATATACAGGTAAATACAGCACAATTGACGGCGCTTAAACTTGCGAAACCAGATGCTGAAAGCCTGCTGGTACACGGTATGAACCATGTACTGAAAATCACAGGCAATGATGCAGCACAGCAAATGGCTTCTTATACAGATCCGGCCTTGCCCTTGGCACCCGAATTGACTAAAGGCCTGGCCTCCTTTTTGCTGAATAAACTCAGAAGCAATCTCAGAAGCAAATAAGTCTCTCGCGGTACAGATTGTAATTTGTGCCGGACTGCCTTAGGATGGAAATTGATCCGTATCAAAAAACGGGCATTTTCAAAACAATGGGGACAGTATGACTAATCAATCGCAAGGCCGGGGCGGGGATAGTGCGCCGCCCGACATCCGGACCGTCATAGACCATGAATCTGCTTTTCCACCTCTGCGCCGGGTCGGCATGTTCCGCCCCCTGGCCTGGCTAAAACTGGGCTGGCGCGATTTTCGTGCTTCGGGCGGCTCCAGTATTTTTTACGGGGTCTGTTTTGCAGCCATGGGGCTGGTCCTGCGATTGATACTTAATAATGCACCCGAATATCTGTCTGCCCTGACCTGCGGTTTTTTATTGGTCGGCCCATTACTCGCGTTGGGACTCTACGATATCAGCCGCCGTCTTGAGAATGTGCGCTCCGGTTTGCTAGGCAGTGTATTTTCCATGCGCGGACGCTGGAGCAATATCGGTGTTTTGGCTCTGGTGCTGGCGATTATCATGATGGTGTGGGCGCGCGCTTCGCTGGTTATTTTTGCCCTGTTTTACAACAAGGGCATGCCAACCATGCAGGGCTTCCTGGCGCAATTGTTCTCACTGAATAACCTGGAATTTTTGGCGGTGTATATCTGCATAGGTTTCGTCTTTGCCAGCCTGGTATTTGCCATCAGTTGGGTGTCGATACCATTGATGCTGGACAGGGACACCGATGCCATTACCGCGATGATCATCAGCTGTGTTGCCTTGTTCATCAATGCGCCCGCGACCATGGTCTGGGCCACACTGATCATTGGCAGCGTGGTATTGAGTTTCTTAAGCTGGAACCTGGGCTTTCTGATACTCATGCCCATCATAGGCCATGCAAGCTGGCATGCTTATAAGGATGTCGTCGGTAATGCTGCTGATCGCCACTAGGTCGTAAATTCAAGTGTGCTGATTAAAGGTGGTCAGGCATTAATGTCGATCTTGCCAGATGTCGCTATATGTTCTTCTGGCTCACCCAATTCTTCTGCCTGGTGATACGCAGAATCGACCTCCGCCTCTTGATGCTGGTTTTTCGCATGCTCATGTAAATCCAGTGTGACGGGTTCTACAACAATGACAGCCTCGGGCGCTGTTACTGTGTCGGCGTCTGCCGGGCTAGAGTTTTCTAAGGGGTTGGTTTGGATACCGTCTCTGACGCGCAAGCTCGCGATTGCAGCCGCAATCAGAGGGTTGATACTGGACTGGATACCAGTCGCGCTGGCGCTGGTGTTGACTGCCGCACTGTTGTTGACGGGCGTAGTTTGCTGGGCGCTGGCATTGACGGGTACTGGAGTGGTAACTGCGGTTGATGCCTGGCTGGCTGCGGCGGGCAGCTTATTGGCTGCAATATTAGTTGCTGCTGCGGTGGCCTGATTGATGGTATCCAGAGTCTTGCTGACTTCTTCAAATGTGGACAGCGTATTGAGCGTAGTCTCCGCAATGCCTGAAGCGCTACTGGACGCAGTGCTTTCATTTAATTTGCTTGTATTTGCCGCGACCTGATTTTCCAGCTGACTTTCGGTTGGCAGTGCAGACGGTGTCGTGATGCTTGATGACAACTTGCTTTGAGTGGCTATAGCAGCCTGTAATACCTTGGGTGTATCCACGGTTTCCGCAGGCGGAGTTTGTGTCCTTATTTGTGTCCCCTGTGTTTGTGAAGGCAGACTGGTGGTGATGTCCGCCACCTCTGTTTCGGCTGAAAGCGCCTTGCTGTTTACGTTGATATCAGTTGTTCCTGTGGCCACTATGGCATTCGAGCCGATGTCAGTCGCTGCACCAGAAGATGCCGCCGTTCTTGCAACCGTAGATGTATCTATTGCAGAATTGATTGCGGCATTACTTTGCGAGATATTTGCTGCATTGTTTGTAGCTGCTGCTGTTCTTATTTCTGGAGATACGGGTATTTCAGGACTTGCCTGCGCAGCATTGCTCGCTATATTGTCTGTGCCGTTGGTGTTCGCAAATGTGGCCTGAGAATTTCTTGTGATATCGATTGCTACCTGCAGTGCTTCATCTCCCAATGCTCGCTGCAGTTCTGCATTGGCATTGGTCGTTGCGGTGCCTGCGTCTTCATTCAAATTAGCCGGTGGGGAAGCGCTGTTACTGACTTTGTTATTTATACTTGTGCTTTCAGTTGAGCTTGTAAGGTCAGGATTCTCAGCGTCATTGATACTTGTATTCGTAAGGATATTGCCCGAAGCAAGCTCCTGATTTTGTGCAATGACGGTGCTTTCTGCCTTAACCAGTATCTGTAAAGCCTGCGCCAGTAAAGCAGTTGTGCCCACAGGGTCTTCAGCCAGGGCATTTTGAAAAACACTCACATCCAGTGTCAAAAAACTGTCGTTGTTGGGCTGGGCGACATTTTGCAAATTGATCCCAATTTTCCCCAATTGCTCGAACAGGCTGCTCCCGTCTGCACTTTGTGTGCCAGCATTCATGACCAGCAAGAGGCTGTCCCTACTGGTGGGTATCAAGGGATTTTCCGCCAGGTTGGAATTGCTGGCTTGCAGTTGATTGAATGCGTCCACAAATGATGTGGCGATGGTGGTGAGCTGGGCGATGTCTGCTTTCGTTTGCGCCGTTTGTGCTTGATCTGCACTAACTGCCAGGGGGACAGTCGTTGTAACATTGGCAGTTCTCTTGTTTTGCAGGCGGACAGTGTAGGCCAGCAATTCACCCAGAGCAGAAACATCGACCGTCATGTTATTGCTGCGTATTGCAGGTATTGCATCAAGCAAGCCTGTGTTGTCAGCTATTGCTGTTGAGAGGGCGCGAATTGTAGCGGAGTCAGTAGCTGCATTGATTGCTGAGGGAGAACTTGCTGCTGCCGTCGCCACCGTGCTGATGGGTGAGATAATCATGCACTACCTGCCTTCCTGGAACATGCTGCTCTATGTATTAGATCGTATCTCATCCTGTTGATGAAATGCACTCTGATAAATTATCAGCTTATTTGCGAATACTCAGTGCGCTGCATCACTTAGTGAAAGCTATCTATGGGCATTCAAACAAAAAACCTCATAGTATTTAGCTATGAGGTTTTTGCTCTAACAAGAAAAGCCAAGTATTTGCTATTTGCTTAATGGTGGAATGACTTGTGGCACCATGGCCTTGATTGGCTGTTCTTTCAATTTTTTCTCCAGTAATTGTATTGCTGCTTCGAGTTGCTGGTCTTTGCCATTGAAGGTTGCGTGTGGCAGGTTATCGACTTCGACATCGGGTGCTACACCTACACCTTCTACCAGCCAGCGGCCATCCATGCCAAATTGTGCGTTTTCTGCTGCCCTGATCATGCCATTGTCTGACAGTGAATTATTATCCGACAGCCAGACGCCTGCACCTGCGGTGCGTTTGCCTACCAGTGGCCCCAGCTTCAGGGCCTTGATGCCGGCGGCAAATGTTTCGCCATCAGAGTAAGTCAGTTCATCCACCAGTACCACCAGATGGCCACGGAAGGTCTGCTGCATATTGGTGTAGGGTGCAGAGGTTGGTGATGCCCAGAAAGCCCAGGCCTTGCGCAAGAGTTTTTCTATGACCCAACTGTCGATATTGCCGCCACGGTTGCGGCGCACGTCGATGATGAGGCCGTCACGTTCTATATTGCTGTAAAAATCACGGGCAAAGCTGTTGATATCCTGGGCACCCATGGCACGCAGATGCAGGTAACCAATGCGGCCTTGCGTAGCCTTGTTGACTTGTTCGCTGCGGCTTTGTTCCCAGTCGCTGTAACGCAGATTCGCATGCTTCATCATATTGACAGGTGTGACGATGACAGCTCGTGTTGCCTGGTCACCACGTTTGACATGCATTAATACCTGCTTGTCTGCCTGGTTGATCAGCAGGTCTGAAATATCACGTGCTTCCATCACAGGCTGACCATTGATGGCGGTGATGACGTCGCCTTCCTTGATGTCCAGATCAGGTTGCGACAGGGGAGTGCGCTCAGATGGCAATTCTGCTTCAGTATGATAGATATGGTCGATGCGGTATCCACCATTGCTGCGGCTCAAGACCGCACCGAGTGAGGCAGCCTGTCCTTCCGGTGCTGCACGGCGTATATCGCCAGGGCGACTTTGTGAGTGCAGGGTGCTGACTTCGCTGGCCATCATGCCCAATACATCATTCAACTCTGCCCTGTCGGTGATGCGGTCCACCAATGGTGCATATTTGCTACGTACCTTGCTCCAGTCTACGCCGCGCATTTTGTCGTCAAACAAAAAGTCCCTGTGCATGCGCCAGGCATCGGCATACATTTGCTGCCATTCAAGTTTAGGACTGAGGAAGAAAGCCCAGTCGTTAATATTGACTTTGCATTTGCTGACATCGCCCGGTTGTTTTGCACCGGCTTCGACAACAAAGAATTCCTGTGGCCCAGTGCCAATTTGCTGACGATAAAACACGTGTTTTTTGTCGGCAGACAAATCAAACTGGCGTATGTTGCCAGCAAAAATGTCGGGTTGTGGTGAAGTCTTGCTGATCGCCAAGGTTTTCAACGTGGACTTACCATCCGTGCCTTCCGCTTCAGTGAAATACAGTCGTTTTTCATCAATGGCCAGGTCGCGGTAATTGCCATACGCCAGTGGTACCTGATACAAGCGCTCGGCCAGACCGGTATACTGTATGGCAGGGAGGACGGGCTTGGCAGGTTTCTTGGCTTCTTCAGTTTTATCGGCTGGCTTGTCTTTTGACTTGTCGGCGCTCTTGTCGTCAGTTTTCTCTTTGTCCTTATCTTTGTCTGCCGGTTTGTCAGTTGTCTTGTCGCTGGATTTACTCAACTCATCGTCGGCCTTGAAGGGGAAGCGGTTCCCAGCCTGCAAAGCAAGTGCATACAGGCCAGTACGCTTCTCGAAATGCGGCCCCATATTGCGGTCACCCCAGGGGGCACGGTTGCTGACCTGGAAATTGCGCTCAGAGTAAAAATACAGCCAGCGTCCATCGGGAGAGAACACTGGTGCGTGCGAGTTATAACGGTCGCTGGTGACAAAGTGAATCTGTTTGCTTTCCAGCGAGTACAGGCCTATCTGTGGTCTTTGCAGCTTATTGTCTGCCCTGACGATGGCGATGGTCTTGCTGTCTGGTGACCAGATGACTTCTTCCTGCCTCTCGGCACTTATCTTGCCTGCATCATCAATGACTTGATTGGTCTTGGTCGCCAGGTCCAGCAACCACAGCCTGCCGCGCTTGTCCGTATGCGCCAGCCATTTGCCATCAGGGGAGGGGATGATACGGTAGCGGTGTACATCACCATTGGTAGTCAGGACCTCTGGTTTGCCGAGGCCATTGGCCGGGAATTTCCAGATTTCATTTTCACCGGTAGTATCGACAATGGCATACACGGATTTGTCATCATGTGAAAATACGGCTTCGCGCGCACGGGCGTTCTCTGGCACGGGCAAGTCTATGCGCCTTTGCGGGCCAGAGCCTGCTATGCTCAGGCGTCCGCGCGCAGTGAACAGCAGACGTTCTTCCTTGCCGGCGATTTCTACATTCGACAGATACTCCATGGGAGTCTTGATCTGGCGCTTGCGCTGCTGATCAAAGTCAGACACCAGGTCTATAGTCAGGGTCTGGTCTTTGGCATTGCTGATATCGAGTACATGCAAGTCGGCACCGAGTTGATAGGCTATCTTGCCATCGGCTATGCTGGGGTTGCGTACTTCCCATTCCTTGTGCTGGGTCAGGACGCGGGCATCTGTGCCGTCGAGATTGGCACTCCAGATATTGAAGGCGCCATTGCGGTCGCTGATAAAGTAGAGTTTGCCCTTCCATAGCATGGGGCGGCGGTTGTTGCTTTTGTCGTCGGCAAATAATTGCGTGGCTTCAGTCTTGGTCTGCACGTCATAACGCCAGACTTGTGCAGTAGCGCCACCGCGATATTGCTTGGCGTTGTCATTCGTCATGTGCAGGCCAAAGCGGGTGAAGTACAGATACTTGCCGCTTTCGTCGAGCACAGCTTCATTCGCATCTGCCACCGGGAATACCCTGCGCATCAGGGTTTGCGGATTGATGGCGGCGATGATGCGGTGCGAAGCCGGGCCTGTGCTGTTCAATGTCGTAACCAGTACTTCGCCGCTGGCTGTCCAGCCCAAGACAGATACCTGGTCATTTTCAAAACTGATGCGCTTTGGTACACCACCTGCCATGGGCATGACATAAGCTTCGGTTGCACCTTCGTAAGCAGCAGAAAACGCCAGCCACTTGCCATCTTGTGAGATGGCGGGCAAGACTTCTGCCGCAGGATGGCTGGTCAGCCTTTGCGCCTGGCCACCACTGCTTGCCACTTTCCATAGATCGCCTTCTGCGGTAAACACCACAGCATCACCACGTATGCTGGGGAAACGATAATAGGCAGGTGCTGCAAGTACGGTTGTTGCCAGACTGGACAGGCTAAGAGCGAGGGCGAGTTTGCTTAGTCTCATTGTTATTCTCGAAAATGGATTTGGATGGTTTTTTATAAATACTTGTACTAATTGAAATGCAAATGGCAAAGCGGTGCTACAAACAAAAACAGCCTCAAATACATACAAAGGCGGGATAAAAGCTATAACAAAAGCTATATCAATAACGGGATTTGCAACATTCTGTAAGCAGTTTTTTTACTGTTACCAAGCAAAATACTGACTAATGTGTCTTACGGTTACATTTACCCGCCGGATATTTCTTGAATTGTTAAAAATGATGAAGTACCCTGAACGTTAAATTTCCACTTGGAAATAATTTATCGACGAGCAGACCAAGGGTGCCTCATGAGACAAGTCAGCTTGTGCAAAGTTCTTTTAATTCTGGGTATTTCGGCAGAAATTTCGACAACGTCGGCGCAGAATGTCACATTTTCCATTGATACCCAGGCAGAGCGCAAGACCATCAGCCCTTTGATCTATGGTTATAACGCTTATGCCGATGGAACCGGTCGTGCTGGTTGGGCCAATCAGGGCGGGCAAGCCAGTCTGCAAAGCCTGAACCTGCGCTCGCGCCGCCTGGGTGGTAATAATATGACCAGCTACAACTGGGAAAATGGCGTCAGCAATTCTGGTAATGACTGGTGCCATTCATCCAATGCGGGTGTCAGTGCGACAGCCGGAGCGGGCAATCCCAATTCAAATAATGGCCTGGCCTACTACACCCCTGGTGCAGCCTTACAAAGTTTCCAGGACCAGTCGCTGGTGCTGGGCACTTATTCCTTGCTGCAATTGCCTGCCGCTGGCAAGCTGCCCAAAGACATCATCAACCTCAATCCGCCAAGCACTTGCATGGGTTCCCAGCTGTGGCAGAGCACTGCCGGGCCATCAAATGTGGATACTGCACGCTGGGTCAATATCATCAATGACAAGCCCGCTGCGGCTGGTGGCCTGAGCCTGACGCCGGGCCTTAATGATGGTGTCGTCTATATAGATGAAGAAATCAATTTCCTGACACAGAAATACGGCAATGCGTCATCTGCAAATGGTGTCAAAGGCTATGAACTCGATAATGAGCCAGATCTCTGGCATCACTGGACTACCAACAGCGGAGAAAGCGGCACACATGCGAATCTGTACCCAACGTTGACTACGGTCACCGATGTCTTGCAAAGAAATATCAGCCTCGCAAAGACGGTCAAACGCATGGACGCCAGCGCAGAGACCTTTGGGCCGGCAATCAGCGGTTACCTTGGTCTGTTCAGCCTGTGGGCAGTGTGGGACGGTTCAGCCTCGCATCAGCCATCTGACTGGGCGCAATACAATGTAGAGCCTTATTACAGCAATAATACTGGCGACCGTTATCGATACAACGGCATGGCCATGGCGAACGCCTATCTGGCAAAAATGAACCAGGCTTCGCAAAGCGCCGGTCGTCGTTTGCTCGACGTGTTTTCTTTTCACTATTATCCACAAGCTTCTTACAATGCCACTGACCGTGTGCAGGCCGCGCGCAGTTTGTGGGATGCGACTTATGTAGAACCTAGCTGGATTACCCAGAACGGTAACGGTTTCACTGACGGGCGCTCTCTGCAAATGCTGCCCAAGCTGCAACAAGCCATCAATGATTTTTATCCAGGCACCAAACTGGCGGTGACTGAATATGATTTTGGTGGTAAGAGCGATATCACAGGCGCGATTGCCCAGGCAGATGCACTGGGTACCTTTGGCAAACAAGGCGTGTATCTGGCGACTTATTTTGGCGATGCAGAACAATACATTGCTGCAGGCTTCAAGATTTACCGAAATTATGATGGGAATAAGTCGGTATTCCCTGCAACTTCTGTGAAGGCGGTTTCCAGCAATAATAGCAATGCAGCCGTGTATGCAGCGGTCGATGTCAATGACCCTAATGTCATCCACGTTATTGCCATCAACCGCCAGAGCACTAATGTTACGAGCAGCTTTCAACTCAGCCATCCTGTGAATTTGAAATATGCCCAGGTCTGGGGTGTCAGTGGCAGCAGCACCAATATCACTGCAAGGAGCGGGCTCAGCAATATCTCCAAGAACAAGTTCAGTTACACTTTGCCTGCTTTGTCTGTGCTGCACTTTGTGTTGAAGCCATAAGTAACTAAGCTTTAGCAAAAAGCCACCAGCATGCTGGTGGCTTTTCATTTGATGCTTACTATCGATGCTTACTATTTTCCTTAGACTCCAGCTACTTTCAAGATCAGCTTGCCATTGTTTTCACCTGTGAACAGTTTTTGGAAGGTCTCAGGGAAATTTTCCAGGCCCTCAACGATGTCTTCACGGCTTTTCAATCTGCCAGACATGATCCAGCCACCCATGACCATCGCCGCTTCCATGGCACGTGGGTAAAAGTCGGATACCATCACACCTTTCATCGTGGCACGTTTGACCATCAGGTTCAGGTAGTTTGATGGGCCCTTGATAGGGGTCGTATTATTGTATTGGGAGATCGCACCGCAAATCACCACGCGGGCACCAAAAGCCAGTTGCGCGAGGGCCGCATCAAGGATATCACCGCCGACATTATCGAAATACACGTCTATGCCTTTAGGGCAATGCTGCTTCAAGGCGGCGCTGACATCTTCGCTCTTATAATCGATGGCAGCATCGAAGCCCAGTTCTTCTGTCAGGTAACGAACCTTGTCGGCACCACCGGCGATACCAACCACGCGTGCGCCCTTGATCTTGGCAATCTGACCAACGATGGTACCGACTGCACCGGCTGCGCCGGATATTACGACCGTATCACCTTCCTTGGGCTGGCCGACTTCGAGCAAACCAAAGTAGGCAGTCATGCCTGGCATGCCCAGGGTGCTCAGGTACAGTGGCAGAGGGGCCAGTTTTGGATCAACCTTGCTGATGCTATTGCCATCAGAGTAGGCATATTCCTGCATGCCCAGTATGCCACTGACATGATCACCGACTGCAAACTTTGGATTATTCGATTCTACGACCTGACCAACAGCCAGGGCGCGCATGACTTCGCCTATCGCCACTGGTGGCATATAAGAATTTTTGCTCTCATTCATCCAGCCGCGCATGGCTGGGTCGAGCGAGATATACAGGTTCTTGATCAGCACTTCGCCTGCCTGCAAATCACGCAATCGCTCTTTGACGTGATTAAAATCGCTGGCTTTGACACTGCCTTGTGGGCGGGCTGCAAGTTTGAATTGAGAATTGATGGCGTTCATGTTTTTTCCTTTGTCGGATGGTGAGGACTTACTGGGAATTTATTGTGGCAGCACGCTGCTGACCATGGAAAGCAGTATAGGTTGCTTATTGTTGCTTGATAAGTCAGGTATATTGCATAATATTGTTGTCAAAATCAGGACAATGTCGAAGCAAAAAAGAGGGCATATCATGCTGAATCCACAACATCTTGCTGTATTTGCCACCATTATCCGCGCAGGTAGCATCAGCAAGGCAGCCGTACAACTGGGCTGTGGCAAGTCCTTGCTATCGCGGCAACTGGCCAAACTGGAGCAGGACCTCGGTGCACGGCTGATACAGCGCTCCACCCGCAAGCTGACCCTGACCGAGATAGGTGAACAAGTCTTGCATGAGGCGCAGCGCATCGATACCGCATTAGCCAACATAGAACAAATGGCGGGACAACACCAGCAAGAAGTCAGAGGGCGCTTGCGTGTGACCTGCCCCGTTCCAGCGGTCACCCGGCTGGTGCCGGTCATGATGGAGTTTTGCAAACGTTATCCGCAAATTGATTTTGCCCTGCAAGTCGAAGACAGGCTGGTCGATCTGATTGCCGAACAGATTGATGTTGCCATCCGTGTTTCTCACCTGGAAGACTCCAGCCTGATAGCGCGCAAGCTTGTCGATAGTCAGCGCATACTTTGCGCATCACCTGGCTATCTGGCGCATGCTGGACATCCTGTTGTGGCAGAGGACCTGGCACAGCATGCCTGCCTGCTGTACATCAGCGCAGGGCGCGCCCATGATGAATGGACTTTGCTACAGGATGGCGAGGTGAAAAAGGTCAGAGTGAGCAGCCACTTCCAATCCAATAATGGTCTTGCCCTGGTGGCTGCTGCATGCTCAGGCGCTGGCATAGTGCTGATCGATAAACTCATCGTCAGCAAGCACTTACAAAGTGGTGAGTTGGTGGCGGTGCTGGACAATTATCAACTGCCCAGCGGCTCACCGGTGTATGCAGTGTATCCAGCGCGTGACTGGCTGGCACTGAAGACGGCCACTTTCGTGGCCTTTTTGCAGGAGCGTTTATTTACCGGCGTCTGATGCCGCCAGCGGCTGGCCTTTGCCTATATTCTGATCAAGGAATTTCTCCACACGGCCCCAGAAGTCAACATTGTTTTTGAGCAGGAAGAATCCATGGCCTTCTTCTGCGTATTCCACCCATTCAACACTGGAATTTTTTTCCTTGATGGCTTTATAGAATTGAGTACCATGGTCGATCGGAACACGACGGTCACGCTTGCCATAAGCCATCAACAAGGGACGTGTCAGCTTGTCGGTGTTTTGCAAAGGTGAAGTCGCCCTCAACTGGGCTGCATCCTTGACCTGGTCACCAATCAGCACTGGCATGCCGAACCATTTCCATTCGTCTGAAAAATCACTCCAGTGGATGTCGTACATGAGATTGATATCGGTCACCCCCACCCATTCTATGCCGCAGCGGAAGATGTCGGGGTCTTTGATCAGGCCCATCAGGGTTGCATAACCACCATAGCTCGCACCCGCTATGCAGATACGTTTTGGATCAACATAGCCCTGAGCGACTGCCCATTTGGCGGCGTCGGCAACATCATCCTGCATGGCCAAGCCCCATTGCTTGATACCCGCGCGGAAGTGTTTTGCACCATAGCCCGTACTGCCGCGATAATCCGGTTCGATGACAGCATAACCGCGCGAGGCCAGGAATTGTGCTTGCGGATTCCAGTTCCAGTGATTGCCGCGCAAATAGGGGCCACCATGCACCAGTACTACGGCTGGCAGATTTTTGCCCGTGCTGTTTGGCGGCAGGGTCAGGTTAACCGGGATTTGCAGGCCGTCACGCGCTGCATAATTCAGCATCTGTTTTTCTGCCATCTGCTCAGGTTTAATGTCAGGTTTGCTGACACCCAGGCGTATCAATTTTTTTGAATTGAAGTCAAACAGTTGCCATGTGCCAGGTACGATATCTGAATGAGAATAAACCAGAGCGATATTGGTTTTCAGGTCAGAAGGGAAGTGCAGGGCGTTATGGGTATCAGGCAAAAGCGCATCAATCTGCTTTTGTTTTTCCGCCAGGGTTTCATCAAACCATATGGTTGCAGGCCTGCTCATTTCATAGCGCAGGCCCAACACCTTCTTTTGCGGAGCGTTGTAGATCAACTGACCAGTAAAGTCATAGCCTTTCAATGAAATTACCGGATCTGCTTCGAGCTGATTTTTTTCCAGATCAAAACGATACAGTGAGCTGAATTCCTTGCCATTGTTGGCGCGTACATATAAATCACCTTCCGGACTAAAAAACACAGGCGTTATCCTGTCATCGGATGTCCAGCTGGATGTTGCCAGTTTGCGCCAGGCATTGGTTTTCGGGTCTTTATAGTTAAGGACAGATTTGTCTTCTTCTGTCGTGACTGCGGCACGTGCAACCCCAGCCTTGTCTATCAACCATGCGTTGACCTTGCCGGGGCGTGGAATAAGTTCAGTATTGCCTGTTATCGTGTTAAGGCGATATAGATCATAGATACCAGACCCGGCTTCGGTAGCTTGAGTGACATAGATGTCTGGCGAATTTAAATCATGAGCGATGTCCAGAAAGTCGGTGTACCAAGGTAATTCACCTACCACCTTGGTGCCGGGATTGGTAAACTGATGTGTGACCAGGCGTACACGTTTGCTGCGGTCTTTATTTACCGCATATAAGCCAGGTCTGAAAATGCGCTGGACTTCTTTGTATTGCAGATCTGTCAGATCGTAGACCAGCCTGTCATTATTGATCCAGTGGAAGGAGTGCACATCCTTGTCTTCATAATTGGCAATAATTTCCGGGCGCAGTTGGCCAATTTCCAGCACTGCCAGCACCATACGGTCATTCGCACCCTTCATGATCATGGCGATGTTTTTGCCATCCGGAGACAGGCGGGCATCTTGAAATTGCGATCCTTTGAAAAAACTCGCAATAGGGATAGGTTCAGCCGCGGCATGCGAAACTGGAGCCTGAAGCAAGAACAGGCTGCCGAAAACACCAAAGGCGATTTTGAGGGCGAGAGGCTTGTAAAAGTGAGGCATGCGCGCTTTCATTGCTGGAATGGAATTGCGCATTATATATAGAATAAATTCAGATTAAATACAGATTGATAAATATTAAACATGCTTTAGAGGCAATGCTCTTGGCGTAAAAAAAAGCCTGTATTGCTTTCACAATACAAGCCATTTTCTTTATCTTGACGCTCAGGCTGAGTTTTTGACTTGTTGTATTACGACACGCAACATGCTGATCAATTGATCAATTTCTTCCTTCGTCACATTCAATGCAGGCATGAAGCGCAGCAGGTCTGGGCGAGGTGAATTGATGAGCAAACCAACAGGCTCCATGTCGCGGGCAGCTTCAACCAGCTTGCCACCGATATTCTCACCGAGCTTCAAGGCACGCAGCAGACCAAAGCCACGTTCGCCTTGCATGCCGAATTCCTCAGACAGTTTTTCCAGTTGCTGGCTCAGGTACTCGCCTTTCTCTTTGACTGAGGCGAGAAACCCGGGCTGGTTGACTTCATTGAATACAGCTTTGCCGACGGCAGCCATCAAAGGCGCGCCGTTATAAGTGCCGCCCTGGTCACCAGGGACAAAGCAGGCTACTTCTTCACGGCACAGCAGGGCACCCAGTGGTACGCCACCGCCTATGCCTTTTGCCAGGGTCATGATGTCTGGTTCTATGTTGGACAACTGATAGCCAAACAATTCGCCAGTACGGCCCATGCCAGTCTGTACTTCATCAACGATGAGCAGCAGGCCATGCTTCTTCGTCAACTCACGCAGGCCTTGCATGAATTCGGGGCTGGCTGGAATGACGCCGCCTTCGCCTTGTACTGGTTCCAGCATGACACCGACGGTTTTGTCAGTGATCAGTTTTTCTACTGAAGCGATATCGTTCAAATCTGCTTTAGGGAAGCCGCTGACTTGCGGCGCAAAGATCGTGTCCCAGCCTGGCTTGCCGGAGGCTGACATCATCGCCAGTGTGCGGCCATGGAAACCATGGTCGAAGGTAATGATTTCAAATGCACCATTCTTGTTCAACTGACCCCACTTGCGTGCCAGCTTGACTGCGCCTTCATTGGCCTCTGCACCGCTGTTGGTGAAAAACACGCGGTCAAAGCAGGAGTTCTTCGTCAGCAGATCAGCAAACTCCACCATAGGGGCGTTATAGAAAGCCGGGGAGGGGTTCAGCAATTTTTTTGATTGTGTGACCAGTGCTTCATGGATCACATCAGGGCAATGGCCGAGGCAGTTGACCGCCCAGCCTTGCAGATAATCCAGATATCGCTTGCCCTTGTGATCAGTCAGGTACATGCCCTTGCCTTCAACGAACACCAGTTCGGGGCGTGGGGTGATGTACATCAGGGAATTTACGTTGTACTGACTGAATTCCATTTCAAGACTCCTAAGGTCGTTACAGTGGGTGGGGATAGATAAAAACTCAAGGTAAAAAAAAGCCACAGGGCGGAACCTGTGGCTGGATATTCGTGGTGCAGCTTTTTACGCGCACGCTCACTCCTACATCGGCCCAGGCTCGCTCAGCGAGTTGCGACGTCGTGCAATATTTGGTGAGGACATGTCAGTAAAAATTTTCATAAAACGGATAGTAGGACTTTTTGCGCACTGCGTCAAAATAAATTTTCAGGTAGTTACGCAAAAAGTATTCAGTTTGCCAGGTCAGCCTCAGAAGTAAACGAATCTGCATAGAACTCGTCTGCTGGCAGTTGACACTGCGCCGTAAAGTCGCGCTTGGCTGAGTCAACCACGACAGGGGCGCCGCAGGCATACACTTGATAAGCAGACAAGTCTGCATGATCAGCTATCACGGCCTGGTGCACAAAACCGCTACGGCCTGTCCATGCATCTTCAGGCAAGGCGTCAGAAACGACAGGGATGTAGTTAAAGCCAGGTATTTGCTGTTCCCATTCCTTGCACAGCGCATGCATATACAGGTCCGCCGGGCGGCGGCCACCCCAGTACAGGCTGACCGGGCGCTTGGACTCAATATGGATCAGGTGCTCCACCAGAGCCTTGATAGGGGCGAAGCCTGTGCCGGAAGCCAGCAGGATAATTGGTTTTTCGCTATCTTCACGCAGGAAGAACGTGCCTTGCGGTCCTTCAAAGCGCAGGATGTCACGTTCTTTTAGGGTGGAAAAAACCTGGTCGGTGAACAGTCCACCCGGCATATGGCGTACATGCAAAGTGATATGCTCATCCAGATGCGGGGCATTCGCCATGCTGTAGCTACGGCGCTTGCCGTCTCTGAGCAGGAATTCTATGTATTGACCGGCGCGGTATTGCAGGCGCTCATTGGCTGGTAATTGCAGAGCGATGAGCATGACGTC
Organism: Undibacterium sp. YM2; assembly: GCF_009937975.1. Taxonomy (NCBI): domain Bacteria; kingdom Pseudomonadati; phylum Pseudomonadota; class Betaproteobacteria; order Burkholderiales; family Oxalobacteraceae; genus Undibacterium; species Undibacterium sp. YM2. The sequence continues at coordinate 1,487,684 of NZ_AP018441.1, forward strand.
GTGCGAAAGCTTTTCCAGTTTGGCAATGCGGCTAGGCATTTTCTTGACCGGGTAGTCACCGTCAGCGACGATTTCGCGCGCTTCTATGGTCAGGTCTGATTGTGGCCTGGCGCAACAGAACAGGGACATGCCCTGGGTTTCTTCCAGCTCGCTCAGGGCACGTTGCTGGTGGGGGCCATGCTGCACGGTACCACTGGCGATCTTGCCTTTACAAGAACCACATGCACCATTTTTACAACCGTATGGCAAGATGACGCCTGCGCGCAGCGCTGCCGACAATACGGTTTCATCTTCTTCACAGCTAAATTGACGGCCACTGGGGGTGACGCTTACTTGAAAAGTCATACTATCCTGAACATGAATAAACAGTTTAAACAAATTGGCAAGCCACGCTTGCTCATCATAGGTTGTGGCGATGTGGGCATGCGCCTCTTGCCCTTGTTACGCCAGCATTTCCGCATTTTTGCCTTGACCAGCCAGGCTGAGCGCTGCACAGAATTGCGCAACGCCGGTGCCATTCCCTTGCTGGGGAACTTGGACCAGCCAGACCGCCTGGCCCGCCTCAAAGGCCTGGCAGGCTACGTTGTCCATCTGGCACCGCCACCCTCAGAAGGCAAAGCCGACAGGCGCACACAAAATTTGATCGCCATTTTACCTGACAAGGGCCGCCTTGTTTATGTCAGCACCACTGGTGTGTATGGTGACTGTGCGGGGGCCTGGTTTGACGAGACCCGCACAGTCAGGCCACAGAATGCCCGTGCACTGCGCCGCGTGGCGGCAGAAAGCTGCCTGCGGGCCTGGGCGCGGCGCAGTCAATCCTGCCTGTCCATCCTGCGCGTGCCTGGCATCTATGCGGCAAACCGCCTGCCACTGGAACGTTTGCACAAGGGCACGCCCGCATTGCTTGAAGCTGATGATGTATATTCCAACCACATCCACGCAGATGATCTGGCGCAATTGATCAAACTGGCCTTGTTCCGGGCGCTGCCCAATCGTGTCTATCATGCGGTCGATGACAGCGACATGAAGATGGCGGCTTATTTTGACCTGGTGGCCGATGCGTTTGCATTGCCACGCCCGCCACGCTTGCCGCGTGCTGAACTGGCGCAGCAGGTCAGCCCCGTATTATTGTCTTTCATGTCAGAATCAAGGCGCATGCAAAACCAGCGCATCAAACTGGAGCTGGGTGCACGCCTGCGCTATGCCTCGGTGACAGAGGGCGTCGCGGCAGCAGTGGCTGCGGTCACGAGCGGTAAGGTGATATAGAAGCAGGAGCCAAGGTTTTCTGTGCTGGTGAAGCCGATCTGCCCGCCCATTTTTTCTATCATGGTCTTGGTCAGGCTAAGACCCAGTCCGGTACCGGCATATTTGCGGGCAGCCTTGGCATCTTCCTGGGTGAACTTCTGGAAGATGCTGCTCTTGAATTCTTCTGAAATACCTATGCCAAAGTCTTGTACTTCTATGCGTGCCTGCCCATGGTCGAGCGTGACGCGCACATCAATTTGTCCATGCGGCCGCGAGAACTTGATGGCATTCGACAGCAGGTTGGACAGGACCTGTACAAAACGCTGTGAATCCACCCTGACCATGACAGCCTTATCTATCGTTGATTCATACTGTATGCCTATATCAAAACTCTGTGCATAGCCGAGGTTGGACTGCAGGCTGCTGTCTATCAATTCAGCCAGGGAAAGTGTCTCGAAATGGAATTGCATGCTGCCATATTCCAGCTTTTCAAAGTCCAGCAAATCATTGATGAGTGCAGTCAGGCGTTTGGCATTGTCATTCGCCATAACCAGCATGGCCTGTGCTTTTTCCGGAATGTCTCCGGCAACTCCACCTGCCAGCAGACCCAGCACACCACGGATAGAAGTCAGCGGCGTGCGCAGCTCGTGGGACACTGCAGAGACAAATTCATTTTTGAGTTTTTCCACCCGTTTTTTCTCGGACAGGTCATGCACGATGATGACATACAAGACTTGCATGCCCAGACGTACGCGGGTGATTGCGAGCTCCACCGGTACGTCATGACCATCTTTTTGCCTGGCCAGCAATTCTTTGCGTTCGCTTTTTCCAGCCACTTCAAATTGTCTTTCACGACTGGTCGTACGCAAATGGGTAGTCAGGAATTGCAGTGATTCTGGGTCAGGGAAAAGGCTGAACATGTTTCTGCCACGCAGACTGCCATGTGCATATTTCAACAAAACCTCGGCAGAACGGTTGGCTGATTCTATGATGCCATGTTCATTCGTGGTCAGTATGCCTTCTGCCGCGTTATCGAGTATGGTACGCAGTCTTTCTTCGCTGTCGTGCAGCTCTGCCGTTCTTTGTGCGACCAGGCTTTCTATGCCAAAAGTATGGGCTGTTGCGACCAGCAGGTAAGCGCCCAGCAGGCCTGTGAACAGCAGGCCGCCTATCATGGTGATCCAGGTGATCCAGGCGACGTGGGTGCGCCAGTATTCTGATGAAGGCTGTGCCAGTAATGCGAATTGTCTGCCACCAAAGTTGATGGTGGTTTGGAATAAATAAGTCGGGGTCAGTCCACTGATTTCATCGATGAATATACCTTTCTTGCCAGGGTAGGAAAGGTCATAGAATTTGATACGTACGCTGCGCATGTCTTCATTCGACAGGATTTCCCTGACGACGTCAGCCATGCGTATCATGCTGACAGCCGCTCCTGAAAAAGCATCCTTTCTTTGTTCCATGGTTTCTTGCGGTTTGCCATTTTCATAGACTGGCGCAAACAGCAGCACATGCAATTGTTCCCTGCCATCGGTCTCGCTTGAAATTAAAGGGTCGGTGACTGTCAGGTGACCACTGTCACGCGCATCCTCAATCGCTATCCTGCGGGCGGTGGTAGAGCCCATGTCATAGCCAAACATCTGGTGATTATCGAAAAAAGGCTCTATGTACCTGATGGGATAATATTCATCCCTGACACCGACCTCCACGAGCTGATTAAACTCATTCATCTCCTGTATCTGATAATTGGCGAAACCTTCGCGTAATACATTGACTTCAAAGTTTTCGCGGTGTTGCAGATCTACCTTTGGCACCCAGGACAAGAAGGAAATGGCTTTCTGGCTTTGCAGGGTATGACTGACAAAGGTGGCAAAGTCATTACGGTTGACCTGTATGGAGCTGGCATACAGGCGCTCGATATTGCGCATGATGTCTGCATGTGTATCCAGCTTGTTTTGCAGGTTCTGGCCTATGCGTTCAGCTTTCAGGCGGAATTCAAGCTGCTGCTTTTGTTCTTCGCGGTAACGGGTAAAGGTAAATGCGGTAATCACCAGCAGCAGGCATATCAGCAGGGGCACCAGGACACTCCAGCGTCTGGCATACCATATCTCACGCGGCTTGCCATAGATCACCATGATGATGGGGGTAATCGTCAGCACACCAAAGGTATCGCCTACCCACCAGCCTATCCAGTTATTGAAAAAATCCTGCCAGGGGATGACACCCAGAGCGACCAGCGCAGTGACGCTGATGCTGGCGTTGATGAGGCAGGCAACCCCGCCGCCATAGATAAAAAACTGAAAAATAGCCCTGTCTGTATCCAGGGCCAGGTTGTCATGCAATTTCTTCAGGATCAGTTTGCAAGCTACCAGGGTTTGCAGGCTGGCACCAGCAGCGACGATGGTTGAGGCAATCAGGGCATTGGTATTGATGTTGCCAAAATGTTCAGGTTAATGAGTAAATTGGCAACGAAGGCACCGATGGCTACACCGGGCAAGAGGCGGTAGCCTCCGGTAAGCACCATGCCCAGGGCAACACCGGCAGAAGGATAGATGGCGATGGAATAGCCTGGCGGGATGGCAAGCAACAGGGAAAGGCGTCCAAGTGCCGCATACAGTATGGCAAGCACCAGCATTTGCCATAGTAGTTGTCGCGTATCACTTTCCGGTGTTGAACGCATCCCCGCCTTCCCAGAAAACTAAGCTAGATCAGTGATGAAGTGACTTTCAGAACCTCATCTGCCGTGGTAACACCTTCGATGATCTTATATGCGCCTGCAATGCGCAAGGGTTTCATCTCATCCTTGATGCTTTGGGCACGCAGGGCATGGATATCGGCATTCTCAGTGATCAGTTTGCTGAAAGGCAGGGTGACTGTCAGCAATTCATACAAGCCTGTACGTCCCATGAAACCGGTCTGGCGGCATTCCGGGCAGCCGACGGGTTTATAGATTTTCTCGGGTTTGCTGATGCCCCAGCCCTCAGTGAGGGTGTCCCAGACAGCATCCTGCAGTTCACCTTCGGGAGATTTGCAGTGGATGCACAGGGTTCTGACCAGGCGCTGGGCCAGGATGCCTATGATGGTTGCTTCCAATAAATAATAAGGCACACCAAGTTCCAGCAGACGCATGATGGCTGAAGGCGCGTCATTGGTATGCAGGGTGGATAAGACCAAATGACCTGTCAGTGCGGCCTGTATGGCCATCTCGGCAGTTGGCAAATCGCGTATCTCACCGACCATGATGATGTCAGGATCCTGACGCATGAGGGCACGTATGCCATCGGCAAAACTCAGGTCTATCGCAGATTGCACCTGCATCTGGTTGAACGAGCCTTCCACCATCTCGATAGGGTCTTCTACGGTACAGACATTCACGTCTGGTGTCGCCAGCGCTTTAAGGGTGGTGTACAGGGTCGTGGTTTTACCGGAACCGGTAGGCCCGGTCACCAGGATGATGCCATGTGGCTTGCTGGTCAGGTGATCCCAGCGTTTTGCATCATTGATGGGGAAACCGAGTTCGGGCAGGGTCTTGACCACAACTTCAGGATCAAAAATACGCATGACCATTTTTTCGCCGAACACCGTAGGCAGGGTGGATAAACGCAGTTCCACCTCCTGGCCTTCACTGGTACGGGTCTTGATACGACCATCCTGCGGACGACGTTTTTCGATAACGTCCATGCGGCCCAGCAATTTGATACGGGCTGTCATGGCGATCATGATAGTGGCTGGTACCTGATATACCTGGTGCAAGACACCGTCGATACGGAAACGGATGACGGAAATATCGCGTTTGGGCTCGAGATGGATATCCGAGGCGCGCTGATCAAAGGCAAATTGCCACAGCCAATCGACGATATTGACGATGTGCTGGTCATTCGCATCGACCTGCTTATTGGTCTTGCCTATCTCTATCAGTTGCTCAAAGTTCTGACGCAGGTTGGCATCATTCTTGTTTGACTTGCGCGCATCCTTGATGGATTTGGCCAGTGAGAAAAACTGGACGATGTATTGCGAAATTTCCAGCGGGTTCGCCACCACCAGGCGAATCTCCTTGCGGCTGAATTTCAGTATTTCATCCTGCCATTCGGTATTGAATGGCTCTGAAGTCGCAACGACAATGACATTTCCCGTGGATTCCACAGGCAGAATGTTAAAGCGGGTCGCATAAGAGGCCGACATGACATCGGATACGCTGGTGAAATCTATCTTCAGGGGATCAATGCGGTAAAAAGGTAAATTTACCTTGGCGGCTGCCCATTCCGTCAGCCAGTCCAGCGTCAGCAAAATATGCGGTGAAATGGCCGAATGCAATCTGGCCTGTGCAACGGCAGTCAGGGGATGCATGCTGGCCGGACCGTTTTTCAACAAACCCTGGGTCGCGTGGAACTGGGTCTTGGCTTCTTCCTTGGGGATGATGCCATCGGCCATCAGCCAGGTAAAAATTTGTTGCAGGTTCAGGCTGCGGTGTGCTGGTTTATTCATGCTTGGTGACCGTTTTCATCAAATTATTTTGACATTATTTGGGATCGCAGGCTGCCTTGAGCCCATTGACCCAGGATTTTGCAGGCAATTTGGTGCTCGCCTTGATCTGTTCCGCTTTTTCGTACAACTCAGGGAAATTCAATTCGGGCTTGCGTTTGAACGCCAGGGCAACCACATTGCCATCGTGGACTTCTGGCAGGCATAGCACAGTGTCAAATGCAAAGCGCATGGCTTTGAGGTTGCGTGCATAGCTGGGGTGGTCGCCAAACAGGTTGACTGTCAATATGCCATCGTCCTTCAGGCAATTTGCACAGGCCTGATAAAACTCAGCGCTGTCGAGTACCGGGCCACGGGCAGTAGCATCATATAAATCCACCTGCATGGCATCGATATGGCCATGATTATTGTCATCATTGACAAAGTCCATGGCGTCCATTTCCAGCACTTGCAGGCGCTCGTCATTGGCAGGTAATTTGAACATGCTTTCGCAAATGGCGATAACAGACGGATTAAGTTCTACCGTGGTGACTGCGGCATCTTCGAAATGACGGTAACAGAACTTGGTCAGTGCACCGGTGCCCAGTCCCAGTTGCACCAGTTGTTGTGGCGTATCGATGAACAGCATCCAGGCCATCATCTGTTGCGCGTATTCGAGTTCTATGGCGTCGGGCTTTCGCAGGCGCATAGCACCTTGCACCCATTCGGTACCGAAATGCAGGAATCGTACCCCATCCATTTCGGATAAGGTGACAGGAGCAAATTTGGGTTTGCGGTTGACCTTCTTCGGGGCAGCAGCGGTGGGGCCAGAGCGGTGATTGGCCTCGGCTTCTATGGATTTTCGTTTGATCAGCATCCGCTTATTTTAACCTTCATAGTGTGTGTCGAAAGCAAATTTACATTTTCCATACAAGTTGTAATGAATTTTGACGGAAAAACTTGAGGGAGGAGTTACTTTTACGCAATTATACTTGCGCGCACTTGCCTGATGCTTCGCTTGTGGAAACTATATTGTCAGTATGGCTATGAAAGATGCCTCTGAGGTAAAATCCCACCTTGCCCAAATTGACACATACTTTCATTTATTTCCCCGTTTTCCACATGAAATATAAAAAAACAGCCGCTGCTGCCTTCATTTTTGTCGCCTTGCTCGGCCTGTCCGCTTTTTTCCTGTTTGGCCGTGAACCCCTTGATCCTGCCAAGCCAGAGGTTTTCAATGCCGATACTGCCATGCTGGCGATTTTTGGCACATATAACGAAAAGCATCACGGGGTCTTGCTCCCTGAAAAAAATACTGCAGCCTGGGATATGGGGCAGGCCGATACCCTGGCCACAGCCCTTCTGGCGGACACCTATACCGAGGCTGGTAAAAAGAAGGCCGTACTGGTCGTGCAGCGTCAGCAAATTCTTGACGGTGTTGTGGAACAAAGCCATGCGACCGCTCCAGTCGTCTCTGTGTATATATTCGCCTTTAACGGCAAGCAATGGCTGTTCGAAAAGGGCAAGAAAGAAGTCGCAGCCTATGGCGCAAATGGCATGGCACCTATGGCCAACCTGATCCGCCTTGGCAAGGACAAGTTTGGTCTCTTGTTTGAAGGTGGAGACATGCATCAGGGCTATACCAATGACTATGCCTTCATCGTGTCCTTGAGCGACGCCAAACCCGTCATCGCGCTGGAATTGAACATGGGCGAAAGCAATAGTGGCGCCTGTACCGATGATGTGGAAGAACAGGGCCCAATGATGCAGGCATGCTGGGAAAATACCGGCAAGCTCAGTTTCCTGCAGAATGCCACTGATGAGTACTATACCGTCAAGCTGAGCACGACAGGCAATAAACCGGAGGGTGACAAGCCGCCATCAGCCGCCAGGCAGCAGGATACTTATTTTGTCCATACAAGTAATACCTACAAGGCCAGCAAAGACCAGCGTCTGAAGAGCGCCAGTCCGGTTGCTGACGAGCTGTTAAAAAATGCCGGTGAAATGAAAAAGCAGAAGCCTCCTGTCGCTGATGCGGCAAACAAGCAAGGCGCTTAGCACATCAAGGTTTGCATGCTCTGATAACCTGATATCTTCAGCCAGGTGCAGGCTGCAGTCCGGCCTGCCAGTCGAGTAATTTGTCTGCAAAACTGCGTGTTGCGTGGGCGGGGGAGGATGAGGGTAGTATCAGCGTCTGGTACCCCTGTTGCTGGAAGTAAGTCGCCATTTTTCCTGCGGTCTGGCCATTGAAGCAAAGCTTGCGTAAATGCGGATGTGTTGGCCGCAAGCCGCTGAAGTCATTGAGTTTGCCCTCGCGTATGGCTGAGTCAAGGCTGCCTGCACGCACGCAGGAATGAAATACATCCCATAAACCTATGCCATGCGCCAGCAAAGTTTGCAGGCGCTGTTCGTAATCAAGTGTGACCAGGTCTGTTGCCAGAGAGGCTGATACCAGTCGCCAGAACTGGTTTTGCCTGTAGGCATAATATTGCGTTGCCGTGAGTGAAGCAGCGCCAGGGAAACTTCCCAGTATCAGGGTATGGGTGTGCTCATTGATGACAGGAGGGAAGCCCAGCAATACAGGGGCTTGCGCAAGTGGGTTCGATTCTGGTGCCTTCATAAAGCTGTAATTGGCCGGTGCCGTTTGCATGGAAAAACTTTGTGACAAATTTCATGATAACTGATGACAAAGCTGTCTGGCTGTTTACGTCTTGCTGGGCTATTCTTGAAGCATGACAAAAGCTTCAATTTAATTTGCAGTAGAATGGGACAGGAGGTGGAGTGATGAAATTGATGACAAGTGCAATATTGCTGGCAATGGCGATGGCGACACAGGTACAGGCTGGCGAAGTGAAAGTGACCTGGCAGGAGCCGGAGAAATATACGGATATTCGCCCAGGCAATGAATCCAAGTCAGGCTTCCAGGAACGCATGATCAAGGAGTTTGATCAAATATTTGCCGACCTGGCAAAAAAACTGCCCGATGCGTATCAGTGGGATATCACAGTCACTGATGTTGATCTGGCTGGCGACGTACGCCCGTTTTACCGTAACACCGTTGGTGATATACGGATCATCAAGGATTTGTATTGGCCACGCATGACTTTGACTTTTGATCTGAAGGACGAAAAAGGCAAGAGCATTGCTTCGGGTACAGAAAATATCAAGGACATGAATTTTCTGATGAGATCCGGTCTGGCTACCGGTAATTCTGCCTTCCGCTATGAAGAGCAAATGCTGCGTGACTGGTTCGCGAAGCAGCAGCGTGACAAGATTTTCCCTTCACGTTGAACACGATGCATAAAAAAACGGACTCAATATGAGTCCGTTTTTTGTGCTGTAGAGATACTTACTACTTGCTCAGCAACATCTCATTGAGACGTTTTACAAATGCACTTGGGTCGCTGAGGTTGCCACCTTCAGCCAGCAAGGCCTGGTCAAACAGCAGGTGTGACCAGTCGTCGAACTTGTTGACTTCATACTTGAGTTTCTGTACCAGAGGATGATCAGGGTTGACTTCCAGTATAGGCTTGGACTCTGGTGCAGCCTGACCTGCAGCCTTCAGCATGCGCGCCAGGTTACCAGACAGATCATGCTCATCTGCGACCAGGCAGGCTGGTGAATCTGTGAGACGGAAAGTCACTCGCACATCTTTGGCTTTGTCTGCCAGGGCTGTTTTCATCTTCTCGACCAGGTCTTTGAACTCGGTCTGGGTTTCTTCGTGTTGTTTCTTTTCTGCTTCATCTTCCAGCTGGCCCAGATCCAGGCCACCTTTGGCGACGGATGCCAGTTCCTTGCCTTCGAAATCATTCAGGAAGGACAGCATCCATTCATCAACGCGGTCAGTCAGCAGCAAAACCTCTACACCTTTCTTGCGGAAAATTTCCAGGTGTGGGCTGTTCTTGGCAGTGGCATAGCTTTCTGCCGTGAGATAGTAAATCTTGTCCTGGCCTTCTTTGGCGCGGCTCAGGTAATCTGCCAGTGAGACATTTTGTGCATCGCTATCATTGTGGGTAGATGCAAAGCGCAGCAATTTGGCGATACGTTCCTTGTTGGCATGATCTTCACCCACGCCTTCTTTCAGGACCTGGCCAAATTCTTTCCAGAAAGTCGCGTACTTGTCTTTCTTTGCTTGAGCATCATCGCCATCCGCATTTGCCAGGTCTTCCAGCATGCCCAGCACGCGCTTGGTCGAGCCTTCGCGTATCGCCTTGATGTCGCGGCTTTCCTGCAGGATTTCGCGTGAGACGTTCAAAGGCAGGTCATTCGAATCAATGACACCTTTGACAAAGCGCAGATAGACCGGCATCAGTTGTTCCGCATCATCCATGATGAATACGCGTTTGACGTAGAGCTTGATGCCACCACGTTTATTGCGGTCCCACATGTCAAACGGTGCGCGTGATGGGATGTACAGCAATTGTGTATATTCGCTGCGGCCTTCAACACGGTTATGCGTGTGGGTCAGCGGTGCGGTGTAGTCATGCGACACGTGTTTGTAGAACTCATCATATTGCTCAGGCGTGATGTCAGACTTGCTGCGTGCCCACAAGGCACTGGCCTGGTTGATGGTTTCCAGTTCGTCTTTCAGAACCTGTTCTTTCTTCTCTTCGTCCCATTCTTCTTTCTGCATCTTGATAGGCAGAGAGATATGGTCGGAATAAGTACGGATCACGGATTTGAGTTTCCACGCAGACAGGAACTCGTCTTCGCCTTCACGCAGGTGCAGGGTGATGCTGGTGCCGCGGCCTTCCTTGACGATGTCTTCGACGCTAAAGTCACCTGCACCTTCGGATTCCCAGCGTACAGCCTGGTCTGCAGGCAGACCGGCGCGGCGGCTTTCTACGGTGATGCGGTCGGCAACGATAAAGCCGGAGTAAAAACCAACACCAAACTGGCCTATCATGGCGGCGTCTTTTTGCTGGTCGCCAGACAGCTTGCCAAAGAATTCCTTGGTGCCGGATTTGGCGATCGTGCCCAGGTGTTCTATCGCATCGGCCTTGCTCATCCCTATGCCATTGTCGGCAATGGTGATGGTGCGTGCTTCCTTGTTGAAACTGACCTGTATTTGCAACTCAGGATCGTTTTCAAACAGGCTGGCATTATTAATGGCTTCAAAACGCAGTTTGTCTGATGCATCAGAAGCATTCGAGATCAGTTCACGCAAAAAGATTTCCTTGTTTGAATACAAGGAGTGAATCATCAACTGCAAAAGTTGTTTGACTTCGGCCTGAAAGCCCAGGGTTTGTTTTTCTGACATGGTTTCCCTCAAAGATTTCTTTAGTAGTATTGGCAATTGCTTGCCTGCTGCTGTTTTTGTAACATTGTTTGCAACATTGCTTGAGCAGATGGAAGGTGAGGTCGCTTTGACAGATTTCAAGATGATTGTTTAAAAGACATGGCAGCCCGGGTGGTGCTTGCCTTCCAGCATGAATGTTTGTATTTTTTGCAAAATTTCACTAGACTTCACTGTAGCAGTACCTGTATCTCTGAACTTTTCATGGACATGGAGTAGCCGTAATGTTGCTTAAAGTAGCGGGTGTGCTCTGTTTCATTTTCCTTTGCGGGTATGCGCCTTTCTTGAAAGCGGCTAATCTCTATCTGACTGAGGTCGCTCCTTTTGCTTTCGCCAAAGATGCCAAGGGTACTTATGACGGCATCAATGTGCGCATAGCCAATGAATTGCGCAGGAGATCCGGCGTCCCGCTGGAGCTTGTGGTGGTGCCCAGCGCCCGCCATGTGGTGATGTTCCCAGCAGATAAAGAGGCTTACAGTATTTCCCAGGCAGAAAATTTCAGTGAGCAGGAAGGTGTCCTGTTGAGCGAGGTTACCCAGTTTCCGATTATGGTGATTGCGCCGCGCGGGGCTGTACTCAGAAATTATGATGACCTGATTGCCCTGTCCATGGAAAAAGGCATAGGCATGATGCGCAGGCTCAGTTATGGCACGTTTGGCCAGGATGAGCGCGTCAGGAAGGTAGAAATCAATACCCTGGAGAATGGCATGCGCATGCTGGAAGCTGGGCGTATCTCGGGTATCGTTGGCAGTCAGCCTGCTATCCTGGCGGCGGCAGAAAAGAATGCCTCGGCAAATTTATTAGGCCCCGGCCTGGTTATTTCTTATGGCTCACATGTCATGCGTGTGCGGCCAGAGTTCGCTGCGAGTGCGAATTCAAAAATCATTAGTGCGACTTTGCTGGCCATGAAAAATGATGGCAGCATCGCACGTATACTCGACGACTATCTAAAAGACCTGAAGGCGGGGTTGTCAGCCGCAAAATAATTTCTGCTATCCCCTGATTTCGGGCTTTTATCACAAGCCTGTATTGTCTGAGTCTTGCCCTCCTTAAAATCCATCCTGTTGTTCAATTCTGGAAATCCTGCCCGCCTTGCGCGGCAGCTCACTGTCTCGCTAAAATTCTGCCATCACATGTCCAAGTTCGCTTTAAAAAATAAATTCCTATCGCCTGGCTTTGTGCGCCAGGCATGCATGCAAACCGGAATAGCCAGTATCGGAGCCTCGCTACTTATGTGTAGTGCCGCATTGCGAGCTGCTGACGTAGTCAAAAGCGAGGTCAAAGTTGAAACCACGAAGAATGCAGATACGATACAAACCGTTGAGGTGGGCGGGCCCGGGGCAACAGCGCAAAGAAAGAATGATACTGCCGCAAAAATCGTCGTCAATGCCGCTGAGCTGATGCAATATGGCGATACGCAATTGTCTGCGGTGTTAAAACGCCAGCCTGGCATTTCTGTCGTAGGCAATGAATTGCGCATGCGTGGCCTGGGTGCAGGCTATACGCAGATATTATTGAATGGCGACCCGGTGGCACCGGGATTTTCCATAGACAGCATTGATCCTACGTTGATAGAGCGCGTGGAAATCCTGCGCACCACGACGGCAGAATTCAGCGCCCAGGCGGTGGCAGGTAGCATCAACATCATCCTCAAAAAAGCTGCGGACAGTGCCAGAAAAGAGTTCAAGGCTGCAATCGCGCATAGTGAACATAACTGGAATCCCACATTGTCCCTGGAACTGGCCGACAAGCATGCAGGTTTCTCTTACTCCGTCACTGGCACTGTATCAAAAACCGGTTATGAAAATTCCCCGCAGTCACCGAGAGCATAGTGAGCCCTGACGGCAAATCCAGGGTACTGAGATCAATACAGCAAAAGAATCTGGCTGACTTTTGGCGTCTGGCGCTAACACCCCGTCTGAACTGGAGCCTGGACAATGGCGACACGCTGAGCTGGCAGAGCCTGATTGATTTTTACCGCAACGTGAATTGGGGGCATGATCATGAAACAGCGGCACCGGAAGATGCCAGTCAATACCCTGATAATAATTATCGCGCCTCTTCACATACAGGTTTGTTACGCTCAGACTTGAGCTGGGCGCACAGGATAGATGCAGACAGCAAACTGAATGCGAAGCTGGGCCTGAACTACAACAAGCGCGAGACTGACTATAACTTCTATGGCTATCCCCTGGCGAAGAACCAAGCTTTCAACCGCCATGTTGTGTCGAACGCCATAGACAGCAGTGTCAGCAGCAGCGGCAAATACCTGAGCCGCTTTCGTGATGACCATAGTCTTGCACTGGGTTGGGATTTCACTCACACGCAACGCAGCGAGACCCGTTCGCAGTATGACCTGCAGCCGCATGATACAAAGATAGATACACTATTTGAAGACTACAAAGCCAATGTACGCCGCGTAGCCGTGTTTGCCCAGGATGAATGGGACGTGACTAACCGCCTGCAAGCTTACCTGGGTTTGCGCTGGGAAGGTTTGAATACAGAAACCACAGGCAGGCTGATGGTACCCGTGCAAACCAGGTCCAGCGTATGGAGCCCGGTCATGCAATTATTATGGAAATTGCCTGAACAAGAAAAAGACCAATTGCGTTTTGCCTTGTCCCGTACCTACAAAGCCCCCACCACGCGTAGCCTGGTACCCCGTCGCTATACGGCAAACAATGATAATGGCCCGAACAATCCTGACTTCCAGGGCAACCCGCAACTCTTGCCAGAGCTGGCCTGGGTGCCGACCTGGCGTATGAATCCTATTTTTCTAAAAACAGCATGTTCAGCCTGTCCGCCTATGTCAAGCGGGTGCAGGACGTGACGGTGCAAAACCTGTATGAAAGAAATGGCGTATGGATTACGACACCTTTTAATAACGGTAAGGCCAGAGTGATGGGGCTGGAATTTGATACCAAATTTAGCCTGCAGGATTTGCTGCCAGCCTCAGTGCCGCTGGAAGTACGTCTGAATGCCGCACGCAACTGGTCCAGGCTGGATGCAATACCAGGGCCGGATAATCGTCTTACCGATCAGGTACCATTGACGGCCAATCTGGGCATGGATTACAAGCGCAGTGAGCAGCAGTCATTTGGCTTTAATTTCAATCTGCAGACAGGCGGCAATGTGCAGGTCACGCCTGGTCTGCGCAACTATACGGGCGTCAGTCGCAATCTTGATGTGTATGGTTTATGGAAGCTGGGAGACAAGATGCAACTGCGCAAGACGCAACTGCGCCTGTCTGTCAGCAATCTCCTGCATCAGGATGTGCTGCAGTCTTCTCAATTCAGCGATCAGTATGGGCGCAAATCACGTAGCTCAGTAACACCGGGTAGTGCCACGATACGTCTGCAGTTTGAAAAGAGTTTATGAAAAAATGGGAGAAAACATCTCCCGTTTTTTTTCTTAATATTTGCTTATTACTTGCTTATTATTTGGCGCCTACACCCTTGAATGTTTCCGGATCAAAATCAGCGATGTCGATTTTGCCAAAATGTTTTGGGGGCGTATAATTTTTTTCCTTGGCTTTTTCCGGGTCACTTGTATGGAAGGATGATTCAGACACTTTCACCAACTGCCATGTATCGTCCTTGCGCGAGTAATTGAATTGATATTCATTTGCCCAGCGCCAGGCACTGCCGCCGTAGTGGGATACGGTGAAACTTTTCTTGCTGGCTGTCAGGTCTGCAAATGGGTCGCCCATCATGCCGCCACAAGTTGAGCACAGCACAATTTTTTCATTGGTCTTGACCAGCTTTAATTTACCATCGGCCTGACGTATGGCGATATGCAGGGGACGCTGTCCTTGCTCCATATCTTCATCTGCAGCGTTTTTCTTTTGTTTTTCGAGGATGAAGACGTAATCAGCCTTGTCGTCGCCATTCAGATCTGCACTGACAAAGGCCAGCAATTTGGTATTGGCTGTGATGAAGGGGCGCAAATCTGCGGGAACATCCTTACCTTCTGTGTAAGTACCCGCCAGGCTGAGGCCGGGCACTATCATCATGCTTGCGATGACAGTCATTTTGTTGAACAGCTTGATGCTTTGCATGGCAATCCTTTTAAAAGAAAACAGGGGAAACCATAGTTTCCCCTGAGTTGTCCTGATTAATCTTGCGTTACTCAATACGATAATTGATTACAGCTTTTTGATTTGCATGCCTTCGGCCTTGTCTTCCACTTCATAGCCCAGCGCATGCAATTCGCTTCGCAAACGGTCTGCCTCGGCCCAGTTCTTGGACTTGCGTGCAGCCTGGCGTTGTTCCGCCAGACTTTGCACTTCTGCCGGGATAGCCAGCACAACCGGTTGCCATTGCGCCAGACCCAGGCCAAATACCTTGTCGAATTCTGTCAGCGTGGCTTTTTTGTCGGCATCAGACAAATCAGCTTTCAGCATTTCCCATACCAGTGCAAGGGCGCGCGGTACGTTCAGGTCTTCATTGATGAAGGTGGTGAATTTTTCGCGGTATTCTGCACTGACATTGCCACCTGCCGGCCATGCATGGTAAGTCTCGCGCAGGCGTTGCAAGGCTGTTTGTGCGGACAGCAGAGCTTCAAAGCTGAACTGCATCTGGCTGCGGTAATGCGCAGTCAGGCACAGGTAGCGATATGCCAGCGGGTCAATATTCTGATCCAGCAAAGTTTGCAGGCGCAGGAATTCACCCGTCGATTTGGACATCTTGCCAGAATCGATTTGCAGGAAATACCCATGCATCCAGAAGTTGGCCAGGCGGGTGCCATGGCAAGCCTGGTTTTGCGCGATCTCATTGCTATGGTGGATGGCGATATGGTCTTCACCACCGCAATGGATATCAAACCAGGGGGTCAGGTATTTGGCTGACATGGCCGAGCATTCTATATGCCAGCCTGGGAAGCCACGGCCCCATGGGCTATCCCATTCCATTTGACGGTGCTCATCTGGCGGGCTGAATTTCCACAGCGCGAAATCAGTCGCATGCAGTTTCTCACCGAGTTCAACACGGCTGCCGGCCTTGATCGCATCACGCTTGATACGCGCCAGGAAACCGTAGTCATCCTGCTTGCTGGTATCAAAATAAATGCCATCGCTGGTGCGGTAGGTGTAGCCATTTTTTTCTATGGCAGCGATGAAATCAATTTGCTCTGCGATATGGTCAGTGGCCTTGCACCAGATGGCTGGTTCGAGGATATGCAGTTTTTGCAAATCATCCTTGAAGGCGGCAGTGAAACGGTCGGCAATCTGCCATGCTGATTCACCGGCCTTGCGGCTACCTTTTTCCATCTTGTCTTCACCATCATCACCATCAGACACCAGATGGCCAACATCGGTGATATTGATGACATGGCGCACGGTATAGCCATTCCATTCCAGGGCGCGGCGCAGCAGATCTTCAAACAGATAAGTACGCAGGTTGCCGATATGGGCATAGTCATACACGGTAGGTCCGCAGCAGTACAGGCCCACCCAGTCTTTGTTCAAGGGGCTGAAGGGGCGCAGGCGGCGTTCCCAGTTATCGTAGAGAAGTATGTCCATTTGTTGTGAAAATAGCTAAGTGTGAATGTAGTAGATCGTGAAAGCGGGTATTTTTTCGACATGGGCGGACAGGCAAGGGCATTCCTTGCTGCGCGCAGCTTGCAGACTCAACAACAACAGTCTGAGTGGAAGTCTTGTATTTGTATAGATGCAGACATGCCTGACACTGATGTGTCGCCTATGCAATCTTTAACATCTTGCAGGTACAAGTGGGGCATATAATTAGTCTGACTGGTTCCGTTAGGACTGAATTGAAAAAGTTCAGAGTGAGAATGTAGCATAGATATGCACTTTTGATCAAAATTGAACTGCCTGACCAGGCTCCAGACTGGCAAAGCCAGGTGCAGCTGAAAAATAAAACGGTGCAAAAATGCAAACGAATTATAAAGACGTCAGCGAGGAAAATTACCGCTCTCATTACACCAAACAAGACAGGGCGCAAGTCCGCCGTGTTGTCCGCATCATGCTGTGGGCTTTTTTGCCGCTGGCACTGGTCGATGTACTCTTCCATGAGTTTGATATTTCTCTGGCTGTCTTGCTGCTGATGCGGCTCGCCGGATTCTCTTATTCCCTGTGGCTGATCAAGCAATACGGCATGGAAGAGAATGTGCCCAGGCTGGACCGCTATGCCATGCACTGGATAGTTCTGGTGTTGTCGATACAATTCATCAGCAATATCTGTTTGCCACGCGATTATCTGGGCCATTACATGGTCGATGCCTGGCTGGTGCTGATGGCATTTATTTCCCTGCCTTTGGCTTTGAACATATTGCGCATACCGCTGTTCCTGTTTGTCGCAGCTTCCTGTTTGCTGTTGTTGTATAAACAATCCGGCACTTTTTCACAGGCAGCCAGTGTTTTGCTGATCATGCCTGCGGTAGCCATTACCGGCCACGCCATTGCTGCCTATGTGCACAGGTACAGGCGCAAGCTCTTGAGTGCCGAGCATGAGCTGGAAAGACAGGCAAATACTGACCCTGTCACCGGCGTCGCCAACTGGAAAGAATTCATGCGCATCTCCGACTCTGAGCTGCAGCGTCACCAGCGCCTGGGCAAGCAATTGTCCATGCTGGTACTTGATTTGAGTGACTTCAAGCATATCAACGATACGCACGGGCCACAGGTCGGCGATGTGATCCTGGTCGAAGTCAGCCGCCGTGTAAAACGGGCGATGCGTGCTTATGATTGTGTTGCCCGTTTCAGTGGTGAAGAGTTTTTTGTGCTTTTGCCTGAGGCCTCCGCCGAGGACGCTGTCAAAATTGCTGACCGTGCCCGTGCCACGGTCGTCGCCATGCCGATTTCCGTCTCTGGCAAGGAAATGAAAGTCACAGCCACTGTCCGTACTGCTACCTTGCGTGAAGGGGATACTGCATTGAGCCTGCTGCGCCGTGCGGGTGAGGGCACTGGCACACGCGAGCAGGAAGTACCGCAAAATGTTAATCTCGTGCCTGTATAAATGTGCTGCATATGGCAAAGCAAGCAACGAAGATTAATCTGTAATTTTGAGGATGTGGAAAATGGAGTTTTACGGCGTCACCGATTTATGGACCTATGTATTAGGCGCGCTGGGCATAGTCTTGCTGCCTGGCCCCAATTCTTTATATGTATTGGCAGTTGCTACCACACGCGGCGTGCGTGAAGGCTATAAGGGGGCAGCGGGTATTTTTGTCGGTGACAGTATTTTGCTGCTGCTGACAGCTTTGGGTGCAGCGAGTATCTTGCGCACTTACCCGGCCTTGTTCATGGTGGTGAAATATGCGGGCGCAGCTTATCTGGCCTGGGTGGGCGTCAATCTGATCTGGGCTGCCATACAAAAATGGCGTAACAAGACAGTGACGGTGGCAGAAACGCAGGCGACAGCTGTAAATATGCAAAACCCGTTCAAGCGTGCGCTGGTGATCAGTTTGCTGAATCCCAAGGCTATCCTGTTCTTGCTGTCGTTCTTCGTGCAATTCATCAACCCGAATTATCCGACACCGGCAATTCCCTTCCTGATACTCAGTAGCATCGTGATGGTGTTCAGTACCACTTATCTGTCGGTATTGATTTTCCTGGGCTCTCGTCTGGCACGCAATTTCAGCAAGCGTCGCCGCCTGTCTGCCAGTTTGTCGAGTGGAGTGGGCAGCATGTTTGTCTGGTTTGGCGTCAAGCTGGCCAATGCCAGCCTGCACTAGGTTGTATTAAGTATTGCAGCAATTATTTGATTTCACGTTTCAAGAACTCCCAGACACCAGGGTCAGACATTGCCGCTATGTTGATGCGCATCTTGGTGGAGGGGAGCTGGCTCGGTGAGAATAAACTGCCAGGTGCCAGCAAGTAACCCTGTTCCATGGCTTTCTCGGTCAGCTTGTTGGTGTCACAGCCCGTCTCTGTCCACAGGAACATGCCGGCGGGCGTGCGGTAATCGACCTTCATGCCCATTTGCTCAAGACGTTTGGTGATGTCATCGCGCACCCCGTCAAGCTTTACCCTTATGCGATCGACATGCTTGCGGTAATGTCCCTCAGACAGGATTTTATACACCACGCGCTCGCCAATTTCTGTGGTCGTCAGAGTAGACAGCATCTTACGATCGGCCAGGCGTATCGCCAGTTCAGGTGATGTCGCGATAAAGCCTACCCGCAAATTGGCTGCCAGCGATTTGGAAAAACCACCAAGATAGATCACCCGGTTCAACTGATCCAGCGCAGCAATGCGGGTGGCTGCCTGCACGGCAGGGCCCGGGTGCATGTCGCAATACACATCATCTTCAACGATCATGAAGTCATGTTCTTCTGCCGCTTTCAAGACCTGGAATGCCTTGGCTGCAGACAGCGAAGTCGAGGTCGGATTATGCAAGACCGAGTTGATGATATACAGCTTTGGTTTGTGCACTGCTGCCAGTTCAGCCAGTTTGGCCACGTCCGGGCCGTCATGCAGGCGTGGTATGCCTATCACCTTGGTACCCAGGATAGCGAAAGAGCCAAACATCAAAAACCACGCCGGGTCATCGACAAAAATGGTGTCGCCGGGCTGGGTGAATTCACGTGCCACCAGATCCAGTGCCTGCGTCACACCGCTGGTCATGACGAGTTGTTCAGGTGAGGCGGCAATTTCCAGTTCCGCCAATTTCAACTGCAATTGCTGGCGTAGCGGCAAAAAACCTTGCTGGGTGCCATAGTGCAGCAAGAGGTTCTGGTTCAGCCTGCTGATGGAGCGTAAGCCATTCGCCACCAGTTCACCGTCGAGCCAGTCATGTGGCAGAACACCTGAGCCCGGCATTTTCTGCGGTGGCAATTGGCGAAACATATTGCGTACCAGCCACACCACATCGAGGTTTTGGGTGATCGGGGCGATTTGTGCTGTGGTTGGGACATTGTTGAGCATTGACGCTCGTTCGCGCACAAAAAATCCTGCTCCCCGGCGCGACTCCAGATAACCCTTGGCGACCAGCCTGTCATAGGCTTCAACCACCGTAAAACGCGATACTTCCTGTTCGTCGGCAAACTGGCGTATCGATGGCATGCGTGCACCTGTGCGCAGCAATTTGTCGTCGATGCGATTGGCCACGGCATTGACGATTTGCTCTACCAGTGAGCCGCCAGAATCGCGCGAGATAAAAAAGGTTGGTGTCAGCATTGCATGTCTCCGGACTGTATCCTGTAATGGATAGTTGACCATTACAGTATGAATATTATCGCTTGCAGTGTATTGGTACTGTATCGGTTTTTGCGTTTAGGATAGCACAACACTAAAGCAAAAAAGGGAGAAACAACATGGATGGACGACAGAATTTCAGTCTTGACCGACGTGGAGAGCAATATGGCAATTGATACCCTCATGGCCTTTGCCCTGTTTGCGCTGGTGTCTTCGATTACACCCGGCCCGAATAACCTGATGTTGCTGGCTTCTGGTGTCAACTTTGGTTTCCGTGCCACCTTGCCGCACATGCTGGGCATCAGCATAGGTTTCATGGTGCTGGTACTGGCAGTCGGTGTGGGTCTGGCTGGCCTGTTTGCGCTTTTCCCCTGGTTATATGTCGTGCTGAAATGGGCTGGAGCTGCATATCTGCTTTACCTGGCCTGGAATATTGCCAATGCCGGGCCTATAGAAAGCAGGGCGCAAGACGGTGCACATAAAACTGGCCCCATGAGTTTCTTGAGTGCGGCCGCTTTTCAATGGATCAATCCCAAGGCCTGGGTCATGGCGCTTGGTGCCTTCAGTACCTATATCCCCGCAACCAGCGGTTTCTGGATCGTTGCCCTGGCGGCTGGTGTTTTTGCAGTCATCAATTTGCCCAGCGTAGGCTTATGGGCATTGTTTGGCGCCAAAGTCAGGCATTTACTGAAGGTGGAGCGTAATCTGCGTATCTTTAATTATGGTATGGCCTTGCTGCTGGTCTTGTCGCTTTATCCTATGCTGGTGAGTTCACAATGACAACGGACACGCAAATTAAAACAGGCAGGTCTGTCATGCCGATACAAGAAAACAAGGGTATGGCCCTTGGGCTGGTTGGTGTCATGATTTTCAGTCTGACACTGCCATTTACCCGCATGGCAGTGGCGGAACTCAATCCCGTTTTTGTTGCACTGGGACGGGCAGTGGTCGCAGCATGCTGCTCGGGCGTCTTGTTATGGATGCAGGGTGCCAGACTGCCACAACGTGAGCAAATCAAACCCTTACTGATTACTTCTCTGGGCGTGGTGGTCGGTTTCCCCTTGTTCAGCTCTGTTGCCATGGCTTATGTGCCTGCTACTCATGGGGCCATCGTACTGGGTATCTTGCCTCTGGCAACTGCCTTGTTTGCAGCATTGCGCTTTAATGAAAAGCCGTCGCCTGGTTTTTGGGTGATGGCCGTACTCGGCAGTGGCCTGGTCATCGTCTTTGCCCTGATGCAGGGTGGTGGCTCATTCCAGTTTGCCGATCTGGCTTTATTCATCGCAGTGATCGCTGCTGCCATGGGTTATGCCGAAGGAGGGCGCTTGTCGCAAAGCATGGGCGGGCAACAGGTAATCTCCTGGGCTTTGCTGCTGGCGCTACCAGTTTTATTGCCCGTTACTACCTGGCTTGGCTGGCATTATGGGGTACAGGCGTCTGGCCGCGCCTGGGCGGGGTTTGCCTATGTGTCAGTGTTTTCCATGTTCATAGGCTTTTTCTTTTGGTACAAAGCCCTGGCTATAGGTGGTATTGCCCGCGTCGGCCAGGTGCAATTGCTGCAACCATTTTTGAGTTTGCTGGGTGCTGCTGTGATATTGGGTGAAGTGTTGACTGGCCGTGAAATCTTTTTTGCGCTGGCTGTGATCATTGTCGTTGCACTGGGACGGCGCATGAATATTCAACGGTGAAGCTGGGAAATCTCCTGGAGTGACCAAATTTAATCTGTCACAAGCAGTGCAGCAGGGGGTGTTAATCGCATCAGTGCAGGCTTACAATAGAGGACTGGTATTTTTGCTTGAATTTGTAATTGATGCAAACAGCATCTGCCAGTCTTAAGGTTTTGACTCTGCAAATTTTTGAAAATTGCAGAAATAATAATAAAAATTTAATTATCTCTAGTGCATCAGTGAGGGCTGCTGCGCTTTTTCCTGGAAAATAGACATGTCATTTTACGAAAAGCTTCAAGCATTAAATATCGAATTGCCTGCCGTGGCGACACCTGCTGCTGCCTACGTCATGTATGCACAAACTGGTAATACCGTATTCCTGTCTGGTCATATTGCCAAAAAAGATGGCAAGCCATGGGTAGGCCAACTGGGTAAGAATATTTCTACTGAAGAGGGCAAACTGGCAGCACGCGCAGTCGCGATTGATCTGATCGCCACTTTGCAAGCTGCTTGTGGCGGCGATTTGAACCGTGTCAAACGTATCGTCAAACTGATGAGCCTGGTTAATTCCACACCTGATTTTATCGAGCAACATCTGGTGACGAATGGTGCTTCTGAACTCATAGGCGAAATCTTTGGTGAGCAAGGCAAGCATGCACGTTCAGCCTTTGGCGTGGCCCAAATCCCTTTGGGTGCTTGCGTAGAGATTGAAATGATCGTCGAGATCGCCTGATTTTATAAAACAATAAGCTTGCCCGAGATGGCAATCCTAACCGAGAGATAGTGAGACCAGCATGAAACTTGAGAATCCCAGCCCCATAGAGTGGAAATTTTCTGACCGCGCCGAACAGTTGCAGAGTTCTGCGATCAGGGAAATTCTGAAAGTGACCATGCGTCCTGAAGTGATTTCTTTCGCTGGCGGTTTGCCATCTCCAGAAACTTTCCCGGTAGAGCGCATGCGCGCCGCCTTTGACAAGGTATTGTCGCAACAGGGCAAGTCAGCATTGCAATACGGTCCTACCGATGGTTATGCACCTTTGCGTGAATTTTTGGCCGACTCTTTATCCACCAATGATTCAAAAATCCTGCCTGACCAGATCATGATGGTATCCGGCTCTCAGCAAGGCCTGGATTTGCTGGGTAAAGTGCTGGTTGATGAAGGCAGCAAGGTTTTGGTGGAAACACCAAGCTACCTCGGTGCCTTGCAGGCTTTTTCCGTGTATCGCCCCGAATTTGAATCGGTGGATACTGATGATCATGGCCTGATTCCCGCTTCTGTCGCCGCCAAAGGCGCAGGCGCACGCCTGATGTATGCCTTGCCTAACTTCCAGAACCCTACCGGACGCACCTTGTCGGTAGAGCGCCGTTATGAGTTGGTAGAAACCTGCGCCCGCATGGGCATCCCGCTGGTCGAAGATAATCCTTATGGTGACCTGTGCTATAGCGGCGAGCCTTTGCCAAAAATGCTGAACATGAACCCCGGTGGTGTGATTTACATGGGTTCTTTCTCCAAGGTGCTGACACCTGGCATACGCCTCGGTTATGTGGTTGGCCCTACACCGCTGATACGCAAACTCGAACAAGCCAAGCAGGCAGCCGATTTGCATACAGCCCAATTGACACAGATGGTGGTGTATGAAGTCATCAAGGATGGCTTCCTGAGTGAACACATCCCGACCATACGTACACTCTACGCAAAACAATGTAACGCCATGCTGGATGCCATGAGCAGGCATTTCCCTGAAGGTGTGCAGTGGACCAAGCCTGAAGGCGGCATGTTCATCTGGGTCACCCTGCCAGAACACATGGACAGCAAGCAATTGCTGGATGAAGCAATCCAGCAAAATGTCGCTTTTGTGCCAGGCGGCCCTTTCTATGCAAACAATCCTGCAAAAAATACCTTGCGCCTGTCCTTCGTGACTGTGTCTCCAGAGCGTATCAATGAGGGTATAGAAAAACTGGGCAAGCTGATCAAGGCAAGGCTCTGATTTTCATTTCAAATGATTGCAAGGCCCTTGGGCCTGCCAATGAAACCCGCCGTCCGGCGGGTTTTTTTTATGTTGCAGAGATATTTCTTTCGTTCTGTTCTAATATGTAACTGTCAACTATTGTGATTTAAGTCATCAATTTCTCGTCCAGGCCGTTAATGTATGTATGTTTCGCAATGCGATACTGAACTTTGATTAACTGAGGAGTATTAAATGAATAAAAAATTGTTCCTGGCCAGCCTGATGCTGACTGCCGTGACGGGTGCATTTGCACAAAATATGACGGCCAAACAGCAATACGCTGCAGACAGCAAGCGCGCCACGCAAAGGTACAATGACGATAAAAGACTGTGTGCTGATGCTGGCAGTTCCTCAGCCAGAATGCAGTGTCTGCGTGACGCCAAGACTGAATACAATACAGCGCTGGCTGTTGCCAAACAAAATATGAGTAGCAGACCTGTAGCTGCGCCAGCCAATGCCAGGAACGAACCGGTTTGCCCTGATTGCGGCAAGGTTGTTGCTGTTGCCGTTGTGGATAAGGAAGGTGAGGGCGGTGCCCTTGGTGTGATCGCAGGCGGCGTTGCCGGTGCTTTGCTGGGTAACCAGGTTGGTGGCGGTACAGGCCGTGATCTGGCCACGATAGCCGGTGCTGCCGGTGGTGCGTTGGCCGGGCACAAGATAGAACAAAAAGTGAAGACCACCAAGGTATGGAATGTGACTGTCGCTTTTGATAATGGCAACAAGCAGACCTATTCTTTTGACCATGACCCTGGATTGTTGTCTGGCGATGCAGTCAGAAGTAGTGGTAATTCTGTCGTCAGGCGCTAAACTCCGTAGCATATAGAAAAGGATTGCCGTGTCCGGGCAGTCCTTATTCTGGCTGATTGCAAAGTGGTAAAAATCTTGCACTTATAGTCAGGATTTGGAGGAATTATTTTCTTTTTGGAAACCGTTCCTCCTTCACAACTACTTTCTTGCCAAGCCCAATTCCAGCAGTTAGACTTAGGCATCCATCCCCTCACGTTCTTGCCGAGAAGGTCGTGCCATGAAGCTTGATACATGCAAAGCCAGTCCTTCAAATAATGTCCAGTGGCAGTTGTTCTGCTATGCGGCATTGTTGTTGATGGCAGCATTCAGTTCAGCTGCGCATGCCAATGAGTCATGCAAGAGCCTTTTGGCAACTGGAAACCCTGAATATCCACCTTATCTGTGGCGCGATCCTGAAGATGAAAACCGTCTGATTGGGGCAAATGCAGAGTGGATGCAGTTATTGTCCAAAGAAATTGGCATACCTATAGACATTAAATATGTAGGCCCTTGGGGCCGTGTACAGGAAGAGGCCAAGCTGGGGCGTGTAGATTTGCTGGCAGGCGCATTTTTTACCCTGCCGAGGCTGGAATACATGGATTATTTCTACCCGGCTTTTCGTGAAACACGCACGGTCATCTGGACTCGCAATAATTATAATCTGCCGTACAAGAAATGGTCTGACCTGACGGGCAAGCAGGGGGTTACTGTGATTAACAACAGCTTTGGTGAAGACTTTGACCGTTATGCCAAAGAGTCTCTGAAGATATCCATGGTGCCCAGCCTTGAGCAGGCCTTGAAGATGCTCAGCCTGTCCCGTGCTGATTACCTGATTTATGAAGAAGACCCGGGCCTGGCCTATGTTGCCAAGCTGAATATCACTGGCTTGAAAACCGTCACGCCACCGATCACAAATGAAAATTTATATTTGACCCTGTCCCATAAGTCAGCCTGCAATACGCCAGAAATGCGTGGCCGTATTGCCAAGGCAGTCTATAAGCTGGACAAGCAAAACGTGATGAATAAACTCATCGCGGCAAATATACAATTGTGGCGTAAGCAACAATCGAAGTAACCGCTGCAAACAACAGGTATTCCATTGCGTACACTCTCCCTCCGACAAATTCTTATTATCGGCGTTGTAGTTGGCATCGTATTGCCCGCGATTGTTCTGGGGCGTTTCCTGGTGCAGGACAGGTATGAGCGGGAATTGCAACTGCGTGTACGCAATCCCATGTCGCAATATGCCGATATGCTGTCGCGCGGCATGGCAGTGCCGGTCTGGACGCTGGACAAGGCGGTCGCCAATCAATTCATACAAGCCGTCATGCGCAACCCCGAAGTGGTCAGCGTGGAAGTGCTCGATGAATCCAAGTCCATTTTTGCCCACAGCAGCAAATTCAAGAAAGAGGGTGCCAAATTCCTGCGTGAAGAGCGCCCTATCCTGCTGGAAACCAAGGTCATAGGCAGCGTCATGCTGGAGCTGACTACCGAGCACATAGAAAAAGAATTATGGGCTGACTTTCTTAAACTGGGACTGGCCTTGCTGGTGCAGGTCGTGTTTTCTTTTATCCTGATCTGGCTATTGTTTGAACGCCGGATCGTCAGGCCCATCATGGAATTGCAGTTGGCGACCGGGCGGCTGGCGCGGGGCAAACTGGATCAGCCACTTGAATGGGTTAGGCAGGACGAAATAGGTAATCTGGCACAGGGCCTGGACAAGATGCGCCTGAACCTGGGACGTTTGATCACGGAACGCGAAGCGCAAAATATCACCCTGCAACAGGAACTCAATGAGCGTTTGCGCGCCGAGCAGGCACTGAAGGTGACCGAAGAGAAGTTCATTGGTATTTTCCAGGCATCACCCGTCGCCATGACGGTACTGCGCAAAAGCCAGCACTACAGCATGATCGATGTCAATGATGCCTGGGTCAGGCAATTCTACTGGTCACATGATGAAATTCTCGGGGACAACGAAACCCAGAAAGCGCTGTGGCGCAACGAAGCTGATTTCGCGGAGATACTGCGCATCATAGAACGCGATGGTGAAATTCACGACTATGAAGCCTGGCTGACTTGTGGGAAGCAAGAAAAAGTCATTCTCTGCCAGGTGTCGGGACGCATGATCAGACTCGGTAATGAACCCCTGATTATTCTGGTGCAGGAAGACATTACCGAAAAACGCCAGAATGAGCAGGAAATCCGCAACATGAATACCACGCTGGAGAGACGGGTTTCTGAGCGTACCCAGGCGCTGGAAGCTGCTAACAGTGAATTGACTGTGGTCCTGGAAAACCTGCAGCGTGCGCAGCGGGAGTTACTCAGGACAGAAAAAATGGCGGCGCTGGGCTCCCTGGTCGCGGGTGTCGCGCATGAGCTTAATACGCCCATAGGCACCAGCGTTACAGTGGCCAGCACCCTGGCACAGCATACCGATGCTGTACTGGTTGAATTTGAAAAAGGCTTGCGTCGTTCGGTACTGGAGGAGTACCTGAGAAATGCCAAGACTGGTGCCGATCTACTCTTGCGTAACCTGAGCAAGGCATCGGAACTGGTGATCAGTTTCAAACAGGTGGCCGTCGATAGAACCAGTGCCAACCGCCGTGTCTTTGCGCTTGATGAAATGTTGTCTGAGCTGATCCTGACCATGGGGCCTACCATACGCAAGACCCGCCATGATGTTGTTCATGGCGTTCCCCCGAAACTGATGATGGACAGCTATCCGGGACCATTGGGGCAAGTGATGACCAACTTGATCAACAATGCTTTTATTCATGGTTTTGAAGGCGATTATCGTGGCACGGTCAGTATCACGGCGCGTATTTTTGATGAGAATTTCGTCGAAATAACTGTACGCGACAATGGCAAGGGCATACCAGAAAGCAATCTGGGGCGCATTTTTGATCCCTTCTTTACGACTCGTCTGGGTTTGGGAGGGAGTGGTCTGGGTCTCAATATTGTCTATAACCTGGTGACAGGTATCTTGGGCGGTAATATCGTGGTTGAAAGCGAGATTGGTAAAGGGACCTGCTTTAAAATCAGCTTGCCTCTTGAACCAAAGCTGGTGGATGAAGATGTCGCCGAAGTCCATTGAGAGTGCGAGTACTAGCGGTGCGGGTGCTACATCTGATAAAGTCGCGGCATGACAAAATTAAGCTTAGATAAAATCCTGCAATCACAAGGATTTGGAACCCGAAAATATTGCCGCGATCTGGTGGAAGATGGTGAAGTCTCCATCAATGGCGAAGTGATACGCAACGTCAAGACCAGTTTTGAAACCCAGGGCCTGCAATTTCATATCTTTGAAGAAGACTGGGAATACCGCGAGCGCGTGTATATCGTCCTCAACAAACCGGCAAACTTTGAATGCTCACGCAAGCCCAGCCACCATCCCGGCGTATTGACACTCTTGCCCGAACAATTCAGCTGGCGTGACGTGCAGCCTGTGGGGCGGCTTGACCATGATACGACTGGCATGTTGCTGATGTCAGACGATGGCCCGTTTATCCATGCGCAATCTTCACCCAAGCGCCACGTACCCAAAGTGTATCAGGCAACAACGGCTGAGCCGGTGACCGAGGAGCTGGTGAGCTTATTATTGCAAGGTGTGAAACTGCATGATGAGCCTGCTCCACTGGCTGCCGTACATTGCCAGAAGTTGGGGGAACATCTGCTCGAAATCGTGCTGGAGCAGGGCAAGTACCACCAGGTCAAGCGCATGCTGGCCGCCGCAGGCAATCATTGCGCCGCCTTGCAGCGTACTGCTATAGGCAAATTGACACTGGAATCGCTGGAGCTGGAAGAGGGTGAGTGGTGTTATCTGACTCCTGAACATCTGGCTTTACTGGTGCCTGCCTGAACTTTTTGACGGTGTTGACAGGCGTCAGGTGGTTTTATGTATGCCCTGGATCAGATGAAGTCTTGCTATCTTCCGGTGAATATGGATAATCTGATCAGATGCTGTAGTTCTTACACTGTCAAAAGGAGCGGACATGCCTGTCATTGCAATTGTCAATCCCAAAGGGGGCGTCGGTAAAAGCACGGTGGCTACCAACCTGGCTGGCTATTTTGCTGCGCATGGTCATAAAGTCATGCTGGGGGATACTGATGTGCAGCAGTCTTCCCGCACATGGCTGACATTGCGGCCACAAAATTTGCCGCAAATCCAGCCCTGGGATATTGCAGATGGCCATATATTAAAACCGCCAAAAGGTACTACCCATGTCGTACTGGATACTCCTGCAGGCCTGACGGGAAGCAAGCTCGATATGGTGCTGAAGTCCGCAGACAAGATCATCGTACCCTTGCAGGCATCGATTTTTGACATCCTGGCAACGGAAGAATTCCTGAAAAGCCTGTCCCAGCATAAAAAAAATGGTTACCAGATAGGCATTCTGGGTATGCGCGTAAATACCCGCAGCAAGGCAGCCGAGCAGCTTGAGCATTACGTAGGCCAACTGGGTTTGCCCGTTCTGGGGTTTTTGCGGGATACACAAAACTATATACAACTGGCGGCCCATGGCGCCACCTTGTGGGATGTCGCGCCATCCAGGGTGGAAAAAGACTTGCCGCAATGGGAACACATTGTGAATTGGGTCAAGACTTGATAGCCTGTTGTGACATCGCTTTCGTTAATTAATCTAAAAAAAGCTGATTTTTATTCCCCTTAGTTGCCACTGCTCACTATAATGCCGCTTGCTTGAAGAGAAGGCAGAATTCTCTTTTCTTATCAAAGACTTACGGCATGCATCTTACCATTTTTGAAACTCCCATCATTAATACCTTCATGCGCTGGTTGTCCATTATCGGGCTTAAACTGGCTGGCTGGAAGGTCGAGGGTATTGTTCCTGCCGAACAAAAATATGTCCTGATCGCCGCCCCGCATACCAGCAACTGGGATTTCCCAGTAACTCTGATGGTGTGTTTTGCCTTGCGTCTGCGCGTCTACTGGATGGGTAAGTCCAGCTTGTTTCCACCTGTATTTGGGCATGTCATGCGCTGGCTGGGCGGTATTCCGGTCGATCGTAGTAAATCTGGCAACTTGGTGCAGGGTACGGTAGATGCCTTCCATGCCAATCAAAGATTGACAGTCATTGTCCCGCCCGAAGGTACCAGGGGCAAGGTCACTCATTGGAAAACCGGGTTTTACTACATCGCACTTGGTGCCGGTGTGCCGATTGCACTTGGTTATCTTGATTTTAAGCGCAAGGCAGGTGGTATAGGCAAGATGTTCGCGGTGAGTGGTGATATTGAAGCAGATATGGCGCAGATACGTGAGTTCTACTGTGGCATCTCAGGCAAGAATCCTCAGCAGTTTGACGAAGGCAAAATACAGACGAAAACTCAGGACTGAGCAAGTAAGGCGCTGACCCGGATTCGTATATCAGTGCAGATTCAAGGTTCTTGCTGTACAGGATTTTTCTGGACATCCTGAGCGTCTATGACCAGTCCTGCTGGCTTGCTGACCGTTTGAGGGATCAGCAGCCATGCGAGCGGATCAAGGATCAGACGCTTGGTGAGGGCTTCAGTTTTTTCATGCGCACATACCCATGTGATAGCCATGGAAACCAGAACTGAAACCGCCAGGGCTACAGTATTTTCATGCTTGAAAATGGCGCGCAATACACCAGTTTCTTGTAATATGATTAATGCCATCCCATGCCACACCAGAACATAAATAGAACGTTTACCTATCTGTGCCATACGCAGGTCTTTTTGCGCCAGCAAATACAGGACGGACAATCCGATTACTGTTGATGCGGCATACTGCAATAACTGATACATGCTACCAGTAAGGTTGGCCATTTCCAGCCTGTGCAATGAGTAACTGCCATAGAACCAGCGGTAGTCAAAATCACTCTTAAGCATGAAGGCTGCAATGAGCGCTGCCACGACGACGACTGCACTGACCAGCAATCTCTCCTTCTTTTTGACATTGAATATGTCAGGACCGAGCTTCCAGCCTAACAAGAAGTAAGGGAAGAAGATCAGGGTACGTGAAATACCAAGGAAATAGCCCGCATGTTCAGAGTAGCTGCCAGCCAGCGACAGGGCCAATGCCAGCATGACCCCAAATTGCATGCGCGAAAACAAAGGCAACAGCAGGCGCCAGCACAACAGACTCAGTAAATACCATAGCATCCAGTAAGGTGCGACCAGCCCGGCATAGACACTGGCCGTGCCTTTCAGGGCAAATTCGGTCGCTTCATAAATGATTTCAAAGCCTATCAACGGTACCAGCACGGTAGAGATCAGTTGAGTGGCATTTTTATCATCCCAGCTAGCCTTGGAAAACATGCCAGACATCAGGGCAAACATGGGCATGTGGAAGGAGTAAACAAAAATCCAGATAGAACGCAAAACATGATCCTCGCCCACGTAAATTTCTATCAGATGGCCAAACACGACTAAAAAAATCAAGACGGCCTTGATATTGTCTATGCTGGTATTTCTGATTTTGGGAGTTGTAGGATTGGTCATGCCTGTCCAGGTAGTGCGGGGGAATGCCGCCATGATAGCGAAATTGGCTGCTGATATACACTCTTAGTTTGTAACGAAGCATTTAAATTCCGCTACTTGAGCAATATGTCGGGGATGGCAAGGGATGCCAGGGTATGGTCAAGATCAATCATCCAGATAGCATAAAAACAAAAATGAGACTAGGGTTTTTTTCGTCACCATCCCTGGCAATTTGATGAATTTGGGTAAAATATGGGCTATGCTTTCCATACTTTAAAATTTCCGCAAGGAAATTAAATGCACTGCCGATGTTTCGAATATCTGGACATGTGCAAGCTATAAGAGGTAGTTATGTCTAAAGATAGGTCAAAGGCCAGCCTGCTTAGTGCTCAGCTGGATTTTGAAGCGATAGATGGAAGTGAGCCCAACAAAACAGATCCTGCGCTGGATTTTGATATGGGAGTAGGGACGTCCGCCGCTCAGGCGAAAGGCCCAGCACCTAAAGGCAGCGCCAGCCCTATACCCAATTCAGCACCTGCATCCAAGCCCCGCACACCAGCACTTGCCAAAAAAACAGTGAAAAACCCGGGAGTAACCAAAGATCGTTTCGGTATTTATGCGGCTATCATCGTCATGCTTGGCTTTGCATGCTTGCTGGCAATCTTTTTCTATATCCGTAGCGCCACCAGCAATGCAGCTGGCTTAAGTTATTTTGTCTTGCCGCAGCAAGTCGCAAACCTGAACGGGCAGGTGGTGCGTATGCAAGTGACGATACAAGTCCGCACTGAGGATAAGGAATGGCTATTTGAAAACAAGAAAGTATTAACGAATATATTTCAAATCGAATTCGCCAAAATTGATCCTGACGATTTACATAGTGAAGAAGGATTTGACACGGTCAGGGCGCAACTTAAATCTGGTTTGAACTCTGCTTTGCAGACAGACAAGATA
Organism: Undibacterium sp. YM2; assembly: GCF_009937975.1. Lineage (NCBI taxonomy): Bacteria > Pseudomonadati > Pseudomonadota > Betaproteobacteria > Burkholderiales > Oxalobacteraceae > Undibacterium > Undibacterium sp. YM2. The sequence goes on from NZ_AP018441.1 coordinate 1,519,712, forward strand.
GAGTCTGTGCTTATCAATGAATTATTGATGCAGAACCGGGAGCAATAATTACTGAGAGCTCCCCGAATCAGGAAAACGGCAAGGCACATGATCTAGTGGACTGTCACATTGGAAATCGGAGTGCCCGCCATGTGCGCGATGATCATGGCAGCGTTGCAAGTACTCGCGATAGCCCCGCTATTGCTGTGTTCATTTATTCAACCCTTGCCTTGCCCTGATGCGCCGGGCACATGTCCTTCACTCTCAATTCCACTGCGACAGTCCACTACATGTGCTTTTGTCTTTATGCGCTGACGGATATACTTTGATTACTGGCGCTGGTTGATGGTGAGCTGTACGCACGCAATAACTGTAGCGCTTTTTTGAACAGTGCGGCGTCGGTATTCGTACTGCTGTTACCTGTCACCGAACTGGTCGTTCCATCCGATGCGCTGCCAGTGCTGCCAGAACTGCTGCTTGTGCTGGAACTGCTTGTACTGGTAGTAGCGCTCGCACTGGTCGTTGTGGACGTGTTGCCCGTCTGTGCAGTACTGGCTTTTTCCAGGTAGGCCAAGGTTTCTTGCAGACTGACCTTGCCATCCTGATTGGTATCGGCAGCGTCAAAGTTCTGTGCCACCTTGCTCAGCGCCGCACCGGCACTGCTATTGGTTTTGCCCACTTCTGTCGATAAATCCGTCAACTGGGTTTTATCCAGACCCTGATCGCCACCTTCACCACCTCCTGGTGCCGGAGGTGGAGGCGGTCTCGATCCCTCTGCGCCACGCGTGCGTCTGGCATTGAATTGTGTTTCCAGGGCATCGCCGAGTTTTTTGATGCCATCGCTAAACTCGCTTTTGGTGACCTTGCCATCGCCATCACTATCGAGTTTTTTGAACAAGTCATTGATGCTGGCGCTATTGCCGCTGGCATTGGCAGAACTTGTGCTGCTGTCAATGCCGCTAGTGCTGGCGGTGTTGGTGGATGACGATGATGCGATATTGCCAAATGCACTTTCCAGATCCGAGACTTCAAGATAGCCCTGATTCTTGGTATCAAGCTTGGAAAAAACACTTTCCGCTATCTTGCTGGTATCACGTTCCTGTCTTTGGGGGCGGCCAGTTTGCGGGAAATAACTGCCGGAACTTCCACTCACTCCACTGATGCTGCTCATTGTGCTCTCCTTCAGTCATGCGTTGTCGTGATCTGAAGTGTCGCATCCACATGTTGCCTGCTTGTGTCTGCTTTGTATCGGCTTTGACACAAAGAGGAGTTCAGTTCCTTGGCAGGCGTAATTCCACCATCAAGCCTTGATTGCCTGGGCGGTTTTTTAGTATCAGGCTGGCCTGGTGGCGTCTGGCGATTTCCCTGGCAATGCTGAGCCCCAGGCCAACACCACCAGTATTTCTATTTCTGGAAACAGCCAGGCGGACGAACGGGGCGAATACCTTTTCCAGCTCTGCTTCAGGTATACCAGGACCCTCATCCTCAATAATGATGAACAATTCATGCTGGCTATCATGCAAACTGATTTGTGCAGTCTTGCCATAAGCAATCGCGTTTTCCAGCAAATTGCTGATGCAGCGTCTCAATTCATTTGGCAGGGCCATCAAAGGGCGGGCTTCTCCATGCATGCTGACAGCTTTGCCTTCTTCCTGCATATTATCGACAATCGCAGCTACCAGCGACGTGATGTCCAGCATTTGCGGTGATTCCTCGCTGCCACGCAGGTAATCCAAAGTCGCGTCCAGCATCAGGCGCATCTCTTCTATATCGTCGAGCAGTTTTTCACTTGCCTCATTGTGTAGTTGTTCTATACGTAGCTTCATGCGCGTCAATGGCGTGCGCAAATCGTGGGAAACGGCTGCCAGAAAACGCTCCCGCTCTTCCATTTGCTGGAACAGACGTTCTTGCATCTGATTAAAGACCCGGGCACTCTGGCGTGCCTCTGCTGGCCCTGTCTCTGGAATCGCCAAAGGTTCTTTATGCTTGCCCAGCTTGCCTGCCGCTTCTGCCAGTAGTTGCATGGGGCGTGCCAGACTGCGCGAGCCTGCCCAGGCCGCCACTGCCAGTAACAGCAATTGTATGGCCATGCTCAGGCAAAAACCCAGGAACGGGCCATGCAAGATGCCGTGCGGGTGATGTTGTGGCAGATGCGCCGGAGGGGGCGGTGGACGGTGATCTCCCAGAAAAACAAATAGCAGGATAAAGGTGATGATGTGGCTCACGACCACCGCAGCCATGGCCAAGCCAAACAGACGGCTGAAGATGGTATCGCGCAACAGCTTGTTCATGGCACGCTGGCGTTAAACAGATAGCCTTCGCCACGTATGGTTTTTAATAGGGCAGGGTGACGAGAGTCATCGCCCAGTTTTTGGCGCAGGCGCGACACCAGTAAGTCTATGCTTCTGTCAAAGACTTCAGTCGATTTATTGTGCGCAAAATCGATCAGTTGGTCGCGGCTGAGTATCTGCCCCGGTCTTTTAAGAAAGGCAAGCAAAAGCCTGAATTCTGCATTTGATAGTGGAATAATCAGTTTATCCGGGCTACATAATTGCCGTGTAGGCAAATTCAATACCCAGGCATCAAAGCGTATTTCTGTTGCCTTGTTCTCCGTGGCTTCTTGCGTTTGCTTTGCCGAGGTATGCGCACGTCTGCTGACGCTTTGTATGCGCGCGACCAGTTCACGGGTATCGATGGGCTTGATCAGGTAGTCGTCAGCGCCTGATTCCAGGCCTTGTATCTTGTCTGCAAATTCACCGCGGGCAGTCAGCATGATGACTGGCGTACTGGCATGGCGGCGTAGCTGGCGCAGCAGGCTCAAACCGTCTTCGCCAGGCAGCATCAAGTCCAGCAAAATTACATCGAAATTGTGGGACTGCAGCGCCGCGCGCATTGCCAGACCATCTTGCACGGCGACGCAGCTTATATCAAATTTCCCGAGGTAGTTGCTGAGCAATTCTGCAATTCCGGCATCATCATCTACCAGCAATACGTGCAGGCGACCTGCCTGGGCATGTAAACCTGATGACTGATGCTGGAGCGAATTTGCAATTGCCGATGATGCAGTCAGCAATTTTATAACTCCTTGATATACCTGAGTAATTTATCCAGGGCATGAACGACAGTCTGTTCCCTGACTGATTTTCTGTCGCCGGCAAATACCAAACGTTCGGTATGAGGGACACCGCCGACTATCCAACCAAAGCAAATGGTTCCTACGGGTTTGCCTGGGACTGCTCCAGTCGGCCCGGCAATGCCGGTGGTGGATAAGGAAAGGTGCGCTTCGGAATTGGCAAGGGCACCTTGTGCCATGGCAGCAGCAATTTCTTCACTGACAGCACCATGCTGGGCTATCAGCGCTGCGGGTATGTCGAGCAATTCGGTCTTGGACGAATTGGAATAAGTCACAAAGCCACAATCAAACCATTCCGACGATCCGGCAATTTCTGTAATGGCGTGGGCAACGCCGCCGCCTGTGCAGGATTCGGCGACGCTAAGTATCAGTTTTCTGGATTTGAGTTCTTCACCGACTTGTGTTGCGAGTTCTATGGCATTTTGCATGATGCGTCTCCTGGCTGCTGGCTCTGACTGGATGTACTGTTTCAAAACCTGTCCTGCATTACTCTAAACTACTTTACCACCATGTACCCTCTGAAGTGAAGTAAAGAAACAAGTCAAAAAGTAAGCTGACGGGAAAGTAACAAATTGCATGTGCGCATGTAAAAAGTGCTATGCAACATATTGTTTGCCGCTCCCAATTGTTAGCAATCTTGAGTTAAGCGATGCATGCAGCAAAAAAGCATTTCTGAAAAACCAATATCAGAGTATGATTTTTGATAGCAATGCGCATTCTTCCTGTTTGCTCAGGGAATTTGCTGAAGGTGTATCAATTTCCGGAAATAATAAGAGGCATAGACCTCTTGTATCTACATCCCCAAAGGAGATGCCCTATGAAAATCGAGAATCTGTTTCAGCAGCAAAATGCTTTGCCGTCGATACCCAAAGTCGTCCAGGAAGTCATCGACAGTTTTAATAATGATGATGTCTCCATAGACGAGATTGCCCGCAAGCTGTCTGCCGACCAGGTCCTCAGCGCAAAACTGCTGCGCCTGGCCAATTCCTCCTATTACCATGCTTCAAGAACGGTTGGCTCGGTTGATGACGCTGTGCTGATGCTGGGTTTTATGACCGTACGTACTTTGGTTGTCAGCAGCGGCCTGACCAGCGGCTTTAAAGCCATGCCCGGGGTGGATCTGAAGCAATTCTGGCGCTATAGCCTGCACACTGCTGTCGTATCCAAATGGCTGGCAAAGAAAACGCATTGCAATTCTGATTTTGCCTTTACCGTTGGGTTGATGCATGCCATAGGCCAGCTGGTCATGCATGCAGGCATGCCAGAGCAAATGCTGCAAGTCGATAAAACGGCTGGCCCGCTGGACCCGCGCAGGGCAGATGTGGAGCGCACATCCTTTGGCTATGATTTCTTTGATGTGGGTGTTGAGTTGGCCAAACGCTGGCGTTTCCCTGTCACCTTTGCTACTGCCATTAAAGCTTGTGGTGAACCATTACAACAATCAGAGTTCGATCAGATCGGTGCAGTCGTACACATAGCGTCCTGGTGCGCCCGGTGTGAGGAGGGGCATTATTCCAAAGAAGAACGCGAAGCCACTTTCCCGGCAGATGTGGCAAAGAAACTGGGAATTAAGTCAGAACTTATCCTTGACGAGATGCCGCCACTGGCAGAGTTGGCTGCCGGACTGGAAGACCTTCTGGGTTGAGTTAGTTTGGATAGTTTGAGGTTCGCATGAAAAAAATGGCAAAAACCATAGCGGTTTTTGCCATTTTCATGTGTGCTGTCAGCTCAGCTTTATAAGCTTGCCTGAATATCGAGAGCAACTGCCTCAGCAACTTTGATGCCATCAACTGCAGCAGACAATATCCCCCCGGCATAACCTGCACCTTCGCCCGCAGGATACAGACCGCGAGTATTCAAGCTTTGCAAATCGTCGTCATTGCGCTTGATACGTATGGGGGAAGATGTTCGCGTTTCCACGCCAGTCAAAATCGCATCCTTCATGGCGAAGCCTTTGATTTTCTTCTCAAATTCCGGCAAGGCTTCACGTATGGCCGTGATGGCAAATTCGGGCAACACTGTCGCCAGATCGCACAGGGTAATACCAGGCTTATAGGATGGTTCTACCGTTCCCAGCGCTGTAGATGGGCGGGCTGCCAAAAAGTCACCGACCAACTGGCCGGGTGCATTGTAGTTGCCGCCACCAACCTCATAAGCCTTTTCTTCCAGCGCCCTTTGCAAATCAATGCCCGCTAATGGGTTGCCAGGATAATCAGCAGGTGTAATGCCAACCACGATAGCTGAATTCGCATTGCGTTCATTGCGAGAATACTGGCTCATGCCATTCGTCACAACACGGCCAGGTTCAGATGTCGCTGCCACTACCGTCCCACCAGGACACATGCAGAAGCTATACACAGAGCGACCATTTTTGGCGTGATGCACCAGCTTGTAATCTGCCGCACCCAATATCTTGTTGCCTGCGTTAGGACCAAAGCGCGCTTTGTCGATCACAGATTGCGGATGTTCCACCCTGAACCCTATGGAAAACGGTTTGGCTTCTACATATACGCCACGATCAGCAATCATCTTGAAAGTATCGCGCGCACTATGCCCTATCGCCAGCACCACATGAGCAGTTTCTATATACTCATTGTCATTCAGTCGCACGCCCTGAACCTTGCCATCAACGATATCGATGTCCGTCACTTTTTGCTCGAAGCGTATCTCGCCACCGAGTGCCTCTATATTATGGCGCATCTCTTCTATCATCTTCACCAGACGGAAGGTGCCAATATGAGGCTTGCTGACATACATGATCTCTTCAGGCGCGCCGGCCTTGACGAATTCCGTCAATACTTTACGACCATAGTGCTTGGGGTCCTTGATCTGACTATATAGCTTGCCATCAGAAAAAGTGCCTGCACCACCTTCCCCAAACTGCACATTTGATTCCGGCTTCAATTCACGCTTGCGCCACAGACCCCAGGTATCCTTGGTGCGCTCACGCACAGTCTTGCCACGCTCCAGCACGATAGGGTTAAACCCCATTTCCGCCAGCAGCAGTGCAACAAACAAACCACAAGGCCCAAAGCCGATCACGACCGGGCGTTTAAATTGCTTTCCATCCGCATGCGTGACAAACTTATAGGAAGTATCTGGCGTCTCGGATAATTTCGTGCGGTTTCTGTGGCTGGCCAGCAATGCAGTTTCATTCGTTGTCTCTACATCGATTGTGTAGATCAAAATGATCGCCGTCTTTTTACGCGCATCATAGCTACGGCGGAATACCGTAAAATTAATCAGTTCTTTTTCTGTTATTCCTAATTCCTTCAGCACGGCAGCTTTCAGCTCGTCTTCTGCATGGTCCAGCGGGAGTTGTAAATCGGTAATGCGCAACATAAATTCGGTCCGGATAACACTAATGACGAATGATCTGCTTATATGTATATACATAAGCAGATGTCTTGTTAGTGGTTTGATGAATTCGCTATTTTACCTGCATGTGCTTTGATATAAGGATTTCCCTGCACGAAAAGCTGTTATCGGCCTGGTATGTAAGCTTGGACCTGTGTTGTCGCCAAGCGAAATGCTATTAATGTAGACGCCCGTCGGCCCCGTCGCAGCGCATGCAGGAGCCCAGCGTCGTCCGGTGCTAATCCGTAAAGCGCATTACGAAGCAATACGCCCCCCTCAAAAAAATAATAGGTGCGCGCAGCGCACCTATTGATTTTGCCTTTCTGCCTTTCTACAAACGGCTAAATAATTTACGCCAAAGGCTTGCAAAGGGGAGGGGAAGTTTGCTATAGTTCGCCTCCCGCTGAAGAGCGGGTGAGAAATGAAGCAAAGCCGGAGATTGAGCGGAGAAGTAAAGGCTGCGGAAAGATCTGGTTGCTGTGAATAGTTTGCAACGGTTTAGCTAGTTCGCAAGAACGAAACAAAACGAAATGAGTTGCAGGTGTTGACAGCGAAAGTAAAGTGCTTCATAATCTCGTTTCTCTGCTGCTGACGCACACAACGCTGCGACGCAAAGCTGGATCAGAAGATGGTCTGGCAGGGTAGAAAAGATTTCGGTTCTTTAACAATTAACAGTCAATAAATGTGGGCACTTGGTGAAGCGCACCAAGCAACTTAGGTTGTTTGGAATGCTTAAATAATATAGCAAGTGTTCACAAGAAATAACAAAGCAAGACGATGATTTAGTAATAGATCATTGAACTGTCAGTATTTTGAGTGAGCGACATGTCACGTATGTGACATAGACAAGAAATTGTCGAAAAACAGAGATTAAACTGAAGAGTTTGATCCTGGCTCAGATTGAACGCTGGCGGCATGCCTTACACATGCAAGTCGAACGGCAGCGCGGGGTAACCTGGCGGCGAGTGGCGAACGGGTGAGTAATATATCGGAACATACCCTAGAGTGGGGGATAACGTAGCGAAAGTTACGCTAATACCGCATACGCACTAAGGTGGAAAGCGGGGGATCGCAAGACCTCGTGCTCATGGAGTGGCCGATATCTGATTAGCTAGTTGGTAGGGTAAAAGCCTACCAAGGCGACGATCAGTAGCTGGTTTGAGAGAACGACCAGCCACACTGGAACTGAGACACGGTCCAGACTCCTACGGGAGGCAGCAGTGGGGAATTTTGGACAATGGGGGCAACCCTGATCCAGCAATGCCGCGTGAGTGAAGAAGGCCCTCGGGTTGTAAAGCTCTTTTGTCAGGGAAGAAACGGTGGTTCCTAATACGGACTGCTAATGACGGTACCTGAAGAATAAGCACCGGCTAACTACGTGCCAGCAGCCGCGGTAATACGTAGGGTGCAAGCGTTAATCGGAATTACTGGGCGTAAAGCGTGCGCAGGCGGTTTTATAAGTCTGATGTGAAATCCCCGGGCTCAACCTGGGAACTGCATTGGAGACTGTAAGGCTAGAGTGTGTCAGAGGGGGGTAGAATTCCACGTGTAGCAGTGAAATGCGTAGATATGTGGAGGAATACCGATGGCGAAGGCAGCCCCCTGGGATAACACTGACGCTCATGCACGAAAGCGTGGGGAGCAAACAGGATTAGATACCCTGGTAGTCCACGCCCTAAACGATGTCTACTAGTTGTCGGGTCTTAATTGACTTGGTAACGCAGCTAACGCGTGAAGTAGACCGCCTGGGGAGTACGGTCGCAAGATTAAAACTCAAAGGAATTGACGGGGACCCGCACAAGCGGTGGATGATGTGGATTAATTCGATGCAACGCGAAAAACCTTACCTACCCTTGACATGGAAGGAATCCCGAAGAGATTTGGGAGTGCTCGAAAGAGAACCTTTACACAGGTGCTGCATGGCTGTCGTCAGCTCGTGTCGTGAGATGTTGGGTTAAGTCCCGCAACGAGCGCAACCCTTGTCATTAGTTGCTACGAAAGGGCACTCTAATGAGACTGCCGGTGACAAACCGGAGGAAGGTGGGGATGACGTCAAGTCCTCATGGCCCTTATGGGTAGGGCTTCACACGTCATACAATGGTACATACAGAGGGCCGCCAACCCGCGAGGGGGAGCTAATCCCAGAAAGTGTATCGTAGTCCGGATTGTAGTCTGCAACTCGACTACATGAAGTTGGAATCGCTAGTAATCGCGGATCAGCATGTCGCGGTGAATACGTTCCCGGGTCTTGTACACACCGCCCGTCACACCATGGGAGCGGGTTCTGCCAGAAGTAGTTAGCTTAACCGCAAGGAGGGCGATTACCACGGCAGGGTTCGTGACTGGGGTGAAGTCGTAACAAGGTAGCCGTATCGGAAGGTGCGGCTGGATCACCTCCTTTCTAGAGTAGCGCGTAGTTAAGTGTCCACACTTATTGACTGTTAATGATAATGAACAGAGAACGGTTTGCGTCGGGGTAGCAATGACCGGACAGCGACTGAAGGTTCAGTAGCGGGTCTGTAGCTCAGTTGGTTAGAGCACCGTGTTGATAACGCGGGGGTCGTTGGTTCGAGCCCAACCAGACCCACCAGGTTGATTGAATAAAAGTGGAATAAAGCTTTTATTTGAATATGGGGGATTAGCTCAGCTGGGAGAGCACCTGCTTTGCAAGCAGGGGGTCGTCGGTTCGATCCCGTCATCCTCCACCAAGAAATCGCAAACCTAAGTCAGCGAATATCAGTAAGTAGTTAAGTACTGATAAAAAGTAAAACGTTGAGATTTAGGTTTGTACTTTCAAAGCGAAAGACATAGTAATAAGTAGTTCTCGTTCTTTAACAATTTAGAAGAAGTAAAGTAGAAATAATCAAAATTATTTCTGTAAAGAGAAGTCAGCGCAGTCAGTAATGACAGTGTTGATGGAAATTATGGAAGGGTTGTGATTGTATCGAACAAACATAGTATTAAAAGCGAGTTTGAAAAAGCTGTCGAAAGACAAGTTTTAGAAATATCAAATTCCTTGAGATACGGCAAACGCTAAAGTAATACTCATAAGTAGTAAAGAACTATAACCGGTTTTTGGTGATGAACCTGAAGTTGAAGAGATTCAATGACAGACACCAGAGGCTAACGTTATAGGGACAAGTGACTAAGTGCACATGGTGGATGCCTTGGCGATATCAGGCGATGAAGGACGTAGTAGCTTGCGATAAGCTGCGGGGAGTGAGCAAACACACATTGATCCGCAGATTTCCGAATGGGGAAACCCGGCCGTAAGGTCATTGCAACCTGAATACATAGGGTTGCAAAGCGAACGTGGCGAACTGAAACATCTAAGTAGCTACAGGAAAAGAAATCAACCGAGATTCCCAAAGTAGTGGCGAGCGAAATGGGAAGAGCCTGCAAGATTTAGCATCTTTGATAATAAAACGGAATGGAAAGTCCGGCCATAGAGGGTGATAGCCCCGTATATGAAATCATCGGTGTGGAACTAAGTTTGCGACAAGTAGGGCGGGACACGAGAAATCCTGTCTGAACATGGGGGGACCATCCTCCAAGGCTAAATACTCGATATCGACCGATAGTGAACCAGTACCGTGAGGGAAAGGCGAAAAGAACCCCGGGAGGGGAGTGAAATAGAACCTGAAACCGTGTGCATACAAACAGTAGGAGCGGACTTGTTCCGTGACTGCGTACCTTTTGTATAATGGGTCAGCGACTTACATTCAGTGGCAAGGTTAACCGCATAGGGAAGCCGTAGAGAAATCGAGTCCGAATAGGGCGAATCAGTCGCTGGGTGTAGACCCGAAACCAAGTGATCTACTCATGGCCAGGTTGAAGGTGCGGTAACACGCACTGGAGGACCGAACCCACTAATGTTGAAAAATTAGGGGATGAGCTGTGGGTAGGGGTGAAAGGCTAAACAAACTTGGAAATAGCTGGTTCTCTCCGAAAACTATTTAGGTAGTGCCTCAAGTATCACCGACGGGGGTAGAGCACTGTTATGGCTAGGGGGTCATCGCGACTTACCAAACCATTGCAAACTCCGAATACCGTTGAGTGCGAGCTTGGGAGACAGACATCGGGTGCTAACGTCCGGTGTCAAGAGGGAAACAACCCAGACCGCCAGCTAAGGTCCCAAAGTATAGCTAAGTGGAAAACGAAGTGGGAAGGCTAAAACAGTCAGGAGGTTGGCTTAGAAGCAGCCACCCTTTAAAGAAAGCGTAATAGCTCACTGATCGAGTCGTCCTGCGCGGAAGATGTAACGGGGCTAAGCTATACACCGAAGCTGCGGATATCCGTAAGGATATGGTAGGAGAGCGTTCTGTAAGCCTGCGAAGGTGACTTGTAAAGGTTGCTGGAGGTATCAGAAGTGCGAATGCTGACATGAGTAGCGATAATGGGGGTGAAAAGCCTCCACGCCGTAAGCCCAAGGTTTCCTGTTCAACGTTCATCGGAGCAGGGTGAGTCGGCCCCTAAGGCGAGGCAGAGATGCGTAGCTGATGGGAAGCAGGTTAATATTCCTGCACCGTCGTATGATGCGATGGGGGGACGGATCGCGGAAGGTTGTCCGACTGTTGGAATAGTCGGTTTTTAACCTGGAGAAGGCTGTTAGGCAAATCCGGCAGCGTAATTCAAGGGGTTGAGACGAGTGAATTTATTCACGAAGCAATCGGAAGTGGTTCCAAGAAAAGCCTCTAAGCTTCAGTCATACGAGACCGTACCGCAAACCGACACAGGTGGGCGAGATGAGTATTCTAAGGCGCTTGAGAGAACTCGGGAGAAGGAACTCGGCAAATTGGTACCGTAACTTCGGGATAAGGTACGCCCTTGTAGTTTGACTGCCCTGCGGCAGAAGGACGAAGGGGTTGCAATAAACTGGTGGCTGCGACTGTTTAATAAAAACACAGCACTCTGCAAACACGAAAGTGGACGTATAGGGTGTGACGCCTGCCCGGTGCTGGAAGATTAAATGATGGGGTGCAAGCTCTTGATTGAAGTCCCAGTAAACGGCGGCCGTAACTATAACGGTCCTAAGGTAGCGAAATTCCTTGTCGGGTAAGTTCCGACCTGCACGAATGGCGTAACGATGGCCACACTGTCTCCTCCCGAGACTCAGCGAAGTTGAAATGTTTGTGATGATGCAATCTACCCGCGGCTAGACGGAAAGACCCCATGAACCTTTACTGTAGCTTTGCATTGGACTTTGAATCGATCTGTGTAGGATAGGTGGGAGGCTTTGAAGCGTGGACGCCAGTTTGCGTGGAGCCATCCTTGAAATACCACCCTGGTTTATTTGAGGTTCTAACCTTGGCCCGTTATCCGGGTCGGGGACAGTGCATGGTAGGCAGTTTGACTGGGGCGGTCTCCTCCCAAAGTGTAACGGAGGAGTTCGAAGGTACGCTAGGTACGGTCGGACATCGTGCTAATAGTGCAATGGCATAAGCGTGCTTAACTGCGAGACTGACAAGTCGAGCAGGTACGAAAGTAGGACATAGTGATCCGGTGGTTCTGTATGGAAGGGCCATCGCTCAACGGATAAAAGGTACTCTGGGGATAACAGGCTGATTCCTCCCAAGAGTTCATATCGACGGGGGAGTTTGGCACCTCGATGTCGGCTCATCACATCCTGGGGCTGTAGCCGGTCCCAAGGGTATGGCTGTTCGCCATTTAAAGTGGTACGTGAGCTGGGTTTAAAACGTCGTGAGACAGTTTGGTCCCTATCTGCCGTGGGCGTTGGAAGTTTGAAGGGGGCTGCTCCTAGTACGAGAGGACCGGAGTGGACGAACCTCTGGTGTATCGGTTGTCACGCCAGTGGCATTGCCGAGTAGCTATGTTCGGAAGAGATAACCGCTGAAAGCATCTAAGCGGGAAACTCGCCTTAAGATGAGACTTCCCAGAGACTTGATCTCTTTAAAGGGTCGTTCGAGACCAGGACGTTGATAGGCTGGGTGTGGAAGTGCAGTAATGCATTAAGCTAACCAGTACTAATTGCCCGTAAGGCTTGTCCCTATAACCTTAGCAGGTAATAGGCTACGACAAGTATTGTGAAGTGTTTGCGAAATGTGCCTCTGTGAAAATCAATAGAACAGAGAGCAAGTTCGACAGCAGTCACAACCACCACAGTAAGCGATGGTCTCGCTTACTGTGAAAATTAAGTAATTCTTGATTAGTGCGAATAAGATCGCACACTCTACGACACTTCTTCTGAATTGGATTTGTTGCAGGCCACAAAACAACGTGACCCTCAACGAATCAACAAGTTATGCCTGATGACCATAGCTAATCGGTACCACCCCTTCCCATCCCGAACAGGACCGTGAAACGATTACGCGCCAATGATAGTGCTGCAACCAGTGTGAAAGTAGGTTATCGTCAGGCTTTTATTCCGCAGACCCCCACTCAAGCAATTGTGTGGGGGTTTTGCTTTTGCTCGAACGGAAATATCCCGGGTCGCAGCAAACAAAAACTACGTCAAGACCTCTCAACACAGAGACACTGAGACACAGAGGGGCACTGAGAAAGGCGAGAACGGCAAAAGAACAGCAAAAACATGCGAACTTCTCTGTTTTTACTCTGTGACTCAGGCACTTTGTATTTTATTCTTGAAGCACTGGCATCCAATTCATCTCAATAGAGTGCGCCGTGCGCACTGCTTCTTCATTGCTCAATCGCTTTCTTATTCACCGCACGGCCCGTCAACCAACGACACTGGGCTCCAGCCTTCGCTGGAGCGACGATAATCTGGCTAATTCTCTTATGACCAGAACGGCTGGCTGCCTGCATCGCTGCTCAACTTGCTGGATAGTTCAAATCTTTGCATTCGGATGCGCGTATTTCAGCGTGAAAACTTAACATCGTCGCTCCTGCGCAGGCAGGAGCCCAGTGGCGTTCTTGGATTAACAGAGGCGTCCGCTTGGGGATAGGTACTTATCCAGTCACTTAATTTATGCGTATTTTGAGTATGTGTTGTGACAAATTAATCTGAAACCATCAACTCATCGCCGTAGCTCAGGCAGAAGATTGAGATGATAACGTCGTAACCGCGTAAACTAGTGATCTAAAGTCAAAACTCAAAAAACGAACTCGCGTGGTATAAACTGATCCCTCTCGCACGATGGATACGATTTTTAATATCCACTCATCAGTTTAAGCATACCGTTAATCGACTAGCTTTTGATTCCGGGATGCAATTACGCATATCATGTCTGAAACTAAGGTGACAAAAATGACCAGTCAATATCAAAACCGATCTGAGCGGCAAAGTGGGTACACAATCATTGAAGTGATGATTGTTGTTGCCATTATCGGAATTATTTCAGTATTTGCAGTACCCCAGTTCAGGAATACGCTGAGTGGTGGTCGTGTGCGGACTACGACAGATGCGCTACTGCATGATTTGCTCCTGGTAAAGACTATTGCACGTGAGCGGGGGGGCGGCATAGTGATCTGTAAGAGCGATAACCCAGAAGCTGCGATACCGGCATGTTCTGCTGTGGCGAGTAATGCACTAGGCAATACTGGCTGGGCAGGTGGCTGGATTGCCTTCAAGGATGCAAACAGTGACGGACAATTTAATGTTGGTGAAGATTTGTTGTTCGTTCAACCTGCAACCATGCGGGCTTTTACCGAAGGCTCTGTTGTTCCAAATCCAAATGTGCAGGCGCTGACTTTTAATGCGACAGGGCAAAATATGGGAGGGGCAGTGCAATTTTACGTGAAAGGTAATGACCCAGATGCAACCCGTGACCGGTATGTATGCGTCGGCATTGGGGGCGGATACTGGTTTCAAAAACCGCTGCCTGTAATTGAGAATTGAGAGCGCCATGAAACAACATAAATTGAAAAAGCAGGCTGGTGCGTCGATGGTGGAGATCGTTGTGACGATCATTATCATTGCAATTGGTTTGCTGGGCGTCGCCAGTTTGCAGGCAAACACGATGCGGTACTTAAAAGTTGCCAATCAACGCACCGAGGCTACTCAGGCCGCATATGATTTGAGTGAGCGCATGCGTGCAAACGGTCAGGGTGTTAGGGATTCTGTCACAGGCGCTACGTCATACACTTACGTGACAGCCTATGCGACGACGGTTGCAAGCTTGCCTGCCATGCCGACTTGCGGCGGTCCCCGTTGCACTCCTGCTGAGGTTGCTGCCATCGATATCAATGACTGGCTGAGAGGCTTATCAAATCGCCTGACTGATGGTGCGGGGTATATCGTCCCAGTTGCACCGACAGGGTACGATGTTATCGTGATGTGGAAGGAAGCTAACCTGACTATTGTTGACCCAGCATGCCCTACGGCTACCGCTCCGGCACCTGGTATAGGTGTGCGTTGTTTCACTGTCAGGTTTTCGCCATAACTGAGGTAAATATGAAAATGACGAATTTACGCTATCAGCAAGGCCGGACTTTGGTGGAGTTGATGATCTCCCTTGCAATTGGTTTAATTATCATGCTGGCTGTCAGTACTTTGTATGTGACCAATACACAGACGTACAGGGTAACCGATGACAAAGCGCTCATGGAAGAAGATGGCCGTCTGGCTTTGGCTACTTTGGCATTCAATTTAAGAATGGCTGGATATGGACAATTGATAAATGGTGCGCCTTCTACGGCTGCGGGTGGTGGTTTGACTAATTTTACTGGGGTAGGCCAGGCTATCGAAGGGTGTACTGGTGGCTTCTCTTCAGCTACTGCCGTCCCCCTGTGTGCGCCGGTGGTACCAACCCCGACTCATTTCTGATCCGGTATGTGATTGATGGCCTCAATTCAAATTCCAGCGGTGGTGTTCCGGCAGATTGTTTGGGGCAGGCGGTTACAACAGTGCCTGCGATTGTTGAAAATCGCTTTTATGTTCAGGTAAATCCTGTAACTGGACGCAGGGAACTCTTTTGTGCAGGGAATGGTGGCACGGCACCGGGTGCAACCAATATTTTACCTGGACAACCTATTGCAGATAACGTTGTTGATATGAAAGTAACCTATGGTTACGATCAGGATGACAATCAATCTGTTGATGGTTTTTATACTGCGGCGCAGTTGACAGATGCTGCAACAACGGTACCCATGCCAGATTATCAAGTTAAGGATCCAGATAGGATCCCCGCTGAAACCTGGACACTTATGTCGAACCGCTTCTTTAAAGTACTTTCTGCGAGGGTTTGTCTAGTGATGCGATCTGCTAACGATAACATTACGCCAACAGCACAAAAATATCGTGACTGTAGCGGCAATCTTGTCACAGCAACTGACAAAAGATTATATGCGGCTTTTTCTAGTGTCATTTCTTTGCGTGGCCGCACGAATGGGAGAACTTTATGATAAGAAATTACTCATCGCAACGCGGATTTGTGATGCTTACTTCCATGATTTTTCTTTTGGTCCTGACGATGCTGGCGATTACAGCGGTGAGACGTGCTACTCAGGAAGAGCGATTTGCGCGCAGTATCAGGGAGCAAAATCTCGCATTTCAAGCTGCAGAAACTGCTTTGCGATATTGTCAGAAAGATTTTGAGCTTACCAATAAAGGTGGTGTGTTGCCAGCTGGCCTGGACAGGACTGTGAATAACATTCCCATCAATTTATATGTACAGGCCAGCAACCTTAACCCTCCCCCTGTACTCTGGGCAACGAAGGCAAACTGGGCGACTAAAGGTTATCGTTTACCGGCAAACACTGTTCCAAATGTGACTAATCAGCCAGAGTGCATGATTGAAGAATGGTTCGTACCAATACCTGGGAGTAATGCCTCATTTTCAAATAGTGCATCAAATGAGGGAGCCAATGACCTTCGTCACCAGACTAACTATGTGATTACTGCCAGAGGGGAAGGGAGTTCAAACCTTTCAGTGATCTGGTTGCAAGTGACTTTATATATAGGTTCAGCAACATAAGCGACATTTTGTGATGCATATCGTGTCGATTTTACTCAACGGGCCCTTTTGCCAAACATTGATGTTTTAGTCTCAATAGATTTGATCACTATAAATCCAATGGTATGGTAAATGGCTACCGGCAGCAGAAGAATGAACATTCAGGGGAAGACCATGAAGAAAATAAATAAACCGCTAACTGTGTGTCTGATTGGCTCTTTGCTTGGGCAATTAATTGCACCGAGCTTGGCATACGCGACAATATCAACCGCTCCACCACTGGTGAAGCCCAATGTGCCACCTAATATTTTTTATACCTTGGATGATTCAGGTTCAATGATGTGGGAAATGATGCCAGATGATATTCCCCGGACAGGTAATGGGGATGTTACAGGCACAGGTTATGACGACTATTGCGAAACTGGAGGAGCCTGCTGGGTTACCAATGTATTTCCCAAGCCAGCCAATGTGTATAACGTCGGCGGCGCAGGCGATTATGGTATCTCGAATGCTGTCGTTGTAGGTTTTAATCATAATATTACTGTTGCACGCTGGCGTTCTTCTGATATTAACAAGGCGTACTACGATCCCAAGATTTTGTATCAGCCTTGGGCAGACCCTAATGGTGGCCTGATGGCGCCCGCCAACCCCTGTCAGCCCTCTATAACCCTGTTGCGCCTAGTGGTGGAACAAATACCAATGCAATTAATTTGTCAGTTAATCAGACTTATGCCAACGGCGCTTATGGATGGCTGGCTGATGACGCTAAATCGTACAACACTAATGGCAGAACGATTTTCCCTGCACTTTATTATGTCTATAAAGGTACCTCAGGATGTAACAAGTCCACGCTGGCTTGCTTCGATCGCTATGAAATCAAGACAGGGACAGTTTTTCCTGCGAAGGCGGCAGCACGCACAGACTGCGTTGGTTCCGCTTGTACAGTAGCTGAAGAACTGCAGAATTTTGCCAACTGGTTCCAATATCACCGATCCCGTATTCTGACCGCGCGCGGCGGCAGTGGCCAGGCTTTTTCCAAGCAAAATTCTACGATCCGCGTTGGATTTGGTACCATTAATACCAATGGCACTGTCATTAACAAGGTCTCAAATGACTTCAGTGCCGCCAATAAAACCAATTTCTTGAATACTTTGTACAAGCAAAGAATGCCAGCTGCGGGTACTCCATTGCGCAAGGCTGTTGATGAGGTTGGTCAATATTTCAAAGACACGTCAATTACTGGCCCATGGCAAACGACTTCTGGTGTCGGTTTGGCCTCAACGCAATTAACTTGCCGCCAAAATTATAATATCTTAATGACTGATGGCTATTGGAATGGTACGGCTGCAGGAGGTGGGCGCAATGGTAACTATGATGGTGCCAATGGCCCAACAATCACCCGGCCAGATGGATCAACTTATCAATACACACCCGCTAAACCCTACACCGATACTTTTAGTAATACGCTTGCAGATATAGCCTTTTATTATTGGGCAAATGATTTGCGTCCAGATTGGCCAGCAGCGAAGAAAAATGTACCAACCACATCGGCTGACCCAGCTTTTTGGCAACATCTGACGCAGTTCACAGTGGGTTTGGGTGTCAAAGGCACGCTGGATCCAAGCACTGATTTGCCTGCCTTGACGAGTGGTGCCAAAGTCTGGCCAGATGGTTCCACCAATCAGATTGACGATTTGTGGCATGCCGCTGTTAATTCCCGTGGTAAGTACTTTAGTGCATCCAATCCTACGGAGTTTGCAGCAGCACTTGATTCTTCTTTGAACACGATAGCAGAGCGTGTCGGCGATGCTGCGGCTGTTGGCACTTCCAGTAATACCGTGCGTGCAGGTAGTAGTATCTTTACTTCGACTTACCGCACGTCTGACTGGTCAGGTCAATTGGTACAAAGATTATTGGATGATAACGGCGTCATTACAGGGACTGGCTGGACTGCGACGGTCCCTGATTTTTTAACCAGACAAAATAGAGTATTTACTTATATTGATCCGGCCATAAAAGGTAGAGTCTTTAATTACTCTAATTTAGCTCCTACAGATAAGCCCTATTTTGATACTGAGGCTAGTACCTATCCTGCGACAACCGTCACTGGAGAGAATATAGTCAATTACATTATTGGGGGCCGGATTTGAACCGTCTTCGCCCACGCACAGTACCATTCGGTGATTTTGTGAACTCGGCTCCACAATACGTGAAAGAAGGTGAGGACAGTGGCTATAGTTATTTGCCAGCCAGCACGCCTGGCAAAGGTAGTTACGGGGGGTATTTGCTGACAAAATATAATCGCACACCCATGGTGTACATAGGTTCGAACGATGGTATGTTACATGCCATTAATGGCACAACAGGCGTTGAGGAGTTTGCTTATGTTCCCAAAGCCGTTATGAGCAATTTGCCATTGTTGTCACGTACAACTTATGGACACAGATTCTTTGTCGATGGTACGCCCAACGTAGGCGACTACTATGATAATGGTTGGAAGACAGCTTTGGTTGGTACGACTGGTGCTGGTGGGAGAGCTGTTTTCGCCATGGATATTACTGTGCCGACACTCCCTGCATTCGGAGCAGACAAGATTCTTTGGGAAATTAATTCCACAACGCAACCAGAGTTGGGATATACGATTGGTACTCCCCAAATTGGCCGTATGCCAAATGGCGACTGGGTCGCTATCCTGGGGAATGGCTACGAGAGTTTTTCAAAGCGCGCGCAGCTGTTCATCATTCGCCTTACCGACGGCGCGGTTACCAAAATAGACACTGGTGTGGGAAATGCGACGACACCTAATGGACTGGCTACGCCAAAATTGATTGTTGGCTCTGATGCAACTATTAAAGCCATCTTTGCTGGTGATTTGCTGGGTAATTTGTGGAAATTTGATGTAAAGAGTTCAGGCACTACGATTGCATTTTCTGGCTCACCTTTATTTCAGGCAAAAATTGGTGGAGTCGCACAGCCAATCACAGTCCAGCCTGATATGATTCCACATAGTAAAGGTGGGATGATGCTGCTGTTTGGCACAGGTAAAATTTACGAAACTGAAGATGCTTTGAATACCGATGTTCAATCTCTGTATGGAGTGTGGGATCAAACTGGCGTACCTAGTGTCAGTTCTCCAACCTCCATCTCAGGTAGTCAGTCTGCACTGCAAAAACGAACCTTGAGCTGGTCTGGTTCCAATGCTTACGCGGTTAGTAATGAAACGGTTGACTGGACAAGTAAACGTGGCTGGTATATGGATTTGAACTTGAGTACAGGTGAACGTCTGACCATAGATCCGCAAATATTCTTTGATGAGATAGTGTTCACCACTATTATTCCAGCCAGTGCTGTAGATACTTGTTCTTCAGACGGTAAGTCAACAACATTTATTTTGAATGCCATCAACGGTAATGTTTTCCCTTACCCCACGTTTGATACGACTGGAGATAATAAAGTGACTTCTGCAGATGCGATTATTGCTGGTAAGCAGGGTGGTCTGACCTTTGGATCTACGTTGCTGAAAAATGGTCCGTCGGCAATTATTTATCAACCGGAATCGTCTGGTGCGGGTTTATCCGGTAATGGAACACGTGCCACAGCTATTGTTCCAAGTTACAACCCGACCAGACGTATCTGGAAACAGATATTGCGTACTGATTAAAATCATAGAGGTGCTCAAGTGTTAATTAAGAAATCGGAAGCTGGCTTTACTCTGATAGAGATATTGATTGTGGTCGTTATTTTGGGGATATTGGCGGCAATCTCTGTCCCCGCATATACCGATAATGTCAGACGTAGCCGACGTGCGGACGCGCGTTCTGTTCTAACGCAAAATGCGCAATTCATGCAGAGCTTCATGACTGCGAATGATCGTTATGACAAAATGCGCGACAACACCCCGGTTGCCCTGCCTATGCTGGTGAGCCCGGTAGGTGCTACGGGTAGTAATATTGACTATGACATCAGTTTCACGATAGCACCAACTGCGACTACTTTTAGCGTTCGTGCCGTACCGCGGGCTGGTGGCAGGATGGCCGCAGATGGCTGTGGCACTTATGCGATCAATGAAAGTGGTGCAAGATCGAATGTGGGCAATACTTTATCTGTAGATACCTGCTGGACCAAGTAATAAAACCGGGAGGAGCTTTAGCTCTTCCTGACCTCTTGTATCGCCTCGGCAAATTCGGATACATCCTCAAAGCTTTTATAGACAGAAGCGAAGCGGATGTAGGCGATTTTGTCGAGGCGTTTCAATTCGCGCATGACCAGTTCACCCAGGTGGCCGGACATGACTTCGCGCTCTCCGCTGGACAATAATTTTTCTTCTATTCTCTGTATGGCTGTCTCGACAGCTTCGGCAGATACCGGGCGCTTGCGCAATGCCAGCATCAGGCTGGCGCGCAGTTTGGCGGTTTCATACTCTGTGCGGCTGCCGTTTTTCTTGACGATGACGGGCATCACCAGTTCTATACGCTCATAGGTGGTAAAACGCTTGTCACAGTCGGCACAGCGGCGGCGGCGGCGTATGACATTGCCTTCTTCTGAAACACGGGTGTCGATGACCTGGGTATCATCGTTGTGGCAAAAAGGGCATTTCATGACGTATAGTGCTCCAATGGTTTTTATAATTGATTTTATAATTTGATGATACAAAAAAGCCACTCAAGCGAGTGGCTTTTTATTGTGCTGCCTGATACTTAAGCCTTGCTTTGCTTGAATCTCTTAAGCTTGATGAATCTATTACGCTTGATAAACCGGGAATGCATCTGTCAATTGTTTGACTTCAGCTTTCACGCGTTCTATCGTCGCTGCATCATGCGGATTATCGAGTACGTCAGCAATCAGGTTACCCACTTTAACTGCTTGCTCTTCCTTGAAACCACGGGTTGTGAAAGCCGGGCTGCCGAGACGAATGCCGGAAGTGATCATCGGTTTTTGCGGATCGTTCGGGATACCGTTCTTGTTGCAAGTCATGTGGGCAGAACCCAGGATGGCTTCGGCTTCTTTACCTGTCAGGTTTTTAGGACGCAAATCCACCAGCATCACGTGGGATTCTGTACGGCCAGAAACGATACGCAGGCCGCGTTCAGTCAGGGTATTTGCCAGCGCAGCAGCGTTCTTGACGACCTGTTCCTGATAAGCCTTGAACTCTGGTGTCAGTGCTTCTTTGAAAGCAACTGCCTTACCAGCGATCACATGCATCAACGGGCCACCTTGCAAACCAGGGAAAATCGCAGAATTGATCTTCTTGGCGATTGCTTCATCATTCGTCAAAATGATACCGCCACGTGGGCCGCGCAGGCTCTTGTGAGTGGTGGAGGTGACGACGTCAGCGAAAGGTACAGGGTTAGGATAGACACCCGCAGCGATCAGGCCAGCATAGTGGGCCATGTCCACCATGAAGTAAGCGCCGATTTCTTTGGCGATCTTGGAGAAGCGCTCAAAGTCGATGCGCAGGGCAAATGCAGAAGCACCAGCGATGATCAGTTTAGGCTTGGTTTCACGTGCCAGTTTTTCCATGGCGTCGTAGTCGATATCTTCTTGCTCATTGAGGCCATACGAGACCACATTGAACCATTTGCCAGACATATTCAAAGGCATGCCGTGGGTCAGGTGACCACCTTCAGCCAGACTCATGCCCATGATGGTGTCGCCTGGGTTCAGCAAGGCAAAGAACACGCCCTGGTTGGCTTGTGAACCAGAATTAGGCTGTACATTGGCGAAATTGGCGTTGAACAATTGTTTCAGTCGGTCAATCGCCAGTTGCTCGACCACATCCACATGCTCGCAGCCACCGTAGTAGCGCTTGCCTGGATAGCCTTCAGCATATTTGTTGGTCAACTGGGAGCCCTGGGCTTCCATGACGGCAGGGGAACAATAGTTTTCAGAGGCGATCAACTCGATATGCTCTTGTTGACGGACATTTTCTTTTTGTATCGTAGCAAACAGTTCTGGATCTACGTTGGCGAGGGTATGATTTTTTGCAAACATGGCGGTTCCTGATTATTCCTGTTAATAAACAATGATTGTTGTTAATGAGGTGTCTGAAACGGATAGGGGCAGCCTCATTGCTTTTACCATCAGGCTACCCAGGCGCACGGCTGGAGTCAGATAGACTCCGAAATCTCACGCTTCCCGATGGAACTCCATCTTGGGCCAGGATGCTTGCCCGTCTAACAGGGCAGATATGGCCACTTCGCCAGTCACGTGAGATGAAATGGTGCAAGGATTTTACGTGATGGCGTTTGAATGGGCAAGTGCCAGCAGTGGTATGGCAAAAATTAATTTTCACACAAGTATTGCCTTGAAATTTTTAGCTTCCCGATATTGGATGGCAAAACCACTTAAAATAGTATGCTTCAGAGCTGCAAACGTCAGCTAGGCAAATTACCCACAAAAAATGAAGGAATTCAGCATGATCGTCTTGATTACAGGTGCAAGTTCAGGTTTTGGTGAAGAAATGTCCCGCAAATTTGTCCGTGAAGGGCATAAAGTCATTGCTGCCGCACGCCGAACAGACAGGCTGGACGCCTTGCAGGCAGAGCTTGGCGCTGCCTTGTTGCCAGTCACGCTGGATGTGACCAGCAAAGATTCCATCAAACAGGCTTTGGCTGGTTTGACAGCAGAATGGAAAAATATCGATGTGCTGGTCAATAATGCCGGCCTGGCCCTGGGTACAGAGCCTGCACATCTGGCGTCCCAGGATGAATGGGATACCATGATAGACACCAATACCAAGGGCCTGGTCACCGTTACCAGAGCCATCCTGCCAGACATGGTCGCGCGTGGTACCGGTACGGTCATCAATATAGGTTCTGTGGCTGGCGAAACACCTTATCCAGGTGGCAACGTGTATGGCGCGACCAAGGCTTTTGTCGATCAGTTCACCCGCAATTTGCGTGCTGACCTGGTTGGTACAGGCGTACGTGCGACCAATATTGCTCCTGGCCTATGTGGTGGTACTGAATTCTCTAACGTGCGCTTCCGTGGCAATGATGATGCCGCAGCCAAAGTTTATGAAGGCACCGTACCGCTGACAGCCATTGATATCGCTGAAACAGCCTACTGGATCGCTACTTTGCCTGCGCATGTGAATATCAATCACATAGAAATGATGCCTACTTGCCAGGGCTATGGGCCACTGGTGATCAAGCGCAATACTGCGTGATTTTCATCAGGTCTCAGGCTTTGCTGAGACATTGATTTACTCTGCCTGCTGCCAAATTGATGGCAGCAACAGCTCCTTTGAGTGACAAAGAGTAAATATACGCACTGAATAGCTGGTAAAGTTTATACTATGAAAACAGAATTTGTATGGCCGGTCAGGGTCTACTATGAAGACACTGATGCCGGTGGCATCGTTTTTTATGCGAATTACCTGAAGTTTTTTGAGCGTGCCCGTACCGAGTGGCTCAGGGCCGCAGGGGTCAACCAGCAGCAAATGGCAGATGAGCATGGTCTGATGTTTGTCGTCAAAGCCACCGCAGTCGAGTATCATGCACCCGCGAGGCTGGACGATGAACTAAGACTCACCGTCGTGGTCGAAAAGCTGGGCAGGGCGTCTGTACAGTTTGTACAAGAAGCCTGGTGTGGGCAGCGTTTGCTGGCCTCAGGCAAGATCAAGGTTGCTTGTGTCAGCAAGTCTGAAGTCAGACCGGCGGCAATTCCTGCTGACGTGCTGGCACAGATAGACAGAGATGCTGGCTGAAATTATTTTATTTTAGGGCGGCAACATTGCCCGGTGTTTTGTTTTTGAATTGATTCAATATGACTGTTACCCAAGACCTTTCATTTTTAAGTCTGATCACGAATGCCTCTATTCTGGTGCAACTGGTCATGGCATTGCTGCTAGGCGTGTCGCTGACGAGCTGGACTTACATCTTCAGTAAAATGTTTGCCATCAAAAAAGCGCGCGGGCAAACTGAAGAATTTGAACGCAATTTCTGGTCTGGTGGCAATCTGGTTGATTTGTATGCAGCAGCGACCAATAGCCGCCGTACTGGCCGCGACACTAGCGGTGCGCTCGAGCGCATCTTTGAAGCGGGCATGAGCGAATACCACAAGGTAAAGACCGCCAATAAAACCACGCTGGATGCCACCGCCATGCTCGATGGCGCACGCCGTGCGATGCGTGCGTCTTACCAGCGTGAGATGGATTTGCTGGAGTCGCACCTGTCCTTTCTCGCGTCCGTTGGCTCGGTCTCGCCTTACATAGGTTTGTTTGGAACGGTCTGGGGCATCATGAATTCTTTCCGCGGTCTGGCGAATGTGCAGCAGGCGACATTGGCTGCCGTCGCCCCAGGTATTGCTGAAGCCCTGATTGCCACTGCGATAGGCTTGTTTGCTGCTATACCTGCCGTGCTGGCTTATAACCGCTATTCTCACGATATAGACAGGCTGGCGATACGCTTTGAAACCTTTATCGAGGAATTCTCCAACATTCTCCAGCGTCAGTCACGCTAAGGCAGAATGAGATAGCATGAGTACCCTGCGTGGCGAACGTAAACGCAAATTCAAGGCAGAGATCAACGTCGTGCCGTATATCGACGTGATGCTGGTGTTGCTGGTGATTTTCATGGTGTGCGCACCGATGACCAATCCCAGCGTCATCAACCTGCCTACTGCCGGGCAATCTACCCAGCCGCCATCTGATTACATAGAAATCACCTTGCGGCCCGATGCCGCTTCCACCATCAGCATCAATAGCAAAGCCGGTAACAATGGCAACAACCGCCAGGAAAGCAAGGAAGAAGCCAAAGACCGCAAACAACTGATGCAAAAACTGCGTGAGTATCATGACGCCAAGCCAGAGTTGTCTGTGCTGGTTTCTGCCGACAAGGGCATGATTTATGACGAGGTCATACAAGTGATTTCAGAAGCAAAAAAACTGGGTATCAATCGCGTTGGTCTGGCGACCAAGTGAGTTTTTGCAGATGCAGATAAGACTGCGCCCCTTACTGATACTGTTCTGTGCTGCCGGTTTATGCGGTGCAGGCTTGGTGAGAGCGCAGCAGTTAGCACAACCTGAAGCCCCATCTGTGCAAATGCCTGAAACAGACAACGATGCTGTTTCCACCACCAGCAGTGGCCGTTTGCAACTGGTTGCTGCCAAATCACACTGGGCCGATTTGCTGAGGGAACATATCCCTGAATTTGCCAGCAATGCTGAAGCGCAGAATATCACTCCCGCACTGATCAGACGGTTGCGCCTGGATATCAGCAATATTCTCGCGACTGAAGGCTATTTCTCACCGCAAATCCAGTTTGATAATCCAGATCAGGCGCTGGCGCCAGCCTCCACAAATAAAATCATCCACGTGACTGTGGGAGCAGGCCAGCGCACCATCATAGAAAACGCGTCTGTAAAGGTGCAGGGCCCCATGGCAGACGCGATTGATGCGGGCGACAAGGCCGTTACCAAAAGGCGACGGGCCCTGCAGGAAGACTGGGGCCTCGCAGTTGGCCAGCCATTCCGTGACGCTGACTGGAGTGATTCCAAAAACCAGCTGTTGGAAAGCCTGCGCTCAGATGCCTATGCTTCAGCCAGCATGACATCCAGTGAGGCAAAAATCGATGCTGACCAGCATAGCGGCATCCTGCAAGTAGAAGTCGATAGTGGCCCGGTATTTACCCTGGGTGATTTGCGTGTCACTGGTTTGCAGCGTTACCCCTCCTGGCTCATAGAACGTTATCAGGCACCCAAAAAAGGTGAGGTTTATTCACGTTCGCGCTTGCTGGATTTCCAGCGCTCCCTGCAAAACTCCGCTTACTTTGCCACCGTCGCTGTAGGCATAGATCCTGATCCAGAAAAAGCCGACGCAGTACCCGTGGATGTGACCGTGGTCGAGCGCCAGGCACGTGACCTGAGCTTTGGTCTCGGTTACAGCACCAACACCGGTTACCGCAGCGAAGTTGCCTATCGTGACCGCAATATACTTGAGCAGGCCTGGGATTTGCGTAGTGCCGTCAGGCTCGAGCAGCGCAGGCAACTTGGGTACGCCGATATTTACCTGCCACCGCGTGAAAGCAAATTCCTCGATTCTTTTGGTGTACTGGTGGAGCGCGAGAATATCGCCGGTGTGCGCTCCAGCCGTTATGCACTGGGCATCAAGCGCACCAGCACCCGTGGCCATCTCGAGCAACGCCTGGGTCTGAACATCGTCAGGGAAAAAATTTCTCCTGATGGCGAAGCGGAAGAGGTCAACAAGGCACTGGTTGCCAGCATAGGCTGGACTTGGCGTGATGTTGATCAGCCTTTCGATCCACGTAAAGGGCAGATTTTGCAATTTGATCTTGCTGCATCTGAAAAAGCCTTACTGTCCGACCAGCGCTTCATACGCAGCTATGCCAAATATCAGCGCTGGATACCAGTACGCAAAACCGATACTGTCATCTTGCGCGCAGAGCTGGGTGCTGTTATTTCCAAAGATGAACAGGGTATCCCTGAAGATTACCTGTTCCGCACTGGTGGCAGTACCACGGTGCGTGGCTATGGTTACCAAACCCTGGGCATACAGCACGTAGGCAGCACACGTGGTGGCCGCGTGCTGGCAACTGCCAGTGCTGAATATGTGCATTGGCTTAACTCTTCCTGGGGAGCTGCCACTTTCCTTGATGTGGGCAATGCCGCCGACAACTTTCGTGAGTTGAATTTAAAGCAGGGCATGGGTGTCGGTGCGCGTTACAAGACACCTGCGGGGCCGATTGCGCTTGATCTGGCTTATGGTCGCCAGACCAAAAAAGTCCGGCTGGATTTTTCTATCGCGATTGCTTTCTGATATGAGCGAAAACGAAAAAAATCAGACAGAGCAAAAAACGCCCGCTAACAAAAAGCGGAGTCATTTGCGCCGCTTGATCCTGTTCATTCTCAAATTGTGTTTTCTAATCATTGTCGTGTCCGGCCTCGCCCTGACCTGGATGTACAAAACTGAGAGTGGCACCAGAACTGCACTGACCCTGATAGAAAATATTAGTCTTGGCAGCCTCAAATTCCGTGGTGTGCAAGGCACACTGGATGACGAACTCAAACTCGATGAATTCAGCTTGGTAGCCCAGGATTTGCATATCAATGGCAGCGCCATCTCCTTGCGCTGGCGGCCTGGCGCTTTATGGCGACGTCAACTGGATATCACCAGTCTGCAATTGAGCGCTTTGACTATCGCCAGCAGATCCAGCAAAAAAGCCGCCAGCGTACCCGTTGATATTGGGCTACCCTTTAACCTGAGTGCACCAAAGCTGGCACTGGGGCGCTTGCATATCGCTAATCTGACCGATGATGGCAAACAGCTGGAGACCCTGAAGCTCAGTGCATTGACAGGCAGTTTTTCTTATCAAGATAATTTATACAAAGCGCAAACTGCATTCAGCAGCCCCTGGGGTAATTTGAAAGGCGAAGCGGCACTGGGCAGCCACACCCCTTTCAAGCTGGATAGTCGCCTGAGCCTGCAAGGCCAGGTTCAGGAAAGCATACCGCCTGTTATTCTGCAGGGCGTGGTTTCTGGCAACCTGCATGATATGCAAATTGCGCTTGAAGCTGCATTGGATAGCGCGGCAGAAAAAAATATCCGCAATCAAAACCTGCAAGGACATGCCCGAGGGCGTATCAATTCATTTGCCGCGCCGTATGTACGCGAGCTTGACATTGTTATCCAACATTTCGACCCGTCTGCCTGGCAGGTCAGTGCACCTCATGCAGACTTGCGCATATTGACGAAGTTGAAACCGATAACAGATGAGAAAAATGTAGAAAAAAATACAGAAAAAAACGCGCAAAAAAATACTGTATTTGGTTTGACTGGCCCTATCAATATTCAGAATAGTCAGGTGGCCAGCATCAATAAACAAGGTTTGCCAGTGCAGTCGCTGAGTACCAAATTACTCTGGCAGGGCCAGCATCTGAGTCTGACAGACCTGGCAGTGCAATTGCCCGGCAAAGGCAAGTTGCAAGGTCAAGCTGATGTTAATTGGCAAGCGGCGCAATTGCAGGCTGACCTGAAACTGAATCTGGCTAATATCGACCTGAACCAGATCGACCAGCGCCTGCATGCCAGTAATATCAAGGGCCAGTTTTCTGCACAGACAGCAAAAGACAAAAGCATCAATCTGCAAGCACAGTTGCAAGATGCTCGCGCCAGCCTGAAAGCAGAAGCCAGTTACCATCCTGAGAAACTGCTGCTGGATTTGAACAAGTTTGACCTGCAGGCAGAAGATGCACACCTTCAGGGTACAGGTGATATCAGCTTTGCGGGCAAGCAGGCATTCAACGTCAAGGCAAGCCTCAAAGATTTTGACCCCGCACGCTGGGTGGCAACACCGGCAGGCCGCTTGCAGGCAGACTTCAGCGCGCGTGGCCAACTATCGCCGCGCCTTGATGTACAAGTCAATCTACAGCAATTGCAGGGTCAATATGCAGGCCAGCCTGTGCAGGCAGCGATGGATGCGCGCTGGCTGCAAGACCAGCAACTGCAAGTCAGGCAACTGGATGCGCACTTTGGTAAAAATACAGTGACAGCACAAGGCAACTGGGGCGGTGCCGACGACAGCTTGAAATTCAATATTGATGCCCAGGATTTGAGTCACCTGAATCCCTTGCTTAGCAACTGGCAACTGGCATTGGGCGGCAAGCTGAAGGCAGATGCGGTATTGCGGGGCCGCTTCAATGAGCCCGCAGGCAGTCTTGATGCCTTGGCAGAGCAAGTCATGATTAAACGTGGTAGCCAGCAATTTACCATTGCCCAGTTGAAGTCCAGCCTGAATCTGGCCAACGGTGCCAAAGGCCAGTTTGATGGCGAGCTGGTGGCTCAGCATCTCGGTGGTGATCTTCCGACCCTGAGCTCTGCCCCTGACAACCCCGATAAACTCGCGCAAGTCAGTCTCAAATTGCAGGGCAGGCGTGATGCCCACAAGCTGAGCCTGGAAACCATCTTCCCTAATAAACAGGCACTGAGCTTGGTCGCGAATGGCAGCATGCAGGCCAGTGCAAAAAATGACGCTGCCTGGTCATGGAATGGGCAATTGCAGGCCTTGAATTTGAATGGCAAACCTGAGCTGCGCCTGCAAAGTTCAGCACCATTACAGGTGTCGGCACAGTCTGTGCGCCTGGGTAGCCTGTCACTACAGAGCGCACTGGGCAAGCTGGAACTGGAAGAACTGGAATGGACACCTGCCGCACTCAAAACCAAAGGGCAAATCAGCGATGTACAAGTACTGGAAATTGCCAAACTGTTTTACCCGCAAAATGCAGTCACAGGTAATCTGCGCCTGAATGCACAATGGAAATTGCAATTGACCGAGCAAGCCCAGGGAGAAATCAAATTGCAACGCCAGAGCGGTGATTTGCGCTTCAATGATCCTGAGGGAACCGGTACTTCAGTCGCCCTGGGCATACGCGATGTGCAATTGCAGATGAAACTGGGTGGCCTGGTTGCCGGTAGCGATAGCGAAAATCTTAGTCTTGATCTGCTTGCCGATGGCAGCCGCCTGGGCCAATGGCAAGCGAAACTCAATTCCCGCTTGAGCAAACAAAACGATGCCTGGACCATACTGGCCAGTGCCCCTCTCAGTGGACAGGTCACGGCAGCAGTACCTGACTTGCAATGGCTGGGGCCCTTTGTCAATCCCGGCCTGGTACTCAAGGGTAAGCTGAACGCCGATGCGCGCCTGACTGGCACCATAGGCAAGCCAGGTTATCGTGCCAATCTGGCGGGGCGTGAGATGGAAATCGCTTTTGCTTCTGAAGGTTTGTTATTGCCAAACGGCAGCCTGGATGCGCAGATAGAAGACAAACATTTGAAACTGACGAATCTGCAATTCTCCAATACCGTCGCCAACATGCCGCGTCATGCGCAATTCAGGGATGAGAACTGGATAGGCCGCAAAGGTGAGTTCAAGGCCAGTGGTGATATCGACATGGGCAAAGAGACTGGCAGCATACAGGCACAATGGACACAATTTCCACTACTGCAGCGCAAGGACAGATGGCTGCTGGTATCTGGCCAGGCGAATATCGTTGAAGCCAATAATATCTGGAGTCTGACAGGTAAAGTGCTGGCTGATGGTGCCTACTTCAGGCTGCCCAAGTTGCCGCCGCCCAGCCTTTCCAGCGATGTCGTTGTCGTACGCAAGACTGACAAGGCGGTTACTAAAGCAGCAGAGGCAGACAGTAATAGAAAAGGTCTCAAGACCCGCATTGATGTCAGCTTCGACATGGGGCCACGCTTCGTGTTTGTTGGCCGTGGCCTCGATACCGGCCTGGAAGGTAGCCTGCGCCTGCGTTCCAGCGATGGTAGCCCCTTGCAGGCGAACGGGTCCATACGCACCGTCAAGGGCGCGTATGAAGGCTATGGCCAGCAACTGGCGATAGAGCGGGGCATCTTGAACTTCCAGGGGCCACCGGCCAACCCTGGCCTGAATATTCGTGCCTTGCGCAAGGGTTTGCCTGTTGAAGCAGGGGTAGAAGTGGTGGGTACAGTCAGCGCACCGCAAGTCAGGCTGGTGTCAGAACCAGAAGTGCCGGATGCTGAAAAACTCTCATGGCTGGTGCTGGGACGTGGCTCAGACCAACTTGCCAGTGGCGATGCCTCATTGCTGATGTCGGCAGCGACAGCGATATTTGGTGGTGATGGCAGCCGCAATGTGCCGCGCGACATTGTGCAAGGCCTGGGCTTTGATGAGTTTTCGATAGGTTCTTCATCGAATGGTTCAGGCAGCCGCTTGCCAGTGCAGACGATTGCCGGTTCAACTGGTACCTCCAATGCCACTACTGACCAGGTCGTCAGCGTAGGCAAACGTATCATGCCGGGCCTGGTGTTGTCAGTGGAGCGTGGCTTGTCAGACGCCAGTGGTGGCATCAAGCTGAGCTGGCAACTGACCCGGCGCATCAGCATCACAGGCCGTACTGGTGCTGAGTCTGCGGTGGATGTGAATTACACTTTCTCCTTCAATTAAAATCCTTTTAAAACCCTATTAAAACCATACTAAAACCCTGTAAAAAAGGGAAGGCAATCTGTCTGGATTGTCTTCCCTTTATCTTGTCTGCGCTCATGCTTGCCGCAGATATTGCACCGGATTATTTCTTCTGTTCAGGATAGAGCACAATCTGCGCATAGTTCTGGAAGTTGAAATAACGCTGCGCTGCTTCCTTGATCTGTGCAGGCGTGATGGCGCGTATGCGTTTGTCTACCGACAAGATGGCCTCTGCCTCGGTTTTATAATAGACCGCGCCTTGCAGATGGTTTAGCCAGCTTTCATTGCTGCGCAATTCTTCCTGGTGCGCTTTCAACCAGGATTGCTTGACCTTGTTCAGGTCTTCCTGTTGTGGGCCAGACTGCTGTATTTTCTTGATTTCGCCAAACAAGGCTGTGATCACTTTATCGACATTTTCCGGGCTGCATGGCAATTCAGCATCTATGCCATATCTGCTCTGAGGGATGCGTTCAAATGACCCGCTCATGCCGCCGCTATAAATCAAGCCTTGTTTTTCGCGCAGCACGTCAATGATCTTCAAATTCAGGATATCGACCATGGCATGGAAGCGCATATTTTCTTCCCGGGTATAAGTGGATGGCCCGGTGAAGCTTAATACCACCGTACTTTTTTCTTCATTCCCGGCCAGTACTTCTTTCTTGACTATGCCTTGTACCGGGTTGATATGCAGGTCCTGATATTCGGTCTTGATATCGGTGACTGGCAAACTTGCCAGGTAGATGGCAAGCAATGGCTTAATCTTGTCGATCTCAAAACTACCTACAAAAATAAAGTGCAAATCCTTGGCACTGCCATAACGGGACTGATAAATGTCGATACTGCGTTCGAGTGATATCTTGTCAAAATCTTCTACCCTGGCAGGATGGAATGCACGCGGATTATCTTTATAAATAGTCGTCGTAATCGCATCTGTAAACACAGTTTCAGGATGTGCCCAGCTATTCCTCGCCAGCTCCTTTTGTGAACTGATCAGTGACTGGAATAGTGCCTCGTCCTTGCGCGGGCTGGTCAGGCGCAGGTACAGCAATTGCAGCATGGTTTCTATGTCACTGGCGCTGGATGCTCCGCCTATGCTCTCGGAATAATTATCCATGCTGGTCCTGACATTGGCTGATTTGCCCGCCAGGGTTTCCTGCATATCCTTTTGACTGAAGTTGCCCATGCCCATGGCCCAGACTACAGGGTTGCTATAGAAAGCATTGTAATAGTCTGCATCAGAGAACAAGGACATACCGCCGGCACGGCGAGCACTCATCAAGACCTGGTCATTCTTGAAATCTGTTTTTTTCAGTGTGACTTTGACGCCATTCGATAAAGTCATTTCCACCAGACCCAGCAGCTTGTTTTCTTTTTCATTAACTATCTGGCCGGGCGTGGGTAGCGTAGTCATCAATTTGGCGCTGACTGTTTTCTCAGCTCTGGCTTCTGGCGTCTTTTGTTCTGCTTTGGCAGCCATGTCTTGCAGTTCGGCTACCCCGGGAGTGCTTTCTCCAGCCTTGTTCGAACCCACGTAAAACATGAGTTTGACACTGTCATCCGGCGTCGCCTTTTTGGCAAACTGGTTCATTTCTTCCAGTGAAATACCTTCGGCAAACTCCTTGAAATACAGGTACTCATTCTTGATACCAGGGATAGGCTCATTGGTCAGAAAGTTGCGTATGTACTCGGCAGCAAAACTCGCAGAATTGGATTTGCTGAACTCATTGAACATGCTCTCATATTCGCGTGCCTCTATTTTCTTGGCCCTGTCAAATTCTGCTGCCGTAAAACCAAACTGACGCACACTGTTTTTTTCCTGCATCAAGGCATCCAGCGCGGCTTGTGTTCCAGATGGTGACAATATCGCGGTTGCTACAAAAGAATCATAGCCTGCTACTACAGGTTCGCTACCGGCAGATGCGCCCAGGAAAGGTGGCCTGGCCTGTTCCGTCAACGCACCCAGGCGGCGGTTCAGCATGGATTTGTAGAAATTGCGGATGATATCCTGACGATAGTCCCCTATGACTTCATGCGTTGGCTGCTTCTCCAGTGGATAGCGCAGCATCAGCATGTTATTCGTCGCCTCCTTGTCGGTGATAACCATGGTTTTGGATGCGGTATTTTTGGGGATATTGATTTCTGGCCGTGCACGCGCAGGTACCGGGTTTTTCAAGCCTGAAAAATACTTGTATATCATTTTCTCGGCATCATCCGGCTGTACATCGCCAATAACAACCACGGCCATCAGGTCTGGCCTGTACCAATCCTTGTAAAAACGGCGCAGGGCATCATGCTTGAACTGTTTGATCGTGTCTTCCTTGCCTATGGGCAGGCGCTCTGCATATTTGGAGCCATTGAATACCTCTGGCAGCAACTGGCGCATCATGCGGTCACTGGCACCTTTGCCCAGCCGCGCTTCTTCCAGGATAATGCCACGTTCCTTGTCGATATCAACAGCCTTCATCTCCACACCCTGTGCCCAGTCAGCCAGTACCTGGAAACCAGTTTTCAAATAGGCCGGTTTGTCGGTAGGGATGGGCAGGATATACACCGTTTCATCAAAGCTGGTATAGGCATTCAGATCAGCACCGAATTTCACGCCTATGGATTGCAGGTAAGAAATCAGTTGATGTTTCTTGAAATGCTTAGAGCCATTGAAGGCCATGTGCTCAGTAAAATGCGCCAGACCCTGTTGATCATCGTCCTCCAGTACTGACCCGGCTTTTACCACCAGGCGCAGCTCCACTTTCTTTTGCGGATTATTATTCTTCTGGATATAGTAAGTCAGGCCATTTTCCAGTTTGCCCTTTTTCAGGTCGGGATTGATGGGCAGGGGATCGTTCAGGCTAATTTCTGCCAGTGCAGGCAGGCTCACAGGCAGGATAAACGCCAGCAACATCAGGCTGGCAACCAGCCTCCTGGCGGGGGTGAGTGATTTTATTACTGAGATAGCAAGGGTATTCGGCATAAACAGCGGTGCAGGCTAGATAAAAATGCCAGTGTACCCTGTTGGCGGAATACCGGTGGAGTGGGCTTTGTATCGATTTGCTACAGAACTGGGAGACGGAACAAAGGGCTTGTGGATGAAATGTCTTCTAGCTACCGCAGCCCCCACCACAACCACCACCGCAACTGCTACCACAGCTTGATCCGCCGCCATCGCAACCGCCCGAGTCGCCGCTGCTGCTGCCGCAACTGCTACCGCCGCCGCAGGATGATCCTGTATTCGCGGCTTGCGCCTGTTTTTTGATCATTTCTTCATAGGCCAGGGTAGTGATCAGGCCAGCGGCCAGCAACTGGGCTGCGCCGAAGCTTTCAGGGTAAGTCGATTTACCTTCACCCGTACCCCGTGCATTCATGTTCTGGAAACCGATGCGGCTGGTGGTGGCAAAGTAAGCATAACCATGTGGCATGTGCAGCTTGCTGTCGAGTGCAAACAGGCGGGGCAGGGCGGGTTTGCCAGGCCAGATACCATCTACCCTTTGTGCTGTCACCAGGCAGTTGGCCAGTGCCGCATCCATGTCGGAAGCCATGTTCTCTGCTTCTACATGCGGTATGGTGCTGCCAAAATGTTTGCAGCAGAAATTGTCAAGGCTGATCGATGACCAGCTGTTCCAGGCATGCCAGATTGAATCGGCGGCTTTTGAAGGCAGTGCACAAGCCTGCTTGCTGCGGCTGACGCAACTGAAAAACATCATCAACCCCTCTGCCGCGCGGGCAAAAAAAACGGCATCACTAGGGATGCCGGGGAATTCATACTTCGCTTTTGCCTGCCAATGCAGGAACACTGCATTCGGTATCTCGACCAGTTGACGCCTGTAATCTGAATATTGAACAATATTTTTGGCCCGCATCATCTGGTATTTTTGTTTTAATTTACTTAGCATCGTCTTTAATCTCCTTTTCTCTTTTGTTTTAGTGATTTCATCTTAGAAGAGATATATGACAAATAGATGACAAAAATGATGAGGGAAAACACGTATACAGTTTACCTGTTAAATCAAGCAAGATGGTATCTTGAGCCCTCGCTAATACCACCCTCAGGCTCTTGCCAATACCGCCGGGGCAATTACCTTGTGTGCCGGCCCCACGAACAACATATATGCTCGCCCCAGGTTATTGTGTACATGCACGACGGTGGTGACTGCAATGAAGGGTTGACCATCCCGGGTTTGCTTGCTGACCGATACCTTGACATCGAGATGTTTGTCAGAGTCACAGAGTATGACTTCGTCATCAGATTTATACACCAGAGAAAATATCCCGGCCCTGTCGCCTACCTGATAAGCCTCGGCTGGTTTGCTTTTGTTCAGCGACTTCATGCCACCCAGGTTTTTCAAGCCAAACAGGCCAACCACGCGATTACGTATGCCCATCAGTGCATTGACCCAGGCTGGTGTTTTTGCAAAGGTATCCATATAGATTTGCATTGCACTCAAATCTGCATGAGGGAAGGGTGTTTGGTAGCAGTCGTAAAAGTAAGCGCCGGGTACGTCTTCTGCGATCTTGCTGGATGCCGGGACTGCTGTTTCCGTGATCTTGTTTTTCATGCTGCCTGCCCCTGGTTTGCGTTTATGTTCATCAAGGCAATTGCGGCAGGCATGGCCAGCCAAAAGCCGGACGTGGGCATCAGTATGACAGCAAAGATGCTGCAGAGCAGGAGACCCAAACCCAGCGTGCGTGCTTCAGTAAAATCAGGTTTGCGTTCCAGACTGTTGATGGTCATGCCGAGAAGTAAAAATGGACCACCAAACAGCAAGAACCATGTCGCCGCCGAACGTAAAGGATCACGATTGACGGTATTGAATACTCCTCGCTCCAGCATGCCCACAAAAACTGGACCAAAGAGTAGAAAGGCAGCTATCGTGTGCAGAGCGGCAACGGCGATCAGATAATTACCTATCCAGATTTTCCGGCGCTTAGTTGGTATTGACATGACTTGCTCCTTGTTTAATCCAGGCTATTTCAGTGTTGACGACAGCACCCATCTTCTTGAGCATATTCATCAGCCCCAGGTAGGCGCGATCAAAATAAGGTACGTCTTCATGCCAGCCCGCCAGGATGCCTGACAGCAGCCTGCTATGTTCGGCATTGATGGTTTTGGGGTAGGGCGATTTATTGCTGAAGTCAAATTCACTGCTTTGAAATGCTTCCATCTTCCAGGCATGCAGGTCGGCAAGTGCGGTCACTACACTTTGATCAAATTCATCTTGCGTGACCGCCTCAGAAAACAGACCCAGATCTATATATGCCAGCCGCAGGATGCGATTGCGCTCAGCCACATCTGTCATCAGCAAGGCACGCCAGCTGCGCGCCATCGCATCACAAAAACTGAACGAGATTTTATTCGTGCAACCAAAATCCAGTACCGCCAAACGCCCATCCGACATGAATAAAAAATTGCCAGGATGCGGGTCTGCATGTATGCGACCCAGTTCGCAAACACTGAACCAGAACCAGTCAAACAGCAATTGCCCGTAGTGATTGCGCTGTACCTGGTCAGGCGCTGTCGCCAGCCATGCATCCAGGTGCAGGCCATCTAGTCTTTCCATCGTCAAGACCCGCTTGCTCGACATCTCATTGATGCATTTGGGGATGACTATGCCAGGCAAGTTCACATGCTCATGAAACCAGTTGAGCTGCATCGCCTCGTGTTCATAATCCAGTTCTTCCCCCATCTTGACTTCCAACTCGCTCATGAAGCGGTCTATCACCTCTTTACGCGGCAAGACGGTGGTGCCCATGGCCATGGTCTGGAAGATACCGCGTAACATGCGCAGATCACTGCCGATGGCAGCGGCAATGCCGGGGTATTGCACTTTCACCGCCAAATGCCTGCCATCAGCCAATCTGGCATGATGTACCTGTCCCAAACTTGCTGCAGCAAAGGCATGTGCATCAAATTGCGCATACAGGTGTTCTGGAGCCTCGCCAAATTCACGCTGGAACACTTTGTGGATTAGCGCACGGTTCAGCGGCGTCACCTGATGGCAACCTTTCGCTAGTTCGCGGCGTATGCCTTCCGGTAAAAAGTCAGCCTCCATACTCAGCAATTGCGACACCTTGAGGGCACTGCCTTTTAACTGGTTCAGTGCCTTGAACAGTATGCGCCCCAGCTCAGCTTCATGCCGCTCTTGTGCAGCTTGCTTGTCATCGTCACTGCGTAGCATTTGCCGCGCCTTGTGCCCCAGCTTGCTGGCACCGGCCTGTGCCAGCGCCAGGCCAGTGATGGCAGTTCTGCCCAGCTTGCTGGCGGGCGGTGCCTTGTTCATCGCGCATCCCCCAGGCCATTGCGGACGAGCTTGACCATCTCCAGCAAACCAGAACCATTTTGCATGATGCGTGACAACTGGTTGCGCAACATGAAGCTGGCCAGCTCAGATACTTTATTGACGATGCCGCTCTTCAAAGCCATCACCAGTATCGCCAGCGTCATGTCCACCAGTTGTGTGGTATTCGAGAATTCTTCTGAGTCATCCTTGAGCCAGTAAGCGATGACAGCAAACAGATAATCGCCAAAAAGGCCACCTATCAGGTTCTTGAAATCGCAAGGAGAAATATCGCCACGATGCTCCGCCTCTTCCAGCAGTCTGATAATTTCCTGCTTCAGGGTTTGCTGACCCGGCATATTGTCGCGCATCATCAGCAAGGGCGATTTGCCAAAGATATCGCGCGTGATCTCGACAAATTCACGGTCACCCAGCAAGAGTTCCAGCAAGGCATCCACCAGCCTTTGGAGTTTTTCCTGCAAGGTAAATTCTTCCCAGCCCGGTGTTTCTTGCACCACTTCCAGCGTGATTTCTATGCACAGCTCATAGTAAGCCAGCAGGATTTTTTCCTTGCTGGGGAAGTACTTGTAAATCGTCGCATCCCCTATACCCGCCTCACGGGCAATCTGCTTCATGGTGGCGGCGTCATAGCCTTTTTCCGTTATCAGATCAACGGCGGTGCGTATCAAGGTGCGCCGGGTTTGCTCTTGCTGGGACTTGGAAGTTTTCATAATCGAGACGAACTTCTATAAAAATGGTGATTCGGCCCCATTAATATATACTTTGTTTCGTTAAATAACAAGGTTTACTTGTTTAATGGAGGGTTTGTGTTGATTGCGAGGGCGGAAGGTGAGCGTGGTGTAGGTTGGGCTACGATTTATCAGCCCAACACTGGGCGCATAAGTGACGTATACGTTTGCTGAGGTTCTGTGTTGGGCTGATGAAGCGAAGCCCAACCTACGAAGCTGAGCGTTTAAATAACATAAACGTTTGCAGAGGCCGAGTGTTGGGCCGGGCCTCGCTAGACTGGTGAACCGTAGCCCAACCTACAAGGGCACGATACAGTTACCTCACCTCCCACCACCCCGGCAACAAAGCCCGCACATCGCCCCGCCCAAACCTGTCATCAATCAAATACACCACCCCCCGATCATCTGTCTGCCGTATGACCCGCCCCGCAGCCTGCACCACCTTTTGCAAACCAGGGTAAAGATAAGCATAGTCATACCCCGACCCAAATATCTTATCCATGCGCAGCCTGATTTGCTCATTGATGGGGTTTAGTTGTGGCAGACCCAACGTCGCGATAAACGCACCTATCAGTCGTGTACCAGGCAAATCTATGCCTTCACCAAATGAGCCGCCCAGTACAGCAAAAGCAATACCCTGACTATCTTCGGTAAACTGCGCCAGGAACCCTTCACGATCTGCCTCATTCATACGCCGGGTTTGCAAACGCACAGGGATATCAGGATGCGCATTGATGAAGCTGCCGCTGACCTGCTCAAGATAGTCAAAGCTGCTAAAGAAGGCCAGATAATTGCCTGGCTGCGTATGATACTGTCGTGCCATCAAGGCAACGATAGGCGCAACAGAACGCATGCGGTCGGCATAGCGGGTAGAGACGCTATCCACCACATGTACCTGCAATTGATCAGCAGAGAAGGGCGACTCTACATCCACCCATGCTGTGCCCTCGGGCAAGCCTAGCGTGTCACAATAATAGTTCCAGGGACTCAGAGTAGCCGAGAACAGCGCTGTCGTATGACTGGCCGCAAAGCGCGGTGTCAAAAAAGCCGCTGGCACGATATTGCGTATGCAGAGCGTCGATGTGCCATGTGCTTTGCTGGCATCGAATATCGAATGATCAGCAAAGCTTTCTGCCAGGCGGTTGAACAGCAAGGCATCCAGATAAAACTGCTGCAAGTCCGGCGCTAACTGGCTGGGATTGTCAGCAAAGTAAAGACCAATTTCTGTGCACAGACGCGTCAGAGCGGCCAACAGTTTCTCTGGTATCTCGGCATGCGGCTGGTAATCAGCCTCCTGCTCTTTTTCCAGTTGAAGCCAGGCGCGATACAAACTGTTCAAAGTTTTTTTGAGCGCTGGCGGTGGCGACTTGCGCAAGCGCTTCAGGCTATCGCGTTGCAGCTCTACACTATACATCTGGCGCGCCCGAGTCACCATATTGTGTGCCTCATCCACCAGTACGGCGACACGCCAGTTGTTCACTATCGTTAAACCATGCAGCAAAGCATACAGATCAAAATAATAGTTGTAGTCGCCAATGATGACATCGGCCCAGCGCGCCATTTCTATGCCCAGATAATAAGGGCAAACCTGATGTTCAAGAGCGATGCTGCGCAAGCCTTCTTTATCAAGCAATTGCTGTTCAACAGCGGCCGCACGTGCGGCAGGCAGGCGATCATAGAAACCTTTGGCGAGCGGACAGGCATCACCATGACAAGCGGCTTCAGGGTATTCACAAGCCTTGGTCTTGGCGACCAGTTCCAGCGTGCGCAAGCCTAGCTTTGGCGTGCTGTTCTGGATATTGCCCAGCGCATGCAAAGCCAGTTGCCGTCCTGATGTTTTTGCTGCCAGATAAAAAATCTTGTCCAGCTTGTGCTCTGCTGTCGCCTTCAACAGAGGGAACAAACTGCCTATGGTCTTGCCTATACCCGTCGGCGCTTGCGCCAGCAGGCAACAGCCGCGCTTGCTGGCCTTATACATCGCTTCAGCCAGTTGCCTTTGCCCTGGTCTGAATGTCACGTGTGGAAAAACCATATCCGCCAAAGCCAGATCACGTGCAGCACGGTGAGCTGCTTCCTGCTTTGCCCAGGCAATAAAGCGCCCGCCCAACAAAGCAAAAAAATCTGCCAATTCACCAGCAGCTAAGTCTTGCTGCAGCACAGTCTCTTTCTGGCTTTGTATATTGAAATACACCAACGCCACACTGATCTTTTGCAAGCCCAGCTTCTGGCATAACAAATGTCCATACACCTTTGCTTGCGCCCAGTGCAGGTTACGGTGGTTATCAGGCATGGCATGCAAGTCACCCAGGTAGGTCTTGATTTCTTCAACCTGGTGCAAGTCGGGGTCATAACCATCAGCTCGGCCACGCACATGCAAGCTGCCATGCTGGCCTTCCAGTTTTACTTCACGCTGGTAACTGCTGCCTCTGCGCAGGGCCACTGTTGCATGCCCGGCCATACCTTGCTCGGCAGTGGGTGAGGGGGTAAAGCGCAAATCCAGGTCACCTTGCTTGGCCGTGAACTCGCACAGGGCACGCACGGCCACCGTATAACTGGCGGTGCTCTCACTGCTCACTGTTCAGCCTCTTGCCATTCCAGGTAGCACACTGTCACCGGCATATCATGTGTCGCGCAAAAGTCCAGCCAGCGCTTCTGGTTATCCTGCAATTTATCGCCAGGCCCCTTGACCTCTATCATCTGGTAACGCCGTTCTTGCGGCCAGAACTGTATCAGGTCAGGGAAGCCATTGCGGTTGGCGCGGATGTCCAGCAAGATGCGCTCAAAACTATGTTTCAGATGTTGTGCAGGTATGCACTCCAGCGCCATCTCCAGCAAGTCTTCAGACAGCGTACTCCAAAACACAAAAGGTGACTGCAAGCCAGACTTGGCCGCATAAGTTTGCCGTATGGTCTGGCGATAAGCATCTGTATCGAGCTGCGCAAAACAGGTCGCAAAATCATCCGTCCGCCGCGCCTGAAAATCAACACTCAATAAATCCGCAGGCCCGCGCTGGAAAGGGTGAAAAAACGCCCCCGGTATTGCCTTGAAAATCACAGACCAGCACAACAAACCAAACAGAGAATTGATAAGCGCATTCTCCACATAAAACACCGGCGCATCATCTGTACGCAAATGATCACGTACCACATACTCAACCACATAATCTTCTTGTGGATAAGGCAGGCGCAAGGCCAGTTCTGTCGGTGGCTTGCTGGCTGCTTTGGCGGCTTTAGCCAGCCCCAGCTTGCGGGCAAGGCGCGGTGCAATGCGCAACATCTGCTGATGCTCTGCCTCACTCTCAGGCGCTTGCTGTGCCAGCATCAGCAAATCATAGGCGGCCTGCGTCTGTTCACTTTTCTCCAGCACACGTATGGCACGCAAGCGCGCGCCTGGGTAAGTGCAGCCCGCATACACCTGCTGCGCCAGCGCCCAGTCCTTTTGCTTTTCCAGGTACTCACCAATCTGGTACAACAAGCGGTTACGGCGGCTGGCAATCCATGCATTGTCCAATGCATGCAAATCAGTCGCAGCCAGTTGCGCCAGCACTTTAGGCACAGGCTGCTCCGCATGAAAAGCCTCACGACAGGCATGCAAGGCCAGATAAGCATCAATATCTGCCCGACAGCCAAAGCCGCGCGAAGCCGCAGAAAACTCCACCTTCTCATACTGGAAAATACCCAGGTCAGACAATACAAACTCAGACCAGTCCTGATACAGATTACCAAAAAACAGCAGCCGCAAACGATCACACAAATCCTTGTTCAGCACCTGGTAAGCCACATCATCCACAGCACTGACAGCGCCTGAGCACCAGGCAGAAAAAGCCTGGCTAGCCGTATGCCGTAGGCTAAACAAACCCAGTTGCTCAGCCTTGGGCAATTTCTTTTCAGCAGGTGTCATCGCCAGCACCAGCGCCAGCTCAGGCTTTTGCAGCAAATCAAACAGGCCCGCAATATCGAGCTCAGGATCAGCCTGCACCCAGCCCACATCCACTAGTGCCTGCATTGCAGCACAAGTCTCACCAATCTCGCCATACACCAGCTTGCTGGCCCTGAACACGCAACCCTTGCGCATCACCATACGCACAAACAAAGCCCGCGACGCCTGCGGCAGCTTGCCGAACTGCTCTATAAACGCTTGCTCATCATCAGCCAACAAATCCGCGTAGCGCCCACCCACCCAGTCCAGCACGGCCTGGAAGTTTTCAAGGTAGTAAAAAGGATTATCCAGATTGGCAAGCATGGGGGAGGGGAGTAGCGTTTAAATAACTGTATATGCATACAGTTTAACGCAATGTAGCGTGAAGGGTAAACGAGAACTGCGTCCAATTCCGTCTGTATTGAAGCTGCAACGGTTAAAATACCGCCACATACTCCTTCCCCTTCAAGGGAAAGGCAGGGATAGGGATGGGTTTCCGTCGAATACCCAGGCAGCAATCCTGCTCATGAATCCCGCCCAAGACCCCAAAGAAAACAAAAATGAACAAAGCCGAAGCCATCCAAATCGCCAACGATTCCCTGCAAGCCAACGTCCTCAACGAAGGCAACACCCAATTCTCCCAAGTCGTCCGCTACGGCAACGACGAAGGCTGGTGGCTCAATATCCCCTGACCAACTTCAGAAAAGAAAACCACTTCCTCATCTGCAGCGAAAAAGCCAAAATCATCCGCCACCTGATGATCAAAGCCAACAACATCTTAAGCCCCGCCACCAAGTTCCGCGTCAAGGACGGCATCGCCGACATCTTCATCTCATCCGCCAACCCCAAACGCCTGACCGATGTGCTGCAAGGCGGCAGCAAATACAGTTTTAATAAGCATTTGGTGGATGAGCATAGGTATTAACAATTTGCATGCAGATAAATGCGAGCAGGTTTATGCCCAAACCTCATCCAGATACGTTGCCGCTAACAGCTTGTCACGTAAGGCGTAGCGTGCTGACTGCATATTGATTTCACTAGTATCTGTACGAGGAACAGGCGTGAGCACTGTCGCCGCCTGCTTGAAATTGATCATGTACTTACCAGTATCGTTGTAAGGGACGATAGACTCAATTTCAGCAATATGCGTAATCGCTGCGACTGGAGCAACTTGGTAGGCGGCGATGTATTTTAGTTTTGGTATTTGTTTGGCGTTGATCCTCACAGCAAACCAGCGGTTTTTATTTAAGAATTGCTCTTTAAATCCATCTTCACGGGCTGGGATGACTATAGTGTCGAACGTGCCGCTTTCTGAGCCCACAGGCTGCACTTGTTCCGTCACATCTGTGATCTTAGGTGGAGTAAATGCGTTGATGCCCAGCATGGGCAAGATCAGCAGCATGTCCGCCAGAAAAGCTTGTGCAGTGGCTTTTGCGGCTGGCGACATGGTTGGTTCTGTGGGCGTATTTTTGTTAAGCAAAATGGCACTGTCATACCTTTTGGCCAGTGCAATGAGCGTAGACTCAAGGTATTGCACTTCAGTCTTGCCGATTTTATGATTTTGATCAAAAAAGTATACGCCCCAGACCCAGCCTTCTTTGTTAACGACGTGATTCTTAAGCCTGTCACCAACTGGATCTGCTTCGCCAATATAAATTGTTTCTTCGGCGGCGTTGCCTACCAAGATATAAATACCTGCCTGCGAAATACCAGGTTCTTGTTTCAAACTACCTACTAGCTCTTTGGTAAACACCACTCCATGGCCCGACCAATTGGACTTGTCCACGTGGCGAATCGCTTCCGGGTCACCAGTGGTGGCAAACAGGGTTATTGAGAACGGTTGCATCACATCTATCCTTATCTTAAATCTTGGTTGTCATAGCGACCTAGTCATTCGCTACTGCTTGCAAAATGTCACGGCGCTGGTCGCGTCAATAAATCAAAAATCACCTTCGCAAAACCGGCATTGCGTTTAGGGTCAGACAGTAACTGCATCATTTGAATTTGATGCACTTCGCTGCTGTCCAAAATTGCATCATCGACAGCCTTGGAAAAATCACCCAGCATGGCTTGTTCTGCGCTGTTGTTGGCGATTTGTTGCATGACGATGGAGTTTTCCCTGACCTTGTCGCTGATGGTATAGGCGTAATTCACCATGTCCTGGTCAGTCAAGTGGTCGGTGATGAACAACTCGTTAAGCCTGTGAATGATCTGTGACAAGAATTCAGTTTTCTTGTCTTTGGCCTTGGCTGTGCCTGCGCCTTCACCTGGCACCAGCTGGTATTCTTCCTGATCTTCTTTCAGCATCAAATGCTGTTGGCGGATTTTGGATACGCGATAGTGGCTCAGAGAGATGGTCGATAAATCGATATCGTCTTCGTCAATGATGGTTTCTCGCAGCATGGGGCGCA
Organism: Undibacterium sp. YM2; assembly: GCF_009937975.1. NCBI lineage: Bacteria > Pseudomonadati > Pseudomonadota > Betaproteobacteria > Burkholderiales > Oxalobacteraceae > Undibacterium > Undibacterium sp. YM2. The sequence continues at coordinate 1,564,364 of NZ_AP018441.1, forward strand.
GGTTGCGGGCGTACAGACTGAGTTTTTCCAAATCCTTGTCATCGTAATCAACAATTTGCGACATGAACTCATAAAAGCGCACGAAAGTGCCCAGGTCTTTTTTGAAAATCTCCAGCGCATCCCTGGCTTTCTTGCAATCTTTAAGGCTGTTCTCCGCATTGGCAATTAGTACCGCATCATTAAACTTCTTTGTGCGTTCAAACATTTCCTTGGCTTGCTTGTAAGCCTCTACCGCATGTTTATAGCGTTTTTGCCAGCGCTCTACCGCTGGTTTGCAAATATTGGCAATGGCGGCGTTGCTCTTGCTTTGCACAAAGAAGGCTTTGCAGAACTGCTCAACTTCTGTCCAGGTAAAAATATCCGCAGTGCGCAATTTATCAAACAGATCAAAAATCAGGTTAGGGTTGGATACATCTGCCAGTTCGGCAGTCTGAAAGTAAGGCTGAAAGGAGGAAAGAATATCTTCCGGGGCATTAAAAAAATCCAGCACAAAAGTGCCCGTTTCTTTTTTGCCTGGGTAAGTACGGTTCAGGCGCGACAGAGTTTGCACACATTCCACACCACCCAGTTTTTTATCCACATACATGGCGCACAGCTTGGGCTGGTCAAAACCTGTTTGAAACTTGTTGGCGACGATCATGAGTTGATAATCATCCGTGTCGAAAGCCTTGCGCATGTCGCGGCCTTTTAAAGCCGGGTTCATATTCGATTCTGTAAATTTTTGATCTAGCAAGGCTTCGACATTTGGGTCTTTGTCGTTAAATTCTACCTCGCCAGAAAATGCCACCATGGCCCGTATCTGTTGATAGTCAGGCTCACTTTCACTTTTCTTGGCAATATAAGCGTCAAAAGACTTTTTATAGCGCACTGCTTCTTTGCGTGAGCTCGTCACCACCATGGCCTTGGCCTGTCCACCCAATAAGCCCATCACATGCGTTTTAAAATGCTCGACAATGATCATGACCTTTTGGCTGATATTGTGGTCATGCAGGCGCACCCACTGGTTGAGCCTGACCGTGGCTTTCTTGCTTTCCACCTGTTGATCAGCATCGTTGATACGCATGGCCAGGTTATAAGCCACCTTGTAATTGGTATAGTTCTGCAATACATCCAGAATGAAGCCTTCTTCTATCGCCTGGCGCATGCTGTACACATGGAAGGCAGCAGGCTTATTGGTTTTTGAAGCCTGTTCTTCAGGGCGGGGGCGGCGGCCAAATAATTCCAGCGTCTTGGTTTTGGGCGTCGCAGTAAATGCCAGATAGCTCAGGTTTTTGGAAGCACGGCGTGAGGCAACCGCAGCATCAATGATATCGTCAGAGGTGATTTCATCTTCATCACTGGTGCTGCCATCCACCATCAAGACTTCTTTCAACTTGCGCGCTGTTGAGCCAGTTTGCGAAGAATGCGCCTCATCAGCAATGACTACATAATTACGCTCTTTTAGGCTCACACTGTTTTCTATCGCCTGCAAAACAAAAGGGAAGGTTTGTATCGTCACGATAATAATCGGCTGTGAGCTTTCTAAAGCCTTGGCCAATTTTTCTGATTTTGAGCCATCACCTTCCTGATTGTTGATGCGTCCAACCACGCCGTCGGTATGTTCAAACTGGGCGATGGTGTCTTGTAGTTGCGCATCCAGCACAGTACGGTCTGTCACCACAATGACAGAGTGAAATTGCTTATTGCCCCGTTCATCATATAAAGACGATAACTGGTGCGCCACCCAGGCAATGGAATTTGATTTCCCTGAACCCGCGCTGTGCTGTATCAGGTATTTATGTCCTGGCCCTTCAGTACGTGCTGCTGACAGTAACTTATTCACTACATCCCACTGGTGATAACGCGGGAAAATCAGGCTTTCTTTTTTATACTTGCGGCCTTCCCAGTCTTCTTTTTCTTCTATCTGCAAATGCACATAGCGGCCCAAAATCTTCAGCAGATTGTCTGGCAATAAAACTTCATTCCACAAATAATCAGTGGCGTATTGCGTGACATCTTCAGGCACGTCATTACCAGAGCCACCATCATGTGTACCCTTGTTAAAGGGCAGGAAGAAAGTATCATCCCCTTCCAGCCGGGTAGTCATATAGACTTCGTACTGGCTCACCGCAAAATGCACTAACGCGCCGCGTTTGAAAGTCAGCAGAGGTTCCGGCTTTTTGGTAACAGGGTCAATAGGCAAGCGCGTAGTGCGGTACTGGCGCATGGCATTGTGTACAGCCTGTTTAAATTCAGACTTCAATTCCAAAGTCGCAACCGGGATGCCATTGACGAACAAGACCAGATCAATGCGCCAGGCTTTTGCTTTTGCACTGCTTGTCTCATCCGTACCCGTAGCGTCATCATTCCCGCGCAGGCGGGAATCTAGCGGCGTAGCATCCGCCTCCTTCACCCAGGGGCTGTAAACCAACTCCGGCACCACCCGCAAACGGTTCTGCTTATAACGTGCCAAGGTATCCGGGTTCAAGTCATGTTCCGGCGCAAACTGGCAAAGCGAAAAGCGCGTACCACGGTCTTTAAGTTCATGCCGCAAGACACCCAGGGTGCCAAAGGTACGCATCTCTTTATTCGCCGCATTCGGGTCGGCCTTGTTGAGCTGCTGCACCAGCCGTTCCAGGAATTTTTGTTCAGGCTGCACTGGATACAAGGCACAAAATTTTTGCCATTGCTCGTCTTGCGTGTCTTTGACAAAACCCAGCACGTCTTCAGGATACAAAGCCAGTTCGCGGTTGTAATGCTCCGCCTTGCCGAGCAGCCAGCCATTGGCCAGGAGCTGGCGTATCATGTCGTTTTGGAAGGTCAGTTCGTTGGCTTTGCTCATAAAGAGGTTCTCTGGTGTAGGCTTGGTTTAATCACACGCTATCAGGCTGATAAGGCTGTTTCGCTTGGCGCCTGCCAATCGCGTACATCGATCTTACCTGTGACGGCTGCGGAGATTAGGGCTGTGCGGCGTTCTTGAAGTATTGCGACCTGAGATTCAGATTTTTCTAGCAATACTTCAAACTGATTATTTGCTGTAGTAATGTGACTTACAATCTCTCTTTGCTCAGATTTTGATGGAATAACGAATCCAAGCTCTAATAGGTCTTCCTGAGTTACACTCGGTAAAGCAGTATTTGTAGAAAGTAAATCAAAAGGGAACAATGAAGCTTGAAAATGTATATATTCAGCTTCGCTATCTTGAGAAACCTCGCTATAGAACATGGTATCTACAGTCCAAAATTTTCCGTCAACAATAAGAGGTTTATTCACTGTTCCTTTGCGGCCAAATAAAACAGATTTTCCATCGAATAAATAACTGGAACTACGTTTAAAAATACCGCCTGAACCATAGACTGGATATCCGCCATTTTCGACTTCCACATCTTTATAGTCTTTACCATTTCTTATTTTTAAGACATTCTTTAATCTTCCTACTAACCAGTGTCTCGGCACCTCGCCTAGCCACTGCACGCCAGAATTACGCATGGGGCGTTGGGGTGGAGGCCTTTGGTGACGGCATGACTAATCACCGCCTGTCGTTTTTCTTTCAGCAGTTTGATCAACTCTTGCTGCTTCGCGATCAGGGTATCGATCTTGGCGGTTTCGTGGTCGAGGAAGTTTGCGATCTTTTTGCGCTCGTTAGCATCTTCTGGAATTGCAAACCGATAGTTTCCCAAATGCTCTTGAGTCATGCTGGGCAATGCGGTATTGGTGGAATAGCGTGAGAACTGAATGGTGAGCGCCAGGTAGTATAAAAATTTTGGATAAATGTCTTCGTTTATTTCCGTATAGTACATAGTATCCACAGTCCAGAAAGGTTCGTTGATGTACAGCGGCTTATCAATCGTTCCTTTTCTTCCGAGTAATACAGACTCTTTTGCGTAGGTGTATGAGGAAGCATACGTAAATTGTCCACCGGATCCAATGACTGGGTATCCTTCATCTACTTGAACGTCTTTATAGTCTTGGCCATTTTTTATTTTCGCCATGAACTTGAGTTGTTTCAATGCCCATTCACTTGGTATCGCCCCCAACCATTCAACTCCAGAATCTTTGTACTCAGCATAAGCCTTATAGCGACTCATACCCCTTCCTCCTGCGCCAGATTCAACAAATAAAACTCATGCAGTTTCGCTTGCAGCAGTTTTTTATCGGGCAGTTGCGTTTGGTATTCAGCAATCATGGCGGGTGAAAGGCTACGGCTCAACGCATATTCAACGACTTCATCATCTTTACTCGCGCACAGCAGCACGCCGATGGCTGGGTTTTCGTGTGGCTTTTTGTGGTCGCGGTCCAGGGCTTCCAGGTAGAAATTGAGTTTACCCAAGTGCTCTGGCTGGAATTTATCCACTTTGAGTTCTATCGCTACCAGCGCGTTTAAACTGCGATGGAAGAATAAGAGATCGAGTGCAAAGTCTTGTTTGCCGACTTGTACAGGATATTCGCTGCCGACAAAACAAAAATCACGCCCAAGTTCGAGCAAAAAATGCTTTAATTTGGCGAGCAGGCCTTGGTGCAAATCAGCCTCGCTGTGTTGCTCTGGCAGGCTTAAGAAATCAACGATGTAGCTGTCTTTGAAGACGTTGAGGGCTTCGGGGTGTAATTGTGTCAGCACTGCTGACACTTTTGGTGGTTGCAACACCGTACGCTCAAAAAGCGCGGCATTGAACTGTCGTTCAAGATCACGGCTAGACCATCCCTCTTGTATAGACATCCTTAAATAAAATTCACGCTCTTCACTCACTTTACTGCGACTGAGAATAGTCAGGTTATGTGTCCACGGCAATTGTCTCACCAGTGGTGCGACAATTTTATCATCTTGATAAGCTTCATAAAACTGGCGCATCCGGAACAGATTGCGACGTGTAAAGCCCTTTAAATTAGGCTGCGTGATGGCTAAATGTTTCGCCAGCGCATCGACCACACCATCCCCCCATTCTGCGGCCTTGATTTTATTGCTGATGTGGGCCCCTACTTGCCAATACAGTTCTATCAAAGTGGTGTTGACGGCTTGATAAGCGTGCTGGCGTGCGGCTGCGATCAGATGTACGACTTCGGTAAAATCGGGCTGCGCGATATTGCTCAGGTTTGATTTGCTCATGAATGCACCTCTTGCAGCAGCTTCATGATTTCTGCGCTGACGGCATCCAGATCCGCATCTATCTCAGCCAGGTCACGCGGGGGCTGGTATTGGTAGAAGTGGCGGTTGAAGGGTATCTCATAGCCGACGATGCCGATTTGTTGGTCTTTATCGTCTTTTTTGCTGGCATCGATCCAGGCGTCCGGTACGTGGGGTTGTACTTCTTTTTTGAAGTATACTTCGTTGATCTCGTTGACTGTTTTGGATGGATCGAGGGCGACGTTTTCAAAAATCACGCAGGTCGCCATCGGCTTTGTATTCTATGGTTTTGCCATCCACGTTAAACAGGCCATAGATAGCGTCGGCCTTGGTTTTGTGGATTTTTTTGATAACGGGCAGCGCGACTGGATTTTTCCAGCTCACTGCTGCTTCGATGACTTTTTTGTCTTTGGCGTCCAGGCTGATGTTGGCCAACTTGGCAGCTTTGACAATGGCATCATCGTATTCGTTCATGTCATCAAACTGTGCGGTGCCTATCTGCGCTTGCAGAGCCTGGGCTTTGAGCATGCTGGCTCTTGCGCTTAACCAGGTATCACGATTGAGCAGGTCCTTGATCTGCTTTTCTTTGAGATCAGCAAAATGTATTTTGATGTAGCGGCGTATAGTGTCTTCATGCTGGCCAAGTTCACCATAGTGTGAGCAATCTGTTGAATCGCTCCAGATAGCGCCTTGCAGAGTGGCGAACTCTGCGTATGCCCATTGCATGATGCTGTTCAAAGCACCTAATTCAAAACGCAGTGTGGCAATACGTTCATCAGAGAACTGGTAAGACTGCCTTAGCGGGCGCTCTATCGTAATGCGGCGATAGCCAAATTCATGGGTATTGAAAATCTTGGCGGCAAAGGTTTTGGCTACCTCAGTCTTAGTGTTTGCCGATTGTCTGCCGCGATTACTTTTTTGTTCGGCGGGTTTGTCGAGTTCACGCGCATCAACGGCTTCAAAATCACCGAAGCAGCGGATGATGGTGGCGATGTCGTCGGCACTCATCTCATTGCGCTTGCTGCCCAATGACTTGCGCATTTTGCTGTAGAGGTTGCTGCCGTTGATCAGTTGTACCAGGCCCTTTTTCTCTTCCGGTTTTTTGTTGGATAGTATCCATACATAAGTGGCGATGCCGGTGTTATAGAACATATCAGTCGGCAGGGCGACAATGGCTTCCAGCAAATCGGCTTCCAGAATATAACGTCGGATTTCAGATTCGCCAGAACCCGCACCGCCTGTGAACAGGGGGGAGCCATTGAGGATAATGCCTATACGGCCACCGCCATCCTTGGCATCACGCAATTTGCTGATGAGGTGCAACAGGAATAGCAAAGAGCCATCAGAGACTCTGGGCAAGCCTGCGCCAAAGCGGCCATCGTAGCCTTTTTCATTGTGCTCTTTGGTGATGTCTTCTTCTATCTTTTTCCAATCAACACCAAATGGGGGATTGGATAGCATGTAGTTAAAGCGCTCGCCATACAGTTGATCGTTGGATAGGGTATTACCGAGCTTGATGTTTTTGACTTCTTGCCCCTTGATTAGCATGTCTGCTTTGCAGATGGCATAGCTTTCAGGATTCAACTCCTGGCCATACGCGCGTATGACGGCGTTGGGATTTAATTCATGGACATATTCCATCCCTGCCGACAAGAAGCCGCCAGTTCCTGCTGTAGGGTCATAGATGGTGCGGATGATGCCTGGGGTGGTCAGTGCTTCATTGTCTTCTATAAACACTAGTGAGGTAGTCAGGCGCACGATATCACGTGGGGTGAAGTGTTCACCTGCAGTATCGTTTGAACTCTCAGCAAAGCGGCGTATCAGCTCTTCAAATACCAGACCCATATCATGGTTGGACACCGCGTTGATGCTCAGATCAATGGTGCGTACTTTTTGCACGACCTTATAGAGCAAATTGGCGTCGTTGAGCTGGCCTATGAATTCAGCAAAATTGAAGTATTCAAATATCTCACGCGCATCCTTGGAAAAGCTTTGGATATAACTTTCCAGATTGGCTTTGATGCCGCTTTCACCCAATTTGGATAAATCCATTTTGGATGTGTTGAAGAAACTCAGGCCACCAGTCGCACGCAACAGCAATTTTTCTTGCGCCTCTTCGGGCAAATTCATGCTTGCTATTTTTTGCTGTTCCGCCAGTACGGTTTCTTTACTGGCTTCCAGCACACATTCCAGGCGGCGCAGCAAGCAAAACGGCAAGATGATGCGGCCATACTGGCTTTGTCTAAAGTCACCACGGAGCAGGTCGGCAATTGCCCAGGATTCGGCGGCGAGATTATTGGATGTTTGTGTCATGGATGATTCTTTGTCATTCAAAGTCGGTGAGCTGAAGCAGTTGTAGCATTGCTTGCATTTGTTTGATTTGTATCTTACCCGACTGGCAAAGGACTGCCTATGGGAATGCGCTTGGCGTAGCTCAAAAAAGCTATGGAAGAAGGGGAAGGTATAAAGAAGAATTGCTGTCCAAAAACCAAAAAAGCCCTTGAATAATCAAGAGCTTAATCAGTGATTGGTGCCGAGAGCCGGAATCGAACCGGCACGCCTTGCGGCGCGGGATTTTGAGTCCCGTGCGTCTACCTATTCCGCCATCTCGGCAACGCAGAACGAAATTATGACAGAGCCGTCAAAATTTTGCAAGCGGGCTGCTGCTTTTGCCGGGTTTGCTGGGTTTCTTATTTTTGTTATTCATCATGGGTTTCTGCCTGGCTGGTCGAAATTCACGTTCCTGCGCCACATGGCTGGGGTAGGGAAGCGTTTTTGGACGATGCGCAGGTAGTACCACAGGCTGAAGGCGACGATGGCGAGGCTGGTGCTGTTGGCCATCCAGAAGCCTGCTGCGCCGTGCAGAAAGACGGGGCTGATGTTGTAGGGGTCCAGGCCGAGGATGACGCCGCCACCGAGGCCGCAGCCCCATAGCGCGAAGGCGTACAGGATGGTGGGGACGATGGCGATTTTATAGGCGCGCAGGATGAAGGCGGTGGTGACCTGTATCGCATCAAAAATCTGGTACACCGAAATGAAGGTGAATAGCGGGAAGGCCGCAGCGATGATGATGGGGTTGGATGTGTAGGCGTGCAAAATCAGGTCGCGGCTGAACCAGATGGTGATGCCGATGGGCACAGCCAGCATGGCAGCGAGGATGATGCCTGCATTGCCTGTGACGCGGGCGGCCTGCATTTGTTTTGCGCCTATGGCTTGCGCGACCAGGGTGCCGGTGGCGCTGGCAATAGAGAGCGGCAGCATATAAAGGATGGTGCCAAAGTTGGCGGTGAGCTGGTGGCCGGATACGGCCACTTCACCGAGGCGGGCGATGAACAGCGCCATGAAGGCGAATGCGGTGACTTCTATGAGGTAGCTCAGGCCCATGGGTATGCCGAGGTGCAGCAGGCTGCGCAGGGCTTTCCAGTTGGGTTTGACGAAGCCTGTGCCAAATAGTGCAAACAATTCATAGTATTTGACGTGCTTGAGCATGAGCCAGCCAGTGATGAGCATGAGCCAGGCATTGACGGCAGTGGCAGCCGCGCAGCCAGGGCCACCCATGGCGGGTATGCCAAGGCCGCCGAAGATGAATAAGGTATTGAGCGGGATTTTTATCGCCAGCGCAGCGAGCTGGATTGCCATGACCATCTTGGGGCGGCCAACGGCGTTATTGAGTGCGCCGTAGATCCTGAAGCCCAGCGTGGCGGGCAGGGCGATGGCCAGTATTTGCAGATATTGTGCGGCCTTGTCATTCAAGGTCGGTGAAGCTTGTGCGATGGAGAGTAGGCTATTCGGGAACAGCAAGATCAAACAGCCTATGCAGGCGAGAAAGCCGCCCAGCCACACGCCTTGTTTAATTTCTGCGCCTATCTTTTTGAATTTGCGTGCGCCAAACAATTGGCCAACGACAGGCGAGATGGCTTGCAAGATGCCGTTGAGGCCGACGAAGATGCTGACGTAAATCGAGATGCCGATGGAGAGTGCGGCCAGGTCAGTCGCCGAGAAACGCGAGGTCATGGCTGTGTCTATCACCCCATTGCCCACCACTGCCATCTGGCCCACCATCATGGGCCATGAGAGTGAGGCGATGCGCTTGATGTTGCCGCGCAGCGTGCTGGGGTGTTCGGTCTTCATTGCTGCTTGCGCTGGTACAGGGTAAACAATTCGTCGTTGTCGGCGGCGCGGTGGCCTGACCACAGGACTGTCCATTGTTCTTGCTTGTATTCTGCTGGCAGTGCGGGCTCATTTCTGGATTTCTTGCTGTTCTGTACCAGCAGGAGCTGGCAGTCGTGATCAGAGAATCCGGCAAACTGCAGCTTGCCAAAATAGGCGAATGAGGCGCGTTGCGATGGGCCTATGTGGGCTTGTATGCAGCCCATATTGGCGGGTACTTTTTGTGCCAGCTCTTTGGCCAGTGGTGCATAGCTGACCTTTTGATTGACCCATGGCAGCCCCAGGCTTTGTATCAGCAGCCAGCACAGGATCACACCACCGCTGGACAAGACAACTGCACGCCACAAGACCGCAGGTTGCCTGGATATGCGCCAATATACGAGGCGGAACCAGGCGACGGTCGCTGCCAGGGCAATGATGAAGGCAAAGACGCTGAAGCTGGACTGATAGCCCGGCACCATGCTGGCTACTTTCCTGGACATGCCAGCGGGCCAGCCAGTCTGGTCTGCCAGCCAGTACAGCCAGATAAAGCCCGCCGCCGCAGTAAAGACGATGACCGAGAACCAATCCACAGCGTTGATGGCGCTGCGTTTCATGGTCGGCAAACCAAAGGCGGCAAGTATTGCCAGTGCGGGCAGTATCGGTAAGAGTATGGCTTCTTCAGACTGATGGTTGAAGATGCCGAGCACGGCAAAACAGATCAGAAAGCTGACTGGCAATGAGATATGCAGGGCTTTCTCTTGTTTGCGCCAGGCATAGATTGCCCAGGCTGCAAATGGCCAGGCGGGCCAGCTAAACCAGATACCATAGCGGAACAGGTAGCTGACGCTGTCTGTATTGGGGAAATTGAACTGACGGTAGTTCCACAACATCCATGCCTGGTAAGGCGAGCTGTCATAAGGATGCGCCAGGTTGATGGTGATGAGCCAGGCGCCTGCAATGGCAATCGCCACAGGCAGGCAGGTGTTGATCAGGTATATCAGCGGCTGGCGCTGCTGGCGGTAAGCGCAGACTGCCAGCAGGCTGGTCCATAGACCAGTTGGCAATACCCAGCCACGAGTTAATACCAGCAAGCCTAAGATGCCACCGATTTTTGCGGCGGTAAGCCTGGCAGGTTCGTCGAGCAGCCGTACGCACATATACAGGGTGCAGGCGATCAGGGATATCTGCAGTGCTTCTGCACTGGTTTCATGGCTGCGCAGCAGGAGGCCAAGGCAGCCGAGGTAAATCAGCAAGGCGCCGTCAGCGAGGGTGCGGCCAAAATCGCGTGCTTCTGGCTGGCCACCAAAGGCCAGTTTCAATGGCTGGGCTTCTGGCCTTCGGCCCAGCAGGTAAGTGGCATACCAGACCGAGAGTGAACCTAGTAGGAAGCAGATGCCGGTACTCAGGCGGGCGGCCATGGGTTCGCCCACGAGCCAGCCAAATAATTTAATGCAGATGGCACCGAGCCAGAAAGCCAGCGGGCCTTCTTCTGGCATGGGCAGGCCGACGATGTGCGGCCACAACCAGTCTGCCAGGTTGCCATGTGCCATGGTCCACATGATGCCAAAGCCAGCGGCATCGTCGCCTTTCCATGGGTCACGGCCTATCAGGCCGGGCAGGATATACAGGAGACAGAGGGCGATGATTCCCCAGCGCGGTAGCGCAACTGTTGCGGCAGCAGGAAGTCGGACTGGCTTCATATCTGGGTGGTGGAGGGAAAGGATGCTTATTGTAGGGTAAAGCTGTAGTAAAAAAGGCAGCCTGGGCTGCCTTTTTTACTAAAAACTCTTGGGAACCACAGACTGTCTTGCGTACTCTGCAATTTTGTATTAGCAGGGTTGCCTCTGCCAATGCATGAAACCGTGCTGTGTTTCCCTTGCCGATTAGTTGGCGACAGAAGTCTTGGAACCGACTTTGCCGAACTTTTGGCGGAATTTTTCAACGCGACCGGCCGTATCCACGATTTTGTGTTTGCCAGTGTAGAAAGGATGAGATTCTGCAGAAACCTCGATCTTTACCAGTGGGTATTCTTTACCTTCAAACTCACCTTTGTCTTTGGTGCCGATAGTTGAACGTGTGATGAATTTGAAATCGCAAGATACGTCGTGGAACAGAACTTCGCGATAATTTGGGTGGATGCCGTCTTTCATGCTTGCCTCAAGATAGTGTAGGTAGCCAATAAGCACTTCGTCGGTCGTCTTGCTTCTTGACCCGATTGCATTATCACTTGCCAAAGGTTAAATAATTGTCTGGATTTTGGACGCCCAAAATGCCAAGCCGATGATTATACAATGAAAATTGGGAGTTTTGCGATGGGATGTTGTCGGAGTTGGGGGCCTATTGTAGAGAAATTTGAGGTGGATAAGGTTGGCTTGAGTGAGATTGCGTTATTTATTTAATATGTTTCTATCCTTTTTTGCCGCGACTTTTCCTAGCTTGCTACGAACGCCACTGGTGCGCCAGCCCGGTAGGTTTCTGCCTGCGCAGGAGCGACGAATTTGAGGGTGGTCTCTTTGCATGAGCTTCTGGATATCTTCGATTTTTCTCAGTCTTTCTCTGTGATAGCTCTGTGTCTCTGTGTTGGGAGGTCTTGAATTTAAAGAACCATAGACTATCAGACCCATAATCACCCCTAACTTGATAAAATCCCCATTTTTGCACCAAATCCTGAAGGAAAAACATGACGACGAGCTATCTGGGTATGAGTTCGATGTTGCATACCATTGAAGTCGCCGGGATACTGGCTTTTGCCAGTTCGGGATTTATTGAGGCGCGGCGCAAGCGTATGGATGTGGTGGGAGTGTTCACCGTGGCCTTCATCACGGCCTTTGGTGGCGGCACCCTGCGTGATCTGCTATTGGACAGGCGGCCCTTGTTCTGGGTGGAGAATCAGGAATACCCTATCCTGATCTTTGTCATGTCGATTATCGCCATCCCGTTTTTGCGGCATTTACGTAATGCCGTGACTGAAAACGCCATTGTCCTGGCCGATGCCTTAGGGCTGGGTCTGTTCAGTGTGACCGGAGCATCCCTGGCGCAAGAAGCGCAGATGCCCATGTTTGTCTGCGTGATGATGGGGGTTATTACGGGGATTTTTGGTGGAGTTTTGCGCGATATTATCTGCAATGAAATACCGTTGGTGTTCCGCCGCAGCCACTTATATGCGACCTGTGCGTTTGCCGGTTGCTGGACCTACCTGATACTGAACTGGCTGGAGCTCAATGAAGGTGTAGCCCTGTGGTTTGGTGTGGGCATCTGTTTCGTACTGCGCATGATGGCAGTACGGTTTGACTGGAAATTGCCGGTCTAGCCAGGTTTTGCCTGGCCTTGCCTAGTCCTGGTTGTTGACGACCAGTTGCAGGCCGCATTCTTTTTCTGCTGGTCTGGCTTTTTTCAGGGGCGGGCGGGCGACCAGGCCTGCCAGGAACATGTCTATCATGTCTTCTGCGTGCAGCATCAGGCAATAGGCGGATGAGTCTTCCAGCCATTCATGGACTATGCCTATGACGTAGGCGTGGATGGCCTGCATAGCGATCCAGGTGTCGGTGTCAGGATGCAGTTGTCCCTGGTCAACCGCCTGCTGGACCATGGCCTGCACTTTGGACAGGCATTCAACCCGTTTTTCACTTTCGGCGCTGAAGAAGATCAGGTCACTGTTCTTTTCGCAGCGATGAAAAATGATGTCAAACACATTTTGCTGGCGTGCATTACCGGTGACGAGGTTGAGGAAGTGGACGTTTAATTGCCTGATGCCTGCCAGCGGGTCCTTGTGTGGCGTGGAGACTATCTCGTTGAGCAACGCTTCCATGGGCAGGAAGGCGCGGTCGCACATGGCCTGGAACAGGGCGTTCTTGTCCTTGAAGTGCCAGTAGATGGCGCCGCGCGTCATGCCTGCTGCGCTGGCAACATCATTGAGTGTGGTACTGGTGACACCTTTTTCGGCGAACACTTTTTCTGCCGCGTCTAGCAGAGTATTATAAGTTTCCTGTGCTTCTTCTTTCGTCTTCCTGACCATTTTGTTTCCTTTGTGTACGCGGCCAATTTTTATCGCGACGTACAAATTTTTTTGCTGTCTCTTCGTTATTGTATGTGATCACTGCAGGGTGAAAAGCGCTGAAAGCCTGAGGCTCGCTACTAATCACACTGCGTGAGTAAGACATGTATTCCGGTTATACCGTTTTTATGTTTTTAAAACCTGCATTGTTACGCATTGATACTGCTCTACATTTAAAAAATCGACCTGTTGCAGATCAAATCTGTTGCCTCGCAGCAGAAATTTATTGTCTGCTTTATACTTGTTTACTTGCCTGTCTTGCCAGCCTCTATCAACCCTCGGGATCGGGATGTCATGAGGCTTTCATCAGGCTGCTTTATAAAGCATTTAAATACCGCGCTTGTCATTCATGCTGCTAATGACTGCAAACAATTCTTGTTAATTTGAACACGACTCACGAAGAGTCATATAAATATAGCCCAAGAGAAACTGCACCATTAGGCGCTGGTTTTTCATAGGTAAGCATCAATTCAGATCTCACCCAAATCCCTGTTTTACCGTAGGGCTGTTTAAAAACTTTATTTACAAACATTCGTGAATGTATATAATAGCACACCGCCTTTCCTTTTAGAAGAAAGAATCTCCTATGCGCTCCCCTGTAAAACCAATAACAAATGTATTTAAGCTAACTTCAGTGACTAGTCAGATGACACAGGCTTTGCCTGCTTTGCGTATTGCTGCTATCAGCCTGCCTTTGCTGGTGCTGGCCGCCTGTGGCGATAAAGGGGCTGCCAATGCTGCCGGCCCAGGCAAGATGCCGCCGCCAGAAGTGAATGTCGTTACCGTGCAGCCACGTAACCTGGGCATGGACTTTGAATATGCGGCGCAAACCGCAGGTTCACGCGAAACTGAAGTACGGGCCCGCGTCGCTGGTATCCTGGAAAACCGCCTGTATGAAGAAGGTTCTCGTGTTAAAGCTGGCACAGTCCTGTTCCAGATCGACCAGGGTGCTTACCGCACGCAACTGGCCTCTGCTGAAGCGTCTGCTGGCGTGGCAGAAGCCAAACTGAACCAGGCCAAACGCGAATTTGCCCGCCTGACACCACTGGCAGCAGAAAAAGCCATCAGTCAGAAAGAATTTGACGATGCCAAGTCTGCACTGGAAACAGCAGAAGCCAGCTACAAGCAAGTGCAGGCCCAGGTGAATGAAGCCAAACTCAATCTGGGTTATACCCGTGTTGTGGCACCGATTGATGGTGTGACTGGTGTTGCTGCCAAATCAAACGGTAGCCTGGTGACAGCAGCAGACAGTTTGCTGACCACCATCGTGCAAACTGATCCTGTGTATGTCAACTTCAGCGTACCGGAAGCCGATTACCTGAAACTGAGCAAGGACGTAGGCGCAGGCAAGATCGCCTTGCCTGGCAAGAAAACCAATAACGGTAGTCTGGCGTTTGATGTGCAACTGAAACTGGCGGATGGCAGTACAGCCCCGGTCACCGGCAAGATGAACTTTGTCAGCGAAAAAGTGAACCCGGCTACCGGCGGTTTTGATGCCCGTGCCCAGGTGCCTAATCCTGATGGCACATTGCGCCCAGGCCAGTTTGTACGCGTGATACTCAGCGGTGCTACCCGTAGTGCTGCCATTGCGATACCTCAGCGTGCTGTGATTGACAGCCCTATGGGTAAGATCGTATTTACGGTGTCGCCAGATAACAAGCTGGTACCAAAACCGGTTGAGCTGGATGGCTGGTCCCATGGTGAATGGATAGTGACCAAGGGTTTGCAAGGTGGCGACCGCGTATTGGTGGATGGTTTCATCAAAGCGCATGATCCTGGCATGACGGTAACGCCAATCGCGATTACGGCCAATGCTGCAGCCCAGGCTGCACCAGCGGGTGCGCCACCAGGTGCTCCTGCTGCCGGTGGCAAACCACCTGCCGCCAGTGCATCTGCTTCAGCACCTGCAGCATCTGCCGCATCTGCAACACCGGCTGCCAGCGCAGGGGAAAAACACTAAGCCCGTATCTTCAAGCCAAAGTATCAAGCTGAAAATCCGCTGCATAACAAAGCTAAGGCTACAAGGAATAATTCATGTTCTCAAAATTTTTCATTAACCGGCCGATCTTCGCGACAGTTTTATCGCTGATCATCGTGCTGGCCGGTCTGGCCGCCTTGCGCGTCCTGCCGATTTCGCGCTACCCGGAGATTTCTCCGCCGGTAGTGAATGTGACGGCGGTCTATCCAGGTGCATCTGCCGAGGTGGTTGAGCGCACTGTTGCTGGCCCTATCGAAGAACAGATCAACGGCGTGGAACACATGCTGTATATGGACTCTGTTTCTTCTGCTGACGGTCGTGTATCGATCAACGTCACTTTTGAGGTTGGTACCAATCTCGATATCGCGGCGGTGAACGTTAATAATCGTGTGCGTCAGGCTGATGCCAAGTTGCCGCAAGAAGTACGCCGCCAGGGTGTGACGGTCTCCAAGAGTTCGTCCAACTTCCTGGTCGTTGCTGCGCTGTTCTCGCCAGATAACCGCTACGACGCGCTGTACTTGTCCAACTATGCAACCCAGAATGTGCTGGATGCATTGAAGCGTGTGCCAGGTACCACCAATATCCAGATTTTCGGTGCCAAGGATTATGCGATGCGTATCTGGATGCGTCCTGACCGCATGGCACAACTGGGTGTGACGGTTGCCGATATCTCGAACGCGATTACTGAGCAAAATGCGCAGTATGCTGCAGGTAAAGTAGGCGCACCACCAAACAATACCGAAGAACTGACGATGACAGTGACAGCCAAGGGCCGTTTGCTGGAACCATCTGAGTTTGCCAATATCATCATCAAATCTGCCAAGGGTGGTTCTGCCATCCGTATCAGTGATGTAGCACGTGTTGAACTGGGTTCCAAGGATTACAACCTGTATGGCCGCGTCAATGGTCACCCATCTGCGAATATCGGTGTGTTCTTGCAGACTGGCGCAAATGCGCTGGAAACCCGCAAGGCGGTAGAACAAACCCTGAAAGACCTGAAAGCCAAGTTCCCTGAAGGTATGGAATACGCTACGCCGTATGACACAACACCTTTCGTGACAGAATCGATTGCCGAGGTGTTGAAAACCCTGGGCGAAGCGATGGTGCTGGTGTTCATCGTGGTATACCTGTTCCTGCAAAGCTGGCGCGCGACTATCATCCCTACGCTGGCTGTACCGGTATCGCTGATTGGTACCATGGCTGGTCTGCATTTGCTGGGTTACAGCATCAACACGCTGACCTTGTTCGGTATGGTGCTGGCGATTGGTATTGTGGTCGATGATGCGATCGTGGTGCTGGAAAACGTTGAGCGCTTGATCAATGAAGAAGGCATGACACCAAAAGATGCAGCGATTGAAGCCATGCATGAAGTGACTGGTCCGGTTATCGCGATTGTGCTGGTATTGGTTGCAGCGTTTGGCCCTATCGCTTTCCTCGGTGGTCTGGCGGGTGAATTGTATCGTCAGTTCTCGGTCACGATTTCTATCGCTGTGGTCTTGTCCGGTATCGTTGCCCTGACGTTGACACCAGCTTTGTGCGCGATCCTGCTCAAGCCAGGTTCAGAAAATCATAACCGTTTCTTCACCTGGTTTAATGCTGCTTTCCTGCGTTTGACCAAGCGTTACACCAATGGAGTCACTTTCTTCATGAAACGTGCGGTACTGGGCGTAGCTTTGGTGTTGGGCATGGTTGCCCTGACTGGGCTGTTGTGGAAAAACGTACCGGGTGGTCTGGTGCCTGATGAAGATCAGGGGTATTTCATTGGTGCGGCGATCATGCCGGACGGTGCTTCGTTGGATCGTACCGATGCAATGGTGCGTCAGGTTGAATCCATCATGAAAACCAATAAAAACATCGATACGACGTTTGCCCTGGTTGGTCTGGATTTCCTCGGCGGCGGCGGTTTGAAATCTTCTGCTGCAACCATGTTCTTCCCACTGAAGCCTTGGGAAGAACGCAGCCAGTCTGCCCAGCAGATGGTGGGTGAAAGCTATATGAAAACTGGTCGTATCAAGGAAGGTTTGCCTTTGTTCTTTGCCCCGCCTGCCATTCAAGGTCTGGGTCAGACCGGTGGTTTTGAGTTCTATCTGCAAAATGCTGGTGAAGGCGGTGTCAAACGCCTGGCACAACTGTTGCCATTGCTGATTGCGGAAGCCAACAAGCAGCCAGAACTGGCTGGCGTTAAAACTTTGTGGCAAGCCAATTCACCACAGTTGTATGTCGATGTGGATAATGAAAAAGCACGCTCCATGGGTGTGGCCCTGTCTGATGTGTATAACACCCTGGCTGCAACCATGGGTAGTTACTACGTCAATGACTTCAACAAGAATGGCCGTATCTACACCGTGCAGTTACAGGCAGAAGGCCAGTACCGCGCCAAGCCAGATGATATAGGCAGCATGTATGTGCGTTCTGCCACTGGTCAGATGATACCTGTGCGCGCTTTCACGACCATCAAGTTCATTACCGGTCCTGATTCTGTACAGCGCTTCAATGCCCTGCCTGCGATTAAATTGCTGGGTGATGCCAAACCAGGCTACAGCTCCGGCCAGGCAATTGCAGCGATGGAAAGAGCAGCGAAGAATGTCTTGCCAGCTGACGTAGTCTATGACTGGGGTGGTGCTTCCTTCCAGGAAAAACGCAGCAGCAATGCGGCTGGTCTGGCATTGGGCGCTGGCGTGCTGATGATTTTCCTGATCCTGGCTGCACAGTATGAAAAATGGTCTCTGCCATTCTCGGTCTTGCTGGCCATGCCTTTCGGTATCTTTGGTGCCTTGCTGGCGGTGTATCTGCGTCACTTCAACAATGACGTGTACTTCCAGATCGGTCTGGTGACGCTGTTAGGCCTGTCGGCGAAGAATGCGATTCTGATTGTGGAATTCGCGGTCATGAAAGTGCATGAAGGTTATGCGCCGGTGGCGGCGGCACTGGAAGCGGCACGCTTGCGCTTCCGTCCTATTCTGATGACTTCGCTGGCATTTATTTTGGGTGTGGTACCACTGGCTTTCTCGCACGGCGCTGGTGCTGCTGCGCGTCAATCCCTGGGTACTGGTGTATTGGGCGGTATGTTGGCAGCGACTTTCCTGGCGATCTTCTTCGTGCCTTTGTTCTTCAAGCTGATCAATGACAAACGCTTGAAAACGACTGAGCAGGATTTTGAACACCCTGTCCATATTTTGCACAATGCGCCTCAAGCAGATGTGAAGGAATAATGATGTCTGGAACAAAATTCATATTAACGACACTGGTTGCCAGCATGATGCTGGCAGGCTGTGCCTCGGTAGGGCCTGACTACCAGCGCCCGGCGCTGGAAACTCCGGCCAGCCCCGGTGTGGTGGTCACGCAAAACAAACTGGCAGCAGTTGATTATGCAGCCTGGTGGAAAAGCTTCCAGGACCCGGTACTTGACGGTCTGCTCGATGAAGCGGCCAAAAATAACCAGGACTTGCAGCTGGCCGCAGCGCGTATAGAAGAAGCACGTGCAGTTGCTGTCGGTGCCAATTCGAACCGCTATCCCAGTGTGGATGCTAACCTCGGCGCAACCCGTACCCGCACCAGTGAAAATGCCGGTAAGCTGGGTACCGGTGCCAGCCCGTACAGCAAAGACTTTCAACTGAGCCTGACAGCTTCGTATGAAGTCGATTTCTGGGGCAAGCTGGCGCGTGCCGATGAAGCAGCCCGTGCGCGTTTGCTGGCGCAGGAAGCCAATCGTGGCCTGGTGCAAAGCAGCCTGTATGCGAATGTGGCGCAGACTTATTTCAGCCTGCGCGCAGCCGATGCACAACTGGCTCTGGCGGATTCGACCCTTAAAACCCGTCAGGAAAACCTGCGTTTGCAACAGCGCCGTTTTAAGGCAGGTGCAACCAGCGAACTTGATTTGCATGTAGCTGAATCTGAAGCAGCCGCATCGGACATCAGTTATGCTCAAGCCAGGCAAGCCTTGTCAAACATAGAATCGACACTGGCTGTTTTGCTGGGCCGTTCTGCCAGTGCGATTGCGCAGCCTGTGATTGCACGTGGTAATGAAATAGACAGCCTGCATCAGCAATTGACGATGCCTGCAGACTTGCCATCTGATTTGCTGAACCGCCGTCCGGATATCCTGTCGGCAGAGCAGGCGCTGGTCGCTGCCAATGCAGATATCGGTCAGGCCAAGTCACAATATTTCCCTAGTGTTAAATTGACGACGACTGCTGGTTATGAATCCAGGGTATTCCAGGACTTGATCAATCCGGCATCGCTGTTATGGAGCCTGGGTAGCAGTCTGGCGCAACCTATCTTCCGTGCCGGTGCAATTGGTGCGGTAGTACAAGGCGCGGAAGCCCGCAAGAACCAGGCCCTGGCGCAATATGTGCAGGCAGTGCAGGGCGCTTTCCGTGATGTGCATGATGCGCTGAATAATACGGCGGCTAATGAGCAGGTCAACCTGGCTTCCGAGCGCAGGGTGGTCGCATTGAAAGATTCATTGCGCCTGGCGGATTTGCGCTACAAGAATGGCTATAGCAGCTATCTGGAAGTCTTGAACGCACAACGCGACCTGTACCAGGCACAGTCCAGCCTGATCGACAGCAAGCGTGCGCAATTGTCTGCCGTGGTCAGTATCTACAAGGCGGTGGGCGGAGGCTGGAGCAAGCCTGAGGTTTTGGCCAGCAAGTAAGTGATAATGTAATAAAGTAAAAAAAGTAAAGCAGCGGGCCAGTCTCAAAACTGGCCCGTTTCTTTTTGGGTTTGCGATTCTTCAAGGCGTTACATTTTGCTACTTACGCTTGTTACTCTCACTTACAGCTTGGCTGTCATCGGCACTTTCTGATGAGTCGTTATAGGCATGTGACTAGCACAAGTAACTTATAACCCCACATAAGGATTGCATCATGAAAACAAAATTTATCCCCTTGTTATTGGCTGGTTTGCTGACAGGCTCTGTATTCGCACAAAGCGTCAGCAGCGATGTACAGCGCAATGTGAACCAGCAAGCACGCATAGAAGATGGCTTGAAAACCGGGCAGTTGACGACCAGGGAAGCAGGTAAGCTGGAGCGTGAGGAAGCGGCTGTCGCACGTGAAGAGCATAAGGCATTGAAAGATGGCAAACTGAACCAGCAAGAGAGAAACAAATTGGCGAGAATGCAGGACAAGGTCAGCGCTGATATTTATGCAGAGAAGCATGATGCTCAGGTCGGTAATCCCAACTCAGTATCCAGCAAACGCATGCAGGCTGATGTACAAAGAAATGTGAACCAGCAACAACGGGTTGAAAATGGCATCAAGTCTGGCGAATTGACCAATCATGAAGTGGCAAAGCTGGAGAAAGGTCAGGCAAGAGTCGATCACAAAGAAGCCCTTGCTGCAAAAAATGGTCATGTCAGCGCGGCTGAACAGCGCAACATCCAGCATGCTGAAAACCATCAATCGAAAAAAATCCACAAGGAAAAAACGGATGACCAGGTTCGTGGCTGATCTGCGCGCTTGTTAATGCAAAAGCCGGGCTCCTGACTCCTGTTAGTGGCCCGGCTTTTTTCCTTGATCTCAATTGCTGATTTGTATCAGCTCAATCTGATTAATTTAAGGCGCCGCAGCAGCAGTGCCAGCATCCAGGCTTTTGAGTGCGAGTTTTATCTTCTGCAAGAATTCATCATCCACTGACCCCAAGGTGCCGCTACGGGCGAGTATGCGGCCATTTCTATCCAGCAAAATGAGGGCGCTGGTATGGTTGAATTCGCCGCTGTCCATTTGCCGGTACTGAATATTTAATACCGCAGCCAGTTGTCTCACGGATTTTTCACTGGTGCGTGCAAGTACCCAGTGCTGCGTATCCAGTTCCCTGGCTTTGGCGATGGATTGCAAAGTGGCGACCTTGTCCCTGGCTGGATCAAGGGTCACCAGCAGGACGGATAAATGAGATTTCTCTTTTTCATCCAGTTTTTTTTCCAGCATGCGTATGGTGTCTATCAGCATGGGGCAAACATATTCACATGAGTTGTAGAACATGCTGGTGATGACGATATTGCCGGCCTGGTCTGCCAGCTTAAAATTTTGGGCTTGCTGATTTTCCAGGTTGATAGGCAAGCGGTAAACAGAGTCACCTGGTATTGACTGTATTTTTGCTTGTGCTTTTGTTGTTGCTACTGCTTCGCTGCTACCTGCATGTGCATGCAGTGCAAGCAGTAGAAAAGAGGCTGCAATGGCCTTCCATGTGTTCAAAGCTGATTTCATTTTTTTTCTTCCTTGAGGTCGCGCGCACAGCGGAAACCCAGATTGTCGGTCGTGCTTGCACCAGTCAGCGATGACAGCAGGGCTACCCGCATCAGGATCGCGTAGTTTTCCTTGTTTTGCAGGCTGATGGCACCGGCACCACAGAATTGCAGTTTGTCCGGATCACCCTGGGTACGGCTGTCAGCGCTGATCAGCAGGGCATTAAAGTCACTGACCCATTCCCATATCAGGCCATGCATATCCCGGACACCATAATAATTTGGTGCATGGCTCATGTTAGCTGACGACTGGGCTGGTGATTCTGAATACCATGAGAGTATGCGCGCACGCCAGGCCGGGTCACTGCGGGCATCGGCATGTTGCTCATCTGCTGCTGCCACGAGCTCCCATTCATACCAGCTGGGCAGGCGCGCGTCTTCCGATTCACAGTAAGCCTGGGCTGCATGCCAGCTGACGCTGGTAATTGCCTGCGTCAATTTCTTTTCATTCCCCACATCGCTTGCCGAAGCCCACGCATGCAAATAGCTGGCATCTGCAAAGATAGAGGCGACCTGATCCCGCTGCCATTCAGGATGGATGTGCAGGAATTGCTGGTATTCCCCCGTTGTTACCGGGCTGGTGCGCATGGCAAAGAATGGGACCCTGGCCATGTCCTTTACATCGGACCCAGACAATACACTGGCGAACTGCTTGCCCGGAATGGCAACATATTCAGCGGCACAGATAATCGCAGGAGCCAGCAAGAAGACCGTCCCCAGCATAGCCTGCCCTAACTTTGATTTGCTGCCACGCCTGTTACAGTTCGCCATATATTGATCTATTTATTGATCTATTGACCGATGAATCGTTCAGTTGATGAGTTTCAATGTGCCGCTGCTTTGGCAGGCACAGCCCTGGCACGCTCGGCCTTGACTTCACTGGCCAGTATGCGTCCGCCCTTGTTGCCCCAGCTATTCAGGACATAAGTGAGGATATTGGCGACTTCATCATCATTCAACTGGTTCATGGCAGGCATGACGGAATCAAAATCTTTGCCATTGACACTGACTTTGCCACTTAAACCACGCAGCAGTACGCCTATTGATCTTTGTGGGTCAGTATTGAGGTAGTCAGACTGTGCCAATGGCGGGAATACGCCGGGCAAGCCCGCGCCATTTGCCTGATGGCAGACTGAGCAGGTGCCCGCAAACAATTGTCCGCCTGCATTAACCTGGTCCTGCACTGTCAGTGTGCCACTCTCTGCTGCCTTGGCTGCTGTGCTGACTGCAGACAGATTCGCTTGTGCACGGTCACCCAGATAAACTGAATCGAGTTCTTTGCCTGAGTAGATATCCTTCTTCTCTGCGCCATCGACTTTCATGATGGCCAGTGCACCTTTATTGAATGCGCGGAAAATTGAGTGATCGACCAGTACATAGCTGCCAGGCACCTTGGTCTGGTATTCAACCACTGCTGCACCGCCAGCCGGGATGAGCGTAGTTTGTACATTTTTCTGGAAATTGCTGCCGCCTTCAAAACGTACCTTATCAAAGATGGCACCAATTACGTGGAAGCTGGATACCAGGTTGGGGCCGCCATTACCGACGAACAGGCGAATTTTCTCATCTGTTTTGGCAGTCAGGGCTTTGTCACCAGTCAGGGCACCTTCGGCGCCGTTGAACAAGACATAGGTTGGTTTTTCATCGATGGCTTTTTCCATGTCGAAAGGCTGGTAACCTTTTTCACGGTATTTGCCGGTGGTGTAGAAATCGCCTTGCATGACATAGTATTCACGATCTACGGGTGGCAGGCCTTGTGGTGGTTCAACCAGGATCAGGCCATACATGCCGTTGGCAACATGCATGCCCACAGGTGCAGTCGCGCAGTGATAAACATAAATACCTTCATTGAGTGCCTTGAAGGTGAATTGTGATTCATGGCCAGGTGCAGTGAAGCTGGAAGATGCGCCACCGCCAGGGCCAGTTACGCCATGCAAGTCAATATTATGTGGCATCTTGCTGCTGGGGTGGTTCTTGAGATGGAATTCAACCGTATCACCCTGGCGCACACGAATGAAACTTCCTGGCACGGTGCCGCCGAAGGTCCAGAACATGTATTTCACACCTTCAGAGATAGCCATTTCCTTTTCCACGACTTCCAGCTCGACAATGACTTTTGCCGGATGGTTGCGTTTTATTGGTGGAGGAACAAAGGGTGGGCTGGTCAGTACTGCACGTATGACTGGCCCCTGGGGAGGGCCAAAATCACCAGTGCCTTTGTTGCTTTTACTGTCTTTACTCTCCGCCGCATGCGCTGACAAAGTCAGGAACAGCGAGACGAACAAGATGCGTGCAAGCAGGGATGCAAAAAATCCTCTGAAAATGTTTTTCATGTGAACACCTTTTGTATGTGTAGGCTATAAACCCGAGGGAAATTACTTTGCTGTTCACAATACTGGTGTCTTTCTCAAAAATCCTTGATATGAAATAAGAAGCCGGAAACTTTTACCGGCAGAACACGGTTTTTCAGTGCACAGTGCCTGATAACAACAGATTGATGGCAGGAGCGTATGTCATGTCCGCTTTATTTTCTTGCCCGCAAAAAGCTGTATTTTGCCAAGGCTGTTTTTTTGCGCGACCAGGTCGGCCAGTGTCACTGCATCAAGCACTGATAGATAGGAGTCTGTAGCCCGGCTCAGTACGCCTTTTAAAATGCAGGCACCTGAGTAGGAGCAGGTATTGCTGTGACGGTCAAAACACTCGGCCATATCGAAATCAGATTCAGCGTTGCGTACCACGTCACCTATATTAATTTTTTCTGGCGGCAGATTCAGTTTCAGGCCGCCATTGCGGCCACGTATGGTTTCTACCATGTTCGACATTCCCAGTTGATGGACAACTTTGGTCAGGTGGCTTTTCGAGATGCTGTGCAACTCGGCAATTTCCTGTATGGTCACCAGCCTGTCCTCATGTTGTGCCAGGTACATCAGGGTGCGCAGGGTGTAGTCGGTAAATGCGGTCAATCTCATCATGGTTCCTAAGTGCTGTGCATGCAATGGGAGGCATGAGCACTCCGCATTAGCTCGTTAAGATGCATATAGTATAGATGTTTATAAGCCTGGTCTTACAAATCCCGGAAAATTGATCTTCATCAAGGGTTTTACATTAAACATTCATTTGTTTTGTATCTTTAAATACATGCATATAAAATGAATCTTTAACGAATCAAGCCTGTTTGTGCTGACATGCTGCCATAGCTTGGCGCTAAAACAGGTTTTGTATCAGGAAACTCTTTCAATTTACCAATAAGGAATCACGCCATGCATGCCACGCGTAAACTCTGGACTTGGCTCGCTGTCATCTGTGTTCTATCATTTACCGTCCTTGGCTGGGTGGGCACAGAAATTTACCTGACTGCGCCGCCTATTCCCAAACAAGTCGTCAGTGTTGACGGCACTGTCTTATTTTCTGAGGGGCAGGTAGGGCGCGGCCAGGAAGCCTGGCTATCTGCGGGTGGGCAGCAGCTTGGCACGGTATGGGGCCATGGCAGTTATGTCGCACCTGACTGGTCTGCTGACTGGTTGCACCGTGAATCACTGGCTCTGCTCGATATCTGGGCGCAAAAAGAGGCGCAGACATCTTATGAGCAACTTAGTCCGGGCCGCCAGGCCGAGTTGAAGGCTCGCCTCAAAGAAGAAATGCGGCGCAATACCCACGATGCCTCTGGCAATGTGATTACTGTGAGTGCAGACCGTGCCAAGGCTATACAAAGCGTGGCGCAGCATTATATGGCCTTGTTTGGCAATGATCCTTCATTGGAAAACTTGCGTGAGCAATATGCGATGAACCGAGGCAGCCTGCCAGAAATCAAGGACTTGCAAGCCTTGCCTGCATTCTTTTTCTGGTCGGCCTGGGCCGCCGCCACAGACAGACCGGGCGCGGCTGACCTCAGCTATACCAGCAACTGGCCGCATGAACCCCTGGTCAATAATACGCCGACAGCAGGTGCAGGCATCTGGTCCATCGCCAGTGTCATACTGATGATCGCGGCGATTGCGGGGATGATTTTTTATCACTCCATCAGCAAGGAAGAGAGTGATCCCATACCTCCCAAGGCTGATCCCTTGTTTGACCTGAAGCCTACTCCTTCCATGCGGGCAACCAGGAAATATTTCTATGTCGTCATAGGCTTGATACTGGCTCAGGTCGGCATGGGCGTGATTACTGCCCATTATGCAGTCGAAGGCCACAGCTTCTTTGGCTTTCCGCTCGCTGACATATTGCCGTTCACTGTCAGCCGCACCATACATACGCAATTTGCCGTCCTGTGGATAGCCACAGCCTGGCTGGCGACGGGCCTGTATATTGCGCCCGCCATTTCTGGCCATGAACCTAAATTCCAGAAGCTTGGTGTCAATGTGTTGTTCTATGCCTTGCTGTTTATCGTGGTCGGCTCCACCGCATTTGGCTGGCTGGGCAGCCTGCAGCACAAAGGCAATGAATTCAGTTTCTGGATAGGCAATCAGGGACTGGAATTCACCAGTATGGGCAGGGTCTGGCAAATACTCCTGTTCGTCGGCCTGTTGTTCTGGGTGACCTTGCTGGGACGCGGCTTGATGCCTGCATTGAAAAAACCATCCGAGAGCCGTGGCCTGATTGCCATGGTATTCCTGGCTGCCATGTGCATAGGCGGTTTCTATGCCACCTCACTGACCTGGGGTCCACATACCCATTACTCCATGATTGAATACTGGCGCTGGTGGCTGGTGCATCTGTGGGTAGAAGGCTTCTTTGAGGTGTTCGCTACCGCAGTGATTGCCCTGCTGTTCACCCGCCTGGGCCTGATCCGTGCAGCAACGGCGAATAGTGCAATTATCCTGGAAACCATCGTCTTCCTGTTTGGTGGCATCCTGGGGACTTTGCATCACCTGTATTTCACCGGCACCCCCACTTTTGTCATTGCCATTGGTGCCATGTTCTCTGCGCTTGAAGTTGTGCCGCTGGCCATGATAGGTGTTGAGGCTTTCCGTAACTACCAGCGCTCAAAAGCGGCAGCCTGGGTGCAGGCCTACAAGTGGTCGATACTGTGCTTTATTGCTGTTGGTTTCTGGAACACTGTTGGCGCGGGTTTGCTGGGCTTTTCCATCAACACCCCTATTGCCCTGTACTACATGCAAGGCTTGAATATGACAGCTGCGCACGGCCATGCTGCCTTGTTTGGCGTGTATGGCATGCTGGGTATAGGTTTGCTGCTGTTCTGCCTCAGAGGCTTGTCTGAGCGAGCGCTGTGGTCCGATAAATTGTTGCAGGCAATGTTCTGGCTGCTCAATATAGGGTTGGCAATGATGGTGTTCATGTCGTTGGTACCTGCCGGGATTTACCAGGCCGTGGCAAGCATCAGCAAGGGTATGTGGTATGCACGTTCACCCGAGGTCATCCATTCACACTTTATGGAAACCCTGGTCTGGTTGCGGGTTCCTGGTGACGTCGTGTTTTCTGTTGGTGTCGTCTGCCTGGCTATATTTGCCTTGCGCCTGCTGATAGGCAAAAAGCGCACGCAGGCAAGTGCGCTTGATATGACTTATGCCAAGGCTTCCGGCAAGCTCTAGTTATTTATTCAGGGGAGGGTAGAAATTACTCTCCCTGTGTTTTCTGCTTATTTTCATCTATATTAAAAGGAGTTTCATCATGGCTCATGATTGTTCTATTCCCGTTTTGGCCGATGGCGTATATGAATTCGATGCACGTGGAGTTGCCAAGCGTTTTCGCCATGCCGCAATCTTTGGCGCCCTGTCAGCATTAAGGCCGGGAGAAACCATGCGATTTTGCAATGACCATAATCCCTTGCCCTTGCTCGCTCAGATCGCACAACATTTTGGTACGGGTGTAAAAGTGGCCTATGTTTCGCAAGAGCCTGGTGAAATCATTATTGATTTTCATGTGGCGACATAATTCTGTGCTGCTCACGCCGTCAAATCTGATTGCACTAAAGGAGAGATAACATGGCCATGCCACATTTGCGCTCAGGAGAAATGGCTAATTTGTTGTTGCCTGAGGCGCAATTACTGACAGTGCCAGCGCACGCCTTGTTTAAAGACGAGCATCTGGAAGTCATACGCATGCATCTGGCGCAGGGCAGGAGCCTGCCTTCACATCATGTTCAGGGGCCTATCACCATACAATGCCTGAGTGGTGAGGTACAAATCGAGCTACAGGCTGGACCCAGGATCATGCATGCAGGCGATCTGCTGTATCTGGAGGCTGGTTTGCCGCATGCGGTAACGGCGCTCAGCGAGACTTCTTTTTTGGTGACGATAGTATTGTTGAAAGTCGCAAGCTAGCAAATCAATGAGCAAAAAAAAGCCGTCACAAAAGTGACGGCTTTTTAGCCTGAAAACAGGAGGGGGATTAACCGCCCCTGCGCATCATTTCAAAAAACTCTGCGTTGTTTTTCGTGGCTTTCATCTTGTCGAGGATGAACTCCATCGCTTCGATTTCGTCCATGCTATACAGCAACTTGCGCAAGATCCAGATCTTTTGCAACTGATCCGGTTTGATCAGCAATTCTTCACGACGGGTACCGGATTTGTTCAGGTTGATGGCTGGATAGACGCGTTTTTCAGCAAGGCGGCGTTCCAGATGGACTTCCATATTGCCCGTGCCTTTGAACTCTTCATAGATCACATCATCCATGCGGCTGCCGGTTTCGATCAGGGCTGTCGCGATGATGGTCAGTGAGCCGCCTTCTTCTACATTACGTGCTGCACCGAAGAAGCGTTTTGGGCGTTGCAGTGCGTTTGCATCCACACCACCAGTCAATACCTTGCCGGATGCAGGGATGACGGTATTGTAAGCACGTGCCAGACGGGTGATGGAATCCAGCAGGATGACCACGTCTTTTTTCATTTCAACCAGGCGTTTGGCTTTTTCCAGCACCATTTCAGCAACTTGTACGTGACGGGTGGCTGGTTCATCGAAAGTCGATGCGACCACTTCACCGCGTACTGAACGCTGCATCTCGGTTACTTCTTCCGGACGTTCGTCGATCAGCAAAACGATCAAAGTAACGTCAGGGTGATTGGTGGTAATCGCGTGTGCCACGTGTTGCAGCATGACGGACTTACCGGATTTTGGCGACGCTACCAGCAAACCACGTTGACCACGGCCTATAGGGGCGATCATGTCGATGATGCGGCCGGTGGTATTTTCTTCGCCGCGCATCTCGCGTTCCAAGGTCAATACCTTGTTCGGGTGCAGCGGTGTCAGGTTTTCAAACAGGATGCGGTGCTTGGAGGCTTCTGGCGATTCGCCGTTGACCTTGTCCACCTTCACCAATGCAAAATAGCGTTCACCGTCTTTGGGTGTGCGCACTTCACCTTCGATAGAGTCGCCAGTATGCAGATTGAAACGGCGGATTTGCGAAGGAGAGATATAGATATCGTCAGTCGAGGCCATGTAGCTGGCATCTGGCGAGCGCAGGAAGCCAAAGCCGTCGGGCAATACTTCTAGGGCGCCATCGCCAAAAATTTGTTCGCCTGCTTTTGCACGTTTTTTGAGGATCGCGAACATCAATTCCTGCTTGCGCATACGCGCTGCGTTATCGATATCGAGTCCTATGGCCATTTCCAATAATGCGGATACGTGTAAGGCCTTTAATTCAGATAGATGCATGGTGAGTGTCCCGGGATGGGATTATGGGGTGGGGGAGTGAACGGAGGAACTACGGATTAAACAGGATAGAAAGAATTTCTGTCTCGGTTTTCGTTTTATTTAATTTTACTTAAAATTGGGCTGAATCAGCATGCCTTGAATGGTGGCTATCAACTAACCGGCAAGCAAGGCAGCTTGTCTCTGTTTTAAAGCTGCAAACAAGCTTGTTATTTGCAACTTTAAAGTTTCAGACCGCAATAATACCTTAAATATTACTGTCAATGAAAGAGATTAATTGGCCTTTTGCCAATGCACCTACTTTTTGTGCGGCAGCACTACCATTTTTGAACAGGATCAGGGTAGGGATACCACGGATACCGAACTTGGCAGGAACTGCCTGGTTGGCATCGACGTCCATCTTGGCAACGACGATCTTGCCATTATATTCTTTGGCAACTTCTTCCAGTATGGGGGCAATCATTTTGCAAGGGCCACACCATTCAGCCCAAAAATCGACCAATACTGGTACGTCAGATTTCAATACGTCTGCTTCGAATGAAGCATCGCTTACATATTTGATGTTTTCGCTCATGGAATCCTCAACGAGAGGGGAAAAATTAAGGGGTAACAGCGCCACTGAATGTCGGTATTTTGGGACAGCGCCGCATTCTGGTTTGAATCTGGGGTGATAATCACGAATTCAATGGTGTTGAACAGTGCAGCACCGTGACTAAAACAAAATGAGTCAGGCGTGGTCAGCTATGCGGTAGATAATAACCTATTTTTTAGAAAAGTGTGATGCCTGCCTCCAAAATGCCGGAGCCGT
Organism: Undibacterium sp. YM2; assembly: GCF_009937975.1. Lineage (NCBI taxonomy): Bacteria > Pseudomonadati > Pseudomonadota > Betaproteobacteria > Burkholderiales > Oxalobacteraceae > Undibacterium > Undibacterium sp. YM2. The sequence continues at coordinate 1,594,315 of NZ_AP018441.1, forward strand.
CGCATAGTATACTTGCTCTACAGGCAAAACCACTAATCCTTGATGCTACATAATCCCCAACTGATACCTGCTGGCCCCCTCTTCTGGCAACAGACTGCCCGGGCTTTTTTGCGCGCTGCCAAAGAGCAGGGCTGGGGGCGAGAGCAAGAGCGGGATTTTTCCGGCGTAAGGGTGATCGTGCCTACTTATCAGCACGCCCATCTCCTGTTAAGGGCATTGGGGACAGTATTGCAGGGTAATTTTATCCCGCCACGCATACAAACCCTGTTTGCCTTGCTGGAAATGCAGGCACCGGATGCTGCACTGCAAAATAATGCCGGTGGTGATGCCAGTGAAAGACTGATGGGGCTATATGCTGAATTGCGGCAACATCCCTGGTTAAAGAAATTATTTGGTGCGCGCCGCAATACTGACTTGTTACCCCTGGCACAGACCCTGCTGACTTTATCCGATGAATTGACGGCTGTGTTATTGCCTACCGTAGGCAAGGATAAAAGCAAACTGGAAAAAGACTGGCAGGCCGCGCTGGCGCAATTGCCTGCGCCTGCGCAAGCCCTTTTATCAGAAGAAACACAACTGGTATGGTCAGTCTGGCAGAGTCAGCTCGATGGTAATGACCCGCAGGTAAAGCGCTATGCACAGTTATTGCAAATTGCTGCTCAGGCCAGTGAACCTTTGCTGTGGATAGCCCCAACCTTGCCCAACCCCATGGAAAATGCATTTCTGCATGCCTGGGCAAAGAAGCAAAGCGTATTGCAAATCAGTCTGGACTGGCGTGCGCATACCTTGCCGCAGCCTTATTACCATGCCTGGCCGGGTTTGCAGGATGCAGGCAGCCAGCATCAGCAGGCGCTGACTGAGTATGTAGCGACATCTCACATACGCCTGTGCCGCGCCACGTCGCTCGAAGATGAGGCGGTACAGGGTGCACAAACCATCATCAACTGGTTGCAGGGCGGCAAGCAAAGTGTGGCTGTGGTGGCGCAAGACCGCGTCGTATCGCGCCGCATGCGCGCCTTGCTGGAACGCGCACAGATCATGGTGGCTGATGAAACAGGCTGGAAGCTATCTACCACACGTGCTGCGGCAGCCATTGCCGCCTGGTTGGAAGTGGTGACGACGCGGGCCGATACCATGGCCTTGCTGGATTTCTTGAAGTCACCTTACCTGCTGTGGAAAGACCCGGATAATAGTGAACCCGAGCAAGATGCCATCGCTGCCAAGGCCGACATCGTCATGCGCATAGAGTTGGTCTTGCGCCGCGCCAATGTGCTGGGTGGCTGGGAATCGGTATTGGCTGCACTGGATGCGGGCAAGGATACCGGGGCAGCCAGCCGCTGGATCAGGTCCATGTCCAGGCAGGCTGGCAATTTCACCGGCAGGCGCAGCTTGTCTGAATGGAGTGCATTAAGCCTGCAGGTGTTCTTTGATCTCTCCATGTTCAATGCCTTCCAGGCAGACCCGGCGGGCGCGCAAATCATACAATTGCTACAGAAATTGCAGCTTGCCTGTGCGGACTTGAAAACCCCATTCACCTTTGCTGAATGGCGTGCCCTGATGAATCTGCAACTGGAGAGTACCGCATTTGTGTTCGCACATACCGACAAGCGCGTGGTCATGTTGCCGCTGAATGGCGCACGCCTGCGTCCCTTTGATGCGGTGTTATTGGTCGGTGCGGATGCGTCACACCTGCCATCGCAAGCCAGCGAGATTTTGTTTTTTGCAAATGCAGTCAGGCGTGAATGTGGTTTGGAAACCCGCGAATCACGCCAGCAACAGCAATTGCGTGATTTTGCCGAACTCTTGCTGAGTAATACTGACATCGTTTTATCCTGGCAGGGCAGCCTGAATGGCGAACATAATCCCGTCAGCCCCTGGCTGGAACAACTGGGTCTGACGCTGGAACGCACCCAGCAAGGTGTGCTGGACAGTCATCCTTTGGATTTGCCGATCAGGACCATGCAAGTCAGCACCCAGCACATGCCCACGCCCTCTGCCGCTGCGCTGTTGCCAGAGACTTTATCCGCCAGTGCCTATACAAGCCTGGTGGTGTGCCCTTACCAGTTTTTTGCCGGGCGCATGCTGGGTTTGAGTGCGCTGGATGAGCTGTCAGGCATGCCTGAAAAACGTGACTATGGCGACTGGCTGCATGCCATCCTCAAGCGTTACCATGAGGAATTGAAAGCTGCTCAAGTCAGTCAGCCTGGCGTGGATAAAGAAGCTTTGCTGCGCAATATCTCTGCTGATTTTTTTGCCGATGTCTTGCAAAAAAGCCCGGCGGCACTAGCTTATAGCGTGCGCTGGGATAAAGTCATTCCTGCCTATGTCGCCTGGATGCAGGCGCATGAAGAAGCTGGCTGGCAGTTCGACATGGGTGAAATCAAGAATGAAAAGACGCTGGAATGGCAGGGCGGCCAGATCATGCTGAAAGGTCGTATAGACCGCATAGACAGAAATACGAATGGCGAAGTGGCCGTACTCGATTACAAGACTAAAAATTTGATGGACCTGCGCAGGAGACTCAAGGAGGGAGAAGATCATCAACTGCCGTTTTATGGCTTGCTGACAGATTTGCCTGTCAGCTCAGGCAATTATGTGGCGCTGGAACTGAGCCAGGGCAAGGCTGGTGATGTCGCTGCTGACGATTTTGAACGCTGGGTTTCAGAACTGGCACTGGCGATTAAAGCCAGCATGTCTGCGATACAGAAAGGTGCGAGCTTGCCAGCCCATGGTGTAGAAGCAAATTGCCAGTATTGTGAAATGCGTGGCCTGTGTCGCAAGGGGGCTTGGTGATGACTGAGTCCATGCAGGCCCCTCAATACTCGCAGGCTTATGAAGTCAATGGCCAGGCTGTCAGCCATGCCCACTTCACGGCAACCGCATGTGACCCGCGCCATAGCGTTGTCGTCGAGGCTTGTGCTGGCAGTGGCAAGACCTGGCTGCTGGTGTCGCGCATGTTGCGCCTCTTGCTGGCTGGGGCCGAACCGGCAGAATTATTGGCGATTACCTTTACCCGCAAGGCTGCTCAGGAAATGCGCGAACGCCTCATGGATTTGCTGCATGAACTGGCGCTGACAGATATCGCCCATGTGCGGCAATTGCTGACTGAGCGCGGCATAGCCGAAGCTGACTTGCAGAATGTCATCCCGCTGGCACGTGGCTTGTATGAAAAGGTCTTGTCCAGCCCGCAATCGCTATCATTGGATACCTTCCATAGCTGGTTTGGCCGCCTGATACAACTGGCACCGCTGGCATCTGGCGTGCCGCATGGCTTTACGCTTGTCGAGGCCAGTGGCGACATACAGCGCGAAGCCTATGGCCAGCTCATGCAGATGCTGGCTCAGGAAGAGCATGCCAACATCAAGGAAGCACTGCTGTTCCTGTATCAGGAAATTGGTGACTTCAATGCCCGCGAAATGCTGGAAGCCTTTCTCGACAAGCGGGCCGAGTGGTGGGCCAGCAACCAGCAAATTGAACTAGGTGGCCCGCTGGACTGGTTGCGTGATTTATGCGGCGCAGACCTGTATCAGGATGCACGGCTCAGCATCTGGGAAGATGCCCAGCTATATCAGCGCATTGCCCACATGGCCCTGGTATTGGGACAGGGTTCAAAAAATAACCAGGCCAATGCCAATAAGATAGAGCAAGGCCTGACAGATGGCCCCAGCCTGGATGCCTTTGCCATGATTTGTGATGGCTTCATCAATGGGCAAGGCAATATCCGCTCACACAATGTCAAGGTCAGGGCGCTGATCACATCCATAGAAAAACATCTGGGCCTGGACCAGATCAATGCCTTTGAAGATGAATGTGACGCGATAGTGCAGGCACTGCAGCAACTGCAAAAACGCAGCGCCGAAAAATTGGTCATGCAAGTCAATGAAGCCCTGTTTGCTGTCGGCACAGCTTATCTTGAATGCTACCAAGGCCTGAAGGCTGACCAAAGGGTATTTGATTTTGCTGACCTCGAATGGCAGGCATATAGACTGCTCAGTAATGAAGAATATGCAGCCTACCTGCATAGCCGTCTCGATGCACGTTACAAACATATCTTGCTGGATGAATTCCAGGATACCAACCCCTTGCAATGGGGCATAGTGCAAGCCTGGCTGGAAGCCTATGGGGATGATGGTGCCAAGCCCAGTGTGTTTGTAGTGGGTGACCCCAAACAGTCTATTTATCGTTTTCGTCGTGCCGAACCCAGGGTGTTTACCGCTGCACAAAATATGCTGGCAGCGCAGGGAGCAAGGGTGTTGCGCACCAACCAGACGCGCAGGAATGCACCCGCGATTGTTGATGTACTCAATGTCAGCATGCATGGCAACCCTTTGTTTCATGCACAGACGACAGCTTCTGATGCAGATGGTGCAGTCTGGCGTTTGCCATTGATAGGCATGGCCGCGCCCATTGATCTTGAAGAGGCAGGCGAAGAAGAAGCTGCGCCTTCACGTTTCCCTCTGCGTAATCCGCTGACAACTCCGCTTGAAGAAGCAGAAAACCAGCAACGCTATGAAGAGGGCAGGCAAGTCGCGCAGGCTTTGCTGGGCATACGCGCCGGACAGGGCTTGGAGAGCTTTCAATGGAGTGAGGTGATGTTGCTGGTCAAGCGCCGCACGCATTTGTCTGCCTATGAAAAAGCCTTGCGCGAAGCAGGCATCCCATTCGTGTCCAGTCGTCGTGGCGGCTTGCTGGATGCGCTGGAAGTGCTGGATTTGATCGCACTATTAAATTTCCTGATGACGCCAGGCGACAACCGTGCATTGGCGCATGTGTTAAAGTCGCCCATCATGGCAGCCAGTGATGAGGATCTGATTGCGCTGGCCATGCGCGATGAAGCGACCTGGTGGAAGCGTCTGCAAACCTTGACTTTGGACTTGGCCTCGACGGAAGATGATTCTTGTCCAGTTCTGCAACGCGCCGCCAGCTTGCTGCAGCAATGGATGGAGGCATCTTATTATTTGCCCGTGCATGATTTGCTGGACCGCATCCTGCATCAAGGCGAGGTCTTGCAGCGCTATGCGCAAGCGTCGTCAGTTGCCCAGCGTAGCCAGGTCATGGGCAATATCCATAGTTTTACTGAACTGGCTTTGAATCTGGATGCCGGGCGTTACCCCAGTTTGCCCAAATTTATCGCTGCCCTGAGCGCCTTGCGCCGCGGCGGTGACAGTGACGCCCCCGATGAATCTGCAGTTGATAGCGCGGCTGACGCTGTACGTATATTGACCATCCACAGTGCCAAGGGGCTGGAGGCAAAGATCGTCGTCATGCTGGACGCCAATCACAGTGAATCCATGAAAGACAGGATAGGTGTCTTGTGCCAGTGGCCCTTGCAAGCGGGTGAAGAAAGGCATTTTTCTGTCTTTGGCAAAAAAGACCAGCGCGGCGCTGCGCGTGACCGGTTTTTTGCGCAGGAAGAAGCCCAGGCCACGCAAGAAAACTGGAATCTCCTATATGTCGCCATCACCCGTGCCAAGCAGATATTGATACTTAGCGGTGTACAGAGCGGGAAAAAGCAATTAGCGCCCAGTTGGTATGGCTATCTCGATCATGTAGAAGAAAAATTACCGGCTGCGGCTAATATTGAGAATGAAATACAGCAGCATCAGTCGTTCAGTATGGCAGTATTTGACCCCCTGCCATGCCTGCAGAAGAGCTGGTACTGGAAGTGAGCAGTGATGAACAATTGGAAGGTATAGCCCTGCATACCCTGATGGAGCGTTTGAGCAATAACGCAAAGAGCTGGCCCATTGCAGTGCCAGATGTTGAGACTATCGCAGTCTGGTTGCCTTGTTCCAGCACTGTGGCGATGGCAATACGCAAACAGGCTGAGTGTATATTCAGTAATTCTGCATTGCAGAAATTTTATGAGCCTGCCGCTTATGTATATGCGCGCAATGAAATGGATGTGCTGGTCGAGAAAAAATTATTGCGCCTGGACAGGGTTGTGGTTTTTTCGCATGAAGTCTGGGTATTGGATTACAAACGTCAGCTTTTACCTGGTCAGGAAACAGGCTATCGCCAGCAGTTGCAGGATTATGTATTGGCCTTAAAGCAGGTATTTTCTGGTAAAACTGTCCATGCTGCACTTATTTTGAGCGATGGCAGCCTGATAGACATGCTCTGAGAGAAAATTTACTCGTATAATTAAAGATCGCATTAACATCGCATTATTGACTGCCCTGTTGGCTGCCTTATTGGCTATCTTAATGAATGCATTGCATACCCCTTGAACTGAGACATAATGATTTCCGAATTCGAATTGCTCGCTGAAAAAGTGAAACAGCTAGTCGTGCTGGCGCACACCTTGCGCAGCGAAAATGCCAGACTGCGTAATGATGTGACCTCATTGATGACGCAAAACACAGACTTGCAACAACGCATGCACCAGGCTCATGACCGTGTCTCTGCCTTGCTGGCGCAACTGCCAGCCGAGGTCTTGAATGACAAGGAGGCGGCATGAGTGAAGTAAAAGTGATACAGGTCGATGTCAATATCATGGGGCAGAGTTACAAGCTCAGTTGCCGTGAGGGTGAAGACCGTGCCCTGCGCGAAGCTGCTGCCTACCTTGATGGCAAAATGTCTGCCATACGGGATGCTGCAAAAGTCAAGGGTACTGACAGGATCGCGGTCATGGCAGCATTGAGCATGACCACAGAGCTATTGGCGACCAAATCACCCGAAGGCCCTTTGTCTGGCTTGTCTCTGGCAGAAGTCAAACAAAAGATCAATGAAATGCATGACATCATGGATCAGGCTTTGACTCCACAAGAAAAACTATTTTGATCAGTGAGCTTATTATTTAATTTAATCAAAATAGCTAGCGATGTGCGGGCATTTCAGGGTACACTTTAGTTCCCTGCCGTGTTCGCCAATGCCATATATTCCTTGAACCATTTTAGTGCATAGGCCGTGGAACATTGTTCGATGGGTGTGAGCGTCGCTAGTCCGATGAACCCGAAATTGAATTGACCGTGGCCAACTTGAACCGCTCAGGTTCAGGATGCCGGCATAGCGGCATCGGTGGGGACTTATTCTGAACGGCTGTCATTTTTATGACAGCCGTTTTTTTGTGCCTGATCTATCCATGATGTTTATCGTACTGATGTCGTCGCTACATAAATGTGCGACAATTTCCTTTTGACTTTGCTGGTGCTCACCATGGCATATTGGTTGATGAAGTCTGAACCGGATGAGATCAGTATTGACGATGTACTGGCTTTGCCCAGCATCCCCTGGTTTGGCGTACGCAATTACCAGGCACGTAATTTCATGCGCGATGGCATGAAGGTAGGTGATGGTGTGCTGTTTTACCATTCCAGTTGCGCTGAACCTGGCATCGCCGGTCTGGCCGAGGTGGCCAGCACTGCTTACCCTGATCACACCCAGTTTGAAAAAGACAGTAAATACTTTGATCCCAAAGCGACCCAGGAAACCCCGCGCTGGATGATGGTGGATGTCAAGGCCAAGCGCAAGACCCGCTTGCTGAGCCTGGCAGAACTCAGGACTTACCCTGAACTCGCGGATATGACGGTGCTGCAAAAAGGCAGCCGCCTGTCGATTACTCCAGTCAAGCCAGATGAGTGGCGCTTCATACAGAAACTGTTGAAGGAACAGGTTTGAAATTTTCTCCATTCACTGCAAATTTTGCGACAGAGTCGGTCGAGCCCCTTGCCGCGGCCAAATTCATCAAGGAAATAGGTCGCGGCAAAGATGGCGCGCGCAGCATGACACAGACCGATGCGGCGACTTTATATGCCGCCATGCTGGCTGGACGGGTATCTGACCTGGAGTTGGGCGGTATCTTGCTCTCCATGCGCATCAAAGGCGAGTCCATAGAAGAAATTTCTGGCTTCCTGCAGGCGGCGCAACCGTATATTTTTCCGCTGCAAGCACCTGCAGATAGTCCTTATGCCCCGGTAGTCATACCCACTTACAATGGCGCCCGCAAGAAAGCCAATCTGACGCCTTTGCTGGCTTTGCTGCTGGCGCAGCGCGGTGTACCTGTGCTGGTGCACGGTGTACGCACAGATACCGGACGGGTCGCCACGGCTGAGATCTTCCAGGCCCTGGGCCTGCCTTTGGTGACCAGCTCAGAACAAGTGCTGGAACAGTTGCAGCAAAAGCAGCCAGCCTTTATGCCCATAGACGCCTTATCGCCCGCAATGGCGCATTTGCTGAGTTTGCGCCGTATCCTGGGTGTGCGCAACTCCACCCATACCCTGGTCAAACTCTTGCAACCTTTTGTCGTGCCTGCCTTGCGCCTGAGTTCTTACACCCATCCAGAATATCTGCTGATGCTGCAAGACTATTTTTCCCGCTGCGCACCTGTTGAAGCTGGGGATGTATTCCTCATGCGTGGTACCGAGGGTGAAGCTGTCGCCAGCACGGGCCGGGCCCAGCAGATAGACTGGTTTCATGCCGGGCAGGGAACTACCCTGGTGCCCGCTCAGCAAGAGCCCCTGGCGGAAGTGCCTGCTGTACCTGGCAGCATAGATGCCAATACGACTGCGGCATGGATCAGGTCCGTACTGGCGGGTGAGATTGCCGTGCCTGAAAATATTACTGTGCAAGTGGAGCATTGCGCCAGCATTGCACAGCGTTTGCGACAACAAAGCTAAGGCTGAATTTATGATGGAAACCGATATCGCAGAAATTAATCCCGGTGTGCGCGATGACCCGCGTCTGGATAAGGTATTGAATTTTCTTGACAGGATAGGTATCGCGGTTATTGAGCGTGAACTGCAGCACGCAACGTTTTTGCCCGGCCTTGATCTGGGGCCTGGCTGCATTTATGTCGATTACAGCAAACTCAAATATCCTGGCGATATGGTGCATGAAGCCGGGCACCTGGCGGTGACACCATCTGCGAATCGTGCACTCATAGGCAGCGATCAGCAAGACAAGGACTGGCCACCCCAAGGCGAAGAGATAGCCGCTATTTTATGGTCACTGGCGGTCGCCAGGGAACTTGATTTGCCACTGGATTTTGTGTTTCATCCAAATGGTTACAAGGATGATTCCAGCTGGTTGATAGAGACTTTTGAATCAGGTAATTTTATTGGCCTGCCGTTTTTGGAGTGGGCGGGTTTGAGCCTGGGGGCGGTACGTGCAGAGAAAGAAGGTAAGCCTGCTTTTCCCAAAATGCTCAAGTGGATGCGGGAGTAGTTCTGATATAAGCGTGCAGGCGCGCACATGGCATTGAACGACGAAGTCGGGATCGGTTTGCAAATACACATAAATAAATGTAAATTTTATGGGGATGAGAATGAAGGCTTCGGTGTTAGCGATTGTTTTTTCTGCTGCTGTGCTGGCGTGTGGTGTGAGTTATGCTGCTGACTGTGTGTCGATCAAGTCTCAAAAAGAGCGCTTGAAGTGTTTCGATGCTTCAGCCAAACAAGCTGATATAGATTCCCCAAAAAAGAAAGAGTTGGACGACAAGGCTGAGCCGGACAAGCTTGAGTCAGCGCGGCTATCCCAAAAAAAACTGGACAACGAAAAAGCCAACAAGGCGGCGACTGAGAGCTTTGTCAATGGCCGTATAGTCAGTCTGTTGATTGTGACCTTGAGTTGGAAGACTTTCATGTCTAGCCCTGGCGGTGTGGATGAGAGGCTGAAGACGGTTGAATGGGCCAAGCAAGAGACAGTTAGTGACTATGATAAATTGCTTGCCATGGAAGATTATAGCCCCATGCTAAGAGGGAAAATCAAGGACCTGGTCGCTTCGTGGCTGCAGGCGGTCGAGGATGCGCGGCCCACTTCAAGTGATAGTGTGCGTAGCCATAGTGCGCGAGTGGATGCGGCGGTTAGACTGTTTCAGGCACAGGTTGACCGTTTAAAGCTTGATATCAGATGACGCGCTTCCTTGCTCTCATGATGATGGTGCTCGCCATTGAGGCATTCGGTGCGCCAGCCCGCAGCTCAACCGTCAAGCGTCACTTCCAGCGCTAGAATCCGTGCCCCAGTACCCACGAGGGCCAGGGGCAAGGAACAGCGTTATCTGCTCCAAAAAATTGGGTCATTTCTAACATTCCAACATTTTCAATCCGGCGAACGATTACGCGCCGCCGAGCGTCTCCGCGTGCTTTGAGAAATGCTGAATTTTCGTGGATAAAAATGTTGGAATGTTAGAACTGACCCCATCTTCCTGGTTGCGTGAATCGCACCAGTCAGCCATGTGGCTCTAGCGAAACATCAAGCTGGATTTCGCCCAAATAGCCCAGCTACTCCAGAAGCATCTCAGTACCGCGTTGCGTCCAAGTGATGGGCAGATCTGTGGCTACCGGATTCGGTTCCAACCCCTTGTGGCTCGCATTGCAGACGACTCATTGTAAAATAACGATTGTGATGGCAGATACTGCGTGTCCAATCAGTTCTGATGGCTTGTGATCCAACCCCAATCTCTGGCTCACGCAGTGCTGCCAACTCTCAGGTGTAACGTGCCACCCATAAAAAAACGCCGGATCACTCCGGCGTTTTATCAGCTTAACAAGCTATCAGAAGTTAGCCTTGAACTGCACGCCATAGTTGCGTGGTTCGTTCAGGATACCTGTCAGGTTGTTGAAGTCAATGGCGGCGATGACTTGTTGCTTGTTGGTGATGTTGCGACCATAAGCAGCGAGTTCGTATTTGCCGTCAGCCCACATGTAAGCCAGGCGCAGGCCGCCTTCGAGCATGGATTTAGCTTTGTATTCCTTGGCTTCATACAGGAACATATTGTAGGAATCTTTGTAAGACCAGTCTGTGCTTGCGTACAAAGTGCCTTCGCCGATTTGTGTGGAATAACGCAGTGAGAAGTTACCTACCCATTTAGGTGCGCGTGGCAGTGGGTTGCCACCGATCAGTACCGTACCAGCAACAGGGCCCGCAGGGTTGGTGACTGTACAGCCGTTACCGCATGGGGCGACGAACAGTTTGCCATCTCTGATTTCAGTATCATTGTAGCTGATACCTACAGTGGTTTTCCAGTTACGGCTCAGGTTGGCTTGTATGAAGATCATCATGTTCCGGCAGCATGTTTCATACTTTAGCCGGAACATGATTTCAAATTTGAGAAAATTAGAACTTAATCAGACTTTCCTTAATTTAATTTCGCAACAGCTTCTTAATTTGGGTCCAAGATTTCCACCTTGAAATTTTTCCCATTTGATGCCACTGCCCACCCAGTTTTACTTGCATCCGAGATATCTCTCAATGGCGTTCGATGCTGCTTAAATATTCTCGCTTCAAATATACCGACAGGCAAAGGTAATTTAATGATCGGTATAAAGTCTAGATAATCGCCTTGGATCTGACTTGTAAGATCGAATTCCCTTTGCGGAGTACGTATTATCATGTCATAAGTAGTTTTTCCAAGCGCTGACAACGTGTGTTTGACTGGCACCCTAATGGATTCATGAGGCTTATAACTTTTTGGGTACTCAAGAATATTCAAAGTTGGCAAGACAAAGGTGTGTGTCATTGATTGCTTTGCATTACGAATCAGCTTGAACGTCAATTCTCCTTCGGTCAAAGGAACTTTTCCAACATACGTGATCGTCCCTCTCAAGCCAGATTCACCTTTCAACTCAATCCCATTGACAGTGATTGAACCAGTTGGTGCTAGCTTGATAGATTTCTTGGAATCCCAAAACCAAAAGTCTGCACGGACAAAGGTAAAATCCTGACCGTCTGTGTGAGTCATCGTGTAGATAGGAGTAATCTCTGATTCTCCATCATCAATCACCCATGCCTCAGCATTTGAATTTTTCATAATTCCCAAAGAGCCAGTTAAAACTGTCCCAATATAAAGACAAATATCTCGTCGATTCATTTTCAATTTACTTCCTTGGTCGGTTTGACTGGACTGCCGTAATGGTAAAGATTGTAATAAAGGTTAAGTCCATCAACTTGCCCGGCCAGTGGGTTCGTATTAGAAAGTATCGCAGTAGCGTTGGGAACATAGGTATACCCTGGCCCAACTCCTTGGTAATTGAGCAGGTATCCGGCTCCATCGTTCGCTATTCCATGATTTGTCGCAACTTCCTTACCACCAGCCAATGCATATTCTAGCGCATTTATTTCCTTACCAACGAAAATGGGGTCAGTTCTAACATTCCAACATTTTCCGCAAAATGTGCTATGTTTAAACCATGTCCAGACCCCTACGTGTAGAATTCGCCGGAGCTTTGTATCACGTCACTTCTCGCGGAGACAGGCGTGAGGACATTTATATTGATGATGAAGACCGGCAAGAGTGGTTGACTGTGCTGGCAGAGGTCTGTGACCGCTTTAACTGGGTAGTGCATGCCTACTGCGAGATGAGTAATCATTATCATCTGTTGGTAGAAACCGTGGATGGTAATTTGTCGCGCGGCATGCGCCAGCTCAATGGCTTGTACACCCAGCGTTTCAATCGCAAGCACAAGCAAGTCGGGCATTTGTTCCAGGGCAGGTACAAGGCTATCCTGGTGCAAAAAGAAGCGCACCTATTAGAGTTGTCACGCTACGTTGTACTTAATCCCGTACGTGCAAAAATGGTGGACCTGCCAGAAGACTGGCCGTGGAGTAGCTATGACTACTGCATGAACGACAAGCATGCGCCAGAGTGGCTTGATACTGACTGGCTGCTGGGGCAGTTTGGTAAAAGCCGCAAACGGGCGCGTGTTGCCTATGCAAAGTTTGTGCTGGAAGGAGTGGGCTTGCCATCACCTCTGCTGGCGACCAGACATCAGTTGCTATTGGGCGATGATGAGTTTGTCGAAAAATACCAGCATCAATTGCGGCCTGAAGATCTGCGTGAAGTGTCGCTGGCACATCGCCGTTCCATTGCACTCCCTCTAGCTACTTACCAGCAGCAATATACAAATCGAGATGAGGCCATGTATCGTGCCTATCATTCCGGTGCTTACACCATGGCAGAAATAGCAGAATTTTTTACTGTGCATTACATGACGGTTAGCCGGGCGGTGCGAAAATTCGAGGCGCAATGAGAATGGCACAGTGCATTGCATTTTTATCTGATCAATCGATATCGGCTTTTGCAGGCATGCACAAGGATGACAGTTGCGGATTGAGGTGATGAGTTGACGCTCTCATTTTCAATTGCAAATAGCAGTTGCATAAAAATGCGATTTTGAATTTTTCCTTGACCGCACAAAACCAGGGAGTACTCATTCTTTCACATTGCCAGTGAAACCCAATCGACAGCGAAATCAGGCAGGTTTACTTTTGAACTCTTTATATTCCCTGGATTCACTTAATGCATGGGTGGCGTATAACCATGATCCCTGCCACGACAAATCTGTTTTAACGTGCACCCATAAAAAAACGCCGGATCACTCCGGCGTTTTTTATCAGCTTAACAAAGATCAGAAGTTAGCCTTGAACTGCACGCCAAAATTGCGTGGTTCATTCAGGATACCTGTCAGGTTGTTGAAGTCGATCGCGGCGATGACTTGTTGCTTGTTGGTGATGTTGCGACCATAAGCAGCGAGTTCATATTTGCCGTCAGCCCACATATAGCCTACGCGTACACCGCCTTCGAGCAGGGACTTGGCTTTGTATTCCTTGGCTTCATACAGGAACATATTGTAAGTGTCCTTGTAAGACCAGTCGGTATTGGCATACAGCGTGCCTTCACCGATTTGTGTGGAATAACGCAGTGAGAAGTTACCTACCCATTTAGGTGCGCGTGGCAGTGGATTGCCACCGATCAGCACTGTGCCTTTGACCGGGCCAGCAGGATTTGTCACTGTACAGCCGTTACCGCAAGGGGCGACGAACAGTTTGTCATCCTTGATTTCGGTATCGTTATAGCTGATACCCAAGGTGGTTTTCCAGTTGCGGCTGAGGTTGGCCTGCAAATCCATTTCAAAGCCCTGGCCAACGGCCTTGTCAGCATTGACCAGCTTGTTCTGGTTCACTGCGCCGCTGCCAGCGGTCAGTTGCAAGTCTTTGGCCGTGTACTGGAATACAGTGGCGCTGATACGTGCCGTGTTATCCAGGATGTCTTTCTTGATACCGGCTTCGAAAGACAGGGTCTTTTCTGAGTTGGCTACAGAGATGCTGTCGCCGAACAGGACGCGACCCTGTATGCTTGGTGCACGATAACCTGTAGCGATACGGGCAAACACGGACGTTGCTTTATCCAGTGTGTAGTTGGCACCCAGGTCCCAGCTGATGTTGGTCGCAGAAGGGTTGGCACGCAGTACTGGTGTGCCAGGTGTGCCAAATGCCGTGCCAGGTGTCCAGGTACGTTGCGCGTCAAAATCTTTTTTGTCGCTGGTGTAACGCAGGCCGCCGCGCAGCTTGAACTGGTCATTGACTGCATAGTTCACAGTACCGAAAGCGGCCCAGGATTTTGCATTCTGATGTTGAACAGCATAGCCGTCCTGTGGATTACCTGGTGCGAAGGAATTGTAGTCAAAGCTGTCTACTTGCAGGTCTTCGCTGAAGTAGTACAGACCGGCGATCCATTGCAATGGGTCTTTGGTATTGGACTCGACACGGAACTCTTGCGTGATCTGTTTCAGGCTAGGCAAGCCATCTGCGGTTTCAGCAGGGAAGGGGATAAAGCCTGGGCCCATGGTTGGCATGAAGGATGCACCGTAGCCGCCATCGACGTCTGCGCGGCTATAGAATTTTGCCTTGTCATACGCAGTGATGGAATGCAGACTCATGCCTGGCAAATCCCAGCGCAGACGCAAGCTGCCGCCTGAGGACTGCAGCTTCTGGCTGTTCAGGCCGTCAGTAGGGTAGCTGCCATAGTCAAAACCAGGTACCAGTTCATTCGTACCTTTTTGTATGATATTGGCACGGAACAGGGTGGCATTGCCAGACATGTCGCGGCCATGCAAATTCACCAGGGCGCTGAAATCACCGTTTTTATACGAGAATTGCAGGCGGGCGGCGTTATCGCGGTAGCCTTCGAGGTTTTTCTCACCGGTGGAACGTGGATTGGTAACGCGGTCATCACGTGTTTGTGATTGTGCCGAGAAGCGCATTGCCCAGTCTGGATTCAGTGGTACGTTGATCGCACCTTCCAGATTGATCGCCTTGTAGTTACCAAAGCCGATATTGCCATAACCCTCAAAACGGCGGGTAGGCTTGGCAGAGTCAAACTTCAGTACACCGGCTGGCGAGTTGCGGCCAAACAGCGTGCCTTGTGGGCCGCGCAGAATTTCTACCTGATCTACGTCAAATACCGGGAAGCCTTTCAGCATAGGGCTTTCTTGCACGACCTCGTCATACACCAGGCCAACTGGCTGGGATGCGTTCAGATCGAAATCGGTATTGCCCAGACCACGGATATAGAAGCGTGGGAAGGAGCGGCCAAAGTCGGATTCTACGTTCAGGCTGGGTACGCGCGCCGCCAGGAAACGAATATCCTGACCGCTGGCATTGTAAGTATCGAGAGCCTCGCCTTTGATGGCAGAAATGGACATCGGTACTTCCTTGATGTTTTCTGCACGACGGTTGGCGGTAACGATGACTGTTTCCAGTTGCGTACCATCATTTTTTGCTGCAGGCGTGGCAGCCTGAGCCCAGGCAGCCTGCATGGGGAAGGCTGCAGCAACCGCCAGGGCGATCACGCTGAGGCTGACCCCCTTGTGCAATTGCTGAGAAATAGTTTTGCGCATGTTAAATTCCCAAGTTGATGTTAATCGATGATGTTCTGAAATGGTGCACTTGCACCATCCCTGAAATGGGGCGTGGTGAAATCGGGGATTTCGCTACGAGCGCCACCGCAAACGTTTGCGTAATCGTTTGCGGTGCGGCGAATCTGTTATCTCTCTAGCCAGCAAACAAGTCAAGAATTACTTAAATCCAAATAAGGAAATAAGCTTTTTGCTGCAAGAATGTTGCTAATTTCAAACAATAATGTTGCTGAACAGAATTCCCGGTTTGCAGATTTTTTTGCCTGAAAATGGGGCAAGGCGGGAGGCGAGAATGGAAAGTGGACTTGCTGCAGACGACAATTGCCATAAAATTTTTCATGACATATCTGGGACTTGAAAAAAACTGGTCTGCTAATTCGGCTATCCTCATGTTGCTGAAGCAGCTGGAAGACAAAAAACCTTGGCAACCGCTGTTAGCAGCTTGCCAAGGTATTTGAAGGAGTTTCCTTGAAATAAATGTCAGTCAGTGTGGTCAACTCATGTAATAAGCGGCCTGGTCCAGGTCTGTGAGCAGGGACGGGCCTTCAGGCTTCCAGGCCAGCAGCTCTCTGGTCCCGGCGCTGGAGGCAGCCATGTTGGCACCTGCCATTTTTGCGAACCAGCCAAAATGTTCTGCTTCCCGCGATTCAACTGGCAAGCCAAGGTGGTGACCTATCATTTCAGCGATGGCTTTGAAGGGAATGCTCTCATCGGCAATGGCATGGTAAGCCGCTTGAGTCACACCCTGCTCAAGTGCCAGGCAATAGACCCGCGCTGCATCTTGCCGGTAAACACCAGACCAGCAGTTTTGGCCGTCGCCCAGGTAAGCGGAGACACCTTTTTCCTTTGCCAGTCGTATCAGCATAGGCACGAAGCCATAATCGCCAAGGCCGTGAACTGATGGCGCTAGCCGGACTGTCGCCGCACGTACGCCGCGTTCAGCCAGTGTACGGGCCGTCGGTTCTGATTTGCGCGGTGAACCCGGATTGGGCAAATCCAGTTCACTTGCTCCACGCGCCATTCCAGACAGCACGGAAGTGACGATGAGCGGGCGGTCTGACCCCTCCAGTGTGCTTCCCAAGGCTTCGATGACTAGACGGTCTTGCTCGCAATTTGCTATGAATTTTGAAAAGTCATGATTGAACGCGGTGTGAATGACGGCGTCAGCTTTGTCTGCTGCTGTACGCAGCGCATCAAGATCCTCCAGCCTGGCGAGCAAGACTTTTGCACCCGTTGCAGCGAGTGCGGTCGCCTTTTCGGCAGAGCGGGCAAGCCCGGTTACCAGGTGACCTGCGTTGATCAATTCCTGAACTACTGCAGAGCCTACCCAGCCGGCGGCTCCTGTGACAAATACGTGCATAATATTTTCCTTAAATCTAATTATGGTTTGTTTGAGGGTTTGTGAGAATTCAGCCCAGCCACATCGATACTTCTACTTCGTCGCCAAATGGCAAGGACAAGTAACCACTGCCTGGTGCACGTATCTGGGCCAGGTAATCAGGGCTGTAGTCCGCGTTGTCGGCGATGATCAGCGCACCCGGACGCAAGTGTTTTTGAATCAGCATCAGGACATCGCTATAGAGCGCCTTGGCACCGTCGAGTAATAACAGGTCAATGGATGCGGGAAGATCTGTTGCCAGCGTCTGCAATGCATCGCCTTCACGTATCTCGACCAGATCAGCCAGACCGCCTTCGTCCAGATGTTTGCGTGCCTGCACCACCTTCGATGGCTCAAATTCGCTGCTGATCAGGCGGCCACCGCCGTTGTCACGCAATGCTGCAGCCAGGTGTAGGGTGGAAATGCCGAAGGACGTGCCAAATTCAACGATATTGCGGGCATTGCTGCTGCGTGCCAGCATGTAGAGCAGCACGCCTGTCTCGCGTGAGACTGGCAGCCAGAGGTCTTTCAGCAAACTATAAAAATCCAGGTATTCGGTTTTGCTGTGCATCAGGCGTTCGCGTTCTTCACGCGAGATGCTGGCAATGGCCGGGCTGGTCGCAGCATCGGCTTGCCTGAACAGACGGTCAAGCAAGGCCGCCAGTGTGGGTGAAGTAAGTGTATTGGTCATGAATGTATCCGGTTCTGAATTGAGTGCAAATATGTGTGCCACCTGCCATGCAGGTGATTAAAAATAAAACGCGATTAATTCGTCGCATTGGTGAAAAATGATACGGTCAATGATTCAGCTTGACTAATCGCATTGGGCCTCGCGTTTTTGCCCTGGCCTGCGCTATTGGATAAGTCTTTGATTCGTTATAAGAATTTGTCTGTCGGGTGGCGATAACAGAGGTTTTGAATGACATGTCATCAGATCAAAGCTCAGGTTTTGCCTTGGTGTGAAATTGCTTTCATTGCAATGATTTGGGTAGATTGCAAGCTGATTGAGTGAAGGCACAGCTTGGGTTAAGATGTGATGGATTCATCGCATTTTCACAGGATGGATTTTCCATTTTCTTGTTCGTTTTCTACGGTTTCTTACACGATGACTACCCGCCGCCGTCCTCAGGTTTCCACCCGCAAGCAGCCACAACAGGTACGCTCGGCAGGTCTGGTAACGGCAATCCTGCAGGCGGCAGTTCAGGTTTTGGCGCAAGAAGGCGTGACGCGTTTTACTACGGCGAGAGTGGCAGAGCGGGCAGGGGTCAGCATAGGTTCGGTTTATCAATATTTCCCGAATAAGGCCGCGATTCTGTTCCGGCTGCAAACCGACGAGTGGCAACAGACTACCGAGATGTTGCGCCGCATTCTTGAAGACACCAGCAAGCCACCGCTTGAACGCCTGCGCATACTGGTCCATGCTTTCATACGTTCAGAATGTGAAGAGGCTGAAACACGTCTGGCGCTCAGTGACGCCGCACCGCTTTACCGCGACGCGCCTGAGGCGCAAGAAATGCGGGCCTCGGCAGACCGGACTATCGAGCTATTTATGGATGAAGTGTTGCCCGCGGCATCTGCAGCCAAGCGCACGCTTGCTGGTGACCTGGTCACCACGACCCTGAGTTCAGTAGGCAGCAGTTTTTCTGGCACACGCCGCACTAAGGCAGAAATCAAAACCTATGCCGATGCCATGGCGGATATGTTTTGTGCTTATCTCAAGGGCATTCAGTCAGATTGAGCCGAACTGCCGGATTCATTGCGCCGGCCATAAGCTACAATCTCGCCTGAATTTTTGAAAGTACCGAAAGTAGATACCATGAGTAATCAATTTGATCTTGCCGTGATAGGCGCAGGCGCTGCCGGGATGATGTGCGCAGCCGTTGCGGGCCAGCGTGGCAAGCGTGTGGTATTGATCGATCATGCCACCCGACTGGCTGAAAAAATCCGTATTTCGGGCGGTGGGCGATGTAATTTCACTAACCTGCATGCAGGGCCGAATAATTTTCTTTCCGAGAACCCGCATTTTTGCAAAAGCGCCTTGTCGCGTTATACACCGCAAGATTTTTTGTCCCTGATGAAGCGCTATCAGATTGCCTGGCATGAGAAGCATAAAGGCCAATTGTTTTGTGACGACAGCGCTGAAGACATCATCCGTATGCTCAAGGCTGAATGTGATGCTGGCAAGGTCGATTGGCGCATGGGCTGCAAGGTCGATGAGGTGCAACAACAGGAGCTGGGTGGTTTCTTGCTGCAAACCGGTGCAGGTGTCATCCGCACTGCGCAAGTGGTGATCGCCTGTGGTGGCTTGTCCATCCCAAAGATAGGCGCGACTGACTTTGCCCATAAGGTAGCGCGCCAATTTGGCCTGAAGATCATAGAGCCACGTCCGGCCCTCGTGCCTCTGACTTTCGACGCCAAGGCCTGGGAGCCTTTCGTACCCCTGTCTGGTATCTCACTGGAAGTAGATATAGAGACTGGCGAGAAAAAATCCCGCGCGGTATTCCGTGAGGATTTGCTGTTCACTCACCGTGGTTTGTCTGGCCCGGCGGTATTACAGATATCCAGCTTTTGGGGGCCTGGCAAAGCCATACGCATCAATCTCTTGCCAGAAGTGGATGTAGCAGAGGACCTGGTCGGCAATAAATCGACGATCAAAAAGAATCTTGCAAATCATTTATCGCAATACCTGCCTGCACGCCTGGTTGATGGGTTGTTGACTGCCCATGGTTTTGCTGGTGATGCCAGAGTAGCGGACATGCCGGACAAACGCTTGCGCCTGCTGGGTGAAAAGCTGAACCGCTGGGAACTGATACCGAATGGGTCTGAAGGTTACCGCAAGGCTGAAGTGACACGCGGCGGTGTCGATACCCGTGAGTTGTCCCAGCAAAGCATGATGGCGAACAAAGTGCCTGGCTTGTATTTTATCGGTGAGGCAGTCGATGTGACGGGCTGGCTTGGTGGCTATAATTTCCAGTGGGCCTGGGCTTCCGGTACAGCCGCCGGACTGGCGATATAAAGTGTTGTAAGAGCGGTGTTGTATTTTTGCCTGTTATAATACACGGAGGCAGTATGCTGGTTTGCATTTCATTTATTAGTCTGTAATGCATGGAGATCGCGCACATACTCCTCAAAATATCGAAATTTCCAGGTGAATGGGGAGCGGATATTGATGGTCTTGTTTTGTCATGCAGAGGTTTTTGCGCAAGATTTAATCAACTTCCTTCCATTAATTTAATTTTCCTGTTAATATCTCGGTCTTCCTATAAATCTTTCCATGGTTTGAACTTACATGACCACAATTCGCCTTAAAGAAAACGAGCCGTTCGAAGTTGCCATGCGCCGCTTCAAGCGCACTATCGAAAAGACCGGTCTGTTGACCGAATTGCGCGCTCGCGAGTTCTACGAGAAGCCAACAGCAGAACGCAAACGTAAGTTGGCTGCAGCTGTTAAGCGTCACTACAAACGTATTCGTAGTCAGCAATTGCCTAAGAAGATGTACTAATCCAGCTGTTGTGTCTGGCAATTTGCCGGATGCCTCATCGCTGTTGGTGCATTAAAGCTTAGGTTTGCATGCCCGCTCCGGTCAGCCGCAGCGGGCTTTATTGTCTTTGTTTCGGGTATTGTGCCGGCGCTGTGCAAGTACTATGCAAGTATTGCGTGTCGCACTGCACGTGCCCGGGCTGGTATGTGATTCCAGTGCAAGTTTGCGCGGAATTCATTTAAATAATTTCAGGAGCAGCTTATGAGTTTGAAAGAGCAGATCACCGATGACATGAAGGCTGCCATGCGCGCCAAAGAAACAGTCAAGCTGGGCACTATCCGCTTGCTGACGGCAGCGATGAAGCAAAAAGAAGTCGATGAGCGCGTAGAGCTGGATGATGGCATGATCCTGACCATCATAGAAAAAATGCTCAAGCAGCGTAAAGATTCCATCACCCAGTTTGAAGCAGGTGGTCGTCAGGACTTGGCTGATATAGAAAAAGCTGAACTGGCTGTTTTGTCTGTGTATATGCCAGCCGCGATGTCAGATGAAGAAGTGCAGGCAGCCGTGGTTGCTGCCGTGGCAGAAACTGGCGCAGCCGGCCCGCAAGATATGCGTAAAGTGATTGATGTATTGAAGGCAAAACTGGCTGGTCGTGCCGACATGGGCAAGGTCTCTGGCCTGGTCAAAGCGGCATTGTCCAAGTAATCTGGTCATTTGCTTAGACTTTTGTTTTATCCTTTAGCTGGCGTCCTGCGTTGATACCACAAAGTTTTATACAGGATTTACTGGCCCGCGTTGATATTGTCGACGTGGTGGGTAAATACGTGCAGCTCAAAAAAGGTGGCGCAAACTATATGGGTTTGTGCCCCTTTCATAACGAAAAATCCCCAAGTTTTACCGTCAGTCCGACCAAGCAGTTTTATCACTGCTTTGGCTGTGGTGCGCATGGCAGTTCCATTGGTTTTTTGATGGAATATTCCGGGCTCAGCTATGTGGATGCCATCCGCGACCTGGCGCAAAACAATGGCATGATCGTGCCAGAAGAAGACCGGCTCTTGCCTGCGCAGCGTGCAGAAGTTACGGCAAAAAGCCTGGCCTTGTCAGAGGTCATGACCAAGGCAGGTGAATACTATAAACAGCAATTGCGTACCGCGCCGCAAGCCATCGCTTATTTGAAAAAACGTGGTTTGACCGGTGAAATAGCGGCACGCTTTGGTCTTGGTTTTTCCCCGGATGCCTGGGATGGCTTGCGCAGTGTTTTTGCTGATTACAATATCCCGGCCCTGGTCGAGGCTGGCCTGGTCATCGATAAAAGCGAGGAAGAGGGTGGTGGCCGCAAGCGTTATGACCGCTTCCGCGATCGCGTCATGTTCCCGATACGTAATACCAAAGGCCAGATCATAGGCTTTGGTGGCCGCATCATGGAGCAGGGTGAGCCCAAGTACCTGAACTCGCCAGAAACCCCGCTATTTCAAAAGGGCCTGGAATTATATGGCCTGTTTGAAGCACGCCAGGCTATCCGTGAAGCTGGTTATGTGCTGGTCACTGAGGGTTATATGGATGTGGTGGCGCTGGCGCAAATGGGTTTTCCGCAAGCGGTAGCGACCCTGGGTACGGCTTGTACGCCTACCCATGTGCAAAAACTCTTGCGCCAGACTGATCACGTGATTTTCAGTTTTGATGGCGACAGTGCGGGTCGCCGTGCGGCCAGGCGTGCACTCGATGCCTGCCTGCCGCATGCGAATGACGACAAGGTCATCAAGTTCCTGTTTTTGCCCAAGGAGCATGACCCTGACAGTTATATCCGTGAATTTGGTGCGGATGCCTTTGAGCAGGAGGTGCGCGATGCGATGCCGCTGTCGCAATTCTTTATGCGCGAAATGATAGGCGACAATGATTTGAGTACGGCAGAAGGGCGCGCCCGCACCCAGTTTGATGCCAAGCCACTGTTGCAAGCCATGCAATCGTCTGGCATGCGTTTGCAACTGGTGCGCAATCTGGCGCAGGTCACGCAAACCAGCCCGTCCGAAATAGAAGCCATGTTCGAGCTCAGTCAGCCAGTGGCGCGTATCAAACTGGCGCCTCCAAAAAGCAAGCGCAATGCGCCTGTTGGGCTGGAGCGCCAAATCATGCGCATCCTTGTCGCTCATCCTTCATTGGCCATGATGCTTGATGAAAATGTGCTGGCTGATGCTGCCGTCCTTGCGCCTGATGGGGCCGACATGTTGCGCAGTCTGGTATTTACCGCACAGAGCATGGGTGAAAATGCACAATTTGCGGCATTGTCCGAGCAATTGCGCTCGGGAGGCTCAGATTTTGATGTTTTGATCGCCGAGATCGCAGAGCAGGCAGAAACTGATATTGATATCGTCAGGTTGGAGTTGGCCGGGGCCTTGCGTCAGATGCGCCATCAAGTCTTGCGTGCTGAGGCAGAGAGTCTGGCTGCGCGTGGTTTGCGTACGCCTGAAGACATGGCGCGCTATCGCGAAATTGTGCAATTGCAAGACCAGCTTAAAAAACAGGCGGCAGCGGAAGCTGCATTGCGTTAAGTAAAAAACAATTTTCGGTTGAGCCATATTCCGTGTTGCGCGATCATCAGAGTTTGAGGTCTGGTCTTGTTATTTTTGATTTTGGCTTCATTTCTGCTATTGAGATCAGGGCGAAGATCAAATTATTTAATTATTTGCTAAATAATTTGACAAGTTGGTGCGTTGCAAATCAGGGTTTTTGCCTCTTTTTTACCCAGTATTTGCCTAAAATTTATTCACTAAGTTGATATATGCACAGTCTTGGGCTGGAGTAAAGTACGCCCGCGTGGTATAATTAAAGGCTTTCGATTCAAGGTCTTAGGTTGTTTCATTCTGGGCGAAGCTTTTTGCATTTGCACAGGATGTGTTGTTTAGGTGAGCGTAATGCTCCTCCGAGTAACCCAAAACACTGGCGCTGAGACTCGGGAAGTCTGCAACAAACCAGATTTTGCTCTGCGATGCCGATCAACAGATCTGCTGGCAGCGCATTTTCTTTTTTGTGATGTGCCCACAGGCGACTTCCTCAGTACCGGATGGTTTGATTCAATGGCTAGCGCAATGAAGAAACCCGCGAAAACCCTGAAGTCCACTACGGTAACAAAAGCCGTGGCAAGCGCACCCAAAAAAGCGCCTGCCACTGCAACGAGCAAAGCGGTAAAAACCGCGGCAAGTGCTGGCACCAAGGCAAAGACGGCTGCAGCGTCTGTTGCACGGAGTACGAGTAGTAAGGCTGTGACTGTCAGTAAAACAGACAAAACAGCGGAGCAAAAAGGGGTTGCGAAAGACGTTAAAGCGCCTAAAGTGATAAAGACCTCACTGGCAGCCGAGACCGTCAAGGTGACGCAGGCAGCAAAACAGGCAACAAGTAAAGCAGTATTGAAAACGGCAACAAAAGCCAAAGACACGGATGCAGTATCCGCGTCTGCGACAAAAACGGCTGGTAAGGAAGTGAGCGGCAAGAATGCGACACCACCGGCAAAAAAAGGGAGTCAGCCAGCAGAAGCGGCCGAATCCCAGCTCAGTGGAAAAACCAGGAGTGCATCTGCAGCCCGGCCAGAACCAGTATCCGTATCATCGAAAGCTTCTGTGACAATTAACAAAACCGATTCAAAGACAGTGACTAAGCCAACCAAGAATTCAGCGAAAGCTGCACCAGAGGTGCAGGAAATCAAAACCGGTTCTGCGCCTACCGTAAGCCAGACGACCGATGCTGCGGTGCTTGCCGCGATTGACACCTCCGGCTATGTATTGCCCGGGGTGAAGGTGCCTGGCCGCCGTGGTCGCAAGCCAAAAGAATACCAGCCTGAGAATGAAGAAATCGCCGCGCTCAATGCAGTAGAGCGCGCCGAGATGAAAGCCATAGACAAGGCCAAGGCAAAAGACCGAAAGGCCAAAGAAAAGGCTTTGCTCAAAGATGCCTTCTCTTCTGATCCTGAAGCGACAGAAGAAGAACTCGAGCGCCGTCGCCAGAAACTGAAAACCCTGATCAAACTGGGTAAGGACCGTGGCTACCTGACGTTTGCAGAAATCAACGATCACTTGCCAGAAAACGTTGTTGACCCTGAAGCCATCGAAGGCATCATCGGTACCTTCAACGACATGGGCGTGGCCGTCTACGAGCAAGCCCCTGATGCTGAAACCCTGTTGTTGTCGGATAACGTCGTCACTGTCACGACCGATGATGATGAAGTTGAAGCCGCTGCTGAAGCTGCACTTTCTACGGTCGATTCTGATTTTGGTCGCACCACTGACCCTGTGCGCATGTATATGCGCGAAATGGGTTCGGTCGAGTTGCTGACGCGTGAAGGCGAAATCGTCATCGCGAAGAAAATCGAAGAAGGCCTGAAAGACATGATACAGGCGATTTCTGCCTGCCCAACCACGATTGCAGAAATCCTCGCTGCGGCGGACCGTATCGCTGCCGATGAAATCAAGATCGATGAAATCGTCGATGGCCTGGTTGATCCGAATGCGGATGAGCAGGCTGCGCCGGTAGTGGTCGCTGCTGCCGAAGAATCGTCTGAAGAAGATGAAGAGGACGAAGAGGAAGAAGAGGAAGAAGAAGACGATGATGGCGGTGCCGCTGGCGCAGCTGCTATCTCTGCTGAGCAACTCGAACAACTGAAGCGCGATGCTCTGGCAAAATTCGAAATCATTGCGACGAATTTTGACAAGATGCGCAAGTCCTACGAAAAAGAGGGCTATAACTCCAAGACTTACGTCAAGGCGCAGGAAGCGATTTCCGGGGAGCTGCTGGGCATACGCTTTACCGCAAAAGTCGTTGAAAAATTATGCGATACCTTGCGTGGTCAGGTTGATGAAGTGCGCCATGTAGAAAAACAGATACTCGAAGTGGTAGTCAATCGTTGCGGCATGCCACGTTCTCACTTCATCAAGGTTTTCCCTGGTAATGAAACCAATCTGAGCTGGGTTGAAGGCGAAGTGAATTCCGGTCATTCCTACAGTGCTGTGCTGGGCCGTAATATCCCTTCAGTGCAACAACTGCAGCAGAAACTGATAGACCTGCAATCCCGTGTCGTCCTGCCTTTGCCTGATCTGCGCAACATCAATAAAAAGATGTCTGCCGGTGAAATGAAGGCACGCAAAGCCAAGCGTGAAATGACCGAGGCCAACTTGCGTCTGGTGATTTCGATCGCCAAGAAATACACGAATCGTGGTTTGCAATTCCTGGATCTGATTCAGGAAGGCAATATCGGTTTGATGAAGGCAGTCGACAAGTTTGAATACCGTCGTGGTTATAAATTCTCGACCTATGCAACATGGTGGATACGTCAGGCCATTACCCGTTCTATCGCCGATCAGGCACGCACGATCCGTATTCCAGTGCACATGATAGAAACGATTAATAAAATGAATCGTATCTCGCGTCAGATTTTGCAAGAGA
This sequence comes from Undibacterium sp. YM2, assembly GCF_009937975.1. NCBI lineage: Bacteria > Pseudomonadati > Pseudomonadota > Betaproteobacteria > Burkholderiales > Oxalobacteraceae > Undibacterium > Undibacterium sp. YM2. Next base: position 1,620,245 of record NZ_AP018441.1, read on the forward strand.
CAGGTGTAGAGCCTGATCCTGCAACGCTGGCGATCAAGATGGAAATGCCGGAAGATAAAATTCGCAAGATCATGAAGATTGCGAAAGAGCCGATTTCCATGGAGACACCGATAGGCGACGATGATGATTCCCATCTGGGCGATTTCATCGAAGACAATCACACATTGGCGCCAGCCGATGCTGCCCTGCACGCATCGATGCGCAATGTAGTAAAAGACGTGCTCGACTCCTTGACGCCGCGCGAAGCAAAAGTATTGCGCATGCGTTTTGGCGTTGAAATGTCCACGGATCATACCCTCGAAGAAGTAGGTAAACAATTTGACGTGACTAGAGAACGTATTCGCCAGATAGAAGCCAAGGCTTTGCGAAAATTACGCCATCCGTCACGTTCGGATAAGCTCAAGAGCTTCCTCGAAGGTAATTAATGTTATATAATGGGTGTCGGTTTTCCGGTGCCCATTGAAATTGTTGTGCTGAAATTTGGCGCAATTTTTTGCAGGCGGCATCATCTGGCTTTACCTGCAAAACCTGAAGTATTTTTCCAAACTGGATTAACCTCAGATTAAAGCAGGCAGAGCTTGCAGAAAGAATTGGGCCCATAGCTCAGTTGGTTAGAGCAGCGGACTCATAATCCGTTGGTCGCAGGTTCAAGTCCTGCTGGGCCCACCAACTACCATGACTGATATCAAGTCCCCAGCTACATCCTCTGATGAGCAAGCTACCCCTACGGTAAAGTTTGCCGATTTTGGTCTTGCGCCAGAAATCTTGCGTGCCCTGACAGATCAGGGTTATGTGCATCCAACTCCGATTCAGGAACAGGCTATTCCAGTTGTCTTGCAAGGCCGTGACGTGATGGGCGCCGCCCAGACCGGCACAGGCAAGACTGCAGGTTTTTCACTGCCTATCATCCAGTTGTTGCTGGCACATGCAAGCAGCAGTGCTTCGCCGGCACGCCACCCTGTGCGCGCACTGATTTTGACGCCGACCAGGGAGCTGGCTGACCAGGTCGCAGAAAACGTCAAAGCTTATTCCCGTCACACGCCTTTGCGTTCTACCGTCGTATTCGGTGGCATGGACATGGCACCGCAGACGGCAATCTTGCGTAACGGCGTCGAGATTGTGATTGCTACACCTGGCCGTTTGCTCGATCACGTACAGCAAAAAACCGTCAACCTGTCGCAGGTCCAGATACTGGTCATGGATGAGGCTGACCGCATGCTGGACATGGGTTTCCTGCCTGACTTGCAGCGCATCATCAACCTGCTGCCCAAAAAGCGCCAGAACCTGATGTTCTCTGCGACGTTCTCGCAAGAGATCAAAAAACTCGCTGCCAGTTTCCTGACCAATCCGCAAACCATAGAAGTGGCACGCAGCAATGCTACTGCTGATAATGTCACGCAGATTTTGTACAAGGTATCGACGGAAGAAAAGCGTGATGCCGTCTCCTTCATCATCCGTGAACGCGGCCTGAAGCAAGTCATCGTGTTTTCCAACACCAAGATAGGTGCCTCACGCCTGGCTGTGCACCTGGTCAAGCAAGGTGTCAAAGCATCTGCAATTCACGGTGACAAGTCACAGCAAGAACGTATGGCGGCACTGGAGGCCTTCAAGCAAGGTGAGGTTGAAGTGCTGGTGGCAACTGACGTGGCCGCACGCGGCCTTGATATTGCCGAGCTGCCTTGCGTCATCAATTTTGACTTGCCGTATAACGCAGAAGACTATGTCCACCGCATAGGCCGTACTGGTCGTGCCGGTGCCAAGGGCGATGCGATTTCCCTGCACACCGATCAGGATGAGCGTCTGCTGATCGATATAGAAAAAATGATCAAGCAAAAAATCGTGCGCCTGCATCTGGCCGGTTTTGTGGCGACATCCGTACATCAGCCAGAACACCGTGCACCGCGTGAGCGTGGTGAGCAGGGCGATCGTTCTGGTCGTGACCGCGCTGACAGGTCTGACCGTGGCGAAAGAAGCGAGCGCCCAACGCGTAGCTATCAACCACCGAAAGAGAAAGTCGATCCCTGGTTCCTCAAGCCTTACGAACCAAGTTCAGGTGCGAGTTCAAGCAGCAACAATACGACAGCGTCGATGGCATCGCCATCGAGTAACAGCACACCAGCCAAGCCACAAAAGCGTGCGGCTTTGTTGGGTGGGTTTCCCAAGAGCTGATTTTTTCCCAAGACCTGATTTGGATATGGCAAAGTTGATGACTTTGCTGAATGTATATGTGATGTCGTAGGTTGGGCCGGGCGTCGCTACGCTACGTTTCACAAGCCCAACACCCGAATAATTTATACGTTTGTTGAGGCACAGTGTTGGGCTGGTGAAGCGTAGCCCAACCTACGAGGATAGGCAGACCCAGCCTACAATGCATAGCCAAGTTCAGGGCCTAGTCTGCGTCAATCATCATTTCCCCCACACCAGATTCGCTGCACACAAATCCTCGATTGCCGTCCCCACTGACTTGAACAAAGTGATCTCGGCATTGCTCTTGCGCCCCAGGTGCTTGTCGGCGCAAAGCTCGGCCAGTTCCGCAACAATCGCTGATTTTGCCAGGTTGCCATTCGCCAGGGTTTGTGTGATGTCTCCTGCCTCAGCCAGGGCGCCTGCATAAGTATCGACAAACACGGTGGCCCTGCTCATCAACTCGTCATCCACTTCACGCATATCCGGCTTGAATCCGCCTACCAGATCAAGATGTGTTCCCGCTTTGACATAGTCACTCAACACAACCGGTGTCTTGCTGGTGGTCGCGCAACAAATGATGTCGGCTTCATGGCATGCTGCTGCCAGGTCTTCCCTGACATGTACCCTTATATGTGCGGGAAATTCTGCATGTTCGCGTATTATTTTTGCGGCACTTGCTGACTTCTCAACCGATCTGCCCCAGATGCTAATGTCCGTAATCGCCCTGGTCTGGCAATGTGCAATCGCGATATGGGGTGCCAGGCTGCCGTTGCCAACCAACAGCAAATGCCGTGCATCGTGCCGGGATGCGTAGGATGATGCTAGTGCAGAAGCCGCAGCAGTGCGTCGCAAAGTCAATTCCTCACCATCCATCAAGGCCAGCGGTGCACCTGTTTTGGTATCAAATAAAACAAAGACTGCGTGCACGGTTGGTACATCTGTATTCTTTGGTGCCACCGTTACCAGCTTGACACCGAGTTGCCCTTGCGGCTGCCAGACTGGCATCAACAACAGACTGGAACTGTCTGCTTCAGACAGGCTGTGTGCATGCCGTTTCGGGGAGATTATCTCTTGCGTAAATGCCAGGCGTAAAGCAGGTATCAGTTTTGCATAGGGCAGGGCAATGCTGACTTGTTCTTTGGTGAAATAGGGGATCATGTCGTGTAATTGGAAACTTGCTATGGTTGGATGCGCAATTTTTTATTGTAAGGGCATATGTATTTTGCATTCAATGATGTAATGCCTGAACATGGCAGAAACATCATTTTTATTAAACGCCAACTCTCTTCATGCGGTTTGCCCTCTCTTGAGAAAAGCAGTGCTTGTCAATCAGGCAAAACTTTGTCCTGAGTTTTCTTTACTCCCTCTTAAAATGCACTATAGTGGCTCAGCAAGTTTGCACGCTATGCATCAAAGCCAGATATATCAGCGGCGCCATTTTGATTCAAGTCTTCTATAAGATATAATATGGAAGTATATTGAAAGCTTGGTGTCACATAATGATGTTAAGCTTAATTCACTCTTGCTTTTGCAAGCCGAGCACATGGCCGATTCCAAAGAAACGCAACAAGTACGCGAGTTTTTCATCCAGGGTATTACCAGCGATGGAAAACAATTTCGCCCCAGCGACTGGGCAGAGCGCCTGTGCGGAGCCATGTCCTGTTTCAGCCCTGATGGTGGCAGAAATTCACACTTGCAGTATTCACCTTATGTACGCCCCATCTTGTTGAATGGTGTGCGTTCTGTCGTGGTGAATGAAGCTATACGTGAAATTGAACCACTGGCTTATCATTTTGTTCTCAGTTTCGCCAAAGATAATGATTTGCAAATTATCGATGCCTGTCTGTTGCCTGATGAGCCCAAGGCTGGCAAATAAATCACATCATGCCTGATGCTGGATCAAACCAGCTTCATGTCTTGCACTTTCACACTGTCTGGTCTTGAAACGCTTCTATCACTTGCTGCCTTAACCAGCGATTGGCCGGGTCATTTTCCACATTCTGGTGCCAGTACAAATACACATCCCACGAAGGCATGGCTGCCGGTAGCGGCAATATCTGGTTGTTAAACTGCTCATTCGCGATGCGTGCATAGCCTTCCGGCATGGTCAGCAGTAAATCAGTCTGGCTGACTACCCGGCAAGCCGCAAAATAATGCTGACAGCGCAGGCGTATGCGTCTTTGCAAGCCCAGGCGGCTCAGTTCAAAGTCTTCCAGACCCATGCCTTTGCGGCGTGAACTGGCAAGTATGTGTTCTGCCTGCATATAGGTGTCCAAATCCAGCTTGCCTTGTATGACGGGGTGATCACGCCGCGCCAGAACCACGGTATTGCCTTGCACTACCTTCTGGCGGTGTATTTCATTTGGCAATGGCAATAGCATGTCAATCGCCAGATCCAGGCTGCCAGCCGCCAGTTCACTGACCAGTTCCCGTCTTTCTACCTGTATCGCTGCCAGATTGATTTGCGGTGCCTGCCGCGTGATGCTTTCCATCAACGGTGGCAGAGCCGTGGACTCCAATACATCCCGCAAAGCCAGGTTGAACTGTTTGGTGGCTAGTGCCGGGTCAAACTTGTCATTCTCGGTCAGCGTCACTTCCAGCCCGCGCAGAGCTTGTCGCACCGGTTCTATGATGCTGCGCGCCAGCGGAGTCGAGACCATCATCTGGCCCTGGCGTACAAACAAAGGGTCATTGAATAATTGCCGCAGGCGGTTCAGCGCATGGCTGATGGCTGGCTGGGTCAGGTTCAGTTGCTGGCTGGCGCGGGTCACGCTGCCTTCGGTATAGATGGCAACAAAGACGGTGAACAGGTTTAAATCGACGCGGGATAAATGCATGAGATTAATTAATCTTGATAATAACTATTCATTTGATCAATTATAGTCCCGGGCTTACACTTTGTTCATCAATTTATAAGTGATATCTCACAGAGGAAGTAATGGCAGCTTTATATCTGGTCAGGCATGGGCAGGCTTCATTCGGCAACCAGAACTATGACCAATTGTCTGAATTGGGCGAACAGCAGGCGAGGCACTTGGGCCGCTGGTGGGCGGCGCGTGATATGCAGGTGTCAAGGGTGGTAACGGGCGCGTTGAAACGGCACCAGCAGACTGCGCAAGCCTGTCTGTCCGAAATGCTGCAACAGGATGTTGATGGGCTGGATACCTCTGTCTGGCATTGCGACGCCGGTTTCAATGAATACAACCATCATGAAGTGCTGGCACGGCACGTACCCGCTTTTGATGATCCGGCAGCAGTCAAGCATTTCCTCATGAATACGCCGAATGGCAAGCAAGCCTTCCAGGATATTTTTGCCCAGGCCATCAGCCGCTGGATGTCAGGCGAACATGATGCTGAGTATGTAGAAAGCTGGAACGAATTCTGCCAGCGTTGCGTCGTTGCCATGCACAAGCAACTGGCAATTGCGGATGATGCCAAGAACATCGTCGTCTTCACTTCTGGCGGCACAATCTCTGCCTTATGCCAGCATGTACTGGGTTTTCCTGATCCACGTTTTGCTGAACTCAACTGGTCATTGGTGAATAGCGCGGTCACGCGCTTTCATTTGCAGCCAACAGCAGAAGGCGTATTGCGCCCAGCTTTGGCTTACCTGAATAATTTTTCACATCTTGAAGTATTGAACAACCCCAAAGCAATTACCTACGTTTAAAAAAACAAGAGAGACGAGAGAGATACGACATGACAACAATGTTTGATTTGACCGGCAAGGTCGCACTGGTCACCGGTGCCAGCCGTGGCATAGGTGAGGCCGTCGCCAAAACCCTGGCTGCCAATGGTGCCTATGTCATCGTGAGCAGCCGTAAGGCAGAAGCTTGTGAAGCCGTGGTGGCAGCAATTATCGCTGCCGGTGGCAAGGCAGAAGCACGTGCTTGCCATATTGGTGAAATGGCACAGATAGATGCCTTGTTTGCCGATATCACAGCCACTCATGGCAAGCTCGATATCCTGGTCAATAATGCTGCCACCAACCCGCACTTCGGACATATCACCGAGACCGATGTCAGCGCATTCCAGAAGACGGTCGATGTCAATATACGCGGCTATTTCTTCATGTCTTCAGCCGGCGCCAAGTTGATGGCAAAACATGGCGGGGGCAGCATCATCAATGTCGCTTCTGTCAACGGCGTAGTGCCTGGTGCCATGCAAGGAATTTACTCCATCACCAAGGCAGCAGTCATCGCCATGACCAAATCCTTCGCACAGGAGTGTGCGTCTATGGGCGTGCGTGTGAATGCCTTGCTGCCAGGCGCGACCGATACCAAGTTTGCCTCGGCCTTGTTCCACAATCCTGTCATTCTCGAAAGAGCCCTGACCCGCATACCCATGAAGCGCATTGCCGAACCTGACGAAATGGCGGGCACGGTCTTGTACCTGGCATCGAATGCATCCAGCTATACCACTGGTGCCTGCATCAATGTTGATGGCGGTTATCTGGTTAGTTAACACGGCAAATAACAAGGCACGATCATGAAACCTGCATACGAGGCTAGCAATCCAGATTACGCAATACAGCTTAAGAGCCTGGTGCTGGCCATGCCCATGGCTAAATGGCTGGGTATAGAGTTTTTGAAGATAGCACCGGGTGAAGTGGAACTGGAGATTGCTTATCGTGAAGAACTCAGTTTCGTGCCTGGAAAGATGCAGGCCACAGCGATATTTGCAGCCGCAGATTTTGCCGGCGTCTCTGCCGCTGGTACCCTGTTACCAGCAGGCTGGATCAACGCCAGCATTGATTGCAATTTAAAGATAGTCGCCCCTGCTGATGGTGAAAAATTGCGGGCACGTGGGCGAGTGGTTTCAAATGGAAAGTTGTTGACAGTCAGCGCCGCAGAGGTTTTCTCTGTACGCGATGGCGAAGAAGTTTTATGCGCAACAGCCTTGCTGACGGCGCGCAATATCGAACTAGAAAGAAAGTAAAGCGGACATATCCATGTCCATCTGGACCAACAAGGAAAAAGGAAACAAAATGGATTTTCAATACAGCCCCAAAGTCAAAGATTTGCAGGCACGCCTGATCGCTTTCATGGATGAGCACGTCTATCCAAATGAAAAGACTTTCTTTGGTGAGATCGCAGCCAACCGCAAGGCAGGCAATGCCTGGATACCAACCAAGGTCGTTGAACAACTGAAAGCCAAGGCACGCGATGCCGGTTTGTGGAATCTCTTCTTGCCAGAATCTGGCCATGGCGCAGGTTTGACAAATCTCGAATATGCACCGCTGTGCGAAATCATGGGCCGCGCCGTCTGGGCACCTGAGGTATTCAATTGCTCTGCACCTGATACCGGCAATATGGAAGTGTTTGCCCGTTACGGTACGCCTGAGCATCAGGAACAATGGTTGAAGCCCTTGCTGCGCGGCGAAATCCGTTCCTGCTTCGCCATGACAGAACCGGCAGTCGCCTCTTCTGACGCCACCAATATTGAATCATCGATAGTGCGTGATGGCGATGAGTACGTCATCAATGGCCGCAAATGGTGGTCGTCCGGTGCCAATGATCCACGTTGCAAAGTGTTTATCTTCATGGGTAAGAGTGATCCTGACAATGCTGACCGCCACAAGCAGCAATCCATGATCATCGTGCCGCGTGATACGCCGGGCGTAACAATTTTGCGTGCCTTGCCGGTGTTCGGTTATGACGATGCCCCACATGGTCATGGCGAAGTGTTGTTTGAGAACGTGCGTGTACCAGCATCCAATATCTTGCTGGGTGAAGGCCGTGGTTTTGAAATTGCCCAGGGGCGGCTTGGACCTGGTCGTATCCATCACTGCATGCGTCTCATCGGTCTGGCAGAACGTGCACTGGAAGACATGTGCAAACGCTCTTTGACACGTGTGGCTTTCGGCAAACGGGTGGCAGAGCAGGGCGTGACGCTGGAACGCATTGCCAACGCCCGCATCCTGATCGACCAGGCACGCTTCCTGGTCTTGAATGCCGCACAGATGATGGACACGGTAGGTAACAAGGCAGCCGCCAAAGAAATCGCCATGATCAAGGTGGCCGCACCAACCATGGCTTGCCAGGTCATCGACTGGGCGATACAGGCGCATGGTGGTGGTGGTGTGTCTGATGATTTTGGTCTGGCATATTCTTATGCACAGGCGCGCACCCTGCGCCTGGCAGATGGCCCGGATGAAGTACACAGGAATCAAATCGGCAAGATGGAGTTAAAGAAATATGCGGAGAAAAAATAATTACTTGTAGTTTCATAAGTGCGATTTACGGGTAGTTCCGGATTGGCTCTTCTTCTTTTTGAGGCAGGGCTTTTCCGACGTTAACTTCCCAGTTGGCTGACATTTTCAAATTATTCTTATAAAGAGAGACAAAAATGCGCGACTTACAACCCTGGATCAAATCTTACCCCGCAGGCGTACACTGGGACGCCGACCTGCCCATCAGCAGCGTGCCACAATTGCTACATGATGCCGTTGCCAAATGGCCAGACTTGCCCGCACTGGAATTCATGGGCAAGAAAACCAGCTATGCAGAATTGCAAAAGCTGGTAAACCAGGCCACCAAAGGCTTCCAGCAACTAGGTGTGAAGCCAGGTGTGCATGTGGGCCTTTATTTGCCGAATACACCGCATTACGTCATCAGTTTTTTTGCGATCTTGCAGGCAGGTGGCACGGTGGTGAATTATTCGCCGCTGGATGCAGAGAAAGTGCTGGAGCATAAAATTGCCGACAGCCATACCGACATGCTGGTGACGCTGGACATGGTCATGCTGTATCCGCAAATGGCCAAGATGCTGGGACATACACGCCTGCAAAAACTCATCATCGGCAATATCCCGGAAATGACACCTTATCCGGATGCCGTCAGGGCTAATCTGGACAAGGCAGGCCAGCTAAGCGCAATTCCCGATGATGCACAGCACCTGCTGTTTGCAAAACTGCTGGACAATGATGGTGACTACACACCCATCCCGGCAATCGATCCCAAAGAAGCCATCGCAACCCTGCAATACACGGGCGGCACTACTGGCCTGCCCAAGGGGGCGATGCTCACGCATGTCAACCTGACCACGGCGTGCAGCCAGATCATGGAGACCACCAATATCGAGCCGCGTGTACTGGAAGAGGGTAAGGAAAAACTGCTGGCCGTTTTACCGTTATTTCACATCTATGCATTGACAGTAGATATGCTGTTCGGCATACGCCTGGGTGCAGAAATTGTCTTGCATACCCGCTTCGATGCTGATGCCGTGGTCAAGGATCTGGCGAATAAAAAAATCACGGTATTCCCTGGTGTGCCGACAATGTACACAGCCATCATCAATCATCCGCAGATCAAGGAATATGATCTCAGTGCTTTAAAGTTTTGCAACTCCGGTGGCGCACCCTTGCCGACAGAAGTGCTACAACAATTCCAGGCGCTGACAGGCTGCACCCTGCTGGAAGGCTGGGGCATGACCGAGACTTCGCCCACCGGTACCTTCACTCCCTTGGGTGGTGTGCGCAAGGCGGGGTCCTGCGGTTTACCCACGCCTGGCATACGCTTTAAATTTGCCAGCATTGATGACCCCCGCCAGGAAGTGGCTTTGGGAGAACGCGGCGAAATCTGCGTGGCCGGTGCGAATATCATGAAAGGCTACTGGAACAAACCAGATGCGACCCGTGATGCATTTACTACTGACGGTTACTTCCGTACCGGCGATGTCGGGTACATGGATGCGGACGGGTTTGTGTATATCGTCGACCGCACCAAGGACATGATTTTGTCCGGCGGCTACAACGTCTATCCGCGCAATATAGAAGAAGCGATTTATGAACATCCGGCTGTCGCCGAAGTCAGCGTCATTGGCATCCCCGATGCATATCGTGGGCAAGCTGCCAAAGCCTTTATCAAACTCAAGACAGGTCAGATGGCTTTCAGCTTCGATGAATTGAAAGACTTCCTCAAGGACAGACTGGGCAAGCATGAAATGCCGCAAGCCATGGATATCCGTGCAGAGTTACCTAAAACCCCGGTAGGGAAATTGTCCAAAAAAGAATTGTATGAGGAAGAGGCCAAGAAGAGGGCCGCTGCCTGAGTTAGTCTGATCTACCTGATTAAACAAGTTTTTGCGCGTTTCTGCGGCTTTCTGGTTCCCTCCAGGAAGGCCGCAGTTTTTTATCTTATTTATTTTTCCCCGCAGATTTGACGGCTAACTTGACAGCTACATTGTCCTTCACGTGAGTTTGCAAATTCTGCAAATCTTTTGCACTATGCTTAACCACAATAGTCTTGGTATCTGCCACCTGAGCTTGGCTGCTGACTTGTAGTTCGGGTACGGCTTTTCTTGGCCTTACAGGCTGTGGATGATGCAGGAAGAACATGGCTTGCTCCAGTAGGATCAGGCTGAGCATATCGAGACATTCTTATCGAATTCAAGTGATTTATGTACATCAAGCCAGATTGCTGATTGCACTACGCAAATCCGGATAATCAAAAACAAAACCGTCTTCCAATAATTTTGCTGGCACGACGCGCTGGCCTTCCAGTAATAAATCAGCTTGCTCACCCAGCATCAGGCGCATAGGCCAGCCCGGGGTAGGGAAAAAGCTGGGGCGATGCAAGACACTGGCGGCGATAGTGCTGAACTGTTTTTGCGTGACTACTTCAGGTGCAGTAAAATTATAAGCTCTGTCCGGCGGCAGGCTGGCTTCATGCTGCCACAGGTGGGCAATGCCGCGCAATACATCGTGTACGTGTATCCACGATTGCCATTGTTTGCCGCTACCCAGCGCGCCACCCAGACCCAACTTGATGGGCAGCAGCATCATACCCAGTGCACCTTGCTGTCCCAGTACAACGCCGAAGCGCATCCTGGCTACTTTGATGCCGTAAGTAGTGGCGGCCTGGTTAGCTTGCTCCCATTCCTGGCACAGTTCTGACATGAAGATGGATTGTGGTGCTGCGCTTTCTGTCAATTCTCTGTCATCGCCTATTGCCTGTATGCCGTAATAACCTATGGCTGAGGCTGCCAGCAAGAGCCTGGGTTTGCTTTTTGCACGACTTATCCATGCAATAATTTCTTTCGTCAGGCCGGTGCGGCTATGACGCAATTCTGCCTTGCGTTTTTCTGACCAGCGCCAGCCCAGTATGCGTGCACCGGCCAGGTTGATGATGACATCGATGTGTTGATTTACTGGTAATTCCTGCATGGATGCAATGACCCTGATTCTGCCGTCAAATTTCCAGCTTGCCTGTTTGGGATTGCGGCTGAGTATCGTCACTTGCTGTCCATCCGCCAGCAAGGCTTTGACCAGCAAGCTGCCGATAAAACCGGTGGCACCAGTGACCAGAACCTGTTCTGATTGGTCGCTGAAATGGATAGTGGATGCCTGTTTATCCTTGTTTGCCAGTTTACCCAGTCGCAGTGCCGCTAGCCCATCACGTATGCCCGAGAGGCCAACGCCCACTCCACATAAGGCCAGAAATACACTGAGCCAGCCCTGTGGCTGCCATAGCATTTGTGTAGGAGCCGCAAACCACTCAGGTGTATTCAAGATCAACAAGGTGATAAAGGCACCACCATTGATGGCGAGTACGGTATGCGTCACGCGTTCAGTGGCTGGCAAAAGTCGGGTCTGGTCTTCAATCACAAAGTCCCACAAGGTTAAAACGATCTCGACGCCAAACACCAGCAACAACACGATGGCCCAGACACCTTGCCAGGCCCACGCTGACAAACCAACGAAGAGCAAACTGTAGATAAGCGCGCGGGTCGCATGTATGCCCAGCTCTTTGCGGGCGCTGGCGCGTTGTGGCAAGGCCTCGGTCAGTTCATGGTGATACAGTGTATCGAAAGCGCCGAGCAAGCCTTGTGCGGCCATTAATTGCAGGGCAAGCAGGTGGGTGTTCATGATGCAGCCTCAGGATGAATTTCCTTGAAAACGCCGACCTGGGTAAAGGTTCGGCCAAACAAGGCGTGTTTGATTTCTATGCGTATATTGAATTGCTCAGGATTGTCATTGCGATGACAGAGATAAGTTTTGCCCGGCGTAAAAATACCGGGTATGGGCATGCGGTAGCCCAGTACATCCCAGAAGTAACCATCGCTGGTGAAGTAGAGATTGCCTTCATGTACATGCAAGACCAGTTTCATACCGAGGCCCATGCCTACATATTCGAGCACTTCGCCTTTCTCACTTTCCTGCATGTAGGATGTGAATTGTATCGGTGGCCTGTTGTGCAGACGGTATATCCTCTGCTTGAAAATGGAAGGACAATCTGGTTTGGAATACACCATGATATCGACAGGAAAATCATGATCAGTGTAAGGGATCAAGGCCCCGGCGATCATCGGTTTGGTCAGGTGACCCAGGAGTTTGCCTATTCTTGAACAGCTCAGTTCACTGAGCTGGCCAGTGTAGTACAGTGGCTTGTCCGGTTCAGGGTTCTTGGCGAACCTGGTCTGGATATCCGGGTGCAGTTTCAACCATTCCTTGCCCAGGATTTTCCTGAATAATTCACCTTCGGATGGGATGGGCTTGCTATCTGGATTCATGCACTTCTTTCTGTATTTTCAGTATTCTTTGAGTCCATTTTCCATAAGATGAATAAGGGGGGATCATGCTTAGCACCGCGAATGCATCTATCCATACATTAATTAGCATATTCGCCTGCATGGAAATCAACATATCCTGCGGAGCCCATACCAGTATGCCTATCATCAGCCATAGCCAGGCAAAGCGGCTACGATGCTGGTTACCCAGGTAAATCAGCGCGCCCATCCACAAGCCCACAGTTTGCACGGTAGCGCCAAACAGACTCATCCACCAGACTTGCATATTGCGCGCCGCATCTGGCGCAGCCTGTGGCCAGAAATGGCTTTCTATGAGCTGGTGATAAACCTCGACCAGGCCAGTGGCACTGATCCAGGGTAACAAAATGCCGATCAGCAAATGAGTGAAAGCTGCGGCATACAGCCAGAGTATCAGCCATTTGCGTAATGAGGATTGTTTTTGTAGCATGGCTTTTCCTTTATTTCTTTAATTTCTGTCGTTACAGAAATTAAAGATTAAATGACGGCGACTGTCAAGTGATTTGCAGCATATCTTTTGAATCCGGCCATGGCGTACAATCACGCTGCACTTATTGTTTCATTCGTCTTTTCACTCGTCCTTTCACACATCAAGCACATACAAAACATGAAAGTCCTGCTCGTCGAAGACGACCCCATGATAGGTGAAAACATACAGATTGCCCTGGAAAGCGAAGCCAATCTGGTCGATTGGCTCAGCAACGGTGAAGCCGCCGAGGCTGCCCTACAATTCCATAGCTATGATGTGTTATTGCTGGACCTGAGCCTGCCACAGCGCGATGGCATGGACGTTTTAAAAGCCTTGCGCAAGCGCGGTGATACCTTGCCCGTGCTGGTCATGACCGCGCGCGACGCCGTGCCTGACCGCGTACGCGGCCTGCATGCAGGTGCAGACGATTACCTCGTCAAACCTTTTGATCTGGATGAGTTGATCGCCCGCATGCATGCCCTGGTAAGGCGTTCGCATGGGCGTACTGATACTTCTTATGTATGCGGCGACGTCGTCGTTAATACCACGACGCGGCAAGTATTTAGTGGTACAGAGCAGGTCATACTGTCTTCGCGTGAATGGACAATACTTGATGCTCTGGTAGCACGGCCTGGTGCCATACTGTCGCGCAGCCGTCTGGAGGACCAGTTATTCGGTGCCACTTCAGAGATAGAAAGCAATGCGGTTGAAGTGTATATCCACGGCTTGCGGAAAAAGCTGGGACAAAAATTCATCGTCAATGTGCGTGGCGTCGGCTATATGGTAGAGAAAAGCGCATGAAGTCTTTGCGCCTGCAAATGATGCTCTTGTTTGGCATCGCCATTCTGGCCGCCGCAGCCCTGCAGTTTGCCAGTTCGCTGCATGCGGCCATTGGTGAAGCCAACAAACTGTTTGATTACCACATGCAGCAAATGGCACTGGCCTTGCAGGATGGTGATTTTGACCAGGTTGATTGGCATAATTTGCCAGGTACTGAGATTGATGATTTTGATTTTGTCGTCCAGGTCTGGTCAGAAGATGGTGCCAGGGTTTACCAGTCACGCCAGCACCGCAGCCTGCCCAAGCAAGCTGCGCTAGGCTATTCAACAGTGACGCTGGAAAACGGCGACTGGCGTGTGTATGCTGCAGAAGAAAACAAGCGCGTCATCCAGGTTGCGCAAAAAATGGGTTCACGCAGGGACAGGGCGATATCCTTTGCACTGAGTACCTTGTGGCCGGTGATACCGGTTTCTTTGCTCCTGTTTTGCGCAGTCTGGTGGGGCATCAACTCTGTGCTGGCACCTCTTAATCGCATAGGTAGCGAGCTGGCCAACCGCAATGCCAATTCGACTGATCCGGTGTCGTCAGACGGCGTGCCAAAAGAAGTTTCCCTGCTGGTGACGGAATTGAATTCGCTGCTGAGTCGCATGGGTCTGGCGATACAATCACAACAGCGTTTTGTGGCAGATGCCGCGCATGAGCTCAGGTCGCCCATCACCGCCTTGCGTTTGCAAGTACAAAATCTGGGCAGGGTCAAGGATGAAAACAGTCATGAACAAGCCATCAATCGCCTGCTGGGTGGTGTCGATAGAGCTTCACGACTGGTAGAACAATTGCTGGCGCTGGCCAGGCAAGACCCGACTTCACAAGCCAGCCTGAGCTTCCAAAACGTCACGCTGAATACCTGTATAGAACAGGCAGTCAGCGATGTCATGCCCTTTGCGCAATCCAGAAAAATAGCTATCAATGCAGAAATGCCTGAACTGCTTGAACTGCAAGGTGATAGCGAAAGTCTGCGCATCATGATACGCAACCTGCTCGACAATGCCGTGCGCTATATACAGGACGAGGGCAGGGTACAGATCAGTCTCAGCCGCGACAAAGATGGTGTGCGGCTCGGTATACAGGATACTGGCGACGGCATCGCGCCAGAAGAACGTGAACGTATCTTTGACCGCTTTTATCGCGTTGCAGGGACGAATAAAAGCGGCAGCGGACTGGGTCTGGCCATCGCCAAGGCGATTGCTGACCGCCACCATGCCACTATCAGCCTGACGGATGCCGCCCTGGGCGGGCTGGAAGTAATCATCCTGTTTCCTGCTACTCATACCCTGCCTGGCTGAAAAACACTCACATTTTTGACAAAATTCTGTGTTTGATTGCTGGCAATGCGGTTTTTTAAGATTCGCCTAAGTTTCCTGAGGCAAGATAGCATTGCTTCATACTACCTGGTAGCGCCTCGCTTACGCGCCAGGTTTGAATCGACCAATTAAAAATTTAGAGGGTATTTACATGCGTGCAATTAACACAATCAATAGCGCTGCCGGGTTGGTAGCAGTAGCAGTTTTATTGGCAGCTTGCAGTTCGCCAGTAAAAGTGGCTGAACAACCAACACAACAACCTGCAACAACGACTAAGCCTCCGGTTACTGATACACGTAGTGTCACGGCAGTAAAAACTGAAATAGATCCGTTGAATGATCCAAACAGCCCATTGGCAAAACGCAGCGTCTATTTTGATTTCGACCAATATGTAGTCAAAACTGAATACAGTGGTACGGTTAACGCTCACTCTAAATATCTGAGCGCCAACAATGGCAAAAAAATCCTGATTCAGGGTAATACCGACGAACGTGGTGGCCGTGAATACAACCTGGCGCTGGGCCAGAAACGTGCTGAAGCCGTGCGCAAGTCCCTGTCCCTGCTGGGAGTGCCTGAAGCGCAAATGGAGGCAGTCTCCCTGGGTAAAGAAAAACCAAAAGCCACAGGTAGCGATGAAGCTGCATGGGCAGAAAACCGCCGTGCAGATATTATCTACTCCGGTAAGTAATCTTCAGTTGTGAAAAAACCGGTTTGCATGCAGCGAGCAAAACTTGCCGACTGTATGCAAGCTGGTTTTTCTCTATAATGTTGACGCAAAATTGTTATATTCGGGTTTGTCCCTTTGCCTTAGCAATTTTGCGTCAGCCTTATTTGTTTAATCCCGTGACAGAATCGATGTGCCCAGATGTTGAAGCCCAAGCTGTTAGTTGTTCTGATGTTGTACTGCGGCAGCCTGTCTGCCATGCAATTAAGTTCTCAAAATGCCATTGTTGTTGATGAGCGCAATGGCCAGGTTTTGCTGGAAAAAAATTCCGATGTGGTCGTACCCATTGCTTCGCTGACCAAGCTCATGACAGCCATGGTGCTGCTCGACAGCAAGGCGAACATGGATGAGAAAATCTCCATAGAAGAAGAGGATAAAGACCAGCTCAAGCATAGCCGCTCCCATGTTCCTATAGGTTCAAGCCTGACGCGCCGGGAGGCCTTGCAACTGGCACTGATGTCTTCTGATAACCGTGCCGCCGCTGCACTGTCCCGCACTTATCCTGGTGGTCAGGGTGCCTTCATGGTCGCGGTCAAATCCAAATTGGTCGCTCTGGGTATGGGGCACACCGTCATTCGCGAAGCGACAGGCTTGTCGCCAGAAAATACTTCGACAGCTGCTGACCTGGTGAAGATGGCGCAGGCTGCATCACGTTATCCGGAAATTGCCGACATCACGACCGACAGTGAAGACAGTGTCACCTTGAAGAATGGGCTCAGCCGTGAATTCCATAACACTAATCGCCTGATCGGTAAAAAAGGCTGGGATATCCTGCTATCAAAAACCGGCTTCACCAATGAAGCCGGTGCCTGTCTGATCATGCGAGTCAAATTGGCAGGCAAAAAAGCCACCATGATTTTGTTGAATGCACGGGCTGGTTCGGCGCGCTGGACTGATGCATTGAATATAGGCAAATTGTTGGGCTATAAAGAAGAAATCAAGGCAAAGATAAGCCGAAGACACAGGCATCATCGCTGATCTTGTCCTCCCATGTCAGTGCGCTTGTTTGATGATAAGTGGATGCCAGCAGCTTGTGCTAGCATGACTATTCTCAAATGAACCCTGACAGGTAAAACCATGACCCGCTTGGTCGAAATCCGCACTTATCGTCTCAAACCCGGCGTTGCCGAGGCCTTCCATCATGCCGTGCATACCGTTGCTGTGCCCATGCTGAAAAGCAGGAATATGGATGTAGTCGCCTATGGGCATTCTGATCATGAAGAAGCGACTTATTACCTGATACGTTCTTATGCCAGCCGCGCAGCTTTGGAAGCAGAGCAAGATGCCTTCTATGGTTCCAGCGAATGGAAAAATGGCCCCAGGGCAGAGTTGGTCGATCGCATCGAGACGTATATGAATACTCTGATCTGGTTGTCAGAAGACGCTATCATTAGCATGCGCGAGTTGAACAAAGCGTAGATAGCCTGCTACAGTCTCGGTCAGTGCTATGCAGGGCTTACGCAGCTCCATTCTCTTGATCAAAGGTCTGCCTCGATAATTTGATTTGTTCAAAATTCTTGTCTGCCCACTCTACCAGGGCGCCCAAAGGCAGCATGACCGAGATACCTAGCGGGGTCAATTCATATTCCACGCTGGGTGGTTTGGTTGGGAACACTTTCCGGCTCAGTAAACCGTCCCTTTCCAAATCGCGCAAAGACTGTGTCAGCATGCGCTTGGAAATGTCAGGCACCTGCTTATGCAACTGACTAAAGCGCAGAGGGCCTGCTTGCAGCGTCAGCAAGATCAGCGGCGTCCATTTGGTGCTGATATGGTCGAGCACATTCCTGACCGGGCACAAGTCCGTATCAAAATCCGATGCCATCCCCAAGCTTTTAACCTGGTTCACTTTTGGTAACCTGGACACGAAAAACTGCCTCCTTACAATTTTTAGACATAGTCTCTATTATAGACCTTGATTCGATCGCTAATACAAGTATATCGAAACAAGGAGATGCTTTGTCATGAAAAAACAGTTGCACAAATTCAAGAAAAACCTGATTTCGGGCGCAATGATCACGCTTGCGTTCACGACATTGTCTGTCGTTTTGCCATCTAGCAGTCATGCGCAGGAGCCAGTTGCCGGGGTTGAAAACCCTGACCTGCTGTTCACCAGCAGCGATCCAAAGCTGCATGCCAACAAGCAGGTGGTCTATCACATTGTGAAAGACTTGCTGGAGGCGGGCCATTGGGAGCTGGCAGACAAGTATCTGTCCAAACGCTACCTGCAACACAACCCGAACGCAGCGTCCGGCCTCGATGGCGTGGTCAGGTATTTTGTCGAAGTCAGAAAAGTCCAGGCCACACCCATACCGGAAAAGATGACGAAACCCGTGGTTGCAGTCATCGCCGAAGGTGACCTGGTAACAGTCATGTATCCCTTGCCAGTCAGGGACAAGACCACCAACAAGCTTTTATACACCACCACCTGGTTTGATACCTGGCGGATAGTGGATGGAAAAGCAGATGAACACTGGGATTCTGCACTTAAAAATTGATGAATTTTGATGAGCGTTGACGAATTTTCACATAACAGGAGAAATAAATATGATCGCAGTAACAGGAGCAAGTGGGCAATTGGGACGTCTGGTGATACAGACCTTGTTGGACACGGTCCCGGCGAATCAGATCGTTGCCATCGTCAGGGATGTCAGCAAGGCAGAGGATTTGCGCGCCAGCGGCGTACAGGTTCGCCAGGGTGATTACAGCCAGCCAGAGACTTTGGCTACGGCCTTGCAGGGAGTGAAAAAAGTCTTGCTGGTGTCCTCCAGCGAAATTGGGCAAAGACTGGAACAGCACAAGAATGTGGTGCAGGCAGCAAAGAATGCAGGCGTAGAATTAATTGCTTATACCAGCATCCTGCACGCAGATACTTCACCGCTGTCGCTGGCCCAGGAACATATAGAGACAGAACAGCTGATACGCGACAGTGGCCTGTCTTTCGTGTTCTTGCGCAATGCCTGGTATATAGAAAACTATTTCTCTGCAGTGGGCACTGCGCTACAAACTGGCAAGGTATTTGGGGCAGCAGGTGAGGGCAAATTCTCGGCTGCATCGCGTGCTGACTTTGCGGTAGCCGCGGCAGCGGTGCTGACAGGCAGTGATCAGGGCGGCAAGATCTATGAACTGGCCGGTGACCAGGCATTCACTCTCGCAGAACTGGCTGCGACCCTGGCTGAACTGTCAGGCAAGCCTGTCGCTTATGTGAACTATGCGGAGACTGAATACAAGGACTTGCTCGTGTCATTTGGTTTGCCAGAAGGCTTTGCCCATATCCTGGCGCAATCCGATACAGGCGCTGCACAAGGTGGTTTGTATGATGGCAATGGCCAGTTGTCCAAACTGATACAGCGGCCAACGGCGACTTTGCGTTCTGTGCTGCAAGCGCATTTGGCAACGGTGTAAGCGACTTGTCATCATAGGCCAAATTAAGCCGAACCAAACCAGTAAGCTGCTGCACGCAGTTTTACTGGTTTTTTTTATGTAACCTTTATTCCAAAGCCTTTGATCAGGGTTTGAGTCATCGAAATCCTGCATTCATCGGATTGCAAGAGCTGGCAACGACAATACCGCATAGCATCCACAGCATTGATTCCTCCTGGAGAAATGCGTGAAAATATTATCGTCCACTCTGTTTGTTGCATGCACGCTAGCATGTCCCAGCCTGTTTGCGCAGGCTGTTACTATGCCTGATCAATTGAAGTCCAGCTCTTTTATATCGGCCCCTTGTGAGACAGGTATTTTTAAAAAAGACAAACAGACATTTGTTGTCGTGACCAAGGCAGACAAAGGATTTAACTACACCTTCAGCAACGGGATGCTTGGCAATACGCTGGATTCCGGGACTACGCTGATATGTGGAAAAAACGCAGTTCTGGTTCGAGGAGAGGAGGTCTGGAACAAGCTGATCATTTCTGAGTTGAACACGCGATTTGAATCTGGTGGTGTCGTGCTCGCAGGTCGCTTGATGGAAGCTATGGAACCGCCCGGTGCTGGAAAAAATACACCCCTGGTTGTCTATGCACATGGCTCAGAAGGCACTGGCTGGATAGACCGTGCAGGTGACCCTTATCAAATGCTCGGACGGGGTATTTCGGTCTTTGTGTATGACAAACGCGGCACCGGATTTTCGCAAGGAGAATATACCCAAAACTTCCCCCGCCTGGCCGATGACCTGGTAGCAGCTTCGCACGAAGCCAAACGACTGGCAGCCGGGCGCTACGGTCGTTTTGGTCTCATAGGCCTGAGTCAGGGTGGGTGGATAGTGCCACTCGCGGCAGCGCGGGCCAGGGCAGAGTTTCTTGGGATTGGCTTTGGCCTGGCGGTTGATATTACGGGGCAGGATGCGGAGCAAGACAGAAAGGAATTACGCGATCACGGTTATGGCGACGACATACTCGCCAAAGCCAGCAAAGTCACAGATGTGACAGCAAAAATAGCAAGATCTGATTTGAAAGAAGGGTTTGATGAGCTTGCTGATATCCAGAAGCAGTTTGGCAAAGAAGCCTGGTTCACAAGTATAAAGGGAGGATACTCAGGTGTGTTCCTGAGTATGTCCGTAGATGATTTGCGCCGTAATGGCGTACCAAGATTCGACAAGCTGAATATTGACTGGTCGCTTGATCCCATGCAGGTCTTGCGCAAAGTTGATGTACCACAGATGTGGGTATTCGCGGATGAAGACCGCCAGGCTCCGGGTGCAGTGACTTTGGAACGGCTCTCAAGTCTGCGTCGCCAGGGCAGTAATATCACGATTTACCGCTTCCCCGATACCGGTCATGGCATGTGGGAATATACAGAAGCAAAAGATGGTACGCGCAAGCAGACACGTATTACGCCAGGTTTTTACGATCTGATGGCGGACTGGGCAAAAGGCAAACTTGACGGCAGCTATGGGAATGCATATCGCAGATAAATGCTCATGGATATGCTTCCCTGTATCTCTGTCGGTGCAGGGTAATGGCAGCATCTGTGCGATGGAACCAGATTACTATCAAGTGCCAGAACCTTTTATTATCGGGCAAAGCTATTGCTGCGCTTGATCTTGTTCTGTAACTGCAACAGGCCATAAATCAGCGCCTCTGCAGTAGGTGGGCAACCGGGTATATAGATATCGACTGGCACGATGCGGTCGCAGCCACGCACGACAGAATAAGAGTAGTGATAGTAACCGCCACCGTTGGCGCAGGAGCCCATGGAAATCACATAGCGTGGCTCGGCCATCTGGTCATACACTTTGCGCAGCGCTGGGGCCATTTTATTGGTGAGGGTGCCGGCAACGATCATCAAATCTGCCTGGCGTGGGCTGGCGCGTGGCATGAAGCCAAAGCGGTCCATGTCATACCGTGCGCTGGCAGCCTGCATCATCTCGACAGCGCAACAGGCAAGGCCAAAGGACAGGTACCACATGCTGTTGCTCTGTACCTTGTTCATCAGATCGTTGACGTTGGTGAGGATGTATGAATCCTGAAACAAACCTGCTTGCTCTTCCATGATGTGGGCCCTTGCTTGCCTGGTATAAGAAGACCTGATTATGGATTCAAGAGATAAGCTGGTCTTGAACCGAAACGACATCGATTTCATCTAATGGGATAAACATCTTTCCCACGTCAGTTTCATTGAAACGGAAGGCCCAGAGCGCAGGGTCTTGAGCTGCAATCCCACGCATGAGCTGGGCTGGTGTATGACCAGTAAAGCGGGCAAAGTCACGGTTCATGTGTGCCTGGTCAGCATAACCAAAGCTGATGGCACATTCAGCCCAGGTAGGGGCTGGCAAGCTGCCCAGCATGACTTGCATCAGCGACGCGCCATAACGCAAGTGCTGTTTGTAGCTGCGCAAACTCAGGCCAAAGCTGGCCAGGAAACGTCGCTCGAACTGCCTGGTACCCAGACCGAGTTGGTCAGCCAGCTCATCGCCTGGCTTGCTGATCCAGTGAGGTGGCATCGCCAGCGGGGCGATGCGTGGTTTTTCCAGCAAACGCCAACGTAGCAACATGTCTTGCACCACTTCTACTTTGGCAGCAGTGCCGCAGGCAGCATGCAGTTTGTCCTGGAATTCATGACAGCTGGATGGCGGCAGCACATCGGCGAGATCAATGACAGCATCACTGAATTCATCCACGGGATATCCAAGGATAGCGCTGAGCTTGCCTGGGCGGAACGCGGCTGAAATAAATCTTGAGCCGGGTTGAGCCTTGCCACGGTAGCGATGACGGCTGGGGCCTACGACAGTCAGGGGAGGCAATGTTTGCCCGTTTTCCATTTCAACTGCACCATGCGTGACCACAAGCAACATAGGTAGTGGGCTGGCAGGTACGGTGTACCAACAGTCGGGAATGTCCTTGACCAGAAAATGCATGCAGACATCCGCCAGCAGGGGATGTGGGGCGAGGCTGACATGGGATAAATAATCTTGCAATTTAGGCTAACTTTGATTGCGGAAGAATTGGCGCTATTGTAGCCTGTTTGCAAAAAGCTTATTCGCTCCTGACTGCTTGCTCCTGGGCCTGGTCTGGTGGCAGGTAGCATGTGGCTGGCAGTGTCTCAGGTTTTATTTTGTAGAGATAAGTAATAGTTGAAGTCTGTGCATCTGGCTTGAGTTTGACGGTCTTGAAATAGCGTCTTCTCAAGTCGCCATAGGCACGCAGATTCAGCCGGATATCTTTCAGGAGTAACAGTGGATTGGCTGCGATGGGTGCAAAATCTTCGCCCGGGCGGTATTTGGAAAAAGCAAATCCCAGGCGTTTTACATACAGCGGGAACATGCTCTTGCTTTCTTCCATGCCACAAGCCAGCAAGACTGCGATTGCCTGGTGTTGGGCAGATGCCTTCCATTTGCTGCTCTCGTAATAATACAAACCGGCATCATCATAGTTTTCTACTGTGCGCCAGCTGCTTGCTGGCAAAGAGCGGCTGAGCTTGAGCGCGGCGGCATTCAGTTGCAATGCTTTTTTCTGGTCGTGATTCTTTTCAAATGCACTCATGGCTGCTTCGCGCAGCGCGTCTGACTTCGCTTCAAGCGCGGTTTGCTCGGCGTAGGAAAGCAAGGGAAGGCTGCATATCCAAAAAATAACTGCTTTCCTCATCGTCTTCATCCTTTTTAGCCCTGCATTTCGTCCTTACAATTATAGGCTGCCTGTGACTTTACAACCAGCCTTGATCCCTCGCGAGGCGATAGGCATCCACACGGTTTTTTGCATGTAGTTTACTGATCGCTTCTGACAGGTAATTGCGTACCGTACCTTCCGATAAATGCATGATCCTGGCAATTTCTGTACTGCTGGAACCCGACCCTGCCAGTCGTAAAACCTGGCGTTCACGCTCGCTCAGCGGGTCTTGTTCTCCGCCCCAGCTTTCCATCGCCAGCTCCGGCGCGATAGCACGACCACCGCCATGCACCGTACGTATGGCGGCTGCCAGCGTATCAGCAGGCGCGTCCTTGAGCATGTAACCACGCACGCCACTGGCCATGGCGCGGCGCAGGTAGCCGCTGCGGGCAAAGGTGGTCAGCACGATGACTTTACTGTTGAGCTTTTTCTCTGCAATTGCTGCTGCCAGTTCCAGCCCTGTCATCAGGGGCATTTCTATATCGGTAACGAGTATGTCTGGCTGTTCTTTTTCGCACAAGGCCAAGGCTTCCTGGCCGTTTTTTGCCAGCGCAATGACTTCCAGGTCGTCTTCCAGGCCCAACAGGGCGGCCAGTGCGCCAGATACCAGGGCCTGGTCTTCGGCGATGATGATGCGTATCATGTCTTTTCTTTCAAGGGCAAAGATAATTCCAGGTGCAAGCCTATGGCGCCTGGTGCTACCTGTACTTGCAGGCTTCCACCCAGGGCCAGTACACGTTCACTCATGCCGTTCAAACCACTACCTTTGCGTACTGCACCAGTTTGTCCGGCGACGCCATTGTCGCTGATTTTCAAGATGACATGCGCATCATGCTGGTAAAGCCTGATGTGGCATTGGCTGGCATGGGCATGCCGTATGATATTCGTAATGGCTTCACGCAATGCCAGCGCCAACACGTTTTCCTGTGCTGAGGGTATGGTGAATTGCTCAATCTCGCTGAGCAGGGTCACTTCAGCCGCGTCCAGGGTTTTTTTCGCAGACTGTAGTTCATGCCCCAGGCCGGTGGCGCGATAGCCGATGACGGCGGCCCGCACTTCTGCCAGTGCCTGCCGGGCAGTGTGCTCTATGTCATTGATCTCTTTTTTGCAGGCCTCGGGATTTCTGTCCAGCAGTTTGCCAGCGAGTTCGGCCTTCAGGGTAATCACTGACAGTGTATGACCAAGCAAATCGTGCAAGTCCCTGGCTATGCGTTCACGCTCGGCAAGGGCTGCCAGGTATTCGACTTCTTCCTGCTTCTTGAGCAGGTTTTCATTGCTGCGGCCAAGACGCTCACTGATGATGGCACCAGCCCCGCTGGGGATACTGAAGATCAGCGCCGGTACCCAGAAATAAGAATCCAGGTGCATCAGCAGACTGGCACTGACTATCACGATACCGATGCAGAATAAAGTCAGGTAAGCCTTGCGGGTATCTGGCAAACGTGAACAGATGGTGGCAGCAAATATGCAAAAAGTGGAACCGCCATAGTTATAAGGTGCCCACATGACGCCCTGGGTGCATATAAATATGATGCATGCATACAGGCGCCAGCCCGAGCACCAGAAGCTGTAAAAATAAACAGGCAGGAATAGCAGCAGGCTCAGTGCCAGGCAGGCTATTTCCTCAACTGTTGGTGTCACGTATAAATACTTCCAGCCAAAAATGGCAAACGAGAGTAGCCAGAAGTAGGGTGCCTTGCCATAACGTGCTGGCACCCAGGGGAAAGAGAGTATTGATAAGATTTTTCTGGTCACGGCTTTACCCTGGGTGTTGAATCAAGAATGCTGCATTATTCCTTCAAAAGGCGGATATCGGCAATTTCAAAATGAAATTCTCCGGTTTGCGGCCCGGCATTGAAGGCAAGGATAGTGATGATGCTGGGATCCATACCCTTGAATTTAGTGAAGGGAATAGAAATTTCCTGCCACTCTGCCGTTGTTTTGAAACTGACTGTGACGGGGATAAAGCTGCCTTGCATGCTGATGCCAACGCTATAGTCTTTGCCATCACCTTTGACACGGAATTTCAAGGTATTGGCATTCCCGAGATTGACTGCTTCCATAGGCTTATTGCCGGGAAAGAAAGCCAGACCAGCCCAGGGATAAGTAAAACCAGGGTTGATACTGCCAGCGACCGAGAGCGCATGTTCAGGCACATCGCCATCCTTGCCAGACTCGAGGACTTTCAGGGTGACTGTAGATTTGCCACCCATGGGGGAGTCATTGGATGGATACCAGCCTGAGCCAAAAGGACTGGCCAGTTTGTCTTTGCTGAACAGACCTATACGTCCATCTGCAGGTATATTGACCAGCAGATTTTTTTGCATTTTTTGTTTGGCGACTTCCTGCAGTTTTTGCTCGCGTTGTGCCGTGACGCGCTCGCCATCCTTCCATACATCAACAATATTGCGCGTGTTGAGAATATCTTTGTCCGGCTCGCCTTCAACCAGCAAGAGATCAGCTTTGTAACCCTTGGCGATGCGGCCACGGTCTTTCAGCCTGAAGGCGGTGGCTGCCACCGATGTGGCTGACTCCAGTGCTGCCATTGGGCTCAGGACTGCCTCGACCAGTGCAGCGAGTTCATGATGCAGGCTGATGCCATACTGGGTGCCGGAATTGCCAGCATCGGTACCTGCCAGGACAGGGATGCCAGCAGCATGCATGGCTGCTGTTACCTTCCTTGGGGCCTTGAGCAAATCAGCATCAGGCTTGTAGCCATACGGTGTATTCAAAGGTTGCAGTTGCGATTTGCTGAGCAGGCCGTTCATACGCTGGTCGGACAGGACATCCTGTTCTTTCAGGCCAGCAATACTCTCCAGTACCGCGAAAGTCGGTATGACGAAAGCATGTTTGCTTTTTGCGCTGGTGACGAGTGCACGCAAATGCTGTTCACTGATTTGCCTGTCGGTGAAAAGATGTACCAGCCCATCTGCACCGGCATCCAGCGCATCCTGTGCCTCTTTCAGGGTACCTATATGGACAACTGCGAGTTTGTTGCGCAAGTGTGCGGCCTTGACCAGCGCCTTGACGGTGGCATTGTCCAGGCTGTTGAAAGAGTGTTCTTCACTGCCATGCTCGATGACGATCTTGATAAAGTGCGAGCCTTCGGCGATACGGGCATCCACCCAGGCCTGTGCTTCTTCAGGCTTGGTCAGGGTGGGGATGGGCATGCCGTATTCCGTACCATGGCCGCCAGGGGCAGTAGCGAGTATGCCTGCAGAGATGATGTCGGCACGGTCGCGGTTCTCGCCTTTGCGCATTTTTTCATTGATGGCCTTGAGCATGTCCACATTGCTGAACATGTCGATCTGTGTGGTTACACCATATAGCAGTGGCAGTTCCTGATCCTGGAATGCATGTACATGGGCGTCGATCAGGCCAGGCAGCAGGGTGCGGCCTTTGCCATTGACGATGGTGGTATCGGCGGCAGGCTTGCCAGTGAAATTGCTGTCCTGGATCTTACCATCGACGATGAGCACATTTTTATCAGCCTGGATTTTCTGGCCATCAAACACGCGTACATGTTCAATCAGAAAACTCGCAGCGCTTGCCGGGAAATGAATGGTGCCAGCGCAAACAGCCAGTGCCAGGGCGAGTGAGGTTTTATGCATTTATTTCTCCTTGTTTTGTATGTCGTCATTTTGCCTCGCCTGGTGTTGGTAAAACAGAAGCAAATGCCATCAGTTTGAGATGACATTTGTCATGTCGGGTCTGGTTTGATTTGCCTGGCAGGCAAAAAAAATCCCGCAAGCTTGCGGGATTTTTACTGCAAAAACAATCAATTTACGGTGCAGTACACAGGCAATGCGTCAATGCAGTGAAGCCTTTGCCTTCTTTATTGACTTCTGCCAGCCAGCTCAGGTCGTTCAGCACCTGGCTTGCAGCCGCTGGTGGCAAACCTGTAGGTACGGCAGCAAGCTTGAAGTTGTCTTGCAATACCTTGGCTATCTTGGCGTCAAAAATACTCAGCAGGCGGTCTATCTTGGAAGGCTCACGTTCTATGTAGCTGATGCGATAGTCTGCCCCCAGTTTGGCGCGGGTGGATGCCGATTTCAGTGCATCACCAAAACTGCCTATGGTATCGACCAGGCCTCTTTCCTTGGCTTGTATGCCAGTCCAGACGCGGCCCTGGGCAACTTCATTGATTTTCTCTGGCGTGGTTTTACGCGCTGCCGCTGCCTTGGAGGTGAACTCAGCATAGGTATGGTCTATGCTGGTCTGCAAGACCTGGGCAAAACGCGCGTTAAAAGGACGCAGGGGATTGAAAGGATCGGCCAGCCAGGTGGTTGGTGAACCCGCAGTGTGTACCCCCAGTTTGTCGGCAGCTTTATCGGCAGATGGCAAAATCGCGATGACACCGATAGAGCCGGTAATCGTCGCTTCATCTGCGATCACCTCGTCAGATGCCATGGAAATCCAGTAGCCACCCGATGCCGCAACATCACCCATGGAGACCACAACGGGTTTGCCAGCCTTGCGTGTCAGTTCCAGTTCGCGGCGTATCAATTCAGAACCAAAGGCACTGCCGCCGGGAGAATCGACTCGCAGCACGATGGCTTTGATGCTGTCGTCTTCTCTTGCCTTGCGTATCATCTGCGATGTCGATAAACCACCTATGGAACCTGGAGGCGCAGTTCCTTCACTGATTTCACCAGCAGCAACGATGACGCCTACAGCGTCACCAAAAGTTTTGGTCTTGACCCTGGCCAGGTAGTCGTCAAAGGAAATCTGACGAAAGCTCTTGATCTGCTCATCCCTGATACCGCGCTTGAGCATCAGTTCACGCAATTCGTCACGGGTTTTCAAACCATCAACGAGTTTGGCGTTGACCGCCAGTTTGGCCAGATCACCGCCTGCATCTGTCAGCAATTTGCCGAGGTCATTGATGCCACGCATGATATCGCCATCGGGCAGCTTGCGGGCTTTTTCTACATTGCTGGTATAGGTTTTCCACAGGCCATTGTATAAATAGCTTTCTGCTTCTGCGGCTTCTTTTGAAGGGCCTTTGGCAACATAGGGTTCGCCAA
Organism: Undibacterium sp. YM2; assembly: GCF_009937975.1. Taxonomy (NCBI): domain Bacteria; kingdom Pseudomonadati; phylum Pseudomonadota; class Betaproteobacteria; order Burkholderiales; family Oxalobacteraceae; genus Undibacterium; species Undibacterium sp. YM2. The sequence goes on from NZ_AP018441.1 coordinate 1,648,444, forward strand.
AGCTCTTGAAGTTACCCGCCTTGAGCACATTCACGGTGACTCCCACTTTGTCTAGCACATCGCGATAGTAATTGCGGTATTTGCCAAAGCCGGTAATCATGACAGTGCCCATGGGGTGCAGATAGACTTCATTTGCATGCGAGGCCAGGTAGTACTGGCGCTGGTCAAAGCTGGAACCCCAGGCGACGACAGTTTTGCCACTGGCCTTGAAGCGGTCAATCGCCGTTGCTACTTCGCGCAGGGTGGCAAGACCCGCTCCACCCATTTCATCCAGTAGCAAGACTGCGCTGCTGATTTGCGGGTCCTTGGCTGCCTGATCCAGCACAGCCAGTACATCGCGCAATTGCGTGGTTCTCTTGGTATCGCCTCTGGCTTCTGCCAGCAGTGCTTCACGCGGGCTGCTGTCATGTTGTTCGACCAGCGTGCCTTTCAGATTCAGCACCAGGGCAGTTTTGTTTTCTATTTTTCTAACCCCGCTACTGAGAATGTTAACGATGATCATGATCAGAATAGCCAGGATCAGCAGGTTGAAAAATACCCTGCGGCTGAAATCGAGCGCATTCCAGAGGTATTTAAATCCTTGTCCTGCCCAGCGTAGCGGAGTGAAAGCCATAAAAATTTCCTAATGTGACGTAAGACTGAATTATTCGGGCCAGATGGTTTTTAACAGCTGGGCCAGATGAGCACCTGCACGGGCCAGCGCATCTTCCTTCATGTTCAGCATGGTTTTTTCATATTCCAGCGGTAAAGCGATAGACCAGTTATTTCCTCTTTGGTTCGGTGTGCTTTTGCTGAATTGTGTGCCGGCAAACAAAACCCTGGCATCACGGATGGCATCATTGGCCCACAAGACGGGCAATTCCTCGATGGCGCCATTTGTTGGTGCCACCGCTTTTGCCTTTTTGGTCAGTGCATCATTCATGCGGCCACGTTTGAACTGCTGTGGCAGGTCATCCCACAGCGAATGCAGATTGCCACATGGGCATTGCAGCGCATTACCGCCTACGGTATTGCTGCCACGGTCATACTGGCCCTCATCAGGATTGACGATCTTGCCGTCCGCATTCAGGAACACAGATCCTACATGCAGCGGTTGATGCAAGTCACCGACATAGTGGGTCAATAACATCAGGGCTTCCTGCTTGTCCTTGAAATTGAACGGGGCAGGCTGAGTCTTGCCTTGCAAGACCATGACCGCAGCGCGTATCGCATACACGACGTCGTGATCGCTGGTGCCAACATAGCCCAGTTTGTATTGATCATGCTGCAAAGCCACGTCGGCATAATGATATTGCTTGTGGCAATTCTCTTCGTCAGAAGCCGGGTTGCAATTGGTGTTATTGCGTTTTACATAGTCGGCCATGGCGGCGATGCCTGCTGCCGTCTCGAAAGATGCACATTCAGGGTAACGGCCTGCAGAGGTATAGGCAAAATCCTTGTCCGGTGCGATGCCTTTGACGCAATCACCCCATACAGCAATTTTTTCCAGCGAGTTATCACCCAGCAGTGCCTTGACCTGGGCTCCAGCCTTGCTGCCTGCCAGCAGGTTTTCGGCAACGGCACCGACCGTCTGGTGTCCATCAGCGCCCCAGGCAAAACCCAGTTGTGGCAAGCTGGCCAGCGCCAGCATGAAAGCGGATATCAGTAGCTTTTTCATAGAAATGTCGATAAATAGTGATCAATACCAGGAATAGTAAAGGGCAAAGATGACGAGGATATAGCAAACTGATTAAATTGTGTGTACATCAGAAAGCATATTGCAGGCGCATGCTGAATACGCCGGTATGGCGGGCATTGAGCTTGCCCATGACATACGCGGCCTCATACCTGATGGCTTGTTTGCTGTCCGGTGCATTTCCCAGCCTGAAATTGCCAGAAATCATGGGGCCGGCGCGGTGAGATTGCCGGGCTCTGGCTGACCAGTCGTCCAAGTCACCGAGTTCTCCAAAGCCCTGCAAACCAAATTCCAGCTCAGACCGCAGGCGGTATTTAGCCTGCCACTGGTATTTCATCTGCATGCGGCTGGTGGGCGTGGTGCGGTAAGTTCTTTCCAGAAATACATTGGTATTTACCTGCACGCGACCAAATTCAGTCTGCATGGCCGGGCCAAATTCAAAGTCCACGCCACGGCTGCTGTCGATATTCTTGTTCAGGCTGGTATGCAGCGCCAGATCAACGGGATATTGGCCATGGGTGAGCAGGAAGTCGTTTTGCCAGGTCCAGGCGCTATTTGCCAGCGAACTTGCTCCACGTTTTGCCCAACTGGCATAGACTTCGGTGTACCAGGTCTTGTTGGGCATATAGCTGATACCCAGCTCAGGTACGGTGGAGGTCGCCCGGTTTTCTGGAAATGAAGACCAGGATTTGAAGTCTATGGTCTTTTCACCCTCATTTTCATAGATACTGACCAGATAATAACCAGAGCCTGCCTGTACTGGCATGGACATGAATAGGCAAACAAAAAATGTTGCTGTAAGAGCAAATTTCTTCATGGCGGGCTAAATGAGCGTCAATATCGGCATCTCCATATCATGGCATTGCCGCGGTAAAGTGCAAGATAATCTCTTGGCGAAATTGTTATTTCCTTCATTTTTCCTGGATGAGCCGTAAATTGCGCTGATCCTGATAGTGCTTGCATTCGACTTCGCCCTCAATACCAGCTAAACTTGCGTGTTTTTCTTCCATTTTTGCGGTATCAGCATGAACACCATGAATACATCCCCAGACGATAACGCTGAATCCGGCCACGAGTCAGTCTCAGAGACGAGCACGGTCAGCGCGGCATCGAAAGACCTGATCAGCCGCGAAGTGGCACGCCGTCGTACATTCGGCATCATTTCCCATCCGGATGCGGGTAAAACCACGCTGACTGAAAAGCTGCTGATGTTCTCCGGCGCGATCCAGCTGGCAGGTACAGTCAAGGCACGCAAGAGTGGCCGCCATGCGACATCTGACTGGATGGAAATCGAAAAGCAACGCGGTATTTCTGTGGCATCCTCCGTCATGCAGTTTGAATACCGCGACCACGTGGTCAACCTGCTTGACACTCCAGGCCACCAGGACTTTTCTGAAGATACCTACCGCGTATTGACTGCAGTCGATTCTGCCTTGATGGTGATCGATGCTGCCAAGGGTGTGGAAGAACAGACCATCAAGCTGCTGAATGTTTGCCGCATGCGCAATACGCCCATTATCACCTTCGTCAACAAGATGGACCGCGAAACCCGCGACCCGCTGGAGTTGCTGGATGAACTGGAATCTGTACTGAAGATACAGTGTGCACCAGTGACCTGGCCTATAGGCATGGGCAAGACTTTCCGCGGTGTGTATCACATCCTGAAAGATGAAATCCTGCTGTTCACGCCAGGTAGCGAACGTGCTGACCAGGAATTTGAAGTCATCAAGGGCATTGATAACCCGCGTCTGGTTGAAATGTTCCCGCTGGAGATCGAACAACTGAAGATGGAAGTCGAACTGGTGCACGGCGCATCCCACCCATTCAGCCTGGAAGACTTTTTGGCCGGTGTGCAGACGCCGGTATTCTTTGGTTCTGCCATCAATAACTTTGGTGTGCGTGAAATTTTGAATGCCTTGCTGGACTGGGCTCCTGCACCGCGCGAACGTGATGCTACCGTACGTGCGGTAGAGCCCAAGGAAGTGCCATTCTCTGGTTTCATCTTTAAAATCCAGGCGAATATGGACCCAGCCCACCGTGACCGTATTGCCTTCCTGCGCGTGTGCTCGGGCCGGTTTGAACGTGGCATGAAGCTCAAGCATCTGCGCCTGAACCGTGACATCAAGGTATCGTCTGTTGTGACCTTCATGGCGTCTTCTCGCGAGCAGGTGGAAGAGGCTTATGCAGGCGATATCATAGGCTTGCCCAACCATGGCAATATGCAGATAGGCGACAGTTTCTCAGAGGGTGAATTGCTGCAATTTACCGGCATCCCGTATTTCGCGCCCGACTTTTTCCGTACAGCACGTATCCTGAACCCGCTGAAAATCAAGCAATTGCAAAAAGGCTTGCAACAATTGGGTGAAGAGGGTGCCGTGCAGGTATTCAAGCCAGTTGTCAGCAGTGACCTGGTGCTGGGTGCGGTGGGTGTCCTGCAGTTTGAGGTGGTCGCCAGCCGCCTTAAAAATGAATATGGTGTCGATGCCGTGTTTGAAGGCACCAGTATCAGCAGCGCCCGGTGGATCAGTTGTGACGACAAGAAAATGCTGGCTGATTTTGAACGCTCCAGCGCTGGTGGCAACATCGCCTATGATGCCGCGGGCAATATGGCTTATCTGGCGACATCGGGTGTGAATTTGAAGCTGACACAAGAACGTTGGCCTGGCGTAACTTTCCACGCTACACGTGAACATGCAGCAAAATTGAGCTGATTAAAAAAGACAGCGAAGCACAGCGAGCAAACTGACGGCTGACAGAGCGAAAAGCTTCTGTCAGCCGCTTTGCTATTGAGGTCGAAAAAATTTACTTGAACGCAGATTTTAATTTGCTAACATGTTGATTTAAGGTGCTTTTTTTACACGGCATCATGACATATAGCTGTCATACTAAAGGCGCAAGATAAAGTAACAGGCTGGTGCAGTTCCTGATAATTGTAGAAATTTGCACAGGCAATTCAATTTCCTTCCCGGTTTTCTTTGCAACTTAGATGAGGAGCGTGATCATGGCATTATTTTTTATCGAAGCCGTCCGTTTTGATGACAGTGGACAGCGTATCGCCAAGGTGCGCTGGGGCAAGAGCAAAGGCGGACAAGTGATGCCACCAGCCACGGTGGATGACCCCCAGGAAGCGGATGTACAGGCTGTGCTGGACACCATCGCCAACGGTGATGAAGTCTTGCCCAAGTTCCAGAGTGAAAACGGCATCATACTGGGGCCAAAAGTAGTCGGTATCCTGTATGAAGATGGCGCACATGGCCTGAGTACTGCCAGCAATGATGCCCCTGGGCATAATTTGAGTGACCTTCCTTCTTTCTGATGTCATCTGTACGCCACTGCCATGCGGTGGCGTTTTTGTTTGCTCAGGCTTCCTTGTTTTGCGCATATAGCTGCCCCAGGTATATGCAAATAAGAAATACTTCGTTGTCCTTCGTCAGCCTGACTCCATATCATACACAGGTCGCCGGAGAATCTTTCCATCCGGCATGTGTGAATGTATTTGTCTTCATTGCAGTGTGATGAAAGGCAGTAAACCCCTAGGGAATATAATGAAAATTTCTACAAAAAAAACAATCTCCACTTTGCTGGCTGGCGTTATTTTGGCCAGTGCTTCTTTGTCGGCAACTGCTGCTGATTTGCTCGATACCGTTAAATCACGCGGCACCTTGAAAATCGCATTGGAAGGTACTTACCCTCCATTCAATTTTAAAGATACCAAAACCAATGAACTGGCTGGCTTTGACGTTGATGTTGCCAAATTACTGGCGGCTAAACTGGGTGTCAAACCAGAATTCGTGACTTCTGAATGGAGCGGCATACTCGCAGGCTTGTCCGCTGGTAAATTTGATGTCATCGTCAATCAGGTCGGCATTACTGCCAAGCGTCAGGAGACTTTTGATTTCTCTGACCCATACACTGTCTCCAGTGCCCAGCTTATCGTCAAAAAAGATGAGAAACGCGAGTTCAAGAGCCTGGAAGACCTGAAAGGCAAAAAACTGGGTGTAGGGCAGGGTAGTAATTATGAAGAACGTGCCAAGGCTGTTGCAGGCGTTGAAGTTAAAAGTTATCCAGGTGCACCAGAGTACCTTCAAGACTTGGCTGCTGGCCGTGTTGATGCCGCGTTGAATGACAGCCTGATGGTTGCCTACCTCGTCAAAACCAGCAATCTGCCTATCAAGGCTGGCGCACCTATCGGTGAAATTGCAAAAAATGGTATTCCCTTCCAAAAAGCCAACCCCAAGTTTGCGGCTGCTTTGAATGCTGCCCTGGCTGACATTATCAAAGACGGCAGCTTTGCCAAAGTATCCAATAAATGGTTTGGCAAGGATGTCAGCAAGGCACCTGCTGCACAATAAGCGACAAACAAGCTGAAATTAAGTCGGCAATACTGTCTGATATGGATTGCCGGCTGATTACGCATGTATGATTAAGTGGATGTAATCCATTTGATGTCACTAGAACTCATTTCATAAATAGGGTGAGATGCGTTTGCCTCATAACGTGGGCTGGCAAGGGTAAAGCAGGGGTTTCGTGCAGCATGTTGCACGCCTGCGTACGATGTGCGCTTGCAAGCGCACATGCGCCCTGCAAGGGGATGAGGCAGTCAATAGCTTTGCCTATTGACAACGAGTCCAACGCAGTCCAGCGCACGTTATGAGGCAAACCCTCCGGGAACTGACGATTTGGGCGCATTGCAGCGTTGTGCCCTCGCTAAGGCACCAGCCTTAGCTTCGCGTCACGCCTTGCACTGCATCCCAAATCGTCTTGTTTGCACTCATCCTATTTATGAAATGAGTTCTATATCCCCGTCACCACGGGGATATTTCTTTTTAAAGTCGCCATGGAAATTTTCGAATTGCTGCAAATGGCCGCACCGGTCATGTTGAAGGGGGTTGCCTATACCCTGTTGTTTGCCATCGGTGCCATGGTAGGTGGTTTGATACTGGGTTTCTTGCTGGCGGTTGCGCGCATATTGCCAAGCAAATTGATCAGTACGCCCGCTGCTGTCTATGTCAGCCTGATACGCGGCACACCCTTGCTGGTACAGATTTTCGTCATCTATTACGGCTTGCCTGGCATAGGCATAGAATTTTCAGCGACATCGGCAGGCATACTGGCCTTGAGTCTGAACGCCGGTGCCTATCTGTCAGAAAGCATACGCGGTGCAATAGTTGGTGTCAGCCGCGGTCAGTGGTCTGCCAGCTCCAGCCTGGGCTTGAATTATGGGCAGACCCTGCGTTATATCGTCGTGCCACAAGCCATGCGTGTGGCAGTGCCGTCCATGAGCAATACCCTCATCAGCCTGATCAAGGATACTTCTCTGGTATCGGTCATTACCGTGACAGAGCTGATGCTGGCGACCAAGGAAGTCATCGCCACCAGCTTTCGCCCCTTGCCACTGTATATCGCAGCCGCTTGCATCTATTGGGCGCTGAGCCTGTGTTTTGAAGTCGTACAAAGACGCCTGGAAAAACGTCTGCAAAAAGCCCATCAGGTTTGACACGGCACCGTACCGCACCGCTTGACTAGGCGGGTTGTGTCGCCTCTTTTTGCAAGCCATTCAGATAAGCGACAGTGAGTTTTGATTGTAGCGCGGCCTGCAATAATTCTGATGGCATGAGCCTGGTGTCAGCCCGTGTCATGGTCAGTGCCTGGCCAGGCAGCAGGCTGGCTTTATAGCCATAATGTGTCAGGCACGCGGCAATCCAGGACTCCATGATTTCGAGTACATAAAGACGCTTGCCCAACGGCGACAGGAAGCTGACGCCTTCTGGCCTGAGCCTGTCCCATAAGCTGTTTGGATCAGTCGCCATCTTGACCAGTTCATTCAGGGGCAGGGCTTGCGGGTCCATCCAGCTACCGGCAAATCGCTGTTTATTCTGCTCCTGCAAGACTTCGGTAGCATATCTGTCCCAGTCACAATGCTGCAGGTTTTCTTTTTCAAACATGGCATACCATGCATTCTCTGTTTCTGCTTCCCCACCCAGTAAATGCAGGCACTGAGACAGGGGAGGGAAGCTGGGTTTGGCACCGGGAACAACTGCCGCCACCCTTTCTTCGAGGCTGGGATGGGTATCAAATTCCGTGGTCGTGTGTGATTCTGCATAATTGATCGCAGTTTGAATATCGGCCCGCTTTACGCCGGGTTTGCAGAAACGGCGGAAACCTTCAAAGATAGGCATGCGCACGCCACGATTCAAGGCGGGGCCAAGTTCATAATCGAGATAACTTGACCACATCGGTGAAATCAAATGTACTTTTTCCAGTGCACTGCGGGTGGCGACCGGGCCAAATTTTTTGGCAGCCAATGCATCTGCGGCAAATTCCTGTTCGCGTGATACAGCGGCAGATAATTTCAAGAACCATTTGCCATAAAACCGGAACAGGACATCCAGAAAAAACATGGAGTCATCGAGATCTGTGACTGTATAAGCGATAGACGTGCGGGTGCGGTATACCCAGGGGCCGAGTGACAGGTCGCCTGCAACAAAGTGACCAAATTCATGGGCGATGACTGAACCCAGCTCTGCCTCAGATAGGGTGCCCAGCAATGGCAGGCCCAGGCCAACTTCAAGCTCTTTCACCTTTCCCCGCCAGTTCTTTTTGCCGCTGATGAAGGCAGATGCCACGCCTATCAGGTGAATATTGACTGGTGCTTCTACCTTGAGTTCCTTGGCGATGCGCTCTACCAGCGCATACAAGGGTTCAGCGGTTTGGCGTGATAAAGGTTTAACGGTATTGCCGCTCTTTTTCTCCTTGCTGCGTGGTCGCAAGGAATACGCCAGTGTCAATGCCGCAATACCCGCAATGACACCAGAAAATTGCAAAGAAGAGCGGTGATTGATCTGGGTAATCGGCACCCAGGCCAATGCAATTAACAGCCCAAGGGCGAGTACCCAAAAGCCAACCCAGAGGGCGACAACCAGTCCGGCGCGGCGCGTCAGATTGGTTTTTTGTGGTTTGCGTTGATGATCTGTTTTCATAATGGACTCAGCTTTGCCATTGCTTGATTGCGGTCGTGACTATGCCTTGCAGCACATCTGTTTTTGCTGCCAGTTTCCTCAAATTTTGCCGTTCCTGCGCTGACAGTTGCGGATTACGTGAGCGAATAAAATAAGCCGCTGCCAGTACATCAGTTTCAAAATCCATCTCATCCAGATTGACCTGTTCGCCTCGCACATATTGCTCAAATGCAGACAAATCGGCTTTGCGCATGTGCATCATCTGCTGCAACTTGTCTTTGGTGGTTTTGTCATTGACGCGGCAGGCTTCGCCATATAGCAGCGCCAGTTGATCAGCTCCCAGATGCTGGCGTACCTGTATCGTGTTGATATGTTTTACCAAATCCAGTGTTTGCTCTGGTGAACTGCGCAAGCTTAGTGCAAGCTTGACCATGGGCAGGTCACGATGCTCTGTCTTGTTCGGTGGCAGGCCAGCTTTGGCGCGATAAATATCCAGGATATTGTCATTCTCGTCGTCCGGCATGCTGCGCAAATACTTTTCGGGATCACCAATTCCCTGTTGCCGGGCGATTTCATTGAATTCGACGGCGAGCATGGCTCTTTCCAGACCCTTGCTGTTATTGATTGCCGCATCCAGTAATTTCAGGGCATCAGCGGGACGCTGTTGCGTCAGCAGCAGCCTGATTTCTGTATCCAATAAATAGCTGGCATTTTCTGGCGACAGCTTATGCAGTTGCTGCAAATCCTGGGCGGCACCGCGACTGTCACCGTGAACAAATTTACGCCAGGTCAGGCTGCGCAGGATATTGGCGTCTCGTGGGAATTTTTGTGCCAGGTTCTTCATTGCCTGCAAGCCTTCGTTGCCGCTCAATAGTGAGGCATACAAGTATTGCTCTGACGAAGAGTCAGCAGCCTGACTGGCACGTTGGGCATATTCCTTGAGCATGACATCATGCTCACCGATATCATCACGCAAATCCTGGACACTGCGCTCCAGCAATACATTGTCCGGGTGTATTTTCAAGACCTTGCGGCTCAGGCGCAGCGCTTCTGCACGCGAGATGCCATTGGCGACAAACAGGGCAATGTCAGTAGTGCGCGTATCCCAGCCCTTGATGGCGGCATAGGCTTCCAGCGCGGGTAGCATGTCTTTTTCCTGGCCATGGCCAAATGCATAATTCAGGCAGGACATCACAGCGGGTGTGTCGGCCTGGTTGACGATAGTCAATTGCCTGGCGCTGACACTGCTTTGGTGCTTGCTCATGCTCTTGGTTTGCGGCGGTTCTGTGAACAGGTACTCGACGCCGGCAAATTCCAGCAGGCGCTTGCCGCAATACACGGTCTGGCTGCCAGCTTGCTCTGGAGAGGCTGGTTTGACTTTGCTATAAATGATGGTGTTTTCCACCAGCGGGGCAGCCCCGGCGATATTCCATACGTTATAGCGGTCAGTGCTTGCCAGCGTCTGATCATAGGTGTCGATGATGCCAGTCTTGTCGCTGCTGGCTTCGCCTTTTAATTGACCTACTGGCAAGGTCATGGTTGCACGTCCTTGTGCTGCCACGACCAGTGCCTGTTCCCCTATCTTCACTTTGACGGGTATGTCAAAACCATTCAGTATGGTCAGGTTCTGGGTGCTCGCTTCCTGATAACTTGCCGCTGCACCGGTCAGGACCATGATGACCATGGCCAGCGCCAGGCCACGTGTATATAACCAGCCCATGATGCCCAAGGGCGCACGGGCATAAATTTGCCATTGCCTGTCGCCAGTGCTGCGCACTACGTAAGATCCCATGGGAACGAGTGGTATGCCAAACAGGATGACAAAAGCATGCAGGGCAATATGGCTGCCGTCAGTATCCCGCTCCGATTCACCGACAAAACTGAAGCCTACCGAGTTGATTGTTCCTAGCGAAGGCGTTCCTTTCAGTGGCTTGGCAAACAGACGGCGTTCACTGGTCAGCTCCTTGAGTACTTCCTTATGCTGTGGAAGGCGACGGAACAGGCGTGCCAGCACCAGGGAACGATAGACCTTGAACGTATCTCCAGATTCTATGGCCCGGCTGATTTTTGGGTCATCGCTGAAAGTGCGTAACTCTGGCACGCGCTGGAATAAATTGGCTGGATCAGATATGGACATACTGGTTTATGAATGAGATAGCCAACAGTAATAAATTGAAATAAAGGATGTACAAACGATTACATGAAAAGCATCAGGCTTTCCTGAAGCGTGGTGCCAACGACAAAACCACCAGCGCAGTCGCGATAGGCAGGGTAGAAATAAAACCAAAATGCTTGAATCCATAGGCACCGGTCAAAGCACCCAAGAAAAACGAAGCTACAAGCAAGCCGTGCAAACGCAGCTTTTGCAAATTGGCTCCCACTTCATTGTCATGATGGATTTCGTCTTGATTCCTGTTCCAGTAAATCATCTTGCCCAGTTCTATACCTATATCAGTGACCAGACCGGTGACATGGGTAGTGCGTATCTCGGCTTGTGAGATTTTGGTGATCAGCGCATTTTGCAGGCCCATCACATAACAAAGCAGGACAGTGGTGAACGAGACGGTAATCACGGCGTGCTCCTGCAATTCAGTACCAACCAGGCCAAATATCAGGAGCAACACAGCCTCCAGCAACAAGACGGGGGTATAGATATAGCGAAAGTGGTTGCGTTTGGCGTAATTCACCATGATAGCGGTGCAGGCCGCACCCCAGGCAAAGGCAATTAGCATGAATAAGGCGGCCAGGGCAGGTAATACCTTGCCGAGCACCAGGTCATCGGCGGCAGAAGACAACATGCCCGTCATGTGGGAAGTATATTGTCCTACTGCCAGAAAGCCACCCGCATTCAAGGCTCCGGCCACACATGCCAGGCTAACTCCCAGGTGCATGTTAGCCCGGGGAGTGCGCTTGGGTGAGGTCAGCTTGGCGAGATAATTGATGGGCATGCAGGAAAAGATAGATTTTTTGCCAGTCTGACCAGAGTTTAGCCCAAAAACTGGCAAAAATGCACACCCGCCTGCATTTGCTGCCTTTGTTCATGCGATTTACTGCATGCTTATCGGCATTCCTGTATATCCCTGGTCTACATGGCAGGCTTTTGCTTAGCTAAAAAACTGCGGTGATCCTGGAAATTCAGTGCGCAACGCTGGATGAAATCACCGAGTGGGTATTGTTGGTGCTGTTCACCAGCGGTTGTTTTCTTTTCTGCATCGGGGAATATGCCCATGCCCGCCAGCAAAGCGTACCAGGAGGCTATCGGGTAATACTTCTCGATATTCTGACGGCGTATTTCATCGCCCAGATCACGGCCTTCCAGCCAGGTTGAAAAGATGTGCTTGAGTGAATCAGGTATTCTGTGCAGGTTGGCCGCGTTGGCCTTCCAGTATTCTGTATCTGTCCGGGTATTGGTTTTGTAATGGGCGATGATGTAATTCCTGTGTCCGTCAAAATAATCGTTGATTTCCTGGTTATAGACTTGTTGAGCCTGTTCGCTCAAATCACCTTTTTCCAGGAACAGGCAAAAGATCGCAGCGGTCATTTGCGTCAGGTAAAGCGCCGTCGCCTCCAGCGGTTCGAGGAAACCCTGTGACAGTCCGACAGCCAGACAATTCTTGTTCCAGTGTTTCTCCACACGGCCGAGTTTCATCTTCAGATGACGTGCTGGCGTGTCGGAATCAAGCATGCCAATTTTTTCGCGCAATTCTGTCTCTGCCTGATCTGCCGTCGTAAAAGCCGAGCTATACACATAACCATTGCCATAGCGATTTTGCAGTGGAATCTTCCAGGCCCAGCCATGCTTCATGGCAGTGGATACGGTCAACGTGGGAATCTTGTCGCATATGTCGGTGGGCATGGCTATCGCCGAATCATTGAGCAGATTGTCTGCGTAGCTGACAAAAGGTGTTTTCAGTGCCTTGTCTATCAGTAGAGCAGAGAAACCTGAACAGTCAACAAAGAAATCCGCTGCCAGTTCACTGCCATCTGCCAGACTGACGGCGGCGATATTCCCTTTTTCATCCAGGCGGGCGTGATCGATATGTGCCTTGATATGCTCTATGCCTGTCTGCAAGGCTTTCTTGCGCAGGAATTTGCCAAGCAGCATGGCATCGAAATGATAGCCATAAGTCGTAAAGAAAGGGAAGTTATGATCTGCGATAGGTGCAAGGCAACTGTCAGCCAGTTGCGCCGAAAGAAAAAACTTGTTCGGCAAGGCACAGACATCTGCCCCTTGCAAGCGCGCTTTAACGTTTTCGATAAAGGGTGGCATGGTCAGATTATCGACCATGGTCACAAACGGGTGGAAATAACTCGCATGACCGGGCTTGCTTGACCAGCCATCAAAGGCAATACCGCTTTTGTAAGTGGCATTGCATTCAGGCATCCATTCGGTTTCATGTATCTCCAGGGTGTCGAAGAAACGCTTCATGACTGGTGTTGAGCCTTCGCCTACACCAATGACGCCAACGGTTTCGGATTCTATGACGGAAACCTGTATGCCCTTGTCCTTGACGGAATGAGCAATCAGCAATGCTGCCATCCAACCGGCAGAACCGCCGCCGACGACCAGGATTTTTTTTATGGAGTCTTGTGTAGTCATATCGTTTGCCGTAAAAATGACAGTATCAGAAGAATATCTGACAACAGGGTTGCAAATGCAAAAAAAGTGATGGGGCAGGCATGCACCATCACTTATGAAGCGGGGAAGCAGAACAACGAATCAACTTCCCCGCATTTACCGCTATAGAATTACAAAGCTGCTTACATCTTCGCGTGCAAAGTCAGGAAGATTTGACGGCCATTTTTGTACAGGGATGCTGGCAGATCTGCTGCGCCTGGTGTTTTCCAGACAGAGCTGACCAATGGATTGTTGAGGTCCTTGCCATCCAGAGAGATGGAGAAGCTGTCATTGATCTGATAAGCCAGTGTTGCAGACAAAGTACCGATATCATTCTGGTAAGCAGCGCTGTTACGGCTGGTACCATTCAGGAAGCCGGAACGATAGCTGTATGTCAGACGCGCGCTGAACTTGCCATCTTCATAGAATGCACCGATGTTGTATGCATTTTTGGAAGTACCGATCAGCGTGCAATCAGGAGCCAGCAAATCACCGCACTTGGAACCAGGAGCTGCACCTGTTTCTTTACCCAGTGTGTAAGTGTAGTTGGCGTTGATACCAAAACCTGCTGGCAGTGCCTGGATGTAAGCCAGTTCCAGACCCTTGACTTCAGCCTGGGTATTGATAGGCGTACTCATTGCATACACAGTGTTTTTCTTCTGGATCTGGTTGTAGAAGGTACCTGTGCTTGAGCCATAAGTAACATAGCCATCCAGAGCAGAGTAGAACAGGTCAGCAGACACCATGGACTTAGGTGCGAAATACCATTCTACGCCCAGGTCTACAGTATTGGCACGGATAGGTTTCAGGTTAGGGTTACCACCGTTACCTGTACCTTGAACGTCACGCAGATCCAGACCAGCCATTTGACCCAGTTCAGGACGGGCCATCGTGCGGGAAACACTGAAACGGGCAACCATGTCTTTGTTCAGATCCATGCGGAAGTTTGCACTTGGCAGGAAGTCGACATAATTGTTGTTATAGGTACGTGGTTCAAAATTGCCAGAAGCACCGATCTCATTACGTGTGACTTGCTCGCTGGTGCGGGCAACACGCAAACCGAAATTACCGCTGATGCCTTCGCCTGCAAAATCAGCCATCACATACGCAGATTGTGTTGGTTCTTTAATGGAGAATTCATTTTGCAGTAAGTGGCCAGTATAGTTGGTGTATTGTGCCAACCAGGCATTCACAGAAGCTTGAGAGAATGTCCAGTAACCCGCACCATTGGCACCCAGATCATTGAAAATGGCTGGGAAGGCTGTCAAGCCAGACATAGGCAGATTGGCTGCATTGCTCAAACCTGGCAAGGCATTATTGCCGATGGAAGTCAGATCACGCTTGTGTTCGGCAGCACGGAAACCAAAACGCACAGTAGGTATGCTGGCGAGAGAAGTTTTGAACGTACCGTCGATTTGTGCGTAGTCTTCCTTGTCATTGGCGGTTACGTGTGAGCCGTAAGTGTATGGTGCTCCAGGTGTGCCAGGTGCGCCATTGTTAAAGCCACCGATAGAGAACTTGTCAGCACCAGGTGTGACATAAATCACAGGCTTGTCAGAACCCTGAACTGTGTAGCTACCACCTGTCCATGGCATCCAGATACCCATCGCACCACTGATAGTGTTGCCCAGGCCTTTGGTTGTACCGATTTTACCGGCAAGTGTCAGTTGATCATTGACGCGGAAAGAGCCGTCGATGTTAAAGAACTGAGACTGGCTTTCGGCTACAGGACGGGAAAAAATTTCCTGAACAGAGCTGGACATGCCGCTGCAAGGTACGCAACCGGCAGGATTGCCAACGGATAATTGGGAAATAACGCCCTGGCTCAAAGTGCCACTGACAGCGCTGGTTGGGAAACCAGTTGTTGCCCAGGATGGTCCGACGAAACGGCCCAGGGATTGCATGAAGTTGTGATTGACGTTAGGTGCATCGAGATGGGACTGGAATGCAGTAATATCAATGTTCACATCTTTGGATGGTTTGAACTGGAAGTCAATCAAACCACCTTCGCGGGTACGTTGCTGTTCAAACCAGGCAGTACCACCCAGATAGTTGGTGACTGCGCCAGAAGCTGGCGATGTTGCTGTGTTTGCTGTACCAGCACCTTTGATGGCGCTATCGATAGGGCTGCCAACATCAACTTTATCCCACCAGATTTGATTCTCTTGGCCAGCGCGGCTCAGAGTACGTTTTTGGTGGAACGCTTGCACCAGAATACCCATGGTAGATGCATCATTTTTCCAGGCGATCAGACCGCTCAACTGAGGATCAGATTTGCCGGAGTTGGCAGAGTTGACCAGACCAATACTTGCCTGTGCATTGAATTGCTTTTTGAAATCCAATGGCTTGCGTGTTTCGATATCGACGACACCTTCAGCACCGCCATCAAGCAGGTTGGCTTGAGAACCTTTATGTACTGTTACGCGGCCTATCAGTTCGGATGGGAACAAAGAGAAGCTGACGCTGCGGCCACCGCCAACGATATTGTCGGCAAACCAGTCGCCGCTCGATACTGAGTGACCATTGAGTGTCGTCAGTGTCAGGCCAAATGGTGTGCCGCGCAAGGCAACGCGATCGTTCTCACCAAAGCTGCCTTCGCCGCCACCGGCTGCAGCAACGCTGACGCCAGGAACGCGTTGCAGAGAGTCAGCCACGTTTTTATCAGGCATCTTGCCGATGTCTTCGGCAGTGATCACTTCAACGAAGTTATCAGCGTTACGCTTTTGATTCAAAGATTGTTGCAGGGATGCGCGAATACCAGTTACGACCACTTCTTGAGGCGCCGCGGGCTTTGCTGCCTCTTGTGCTTGCGCCTGCATGGCAACGCTCATGATCAGTACCGCAACAGCGGACGCCACGGGCGTTAAATTGTTCCTCATTGGACTCATTTTATTTTGCATTTATTTCTCCTTCGGTTAAGACCTGTGAAAAGCTTTAGATCCGTGACAAAAAATTGCTTCCTCCCCCATACCCTACACACTTGATGTTTTGCCAGTGAGTATTTTCGGTACAACCCGCTGCAGTAAAAGTCATTCAGAGTTAGCTACCACTCGAAACAACAACACCGGATGTGAAGCACTTTAGTGGTGACTAAACAGGTTGTCAATCGGTATCTAAGTGGTATCTATGCGATGTTTAAATGCTTGTTTCTTTGATATCTGTATTCAATCTATCTATTTGTTTTTATTGAATAAATTATTCTTTTCAAATTCGGAAGATGAGAAGTGGACTGATGTTTTATTCCCACATGTGGTCTTTAATTGTTCCTTTTTTAGTCAATAAAGTGGATTTGAAGTGGCTTTGAACTTGGTTTTTTAAATTTATTTACTTATGTCTTGAGTGAGGTATTGATGGCTGCATTCTGCGCACAAAAAACATGTTTTAAATTTCCCTGGAAGCGCTGACAGATATAGGTGTTGCCCCGATCATGTCTGCTTGATGGCTTTATTTGCTGTTTGATGAGCTAAGACCAGTTGCAAAAATGTGTCATTGTTTTGACGTGAATTTTTGCTTGAGCAAGGCTCATAATACCTTCTGATTTGAGCCTTTCAGGATATCCTGAAAATGGTAAATTTAATTCCACATAGATACCTCTTGACAACCAGTTGTGAGGACACTACAGTGAGCCAGATTCTAAAGACTGGCGCTTACTTAAGACGTTTTCAAGGCTGTTCAGGGCAAGTTGTACGGGAGTGGTATTTTTGTATTTTCCTGCAAGGATAGAGTTCAGGGCATGCTTGCATCTGCAAAATTGCAGGTACATGAATGCACGCATCACTAGTCCAAGCACGGTGATGCGATACAAGCTGCTCCCGGTTCTGAATCTGCCTTTGCTGCAGTGTTTGGAAGCCGGTTGGTGAAAATGTCTTCACAATAATAGAGGGAGCAGTAATGGATTTTTCAAATCGCCAGCAAGAGCCGGGGAAGAAGTTTATAGGCTTAGGGCTGGTTATCGCATTTCACGTACTGGTGGTATATGCGCTGGTATCTGGATTGGCGCGCAAAGCGATGGAAGTGGTGATCAAGCCAGCAGAAGTCAAGCTGGTAGAAGAAGTAAAACCGCCGCCACCGCCGCCAGACACCCCGCCACCGCCACCACCAAAATTGTTGGCCCCGCCGCCGCCGTTCATTCCGCCACCGGAAGTCCAGGTCCAGCAGCCGGTCCAGCAACAGCCAGCGATATCAGCGGTATCGAATGTCAAGCCAGAAAACCCGACATTCACCAAGACCCAGGCCCCACCTGCACCAGTTGCAGAGACGAAGGCCACAGGTCCCGTCACGATACCAGGCGTGATCGACTTCAACGTTGGTGGATGCAAACCGGAATATCCGCGTGCCTCCCTGCGCAATGAAGAAACCGGCACCGTCCTGTTGTCCGTATTGATTGGTGCAGATGGTTCTGTGGCCGACGTCAAGATCGACAAATCCAGCGGTTTCCGCGGTCTCGACAATGCGGTGAAATCCCAGTTGATGTCAGGTTCCTGCAAAAACAAACCAGGTACCGTCGATGGCAAACCACAACAGACCTGGGCCAAGGTTCAGTATGTATGGAAGTTGGAGTAGATAAAATCAAGATCAAGATCAAGACCTCTCACCACAGAGGCACAGAGACACAGAGAAAAGCAAGAGGAAACACCGATGGATAAAACATCCACACTTTGCGAAGTTTTTCTCACCAGGGTTTTCTCAATGCCCCATCTGTGACTCAGTGTCTCTGTGGTGAAGATGTTTGGTCTTCAAGTTTCATATTCAAGTAATACATAAAAACAGCAGTAAGCAATACCAACCTTATTTTGTTAAAAGGAAGCACCTCAATGAAAACCCGTTTCTCCGCATTCCTGGCTGCAACACTCCTGGCCTTGACAGCCGCCGTTGCCGTCGCCCCTGTTTCTGCACAGGAATCCGCCTCAGCAGCTGCCTCCGCTGCCGCTTCAGCCCCTGCTGCAGAAGCAGCCCCGGCACCAGCCGCTCCAGCAGACGCTGGCGCCCCGGCAGCACCAGCAGCCGCCAAAGAAATGGTAGAAAACCCATATGGTCTCGACGCCCTCTGGAAAACTGGTGACTTCGTTGCCAAAGGCACCCTCATCATCATGGTCATCATGTCCATGGGCAGCTGGTACATCCTCATCACCAAAATCATTGACCAGGTCAAATTGTCCGGTCAAGCCACAGATGCCCGCTCCAAATTCTGGAAAGCAGCTTCTGTACAAGCCGGTGCCGCTTCTCTGAAAGAAGGCAGCCCATTCCGCTTCATCGCTGACTCTGGCATCAAAGCCACAGAACACCATGAAGGCGCCTTGCTCGAACAAATCGATCTGAACACCTGGGTATCCATGTCCATCCAGCGCGCTGTTGATAAAGTCCAAAGCCGTTTGCAAGATGGCCTGGCCTTCCTGGCGACTGTGGGCTCCACAGCACCATTCGTTGGTCTGTTCGGTACCGTATGGGGTATTTACCATGCGCTGACAGCGATTGGTATGTCCGGTCAGGCATCGATCGACAAAGTAGCGGGCCCTGTTGGTGAAGCGCTCATCATGACCGCGATTGGTCTGGCTGTCGCTGTTCCTGCTGTACTGGGTTACAACTTCCTGGTCCGCCGCAACAAGAGCGCCATGGAAGAAGTCCGTGCCTTCTCCGCTGACCTGCACTCCGTAGTCCTGTCCGGCACCATGGGCAAGAAGTGAAATACTGATGAAGCTACTGCGCGACGCGATTTTGAACCTGCGATGCTCGTCGTACCGAAGTACGACTGCGCTTCTTAACTAAAATTAGCGCCGCTCGCTACGCTTCCTCAGCATTTCACACGGCTACTTGTAAGATTGAAAAAAACCAAGACCCTTAACCACAGAGGGGTAGAGACACAGAGGAAAAACATAGGGAAAATCTGGGATGACTTGCAAGTAACTGCAAACAAGTTTCCCCTGCCTTTCTCTGTGTCTCCGTGGTGTGGCAGGGAATTCGAGGGGCATGCCACTCGCCTGCGGAACGAAGACTTCTTGCAAGAAGTCTTTCTTTTCTCTGTGTTGAGAGGTCTTAAGGGTTAAAGCGTAACATCGAAAGAGAACACATTATGGCAATGGCAATTGGCAATGATGGAGATGGTGAAGACGAAGTCAACAGCACCATCAACACCACCCCGCTGGTCGACGTCATGCTGGTATTGCTGATCATCTTCCTGATCACCACTCCGGTGATTACAGATACGGTCAAGCTGAAATTACCGGCAGAAACCAACGTGATTTACAAAACCAAACCGGAAAACATCACCCTGTCGGTGAACAAGGATGGTGATCTGTACTGGAACGGCAGCATGAAGCCGCTGGCAGGCACGGATGCCCTGTTTGAAAAGCTCAAGGTAGAAGCAGTCAAGATCCCGCAACCGGAGTTGCATATCAGTGGAGATCAGAATACCCGCTATGAGTTTATTGGCAAAAGTATCCTGACGGCACAGCGTGCCGGTATCGCCAAGGTCGGCTTCGTGATTGAACCGCCTCCACGGAACTAGTTTTTTGAATGACTAAACAGGGCTGGCGAAAAATTGTCCTGACAAGGCGTAGCGACGAAGACAGTGCGAATAGCACGGCGAGGAGCTGCAACGCAGTCAGGGCGATTTTATCGTCGGTCCCAGCAAAGGAAGCATTATGGGTATGCAAATTGGTTCCGGTGGAGCGTCAGCCGATCCGGAAGTGATGATAGAAATGAACATGACGCCGCTGATTGACGTCATGCTGGTATTGATCATCATGTTGATTATTACCATTCCTATTCAGAATCACGCAGTGAATCTGAATATGCCGACAGGTAACCCACCGCCACCAACCACACCGCCTGTGGTAGTGAATATCGACGTCGATTTTGATGGTACGGTGTCCTGGAATGGTACGGCAGTCGATCATGCACAGCTGGAAGCGAAGTTGGCTGAATCGGCAGCAATGCCTGCAGCAAACCAGCCAGAGATCCACCTGCGTCCGGTTGCTGTTGTACCTTACAAATCCGTGGCGTCCGTCATGGCGGCGGCACAGCGTCTTGGTGTGACCAAGATCGGTATGGTCGGGAATGAGCAGTTCCTGAAGTAAAAATGGTCTCAGCAAGCGCTAATACAAGTTGCTATGGCGCTTGCAGTGGAGAGGTCGGTTAGCAAGCCTGTTTCATTGTGCTGGACGGCAAT
Source organism: Undibacterium sp. YM2 (assembly GCF_009937975.1). Taxonomy (NCBI): domain Bacteria; kingdom Pseudomonadati; phylum Pseudomonadota; class Betaproteobacteria; order Burkholderiales; family Oxalobacteraceae; genus Undibacterium; species Undibacterium sp. YM2. Next base: position 1,668,864 of record NZ_AP018441.1, read on the forward strand.
AGTGTTGCGGGAATAAAGTAGGCAAAATTAAATTTAACGATACCACTTAAATACCTATTGACATCCACTAGTAAAAAAACTTACAGTGAGGCTTAAAATAGTAGCAGAAGTACAGATTCTGATTTGGTCAGATAACTTATTGCACCATTTTTATTATCGTTCTTATCGTCGTTTTTATCACCATTCTTATCACCATTTAATTATCAATGAACAAACAGGCAGAACATCTTTCTACAGTTGATTCATCAGGTACTGCGGGGCAGTCCTCAGCAAAACCTGCTTGTTCTTATTTTATTGGTGCTGATGGTGGTGGTACTGGCACACGAGTGGTGTTGGCTGATGCCAGTGGCAAAGAACTTGGCCGTGGCAGTGCCGGTCCTTCTGGCCTCGCACATGGCCGGGATAAAGCCTGGCAATCCATCCTGCTGGCGACCCAGCAAGCGTTTGCAGCGGCGAATCTGGATGTGCCGGCACTGACCGATATCGCAGTCGGTTGCGGCCTGGCTGGTGTTCATAATATTCATTGGGCCAGGGAGTTTGTTGCGCTCAATCCTGGCTTTGGCGCGGTCTGTGCAGAAACCGATGGCTATACCACTTTGCTGGGCGCACTTGATGGCAAGCCTGGTTCTATCATCGCCTTGGGAACTGGCAGCGTTGGTGAAGTTTTGTTACCTGATGGTCAGCGTCGTGAAGTCGGTGGTTGGGGCTTCCCGGTCAGTGATGAGGCCAGTGGTGCCTGGCTGGGTATGCGCGCCGTCAATCATTTGCAGCGTGTGCTTGATGGCCGCGCTGCCAGCAATCCATTTGCCAGCGCTGTGCTGACACATTGCGGTGGCGACAAAGATGCCGTCTTCGCCTGGCTTGCCCTGGCCAATCAAACCCGCTATGCCGAACTGGCACCCCTGGTGATACGTTTTGCGCCCGAGGTAGAGGTCGCCCGTGCGATCATGCTCGAAGCAGGTAAAGAAGTCGCCATCATGGCACAGTCCCTGGACCCGGAATCTGCATTGCCGATTGCTCTATGTGGTGGTCTGGCAGCGCCGGTAGCCAGCTATTTGCCAGCAGATTTAAAAGCAAGAATACAAATGCCCAAGGCTGATTCAGCAGTTGGGGCTTTGATCCTGATACAACAGCATTTGCAAGCCCAATAAATACATAAAAAGAGAGAAAGACATGCTGGCACAATTGATAGACTTTAAACCTGACGCAGAAAGTTCTACCCCCTTGTATCTGCAACTGGCGAACAAGCTTGCGAACGGCATACATAGCGGATTGTGGCAGCCGGACGAAGCCTTGCCTTCAGAGCGCATGCTGTCTGATACTCTGGAAATCTCACGTGTGACAGCACGCAAGGCCATAGACATGTTGTGCGAGCGTGGCATGCTGACCCGCAAACATGGCTCTGGCACTTACATCACGCCCAAGATAGAACAACCACTGTCACGCCTGACCAACTTCAGTGAAGAATTGCGTAACCGAGGTTTTGCACCAGGCTCTCGCTGGTTGTCGCGTGAAACCGGCATTGCTTCGCCAGAAGAAATTTTGTCACTGGGGCTGTCACCCAATACCGTGGTATCGCGTTTGAAACGTCTGCGTACCGCCGACAATGTCGTCATGGCGATAGAAAGCTCGACCATCCCGGCAATCTACATGCCGAATCCCAAACTGGTCAATGACAGCCTGTACGGTTATCTGGAATCACATAATCTGTCGCCGACACGCGCCTTGCAGCATATACGCGCCGTCAATGCAACTGCCGAACAGGCGCGCCTGGCAGATATCAAGCAGGGCGCTGCCATGTTGTTCATCACCCGTGTTGCCTATCTCCCTAACGGTGCAGCGATAGAACTGTCGCATTCTTATTGCCGTAGTGATTACTATGACTTTGTGGCGGAGTTGTTCAGATGAGTTTGCCACAACAAGTGCAGGGACAAATACTGACGCCCCAAGGCTGGGTGCGCGGCTCTCTGGTGTTCGATGAAAGAGTGCAGACCATCACTGTCGATGCTGCCGATGCTGATGTAGAGAATGCTGCTGATGCAGAATCCCTGCATTACATCTTGCCCGGCTTTGTCGATTTGCATGTACACGGTGCCGGTGGCAAAGACACCATGGAAGCTGGCGACGCGGTAGAAATCATCGCCCGCAAGCATGCTAAACATGGCACCACCAGCATGCTGGCCACCACCATGACAGCGCCGCTGTCTGATCTGGAAATGGCCTTGAAGGCGATCAGGCCATTGGTGGATAAACGCAGCAGCGGTTCTGCCCGCATATTGGGTGTGCATCTGGAAGGGCCGTATATCAATCCCGGCAAGCTCGGTGCGCAGCCAGACTTTGCTCATACAGGTTCGCTGGAACAGGTACGTCACCTCGATGCGATAGCACCGATACGCCTGATCACCGTGGCACCAGAAATGGATGGGCATTTGCAACTGGTGCGCGAACTAACAGCCATAGGCATGCAGGTGCAGATAGGTCATACCCTCGGTACTTATGAAGAGGGTAAGGCAGCGCTGGAAAATGGTGCCACCGGTTTTACCCACTTGTACAACGCCATGTCGCGCCTTGATCACCGTGCGCCTGGTATGGTGGGTGCAGCGCTGGCACATGCGCAGTTTTCTGAAATTATTCCCGACTTGTTGCACGTTCACCCTGGCGCGATCAAAGCCGCCATGCGTGCGATTCCGCATCTGTATTGCGTTACTGATTCCACTGCCGCTTCCGGTATGCCGGATGGGCAATACATGCTGGGCCGCCAGGTCGTGCATAAATGTCTGGGTGGCGTGCGTCTTGAAGACGGCACGCTGGCAGGCAGCACACTGACCATGGATCAAGCCTTGCGCAATCTGGTCAGCATAGGCCTGGACCTGGAAGATGCATCGAAGCGTGTTTCTACCTACGCAGCCGATTATCTGGGACTGAATGAGCGTGGCCGCCTGCAGGCTGGCAGTTACGCAGACCTGGTTGTGCTGGACCGCCAGCTCAACCTCATCGCTGTTTATGTAGAAGGAGAAAAGATTGACCTCGCAGATGCTTAAGGAAGCCAGCTCTTCCGCTGATTTTGTAGCCGAACAACTCAAACACGAACGTGAGCGCTATGCCGAACTTGGTGCATACTTGCGCGCCAAACCACCCACATCCGTTGTTACCGTTGCCCGTGGCAGCTCAGACCATGCCGCTAATTATGCAGCCTATCTGATCATGGCCAGGGTAGGGCGTATCGTCGCCTCTCTGCCCATGTCTCTGGTGACTTTGAACAAGGCTCCACTGGCAGCCAAAGATGCGTTGGCAATTGCGATTTCACAATCTGGCCAAAGCCCTGACGTGGTCGAGCCTATTCGCTATTTCCGCGAAGGTGGCGCGACTACTGTTGCCCTCGTCAACGACGCAGCATCGCCGCTGGCACAAAGCGCAGAATGGACCATGCCATTGTACGCAGGCCCGGAACTGAGCGTGGCTGCGACCAAGAGCTTTATCACTTCGCTGGTGGCAGGCGCACGCCTGGCAGGTCACTGGCAAAACGATGCAGAATTTTTGGCGGCGATAGAGCAATTGCCCGAATCCCTGCATGCTGCCACAAAACTTGATTGGTCACCTGCAATAGAAGTCTTGCAACCTGCATCACGCATCATGGTGGTGGGCCGTGGCATCAGCTTCCCGGTTGCGCTGGAGTCTGCACTTAAGTTCAAAGAGACTTCCGTCATCCAGGCAGAAGCCTTCAGCGGTGCAGAGATCAAGCATGGCCCCATGGCACTGATACATGATGGTTATCCATTATTGATTTTCGCAACCCGTGGCCCTGCACAGGCTGGCCTGATTGCCCTGGCAGAAGAAATGCGTGGCCGTGGCGCGAATGTCTTGCTGGCAGCACCAGAAGATGTCAAGGAACGTAACCTGACTTTGCCAGTTGCAGCAACGCCTGATCTCGATCCTGTGGTCGCAATACAAGCCTTCTACATGATGGCAGCAAACCTGTCGATTGCCCGTGGCCTCGACCCGGACAAGCCAAGGCACTTGAGCAAAGTCACCAAGACAAATTAACATCGCTAAAGCAGCAGGCTATTTTTTAAAAACTTAAAAAATATATACTGCCCCCAGTATTTTTATTAATAGCAAGATTGGTATGACTAAAATGCGAGATTGCTTAAGAATATTGGGGAGTATGTGTAAAAGAGTGATTTTGGTAACGAAGTTACGCGTGTTCTTGAGTGTACTGCTATTGAGTTTTGGCTTGCACGACAATGCCTTTGCCGTCCAGAAAATTGAATTCTGGACCATGAGCCTGAAGCCAAAATTCATTCCCTATTTCCAGGAACTCGTCAAAAATTACGAAACCCAACATCCCGGCATCAAGCTCGAATGGGTAGATTTTCCCTGGGACATTCTGCAATTAAAACTGATCACTGCGATTGCTGCCGGTACACCACCAGCACTCGTAAATCTGAGCGTGCCATGGGCAGAAGAAATGGCGCGTGATGGTTTGCTCGAACCTGTCGATGCCTTGCTGGCAGCGCCAGGTGCCACCAATGATTACACCGATGCCGCATTGGCCGACCTGCGTTTCAATGGCAAAGTCTACGGCTTCCCGCATTACAGCAACGTCAATGTCATTGCCTATAACCGCAAGATATTGGCAGCGGCAGGCATCTTCCAGGCACCACGCAGCATGGATGAATTGCTGACCCAGGCAGTCATGATCTCCCTCAAAACCGGCAAGCCCGGCTACGCACCAGCACTCGGCAAAATTGATGGCTTTTTCATGCAGCAGGGGCTGGATTTGATGCGCGATGGCAAGGCAGTCTTCAATTCGCCAGCCCATGTGACCCTGGTCAAAAAATTGGCTGCCACTTACAAGGCGGGTGGTTTTTTAAAAGATAAATTATTTGCAGAAGACAATTTTCCTGCCGTGGTAGATGCCTATCTCGGTGGTCGTCTTGGCGTCATGGTCAGCGCACCCACGGCCATCAAACGCATACAGACTGATGCACCAGAAATTTATGCGCAAACCGGTATCTTTCCTGTGCCGCCGGGCCCGACGGGCATCAATGACGGTGGCTGGATGTTCCATTTCGCTATACCCAAAGGTGTGAAGAAAAAAGATATACCTGAAGTTGCCGCCTTTGCCCGTTACCTGACCAGCGATACCAATCAACTGGCTTTTGCCAGCATGGCCGGTGTCATGCCGACGACCAAACAGGCATTGGCAAATTCCTACTTCAAGAAGATATTACCCAATGCTGGCGCATCAGAGCAGGCGTTGGCAGTGGCGGCAAATTCCATGAATTCTGCCCGCAGTCTGTACGTCAGCGGCATTGATGATTATGATGAATTGCGCCGCTTTCTGGTCAAGGCTGTCGAAGCTGGCGTTACGGGCCGCCGTGATATACAAGAAGCGCTGGATGAGGCAGTCGCTATCTGGAACCGCAAGCTGCAAGGGGTGAAGCTGCCATGAGTATGCCTGGCTCTTTATCAGCAAGCAACAAGCGGCGTAATCTGCTCGCCTATGCCTTCCTGGCACCAGCTTTGTTATTGCTACTGATGTTTTCTTTCTGGCCTGTCATGTATGGCTCTTATCTGAGCTTTACAGACTTCAGCCTGATACGCGAAGTGCACTGGGTAGGTTTCGCCAATTATCGCGCCTTGTTTGCAAATGACATGTTTTTGACCGGGCTTAAAAACTCCTTGCTATTTTTGCTGGTCGTACCTTTCACGCAATTAGGGGCGATATCACTGGCAGTGCTGGTGAATAATCAATTGCCCGGCATACGCTGGTTTCGTGCTGCCTATTATGTGCCTGTAGTGACGACGGTTTCTGTCGTCGGCATCATGTGGGGCTTCATGTTCCACGACCAGGGCACACTCAATTATGTACTGCTGCAATTGCATATCATTGCTGCGCCACTGGGCTGGTTGTCGGACGATGCACTCGCTCTGTTTGCCGTGATGTTCGTCTCTTTCTGGCGCGGCCTGGGCTGGTATATGGTCATGTACCTCGCGGCCCTGCAATCGCTGCCATCCGAAATGCAGGAAGCCGCCATACTGGACGGGGCCAATCGCTGGCAACGCTTCTGGCGCATCACCGTGCCCATGCTGAAGCCGACAATACTGGTCTGCAGCATCATGTCTGTACTGGCCGCTTTGAAGGCTTATCAGGAAGTTGATGTGTTGACCCAGGGCGGGCCCATGAACGCCACCTTCACGGCCCTGTATTATGCCTATGACCAGGGCTTGAAACATCTGAAGTTGCCGCGTGGTCTGGCTGCGAGTTTTGTTGTATCCCTGTGCTGCATGGCGATTGCTTTCGTCTGCCTGCGCTGGCTTAAACCAGGGCACAGGGAATGAGCATGCACATCAAAAAAATCCTGCGTAAGGCTTCACAATATGGCTTGCTGAGCCTGATTGCCATCATCTGTATTTTTCCATTCTGGTGGACGCTGGTAGTGGCGATGTCCACCGAGGGCAATCTGTTCGAATTCCCACCCACATTCTGGCCGCGTGGCATTTCGCTGGATAATTTTATAGAGGCTTTCCGCGTTATCCCCATCATCGCTTTCTACAAGAACTCACTGTTGATCACTTTGACGACAGTGCTGGGCAAGCTGGTCGTGTGCTCACTTGCTGCTTACCCTTTGTCGCGCATGCAGTTCAGCGGCAGCAAGCTCATCATGGGGGTGATACTGGCGACCATGATCTTGCCGTCTGAAGTCAATTTCCTGGTCAACTTCATCACCATGACCAAGATATCTTTGGTGAATACTTATACCGCCGTAGTGCTGCCAAATATTGTGACAGCAGTCTCGATACTCTTGCTGAAGCAGGCTTTTGATGAAGTGCCGCAAGACTTGCTTGATGCTGCTCGCGTCGATGGTGCCACAGAATGGATTATCTTTTACCGTATCGTCTTGCCATTGATTACACCCTGGCTGGCAACAGTCGGCATCCTGACTGCGGTGGAGGCATGGAATGAATACATCTGGCCATCCATCGTCATCAGCAAGCCAGAAGACTTTCCCTTGTCTGCCGGTGTGCTGTATTTGCGCGGCACTTACGGCAGCAGCACCCGCGTGATCGCGGCAGGAACCATTTTGACAGTTGCACCTATATTGGTCGCCTTTTTATTTACCCAGCGCTTTTTTATGCGCGGCATGGATGGAGCAGTGAAATGACGCAAGACAATAAACAAAACAATAAGCAAGACAAAAATGCGCAACAAACCCTGACACGCGAAGAAGCACGCCGCCTGGCCGGGCAACTAGTGATGATACGTATGCCCATCACCAGCCTGGATGAGACATCGGCACAATTTTTAAAAGACAATCATATCCGTGGCATTTGCCTGTTCAGGCAAAACATGGTTGACGAAATCCAGCTGAAAAAACTGACGGCTGATCTGCGCCTTATCTTGGGGGAGGAGGCGCTGATCGGCATTGATCAGGAAGGGGGCGCAGTCGTGCGTTCCACCTGGGTACCGCAGCCCCCGGCGGCAATGTCGCTGGGGGCCAGCGATGATCCTGAGCTATGTCGCCAGGTGGGCGCTGCTGTTGCCCGTGGTGTCAAGGCCCTGGGCTTCAACTGGAACTTTGCGCCAGTGCTGGATTTGAATAACAATGTCGATAATCCCGTCATCTCTGAACGCTCCTTTGGTTCTGACCCCAAACGCGCCAGCGAACTGGCCCTGGCCTGGATGGATGGCAGCCTGGCTGAAGGCGTGGCTTGCTGCGTCAAGCATTTCCCCGGTCATGGCGACACCAATGTTGACTCCCATCGCGACCTGCCTACCGTGAACAAGAGCCTGGCAGAATTGCAGGCGCTGGAACTCGCACCTTTCCAGATTGCTGTCAGCCGCAATGCACCCGCGATGATGACAGCACATATCGTCTATCCTGCACTGGATGCAGAAAACCCGGCCACCATGTCCAAACCGATATTGACTGGCCTGCTGCGCGATCAATGGAATTATCAGGGCGTCGTCATCACAGACGGCATGGACATGCATGCAATAGCGGGCCGCTATGGCGTAGGCAATGCCGCAGTACGTGCCTTGCTGGCCGGTGCCGACATGGTCATGGCTCTGGGCACCACAGAGACGCAACTGGAAACCCTGAATGCCCTGACAGAAGTAATTTTGTCTGGCCAGATATCTCTCGCAGAAGTACAGCAAAAACTGCAACGCATGGCTGACCTGACCAAGACCTATCCTTGCATAGACACCGCCTACCAGACCGACATGGCAGACCGTATCCTCATGTCCAGCGCCTGGAAGCGCGGCCTGACTACCCAGGGCAATGCACAACCGCCTGCGAAGGGCAGCAAGCTGCGCCTGGTCATCAGCGCCGATGTCGTCAGCGATGGCGTATCGGAAGCGGGTATACCCGCAGCAAAAGTCAGCGCCATGTTGGCAAGTTTGTATGATGTTGATACCGTCACCTTTGACAATGCCGACAGCTTTGACTGGAATGCCTTGCCAGATGATGGCCGCTTTGTCGTGCTGGCATCCACCGTGCGCATACGCTACAGCAAACAGGTGCGCGACACCTGGAAACCAGACCTGCACCTGGTCTTGTGGAACCCGTTTCAAATGCTGGACATTCAGGCTCCAGCACTCATTACCTACGGCTTTGCACCACCTGCGATTGATGCAGCTCGCGCCTGGTTTGCCGCAGAAGTGGTCGCCAGCGGCCAGATACCGGTCGTGGGTTTTTCCAGCGCTGCTGCATAAGGAACACAAGGAATGGCCGAAGTCAGACTGCAGCAGATCAGCAAATCCTATGGCAATAATCAGGTTTTGCAAGGCATAGACCTGCATGTGCGCAATGGTGAGTTCATGGTCTTTGTCGGCCCCTCGGGCTGCGGCAAATCCACGCTCTTGCGCATGATTGCCGGTCTTGAAGATATCAGCGCCGGTGAGCTGCATATAGACAATCAACTGGCGAACGATATTCCGCCCGCCAAACGCGACCTGGCCATGGTGTTTCAGTCATATGCGCTGTACCCGCACATGACTGTGTATGAAAACATGGCCTTCAGCCTGAGCCTCACCAGCATGAGCAAGGCCGAGATAGACACAGCCGTACAACATGCAGCCAGCATCCTGCAAATGACTCACCTGTTGCAACGCAAGCCACGCGACCTGTCCGGCGGCCAGCGCCAGCGCGTCGCCATAGGCCGCGCCATCGTACGCAAGCCAGGCCTGTTCCTGTTTGATGAACCGCTATCGAACCTCGACGCCAGCCTGCGCGTACAAATGCGCATAGAACTCAGCAAGCTGCACAGAGAGCTTGCCGCCACCATGATCTATGTCACGCACGACCAGGTAGAAGCGATGACCCTGGGCCAGCGCATCGCTGTATTCAACGGCGGCAAGATAGAACAGATAGGCGCACCGCTGGAACTCTACGACAAACCCGCGAATCTCTTCGTCGCAGGCTTCCTCGGTTCACCGAAGATGAACATCGTCAAGGCCAGGGTATTACGCAATCTTGGTGACGAGGTAGAACTGCAACTGGCCGCAGGCACGCATATCAACGTCCAGCTTGATAGCAGCAATTTACAAACAGGTGACGAAGTCAGCCTGGGCATCAGGGCAGAACACATCCTGCTGGCCTCACAAACCACAGAGCACAGCAACCAGCTCGAAGTATGCATCAGCTTTGTTGAACATCTGGGGGATGCTGCCATCGTGTATGCAACACTGGCAGGCGAAGAAAACCTGTTTGCTGTCAAGCTGCCAGCGGATACTTCAGACCTGTATGCAGGAGCTGATCTTTGCATACAACTGCCGGGGCATAGGTGTCATGTGTTTGATGGGGCTGGAAGGACTATGAAGAATTAGCAAATGGCCTGAAAGTTTGCTATTTGACTGCAGCCTTAAAGCTTTTATAAACAACTCAATCGGGATTTTTTATTCATTTCCATCCAAGATTTGTGCACAAATTGAGTGCCAGACATTGGCATCCAAAGCGATGGCGTTTGCCCAATCAATGCGACCAACAAAAGCGGGATGTGGTGCAAATCCATAAAATTGATTTGCACCGCGCTCTACTCCTTTTTCTTTCAGCAGGCACATACCTTCGGTAAGCAGATTTGTTTCTTGCCATTCTGGTGAGTTCATCATGATTTGAAACTCTTCAATATCAGAAGCAATGATATGGGTGCCTCCTTCAAGCAAATCCAGCCGCTCAATGTGGCCATTCTGTCTTTCAAAATACAAGTCACCAAAAGCAGAGCAACCTAAGGCACGCATTTTTCCAGTCATGGTCTTGGGCCAGTTAGCCAGCAAACCGGAGGTGTCAAGTAGGGAAGCGTCTATGAAAATATCCGACCAGGTGAGTGTAGTCATAAGTGTTGAGAGTTAAACAGCACGTAGCCACTATAAACCATGGTAGCGTGACTTATGCTTTGTTGAACTTTAGAATTATTTCTTTTCAGTAGCTAGGGCATAAGCAACAATCGCATTGGCATGCCCATGCCCCATCTCATGTTCGGCCTTGAGCTTGCTGACTATCTCCATGTGCTTCAATCCTTTGTTCTGCTGAATCAGGTCCAGCCAGTGCTGTATGGGCTTGCCATATTTCTTTTCTATTGATGGGAAATACGAGGCAGGGCCTTTGACTTTTTCTTCAGCAGACATGGTGTATTCTCTTTCTCGGAGTGTTTTAAAGTGAAGAGCAACTTCAATCACAATTAAGCATGCAGGCGCAGATTTCTTAAGCCTGAATTTGCATCATGCCAAGAATTGGCTTAATCTTATCGCAACTTTAGGTGATTTACGATATTTCGATGGAATTGTTTGAGTGATAGGGATGAACATATTCGCTGACAAAGAATATCGTTAAGCTAGGTATTCTTTAACTACTATTTGAGCGACTGAAATTATCTTGAGAAACTATCCAGCGACATGGTACGAACGTGTTCCCGCAGAGGTGTTCGCTTGTTTGCTGCCAGGTGAAATTCAGCTTCTATTATGCCCAGGTGTTGGCCTGGCAAATGGTGGCGCACGCTATCATGTTCCTTTCGAAATTGTGCCACCAGAACTGCGCATGCCTAACACCTTGCTTTGGGTAAAGCTCGATGAAAACATGAATGTGGTGAAAGTGTGGAAGCGAGAATTGGAGGAGTAGGGCGATCAGCTTAATGAGACGATTTTGACGATTGCATTAAGTATCAATTGCCGCAAACTTCCCCGCCAAAAACTCCACCAAAGCCCGCACCCGGTTAGGTATGAAACGCCCACTAGGCAACAGTGCATGCAGCGGATAGGCCTCAGTCTCCCAGTCCGTCAGCAGCGCCACCAAACTGCCATCTGCCAGTTCTTGCCTGACATCAATCAATGACTTGAAGATGATGCCCGCACCTGCTATCGCCCACATGCGGGCTAGTGAGGCATCGTCGGCGCTGCGGTCGCCTTTTACTCTGACTTCTTTCCATTTACCGTTTTGCCCAAAGCGCCAGGTTTTGTGCAGGCGGCTGCTGCGCTCGAACAGCAGGCAATTGTGATGTGCAAGGTCTTGCGGTGTTTGCGGGGCGGGGTGGTGGGCCAGGTAGCTGGGGGCGGCGCAGAGTATGGGGCGGCTTTGTGCCAGTACCCTGGCGACCAGACGTGAGTCTGTCAGGGTGCCATATCTTATTGCGACATCGACCTCATCACGTACTACGTCGAGTGGCCTGTCACCGACATTCAATGCCAGTTGCACACCTGGGTGCAGTGCCAGGAATTCATCCAGCCAGGGCAGCAGGGTGGTGCGGGTCAGGTCGGACGGGGCGGCGACGCGTATCGTGCCGACCAGGGCGGTGCGGGCTTCTGATACCTGGGATTCGCCTTCATCGAGCAAATCAAACGCCCTCTGCGCATAGTCGAGCAGGATTTGCCCTTGGGCGGTAATTCGCAGGGCGCGGGTAGATCGCTCGAACAGGCGGGTGCCCAACTGGGTTTCCAGTCGCTTGAGAGTGGCGCTGGCGGCGGCTGGTGTCATGCCCAGCACGCTGGCTGCGCCTGATAGTGAGCCGCAGCGTGCGGTTTGCACGAGTACATGCAGGTCGCTGAGATTTTCAATTTTCATTTGAAAGTGATAGTTATTTATCGGTCTTATCAATTCATGCTTCAGATTCTACAATGCCTGCACTGATCTGGAAATGTTTCTGGACACCATACCGATACTTAACATACTCAACATACTCAAGGACTTAACATGAAAGCCATTGCTTACCGCCATTCTTTGCCTATCGACAACACTGCATCACTGGAAGATGTGGCATTGCCAAAACCGACGCTGGAAGCGCGCGACCTGCTGGTGCGCGTGAATGCCATCTCTGTCAACCCTGTCGATACAAAAGTCAGACTGGGCCGCGCACCTGCTGAAGGCCAGTTGAACGTGCTGGGCTGGGATGCGGTGGGCATCGTTGAAGAAGTCGGCGCGGCAGTCAGCAATTTCAAAGCGGGCGACCGTGTTTACTATGCTGGCGCGATAGACCGCCCCGGTGCAAACAGTGAATTGCATGCAGTGGATGAACGCATAGTCGCCAAGGCCCCAACCACACTGGATGATGCACAGGCCGCCGCCTTGCCACTGACTACGATCACTGCCTATGAATTGCTGTTTGAACGCCTGGGTGTTGCCAAGAATGGTGGCGCAGGCCAGACCTTGCTGGTGATAGGTGGTGCTGGTGGTGTTGGTTCCATCCTCATACAACTGGCGCGCCAGTTGACGCAATTGCGTGTGATTGCCACAGCTTCACGTGCCGAGACACGTCAGTGGTGCCTGGATCTGGGCGCGCATGCTGTGATCGATCATTCGAAACCTTTGAGTGATGAATTGAAAGCCATAGGCATCAATGAAGTCGATATCGTCGCTGGCCTGACGCAGACAGCCCAGCATTACGCAGAAATCATCGCCAGCCTGAAACCACAAGGCAAGCTGGCCGTGATTGACGACATGGTGGCGCTGGACTTGATGCAATTGAAAGGCAAATCCATCTCCCTGCACTGGGAAATGATGTTCACCCGTTCGATGTTCAAGACGGTCGATATGGATGAGCAAGGCAAGCTGCTGGCAGAAGTGGCCGCACTGGTGGATGCAGGCAAAGTACGTACAACTGTGAATGCGAATTTTGGCAAGATCAATGCGGCAAACTTGCGCAAGGCGCATGCGCTGATAGAAAGCGGCAAGGCGCAAGGCAAGGTTGTTCTGCAAGGCTTTTAATTTAATCTCACCAGAATTCACCAGAAAGTTTTTATGCAAACGACGAACATCAATAAATCATTTGCAGCAGCCAGCATCACCCGCGATGCTGCGAATGCGCTGATCACCGCAGCCGGTGCTGCTGCCCGCGATATCGGTATCGATGTCACGATAGCCGTCACTGACAATGCCGGTCACTTGAAAGCATTTGAACGAGCAGACAGTGCCGCATTTTTGACGGTAGATGTGGCAATCGACAAAGCCTGGACGGCAGCCTCGTTTGGCCTGCCTCCTCACACCTGGACAGCGATCATTGGCAATGAGGTAGTAGCCCAGCTTGCCCACAGGCCGCGCCTGGTGGCCGTTGGTGGTGGTTGCCCGATTATTGAAAATGGCAAAGTCATAGGCGGTATAGGTATCTCAGGCGGTAATGCACTGCAAGACCAGCAAGCTGCGGAGATTACACTGGCTGCACTGGGTTTTGAAGTGAAGGCATAAGCTCAGACCCAAGCCCAGGCCATTTGTTGAGAGTGCATGCCTTCACTTCAAAGCCCAATGCACTCTTTTTTGTAGAGATCAAACAACATGACAACCATCATTAACCGCTCATTCGTCAACATTCTGGTGACAGTTTTACTCACACTGAGCATGTCCGTTGCCAGGGCAGAAAATACCAGCGGGGCAGATGCCGTAAAAGCGGCATCAGTCGATTTTTTCAACAGTGTCAGCCAACGCAATTTAACAGCAGTTGCGAGTTATCTTGACACTGAAGGTTTTACTGAATTCGTCGCTGAATCTGACAAGCTCTTGCAACTCGATGCGAATGCATTTGCCGGACTATTCAAATCTGGCGCACAAATCGATTTGCGTCTGCTTGATGTGCAAGTCAAAGCCACGAGTGACGCAGCGATAGTCACTGGCACCCGTGTTGGTGCGATTACCAGGCCGGGTGCGGCAGTCGTCGAAGCTAAATCGCTGATCACGATGGTGTGGTTTAAAAAGGATAATGCCTGGCTATTAAAGCATATTCACCTGTCACCTGTGACCAGCAATAAATAATCGATCGCTAAAGGCGCGGCAGCCACATACCCATAAACGCCACAAAGATACCCATGCCGCTGGTTGCACTTAAAACCAGCAATGTACCTGCCATGCCGAAGTGAACTGCTTTGTTCTTGCTGTCTTGCGCACGCAAATATAATTCACAGACGATCAGCGGTATGAGGGAATTGGCAAAGGAAATGAAGCTCAGGAATGGTCCCTCGAAAGTTTTGGGATTAAAGCCTGCCGGACCCTGATTGATGGCTATCCAGAACATCAAGCCTATGCGAAAGAACCAGACGCCGTTCGCCAGCAAGAACAGACGCAGTGCCCAGCGGCGGTGCAGGGTGAACTGACGTGCGAGAGCATGGCGCAAGGCCATGGCTGAGCAGACCAGGATTAATATTGCATTCAGGCTGACACCCAGATGCTGGGTAAAGTCACCCACGCCATTGCGAAACCACACCATGTATAAACCAGTCGTGGCAGCGATGACGAGGCTGGATAAATAAATACGGCCGTTCCAGCGATGGAATTTTGGTGCCCTTGCGCGGATTTGCGGGATCATCTGGAGTATACCGGCCAGGGTAATACTGGCCGCCAGAAAGATGTGCGTGATGATGGCGAAATTGCCTGGACTGTCGCCCTTGATATAGCCGTGGGGCAGTACTTTGCTCCATGCTGCAAGATCGCCTTTCATCGCTGACAGAACGTAAAAACCAAGGATGTAATAGACGAATAAGAGCTGGCCTATGATGGCGACTGAGAACCACAGTCCAGCGGCATATTTCAAACTAGCGCGGGAGAATTTTTCATTACCATATTTTTTTGCCTGAGGTGTGGCCTGTGCAGAATATATATTCGTTTCATAAGCAGTGTCTTGCGTCATTTGAAAACTCCCTTTTTAATGTGAATTAGTCGCGTCTGATCCTGCCGGACAGGCGTAAGTGTGCGTGCAACGCGTGCCTGCAAAGGCGGGTTTGCTTTTATGGTTTGTTACTGAAAAAATTCAGTGCGGTGCTACATCTGCCTGAAAAGATGCAGATAGCTGCGGCTGACCGGCAATACATCGGGGCGGCCGCGTATATGCAGTTCGGCAGTTTCATTCATGCCACGTGTGACTTCACTGACATAGTGCAGATTGACGATGACGGAACGGTGGGTTTGTGCAAAACGGTCCGGGTCCAGCTCGTCGCTGAGTTCACGTATGCTCTTGCGTATCAGCGCATCGCCACCCTCCCAGGCGACCAGGGTATATTTATCGTCAGAGCGCAGGAAAGCGATTTGCTCTACCGGTATCAGGCGCACGCTATTACCTACCGATGCTTTTATCCATTGCAGGTAGTTTGCTTTTGGGCTGCGCTGGCGCATGTCGCTGGCCATGCGGTCAAGCAGGGCATCATAGCTGGCACCAATATCATTCGTTTGTGTCAGACGTTGTTGCAGGCGCTTGACGGTATCAGCCAGGCGTGCTTCTATGATAGGTTTGACGAGGTAATCAACAGCACCTTGCTCAAACGCCTGTACTGCATATTGTTCATAGGCGGTAAAGAAAACGATATGTGCCCTGCGGGCAATCGATCTGGCGGCTTCTATGCCGTTCAAGCCCGGCATGTGCACATCCAGAAAGACGATGTCGGGCTGATGGATATCAAACATCTCCACCGCTTCGCGACCATTGCGGGCTTCATCGACGATATGCAGTTCTGGCCACAGGCGTGCCAGGTTGCTACGCAGATGTTCCCTCAGCAACGGCTCATCGTCGGCGATCAGCGCGGTGATCTGTTTGCTCATTGCGCTCATGCTTTGGCCCCCGGATGGAAAATTAATTCAACCCGCAAACCATGCGGTGTCAGCTCATGCAAATCGACACGCGCATCTTTGCCAAAGCAGGCTTGCAGCCGCGCTTTCACATTTGCCAGGCCAGTACCTGGTGCGGCAGTTTCTGCCATGCCTGTGCCGGTATCGGCTACCCAAAGTGTCACTATGTTGTTTGTGTCCTGCTTGCCACCGACTTCGATCGTACCACCTTCAGTGCTGGGGTCTATGCCGTGGCGCACGGCATTTTCTACCAGGGTTAGCAAGGCCATGGCAGGGAAGCGCAAGCCTTTTAATTCAGGTGCCAGCCGCAGTGCAAATTGCAGGCGGTCAGGCATGCGCATGTGCATGATTTCGAGGTAGGCACTGACTAATTGCATTTCGTTTTCCAGCGTCGCATCTGCATCATTCAGGCGTGGCATCGCGGCACGCAGATAGGCAATCAGGTGATGCAGGACAGGTGCTGCATTCTCTGAACCCGCTTCGACCAGGGCTTGCACATTCGCCAGCGTATTGAACAGGAAGTGTGGTTCTATCTGCGCTTGCAACAGCCGCAGGCGGGCATCCAGCACTTCACGTTCCAGCGCGTTCTTTTCCAGTTCCAGTTGCAGCCGGTCTGCACGTTCACGTTGCTTGTCTTCACGCTTGATAGCTGCGACGGCGACCAGGGACCCAAAAAACAACGCAAGTATCGTACTGGTAGCAAAACCTGACAAGAGATTATTCGCCCTGATGAAGTTCATGAAACTGCCCGCTATCGCCACATAGGCTGTCAGGCTGGCAAACGGTGCCAGCAGGCACACAGCGGTCACCCGCACCAGCCAGCGTGGTATCCAGCGCGGCAACCACTGCAAGCGCCAGGTACCAGAGACCGTGAATGCCAGCAGCATGACCATGGCGATGAAGGTGGTACGCTTGAGTACGAGCGAGAAAGGTGACTGGAAGACTGGCGTGGTCACCCAGGCGATCAGCAGGCTGATGATAAGCACTACGGCAATTTGTCGTAGTCTTGGCAGTGCAGGCCAGCGTGGGGAGGATGTATGTGCGGTTTTCATGAAGCTAAGATAGCTGTAACTGGTATTTTGAACAAGCCAGCCTGTGGGGATATGCGACCAGTGACGGTTTTCAGGGGCTGAGTGACGGAGCCAGACCTGCATTCACCACCTCTTGCTTAACCATAGTTTGCAAATCAGCACGGCTATCAGAACGTATCTGTCATTTTTCTCGCTTACACTGCCGGGGATTGATACGGAAAAGGGTCGGCAATGATGAAAAACTGTGTGTTCGCTGCAACAATGCTGGTATTCCTACCTGCAAAGGCGGACACTTTTCGTATCGCTTATTATGAAGGTGGCGATGCGCCCTTTGTCTTGCTGGACAAGGCTGGTCCCAGGGGTATTTTCCCCGATCTGATGACAGCTATTGTCAAGCTCAGTGGCGACAAGCTTGAGCAGCGCTATCTGCCCATGCGCCGGCTGCTCAAGTCATTTGAGGATGGGCAGCTTGATATGGAAGTGGGAGCCAATCCAAAGTGGCGTAGTCATTCGCCAGTGCCAGGTATGTATAGCATCGCCTTTGGCTTGCCCAGGGCTGTTCTCTGTTTCCGTCCTGGAGAAACACCAAAAGAACAGGCTGTCAGCGATTTTTATGGTCAGAAAGTAGGTGTGATCTCGGGTTATTCCTATCCCGAATTTGAAGTGGCTTTTGCCAGTGGCAAGATACAGAGGGAAGACATCTTCAATTCCCCCAATCTCTTGCTCACCTTAAGGGCTAAGCGCTTTGACCAGATCATCATCAGCAACTATGTGCGGCAATACTGGACCAAGGTCGATGCGCAGCGTTATGCCTGTGATGAAGGCCGCATGATAGATGAAAGCGAGATGATGCTGAGGCTGCATCCATCCAAAGCCGATGCCCTGCCGCGCCTGAATGCGGCCATCGCCACTCTCAAAAAGAGTGGTGAGCTTGATGCCATCTTCAGGCGCTATACGGATTAAGCGAGCAAGCCGGGATATCAGGGGGCAGAGGCTGGTGAAGCCAGCGGCTTGTCTTTATCCACGACATAGACTCCGACCAGCTTGATGGGTACTGTGCCATGGTTTTTTGCACTGTGGACGACACCGGCAGGGATGACGAAACCCTCGCCAGCCTTGACCTTGCGTGGTGGATGGTTGGCGACCAGCAACTCTGCCTCGCCTTCCGAGATATAACTGATTTCATCGCCAGGATGGGTATGCCAGCCTACCGTCGCACCTGCCGCAATTTCTACTCGGGCAATCACGTCTTCCTTGCCGGGTATCGACGAATCTGCCTTGGTGACGATGGTGCGGGTAATGCCTGTGTTTTGTGCCAGCAGGCTGGTGCTGATCAGCAATAAACTGACGGCACTTAATTGGCGCAGGATGTTGGTTTTGGTCGAATGCAAGATAGATCTCCCGGTTGGATAGTCATGCGCAGTTGTACATGTTTGCGCATGATTATAATTACAATCCTTTTTGAAAAGATAGTAAAGAGGAAATGAATTTGTCTTCGGCTGGTGTTGTTTCCAGAGGGGCGGGAGGCTTGCAGGTGTTGCGGAATGATGCGAACTGCTGTCCGCATCATTGTGAGAAAGATGATCAGGCGTCTGCAGTTTTTGCCATGCCTTCAGACGCAGCCTTGCTGTTGCCTTCTTTGTCGCCGGCATTGTCACCAAAAGAGACAAAGCGTGTCATGACCAGCACAGGAATGGCGCTGAGCAAAACCCAAAGGAAGAAGTTCTGGTAACCCAGCGCAACCTGTATATCACCGCTGATGGTCTTGAAAAACACAAAGCCCAGTTGCATGACGCCTGTGCCCAGCGCATAGTGAGCTGTCTGGTATTTGCCAGGCGCAACCACCTGCATGATGAACAGGATCAGGCCGACGAAACCAAAGCCATAGCCAAACATTTCGAATGCCAGCGCTGCGGTGATGACAGTCATGCTTTCTGGCAGGCTGCTGCTGAGGAAGAAGAAAGCCAGGTTTGGGGTATTCATCGCCAGTATCAACCATGGCAGCGCACGCTTCAAGCCCAGCCAGGAGGCAAAGTAACCACCCAGTATGCTGCCGCCCAGGAATGCGATGGTGCCAGCTATGCCATAAGCAGTGCCGACCTGGTCAGTAGTCAGGCCCAGACCACCAAGGTTTTTGGCTTCGCGCAAGAACAAGGGGCCTATGGTTTGTATCTGGCCTTCCGCAGCGCGGAACAGGATAATGAATACAATCGCCAGCCAGATACCGGGCTTTTTAAAGAATTCAATGATCACGTCTTGTAAGGTGACGAAGATGCTATGTACAGACGCCTTGCTTTCTGTATTTTTAGTGCCTGGCAGCGACCAGCTGTTATACAAACCCAGACCGAACAAGAGCACGCCCATGATGGCAAAAATGATCGTCCACGCTTGTGCTGGCGGCAGGCTTTTTTCTAGATAACCGGCCATATACACCAAAGGCCCCAGGGTAATGAATTTTGCTGCATTAAAAAATGCGCCTTGCCAGCCAGCATAACTCGCTTGCTGGGCGTTGCTCAGACTGGCCATATACAAACCGTCGGCGGCAATGTCATGCGTGGCAGAGGCTATGGCGACCACGCCAAGCAGGGCAATGCTGATCGCAAAATAGGCAGGCAGTTGCAGCGACAGTGCCAGCAAACCCAGCGACACACCACCCGTCAACTGGAACAGTACTACCAGCATTTTCTTGCTGCCAGCAGCCTCCAGGAAGGGACTCCATAAAGACTTGAACACCCAGGCCAGACCGACCAGACCCGTCCAGTGGGCGATCTGGTCATTTGGTACTCCCATACTTTTATACATCAGCCCGGCGATCAGGGCGACAGCATAAAACGGCAGGCCAGATGCCAGATACAGGCTGGGTACCCAGCGCATTGGCTGGGGAGTCTTGGTGTTTTCTATGCTCATGTAAGTGTCTCTAGTTGAGGGTGTTCTTAAACCCGGTGCGTTTATATTATTTTTTGTATTTATCTGTCAGCAACGCAAACATACAAGCCGCAAAATTGCTGGTCAACTGGTTTTATATTTGCAATGCCACTTAAGTGCCAGTAAGATGTGGCAAGGATGAAATTGACCTCAAATAATGCACATGTTTGAGGCAGTATTTCTGTATTCTTGCTATGAAATGGCAAAAGCTTTTACTATTTTTTTATAGGAGAGCAGGTTAAATACCACTTTGTCAGATTTTAGCACTGGTATTAAGCCATCGCTTGGCCATTCTGAGATTTTTCTTGATGCCGGGTAAGCTTGCCTGGCTGAATTGGTATTTCTGTACTGGTCTCAGCACACCCTGAAGCTGGATATGCTTACAGTAAAACGTTTTGCAGCATTGGATGCGATGCGCGGCCTCACGGTTGCTGCCATGCTATTGGTAAACAATGCCGGTGACTGGTCGCATGTGTATCCCTGGCTGGAACATGCGGCCTGGCATGGTTGCACACCTGCGGATCTTATCTTCCCGTCCTTCTTGTTCATCATGGGTGCGTCTTTAGCGATGTCTGTGGATGCGCAAATCAGTAAAGCTGGCCATATTGTTGATATACGCAAGAAAGTACTCTGGCGCGGTTTGCGACTGTTCATGCTGGGTATCAGCTTGCACCTCGTCGCCTGGGTCTTGATAGACGGGCGTCAATTCCGCCTGCTTGGGGTCTTGCAGCGCATAGGCATTTGTTATGCAGTGGTAGCTTTCCTGATGACCTACGTGCGGCAATTGTCCAGCCTGGCGTTGCTCTGCCTCGCGGCCA
This sequence comes from Undibacterium sp. YM2, assembly GCF_009937975.1. Classification (NCBI taxonomy): domain Bacteria; kingdom Pseudomonadati; phylum Pseudomonadota; class Betaproteobacteria; order Burkholderiales; family Oxalobacteraceae; genus Undibacterium; species Undibacterium sp. YM2. The sequence goes on from NZ_AP018441.1 coordinate 1,689,681, forward strand.
TGCTGGCATATTGGGCTTTGCTGGGCTGGGGCGGTTCGTATGAACCACATCTGAACCTGGTCGATAAAATAGATACTGCCATGCTCGGCAAACTGGCGTATAGCTTTGATGTACAAACCGGTCTCGCGCAAGAGCCCGAAGGTTTGCTTTCTACAGTGATGGCAATGATGAGTGTCTTGACCGGCGTCTGGGCGGGCAGGGCCATGCGTGATGCGCAGTTGATGCACATGCTGGCAGGTGCGGCTGGCTTGATATTGTTGGCGCTGATCTGGTCAGCTTATCTGCCTTTCAATAAACAACTGTGGACGCCATCTTTTGTGTGCTGGACCAGTGCCTGGGCGATCTTGCTCTTGCTGGGCATGCATCTGCTGATAGACAGGCAGGGCTGGCCTGCGATTAGTAAAAGCCTGGGTGTGAATGCGATAGCCGTTTATGCGGGCGCATGGCTGGCAACTTGTGTGCTGGCCTGGACTGGTTGGGCAAATGCGATCTACCAGCATGTATTTATAGCTGTGCTGCAAAAGCAAACAGGCGAAGAATTTTCATCCTTCGCCTATGCAGCATGCTTTACTTTGGTGTTTGCCGGCCTGGCATTTGCCATGAACAAAAAGGGCTGGCGGATAGTGATCTGAGGTTTTGCTTCTTTATTACATCATCAGGGCAGTAGCCAGAGTATCTATCTGTTCTTCCTGCTCTTCCATGATGATCTGGAAGTTACTGTCTTCAGTATCAAAATTCAGGCGGCGGGCAAATTTCTTATTGTATTCCCTGTCCACATCATGCAGAGGCGACAGCACTGGTGCGATGTCATTCGCCAGGATCAGGGTGTCACCCAAGGATTCTGGAGGGAAGGCGCAAACGCCATGCCACATGGCTTCTACTGCCTGCATGACGCTCTCGGGTATGCCCAGCTGGCGCATAATGCCGCGGCCTATCATGCGTTCGCCGTATTCAATCCAGATTTCTGGTTCGCCATCAAGCAAGCCAGGGAATTCTTCTGCACGGGAGATCAGGTAAAAGCCGCCAATTTCATGCACGATACCGGCAAACATGGCAGTTTCAGGATCTACCCTGGTGACCTGTTTGGCAATGACCTGCGCCAGTGAAGAGACATGGGCAGAGTGTTCCCACAATCTGTCGGCCTTGTGCTTTAAAACCGGGTCAGTGACCTTGCTATTGAGTTGGCGCACGATGACGGCAGCCAGCATGGCTTTGAGAGTACGGAAACCGAGGCGGTTGACCGCGAGCCGGACGTGCGTAATTTCATTCGTCGAACGGCGGTAGGCTGCCGAATTGGCGATGGCAACAGTGCGGGCTGAAAGCAAGGGATCAGCCATGATGAGCTTGGCTGCCGTATCTATATGGCAATCGGGATCGTCCAGGGTACGTTGTAGTCTTAGCGAAGCTTCCACATTGGTAGGGAAGACGATGTCCCCACGATTTACCTCTGCGGCTATGCTTTTAAAAATTTCCAACCTGTCCATGACTTTCTCCCGGTAAACATCTGGCGATTCCTCCACTCATAGGCTATTGCTGCATGAGTTTGCATGCTGTGCTTGTACAGAATGCTAAAAGTTGCCTTGAGGAATGATTGACTGTCTGTATGATAGTCAATAAATTCTCAAAAGCAACTTATAATTTAACTTTATTTTGCAATCATCCAGAGCCTGTCGATAGCATACGCGCTCGGGAAAATCTTGCAAGTTCTAATCAGGGGGGTAATTTACCAAAATATCGAGTATTACGTATATAGACGGAAAGTCATCTCTCTGCACTTTGACGTGATAAGTGCCAATTTTTGTGGGCGCAAGATAATTACCTGACAAGTTAATGCTGCCGCCATCAGCTTCAATCACACTCCAGGTCACTGGCTGGCGTATATAGTTGACATTTGGTGGATAATTAATGCTTGCCTGCAAGCCCATGGTCGCACCCGGCATGACATTGACAATGTGCCTGTCCACGCTCAGCGTTGGCACAAAGTCAGGTGTGCTGTTATCCACGACTACCAGAGCAGTCGTGCTCAGTGAAGGATAATCCTCACGCTGTGCCCTGACATGATAAGTACCTGGCTTGCTGGGGGCGGTGTATTCGCCATTGATACTGATAACTCCACCATCGGTTTCCACAATCTGCCAGGTGACAGGTTGCCTTATATAGTTGATATCAGGTGGATAGTTGATGGCAGCATTGAATACCTGTTTGCTGCCTGGCTTCATGATCAAGGCACCTGGGCTTATATCAATGCGGGGTGCTGTCTCCCAAAGGCCGGGACCACTGCATGACATGAACTGCTTGTCGACTAACTGTATTAAGCAGCCTGGACGGCCAAATACCGGGAGACCGGCAGGTGGATTCGTTTTCGCCAGCATGGTCAGTAGCGGCTCGTATAAATTTGCTGCCAATGCCAGGTTCAGGGTGTCCAGTATTTTGTCCTGAGCATCTCCACCTGCCGGGTTGGCGCTGGTGGCTGCTTTCAGGGGTGTGCTGTAAAAATCACTTATGCTACTGGTATCGAGCAAGCCGCTGAGTACATTGCGAATTTCGGTTTGCGCCGTCGTGACGTTGGTGCTGGTCAGGGTCTTTGTTACCGCATCCAGATCAGGATTGGTAAAAAAAGTAGCCATATCGGTACGCATGAGACGGGTAGAAAGCATCTCGGTCAAGGGCGTCAGGTTGATGACACCAGTATTGACCGCAAGCGCATGCAGTTTTTTGCCATTCGCAGGATTGGAGGTTTCCAGTACGCAGGGAAGTGCACTACTTGCGGGCAGATTGATTTCAAACGTGCCATCGGCAGCAGTTTTTGTCGCCCCTGTACCTGTGCGGCATTTGTAATTGACAGCCGAATCAGCGATGGCCTTGCCTATTGCCGCCGTGCCACGCAAGCTGAGACTGGTGACCTGTGGTGTTACCACAGGGTTGCTTGCAGACGAACTGCCACCACCACAGGCTGCCAGCAGGCTGGTCATCAGAGACAAGCTGCCTGTCAGTAATATATGTCGAGCTTTCAATTTGCCGCCTCATTATCTAATTTCACAGTCCACTATAATCATAGACGCTGAGGTAAAGCAGACTTCTGGAAAAGTGTCGGCAAATTGTCATGAATTTGTATCGCGCCTGTTTTTTTCAGGCGCGACACCAGTCAAAATCACTCCAGCTTGAATGATCTGGCAATTGCAGACCAGGGGATATATTTGAAGTTTTGCGTACCATCCGGAAGGCGTTTGTAACCATCTTGCACGACCAGCATGCCTAGTGCGAACTCGCCGCCAAAATTGACAGAACTGACCTCTATCCCATCTGTTTCTGAAGTGCCATCAATACCCTTGGCCAGATTCATGCCTACGCGAAACTTGCCGCGCAGACGATAAGGGGCTTGGGCTTCCAGCACCAGATAACTGCTGTCACCCTGGCTCGATACCAGCAGGTAATTTTTCTGCTGACCAAAGTACATGGCCAGGCCCTCAACATCAGCCACCAGTTGTTTGCCAACAGGCATCACCATTTGCAAATCCGCAGGCTGATCTGCCTTGGCAGACGTGACCCAGATACCGCGCTTTTCTTCACCCATGAACAGGCGGTCAGTCTTGTCGTCCGCCACGCAGCCTTCCGGCTGACTCTCCAGCTTGAAACTGCGCACCAGGCTGCTGCTGAAACCTTGCTCATTGTGATTGATGCGGAACTGCTGGTAAGTGCCATCCTTGTCATTCACAAAGGCTTCCAGACCACCGGTGCGTGGCTGGTACAGGCAAAAGCCATAGATTTTGTCCAGCTTGGTAGCGAAGCGGGCTGCCTCTGCTACTTGTCCCTGGTCATTGATGACATATAGCACCAGACTATTTTCATCACGCTGGGTCGCCATGGCGATGTCAAAACTCTGCTGACCCCACTTGATATGCTGGCGTACATCGACATTGTTCAAACGCCCGCTTTCCAGCAACTGGGTTTGCTTGCCCTGCATGTCGTACACCAGCAGGCCCTGTTTCTTATTGGTGCCCAGCACGCGTGAGAGCTTGGCATCTTGCGGGTGCGCCCAGATGGCTGGATCATCAGCAACATCGCCATGACGGGCGACGGTATCGGTTTGCACTGTGGGTTCGATGACCACTATCTCTGAGGCTGCTGGCTGCGTCCAGGCAGTACTGCTGGAGCGCCAGGTTTTTGCCTGTTCATCCTGCAGCAGAAAATCCAGTTTATTGCCGGATGCATTCACATGGATATTCGTTGCACTGTAAGGCAGGTTCAAGATTTGTTCAGGATAGAAATGCTGCCCATCTTTTTGGCGATACAGATGCAGTTTCTTGCCAACGGCATCTAGCACCGCCACGCCACCCGGTAACGCATTGATGGCACCTGCACCTCCTTGCAATTTTCCAAATGGAGCAAGCATGGCGACAGGTTTCAGTTTGGCTGCAGTTTCTGCCTCTGCCGTAAATGCCCAGACGCCGCTATCTGGCACGCTCAGGTAGAGGGTCTGGCTCTGGTCATCGACACGGCAATGCTTGCTGTGTGGTGGCAGCGCCAGCTTGCGTACCAGTTGCGCGTTGCCTTTGTGCATGACCCATTGTTCGCTCAGTCCTTCCTTGCCAATCAGGAAGACATGATCCAGCTGTTGTGCATCACGGTACAGACATACACTTTCCAGTGAAAAATCTGGAGAAGCCATGCTGGCTTGCAAACGCAGTTGCCCGGTTTTTATATTTGCTAAGTAGGCATACGTCTTTTGCGTGTCGGCATCCGTGAAGACCGCCAGCATGCCATCTGTGTGAGGGCGGGCATCAAGGTGTTTTGCCCGCAGGCTGACTTTGCTGCGTTCCTTGCCTTGCGCGTCCAGAAGACGCACTCCTTGTTTGTCTAGTGTGAGCCAGCCGCCATCTGGCAGGGCGATTATTTCCTGGGCTCTGCCAGTGACTGCGGGTGGCAAACCTGCTGCTGAAACGCAGGAAAAGGTCAGTATTGATGCCAGACTCGATATCAGATATTTTGTTTTCATCGTTTTCATTCTCATCAGAATACGCTGGCTTTCAGGCTGATTTTGTAAGTACGTCCATATTGTTCATATTGCGCGTTGTACTGATGCGCACCTTGGTATACATAGTATTTTTCATTGTTCAGGTTTGCCGCTTCAAAGACCAGTTGGAAGCGCTTGCTGAGTTGATAGGCCAGCGAAAAATCGAGCTGCTTTTGGGTGTCAACAATACGGTCCTGATCTGCGCGCAAAATATCCGTACCCAGTTCCAGCAGATAAGGAGATTTATAGTTGAGCGCGAGACGGCTGCTGACACGGCCATGCTCGTAACCCAGCATCAGGTTCATGACACGGTCAGACTGACCGGGCAGGCTGATGGAACGGCTACGGGATTTACCCAGTGCAGTATCAAAACGGGCAATGTCAGCACTGGAGCGTGTCAAGCTGGCATTCGCACCAACGATCAGATATTTCCACGGAGCCGGCAACATGCGCAAAGGTTGCGAGTAAGACAGTTCCAGGCCTTTTACATTGGCTGTATCACCGTTCGCATAGGACACCGCACTGGTATAGCCCTGCCATGCGCCTGAACCGGCCAGGTTGGTGGTGTAGGTGAAGTTCTTGATATCCTTGTTGAACAGATAGGCAGATACGCTGCCATCATGGCTCAGAATTTTTTCTACACCCAGATCAAGATTACTGGCTTTCAGTGGTTTCAAATCCGGGTTGCCAATCACTGCCTCGGTAGTGCTGGTGAGGTTGATGCCGGGTGCCAGTTGGCTGAAGTTGGCACGCACGACAGCATTGGTCCAGGCCGCGCGCACACTGGTTTTCTGGTCCAGGTCATAGCGCAGGTGCAGGGACGGCAACCAGTCGGAATAACTGCGCTGGCGGCTGATGGCTTGCAGGCTGGTACCTCCAGTCACTTGCGTGCCAGCGGCATCAAACTGCGTGCGCTCTACGCGGGCACCGGCCAGTATGTGTAGCTTATCCATGTCGAAGCTGTTTTGCAGATAAGCGGCGTCAATATTTTCATTGATCTTGTAATCATTGATGGCAGATTCCAGCACCAGGCGCGCAGCATTTCTGTCCAGGCCTGCCACGCGGGCGCGTATCAAGTCAGCACTGATGGCGGTGCCTATATTACCCAGGGGATAATCGAGCGCCTGGTTTTGGACGAAGGCGCTCATGGACGTAGAGCCCGGCCCCCAGTAATTGCCACTGCTGGTTTTGCTACTGTTGTAAGTCCATTGATTGGTGTCATTGGTCTTTTCACGACGGCTGCTCTTGGCACCGAATTTCAGATTCGATTCAAACTGCTCGAAATGGAACTTACGGGTCAGATCAAATTTGAGATGCTGTTCAGTATCCTTGGAAAAACGCTGTTGCAGGCTGATGGCATTCAGGCTGTAGTTCGCCGGATCATACAGGCTGGCCGGGCCTATGATCTTGGGTATTTCTCCATCGACAAAACCAACGCCGGCGAAATTGGCATTGCCACGGAAGCGGCCATCATTCAGGGCTTCAGGCGTATCTTCACTGGCGCGGCTGGAGCCTGCTGCCAGGTCCAGTTTCCAGTCCTTGAATTTTTGTTCCGTGCCCAGCTCGATGGAGCTGATGGTCTGGGTATATTTACGCTGGCGTATGCGGCGCTCTGCTCTGGCCGTAGTCGTTGCACCTTCGGCCAGAGTGCCGCTGGCAAAGCTGCCTATGGTGATGCGGTCGCGTACTTCATCATCGCTGAAGTCACTCAAAAAGCCGTGCATAAAGTAAGTCTGTGATGCAGTCGGCTTGTAATCCAGGTTTAATGCATAGGCATGTCGTTCACGCACAGGCAGGTAATCACGCAATTCAAATCCACCCAGTTTGCCATTGTCCCAGGCACCACCGGTTTCCACATTGTCTGAACCAAAGCTGCGTTTCTCAGCGCTAATGCCAGCAGCGATACCCAGCTTGCCACCAGCAAAGCGGTCAGCCCACAAGAGACCTGCATTAGGGCTGGTCTTGCCTGTAACCTGGTCATAGCTGGCACCCGTATTCAAAGTGAGAAATTTCCCTGGCAAATCAAAGGCAGTCAGGCTCTTGACTTCGACCGCGCCGCCGAGTGAGCTGGCATCCTGTTCAGGGCGCAGGGTCTTGGTGACTTCCAGTGAACGTATCATCCCGGCAGGCAATACATCGAGCGCTACCGCACGGCGGCTGGCCTCTGGTGAGGGCACAAGAGCACCGTTGATCGTGACGCCATTCAGGTCAGCACCCAGACCACGTACAACAATATAGCGGCCTTCGCCCTGATCACGCTGTACCGAGATGCCGGGCAGGCGTGCCAATGCTTCAGCTGCATTTTTATCTGGCAGGCCACCGATGTCATCACTACTGACCACGCTGACGATATTGTCGGCCTTTTCCTGCATCTCCAGCGCCTTGCGCAAACTGGCACGCTGGCCGCTGATGACAACGCTGCTGGCATCACTGACAGTTACGTTCGGCCCCTGGGCATTGGCGTTCAGCATGGCTGAGATGCCCAGCATGATGATGGATAGTTGGGGGACAGGTTTTTTCTTCAGGGTTTTCATGAGTGAAATTTTCCGCAGGTAATGGATGGCATAGAGTGGGCGGATTCTAGGAGTTACATGTGTCGGGTTTGTGACAGATGGGAGCAGGATTTGCCGTTGCGGGGAAATCGCACTGTAAATCGCGAAGATGTGAGCTGAAATGACTTTTGCGTTTGGCGATACTCAACTGATAACGGGCCCATTTTGAAAAACAGACCAAAAAGCTCACCACAGAGACACAGAGGAAGAAAGAAGAGAATACTCAAATCAAGTCTATCCATTTTGGCAAAGAGATTTTTTCCTCTTGCTTTTCTCAGTGTCTCTGTGTCTCTGTGCCTCTGCGGTGAAAGGTCTTTCAGGCATTGAACCCGTGAAGATGAAAAAGAACTGAGCCGTTTGCACCCCCGTTGTTTTTCATCCATATGCCATACGAAAATGAACGCATGTCATCGTCCCGTCACGCACGTCCATTACCCTCGCGCGACTTGACCTTAGGATGTGAATGCAATGCTTAAAAATTCCATGCTGCGCCTGCATAGAAACTTCATTATCACTGCCTGCGTGGCATTGATTGCCTTTATTTTTCTATATGCCTATATGGGCACACCCAAGCCCTTCATCAAATGGAAGTGGATGGACATCGTCGGTGAAGGCGGTACCTCGGTGATGTCTGGCCTGTGGTTGCTGATCATGCTCAGCAGCCGTCCCAAGGGGCTGGTGACGCGGCTGTTTGCATTTGGCCTGGCAGCCATCATGTTGGGTTCATGGGCAGATTGCCTGGATGAGTTTTTTGCGATACCCAAGGAAGATGTCTGGGATAACTGGCTGGAATCCATGCTGGTCTTTGCCGGTATGCTCATCGTCACTGCCGGCATGTATTACTGGCGCGAAGAACAGTTCACGCTGAATGAACATTTGCAAAAGCGTGAGCGTCTGTTCCGTGACCACCGTGCAATTGACCGTGTGACCCAGCTCAGCAATGCTGATTATTTGCGCCTGCAAATCAAGCAGGAGCTGGACAGCCATCCCGGCGTGCCCTGTGCGCTGGTGTTGCTGGACATAGACCAGTTCCATCTGATCAACCGTCAGCATGGACAGCATGAGGGCGACCGTGTCTTGCAGGCTGTCAGCCACATGCTCTTGCTGAACCTGCGTAATGAAGATGTGTTATGTCGTTATGCAGGCGACAGGTTTGCCCTGGTCTTGCATGACACCAGTCTGGAAGAGGCGCAGGCACTGGCCGTGCATCTGTGCAAGATGGTCAGGCAGATGCGTTATTGCGCCAAAGAGGCGACGCTGGAAATCAGCATGCGTCATGCCTGCACTATGGCAGACGATGCGCCAGATACTTTGTTGAGCAGGCTCAGCCGCGCAGTGGAAGCCAATGCACTTGCCTCTGCTGAGACGCAGTTGGCAACGAGGGGCTTGTAATGCATTTCCATCAGGCGGCAGACGCCTGCCTGCAAGCCGGGTACCATGCGGCGCAGATATTGGCCTATACGCGCAGCCGCGAAGTCGATGATGAGCTCATCTTGCGTAGTGTAAGCCTTGAGGCGGCACGGATCACGCAAGGGCAATGTAGCATCAGTCCGCAGCAATATCTGCAACTGCTGGGTAACGCACTACAGGCCCTGCGCAGTGCCGACAGCAGTTTCATGCTGGGACAGCAAATGCTGCCTGGGCATTTTGGCAGCGTCAGTCATGCATTATTGCAGGCACAAAGCCTGCGGCAGGCATTGGAGATTTTGTGCGCGCATTCCACCCGCCTGTGTCCTTTGCTCAGACCCAGGTTCAGTGAAGGCAAGGATATGGCTGTCTTGTACTGGATGAATAGCTATGGCGCCCCCAGTCTGCACCCGGCAATAGTCGAGATGCACATGACAGCCGTGGTTGCGATGTGTCGTTGGCTTAGTGGTGTGCGCTTGCCATGGCGCTTTTGTTTCAACCGCAGCGCTGCCCGTCACACCGAGCAACATGAAGTACACCTCGGCAGTGAGTTGCGTTTTAATTGCCATCTGGATGCCATGTTGATCGCCACAGAATACCTGGATTTGCCGTGGCCACGCGGTAATGCGCTGGCAGCCAGCCTGGCCTTGCAACAGGCACAGCAAGAAGCCTTGCTCAGCGATGAAACGCCGAGCCTGTTAAATGCGGTCTATGATTACCTGCTGACCCATATACGAGGCAACCCCAGCCTGGAGCAACTGGCGGCCGCATTTGCAGTTAGCCCGGCCAGCATGAAACGCTATCTGGCCAAAGAGGGTACGCATTTCCAGGCCGAGCTGGATCAGGTCCGCACGCATGTCGCCCTGTATTTATTCCATAGCAGACATTACGACAATGAGGCAGTTGCCATGCACCTGGGTTTTCATGATGCGAATAATTTCCGGCGTTCTTTCAAGCGCTGGACAGGGCTGACGCCCAGCAGCCTGAAAGAAAATCTGACTCAGGATTTTCCTGGACTGAATTTCAGTGTTGGAATCTGATGGTGGGATAATAATCAGGCGATTTCTTCCACCACTGGATCAATGTATATCCTTGATCCGTCGTTCATACGGCACGCTTGAATCTTTACCCCGGTTTTGCCGTACGCTCACGGAAATGATTTTCAATAATATCCTGATGAGTACAAAAGCAATAAACAAGGTAATGATCAGCGGAATAATCGTGATCAGCAGCGCGATAGCAAGAATGATAACCAGGATTTTTGGCAAGGGCGTGCGCAGCAGGCGTTCTCCTACCTTTTGTCCTATCTGACGAAACTCTTGTGCTGCCTGTCGGCAGACAGAGTACAGGTATTGGCTGATGCTATTTTTCATGGGTAACTCCTGAATCGGTGCTTGCCTGATCTGAAAATCAGGCGATGGGGGCATTATCAGCATGCTTGCGCAAATAATCTACGGTAATTTTAATGCGAAATTGCCGTTCCCTGTTTTTCAGGGCCAATTCTGTAGTGTATTCCCTTGATAGAAGCGAAAAGAGCGACCAGCTTGGTCGCTCTTTTATTTCAGCTGACTACGGCTAGTTCATTACTTATTTAGCCTTGCCCAAATGTTGCAGGAAGAAAGCTTCATATTTCTTGTGCAAAGCCTTGGGTTTGACTGTGCCACCCAGGCCATGTTCACCATCTGGATCAAGGAAGAGATCAACCAGGGATTCCTTGCCGTTTTCCAGCAATGCACGATACACATTCACTGTATCCTGATACAGCACGTTAGGGTCTTGCATGCCATGTACCAGCATCAGCGGTTTTTTCAGGCCAGCAGTCAGGGGCAGCAGCGAATATTTACGCAGGTTGGGTTTACTGCGTTCTGTCTTGCCTATGGTGCGGCCGCTGTACCAGCTATTGTAGTTTTCCCATTCTGTCGGGCCAGCACCGGCGATACCGGCAGCAAAGGTATCAGGGCTGGTGTACATGGTGTATTGGGTCTGGAAGCCGCCAAAGCTCCAGCCTGTGAGGCCTATGCGTTTGCCATCTACGCCCAGGTTCTTTTGCATGTACTTGGTCAGGTCTTCCAGGTCTTCTGCCTGCGGCTTGCCTACCTGTTCCCAGTTGGCATCGCTGAACTTGCGGCCATAATTGGAGTGGCCGCGTGGGTCAACTGCCACAGTCACATAACCATGCTTGGCTGCCATATACATGCCAAACATATAGGCGGTCTGCTGGAAGCTGTCAGTCTCGACGATATGCCTGTCATTCAGTGGGCCGCCATAAGTGTAGACAATCGCAGGGCGGTGGTCAGATGAGCTCAGACCGGCTGGCTTGAACACATAAGCCTGTATCTTGTCACCATGGCGGTTGGTGTAACTGAAGCGCTCAGGGCGTTGCAGGTCTATCGCATTCCAATGCGGGTCATGGCTTTGTGTCAGCGTCGTGGATTTCGCTTTATTGATATCCACCAGTTTCAATTCAGGGCGGCTGGCCCATTGGCCTGCCATGCTGGCCAGTTTGTCGCCGCTTTCTGTCACGGTACTGTTGCGGTGGAAGTCACCAGCCTGGCCCAGAGCTTTCATGTCACCAGTTGCGAGATCGACCTTGTACGCATTCATGGCGGCAAAATCATCCTTGTTGGCGAGTACGAACATGGATTTATTGTCATCGCTAAAACCGATGATGTTGTGGGCTTCAAAATCACCTTTGAGCAATGGTTTTGCGCTGCCATTGCTGACATCAATCACGTAGGGCTGGCGATAACCTTGCTCGTCGAGGACGGCAACCAGTTGCTGGCTGTCTGCAGTGAAGCGTGGTGCCAGCACATTGACAACTTCGTGGCCAACATTGCCACGTCTTTCAAAAACCATTTGTGGCTTGACGCCTTCTTCTGCCTTGCCTACATAGATGCGCAGCAAGTCTTTTTCACGTTCCCAGGTGGAGAAGGTATAACGGCTGCCATCCTTGGCCCAGGCTACCGGGCTCATTTCAAACCAGACATCGCCACCATCATTGGTGAAGACTGGTTGTGGCTGGCGTGCTGATGCTTCGCCGACACGGCGTATGTACAGGGCCGTGGCAGGTACTTTGCGCTTGTCATCGGACACTTCACGCGGCACTTTTTTGGCCGTAGCAAAGCGCTCGCTGTAGTTCATGATCTCTACCTGGCGTTCAGAAGGTGGGGGCGGTTTGCCGTTTTCTGGCTTGGCATCAGGTGCCTCGGCAGAAATCGCCATCCATTGCTTGTCTTCACTGAGCACGGTATTGGCGATGCGGTATTTTTTCTCGGCATCGTCAGGGTGTATCAGTTCGCGGTTCAACTGTCGTATTGTGCTGCTGCCAAAGCTGGCGCTGTACAGGCGTTTTTCATCCATGTAGATATAGCCATTATCATCTGCCTTGAAGGCGACGATGCGTTCAGGCTTGTCAGTCTGGGTCAGGCGTTCTATCTTGCCATCTGCGGCATTCAGGCGGAACAGGTCGCCGCGATACTGGAAGATCAGTTCATTCTTTTTATTCGCCCAGACCAGGGCATCCACACCAGGATATAGGTCAGTCGGTTTGAGTTTTTCTTTTTCGAGTTTCTTTTTCAGCTCGTCACGCAATTCCCATACTTCCTTGGCCTTGTCGTCCTTGGCTTCTTTCTTTTCCTCTTTTTTGTCGCTGTCGTTTTTAGCTACGCTGGCTGTGCCGGTTTTTGCGGCGGCCGCTTTTTCTTTGGCGGCTTCTGCATCAGCCTCTGCTTTCTTGGCAGCGTCCTTGGCTTTTTTTTCGGCCAGTTCACGTTTCACTTCTTCCAGCGCGGTTTCTTCCCACTGCATCAGGTTGACTTTTTCACCGCGCAGGTAGGCGGCCTGGGCTTCTGCCTTGGCCTGGCGCTCGGCTTCTTCTTTTTCTTTTTGTTTGGCTTTTTTATCGAAGCGTTCCCAGTCTTCTGGCGCATCGTAGGTTTTCATCAATGCTGGTGAAGTGATGCGTTTGGTTTCACCAGTCTGGGTGTCATGTACATATAAATCAAAACCATTTTCACCGAAAGGGTTCCAGGTGTATGCCAGGTAACGGCCATCCTTGCTGAATTGTATATGGCGGGCGGCCTGGCCTGCATAGCCTTTGGCGCGGTATACCTGTTCCAGCGTCAGGTCGGCTGGCTTGATTTTGGCGACACTAGCAATTGCTGGGGCAGCAGGTGCGGCCTGCGCAGTTTCTTGAGGAAATAGCAAGCTGGCTGCCCCGCTAAAAGCGAGCGCAATACTGACGGTGAGAATTTTCCGAGACATAGTGAAAACCTTGGTTTTAGTTTAATTAGCAGGTATGGGATTGATCAGGAGGTGATGCGCAAATGCCGATGTTAGCAAGCTATCGCTGGAATTAACGCATTTTCCATAGACAAATGCCAGTGAAGACAGTTCCACAGGAAAACAAATTCTACAAAATTCGGTAGAAAATTTGCTTTTGCCTTATTAAAGCGGAGTTAGCTTCAGTTTTTTGTGGGATTGAGCTTCACCCAAGCAGCTTGCGGTATTGCTGAGGGCTGAGTCCCAGCCTGGATTTGAAGGCGCTGCCAAGATGGGATTGATGAGCAAAACCACAATCTGCTGCAATATCTGCAATAGATAAATTGCTATCAAGGATGAGCAAGCGCGCCCTTTGCAGGCGACGCTCAGTGATGTAGGCATGTGGTGTGGTGCCGGTTGCATGGGCAAAGCTGCGCAAGAAGCGCAGCAGTGGCATATTTGCCATCGTTGCCAGCTCTTCCAGATTCAAGGCGGTGTCGAGTTGATCTTCGATGTAATCCAGTATGCGGCCATGTAAAACTTTGTCTTGTGCATATGGGCTAGATGTCTTTACCTTGCTTGATTTTTCATTGGCGAGCGCTAAGCCCCGCTGCAAAAACAGGCCAGCTTTTTCTTGCAGGAGCAGAGCATCTTTATCTTTTTGCAAGAGCAGACTGCGCAATTGCCAGGCCAGCATGACGGCCTGTTTGTCGCCATGGAATATCTGTCTCGGCGATGATGCACGCATGTCTGCCAGCAGATCAGGATTGGTGATGTGCATGAGCAGGTATTCACCGCCATGTGCAGATTCTGAAAACATCGGTAAGCCAGCGGTGCTGATGGCAAAGTCGCCTGGCCAGGCATCAAAGTCATGACGGATATCGCTGCCTATCGCATGCACGCCTGTCTGACGTGCAAACGCCAGACCCAGGCTGGTATGGGACGATGCACTATTGGTGGTATAGGGCGCGGCTGGTAATAATTCCAGTCTTGCCCACTTGATGTCGATAGTATCCATGCTCATGACAAAAGCTCTCTGCTGAAATTTCTTGATAGCCTGGAAATGCGGTCTGCTTATTATAGAGGCGTTCTATCCAATGGCCAGGGCAGCGGCCTTTAATTTACACATGGAGTTGCAATGAAAACCATAGGCCTGATAGCCGGCATGAGCTGGGAATCGACGATACCTTATTACAAGCAAATCAATGAAACCATCAAGGAAAAACTTGGTGGCCTGCATTCTGCAAAAATCATCCTGTATAGCGTCGATTTTCATGAGATAGAAAAACTGCAACGTGCCGGTGATTGGGATGCCGCTGGTGTCATCATGGCGCAAGCTGCACGTTCACTGGAGTTGGCGGGTGCAGATTTTCTGGTGTTGTGTACGAACACCATGCACAAGCTGGCGCATGTTATTGAGGCAGCGGTCGCGATACCCTTGTTTCATATCGCCGACCCTACTGCGCAAGCCATCAAGGATGCGGGCTACGGCAAGATAGGTTTGCTGGGTACGCGCTTTACCATGGAGCAGGATTTTTACCGCGAGCGTTTGCATAGCAAACATGGTTTGCAAGTGTTGGTGCCCGAGCTGGCAGACCGTGACATTATTCACCAGGTCATTTATGAAGAACTTTGCCTGGGTAAGATCAACCCGGCATCACGCCAGCACTATCGCCGCATCATGGCCAGCCTGAAAGAGAGTGGGGCGCAGGCGATCATCCTTGGTTGTACCGAGATCAGCCTGCTGGTAGGCCAGGATGATGCCGGTGTGCCCTTGTTTGATACTACGGCCATTCATGCGCGCCGTGCTGCGCTGCATGCTTTGTCGTGAGGGGTGGGTATCAATTGACTTTGCGCAGGGCTTCCCTCAAAGCGGGCAAGAGATTTTCCTTCAGGGCGGGTTCGGTGCTCTCCCTGACTGAAAAATACAGGGGCAGCAAAAAGGCACTGACATTATGTCTTTGCGCCAGTCTGGCCTGAGTGTAAGGACCAGGTTGTATGCTGTTGTCTATCAGCTTGTTGAACCATAGATCCCAGTCGTGCTTGTTGAAACTTGGTGTGCGTGCCAGGTAATACACGGCCGTCATTAACCTTACCCCTTCGCCATATTGATAGAAATGCGTGGATGGGGCGATCTGCGTAGCGATGGCTGCCAGCATGGTTTCATGCTGGGGTTTTTCTATGGCCGGGTTCATCGCCAGTTGCAGCATCAAGTCAGCACTATGGGCTATGCCATGTCGCCAGCCATCTTTTTCATCAAAGCCGCGATAGTCGCGCAGATTCGTCAGGTAATGACTGCCAGCATTGACGATATCGATTCTTTCTTGAGCACTCAGATATGGTTTTTTCCTGTCTGCCCGTACCAGTTCTGCCAGCGTCAATATAGCAAAGGGTCGCAAAAAACTGCTTTCTTCCGCCGCAGGCATCTGCACGGCATTCAGCATTTTCATGCGCAGGCTGGTGAGTGTCGCGACGTCCAGCTTCTCAGTACGCATCCAGGCGGACAACCCTTCAAACGCCAGTTCATCACGTAATTCTGTATCCGGGTTACCAAGGCAATCAGCCGCAGAGAGCGCCAGGCTTTGTCGCTTGCCATCATCGTCAAGCTTCCAGCCAGCAGATTTTGCGGACTTTAGTTCTTGCTTGGTAGGTTCAACACAATCGGCGAATGCTGCGGTGGTGATGAACAATAAAACAAGCAGACAAAAAGTAGAGGTCAGACGATGCATGAGTGCTATCCATACAGAAGAGGAAAGATTGACAAGTGTGCCATGCCGATTTTTTCTTGTCATGCGCCACAAAAAACTTGCACAAATTGAATTGAGTTAGTGTTATAGTTAACTACAACACTAATTTACTTGTGGATGACACATTAGAAGTATCAATCTCGTTGTCCCGGGTATTCACAGGAAGGTGCAAGCATGAGTGTTAACTGGAATGACCAGACGCCGATTTACCGGCAATTGAAGCAGCGGGTGCTGGGCATGATGCTGGATGGCTTGTTAAAGCCAGGCGATGTCTTGCCCTCGGTAAGGCAGGTGGCAGCAGAGTACCAGCTCAATCCGATTACGGTCTTGAAAGCCTATCAGGAATTGGTCGATGAAGAACTGGTGGAAAAACGAAGGGGTGTGGGCATGTATATGACCGAATCAGCGCTCGATAAATTACTGGCAAATGAACGCCAGCGTTTCATTGAAGAAGAATGGCCAGCCATGCTGGAGCGCATACGCAGGCTGGGTTTGGATGTGCAGCAATTGCCGGGTTTGATGGCGACAGGAGGAGGCAAATGAGCAGTATTACCAATACTATAAACAGCGTCATTTCCGCCCGTGGCGTCAGCAAGCAATATGGCAGACAGCGGGTGCTGGATGACATCAGCTTTGAGATTGCTCCCGGTCGCATCGTAGGTCTGATAGGGCCGAATGGCTCAGGCAAAACCAGCACCCTCAAAGCAATACTGGGTCTGGGTAATTTTGATGGTGAGATGCAGGTATTGGGCCTGGACCCGCGTACCCAGCGTGATGCGCTGATGAATGATGTCTGCTTCATCGCCGATGTCGCCATTTTGCCGCGTTGGATCAAAGTGAAGCAGGCGATAGACTTCATTGCTGGCGTCCATCCGAAATTCAACCGTACCAAGGCTGAGAAATACTTGGCCAATACCAAGTTGACGCCGGACATGAAGGTCAGATCCATGTCCAAGGGCATGATAGTGCAATTACATCTGGCGCTGATCATGGCCATTGATGCGAAATTGCTGGTGCTTGATGAGCCTACTTTGGGCCTGGACATTTTGTACCGCAAACAGTTTTATCAAAACCTGCTTGAAGATTTTTTGATGAAAACAAAACCATCATCATTACTACGCATCAGGTGGAAGAAGTTGAGCATATTCTCAGTGACCTGATTTTTATTGATGATGGAAAAATCGTGCTGGAAACCAGCATGGAGCAAATGGCCGGGCGTTTTGTTGAAGTGATGGTCACACCGGAAAATATGGAAAAGGCAGTTGCCTTACAGCCCATCGATCAACGTGCAGTATTTGGCAAAATGGTGATGCTGTTTGATGGCGTTGCGCAGGAGTTACTGGCCAGCTTGGGTGAAACACGCATACCTGGCGTGGCAGACTTGTTCGTCGCCAGCATGAAAGGAATTGCTAAATGAAAACCATGATTAGTCTTTTAAAGCGTGAATTCTGGGAACACAAGGGCATGTTCCTGTGGACACCCTTGTGTGTGGCCACTGTGATCATATTTGTGTTTATCCTGCCCTTCCTCAGAGGGCATGCATTATTTGGTGCCAGGATTTTGGGACGGGTAGCAACATTTAAAGAAGATGTTCCCAGAGTCGGTGATCTATTGGCAAGCATGTATCTGCTTTTCTCTGGCCCCATGCTGGTAGTAATGGCCATCATTATTTTCTTTTACTGTCTGGGTGCGTTATTTGATGACCGGCGAGATCGCAGTATCTTGTTCTGGAAGTCTTTGCCCGTCTCGGATTTTCAAACGGTATTGTCCAAGTTAATCACCGCCAGTCTGACCGTTCCGGTGATATTTATCCTGTGCGCTATCGCCATGTCTTTTCTCATGTTGATGATAGTCAGTATTGCATTGACGACTCAGGATGTGTATGTATTCCAGGATTTGTTCTTGAATGGAAAATTGTATCTGGCACCCTTGCAGTTATTCGCTACCTTGCCAGTGTATATCCTGTGGGCTTTGCCCAGCATAGGCTGGTTGATGCTTGTATCGAGCTGGGCGCAGTCCCGGGTGTTTTTGTGGGCAGTTGGCATACCATTGCTCCTGGTATTTTTGGTGGGGATGCTGGATTTGCTGTTGGGGCAAAACGGTGACATGAAATGGTTCAGCAATTTGATTGTTGGACGTGCATTGGGAGGGATACTTCCAGGTGCATGGATAGAGTTTGAACATGTCCCGCTTGCCAGTTTCGCCCGCCCTTCGGGCACAGGCGTAGATTTCAGCAAGGTGCTGTCAGTATCCTGGCAGACGATGCTCAGCCTGCAATTATGGCTGGGTGTGGTGGCTGCAGCAGGAATGTTTTATCTGACCGTGCGATTGCGCCGCTGGCGCGAAGCAGCCTGAAGCAAAAAATCGGGATTGCGGCAATAAGCGCAATCCCAAATTTTTTATCTCGATGGCCTCACCACCAGCGCCACACCCGCCAGGGCAATCACCATGCCAAAAATTGCTGTCATCGTCAGCTTCTCCCCAAACATCAGCCAGGCCATGGCGGCTGTGACTGCAGGTACCAGGTACATGTAGCTGGTGACCTTGGTCGCTTCGCCGTGCCGTATCATGATGAACAGCACCGAGATGCCAACGCCGGACAGTACAAATACCGACCAGGCCATGGCGGCAAAAAATTGTGGCGTCCAGATGATGGTCTGGGTTTCCAGCGTCAGTGCGAATGGCAGCGTCACCAATAAAGATGCAACAAACTGTATGACTTGCCCAGTTCTGACATCAAAACTGGGGCAGGTTTTTTTCTGGTACAGCGTACCTATGGTCATGGCTGTCAACGCTATGACGGCCAGTGCCACACTGCTGACGGACAAGCCTATGACAGAGATTTTGTTGGCCACGACCAACGCTACGCCGCAAATGCCAAGCGCCAGTCCTGCCCATTGTTTGCCATAGATGCGCTCACCGATGATGGGGCCGAGGAATGCAGTAAAGATGGGTTGGGTATTGGCGATCAGTGCGGCGACGCCAGCCGGCATGCCTAGCTTGACCGCGCACCAGATACCACCGAGGTACATGGCCTGCATCATGATGCCTGCGATAGCTATCGGCAGCCAGAAGCGGCGCTCAGGCCAGGGCGCGCGCATGGTCAGCGCCAGTATCAGCATGAAGATGATCACGCCCAGATACCGCAGGCACAGGAAGGTCAGTGGTTCTGCATAAGGCAGGCCATATTTGGCAACGACATAACCGGATGCCCAGATGAAAATGAAGATGGCGGGGAGAAAACGTAATAGAGGAGAGGCTTTGGTTTGCATGCTGTTCAAAGAGTAAGGCGATAGAGCTTAGGGGAAAGTTCCTGGCGCTCATTTGAGCCATGATCTTCGCATAATCAGCTTGAATGATGGATGAAAAAAAACCTGCGGTGCTGATGCATGCGCAGGTTTTTTTCATCTGTGATGTATATGTCATGAATATCTCATGACGTGACTGGCATCACGACAAGCTGGTTCAGCCCAGGTTTGCTGTTGCAAATTCCCAGTTGACCAGTGCCCAGAATGCTTCCAGGTATTTTGGACGTGCATTGCGGTAGTCGATGTAGTAAGCGTGTTCCCACAGATCGCAAGTCAGCAATGGTGTGTCAGCTGTAGTCAGTGGTGTCGCTGCATTGGACGTGTTAACGATGTCCAGTGTGCCGTCGGCTTTTTTGACTAGCCATGTCCAGGAAGAACCGAAATTGCCTACACAAGACTTGGTGAAAGCGTCTTTGAATGCATCGAAAGAACCCCATTTAGCATTGATGGCATCTGCCAGTTTGCCACTTGGTGCGCCGCCGCCATTAGGTTTCAGGCCATTCCAGTAGAAAGTGTGGTTCCAGATCTGT
Organism: Undibacterium sp. YM2; assembly: GCF_009937975.1. Classification (NCBI taxonomy): domain Bacteria; kingdom Pseudomonadati; phylum Pseudomonadota; class Betaproteobacteria; order Burkholderiales; family Oxalobacteraceae; genus Undibacterium; species Undibacterium sp. YM2. Next base: position 1,709,499 of record NZ_AP018441.1, read on the forward strand.
GCGGAGTTATTGAAAATGCCGCCAGAAGATTTCTTGACGATTTCTTCCAGTGTGGAGTTTTCAAATTCTGTACCCTTGATCAGGTTGTTCAGATTGGTCACATAGGTTTGATGATGCTTGCCATAGTGATATTCCAGAGTCTCCTGGGAGATATGTGGAGCCAAAGCATCCAGTGCATAAGGCAGTGCCGGTAAGGTATGTTCCATATCGTGTCCTTTTATCGTGAGTTCATCATTTCCGGCAATCCGGAAAAGCCAGACCAGCATTGTAAGCTTTTGTGCAAAAGCGTGCACGCGGCCTTATACAAATTCTATGTATATGCGCAAAATGATGACTGTAATTGGCACTGCAGGTAATTGGTTTTGTATCGGTATGGATCAATCCAGTTTGGTTTGCACACTACTGATGCCAACTTCAGCGGTACCAGATGCCAGTCTGACTTGTATCAGTGATTGTGGTTTAAGTTCAGACGTCTTGCGCAAGGCCTTGCCTTTGTGATCGCTGAGGATGGCATAGCCGCGCTCCAGCGTGCGTTGTGGGTTAAGCAACTCCAGTTGGCTGCGCAGTGCCGACAACTGCTGTTGCTGGCCTTCACGGACGTGTCTGGCTGCTTGCTGCAGGCGTCTTTGCATGTCGGTCAGCAGCAGCCTGGGTTTGCTCAGGTCTGGCTTGTGTGTTTGCCAGCTCAGGGTCAGTTGCGTCAGCTCATGTCTGGCCTGGCGCACCGGCAAGCTGGCGCTGTGGCTGAGGTTGCTGGCCAGGTTTGCCAGTTGCAAGCGTCTGGCGGCAATGGCAGAGCTTGGGCTGAGCAGGCGGCGGCTTTGCCAGTCCAGGGTCTGGGCCTGGTCATCCAGTTGTCTGTGCATGCAGCGGCTGAGTATTTGCGCCTGGCGCTGTAATAACTGTAGCCAGGCATCCCTGGGCGTGGCTGCCAGCTCGGCGGCGGCGGTAGGTGTGGCAGCACGCAAGTCGGCTGCAAAATCGGCGATGGTAAAGTCAGTTTCATGGCCTATGCCGGCGATCACAGGCATGGGGCAATTGACGATGGTGCGGGCGACCACTTCTTCATTAAAGGCCCACAGGTCTTCCATACTGCCACCGCCACGGCAAACCAGCAAGACATCGCATTCTTCGCGGGCAGCGGCAGAGGCTATCGCCTGGGCGATCTTCATGCCTGCGCCTTCGCCTTGTACTGGAGTAGGGTAGAGGATGACGTTGACGTGTGGCGCTCGCCTGTGCAGCGCGGTCAGGATGTCACGCAGGGCGGCAGCCTGCGGGCTAGTGACTATACCTATGGTTTTGACAAAGGTGGGCAGGGGGCGCTTGCGTTCAACGTCAAACAAGCCTTCCTGCGTCAGTTGCGCTTTCAGGCGCAAGAATGCTTCATATAAATTGCCAACGCCGGCGCGGCGTATGGCCTCTACACTCAACTGATAATCGCCGCGTGGCGCGTACAGGGTGACCAGGGCGCGTACTTCTACCTTGTCGCCTTCTCTGGGCTGGAAGTCTGCATATTGCGCGCGGCCACGGAACATCACGGCCCTGACCTGGGCACCACTGTCTTTTAAAGTGAAATACCAATGTCCAGACGCGGCGCGGGTAAAGTTGGAAATCTCGCCAGAAACCCAGGTCAATGGCAGGTTGCGTTCCAAAAGCTGAGCAACGGCCTGATTCAGCGCCGTAACTGTCATCACGGAGGGCGTGTTTACTGGGGGGCGTAAGGCGATTCAGGATTCATAAAGCTTGGCGGCTGAAATTCTGTCCACAGAAGCGTGGATTGGTCATCATGTCATTTTGCCTCTGAGATGTCAAAAGAAATGAAAGTTTACTATCTAAGTCTTTGATTTTTAATAAAAATCAATCTGCAAAAGAATGAGGCAAAATGAAAATTCCCTTTCAAATCAAGGACATTGCGCTGCATCAAGCCGCTTGTGCACAAACTTATCCACAGAAATTGTGGTTAAGCTGTTGAAAACTTTATTTTCCAGCCAGCTCTGGTGGTTTGCCTAAAATATTTGCACTGCGGTAATCTTTTTTAAAATCAAGTACTTAGTGCCTTTCCCTGCGCTTTTACACAAGCTTGTCCACACATTTTGTGCAGAATAAGCTGCAATCTACAGAGAAAATGATGATAAAGACAATATTTTAAACCGGCCTGTGAATAATTGGAGTTTGCCACTTTTTAGGCGCGAATAAAAGAATGATTAAAATCAGTGACTTAGTTACATACCCTATACTTTTTCACATAGTTGTCCACATATTTTGTGCAAAAGCCTGGATTAGTGCAAATCTGGCTTATAAATATTTGTCTTAAAATCAATTTTTCTGTGGAAAAAGTATTGTGTCGCAGAAAAACTGCCGTTTGCCTGTTTTTCTGGCAGTGGGGATTAGTGATTAAAAATCAGTGACTTGTGGCATTTATTTACGGTAATGCACAATCTTGTCCACATATTTTGTGCAAAACGCAGAGCATTTTCCTAGTCACATTTTTATGCTGAAAATTTGTGCAAAAATGCGTCAGATTGGATGTTTGCCTAAAATATTGGCAGTACAATAATTTTCTTTTAAATCAGTCACTTGTCAGTATGTGCAAGACTTTTGCACATACTTGTCCACAAATTATGTGTAGAAAAGACGGGGCTAAAATGGAAAAAATGCTGTTTTATCCACAAAATCGCTGTGCCTAAATCTTTGGCACAGTCAAAAAAATGAAATAAATCATGGGCTTAGGCGGAATCGATGTACTTATCCACAAGCTTGCGCACAGATTTTGTGTAAAACAGTGAATATTTTCAATCGCAATACAATCGTAATAATTTGCTGTGATGACGGCAAACTTTATGCTTTTTGTTGAAAATTATGCTTTGAAACATTTTGTGCCTAGTTTTTTGCTTTGCACTCTTGCCCGCAGGCAGACAACGCGCTACATTGCGGGCTTGGATTTAGGAACCTTCAAGGAGTTAATTTGTTCGATATCATTCGCGCCGCGGGCTGGCCAATTTATTTTTTATTGATTGCCTCAGTGATCGCGCTGGCATTAATCATAGAACGCAGCCTTTCTTTGCGTCGTAGCCGTATCTTGCCGCCCACTTTGCTGGACGAAGTTATCCGTGTTTATCAGGCTGGCAAGGTCAAGCCCGAAGTCATAGAACAACTGGCTGGCAATTCTCCTTTAGGTAAAGTTCTGGCAGCAGGTTTGCGCAATGTCAATGCGCCACGTGAAGTCATGAAAGAATCGATAGAAGAAGCGGGCAGTGCTGTTGCTCATGAACTTGAGCGTTTTCTGACTACTTTGGGCACGATTGCTTCTCTGGCACCTTTGATGGGCCTGTTTGGTACAGTCGTCGGTATGATAGAAATTTTCGGTTCGCAAAACGCGACCGGTGCCAATCCTGCGCAACTGGCGCATGGTATTTCTGTGGCCTTGTATAACACTGGCTTTGGTTTGATGATCGCCATGCCTGCGATGGTGTTCTGGCGTCATTTCCGCGCGCTTGTTGATAGCATCGTCGTCGATATGGAACAACAGGCAATCAAGTTTGTTGATGTCGTCCACAGCTCCAGGAAGTAGTCATGAATTTTCGTAAAGGAAGGGGCAGGGAAGAGCCAGAGATCAACCTGATCCCGTTTATCGATGTCTTGCTGGTGATCCTGATCTTTTTGATGGTGACGACGACGTACAGCCGCTTCACCGAACTGCAGATCACCTTGCCGACCGCTGACGCAGAAAAAGCCCAGGACAAACCGAATCAGATAGATATCGGTATTGATGCCCAGGGACGCTACAAGATCAATAACCAGGCCGTGTCTTTCCTTGACACTCTGACCCTGGCGGAAGACTTGAAAAAAGCGGCAGCAGCGCTGGAAGCTGGCAAGACCGGTGCCCAGCCTGATCCTGTGATCATCATCAATGCAGACCGGGCAACCAGCCATCAATCTGTCATTGATGTGCTGGAAGCCGCACGTATTGCGGGCATGGCCAAGGTTACGTTTGCGGCCCAGGCAACTGCAAAGTAAAGTATGGAATGACCAGCTTGTAAGTAGAGTCGTGCTTCAGGAGCTGGCGAGAAACCGGGGAGTGTTACTCCCCGGTTTCTTTTTGTAGAAAACAGCTAGAGAAAAACAAGAGAGTGACATGCGGGCAGTATTGGAAAAAGTCTTATTGAGTAGCTGGCAAAAGCGCGGGCTGCTGGCATGCCTGCTGTGGCCAGTGTCCAGGCTATTCCAGCTCATCGTGACTTTCCGTTTTGGCTTGTTTGTGATGGGCTACAAAGCGCAAACCAGATTACCCGTACCTGTGGTCGTAGTTGGCAATATCTTTATCGGCGGTACCGGCAAGACACCGCTGGTGATCTGGCTGGTGCAGCAATTAAAGCTTGCAGGCTGGCATCCGGCTGTTATCTCGCGTGGTTATGGTGTGCATGCCGAGAGCGTAATTTTGCTGGATGCTGCTTCGCAGCCGCAGCAGGTTGGTGATGAGCCAGTATTGATTGCTGCCAGGGCAGCATGCCCGGTAGCGGTAGGGCGTGACCGTGTTGCCGTGGCGCGTTGCGTACTGGCAGCCAATCCGCAAGTCGATATTATTATTGCTGACGATGGTTTGCAGCATTATGCCCTGGGGCGTGATGTTGAACTCGTGCTGTTTGACCAGCGCGGGGCTGGCAATGGCTGGCTTTTGCCAGCCGGGCCTTTGCGTGAACCCGTGGAAAGACGACGTGATTTTACTATCTGCAATATGCCGGCGCAGGAAGCAGTATTTCCGCCCGGGATGCCAGCAGACACCGTGCGCATGCAGTTACAGGCAGGTCAGGCTTATAGGTTGAATGATAATGCCCAGTGCAAGTCTCTGGTCGAGTTCTCAGGACAGCGTTTGCTGGCAGCGGCTGGCATAGGTAATCCACAACGATTTTTCACTATGCTGGCAATGCAGGGTTTGGCATGCCAGACCTGGGCTTTTCCTGATCATCATGCCTTTGATGCGCAGAGTTTTGAAGGTGTTGATGCTGATTGCATCCTGATTACGGAAAAGGATGCAGTAAAATGTAGGCAAATCCCGGCTTTACTGGACGATGCCCGCATCTGGGTAGTACCAGTCGAAGCTCAACTTGATGCAGCTTTTGCCGCATCCCTGATACAAATGATTTCGGAGAAAAAGCATGGACGCACGTCTGCTTGATGTGTTGGTTTGCCCTTTGTGCAAAGGACAATTGGTTTACCAAAAAGCCAGTCAGGAATTGATTTGTTATGGCGATAAACTGGCTTACCAGATACGCGATGATATCCCCATCATGTGGGCAGATCAGGCGCGTGCGCTGACGAATGAAGAGCTTGATGCCAGACCCAAGGCGTAAGTTTTATGAGTTTTATCGCTATTATCCCGGCCCGGCTGGCCTCCAGCCGTTTGCCAAATAAACCGCTGGCTGACATAGGTGGCAAGCCCATGGTGGTGCGCACCGCCGAGCAGGCATTATTGTCTGGCGCCAGCGCCATTATGGTGGCTACAGACCATGCTGATATCGTCGCAGCCTGCAAGGCCCACGGTGTGCCCGTCTGCATGACGCGGCCTGATCATCCGTCCGGTACTGACCGCATTGCCGAAGTTGCTGCCAGCATGAACCTGGCAGAAGATGCCGTTGTCGTCAATGTGCAGGGTGATGAACCACTGATAGATCCGGCCTTGATTGCCGCTACCGCAGCGCTGGTGAGCGCTGATGTGCCTATGGCGACTGCAGCCCATCCTATCCATGCGGTCGAAGATGGTTTTAATCCCAATGTCGTCAAGGTGGTATTGGACAAGCATGGCCGCGCACTGTATTTTTCACGCGCAACCATACCCTGGCACAGGGATGGATTTGCTGTCAGCCGCGAACAGTTCCCGCCAGCCTATGCACCTTTACGCCATATTGGTTTGTATGCCTACCGCAACGATTTCTTAAAAAAATATCCGCAACTCGCTGTTTCTCCATTGGAACAAATTGAGGCTTTGGAGCAGTTGCGGGTTTTGTGGCACGGCTATGCAATTGCTGTCCATGTGACAGCTTCCAGCCCCGCATCCGGCGTGGATACGGCAGAAGACCTGGAACGTGTCAGGCAGTTTTTCAGGGATAAGGTATAAAAAAACGGGCAAAACCCCAAGTTTTCGTGGCAAAGCATCAAGAATTGCGAAAATTGTGGTAAGTTTCGTGAAAAGAAACTGTGTTATCAAGCTAAAAGAAGAAAAGCAAAAAGAGCCGTGCCTGCAATGAAACCACTGCCGGGCACGATTTGATAATACAAGTAAAAAAATTCAAACTCGTCTTAGGAAATTTAACATGCGTCTTATTTTGTTGGGAGCGCCGGGTGCCGGCAAGGGTACACAAGCCAATTACATCAAAGAAAAATACAATATTCCTCAAATCTCTACTGGTGATATGTTGCGTGCCGCAATCGCTGCTGGAACGGCTTTGGGTCTGGAAGCAAAAAAAGTCATGGACACCGGTGGACTGGTATCAGATGACATCATCATCGGCCTCGTTAAAGACAGGTTGAAACAGCCAGATTGCGCCAATGGTTATCTGTTCGATGGTTTTCCTCGCACCACGCCTCAGGCAGATGCGATGAAGGATGCTGGCGTAACGATAGACTATGTACTGGAAATCAATGTACCTGATGAAGCCATCATCGACCGTATGAGTGGCCGCCGTGTTCATCCTGGTTCTGGCCGCACCTACCACGTCAAATTCAATCCTCCAAAAGTCGAAGGCAAGGATGATGTGACAGGTGAAGACCTGGTGCAGCGCCCTGACGACAAGGAAGAAACCGTCAAGAAACGTTTGTCCGTCTATCACGAACAAACTGAAGTGCTGTTGTCTTACTATGGCGATTGGGCCAAGTCTGGTCAACCAGGCGCACCCAAGTATCGCAAGATTGCTGGCGTCGGACCGGTAGAGTCCATCCGTGACAGCGCATTTGCGGCGCTGTCCGAATAAGTAAGTAAAAAGCGGACTGTACTGTCCGCTTTTTTTATCGCTATCAAGTTACCAAGCTATTAAGTACGGCTAAGCCCCAGCCAGATTTCTCCAAAAATATGGGCTACGTAAAAGTTTCGCAGTGTGCAGGATTCATTTTTGTCATTTGATGCAAGGCAGTCTGGCATCAAAGTCTGAAAAATGAAGAATTGTCGTTGTTTCACTTTGTCGTTAAAAAAATGCATGTGCCCACAAGGCCAACATGCCCATAACATTGGAGGAGTCAACATGACAGCAAGTCTTTGGTTTGTCATCGCATGTGGCGTCATCGCCGTACTATATGGTTTGATATCGCGCAGCTGGATCCTGAAGCAGGATGCCGGTAATGCACGTATGCAGGAAATTGCCGCAGCCATTCAACAAGGCGCTGCCGCTTATCTCGCACGACAGTACCGTACCATCGCCATTGTTGGCGTGGTGCTGTTCATTGCCGTCGCCGCCATACCAGGTCTGGGTTTGATTACTGCCATCGGTTTTCTGATCGGTGCGGTGTTGTCCGGTGCCTGCGGCTTCATCGGCATGAATGTGTCGGTCAGGGCAAATGTGAGAACTGCGCAGGCCGCAACCAAGGGCATGAATGAGGCGCTGGACGTGGCTTTCCGCGGTGGTGCCATCACCGGCATGCTGGTCGTTGGCCTTGGTTTGCTGGGTGTGACGATTTTTTACTGGGTATTGGTCATGAATGCTGCCGGCGGTACGCTGACCCAGCATGATGTCATCAAGCCCCTGATAGGCTTGGCCTTTGGGGCATCGCTGATTTCCATCTTCGCCCGTCTTGGTGGCGGTATCTTTACCAAAGGGGCGGACGTTGGTGCTGACCTGGTCGGCAAGGTTGAAGCCGGTATCCCTGAAGATGATCCGCGCAATCCCGCTGTGATTGCCGACAATGTAGGTGACAACGTTGGTGATTGCGCCGGTATGGCCGCCGACCTGTTTGAAACCTATGTCGTGACTCTGATCGCCACCATGTTGCTGGGGGCGCTGGTGATTACCACCAATGTCACCGAAGCGATTGTTTATCCCTTGTTGCTGGGTGCGGTTTCCATTCTCGCTTCGATTGTCGGCTGCTCCATGGTCAAAGCCAAGCCTGGCAAGAAAATCATGTCTGCCCTTTATACTGGTTTGTGGTGGGCTGCCGGTTTATCGCTGATCGGTTTTGCTGTCGTCACCTGGCAGGTCTGGCCTGATGAAGCGATGCGCATGAAGATGATGGGTTCAGCCCTGGTCGGTATCGTGCTCACAGGCTTGATGGTATATATCACTGAATATTACACAGGCACAGACTTCAAACCGGTGCAGCATGTGGCACAGGCATCGACTACTGGTCATGGCACCAATATCATTGCAGGACTGGGTGTATCGATGAAATCGACGGCCTGGCCCGTGCTGGCTGTGTGTGTGGCTATCCTGGTGTCATTTAACCTTGCTGGCCTGTATGGCATCGCGATTGCGGCAACTTCCATGCTGTCGATGGCGGGGATTATCGTCGCGCTCGATGCCTATGGCCCTATCACTGACAATGCCGGTGGTATTGCCGAGATGTCGGAAATGCCAGCCTCTGTGCGTGCCATTACTGATCCTCTGGATGCCGTCGGTAACACTACCAAGGCAGTTACAAAAGGTTATGCAATAGGCTCAGCCGGTCTGGCAGCGCTGGTGCTGTTTGCTGATTACACGCATGCGCTGGATTCAGTTGGCAAGAGTACTTCGTTTGATTTGTCGAATCCGCAAGTCATCGTCGGCCTGTTTATTGGTGGTTTGATCCCTTATCTGTTTGGTGCGATGGCGATGGAAGCCGTGGGGCGTGCAGCCGGTGCCGTGGTGGTCGAAGTGCGCCGCCAGTTCAAGGAAATCAAGGGCATCATGGATGGCACGGGCAAGCCTGAGTATGACAAGGCTGTTGATATGCTGACGACATCGGCGATCAAGGAAATGATTATTCCTTCGCTGTTGCCTGTCATTGTGCCTATCCTGGTTGGCTTATTGCTCGGGCCAGCCGCGCTGGGCGGTTTGTTGATGGGGACCATCGTGACTGGTTTGTTTGTTGCCATCTCCATGACGACTGGTGGTGGTGCCTGGGATAATGCCAAGAAATATATAGAAGATGGCCATTTTGGTGGCAAGGGTTCGGAAGCACACAAGGCTGCCGTGACTGGCGATACTGTTGGTGATCCGTACAAGGACACGGCTGGCCCGGCAGTCAATCCGCTCATCAAGATCATCAATATCGTGGCGCTGTTGCTGGTGCCCTTGCTGCCAGCAGCAGGACCGACAAGCGCAGCCGGTAGCCATCTCAGCCAGCCTGTGCAGACTGCAGCTCCGGCAGCGTCTGTATCCTCTGCATCTACCCAAGTTGCCGCACCTGTGGCTTCGGCGGTTTCGACTCCGGCAGAGGTGCCACCACCTCCAGCCATGGCCGATCCGGTATCTGCGAGTAAATAAGCAACAGCCTGCTTGAAAAGAAAGTAATGGAAAGTGGTGGCGAGTATATCGCTGCCACTTTTTTATTTTTGCGCGAAGAAGATTATTCGCTACAATACGTGGATGTGACGTTTACGTAAACGTCATATAGGATGCAACTCGGTGGACGCAGATAAGTGGACACAAATAAGCACCATCCTCACAATTCGATTAATGTGCTCATAGATAATAGCCTGGAGAGACAAACATGCAAATTCAAAATCATGTATTTATTATTACTGGCGGTGCTTCCGGCCTGGGTGCTGCTACGGCAAGAATGATCGTTGCCAATGGCGGCAAGGTCGTGCTGGCTGACGTGCAGGTAGAGGCGGGCGAGGCGCTGGCGGCTGAGCTGGGTGGCAAGTTTGTCAAATGCGATGTGACTTCCGAGGCCGATGGCAAAGCAGTCGTCGAGGCGGCAGCTACTCTGGGTACTCTGCGCGGCCTGGTCAATTGCGCCGGCGTTGCACCCGCAATCAAGACTGTCGGTAAAGATGGCCCGCATCCGCTCGACGTATTCCAGCGCGTGGTCAATATCAACCTGATCGGCACTTTCAATATGTGCCGTCTGGCAGCAGATGCCATGGGCAAGACTGAAGCCGCAGAACATGGCGAACGCGGTGTCATCATCAATACAGCATCGGTCGCTGCTTATGATGGACAGATTGGCCAGGCAGCTTATGCTTCTTCCAAGGCAGCAGTGGTTGGTCTGACCTTGCCTATGGCTCGTGATTTGTCACGCAGCGGCATCCGTGTCATGACGATTGCGCCGGGTATTTTTGAAACCCCCATGCTGCTGGGTATGCCGCAAGAGGTACAGGATGCTTTGGGCAAGATGGTGCCGTTTCCTCCGCGCCTGGGCAAACCGGATGAGTATGCAAATCTGGCCAAGACGATTATTGAGAATGTGATGTTGAATGGGGAAACTATCCGGTTAGACGGAGCCATTCGCATGCAACCCAAGTAGTAAGTGCTGATAAAGCTACTGCGCGTCGCGATTTTTGGTCGGCGATGCTCATCGTACTAAAGTACGATTGCGCTTCTCAACCAAAACTAGCGCCGCTCGCTACGCTTTCTCAACACTTACGCACCTTGGTATGCTGAGAGGAGAAAATCCCAAGGCTTCACGCGACTCAGTACGGTTGTTGTATTTGCAGAGCATGATTCTTTCACTGTGCCGTGCAGCATGACAAATTGCTAGGGGGCTACTACACTAGGGCAAATCTGGATTTGCCCTTTTTTTATGCCTAAACAAACGAGCAATAACGCGGGAACAGGATTGATCTTGACGGGTGGTGGGGCGCGTGCGGCCTATCAGGTGGGGGTGCTGCATGAGATTTCGGCGATACTGGTGGAGTCTGGCTGGCATCCTGCCAGCAATCCTTTTGGCATTATCTGCGGTACTTCGGCAGGGGCGATCAATGCAACTTCACTGGCTTGCGGAGCCGATAATTTTGCTGATGCAGTCGGGCGCATGCTGCATATCTGGGAAAATTTTGAAGCGGCGCAAGTCTATCGTGCCGACTCTCTTGGTGTCATGCGTAGCGGCGCGCGCTGGCTGACCTTGTGGTCATTTGGCTGGTTGCTGAATAAATGGCGCAAAGCACCACCAAATTCGCTACTGGATAATTCTCCACTGGAAGCCCTACTGACCCGCATGCTGGACTTGGGCAGTCTGGACGCTGCATTCAACAATGGCAGCCTGCATGCGTTGGCGGTGACGGCGTCTTCTTATACGGCTGGTCAGCATCTGACTTTTTACCAGACCCTGGCCGATATTGAACCCTGGGTCAGGAGCCAGCGACTGGCGCAGCGTGATTTCATTGGCGTCCAGCATTTGCTGGCATCTGCCGCGATTCCCTTTATTTTTCCTGCCGTGCCACTGAATTGGGGCGGGCGCATGGAATATTGCGGTGACGGTTCCATGCGCCAACTGGCACCGATCTCTCCTGCTATTCATCTGGGGGCGCAAAAGGTCTTGATCGTTGGCGCCGGACGTTTGACCGAACCCCCCAGTGTCAGCACTGAAACTGCGCGTTACCCCAGCCTGGCGCAAATTGCCGGTCATGCCTTGTCCAGTATCTTCCTTGACAGCCTGGCGGTCGATATAGAAAGACTGACGCGCATCAACAAAACCTTGTCGATGTTGCCGCCAGAGTTGCTGGAAAAAACACCCTTGCGGCCCGTGGATATACTGGTGATTGCGCCATCAGAAAGGCTGGATGAGATTGCCAGCCGCCATACCAATAGCCTGCCTTTGCCTGTGCGTACCATGCTGGGCGGCATAGGTGCTACCGAAGCGCGTGGTTCGGCTCTGGCGTCTTATCTTTTGTTTGAATCAAGCTATACCAAGGAGTTGATCGCTCTGGGGCGACGTGATACCCGCGCCCGTATGGATGATGTCCTGCACTTCTTCGGCGTTGATACTACCTCGCGGGTACCAGTGAAAACAGCCTGATTGTCGTGCAAGATTGCCGCAAAGTATTTTTATCTGAAATGTGACAACTGTATGAATTAATACATTGTAACATCTGCAACAATGGTTGATTCATCATCGACAAACCGTTACTCTATGCGCTGTTTAAGCGTGTGCGGATAGACAAAATAATGATAAATCCAACATTTTTTAAAAAATGGCTGGTATTCCTGACGCTTGCTTTGCTGGCTGCAACCAGCTTCGCCAAAGGCCCAAATGGTGTTGGTCAGGTGGCGCTTGCCGAATTGCCTAAAGAGGCACAGACCACACTCAAGCTCATCAAGCAGGGCGGCCCATTTCCTTATGACAAGGATGGCGTTGTGTTCGGTAATTATGAATCCAGATTGCCAAAGCAAAAGCGTGGTTACTATCATGAATATACGGTAAAGACGCCGCGTGCCCGCAACCGTGGCGTGCGCCGTATTATTGCCGGAGCAGACCCACAGACTTCGGGTGAATACTATTACACGGAAGACCATTACGAGAGTTTTCGCAGAATTAAAGAGTAAATATGATCTCAGCAACCGAGGGAGAAATAGATTTGTTGGCAACGGTAGCGCCGAATGTGGTGCAATCCATACGTGCTTTCCGTGTACCGGATTTACAGGCCGAAGCCGCCAAACTGGGCCAGCATTTCCTGTATGCCTATTGCCTTGAGGCGGCGACCAAGCAGCAAGTGCTGGGGAAGATAGCCTTGTCTTTTGGTTTCCCCAAGCCCATGTGCCGCAATCTGGATGCCTTGTCAGATTGCCTGACTGACATGATTTATAAGGCGGGCCCACAGCCTGGTTTTTTGATTGTGCTTGAGCAATTGCCAAATACACAAAAATTTGACAAAGAAGCACGTGAGACGCTGTTGGACGTGTTCCGCGACGCAGCCGATTTTTGGGCTGACAGAAAAGTCGCTTTCCGGGTGTTTTACTCCTTCGAATAGCATTTTCATATCCCGCAGAATAGATGCCGGTAAGCAAATGCTGGCATTTTTATTTGGGGCTAGACCCCTGTCAGCGGTACAATGCCGCCATGAAAAAGATTGTTATCCTCATTTCTGGTCGTGGCAGCAATATGCAAGCCATTGTTGAAACTGCCGCAAAACAGCAATGGCCAGCACAAATCGCTGCCGTTATCAGCAACCGTGCCGATGCAGGTGGCCTGGAATATGCCGCCAGCCGTGGCATACCAACTGCCGTAGTGGTTAGCAAGCAATTTGCCACGCGTGAGGCATTTGATGCCGCTTTGCAAGCAAAGATAGATGAATTCGCCCCTGACCTGGTTGTCCTGGCTGGCTTCATGCGTATACTGACGGCAGGTTTTGTTGAACACTATGCAGGCAGGATGTTGAATATCCATCCATCCCTGTTGCCCAGTTTTGTCGGTCTCGCAACGCATCAGCAAGCCATAGATGCGGGCGTTAAAGTGCATGGAGTCACCGTGCACTTTGTGACTGCCGAACTGGATCATGGTCCCATCGTTGCCCAGGCAGTTGTGCCAGTGCTTGACGATGATAATGAAGACACTCTGTCGCACCGTGTACTTGAACAAGAGCACCAGATTTATCCGCGTGCCGTATTGCAATTTGTCGAAGGCAAATTGCGTATAGAGGGCAACCGTGTTCATATCAGTAATTAACAAGCTGGATATTCAGAAATAAGAAGCTTGATTAACCAGTATCAGCAAAATCGCTTGCGCGGTTTGCCATCCGTATTAACTAGCAAAAAATAGTAACAAGGCCCGTCCGGGCCATATCAGCATATCAGAAGGAAGCAGCATGAGATTACCTCCAGCCATACTCGTCAATACCGAAGAAGTATTACGTGAGATTCTGCGTTTTACCGGCCCGGCAGATGGCACTTTGTCGCGTTATTTCCGTGATCACCCACGCCTGGGTTCACGTGAACGTGGCGTAGTTGCGGAGGCTGTCTACGGCTTGCTGCGCAATAAAGCGGTGTATACCAATTTTTCTGAGTCCGGCATAGGTTCTCCTATGCGCCGCCTGAGCCTGCTGGGTCTGGCTGATGCCGTTGGCGTCGATGCTCTGGGTGGTTTGACAGAAGATGAAACTGCCTGGCTGCAACGTGTCATGGAAATTGATCGCACGCACCTGCCTTTGATGATGAAGGCCAATTTGCCAGAATGGCTGTGGACAAAATTGCTGGAACGCTTTGGTGAAGAAGATGCTTTGGCCCTGGCCATGTCCCTCAATACCCCGGCACCGCTGGATTTGCGTGTCAATACCATCAAAGGCGATCGCGAAACTGTCATCACGACATTGGCACAGGCACCTATCATCGCCGAGCCTACGCCATATTCCAGCACAGGTTTGCGGGTACGTAAAAAACCATCCATCCAGAATCTGCCTTTGTTTAAAGATGGCACGATAGAAGTGCAGGATGAAGGTAGTCAGTTACTGGCGCAACTGGTGGGTGCCAAGCGCGGTGAAATGGTGGCCGATTTCTGCGCCGGCGCTGGTGGCAAGACTTTGGCACTGGGTGCATTGATGCGCAATACCGGTCGTCTGTATGCTTTTGATATTTCTGAAAAACGTTTGGCCAAACTGAAGCCACGCATGGCGCGCAGTGGTTTGTCGAACGTACACCCGGTCGTCATCGCCCATGAAAAAGATGCCAAGATCAAACGTCTGGCAGGCAAGCTGGACCGCGTGCTGGTTGATGCTCCTTGTAGTGGTCTGGGTACCTTGCGCCGTAATCCTGATGTCAAATGGCGTCAGACGCCAGAAGGCGTGGCAGAGTTGAATGTCAAGCAGGCTTCCATCCTGGCCAGCGCCGCGCGCATGGTCAAACCAGGTGGTCGTCTGGTATATGCAACCTGCAGTATTCTCGATGAAGAAAACGAAGGCATAGTCCAGGCTTTCCTGGCTGAGCATGCTGATTATGCATTGGTGCCAGCTTCTCAAGTGTTGGCTGAGCAAAAAGTGGATCTGGAAATGGGCGACTATCTGAAGCTCTATCCTCACCTGCACCAGACTGATGGTTTCTTTGCAGCGATACTGGAGCGTAAAAAAGCGCCAGCCAAAGTTGCTCCAGAAGCTGCCGCGCCAGATGCGGAAGCAGAAGATTAATACGGCCATTCACTTCAAGTCTCCGAGCGCACGATAAGCACGTACGAAAAGTACGCACAATAAGCACAATTAGCACCGCCTATGAGCACACCTTTACTTGCCAGTTTGTTGTCTGATTTATCCAAGGATCTGGGCCAGCCTGATTTTT
This sequence comes from Undibacterium sp. YM2, assembly GCF_009937975.1. NCBI lineage: Bacteria > Pseudomonadati > Pseudomonadota > Betaproteobacteria > Burkholderiales > Oxalobacteraceae > Undibacterium > Undibacterium sp. YM2. The sequence continues at coordinate 1,724,669 of NZ_AP018441.1, forward strand.
ACTGGCAAGTTGGGGTGGTTGTTCTTTGCTTTGGCCTCGCATGGGTTTTGTCGCGTGCCCTGAGGCGCAGTTTTACTGCCAAAGACACTGATTCCGGTGTCGTGAAGCTGGGAGTGGAAAGCTTCACCCGCGTACTCTCGCCGACCCTGGCGCTGATTTTTATCCTGATTGCAAAGATGATTTTAGGCAAATGGCAGCACACGCATTTGCTGTCCTTACTGTTCCCTATCATAGGTTCACTGGCACTGATAAGATTTGCCTTCTATGTGGTGCGGCAAACTTTTGCACGTGATGGTTATATAGGCAATTTTCTTGCCGCATTTGAAAAACTGTTTGCTGGCCTGGTCTGGCTGGGTGTCGTCCTGCATTTCACTGGTCTGGGTCTGGAGTTGTTCGCTGCCCTTGATGAGGTCTCCCTGCCTTTGGGTAAAAACAAGGTATCGCTGCTGACCATATTGCAGGCCGTGGCCTCAGTCGTGGTTACCCTGGTTGTTGCCATGTGGGCCAGTGCTGCGCTCGAAAAACGCCTGATGCAGCTGCCGGATGCGCATACTTCACTGAAGGTGGTCTTGTCACGGGTGAGCAGGGCAGTATTTATCCTGTTGGCCATACTCATCAGTCTGACCCTGGTTGGCATAGACCTTACCGTGTTGTCTGTCTTTGGTGGTGCGCTGGGCGTGGGCCTGGGTTTTGGCTTGCAGAAAATCACCAGCAGCTATGTATCCGGTTTCATCATCCTGCTCGACCGCAGTATGTCCATAGGTGACATGATCACGGTGGATAAATATAGTGGGCGGGTCACGCAAATCAATACACGCTATACCGTCTTGCAGGGTACTGATGGCGGTGAAGCCGTCATACCGAATGAAATGCTGGTGTCTTCACCCGTGCAGAATTATTCCCTCAGTGACAGGACGGTCGCCATGTGGACTGATATGACGGTCGGCTATGAAACGGATCTTGGAAAGATCATGCCCATCCTTGGCGAGGCTGCAGCGACCGTGGAACGGGTGTGCAAAGACCCTGCGCCCGCTGCCTATTTGCTGAAGTTTGGCGCAGATGGTTTTGAGCTGAGGGTAGGGTTCTGGATTGCCGATCCTGAAAATGGACGTTCCAGCGTCATGTCTGCAGTGAATCTTGCTTTATGGCAGGTTTTGCAAGAGCATCAGGTGAATTTGCCCTATGGTCAACGGGTTGTGACTTTAATTAACAGTCCAGCCAAAGAAACTTGAGGCAAGGCAACAATATTAGTTCTAGAATTGGGTGAATCCCTCTAAAACCGCGTACAATGCCGTCCGATGTCTATAATGAAAAAAGTTGATGGCGTTTTTGCGAAATCAACCAAGATGCCGTCAATAACAATGGAGTACATGTCATTTTGAGCACTTTTATCGATACAGTAGTTGATTTTCTGTCCAACGGTCTGACCCGTGCGACAGCCTGGCAGGTATTTATCTTCACCATGGTTGTGACGCATATCACGATTGCCAGCGTGACAATTTTCTTGCACCGCTGCCAGGCCCACCGCGCGCTGGAATTGCATGCGATACCCAGCCATTTCTTCCGTTTCTGGTTGTGGCTGACCACTGGCCAGGTCACCAAGGAATGGGCTGCGATACACCGTAAACATCATGCCAAGTGCGAAACTGAAGAAGATCCACACAGCCCGGTAACGCGCGGCATCAAAAAAGTCTTGTTTGAAGGCGCAGAGCTGTACCGTGCAGAATGCAAGAACCTGGAAACCATGGAAAAGTATGGCCATGGCACACCAGACGACTGGATGGAGCGCAATGTATATACCCGCTTTAGCTGGCAAGGCGTGGCCCTGATGCTGATCATCGACTTCTTGCTGTTTGGTGTTGTTGGCGTCACAGTATGGGCGGTACAGATGCTGTGGATACCTGTGACTGCGGCTGGCATCATCAACGGTATTGGTCATTACTGGGGGTACCGCAATTACGATTGCACCGATGCCTCACGCAATATCCTGCCTATCGGTATTTTGATTGGTGGTGAAGAACTGCATAACAACCATCATACATTTGGTACCTCAGCAAAACTGTCGTCCAAATGGTATGAGTTCGACATAGGCTGGCTGTATATCCGCAGCATGGAAATTGTTGGTCTGGCCAAGGTCAAGAAAGTCGCTCCTGAACCAAAGTTCAAGGAAATCAAGACCGTCGTTGATCTGGAAACGCTGCAAGCGGTCATCACCAACCGTTATGACGTGATGGCGAAATACGCCAAGTCCCTGCGCCGCGCCTGGAGTGAGGAAGTTGCCAGCCTGCGTGAAAAAGCCATGTTCGAAGCGCAGATGCTGAAATCAACCAAGAAATTGCTGCAGCGTGAACCAACCAAACTTGAAGCACCGCAGCAACAGCAATTGTCTGAAGTACTGGCTCATAGTCTGGCACTGAAGACCATGCATGATATGCGCGTGGAACTGGGCCTGATCTGGGAACGCTCTACCGTCAGCCGTGAACAACTGGTTCAGCAATTGCAGGACTGGTGTGTACGCGCTGAGGCATCTGGCATCCAGACTCTGCGCGAGTTTTCGCTCAGGCTGCGTACTTACGCTTGATATTTACTGAACGCATCTTGAAACGGCACTTAGGTGCCGTTTTGTTTTTCTGTTCCCATGATGTATGTGTTGCCCGCTTGTTGCCAGTTTGTTGCGTGCGTGTGCAAGATGGTTAAACATTGTGGCTACTCAAGAAATACTGCTAAGCAGATTAACTAACTGTTTAAGGTTTCCCCATTTGTTGGTACAGTAAAGTGTTGACAGACAGGCGCTCTGATTTACCTAATGCCCACTTGAGTGCTTAAATAACAGAAGAGGTTTACATGGTCGCCAGTGCCAACTTAAAAAGCAGGATACTGTTAGTTGATGATGATGAGTTCACGCTCACACTTCTGAGCAGGATTTTGGAGAAGGCTGATTATGAGATCATCCAGGCCCAGTGCGGTGAAGATGCATTGAATGTCATCTTGATGCAGGAGCCTGATATTGCTCTGCTTGATATCAATATGCCCGGCATGTCAGGCCTTGATCTGGCGAATCACTTGCGTACTGAAACTGCTATTCCATTTATGTTCCTGTCTGCCACTTCAGATACTGAAATCGTCAAGCAGGCGGTTGAGTACGGCGCGGTAGGTTACATGGTCAAGCCAGTAGATGTATTAAATATCGTTCCCACAGTTGAGGCAAGTCTTGCGCGCGCCAAAGAGATCAGGCAATTGAAGAAGAGCGAGGTTAATCTTACATCTGCGCTTGCTTCTGGCCGCGAAACCAGCATGGCGGTAGGCTTGCTGATGGCCAAATTTCAGTCTGACAGGCAAGGCGCGTTTGATGTACTGCGCAACTTTGCCCGTTCTAATCGACGGCCCATACACGATGTTGCAAGTGAGCTTTTGCAAGCAGAAGAGACCATCAATCAATTTAAAAACCTGTTTAGTGGCAATTAGATCGACACCATCAAAAGATGGTTAAATCTTGTTTCTCTGTATTGCCGGGTGGAAAAATTCAGATATTATTCACTTCAGGCGAAGCGACTATCAGTTAATTCACCTGTCCCGTAACCATTTCCCCGTTATGGGACGTCTCATCAAATGCCGTCTGGCGTCGCCCCATTGCTGCGACCAATTGTCGGCTTCACCGGCCCAGAACCGCCGTCTTTCCCTAATCACATAGCGTCTTGTTTTTCGCTGGCAATTGCCCATGCGTCTGCTTAAACTTGTTTTTAGTCTTTTGCACGAGAATGTGCGCAGATCGAAAGGAACAGATGTGTTCACAGATATTATTCAGCAGAATCTTTCGAATTCACCTGAACCAGGCAGGGCATATTCTTGCATTGGTTTTGCGATCAAGGTGTTGACATTGAAGTTAGATCCAATAGGTACGTTCAATGGATGATCAACGGGGCTTGTCAATTTGACTGGATAAGCGCAATAAAACGACTAAAGTAGAGAGTGCTATTTGCACTTAATAAACATCAGGCTGTGTCAGGCAAAAAGATAGTAGAAAAAACGCCTTCGATGCCAGTGTGAGTATCAAATAAATGGAAAAAAAGGATGACTGCGAAACCTAATGTATTGATCGTTGACGATAATGCCGTCAACCTGTTGCTGCTGGCGACGCTGACAGAATCGGTCAGCGGTTTTCCTGCCATAAGTTTTGATGATCCGCTCAAAGCTTGTGAGTGGTGCCAGTCAAATACGCCGGATCTTATTCTGGTTGACTATATGATGCCGGGATTGAATGGGCATGATTTCATCCGCAACGTCAGAAGGCTAGCACATTGCATGGATGTCCCCATCGTCATGGTGACCACAGAAAACGAAAAGGCGGTCAGGCATGAGGCCTTGTCTTTGGGGGCAACCGAATTTCTTGCCAAGCCTGTGGATATACCTGAATGCCGTAGCCGCATACGCAATTTACTCGCTCTGCGCCATTCTCAAAATTTGATCAAGGACAGGGCCAAGCTACTGGAACATGAGGTACAACTGGCGACAGCTGCCATCATCGAAAGGGAGAGGGAGTTAATCGTGCGGTTATCCAAGGCTGCCGAGTTCCGTGATCCAGAAACAGGGGCGCATGTGCAGAGAATGGCACATTACTCCAGGATTATTGCAAAGAAAATGGGCTTGTCTGCTGAATTTCAACAACTCTTACTGGATGCAGCTCCCATGCATGACGTTGGCAAACTGGGGATTCCTGACCATATTCTGTTAAAGCCAGGGAGGCTGGATGACGATGAATTACGCATCATGCGGCGACATGCAGAAATTGGATCTGTGATCCTGGCGGGCAGTTCTGCACCTTTAATACAGTTGGGTGAGGAAATTGCCAGGACGCATCACGAAAAATATGACGGAACAGGGTATCCAAATAATCTGGCTGGGGAAAACATCCCACTCTCTGGACGCATTGTGGCCGTCGCGGATGTATTTGACGCCCTGACTTCAGTGCGTCCTTACAAAAAAGCCTGGTCTGACGAGGATGCACAGAAGTTTTTGCAGGATAACGCCGGTAGCCATTTTTGCCCCATCTGTGTGGCGGCATTTATCGATGCCTGGGATGAAGTCTTGCAAGTGAAAGCAAGCTTGCAGGATTGATGACATTTTTTTAGATTCGAAATTTCTTTGAGCGGGCAGGTGCTTATGGTGCCAATCCAGCCTGCGCACCTTAGTGGATAAAGCAAATGAAAACAGCCAGAAAACGCTTCCGCCGTCAGTTGATACTGATGTTCGCCCTGACGCTGCTGCTGACCTGGAGTTTTGTCGCCTATGAGCTGTTTCGCAGCCGCACGCAATATTTGCAAGAGGCAAACGTTCGTACTTACGTACAGTCACAGGTTTTTGCTGAATATTCACAGTCCGTCGTCCGACGCATCAATGAAGTGTTACTGGATATACGCGGCGACTGGGATGGTAACTGGGCTGAATTCGCTGACGTCGTGCGTCGTCGTCAGGAAATCTTGCAAGATATCTCTTTCCAGGTAGCAGTGATAGACAAAGACGGCATGATGCAATTCTCAAATTTGTCTAAACCGAACGAAAAGGTGGATCTCAGCCAGCGCGAACATTTTCGAGTTCACCACGACAGCCCCGAAACCGACGCCCTGTTCATCAGCAAACCTTTAAAAGGGAAAGTATCGGGCAAATGGTCACTACAGTTCACGCGTCCCATATTGAGACAAGGTAAGTTTGACGGCGTTTTGGTGGTGTCCGTCAGCCCGGACCAATTTACTGCATTGGCAAAAAAACTCAATATGTCTGAAGGCGGAGCGGTAACAGTGTTGCGTGATAGTGGTGAGGTAATGGCACGTTATCCATCCATGGAATCCGTCCTGGGAAAAGTTATCGACAACAGCTTTCTTGGATTGTCTTCCACACCTAGTCTTGCCGGGAATTATAGGCGGGTTGCTAAAGTAGATGGTGTAGAAAGGATTTACGGTTACTTTCGGATACCTGAGTATCAATTAACTTTCCTGGTTGGTGAATCGGTCGAGAGCGTGTTGATGCCTTATGCGACGCACAGGAATATGGTTTTGGGTGCCGCACTTGTCATCAGTTTGTGCGCCTCTTTCCTGTTTAGCCTCTTGTTTAAAGCGCTGAACGCCAGGGATGGCATACAAGAGCAATTGGTTGAGCGTGAGGCTATCTTGCGCCAGTCCCAAGAAGTGGGACAGATAGGGAGTTTTTCACTGGATATCGCTCGCAAGATCTTCGAGTGTTCAGACACCATGAATGCTATTTTTGGTTTGCCTGCGGAGTTTGAGAAAACCTATGCCAACTGGCTGGAAATGATTGTCCCCGAGTTTCGTGAAACCGTTGGCAAGGCCATGAGCGCAGCGATCGAGCAGCATACCCGGTTCAGCTATGAATACAAGATCGTGCGGCCCGTAGATGGTCGCGAATGCTGGATACAGACAGTGGGTGAAATCAAGCGCGGGGCAGCAGATCAAGCGAGGTACCTGGTCGGGATAGTTCTGGACACCACAGAACGCAGGTTGCATGAAGAAGAATTGTTGAAGGCAAAAGAGATGGCAGAAGCTGCCAATATTGCCAAGAGTTTGTTTCTTGCATCCATGTCGCATGAGATACGTACGCCCATGAATGGAATTCTGGGAATGACGGAGCTTGCGCTTGATAGTAACTTGAATCGTGAACAGCGTCAGTATCTTAATTTGATCAAGTCGTCCGCTGATTCGCTGCTGACCATTATCGACGACATACTCGACTCGTCCAAGATAGAGGCAGGTAAGCTGGTATTGGAAAATGTGGTATTTGATCTGGCCACAATGCTTGACGATGCGGTGAAAACCCTGGTCATTCCGGCTGAACAAAAAGGGCTGGAGCTGGTTGCTGATACTGATGTTGACAGTCGTCATACGCTCATCGGTGATCCTGTCCGCATACGGCAAGTTTTGTTTAACGTGGTCGGCAATGCAATCAAGTTTACTGAAAGTGGAGAGGTGGTTATCCAGGTCCGGCAAGAAGTAGTGCCTGGTGGCGAGGTGCTCTTGCATTTTAAAGTGACCGATACGGGCATAGGGATAGAGCAATCCAAAATTGCCAGCATTTTTGATTCATTTTCACAGGCGGATAATTCCATTACAAGAAAATATGGCGGTACCGGCCTGGGATTATCGATTTCCTCGCGCCTTGTAGAGATGATGCGCGGCCGCATCTGGGTTGAAAGTGAGTTGGGACATGGAAGTACCTTTCATTTTGTCATCCGTCTGATCAAGGGAGGCGAAAGCCGGCTGCCATCGCTGCTACGTCTGCCTGAGCGCAAGTTCCTGGTGGTGGATGACAGCACTGCCAACCGGCAATTTCTGGCGGACTCTTTTCTGAAAATGGGTATCCAGGCTGTATGTGCCGAAACTGCTCAGGAAGCCTTGGGTGAGATGCTGCGCGCGCAGCGTAGCGGCAATGCTTATGACCTCATCTTAATCGATGCCCACATGCCCGGTATGGATGGATTTGCCCTGCAGAAGAAGATGGCAGAAACCATGCCTCCGCTTGCCGCCAAAGTCATCATGATGATTTCTGCTGGCATACGGGGGGATGCGGACCGTTGCCGCATGGCGGGCATAGAATTTTATATGAGCAAACCTGTCAGGTTGCCGGATTTAAGATCAACGCTGGTATCGGCATTGGATATGGATAGCGATAATGTTGCCGATTCAGAACGGGCTGAAAATCCAGCGCCTTCATCGCTAAAAAGATTGTATATCTTGCTGGCAGAAGATAATTTGATTAATCAGCAACTGGCTGTACGACTACTTGAGAAGTCAGGGCACAGAGTCAAAGTCTGTGACAATGGCCAGGATGCCCTGAGTTTGGTTGAAACAGAAAAATTTGATGTCGTGCTCATGGATGTGCAAATGCCCGTGATGGATGGCATAGAGGCTTGCCTGGCAATCCGTGCCAGGGAAGAGCTGCGCGGCGGGCATCTGCCTGTCATTGCAATGACCGCCAACGTCATGGAAGGGGACAGGGAGCGTTGTCTTGCTGCTGGTATGGACGATTATCTATCCAAGCCGATACAGTCAAAAAAACTGATGGATTGTATTGAAGCGGTATTGAGTGGACATCGGATAAGTCAGTTACTAGATGATCATTCGGGAGATGTTCTGCAGGTGTTACCTGAATTTGATTATGCAAAAGCCCTGGAAAAAACGGATGCTGAAGTGCTCGATATTGTGGGCAAGCTGGCTCTCACGAACATACCAGCCCAGCTTGCAGAAATTGCATCTGCATTGCATGTCAGCCATTTATCAGACCTGCAGCGCGCCGCCCATACTCTTAAAGGGGTTATGGGATACTTTGGAGCTACGCCCATCGTCGAATATGCGAAAAGAATTGAATTGAGTGCCAAGCAGGGGGAGTTGGAAGTGGCCCAGCGACATTTTCAGTTATTGGAAGTGGAAACCAGAAAATTTCTGGTTCATTTGACGGATAAATTGGGAAAACATGAGTGTTAGTTCTCTGGACATGTCACCTGTAGTCGCGATGAAAGTTACGTCCGGAGGAACTTGAGCTTCTTGCTTGAGGTCTTGCTTGCTGCTCACTTATGCATATTCATCATCAAGCCATTGGAATCAGACATAAAAAAACCCTGCAATGCAGGGTTTTTTTATGTCTACAAAACTTACCAGAATTACTTGATTTTGGTTTCTTTGTAGATGACGTGCTTGCGTGCTTTAGGATCAAACTTCATGATCTCCATTTTTTCAGGCATAGTGCGCTTGTTTTTGGAGGTTGTGTAGAAGTGACCTGTACCAGCAGTCGATTCCAGCTTGATTTTGTCGCGACCAGATTTAGCCATGATATTTTCCTAACTATAGTTTAGCTTAAACTTTTTCGCCGCGAGCACGCAGGTCAGCCAAAACGGCATCGATGCCGATTTTGTCAATGACGCGCAGGCCAGCATTGGACAAACGCAGAGAAACCCAACGGTTTTCTGATTCTACGAAAAAGCGACGATTTTGCAGATTAGGCAAAAAGCGGCGTTTTGTTTTGTTGTTAGCGTGGGATACATTGTTGCCAACCATTGGCCCCTTCCCAGTCACTTGGCAGACACGTGCCATGTTTTACTCCTTAGACGATTCCGAAATTGGAAAAACGCAAGTATAAACAAAATCCCATGAAATATCAACGACTTGCGAAAAACAAGTGTGTCTTTTTTAAAAAATTAATTTAACAATTGAATTTTCCTGGTTTTTTCGCAGGTAAACGCGGGTGTAAACTGCGAGTGATAACAAAGTCTTATCTGCAACACTGGTTGTTTCAATGCTGCAAAATGGCTGGCCCGGCGGGGTTGATGCTCACATCAGGCCATGCTCTGCAAATGAATACACATTGGGATTGGCAACGATAAAATGATCCAGCACACGCACATCGATCAGTGCCAGTGCCTGCTTCAAGGTTTGCGTGAGGCTGATGTCTGCCTGACTGGGTTCGCAGGAGCCTGAAGGGTGGTTGTGGGCCAGTATGATGGCTGCGGCATTTTGCTGCAGGGCCGACTTCACCACCTCACGCGGATAGACGCTCGCATGATTGAGAGTGCCACGGAACAGTTCTTCAGCCTTGATCAGGCGGTTTTTGATATCCAGGAACAGGATGGCAAAAGACTCATGTGGTTTATTTCCTATCATCAATTGCAGATAGTTTTTCACAGCCTGCGGTGATGATAGCGAGGCGTTTTCCTGCAGTTCTTCAGAAATCGCCCGTTTGGCCAGTTCCAGTACGGCATGTAACTGTGCATACTTGGCTGCTCCCAGCCCGTGTATGGAGGAAAAATCCTTCATATTTGCTGCAAAAAGGCCTGAAAGAGAGCCAAAGTGCTTGATCATATCGCGCCCCAGATCTACTGCGCTTTTACCCTTGACGCCAACCCGGAGAAAAACAGCCAGTAATTCGGCGTCTGATAATGCGCTTGCTCCATGCTTGATCAGGCGCTCACGCGGGCGTTGATCTTCTGGCCATTCATTGATTGCCATCTAGGTTTTCCCCATAGAATTTGGTCCTTGTCTCTTCATAAGCTAAAGCTGGCTTACAATATCGGATTCTCAGCCTCATAAGCCCAGTTTCATATCATGTCTTCGAATGTTATCCCCACTGTGACACCCAACGCCTACCTGACCCTCCATTATCGCCTTGCGACGCTGGCTGGTGAAGATATACTCAGCACCTTCAAAGAGCGCCCAGCCACATTGCAACTGGGCACAGGGCAACTGGCACCAGAGCTGGAAGCATCCTTGCTGGGGCTCGAGGAAGGTTCTCATACCACCCAGGAACTGGCACCTGAAAAAGCCTTTGGGCCGCGCAACCCGGATTTGATACAAAGAGTATCGATGGCTACACTAAAAGAAAACTCTGCTTTTGGCGAGCAATATGTGATTGGCGACCTGGTTGAATTTGCCGCGCCTGCGGGTGGCAAGTTTGCCGGCATCTTGCGAGCAATTGACGATGAAGGTGCATTGTTTGACTTTAATCATCCTCTGGCCGGGCAGACCGTGCTGTTTGAAACAAAAATTATCGGGATTCTTTAATCAAAGCTTATGGACAAAGAAATCTTATTAGCCCAGCCGCGTGGATTTTGCGCTGGTGTCGATCGCGCCATTGAAATCGTCGAGCGTGCCTTGCAACAATTCGGTGCACCGATTTATGTCAGACATGAAATCGTGCACAACGCCTATGTCGTGAATGACTTGAAAAACAAGGGTGCGATTTTTATTGAAGAGTTGGAAGATGTCCCGCCGGGTAATACCCTGATATTTTCTGCCCACGGCGTGTCGCAAAGCGTGCGCCAGGATGCCGAGGCCCGTGGCCTGACGATTTTTGATGCTACCTGCCCACTGGTGACCAAGGTGCATATAGAAGTGGCCAAGATGCGCAAGGAAGGCCGCGAAATCATCATGATAGGCCACCATGGTCACCCTGAAGTGGAGGGCACGATGGGGCAGGCAGATGAGGGCATGTATCTGGTGGAAACCGTGGCCGACGTCGCCAGCCTGCAAGTAAAAAATGCAGATATGCTGGCTTTTGTATCGCAAACCACATTGTCTGTTGACGACACGGCAGAAATTATAGATGCTTTGAAAAAGCGCTTTCCTTTGATCAGTGAACCAAAAAAGGGCGACATCTGCTATGCCACGACCAACCGGCAAGAGGCGGTGAAATTCATGGCACCGCAAGTCGATCTGGTTTTGGTGGTTGGCAGCCCGAACAGTTCCAATTCCAACCGTCTGCGTGAAGTCGCCGAGAAGAAAGGTGTGACCGCCTATATGGTCGATAATGCCAGCCAGATCAAACCTGAATGGCTGGAAAACAGCTTGCGTATAGGTGTGACTGCCGGAGCTTCTGCACCCGAAGTGCTGGTGCAAGAAGTGATTGCCAGTTTGCGCCAACTGGGTGCACGCAGTGTGCGTGCGCTGGATGGTGTCGAAGAGGCCGTGACTTTCCCCATGCCCAAAGGACTGGCTGTAGCAAAAGTTTGATGCTTGTAACTCTCTTAAGTAAGTGAATTTGATAAAAAATTTGTTTTGGCTGTTGTTTTCGATATTTTATTTTGCAAATACGTGTTTAAGATTGCGGCACAATCAAGTTCGGTATTTGCCGGACTTGGCAAAACGTGTATGCTGGTATTCGGCACTTGTGGAAAGTACGTAGCTTGCGGTGGTTTTTTTACCACTGGAAGAGCAGGCAAACTATGTATAATCCCGCCGACTTTACTGGGATAACCTTTAAGTCAAAATATATTACAAAAACTTTTACCAAAAGTTGCTGAGGAGAGTTCTACTATGTGCATCGATTACGCCATTATTGCTTCTACTTTGATGACGCGCCTGTTTGGCTAACGCGCGTTCGAATTCCGGCGGCACCCAGTCTGGGTGCCGCTTTCCTTATCAGGAATGATTTTTGCTGAAACCTGCGTATTGTTACCCGATTCTTTCGGGTGGCAAGATGGCAAGCAGTTCATCTCCTGGTTTTTTCAGAAATTCGTTTCGTTTTTAAAGTGAGAAGCAAAATATGGATACCTTTATCCAACAAATTATTAACGGTCTGGTGCTGGGTAGCATGTATGCCCTGGTCGCATTGGGTTACACCATGGTCTATGGTGTGCTCAATCTGATTAACTTCGCGCACGGCGACGTACTGATGGTCGGTGCGATGGCCGGTCTGAGTATCATCAAGTTTTTATCCGTGGTAGCTCCTGAGCTGCCAGGCATAGTCAAACTGATTATCGCCATTCTCGGTGCCATCCCTGTCAGTATTGCTGTCAATGTCCTCATTGAGCGCGTGGCTTACCGGCGATTGCGAAATGCACCGCGCCTGGCTCCGCTGATTACGGCGATTGGTGTCTCCATCCTGGTGCAGACTTTTGCGATGATGATCTGGGGCCGCAGCCCTATTCCTTTCCCTTCCGTGATGCCATTGGAACCTGTGCAAATCGGCGGTGCAGTGATTTCACAAACACAGATACTGTTGCTGGTGTTGGCGACGCTCTCCATGGTTGCCCTGGTTTTGCTGGTGGAAAAAACCAAGATGGGCCGGGCCATGCGTGCAACTGCTGAAAATCCACGGGTTGCCGGCCTGATGGGCGTTGATTCCAACAAAGTGATTGTCGCAACCTTTGCGATAGGCGCTGCACTGGCGGCTGTTGCTGGTGTGATGTGGGCTGCCAATTATTCGTCTGCCCAGTTTGCCATGGGTTTTGTGCCGGGTCTGAAAGCATTCTCTGCAGCGGTGCTGGGTGGTATCGGTAATATCTACGGCGCGATGGTAGGCGGTATTGTCCTGGGTCTGATTGAAAGTCTGGGTGCCGGTTATATCGGTGACCTGACTGGCGGTATTCTGGGAAGTCACTATCAGGACATCTTTGCCTTCGTGGTATTGATTATCGTATTGACCTTGCGTCCATCCGGCATCATGGGTGAACGTGTTGCTGATCGTGCGTAAGGAGAAAATCTATGTCTACATTATTTGATGTAAAAGCCAATCCGCAAAAGGCATTTGCCAGTTTCGCCGTACTGGCGGTTATTCTGGTGGCATTTCCTTTTGTTGCTTCCAATTTTGGTAATTCCTGGGTCAGGATTATTGATCTGGTGCTCTTGTATATCATGCTGGCCCTGGGGCTCAACATTGTGGTTGGTTTTGCCGGTTTGCTTGACCTGGGCTATATCGCATTTTATGCGGTAGGTGCCTATTTGGCGGGTATATTTGCGTCTCCACAATTTGCCATTGCTCTGGAATCCATCGTCGATAACTACCCTGGTTTCGGCGCTTTCCTGGTCAATGTGCTGGGGCAGGAAGTCACTCAAAACGGCATTCATCTTTCAGTCTGGCTTATTGTGCCGATGGCGGCAGCGGTAGCAGGCTTGTTTGGTGCGATACTGGGTGCACCTACCCTGAAATTGCGTGGTGATTACCTGGCGATCGTGACTCTGGGTTTCGGTGAAATCATCCGTATTTTCATGAATAACATGAATGCACCGATTAATTTTACCAACGGCCCAAAAGGTATCAACAAGATAGACCCTGTCAGTGTATTTGGTGTGTCACTGGCTGGTGAGCCCGGCAGCAATGCGACGGTACATTTCCTGGGCATGAGCATGCCTTCGGTGAATGCCTATTATTTCCTGTTCCTGTTCCTGTGTATCTGTATCGTTCTGGTTTCCTTCCGTTTGCAAGATTCCCGTCTTGGCCGCTCCTGGGTTGCCATCCGCGAAGATGAAATTGCTGCCAAGGCCATGGGTATCAATACCCGTAATATCAAGCTGCTGGCTTTCTCCATGGGCGCTTCTTTTGGTGGCGTGTCTGGTGCGATGTTTGCCAGTTTCCAGGGTTTCGTTTCTCCAGAGTCCTTCTCCCTGATGGAGTCCATCATTGTTCTGGCGGCGGTCGTGGTCGGCGGTATCGGGCATATCCCTGGTGTGATCATGGGGGCTGTGGCACTGATCTCATTGCCGGAAATATTGCGCCACGTTGTCAAGCCTTTGCAAATGCAATTGTTTGGTGAAGTGTGGCTGGAAGATGAAGTTTTGCGTCAGTTGATCTACGGAGCGACACTGGTTGGTGTCATGCTTTATCGTCCAGCCGGTTTGTGGCCAGCGCCCAAGCACGAAGACCGTATGGCTAAGACTAACGAAGCGGCAGCATAAGGAAGATCGTCATGACTGAACAAACTATCTTAAAAATTGAAGGTGCCAATAAACGTTTTGGCGGCTTGCAGGCGCTGTCAAATGTAGGTATCAATATCAAGAAGGGCCAGATCTACGGCCTGATCGGGCCTAATGGTGCTGGCAAGACCACTTTTTTTAATGTCATCACTGGCCTTTATCAACCTGACACAGGGACCTTTGAACTGGAAGGCAAGCCTTATTCGCCATCGGCACCGCATGAAGTGGCCAGGGCAGGCATCGCCAGGACTTTCCAGAATATCCGTCTGTTTGGTGAAATGACGGCATTGGAAAATGTCATGGTGGGCCGCCATATCCGTACTCATCAAGGTGTATTTGGTGCGGTGTTCAGACATGGTGCGGCAAAAAAAGAAGAGGCTGAAATTCGCCAGCGTGCGCAGGAGTTGCTGGATTTTGTGGGCATAGGGCAGTTCGCCAGCCGCACATCCAAGTTCCTGTCTTATGGTGATCAACGCCGTCTGGAAATTGCCCGTGCACTGGCAACAGATCCAAAACTGCTGGCACTTGATGAACCTGCTGCCGGTATGAATGCGACTGAAAAACTTGCTCTGCGTGAGTTGCTGGTCAAGATCAAGGCAGAGGGCAAGACGATTTTGCTGATTGAGCATGACGTCAAATTGATGATGGGATTATGTGACAGGATGACTGTTCTGGATTACGGCAAGCCAATTGCAGAAGGTTTGCCAGCAGACATACAGAAAAATCCGGCAGTTATCGAAGCGTATTTGGGAGGTGGTCACTAATGGCTGAGAACGTATTAAAGATAAGCAATCTGAAAGTTGCTTACGGCGGCATCAAGGCCGTTAAAGGAATCGACCTGGAAGTCAACAAGGGTGAATTGATTACCCTGATCGGTGCCAATGGTGCAGGCAAGACCACGACCCTGAAAGCCATCACGGGCACCTTGCCTGCCTGTAAGGTTGAAGGCGAGATTGTCTATCTGGGTAACTCCATCCGTAACGTTAACTCTTTTGAGATGGTGAAAAATCACTTGGCCATGGTGCCTGAAGGCCGGGGCGTGTTTACCCGCATGACCATTCTGGAAAACCTGATGATGGGGGCTTTTATCCGCAACGATAAAGCGGGTATCGAAGCCGATATCGAAAAATGGTTTGCCGTCTTCCCGCGTCTGAAAGAGCGTGCGGCACAACTGGCAGGTACCTTGTCCGGTGGTGAACAGCAAATGCTGGCGATGGCACGTGCCCTGATGAGTCATCCTAATCTATTGCTGCTGGATGAGCCATCCATGGGGCTGTCACCTATCATGGTGGAAAAGATTTTTGAAGTGGTGCGCAATGTGTCAGCCCAGGGAATTACGATCCTGCTGGTAGAGCAGAACGCCAAGCTTGCCTTGCAGGCAGCACATCGCGGCTATGTGATGGATTCTGGTTCCATCACGATGAGTGGCAATGCCAAGGATATGCTGAATGATCCTAAAGTACAGGCAGCCTATCTCGGTGAAGGTTGAATCGTTTTACGAAGTAAGGTAAGTCTCTTGCGCAGCATGTGCTGTGCCGGGACCTTTCAAATACCTGCAAGTAATTGCAGGTATTTTTTTGCCTGTTTTTTTCCTCTCTCTTCTTTTCACTTTTCATTTTTCACCTGGCCGTGACAGATATCTTTTGCTATCCGCAAAAAGGGGATCAGGCAATGGAGTCGCGTATCACAATGTAATTGCTCTATGTTTTTTGCAAGCACTTGTTTCCAGACTTGATCTTGATGTGGATCAAGATATATTCCGTTTTTGGTAAATAGTTTATATAAAACAATAAAGGAATATACATGGGGTTTGTAAATAAATTGCAGGCTGCATTGGGCAAGGATGCTGCCATCGCCACACCGGGTTATAGTCGCTGGCTGATGGCCGCTGCTGCTTTATTGATCCATTTCCCGCTTGGTCAGGCATACGGATTTTCTGTCTTCAACGGGCCACTGGTCAAGGTGCTGGGATCAAGCCTGACCAGCGTTGGCTGGATTTTTTCTGTAGCTATTATTTTTCTGGGGCTGTCGGCGGCAATCTTTGGCAAATGGGTAGAACGCGTAGGTCCGCGCAAGGCCATGCTGGCGTCAGCATTGTGTTTTTTTGCGGGCTTTCTGGTTTCAGCACTGGGCGTGGTACTGGGCTCTTTGCCAGTAGTTATTCTCGGCTACGGCGTGATTGGCGGTACGGGTCTGGGGATAGGCTATATCTCACCCGTTTCGACACTGATCAAATGGTTCCCTGACAGACGCGGCATGGCTACCGGTCTGGCTATCATGGGCTTTGGTGGCGGTGCGCTGGTTGGTTCGCCATTGGCCGTGAATCTGATGAAATATTTCAGTGAAGGTTCGCAATACGGCGGTATTCCGGCGACTTTCATTACGATGGCGGTCTTGTACCTGTGCTTTCAACTGGCAGCGGTCAGGATAGCCCGTTTGCCTTTTCCCGGCTACCAACCTGCGGGCTGGGTGCCCAGCAAGACGGAAGCTGCGCATATTGCCGCGAAAGGCGCGGGTGATTTTTCAGTGGCACAGGCCATACGCAAGCCTCAATTCTGGCTGCTGTGGGGATATTGCTGCTCAATGTCTCGGCAGGTATAGGCATACTAGGCCAGGCTTCATTGATGGCACAAAAAATGGTGGGCATCTCTGCCGCAGCGGCAGCTGGTTTTGTGGGCTTGCTTTCGCTGTGCAATATGGCCGGTCGTTTTATCTGGTCCAGTTTCTCCGACAAGATAGGGCGTAAATGGGCTTATGCCATGTATTCTGGTGTTGGCGCTCTTGCTTACTGGGCGATCCCCGGTGCGGCAGCCAGTGGCAATATGCTGCTGTTCGTTGCACTGTTTGCCCTGGTCATGAGTTTTTATGGCGCTGGTTTTGCTACTATCCCCGCCTATCTGGCAGACATGTTTGGCAAAAAAGAAGTTGGTGCCATACATGGACGTTTACTGACTGCCTGGTCCATGGCTGGTGTGATCGGGCCACTGGTCGTCAATGCAGGGCGTGATTATCTGGTCAAAAACCAGGGACTGGCAGATGCCGCCGCCTATTCAACAGTCGTGTATGTACTGGGTGGTTTGCTGGTCGCAGAATTTGCCCTGAACCTGTTTGTAAAAGCGCCTGAGTCAGACACGAATCCTGCCGTCAATGCGCAATTGGCAACTTGACAGATTATCAGGACACATCAGATCAGAAATAAATATGGAAGACAAAAAGATGGAAGATATCAACAAGCATATTGATCCCAGCATGACTGGCAAAATCATTTTTTACTGGGCGCTGGCCTGCGTTCCACTGGGATGGGGAGTCTGGCAAACGGCAATGAAAGTCATGGCAATGTTTGCATGAGTTGAACAGGCATACATAAGCAAAAGCCCCGATATGTTTTCCGGGGCTTTTTCACTTGCTGTCTGCCTGTTACAGCAGGAGGGGAGTCCTGCTGTAACAATGCGGATGCTTACTTCTTCGTGGCCTTTGGTGTTGCCGCTTTTGTTGCAGTAGAAACTGCATTGTTCAGATTGGCTTCCAAAGCTTCAACAGCCTGCTTAGTCGTTTTGCTGATGTGATCGTAGCTGGCGTTCGCATTGTCTATCGATGTTTTGAACAGGGAAACAAATTGCTCGGAACCTGCAGGGGCATTTTTAGACACTTCGTCAATCAGGGACAACACTTTGCGGTTGGTTTCCGCGATTTGTGCTTCAGCCGCATGTGTGAATTCTGCCTGTGTGCTGGTGGCGATATTTGCCAGGTGGCGGCTATATGCCAGTACTTTTTCAGCGGTAGGCTGTGCCTGCGCTGCGGACAGATTGAAAAATTCTTGCGGGTCTTTGGCAGCCAGCAATTGCTTGGTTGCAGCAGAGCTTTCTTCCAGAGAGGATTTGGCGGCATTCAAATTCAGTTCGATGAATTTTTCTACGCCTTCAAATGCTTTGCCTGTCAATGTAGTGAACAGCGCAAGTTGTGCATCGAAATTGGCTTTGGTTGCTGCAGAAATTTGTTCGGGTGCAGTAAACATGGACATCTCCTAAGTAGGAAAGTGGAATACAAGAAACCTGGCGATTGCTAAGTGGAATGTTGCAGCGCTGAACTTAATTATTAAACCATAAAATTGTGCGATGCAATAATCTGTATTCTATTGATTCGCAAAATGAAGTCAAGGGAAATTTGTGCGTCGCAATATAATAATTATGTATATAAAAACATTTGATACGTATACCCGGTCAGGAAAATTAGAAACTAATACAAACACTTTTCCTCGGGCAATTATGTATGGTAATTATGACCAGAAAATGAAGTGGCATGCCTATGTTAGACTTTCATATGGAGATTTGCGTTCAGGCAATTCATTTTGTGGCAAGCATATAGCTGGGAGAGGTAATGGCAATCACTGCAAAAACAAAAAAAGACTTTAAGCATTTTCATGCAATTACTACACGCTGGATGGATAACGATGCTTATGGACATGTTAATAATGTCGTGTATTACAGCTGGTTTGATACGGTCGTCAACGAGTTCCTGATCAGTAACGGTGTCCTGGACATAGAAAACAGCCCGGTCATAGGCCTGGTCATAGAAACCCAGTGCAATTACCTGGCGTCGGTTGCTTTTCCTGATGTTATCGAAGCGGGCGTCAGCGTCAGCAAATTGGGCAACTCCAGCGTGCGCTACGAAGTGGGTATTTTCAGGAATGGTGAAGACCAGGCTGCCGCTCAGGGACATTTCGTGCACGTTTATGTAGATAGGGAAAATCGCCGCCCTACAGCCATCCCTGGCAACATGCGCCAGCTCTTGCAAACAATAGAGGTAATAGGCTCATGATTACGTCAGCAAATCAGCAAGTGGTTGATGAAGCCATCACGTCACGCCGCTCGATACGTGCATTTTTACCAACAGTCGTGGCGCGTGAAGATATACAGGCAATACTTGAGGTTGCTGCCCGCGCACCATCTGGCAGTAATACCCAGCCCTGGAAGGTCTATGTACTGACCGGCTCCCGCCTGCATGCAGTATCGAATGCCATTCTGGCTGCCCACAATAGTGAAGGGCAGGGAGGGCATGAGCAGGAATACAATTATTATCCGGTGAAATGGATTACTCCCTATCTGGAGCGCCGCCGCAAGGTAGGCTGGGATCTATATGCCTTGCTGGGCCTGGGACGTGAAAACAAGATGGGCATGCATGCGCAGCATGGTCGCAACTATGCCTTTTTTGATGCGCCGGTCGGGTTCATCTTTACCATAGACCGGGTCATGGAGCAGGGGTCATGGCTGGACTATGGCATGTTCCTGCAAAATATCATGATTGCTGCGCGTGGTCGCGGTCTTGACACCTGTCCACAGGCGGCCTTCACTCAATATCACAAGGTAATTGCAGAGCAGCTGCAGCTACCGGCAGATGAAATGCTGGTATGTGGCATGTCACTGGGTTATGCCGATCACAGCAAAATTGAAAACACTCTGGTGACCGAAAGAGCGAGCCTTGCTGATTTTGTCCGGTTTATCGAATAAAGAAGACAAATGACTATTTCTGGAAAATGAATTGTGAATTTTGTTTAAAAGCCAGAATATTTTTGCAACTTACCCTAAGGCTGCGAATGAATAAGCGCAGCTAACTCCTTATTTTCCTTGCGGAATTTCCGAATTTTGCTACACTGCACTATCTTTTTGGCATATCTAATCTGGAGTCATTAATGGTGAAATTTGCCCGTAGTGCAGTGGTTTTTTCATTAATCGCACTCTTGCCAGTGGCTAGTGCGCTGGCTGCCAACAACACTCACAAGAATTCTTCCAAGAAACATGCTGTCCATGGCAAGACGCATGCGGCTGCGCATAAGAAAATTATTATTCATACTGCGTCGGGCAAACTGGTCAAGCGTACCGTCATGGTGCATGGCAAACGAAAGGTCATTACAGAGCGCGTTGCACTGGTACGTGAAGTGCCGGACAAGCCCAGCATGGGTGATACCGTCGGCTTGAAAAATACCCAGGACCCTCTGGAATTGAAATCAAATGTGGCCTATGTGGTTGATCAGGATAGTTCCAAGGTCTTGTTTGAAAAAAATTCTGACGTTTCCCTGCCTATCGCCTCAATCACCAAACTCATGACCAGTCTGGTAGTAGTAGAAGCACATCAGGACATGGATGAGCAGATAGAAGTGACGAATGATGATATCGACAAGGAAAAAAACACCAGCTCCCGCTTGAAGATAGGTGCCAAATTATCGCGCTCTGACATGTTGCATATTGCCTTGATGAGTTCAGAAAATCGTGCAGCCTCTGCACTCGGACGCAATTATCCAGGTGGCTTGCCTGCATTTGTCACTGCGATGAACACCAAAGCGAAACAGCTGGGCATGACTGATACGCATTATGTGGATTCTAGTGGTCTTTCCAGCCAGAACCGCGCCAGCGCACGTGATTTGGTGAAACTGGTTAATGCGGCCTATCAGCACCCTGTGATCAGGCAGTATTCTACCGATTCAAAATATGTCGTTGCGCCAGGTGGCAAAAATCTCGAATACGGCACGTCCAACAAACTGGTTATCAATCCTGCATGGGAAATCGGCTTGCAAAAAACAGGTTACATCGCCGAAGCTGGCCGCTGCCTGGTTATGCAAGCGATTATTGAGGGACGCAATATTGTCATGGTCTTCCTTGACTCCAAGGGCAAGTATTCACGTCTGGCAGATGCTGATCGCATGAAGAAATGGCTGGAGACGATCAAGCCGCATGTTTGAGCAGTATTCAAAGCATGTCGTAATAAATGTACATGCAAGAACAAATTCTCACTATACCCGCCTTAACAGGCGGGTATTTTTTTGCCAATAAACATTTAAGTCTGGGCAAAAGCTGAAATCAGCAGGCTTACGAGGCTCTTACGATGCTTGATTACAATAAGTAATTTATTTGATGTATTTTCGGTATTTGCCATCCAGTGGATATGAGTCTATCGCTTCAGGTAGGATCTGATTCCGTGTGAGTAGCTGCATTTTCCCAAAAATGTGGTGAAGCCTTGCTGTCACTTTCCTTTAAGAAATACTCTAAGATTTGTCGAATAAGATGGGCAAGATTGTTGGGAAAATTTGGCGAATTTGCCATGCCGAAGCAATTATTGAATGGCTTTAACTATATTTCACATTCTACTTTTTGTGAAAATAAATATTTAAAGCCTTTTGCGGTATTGTCTTGCATTTTGCTTATCTTTTAATCAAAAGGCCGTTTCTCAATGCTAAAGATGGCGAGGATTGAAAAAGTATTTGGACTTTTCTTCATCAATACTTCGATATTATTTTAATAATGCAATCGTTTGCTCAGTGTTTTTGAGAGAATTTCATTCACACAGTAGTAGTTTTATCTGCCTCAAATAATGACGACACCGACTTATCACTTTATCTCAGGCTTGCCACGTTCCGGCTCTACCTTATTGGCCGCATTGTTACTGCAAAACCCACGCTTTCATGCCGGGATGACCAGTCCGGTTGGTACTTTGTATACCAGCATGCTGCATCAGTTTGGCGCTGGTACGGAATTTGGCCCTGTCATTACCAAGGCAGAACGCAAGCGCCTGGTGCGTGGCTTGTTTGATTCTTATTATGCCGAGCACGCTGAGAAGAGTGTGGTATTCGATACCAACCGCATGTGGACAGCACATCTGCCCATGCTGATGGATCAGTTCCCCGGCTCCAAGGTGATTGCCTGTGTACGCAATGTCGCCTGGGTGATGGATAGCATAGAGCGCAAATATGCGGCTGACCCCTATGAAATCACGCGCCTGTTCAATGACGATAATGAGCGCGCTACTGTGTATAGCCGGGTAGAAACCCTGGCACAGCGCAATCGCATGGTCGGTTACCCCTGGGCTGCCCTGAAGAGTGCCTTTTACAGTGAGCATGCCGGTTCCATGCTGCTCATCGATTATGACTTGCTGGCGCAGGCACCGCAAAAAGTGCTGCCGCTGATTTATGACTTTATTGGTGCTGAACCATTCGAGCATGACTTCCAGAATATCCAGTACGACGCACCTGAGTTTGATGCGCCCTTGGGCATGCGGGGTTTGCACAAGGTCAGGCCAGAAGTCAGCTTTCAAGCCCGCGACACCATACTGCCTCCCGATTTATTTCAGCAATACAGTCAGCTATCGTTCTGGAAAGACACGACCGGTAGCCGTGCCAATGTAATCACCGCCAAATTTGTTCCAAATTCTACTGAAAAATGAAGATGACACCGTCTAATTCCTTGAATCCAGCCACTTCTGAAGCCAGTTCATCTTCCGGTTCTTCTTCAAGTTTTGCATTTGACCCTCTACATCCAAGTCTGGCAGATGGTTTGCCATCCGTCGCCACTGCAGTTGTTGCGCCAGCAGTTCCCGTCATTACCCAAACGGCAGTCGTACCATCCATTGCCGCACCTGCGCCTGTCGCTGCCGCAACGCCCCATGAAGTGGTGTTTGTTGATACCACACTGCAAAACTGGCAAGGCCTGGTTGGCAATCTCAAACCAGGTACCGAAGTCGTTACGCTTGATCCGTTAAAGAACGGCGTACAGCAAATGGCCGATGCCTTGCAAGGCAAGGCCGATATCACTGCTGTCCATATTGTTTCACATGGTGGTGAAGGCTATCTGGTACTTGGCAATACCATGCTGTCTTCGTATAACCTGACAGACTATCAGGCCAGCGTGGCGACCATACAAAAAGCCATGGCGCCAGGGGCTGATATTTTGCTGTATGGCTGCGATGTTGCCAAAGGCGATAACGGCACCAGCTTTGTGAATCAGCTGGCTAAAGCGACAGGTGCAGATGTCGCTGCATCGACCAATGACACGGGTGTACATGGTGATTGGGTGCTGGAATATCATAGTGGTGTGGTAGAGACTACTGCAATAGCTGCACAACAATATCATTACGACCTCGCGACCATTACCGTTACTAATTTGAACGATATTGGCACAGGCTCGTTACGAGATGCTGTGGTGAACGCGACTGGCAACGGTGCTGCCGATACCATCGTATTTGATCCAGCCTTGTTTGCCAGTGGTGCTGGCACCATTACCCTGACCAGCGGAGCGCTTGAGGTTGGTGGCACCAGTGATGCGGATGCATTCAGTATTATCGGCCCTGGCAGCAATTTATTGACCATCAGCGGTAACAATAGCTCACAGATTTTTCGGGCGGATAATTATGCTGCGGCCAATACTTCGGCATTGAATATTTCAGGTATGACGTTGACCAATGCGAGCAATACCACAGCAACCGGTTACTCTCTCTCCCGTGGCGGCGGTGCCATCATCGTGTCCAGTACTGGTGCCGTAGTCATCGATCACGTAGTCATTAAAAATTCCAGTTCTTCCGGCTATGGCGGCGGCCTTTCTTCTTACGGTAATTACAATAGCAGTATTACCGTTAGCAATTCGAGTTTTCAATCCAATACTACTACTGGCGCTGGTGGCGGCATTAATCTGTCTGCCCATTCGGTCACATTGCTTAATAACACTTTTGAAGGCAATACTGCCGCTACAGGCGGTGGTGGAGCAGCGCTCGGTATCATTGGTGCCGGTAACTTTACGATCACCAATAACACCTTTTCCAATAACACCAGTGGCACAAGTAATGTGGTGGCAGGCAAGGGAGGTGGTTTGCAGATTTCTTCCTTCTCTGGAAGCACTGGCAGCATCATCAATAACACCATTGTTGGCAACCATTTCGTCGGCAAATCAACGGTCAATGCAGACCTGGTATCTGCGGATGGTGGTGGCCTGCATGTAGACGGTTCGCCTGGTGTGATTACGCTGTCGAACAATCTGATTGCGAACAATACAAGTACCGGTGCAGCTGGCAATAATGGCGCCGATCTGGTCCTTGGGCGCAACCTGACTGTCAATGGCGCCAATAATATTTTTGGTACCACGGCTGGCACCTACACCGTGTCCAATAGTGGCGGCAATACCATCAGTAACCTGACCGGTACTATTTCCACCGTCCCGAGCATGGGTACGTTGGCCTACAATGGCGGGCCGGTAAAAACCATTTCGATTGCTGGCGGCAGTAGTGCCGTAGGTGCAGGTACCACAACCGGCGCGCCGACGACGGATGCGCGTGGATTTAACCGAGGTGGCACAATTGATATTGGTGCCTATGAATCTTCCGATAATGGCAGCTTCAATTTTGGTGGAGTCGTTTCCCCTGCGAATGGCGTTATTGATGTACCCATCAACTATGACCTGGTGATCGATTTTGGTACGGCGGTTACAGCAGTTGCCGCCAAAAATATCGTCATTTACCGCCAGTCAGACAATGCGGTGCTGGAAACCATCGCTGCCACCGATACCAGCAAGGTCACATTCAGCAGTGGTACGGGCGGTGCCAATAGCAAGGTTACGATTAATCCAGCCGCCAATTTCCTTGGCAAGACTGGCTACTATGTATTGATAGACAGCGGTTCGTTCCTGGACAGTAGCAGCAAGTCATTTACCGGCATCACTTCCAATTCTACCTGGGCCTTCACTTCTGCCGGTTTGCCATCGATCATCACCAGCGCCACCTACGATGCCAGCACTGGCATTCTGTCCGTTATCGGCACTAATATGGCGAGCGGCGACACCATTGATGTTTCCAAACTGTCGCTGACAGGGCAGGGCGGTTCTTACACGCTGACGACAGCGAATGTAACGACCAGCAGTGCGACAGCTTTCTCAATAACATTGAACGCGGCTGATAAGCTGGCCATCAACGGTGTCTTGAACAATAACGGTACAACGGCTGTTGATACCACTACATTCAATCTGGCCGCTGCTGCTGGCTGGGATGCTTCGCAGGGACCATTAGCCGACACAACAAACCCTGTCACTGTCGCGAACGTCACATCCCCAACGATCACCTCAGCAACTTACGACGGTACAACACACGTCTTCACCATCACCGGCACCAACCTGGTCAAGACCATAGGTGCCACGAATGACGTCACGATTTCCAAACTGACGATTACCGGTGAAGGTGGTGCAACCCGTACTCTCTCAACCACAGGCAACGTCGAAATCACATCAGACACCAGCTTTACCTTTACTTTGGCTGGCGCAGATATAGCCGCTGTCGATAGCTTGCTCAACAAGAACGGCACTGCGTCCGCCAGCAGCGCTACTACATATAACCTTTCTGCAGCTGATGACTGGAACAGCGTCATCACCGGTGGCAACATTCAGGATTTGACAGGCAACGGCATCACCGTCTCCAATGCTGCCCCCAGCATCCTGAGTTCCACCTACGATGCAGCAACCGGCATCCTGTCTGTCTCCGCCGTCAACATCGTCGGTGGCGACACCATTGATGTGAGCAAGTTATCCATCACAGGCCAGGGTGGTTCCTACACCCTGACCACGGCCAACGTCACCGCCAGCAGTTCGACTGCCTTTGCTGTCACCCTGAATGCCGCCGATAAGCTCGCCATCAACGGCATCCTGAACAATAACGGCACGACAGCAGTTGATACCACCACCTTCAATCTCGCCGCTGCTGCTTCCTGGGACGCCACCACCACATCCAGTGCAGATTTGACCGGCAATGCTGTGACTGTATCGAATGTCACCGCCCCAACGATCACCTCAGCGACCTACAACGGCAGCACCCACGTCTTCACCGTCACCGGCACTAACCTCGTTAAAACCATCGGTGCGACCAATGACGTCAACCTGTCCAAGTTCACCATCACTGGTGAAGGTGGTGCGACCTATATACTGTCCACCACCGGCAATGTTGAAGTCACCTCCGCCAACAGCTTTACCTTTACACTGGCGGGTGCAGATATCACTGGTATCGATGCCCTGTTGAATAAGAACGGCACCTCCTCTGTCAGTTCCACTACCTACAACCTGGCTGTTGCCGATGACTGGAACAGCGTCATCACCGGCGGCAACATTCAGGATTTGACTGGCAATGGCATTACCGTTTCCAATGCCGCGCCAAGCATATTGAGTTCCACCTACGATGCGGCAACCGGCATTTTATCGGTCTCGGCAGTCAACATGGTTGGTGGTGACCTCATTGATGTCAGCAAACTCTCTATCACAGGCCAGGCTGGCTCCTACACACTGACCAGCGCCAACGTCAACGCCAGCAGTACAACTGCTTTTGCAGTCACGCTGAATGCCGCCGATAAGCTCGCCATCAACGGCATCTTGAACAACAACGGCACCACCGCCGTTGATAGCACCACATTTAACCTGGCCGCTGCTGCCTCCTGGGACGCCACCACCGCATCCAGTGCAGATTTGACTGGCAATGCCGTGACAGTCTCGAACGTCACAGCGCCAACGATTACATCGGCAACTTACGACGGCACTACCCATGTCTTTACCGTCACCGGCACCAACCTGGTTAAAACCATTGGTGCGACCAATGACGTCACCATTTCCAAGCTCACCATTACTGGTGAAGGCGGTGCGACCTACGCCCTGTCCACCACCGGCAATGTTGAAATCACCTCCGCTACCAGCTTTACATTTACGCTGGCGGGTGCCGATATCGGTGGTGTTGATGCCCTGCTGAACAAAAACGGCACCTCGTCTGCCAGCAGTGCCACCACCTACAACCTGGCTGTTGCCGATGACTGGAACAGCGTTATCACTGGCGGCAATATTCAGGATTTAACTGGCAATGGCATCACCGTCTCGAACGCTGCACCGAGCATCATCAGCTCCACCTATGATGCCGCGACGGGCGTTTTAAGTGTCACTGCCGTCAACATCGTTGGTGGCGACACCATCGATGTATCGAAGTTATCCTTGGTCGGTCAGGGTGGTGGTTCTTATACCTTAACCAGCGCCAACGTCACCGCCAGCAGCAGTACCGCCTTTGCCGTGACCCTGAACGCTGCCGACAAACTCGCCGTCAATGGCCTGTTGAACAAGACCGGCACCACCGCCGTTGATGCCACCACCTTCAACCTGGCCGCTGCTGCTTCCTGGGACGCCACCACCACATCGAGCGCCGACCTGACCGGCAATGCCGTCACCGTCTCGAACGTGGCCGCCCCAACCATTACCTCAGCCACCTATGACGTCACCACCCACATCCTGACCGTCACCGGCACAGGCCTCGTCAGCACCCTCGGTGCCACCAATGACATCACCGTCTCTGCCCTGACCATCAAAGGCGAAGGCGCAGCCACCCGTACGCTGTCGACCACCGGAAATGTCGAAGTCACCTCCGCCACCAGCTTTGCCGTGACCCTCGCCGGTGCTGACCAGGCTGCTGTCGAAGCCCTGTTCAACAAGAACGGCACAACATCCACAGGTGGTACCACTTACAACCTGGCTGCCGCCGATGACTGGGACAGCGTCATTACCGGTGGCAATATTGCTGTCACCACTGCCCCGATTACCGTCTCCAATGTCGCCGTCCCGACCGTGACCTCGGCCACCTACAACGCCAACACCGGTGTACTGACCGTCACCGGCACTGGCCTCACCGGTCTGACAGGCGCAAACAACGACATCGTCGCCAATAAATTCAGCCTGCAAGGCGAAGGCGGTGCCAGCTATACCCTCACCACCACCAGCAATGTCGAGATCACCTCTGCGACCTCGTTCACCCTGACCCTCAGTGCCGCAGACCGCCTGGGTGCCAACCTCATCATGAACAAGAATGGCACCAGCTCCACCAGTGTCAATACCTATAACCTGATTGCCGCAGAAGACTGGAATGCCGGTGCCGATGCCGCCGTTGTGATTGCTGACCTGACCGGCAATGGGATTACTGTTACCAATGTGGTGGCACCAACGGTCACCTCAGCGACCTACAACGTCGCCACCGGTGTACTGGTGGTTACGGGCAACAACTTCCTGTCCTTGACAGGAGCCAATAACGATATTACCGCCAACCGTATCCGTTTCCTCGGTCAGGGTGCCTTCAACTACACCCTGACCGATACCGCCAACGTCGACATCACCTCCAACACCAGCTTCACCATGACCATGAGTGCCAACGACAAGGCGGCCCTGGCATTGCGCTTGAACAAGGATGGCAACTCGTCCACCGACAGCACCACCTACAACATTGGCATGCTGGAAGACTGGAATACTGGTGCCGCTACGGCTGTCGTCATCGCTGACCTGTTTGGCAATTTCATTACCGTCACCGGCAATAACGTTGCTCCCGTCATCGGTGGTGTGGTCGCAGGCCAGACCGTGACTGAAACCACCACGGTTTCTCCGTTCACCGGTGTCACCATCACTGACCCTGACGTGGGTGCATCTGAAACCATCATCATCAGCCTGGATGTTGCCGCCAAAGGTGCCTTCACCGCCGCTTCACTGGCAGCGACTGGCTTCTCGACTGCCGATGGCGGCCTGACCTATACCCATGCAGCCGGTACCCCGGCAGCCGTGCAGGCGGCCATCCGTGGCCTGGTGTTCCAGCCGGCTGCTGGCCGTGTCCCTGTGGGCAGCACAGAAACCACGACCTTTACCATCAGTGCCAATGACGGTATTGCTTCTGCGGTATTGAATAACACGACGACAGTGATTGCGACCGGCATCAATGCGGCACCGACCAATATCACCTTGTCGAATGCGGCACTCCAGCAGGGTTCTGCTGACAATACCAGTGTGGGTACTTTGACAGCGATTGACCCGAATCCGGGTGATACCGCCAGTTTTACCCTGGTAACTGGTAATGGGACGAATGACAAGGACAACAGTAAATTCACCATCTCGGGTAATACCCTGGTGGCGAAGAACCCTGTGGGCATGACACCGGGCAATTACAGTATCTTTGTGAGAGCCACGGATGCCATGGGTTCTGCCTATGAAAAGAACTTCATCATCGCCGTTGGTGACAATGTCGCTCCAACCGCGACCGGTATTACCCGCATCCAATCTGAGAACACCAGCCTGGGCACGATAGACTACAAGGTCACGTTCAGTGAAGCGGTGACGGGCGTGAATGCGGCAGCCTTTGCACTGGCGACGACGGGGACAGTGGCAGGAACCATCAGCAGTGTCACGCAGCTTGATCCTTCTACCTACAGCGTCAGGATCACGGGATTGACCGGTGATGGGACACTGGGCCTGAATCTGAAGAATGCCGGTACTGGCATTGTGGATACGTCCAGCCTGGCCCTGAATGGCGGCTTTACCGGGCAGTTGTATCAGGTCGATCATACGGCGCCGACGACCACCGTTGTGAACCTGAAGTTCTCTAATGATGACGGTATCAGTGGTACCGACTTCATCACGACAGCGACTCAACAGACCATCAGCGGTACACTCAGTGCCAGCTTGCTCGCCGGTGAAACCATCCAGGTCTCGCTCGACAATGGCACGAACTGGATCAATGCGACAGCAACAGTAGGTAGTAATAGCTGGGCCCTGCAAAACCAGACTGTCAGCGGTAATAACACCCTGAAGGTCAGGGTAAGTGATCTGGCTGGTAATAGCGGAGCGGTACTGCAACAGGCTTATTCCATCCTTGCCTATGACAACAATACCGGAACCAATCCTTCTGACAATACCAATCCTGTCATTGATCCGGATGCCGATGGTGACGGCATCCTGCAAACCATAGAAGCAGGAGTACCCAACTGGATAGGTAGTGGCAAGGGGGATGGTAACGGCGATGGCAAAGCTGATCAGGCGCAGAAAGAAGTCGCCTCCTTGCCATGGAATAATGGTGGCCTGGTCAATACGCACTATGCGACTTTGAGTATTGATTCTTCACTGGCCTTGTCTCATACGACGACGTCAGCCAGCCCGCTCAATTTACCCAGTGACCTGCAATTACAGTATGGCTTGATCAACAGCCAAATTAATGGCGTGGGTACAGGTAAAGAAATCAATTTGTCGGTTTATACCGATAAGCTGGGTTCAGTAAATGGTTACTGGGTACAGGACAAGGCGGGTAACTGGACAAATATTGCCAGCGCGATCACAGAGGTGAATGGCAAACTGAAGGTGGACTTCAAGATCACCGATGGTGGCATATTTGATGCGGACGGCAAGGTGGATGGCAAGATCAGTTTCAGCGGTGGTCTGGGATACAGGAACAGTTCCCTGCCCGGCGACAAGGATGGTGATGGTATCCCGGATGCGATAGAAGCGAAGGTCGGCACCAAACTTGATGTCAAAGACAATGATGTCTTGCACCGCTCTGACCTGTTTGCCATGCAGCTGTATCGTGACGTGCTGTTCCGTGAAGCGGATACCGCAGGCGTGCAGTACTGGCAGGGTCAGATCGACAGTGGCAAGATGAGCCGGGCGCAGGTGGCGGCGTCGTTCATGGAGTCAGCTGAATTCCAGAGTGGGATAGGCGGGATTACGCGTCTGTACTTTGGTGCCTTTGACCGCTTGCCTGACCGTGAGGGTCTGGCTTACTGGATGCAGGCGCAAAAGGATGGCATGAACCTGAGTAAAATCAGTGCTTCGTTTGTGTCGAGTGCAGAATTCCAGAAGACTTATGGGGCGCTGGACAATACGGCCTTTGTGGACCGGGTCTATCAGAATGTCTTGCACCGCAGTTCAGATACAGCAGGCAAAGCCTACTGGCTGGGGCAACTGGGCAATGGCTTGAGCCGTGGCGATATGCTGGCGGGCTTTACGGAATCGACGGAGTTCAAGGCGAATTCGCAATCCAAAGTGTCTTTGACGCTGGATTACATCGGTCTCTTGGGTCATGCGCCGGATCAGGCGACCTTTGATACTTTAGTCAGCCAATCGGGTACGGATGTGGTCACGCTGATCGGGCAGTTTATTAATTCGCCTGAGTATCTGGCGAGGTTTATGCCCTGAACCTGATTCAGTCAGTATGCAAAGCCGTCCGGGAGAAAATCCGGGCGGCTTTTTCATTTAATGCGCTCAGGAAAATAAATAACTCTGCTGAAGAACTATTTTGCTGTAAAAACACCTGCACCTGTTGTTTGAAAAAAACAACTCAAAATTCAATAGGATTTTTGTGCGCTATCGCACAGATCGTGCGATGTGAAAAGAGAGATAAGGGATGCTTGATACCTTACTCAAGCAGAAATTGCCTGGTCAATCTGTCAAAGCTGGACGGATAAAGACTGCCTCCCACATGTGAAACCAATGCAACCAATGATTCAATCCTGGTTAGCAACTTCACCTCAGGTCGCTTTCTGAAATAAGAAAGAAGCACCGTATTGCGGCCACACCGAAATTACTCGGCACCGGTTTCACCTGACAAAAAAAGGCAAAAATGAATATCCTACAGCGCTACCTGAGGCCGCTTGCTTGCGTCTCTGCAATGCTCATCACATCATTCATTGCCGGTTGCGGCGGTGGTGATCAAGGCCGTGATCCGATTTTGGGATTACCATCAACTACTCTTTCTACTCTCACCGTTAGTCCTGCAACAGCCACAGTAGCAAGTGGCGGTATGCAACAATTTGTGGCTACGGCGACATTTGCAGACGGTGTTTCCCGTGATGTCACGACGGCTTCCGTGTGGAGTTCTGGCAGCCCTGCGATAGCCAGTGTCGTCGTTGATACTGGCGTTGCCAAAGGTCTGGTGAGTGGATCGGCGATTATCACTGCCAGCTTCGGTGGCAAACTAGCCTCTGCTACGTTGACGGTGTCGCCTGCATCTCTGCAATCGATCAGCCTGCTGCCCGCAAATCCATCATTAGCGGTTGGTGGCAAGCAGCAATTTTCGGCGATGGGAACTTACTCTGATGGCACCACCAGTGACATTACAGCAATCTCCAGCTTTACGTCGGCAACTCCTGTATCGGCCACGATCAGCAACACAGGATTGGCGACAGGTGTAGCAGTTGGTTCATCGGTCATTACGGCAGTTTCAGGTGCTCGGTCAGCCACGACCTTGCTAACAGTGACGCCAGCGAGCTTGCTCTCCATCGCATTGACGCCAGCTAATCCGGTCATGCAAATAGGCACGACGCAACAGCTGACTTCCACTGCCAAATATTCAGATGGCAGTAGTGTGAATGTGACCGCGACGACTAGTTTCAGTTCTGCCACACCTGCCAATGCAACAGTCTCGACTGTCACAGCCAGCAATGGTCTGGTGACTGCAATCGCTACTGGCCCCTCTGTCATTACAGCGACGTTTAATGGCATGAGCACGACAACCACCATCAACGTCAGCTCTGCTGTGTTGCTTACTATTACCGTGGTACCACCTAATGCAAATGTTGCCGTTGGCAGCACCCAGCAATTTGTTGCCAGTGGCGGTTATTCTGACGGCACTACAGCAAACATCAGCAATGGTGTGACCTGGGCGACTAGTTCACCTCTGGTTGCAACTGTCTTGCCAAATGGTCTTGCTACTGCTGTGGCTACCGGCCCAGCACTGATCACAGCAACGCTGGGTGGTAAAACAGGTTCTGCCTCATTGACTGTGGTACCTGCCGTTACCCTGAACTCAATTGCAATCACTCCCGTCACCGCAAATCTGGCGATAGGCTCTACCCAGGCATTCATAGCGATTGGTACGTATTCCGATAGTAGCAATGTCAATGTCACGAATTTGGTTACCTGGAGTTCAGGTAGCAGTTCGGTTGCAAGTATATTGTCTAGTGGTATTGCAACTGGTGTGACAACAGGTACATCGATTATCACGGCTAGCCTCAGTGCTAAATCTGCGACCGCCACACTCACTGTCGTAACCAGCCCGGCCTTGACTTCGATTTCGATTGCCGCACCGCCTGCAAGCATGCTTGTTGGCGCGACACAAAATCTGGTGGCAACAGGTAATTACTCAGATGGCAGCACCGCCAATATTACTAACAGCATCACATGGAGTTCTGGTGCAAGTACGATTGCTACGGTGAATACAAGTGGGCTGGTGGCTGCAGTCTCTCCTGGTACTACACCAGTTGTGGCGATATCTGGCACTAAATCTGCTTCAGTGACGATTAATGTGTTGCCTGTCGCAACTTTAAATTCCATCACCGTGACGCCAGCTTCACCAAGCATAGCCGTCAATGGTGCGCAGAGTTTGCTTGCTACCGGCAGCTTTGCAGATGGCAGTAACCTCAATATCAGCAATTCTGTCACCTGGGCTTCTGCTAACGCTGCAGTTGCTTCAGTGTCGGCGACGGGTGTTGCCAATGGCTTGTCTGGTGGTACTGCCGCCATTACTGCCAGTTTTGCTGGCAAGCTGGGTAGTGCCAGTTTGACGGTAACACCTGCAGTCACGATTACGGGTATTACGCTTGCGCCAGTCAATGGCTCAGTACCTGTTGGATCATTGCAGCAATTTACTGCGATCGGCACTTACTCAAACGGCACAAGCAATAACATCAGCAGCACAGTAAGCTGGAATTCAAGTGTGGGTAGTGTCGCCAGTATTTCATCCACTGGACAAGCTACGGCACTTTCAGCAGGTGTGACAAATATCACAGCGACGCAAGGTGCGCAGACAGCAAGTACGAGTTTCACCGTGACTGCCGCTCCTGTGGCAAGTATTAACCTTGGTAGTGCAGCCAGCTTTGCCGTCTTGGCTGGAGCATCAATCACCAATAACTCTGGTGGTATTACCCTGGTGAGTGGTGATGTAGGTGCACCATCGCAGATAGTTGATCCTGTGCAGGCTGCAGGTTTTAGCAATTACAAATCTGGTGCCATATTGAACACGGCGTTGGCTGACCTGCAAGTTGCCATTGCTGATGCGAATAGCCGCACCTGCACTGTTAATTCTGCTGGTGGTGTTGATCTGGGCGGGCAGACCTTTACACCTGGTGTGTATTGCTATGCCGGTGCCATCACTATTACCGGTACTTTTACGATGAATGGTCCCGGCCTGTATCTGTTTCGCAGTAGCTCCACTTTAAACACGACAGCGAATTCCATCGTCGCTTTAAATGGTGGTGCGTCAGCGGCCAGTGTCTTCTGGGTACCTGTATCAGCAACAACTCTTGGCGCAAACAGCGTGTTCAAGGGAACTATCATGGGGCAGTCTGCAGCCATCACGATGGGGGATACTGCGACCTTGCAAAACGGCCGGGTATTGTCGGGCAGCGCCGTGACGCTTAAAAATAATGCGATTGCACGTTAAACACAGATGGATATCTGAAAGAGTTCCCGATGAACTCTTTCAATAAAACATCCAATAAGTCATTCAATAAATTCGGCAAATTCATCAGGAGAAAATTATGGCGCTGCCAAAAAAATTATTCACACTTAACTTGTTCGCTTGCGCACTTCTTGCCAGTCAACTGGCGCAAGCTGATGAACCGTGGACCAACCAGGAATGGGCAGACAATGCGTGGTACTTGGGTGTGGGGGCTGGACGTGCAAACACAAGCATTGATAAAGACAGAATAATACGTAGCCTCATGGACAATGGTGCAAGTTCTGTGACATTCGGATCAAATGAGCGTGATACTGCCTTCAAGCTGTTCATGGGCAAGCAAATGAATCGATACTTTGCCATAGAGGCAGGCTACTTTGATCTTGGCAAATTTGGATTCAATGCAACGACCACACCACCAGGAGTTATCAATGGTGAAGTGGGATTTCGCGGATTTAATCTGGATCTGGTGGGACAGCTACCATTGACTGAGCGCTTCTCTTTGCTTGGGCGTGTGGGTGCAAATTACACCAGGGCTGATGCACACTTCAGCGGCAATCGCCTGTTTGCCCTAACGGATCCCAATCCTACCGAGAAAAAACTGAATCCCAAAGTTGGCGTTGGCCTGGAATATAAATTTACGCAGGCATTGGCAATGCGCGGTGAAGCAGAAAGATACCGCGTCAATGATGCCGTGCATAATCGTGGTGACGTGGATTTTTATTCTGTCAGCCTCGTCTACAAATTTGGCAAGCCAGCGTATGCCAGACCGGTAGCCTACGTAGCGTCACCAGTCCCTGTAATGCAACAAGACCCCATACCTGTTACTGTTGCGCAAAGTCCGCCTCCGCCACCGAGGCCGCAACCGGTGTCTGAAAAAATCACTTTCAGTGCAGAAACCTTGTTTGACTTTGATAAATCCGTCGTCAAACCACCAGGCAAGCAGGCACTGGATGATTTGTTGAATAAACTGCAGGGCATGAATACCGAAGTGATGATTACTGTTGGGCACACTGATTCTGTAGGCAGCGATGCATATAATCAGAAATTATCCATCCGTCGTGCCGAAGCAGTAAAAGCCTATCTGGTTAGCAAGGGAATTGATGCAACACGCGTCTATACCGAAGGTAAGGGTGAAACCCAGCCAATCGCTGATAACAAGACTAGTGATGGGCGTTCCAAAAACCGTCGCGTGACTGTGGAAGTGGTTGGTTCACGCAGATGATGCATTTGTAGTGTGATTACCTCATTCTTCTGATTTTTTATGAAATGTATTTTATGTGTCGTCCAGAGAAAAACTGGACGACATTTTATTGCAGGAGCAATTCAGCATTTCTCGGAAACTTCAATAAAGGATGACAGTAAAAACGAATAGGTCCGCCGTAAAAATATTAAAACCGCATGATCTTCTCAGGCGGTTCGAATACTTGAAAATTTTCAGATGCTGTTTGTTGAAGAGCTATTTTCACTCACCTGCACAAAATATTTGATAGGAATTTGGGGTTAACGGTTAAATAAACCAGTCTTTTGAGTAACATCGGATTCACTCATTGAAAATCTCTTCAGTATGTTATTTTGATCAAATAACACAACAAGTTCTTTTTTCTTGCCGCTGGCAGACGCGCCAAATAAGTTGACGATAGGAACATAGCTAATCGCATCAGCAGAGACATTGGTAAATTCGTAGTTCCATATCTCTAATCCCCCGTCGGTAAAAGTTGTTTTGATAGGTGAGCCAAATAGCGCGCGCACTTCATCTCTTGTCGTTTTTCCTTCAACTAATTTTTGTTTGGCCGAGCTCTCAGATTCTTTGCGAAGACTTTCATTTCCAACGCTGGCACATCCTGTAAGGACGAGGGCGGAAAGAAGTGCAGATGCTATTGCTATTTTTTTCATGTAGATAATCCAATTGATCGTTATTAATTGCAATCTGAGTTTGATGTGCAGATAAAAATGAAGAGCGAAGGATTATCATATCGGAAAATATGCAACTAAATGTAATAATATTTGCATCTGCCAATTGAAATTGGCTTCCGTTGTTGTTAAAGGGATGCCAGAGTCTGATTGCATAAAAATGTAAACCTGTTGCGAGGTATTTGAGCAATGTGCCTGACTGGATATACATGAAAAAAATCACTCATGGAATTCCAAACAGGTCTGACCATAATGCCTTGGTCGCGTTTGCTCCACTTTCTGACAATATGGGCGGTACCCTGGCTCTGTCTTCGCCCTGCAGCCGTATGCCATGCTGCAATTTGCGGAATAGGCGATACGCATCTGATACCTGATTAGCCAGTTGCAAGTCAATCAGGCCCAGTTCACCACAACGTTTTAATAAGGCGATATTGCCTTTGTTAGCGGTCAATTCAGGATACTGGTTTGCATATTTCAATACCAGAAATTGCACGATGAATTCTATGTCTATCATGCCGCCCGCATCCTGCTTGAGGTCAAACAGGTCGCTGCGATTCACGTTGGCATCATGCATTTTTTTGCGCATGCTGATGACTTCAGTACGTAGTTTGTCAGTATCTCTTTGCTGGCGCAGGACTTGTTCGCGTATTTGTTCAAACTGCGCGCCTATGCTGGCATCTCCTGCGCAAAAGCGGGCGCGTGTCAGTGCCTGATGCTCCCACAGCCAGGCGGATTTTTCCTGGTAACGGGCAAAGGAAGAAACTGAGGACACCAGCAAGCCGCTGGCTCCATCAGGGCGCAAGGCGATATCAATATCGAATAAGATACCTGCTGGCGTATGACAGGTCATCCAGGTAATGAAGCGCTGTGCCAGCTTGGCATAGTTGGCGGGTGCCTCCTGGTCTTCATCTTCATACAAAAAGATTACGTCAAGGTCAGACGCATAGCCCAGCTCTTTGCCACCTTGTTTGCCATAGGCGATCACAGCAAAGCTGGGCTCGGCCTTATGCCTGGTAGCAATAGTTTGCCAGGCGGATCGCAACACGGCTTCAACGATAATGTCGGCCAGTTGCGAGAGTTCATCAGCCAGGTGTTCTACGCTGAGTTGGCCTTCCAGATCTTGCGCCAGCAAGCGAAATTGCATGGCATGGTGCATTTCACGCAGGGTTTCCATTTGCCTTTCAGTGTCGCCTGCATGCTGTGTCAGGTGCTGTTGCAAGTCCAGGCGGAATGCTGACCAGTCCGGGCGCTGATGCAATGACGATTCATCCAGCAATTCATCGAGCAGCAGAGGGTGGCGGGTCAGGAACTTGGCAGCCCAGTCAGATGCTGCCATCATGCGTATCACCCTTGCCAAAGCATGCGGGTATTCGGTCAATAGCGCGAGGTAAGCCGCGCGACGGGCAATGGCTTCCATGAAGTCGAGCAGGCGGTTCCAGGCCATTAATTGGTTACTGCCTTGTCTGGCGATAATGTTCAGGGCATTGTTGACCAGTGCCACCAGTTTCATGCGGCTGGCTTCAGACAGGGATTGCACCTTGGGTGATTGCCAGGTGGCCTGCAGGCGCTGGCTGAATGCTGCAGCATCCTGCGCTGAAAACTCCAGGCCAGTCAGATGTGCGGCGATCAATTCTTCGCTGTCGGGGCTGGACAGGCTGACTGCCAGCATGCCCTGTTCATTCTCACTATTATTTTCGGCCTTGTCGCGGAAGATCGCATCAAATTGCTCGGCGATGAATTCACGGTGAGGGCGCAACTGATCCAGTAGCTGGGCAACACTGGTATAGCCCATCATCTGCGCTATCCTCAACTGGTCCTCATCCCTGGCCGGGAAGGTATGGGTTTGGGCGTCATCCAGGTATTGCAGTCTATGTTCGAGATTGCGCAAAAAGGTGTAGGAGTCCAGCAGTTTTTCGATGATGGGCGCATCCATGATGCCCTTTTCTGCCAGGGTCTGCAGAGTCAAGCGGGTAGAGCGATCACGCAGACTGGCATCGCGGCCACCGCGTATCAGTTGGAAAACCTGTGCCAGAAATTCCACCTCTCGTATGCCACCACGTCCAAGCTTGACGTTATTGCTGCGCTCTGGATGTTTGGTTTCCTGGCGCACGACTTCTGCCCGTATCTGGGCATGCATGGAGCGCAGGGAATCAATCGCGCCATAATCAAGATAACGACGATAGACGAAAGGGCGGATGATTTTTCCAGAGCGGCGATATCATAGTCATTGCCCGTCATTGCCCTGGCCTTGACCCAGGCATAACGCTCCCATTCACGCCCTTGTATCAGGAAATACTCTTCTATCATATTGAAGCTGGCGACCAGCGGGCCAGATGCGCCATTCGGGCGCAGGGCCATATCGACACGGAAGCTATATCCATCTTCCGTGACTTCAGAAATGGCAGCGATGAGTTTTTTGCCAAGGCGGCTGAAGTACTCATGATTTGACAGACTGCGCTGGCTGGAGTCCGTGGTTTGTGTTTCTCCGTCTTCGGCATAGCAAAAAATCAAATCGATATCGGAAGAGACGTTGAGTTCATAGCCACCAAGTTTGCCCATGCCCAGCACGATCATGGCTTGTTGTTTGCCACTTTCTTCTCCTATGGGAGTGCCATGCATGGCTTGCATTTCGGCATTCAGGGCCTGCAGGTGCTGCTGCACGACGAAATCGGCAAACAGGCTGATTGTTGTTATAACTTCATTGAGGTCGGCCTGGCTACAGAGGTCGCGTTTGATCAGGGTGCAGACCACCAGTTTGCGCAGACGGCGCATGGCTTTGTTAAGAGAAGCACCTTCGTATATTTCTTTTTGTAAAAACTGCGCAAAATGGGCCGTGCTCAAGGATAATTCAGAAACTTGCTGTAACTGCTCATTTCGGCTGGTATCTGCTTCCATGCAATGAGTAAAAAAGCGGGAAGCCTGGAGAATTTCTAGGTTTGTGCTGGTGCTGGCAGTCATAATGGGGCTGTGATGGGCCTTTAATTGCCCGGTCTGGTCAGTGTTGTGATTGATTTTAAGCGATAAGGGCCAGGCAGGGTGGTATTGGTTAGCGGGGCTATGCAAGCCACAGTAAATAATTTTATACTCCTTGGGAGTATAAAATTGATGTCAGGTGACAGAGTGGGTTAAGCTTGGTTGTTTTGGGAATTATTTGATTGATAATGATGGATGGCTGTTTAACTGATGACAGCATGCTAAAAATTCCGGGATTGTTTTGTGTGTGTTTCCCGGCATGTGAGGATTTGCGCAAGAACAATGAGGCTTGCTGATTTGCAAGTGCATGGTTTTTGCGCAAGTCTTACTTACAAATAAATTAAACATTAGCAATGACACAAGCAGATCAAGAAAACATTGCTAACACCGCGGTCAAGGACGACAAGCCGGGTCATTTTTGGCGGCTCTGTCGTTTTACCTGGCGAACTTGCGATAAAAGCCTGCGCTTCACGCTCAGGCTGATATTGGCATTGTATTTCCTGTTCTGCATACTGGTGCTGGTATTGCGCTATGTCGTATTGCCCAATGTAGACAGGTACAAGCCTGATATAGAACAGGTGATTTCAAACTCTCTCGGACGGCAATTACAGATCGCCAGTCTGCGTGCCTCCTGGCAGGGCCTCAATCCACAACTGACGCTGGAAAATGTCGTGCTGCGTGACAAGCAGGGTGGCACCGCGCTGGTCTTACCCGAAGTGTCGGCAACCATGTCCTGGTGGACACTCGCAGTTGCCGATTTGCGTTTTAAGCGTATTGTCATCAATCAGCCTTCCCTCGATATACAAAGGGACGCGGATGGCAAAATCTATGTGGGCGGTTTTCATATTGATCCTGCTGCCGAGAGCAAGGGGCAGGGCCTGGACTGGGTGCTGGCTCAGCATGAAGTATTGATACGCAAGGGGTCTGTGCGCTGGACAGATAAACTGCGTAATGCGGCAGAGCTGAAATTACCGGATGTGAATTTTCTCTTGCAAAACCAGTGGCGGCATCACAGGTTCGCCCTCAAGGCTACGCCTGATGCCAGCCTGTCGGCACCTTTGGATATACGGGGTGATTTTCAGCATCCGGTTTTTGCCAAAAAGATTTCAGACTTTTCTTTATGGACTGGCGATATGTATGCCGACCTGCGTCGTACTGACTTGGCCGCATTAAAAACCTATATAGACTACCCGGCAGATGTCAAGAAAGCCTATGGCTCGGTACGCGCCTGGCTGCACCTGGACAAGGGCAGGCTGGCAGACCTGACTGCAGACCTCAGTCTGGCTGATGTACTGGGCAAGTTCCGGGCTGATCTGCCTGAGCTGGACATGGCCCTGGTCAGTGGCCGTCTCGTTGCCAGCGAAACCCAGACTTCTGCACATAAATTCCTCGCGGCTCTGATGGGTAAGGCTGGACATAGTGTCTCACTGGTCAATTTTTCCATGCGTACTCGTGAGGGCTTGCAATTACCAGCAACCACCATCAAGGAAACATTTACCCCGGTGACAAGGGCCAGCCCGAAAAGGTAGAGCTGTACGCCAAGACCCTGGATTTACAGACACTGGCCAATTTCGCCGAGCATCTGCCTTTGCCTGCTGATCAAAGACAAATGATGCTGGACTTTGCGCCCAAAGGGCAACTCCGGGACTTCACTGCCAAATGGCAGGGCACTTATCCTGATGTGTCGTCTTACAGTGTCAAAGGACAGTTCATCGACTTGTCGATGACGGCACAGCCAGCGCAACTGGCCAGAGCCAAAACTGCCACGTCCCCGGCAAAGGCAGCAGTGCCCGCCATACCAGGGTTTGAAAATCTGTCAGGCAGCCTGGAGGCCAATGACAAGGGCGGCAGTTTCGTGCTGGATTCCAAAAACCTGTCCTTGCGCCTGCCCAGTTATTTTGTTGATCCTCTGATGCCGTTTTCAAGCCTGAACATGCATGCGCAATGGCAATTTGTTGAACAGGACAAGCTGATTTTCCAGATACATAAAATGGAAGCGCAACAAGAAGGCATGCGCGCCATCTTGTCTGGCAAGCACATCATGTCCATGCGTCACGGTGCCGATGCCCAGCCGGGCGAAGTGGATTTGACCGGCAGTATTACAGGCTTTGACCTGAAGCAGCTTGACCGCTACATTCCTGCCGCAGCAGAAGAGCATTTGCGGCACTGGCTGTTGAATTCCATACTGGAAGGCAAGGCCAATGATGTCAGCGTGCGCATACGAGGTGATCTGGCGCATTTCCCATTTCATACTACGGATGGCAAGAAAAACCACAAGGGTGAATTCCTGATCAAGGGTAGTCTGGCTGGGGCCAAACTCGATTTTTCTGCCGGTGCACTGAATGAAGACGGCAAGCCCCTATGGCCAGTGATTGATGACATCAAGGGTGGTTTCGTGTTTGATAAAGCCAGGATGGAAATTACTGGCGACACCGCCAAAACCCTGGGTGTCGATCTGAAAAAGGTCAAAGCGATTATTCCTGACTTGTCGCAGCATGGTGCCATCCTGAGTATTGATGGTGCGGTCAGTGGCAGTCTGCAAAATATGCTGGCTTATGTGGGGCGAGTCCGGTCAGTGGCTGGCTGGGGCATTTTCTCAAGGAAGCCAAGACTTCGGCACCTGCTGCCTTGCAGCTCAAATTGCAATTACCCCTGCAGCATTTGATAGAGTCAAAAGTCCTCGGCATTTTGCAGTTTGCTAATAATGACGTGGTTTTACAACCTGGTATTCCCCAGGTAACAGGCTTGAATGGCAAGCTGGAGTTCAATGAAA
Organism: Undibacterium sp. YM2; assembly: GCF_009937975.1. Classification (NCBI taxonomy): domain Bacteria; kingdom Pseudomonadati; phylum Pseudomonadota; class Betaproteobacteria; order Burkholderiales; family Oxalobacteraceae; genus Undibacterium; species Undibacterium sp. YM2. The sequence continues at coordinate 1,766,555 of NZ_AP018441.1, forward strand.
CCGGGGTCAATCTCGGGACACTGAGAGGCATGGCGCTTGGCGGCCCGGTACAAATTACTGGCGGCTCGCAAAAAGATAACAGCGTTAAAGTCAGACTCGATGGTACCGTCACTGCCGATGGCATACGCAAGATCATTCCCGTCAGCATGGTCGATAAAATGGCTGACCGTGTCAGCGGTGCCAGCCGTTACACCGCCAGCATCCATGTCAAAAAACGGCAGCCGGAAATCATCGTCGATTCAACGATGGCGGGCATGTCCCTGAATTTTCCTGCGCCCTTGAAAAAGGCCAGCGCAGAGCTCATGCCTTTGCATTTTGAGCTGTTGCCACAGGCAGGCATGGATGCGCAAACTTTGCGTGATGAAATCCGCGTCAGTCTTGGCAACTCCATCAACACCAGATATGCGCGGCAAAAACAGGGCAGTGGGCCCTGGCAGGTGGTACGTGGCGGCATAGGCGTCAATGCGCCTGCACCAGAGCCGGATAGCGGTTTGAATGCCAATATAGAATTCAAGTCCCTGAACATAGACGAGTGGCGACGCCTGATGTCGCCAGCATCTGCGAGCCAGCAGGCCAATACCGCAGGCGCAGAAAGGGATAGTGCCGAAGTTGATTTGTCGCCTTACCTGGAACCAAGCACAGTAGCGGTCAGGACGCCGCAATTGAATGTCATGGGTAAGCAGCTGGAAAATGTCATCGTTGGGGTTTCCCGTCAAAATAAAACCTGGCAAGCCAATATACAGTCGAACCAGGTTGCCGGTTACCTGACCTGGAATGAGGGTACAGGTGGACAATCCCTGAGCAGTGTCACAGCGCGCCTGAGTAATCTCATCATTCCCCAGTCCGCCGCTGCCGACGTCAGTGAGTTGCTGGAAGGAAAAAATACCACAACGCAAATTCCTGGCCTGGATATCGTTGCTGAAAACTTTGAACTGTTCAATAAAAAGCTTGGGCATCTGGAGCTGCAGGCGGTTAATCAAATCCTCAGCCAGGGCAACGGGCGTGAGTGGCAGATCAATAAGCTGCAACTGAAAAATCCCGATGCTGATTTCAATGCCACCGGTAAATGGGCCAGCCAGGGCGGGGATGGGCGTACCCAGCTCAATTATGTGCTGGATATAGCAAATTCAGGCAAGCTGCTGGAACGTCTGGGCTTTGCCGATGTCTTGCGTGGCGGCAAGGGCAAACTAGAAGGTGATGTGCAATGGAACGGCCTGCCTTTTGCAATGGACATACCCAGCATGAGTGGCCAGGTCAAGATGGTGCTTGCCAGTGGTCAATTCTTGAAGGTGGATCCAGGAGCTGCGAAACTACTGGGCGTTCTGAGCTTGCAGTCCTTGCCCCGGCGTTTGACGCTGGATTTCCGTGATGTGTTTTCTGATGGCTTTGCCTTTGATTCCATCGCAGGGATAGCCCATATACAGCAAGGGGTGGCAAAAACCGATAACCTGAAGATGCTGGGTGTCAACGCGACCGTGCTGTTGGAGGGAAATGCAGATATCGTCAGGGAAGCTCAAGACCTGCATGTGACCGTCATTCCCGTAGTGAATGTGGGTACGGCGTCGGTTGTATATGGTCTTGCCGTGAATCCGGTTATCGGGCTTGGCACCTTTCTTGCTCAGTTATTTTTGAAAGAACCATTGAGCAAGGCATTTACGTTTGAATACAAGGTCAGTGGTTCATGGAAAGAACCCACTGTAACTAAAATTGAAGGCCGTGACAGCCCGTCGGCGATCAAGGCAGCAAGCAAGCCTTGAGTAAGCTCAGTATGGAGCCATGTGCTCATGTGACGGTAGCGTCATTTTTAAAAGAGGGTGATATGAAGATAGCAGCAATACAAATGATATCCACGCCCGTGCTGGCAGAGAACATGGCAACTGCCAGACGCCTGTTGCAGGAAGCGGCAGCCTCAGGCGCGAAATTATTATTACTGCCAGAATACTGGCCCCTGATGGGCTTGCAGGAAACCGATAAGGTGGATATTGCCGAGCCTATAGGGCAGGGACCCATGCAGGCCTTGATGGCCGAAATGGCGGGTACTCTGGGTGTCTGGCTCATCGGTGGCACCATCCCTCTGCAGGCCGCTGAACCTGGCAAGGTCTTGAATACGACCCTGGTCTATGATCCTCAAGGGCAACAGATTGCGCGCTACGACAAAATTCATTTATTTGGATTCAGCAAGGGTGAAGAGTCGTATGAAGAGGCGCGTACTATCGTCGCCGGTAACCAGGTCAGCAGTTTTGATGCAGGTTTTGGCAAGGTGGCGCTGTCTATCTGCTATGACTTGCGTTTCCCTGAATTATTCCGTGCGCTGGGAACCAGCTCCCTGATCGTTGTGCCTGCTGCATTTACCTATACGACAGGTCAGGCGCACTGGGAAATACTGTTACGTGCCCGCGCGATAGAAAACCAGTGTTATGTGCTGGCTTGTGGCCAGGGCGGCAAGCATGTGAATGGCCGTCGTACCTGGGGGCATAGCATGCTGATCGACCCTTGGGGCAAGGTCTTGAATGTACTGGAAGAGGGCGAGGGTATTGTCAGTGGCGACATTGATGAAAGCCTGATTGCCAGCATACGCGAAAGTTTGCCAGCATTGCGCCATCGCAAGTTATGAAGCTAGTGCGGGGATAAGGTGGCAATCAGCGGATTGAGCAGACCAGAGAAACCCGCAGATGCTCTACAATGTCAGTGTGTGCGCCAGCGCTTTGCATGTATGTTGCCAGTATTTTGCAAATATTTTGCAAGTAATGTGCGCTAATTTAATTGCAGTGTAAATAATTTATTCTATGACCCCATTTGATCCCGCCATGAGCCACCTCGCTATCGCACGCGATATTTTGCTTACCCCATTTGGCCTTGATGAAGCCAAACTCGGTAAGGTGCTGGGCAGCATGTTCACTCATAAAGTGGACTATGCCGATTTGTATTTCCAGTTCACCCGCAACGAAGGCTGGAGCCTGGAAGAAGGCATAGTCAAGACTGGCAGTTTCTCTATAGACCAGGGGGTAGGTGTACGCGCCGTCTCTGGCGATAAAACTGCATTTTCTTACTCTGATGAAATATCTGAGCAAGCCTTGTCCGATGCAGCCAAGGCAACCCGTACGATTGCCCGCCAGGGTACTGGCAAGATTCAGGTGGCATCCAGTCTTAAAGGTCTGGATAACCGCTCCCTGTACTTGCGGGATGACCCCCTGCATTCCATGGACGCCAATCAAAAAGTCCAGTTGCTGGAAAAAATCGAGAAAATCGCCAGAGCCAAGGACCCGCGCATAGTGCAAGTTATGGCCAGCATGGCCGGTGAATATGATGTGGTGCTGGTGGCACGTAGCGATGGTGTGATCGCTGGCGACATCCGTCCTCTCGTGCGTGTTTCACTGACGGTCATTGCTGAACAAAATGGACGTCGTGAAGTGGGCACCAGCGGTGGTGGTGGCCGCTACGATTATTCGTATTTCACTGATGCACTGCTGGAGCAATATGCAGAGGAGGCCGTCAAGTCAGCACTGGTCAACCTGGAAGCGCGTCCGGCCCCTGCTGGCCCCATGACCGTGGTACTTGGCCCAGGCTGGCCAGGCGTACTGTTGCATGAAGCGATAGGTCATGGTCTGGAGGGGGACTTCAACCGCAAGGGTTCCAGCACTTTCTCTGGCCGCATAGGTGAGCGAGTCGCAGCCAAAGGCGTGACCGTGGTGGATGATGGCACCATGCTGAACCGCCGTGGCTCCTTGAATATGGATGATGAGGGCAACCCTACCCAGTGCACGACGCTGATAGAAGACGGTATCCTCAAAGGCTATATGCAAGACACCATGAATGCGCGCCTGATGAAAATGCCGGTGACAGGCAATGCCCGTCGTGAATCCTTTGCCCATCTGCCCATGCCGCGTATGACCAACACGTATATGCTGGCCGGTGACAAAGATCCTGAAGAAATTCTCGCATCTGTTAAAAATGGTCTCTACGCTGTCAACTTTGGCGGTGGTCAGGTCGATATAACGAACGGTAAGTTCGTATTTTCAGCCAGTGAGGCATATATGATAGAAAACGGCAAGCTCAGCTATCCGGTCAAGGGCGCTACCCTGATAGGCAATGGTCCGGAAGTATTAAATCACGTCAGTATGATAGGCAATGACCTGCGTCTTGATTCCGGCGTCGGGGTCTGTGGCAAGGAAGGACAGAGTCTGCCGGTAGGCGTGGGTCAGCCCAGCCTGCGCATAGAGGGCCTGACAGTTGGGGGAACTGCCTGATGGCCTGTGGCTATCCATGTATTGACACGCAGGGCTTGCTCACATGTTAGTCATTGCCATCGTCTCTGCGAAAGGTGGGGTCGGCAAGACCACGATTACCGCTAATCTGGGTGTCGGTCTGGCGCAGCGCGGTTTTCCTGTGACTGTTGTCGATCTTGATCCGCAAAATGCCATGCAATGGCATCTCGGTGGCCTCGAGGCAGGCGAGACTAACGGCATCAGCTTGTTGACAGCTGCACGCGCCAAATTGATGGATGCCTGCTATACCAGCCAGTTTGGCTTGAACTTCATCCCCTTTGGCAATGGCGGTGAAAAGCAGCGCATGCGCTTTGAAGATGTGCTTGAGCAGCAAGAACCCTGGCTGCGCAAGAAACTGCAGGCAGCAAAACTGCCTGCCAATGCCATCGTCTTGCTGGACACCCCGCCTGGGCCCTCGGTTTACCTGAAGCAGGCTATCCACGCTGCGGACTTTTTATTGGTTGTTGTACTCGCCGATGCTGCTTCGTATTCAACTCTGCCCGAGATGGAAGAACTGATTTCGACCTATGGGCACAGAAGCCAGGCAGATGTTGGTTCCGCCTATATAGTTAACCAGGGTTCGCAGCGGCAATTGGCGCAAGATGTGGTGGCCCTGATTGCTGACCGGCTGGGTGAACGTATGGTGCCCTTCATCGTCCAGGAAAGTCCGCAAGTCGAGGAAGCGCTCGCCTATGAGCGTCCGGTACTCGAATACAAGCCGGATAATCCTGCGTCTTTAAGCATACAAAAAATCATAGACTGGTTGCTGGCCGGTTTACTGGGTGGCCGCTGATATTTCAATTGCGGGATCATGCTGAAATTTTCCCGCGTCTGCTACTACCATCTGACCGTTTTTTGTAAGCACGCTTGCCTGCATTGGTAATGTGTGACGCATAGTGTAAACGCCGATAAATTGTGCTGTTTTGGCTCAGTAATTGTGAAAATGGTTTGCAAAATAATTAAATTTTTATAAATGCTTGGTCTTATTATTAATTGTTGACAATTCACCATTCATATAGGCTGGACTAGCAATAAAGGCGAGTGGTAAAGTCGCAACGAATCAACACTCTCTATGATTTGCATGTCACGATAGTAGCCATAGAGAAAAAGTTAACGCAAAGGTGTCATGAGCATGTCCACAAATTCTATTCGCTATTACGAAGAGCAGCAGTGCTCAGTTCAATGGAGATCTTTCCTTGGAGCATTTTCTGCCGAGTTTGCTTCCAAAGGGGAGCCTGGCGACCTGCGCGCTTTCATGCATCAGTTGGGCCGCACCATGGCTGCCGGTTTTCACGTGGATGACGGCAGCAGCTTGCAAGCACTGGAGGCATGCATGAACAAGGTCTGGTCAGAAATGAACTGGGGCTGGGTGGAGCTGGTGGAAGAAGCCGATGCACTGGTCGTTGCCCATCATGCATCTCCGCTGAAAGTAGCATTTGGCGAACATGCACTGGAATGGTCTCCCGCTTTGCTGGAAGGTGTTTATGCGCAGTGGTTTGATGGCCTGGGTATGGACAAATCCTTGCGCCTGACACAGCGGGCTGGCGTATTTGAAGATGGACAATTATTTGTATTTGATTTGAAGAAGCAGTCAGAAGAGCCGTCTTATTTCACACGTCGTTAATTGGATTGTGACGCTGCAAGTAACCGGAGCTGGTGGACATTATGGATGATGACGTAAAAAATCTTTTTCAGAAATTTGGGCAATCAACTGATGCGTATCGCGAAATCAATCGTGATGCTGACAGTGAACAGGCAAAGCAGCGCTGGCCCTTGTTGCGTGACGTGCATCTGCATGCGGGACCGGCTCCTGCCGCGGCACCCACTCGTGCTCAGCACAGGGAAGAAGAGCTGGCCGCACCAGTCCATTTGAATGACAGTCCTTTCCGTCCCGCAGCCGTGAAAACTGCGGCGAGCAGAGCAACTGCGGTGAAAGCCAGCGCGGCACAAGCCGCACCTGAGGGGCATGCAAGCATCAGGCACAGCTCTCAATTGCCTTTGAAGCAAATGCTGATGCAAAAAGCTGCAGTCGAAGAGCAAGAGCTTGAACCCGAAGTAGCACCTCCATTTTTGTCAAGAGTGTTACCAACTGCACCAAAGCATAATACTGCAGGTAAAAAAGAGTCTGTTACCAGTGGCTTGTTTTCCAGCAGGGCCCAGGTTTCACCCGAGCGGGAAGTGGAAGCGTCTGCGCACGCTGTGCCTGGCGTTGCTGCAAGCACTGGCATACGCAAGCCTGTGAACGTCAGCCCTGCGCAAGTATCTCCAGCTACTGTCATACACAACATACCTGCAGCACATGCCATGCCTGTCAAACAAGCACATGTGCATGTTGAAGAACAGCGCGGTCAAAACGTGAAAACCAAACCGGCCGACAAAGACCAGCCTGTCAGTGCCGTCTTTGGTCGCCTGGCTGGCAAACAGGAAGAGGCCAGGCCAGCCGATGCGGGTACCAATTCATTCTTTAAAAAAATATTTAAACCATGAGGGTAGTTGCCGTCATTTCTCCCAAGGGTGGGGTAGGTAAAACTACCGTTACCGCAAATCTGGCGGCATCCCTGGCCCGTCTCGGTCCACGCATCACCATATTGGACCTGGATCCGCAAAACGCACTCAGATTGCATTTTGGTATGGCACATGATGATGCCAGTGGTATTGCGCAACAGGAGACCATGGAAAATAGCTGGACAAATGTCTTGTTTGAAAGCGCCTATGGTGTCGATTTCCTGCCTTATGGCAGCGTAGATGAAGATCAGCGCGCAGTTTTCGAGCAGGAAATCAAGGCCGATCCAAAATGGCTGGCAAAAAAACTGGCTAGCCTGAATTTGCCTGAAAACAGTGTGGTCCTGATAGACACACCACCTGGTCCCAGCATTTATCTGCAACAGGTCTTGCACGCGGCAAATTATGCGCTGGTGGTGTTGAAGCCAGATGCCGCTTCTTATTCAACGATACCATCGATAGAATCCCTGATCGATTATTACTGTGCTGACCGCAAGGAGTTTCTGGGTTATTGCTATCTGCTGAACCAGATGGACGCCGCCAAGCAATTGAGTCGCGATGTCTTCGGCATGTTGCGCAGCAGCCTGGGCAAGCGCTTCATACCTGTCACCATCCATAAGGATGAGGCAGTCAGTGAAGCACTGGCTTGCCAGACACCGGTCTCCTATTATTCCCAGCATTGTTCTGCTACGCATGACATGCAAGAGCTGACAGCCTGGCTGCAAACGAATTTCAGATTGGTTGATTAAATGCGTTCGATACTTAACTCCCGATATCTCTATGGTCGCCTCAACGACCTGGGGCGTGCCATGGTCAACTGGCCAGGCTGGGAGCGCAAGACACCGCGTTTTCTTGCCCTGTTGGTGGCGGTGTTCCTGTACTGGACCAGTATCAGCATCCCGCTGGATTTGCCGCTGCAAACACTGTTTTCGATTATCATTTTTAGTACTGCGCTGTATCTGCGCCGCTATACCGGTACGCTGATTTCACTGGTGATGGTGATGTTTTCCATCAGTGCCACCAGCCGCTATATCTATTGGCGCATCACTTACACCATAGGCACAGATAATCTGATTGACCTGTTCTTTGCGCTGGTGCTGATCATGGCTGAGGTGTATGCCTGGCTGGTGCTGCTGCTGGGTTATTTGCAAACCGCCTGGCCCTTGAAGCGCAAGCCAGTGATGATGCCGCCAGATACCTCGACCTGGCCCACCATTGATCTGTTCATCCCCAGCTATAACGAAGACCTGGCCGTGGTTAAGCCTACCGTGCTGGCGGCCATGGGCATAGACTGGCCAAAAGACAAACTCAATATCATTATCCTCGACGATGGTCGTCGCCCTGCCTTTGCCGAATTCGCCGCTTCAGTTGGTGTGCAATGTTTTACCCGTCCTGATAATAATCACGCGAAGGCCGGTAATATCAATGCTGCCCTGAAGCGTACTACCGGCGATTTCGTCGCGATCTTCGATTGCGATCACATGCCGACGCGCTCGTTTTTGCAATATACGATGGGCTGGTTCTTGGTTGATCCCAAGCTGGCGATGGTACAGACGCCCCACCATTTTCTGTCACCAGATCCGTTTGAGCGCAATTTGCAAACCTTCCGCAATGTGCCAAATGAAGGTGAGCTATTCTATGGTCTGATACAGGACGGTAATGATCTGTGGAATGCCACTTTCTTTTGTGGGTCCTGTGCCATCCTGCGTCGCACCTGCCTCGAAGAGGTGGGCGGCATTGCAGTTGAGACCGTGACAGAAGATGCACACACTGCATTGAAAATGCAGCGCCTTGGCTACAATACGGCCTACCTGGCATTGCCGCAGGCAGCCGGTCTGGCAACCGAGAGTCTGTCTGCCCACGTTGGTCAGCGCATACGCTGGGCGCGCGGCATGGCGCAGATTTTCCGTACTGATAATCCCTTGCTAGGCAAGGGGCTCAGTTTTGGCCAGCGACTTTGTTACAGCAATGCCATGCTGCATTTCTTTTATGGCTTGCCGCGCATGGTGTTCTTGCTGGCACCACTGTCTTACCTGTTTTTTGAAGTGCATATCATCAAGGCTTCAGCCCTATCGATTGCGGCGTATTCCTTGCCCCATCTCTTGCATGCCAACCTGACCAACTCCCGCATACAGGGCGCGCACCGGCATTCTTTCTGGGCCGAGGTGTATGAGGCAACGCTGGCATGGTATATCTTCCGCCCCACACTGGTGGCGCTGATCAACCCCAAACTCGGTAAGTTCAACGTGACTGCCAAAGGTGGTCTGGTCGAGCAGGAGCATTTTGACTGGACCATTTCCAAGCCTTACCTGATCATGTTGGGCATGAACATATTAGGTTTTTTTGTCGGTTTTGGCAGAGCATTGTGGTGGAATACTTATGAGATGGACACAGTCATCCTGAATATGCTGTGGACGATTTATAACCTGGTCATCCTTGGTGCTACCCTTGCCGTAGCAACAGAATCCAAACAGGTAAGGCGCACACACAGGGTCAGGGCAGTATTGAATGCGACCCTGCGTTTGAACAACGGTCACTCTATAGTTTGCCGTACTGAGGATTTTTCCATGGGAGGCATGTCTTTCCGGGTACCGGAAGGATTTCAGATGCACAAGGATGAAGACTTGATGATTTCTCTGTATGGCACCAACGGGGAATCCGTATTCCCGGCCAGAACAGTGTTCTTCAAGGATAATTTGCTCAGTGTGCAATTCATGCCACTGGATTTACAGCAGGAAATGGATTTGATCAATTGCACCATAGGCCGGGCCGACGTCTGGCTCAGCTGGTCAAATGACAGGGATATCGACCACCCGCTGAATGGTTTGAAAGAAATCGCCTATCACAGCATGCGCGGATTCAGCCGGTTTGGCACCAGTATCAAGCAATACGTCATGGAAAGAACGGGACATATGAATAAAATAAATGAGGCTTCCATCGTGAAAACCATCACAACAAGTATACGGGCAAAATTGTCGCGCAAAGGCAGTACTACGGCTCTGGCCATACTTTGTGGCGTAACTGCGATAGCACACCATGAAGATGTCTTGGCCAAGTCCAAACATGCAAGCGCCAGTGCTTCTGCCACTGCCAGCGCTCAGCCTGCTGTCGTTGAAAAAATCGCCCTGGAAGATTTGCAGCCAACATCGGTAATAGGTGGCCAGAAGACCTATAACATCAGCCTCAAGGACATGATAGGCATCAGCTCCAGTGTTGAATTGCGTGGCACCGAGGGCGAGCGTTCCTTCCCCTTCACCGTGCGTAGCGATGAGGTGATTACAGCAGCCAAGGTCAAGTATGGCATAGCCTATTCACCTGCTTTGCTGCCTGACCTGTCCCACATACAGGTGCTGGTCAACAATGAGCTGGTCAGTGTCGTTCCTCTGCCTAAAGAAACTTCTAAAGGCATTGTGCGTGAAGACGTTATCGACCCAAGGTTTTTCGCTGACTTCAATCAACTCAGTTTTAAACTCATAGGCCATTACACCCGGGATTGTGAAGACCCTTATCACTCCAGCCTGTGGGCCAAGCTCAGCCATACCACCAATCTGGAATTGACAGTTTCCCCGCTGACCCTGGCAAATGACCTGGGCATGTTGCCAGCGCCTTTCTTTGACAGGCGTGACAACAAATTGCTGGAACTGCCTTTCATCCTGCCAGCAACACCTTCACTGGAAGTCTTGCGCAATGCGGGTGTCGTTGCGTCCTGGTTTGGTCACCTGTCTTCTTACCGTGGTGCGCGTTTTCCTATCGAAGCCAATACCCTGCCACGTGGTAATGCAGTATTGTTTGCTACTGCCAATGAAGCGCCAGCGGGTGTGACTTTGCCGGCAATTGCTGGTCCAACCCTGGCTATCATGGCTAATCCGGCCAACCCCAAAGCCAAGTTGTTGCTGGTGTTGGGCCGTGATATCAATGAGCTCAAGATCGCCGTGCAGGCACTGACCATGGGCCAGATGGCCATGTCTGGTGAATCTGCCTTGATCAAGAATCTCAAAGAAATCGATCCACGCAAAGCTTATGATGCGCCAAAATGGTTGCCTACCGACAGACCTGTCAAATTCGGTGAGCTGGCTGCACCCCCAGCACTGAAAGTCAATGGCCTGACGCCTGACCTGATACGCGTGAACCTGCGCGTTGCACCTGACTTGTTCACCTGGCAAAAAGAAGGCGTGCCTATCGATTTGCGTTATCGCTTCACGCCACGTCCTACCGTTGATAAATCGACTTTGAATATTGGTATCAATGATGAGTTTGTACGCTCCTTGCCTTTGTCTGGTACACAGGTAGAAAAAGGCAAGATCAAGGAATCGGTCATGCTGTTCTTCAAGGATGGCCAGCGTTATGCCCAGGATGAAATCCAGGTGCCGACTTTCCGTATCGGTGCAGAGAACCAGTTGCAGTTCCACTTCTTCTACGATTACCCAAAACAAGGTGCCTGTAAAGATGTGTATCTGGACAATGTGCGTTCTGCGATAGACCCGGATTCGACGATCGATTTCTCGAACATGCCGCACTATGCAGCCATGCCTAACCTGGCATATATGGCAAATGCAGGCTTTCCGTTCACTCGCATGGCAGACCTGGCGCAAACCGCCATCGTCATGCCAGACCGCCCAAATGCACAAGAGATGGAATTGTTCCTCAATGTCATGGGCCGCATGGGTGAGTCTACAGGTTACCCGGTATTGAACAGCACCCTGATCCGTAGCGCTGACGTTGAAAAACATAGTGATAAAGACTTCCTGCTGTTAGGTGCAAGTGGCAATCTGCCTTTGCTCAAGCAATGGTCAAAATACATGCCCATGAGCATGGATGAAAACGGCAATCGTCTGCAATTGCCTACAGGTTTCCTGCGTCTCGTGACCCGATGGGCTGGCCGCGATCTTGACGCCATGGAACGCCATGCCGGTGAAATGCTGGCCAAGACTGGCAATGCCTTTGGTGCCATGATGCAGTTTGAATCGCCCTTGTCCAGCGGCCATAGCGTGATTGTCATGACCTCTGGCGATTCTGCCAGCCTGGCTGACCTGACTACCGGTTTGAACAAGGCTGATCTGCGCAGTAAATTCCAGGGTGATCTGGTGCTCATCAAGGGCGACCGCATCGCCAATGCACAGATAGGTGAAACCTATTATTCAGGCAGCTTGCCCTGGTGGACCTGGTTGAAGTGGCATTTATCTACTCAGCCTTTTATCATGATTATCTTCCTGATGCTCGCTTCACTGATTGCTGCGACCATGCTTTTCCGTTTCTTGCGCAAGAAAGCGGCATCCCGTCTGGCGCTGGAAGATAAAAAGAAATAATTGAAATGAATTGAGTTGTTTGGGCAGCGTGCTATCTGAAGCGTAAAATAAGTAGATAGCACTGCCCATTTCCTTGATTTAAAACCTGACACAGTGCTGATTTTCTGAGGTGACGATAAATAAGCTGACTCACAGAAAAAAGCGATCATTAGGGGAAGTAAATGGTCTTCAAGAAGAAAGCGATAGTCTTTGCGCTTTTGACGGTTTTTTTTGAGAGCGAAACTGCGTTCGCGCAGTCAGCCTTGACACAGCAATTGAAGGAGCAGGCGCAGTTCTGGCAGCAACGTGGCCGTGACGACAATGCGGCAGATATCTGGCGCAAGCTGTTGAAGGTCGATGCCAATAATATTGATGCCCTGATGGCCTTGTCCGTTTTTGAAGCCAAGGCAGGTAATCCCGAGCAGGCAAAAACCTATTTTTCGCGTTTGCGTGGCACCCAGGCGAGTTCTGCCCAGATACGCAATGTTGAGCAGGCTTTGCGCCAGGGCAGCAATGGTGGCGTAGGCCAGCTGGAAAATGCCCGCATGCTTGCCAAACAGGGTGACACTGAAGCCGCAGTCGATGCCTACAAGCAAATAGGTGATCCTTCCAAGCTCAAAGGGGATGCTGCCTTCGAATACTTCCAGGTTCTCGCCGGCACCAAGAATGGTCATGCCGAAGCCCGCAAGGGATTGGAAAAACTCAGCAAAGAGAATCCAGGCAACAGCAAATACGCACTCGCCTATGCCCAGGTGCTGACTTACCGCGAGCCCAGCAGGGTAGAGGGCATGGCCCTGCTCGAAGGCCTGAGTAGCAGACCCGATGTCGGCAAGCAGGCGACAGAATCCTGGCGTCAGTCACTGAGCTGGATGGGCATGAAACCTGAAAATGCCAAATACTTCAACCACTTTCTCGAAAAACATCCGGACGACCAGCTCATCAGAGACAGGATGGCTGGTTTGACCAGACCAGCGGCAGTTACTCCGCCAGCAGTGCAAACTGCACAAGCCGTGCAGACTGTAAAGCCGGCAGAGATCAAAGCCGCAGACAAGTCAGTGAAAACTGAAAAGGTCGATAAGTCTGAGAAGATAGATAAGACTGAAAAGGTCGATAAGCATGAGAAGACTGATAAGGCTGATAAAGTTGATAAGGCAGCACCAAAACCCAAGCCAGTAGCAGAAAATCCTATAGAGAAAAGCCGCATCGCTGGTTTCAAGGCACTGGAAGATAATGTGATTGAGGCAGCAGAAGCCGAATTTCAGGGTTTGATCAAAAACTATCCCAAAAACCCGATAGGTTATGGCGGCATGGGCCTGGTCAAGATGCGCCAGGAAGAGTTCATTGAGGCGCGCACTTTCTTGCATAAGGCAGTCGATTATTCACCTGCACAATCGAAAGACCAATGGAAGCAAGCTTCTGACGATGCCAGCTATTGGGCAACCGTGGCCGAGGCGAGGAATGCCTTTGAAGATGGTGACAGCACCAAAGGTATTGATTTCCTGCGCAAGGCGATTGCTCTGAATGGCAAGGAGCCAGCCGGTATCCTGCAGCTCGCTGACGCCTTGCAGGCAGAAAATGATTTGAAGGGGGCAGAAGAAAATTACCGCCGCGTCCTTGATGCAGACAAAACCAATATCCGCGCACTTGATGGTGTGATTGGTGTACTGGTTTTGCAAAAACGTATTGCTGATCTGGAAGCCCTGAGCAGCATTATGCTGCCGCGCCATCTGGCCATCATCGCCAACCTGAAGTCTGAAGATTTATGGAACAAGGCCAAGGCTGCAGAAGCCGCAGGTGACATCAACACAGCACAAAAAATGCTGGAAGATGCCATCATGATCAAGCCGGATAATGCCTGGCTGCGCATGGCACTCGCCAGGATTTATCTGAAGCGCGATATGCCAGGACAGGCTCGTGCCCTGATCGAGGCAATGACCAATGTCGAAGCACCAGACCCTGAAGCGCTGTATGTCAGCGCCTTGCTCAGCGAAATGCAACAACTCTGGTGGGAAGCCCTGAATACGCTGGAAAGAGTACCTGCAGCTTCACGCAAGAAAGAAATGGTGGATCTGCAAAAACGTCTGTGGATCAGGGTACAGATAGACCGTATCACCTTGCTGGCCAGGCGCGGCAATACCAGTCAGGCGAGTGAGATATTGACACAGGTAGAGCAGGTCGCTGGCAACGATATGGAATTCACCGGCACCATGGCGAACCTGTATATACAGTTGGGCAACAAGGAACGTGGTTACGCCATGTTGCGCGAGGCCGTGCAAAATACGCCCAAACCGGCAGCAGGTTTACTGTTGCAATATGCAGGTACCCTGATGCAGGCAAACCAGGAAGGTGAGCTCGAAGCCGTCATGCGCCGCGTAGCTGCCATGCCCAACCTGCAAGAGGCAGAAATTACTGCCTTCACCCAACTGCAAAGAGTATTGGCGATGCGCTATGCCGAGCGTGCGCGTGAAGCGGGCGATTATGCAACGGCCTATGCCTACATACAGCCCATGCTGATCGCCACCCCTGATGACGAGATGTTGCTGCTGACGCTGGCCCGTATTTATACAGCGTCAGGCGATAGCGCATCAGCGCGGGAATTGTATGTCAAGGTTTTGCAAAGCGATCCAGAAAACCCTGAAGTCTTGCAGGGCCTGGTCTATGCCGCGATGGAAGCACGTGATCTCGATAATGCAGAAAAATACCTGAGTGTGCTGCTGCGCCAGGAACCTGATAATCCGCGTTACCTGGCACTGGCAGGCAATGTCGCCAGGGCGCAGGGAAATAATAGCCGCGCCCTGAGTTATTTCAAAAAAGCGCTGGCACTCGAACAGGCACAAAAAACCGTGGTCGGCTCAGGCCCTAATGGTTTGCGTCTGGTGGATACTGCACCAGCCAGTACGGTCAATGATTTCAAGGTCAATCCTTTTGCTGACCGCAAATCTGGTGCGCCTGCCAACGCTCAACAACCGCAGTTAAAAACAGTAGCACCGACATCGGCACCTGCACCGGGGCCACTCCTGAAAGAAGCACCAGCCAGTAACTTTACCGGCGGTATATTTGCGCCAGTCGGCAAGCCATTGACTACCCCGCCTGCTCCTGCCGGTGTCCCATTGAATAATGTAGCGCCTGGCAGCACGCAACCAAAAACTATTCCAAGTTTGCCGAGCTTGCCACCAGCTCCCAAAGCTCAGCCTGCTCCGGCCAGTGTACCTGCGGGGGCGGCACCGCCACCAGTCAATACCTTGCAGCCCAAGATGCCAACGGCAGTCGGTGCCCCACCAGAGCCCAATCGTGGCAGGGCAGATACCTATAGCAATGGCGCGACCATGCAAAGCCCTTATCCTGAAGGGAAAACCATGCTGGCGCAGTACACGCCAGCTACCCCGTATGTGCCGCCCAAAGCCAGCTACACGGCAACAGTGCCGGTGCCGCAGCAATATGCTGTTAGTAATAGCAACAGTAGCAAAGCGCGGCCAGCGAAGGCCGCCAATGTGAGTGCCGAAGAAGCGGCGTTGCTGAAAGAGATAGATTCGATCAACGAACTCAAACGCACAGAAGTATCGGTCGAAGTCGCGGCCAGAGCGCGCAGTGGAGAAAAAGGCCTGTCAGCGTTGACCGATATAGAAATCCCGATCGAAGCCCGCATCAACACCCTCGGCCTCGGCCAGTTCGGTCTCAAGATTATTCCTGTGGTGGCCGACGCCGGTACCCTGTATCTGAACGACCCTGCTGTTTCAGGCCAGTTTGGCCGCAATGCCATCGTGGTAGAACGTGCCAGATACGCCAAAGTCCCGTTCACCACCATCGCCCGCCAGCAAGGCCTGTCCAACGTCGCCACACTCGATGAAGAAGCCAAAGGCGTCGCCCTCAACCTCAGCTACGAAATAGCCGGTGTCAGAGCAGACATAGGCTCCAGCCCCATAGGCTTCCCCGTACAAAATGTAGTCGGTGGCCTGCGCTGGAGTGGCAGTGATGATGGCGCCAGCCTAGGCATAGAAATCGCCAGACGCTCCGTGACAGACAGCTACCTCTCCTATGCAGGCGCAAAAGACAGCCTCTACGGACTTACCTGGGGTGGCATTACCCGCACCGGCGTCAAGATCGACACCTCCTATGACGGTGAAGATGGCGGCGTCTATGCCAGCCTCGGCTACTACGGCCTCACAGGTAAAAACGTCGCCAAGAACACCGAAGCAGAAGTTGGTGTCGGCGCCTACTGGCGCGCCTACAAAACCAATGACTTCAGCTTCACCACTGGTTTAGGGCTCACCTCCTTCTTCTACCAGAAAAACCTGCGCTACTTCACCTACGGACATGGCGGCTACTTCAGCCCCAAATCCTATGTCGCGCTCGGTATTCCGCTAGAGATAGCAGGACGCAAAGGCAAGTTCTCCTACCAGCTCGCCACCTCACTCGGTGTCCAGCACTTCCGCGAGCTGTCGGCCTTGTATTACCCAAACTCAGCAGCAGATCAGGCAGAGCTGGAACAATTTGCCGCAGCCAACCCCACCATCAACATCCAGACCATCTACCCTGGTCAGACCAGGACAGCGTTCGCGTTCAAAGTGGGTGGAGCAGCAGAATACCAGCTGACGCCGCATTTATTCCTTGGTGGCAAGATCAGTGCAGATAACTCGGGAGATTTCAACGACACCTCGGCAGCCCTGTACCTGCGCTACAGCTTTGAGCCGCGCAAGGCCCCGGTGACGTTCCCGCCTGTCGCTCCCAAGGCGTATTACCAGGGTAACTGAGTCAGGCTAATCAGACTTAAATTGCGCAATGCGATGAAACCGTTCAAATCTTTCTGGTTTGAGCGGTTTTTTTATTGGATTTACAATAGATTTACAATTCCTGCCACACATGGACTTCCTATTTATGCTGGCTTACTTCAAAATGCAGGTGAGGTGAGTGTTTGTAAAGTGTTTATATAAGCATTGGCAGACGATGCCCTCACTAGCGAAGAAGTTAAAGGGGACATGAATGACATTTAAGAAGAAAGCGCTGGTACTGGCGCTTTTGACGGCATATCTGGAAAGCGGGACAGCTCTCGCGAATACCCCTTTGACGCAACAATTGAAAGAGCAGGCGCAATTCTGGGCACAGCGTGGCAAGGATGAAAATGCTGCCGATGCCTGGCGCAAGGTCTTGAAACTGGAACCATCCAATGTCGATGCCTTGCTGGCCCTGGTCTTATTTGAAGCCAAGGCGGGCAATACTGCACAGGCAAAATCCTATTATTCCAAACTGCGGGGTTCGCAAGCCACGATAGCGCAATTACGTACGGCTGAAAATGCCGTCTTGCAGGGCGGTGGTGGCAGCGGTGGCCAACTCGAGGAAGCACGCAAGCTCGCCAAGCAGGGCGATGCCGACAGTGCGGTCGAAGCTTACAAGCAAATGGGCGACCCTTCCAAGCTCAAGGGCGATGCTGCTTTCGAATATTTCCAGGTATTGGCTGGTACCAAGGCAGGCTATCCAGATGCCAAGCGTGGCCTGGAAAAACTGCAGAAAGAAAATCCGGGCAATACCCGCTATGCACTGGCCTATGCCCAGGTGCTGACTTATCGCGAACCCACGCGTGTGGAAGGTATGGCAGCGCTGGAGCAATTGACCGTCAAGGCTGATGTTGGCAAGCAGGCCGGGGATTCCTGGCGTCAGGCCTTGAGCTGGATGGGTGTCAAGAATGAAAATGCGAAACATTTCCGCCGCTATCTCGATAAGTTTCCGAATGACCAGGTCATCAGCGAGCGACTTGCCAGTCTGAGTCATCCGCCAGCGCCAGCAGTGCCAGAAGAAAAATCCAACCCTGCCAAGGTCATGGCGGCTGCCAAGCAAAGTACGGCGGTGCAGGCCGCAGCTGAAAGCAAGCAAAAAATAGAAGCAGCGGCAAAACCTGAAGTGGTCGCCAGGGCTGAGCCAAAAAACAGCAATAAGCCAGAAGCCCAGTCAAAATCAAACGGTGACGCGCCAGAAAAAGCACGCACTGCGGCTTTCAAGGCGCTGGATGACAATGACCTCAAAACAGCGGAGGCAGCTTTCCAGGCGCTGATCAAATCACATCCCAAAGATTCCGCCGGGTATGGTGGCATGGGCCTGGTAAAAATGCGCCAGGATGAGTTTGTTGAGTCACGTACACTCCTGCAAAAAGCGGTGGAATTGTCACCTTCCAATCGCAAGGATCAATGGAAGCCTGCTTTTGACCGTGCCAATTACTGGGGCATGATCGCAGACGCGCGTACAGCATTTGAAGACAGCAATAGCAGCAAGGGTATCGCCTTATTGCGCAAGGCCGTGGAAATGGACCCCAAGGAAGCAGTTGGCATATTGCAGCTCGGTGATGCCTTGTTGGCAGAAAATGATGTAGTTGGTGCCGAGGCAAATTTCCGTCTGGTTTTGCGTGATGATAAAAAGAACCTGGGCGCGCTTGATAGCCTAATAGGTTTGCTGGCACTGCAAAAGCGCATCAAGGATCTGGAAGAGCTTAGCGCCTATATGTCGCCGCGCCAGATGACGGTGCTGTCTGAATTGAAGGCAACACAGCTATGGGACAAAGCCAAGGCGGCTGAAGCAGCGGGTAATATCGCCGTCGCGCAAGCCAACCTCGAAGATGCCGTGCTGATCACGCCTGACAATCCCTGGTTGCGCATGGCCCTGGCAAAAATCTACCTGGACCAGAATGCGCCGGGCGCAGCACGCGCCCTGATGGATGCGATAGCCAATGTAGAAAATCCCCAGGCCGAAGCCCTGTACGCCAGCGCCTTGCTGAGCGCCATGCAGCAATTATGGTGGGAAGGTTTGATGACGCTGGAGCGCCTGCCTGCCGCCGCCAGAAAACCTGAAATGTTCGAGCTGCAAAAGCGTCTCTGGACCAGGGTACAGGTTGATCGCCTGAATGTCTTTGTCAATCGCGGTGATATCGCAAGAGCACGCGAACTGCTGGGCGTCATAGAAAATACTGCCGGCAATGATGCAGAATTTGTTGGCATCATCGCCGCCTTCCACATGAAGGTGGGTGACCCTGCGCATGGCCTGGCACTCGTCAAGCGCGCGGTAGAAGGCACACCTAATCCCCAGGCAGGTTTGTTGCTGCAATATGGCATGGCCTTGTTGCGCGCAAATCAGGAAGCAGAAGTACTGGCCGTCATGCGCCGTGTCGCTGACATGCCCAAGCTGACTACAGAGGAAGTCACTGATTACAAAGACTTGCAGCGTATAGTTTCGATGCGCTATTCCGAGCGTGCGCGTGAAGCCGGTGACTATGCCAGCGCTTTCAATTTTATCCAGCCCATGCTGATCGCTGACCCTGAAGACAATTTGCTGTTGCTGGCTTTGGCACGCATCTATTCTTCTGCGGGTGATACTGATTCTGCCAAGGATTTATATCAACGCGTTTTGCAGTCAGAACCCGATAATCCTGAAGTCTTGCAAGGATTGGTCTATGCCGCGATACAGGTCAAGGACTTTGACACTGCAGAGCAACACCTGGCAACGCTGATGCAGCAGCAGCCATCCAATCCGCGCTTTATTTCCCTGGCCGGTAACCTCGCACGTGCACGCGGTAATACCGGTAAAGCCCTGGAGTATTTCAGGCAGGCCCTGGCATTGGAACAGTCACAAAGACCAGGCATCGATATGGGGGCAAATGGCATACGCCTGGTCGCACAGGCGCAGTCAGCGAATGTCAGCGAATTCAGTGTCAATCCTTTTGCTGACCGCAGCGGCAGAACCCAGCTTGCAGCCGCATCCTATGCAGCACCTGCACCTGCCCATGCACCACAGCAGCTAGTTGCACCTAATCCCAGGAGCGCGATTTTTGCCCCGGTAGGTGTGCCTTTGCAGGCTGCGCAGCCTCAATATGCACAGGCACCTCAGCCTGTGCAAGCAGCGCCGCAATATGTGATCCCACAATTGCCAGCCTCTACCATGGCCGCTGCACAAAGCCGTGCCGCCTATCCGGTAATGGCCGCTACTGCTCCGGCACCCATGCCCAGTATCCCGCAGTTGCCCGCTACTGCCTTGAATAACAGGGCGCCAGCACCAGTATCGGTACCTGCGCCTCAACAGGCTTATGCTGGCAATGTTATTCCAGCGACAGTGCAGGGTGGCTCCAGCGGTAATGTCAGCACGACGACAGGTGCAGCAACGGTATATCAGATTCCACCAGCTAATCTGACACGCAGCCCATTATCACAAGCGCCACAATCAACACAGGCCTCACAAGCTGCATCGGTGCAAACGAATCCACTGCAAAACCAGGCCGCGCCAAAAAACAGTGATGCAAGCGGCAGTGCTGCTAATGTACCGGCACTGGTGACACCTTATGTGCCACCCAAAGCCAGTTATTCTGCCGCGCCCGTGCCTGTGCCGCAACAATACGCAGCGGCTGGCAACAATGCTTATGCTGCTGTTCCAGCTAACCTGGCCCAGACAGGCAAAGCGCGGCCAGCAAAGGCCGCGAACGTAAGCGCAGAAGAAGCGGCGTTGCTGAAAGAAATAGACGCCATCAACGAACTCAAACGCACAGAAGTCTCGGTCGAAGTCGCGGCCAGAGCGCGCAGTGGAGAAAAAGGCCTGTCAGCGTTGACCGATATAGAAATCCCGATCGAAGCCCGCATCAATACCCTCGGCCTCGGCCAGTTTGGTCTCAAGATTATTCCTGTGGTGGCCGACGCCGGTACCCTGTATCTGAACGACCCTGCTGTTTCAGGCCAGTTTGGCCGCAATGCCATCGTGGTAGAACGTGCCAGATACGCCAAAATCCCGTTCACCACCATCGCCCGCCAGCAAGGCCTGTCCAACGTCGCCACACTCGATGAAGAAGCCAAAGGCGTCGCCCTCAACCTCAGCTACGAAATAGCCGGTGTCAGAGCCGACATAGGCTCCAGCCCCATAGGCTTCCCCGTACAAAATGTAGTCGGTGGCCTGCGCTGGAGTGGCAGTGATGATGGTGCCAGCTTAGGCATAGAAATCGCCAGACGCTCCGTGACAGACAGCTACCTCTCCTATGCCGGAGCCAAAGACAGCCTCTACGGACTCACCTGGGGTGGCATTACCCGCACCGGCGTCAAGATCGACACCTCCTATGACGGTGAAGATGGCGGCGTCTATGCCAGCCTCGGCTACTACGGCCTCACAGGTAAAAACGTCGCCAAGAACACCGAAGCAGAAGTTGGTGTCGGCGCCTACTGGCGCGCCTACAAAACCAATGACTTCAGCTTCACCACTGGTTTAGGGCTCACCTCCTTCTTCTACCAGAAAAACCTGCGCTACTTCACCTACGGACATGGCGGCTACTTCAGCCCCAAATCCTATGTCGCGCTCGGTATTCCGCTAGAGATAGCAGGCCGCAAAGGCAAGTTCTCCTACCAGCTCGCCACCTCACTCGGTGTCCAGCACTTCCGTGAACTGTCAGCCTTGTATTACCCGAACTCAGCAGCAGACCAGGCAGAGCTGGAACAATTTGCAGCAGCCAACCCCACCATCAACATCCAGACCAGCTACCCTGGCCAGACCAGGACAGCGTTTGCGTTTAAAGTGGGTGGAGCAGCAGAATACCAGCTGACCCCACATTTATTCCTTGGTGGCAAGATCAGTGCAGACAACTCGGGAGATTTCAACGACACCTCGGCAGCCCTGTACCTGCGCTACAGCTTTGAGCCGCGCAAGGCCCCGGTGACGTTCCCGCCTGTCGCTCCCAAGGCGTATTACCAAGGCAATTAAGTATTTTTTGAAAGCAAGAGATCATGAAAGTCGTGGCACATCATATTCAATCGCTCCTTGCAGGCTTGTTGGCATTGGGCCTTGTTGCGAGCGTATATGCGCAAGACCCAAATGCAGAAGGCCGCAATTTCCTTGCTGAAGGAAATAATAGCGCTGCCAGTAAAAAATTTGCAGAAGCCGCCAAGATCAACCCCTTTGATGCGTCGGCTCTCAATAACCAGGCCGTTGCTCTGGCTGCTCAAGGCGATAATGAAAAAGCGCTTAATCTGCTGGAAAGGGCAAACCGTCTTGCCCCCAACCGTGCTGATATCGCAGCCAACCTCAATGAATTACGGAACTGGATGAACCGCAATACGCCACAAGTGGCCGCCGTGCAGAGAAAGGCTCCGGTACCTGGTGCTTACCCAAATCAGGGTGATATTCCACCAGAGCCGCCACCCCTGTGGAAAAAATGAATAAGCTTATTTCCGCAACATTCTTGCAAATTGCTGAATTCTGAGGCACTATAGTTTTGAAATATCCGCTTAGGCGGATAAAATCATGTAAAAACAATAATTAAGTTGAATACATACGCAAATATTGATATGAAACACATTGCTTTCTTTTTCTTCTTTTATTTTAGCTATTCCAAGCCAAGGGCGGTGGAAAGACGGTAAGCACTCGAAGAAAAAGAGCCAAACCAAAATTCTAAAAAACCGCCCGATCAGGCGGTTTTTTTTTGCCCTTGCATTTATTACCCATAATTTGCATTCAGGCCAGGAAAAAGATTGAACCGTATTTTTTGACTACATTGACACATATTATTTTTTAAGAATTTTTAGGAGAAAACATGCAACGCACCGATGATTTACGCATACGCGAAATGAAGGAACTGGTTCCACCCTCACATTTGATACGTGAGTTTGCCTGTTCCGAAAAAGCGTCGGAAACCGCAGCCAATGCCCGTACCGCCCTGCATCGCATTCTGCACGGTCAGGATGACAGATTGATGGTCGTGATCGGCCCATGCTCCATACACGACACCAAAGCCGCAATGGAATATGCACAGCGCCTGGCAGAAGAACGCCCACGCTTTGCCGGCGAGCTGGAAATCATCATGCGCGTCTATTTTGAAAAACCACGCACTACCGTAGGCTGGAAAGGACTTATCAATGACCCTTACCTCGATAACAGCTTCCGCATCAATGATGGTTTGCGCATAGCCCGTGAACTGCTACTGAACATCAACGAACTCGGCCTGCCTGCAGGTACTGAATACCTCGACGTCATCAGCCCGCAATACATTGCAGACCTGATCAGCTGGGGTGCGATCGGTGCCCGCACGACTGAATCACAAGTTCACAGGGAACTGGCATCCGGCTTGTCCTGTCCGGTAGGTTTCAAGAATGGTACAGACGGTAATGTCAAAATCGCGGTCGATGCGATCAAAGCTTCTTCCCAGCCTCATCATTTTTTATCGGTGACCAAGGGCGGCCATTCGGCCATCGTATCGACCAATGGCAATGAAGATTGCCACATCATCCTGCGCGGTGGCAAAGCACCTAACTACGATGCTGCCAGTGTCGATGCTGCCTGCAAGGACATCGCCAATGCGGGCCTGGCATCCCGTTTGATGATAGATGCATCGCATGCCAACAGCTCAAAGAATCCTGCTAACCAGATACCAGTCTGTGCAGATATCGGCAAACAAATTGCAGATGGCGACACCCGCATTGTCGGTGTCATGATCGAATCCCATCTGGTTGCTGGTCGCCAGGATCTGGTGCCCGGTAAGGAACTTGTCTATGGTCAGTCAGTGACGGATGGCTGCATAGATTGGGAATCCAGCATCAAGGTGCTGGAAGGTTTGGCAGAATCTGTCAAGCAAAGGCGGTTGAAGCAGGCTTATTGAAGTAGTTAGTTTTCCCTGAGCATAACCAGAAACTCATGGCGGCATCAGTAAGCTGTCATGAGTATGGATTTGCTGAACTTTGCTATTGAATCGATGCAAACTTTGCCCACAAAATTGATCGTCTCGGCAAAAATGCCGGGTCATCTGGATCATGAACAAAGATTGATGGCCGATTATGCAGCCAGTCTTGGCATAACTGTAGAGACTGCATCGGAAAAAATGATGGAACGTGGCAAAGTGCCACTTTCGCGCGACATGCTGGTGATGGGAACCGTGCCGTTTGTGCATCATGCCCTGCGTTTGCTCGGAGCGCAGTTGCCTCAGCATACGCCATACCCTGAAGTATTGAAACCATGGCTTTACCGAAAAGTATGGCAAGAAAAGAGCTTGCGACGTGTGCTGGATCGCTTGCAGAATGGTGGCCCACGTTTGTTCATCAAACCAGTTTCAGGCTGGAAGCGATTTACTGGTTTCGTTCCTGATTTCGCGGATGATTACCGGTTCAATGGAGTTTCGAAAAGCATGCCAGTCTGGGTTTCAGAACCAGTTACTTTTGTGAGTGAATGGCGGGTGTATGTTTTGCATGGGGAAATTCAGGATATTAAACTCTGTGATCACGGCGGCGATGCACAGGTGACGCCAGACTTGAATGAGATAGAGAAGGCACTACAAGCGCTACTGGATGCGCATATTGCACCAAGTGGTTTTGCAATTGATTTTGGTGTTACTGCACAAGGTCACACCGCCCTCATAGAAATGAATGACGGTTTTTCATTTGGTGCTTATGATGGACTTTCTGCGAAAATATACTGGGATATCACCTGGGCAAGATGGCAGGATATTTTCCCCTTAGGGACGTGCAAATAGCGCGCACAAGATTTATCTGGTGAGACGCAAGTGAGCCCTATGGCAATCAATTATGCATAGGACTCGGTTAAACTCAATACCGCTTGGTCAACGTCATCTGATCGCCTTCACGTCGCATGTCCATGCGGTTCAGGAAAGACATGCCCAGCAAGGGTGTGGTCAGGCCCTGCTCCAAGATGGACGCATCCACCTGATATAACTCCACGTCACCTATTTTGATTTTATCAAGTTTGACATGGTAGGTCTTTACGACACCGCCAGCAGTATCTGCACTGTTAGGTGTGCCTTGCTTGTAATTGATGCCCAGCCTGGTTGCCTCTGTTGCAGGAAGGGCGATGAGGCTGGCCCCGGTATCAACCAGCATACTGATGCTGATGCCGTTGATCATGGCAGGTGCCGTGAAATGGCCGCGATCATCTGCACGCAATACGACGCTGCTGCCACTGCTAGGCGCAGAGCGGTGCACGGTTCGTCCCATGACCAGCACTTGGCGTTTGCCGTTAATGAGCACCGTGGCTGATTCACGGTCAGCATCAACGAGCTTGGCGTCGCTGCTGATATTACTGCCCACGGTATAGGTTTTTGGTGATGCACCATCAACCACCAGGATCGCCTTGCCCGGAAATAAACCGACCACACCTATGTCGGTGGCATGGGCCAGTGCAGTGCCTGTCACCAGGCAGACTGCAATCAGGAGTTTCAGTATTTTTACAGGCAGGCGCATGTTGATCAATCGCGGAAGTTATTGAATTCCAAAGGCAGGTCTTTGATTTCCTTGCGCAGCATTGCCATGGCTGCTTGCAGGTCATCACGCTTGGCACCTGTCACACGCACAGCGTCACCCTGTATGCTGCCTTGCACTTTCAGTTTGCTCTCTTTGATCGCCTTGACGATTTTTTTGGCATCTTCGGTTTCTATGCCGTTTTTCACCTTGATGCCTTGCTTGACTTTATCACCGCCGATTTTTTCTATCTTGCCCATGTCGAGGAAGCGCACATCCACATTGCGCTTGGCCAGCGTCATGGTCAATTCTGTACGAACCTGGTCGAGATGGAATTCAGAATCGCCATAAATAGTCAGTTCACGGTCTTTTTGTTCAACTTTGGCGCTGCTGCCTTTGAGGTCGAAGCGGTTGGTGACTACCTTATTGGTCTGGTCTATGGCATTCTTGACATCAACCATATTGGCTTCAGAAACGGTATCGAAAGAGGGCATCTTGCTTCCTTGCTTAAAATAATGAATTAAGCGCCATTTTAGCAAATGCAGGCAGGCATGAGAGAGCAAAGGCTATAATTTGGGTCTTATGACAAATTTACTCACATTTTTAGCAGATTATTCTCTGCAAAACCTCAATACCTTTGGTATCGCCGCCCACGCCAGCCAGTTTTTGCGCATACAGCAGTTGGCGCAATTGCAAGCCATTTTTGCGGATGGCCAGTTAAAAACCTTACCTCGCCTGATACTGGGAGGGGGCAGCAATCTTGTCTTGTCTGATCACGTTGATGCACTGGTCTTGCAGATGTGCATGAAGGGCAGGGAGATTCTGTCTGAAGACGACAACTATGTGTATGTGCAGGCTGCCGCAGGCGAGAACTGGCATGAATTTGTGCTGTGGACACTGGAACAAGGTTTGGGCGGGCTGGAAAACCTGTCCCTGATACCAGGCACCGTGGGTGCGGCACCCATACAGAATATAGGTGCTTATGGTATCGAAATCCAGGAGGTCTTCAGCAGTCTGAGCGCCTTTGATTTTGTCACTGGCCAGTTGGTGGAAATCGACAGGGCTGCATGCCGCTTTGCCTATCGCGACAGTATTTTCAAGCAGGAATATAAAGACCGCATGGTCATACTCAGTGTGCGCTTTGCCTTGCCCAAGCGCTGGCAGGCAAGGTTGGGTTATGCCGATGTCTCGCAGTATTTAAGCCAGCACCGGATTGCCAATCCCGGCGCCAGAGATATCAGTGAGGCTGTCATTGCCATACGTCAGGCAAAATTACCAGATCCAGCCAGTATAGGCAATGCGGGTAGTTTTTTCAAAAACCCGATAGTTTCCGCGAGTTTGCGTGACAGCTTGCTGGCTGTCTATCCCGGACTGGTCAGCTATCAGCAAGATAGTGGTGACTACAAGCTGGCTGCGGGCTGGCTGATCGATCAGTGTGGCTGGAAGGGCAGGCAGTTGGGCAAGGCAGGCGTCTATGAAAAACAGGCACTGGTGCTGGTCAATCATGGCGGTGCCAGCGGGGCAGAGGTAAGGGCACTGGCGCAGGCAATTCAGGCGGATGTGATGGGCAAGTTTGGCGTGTTATTGGAAGTTGAACCGGTGTTTTTCTAATACATTGAGTCATCGCTACAGGTTTTGCTACAAGGCTGTGAATATCATCTTCGAGTTTTTTAACAGGTAATTGAATGACGGAATTTTCACCCGTGAATAGTGCAGCACAAAGCTCTGAACCAGAGGGAGAAGTGCGGGCTCTGGCACCTGCCACAGCATCCCAAGCATCCCAAGAACACCCAGGCGTCAACCATGCTGCCGCCCTGCGTCGTTTGCTGGTAGAGGCCATGCGCGTGAGTATTTGCTTAAAACCGAGGTGGCAGGGGCTGCCAGCATCACCCTGGCTGATCGCGCTATTGATGTTCTTTTACTTGGGCTGCCATATAGGCCTGCAGCGCCTCATGTTCGTTGGCGCTGCCCGGTTTTATTGGCAAGTTCTGGCTTCAGGCTGGTTGGAATTCGCTGCTCTTGCCTGGGGATGTTACTGCTTGCGGCCAGTGCGTATACAAACGCAGGGAAACCACGCAACTTCTGACAGCAGGGCACCGGATGCGGCGCATTTTTTTGTGCTGGCACTTGCTCAAATGTTGGTATTGAATGTTGTCATCTGCACTATTGGCGCCTTACTCATACATATGGGTTGGTATGATCTGTCAAAATTATCCATGCGTATGCAATGGCTGGTCTATCTTGTGCCACCTGTCGTAGTTTTGTTTATTCAATGCTTGTTCTTCTGGCGCGCCAGTGACAGGCGCGTACTTGCCATGCTGTCTGTCATCATCGCCATGGCAGCGGCTGGTGGTTTGGGTATCAGCACCAATGCAACACAATTCTGGTATCCGGTCCAGGAAAAGACAGAAAAAAATGAGGAAGATACTGAGATCAAGTCCCCCGAAATTACTCAGGAAATATTCGAGGAGCAAGCGCTTTTGCTAAGCCAAAAACTCGAGGCACTGCAAGCACACAGACCAGGCATCATAGACCTGTACAGCCTCAGTTTTGCCCCCTATGGTGAAGAAAATGTCTTCCTGAATGAAACCAGCATGGTCACGCAAGTGATGGCGAAACGTTTTGATGCAGAAGGTCGCAGCCTGCAACTGGTGAATAATCCAGGAACCATGAATAGTCTGCCCTGGGCTACGCCCCTGAATTTGCAGCGGGCCATACAACAGATGGCAAAACGCATGGATGTCAATGAAGACATCCTGTTCCTGCACATGTCTTCGCATGGTGCGAGTGACGGCGAGTTATCCGCCGGGATGTGGCCGCTCAGCGTGAAGTCGGTTACGCCAGAAGATTTGAAAAAATGGCTGGATGAGGCGGGTATCAAATACCGCGTTATTTCAATTTCAGCTTGCTTTGCCGGTAACTGGGTGGCACCTTTGTCGAATCCCAATTCCCTGGTCATGACGGCATCAGATGCTGATCATACTTCCTACGGTTGCGGCAGTAAATCCGATTTGACCTTCTTTGGCCGTGCCATGTATGACGAACAGTTGCGTAACAAGACACTGTCTTTTGAAGCAGCACATGCAGCAGCGAGACCCATCATCAAGCAACGTGAAGAAGAGGCTGGCAAGAGTGACGGTTATTCCAATCCGCAAATTGCAGTTGGTGAAGAAATACGCGGGCGTTTGAAGTTACTGGAACAGCGTTTGCAGGCGCGGAAATAGTAGAGGCGAGGCTGATGCCAGGCAGATACTGCTGCCGTGATCAGCACCATATCAAATGGTGCTGATTTGTCGCTGCTTATGCTCAGTTTAAGTGTGCCCGAATGGAGACAGCCGGCTCAAGACAGTAATCAGTCGCGGTCTTGAGCTTTCCTCAATTATTGCCGCGTATGCGCATCACGCGTTCGCTGCCGGAGGGGTGGCTGGAAATGTACGGTGATACGCCAGGCGCCAGGGCTTCGAGCTTTTCAAACGCCGCTGCCAGGTGTTCGCGGGCTATGCCATTCGCATCCATCATTTGCATGGCGTAGTCATCCGCTTCAGTTTCAGCATCACGCGAATATTTCATATCCAGCATCAGTGTCGGTATATTGGCAATCACTGCTGACACATCACCAAACAGCAAAGTAGCGACGGCACCTACTGCAGA
Organism: Undibacterium sp. YM2; assembly: GCF_009937975.1. Taxonomy (NCBI): domain Bacteria; kingdom Pseudomonadati; phylum Pseudomonadota; class Betaproteobacteria; order Burkholderiales; family Oxalobacteraceae; genus Undibacterium; species Undibacterium sp. YM2. The sequence goes on from NZ_AP018441.1 coordinate 1,795,454, forward strand.
GCTTTGTATGATGCGGCGTGTCAAGTGCCGCTCATGCAAATGCCCTAGCTCGTGCGCCAGCACGCCCATGACAGCATCATCGTCTTTCATCAATGCGATGATTTCATCGGTGATAATGATGTCGCCAGATGGCAGGGCAAAGGCATTCGGCCCTATGGCGCTTTTACGAAACACCAGCTGATATTTAGGGCTGCCTTCACGTGGCGGGCGCAAGCGCTGGAAGCGTTCACGCAATTCCGCCTGTCTGGCTGTAGGCAATTTTGAAGGCTGGAATATATGCTTGTCCAAAAATTCCAGCACCCCGTCACCCAGCTTGCGCTCTACCGATACCGGTGTGGAGAACGCCGCCACCTTGGCTACCGCAGGCAAGCCATAGAGGTAACCCAGGGTCAGGGTGATGATGACAGCGGCGAGAGCTGCCAGCGTGCCTGTCCAGCTCTGCTGTAATTGAACCACGGCAGAATCCTGGTAGCCAGTACTGTCAAGTATGGCATTGAAGCTGGCATGATCAGTGATTTCCAGATAGGCGCCATCGCTGAAGGTGACCTTGCGCGGGGCATGCCGGGTGCGCTCAGACACCCGCAAGTCTGACAACGGGCAACTGCGTATGACCGCTGTATGCAGCGTATTGCTGGCGTCGCATACCTGGGCGATATCGCCCTGCACCAAAAACTCAACATGGTGCAGGCGCGAGGTTTTGCCATCAAAATAGATGGCGGCAACTTTGTTCATAGAGATAAATCAAAATCCAGTAAATCAGCCATACCTTCGCCAGTCGCATTGACCTGTTCTTGTGTTTCAGCAATGAAGTCATCCAGGCTGCCGTTGACTTCCAGTTGCAGGCTTTCAACACGGTAACGCATTGAGCGAATTTGTGCGAACGGGATAAACAGGCCCAGAGTACAAACAATACCAAGTATATTGGTGATGGCGATGAAAGTCATGCGACCCCATTGCAGATTGTTCCTGAACTGATGATCACCGAGTTTGGTATGGTTCCAGATCAGGTTTTGCAGCAAGGTCAGGAAGATGGGGTAGATCGCAAACATCCACATATAGAGTACGAAGATGAAAAGTCCAAATGAGGCTGCTGCAGCAACATCAAATTTGCCCCCATGGCCGCCAGCAAACAATGCCATTACTGTACTGCCAAAGCCTACGCTGATAACAATAATGCCAGCCAGCATAATACCTATGCCGACCAGGTAAGCCCAGTAAAACTGGCCAACGCCAGCATTGAAAGAAAAATGTGTACTGCCGAAACGGCTTTCGTTGTGCTGGAATCTTTTCAGGCGTTGATGGAATACGGGGGCCAGCAAGTACAGAGTGAACGCTGTCAGCAGCGGCCATAACAAGAAGGTGCTGTATGCCTGCCCTGCAGTGCCACGAAAACCAAAACGTATGCCACGGTAGCTGGAGTTATACAGCTTGAACTGCAAGCTCTTCCATACCAGCCATGGCATGACCACAACCATCATCAACATCATGGATGATCCCAGGATCATGCTAGGATCAAGTTTAAATGCTAACTGATAGCCAAAGAAAAAAACAAAAGCGACGATGCGCCCCTTGAGGATGGCAATGGCATTGCCATGATATTCAAAGCTGCTACCACCCAGATGCGTGCTGGAATACAGGTAGCGGTTGCGGCGTACCTTGGCCCAGGCAGAATAAATACCCAGGGTGATAATACTGAGTAATAAATTAACTATCCATATGCGGAAATATTCGCTGCCACTTCCTCTGAATTCAAGTTGCAAAGTGCCGCTTGATGATTGCTGACTTACCGAAAAGTCATTGTTTTGAAAGTTATCCATGCTTGTGTTTTTCCCATGCACTTTATTTTTTGGAGCATGGACAATCGCATGGAGTTAGTATTAAGTCAAGTGCATTAGCGCTTGCGACCTCTGATCAAAGATGCTTTACCACAAACTGTTGTGGAAAATAAATGGTTAAAGCGGCTTGGCTAATGCAGCTTTTTCCAGGTGGAGATAGCAGTTGTGCCATTGCCGCTAGCGCCGGCGGGTACGCGGTAACTCAGTACGTCAGCCTTTAACTCAAATTGTCTCGCCTGCTCACTGCCATCCCAGTTAGAGAAGGATGCATGTTCTATTCTGAAGACCAGCACATTTCTCTCGGTATCAATGAAGCAGCGGCCATAATGTGAACTGGTGTCGAGGGCAGCAGCGCGGTATTCTGCTTCCGTACCTTTGCGTTTGTCGCCTGCGGCAAACTTGCTGCGTTCTGATTTGTAGATTTGCAGTGAATAACGGCCAGTGCCGTCAATGATGAGCAAGCCTTGCGGATTTGCCCCAAAGGTTTCGCCACGGCTGCCGTCGGCGCGAATTTCTGGTGCAGCCAACAATACCCAGGTACCTGCCAGGTATTTTTGTGCCTGTTCATTTTTATCGACTTCCTGTTCGGTGAAAGCGCTGGCTGGAAGACTCAGGGTCAGAAGGCAAATCACAGCGATGATGTTGTTGATTGGTGTTTTGATTGAGGTTTTAACTGCGGTTTTAACTGCGGTTTTAACTGCGGTTTTCATGTCATTTCCCTTGCTGTTCATTTTTTGCTGCGTCACTGATTGCCAGCAGTAATTTGCCTGTCGTCCGGCGTGATTCCAGATCTGTATGGGCTCTGGCAGCCTGCTCCAGTGGGTAAACCTGATGTATGCGCAATCGCAATACGCCTTCGCGCAACCAGTCCAGAACCCGTTGGCTGCGGTACTTGAGGTCTTCGGCGTCAGCGATATGATGGGTGAGGGTGGGGCGGGTAAAGAACAGTGAGCCCTGGCGGCACAAGTGCATGGGGTCTATCGGCGGCACATTCCCGGCGGACTGGCCAAACAAGACCAGACTGCCCAAAGGGCGCAAGACTGCCATGCTGCCCAGGTAGGTAGTCAGGCCGACTGAGTCATACACCACATGCACACCTTTTTGCTGGGTCAACTCCCTGGTCGCTGCAACAAAGTCAGTTTCCGTATACAAAATGACGTGATCTGCTCCGGCTGCTTTGGCCAGTTCGGCTTTTTCCGCGCTGGATACCGTGCTGATAACGATCGCGCCCTTATGTTTCAGTACCTGGGTCAGTAATAAACCAACTCCACCAGCACCGGCATGCAACAGTACGGTATCGCCAGATTGCACGCGATAACTGGTTTCGGTCAGATATTGCACGGTGACGGCTTGCAGCATGGCGGCTGCGGCTTCTTGCGTGCTGACTTCGGCAGGCAGCGCGATCAGCTTCCATGCTGGAATAGCCAGGTATTCGGCATAAGAGCCCGGTTGCGACAACCAGGTTACCCTGGTGCCGGGTGTTAGCTCTGCATTGCCTTCGACCACGATGCCTGCGCCTTCTGCACCCGGTATGCAGGGCAGGGTAACCGGGTTTTGTCCATTGCGCTGATATACATCGGCGTAATTGATACCGGCGTAATCGACGCGTACCAGGACTTCCCCTTCTTTGGGCGTCGGCCTTGCCAGGTCGCGCACTTCAAGTACTTCTGGCCCACCTTGTGAAAAAAATTGTATGGCTCGCATATTTCCTCGCTTTGCTCTGATCATCAGTTGTTCAGACCCCATGTCTGTTTGTCTGGTGTGCAGCTTAATCAAAGCCGGATCGAAAGAAAATTACTGAAAAATTCGCCTCGACTGTGCATAATTGCACCATGATGAACTGGGATGATTTACGTTATTTTCTGGCACTGGTCGATTGCGGTACGCTGACTGGCGCGGCGCGTCGCCTGCAGGTAGAGCATACGACGGTTGCGCGGCGTATTGATGCGCTGGAGGCAGCCCTGAAGCTGCGTCTGTTCGATAGACTTGTACGTGGATGGCAACTCACCACAGAAGGGCATGACCTGGTCGCGCATGCAAGGGAAGTAGAAGAACGCTGGTTCAATTTTGAGAGAAAGGCACTCAGCACCAGCAAAATGGAAGGCATAGTGCGTATTTCTGCACCACCCAGTTTATCGACTTTTGTACTCGCACCCCAGCTTAAAAAACTCTGCACCAGCTTGACCGGCGTGGAATTGGAGTTGCAGGCAGAGCGGCATCAGGTCAGCTTGGGCAAGCGTGAGGCAGATATTGCATTGCGGATGGCACGTCCGCAAACGGCGGGTCTGGTGATCAAACCCTTGGCCAATGTGGGCTATGGATTGTATGCCAGCAAAACCTACCTGAAGAAGCACAAGGAAGAAGATTGGGAATTTGTTGCCTATGAAAAGAATTCTGCAACGCCCCATCATCAATGGCTGGAAGATTATCTGATGCCGCGCAAAGTCGTGTTGCGCAGTAATGACCAGATGGTGCTGGCGCAATGTGCCGCTGCTGGCCTGGGAGTAGCTGTTTTACCCCATTATTTACGTCAAAGTCATCGTGACCTGCAGCGTATAGAACAACAGGCTTGCCCCATGCGCAGAAAACTCTGGCTGGTCATGCATGATGATGTACGCCGCTCGCCGAGGGTAAGAGCAGTGGCCGATGGCTTGATTGAATTGTTTTCCAGTGCCGAAGTGAGTGATTTATTGACATAAATGAAAAGTGTGCTTGCATAAAAATACGATCTTGTCATTTTAAAATGTTGTTTTATTGAAATTTTATTTGCCAGTGTACAGTCAGTTGCTTACATGTGCTCACATTTAAATTAAGCCTATCTTAGGTAGAAACCTAAACTTTTGACAAAAACGACCGTAATACACAATATGCGGTAATCCGTCATTGGGTTTAATTTATGGGCTGGAGAGCAAAATGAGCATCAATCAAATAGCAGGTGGGGCCACTGGCGGTGTCAGTGTTGATACCCGGCAAGATGTTAAAATTGCCCCCGTTGTTGTTAAACAGGTGTCTGCTCCTGCACCTGTTGAGGCGAGTAAAACTGCTGTCAGTAAAGACAGTCAGCCTCAAAATGACATTTCTGCCAAAGAGCTCAAGAACTCTGTTGACCAGATTAACCGCGCCATAGGCTTGAATAAAAGCGTCAATCTCAACCTCGACAATGATTCCGGTAAAGTGGTGGTACAGATTGTTGATAATGAAACCAAGGTTGTCTTGCGCCAAATCCCATCAAAAGAAGTGCTGGCTATCGCCCGCGATCTTGAAGGTAAAAAAGGCGTTTTGCTTAATGATCATGCATGAATGGATGAAGAGTGATTGTCAGCTCTGATGTTGAATACTGGTTAAAGCAAGCAAATCTTCCCCTCCACGACAGGATAGGTAAGGCACCTGAAGAATTATTGGCCTATGTTGCGAAAGTGAATAACAGCACTTTTGCTGACCAACTACCTGCGCAAGCCGAACTGAATCCCGATTTTTTAAATGATATCCGCGCAGCGATAGTGGACATGCCACCTCCTGTGCTGCAGCTTTTGGATAAACCCCTGCTGGGTGTCTATTTAGGTTGCGGCCTGGGATCATCTGCGGTGACTGACGTTGTTGCAGGCCCGGATGGTAAGGTGCTCGGCCTGGTGACACTCATGGATGCCGACGCTTTTTTAGACCGCACGGCAAATGACTGGGCCAGCTGGAAAGAAAACACCCCATTTTTGCCAGGCTCAGCTTTTCAAGTCCATCTGCAAATTGAAACTGCGGAAAACGATAACCGCAAAAATGCCATGCAGTTTTTGCTCTTGCATGAATTTGGTCATGTGCTGACTGCCGGTAGCGAGTTTTTACCCGACTGGTGGATAGGTTCGCAAAAATTCAGATCGACTGAAGAATATAGTTTCTTGAGTCTGTCCTGGCAAATAGCCATGAGTGGCGACATTATTCCTTTGCTCAGACATGATTTTGAGCACCGCAAGGACTTGCGCTTTTATAGCGATCAGCAAGTTGATGGCGATTTAATCCCAGGTATCTACAAGGCGCTTGAAAAAACCGGCTTCTCCAGTCTGTATGCCGCAACCAATGCCTATGACGATTTTGCCGAAGCATTTGCCATGTATGTACATGGCATGATGATGGGCAAGCCTTATCGATTGAGCATTCGTTCTGGCGATGAAATCATCATGGAAGTGGCGGATTACTGGTCCAGCCCACGAGCCCGCTCCAGGAAACAGTTATTTGCTGAATACCTCGGTAATTGACAATACTCCCCCTAAGCTCTGGACATAAGCAGGGGGTAGATAAAGCGTTGCCTTTAGGTCACTTTTTGCTATTGAACTATTCGTTTGCATCAATAAAGCAGCAAAATTTGCTTTATTCGACACTTCATTTTCCATCCGCTCATCCATAATGTGAATAAGCTTAGGCGCTTCTTGCCTTTATGCTGCAATTATTCACGGATGGATATCTGAATGACCGTACCGCCAAAGAACTTCATGGACCCGGACGACTGGCAGGCCCTGCGTGCGCAGGGACATCGCATGCTGGACGATATCCTTGATTACGCAGAGCACATACGCGAGCGCCCGGTCTGGCAAGTGATACCGGATGAAGTGCGCGCAAAGTTCCAGTCGGGTTTGCCAACTGCGCCGACTGAGCTCGGTGAAGTGCATCAACAATTCATGGAAAATATCTTGCCGTATTCGGTAGGCAATAGCCATCCTGGCTTCATGGGCTGGGTGCAGGGAGGTGGTAATCCTGTTGGTACTTTGGCAGAAATGCTGGCAGCGGGACTGAACGCCAATCTGGGTGGGCGTGATCATATACCGATAGAAGTCGAGCGTCAGATAACGCGCTGGGTCAGCGAGCTATTCCATTTTCCGGATACTGCCAGTGGCCTGTTCGTGACTGGCACGTCGATGGCTAACTTCATTGCCGTACTGGTAGCGCGGGCGCGTACTCTGGGTACAGAGGTAAGGCATCAGGGGCTCACGGCTTTTCCTGAACGGCTGGTGGCTTATACCTCAGCAGGGGCGCACGGTTGCGTCGCACAGGCCATGGACATGGCAGGGATGGGGAGAAATGCCTTGCGCGTCATCCCCATGAATGCCAGCTTTGAGATGGATGTCGGCGCATTGCAGGCAGCAATCGCGGCAGACCGCGCAGCGGGATTGACGCCATTCATGCTGATAGGTACTGCCGGTTCAGTGGATGTTGGCGCGATTGATGACTTACAGGCCCTGGCGGATGTCGCCAGCACTGAAAAATTATGGTTCCATATTGATGGTGCATTTGGTGCGCTGGGTATGTTATCTCCCCTTATTGCTGCACGCCTGGTTGGCATAGAACGGGCTGATTCGATTGCCTTTGATTTTCATAAATGGTTGCAAGTACCTTACGATGCAGGCTTTATTCTGGTACGCGACAGCGATGCACATTATGCGACCTTTGCCACGCCAGCCAGTTATTTGCGACGTGAGAGCAAAGGCCTGGCAGGTGGCTCACCCTGGCCCTGTGATTTTGGCCCTGATTTGTCTCGCGGTTTCAGGGCGCTCAAAACCTGGTTTACCATACAGGTATATGGTGCCGAGCGACTGGGGCAGATGATTGCCCACACCTGCGAGCTGGGGCAGTATCTTAAAGACTGTATCCTGGCGAATTCAAAATTTGAATTGATGGCACCGGTTGCATTGAATATAGTCTGTTTCCGCTACCTTGTTGCTGGTCTCAGTGATGAAGCCGTGGATGCACTTAATGCCAGTATCGTCATGGCCTTGCAAGAGTCAGGCATAGCGGCACCATCAACCACCATCATTAACAAGCGGCTTGCCATACGCGCGGCAATCGTCAATCACAGAACTACCTCTGCCGATATCGACGCCTTGCTTAATGCAACTCTCGCCATAGGCGAGCAAATTCATACTTCAGGTGATTGAGAATATGATCGATATCGACGAATCCCTTGTTGCAGAAAACAAGCCAGCGCAAAGTAAATTGATAGGCCTGGCACCCCTGATGCGCATTGCTTTTTCTGGTGGTGATTTAAAGCCACTGGGTAAAGAATTGATCGCCTATGCAGAAAAACATCCGCATGACGCGCATGCACTCATGAACCTGGCAACGGTATTGATCTTGCTCGGTCATCGTGATGCGGCTTTGTCCACTCAGATGGAGGCATTGCGCCTGCAGCCGCTGTATTCTGTCCCCACGACCCGCGAACCCACCTTGCGCCTGCTGGCACTCATGACAGACGGTGACCTGATGGCCAATACGCCGCTTGAATTTTTGGTCGAAGATTCCGACATCGCACTTGATTTGTTATATGTAGGCGCAGGCATACCTGCAGTGGAACAGTTGCCACCACATGATGTTATGTTTGTTGCTGTGGGTGAGGCAGATGGCAAGAACAGCTTGCTGCTTGACCTGCAAGAGATTATCCAGACCTGGCCCACACCCGTGTTAAACGCACCTGAACGCATTACCCACTTGGGCCGCGACCGGGCCTGCGCCTTGCTGCAGGACGCGCCAGGTGTCGCCATGCCCACGTCAGCCCGCATCAGCCGTCAAACGCTGGAGCAGATAGGTGGTGGCGAGGTGGCTGTCAGCAGTATTTTGGGTGGCGATGATTTCCCCATCATAGCCCGCCCCCTGGGCTCACATGCGGGCCATGGCTTGCGCAAAGTATTGTCGGCTGAAGATGTGCCAGATTACCTGCAAGCCGTACCTAGTGAAGAATTTTATATCGCCCGCTTTGTTGATTACCGCACCCTCGCAGATGGTCAGTTCAGGAAGTACCGCATTATCCTGATTGATGGCAAGCCCTTCATCTCACATATGGGTATTTCCAAACACTGGATGATCCATTACCTGAACGCCGGCATGACAGACAGCGCAGAAAAACGGGATGAAGAAGCACGCTTCATGCAAAGCTTTGATGAAGATTTTGTACCCCGGCATGCAATAGCATTTGCAGAAATATTCAAACGTCTTGACCTTGATTATGTAGGCATAGACTGTGGCGAAACCCAGGACGGCAAGCTGCTGATTTTTGAAGTCGATAGCGACATGATTGTGCATGCGATGGACCCTGTCGATATGTTCCCCTATAAGCAGGAGCCCATGCAAAAATTATTTGCCGCATTCAGGGATTTGCTGATCAAGACAGCCAGAATGTCGCCGGCTTACCAGGGCTAGTTTGTATAGAATTACTTGACCCTATGCTTAGCAAAACCCATATTGCATTCCCATCGCTGGATCAGCTTTTGACAGGCGGTGGCGATGCGCGCATCGCACTGGATGATGATGGCTATAATAAATACGGTTGCGGCATAGTGCCAGATAGCCTGTCGCTGGCCTTTGGCTCTGCGACGGCATCAACAATCTCTGCCACGGCACGCGCTGCTGCCAACGCTGTCTATCAAAAAATGGCGGCCGTCAATGGTGGGGCAGAATATTACCCCTTAGTAGAACATGAGCTTGAGCTTGTCAGGCAAGAGTTAAGGCAATTATGTGGATTAACAGAAAACCTGGAGTCTGCCGACCTGGCAGCGACTGATGTTGTCTTCGCCGCCTCAGGTACAGACCTGCATTTGATTGCGGCGCAAATGTTGGCCTTGTCATCACAAGACGGTCAGTCTGCCTTGCCCATGCTGGTGATCATGGTCGATCCAGCTGAAACAGGCAGCTCGGTACCAGCCGCTTTAAGCGGGCAGCATTTCAGCAACCGCTCTGCTCTTGATGTCACCGTCACTGCAGGCGAAACTATTCCTGGCAGCATACCCACAGAATTGCGCACGATAAGCATCAGGGCGGGCGATGGCAGTGCACGCAATTTGCAAGATGTTGATGCAGAGGTAAGAGCATTGACTGAGGCGGCAATTGCCCAGCACAGGCAGGTCATGCTGGTACTGGCAGATGTCAGCAAGACGGGCATGATTGCACCTGCTATCGATGTCGCCACGGGTTTAAGCCTGCAGTATCGCCACAATTTTCATGTCATGGTAGATGCCTGCCAGTTCCGCATTTCCAATGCCAGCCTGCATGCCTATTTGCAGCAAGGCTTTCTGGTTGCAGTCACTGGTTCCAAATTTTTAAGCGGCCCCAGCTTCTCTGGTGCATTGTTTGTTCCTGCTCCGGTAGCAAAAAAACTGAAATCATTGAGTTTGCCGCTGGCTTTGCAAGCATATTCCAGCCGTGCCGACTGGCCGCGTGACTGGCCAGGGGCAGACAAGCTGGGCAGGCAAGTCAATACAGGTTTGCTACTGCGCTGGGTGGCAGCGCTCGCTGAATTACGTGCATTCCGGCAATTGCCGGAAACTGCCATCCATCGTTTTGTCCTGCAATTTGGACATGCCGTCCAGTCATATTTTAAGCATAGCCCTCATCTGGTTTTGCTGCCCATCGTCATTCCTGAACGCGGCGTTTTGCATGAAAATGTGTCCTGGGACCAGTTACCGAGCATCTTCCCTTTTGTAATCAAGGACGCCAGTGGCCAGCATTTTCTTAATCGTGAGCAAACCATGCTGGTCTACAGGCGCTTGCAAAAAGAAAAACACATGCAGTTAGGGCAACCGGTGCTGTGCGGCGTGCGCCAGCAAACGCCCGTGAGTGCACTCCGCCTCTGTCTCAGTGCACGACTGATAGTCAGTGCAATTGACGGAGAGGGTGATAGCGCAGAAAAAGTTATCGAAGATGCATTGCTGGTGCTGGATACTGCTGCACAATTGGCAGCGCAGTTTGAACAGGTCTAGCGGTGTTGCGCCGGGCTGCCGTATCCGCAGTATCATATTGCTTTATGCCATATAGTGCTTTTAGGCTTTGCTACAATGAATACCTTACTGATTATCGATATGCAAAATGCCTGGTTACATGGTCAAACCCGGCGTTTTGACAAGGTAAACGTTATTAAACGCATACAGCGCGCAGTGGAGCATACCCGTGAACATGGTGGCCAGGTGATTTTTGTGCGTCACGCCAATGACGAAGCGCTGGTTGGTTCTGCAGGGTGGGAAGTCATACCCGAACTGCCATTTGCACCTGGCGATGTTTTTGTCGATAAAACTGCCTGTGATTCATTTGCTGGTACCGGCCTCGATACACATTTAAAAGTCACCGGGGCGCATACGCTGATTGTTTGTGGTTTGACGACAGAGTTTTGTGTAGATACGACGATCCGTGCTGCCGCATCGCATGGTTTTGATGTGATTGCCCTGTCTGATGCGCATACGACTGGCGACAGACCTCACATGAAAGCCGAAAAAATAGTCGAGCACCACAACTGGGTCTGGTCGAATATTGCGACTCTAGCCAATAGCCGCATCATGGTGCGCACTACGGCTGAAGTGTTTGGTCAGCACTATTAAGCTCGCTTAGGCACGTTCAAGGCCAGGCACACTACTATTTTGTACAGCCCAGCTCTTTTAAACTGGTTTCAGTGTCGCGCTTGTTATTGGCCTGTGTTTCCATGTCCAGTGCCGTTCCACCTGCTTTTTGCGCATTACGCAAGGCATTGATTTGCTTGCGTAGTTCATCACACTGCTTTTGTTTGCGGGCAGCTTCGGCAGGATCTGGCTTGCTGCTGTCTTTTGAGTTTTCACCAGTCACTGCCTTGCGCTCAGCAGCCTGATGGCGGCTGGCCTCATCTTCACTTGCGCGCGGACCAAATTTGCGCTCGGCTTCTTTTTCAGCCATGCAATCACTTTCGATTTTCATGCGTACGTCATTGGCATTGCCTTTCATGGCATAGACATCGGCAACGATTCTGCGCTGCTCGGCAGTTTTGGCTTCAGACAGCATTCTGTCCTGTAATGCGCCGCCTTCCTTGTACCAGATCATTTTCTTCGCTTCTTCGCCACGGCGCACGCAATTGGCATCCAGGGGCGGTTTATCCGAGGTAGATGGGCTGGGGTTTTTCTTGATCATTTGGCCTTGCCCGCCATCACAAGGCTTGTCCTGATAAGTGCTGCCACAACGATACAGGTTTTGCGCCTGGGCCTGCCCAGGCAAGCTGCTACCAACGATGAGCAGGGCTTGCAGTGACAGGGTGAAAGCGAGTGAAATAAAGAGAGCGGGACGCATGCTGATTAACCAATGCAGAGAGATATAGATTCATTACTTTAGCATCCTGCCCGGCACAGTGGTGAGCTGTCGAGGCGGGGAGGCCCCTGATTTTTGTAAATTACGTAACATTCTTTGATCAGTTTTTTACAATGAGCATTTGAAATTTATTTAAATGATGATTGACATCTAAAAATATGACGATCATAATCTAATTAAGTTGATTGACTTCAAGTAGGGAAAGCAAGTTCTCGACGGCCTCGCTTGCAACGCAATTCAATCAAGCTTATTTATCAAACTTAGTTATCAACAGGATTAATCATGGAACTCAAGAATACTGTCGCCTTCGTCACTGGTGCTAACCGTGGTTTAGGTCTGGCATTTGCCAAGGCCTTGCTGGATGCAGGCGTCAAAAAAGTCTATGCAGCGGCTAGGAACCCTGCGCAAATTACTTTGCCCGGTCTCCATCCCATACAACTTGATGTCACCGATCAGCAGCAGGTGCTGGCAGCAGTCCAGGCTTGCGGTGACGTGAACCTGCTCATCAACAATGCAGGCATTGCCCAGCCATCACCATTTCTTGCCAGTGACAGCGTGGCTGCCATACGTGCGCAGTTCGACACCAATTTCTTTGGCATGCTGGCAATGAGCCAGGCTTTTGCCCCTGTGCTGAAAGCCAATGGTGGCGGCGCACTGGTCAATATGCTCTCGGTCCTGAGCTGGATTAACCTCGCTGGCATCAATGGTTACAGCGCATCCAAGGCCGCAGCCTGGTCATTGACGAATGGTTTGCGCAATGAATTGCGGGCGCAGGGTACGCTGGTAGTTGGCGTACATGCCGCCTTCATCGATACCGATATGACGCAACATGTGGCCATGCCAAAATCTACACCACAGCAAGTTGCATTACAGGTCGTGGAGGCAATAGCGAAGGGCAGGGAAGAAGTGTTTGCCGATGAGATTACGCGCCAGGTCAAGCGGGCGCTGTCGCTGGACTCAGCACCCTATCTGCGTGAGGGCGGTCAGTAAAATTCAGCAATGTGAATCAGCGCAGCAGTGCAATGAAAGCCTTTGCCGGGTTATGATGCAAAATTCCCAATCCGGTAAAAGGACGTGCCCGTGTCTGGACTTATCCGTAACTTCCTGACGGTCATACTGGCCCTGTTCGCTTACTGCATAGTCCGCCGCCGCGCAGCTGCAACTGCTTCTGCAGGTGATCGTGTTACTTCGTATTTCTGGATCACACCATGGGATACCGGCATCAGGACTTTGAAGAGTGACAAATACTTCCAGCTGGCAGAATCAGCACAACTGGACTTTGTCATCAAAACCGCTTTGTTGCGCCCCATGCTGAGTAGCGGAACGGCTTTTGTCAATGTATCGCAACTGGCCAGTTTCATGAAACCCCTGCACATTTTCCAGAGGGTGCGGGTAGAGACGCGCATCATGCATGCAGATGAAAAATGCGCATATTTTTCACATGCATTCTACGCAGGTGACGCGCTTCATGTTGAGCCACATGCTGAGCTACTGGTCAAAATGAAATTCAAGCGCGGGCGCTTAACAGTAAACCCATTTGAATTGCTGGGCTTGCGTTTTGAAGAGCCACCCGCACAACTGCTGGCCTGGGAGCAGGCGCTGGCAGTAATGACATCTTTACGAAACGCATCGCAATAACATTACCGCCCGCCAGATACATCAACAAAACTACCAGTGATATAAGAAGCCGCATCACTCAACAAAAAACTGATGGCAGAGGCCACTTCTTCAGGTGCGCCGCCGCGCAGCATGGGAACATTGGTTTTCAGTCTTTCTACCCGGTTCGCCTCACCTCCATCGGCGTGCATAGTGGTGTGTATCAAACCAGGCCGCACGCTGTTGACACGTATGCCTTCAGCCGCCACTTCTACCGACAAGCCCTTGGTAAGGGTATCTATGGCGCCTTTGGTCGCTGCATAATCAATGTATTCAAAAGCTGAACCAAGACGCGCGGCAGCTGAAGAGACATTGACGATGGCACCGCCTTTGCCCCCGTGCCTGGTTGACATGCGTTTCACCGCTTCGCGGCAGCATAGAAAATAACTGGTGACATTGGTACTGAGCAGGCGGTTGATGCGCTCTGCCGTCAAGTCTTCCAGGCGGCATTGCTGCATGAGTATGCCGGCATTATTGACCAGCGCATCGAGCTTGCCTAGCCGCGCATCTATTTCATTGAACAGGCGTACGACCTCTGTTTCATTGGCAACATCAGCTTGCAGGGCAATCGCCGTACCACCTTGCGCCTCTATCTCTTGCACGACTTGCTGTGCCGCTTCATGATTGTGCAGGTAGTTGATGCAGACGGCATAACCGGCAGCGGCCAGTTGCTGTGCCGTAGCGGCACCTATACCGCGGCTACCACCTGTGACCAATGCTACTTTTGCGTTTTTCATTACTTTGATCCTCACCTGGAAATTATCTGCGCGATGAGCAATTGTATAGGCGCCTGGATCGTGAGTTGAATGAAATTTATTTGTCAACCGCAGGCGGCGATGCACTTATTTTGTCGAGTGCAATCGTTGTATCGTAAGCAGGGTTGATTTGCAGTTTGCTCTTGTTGTGCTTTTGTACGCCACATTGCATGGTTTCCCTGGTTGGTCCGCTGCAACGCCAGCTCTCACCTTCAGGGTGGGAAAAAGTAATTGTATAGATGGGATAGGTTTACGCCAGAATATGCGCCATGCTCTGGTACGAGTCTTTGGGGTTTGCATATTTGCGTGCATGTAAACCACCTGTGAGCACAACGATAGTATGCTGAGGATAAAGCCTGGCACGAACATTGATATTGAGTCCCATGACAGTTTCTCTATATCCGCCCCAAAATGATTCCTGTTTTTGCAAGCGCACAGGCCAGCTCTTGTCTGCCTGATCGTAGGCAAATACCATCACAGGCATGCCTGCCTTGCCCCACTTGCGACTGGTTTCTATGACAGATAATACCGCTTCGCTCGCCATGCCAAATTTTCTGGCTGTGTGCCAAAAAGTGCCGCTGAGCAGATCCATTCGGTCATCTGCATCTCCTTCTGATTGCAGATACTTGTTGATCGCTTCTTGTTCGCTGGCAGGTATCTCCAGGCCAATCAATAATGGCTTGCCATTATTAAGCAGACGACAGGCCAGTTGTAATGCATAAAGTGGAGTTTCTGTGCTGCCGTGCGAATCATCGACGAAGATGATGCGATTTTTTAGTGCATCCTCAGGCAGGTTTTTTTCAGGCTGACAATCTGCTGCGTTTGCTGGTGCAATTCCAATTAAGGAAACGCTTAGTAGTGTCAGGAAAATGTGGATGATTTTCATGTTGAATGCATATCCTGTCTTAATGGCAAGATATGCATTCTATTACAGTCTGTTAGTTTTAGCCTTTGCTACGTGCTTCTATCACTTCCCATTTTTCCAAAGCCTCCAGTAATTGCTCGTCAATCTCAGCATGACGGGCATTCAAGAGATTGGCTTGCTCCGGGCCGTTTTTATACAGATTGGCATCGGCCAGTTTTTCGGTGATGGATGCCTGCTCGGCTTCGAGAGAAGCGATCAGCTTGGGTAATTCCTCCAGTTCGCGCTGCTCTTTGTAGCTGAGCTTTTTCGGCTTGGCTGCTGCTGGCGCACTCATGGTTGATACTGCTGCTACAGTCGGTTTTTGCTCGGTCTTCGCTGTTTTGGTGACCGGTACTGTGCTGCGATAGCGTTCCCAGTCGGTGTAGCCACCAATAAATTCACGCCACTGGCCTTCACCTTCAGCAACGATAACCTGAGTCACCACATTGTCGAGGAAGGTGCGGTCATGGCTGACCAAGAAGACAGTGCCAGTATATTCTTCCAGCAATTCTTCCAGCAATTCCAGCGTGTCGATATCCAGATCATTGGTCGGTTCATCCAGCACCAGTGCGTTGGCTGGCTTGGCAAACAGGCGGGCTAGCAAGAGGCGGTTGCGTTCACCACCAGACAATGATTTAACCGGTGAGCGTGCGCGCTCAGGGGCGAACAAAAAGTCACCCAGATAAGACATCACATGCTTGCGCTGACCATTCACTTCTACCCAGTCACTACCTGGGGCTATCGTGTCTGCCAGACTGGCTTCTTCATTCAGTTGCGCACGCATCTGAT
Source organism: Undibacterium sp. YM2 (assembly GCF_009937975.1). NCBI lineage: Bacteria > Pseudomonadati > Pseudomonadota > Betaproteobacteria > Burkholderiales > Oxalobacteraceae > Undibacterium > Undibacterium sp. YM2. Next base: position 1,811,473 of record NZ_AP018441.1, read on the forward strand.
CAAAGTAAGCGATCTGCAATTTGCTGCCTTGCTTGATGGTGCCACTGTCCGGTTCATCCTGACCCAAAATCAGTTTCAGCAAGGTGGTTTTACCGGCACCATTCTGGCCAATGAGACCCACCTTGTCGCCACGCAAAATAATGCTGGAGAAATCATCGATGATGACTTTGTCGCCAAAGCGCTTGCTGACATTTTCCAGTTCTGCCACGATCTTGCCTGAGCGTTCACCAGAGCCTACATCCAGCTTGACCTGGCCTTGCTGTTCACGACGGGCGCTACGTTGCAGGCGCAATTGTTCCAGGCGCTTGACGCGGCCTTCATCGCGCACGCGACGGGCTTTGACGCCTTTGCGTATCCAGATTTCTTCTTGCGCCAAAAACTTGTCAAACTTGGCGTTTTCCACTTCTTCATTTTCCAGCAGATCCGCTTTGCGGGACTGGTAAGTTGTGAAATTGCCAGGGAAAGAAGTCAGCTTGCCGCGATCCAGTTCTATGATGCGCGTCGCTACATTATCCAGAAAACTACGGTCATGGGTGATGAACAGCACGCTGCCTTTAAAGTCTTTCAGCAGAGCTTCCAGCCATTGTATCGATGAAAAATCCAGGTGATTGGTTGGTTCATCAAGCAGCAGGACATCCGGTGCGCTGACCAAAGCACAGGCCAGGGCCACGCGCTTTTTCATACCGCCCGACAGCGTACCCATGATGGCGTCTTTGGACAGGTTCAGCTTGTCCAGCGTGGTTTCTACCTTGTTACCCAGGCTCCATGCGTCAGCCGCATCCAGCTTCACCTGTATGTCGTGCATGCGCTCCATCAGGGCATCATCACTGTCACCACCAAACTGGCCAGTCAATGCTTCATATTCCTGCAACAGGGCAGGCAGCTCACCCAGACCGGATGCCACAGCGTCGAACACGCTGAGCTCCATGTCAAATTGCGGTTCCTGCTCAACATAGGCGATCTGTATGCCTTGCTGCATGACCAGCAGGCCGTCATCAATCTTGGACTTGCGGGCAATAATCTTCAGCAAAGAAGACTTGCCAGTACCATTGCGCCCGATCAGGCCAACACGCTCGCCTGCCTCTATGGAAAACTCTGCATGATCGAGCAGAGCAACGTGACCGAATGCCAATTGGGCATCGCTTAATGAGATAACTGCCATAAAACCCTGTGAAACCGGCATCATGGAGATGCGCGGACATAAATTGGAGAAAAGCAGTATTGTACGCTAGGGGGCACCTAAACTCATCTGCTGAATTGATTGTTGGCCCAAGCTCAGGTAAGATGGCGGGCTGATTGAGAAATGCACAAGCAAAACTTGCCATTTCTCACCGTGTCTCGCCGTAGTTCAATGGATAGAACGTATGCCTCCTAAGCGTAAGATACAGGTTCGATTCCTGTCGGCGGGACCAGAAGCACAAGCAACAAACCATCAAAAACAGCAGAAAATGTAGTTAAATCAACGAGTTAAGTACATTTTTAACTGCCTGTCCATTCGGCAAAATACCGATAAAAACCGATAATTTCTTGCTGCCATTACGCCAGATTTACACCATAATTACGCCACCATTTATTTGGAGGGTGTATGGCGAGCTATAGTAAGCGTGAAGGGGCGTGGCGGGCTCAGGTGGCAATCATGGGCACGCGACAAAGTAAGTCATTTGCAACAAAAGCGCAAGCTGTTGCCTGGGCAACACAACTTGAGGCAGATCTCAGAAATAACCTTGCTACCGGCACGGTCCATGGCAAGACGTTGGAAGATGCCTGCCGCCGCTATGAGAAAGAGGTGTCACCTACCAAGCGCGGCCACCAGTGGGAAGTGAAGCGCCTTACCTGGATGTGTGACTATCAAGTATTCGGAAAGCGTCTTGGCGACTATGAGCTGGTGGACATCACCCCAGAAGTGCTGGGCAAGTTCCGCGACATGCGCCTGGTGGGTAGTCCTGAATGGCGGGCAGTGACCGGATCCACTTTTAACCGCGACCTTAATCTGCTGAGTAATGTGTTTCACACTGCGGTCAAGGAATGGCAGTGGATAGTGCAAAGTCCCACGCGCAACGTCAGGCGGCCAAAAGAATCACCTTCACGCGACAGATTGATATCGGACGATGAGATTGAGCGCATCAGCGTGAATCTTGGGTTTGATTTCCAGCCGGTGACGACAAAGAAGCAGGCCGCTGGGGCTGCGTTTCTATTTGCCATTGAGACAGCAATGCGCCAGGCGGAAATTTGTAGCCTGACCAACAAGTCGATCAAGGGGCGAGTCGCCCATCTGGATAGTACAAAGAACGGCTCAGAGCGTGATGTGCCCTTGTCGAAGGTAGCGCGGGAGATATTGGCCTGCCTGCCGGCACAAGAGAAAGATGATGTCCCCCTGTTTTTGCAGACGCCGCCCAGGTTGAGCGCTATCTTTGCCAAGGCAACAGCGCAATGCCTGATTGAAAACCTGACCTTTCATGACACGCGCCATGAAGCCATTACGCGCCTGGCCAAGAAACTGAACGTGCTTGACCTGGCGCGCATGGTGGGGCATAAAGACTTGCGCATGCTGCAAATTTATTATAACGAGACCGCAGAAAACATGGCCGACAGGCTCGACTAATGTTTCTCTTTGTATTTTTCCACCCAGGAGATGACCTCGGTGGCTTTATAGAGGGGCTGGCCTTTGTGTCCCTTGGCGGAAGGTAGGCGCACCGCGCGCGGAAAATCAGGCAAGCAGGCCAGCCGCTCACGCACCGTTGCCGGGTCGCGCTTGATGTACTCGGCAATCGTGCTTATATCCCACATGTCAATGCTCAGCGGAATGGCTGGCTTGATATGCCTTGCAACCGCGCTGGCCAGGCGTTCTATCAGGTCTGGTTCGTTTGTATTCATGCCGTCCTCGCTATATTCTGTGTTTCTGTAGAAAACTCTGCCATTGCTGCAATAAAGTCCTTCCACTCATGCCTTGTGAAATTCAGTAAAAGGGCTTGCTTATTACCCCTCCAAAGCCCGCAGGTTTCGAGCGTTTGGCCTTCATGGTTCCACCAGGCCCCGCGAATTGATGTGCCCCAATTCAGTCGCCCTGCAAAGAATGGCATGTTGATCATGAGCAGGAACCAGCGGTAATCATCTTCGTTTTCTATATAGCTGATGATTGTTTGGTTGCTGACGGCGGTGCAGACTTCCAGTGCTTTGCTGGCGAATATCTCGCCCATATCGCTGTCGTAGGTAATGAAGCAAAAAATGTAGTCGGCTAAAAACGCTTCCCGGCTCATTTCCTCATCCAACTCGCATTGGATGTGATAGCTGTTTTCAAGCAAATGTTTATAGCTGCCTGTTGTATCTTGGCTCACGGCTTCTTGTCCTTTTTAATCTTATTAGTCGTTGTGTTCTATTTGCTGCCCGCAAATCAATTTTTCTAATGCTATTGCAGCAGCATTTGCCTGGCTTTCTGTTTTTGTAGTTACCATCAAGGCGACTATAAATCCGTCTTCAGTTTTTTCAACTGGATAGATCGATATCACAACGTCTTCAAAAATTTGCTCCATCATTCCTCCTTTGGAATTTCGCCAACATGAATTGCATACACTTCAACTGGTTTATTGCCAAAGTGCGGATGCGTTATAGTTTCTTTGTGCCATCCAACAAAGCGGCGCTTGATGATTCTTTCTTGATCATCGCTACGTGGATAGCCGCATTTCAGAATAATGTTGATGTAGTGAGGATGTTCAAGGCGCTTTGACCAGTACGGCGTTACCTTACGATATTCATATTTCTTGGTTCCAGCCTTGATGGCGTCGAAATATTCTTTCTTCAGGTTTAAATGCAGATCAGCCATGATCATGTCTCCGAGCTCAAAGCATCAATCACGTAAGCAAAAAGCTGCTCAGGCGAAAGCTGGTGGCGGTCAAAGTCATAGTGAAAATCAACACCGCGACGACAAACACTGCATGCGTGGATGGTGCCTTCTCCCATCTTTTGCATGATTGTCACGACGATACCCTTGCACGGTGTATGGTGATATTCCAGCGCTGGCATGTAGTATTCCTGGCCTGGGCCATACTGTTCAATTTCGCGCATGATGATGTTGACATCAGCAACCGGGTAACTTTCCCTTCCGCCTTTATCGCTGCGTGGGCCATTGTGGCTGATCAGTAGATGTGTGCCGGTTCCAGGCTTTACGACTTCCAGATCACAACGTTGATTGACCTGAATCCCCTTCAGTACGCGTGAGCGAAATGCAAAGCGGTGGTTATGTACGGCAGAATGTTCAAAACAGCCGCGCCTTGGCAGGTCTGGGTGCCATACGTGCATGCGCTGGCCGCCGCCTAATACCAACTGTATAAAGCCAAGTCCATGAAGGCTGATGACTTCTTTGGTTGGGGTAAAGTCTTTTACTGTAGATATCGCATTCATGTTGTTGCCCTCCTAAAAGTCTTCGTCAATTGTTTATCCACCGCAAATCCCCTACGCAGCGCCAGCCGGGCCAGCAAGGCGCGGTCGTGGTGGCTGGCGGGGCTTTGGCGTAGCAGGCCAAAGTAGCTATTTGCCGTGGTGTGAAAATCTGCGTCTGATGCGGCGCGCATGCGGGCCTGGGCTTCGTGTACTGTCCTGCGGCGGGTGGTGGTGTGCCATGGCTTGATGACGTGGCCGACGAAATCGACTCCTCGAGTAACTGGCTGCAGGATGGTTTTGCTGTGGTTGAGCCTTGCGCCCAGGTGGGCGGGTAGCCATGCATCTATCTTTGCCAGAGCATCATTGAGCCAGGCTGCTGAATCGTGCAGGATGATGAAGTCATCGACGTAGCGGATGTAGTGCCTGGCGCGTAGTTGGTGCTTGGCGTACTGGTCCAGCGCGTCCAGATAGACATTGGCAAAGAACTGGCTGGACAGGTTGCCGATAGGCAGGCCCAGATGCGCCGGCTGGTTGGTCAGGCGTTTGTGTGCCGGTACCAGTGATGCCAGTTGCGCAGCGCCGCGCAGCTCAAAATTCTGGCGCGGGTCGTGCCAGAGGATGGTGTTGGCCAAGTCCATCCAGAAGGGCTCATCGATACGCTTTGCGAGCTGCTGTTGCACGATGGATTTGTCGATCTGCACAAAGAAGTTGGCCAGGTCCATCTTCAGATAGTAGGTGGGCTTAGACCAGTTCTGCGATGCGCTGCGGATTTTGGCTTCTAACCGCCTGGCCGCGTACAGGGTGCCGCGTCCTGGTATGCATGCGCAGCTATCGGCAATAAAGCTGGCGTAGAAGCGCGGGGCGATGTGGTTGTACAGCAGATGATGCACGATGCGGTCGCGGAAGTCTGCCGCCCATACTTCGCGGGCTTTGGGCTTGGTGACGACAAAGCAGATGGACTTGCCGGGCGCATAGGTGCCTGCGGCCAGTTCGTCATTCAGCTTGATCAGGTTGCGTTCCAGGTTGGCTTCAAATGCCAGTGCGCTGGGCGTGTTGCGCTTGCTTTGGCGGCAGTCGAAGTAGGCTTGTACCAGTGATTCGAATGTAAAGTCATTCATAGCATTTCACCCACAAGGTCAATTGATAGTTGGATGGGAGATAGTGACCTTATCCAAAGCGGCGATGATTGCTGACTTTCGATTCGTTCACGCATAATCGCTGCCCTTGCTTCTTTTGTGGGCGGTGTATACGTGCCTTTCCAGGCCGAATCAATACCTATGTTCTGTGCAATATTGGTACTGTCTGCACTTGAAAACGGGAAGCGTGTAAACACTTCCGGATTGAGCATCCTTAGGCCATGAATTTTGGTGTTTGGTTGGCCGGACTCATTGCAAATGATGTCCATGGCTTCAGCCATTCTGTTCCACCATCTTGCGGTCCCGATTTTTGTAAACTCCCCCGAGCTGCCCAGGCAAATACGTGGCCAGTTCGCAGCTAGGCGTTCAAGGCGATCCAGCGATTCATGTAAATGCCAAACCGGTGCACCTATGTGAGGGGCTGAAAGTCTCCAAGGCCAGTCGTTCAGTAGAGCATCGTTTGCATCTTCATCACCATCAATCACATCTGGAATGCATGCAAAATCAAAATTCGGATATTTGTGTATGTCATTTACCCAGGCGTAAAAGCTTGTCCAGTCGGTAACTGGTGTGCCGCTTACCCATGCAGAGAATGCACCGTTGTCCACTGCAAAACTTTGTGCTGCTTCAATCGCAATTGTTAGTTGGTCTGCGTGGCGAAATGAGACAAACGCATGTCCGCCGCTTATAGCGCGGACTGCAGCAGTGGCAGGTGTAATCGGCAGGCCATGGTAGTGAATCATTTGGCTTCCCGAACCGTGATTATTTCTACGCCATGATGTAGCGCGGTAATTGTTTGATGCCCGCCAAATCGGTTAATAAAATCATCTGCGATGTTTTCATGGTAATTAGATTTGTGTAGTGCTGCCGCCGTGATGATATGTTCAACATGAATCATCTTTTTAGATTGAATCTCTAGGGTATAAATAATCGCATCACCATTAGTAGGGCAGAGTGATACGAATTGATATCGGTAGTTATTCATATTTTTAGTCTGTAAAAAGCCAGCATGGCCCTCGGTGGTACCATTTTTATCTGCGGACGGCACGCGCGCGGTACTCGTTGCTCTTGTGGTTGTTGTTCTGGTTGCCATTGTTGAAATTCTGCATCCATGCATAAGAGGGGTTGCCCGCGTTCTGCGGTAATTCATGCTATCCACGTCATCAAGCCGAAGGCATAAGCCGATCAGCTTGGCAACTGCGCCAGACCTGCCAGCATGGCTGGTGGTATCTGTGATGCGCTTGGCGGTGGGTGGTGTTCTACCCAGCGGCATGACCAGATTTAAATAATGAGTTCTGACGAGGCTGCCTTGACACCCTCGTATCTGACTCTGGTACTACTGCGGATTTCTTCCACCCGTTTGCCTGTTTTCCTACGTCATCTGTCAATTGCACTGCCTCTGCGTACTGTTTTGTTGATATAAAGCGCATGTCTTTACATAGGCGAAACAGTATTTCTGCGGCGTGGACTTGCTCCAGCAATTTCGATAGATAGGCGGTCTTGTCCTGGGCTGCATTGGCATTGGCGATAAGGACAATGTTCTGCAAGCACAGGCTGCGAATTTCGCCACCAATCGAGCCTTTAAAATCTTTGGGCATGTTCTTGGTGACGTTGGTCGCCAGCTTCAAAAGCTCGTAGGCTTTTTGGTAAATCGGCAAATCGTGGTGTAGGGCCATGCTGAAAAAAAGTTTCGGGCTTCGCCCTGGTTAAGAAGCGGCTAAATTATTGAATTACTCAATAATTGATCTGCGGACGGCACGCGCGCGGTACTCGCTGCTCTTGCGGTCGTCGTACTGGTTGCCACCGTTGAAATACTGCATCCATGCAAAAGAGGGGTAGCCCGCGTCCTGCTCACCAGACCAGTAGTAGTACGGTTCAAACTGCTCTTTGGCATTGGCGAACAACAGGGATTGTTCGCTGCGTGTAGGCAATTCGCCGCCCACTGAGGCTGCCCAGGCCTTGGCCGCTTCCCAGTTCAGTTTGGTAGCTGGTTTTGCTTCCAGCAAAAACAGGTGATGGTCTGGCTGGCCTTCTTTGCCCAAAATCAGGCCTGCGTATATCTCGCCAGGCTTGAGGTTTTCTTGCATCCATTGCGCTTTGCTCATGGTAATCATCCTAAAAAAAATCGGTTCGGGCTTCGCCCGGTGATGGTGGAAATTATTGAATTACTCAATAATTAAGACTCTGCGGACGGCACGCGCGCGGTACTCGTAGCTCTTGTGGTAGCCGTACTGGTCGCCACCGTCGAAACTCTGCATCCACGCATAAGAGGGGTCGCCCGCGTTCTGCGTACTGGTCCAGTACCATTCAGGCTCAAATGCCTCCGCGCCGCCTGTGATGAATGCTGAGTCTGTCGTCTGTGCTGGCTCGTTGCGTGAATAGGCGTAACCAGGTGGTACGCTGCTGGGGTTGTCGCCGCGCCAGCAGTAGTTTTGCTCATTGGTAGGCTTCAGGTTGCGGTAGCACAGCTCCAGTTCATCACGGCTGGGCAGGTACCAGTCGCTCAGGCCGTAGATGCTCATGCTGAGCATGCGCTGCGCCTGTTCGCTGCCTGCCTCGGCCATGGCTTTGGTGTTGGCAAGGCCATCAAAAAAGCTCAGGCTATTGGCTGCGGCAACATCTTTGTGCCAGGCGGCTTCGACTTCACCGGCTGCCTTTGGCGCGACGATGATGGCGTACTGCTCGCCCTCGATATTGATGCGTCCAGCGTAAAAACCGCCAGCGTAGGGTGTGCCGGATACGGTGGGTGTTGGTTTGACTGCTGTGTCCATGGTTGCTCCTGTTGTGGTTGTGGTGCTGGGTTAGGCTGCTGCTTTTAAAATGTCGCGAATGATGGCTGCGCGTTCAAAATTTTCTTCGTCAATTGCCTTTTGCTTTTCTCTTTGCAACTTCCTCAGGCGTGTTTCTTGGTTGCGTTTTGTTCTTAAATCGCCTGGGTTGTTGATGTAGATTTGATAGGCTTGGCAGCGCATGAATCCATATCGCCCGGTGACGACCTGCCATGTTGAATTAAGATCGTAGTAGGCGGTGCCGGTGACGATGCGGCCTTTGTCGCCAATTGCAAACACGCTGGAGCCATGGGTAATAATTCCTTTGTCCCTGCTAGTGACATTACATGTCATATTGGTATGTGCCCGATCCAGTTCAGCAACGTAGTGTCCAGTTGTTGCGCGTTCGTGCTGTGCAAACTCATTTGCGGTCACACCAAGCAGACCCATGACAGGGTCGGGCTTTTTAAACTGGTAATCAGTAAAGACATTGCACAAATAGTCGCGAATCCTGCTCCTTGTGCGCTCCATTTCGATGCGCAGCAGATACGGCATGCAGGCTACTTTGTTCGACTCATATCGCCCTTCATGGTCAGGCCGAGTAGGGCAGTTGATTGACTGGAACATATCAAACTCAATGCAGCGTCCACTGATATGCAGGTCGGCTTTTAGATCGCCTTTTTTGCAAAAGCGCTTTGATTCAGCGGACCATCTGGCGACTTTGGCGCCATAATGTTTTACTGAGTTTTCGTCAATCTCTGGCATGGTGCATGTCCAGCCAAGGCGGTTCAGGGTCTGAATGATGCGTGCAAATACTTGGCGTTTAAAATCGCGCTCCCATTTTTCCCTGGGTTTCCAGTCTCTAGGAATGTCTTCTTCCCAAATTTTCAGGCTTGCATCGCCGAAAACAACTTCGCCTGCGCGGGATATTTGTTGTAATGGTTTCATGCTGCAATCGCCTCAACTTCAAACACATTGCCTTCAGCCACTCGCTGCGCAATTTCGCGCAGTGCCTTGGCGATATCGCTGTGCGTGACCAGGGCGCATTGCTGGTCATGTAGTTCAAGCGCATCGCGTACATCATTTACGCCAGCGCCATCAAATCGCCAGACGTGTTTTGTTGTGCCTCTGATATAGCAACGGGTGAGTGCTTCTTGGGCGCGCACAAATACATCTTGATGCTCAACGCCATAGCCGTACTCTGCCAGCAGTAAAGCAATATTCATCGACGTAGTAACCATGGCCCAGTTATCGATGGTTGAAATACTGCCGCTGGCAATGGCCGCATAAGATTGCCAGGCGTGCATGCGTATGTCTTGCTGCTGCGATACATCAAGCTCGACGTTAGTATTAACAGATTGCGTGTTGAGAGCAGGATTCAAAAACAGATAGGTGCCTGCTGGCTTGACATTCCAATTTCGGCGTGCGCAATGGTGTTTTGCTCTGGATTTTTTGCTCATGCTGCCACCTGTGTAGAAGTCAGGTTGTGGAAACGCTGTAAGAATTTGAGCTTTGCGGTCTTTGAATCCCACGGCTCGATGCGGTCTTTCATTGGCACGATGTCGGTGCCCGCAAACCAGTTTTCGCCAATGTCTGGCATCAGGTCGCGCTGTTCTGTTGCCAGCATGATGAGGTCTGCCCGCTTAATCCATGGGTGATCTTGATGTTTCAGCGAAAAGTGTTGAATCAATGCATTTTCGACCTGGCGTTCAATCTCGGCATAGTCAGGTAGCAGTACTTTCAAAGGCTTGGATACGTCGCCAATGTATGCCTCTGCTGCGTCGTGCATAAGGCCGTCCAGTGCCAGATCAGGTGGTACGACAAATGAAGCCATGTAGCAGTGCTGGGCGACGCTGTAGAAGCGGGTGCAGTGGCCAGTGAAGCGGCAGATGTGCGAAAGTGCATGAGCAATCGTCTCAATCTCAATATCGCTTTTTTCGGGCTCATTGAAATTAAAGTAGGAACCGCCTGCGGTGAGTATGGTCGGTATCATTGTGCTTTCCTCAAATTAACAACTGGCTCACTGCACATGCAGCCGGGCGGGTGAGCGCCCTGCAGTTCAATCACTGCATGTGGCTGGCCGTTGCTGATGCAGCGGGTAAAGTGTTTGATCACGCCGCGTACCTCGCCCAGGATGTGGCAGGTAAAGGCGACGTGATCGCCTTCGGTGAAGCTGGAGGTCATGGCTTGCCGAGTAGTACCGTGTAGCCGGACTCTTTTGAAACTTGTTCGATGTAGTCGGCAAAGCACAATTCAATGCCATCCTCTACGCGGTCAAGTTCGTACCAGAATTTGACTCTTTGATGGGTCAAGCGATACTTGAGCCTGGCTTTGATTCTCAGTCCGTCGCCATTTTTGAATATGCGAATCCCGAGTGTGAATTCGCGGGGAATTTCAATGCTGCCAGCACCTGCAGTTGCATTGATAGTTTCGTTGTACAGGAACTGTACTTGCCCATTATCGAGGCGGCGGGCGCTGGCAAAGGCCACTTCTGTTTTCGCCTGCAGAGTCAACGCGACAGTCAGCAGCATGTCGCCTGATGGCTCTGCTATATCGGCGATATTATCTTCAAGGAAGATGGCAAATTCTTCTTGCTCCATTTGCCGCTTATTGTTGTTGATCCATGTAGTTGCTTCGCGACTCAGCTCTGCCCGGTAAATGGCTTGATGGTCCTTCCAGCCGCCAACCGCGTCTTTTTGATGATTGAATACGGCAGTCAGGCTGCGAGCCTCAATGTCAGCGAAAATATAGCCGGTGGCTTCTTTAGCCTGATCACGCACAAACTGCAAGAAGCTGGCTGTGTCGTTCAAGACGGTTGTGCCTGTCTTGCGGTTCGGATTGGGCTGCGCTTTTTCGATGATGCTGGTGATGTCTTTGTGCTGATACTTCTCCGGGAAGATCAGGTGTGTCGTGCCGCCTATCGCTTGATAAGAGACCGATGCATGCGCCAGCTCAGTAATGCGGTCGATGGTGTCTGCGCCGATATGTACCTGGTCTGATGTGGCGGCAAACGTGGCCAGTTCGCCTGGTTGTGCTGTTTGTTGGTCGGACATTATTTGGCTTCCTTAAAATTGATTGGTGCTGGTTGAGAAGCGTCGCGCAATTCGAGATTGCCTTGACGTGGATGGTTGCGGGACAGTTCGTTGTCATCTGTGAGCCAGAAAACATCTTCACCACGGTCTGGCTTGGGCATGTTGACCGTGATGGCATCGGCGATGAAAATCTTGTCAACATCCTGGCCGCGGCCTGTAGGTTTGACTTTGAGTTTCAGCGTGATATCGCCGCTTTTGCCTGTTGATTTGACGGTGTTGATCAAATCGCCAAACAGCTTGGACAGTTCGGCATTAACGCGCCCGTCCCGTAGGTCTTGTAGGGTGATTGCAAATGATTTGGTGCTCACTTTGACTCCTTTACTGGATAAAATTAAATCGAGCGCTTCGCGCTGGTTGGGGAAATTATTAAATTACTGAATGATTAATAACCTGCGGACGGCACGCGCGCGGTCCTCGTCGCTCTTGTGGTAGTAGCCCTGGTCGCCACCGTTGAAACTCTGCATCCATGCATAAGAGGGGTAGCCCGCGAGCTGCGTAGATGTCCAGTACCAGCCGTCTGTATCAAAGCCTGCAGGCGTGTTGGTGTGCAGCAGTCTGGCTTCGCGGCGGTCTGGTAGTGACCAGTCGGTGAAACCGTTGACCGGTGCTTGCGCTTTTTCGATGGCGGTCTGCCAGTTGGCGTCTTTGATCTCGAACTCTGCCGGCGCATGAATCAGGTGGTAGTCTGGCTGGCCGTCCTGGCCTGCGACTACGCCAGCGTAGATGCCGCCTTGCCAGGCTGTGCCGATTTTTGGGGCATTGATAGTGACTTGCGGGGTTTCTGGTAGCAGGATGATGTCATCCTCGTTTGCCCAGACGGCTGCTTTTTCCCATTCGTTGATGCGGCCTTCGCTGTAGTCGAAGGGGTTGATGCGATAACGGATAACCAGAGGGGTATTCACCTGGCGATAGATGCGATGTGGTTCGCTTGAAAGGATGGCGCTAACTGAGTTGGCGCGGGCCGTTTCAATTGCGCAAATAATGCCAGCGCGTTTGCTTTCTGGGTGGTATACCATATTGTCGATGGCGAACTTTGGTTGTGCTTGCATGATGGTCCTTGTCGGGTAAAAAATCAGTCGTTGTCGTTGGCTTGCAGCTTCTTCAGGTCGAACTGTTCGCGCTGCTGCATGTGTTTTCTGGCGCGGGTCTTGATGACTACTTTCCATGTCGGGTGATTCATGGCCTCTTGAAAACTCAACCTGGTCGCCAGCAGGCCGTGCGCGATTTCAAGCGCGGCGAGGTCTGGTTCGGGGGTCTTTGTGCGGGCCATGGTGTGCGCCTCAAGCTGGGATAAATGCCTGCAGCGCAGTGCGAAAAGCCGTGCGGCGGCTGTGCCCGAACTTGCGCTGGACGCTGTACAGGCTGCGGGCGATGGTGTATTTGGCAGTCAAGGTGCGCATCATGCTGGCACCCCGTGGTCGTCTGCTTCTTGGGCTTTGCTGATCTTACTGGCGAGTTCGCGCAGGGCGCAGGCTTCGCCCATCTGCTTTAAAGATCGTTCGATTTCATCCGGGCCGCACACGCCAGAGTCTATAAACATCTTTGCATCGGCTTCTATCCTGCTTGCTTCGTTGCGCAGCGCGCAGAACACCTCAAAGGCTTCTTCTTTGGTGAGTCTCATTTGTCACCTCTTGCAGTGGCAACAAAGCGCATCTGGCCAGCCGACAGCCGCTCTTGCTGCAAGAAAGCCTGCTCTATCGCCTCACGCCTACGCTCAGCAGCATCGAGCCTGGCGATGTGCTTGGCGTTGCTCAGCACTTCGGCAGATTTGGCCTCGTCATTCATTTGGTCGCAGCCAGCAATGCTGAGCGCGATCAGCAGGCCGATTGCGCAAGTGGCGTAGAACAGGATGTCGATGAGGGTGGGGTGTTTCATGTTGACTCCATCTGGTGGGGTGATGGAGTAACTTTAGCCTGCTAAATTAAAAAAGTAAAGAACTTTAGCGAACTAAATTAAATGTAATGTAAAATAATTATTAAATATTAATAGTAAGAGTAGTTAGAGGAGGATATATGGCTCTAGTGGAATGCAGGGAATGTAAACGTCAGGTATCGACTGAGGCAATCGCTTGCCCGAATTGCGGTGTTGCAACGCCAGGCGCGACCAAAGAAGAAATTATTATTAATATAAAGAAAGGAATCTTTGCGCAGCAAAGGTGGGTCTCAGGAGTAGCTTTTTTTGGAGGGCTTGCCTGGCTTTTTTTTGCTGCTAAATCTGGTGGCAAAGATGCGTTTGTTGACGCATTTGATGGGGCAAAATGGCTGATTGGGGGTGGGTTTTGTTGGTATATTGCTTCTGAAATTGATAGGAATTTGTATGAAAGAAAATTGAAAAAACAAAAGAAGTGAGAATTAAATTCTGTCACTCTGTTTGTGAACGACTTTCCCTATAATGATGCAAGCACTGCCCTGACAAGTCTTGCGGCCATATTTGCTTTTATCAGAATTATCTGAAGATAGAAACCATTGACCTAAATCTCGAACTAGGCGTTTAACTACGGCTTCGCCTTCATAGTTGACTGCGTAGGTATCTCCGTCATTTAACTTGCAATCTGCTGTATTAATGATGACAGTATCGCCATCATAGAGAGCAGGTTCCATACTGTCGCCCTTTATTGCAACCGCAATAAGTTTGCTTGGTATAAAACCATTTTTATCTACCCAACTTCTTTGAACAAGAAGAGGCTCTCCGTTGCTTTCTTGCTGATCTAGAGCAATGCCAATTATCCCTGCGGATAGGCGCAGATTTACCTTGCGGACTTCAATAAGATTGGGCGAGCCGTGTTCGGCTACAGCCACTTTTGAAAACTGATTACTGGTTCCGTAACCTTCGTTAGCGACTTGCTCCCTGTATTTGGGCAATGTTCCATCAGCTATCCAGTCAATATTGAATCGCGTGCGTGAGAAGGCTTTCAATGGCTTGGGCCCCAGATTGGTCTGCCCAGAAAACCACTGCGTCACCAATCCTTCCGATACATCGCAGAATATTGCCAGGTCTTTTGCCCTGGTTATTTTGAGGTCTTCCATCACCTCAGTAAGTCGGTCTTTAAGTGTTTCCATGTTTAGCATTCTAAATAAATAGCGGTTTAGTTCGTTAAAGAAACTTGCAAACTTATCTTTAGTGCGCTAAAGTTTGGGAATGGACGCTACGAAACTTATTGATTTGCTGGGCGGCACTACCAAAGTTGCCGAAATTTGCGATGTCACCCCTGGCGCGGTTTCGCAATGGAAAAATAACGGAATACCTAAACCGTGGCTTCGTTTTTTTGAAAGCCAGCATCCTGAAGTATTCAATTTACCTGAACTAAAAGACACCCCGCCTTACACAGAAACCACCCAGGAGGCCGCATGACTCTCGACACTTTAGACATCGTTATCAATACCAGCGGCCTCGATGAAGCCCAGGCCAAGGCAGACAAGCTGCTGTCAACACTGCATGAAATCAAAGATACGCAGGCGCTGGTGGCACTTGTTGCTGTGTCGGCGCAAAGCAAGGGGCAAGAAGAGGTGCTTAGGGTGCTGCGCGAAATTCGCCGCGACTTGAAAGGCTGTATTGCACCAGATGGCGATTCACTCAATGTCTCATCTGGTGCCCCTGTGTCAGTTGTGGGTTGCGCTGACTTTTTGGGTGCAATTACTCGCTCACGGAAGATTGCGCCTCTGCTCGACCAAGAGAATCCGCAAGGCTGAGTAAGTCTTTTGCTATTTGTCTCATAGCCTCTTGCTGTGCTGCAAGTAGTGTGTAGTTTTTGTTGGGTAAAACGACACTGAAACGAGCCAAGTTTTTGCCAATAGTGTGCTCGGCTTCGACTCGTAAAGTTTGGCCTTCCTGGATAAATGTCACTGAATTGCTCATCGGAGATTCCTTTCATAAAAATCATTGTTGAGGGACTTTGATTGTACATGGTTGGAATCTCCACCTTATTAAATTAATCATGAATTTGCTGCGATGCAATGACGGCAGTGTATTCATAAACGCAAGAAGTTAACACCACAAAAACAAGGGGCGACAATATGGATGTTCGTGCAACTAATTTACGGATGATTAATGAAGTGGATGGTACCTGGGATGTGGTAGCTGCTTTCCTAGGTATGTCTAAGGCTTCTTTGCATAACCGTGTGTATGAGGTGAAGGGGCAAAAGCTGTCGGTGGAAGATACGATGTTGTTGCAGTCTCTTTCAAAAACGACTCACTTTGCAGATGTGGTGGCTGATGCTACTGGCGGGGTATTTGTGAAGATGCCTGATGCTGCGTCGATCGCACAGGAGTCTATCCATGCGAAATTCAATGAGTTGTATGCAGATGTGGGTGCTTTGTTCAGCGAGTACCAGGCTGACATCAAGAATGATGGTGTGATTGATGATGCTGAGTTTGAGCGGCTGCAGGCAATCCTGGCTGATATGCATAAGAAGGGTGAGGAGTTGTTGTCGCTGATGATGGTGATTGGCAAGCGTCGCAGCCCTGCTCTGAAGGTTGCTTGATATGAAGCGGCTGAAAACTGATTCTGATGCCTTCGCTATGTTGGCGCGTTTGGTTGAATTGGGTGGCGTTGCGCAGTTCAGCCAGTTTCGTGATGTTAGTGTGAAGCAGTTGAGCTACCGTGTTGGGGTGCTGCGTGACCATTTTTTGATTGTGGTGGAAGATAAGACAATCAGGGTGACGCAGGCGGGCAAAAACTATGTGGCTGAACATCATGAGATGGTGTCGGCGATAGTGACGCAGGTGGCGGTTGAGAAGGTGGCTGAGGTGCAGCTTAACCGGCCTTATGCGTCGATACGGTCAACAACAAATGCGCGGCCTTATCGCCCTGGCTCGGAAGATTATAAACAAATACCGTCGCTGAATTTTGGCGTGCGCACGCCCCGTCCTGGGGACATTGTGGAATGACACAGATTACTTTAGATACGGCGCGGCGGGCGCTGGGCTTTATTTCGCCTGAAGACCGCGATACATGGGTGCGCATGGGTATGGCGCTGAAGGCTGAGTTTGGCGATTCTGCATTTGAGATGTGGGATAACTGGAGCCAGGGGGCATCGACTTATAACGCTGGTGCGGCGAAGGCTTCGTGGAAGTCTTTTAAGCTGGGCGGCAAGGTGGGTATTGGCTCGTTGCTGGCAGAGGCGAAATCGCAGGGTTTTGTGTTGTCTGACAGTGATGTGATTGTTGACCCGGCTGTGCTTGAAGCTGCGCGCATTGAACGTGCTGCGCGTGACAAGAAGACGGAGGAAAACCGTATCAAGGCGGCAGCAGCTGCGGCCAAGCGTGCGGGCACACAGTGGCGCATGGCAGCGAAAGAGGGTGAGTCGCCTTATCTGGTGCGCAAGCAGGTGCGGGCTGAGTCGTGCAGGTATTTGCCTGAGGGCGGCATCATCATCCCTATGTTGCGCTATGACCTAGACCCGGTGGTGATGGTTGGTAAGCAGCAGATTAATGCGGATGGGTCGAAGAAATTCAGTGGTGGGATGGATAAGCATGGGGCGATGTGTCGCCTGGGTGATTTACCGGTTTGCACTGACGATGATGTTGATTATATTTATGTTGGTGAGGGTTATGCGACGCTGGGCAGCATCCGCGCTGCGCTGAATTATGCGGCCCCGGCTTTTGTTTGTTTTGATACGTCAGGCCTGCTACCTGGTGCGAGAGTATTGCGGGAGCTTTATCCGCTGTGCCCAGTGGTGTTTGTGGCTGATGATGATTATCTGACGGGCGGCAAGGGTTATTCTAAGGCGGTTGAGGCTGCTGCTGCGATTGGTAATGCGTGGGTGATGTTGCCGAAGTTTACGGCGGCCAGGCGACAGTCAAGGATGGATGAGTCTTTGCCCATGCTGACTGATTTTAATGATCTGCATTGCGCTGAGGGCTTGCAGGTTGTGACGGATCAGATTAATCAGTTTATAGCGTCCATCACGAATACTGGTGTGCCGCCTGCTTCAGACGTTGCCTTGCCTGATTCCCCGTACCCCTTTCTGGATGAGGAAACGCAGCCGGTTGAAACGACTGCAGTTATTTCCCAGGAGGCGTTGCTTTTTCGCTTTGCCTTGATTTATGGCACCACGGAAATCTGGGACGGTATTTCAAAGCGTAAATTGAAACGTGCTGCCTTTGATGCTTATGTGGGCAAGGCAGAGGCGAAGGCGTGGATAGAGAACCCGAAGAAGAAGCTGATTGAGAAGTCAGCCTTGCCTACGCTGGTGGGCGGCGTTGCCGTTGACGGGGGAGCGGGGGAGGTGTTTTGCAGGAGATGCTGGATAACCTGACCCTGCTGCGTGGTACTGAAACGGTGTGGGACATGATAGGCCGACAGGTGATGACCTTGGGTGCGGTGCGGGCGAACTACACGCCTGAGTTGACGGCGAAGTGGCAGGAACGGATTGACCGCAAAACGGTAGAACAAAAAAATCTGGTGTTTGACCCTACGCAGACGGTTGATCTTGATACGCATGTAAATATCTTTTTTGGCTGGCCACTGACGCCAAAGAAAAACCATGATCTGGTGGACCCGATTATAGAGCTGATTCAGTCGCTTTGCTCATCTGAGGATAATGCAGATCAGATTATGCATTTTATGTTGTGCTGGATGGCTTTGCCACTTCAGCAGCCAGGCGCAAAGTTGCAGACCGCTTTGCTGGTGTTTGGTGAGAAACAGGGCACCGGCAAGAGTTTGTTGTTTGATTCTATCTTGCGGCCTATCTATGGTGAGTATGGTACGACGGTGGGCCAGCATCAGCTTGAATCTGGTTTTACTGACTGGCGTTCTCGCAAGCTGTTCACTTTGTTTGAAGAGGTGTTGTCGCGTGATGACAAGTTCAGTCATAACGGTACGCTGAAGTACATGATCACGGGCAAGCGCATGCAGGTGAACCCAAAAAACCTGCCATTGCGTGAAGAGAATAATCACATGAATTGTGTGTTTCTCTCGAATGAGCCGCAACCTATCCCTATTGAATTGGAAGATCGCCGTTTCTTGGTTATCCAGGCCAGGCTGATGCGGGATAAGGAATTTTATGACCGTGTGGTGGCGTCGATCAATAACGGCGGGCTTGAGGCTTTTTATGAATTCTTGTTGTCGTATCCGCTTGGCGATTTTAATGAGCATACCAAGCCACCAATGACGCGGGCAAAAGAGCGTGTGATTTCGTTTGGCCGTGCTAGCTGGGATGCGTTTCACTTCAATTGGCGTGAGGGCATCCTCGATGCGCCGTATTGCTCTTGCCTGACTTCTGATTTGTACATTGTCTATAAGCGTTGGTGTGACCGCAATGGTGAGAAGCCGTTGTCGCAGACGAAGTTTTCAGGATACCTGGATAGCAGGGAGACCAAGGTTAAGCGGGAGATATCGCTGAGCGATAAGCCTAAGCGGTCGTACATGATTTTTGAGATACCTCGACCTGAAGGTGCGAAAGAGATGAGCTTGCATGAGCAGTGCACGATGTTCCGCGAGAAGGCTGATGTGTATGGTGCGGGCAATTAGCCGCAGGGTATGCAGGCACAAGGATAAACCCTGCTGCTCTGGAAGCCACGCCAGATATAGCTTTCAGCAGGGTATGCAGGGTTAGCAGGGTTTCGCGCACGTGTGCGAATAAATATTTATCTGTATGTATTAATGCGTGCAAATTATTTTTTTACGTACACGATCTATAACCCTGCTAACCCTGCATACCCTGCTGTAAACGTTGATAGATAAGGCTTAGAGAGCAGCAGGGTTAAATAAATACCCTGCTGTACCCTGCGGGAATGGTGAATGGATAAAGAATCTGATCAATGGCGCATGGAGTGTGAAGCGCGATATGTGTTGCAACTGCATGGCCTGCAGCGAAGGCGGGATTACCTGGCACTGGTTGAACGTAGGCGCGGGGCAGCAGCAAGGGGTGAATTGGAATTGGTAGTAAAGCGTGAGTGGGACAAGATGAACGGGACAAAGGGGCGGCGATGATTCAGTACATAGATAGGTTGATGCAGGACTGGGCAAGATGGTCTAAGGTGCGCAGGGATGGTGGGCTTGGTTATCCGTCATCGGCTGCTGGGTGCAGGCTGATGGTAAGAGGGACTGCTTATGGTGATTTTCATGATTTGGATGAGCAATCAATGGAGATAGAGCAGATTGTTAGTTCTATGCGCAAAGAGAGACCGGATATGTACAAGGTTGTTGATTGGTTTTATCTTGCTGGCGATGTAACAGTGGATCGCATTGCGCGTGAGCTTGGCTGTCATCGTGATACTGTGTATGCAAGACTTCATGCTGTACACCAGCATGTGATGATGGTGATGCAAGATAATGATATAGCCAGATCGGATATGGTTGATGCAATGCGGAATCAAAAAAATCTTTTAAAAGCATCTTGACTCAATCCGACACTTTCAATATGATTCAGCTAAAGTTGTGTAGTTGCGACTAAAGCAGTTGTAAGTAAATCAAGCCCTGTCGAAAGACGGGGCTTTTTTGTTGGTGTTTGCCTGTAGTACAGCCGTCGTTAGTCTCCTTGGTAGTGATTGCCCCGCTTGTTCATTCAAGTGGGGCTTTTTATTTTGGGGTATGAAATGCCAACAAAAGAACAGGTGAGGGAGTGGCTTAAGAAGGAAGTTCAAGCTAAGCGCCCGCCACCTGATATGAAGGAAATTCGCAGGCAGTTAGGCTGGAATTTGATCGAAGCATCAAGGAAGGCAAGAGTCAAGCGCTGATGGCAAAAGGAATATACAAGCACTTGTATAACACAAAGCAATGGTATCGCTTGAGGTACCATCAGCTTACTAAAAAACCTGAATGTGAATACTGCGCGAAACTCAACAGGATAACGCCAGCAACAGTTGCTGATCACAAGCGACCACATCGTGGTAATGAAACCTTGTTCTATGACCCTGAGAATCTTCAGTCATTATGTAAGCCATGCCACGATGGGGCAAAGCAACAACTTGAAAAGTCAGGCACGTTACGTGGATGCGATATTAACGGCATTCCGATTGATGAAAACCATCACTGGCACCATCCAAAAAATTGATGCCTCACTATGATAGGGCGGGTCAAATCTTTGGGCGAAAGAAACTAAAGACCGCTTCGATACCTTTCTTTGCATAACCGCGAAATTGATAGGGGTAGGGGTCAGGTTGCATAGGGGTAAATATGAAGGGTAGAACGCCAAAACCATCTGCACTCAAGCTGGTTGGCGGTAATGCGGGTAAGCGAAAAACCAATAAGCAAGAGCCTGACCCGGATTACCTGGCCGATCTTGATCCGCCAAGCTGGCTGCCGGAGCGCGCCAAAATCGTATGGCGCGAAATCGCACCGAAGCTATCGCGGGCAAAGCTGCTGACTGAAATTGACGTCGAGCTGGTTGCACAAGGCTGCGTGGCAATCGCAAATTTTCGTTTGTCAGTGACCAAGGCTGGTGATGACCTGGTCAAGCCTGGTCAGACTGAGACTGACGAGCACGGCAAGGAAGTCCAGATCAAAGGCGAAAGCCTCAGCCCCTGGCTGATCGTACAGAGCATGAGCTTCAAGCAAGCAAATTTAGTATTCCAACAATTCGGCATGTCCCCCGCAGCGCGTACACGTATCGCGGTACAGCCGCAGGGAGATTTATTCGGTGGCGGAAACGACAAAACGGCGGACTACTTCTGACCGCGTCACCGCCTATGCCAAAAGCGTAGTAGCAAAAAAAGTAGTTGCCGGTCCCCATGTACGCGATGCCTGTGCCCGCCACCTGCGTGACCTTGAAGACGGACCAGCCCGTGGCCTCAAGTGGGACAAGGCTCTGGCCGCCAGGGCAATTGGATTTTTTGAAGATGTGCTGCGCCTCAACGGCGGCCAGTTCGAGGGCAAGCCCTTCGAGCTGCAACCTTGGCAAGCCTTCATCGTTGGTAGCCTCTTCGGCTGGCTTGGCCCCGATGGTTTCCGCCGCTTTCGCGTCGCCTATATCGAGACCGCCAAGGGATCGGGAAAGTCCCCGCTTGCCGCTGGCATAGGTCTCTACGGGCTTGTTTCTGATGGTGAAGCCCGGGCAGAAATCTATGCCGCCGCCACAAAAAAAGACCAGGCGCAAATCCTGTTTCGCGATGCCATCGCCATGGTGGATCAGTCGCCAGCGCTGCGTAACCGGCTTGAAAAAGCTGGCAGCCCAGGCAAGGAATGGAATTTAGCCTACCAGAAAACAGCATCCTTCTTCCGCCCGATAGCGGCAGACGAAGGTCAGTCAGGCCCGCGCCCACACATCGCCCTGATTGACGAAGTACACGAACATCGTAACGGTCACGTCATCGACATGATGCGAGCCGGTACCAAGTTCCGCCAGCAAGCGATGATCGTCATGATCACCAACAGCGGCACCAACAAGCAAACAGTCTGCTGGGAGAATCACGAATACGGCGCCAAGGTCAGCGCCGGGCAATTGCAAGACGATGCCTACTTCGCCTACATCTGCGCACTCGATATAGGTGATGACCCGTTTAAAGATGAAAAATGCTGGGACAAAGTCAATCCCAGTCTGAAGTACGGTATCCCAGGCCTCAAATACCTGCGCGAACAGGTGACAGAAGCACGCGGAATGCCCTCGAAAGAGTCTGTAGTCAGGCGTCTAAACTTCTGCCAATGGACCGCAGCAGAGTCACCATGGTTACCGCCAGAGGTCTGGTTTGATTGTGCAGACCCAGATAGCCTGCCAATCAGCCAATTTTATGGCAGGGCAGGCACAGCAGGGCTAGATTTATCCAGCACAACTGACCTTACAGCCCTGGTTTTAACACTGGATCCCACGGAAGACGACCAGTTCACAAGGCTAATCCCGTTTTTCTGGCTGCCAGGAGATGGGCTTAGTGACAAGGCCGCCAAAGACCGCGTGCCTTACCTCGCATGGCGAGATGCAGGTCACTTGGAAGCGGTACCCGGTAGAGCAATCAACAAACTGCACGTGGCCCACAAGCTCAGCGAACTATGTGGGCTATTTGAGATACGCAAAATCAGCTATGACCGATGGCGCATTGAAGATTTCAAAAATCTGATTGAGAACGAAGGGCTAAGCATAGCCCCGCTAGAACCCTTCGGCCAAGGCTTCAAAGACATGGCCCCAGCAGTAGACGAATTCGAACGCAAATTGCTCGAAAGTGAAATCAGGCACAACAACAACCCCGTCATGACCTGGTGCATGGCAAATGCAGTCGTTGTCAGCGACCCAGCAGGCAACCGCAAGATCGCCAAAGAACGCGCAACAGGCCGGGTGGATGGCGCTGTGGCGGCAGTAATGGCAGTCGGCTTGCTGACAAACGCAGTGCAAGAGAAAAGTTTTTGGGAGAAAAATTAGTGTCGATATTCAAGCACCTGTGGCCACAGCGGAAAAAGTCGCTGTCCACCTGGGATGTGTTTCGTGACATGGTCAGGGGTATGCTCAGCTTTGCTGGCAAATCCGTCACCGTAGAAAACGCAATCAAGGTGTCGGCTGTCTTTTCCTGCTGCCGTGTCATCGGCGAAGGCGTAGCGCAAGTGCCACTCAAACTGATGCAGGTCAGTAAAGATGGTAAGAAGCGAGTTCCTGCAGTTGACCATCCACTGTATGACGTACTCGCCAACAGGCCAAACGGCTGGCAAACCAGCTTTGAATATCGTGAGATGCTTGCCTGGCATGTAGTGCTTTGTGGGCAAGCATTTTCCTTCATCAACCGCAGTGGTAGCGGCAACATTTTAGAGCTGATTCCGTTTGAGCCAGGCCAGGTCACCGTCAAACGTGCCGAAGACTGGTCACTCACCTACGAGGTTCGGGGCAAAAACGGTGATTTCCAAACCTTCAAGCAAGACCAGATTTGGCACCTGCGCGGCCCAAGCTGGAACGGCTGGCAAGCCCTCAGCCCAGTCACTCTGGCGCGTGAAGCAATCGGTTTGGCAATGGCTACAGAAGAATCTGTTGGCAGGCTTCACAGCAATGGTGTTCGTCCATCTGGCATGTACTCTGTCGAAGGTAGTTTGAATGAAACTCAGCATGCATCGTTAGAAAAGTGGGTTCACGAAAATAACGCAGGCGTAGAAAACACAGGCAAGCCACTGATACTCGACCGTAGTGCCAAATGGATCAACACCCAAATGTCAGGTGTTGATGCCCAGTCGCTCGAAACCCGTAAATTCCAGATCGAAGAAATATGCCGCTTTGCCCGCGTCCTGCCCATCATGGTGGGTTACAGCGACAAGGCCGCCACCTTCGCCAGTGCAGAACAAATGTTCCTGGCCCACGTTGTGCACACACTGGCACCCTGGTACACAAGATTTGAACAATCCATCGACGCCAACCTCCTGACTGACAAAGACCGCAAAGCCGGTTACTACTCCAACTTCGTTGAAGAAGGCATGATGCGCGGCAGTCTGAAAGACACAAAAGATTACCTGCTCGGCCTCGTCAACGGCGGTCTCATGACCCCGAACGAAGGCCGCGGCAAGCTTGACCTCAACCCGGATGATGATCCGGAAAGCGATAAATTACGAATCCCTGCCAACATCGTTGGCACAGTGCCTGACGCTCAAGGAGCAACCACATGACATTAGAAAAGCGTGACTTTGGCTTTGAGCTGAAAGACCTCAAAGAAGACGGTACATTTGAAGGCTACGGCTCTGTCTTCGGTGTGGTCGATAGTTATGATGAAGTAGTAGCACAAGGTGCATTCTCAGCGACACTAGCCGCTGGCAAAGCATCTGGGAAGATGCCCTCATTGTTGTGGCAGCACCGCAGTGCTGAGCCTATAGGAGTTTACACCTCCATGTCGGAAGACAATATCGGCCTCAAAGTCGCGGGCCAGCTTGCCCTGAAAACTGTACGTGGGGCCGAAGCTTACGAATTGCTCAAAATGAAGGCCATCAGCGGGCTGTCCATAGGCTTCGTCAGCCGTGAAGATTCATACGACCGCGTGACTGGCATTCGCACCTTAAAAGCCGTGGACTTATGGGAAGTCTCCCTGGTCACCTTTCCCGCCAACGACGCCGCCCGCGTGCAAGGCGTCAAGAGCATAGAAAAAATTGAATCAATCCGCGACGCTGAGCATTACCTGAGAGAGTCAGGTATGTCACGTGCGGAAGCCGTCGCTTTTATAGGGCGGATAAAAAGCTTTAGTCAGAGTGATTCTGATGCAAGCGACATGCAGCAAATCGTCAACGCGCTTAAGCGTAGAAACGATCTATTCGCCGCCTGAGCGGTTCATCAAATCACACAAAACCGCCTTCTGGGCGGTTTTTTTATGAAGGAAAAATTATGCCAACCGCAAACGAAGTCGCAGAACTCATTCAAAAGCAGGGTGAGGCCTGGGAAGAATTCAAAAAAACCAACGATGCCCGCATCAAGGCAGTCGAAGAAAAAGGTCATGCACCCGCAGAATTCGACGCCAAGCTGGGTAAAATCAACGACGACATGGCAGAGATTCGCAAGTCTCTGGTCGAGATTGAGAAAAAAGCCGGTCGTCCAACAGTTGGCGATGATGGCAAAGGCCCAACTGAAGACCAGATAGCCCACCGCAAAGCCTTTGCCCAGTTCATTCGCAAGGGGCATGACAGCGGTTTGAACGATCTGCAGCAAAAAGCAATGAACAGCGGCAGCGACCCAGACGGTGGTTACCTTGTATTGCCAGAAATGGATAAAACCATTGACCGTGTCGCGCAGATTACATGCTCCATGTATCGTCTGGCAAACGTCGTCACCATCGGCACCAAGCAGTATCAAAAAATGGTGAAAAAATCCGGTATGTCCATGCGCCGTGTAGATGATGGTGGCACAGGCGGCGAAACGACTGAACCAACCTACGCAAAAATGCTGATCGATGTTTTCCCTGCAGAAGTTGAGCCATGGGTGTACAACGAAACGCTGGAAGATGCATTCATTGACCTGGAATCTGATCTGGCAATGGAAGCAGCCATTGGCTTTGCGGAAGGTTCCGGTGCTGAATTCATCACTGGTGACGGTGTCGGTAAATCTCGCGGCATCACGGCCTACGACAATGTTGCAAACTCTGCTTATGCATGGGGCAAAGTTGGCTACATCACCTCCGGCAAGTCTGCTGCGTTTGCCTCCGTCGCGCCAGGTGACAAAATCATTAGCCTTCAACACGCATTGAAGGCGCAGTACCGCCCTAATGCCGCATGGCTGACAAACGACGCCACACTGGGCATCATCCGTCAGATGAAAGATGGCTCAGGTAACTACTACCTGTGGCAGCCAGACACCGCTGGCGCCTTCGGTGGTCGCATCCTTGGTCATACTGTCGAAGTGGACGATAACCTGGCAGACATTGCTGCCGGTTCGTTCTCGCTGGCTTTCGGTGACTTCAAGCGCGCCTATACCATCGTAAATCGCTCCGGTACCACGCTGATCCGCGACAATATCACCGCCAAAGGCACTACAAAATTCAACTTCCGTAAGCGTTTCGGTGCCGGAATCACGAATTTTGAAGCGCTCAAACTGATGAAATTCGCGACTTCCTAAGCAATTTCACGCAAATCAATGCACAAAAAGGCCAGTCAATCTGGCCTTTTTCATGCCAAAAATCCATTCTGAAAGGCAAAAAATGAATGATCTGCACAACAATTCGCGTGCAAAAGTCGCGATTATCCCCACTCAACTGGGTACAACAGGCGCTATCACCGGCAGCGTGATTGACCGTCAGGGCTACGGCGGTGTCGAATTCCTGATCACCTACGGTTCCATCACCACAACCGGTACCAATGTCGCCGTCATCGTTAAAGAAGGCAACGTTACCGGTACGCTGACCAGTGTCGCTGATGCTGACCTGCTCGGTACCGAAACCCTGGCAGCATTGCTGGCAGCAACGCCACGCACTGCCGGCACAACCAAAGAAGTGACCAAGCGCATCGGCTACAAGGGCAACAAGCGCTACGTCTCCGTCAACCTCAACCACACTGGTGCCACATCCGTGGGCTACGTCTGCGCAGAAGCTCTGCTGCATTCGCCAGCGATCAGCCCAACTGCCAATCCTTAATCGCTGGCTCGCCAATAGGGCGCGTGCTCACTCCATGCGCCGCCGTGCAACTCGGCACCCAACCTATTTCGAGTGAGGAAATAATGTCTGAACAAGTGCAAGAGCGTCATATAGCAATACTCGGCCTGGGGCCATCCCTCGACCAGTACCTTGAATTAACCAAACGTTTGGGCGGACGCTCCAACTTCTGCGACGAAACCTGGGCAATCAATGCCCTGGGTGATGTCTTCGCTTGTGATTTGGTGTTCCACATGGATGATGTCCGCATACAAGAGATACGCGCAGCAGCAGCTCCAGATTCCAATATAGCTGCCATGGTCAAGTGGTTAAAAACCACAAAAACGCCAGTCATGACCAGCCGTGTACATGAAGGTTACCCCAGCCTGCAAGCCTTCCCTCTGGAGGAAGTGCTTAACAATCTGGGTCACGACTACTTCAACAGCACAGCCGCCTATGCCGTGGCCTATGCCATCCATGTGGGCGCAACAAAGATCAGCCTGTTTGGCATGGACTTCACCTACCCCAATGTGCACGACGCAGAAAAGGGCAGGGCATGTGTTGAATTCTGGTTGGGCACAGCCCACGCCTACGGCATCAAGCTCAATATGCCCAATAACACTACGCTGATGGATGCAAACTACCCGCAGGCCGCCAGGCTGTATGGGTATGACACGTTGAACGTGGGCTTTAACGTACAGGAAGATGGAGAGTTGAAGCTTAATTTCACTCCTAAAGAAACACTGCCCACGGCAGAGCAGATCGAAAAAAACTACGATCACTCCGCCCCCATCGCCAAACAGCATTTATCCCTCACCTGAATCAGGAGAAACCATGCGCTGCAAAATTTTACAAGACTTCAAAGGAAGTCAAGACGGTCGCTTTGCTGAGAATTTCACAGCAGGCTCAGAAGCCGACCTGTCTGAATACCTCATGGCCAATGCCGACCCCAGTTGGTTTGAACCGGCAGAAGACCGCCAGGCAGATTTGCTTGAAAACAAAGCCATCATCACCACCCCAAAAGCCACGCCTAAGAAAAAATGACCATCGTCGTCTACCAAGGCCCAGCCACTGAGCCAGTTTCTGTTGCTGAAGTCATGGCGCATTTGCGCCTCGACGACTCTAACAAAGAGCCAGCAGCCGGTGCACTGACACCCGCCATGGCATCTCCAGTTGCACCAGGCAATGTCAACAACGGTGTGCACCGTTACCGCGTCACCTTCGTGACTGCGGATGGTGAAACGCAGGCGGGCACCATATCGGCAGCTGCCAATGTGGTAGACAAAACAGTCAATGGCCAGGTAACGCTAACGGCCATTCCTGTTGGTGGTTCCATGGTTACCGCCCGCAAGGTCTATCGCACTATTGCTGGTGGCAGCACCTATCTGTTGCTGACTACTCTCAGCAACAATACTGCCACCACCTATACAGACAATATTGCCGATGCGGATCTGGGCGCAGAAGCCCCCAGCACCAACAGCACGGCAGACCCATTGGTCAGGATGTTGATCACAGCAGCTCGCCAGCATGCAGAGCAAGAGTTGCGCCGCTACCTGGTCACCCAGACGCTGGACAGCTATTACGACAGCTTCCCGCGCTACTGCAACCCACGCTTTACAGACCCGGATATCCGCCTGCCACCCTTGCAAACTGTGTCTGCCATCACCTACATCGATGGCGATGGTAATACGCAGACACTGGCAGAAGAAAAGTACATTGTTGACGCAGCCAGCATACCTGCCCGCATCATGCCCGCCTATGGCTGCGCCTGGCCTACAACGCGCCAGCAGATCAATGCCGTCAAGGTGCGCTTCGTCGGTGGTTATGGTGATGCAAGCGCGGTGCCAGCGTGCATTAAACACTGGATGCTGGTACGCATAGGCACCATGTGGGAAGTGCGCCAGCAGTTCGTTGCGGGGCTTACGTTTGATCAGTTGCCAGCAAGCTTCATCGATTGCCTGCTGGACCCAGAAAAGGTGCATGGTCGTCTATGAACATCGGTTCCCTTGATCGCCGCTGCCGGGTTGAATACAAACAGTCAGGCAACGATGCCGACTATGGCAGCGAAGTGCCAAACTGGGCACTGCTGGGCGTGTTCTATTGCAACGTGCAAGATATTTTGCCGTCCAAGTCCAGTGAAACGACCAGGGGCGATAAATTGCAGGTCAATGTCAGCCGTACCCGCATCCGCATGCGGTACCGCACTGATATCAATGCCACTATGCGCATCATCATCGACAGGCCAAACCCTGTGACCTACCAGATCGTGACCGACCCGGCAGAGATAGGCAAAAAAGACGGCATCGAATTTTTGGTAGAAAGGTACTCAAGCTAATGGCAGCTTTTACCAACATCAAAGGCGGCGATGAACTGCAAAAGTTCCTTGATCAGCTGCCCGCCAAGATAGAAGCCAACATCATGCGCTCATCCCTGCGCGCCGGGGCCAAGGTTATTTTGGATGCCGCAAAAGAAAATGTACCCGTAGAACATGGCGACCTGCGCGCCAGCCTGCGCATCAGCACCCGCAGCAAGCGCGGCGTTGTTACTGCCACCGTCAAGGCAGGCAGTAAAAAAGCCTTTTACTGGCGTTTTGTTGAATTTGGCACCGCTGCCCATGGCATTAAGCCAAAAAAGGCCGCATCGCTATTGTTTGGCAATGTTTTTGCAGAATCTGTCCTACACCCTGGTGCAAGGGCAAAACCCTACATGCGCCCCGCGCTGGATACGCAAGCTGGTGCAGCAATTCAGGCAGTCGGTGAAGCAATCAAAAAGCGCCTCACCAAGCAAGGCATCAACGCCTCAGACACAGAATTTACTGTCGAAAAAGACTAACAGGACCATCATGACTACACCTTTCAATCTTGACCAGGCATGGTCAGGGCAAACTGTTGCCATCCTTGCCGCAGGCCCCAGCATGAGCCAAGCCGTGGCAGACGCCATGCGCCAGCATCGCTGCATCGCCCTTAATCACACGGTTGCTCTGGCCCCCTGGGCTGACCTGTTCCTTGCTCTCGACCCTGGCCCCACCTTCCTGGCGCAAGCGCCAGATTTCGCAGGCATCAAGGTCTGCGGCATTGATGACCCCGATACAGATGCCCTCTACGCAGGCCTCATGTACGAGCGTGTAGATATCGGCCCCGCCCACCAGGTAGAAATCCGCAACAACGGTCTGGCCGCCATTCGCATTGCCGTGCGCATGGGTGCCGCAAAGATCATCCTCTGCGGCTTCGACCCGCAAGAGCGCGGCTACTACACAGGCGAGCTGTCAGAGCTTGAGCAAGCCTACATGGCCACAGTAGAAGGTGAGACCTACCCCGGCCTCACAGTAGGCCTGCAAGCCATCACCGCAGAGCTGCAAGCCGCTGGCATTGTGGTCGAGCACTACAAGCCAGAGCAGGTAGAGCCACCCAAAGCAGAAAAGCGTAAAAACAAGGCCGCCTGATGTCTGACGTAAAGGTCATCCGCTACCTGCTGGCAAACAATGCGCCGCTGACAGCGGTCGTGGCCGCCAGCAAGATCATGGCAGGTCTGGTGCCAGAGGGTACCGAACTGCCAGCTATTGCCATCAACCATATTTCAGGATGGTGGTACGGCGAAATATCAGAACAAAGCAAAACCTGCCGCGCCCGGGTGCAAATTACCGTCATGGCCAGCAGCTACCCAGAGCAAAAACAAATCATGCGCCTGGTGCGCGCAGCCGTACCACGTACCAGGGGCAGCATCGCAGGTGTCACAGTAGATAGCATCCTGCGCGAACCAGATGGCCCAGACTTCAGGGATGACGAGTTAGGCATCTTCATGCAAACACAAGACTTCTTCGTCACCTTTAGCGAATAGAACAAGCAGTACCAGTTACCTCCACCGCCACCTTTTGGGTGGCTTTTTCATTTGTACCACCCAATCGAAAGGAAACACCATGCCCGCACATACCGCTGCAGCAAGTTTTACCGATACCATCTACGCCATCTCTGCCAGCCTGCCAGCGTCATACGATGCTTCTGGCTATGGCTCCACCAACATCACCTACACCACCATCGGCAAGGTATCTGCTTTCCTGCCTTATGGCTCCAAGCGCCCGATCAATAAATTCAACCCTATTGCTGGTGCTGTAGAAAAATCCAAAGGCTCCCCAGACTATGGCGAAGGTGACCTGGTCTGTGCAGATGTACCGGCAGATGCTGGTCAGGTCATTCTCAAGGCTGCAGAAGCTTCACCAAATCACTACAGCATGAAAATCACCTACCCAGATGGCGAAGTGCATTACCTCGATGTGTTGGTAGCTGGTTGGGAATTGTCCGGTTCCAAAGAAGGCGAATTCATGACTCGCACCGCCATGATCGGTATCTGCAAAGCCCCGGTCGTCGTCGCTGCTTCTTAATCAAACAGGACTCCTCAATTTTGAGGAGTCCCCTACTTTCGGGCGCAAGTCCATCCTCGTACCGACCTGCCTGATGTCTTCCTTTCGCGGGGAGCATCGGGCGGGCACGGGCATTTAACATCAACGCGAAAGAGAAAATTATGTCAAGTATCAAAAAATATGCCCTGCAATCCACAGGTATCTTGCATCTGCGTGACGGTAATGAAGAACTCATGTATGCAGACAATGTAGACGGTCAGCCAGATCTGAATCGCCCCATGCGTGCGCATTTGTTTGGCCCTGGTACTAAAGTCTATGCTGCTGCCAAAGCACAAGCGCAAAACCGCGCTATGGACAGGCTCAAGAAAAAAGGCAAGTCTGATATGACAGCGGAAGACCAGGCTAAAGAAACTGCGCAATTCCTGGCTGCCTGTACCAAAGAGCTCGAAAACGTCGAATATGATGGTTTGACAGGTCGTGATTTGCATATTGCCATTTATACCGATCTTGAATTGTGCTTTGTGCCGGCGCAAATTGATAAATGGCTGGCTGATACAGCAAATTTTACCAAGGCATCGCCGACGACTTAAGTCTCTATATCAGGCATAGCGCATGGTTAAGCGCTGTGCCTGATCGCGCGCCAGACGATAAATCAAAAATTCCTCTGGTGTCGCGCCTGCAAAGTTTGCGCGATGCGACAAAAAATCCTGAGCTGAATCCACCGATGCCGGAGTTAGTCGGCGGTGAATATCTGATTGAGTACCTTTTTTCAGTTGGGCCCAGTGTAGGTGAGGGTGCTATTTCCTATTCAGAACTGCAATGCTATCAATCGCTGATGGGTTTTGATCTGTCGCCGTGGGAATGTCTGACATTGCGCAGGCTATCTATTGATTACATTAACGAGTCTCACCGTGCAAAGGCGATAAATTGCAAGGCCCCATGGCAACCAGAAGAAAATAACATCGACAACTATCTGGCGGCGCTCAGATCAAAAGAAGCAATACGCAGTCTTGCAAAAATGTGATGCAACAAACCCGCTTCGGCGGGTTTTTTATTGGATAAAACATGAACGTCGGAACCCTTGAAATACAGTTGATGGCAAACATGGCCAGGCTGCAAAAGGATATGGAAGACGCCAAGCGCACTGTAGGGGGTGCCATGGCTTCCATTGAATCCGCCGTCAATATGGCAAAGGCTGCTATCACAGGTCTTGCTGCTGGTATGTCTGTCAATGCGTTCATTGGTTTGATTCGCGGTGCGATTGAGGCAAAGGCCGGTCTGCAACAGCTGTCAGAACAAACCGGTTCAACTGTTGAATCGTTGTCTGCATTAAAAAGTGTGGCAAAACTGTCAGACACTTCCATGGAAAACGTGGCAGCTGTCATCAATAAATTATCCAAATCCATGGTCGCGTCAAAAGACCCGGCTAGCGCTGCCGCGCAGGCATTCAAAAGCCTGGGTATTTCTGGGCAAGAGATAGCTGCCAACATGGATGACCCAGCAAAAATGCTGCTGGTGATGGCAAAGCACCTGGATAACTTTAAAGATGGTGCGGGTAAAACGACAGTCGAACTGGAGTTAATGGGTAAAGGTGTGGCGAGCATTCTTCCAATGCTAAAAGACCTTGCCGAGCACAATGAGCTCGTCGGAAAAACTACCAGTGCGCAGGCGGCAGAAGCTGATAAGTTCGAAAAAATAATGGTGCAGATGGGCGGTAAGTGGAAAGGTATCTATTCCATCATCGCTGATGAAATTCTGCCGACATTGAATGAATTTTTTGGCGCCATGCTCAAAGGTGGTGGTATTGCCAAAACACTGACTGAATATGTTCGTCAGTTAGCGAAAGAAGGAAAGATTCGCGAATGGGCTGAATCAGCAAGAATTGCAATCGAAGCCTTGATGGCAGTCGTCAAGCCAGCGACGCTCATCATGGCTGCATACATCGCCATTTTCGTAGCTGCCCCGGCAGTGATAGGCGCAACAACTGCAGCTTTTACTGCTCTGTACGGTGTGATGGGTAGATTTGTTGTCGGCATGGTAGCTGGTCAGGCTTCCACAGTTGGTCTCAACACCGCTCTATTTGGCACATCAGTTGCTGCTGAGATAGCAGCTGGTTCTCTGACAAAAATGGCTGTCCTGGGCGGCGTATTGTTCGCAGCTTTTGCAGGCTGGCAAATTGGCACTGTTCTGAGAGAGCAGTTTCTTGAGGCAAGATTGGCTGGGCTAACATTCATTGCCCTGATGTTGAAGGGGTGGGAAGACTTGAGATATGGTGCTGAAATAGCATGGGAAGCCATCAAGTTTGCATGGGAAAAAACCATCAATACCATGAAGGTGCTATTTGCTGGTTACCTCACCACCGTGGCAACTGGCTTAAAGACAGTTGGCGCAACCGCAGTTGCAAGCCAGGTTGCCGACTATGCAGATGGACTAAGAGCTGCTGCTGCCTCGCAAAAGACTTTTGCAGAGCAAACTGCAGGAATCACTGCCGCACATAAGCAGGCTATATCCGCCATCGATGACGATATCGTCGCAACCATGGCATGGGAAATGGCAAATGACAAGGCATCAAAAAAAGCGGCCGACGTTTCTGATTCAATTAAGAAGAGCAAGGATGAAGTTAAGGCAGCGTCACAAGGTAATACTGCTGCCAATCAAAAGGAGCAAGAGGCCTATAACACACTAATTTCTGCCATCAAGGCCAAAACAGAAGAAAACCGACTTGAACTTTTGATAGGTGAAAACGCTTCTGAAAGTCAAAAGGAACTGATCAAACTTGATCAGCAGCTAGCGTCAGGGAAACTGGTGCTGACTGCCGCACATGAAGCCGCGGTCAGAGCAGCCATTAAAGAGCAAGAATCAACAGAGGTAATGCTCAAAACCCGAAATGCAGAAAAAGCCACACTTGAGTGGATTATCCAGAGTACCAAGGCCCGCAACGCGTCCAAAGACGCCCTGGCGAATGAGTATGCCATGTATGGCAAACTCAATGATGAAAAAGAGATTGCTCTCATCGCCTTGAAGGCCGAAGCTGAGCTTGAAGATGAGGTGAATAAGCGAAGGAAGGCCGGTATTCCTGTCACTGATGAAATGCTCAAGCGGATGAAAGAAGAAAGTGATCTAAGGGTAAAGATTGATCAGGAAAGAACAGCCCAGGGCAAAGCCCTTGGTTACGCAGAGCAGCTTGCCACTGATAACAAGCGTTTCATTGCAGAAAATATCTATGATGAAAAGGAGCGTGCTGCGGCAATTTTAGCCATTGATGCGGAAGTATGGAGTAGGCGAATAGCGATGGCTGGCGAAGGTACAGAGGCCCAGAAGAAATTACAGAAGGATTACGACATTTGGTATGGAAACCAAAGCATAAAACCTTCGCTAGAACAGCAAAAAAATATGCTGAAATCTCTTGATGATACCGCCCACGACACTTTTGTCGATATCGCGAGAAATGGTAAAAGTGCATTTGACCGCGTGACAGACACGCTTAAATCTGGCTTGCTGGATTTACTGTATCAACTGACATTTAAAAAATGGATTATCAATATTGGTACATCCATCACAGGATCGTTGGTAAGTGGTGCAGCTTCCGCAGCAGGGGCAGCAGGAGCGGCAAGCAGCGGCCTAAGTCTGTCGTCTCTCATTGGCGCTGGTGCAAATGCAATATCTGCTGCTGGTACTATGTTTGGCTCAAGTGCTATTGCGGCCTTTGGTGGCGGCCTGGCTGCCACTGCTGGTGTTGACACTGGCCTGGCTGCCATGTACGCATCTGCTGCCACTGCTGGCAATCTGTCTGCTGGTGCGGCAGCGGGTGGTGCTGTGGGCTCTGGCTTAGGCTCTATCGGTAGTACGTTGGCTGCCATCCCAGGCTGGGGCTGGGCAGCAATGGCTGCGGCTGCGGTCGCCGTTCTTGGTCAAGGTAAAGATCGCCAGTTGACAGGTGTCGGCCTGTCCGGCCAGTTGGGTACCCAAAACATCACCCGCGATGTGTCCTGGACAAAAGATGGTGGCTGGTTCCATAGCGACACAGCAGGTACCTGGAAATATAACCTCGCCAATTCTTCCACGGTTGTGGATGGGCGTAGTTATACAGATAGCGCGAGTCAACAGTCTGATCAGACATTATTGAAGGCAATCACTGTTCAATATGATGCAATGAAAAAGGCCGCCGCCGACTATGCAAAAGCGCTTGGACTAGATGCGTCATATCTGGAAAACAGAACACAAAACTTTAGTATTGCGCTTGGCACAACGACAGAAGAGATACAGAAAAATATTGCTGAGTTATTTAAGAATGTCGGTAATGACATCAGTAAAGAGTTGCTAAGCCTTGCGCCTGGTCTCGAAAAACTAGCCAAAGAAGGCGAATCAAGTTCTGAAACCGTAGCGCGACTGGTAACAGATATTGGTAACGTCAATGACACAATGAGGTTGCTCGGTGAGACAACCTATAAGCTTGATGTGTCTGGTATCAGTGCTGCCGAAAACCTGGTCAAGTTGTATGGGAGCCTGCAAAATCTCGAATCAGTATCGGCGGCATACTACGAAAAATATTATTCTGCCGCAGAAAAAGCAGCAATTGTTACCAACAACCTGACAGACCAATTTAAATCCGTTGGCTATGTGCTGCCTGATTCTCTGGCTCAATTGCGCAAATGGATTGAGGCTGCTAAAGACCTTGGCACAGAAGCCGGTGACAAAACCTATGTCGCCCTGATGCAATTGACGGGGGCTTTCGCCAGCCTGCAAGACATCAAGAAGCCAGTGGATGACAAAACCGCAGATCGCTCAGCCATCATGCTGCAGATCATGGA
Organism: Undibacterium sp. YM2; assembly: GCF_009937975.1. Taxonomy (NCBI): domain Bacteria; kingdom Pseudomonadati; phylum Pseudomonadota; class Betaproteobacteria; order Burkholderiales; family Oxalobacteraceae; genus Undibacterium; species Undibacterium sp. YM2. The sequence continues at coordinate 1,846,969 of NZ_AP018441.1, forward strand.
AGCTCAAGGACTCAGCCAGCAGGCATTGAACCTCAAGCGCCAGACTGAGCTGATGCTGATGGACGAAGAGACCCGGGCCCTGAATGAAAAGCTCGATGCAGCCTTGCGAGAAAAAGCGGCGCGTGAGCTCGCAACCCGCCAGTCAGAAATGATGGTGCAGATTCTGCAACTTGAAGGCAAGACAGCAGAAGCAGCCGCACTTCAACATAAACTCGAAATGGCAGCCACAGAGGAAGGCCTCAGGCCGCTCGCAGAACGTGTCTACCAGCTTCAACAAGAAAATGCAGCAGCAGAAGTCGCCGCGAGACATCGCACCCTTGATATTGAACTGATGCGCGCCCTGGGCAATGAAGAAGGCGCACTTGCGGCTGAGCGCGCAGACGCGCTCAAGGGCATGGATGCATACGAGCAAGGGGTTACTCAAAAAATCTGGGCAGCAGAGGCAGCAAGAGAAGCCGCAGCAAAAGCAAAGGCCGCAGCAGAGGCGGAAGCACAGAAACAGCAGCAAGCCGCGCAGGAGCTTGCTCAGGCCATGCAAAAGCAGGCAGATGAGGCAAAGGCAGCATACGACCAAAAAATCAGTGCAGACCGTGCCGCCCTGCAAGACGCCTATAACGCTGAATCAGCAGCTGTGCAGCAAGTAATTGATAAGATGGGTAACTTTGCCCAGGCCGCCCGGGCATTGCAAGAATCGCTGCGCTTCGGTTCTGACTCTGCTTTAACCCGCGCACAAAAATTTGCGGTAGCGCAAAACAATATGCCTAACATCATCGCCTCGGCACGCTCTGGTGATGTGGCAGCAGTTGACCAGCTTAAGCAATATGTCGAGCTGCTTAAAGCCAGCGCATCGTCGTCAGATGAGTATGTTGTTGGCGTTGCCAAGGTCATTGCCATTCTGGATGGTGCGGCAGATACGGCAGAGACACAGGAGTCGATTGCAAAAAGCCATCTGTCCATGCTCAAAAAACAGGTTGATGTTTTGCTGGGAGTGGATAAAAGCGTTATGTCAGTGTCCGATGCCATCGCGCAGTTAAACACTGATCTGCAAGGTGGCCTGGCTGGTGTTGCCGGGGCTGTGTATGGTCAGTATTTGGCGAACAAGCCCGCCAGTGCATCAAAATCTACCACCACAGGAATGACGCCAGATCAGATATATGGTGGCCTGCCAGGTGAGGGTGATTTGCAGGCCAAACGAGCCAGCGCAATTGCATTGAATAATGCGCGGGTGTCGCAGGTTCAAAAATACATTGATGATAACTATGCCAAAGAGGCAGGTTACAACCCGGGCAATATGGGTAACCAATATTATTTGAACCTGAATGATAAATACTATGGTGCGGGAGCTTTCGCCAATATTGCCAGAGAACTGGGCATCTTTGCGCCAAGTGATTTGCCAACAGTATCGCAATTGCCATCCTTTGATGTTGGTACCAACTATGTACCGCAAGACATGCTGGCCCTCATTCACGAAGGCGAAAAAATCACGCCAAAAGCCTACAACCACGACGCCACCTTTGAAGGCAGCCTGCGCACGCAGTTACTCGAGGAGTTGGTAGAAAGCCTGACAGAAGAGGTCAAGGGCTTGCGGGCAGAAGCAAGGGCGACGGCAATCTCTAACTCAAAAATTGAGTACGTCATGCGCAGAATGCTCGCGCCAGAAGGTGACGCAATGGCAACACGTGAGGTGCCAGCATGAGCGACGGATTAATGAAGCTAATCAAGCCCGTCACGATCACGACTGCCATGCTCACCAGTACGACCGTGGCAGAGCCCGACACAGGCGAAACCGCATGGGTGAGTGGGCATGCCTACGTCATTGGCAATGAAGTGATTGTGGTGGCACAGCACCGAAAATATATATGCATCGCCAATATCACCGGCATTGTCTCGCCCGAGCTTGACCTCACGCACTGGCAAGATATTGGCCCCACCAATGCCTGGGCCATGTTTGACCGGGCAATTGGTACCAGCACAGAAGACGCTAGCCCGCTCACCGTCGTGCTGGAGCCTGGCACGATAGGCGGCCTGGCGATGCTCGAATGTGTTGGTCGCCAAGCGCAAGTCACTTATAAGGATGCATCGGGCGGTACAACAGTCTATTCAAAAACAGTCAGCCTTGACGGCACGATTATTGGTAGTGTCTATGACTGGTTTTTTGAAGAGTACGAGCAGCTCGGTGATTTTGTGTTGACTGACCTGCCTCCGCAATACCCCAATGGTGAGCTAACCGTTTCCATCACTGCCACCGCTGGCGATGTGTCTTGCGGTGTTCTCAGTGTCGGTAGAGTCATTGAATTTGGTAAAACCCTCGACGGGGCCAAAGCCACCATAGACGACTACAGCATCAAAGAAACCAATGAGTACGGCGCCACCGATGTTGTGGAGCGCACCTACAACAGGCGCTCAAGCTTTGACGTGGTCATTGATTCGGCAGACTTTAACCGGCTCTACCGCCGCCTGTCTCAATTGCGCGCCATCCCTTGCGTCTACATCGGTGTAGATGAACTCGGCTACCAGCCATTCATCAACTACGGTTTTTTTGAAACATTTGGCATGGTCGTTTCTTACGGCACAAAAAGCCTCTGCAATCTGGAAATAAAAGGACTTACATAATGCCATTAACCCAACTAACCGCGCTTGACCGCACATCACCCACCTTTAAAGATGAGGCTGATACCTTCTTTGGGGAGGATTTGCCCCGATTTGTTGATGAGGTTAATGATCTCGAAGCCGATCTGACGACAAAGCAGGGCATAGCATCAGCCGCCGCCACAACCGCCACTACGCAAGCTGGCATTGCAACTGCTGCCGCAGGCACCGCCACTACGCAAGCTGGCATTGCAACTGCTGCCGCAGGCACCGCCGTCAATGCCCCAGGCACCATGGGTACCAGTACCACATCGGCAACGATAGGCAAGGGAAGTAAAACGCTCACTACGCAAACGGGTAAGGCCTTCCCGCTTGGCGGTTGGTTATCCATCAGTGACAGCGCCAATCCGGTGACCAACCGCATGGACAGCATCACCACGGGCTATAACAGCACAACAGGCCAGCTTGATTTTATCTGCGTCAACGCCGTGGGCAGTGGCACCATCTCTTCCTGGAATATCTCGGTCGGTGCGCAGCCAGGCCTGAAGGATTTTGATCAGAACATTGCCACGACCAGTGGTTTAAATCTGGGCCTCTATGGCGGCAACTTCCGTTCAGACAATGTCGTTACCGCTATTGCTGGTACGACTGTCGCGCTCGCCAACAATGCAACAAATTATATCGAAGTGTCAGCATCTGGCTTCTCGGCAAATACCACGGGCTTTACTGCTGGTCGCTTTCCAATTTACACGGCAGTCACCAGCGCAGGCGCCATCACAAGCATTGTTGATAAACGTGGCGATGCTGTCGGTATCGCCGCTGTCGCCAGTGCCGCGCAATCCATCTTCCTCTACATGAACTACTAAAAGGATATTCATCATGCCAACAGCAACCCCTATTTTTCCGCAAACGCCCAAAGTTCAGTTTGGTACGCTGCTCACCACTGCCAACACTGCCAAGGACGGTACCGGCACGGTGGTGCAAATATCCGCTGTGGCGGGTGCCAGCGGTGCTTTTGTTGAAAGCATCGAAGCGCTGCCAATCGGTACCAATGTCGCCTCTGTCTTGCGCGTTTTTCTCAATAACGGCAGCACGCCTGCAACAGCCGCAAACAACATCCTATGGGAGGAAGTCAGTTTGCCAGCCACTACGCTGACTGAAGTAGCGGCGCAAACCAAGGTCGTCGTCCCGCTCAATCGCGCTATCCCAGCCGGGTACACCCTGTACGCCACTATCGGCACCACTGTGGCTGCTGGCTGGCGCGTACGTGTTCACTCTGGAGATTACTAATCATGACCGGCTTTACAGGTTTCTTTGGTATGCCGCCGCGTGGTGCCAATTTTCAGGTGTTTAAAACATCCGGCAATTTTCAGATGCCTGCCGCCAGTAATTACCTGGTCGATGTTTTTGGTGCAGGCGGCAGCGGGGCTAGTTTAGCAACTGCCGCGCCTGGTGGCGGTGGTGGAGCGCGGCACAGAGTAGCGCTGCCTCCAAACATCATCAAACCCGGCACGATGGCCGTCATCACTGTTGGCGCTGGCGGTGCGTCTGTCACCGGTGGTTCTGGTGCGGGCAATGCCGGCGGTAAATCAGCCTTTGCGATTCCTGACATTCGTCTTTTGGTTGAGGCTTATGGAGGCGGTGGCGGTGGTACAGGCACTGGCGGCGGAGGCGGGGGTGTTGCTGGAGCGGGTGCATCAAATGGGTTGGGAGGCTTGCCTAACGTGCACGCATCAACATCAAGCATCACAAATATGAACGAAAACGCCACAAGCGATTATGGTGGCGCGAATAATCTTTCCAGTGCCAACGGCGGTAATGCTATTTGGGGCGGCGCCGCTGGTGGATATGGCAATGCAGGTAACACCAGCGGCGCAAGTCTTTATGGCGGCGGTGCTGGTGCGCCTGGTTGGTCAGCTAATCGCGGCGGCAAGTCTGGCGCATATACCGGGCAAATAACCACAGCAGCCGCTGTTGACGGCATCTTGCACGCTCTCATGGGCGGTGCTGGTTCTGGTGGGTCATCCGCTAACAGTACTGGTGGCAATGCCTTTGATGGTGGTTTCCCTTCTGGCGGTGGCGGCGCTACTGACTCCGGCACATCCGGCAAGGGCGGTGATGGTCTCGTCGTTCTCTATTGGTGGTGATCATGAAAAGCGCAGAAATCCAAGACGGCATCGTCGTCAACATTGTCCTGGGCATCGTCACAGGCTACATCCCCTGCGATGACACGGTGTCCATCGGCGACACATGGGACGGCAACAAATTCAGCAAACCAAAATCTGGCCCCGTGCAAACCGGATCTTAAACTCACGCACACTTTAATAAAGGAAATACCATGAAATTCTTCAAACTCTGTATCGCTTCAGTACTGTTGATGTCCATGTCTGCATTTGCGCAAAATGGCAAGTTCGTCACAGATCAGCCTGTCTATAACAATCTCACTCTGGCCGCTGCAAAATCGGTCAACCCGGCAAATGCTGGATTGATTGATGCCAACCCAGCGACAAAGACAATCAGCATTACCTATGCAGACGGTGTCACGGTAGAAAACTGGGTATTCGGTACCTCTGCTGACTTCAGTGCGGTATTTGATAATTTTGCGACTGGCACCCGTACTCAAGGTGCTGATTGGTACTGGGCTCCAGTCTATGGTAGCAACGCACAACGCAAGGTGTCATATAAATCCATATTGAAATCAAGCTGCGCGAAAACGACTCCAGTCGGCGGTGACTTCTATACAGCCACCATCACAATGAAAAGCGGCCTGGTATTCACGTCCAGCGGCTTCGACATCGGTATCTGCGCACGTCTGACAGATTAATTAAGTCGGGTATCGATTTGATTTAACCGCCTTGCAGCCTTGCTGCATTCATTACAAACCTGCAGCAAGTCTGAAAGGAAGCTATGCCAAACATGGATAAAGAAGCAGAAAAAGAAATACTCAAAGAAGCGCTGCAAGAGTGGCTGGATAAGCAGTTTGCACTCTTTGGCAAATGGACGCTGGCGGGCTTGTTCGCGCTGGCATTTTCTGGGCTGGTGTACCTGGCGCTGTCTGGCCAGGGCTGGCATAAATAAAGGTGAACCGATGAAACGACTCAAATCTGATTTTAAACGTGTAGGCATTCTGCTTGCGCTGGCCATCATCTTCTTTATTTTGGCGGTGCCAGTGGCCACAGTTTTCCACGAACCCGCTTTGGCACCCTGGGGTATGTTCGCAGGCGTCGCCCTCATGGGAGTGGCACTGTCTCATGTTCTACGCCGATTGATGTTCCCCTACATCGACCTTGAAGCCATTGCGCGAGCAGCCATGCAACACGCTATAGGTGCGGGCTTGGTATTCCTGGGCGTTAGTGTCGTCCTGACAGCCTTCCTTTTATTGATGGGTAACCTGGTGCACGCAGAAACCCTGCCAGTCAATGCCGTGACCTATGCCCCAGTGCTTAAAGCAGAGCAGGCCGCCTACTGGCCAGACATGCCAGCGCCAGCCGTACTGGCGGGACAGGTAGAGCAAGAAACCTGTATCAGCCTCAAGCACAGCCGGTGCTGGTCCCCGCGAGCGGAACTCAAAACCGCAAGAGAGCAGGGCGTAGGCCTCGGCCAGATCACCCGCACCAGCCGCTTTGATGCCCTGGCAGAAATCAAGGCCAGCTTCCCCCAGGCTTTGGCGGGCTGGTCGTGGGAGTCAAACCTGTATGATGCCAAGTACCAGCTACGCGCACTGGTGCTCAAAGACCTGCAGGGCTGGAAAAAGACCATAGGCGCAGCCACTGATCAAGACCGGCTTGCCATGACGCTGGCCGCCTACAACGGCGGCATCGGTGGCGTGCTGTCAGACCGCAAGGTCTGCGCCGCAACGCCAGGCTGTGACCAGTCTAAATGGTTCGGCCACGTCGAGCGCACCAGCCTCAAAGCGAAGGTAGCCGCCAGCGGTTACGGCAAAAGCTTCTTTGAAATCAACAGGGAATACGTGCGCAACATCCTGCTGATACGTACAGACAAATATCGCGGGTGATGTCGTGATCGATTACGCCAGGCTGGCTGCAGCCCTGGTCATCGCCGCCGCCTGCTTCGGTACCGGCTGGACAATCCAGGGCTGGCACAAAGACAGCGATATCGCCGCCCTCAAGCTCCAGCAGTCCAACGACCGCGCCACCGTCGCAGAAAAAGCACTCACTGAGCTGCAAGCCGGTACCAAAAAGATGAACGAAGCCGCCACCGAACTCACCGGCATCAAACTCAACCTCGATGGCAAGCTGGATAAAATTGGAAGGGATTTAAAAAATGCACAAGCTCAAAAGCCTCTGCCTGCTGACTGCAAGCCTGACGATCTGCGCATGCTCAACCTCAAAGCCGCCATTGACGCTGCAAACAGTGCCGCCGCTGGACGCTAGCCTGGCAGAACCCTGCAAAACCCTGTCAGCACCAGAAGCCCTGGACTATGACCAGTGGCAGCTATGGATGCAAAACACCGTCCTGCGCGCTTATGGGGAGTGTGCGGCCAAGCACCGCAAGGTAGTGCGGGCCTGGCCAACAACTACTAAACCTTAGGGAACATGGGCCAGTTTCTTTCAAGCCAATCTGTAATTTTAGTTCTACTATGCAGTGCTGGTGGTACATTCAATTTAAGTAGTCGTTCAACTTTTAAGGCAGTTTCGAATGGTGCAGTTGTGGTATGTGTATTTGCAAATTTGTTGCAAAAATAAAGCACTTCGTACCATTCATCACGGCTAAGCAAATCTGAGTCAGGATGATTTCGTAATTTTGGATCATCGCCGGATGTGTGGTGGTCTGAGTATTCATATTGAAGGTTGCTTTTTTTAAGCGGCGTTAGTCTATGATCAACTGACATTTTCATTCCTCTCAAAACTAATAATTATTAATGGAAGATTAATATTATTACTTTTACACGTAGAACATTGTTTAAATTAATAACAAAAATGTTAATTAAACATAAATACTTGCATCACCATTGATGATGAGTAAAAATACTGATTATTTATTCAGTATGAAAGAGCATATGCAGCCGAGTAATGACACAAAAGAAGGTGAAAAAGTAACTATTTATTGGGTTAGGTACGAAGTGCCAGGCAAAAAGAAAATGCGAAAATCTACCTGGCGCATGACGCCGGTGGATGCTGCTAGACATTTTGCTGGGGTGAAATATGAAATTGAGGAATTTGATAGCTATACTTTTACGCGCGGCACAATAAACGGGCGAGGAAATTTTACAGATAACTGGCCAACCGATACCAAGCAAGATTCATAAATAAGGAATCGAACTCAAAATAATTTTTCAGTTACGCCATATTTACGCCATGACTATTTAAGCCATTGAATTAAAAGGTAAATATGTTCCTGTCGGCGGGACCAGTTGTACTTCAGACACTTCACCATATTTCAACATAACTCAATAAAAATCAAAGAGTTATAAAGAAATTTCAGTTTTGCCAAAAATGCAAAATAAAGCTGTTTTCTATTAGCCTTGACTAAAAATCTACGTCACTGCCATCAAAAAAGCGGTAGCGGTTGGCATATCCGACTTGCAATCCAGGGTGTGCAAAGATTTGGTGCTTCTCGTCCATCAAGCAGTTTGCTTGTCATGTCATTAGCCTGGCAACGTTATCAAGGATGCGTTGTAGCAAAATCTCATCGTATGGTAGCCATGGCATTGCTGCCAACTGTGCTTTTTCCTGGTTGACGGCAATCTCGATTGGTTCGCCGCCTTTCATCACCCTTGCTGTTGCAATATGAATGGCATACTCGCCAACATGGACATGCCGCTCATCAAGCGTGATCTTGCCTTCCTTGATTTGCCTGGCAAGCACCATAGCGAGTGTATTCTTTCTGTTGCTTGCCATAACACCGAGTGGCAAGTTGGAAAGATGGGCCAGGTGCCTCCATCTTGCAACTGTAGGGTGATATGCCGGTGGTGCAGATTGTGCAGATGGCGCGGCTTGCTCAGCATAGTGCAAGCCTAAATCGCCTGCTGTCACTGGTTTCTCGTTAGCTTCGTTGTCAGTTGCAAAGCTGGTGACACTGACCAGCAAATCGACTGCGCGTGCGACTTCCGAGAAAATGACAATATCGAGATCGGCAATCGGCAGATCTTCCCAACGCTTTCCATTCTTGTGTGCGAAACGAAGTTTGCCCGACGTGCCGTAACCAGTCGCACCGGGATAGAGGTCTGCCGAGATGTCAAAATTTGCACGGACATCGCCAAACTGGCGGCTCAGCCCTTCATACTTGCTGATAGACCATCCTTCCTTGCGTGCCAGACCGATTAGCGGCCTGATGGAAACGATATGTCCCTCAAACATGGAAGACTCGTTCGAGCTAAGCTCTTTGCTATCCGCGACATAGTGTTCGCGGAAAACTTGCCGCAATGGTTGCTTGATTTTGCGGGCAAGAAAGATGCTCTGCCACGCATGTCTTTCAGCGGTAATAGCAGCAAGAGGATGCCAGAGGCTGATGGTACTGGCATGATCAACGACATGAGCAGTACCATCTGCACTTGTCATGTAGGTGTCGGCATTCGAGGTGGTCACGGTGAAAGACAAATTCCTGCCATCTTGCCTTTGTTCCAGCCACACGACGCTGTTGGCAAACGCAGCGCCTGCAGGCGTGTCAACCAGATGCTTTCTCCATTCTTCAACACTCAGCGCCATTTTTAGCCAGTAACCTGACTCCATGCAACTGGCGAGCAGGGATAGGTGTTTTTTGCCGGGCTTTGCATCTGCCGTCATACGTAGTGCAACACTGGGTCTTTCTGCGAGAGCGCGTTCTGCCGGTTTTACATTACGGGAAAGCTTTTTCTTGATGCCAGCATGACGGACAAGGGCAAGTGCATCGCGCAACGCCCTGACACTTTCTGGTGTTGGCACGGCCTCAATTGAATGCCCAAGTGTAATGGCGACTGACTGAGATGGAACCGTCTTGGCAGTCGTAGGAGCAACACAAACTCCCTCCAGAAGTGGGCCAATAATCGGGCGTAACCACGGTTCATCTCTATAGGCGGCAACACGGGCTGCTCGACTGATGACTTGTGCGTCATCCGTGCTGAAAGCAGCATCGGCCTTGTAAGCTATCTTCCCAGTTTGAATTTCATTGACGTGTTGCGCAGCAGATAGCAAGGTTTCGCGCGCAAACTCAATGTAAGCAGCTTCGTCAGCCAATACAATTGCGGGATTATCAATCGCAAGTTGGGAGCCTGATGGCATGAAATACCCGTTGATCGTACCTGCCAGGGCGAGCAGGCTATCTGAACTGAGTTCGGCCAAGACATCGAATTCGAGTAAGCGGTATGGCGAGTTTTTATAGCGCTCAGCCACTTCAGCCCTTAATTCAGGCAATCCATGGCCACCTGCAAAATGGCTGATTGCATACGCCTTGTATTCCCTGCTTTCGGGATAACCGGAAGGTTTTGTTTCCAGAATCCTGATCAACTCTTGTTGCAGGGGAGCCGCAGGTTTTTCTGCGAGATAAGATAAATCTCTGAGGGCCTGCTCCCATTGCCCCGCTTTGATGTGACGAAAAACTTCCAGGGCACTAAATTCATCAAGGACAGGAACCAGTTCAGCTTCTTCTATCTGCTTGCACAAGGAGTGTGCAAATTGCGCACGGGGGTCCTTGAATTCAAGAGTTTGAGCACGGCGCATAGCTGGCCAGATGGAGCCTAACTGCCTGGCATCCAGCAAGGACAGATCAAACGGGGCACCGGTGAAGCGGGGATGATCCGGTAGCTCGCTGAGGCGACTCAGTAAATGTTGGACAGTGTTTTCTTGTATCTGATCATGCATGTGTGCATTGCTTCTTGATATGGTGAGCTTGCCGTTTATATCACAAATTTTATGGGCTTAGCCCGGTATGTTGCCGCGAATGACAGACATGTACTGATTCAAACATGCGCTGACTAAAAAGACGTTAAGCGAGCCTGACCTTCATTTCCCATTTATTCGTGTGCTAAATCCAAGTCATCCACAGACCGAAGGGGTTCCCGGCAATCTTCGATAGTACTGGGGAAAGTCACAAGATCAGATCTCAGGCTCGTGGTAAACCGCTTCAATGTTGTGACCGTCAGGACCAATCACAAATGCCGCATAATATCTACCCTGATATTGTGAACGCAGACCGGGAGGGCCATTGTCTTTACCACCGGCCTCAAGTGCTGCACGGTAAAAATCTTCGACCTGTTGCCTGCTTTCTGCCTTAAAGGCAAGGTGAAGATGGGCAGGTTTTTCATCGGTTTGATACAGGCACAATGACACTTCATCATTTGCACAAAGCTCGACTCCATAGCTTGGTATCCCTCGGCTATTACTTTTACGCCTAAGGGTTCTAATGCCTTAAGGAAGAAGGTTTTGCTCGCAGTGAAGTCGCTGACTCCGAATTTGACGTGATCAAACATGGCTTATCCTGGGATGATTGCTTGTGCAAAAGCAATTAGTTTTGAAATGCGGATTCAAAACTTAGCAGAAAATTTCCAATCAGGCAATTGTCATGATCTTTGATCATGCATTCACGTATTTGTTCTGTCTTTAATCCAGAAAATTGCCCATGTGCAAAGTAATGCTTGTTTATTTCAGTCGAGGGTACTGTTTTCTGACTTTAAGAAGTGATTTTAATTTGCGCAAAAACTGCTTTAAATAATAAGATGCCGAAAAGTAAATCCTTTTTGCTTGTATGCGGGCTTGGTTTTCACCAGGGATTGCTCTGGACAGGTTTGATACATGAATCGAAGTAACTCTTACAATGAAGATGATAGGTATATGAAATTGAATTCCCGGATAATTTTATTATTCTTGGCACTATGTAGTACTTTCTTTTCAGCTCATGTTTCTGCAATGAGCATGGTGCGCTCATATGAAACCCTGATCCTGTTTGGTGGTGTTGAACCAGATGATGCAGAGCGCTTTCGCAAACATCTTGAAAAAGGTGTGGTCAAGCAAGTTGTTTTGAGTGAGAGCCCGGGTGGCGATTTGAGAGCGGGTTATGCCATCGCTGAACTTATTGCTGCCAACAAAATCAATACGGCAGTTCAGGGAAATTGTTTTTCTTCATGTGCCATTATTTTCATGGCCGGTGTGAAAAGACAAATGCTGGCAGGCAAGGCTCTCTCTCGCACGCGCCTGGGCTTCCACGGTCCGCATAAAAAACAGACACATGAGGTCGCTGTGGCGGCGATTCCCCATTTGCGTGAATGGTTGCTGGCAGCAACGCAAGGTAAATTCCCCGAAGAGATATTGAATCGTGCGATGTATATAGATCGTGCCGGTGACATGATGCTGTTTTACTACCCTGGACAAAGCCGTTTTGGCGACATCCGTTTTTGCACTGAGGGTTCTATTCGTTGTGAAGGTGTAGAAGGCTATGACATTGTCAGCGTGGGCATCCTGACGACGGCTGAATTGCTGGATTCTGACAGTCTTGCTCCCGCTGCTTCAGGCAATAAGGCAAGTCAATAAGCTGTAGCCTCATGAAAAAATGCTTTGCTCTCTACTGCTGACCTGCTCCTGAATCTGCTTTTAAATCTGCTTGTGAATGTGCTTATAAATCTGCTTTTAAATAAGGTGCACTGATGAACCATGATTTGAATGTCGAAGACGAAAAGCGTATAGCTTTAAGCAAAAGCAAATTACGCCTGTTGTTTGTCGGCGCGGTCCTGTTTGTCGCAATGGGCATCTGGATGGTGCAATTGGATGTTGCTGACATCGAAGCGCATAGCCGGTATAACAATCCTGTCATGATGCATGGCATAGGTGTAGTGGCTATCCTGTTTTTTGGGCTTTGTGCTGTTTTTGGTGCCAGAAAGTTGCTGGATAACAGACCGGGCTTGATATTAAATTCAACCGGCTTACTCGATAACAGCAGTGCGGTAGCAGCGGGTTTTGTGCCCTGGTCTGAAGTTGTTGGATTCAGTATTTTTGAAGTGCAAAACCAGAAAACCCTGGTCGTCAGGGTGCGCGAGCCCGGGCGCTACATCGCGGCTGGTGGCATGTTCAAGCGAATTCTGAACCGCATGAATTACAAGCTCTGCGGTAGCCCGGTCGTTATTTCAGCCAATTCACTGAAGTTGGGTTTTGATGAGTTGCTGAAAATTAGCCAGACCTACCTCCATAGGTATGGCGATAAATGATCAAGCTACGCGTTGTAGCCCAAGATTGCGCAGAGTGAGCAGGGTAGAGTGAATAATGAACGTCAACGCACTAATCAACGCACCACCCCGATAATTGGCCCCAAATCTACAGTCACATCATTCCTGTTCAGTTCTACTGAATAAATGCCAGAGATACTGCCATCCAGATACAGGGCATCCTGGCAGTGGAGCGTGTCGCGAAAAAATATCGCCATCTCATAAAAATTGACAGGCTGTTCGCTGATCACAAATATTGCTTTGCTGCCGATGACACCAACACCGTTACGCTTCAGACGTGAATTTGAATCAGGTTTGAATGCGGGATGTATGACGCCGTTTCTTAGCAGTAGCGGGCCAGACTGGGTCGCCAGTAAAACATCCTTGGCCAGTGCCGGATATTCTGAAGATTCAACAACCTGTGGGCCTGATTTGCTGAGCAGGAAAACGCCATTCGGTTTCAGGAAAAAATTTCCCCAGTTACTGCTCAAATTCAATGCATAGACTTGTTCACCATTCTGTACAAACAGACCTACAGGTGAGTAGTCTGCATGGTACATACCAGCATTCATCGCGAACAGCAGTTGCTTGTTGCGTGCTGCCAGTGAATTCTTGAGTTGCTCAAAGCGCCTGTATCCCTTGCCAGCTTCATCACGCAAGAATAACTGCAACTCTTCATGTTCCGTATCTACAGTGATGACGGTGAAGCGTGGGTCAGCCGCCTGACACAGCAAACTGACCAGCAGAAGTAAAATCGCCAGCAATGTATTACGTATAAACATGCAGAATAAAAGCGTTTGAAGCGAATTGTTTTATCTTGGAAAATGCGCCAGTACTTTGTAAGTAATCCCCGTGTTATTTGCCTTTACCACCTCCAGACGGGCTCCTTTTATTCCTATGACCTGACTTTCTGCCAGATCGAATTTAAATTCTTGTGTAAAGGCCGGACGGATAAAGGCACCGTTTACAGTTTCGTTAAACTCTTTATAGAATATGGAAATTGTGTTGCCACTCTTTCCTGCATACTCAATGACTCTTTGCAGATTGTTTGGTTTTTGAATGATGATTTCAATCTCATCGTAGGGTAGGCCTTTTTCTTTAAATTCTGCGGCTGAATAACAAGCCAGTCTTTGAATTCCATTGTTAAGCGGATCGCGTAGCGTGATCAAGCCGCAATAGTTGGGACCATTGCCCGCCAATTGGTAAACGCCCTGAAAATCAGCGGGGAAAATCCCCATGCTTGATCTTGTTACTTGATCTACCTTGATGCCTTTGACTACTGTGGCATCCATTTGGGTGAGTAGTTTCGTGCCAATCTCTGCAGTCTCTGTTGTTCCTATTGCGGGATAGTCAGTTTGCCTGATCGGTAACGGTGCCCTGGGTACGGGCGTTGCGCAGGCAGTAATGAGAATGGTTAACAGCGAGATACCGAAGGTTCGCAAATTCAGGGTCATAGCCATGGATAAAATTAATGTTGTGAATAAAAATGTTATTGAATATAACAAAAATTTTAAACAACATGCACTTAAGTGTATTAATTTTTGAAATTTTACTCAAAGCGGTGTTATGACTGTTATCTGTATCGTTTTTCAATGGCAGCGCTGGTGCCATCCTTATCCATCTCCTTCAGGATATGGTTCCATTTATCAATTTTTGCTTGTGACATCGTGGTATTGCAAGCCAGGTACATCTCGGTTTGATTAAAGGTGAACAACTGGACTACCATCTTGGTCAGGCCTTGTTGCTTGAGTATTTCCCAGCCCAGCAATTCTCCGCTGGCCCAGAAGTCAAAGCGCCCTGCCAGCATCTTGCGCGGGTTGTCGGCGTCCGTGCTGGCCAGTTCGGTATTGAAACCCTTGAGCGAAAAATACTCTGCAATGGCATCATTGCGGTAAGAGCCTATGGTGTATATGCGCAAGTCTTCCAGGGTTTTGGGGTGTCGGGTATCGTCGACCCTGGCGAAGATGACCCAGTTGTTTTTGACCAGCGGGCCGACCCATTTGTAGAGTTGCTCGCGGCCTGGCGTGCGTGAGGTGGAAAAGACGCAGGTGTCAGGATTGTTTTGCGCCATTTGTATCGATCTTGCCCAAGGGTAAGCCGTGATACTGTATTTTTCACCGGCGCGGCGCATGAGTTCCTGCACCTTCTCCGTCGATAGTCCGGTCACTTCACCTGTCTTGGGGTTGACAATATTGAAAGGAGGATAGTCTTCGGTGACCAGTATCTCTGACCTGCAAGATAATGGCAGCGAAATAAGCAGGATGAGAATACAAAAGCGCAGGACAGCCATATTTCCCCCTACGATGCCTGCAAGGCAACTGACTGGGTGCTGGTCAACAGGACATGCGCAAGCCAGAGGCTGAGGTGACCTGGCCTGGTCACCTGTCTTACGTCAAGCAAAGACCTTGTGCCGCATTCTTATCAGGATAGGACATCTGCGGCACTTTGCGATGATTTTCTTATCTGGCCACGTGATGCATATCGCGCTTGCCATTTCTGTAGGTATATAAAGTGAGGGCAGGTTGCTGGATATCGCCGTTTTCGTCAAATGAGAGCTGGCCCGTTAACCCGTTGAAATTGACATTTTTTATGTGACCCAGGTACTTTGCAGGTTCGACTGAGTTTGCCCTTAACATGGCGCCAGCCAAAGCGTAAAAGGCATCATACACATAAGGCGCATAAATCTGTATATCCGTGCCAAAGCGGTCTTTGTACGCGCGCCTGAAATTTTTGAGTGTAGCTGTCCGGGCTGCTTCAACACCTCCGGCTTCTGCACAGAAAACCTGATCATTGCGTATAGTATTATTTGCAAGTCGCGGCAGGTCTGTTGTACAAATACCATCGCTGCCAGCAAATTTGATGTTCACGCCTTGCGCTGCCAGTTGTTGCAGCAAGGGCCCAGCCTGACTGTCCATGCCGCCAAAAAATACCAGATCAGGATTACTGTTTTTTATCGCTGTGACTTCTGCATTGAAGCTGCTCGCCTTATTACTGATGGATTGCACATTGACGATGCTTGCTCCTCTGGCTTCTGCTGCTTGCCTGAATGCATATGCAATACCTGCTCCGTACATGGTGCTGTCGTCAATGACGGCGATTCTGCGGGCTCCCTGTTCCTGGGTCATTACTTTTGCTATCAAACCGGCCAGAGCTTCATCATGGGCAACCATGCGAAAAGTCGTGTTGTATCCCTGTCTGGTGAACTGGGGATTGGTGGCTGAGGGCGATATTTGAGGTATCCCTGCCCGAAAATACACTTCTGAAGCTGGGATGGATGTGCCAGAATTCAAATGTCCGACCACTCCCTTGACACGCATGCTGACCAGGCGTTGCGCAGCGCTGACCGCCATTCTGGGGTCGGCACCGTCATTTTCTGTGATCAATTCAAATTTTGTTACCTGACCACCGATGACGAGATTCAAGGAGTTCAAATCATCGATCGCCATTTTTGCGCCGTTTTCATTGTCACGGCCAAGTTGAGAGATGGCACCGGTCATGGGCCCAACATGTCCCAGTCGTACCAGACGGGTACCTGGAACGCTGGCAGCTTGCTGGTTGCCCCTGAATTCTTGTGGCTCACTTTCATGTTGGGCGGTGGCTGGTGTTTTTCTGGATGTTGACTCAGACGCTGCATTTTTGACGTCTGCTTTCAATTGGACCAGATAAACTGCATCTTCAGCCATTTCGGCGACTTCTTCCCTGGATTTGGCGGTTTTTACCGGCGCGCGCAATATCTGGTCTTTGACTTGCCTGGTCCCGGCAATCATGGCAAGCAGGTACTGAACTTTGATTGCAAAATTCACGTTTTGCCCGACTTCACCTTGCCTCTCCAGCATGACAATGTCGCTGAGTTTTGACACTATAATGCCGACGGCGTAGCCACGACTGTCAAGCAGTGGCCCCCCGGAATTGCCTGGTTGTATCGGGGTGCTGATTTGGAAATGGCGGATATCGTCTCGCAGCCCGCTCTCAGCTGTCAATGTGCCATTGGTAAATTTGGCTTCGGCGCCCTGTACGTCGGTATTGGGAAAGCCGAGGGTCGAGACTTCTGAACCCCTGCGAATTTTCTGGTTGGATTCCAGATAGAGCGGGACGGTGGCCTGGTCTATGCTCAATATGGCCAGATCATTGACGGGGTCTGTGCCAATTACCTGGGCCGGAAATGTTTTCTTGTTTTTGTCAACAACAACAATTTCTGTCGCGCCTTTGACCACATGAAAATTGGTCACAAGATGGCCGTTTCTGGTGATGGCGAATGCCGTACCACTTCCTATGTTTTCTGTAGTTCTGGCCTGTGTGTCGCTAGCGATGAGCAGGATGCCACAGAAGAAAATCAGGCTGGCCGTGAAAAAAGCAGATTTGATGGACGAACACACGTGGTCAATCTTCATTTTGATCATATGTTTGAGGGAGAGGGGGTTGCGGAATCTTGCAAGCAAGAGTATTGCTCACTTTATCAATTGCCACAAGTGCAAGCTGTGACGAGCACTTTTGCCTGTTGCGGGAAAATGCCATGACTCTTGGCTCGTTCTGTTCCCGTCGAAGAAGCGCAGCAGGCATCTGTCTGGTCGCGCTTCATTTATCAGCCTCAACGTGACATCTGACCCATGCCGGCACGGGGCGTGCACCGGGTTTCTCTCTGCTCAATATTGAGCAGGGTTTGCTGTAACTGGTTTTTCCAGGCGCTGCCATAAGGATAGATACTGCACGCCATTTCACTATTGCCAGACCTCAGGTTGCCGGGTTCTGCGCGCGCTTTGCGCTGAGCTTCCAGCAGGCGTTCGGCAAGCTTGTCTGCCTCTCCCTGTTCACCTTGTGCCCGCAGAGTTTCGATCAGCATCAGGTCTGCCGGCAAATTACCTGCGGGTTGTGCACGTTGAATGAACAAATCTATCAGCCAGTTTCCTGTGCCAGGTGCATGTAACTGTGTCGAGGCCATGGCTTCTTGTTTCGCCGTTTTGTAGTCTTTTTGTAGCATGGCAATCATCCATTTGATCTGGTGACGCTCTCTGTTTGCCAGGTCATTCTGACCAGGATGCTTTTCCTTGTCTGCAACAGGGCCGAGCAATGCCTGAGCCTCAGCAAATTTCTTCTTATTGAGCAGTAACCAGGCCTGGTCTATTTTTAAAGTGTGGCAGAAAAAATCTGTTTTATCTTTGGCCTGGCAGGCGTAGTCATCTTCAGCAGTTTGCAGTTGATGTTCTGCGTCATCAACCCGCCCGCTCTTGTAGTAAGCGCGCGCCAGCATTTGGTGTGCCTGCAAGAGCTGGGTGTCATCTTCAGTTTTTTCCTTGGTAAACAGGCTGACGACTTCTTCCTTCAATATCAGTTGCGCAGGATTGTCGGGATCTATGTCACGTGCCTGCAAAACTTCGGCGAGTAAACGGGCATCGCGTCTGTCACTTTGCATGCGCAGTCTTGCGCGCAAGATGGCTTCTGCTTCTTGCAGGTAGTTGGCAACATCGCCTTCATTTTTTCTGGCATTTTCCGGTTCGTCCTGCACGGACCAGTTGCGTATTGCATTCGCCATGGCTAAAGCGGCATCTGCATGCAGATAGGTCGCTTGCAAGGAATTATTATTTTCAGCGTAATAAATTTTGGCAATACGCAAAGCATCTTCAGCATCATTGTCGCTGGCTTCATCCAGTACCGACCTGAGTATGGCTGCGCGCTCACTTCCCTGAGCCGCGGTAATTTTTTCGGCGCGCGCCTGTCTGGATGCCATCCTGTCTTCGTGCAAGGCGTTTGCACCGACCTTGTCTTCATTGTCAGCGATTGCAACGGGCTGGCTGGCGTCACTGGATGCCAGTAAAGAAGACAAACCCTGGCCTGCCAGACTTAACATGGTAGTCGGTGCAGTATGAATAAAACTTAACAGCACTACCACTGGCAAGATGATGCAGGCGATATACAGGCCCAGACCTGCAATGCTTTCTTTCCAGCCAGGCTGCCTTCCAAGATAACGCGGCAGCAAAGTCTGGCCTATAGCCAGTTTTGTGGCGTAGCTCCATTTACTGAAACTTGCGTGTCCAAGAAAATCAAATAAGTCACCCGCAGAATGCGCAAAACTTTTACTGCTATCCGTTGGACCGGTATGTTGTCTGGATAAGAGCGATGCAGCGCTGGCCAGCCTGTATTGAAATTGCGCACTGATGAGCGCGAGTATGCCTATCCCCAATATGATCTTGTCACTGGAGTACAAACCATATGCCAGCATGGCCGTACCGCTGCTTATTGAAAACAAGAAACGCAACCACGGCAGGCGTGCCATGACCAGTAATTCGATGACACGGCCGCCGTCGAGTGGCAGCACGGGCAGGAGATTGAACCCATTCACCAGCAATGAGGCCAGTGTCGCCATCGTCAGATAGGGGCCCCAGACGGAATTAAGGATCGTCGGTTCTTTGACGATCAATGCAATACTTGCCAGTGACAGCAGCAAGCCAGGCATGGGGCCCGCCAGATACACCAGCATGTGTGTAAAGGGACTTGCTTCATGCTTCTCACCACTCGTGATACCTCCCATTCCTGGTACAAAAAATACCTGGACATCGCGAAATCCTGCCAGCTTCATGGCCAGCCAATGCCCGCCTTCATGCAAGACAATAATGCCGCCAATCAGCAATGCGCCGGTAAGACCCCACCACCATGTGCCAAGCGCCAGGAAGGCGAGAGCGGACAAAACAAGACTGGCAGACTGGTACCAGCGTGGTGCCAGCATGGAGCGCAGCGCACAGAGAGTACGGACGAATGAATAGCGGTCACGTAACTGACGTGCAGCCACCATATCGATCAAGGGTCTGGTGCTCGTGCTTGCAGCAGTTGGA
Organism: Undibacterium sp. YM2; assembly: GCF_009937975.1. NCBI lineage: Bacteria > Pseudomonadati > Pseudomonadota > Betaproteobacteria > Burkholderiales > Oxalobacteraceae > Undibacterium > Undibacterium sp. YM2. Next base: position 1,866,517 of record NZ_AP018441.1, read on the forward strand.
GTGGGGCCGGGTTTCGTTGATTTAGGCGTACTGGCTTTGCGCATTTGCCATGCCATCTTCAGCGAAGGCCAGAAACGAAAACCATAAATAATTTCGTCGTCGCGCTGGCTGCGTTGATATACCTTGGCTTCTCTTTCCAGCCTTACCAGCCAGCGTTCTGCCAGGTTTTGCGCAATTTTGGGTGCGTCAGCAGGGTCACTGCGTTGCACGCTAATCATTTCACGTACATGAAGGTGGGTTGCCAGTTGACCAGCGAGATCTGCACTTTTATCGCTGATGACTGCTACCCGCGACGGATAAGGTACCATGCTCTGCAATTGGCCATTCACAGTCAGCAAGGCTTTGCCATCAACATAGGTGTTCCACAGATAGATGGTGTACAAGCGTTGTTCGAAAGGCGACTCACTCGGGCAAACCTCGGCATGCACATCTTGCGCCAGATGATGGTAGACATCGCAATAGCTGGCAGGAATATCGTCAGCCGCGATCATCGAACGCTCGCGCCAGCTATGCATGTAACGAAAACCGGCTTGCTCCATTTCAGTGCGGGCAGCATCAAGCACTGGTAACAGGTCACCACTGGCTGTGCGCAGGCATGGCGTTTTGCGTGGTGTCCATAATTGCAATTTCAGTAAACGGTTCATGCCTATGAGCAGAACCAGTACCTTCAGTAACAAAATAACGGTAATGACCGTGACACCTATAAACCACAGCAGGTCCATCCCAATTTCCACCCAATTCTCCACGCACAAAGTATCAGCAGCATTGTCAGCTAAATAGTGTGAAATTGCGAGTACATGAATAGAATTAGGGCGCAATTCAATCGAATAGATGACTGAAATTGCATGAAACCTGCGCATTACTGCGTTACTTTTTTCATTTCGATAATAATTATGAAATCACTTCCTGCAAATGAAGGAATCGCATGTCCTGCATGTTCTTATGCAATTTGCATTGAGCCAGCGTTGTTATGACCTGGATATATGATCTAGCCAGTATAAAAATATAAATAGATGTAGCCATGTTCAGGCATTTGCCGGGACATGGCCAATCAAATCGCCAGCTTCAATCAAGCTGCATGCAGCTGTCAAGGTAGCATCAATATTGTGCTGCGATGACTTCTATTTCCAGCAGAAAGCCTGGCTTGACCAGGGCAGGAATAATCATCAGCATGGACGCAGGGCGCGCGCCACCAAGATAATGACTGAGCACCTTGACATACTCTGCGATGTCGGATTCCCTGGTCAGATAGTGAGTCACTTTGACGATATCAGCCATCGTCATTTTGCTGCTTTCCAGCATGCGGATAATATTGCGCCAGGCGAGATCGGCCTGGCCGGTAATGTCATCTGGTAAATTGCCATCTTCATCGAGACCCGGTGTTCCCGAAGTGAATAACCACCTGATTGATGGCACGACACGTCCCGCCGGTGAACTGGCTTTTGTCGCCAATGTGTCAGCGCAGTCAGCCAGCGCCCATCTGGCAAGGCTGGTAGAGGGTGGCTTGTTAACCTCGCAGGCACATGGACGGCATCGCTATTTTCGTATTGCCAGTGCTGAGGCTGCGAGCCTCATAGAGTCCATCGCCGTTCTTGGTGCAGCAACTCACACTAAAGCATCGCGCCAGCCAGCTCCGCCTGCCTTGGTACGCACCATGCCCAAACAGTTTTTACACGCAAGGACTTGTTATGACCATCTGGCGGGTGAGCTGGCCGTGCAATTGCTGGATGCCATGCTCAAAGTGAAGTGGCTGGAAGCAGATGGCAAGGATTTCAAGCCAAGCAAGTTGGGTAGTGAAAAGCTCGCTGCTTTGGGTATTGCAAGGCCTGAGACAAGCGCTGAGCACACAAAGAGTCGCCGGATATATGCCCGCTGCTGCATAGACCTGACGCAGCGCCGCCCGCATCTGGCGGGTGTACTGGGCGCCGAGTTGTTGAATCTGTTTGTCAGGGAAGCCTGAATACTGCGCACACCGCATTCACGGGTGGTCAGTGTGACGCCGCAGGCCAGCATGCTTTGCGGGAAATCCTCGAGGCCTAATTTGAGATGTTTAGGCGGACACCAGGGCCTGCCTGCTCATGGGCAATATCATCAGTTTTGTTTGTAACACCATGTAATCCTGCACTGTTAACCTGGCTCAGAAATTGCCAATCGCATGCCAGTCGCGTATATTTTCAATCCTTACGTCACGATGTCGGCGTTGATTGAATTTCTTTAAGGTAACAAGACCATGAAAACCAAATTAATTTTTTGCCTGTTAAGCGCCTTGCCTCTGATTGCAGCGGCGGATGTCACTGTGAACATGAACCAGGTCAGTGAAGCTGGTGTTGGTACCAAACTGGGGCAGGTTGTTGTCTCTGAAAGCAAATACGGCCTGGTGTTTACGCCTGCTTTGACAGGACTGACACCTGGCTTGCATGGCTTCCATGTACACCAGAATGCAGATTGCAGCGCCAAGGAAAAAGATGGCAAGCTGGTTGCAGCCCTGGGTGCAGGTGGCCACTATGATCCAGAAAACAGCAATCGCCATGGCACACCGTGGGGTGATGGTCATGCGGGTGATTTGCCACCTTTGTATGTCGATGCAAGTGGCAATGCCAACCAGCCTGTACTGGCACCACGTTTGAAACTGGCTGACCTCAAAGGTCGCTCACTGATGATACATATAGGTGGCGACAACCACTCTGATCATCCTGCAGTATTGGGTGGCGGTGGTGCGCGCGTAGTGTGCGGCGTATCCTGATTTATTGAGTTTATCGCTTATCGATTATCGTTCAAGCTGCTGCCGCTGAAGGCAGCAGCCTGAACGAGGCTTTACGATGATGTTTCAGCTTTGGCCGCTTTTTCTTTTTTGAAGGGATTGCGGTCAGGGGCATCTTCATGTTCTATGCCCAGTAACAGGCGTTTCATGAGTTTGTTCAGCACGGGTTGACGGTGGCGCACAAATACACCAAAGGTTTGCGGCTTGGCACCCAGTGCAGCCTTGGGTTCCAGTGCTGTGCGGCCATAAGAGATGCGTTTGCACCCCAGGTCTATCGCGTCGGCAATGCCTGCATGCAGCAGGCGCAGGTAGATGGGCAATTCTTCTGCGGCGGTGCGGTCAAAACCTATGTGATAGGCAATCGCCGTTTCACCATCTGCGACGGAAATCAAAAAGCCGAGCAAGCGGCCATCGCGTTTGATGATGCTGCACCTGAACTTGTCGCCAGCGGCAGCCTGCAAAACAGGAAAGTACTCAGGCAATAATTCAAACGGTCGAAAGTTGGCATTCACCTGTACCGCTTTGTACAGCGCAAAGATATCGTTAAGCACCGGGCTCAGGTCATCCAGCCTTTCTATGCTGCAGCCGGCTTCATCGAGTGGTTTGAAGATGGCATTGCGGATATTGCTGCGGTATTTGGATGCGAGGCTGGCGAGATAGTCATCATAGTTTTTCCATGACGGTGACAGCTCAAGCACCATGTTAGGCTCAGTTTCTACATAGCGGTAACTGAGGTTTTCCAGATGTGCCGCCTGGTCTATGTACGGATCATGTAAATCCTTGATCATGACAAAATGGGTTTTGCCCGCGAGTTTTTCGGCCTGGCGCACGCGGTATAACACTTCGACCACACCATGCCATGCCAGCTTGGGATCGACATCTTTGGCAAAGGCAATGCCGTGCTGACCAAAGGTGAGGAAATTACCGCAACTGAGTATGCGCTGTTTGGCATGCTGGGCCAGTTGGTCCAGTGGCAGGGTCCATTTTTTATCTATATCAGCTGATTTTTCTGGCCTTGCCTGCGCGAGGCTGATATCCGCAATTTGCATATACACGGCGGCGACCAACAGGCGGTCTGCGCCCGTACCATCAAAAATCAGGGCATAGCGGGCTGAGAGATTGAGTGGCAAGACCTGTTCGAGTGCAGCCAGGTATTCCAGCGACATGAAAAAACCGGACTGTGCCGCCAGTTCCTGCCAGGATGCGCCGTCAAGCATGCTGATGGAGTCGGCAATGGCATAATACAAGTCAGCAGGGCCACGCAGACGCTTGCGTTCTTTCTGGCGTTCTTTCAAAGCATTGGTAACGGCACTGGTAACAGACTGCAGTGATTGCAGGGCAGCAGGGATTTTCATGTCTCAGATGGATAATGAATTGTGAATTTGCATCATAAGCGCAAATCAGCATACAGAATAGTATGCGAAAGACTGTATTGTTAGAATTTGCAACAGAGTGGCATGCAAAAGCAACCGGCAAAAAACAGAGAATCAAGTTTAAGGAAATTGTGGATATTTTATTTTTAGGCACCTCTGCAGGCGCACCTACCCGACAACGCAACGTCACTGGCCTGGCTTTATTGCCTGACCAGGGCAGTGAATGGTATCTGGTTGATTGTGGAGAAGCTACCCAGCACCAGATATTGCACACCACTTTGTCTATTCATGGTTTGCAAGCGATTTTCATTACCCATGTGCATGGTGATCACTGTTATGGTTTGCCGGGCTTGCTGGCCAGTGCCGCCATGCATGGACGCAAGATGCCCTTGCACATCATCGCCCCGGCAGGCATACAACACTGGTTGCAGGTCACGCATGCAATGTCAGAGTCTTTCCTGCCGTATGAATTGATATTCACGGATGTTGAGAACATGGATGTCTGGCAGGATCATGCCGTCACTGTACGCGCAATCAAATTGTCACACCGTGTATCTTCCCATGCTTATCGCTTTAGTGAGAACCATACTGAGGCGGTGCTGGACACCGCCAAACTGCAAACCGAGGGCATACCAGCAGGCCCGCTCTGGGGACGTTTGAAAAAGGGTGAAGATGTCATTCATGAGGGGAAAAAATTAGTCAGCCATGATTATCTGCATCACCCTTATCCACTACGCAGCATCATCGTCGGCGGTGATAATGACGCGCCAGGCTTGTTGCTGGAAGCCAGTCAGCAAGCCCATGTGCTGGTACATGAAGCGACTTATACAGAAGAAGTGGCAGAGAAAGTGGGCGCGCGCGTCCAGCATTGTTCTGCTGCCGCCGTCGCCAGCTTTGCTGCTACTGCTGCCTTGCCCAATCTGGTGCTAACGCATTTCAGTGCGCGCTATCAGCATGACAGCGAAAGGTCACCATTCATAGGCGATATTGAGACAGAGGCGAGGGCGCATTATCAGGGGAATCTGTTTCTGGCTGAGGACTTCGCGCGTTTTCGCCTGGACAAAACAGGAGTTTTAAGCAGGATTGCATAAAACTGTTGCTGTTTTCATGCCAAAAATTGAGCTTGTTGAAAAAATAAGCACAAGTCCTTGTTGTCATAGCATAATCGCTGGCACCGGGCGCTAACATAGTCGCCCGGTCAATGATAATCCAATTTGAGACGAGGAGCGAGCATGAAAACAGAATTGCTGTATCTGAGCTATGTCACCATATTGACTGGTGTATTATGGATACCTTATATACTTGACCGTGTACTGACCTGTGGCCTGCTGGCAGCGGTTGGTTATCCAGATAACAGCAAGCCGCAATCCAAATGGGCAGTGCGCCTGATGAAAGCGCATAGCAATGCTGTAGAAAACCTAGTGGTGTTCGCTACCCTGATCCTGCTGGCCAATGCCATGAATATCTCCAATCCGGTAATTGCCAATGCCAGCATGCTGTACTTCGCTGCACGTGTGGTACATGCGGTGTGTTATACCCTTGGCATACCCTGGGTGCGTACGCTGGCGTTTTTAACTGGTGTAGTAGCGCAGGCCATGGTTGCCGTGCAATTGCTGTCGCATTAGTCAGATGTGATGGGACAACATGATTGAATTTTTCTTTGAAGTTTTATTGCAGCTAGTCTTTGAAATTCTTGAATTGGTGTTCACCACAGGGATAGAGAAGCGTGAGCGTAGTCCGCGGTCTCCACTTTTTACAGCAATTTTGTATATCGTATTCGGCGTCGTTGCGGGTTTCGCCAGCTTATGGATATTCCCGCAGGCATTCATTAATAGCAGTGTCGGGCGCATCATCAACCTGATATTGACGCCTGTGTTGATGGGCACGCTGGCTGCAGTTTTTGCCGCATGGCGTACTGGCGATGGCTTGCGTCTCTGGCGTTTCGTCAATGCATATGTGTTTGCATTGTCTTTGGCCCTGGTGCGGTTTGTCTCTGTGGGCCATTGCATGACCTGTGTGCAATGATGCAATGATAAACTGTTGCTTTGTGCCTGCATCGGGCACAAAGCATCAGTTTATTGGCCGCACTGGTGTGTCATTATTTAGGTATCAGCGGCTGCATCAGCGAGTCTGCAAAATCGTCCAGCTTGCTGATGGCAGCTTCGTTATAGCAATTGCAGGCGATAGCAATAGCAACGTTTTTGCTGGGGATTACTCTGTTACTGGCATAATAAGTCAACTCTGTACCGTTATGTATGCTGACATTACCCAGCCCAGGAACAGTGGCGATACCCCAGCCCATGCCGTAATTATCGACAGGCGTGTGCATCAGCTGGAAATTGGCTAGAGTCAGATAAGTGCTCTGGCCCTGCAAGCCTCGTAGTTGTTCACGTAAGAAGAGGCCATAGTCAGCCAGACTCAGATTCATGCCACCTGCAGCATTGATAAAAAATGCGTAGCGGGGATCGACGAGAGATGATGTGACCTGCCACTTGCCGCCGACCAGGGTATGCCCAATATTGTTATTGACGCCTGCATCTTCAGGAAAACCAAAGCGTCCCTTGATACCCAGTGGTACAAATACTTCTTTCTGCATCAGGTTTTCATAGCTGTCACCACCTGCGACCTCGGCCATCAGACCAGCCAGGGCATAACCTATATTTGAATACACCATCTTGCTGTTGGGCGGATATTCGGGAGCGTCTTGCAATAACAAAACGGCGAGGCCACGCCGGTCTGCAAGCAAGTCGCCGGTCAGCAAGGGCAGTGCTTTTTCTATGGTTCCATCATTCACTTCACGTGGCAGGCCCGAACGGTGGCGCAGTAATTGTTCTACCGTGACATTCACATATTCAGGGCGGATTTGCGTGCGCCAGGCAGGGAATATCTCTGCTATCGTGCTATCCCAACGTAGTTTCTTTTGTTCCACCAGGCGGCCTACCAAAGTGGCGGTAGCCGCTTTGGTCAATGAACCCAACTGGAACAGGTCTGTACTTTGTACATTCTGGCTGCCATTGACCTGTCTGGTACCTGTCACGACGTTTTCTACTTTATCCTGATTGACGATAGTGACTGAAACTGCAGGAAAATTGTTGGTACTGCGGAAGCGCTCAACCTCGGCGCGCAGTGCATCTCCGGTCAATAGTGTTGCCGGTTTTTGTACTTCTACGGCTGGCGTGGTGACGGGAGACGTAGAGTTGGGGCTGCCACCACCACAGGCAGCGAGCATGCCGCACAGACAGGCGGCAATCAGTATATTGTTCAAGCGCATATGCATGGTCCCATAAAAAAGTATGCCATTAGTATCTTCAGGAAAGAATGGAATGCCGGGAGCCTGTGTAAATTCTGATCAATCTGTATGCAGGTTTGCAGAGTGGTGGTGTACAGGCAACGCAGCGGGCGCAGTATCGCTACTTATTTGTCAATAAACTATGTTTTCGTACAAGGTATAGTTTTATAAAACGACAAGTATTATCTGGTAGAACCTGGCTGTTCCGGCCGTGCCTTATGTCATGCAGGCGTCATACCGGCGTCATGTAGAGCTTGTGAAGTTCAGGCAGGTCAATAATGATTTCTGTTTTAGCCAGGCAAAGAGGCTTGCAAATAAAAATCACCAACGCCGGGTGCCATTGCAAAATATGCCACTATAATTGACGTGACCATATCTTAACCATCAGGGATACAGAATGCTGAAGAATTGCATTGCAGCCTTAGTCATCGTTTTATTTGCTTCATTGCTCAGCCGTGCCAGCCAGGCTGCTGAATTCCCTGTCGGTGCCGTTCCCGACCCTCTAAAGAGCTGGGTGCCATGGGCACTGGATGGTGTAGAAAACTTCGGTTGTCCGCAACAGGGGGCTGACGCCAGCCAAAAGCAATGCGTATGGCCCGGCCTGCTGGATATAAAAGTAAATGCGAAGGGGGCGAGTTTTGCCCAGGATATGCAAGTGCATAGAGATACCTGGGTTTATCTGCCGGGCAGCGCCCTGCATTGGCCGCAAGATGTCAGTGTAAATGGCAAACCACAGACAGTACTGGCACGCGATGAAATGCCCGTTATAAAACTGACGCGTGGCACCTATAAACTGGCAGGTAAATTTATCTGGACTACAGTACCAGAGTTTTTACCCCTGCCACAAAATACGGCTTTATTGAAGCTGGATTTGAATGGCAAAGCAGTGAATTTCCCTGTGCGGGATGAAAGCAATCAGTTGTGGTTGCAACGCAAAGCCGATGCAGACAGTGGCGAACAAATCCAGATACGCACCTTCCGTAAAATCACGGATGGTGTGCCGGTCATGGTAGAGACTTATATCCGGCTCGAAGTCTCAGGCAAGGGCAGGGAGATCAAGTTGGAGCGCGCACTCTTGCCAGATTTAATCCCGCTGGAATTACGCTCTGGCTTACCTGCCAGCCTGAAGCCGGATGGCAGCATGACAGTACAGGTCAGAGCAGGCAAGTGGGAAATACGTTTGTTTGCGCGCCAGCCCGGGCCGTCTAAACCCCTGAGTCTGCCTGAAGCTGCTGAGGAAGAAGTCTGGTCTTATGAAGCGACGCCCCTGATACGCACAGTGGCGATAGAAGGACCATCCACCGTTGATCCCCAACAAACCACCTTGCCGCCAGAATGGCGCAATTTGCCAGCATATCTCATGCGTGCTGGCAGTACATTCAGCTTCAAGGAAATACGCCGTGGCGACAGTGATCCGGCACCTGACAAACTGTCTTTGCAACGCCGTTTGTGGCTGAGTTTTGATGGCTCCACGCTGACCATGAGTGACCAGATCAAAGGTGACATCAGTCATTCCAACCGCCTGACCATGGGCAATATCGCCCAACTTGGCCGTGTCAGCGTAGCCGGGCAAGACCAGTTGATTACCCGTGGCAGTGACAAGCTGGCTGGCATAGAAATCCAGCGCGGCAGCATCGATGTGGGTGCTGACAGTGTGATTGGCAATAGCACCCGCAAGCTTTCTGCCGTGACCTGGCAAAAGGATTTTGACAAGCTGGGCATAGAATTGATTTTGCCGGCAGGCTGGCGTCTACTACACGCGGGTGGAACCGACAGGGCCGAAGGAGCCTGGCTGTCCCGCTGGAATTTGCTGGATTTTTTCCTTGTGCTGGTAATTGCGCTGGCTGCGGGCAAATTGTGGGGCAGGCAATGGGGCGCGCTTGCCTTGTTTGCGCTGGTCCTGTCTTATCAGGAGGCAGATGCACCACGTTATGCATGGATAGTCTTGCTGGCGCTGACCGCGATTTTGCGCGCCTTGCCAGCCAGTCGCTTCCAGATTTGGATCAAGCGTCTGCAGCAAGTCAGTTTGCTGGTGCTGGTCTTGCTGACGCTGTCATTTGCCACGCAACAGGTACGTTCAGCTTTGTACCCTGTGCTTGAGACCGATGGTAGTGCAGCTTATAGGTATCAGGCAGTTCAAGGTGACATGTCGCCAACACCTGCCGCTGCGCCAGCTGCAATGCCAGTCGATGCCAGTACAGAAGTGCAAGGCGGTAGCAATGCTGAGATGGCACCACCACCGCCTCCTGCGAGGATGGTAGAAGAAGTCAAACCACCAGCCGAGCGCGCTGCCGAAAAACTCGCCAAAGCGGACGCAGTACGATCCTATAGAATGACCAGTCCCAAGGCAATTATCGGTACGCGCGCAACTAACTATCAAGTGCTGGACCCCGATGCCAAGGTGCAGACTGGCCCGGGCTTACCCACCTGGAACTGGCGTTCCCATCAGTTGATCTTTGACGGCCCGGTCAGGCAGGATCAACAACTGGATCTATGGCTGTTGCCACCCTGGGCAAATAAACTGCTGGTTGTGTTGCGCCTGATATTGCTGGGCTTTTTATTGCTGTGCGTGAGCGAGTTTAGAAAAGGATCAAATCAGGGGCCTTCGGACAGTGACAAACCAACTGCAGGCAGATGGCCATGGCGTGGCTTGGGCAAGGCCGCGTCCCTGTTGATGATGTGCAGCTTGATTGCACTTCCCGCTGTTTACAGCGAATCTGCACATGCCCAGATGCCGGATAATGAAAGGCTGGAAGAGTTAAAACAAAAATTAAGCCGCCCGGCAGACTGCCTGCCAAATTGTGCCGAAATCTCGCGCATGATGGTGCAAATCAATGGCAACAATGTCCGGCTGGGGCTGGATGTTGATGCCGCCATTGAGCTTGCCTTGCCACTGCCTGGTGGTATCAAACACTGGCTGCCCGCGCAGGCGCAACTGGACGGCAAGCCAGCCTACATAAGCCGTGCCGACGATGGAACTATATGGTTGCTGGCCCCGGCAGGACGACACAGACTGGAACTGGCAGGCGAATTGATGCAGAGCGATACTTTGCAACTGCCCCTGCCGCAAAAACCGAGACAGGTCGATGTACATGCAGATGGCTGGGATGTGGCAGGCTTGTCAGACGACTCTGGTGTTGCCGATACCCTGCAATTCAACCGCCGCATCAAGGCCAGCAGCAAGACCGAGGCGAATGCTTTGCCTAGTTTTTTACGCGTCACCCGTCGCTTGATACTGGACAAGGAATGGCAAGTCGAAACCACAGTCTCGCGCCTGTCTCCCTCGGGCCAGCCTGTGTTGGCGCAGATCCCATTATTGCCGGGTGAGGCAGTCACTACTGCTGGTTTGAATATCAGGGATGGCAAGGTTGCCGTTAATCTGGGGCCACAAAGTGAGAGCATGGAATGGCATTCGAATTTGCCACAAACTGCCCAGCTTAAACTGAATCTTGCGCAGCAAAGTAATTGGGTAGAAACCTGGGTTATTGCTGCCTCCGGTATCTGGCACCTGGGCACGACAGGACTGCCACCACTCGCCAGTGATGCCAGCAATGGTGAGAGCGGGGCTGATCTGGTGTTCCGGCCATGGCCGGGCGAGACCCTGGCTATCACTGTAGAACGACCACAAGCCATTCCCGGACAAACCCTGACGATAGATGAAAGCCGCTTGCTCGTCAGCCCGGGCAGCAGGGCTACTGACTATCAACTGAGACTGCATTTGCGCAGCAGCCGTGGCGGCGACTACACCCTTACCTTGCCAGAAGGAGCGGTATTGCAGCGTGTGAATATCAATCATCAGTTAAGGCCATTGCGTGCAAATGGCAGGCAACTGGTGTTACCGGTAGTACCAGGTGCGCAAGACATAGAAGTGCAATGGCGTCTCGATCAGGGCGCAGCTTTCAGCTATACGACTGCTACTGTGAATTTGCAGCAGGCCAGTGTTAACCACACCCTGCAATTGATCTTGCCACGAGACCGCTGGCTGTTGCTCGCCGGTGGGCCCGGCATAGGGCCTGCCATCCTGTTCTGGGGCAAGCTCGTCGTCTTGCTGCTGGTTGCGGTTGCCCTTGGCCGTTATGCAGGCTTGCCTGTCACGACCCGGCAATGGTTGCTGCTGACCCTGGGTTTAACCCAGGTTGCCTGGTGGAGTGCGGCGCTGGTGGTTGCCTGGTTCTTTGCATTTGTCCGGCGTGCGGCAAGGGCTGACACAGTCTCAGCAAGATGGCAGTTCAATTTGGGGCAGTTTGGTCTCGCCGTATTGACTTTGCTCATGCTGGGTATTTTGCTCGATGCGGTGCAGAGCGGTTTGCTGGGCCAACCAGACATGCAGGTTGTTGGCAATGGGGCCAGTGCCAATAACCTTGTATGGTATCTGGACAGGGCAATAGCAGACCTGCAAACAGCCTGGGTATTATCACTCCCCATGCTGGTTTACCGAGGCATGATGTTGCTGTGGGCCTTGTGGCTGGCATGGTCATTACTGGGCTGGTTGAAGTGGGGCTGGTCGGCATTTGCCAGCGGCAGTTTGTGGAAACAAAAGCAGCGTGTGCTGGAGACAGAAGTAATCGCATCTGAGGATGTAGTCAACTCAGAGCTTGCAGAAGGGCGCGCAGCAGAAAATCAGAAGTGAGGTAAAAGCTCAGGCGTGGCTTGCTGCGCCTGAGTTCAACCGCACGCATAGGACAGCAACTTGCATGAACGATGACCACTTCAAGAATAGCTTAACAATAACTCAAAACAGGTTGAAAATTGAATACGAAAAGTGCAGTAATACTGCAATTCTGGCGACACTTATCTTTCAATGTTGGAGTCATCGCTACTTTGATTGTAGGTGCAGGTCTGGCTAATGCTGGTGAACTTGCAGTTTCAGCTCGCCATCTTGTGACAGATTCCCTGACTATGGAGCATGTCGCTGCCCTGGATGCCGCATTGAAAGCGAATCCGGATATGAAAGAAATAGAATTGGTAGATGTGCCCGGTGCCAGTAAAATCGCGCCAGATGTCGCCTATCAATTTCAATTGCGTATTAATCAAAACAAGATGCGCACATTTGCGCGAGGTTTTTGCGCTTCTACTTGTGCCTATATTTTCCTGATGGGGCATGAACGCACGCTGTTACCTTCGAAGAATGGGCAAGATACAGTGTTGCTCATGCACTCGATCAACTCTGGTATCGATGGTACATTTCAACGTACTTATAACGACGACTTGATCTCTATCGTGCATCAACGCAGTAATGGCAAGTTGCCCTTCGATTTGCTGAACAAAATGTATGAAACTACAGACAGAAGTGGCGGTATTTATATTTATCGTAAACCTTTGGATACCGGTGGCTATGTTTTCTTTCAAGCTCAGTATGGTGCCAAGCGTGTCAAAATGAGCGATGCCACACCTGCAGATTTAGGAATCCATGTCGATGAATAAGTCTTTTAAAATGCCTCAGATTTTTTCACGTCCTGTATTTAAGCGAGCCACTAACATTTGCTTGCCCATTGCCATGCTCACCGTTTTCTATCCAGTCTTGGCACAGACATTAGTTAGCGCATCTACCCCTGTATCTATTCCTGTTAATAACAAAAATTTTCGAGTAGAAAGGAAAATTGACAAAGCTTTGCTAGAAAAGTTTGATGCTGCTATCAAAGCCAATCCTTCGATATCTGGAATTGAATTTGATGGCGTAATGGATGCACCAGAGATTGATGTAGATGCCGTCATGGGTTTGCATGGCAGGATTAAACAATATCAGCTCTCAACTGCAGCACGTGGTTTGTGTGTTGGTTCATGTGCATTACTTTTTATGTCTGGCTACACACGCACTATGCTGCCTGCAGGAAATAATCGCTTAACCAGAGTAGCACTGCGCCCTCTTACAAATCAATATCATGAATTTCTTTATGAGCAGACCGACATGCTTGTAGCAGAAATCATCAAGCGCAGCGATGGGAAAATTACCGGTGAGTTCATGGCAAAGATATACCTGGTCCGTGACGACGTCGCCAGCCTCATGATTCAGTACCTTGCTGGAAAGAGCGATATTAATGTCATTTTTCTTGAGCGTGCCGGAGGTAAAGTGCAGCCAGTAGAGCCATCGACTGCCGAGGGCTTAGGTTTGAAGATAGGGGCATGAAATGCTAATCAGTGATTAAGCTCAGAATTTTTTAATGGTGTCTGCGACATAAGTGCAACACTAATCACTTGACACAAAAAGCTATAGAATGCAAACACCAGCAATTTATTTGAAGCCCGATTTTCTCCCGGCATCTGACGAATTATTTAAACGATTAAAAAAAGAGGTCATCTGGGATGAAAGAATGCGCGCCCGTAAAACAGCGAGCTTTGGCGTTGCCTATGATTACTCGCAAATCTCGTATGCTGAGACTGAGATGCCAGAATTCCTGCAGGTGATTTGTAAGGATATAGAAAATGAACTCGGTTTTTTACCCAATAATTGCCTGCTGAATTTTTACCTGGACGGTCACTCGAGCATGGGGTTTCATTCAGACTCTACTGATGAACTGGCAGAAGGTAGTGGCGTCGCCATCGTCTCGCTTGGCAGTTTGCGGCATATTGCCTACCGCAGCAAAGAAGATAAAAACCAGGAATATTTTTACCCTTTGCCAGCGGGAGGATTGCTGTATATGTCGGCAAGCATTCAAGAGGAATGGCTGCACGCCATTCCTAAAGAACCAGGGGCTGGTGAGCGAATTAGTTTGACGTTCAGAAAAATAGTGAAGAAGGCTTAGACAGGGTAGTGATTGATATTTACCAAGCCGTCGTCTGGATGGCAAGTAAAAACGAATTCATTGCATAGCATTAAGGATGCGCACTACACTGTGACTTTTAAAAACAATAAAGCTGCATATGCATTGGGTCATACAAAACAATATTTTTTCTGAGACAGGCTGGGACCAGTTACTGGAAACCATAGATCGCTTTGGGCTGTCTCATTCAGTGCATAAGGTTGTACCGTTTATTGGTGAGCTGGAACCGCCTGCAGTTATTGAGCATGACAACGTCATCTGCATAGGTTCATACTCTATGCGTCATGTTGCCAAACGAAATGGCTGGGCGCCTGGAGTTTTTGATTTGTTTGAGCAGGATTTTGAGCAACAACTCAAGCATTGGGGTGAGCATATGCTCAATGCCGGTTCTGTCATCAGCAGTTTCGCAGAAGCGGTATTTACCGAAGATTTGATGTTCATCCGTCCGACTAATGATTCCAAATATTTTGCCGGGCGGGTATTTTCACGCGAGGAATTTGAGACCTGGCAAAAGAAAGTCTGCGACCTGAAGCTTGATGATGGCAGCAGTCTGACTCCGCAGACTTTGATACAAGTCATGAAGCCGATTGCGATTTATTGCGAGGCACGCTTTTGGGTCATCAAGGGACGTATCATCACCAAGTCTATATACAAGCGCGGTGACCGGGTGATTTATTCCAGTGAAGTTGATGACAGTTTTGCGCACTATGTGGAAGAACGCATTCGGGAATGGCAGCCGCATGAAGCCTTTGTCATTGACGTATGTGATACTGAAATGGGTTTGAAGATAGTTGAAATCAATACCTTGAATTCATCAGGTTTTTATGCGGGAGACGTGCAAAAACTGGTGCTGGCATTGGAAGAAGCTTTTAGCGTTTGAATTACCCATGCAGAGGAATTATTTCCTCTGCATGTCGTTGATATCTCTTATTCTTTAAAGTGCCGTCCGCAAAGAGAACAATTCCGGGAACAACACTACATCCAGCATCTTGCGCAGATAGCTTACACCTGCTGTGCCACCAGTGCCGGTTTTGAAACCTATGATGCGTTCTACCGTCGTCACATGGCGGAAACGCCAGATGCGGAAGGCGGTTTCCATATCCACCAGTTTCTCTGCCAGTTCATACAAAGACCAGTATTTTTCTGGTGTTTGATAGACTTGCAACCAGGCTGCCTTGACGGATTCATTGGCAACCACGCCAAGTGACCAATCCTGTTGCAAGCGGTCTGCATCTATCGCAAAACCCTGGCGTGACAAGAGCATGATGGCTTCATCATAAATCGAGGGCGTACGTAAGGATGCATCCAGGGTTGCGTGTATTTCGGATTTGCTTTCGTGCACGCTCATCAGGGTGGCGTTCTTGTTACCCAGCAGGTATTCCAGTTCACGGTATTGATGTGACTGAAAGCCTGATGACGCACCCAGGTAAGGGCGTATCGCCGTATATTCACTGGGCGTCATGGTAGATAAAACATCCCAGGCATGCACCAGTTGATCCATGATGCGGGCCACGCGCGACAGCATCTTGAAGGCTGGTGGCAGATCATTGCTGCGTATGTGCTGACGCACCGCATGCAGTTCATGCAGCATCAGCTTGATCCACAATTCACTGGTCTGATGCTGGATGATGAACAGCATTTCATTGTGATTCGGTGAGCGCGGGTGTTGCGCCGTCAGTATCTGGTCAAGGCCAAGATAATCGCCATAGCTCATGGATTCACTAAAGTCCATTTGCGCGCCATGCCATGACATAGGGCATTTGCCAGTTTGTTCGTTATTGCTCATGATGTTTCCTTAAATATCTTTAATGCTTAAAACCATTAACCACAGAGGCACAGAGAAAAACATAAAAGAGAGAAAATCTTTTACAGTTGAGACGATGTTCTTCACCATCTGTTTTTTTGAGGTTTTCTCTGTGATCCTCTGTGCCCCCTCTGTGTCTCTGTGTTGAGGGGTTTTTAAATTAAGTCACTGCATTACGTTCAGCGTTGGCATCGTAGTCTTTGCTGTCGAGTATATCGCGCAAGCCTTCTGCCGCGTCCCAGACATCAACAAAACTAGTATATAACGGTGTAAAACCAAAACGCATGATGGCTGGTTCACGGTAATCACCGATGATGCCGCGCTTGATCAGCGCCTGTATCACGGCATAGGCATGCGGGTGTTTGAAGCTGGCCTGGCTGCCGCGTTGCTGATGCTGGCGAGGCGTGACTAGTTCCAGTGAATGTGCAGCGCAGCGGGCTTCTACCAGGGCGATAAACATGTCCGTCAGTACCAGTGATTTCTTGCGTATGGCCTGCATGTCGGTCTTGCCGAAAGTATCCAGGCCACAGGCGACCATGGCCAGCGAGGTGATAGGCTGGGTACCACAAAGGGCGCGGCGTATACCTGGGGTGGGGGTAAAACCAGGGTTCATGGCAAACGGGCTGGCATGGCCCCACCAGCCGGACAATGGATGGTGGAATGCTGCCTGATGGCGTGCTGGCACCCAGATAAACGCTGGCGAGCCGGGGCCACCATTCAGGTATTTGTAAGTGCAACCCACAGCAAAGTCGGCATTTGCGGCATTCAGATGTACTGGTACTGCGCCGGCAGAATGGGCCAAATCCCACAAGATCAGCGCACCATGTTGATGCGCAAGCGTAGTGACTGATTCCATGTCATGCAAATAGCCAGTACGGTAATTCACGTGCGTGAGCATGACCAGCGCCGTGCTGTCATTGATGACTTGTGGCAGCTCGTCCGGAGAGTCTATCAACTGGATTTGATAACCGCGATCCAGCCAGCGGGTGATGCCTTCCGCCATGTAGATATCGGTAGGGAAGTTGCTGCGCTCAGTAATGATGGTTTTGCGTTTGCTGTCTGCTGCCTGTATCTGCAGCGCGGCGGCAATGGCCTTGAACAGATTGACAGATGTCGTGTCGGTGACCACTACTTCATTGTCTGCGGCACCAATCAAAGGGGCGAGCTGGTTGCCCAGCTTGGATGGCATATCAAACCAGCCAGCAGTATTCCAGCTCTTGATGAGATCAGTTCCCCATTCGCGGGAGATGACATCTTGTGCCCTTTGCAGCGCTGCCTTGGGGCGCGCACCGAGGGAGTTGCCGTCAAGGTAAATCACACCGGCAGGCAAATCAAATTCTTCACGCAAGGGCGCCAGCGGGTCTTGCTGGTCTAGCTTTTCGCAATCGCTGCGGGTGATGGTGGTAGTTTGTGTCATTACTGCAGACTCCTTAATATAGCGCGTAGTGGGCTGGCATCAAGCCCGGTAAGTTTGGTGGCAGGCAAAGCAGTTCATCTTTGCTGTAACGATCTACACGGGGCTATGGTTCATGAAAAATATGCAGAGATTTTATGCCGGATTGCCTGAATTTTTCTTGCAAATTGCAGTATGAAAATCGAAATTAATAGAATATTCTGCGATTTATATCTGAAATATTGATATAAAATGCATTGATGAGTTTGTGCATTGCGCAAAGACACCAAATTGTTTTCATCTTTGCAATTGCTTGTTCTTCTCATCTGCTGGTAATCATAGATTAAGAAACACTCACCACAGCGGCATAAAGGAAGCAAAGTATGCTTGCAAGTAAGCTTTCATGCTTCTTCGCTTGTCTCAGTGTGTCCATTGTGTCTTTGTGCCTCTGCGCTTGTGCCTCTGCCTTAAGAGGGCTTACCATAAATTAAAAAGAGATTGTCAAATGCAACTCGACGCCACCGATCTTAAAATCCTGCAGCAATTGCAAGCCGATGGCCGCATCAGCAATCAGGAACTTGCTGACAAGGTATTCCTGTCCCCATCATCCTGCCTGCGCCGCGTGCGCATGCTGGAAGAGGCGGGTATCATCCACCACTATTGCGCTGTCATTGATGCTGCGGCAGTTGGCCTGGAAGTTGATGCTTTTGTCCAGGTCACCATGCGGCGCGATGTAGAACAATGGCATGAGAATTTCTCACAAGCGCTGCAGCAATGGCCGGAAGTCGTCGGGTCTTATATCATCACCGGAGATGCCAATTACCTGTTGCGTGTGCGTGCACGTAATCTCAAGCATTACTCAGCATTTGTACTTGAACGTCTTTATAAAACCACCGGTGTGCTTGATATACGGTCAAACATCGTACTGCAAACCTTGAAGGACACACAGCAGATTGCCACCAGTTTGCTGGTGGCCGAATAAACCAGGCCAGGCCTGACCAACATAACCATGTCCAAGCCATGATTTCTTTTGATATTGATGAATACCGCTATAACCTGCGGGCTGCTGCCATCATTCTGGATGGTGACAGGGTACTCTTGCATAAAATCGAAGGCGATGCATTCTGGTGTGTGCCAGGCGGGCGGGTCGATGCGGGTGAGCAGGCTGCTGCTACGGTAGTGCGCGAAATGCAGGAAGAATTATCAGAACAAGTGACTTGCGAGAGATTTTTGTGGACAGTAGAGAATTTCTTTGAATACCGGGGGCAAAAACATCATGAACTGGGCTTGTATTTTTTAGCGCTGTTGTCACCAGACTCGCGCCTGCGCAACACACCAGGCCCCTATTTTGGCAATGAAGGTAATCTGCAATTGACTTTCGATTGGTTCACACGGACAGAACTCCAGCATCTGGATATTCGCCCCTCATTTCTGGCAGATGTATTGGCAGAGCCGGAGCTCAGAGTTGGGCATATTGTGCATCAGGAAAGCCAGTGATACCCTCTCTGTCCATCGTACAAAAAAGCGGAAGTCAGCGAATTGAACCTCATTGTGCGGGACATGAAAGAACGCAAGCATAAGTTGGGGCGCAAGATTAGAGTGGCAGATATTCAGCGTTATGTATAAGTCGCATTGCATGATATTGAAGTGTTCACGGTCTTAGGAGAGTAACACCATGCTTCAAAAAAAACGTCTGCCGAAAATCAGTTTGAGCCTGCTATTCGCTGGCTGTTTGTGGGGCTATGCATCTTCTGTCATGGCTGCGGTATGTCAGCCAGGCAAGCTGGTGGTACAAGTACTGGGTTCCGGCGGGCCTGAACTCAGTGATCAGCGTGCGTCTACTTCTTATCTGGTCTGGGTGGATCAAAAGGCCAGGATACTGGTTGATTTTGGTAGTGGCGCAGCCTTGAATTATGAAAAATCCGGTGCCAATCCGGCAGAGCTGGATGCGGTGCTCTTCTCACATTTTCATGTTGATCATACGGCGGATTTTCCTGCACTGGTCAAAGGTTTGCCATTTGCTGGCTACGACAAAGAGCTGCGTGTTTTTGGCCCGGCCAAGCGTGGGGTTTTTCCAGGTATCAAAGAATTCACACATGCCTTGTTTAACCGTGACACGGGTGCCTACGCCTATCTGGCAGATTATGCTGACCCTGATGTCAGCAGCCAGTTCAAAATGGAACTTGAAGAAGTGAGCGTCAAGCCTAAAGAAATCAGGCGCTACGATATTGATGAGAGTCTGACGGTCAGTGCCGTCAGTGTATTACATGGCCCCGTGCCTTCATTGGCATGGCGGGTCGAGAGCAAGGGTTGTAGTGTCACTTTCAGCGGCGACACCAGTAACACCGATCAGACGCTGGATCAACTGGCGCAAGGCACGGATGTGTTGCTTGCCCATAATGCCGCCCGCGAAAACGACCCAGATGAAGTGGCACGCTTACTGCACATGATGCCGACAGAAATTGGCCGCATCGCAGGTGCGACAAAAGCAGGCAAGCTGGTTTTGTCACACCGCATGAAACGCACCCTGGGCCATGAGATGGAGAGCACAGCGGCGATACGCAAGAATTATGCAGGAACGATTTTGTTTGCCAACGATATGCAGCGCATCATCGTTGGCGGTAAATAAATGCCGGCATGGCCTTAACTGAAATGCGTTCTGTTATGCGTCCTGTTTAAAGATCCTTGGGCACTTGCGGAAGAAATGCGCCGCTGTTTAAAATGCCGTAGGCAATCACTGATGCTATCAGGGCATACGCAATTCTGGGTATCCATTCTGCTACCTGCCTTTGTTGTAGTATCAGGCTGGCATTTTCACCCTTGGCATAACGGGACAGCATTTCTGGCAAGGTACCGCTGGCTTCTCCGGTTTGTATTAATCCCAATAGTGTGTCGTTGTTGATTGCTGGTAACGAGCGTACCGCTTCTGCCAGAGTTGCCCCTTTTTCCATGCGTGGCAAAATACGCGCCAACTCACGTCTTAACAAGACATTACTGGCCCCTTGCAAGCCCAGTGGCAACGCATCGAACATGGGCAGGCCCGCTTCCAGCAGCAAGGCCATGCTCTGCCAAAAATCGCAGAGATTGCGCCGTTTGTGCATACCGCCAAAAACCGGCAATGCCAGCAGCACTTGATCCAGCCAGGATGCAGGCGCATCTGCAGGGCGCATCTGGAAACGCCTGTAAGCATAAATACCGCCTCCCACCAGGCCTGCGGCGAGCAAGATGCTGCGTACAGCATGCCAGAGATAAGCACCCATGCTCAGCGAACCGGCTACCAGTTGTGGCAAAGGCGGGATGAATAAAGCCGCTATGCCCATCAAGATAGGCCGCGTCATGCCTGACCTGACCGTGGCAATCTGCTGGGCTTTTTCTTCGTAATAGCTGGCCAGGTGGCGATAGGTCGGGGTTGGATCACCGGCAGCCAGTGCCGCCTTGAGCAAGCCTGCTTCCAGCGGGGTCCAAAGACTACTTTGCAAGCCCGCATCTGCGAGGTTTTTGCCGCGCTTAACGGCATGCAGGGTTGCTGTCATCCGGCTTTGATACGGCGCAGGCAATTTGATCATGGGCAAAGCTTGCAACGGGGGAATGCTGGCATGGCTCAATGCAGCCAGTTGTTGCAGTAAGTCTGCACGGATACGGTAGGGCAGGGCCAGTTGGGGCTTATTTTTCATACATGTTATTGTGCCATGGATTATCATGGGCTATATATAATGACGTGAATCTTAACTGTCGCAGGGAAAATATCTCGTATTTAGAAAAAAAGCCAAACCTAAAAAGGAGTACTTGATGTCTATCTCAAAATTGGCCCTTACTGTTTTATTTGCCACTTGCGCCTGGCATGCCCGGGCTTCTGAAATTCTCGAATTACAGGACTATCATGCCAGCGAAGCCAAGGTCGGCAAGACTGGCCCCTGGCTGGGTTTGCAGCAGGCAGGCAAGGGCTGGCGGCTGGTGGCGGTCAAGCCCAGCTTCAGAAAAATACCCGATCCCATCAGCGGTGCGGGTGTGCGGGTTGCGGCAAATACAGCCAATGTCAGGATGTTGTTATCCGATCCCGGTTTGAAGGCCGGGGCAGTCAGTGTTTCAGATGAAGTGAAACTGGTCAGCGGCTCTATGGACGAGGAATTTGAATTGTCGACCTTGCCATCCCTGGGGCAGGAAAGGCTGATGCACTTGCAAGGCAATGAATATAGCCTGCAGAACCGCGAAGGTAAAATCTATCTGAAGTATGCAGGAACAGAACAATACCTGTTCGACTATGTCGAAAACAAGGAAGACAACAATGCCCGCCTGATCTGGGTAGGTGATCTTGATCATGATGGGAAACTGGATTTCATCATCGATACCTCAAATCACTATAACGTCACAGAATTGCGGCTGTATTTGTCGGGGCAGGCAGCAAAAGGTGAGTTGTTGAAGCTGGTGGCCAGACGTAAAAGTACTGGCTGCTAATCCAAATTGCTTATCCTCAAGTTACATTTGCTTACCTGCGTAACATAATTCATGTCTCCTTTTTAATAGCCTCATGCGTTGTTGGAGCATGAGTCACTGTTAAATTGAAGGAGAACAACATGGAATTAGCCAATACCAGCAAACGCATACACCCCTTGGTAGCAGGTGCCGCATGCTCAGTCATACTGGTGAGCCTCCTGGGTGCTGCTGCCCTGACAGGCGTATTGCCCAGTTCCCACAGTACGGCAACACCAGTCAATGATGTTGTGCCAGCCATGAGCAATAATACCAATGCGATGAATCCCGCAGGTAATACTGCCATGCCGCTTGCCAATACTGGCAATCAGCCTGCAGCTAATTATGCAAACACGCAGTATGCTAATCCTCAGTATGCAAACGCTGCACAAAATAATTATCCTGCGCCTGCACCGGCTCCAGCCAGGGTTGCACAGAGCAGCAGCCATCATCAGCCAGTCAGAAATTATCAAACACAGCCAGCCCAGGCAAAGAATAGCCCGGTTGGTATAGGTGTAGGCGCGGTGATCGGTGGCCTGGTTGGTAGCCAGATCGGTAATGGCAATGGTCGCACGCTGGCAACTATCGCCGGTGCGGTTGGTGGCGGTTATGTTGGTAATGAAGTTGCAAAAAGGAATCCATAACAGGATTTGAGGATTACAGGATTTTGAGCTTTTAAGTAATCCATGATAAAACGGAGTGCCAGATTAGCATCTGACACTCCGTTTTCATTTAATGCGTATTGGTTTTAGCGCGCATTCGTCGAGTTCATCAGCGAACGCAACAAGTCGGCAGCAATGCCTTTGTTTGCCCAGGTTTGCGACAAATCCAGATCACCGTTGGTACTGACGATGATGAGTATATTCTGGTTTTGCAAATCTACCAGATTCAAGATGCGTACACCAGCTATCCAGCCCTGACGCTCAACTATCATGGCCGCAGCGCTATCGTCACCGGCTTTGAATGGATAAGACCAGACACCTATCGCGCCACCGACATTATTCGGCTTGACCATCTCATCGCGGCTTTTGGCAGACAGATATTTACCACGCATGAAAGCCAGGTCAAATGCATACAAGTCACGCAGAGTACCAAAGCTGCCACCAGCAGGACCATAACTGGCAAAGTTCACCGCAGGCTCAGGTTTGCCGCCCAGTGTGCCATGGATATGGGTTTTGACGTCTGGCTGGGCCGCAGAGTAATAGCCTACGTTTTGCATGCCAGCCGGGCTGAAGATGCGTTGTTGCAGCAGGCTTGAAAAGCTTTGCTTGTTGATCTTTTCCAGTAAGGCACCGAGCACAATGTAATCGCAATTGTTATAGTCGAATTTGCTGCCTGGCTTAGCATTGGATGGCCCTGCACACAGGCCAGTGGCAAATTTCTGAATATCATCACCGCTATTGGCATCCATCATGTGGACCGCGGGATTGACCATCTCATTGTAAAGACCAGAGTAATGTGTCAGCAATTGGCGCAGGGTGGCACTGCGTGCCTGTACATTGGGGTAGTCGGGCCAGTAATGTCCCAATGTCTGATCCAGTTGCAGCTTGCCCGCTTCTACTTCCTGCATTACCAGGATGGCAGTCATTTGCTTGGTGATGGATGCATAGCGAAAAGTTTGTTTGGTATCAGTGACATTGCCAAAACTTTTTTCCAGCAGGACCTTGTCGCCACGCGCGGCAAATACCAGGCCTTGAAAGCCAGTATTTTTGAGGTTTTTGGCTGCCTCTTCAAGCGTAGGAATAGCTTTGGCAGGTGCAGCATGAATGACTGGACTTAGTAAACTGCTTGCGGCAATGGTGAAAGTGGCAAAAATAGCAAGATGGCGATGAAGGTAAGACATATTGTGCTCCGGTACATTAGTCAAACAGATGCTCTGGCCTGAATATTAACAAAAGTCTAGCCTTGGTGATGTGCGTTTAGCCTCAGGCTATAATGCCGCACTATGAATCTATTAAGAACCCTTGCCTCCATCAGTGGCATGACCATGCTGTCGCGGATTACCGGGCTGGTACGTGACGTATTGATTGCTACCCGTTTCGGGGCCGACGCCTATACCGATATATTCAATATCGCTTTCCGCATTCCCAATCTTTTACGCCGCATGTTTGCCGAAGGCGCGTTCTCGCAAGCCTTTGTGCCCATCCTTGCCGAATACAAGAACAATAAGGGTGATGAAGCTACCAAGAAATTGATTGATCATGTCTCTACTGTCATGACATGGGTCTTGGTGTTGACTTGCATACTGGGCATCGCTGGCGCGCCGATTTTGCTTTATTTTTTTGCCGAAGGTTATAAAGACAAGCCACAGATCTTTGACATGGCGGTGGTGATGACCCGCATCATGTTCCCGTATATCGGTTTTATGTCCATGGTTGCGCTGGCGGGCGGGATATTGAATACCTGGCGTGAATTCAAGGTGCCTGCCTTTACGCCGGTTTTATACAATTTGTCTTCGATAGCTGGTTCGTTGTTCCTCGCACCTTATCTTGAAAAACCAATTTATGCACTGGCTATTGCCGTTTTTGTTGGTGGCGTTTTGCAACTGGTGGCGCAGGTACCCTCATTAATCAGGGTAGGCATGCTGCCGACGATTAGCTGGCGTGTAGGTACGGCCTGGCAGGACGAGGGCTTGCGCCGCATCATGCGCAATATGGTGCCCGCCATTCTGGCTGTGTCGGCAACACAGATCAGCATCGCCATCAATACCAGCCTGGCATCCAAACTTGCGCCGGGCAGTGTAACCTGGCTGGCAAATGCTGACAGACTGATGGAATTTCCAACGGCCTTGCTGGGAGTAGCCCTGGGTACCATCCTCCTGCCAGGCCTTTCCAAGGCACATACAGATGGTGACACGGTCGAATATTCCGCCTTGCTGGACTGGGGCTTGCGCCTGACTTTTTTGCTGGCCTTGCCTGCGGCTGTCGGCCTGGCAACCATACCAGATGCGCTGACATCAACCCTGTATCATCACAATAAATACGATGGCCATGCCGTGCAAATGACATCCAATGCCCTGATTGCCTATGGTATTGGTTTGCTCGGACTCATCGTCGTCAAGATTCTGGCACCGGGTTTTTACGGTAAGCAGGATATACGCACACCCGTAAAAATCGCTGTGGCTGTCATGCTGGTGACACAGGCTTTAAACTATGTATTCGTACCTTATCTTGCTCATGCTGGTCTGGCCTTGTCTGTTGGCCTGGGGGCCTGCGTGAATGCGATTTTCTTGTATACAGGCTTGCGCAAACGCGGTATTTACCAGCCGCAAAAGGGTTGGCTGCTTTTCCTCATTAAACTTGTTGCTGCACTGGTCTTGATGGCCGGTGTGGCCTTGTGGACTTCAGCGCAATTCGATTGGTTAGGCATGCGCCATACTCCTGTCTTGCGTGCTGCCTGCCTGGCGCTGGTGCTGTTGGCTTGTGCCAGCACCTATTTTGCCGCATTGGCACTCATGGGTTTCAGACCCAGGGATTTCAAGAAAGTGACCAGAGTTTGATCCCTTAGCCCTCTGCTTGACGCCTTGTCAACTGCGATCATCCTTACCTGACATAGTCATCATTGTTGCCCGGCTGCCGGCTGATTAAAATGCCTACAGCCGGTCAGCTAAGCAGTGCATTCTGCAGATAGATTCATGCATGGTTTTCTTGCCGGATTCAAAAAATCCTATTTGCCATGAAAGAGTTGAACCATGTCTGACAACCATGCATTGATTACAGATGCTGAAGCCCCGCCGAAAAAATCCTGGTTACTAAAAATTATGGGATGGTTAGTATCGATCATAATTTTGATTGTTGTTGCCCAATTCATTGCTGGCTTAAAAAGCGACCAGAAAACCAAATTTGTGAATGAATCACGCGGCCTGGCTGAGACCGCCTGTGCTGGTGATGCTGCCTGTCTGGATGCATTGAAATCCAAATTTGAGGTTTGCCTGGAGCTGCACTCAGAATCGCATAAGACAGGTAAATTCGGCCGCAAATACACTTTGCATAAAGAAGAATTTTTAAGCTGCATGAAGTAGTTAAAGATCCAATTTTGTCTTGGATGAGTCTTCGTCAACTTGTAATATTTGATCTGAAATTTGATTAGGACAGCAAAATCCGGGTCACAAAAGAATCAGCAAGATGATTGAAGAATGAGGCTAATTCCGTACAATTTCTCCTATATACACCCGATAATGCACGGATCAGGAAACTGATATTGAAGAGTCAGAAAGAACTCACTATTGCGGCATTCACAATCTAAAAAGCGTGGTATTTGTGAGCATCCAGCACCTGACTTCGCGTTTTTTCTGTGGATGTTTATTATCGATGGAGACAAGGGGAATAAGGGAATGAAAAAAATCATATTGGCAGGGCTCATGTATGGCATGGCAGCGGCAAGCAGCGCAGCCACGTACTATGTTTCACCGACTGGCAATGACGCAGCGGCGGGAACCAAGGCAGCACCATGGAAATCCATAGCGCGAGCCCAGACTGCAGCAGTTGCTGGCGATACCGTGTATTTCAGAGGCGGTAACTACAACTACACGGCAGGCATCAACACATGTGCCACCCGCACTGACATCGTCAATGCGATTACTCTCGACAAGAGCGGTAGTTCTGGCAGCCCGATTCGTTACTGGGCTTATCCTGGTGAGACACCGGTATTCGATTTTTCACAAATGAAAGACGATTGCCGCGTCAAAGCCTTCAATGTGGTGGCCAACTGGGTGCATTTGAAAGGGCTGGAAGTCACCGGTGCGCCACAACAACCCGGCAACCGCCTGAACCATGAATCATGGGCAGTATGGATCAACGGTAGCAATAATACCTTTGAACAGTTGAATACCCATCACAATATGGGGCCTGGCCTGTTCATCCAGAATGGTGGCAATAACCTCGTCCTCAATAGTGATTCCCACCACAACTATGATCCCTACACCTCGAATGGTGCGGGCCAGAGTGCGGATGGTTTTGGTGCCCACATCAAGGCGGGCAACCCCGGCAATGTATTTCGTGGCTGCCGTGCCTGGGCCAATTCGGATGATGGTTTCGATCTGATTAATGCCTACTCCCCCGTGTTGATAGAAAATTCCTGGACCTGGTCGCAAGGTTATTTGCCGGGTACAACCACACCTTTGGCGGCGGGTAATGGCAATGGCTTCAAACTCGGTGGTTATGGTGGCGTATATGTATCGAACGCGGCCAAGCATACGATACGTTACTCGGTTGCCTTTAATAACAAGGCAGCAGGTTTTTACGCCAATCATCACCCGATTGCGAATGATTTCTACAACAACACCAGCTACGGTAACAACAGCGATTTCAACATGCTTGGCATAGATGAAAATGGCAATGCGGTGAACCTCGGTAACCTGCGTAACAACATCGCATTTGGTGGGACGCTGGTGTCCAATATGACGGGTGCCAACGATCAGTTTAATTCCTGGAACCTCGCAGTCACGGTTTCGTCAGCTGACTTCCAAAGCATATCCACCACTGGCTGGGATGCTCCACGTCAGGCCGATGGCAGTCTGCCTGTACTGAACAAGTTCCGCCTGGTTTCTGGTAGCGACCTGATCAACAAAGGCACTAACGTTGGCCTGCCTTTCAACGGCTCTGCACCAGACCTGGGGGCATTTGAAAACTGATAGATCTGATCATAAATAGGATGAGTGCGAACAAGACGATTTGGGATGCAGTGCAAGGCGTGACGCGAAGCAAAGGCTCATTCCTTAGCGAGGACGAGGTAATAAAATTTGCGCTGCAATGCGCCTAAATCGTCAGGTTCCGACGGGTTTTCCTCATAACGCGTGCTGGACTGCGTTATGAGGCAAACGCATCTCATCCTATTTATGAAATGAGTTCTACTATTTGTGCAACGACGGCTCGTTTTCTCTGTTCTTGCAATTGGTCGGTAAATACCCTTCCCACTTCCACGGCGTATATACATCCTGTATCAGCAAGGCCAGCAGCTCTTTGAAGATACCATCGCCATTAGAGCTGTTGCTCATGATAACTACAGCAGTTTTTTGTTCGTCGAATACTACGGAATGGTTTTCCCAGCCGTCATCATGGCCTTCCTTGAAATAGGCTGTACCATAAGGTGTTTGGAAAATACCCCAACCCAGGCCATAAGCCAGTTGTATCTGCTTATTCTCATCTGTTGATGCAGTCGATAGGGTGGGGAACTGGCTGGGTGTGGTGATGGCAATCTGCGGTGCCAGCATGATGGCTTTTGCTTCTTTGCTGATGATGCTTGCCTGCATGATGCCTTGTATGAAGCGTGCATAATCGTTGAGACTCGTGTCCATGGATCCTGCGGCGTTTACTTTTTTCCTTTTTACATGGCCCAGTGTTTTTTCTTTTTCATCGTGACCAACTGCAAGGTTGTCATTGAAACGGTCTTGCCATTGCATGCTGGTGTTATGCATGGCCAGTGGATTGAAAATGCGTTCCTGGATTAATGTATCTACACTTTTTTGCGTGACGGTTTCAACGACGAATTGCGCCAGATTGATGCCTTCGCCTGAATAGGCATATCTGCTGCCAGGAGTAAATTTAATCTCCAGTTTCTTGCCGGGGTTGAGCCAGCGAAAATTGGCAAAGCCTGCAGTGTGGTTCAACAACATCCGCAGCGTAATTGCCAGATAGCGCGGGTCATCTGCGAGATCGCGGTAGTTGTCATAGTCTGGCAAGGGCTTGGGCAGATATTGTTGTATCGGCAGGTCCAGATCAAGCACACTTTCTGCCGCCAGTTGCGCCACTAGTGTGGCGAACACGGCCTTGGTGAAGGATGCGCCGTACATGACGGTATCTGTGGTCAGTGGCAGTAGTTTCTCTTTATCGCGGAAACCAAAGCTCTTGTTATAAACAATCTTGTTGTCATTTAGGATGGCGATATTCAGTCCGGTGACACATGAGGCGACCATCATTTTGCTGCGCTTGTCTTCAATGGTTTGCGAAGAAATGCTGGAGCCATCAAGCCGTTTGATGATGACGGGCTGCGCCAGTGTAGGGATGCTGGCGGCAAGTAATATGGGGAGCATCATGAAGCTGGTTAATGCATTTCGCCACATGATGCATGTTCTCCCTTTAGAAGATTTTTGCTGCTGAGGTCTCTGTTCAGGTCTGTTCAGGTTTAAACCTACCCTTAAAACATGAACGATTTCACCAGATTCAAATCGCCGATCTTGCGCAATGGAATGACAAAGCTTTCGCGTTTTTCTCTGGCTGTATTTTCATAAAATACCAGGGTCACACGGGTAGTGATGATGGGTTGTTTGCGCTGGCCTTCATCGAAGTTATAGCCACCTGCGCCATAGTTACCCCAATAGTTGACGAACACGTGGTAAGCACCGTGCTTGGGGGCGATCGTCGTGAACATCTCTGGCCCTGGGCCATCGACGCTATCTACATCGAGGCCACCGCCACCATTCAGTATTGGCGCTGCGAAAAAGGCGTGCTGACCATCGGGCGTAATGATATGCAGATCAACTTCTGCCTCAGGCGCATCCCACGAGCAGATGATGCGTAGCTGCGGTGACAGTTGCTGGGTATTGGCTTCGTAATATTGCACGCGTTGCAGGCTCTTGCCGTCTGGCCCCTTGATTTCTATATTGTTGGAACCACTGCCAAAGGCATAGTGGCGTTCAAAGCGGCCATCTGTGCCGTAATTGAGCACCATGGGATTGCCATTGACGATGAGGGTATGCTTGCGCTGTTTGCCCGCATCACGGATATGGCCTTCGATAAGGGTGCGGTTTTTTTGCGTGCCACGGTCTATCGGCGGCAAGGGATAGGAGGCACGTGTATCGCTGGATTTATCGGTCAGGCCGCCATAGTTCCAGCCGCCACGCGGGCTGTTGATGGTGGGCTGGTCTTCAGCTATACAATTGGCGGCAGCGACGAACAGGGTGCATGCCAGCAGGGCAGGTTTCATCATTGTTTGCATGATCATTACGGATAGGTAAAGGATTTAACCAGGGTCAGTTCACCAGGTTTGCGCATAGGCACCTGAAAGCTTTGCTGCTTCTCGGCCAGAGTGCCTTCCTGGCTGATGATGGCAACTCTGGCGATAGTCAGTTTTTTGTCGTCGCCGCCACTGCCATAGTAATTGACATAGACATGATAAGTACCTTTCGGCGGTGTCGTACTGGCATAAATCTCAGGGCCATAACCGGTGGTGACATCCACATCAAGTGCGCCGCCATTCTGTACGACGCGGTTACCATAGAACACATGCTGACCATCCGGCGAGACTACATGCAAATCCAGGTCAGTGCCATCGCTATCCCAGGACAAGACTACACGCAGACGTGGGTTGGGGCGGCTGGTATTGGTGTCATAAAATTGTACCCGTTTGACTTCGCTGCCATCGGGACTGCGCACTTCTACATTATTCGAACCGGAACTGAAAGAGTAAGGGCGGGAGAACTCGCCACTTTCACCAATAGCCAGAGGCATAGCGGCACCGTTGACAATGAGCTTGCCAGGTTTCTTTTTGTTGCTGGTGCTGATGCGGCCCTTGATCAAAGCCATTTCGCTTTGCCCTTCGGTATTAACCGAAGACGCAGGGTAATGCACAGGCTGTTTAAAGCCAGAAGCTTCGCCACCACTATTACGCCATCCGCCGCGCGGCAGTTCTATCGTGGCGTCTGCTGATGCATTTAAGTGAAAGCCAGCAAGCAGGCTGCCCGCGATGCATATGATGAGTCGCTTTTGGTGAAACTTGATCATGTTGTTCCTTCTATGAGACGGCGGGCCAGTTTTTCCACATAGTCTTCGTTGGCGCCGTTCGGATGAAATCGTAAAGCCAGGTGCAGGTATTCATGGGCGAGGGTGATGCGCTCGTCCAGACTGCGCCAGCCGCGGGCGTAGATGCGCATGCGCTTCTGGTCTGAATAGGGGTTGCCGCTTGCCAGCGAGCAGATGGCTGGTGGGGTATCAGGATGCTCAAAACCGGGTTCACGACGCAATATGCTTTGCCATTTGCTGCTGGCAGTGCTTAACCAGGTTTGCGCTGCTGCCAGTGGTTTGCAGTCAGATTTGCCGTTGAAGCTGGCGACGCTGGCTTGCGGATAACTGGTGGCCAGGATACGTTCAAAACTCCAGCCCTGGTTTGCCTGCTTCGTCGCTTCTTTCAATGACATGCGGTTGTTGCCTGCACTGTCATTGTGGTAGCGCACGTTTGCCCCTTGCAATATCAGGTCATCCGTGAACCAGGCCGCTGCCAGGGCCGCATCGGTGGGGGCATTGGCGCTGACGCGCTGGCGGGTAGTGCTGTCGGCAATGCGCCAGCAGCCATGATCAAAAGCAGCGTTCTGCACCAGATAGCTACGCGCCGCAATCGCCAGGCTGCGGGCAGCCTGTATATTGCTGGCGTCGCCCTCACGGTCTATGACGCGGGCGACATAGTCATTGATGCTGACGCGGCCGGTGATCTGTGGTGCCACGCCTGGGGCGCGTTGCAGCGTCAGGCTGCCATTGCTATTGATGTCCAGGCTATTGCCGTTGGCGAATTGCAGTCGATATTTGCCGGACAGCGTTCCCGCACGCGCAGGAGCGTTTGCAGATATGGACAATACTTCGCGTAATGGATAGCGCGCAAAAAAATCTACATCCACGCAATGTGCTTCATCACCGACATTGTCCATATTATTGATGCCCGTCCAGCGAGGAGCGGGCAAGGTAGTTGCCAGAGCACTGGCCCAGGTCGTGAGGGTAGAGCGGCTGGAACCACGGGCACCAAACCAGAACGGCGTGCCATCTGCCAGCCAGCCTGCTGCGCCGCCAAAGGCGCTGTTGTCAGGCAAATGCCAGGAATAAGTTTTGTAACGTATGCCTGTGCCCAGTTGTGTCCAGGCTTCGCGGCCATAACCCTGTACCGCTGTTTCCAGCAAGGCTGTGCGTGCGGCAGCGCGGGCGTGTGGTGAGAATTTATTCAGGGTTTCCAGTAAGTCTTTTACGCTGATCTGGGTGTCGGGCTGCAATTGTGCTGTGCGTTGCAGCCAGTTGGCATCGCTACGGGTTTGCCAGTAACTTTTCCAAGCCTTGTCATTGACACCTAATCGCGCTGGTGAGAAATAAGGGGCGCAGGAGCGTGCCAGGGCAGAGTCGCGTTCTACCTGCTCACCGGGTTCACAGCAATACAGGTCTTCGTTTTTTTCTTGCTGTTCACGCACGTCCTTGCGCAAATCTTTTTTTGCTGCACAGGTGTACGCAGTTTCCTGTACATGATTGTCTTGCAGGTAGGCGTAGACAAATAACTTCCACAAGCTACCCAAGGGTATCTTTTGATCTATGGCCTTGTTGTCCTGAGAGTTCAGGGAACGCATTTCCACCTGGCCATCACGCAGCCAGGCGACGGTGGCCGTGCTTGCTGCATCTGCGGCATGAGCAACATGCGCAGATGCAGCCAGCGTGACTACTGTCGCACTGGCAAGCATGATGGTGCTGATCGCTTTGCGGGCAGGATCAGCGGATTTCCATAAATGCACGTGGCTTGTCCTCAAAGGCTTTCTGGTCTGGCTGGTACATGCGGTAGTAGCGTGCTGGTGGCAGGGCGAACTTGCCGGTTTGCGCTGCGCGCACCAGATGACGTATCACGACCTGGCCATCCAGTGCATCCACCGGCACGGCATAGCCGCGTGGTGTTTGCTCGTAGCGTGCACGTTCCATCGCTTCCATATCTTTGCCGCCAGGGTAACGCAGGCTGATGCCCCAGGTGGAGCGGTCAGCCGAAGTGCCTGGTGGCAGAGGTACTTCAACAATACCGAAGTTCAGTTCAGGGCCAGAGGTGCGGGTAAGTACTACTTCATCCAGATAAACTTCATCTGTCTTCAGTGCTGCACCTTCGCCCAGCAATTCCAGTTTGAAGCCAGCTTTGCCTGCGACTGGCTGCACAGGTGCGCCAGTAGTTGGATTGATGGCAGGTTTGCTGGCACTGCTTGGCGCTGGCAGTGCTTCTGGTACCAGGCGGTAAATGCGACGTTCCACCTTTACTGGCAAGCTGGATTTTTCTGGTTCACGGCTGTCGAACTGGGCAATCGCAATCATGCCTGCGCTTGGGTTGGAAACCATTTTGATCACAGCTGGTGTTGGCGTAGCTGCGGTGGCATTCCAGCGATACACGCTTTGACCTGTGACGGTTTCACGCGCCTGCCAGCCAGCTTCCAGTTCCACCTTGGCCATATTATTGCGCAACAGAGGATCATTACTGCCAGACTTGCCACCGAGAGCGCGGTAAGTCCACAGCAGGCTTAAGGCGCGGTCTATGGTAGGCGACTCTGCTCTCACACGTTCCAGCACGGCAGCAGCATCACTGGCAGGGCGTTTGCCTGTCAGTATCAGCAAGGCTTCACCCAATGGCAGATCAGCCTGGTGTACGCGGGCTGCGGCTTCTGGCAAAGTCGTGACGGTAATGCCAGTCAGGTTGCCTTTGCTTTGCTGGACTACATAGGCCGCCAGCAAGGTGCTCATGGCGTGTTGTACATCATCATCCTTGTTGGCAAAGATCATGCTGTTCATGCCTGAACGCGGGGTGATCACGACAGGTTTTGCAAACGCGCCTTTGGCACCGAGTTCTTCACTCAGGGCTTCGGCCATGGATTTTACCGGCAAGCCCATGTCCTGCATCCAGTACAACATCAGGGCGCGCTGCCAATGTGATTGCTTGACGCCATCCTTGCGGTAGACATCATTCAGGCGGTCAAAATGGCCTTCTGGCAGCGACAGTTTCAAGGCGCGGCTGGCATGCCAGTCAGCATAGTAGGCATAGGTGGTCAGCAGGGCGTCGCCATCTTTTTCTGGCACACTCCACCAGCCAAAAGTCGCGTTTGGCCCGGCCATTTGTGCCAGGCGGAAGCGGTAGCTGTACAGCCTTTGTGTCAGTTGTGCAGCCAGTCTTTCTTCACTAGGCAAGGTTGATTGCAGGGCCAGGCTGTAAGGGATGAGGCGGCTGGAAGTCTGCTCGACGCAACCGTATGGATAGTCGATCAAATCATCCATCAAGCGGCGGAACTGGGTGCTGGCACTGTCAGCAAATTGCAGTTGCAGGTTGCTGGCGTCAGGTGGCAGTTTCAAGACTGTTTCCTTGCCAGTCACAGGCACGCTGACCGAGCGCTGGCTCAGCCAATGCACAGGAATAACTTTCAGCGGCACATTGAGCGCATCAACAGTCTTGCCACCTACAGCGAGTGACAGGTCTATCTTGTTGTCGAGGCCATTGGCTTTCAAAGGTACGGAGATAAAGTTCGCACCAGGTTTCAGTTTCAGGCTTTCTTGTTTATTGACACCGGAACCGGTGATGTTCAGGCTGGCACTGGCATCCTGGTTGCCCTGATTGAAGATGGCAACGCTGGCATTCGGTGCATCCTGCACGCGCATCCAGTTCGGGCTGGTCCATTTCACATAAAAGTCTTTGTCTGAACGTACATAGGCGATGTTCTGACCTACATTGCCACCGGCCTCAGTCGCACGGACAGTAATGCGCCAGCGTGTCAGCGAATCGGGCATGGTGAAAGTCAGGCGGGCACGGCCAGCAG
The DNA here is from genome assembly GCF_009937975.1 of Undibacterium sp. YM2. Classification (NCBI taxonomy): domain Bacteria; kingdom Pseudomonadati; phylum Pseudomonadota; class Betaproteobacteria; order Burkholderiales; family Oxalobacteraceae; genus Undibacterium; species Undibacterium sp. YM2. The sequence goes on from NZ_AP018441.1 coordinate 1,900,894, forward strand.
CATCCGTGGTAACGCTTGGTTGCCACAGGGCGGTATCCTTGTCTTCACGGCGTGGTCTTTCCAATACCTTGATGGCGCGCTCATGGGTTTGCCCGTTGGCCGGCAAGGCCAGCTTGGATGGCGGTACCGCCAGGTCATAAGCAATGAAGCTCAGGCTGGCAGAAGTGCGCACATTGTTACGGCGCGGATGATAGAAGAAGTCAGAAATATCGGGTGCAATTTCAGGTTGCAACACATAAATCATTTCATCGACCACACCTACCGTGAGCTGGCTGCCTGCGGCTGGCTTGCCATCGACCATGGCAGTCAGGTCCAGCGTGACTTTGTCACCAGGCGCATAGACGGCCTTGTCAGCTTTGACGGCGACATTGATGCGTGGCTGCTCAACTTTCAAACCCAGGTTCTGGAACACATAATCAGCGCCTTTGACATACACCACGGACAGGGTGATGTTGGGGCCATAGGTATCTTGCACAGGGATTTCAACTTTCCACTGCATCGGTGACAAGCGCTTGGCACTGAGCCAGCCACTTGCATTGCTCATCAGGGCGGTTTTTTCTACCTTGTCACGTTCCAGGGTGAACAGCGCCTGGTCGATTTGCTGCGGGAAGGTGATCAGCGCACTGGCAGTCTCACCTGGTTTGTAGCTGGTCTTGTCAAATACCATTTCTATCGAGCCTTGCGGTGCACTGACGCCAGCGCCACTGACATAATGCGAAGTGGCACCAAGGATATTGCCTGCTGCATCACGTACAGACAGGGTATAGGTACCAGGTTCAGCAAAAGCCAGTGTCAATTTGTTGGCGTTGGCGAGCTTGCCGTTCGATTTTTTCTGGTTTTCCAGTCTTACCCAATCCCATGTTGCCGGGGCACTGACTGTGCTGACGGTATTGCCAGGTACAGGCAGGGCAGCCAGCGCAAAGTTCATGTTTTCACCAACGGCAGAGAAGGCGCGTTCTGCCTTCAGGCTATAGGTGCCAGCGCTACGTTCTACCAGTATCTCCTTGGTAGAGCGTACGCGGTAAGCTGCGCCATCAGTTGCCAGCACCGACAAAATATAGCGGCTGGGTTCAGTTGCTGCTGGCAGTTTGAATTCAACGAAACCGCTGCTGTCGGTCGTAAATGTCGTCGTGCTCATCTGTACCGGGAACTGGCCTGCATAACCAAGGTCGCCTTCAACGATGGTCAGGCGCTGGGCGCGTACTGTCAGGTCTGCCTTGGCATTGACGACAGGCTTGCCATCGGGGTACACCAGTTGCAGCTTGCCCTTGATTTCTTCATTGGTCTTGTAATCTTTCTTGCCGGGCATGACATTGATTTCAAAATGCGGCTTCTGGTATTCAGCGACGCGAAAGGCTGCACCATAGCTGTTACCCTTGTAGCTGAAACGCAATTCATAACCACCTGCGACGGCATTGTCAGGTAACTGGAATACCGTATCACCGCCAGACTGCGGCGTCATTTGCAGGGTCCGTGCTGCTACCGGGAAACCATTCGCATCAAATACCTGCAACTTCAATTCACCTGCGGTGATGGCAGTGGATTCGCGTGCAGACACAAAAGTACGGCCCAAAAATTTCACATACACCGTTTCACCAGGGCGGTATAGAGGACGGTCAGTCACCGCATACAGCTTGGTGTTATAGATTTCACTATCGTAGTAATAATTTTCTGCGACAAACACGCCGCCTTTGCTGTCTTCACCATAGACATAAGTTTTTTCTGGTGCATCACGTTCAAAATTGACGATACCGCTGGCATCGGTCGCACCTGTACTCAGGATACCTGCGCCATCTGTCCACACTGTTTTTGCATCTGCTACAGCCTGGCTGGTGCGGCGGTCAGCTACCCAGACCAGCATTTGTTTGCTTGATACCTTGGTCACAGCGATAGAGTCCGAGACAAACACCAAAGTCACAGCGCGATAGCTGCCGACCATGGCTTCTACCAGGTACAGGCCAGGCTCTTTTTTACCCAGTGGTATCAGCACATTGCCTTTAGGCGACATGATGAATTCACTGCTGCTGCCATCGAGCTTGACGCCTTTTGGTGGTTGTATGGGCTGGGCGACATGTACAGGGTAGCGGAAGCTATCAACCAGGGTATGCGCCTTCAGTGGCTGGTACAGCGGGTTCATCTGTTGTGGTGTTGGTGCTTTGACCAGCGGGTGCAGACGTACTTCAGGCGCTCGTGAAGTTACGGCTTTCCTGGCATCGGATGAAAACAGCTTGCGCCACATGCGACGAGATGCATCCCACCAGTTATCCCAGGTACGTGCCAGCGCATCGGACACGCCTTTGCCCTTGTAGTTACCTTGGGCATCAATGCGGTGCAAATTCTTTTGCGCCTTTAAAAATTCCAGTGGGTCCTTGACCTTATAAACATAGACATCGACACCGCCTAGCTCAGAAATCTGTCCCATGTCCTGGGCTTCCAGCCTCACCATCGCAGTGTCGCCGGAGCCATAGGCTGCATCGCTGAGCAGGAAGAAAGACGAGCCCCCACCGCCGTCTTGTGCCAGGGCAGGCATGAAGAGCAGCATCGCGCACAGCGCTGTCAATAAAGTGAAATAACGGGATTGTTTGAATGTAGCTTTCATTGGGCGCTTTCAGGCGGACAAGAAATTGAGGCGATACACGCCAGCAAAATTGGGATTATCTTGGGTAGGGTGCCAGCGCGTGTCGCGCCAGGCCTGCAGGTCACGCAGCTTGACGGCGCGCAGACCATTGTCAGTTGGTGTGACCGTGCCAGTGTGATAGGCGATGTAAGAATTCATCCACACCATCAGATGCTGGGCGTCGCCCTGGTCATAGAACAGCAGATCACCGGGGGATGCCAGATTGCAGTCCTTGCCGCGGAACCTGGCATTCTCCTGCACCATTTCTATGGCGCTAACATAGGCAGAGGTGCTACCGTCAGCCAGTCGCCATTGATGGCGTACTGATTGCGTGCCTTGATCGAGAGCTATCTCTGGCGGCAACGCAGTGCCCAGCATGCCATTCGCCCGCTTCCATTTTTCATCATGCTCACGCAGGGATTCAGCCACCGCAAAACGCACCAGGCCTACGCAATCACGCTGTTGCCAGCGCGGTGTCGGGCCTGCAGTCAGCTGGGCAGCGATAATGCGCGTCATCCAGGCGCGGCAACTGCGCGACTGGGCTGGTGTCAAGCTTGGTGCAATAACGACAGGCGCAGTAGTTGTTCCAGCTTTGGCAGCACTTGCGGCAGGCAGTGGCACAGCCGGTGCCGTGAGCTTATTGGCCAGCGCCAGCCTGTGCCAGCCCAGCATGGTGCTGGTGGCGAGCATGCCAGTCAGTACATGCCGGCGTTTCAATTGGATTTCTCCTTGCTGACCCATTCAACTTTTTGCCAGGCTTTGCCACTGGCCTGTGCCTTGCTCAGTTCCAGACGGATAGGTGGGTAAGTCGCCAGAGCTTTGATGCGGGCAGGTAGATGTGTCTTCGCGGCTTCGAGGAAGCTGGCATCTTCAGGTTTTGCCAGGGCCGCGTAGATTTCACGTTGAGCCATTTCTGACAAGGGGCGTGGCGTGATCAGGCCCAGGGTGCTTTGTGCGCCAGATGTCTGGTCAGCCACGCTGGGGTTACTACGGGCGATGGTGTCCACCACTTTTTCTACCAGCCCGCCGTCGGGTGAGAACACCACAAAGTCGCCACTGGCGGCCAGCGTAGCCATGCTCTTGGTATTGCGCCATAGTTTCTGATCAGGCTTGGCCCTGGTCGTTCCCTTACCTGGTGCAGCCTGTTCACCGCTGGCTATTGCCCAGGTCGCCATGGCTTGCAAGGTAGCATCGCGGTTGGCAGTGTTCAGCGGTAGCTTGGTGATAAAGACAGGAGAATACAAATTCGATTCGCGGTACCAACAAGCCAGGCCTGGGCCAGACAACGGCGCCAATGCCTGCTCTGGCAACTTTGGTTTGGCATCAGCCTGTTTCAAGACAGTATTGACCATGGTCCAGTCAATTGGCACGGTGATACATGCGCTTGGGTTGGCTGGCGCAGCAGTCCACAGGGCTGGGTCAAGCAACTGTGCCGAAGAAGTTTTTTTGGAATCCAGCCAGACCGAGGTTGACCAGTTGCCACCAAAGTCAAAGCGCATGCCCTTGAAGCCGGATACAAAAGCGCCGTAACCCAGGGCCATGGTAGGAGCACCGATAGCCAGAGTATGTTTTGCCGTGCTAGCAGGCTGGGCTGGTGCAGGTGCAATACTATCGAGATCAAATTGCAGCGACAGCGCGCCATCATGTTCCAGCCAATTGGCTACCGCAGCGCGGGCTTCTGTCACGACGCCGTTTTTGTCATCAAACAAAAGACCAGGGTCAGACAAGACTACGACGCGGTCACCCTGGCTGATCAGCAGCAGGGTGCGGCGCGGATTGACTTCCAGCGCCATGATCTGGGCCTTGCCATTGCTGGTGCTGATATCACCGGCCAGTTTGAGTTGGCCATCTTTCATCGCTACCTTGGCGGCTTCCTGCAAGGCTTTATTGAACAGGCCCATGCGCATGACAACGGCATAGTGACGCAAGGCCCCTTTGCCATCGCGCCAGAAAGCCACTTCTGCAGGTTCATTGAAAATGCTGGCATACAGCTTGTCTTGCCAGTCAAGCTCATGCTCGTAGGCAATACGTTTGACGGCACCATTCAAACCCAGGCGGTCTTCATTTTGCTCGTAGTAGAAGGCCAGGTCTTCGGTCAGCACATCTTTGGCTATCGGCACTTGCAGCAAGTCGCGCGGCAGCTTCGACAGGCTGGTGGTGCGTATCAAGGCATCTGGTTGGGAAATATCCACCATGAGGCGGGTGCCAACATAGTGGTAATCCTTCCAGTGTTTGCTCAACTGGTAGGCAACAGCAGCAGCGGCAACTGTAACAACAGTGCCGGTGACGATCCAAATACGACGCATGAATTCTCCCTCTGGGGTATGGCTTTTTTATTGCACGGATACTATCCAAAGCAAGGCTGCAAGACAATCGTTTGCGGCTGTCTATTTGGTAATTTTCTGTAAGCGTGCAAGTAAAGACTGCAACTGGCAATTGTGCCATGCATAGCCCTGGGAATTTATATTGTTGCAATATATTTTTGCAGACATGCCAGACATGTTTCAGAGGGGGAGAAACTGAAGGCGGGGAAACAAAATAGCTGGAATGGATTTCTTATGTGCATATCGCCCGGAGAAACAACCGGGCGATATGCACTACTTTTTAGCTTGTAATTTAGCTTGCAGCTTAGGCAGCCTTGCTTTCAGACTGCGCTTCACTGGCGATGCGCTCGTGTTCTGCTGCCCAGGCTGCATCAATGGCACCGACTTTGACAAACGCCGGACGGCTGCAGACGCGTTCAATGTAACTCATGACGACAGGCGATTCAGGTACGAGCTTGAACATGGTACCCCAGCGCAAGGCGTTGCCCCAGAGTACATCTGCTGCCGTGAATTGCTCACCCAGTAAATATGGTCCTTTTTCCAGTTGTGCCTTGATGATACCCAGCATGGTGTCAAAATCACCGTAAGGGCACATCGAAGGCATTGCTGGCGGATGTTGCGCAAACTTATCTACCAGTGCAGGCTCATAGCAGGCCGCATAGTAGGCCATCCAGCGCAGATAAGGGCCGCGCAACTGGCTATCCAGTGCGGGTGTCAGGCCTGCCTGCGGGAACAGGTCTGCCAGATACAAGAATACTGCCACTTGTTCAGTGATCAGTTCACCGCGATGCAGTATTGCAGGCACTTTACCCATGGGGTTGATGGCCAGATAGGCGCTTTGTCTTTGCTCGCCAGCTTTCATGTTCAAGACATGCAATTGATAAGGTGCGCCTAATTCTTCCAGCATAATCAAAGCGCCTGTAGCGCGTGTTTGTGGGGAGTAGAACAGGGTGATGTTGTCTGCATTGCTCATGATAAGACCTTTCTTTTTATCGCGGAGGCGGAATTGCCGGGCCGTTGATATAAGAATATGCCTCTATACCTGACATCTTTTGTCAGGTTAGCTTATTATTCTTTTATATTTTAAAAATATGGCAAAAGGATCAGTTTTTACCATGCGTGCCAGCCGACTTATCTCCATCCTGACTATCCTGCAGGCACGTGGTTTTGCCACCGCGCCAGAACTGGCTGATGAATGCGCAGTCAATCTGCGCACTATCTATCGAGATATCGACGCCATGAGTGAGGCGGGTATCCCCATTTATAGCGAGCGTGGCTCAGGTGGCGGCTATCGTTTGCTCGATGGCTACCGCACCCAGCTCAATGGCTTGTCCGCCAAAGAGGCCGAGGCCCTGTTCATGAGCGGGCTGGCAGGAGCCGCCACGGACATGGGGCTGGGCTCTGTCATGATGGCCGCGCAAAACAAGCTACTGTCAGCCATGCCCGCCTCTTTACGTGAAGGTGCGCAGCAAATGCGTTCGCGCTTTCATCTCGATGCACCGGCCTGGTTTGGTCAGTCAGAGCAACCTGCACACTTGCCCAAGGTTGCCGATGCAGTGTGGGAGCAAAAGCGCATGCAGATACGTTACCAGAGCTGGAAGGGAATCAAAGAGCGCGTCGTCGAGCCTTTGGGCCTCGTCATGAAAAGCGGTTCCTGGTACCTGGTCGGGCAAGTGGATGACACACCACGCACCTACCGCATTTCACGCATGCTGGAATTGTCGGTGCTTGAAGAACGCTTCGAAAGACCTGCGCCTTTCGATCTGGCAGCCTATTGGCGCAAATCTACCGAGCGCCTGGAGCAGGACATGCACAGGAATGTGGCAACCGTGCGTCTGTCACCAAGAGGGGTGAAATTCAGGGAGCACTTTCTGTCGCCCTATGTTTTTTCTGAAATGCAGTTGGCCAGCGAACTTGACGGGGACGGCTGGTGCAAGGCGACCATGCCCGTAGGTTCCCTGATGATGGCATGTGCAGAAATTCTGCGCTTTGGTGAAGATGCCGAGGTGCTGGAGCCGCCAGAGCTGGTAAGTAAGGTGAGGGAGCATGTAGAAAAAATGGCGATGATTTATAACAAGCCAGCGTAGGCACGGCAGGCAAAAAAAGCCCGCAACCGTTGCCAGTTGCGGGCGAACACCTTTGGAGAGGAATACTTCAAACCCGGTAGAACAATCTTCTGCTCTTCCCAGATACGCAATATGAAAAAATCAAATTAAGGATTAATTATATACATTTTATCGATAAAATATAAATAAAAAGATTTTATTGTGGCTTTTCAGCGATATTTCTCTCCAGAATTAATCAACGGCAATAGTCGTGGCGATAGTTAAGGTTTGTTGAGCTTGCTGCTTTTCGTGCTCAGGGTCTTCAGGTAGGCGATCAGGTTTTTCCTGTCTCCGTCTTTACTGACGCTGACATCCATTTGTTGTCCAGGGATATAGGCTTCAGGGTCTTGCAGCCAGCGGTCCAGGGTTTTTTCATTCCAGACTATCCTGGCATTGCGCAAGGCAGGTGAATACTCAAAGTCTGCAATGCTGCCAGCCTTGCGGCCAAATACATTGGCGTGTCTGGGCCCTATATTGTTGGCTTCTACAGTATGGCAACCCAGGCAGCGTGATTCATAGATGATTTTGCCCGCCTGTATCTCATCTGCTTTTGTTGCCATGGCGTCAGCGGCGATCAGCGCGATGCCGAATGGCAGCAGGCATACGAGCAGTTTTCTAAAACTAATATCCGGCTTTGATTTTTCCTGCTGCTCGGACCAGACCCTGGTATTGAAAAGAGCCGTCATCATTGACATGCCAGTTCAGTTGCAGTCAGCGCGGCACGGCATGCGCTGCAATAAATTGGACAGCGCCCGCCAGCCTGAATGGAAATATACAAATTTGTCATGATGTTCTCTTCGTCTTCAAATACGCAGCCCTGTTGCTGCTTGGGAATATACGCAGGCAGGTGCAGACTGGATGCACAATTTTTTAAAATTGCCCAAAAGAAATTAAAGTGCTAATTTCTTGTTGTCTGAAATGGTGGTACGAGACTACAGCAGGGGGTATTGAAGGAGGTGGATTGGGTTGGAATAAGCTGGATGGAAGGTGATTGAATTTGCCTGCACTTGATTGAGCCAGATTATTGAGGATCTGACTCAATCACGTGCATCAGGTTTGCGAACGATCTTATTTCTTTGCTGCAAAAGCCAGCAAGTCCGCCATGGAACCCGCAAAGACGTCGGTATCCACACTGCCGGTGACGCCAGCCACGCTACCAGATTCAGAATTTTGCCAGAATGTCCAACTGCTCCAGCCAATGGGAATTGTTGGCTGCGAAGCACCATATTGCGCAATCCACAATGCATACCTCGAAAAACTGTTGTTCATATTCTGGTTCCAGAACGATGGCCCGGTATAAATCATCGGTGTGCGACCCAGTGCCTGTTCTACCGTGTTGAGCCAGATTTGCAGGTTAGCCGCCAGCGTGGCATTTCCAAAACCACCTTTATTGATTTCAATATCGACTACCGGGGGCAAGTCGCCAATGGCAATACTGCCTACCGCCTTGATGAAATTATTCGCCTGCGTCACAGGATCATCATTGCTCTCATAAAAATGATATGCGCCACGCAATATGCCTGCCGCTTTCATGCCAGTCCAGTTGGTCTTGAACTGTGGGTCAGTATAGGTATTGCCATCCGTAGCCTTGGCAAAGGCAAAGCTAATGCCTGCACTTTTGACTGCAGTCCAGTTGACTGTGCCTTGATAGTGGGAAACATCAATTCCCTGCACCTTGTTGTTGATTGCCATACATATCTCCGCTGATGAATTCAGGGTTAAATAACAAATCGTTAAGATAACAGGAATATGGTTAATTATGCAAAAACAAGATGTTTTTCATGGGTGTTTTCTGACTTTTCCTTGTATGCCTGGTTCTGGCTGCCTACCCTGATTCATGGGTAAGCGATGAAAAGAGTGTCCATCAAAGTCAGGGAGCCTGAGCATGAAATTCATACTGCTAATTTTGCTTTGCCTGTGCGTGCCAGCATTGGCGGCAGATATCATCGAAGTTAGCATTTATGCCGACGAATCTTATCCACCGTACTCATACAAGGAAAATGGCGAGGCCAGAGGCATTTATCCTGCCATCTTCAGTAAAGCCTTCGAACGTATGCCTGCTTACAAGGTGCACATCAAGCCAGTACCCTGGAAGCGCGGGCTCATGCTGATGGAAACCGGGCAGGGGCTGGCTTTGTTCCCACCCTATAACCGGCCACTTGAGCGCCCTTATCTTAACAATTCCGAGCCCGTGCTGACTGAACAGGTGGTGGCTTTTTGCAGTGAGAATTCCATGAAGAGAAGAAAACATCCCTCAAGTTGGCCCGAAGATTTCCAGGGACTGAAAGTTGGCATCAATGCCGGATTTCAAATCGGCGGCGACAAGTATAGAAAAGCCGTCAAGGATGGCAAGATGTTTGAAGACCAGGCGCCCAGCAACCGGTCCAATATACTCAAGCTCTTGCTGGGACGTATAGATTGCTACGTCAATGACCGTCTGTCCATCTTGTGGGAGATAGAGCGCATCAAGGCAGATGGCGTTTACGCTGACAGTAGCCAGGCCATCGTCGAAGCTGCAGTCATTAGCCAGGAGCAGGCCTACCTGGGTTACACCAATCGCGATAACGGGCGCTATCCCTACAAGCCTGATTTCATGCGTGCGCTGAACCAGATACTGACAGACATGAAGAAGTCAGGTGAGATACAGAAAATTGTAGAAGATGTGCTGAGCAAATAAAGGGCACGGAATTTCTTTGCAAGTTGGCGTGAACCAGAGGATGAGTCAGGCCCGGTATCAGAGGCTTGAACATAAGGTGAGTCTGTGGAACTATACGGCATGCATGGCGGGTAATGCCGCCGTGCATACTCAACCTGGTCAACCTTAGAATAGTGATACATGAACATACACCTGTCCCTGATGCCCATCCTTGCCCTTGTCGCTGGCATTTGCATACTGATCAAACCCAAGCTCGTCAGCTTCATCGTGGCGCTTTACCTGATAGCCATAGGCCTCATCGGTATTCTTGGACTTGGACGGTTTGGTCTGCATTTGTAAACGAGACCAGGCAATCAGCTGCGCAGGTTCAGGGCTGAATCGGGCAAAGACATCGATTAATGAGGAGTTGGCAAAGATGACGGCTGCATCGATTTACCCACTCGAAGGTGGTTGTGATTGCGGCATGCTGCGCTATCGCATGCTCAGTGCGCCGCTGATCGTACATTGCTGTCATTGCCGCTGGTGCCAGCGTGAAAGCGGCACTGCCTTTGCCCTGAATGCCATGATAGAGGCTGACCGTGTCATTCACACCGGGGCAGAACCTGAACTGGTGGAGACGCCATCAGCCAGTGGCAAAGGCCAGAAAATTGCGCGCTGCCCACATTGTCGGATTGCCATCTGGAGCAATTATGCGGGTGCCGGGCCTTTGCTAAGGTTTGTACGGGTAGGTACGCTTGATCAGCCAGACCACCTGCCGCCAGACATTCATATTTATACCGAATCAAAACAGCCATGGCTAAATCTGGCTGGAACCATACCCGTGATGGCTCAGTACTACGACAGGGACTTATACTGGTCTGCTGCCAGTCTGGCCAGACGGCTTGTGCTGTTGCCCCAAATCGAGGCTTATCAGGCAAGAAAATCTTAGAAACCGCTTATTCCTATTCCCGTCAGGATGAATTTGATTGATGGCTGAATCTGGCCTCAAGAACTTATGATTGTTGCGCTCTTGGTTTTTTCCTTATAGTTTGAATTCCATCCGCAGCCCAATACGCGCATAGTTGGTTTTTTGCGTGCTGGTCCGTACAGTGCTGCTGGTATTGAAATATTCCCTTACTGTCTGGGTATCAGGTGCCAGCAGATTATCGAGGTTCAGCACCAGGCGGCATTGCGGGTTGACAGTCCAGATGGCATTCGCCGTCAATGTGGTGCGGTGAGATTCATAGGTGCGCAGCGTCAGGTTATTGCGCAGCCAGTCGCCGGGCAACCAGTTGGCATCGACATCAATTTTGACAGGCGCATCGCTCATCGCAAAAGTCATGCCCAGTTTGGCACGCCATGGCAACTGTCCTTCCAGTCGGTTATCTGGCCCTGGAACATCACTCAATACCGAGTGCGCCCAGCCGAGGCTGCCGCGCACATCCAGCTTGGGAGAGGTGGACCACAAGTCACGCATAGCCACACGCCAGTCCAGGTTAATACCCTGCACGCTGGCGCTACCCAGGTTGGCAGGGCGCTGTACATAACGCGGCACATTGGCCCAGGGCACCGGCGCCAATACAATTTCCTTGCCGATTTTGCGATCTATCTGGCGCGCATAAAATTCCAGGCTGATCTGGCTATCCCGGCTCAAGCCATGTTCATACGCCAGATTCAGCGCCAATGCACGTTCCGGCTGTAAACCGGGATTACCACTACTGTCCGCAGTATCGATGGTATTAGCGCCGCAGCCGTTGATGTTGGTACAGGGAGCCAGCGAATTGACTGAGGGCTGCAGCATCAATTGATTGCTTTCTGGCGCCTTGAAGCTGCGCGCCAACGATGCCCGCAACTGACGTCTTTGATCACCTTCCAGTTTTTTTGTCACATGTAAAGAGGGCGACCACACGCGAAAACGTGACTGGCTTGTGAGATTGTTTTCGGTCAGGTCAAAGCGCTGTTCCTCAGATGATAGGCCTGTATTCATGGCCAGGTTTTTATCTATGCGCCAGTCATCCTGGATGAATGCCCGCCATTTATCTTCCCGTATGCTGGTCATGTTTCCCAATGCAAGCAGGCTGGTGTCGATGGCACCATTGAGCAAATAGCTGGTTCTGGTCTCATGCTGATCACGGCTGACTTGCAAACCGGTCTTTAATCTGTGACCACCACTGAGGTGTTTTTGGTGGTTGATTGCCAAAAGCAAATTCCAATTATCATCGCGCCATTCCTGGCGTCTTAAGCCATTGCTTGCAGCATTATCCTGGTCATTCAGAAGGGTGCTGGAATTACTTCGTATCTGGCCATCATTCCAGACAAGATTAGCATCGATGTTACCCAACTCCTCACTCTCGTACTGCCAGTTTAATGGAAGCCGGTAGCTGCGTAGTGAGGCGGAAGAAGTTTGGGTCAACTGCAACGATTGCCCACTTGTCCAAAGACGTTGCTCTTCATTGAGTTTATTGGAATTGATTTGCCCGGTAGAGGGCTTGAAACTCAAACTGCCATTTTCAGTTTTATAGGCAACTTCTCCGCTCAAAGCTGCTGCCTCATTCTCATTCAGATTGTGACGGCTAGCAGTAAATTGAGGTAATAGCTGTGATCCTGCTATCAATATTTGCGTGTCTTGCGCATTGCCAGGCGATTGGTTTTTTTGTAAAAATACACTGGCCATCAGACTAAGCGGGCTGTCCTGGCTAAACTGGTTCATAAGCCAATTGGCAGAGCCGCCATGCTCACCGCCCATGCTTTTGACTTCCAGATTCAGTTGTTGCTGGTTTTTGCGTACATGTTTACGCAGAATGACATTTATAGTCCCCGCAATCCCAAACGGTCCGGTCTCGGCGGTGGTAGTTTTAATAATCTCTATCTGCTCCACTTCACTGAGATCAAGGTCCAGCGGGTTTTTACCTATTGCAGGTAATCCATCGACGAGAATCTGAGTGTAACCGGGCAAGCCTAGCAAGCTCAAACGGCCATCTTTACCTATGGTGATGGCGGGCTCGCGTTTGAGCAATTCATTCACGTTTTGCAAGCCAATATTGGTAATTTTTTGGCGACCTATGATGAGTTTGCCTGCTGCCAGTTCGCGGTTCGCTTCTATATCTGTTGGCGCACCGTTGATCTCTACCTGTTGCACTTTTTGAGCTTCCACATTGACAGGTGGAACAGCAGGAGTATTTTGTTGTGACCAGACTGGGCTGCTGGCGAGCAGCAAGCCGGACATCGCGGTGATGCGGATATACATACAGTTTTTCAGAAGTCTAATCCTCGCAAGAGAGTATTACAATTAATGGTCAATTACCGACAGTAAAACCTCGAGGTTTATTCTGGATTGTGCGAGCACATTTTTGTGCAGTCTTTTTCTGCCTTAACTCTGACGCGTTCCAGTTCAGCTTCTTCTTTTTTGCGTAGCTCTTTTAGCTTTGCTGGCTCTTTTTCTTTTTCAATTTCTGCGCGAATGATGTCGAGTACTTTTCGATTGACTGCGAAATCAGGGGATATTTCATTACATACACGCTCGCACTCTGCACGTGGACGCGCTTTCCTGCCTTCGGGGCTAAACTGCGCCTGAGCGTTCATACCAGGCAATGCGCTTAATATCAATGCCAGCAATAAAAATCTTTTCATTCGATTTAATCTCATTTTATTTTTGACAAACGACTTCATCGCAGGCTTCGCTCCTGCCATAGAAGAGTGTGATTATGAATTTATTCAAATACTAATTAGACCTCAGATTTAGTCAGGATTGCCCTCGCAAATATATGCGCAGGATTTTTCAACTTTGTCTTTGACACGTTCCAGTTCGTTTTCTTCTTTTTTGCGTAGCTCTTTGAGTTTTGCAGGATCTTTTTCTTTTTCAATTTCCGTCCGGATTTTATCTAGACCTTTCCGGTTATGTGCGAAATCAATAGATCCTTCATTACATAAGCGCTCACACTCTGCGCGTGGGCGGGCCTTTCTTCCTTCTATATTAATCTGGGCCTGCGCCTCGATACAGGACGAAGAGCTTAGTATTATTATCAGTAATAAAGATAATTTCATTCCGACTAACCTTTGTGAGTGACCGCCTACCGTATTGCCTGGTATTGCTTGTGCTGAAAAACATGCTGGCTTTACATGCATTTCCATTGCAAAAAAACAAACTGCATATTAGTTGTGTAAGTTTCACAATGTCAATTGTTATAGCGGTATTTTTTGCTGAACATGCTTCATGCAGATATCTTCTTCAGGCTCATAGCTATTGCCTGCATCCTCACCTCAATTCTGCATCTGCTTCAAATGAGATATAGCGTTGACTTTGTCCTCGTGGGTTCTTCTTATGCCTGGGTTTGAATAGCAACGCCATTGTGATCGATTGCGTATTTCGGTAAGATCAAGCCAGATAAAATAAGTATTTTGCAAAATAAGCAAAGATAGGTCAGGCTTGGCCAGAAAGTAGCATCATCATGCTGGATGAAATCAAAACCTTTATCGCGGTAGCCACCGAGGGCAGCTTCAGCGCTGTCGCGCGCAGTCATGATCTGGCGGTCTCTTCCATTACTCGCAAGCTTGATGCGCTGGAGGCCGATCTGGGTGTCAGGCTGTTTGCCCGCAGTTCGCGCTCCATCACTTTGACTGATGCCGGTAATCAGTTTTTGCCGCGTGCCCGTACCATCGTTGCTGAAATGGAGGAGGCCAGGCATGTACTGGCTGACCTGCATGCTGATCCGCGAGGTTTGTTGACCGTGACAGCGCCGGCAGCATTTGGCCGCATGCATGTGGTGCCGGCACTGGCCAGTTTTCTTGAGCGCTATCCTTTGATGCAGATAGATTTGCATCTCAGTGATGATTTCGTTGATTTGCTCACGCGCAGGGTAGATGTGGCGATACGCATAGGTGTGCTACCTGATAGTGACCTAGTTGCGACCCGGCTGGCACCGATTAACCGGCTGGCTTGTGCCAGCCCGGCTTATCTGGCTGCGCATGGGCGGCCAGCCTCTCCCGAACAATTGCTGCAACACAATTGCCTCAATATCGCATCGTCACCCTTGCCATATGGCTGGTGGAGTTTTGCGGGTGTCAGGAATGAGGCGGCCTTGCCAGTCAAAGGCAATTTCAAAAGTGATGATACCGAAGCACTGCTCGCTGCCGCAGTATCGGGTATGGGTATCGCGCATCTTGCCAGCTGGATGGTGTGCGACATGCTGCGCGCAGGCAGACTGGAACTCTTGTTCCCCAACTTGCCCATGCCAGCCAAAGCTGCACGGACAGGCATACACGCAGTGCGCATGCCCGGGCGTTCGCATACTGCCAAGGCACAATTGTTTATCGCTCATCTGAAGGCTTGTTTTGGTGAGCAACCGTATTGGGAAGATTTTTAAGTAATGCTCAGGGTGGTGCCAGTCGCGACCATTCGGCGTATTGATCGTCAGGTTTATGTAACCGGGAGGGGGCGGTCGGGAGGAAGCAAGTACTCTTGCAGAACAGCCTGTGTTGGCATTGGTACCCACACCAGGCTGTTACATCTCGGCAGGCGGAACTGACGAGCGAGGCTGATATTAGCCTACGCAGCCACCGCAACGATAGCGTGGTGTGTAGAACAGATTGCAAGAATCTTGATTGCCATTCTGGCATTCTTCAAACCAGGCTACACAAACCTCACATGGGATAAGGGCAGATGCGCTGCCTGCGAAACCGAAAGCGATACCAACGCCGACAAAAAATGTAAACAATGCTTTTTTCATTTTGCTCATTACTGACTCCTGGGGTTGTGTGAAAGTCAAATGTCGCTGTGTCGAGAGTAATCTCAACGCGTTGATGCTAGGTTAACAATATCAATAGGTCAATATTTATTTATTGAATATACTTATTAAATATTTATATTGACAATATTTGCCTGGCCGGAATATTGTTCACAACTGCTGGTCGTGACTCAGGCCATGGAAACTTGATTGCAGTTCATCAAGGCTTGGCCTGCAATCGTTGTTTGGCTTATCAATGGAAGGTGGAAAAATGCTGAAACAGAGACTGAAATCAATCGCTTCATACGCTTTGATCCTTATCGCTGGCCTGGCCGTAGGGCTGGCAGCGGCCAATGTTCCTCGCTGGCTGACGCCGGCTTATATTGAAGGGGATTACAAGGCGTATTTCCCTGATGCAAAGACCAAGGTTGTGCTGTATGCGACAGCTACTTGCCCATATTGTGCCAAAACCCAGGAATACCTGAAGGCGAAAAATATCACCTACGTCAAATTTGATATTAATGAATCAGAGCAGGCACGCAAGGAATTCAAGCAGTTGAAAGGAGAGATCGTACCGCTGATACTGGTTGGCAACCGCCAGATAGCCGGTTTTAAACCTGAGGTTCTGGATTCAGCATTACAGCAACTGCATTAGTGCAAGGCGCTGATTGTCTTGCAAGTGCAAGCCTGGCGTAAGCCGACGGAATTGCCATCGTCGGCTTTCTGCTGACTTTCTGCTGAATTAGACTACTCAGATAAAATGACAGACATAATCGAGTGTATCAATAGTCTCGATTTCAAAACGTGAATTGGCCGGGACGTTGAATTGCTGGCCAGCTTCATAGGTATTCCATTCCGTTTCACCCTGCAAACGTATGCGGCACTTGCCTGCATTTACTTCCATGATCTCGGCAGCCGCCGTATTGAATACCAGACTGGAAGGAAAGACCACGCCTATGGTTTTTTTGCTGCCATCGGCAAACAAAACCGTGTGGGATACGCATTTGCCATCGAAGTAGAGATTGGCTTTTTTAACGACACTGACTTGATCAAATTGGGTAGACATTTTTTAGATTCCAAGAAAAAACGACCCGCGCAAATGAATGGGCGGGTCGTGCGGGATAATAAACTCAGGTGATTACTGACCGCGTTTTGCGCGGGCATTGGCAGCAATACGCATGCGCAATGCATTCAGCTTGATGAAGCCGCCAGCGTCTGCCTGGTTGTAGGCGCCGCCATCTTCATCAAAGGTTGCGATGTTCATGTCGAACAGCGAATCGGTTTTGGAATCGCGCGATACCGTGATGACATTGCCCTTGTACAGCTTCAGGCGTACCCAGCCATTAACTGTGTGTTGAGTATGGTCAATCAGGGTTTGCAGAGCGACGCGCTCAGGTGCCCACCAGTAGCCGTTATAAATCAGACTGGCGTAACGTGGCATCAGGTCATCTTTCAGATGAGCGACTTCACGGTCCAGGGTGATGGATTCTATCGCACGGTGGGCGCGCAGCATGATGGTGCCGCCTGGCGTTTCATAGCAGCCACGGGATTTCATGCCGACATAACGGTTTTCCACGAGGTCCAGACGACCGATGCCGTGCTTGCCACCGAGGCGGTTCAATTCTGTCAGCACGGTTGCTGGCGACATGCGTACACCATTCAGGGCAACGATGTCACCGCGTTCAAATTCTACATCCAGATATTCTGGCTGGTCTGGTGCAGCTTCAGGGCTGACAGTCCAGCGCCACATGGATTCTTCAGCCTCGGCACTTGGGTTTTCCAGGTGACGTCCTTCAAAACTGATGTGCAGCAGGTTGGCATCCATGGAGTAGGGCGCGCCACCGTTTTTATGTTTCTGGTCGATTTCTATGCCTGCATCTTCAGCATATTTCATCAGTTTTTCACGGGACAGCAAATCCCATTCACGCCATGGAGCGATGATCTTGATACCTGGCATCAGCGCATAGGCACCCAACTCGAAACGCACCTGGTCATTACCTTTGCCAGTCGCGCCGTGGGAAATAGTGTCTGCACCAGTTTCTTTGGCGATTTCGATGAGACGTTTGGCGATCAGTGGACGGGCGATGGACGTACCCAGCAGGTATTCACCTTCATACACCGTATTGGCGCGGAACATAGGGAAGACGAAGTCGCGCACGAATTCTTCACGCACATCATCGATAAAAATATTTTCAGGCTTGATACCAAACTTGATGGCTTTGGCACGTGCCGGTTCCAGCTCTTCGCCCTGGCCCAGATCGGCAGTGAAAGTGACGATTTCACACTGATAATTATCTTGCAGCCATTTCAAAATGACAGAGGTATCCAGACCGCCAGAATAGGCGAGGACGACTTTTTTAGTATCGCTCATGATGTGCTTTCAAAATTAAACTAACTTTATGCTGAAGACCAAAAAGCTCACCACAGAGACACAGAGGCACAGAGAAAGGCATGAGAAAAACATCAAACATTTATCTGCGACTTAGCTCTTACGATTACCCTTTATTTGATCTTGCCGCTTCCAATATAAAACGATTACAGAGACATTGAATTAAGACAGTCTTTATTGACGTAGATTAAATCTCAATTTTGACAAGATTTTCTCCTGTTTTTCTCTGTGTCTCTGTGCCTCTGTGTTGAGAGGTCTTTCCCAAAAAATACCGTATCAGCGAATCTCGCCCACCACTAAATATTCCAGCAAGGCTTTTTGCACATGCAGGCGGTTTTCGGCTTCGTCCCAGACTACTGATTGTGGGCCATCGATGACACCGGCAGATACTTCTTCACCACGGTGCGCGGGCAGGCAGTGCATGAACAGGGCATCGGGATGGGCGCGGGCCATCTTGGCTTCGTCGACTATCCAGCCGTCAAAGGCTTTCAGGCGGGCCTGGTTTTCATCTTCATAACCCATGCTGGTCCAGACATCAGTATTCACCAGGTCGACACCTGCGCAAGCGTCGGACGGGCTGTCAAATACCGTGTATTGCGACGGGTCTGCCGTCACCTGCGCCATATCAATGTCGTAGCCTTTGGGCGTAGAGATGTGCAGGTGGAAGTTGAATACCTGGGCGGCCTGCAGCCAGGAGTACAGCATATTATTAGCATCACCTATCCATGCCACTTTTTTGCCGGTGATGGAACCACGGTGTTCTATATAAGTAAACACATCGGCCAGTACCTGGCAGGGATGATGCTGATTCGTTAAGCCATTGATGACAGGTACGCGCGAATTCGCGGCAAAGCGCTCTATCATTTCTTGCTCAAAGGTGCGGATCATGATGATGTCGCACATGCGTGACATGACCTGGCCAGCATCTTCTACCGGTTCACCACGGCCCAATTGGCTGTCGCGGGTATTCAGGTAAATCGCTGCACCGCCTAACTGGTGCATGCCTGCTTCAAAGGACAGGCGGGTACGTGTCGAGTTTTTCTCGAACACCATGACCAGGGTTCTGTCCAGTAGAGGGTGGTAGGTCTGATAAGCCTTGAAACGCTGTTTGATGATGCGGGCACGCTGCATCACGTATTCAAACTCGGACAGGCTGAAATCGGAAAACTGCAGGAAATGTTTGATAGCCATAAATAAAACGGGCAGCAAGTTAAGCTTGCCGCCGCTTGTCATAACTGCTTAATTATAAGGGATTAATCGAGGCTTCCCATATTAAATTCTGGGAGCAGGCAAATTTGACCCTTTTTACTTGGGTTTGCCCATAAAAGAAGATCTTGCACTTCTTGTTACTGCCTTCTCCCAGAGCTTAGCATCAAATGATGGTTTTAGGCAGATACAAGGAATCACCCTCGCAACAAGGAGTATTTTTATAAAGTTGCCGCAAGGAAAATTGCATTTGTGAACTTTCGTCAACTAGCTGGAATTTCATATTGGTTTGTTTAAACTAGATTTCATTGCTGTATTTGCATAAATATTTGGTGATTAGCGCCGCGGTTGCGCGAAATTCCGATGGAATTGTAAGCAAATGCAATCAAGTGTTAATAAATGAAACATTTTGCAGATGAAGTTCGCCTGATAAGTCTTCCAGAAATGATGAAGCACTCAACAGCGAATATTTTTTAAATGATTTTGTAAAGAATACAAACTATGAGCGCACTGTTAGCCGGACTGACCGTCCTGATCATTGGCGATAGCCACATGTCCACCCCAGATTACCTGATCACCACTTTGCACGATGATTTGATGAGCAAGGGTGCAGTCGTGTATTCCTTCGGTGCCTGCGGTGTTGCTGCCGGTGACTGGATGGTGAAAAGTCAGTCACCTTGCGGTGGTGCGACCCGTATCAAGGATGGTCCGGTAGAAGTGAAAACCGGGCAAGACGCGATGACCCGCCCCTTCAATGAGCTGGTTAAAACCTACAAGCCTAATCTGGTGGTCGTCGTCAATGGCGACACCATGGCATCTTATGCCGCACCCGAATTGCCGAAGACATGGATCTGGCAACAGGTCTCCCGCCTGACCAAAGGCGTTAAAAACAATGCAGTAGGTTGCGTCTGGGTAGGCCCAGCCTGGGGTACCGAAGGCGGCAAGTTCAACAAGACTTTTGCCCGTGCAAAAGAAATGTCGGGCTATTTGTCCGAGATCGTCGCTCCTTGTACGTATATCGATTCTCTGACCATGTCCAAACCGGGTGAATGGGCATCTTCTGATGGCCAGCATTTTGATCTGGCTGGTTATAAAGCCTGGGGCACTGCAATTGGCAATGCCATTTCTTCCCCTGCGGTTTTGCAAACCATCAAAAAATAATTACGGACTCTGACCCACATGAAAAAGCTTATCTTTGCTTGCCTGACTTCAGCCCTGACCCTGGCGGCACATGCTGACAATCCTCTGTATGAAACCGGGCCTGCCCAGGATTCATCCTTTGTCAGGTTTCTCAATGCAAGCGAAGATAAAGCCAGTGTGGTCAATGGTGCCGCCAAAGTGGCGTTGGCTGCCCAGGGTGACGCAAGGGTTTCCCGTTTTTACCCCGTCAAGGCGGGCGCCAGGCTGGCAGCCAATGTGCAGGTCGGTAACGCCAAGACTTCTGTCGAAGTCGTTGCCAAACCGGGTGAATTTGTCACTGTAGCGATTGTTAGTAGTGGCGCAGGCATAGCGACTGTAGTGGTAAAAGATACGCCGACAGATTTCAATGCCAGCAAAGCCTCGGTTGCCTTGCTCAATCTGGACAGCACTTGCAATGCCGCTGGTTTGAATGTGGCAGAAAAAAATACCGCCATACTGGAAGCAGTGAAACCAGCCAGCCTGCAGCGTCGCCTTGTCAATCCCATCAGCCTGAAAACCCAGGCCATTTGTGATGCCAAGGACGTGGGTAAAACTATAGACCTGGGGCAGTTGCAACCAGGTGAGCGTTATAGCGTGGTTGTCATGCCTGGCAAAAAAGCACGCCAGACTTTCTTTGTACGCGACAGTACGTCCTGATCTGATTACGGGTTCTGGCCATGGTATTTGCGTCCCTGGAGTTTCTGACTCTCTTTCTACCCCTGTTTTTTGCGCTTTATCTCGTCACGCCCCAGCGCTTTCGTAATCACACTTTATTGGTAGGCAGCTGGTTGTTCTATGCCTGGTGGACACCAAAATTCCTGTTGCTGATTATCGCTCTGACGGTACTTGCCTGGGGTGCAGCAATACTGATAGACAAGAGCCAGAGCGAACAACGCAAGACCCGCTTGATGGTGATTGCCATCGTCCTCAATCTGTCTTCGCTGGTCTGGTACAAATACACCAATATGCTGGTGTATTCACTCAATACCATTTTGACTGGCCGCGACATGCCCACCATACCGTGGGAAAACCTGATGCTGCCGATAGGCTTGTCCTTCACGGTTTTGCATGCGATTTCTTATATTGTTGATGTGCGCCGCAAAACCGTGGATGCACAGTACAGCATCATTTCTTTTAGCGCCTATATGGCGATGTTCCCACATCTGATCGCTGGCCCGATTGTGCGCTACAAGGTCATCGACACCGAATTGCGTGAACGTGTTTTTTCCATAGACAAGTTTGCTGCCGGCGTGCGCCGTTTCATGGTCGGCTTTTCGATGAAGGTTTTGATTGCCGACACTTTGTCACCCATAGTGACCCTGGGGTTTGGCTTGCATAATCCAAGTTTGATCGATGCCTGGACTGCCTGTGCCGCCTACACTCTGCAACTGTATTTTGATTTTGCCGGCTACAGCGCCATGGCCATAGGTCTGGGCCTGATGCTGGGTTTTGATTTCCAGGAAAATTTCAATAATCCCTACCTGGCCGTGTCGATACAGGATTTCTGGCGGCGCTGGCACATGACGCTGTCGTCATGGTTGCGTGATTATCTCTACATCAGCCTGGGCGGTAATCGTGGTGGACCAACCCGCACCTACATCAATCTCTTGCTGACGATGGCAATCGGCGGACTTTGGCATGGTGGTGAAAACTGGAATTACCTGATCTGGGGCATCATCCAGGGCACAGCGCTGTGCTGTGACCGCGCATTTACTCAGCGTGGTTTGTCCATGCCCAATTATTTGTCGCGCACCTTGACCTTATTCGTCGTCATGCTGGCGTGGACAGTTTTCCGCTCTGAGAGCTTTGCTACTGCCACCGATATCTGGGCAGGCCAGTTCGGTATGCACGGTGTTGCCATGGGTGATGCCATTGCCCAGGCGCTGCGTCCCAGCATCATCCTGACCTTTGTGCTTGGTCTGGTTTGCGTGGTTTATCCTGCCACCAAAATTGGCAAGCAGGGCGGCCTCGGTTTTGCGGGCTGGAGCATGACCTGGCCAGTGCTGACTTTTGCTTATGCTGTCGTGGTTCTGGCCGGGCAAAAAGCAATTCCATTTTTGTATTTCCAGTTTTAGGAGATCATCATGAGTGAGTGTTTTAGTTTTGATCCCAAAAAAGCTGGCTGGACACGCTTTATCCCCGTTGCTGCCTTTGGCGTCATCATGCTGGGTGGCTTTGCTGTTACCCAGACATCCTTGCGCCAAGTACCAGAAGAAAAATGGGAAGGCATAGGTAAAATACACCGTTTGCTGGATGGCGAAGCAACGCGGCAGTTTTCAACCCAGTTGAATGAGCACTTCCTGTTAAGTAAACCATTCGCAAAAATTGAACGTGGCGTCACCTGGACTATCGCCGGTGATACCGGCGCTTCTGTGCGCCGTGGCTGCGATGGTTGGTTGTTCTTGTCGGATGAGCTGACCCCTTACGCGCATGCAGCAGAGAATGCCGCCGCCAGGGCCAGGATTATCACCCAAACCGCTGCTGACTTGCAAATGCGCGGCATCAAGTTGGTGGTTGCTGTCGTGCCCGACAAAACCCGCATAGAAGAAGATCATCTGTGTGGCTTGCATCGTCCCGCAGCATTTGCCAATCGTTTGAATGACTGGGTCAGTACCCTCGCAAGTAACAAGGTCGAAGTGCTGAACTTTGCGCCGGCTTTGTCAGCCATGAAAGAAGAACGTTATTACCGCAGCGACTCACACTGGAATGAGCGCGGTGCCAACGTTGCAGCGACGACCCTGGCAGACCGCCTGCAATCTTTGAAGCTGGTCGATAAGCCAGCAAATGCACCTGACCCCAAAGCCATACAAAGCAATACGACCGAGCGATCAGGCGACCTCATGCGCGTTTCCAATCTTGAAGGCTTGCCAGCATGGATGCGCCCAGCGACAGAAGTCACCCAGGTCAGCAAGGTCGCACCCGTAGCAGTCGCCAGTGATGATTTGTTTGGCGATGCAGGCTTGCCGACCGTGGCCCTGGTTGGCACATCCTTTAGTCGCGCTGCAAATTTTGTTCCTTTCCTGAGTCAGCATCTCGGCGCCCCGGTTGCCAACCTGGCCAAGGATGGTGGCGATTTTGATGGGGCTGCCTACGCCTACCTGAACAGCAAGGAATTCAAAACCCAGCCACCTAAAGTCGTAGTCTGGGAAGTGCCGGAGCGCATGCTGCAAAAAACATTGACTGCGTCTGAGAAAAAATGGCTGGAGACTTTTAAGTCATAATCCTGATTTTCCTTTGATTTCGGCCATGCTACATTCACGTCAGCAGTTGAGCATGTTTGTACCTGTGCAAGCCGCCATAGAGTTGGAGCAAGTGCGGCGAGTAGTCGATCCTGCGCAGAGCAGTCTTATCCCGGCACATATAACTTTATGTCGCGAAGATGAGCTGGGGGATTTACCCGCGATGAGGAGCAGGCTGCAAAACTTGCACCTGCCTGCCATATCCCTGAGTTTCGCTCCTGCAGAAATATTCTACGAGCACGGCCTGATCATGCATTGCATAGCAGGGGAGGATGCATTTTTTCATCTGCGCGAGTTTGTGCTGGACTCAAAAAACATCAGGGCTCAGCGCCCACACCTGACTCTGGCTCATCCCAGAAACCCCAAGGCTCCCGGCAATTCTCTTGACGTTGCGGCTAACCTGCCGACACCCTTGCAGCTTGTTTTTCCCAGCATTTGTCTGATAGAACAAAGCGGCAATGATCCCTGGCGAGTTCTGGAAACTTATGAATTTAGTGTTGGTGCCTGAGCTACCTCCGGCGGTTTTTTTTCGACATATGATATGCTGAACTTTCACTTGATACCGTGGCGTTGAATTTTCACGAAAAAATTCCTTCAGCGCGCCAACATTGCTTATGAAAGCCGAAATACAAACAAATAAAATAGTTGTCTTGTCAGGTTCAGGCATCAGCGCCGAGAGCGGAATTCCCACTTTTCGTGATGCAAATGGCCTGTGGCATAACTATTCATGGGAAGCGGTGGCCAGTCCAAGCGGTTGGCGTGCCCATCCTGAAGTCGTGCTGGAATTTTATAATGAACGCAGGTTGCAGGCAGCCGAGGCACAACCCAATGCCGCACATCTTGCTCTTGCTGAACTTGAATCAGCTTACGAAGTTGTTGTGATCACCCAGAATGTTGATGATCTTCATGAGAGAGCTGGTTCTTCAAACGTCATTCATGTGCACGGACAATTGAACCATGCACGCGGCACTTCTGAAGCGCGCAGGCGTTACCGTATTGATGCAGCGCCCATACAATTGGGGCAGCTCTGTGAAGATGGTACTCAACTTCGCCCTGATATCGTCTGGTTCGGTGAAGATGTTGAATATCTCGAAGAATCCAGAAGGCACATCACCACAGCGGCCAAGGTCCTTGTGGTCGGCACCTCATTGACTGTTTTTCCGGCAGCCTCATTGGTCAAGGCTGCGAGGGGCAGGGCAGAGAAAATACTGGTTGCACTGGCAATGGACAAGCTGCCTTATGGCTTCAGGTTCATGCGTGGCAAGGCAAGCAGTATTGTTCAATTCTTATGTCAAGGCTGGTTGGCTGAGCACCAAAATCGCAACCTCTATCCTGATTCAGATAAGCACGCTTCCTGACAGGAATGGGATAATTAATACAGCCATTTCCTCACAAGCCCGGTGCCGTGGCGCTGGGCCAGCAGGTCAAGACCGGCTTCTTCATCCTCATGTATTTCTGCGAGGCAGCGTATCATCAGTGCATCCAGATATTCTTCTACTGAATTGAAGAAGGGATTGAGCATGCTGCCATCATCATGGTCAAAATAAAATACTTCGCCGATGTCACGAAGAAAGCAAAACATATTGCCGTTACCCAGGTAGTCACCAAAGACTATCATGTCTTCAAACAGCTCCAGCACTTGCTCATCGTCGTGCTCCAGCATATCAACTATACCTGGGTATGCTTCCAGCAAAGGCTGGATAGGGGTGTCACCTTCAGGGCTGACGCTGCATAATTTTTCTGCGAGTGACAGGGCGCCAAATTCAAGATGATAAGCTTTTAATGCAGCTGGCAATTGACAGGACAAGCGCTGTTCCAGTTCAAGCACATCTGTTTCGCGGACCGGGGCAAAAACTGCCTGGCTGACATGCCCTTCCCATAGTGCCGCATAGGCTGTGATGACGGCGCGATACCATGCCGACCTGTCTTCAGGCGTCAGCAGTTCTGGCCAGCATAAATCAGGGCAGCCAGGTGGTGGCCACTGATCTGTTGAACCCATGTCTTGCATTCGAATCTCTCCTGTTTCTTATCGCACTGCTTGTCAGCCTGGCTTAATTGCATACTTTCTTGTCAGACGGGCCCAGCACCTTTGCCTGGGTAAGCAATAATTGATAGATGGGATAGGGCCAGTGTTCAAAAAGTTTCAGTTTGCCACCTACTGGGCAACTTGAAGTGGCGTATATTTTGCTGGAGTCTGTCAGCATATATCCCATCTTGAATTTGATATTCTCAGGGAATGGATTTTCCACTTCCAGGAACATGTCCTTCTTTTTATCCATCTGTTCGAATTTGAAAACCAGAGTGCGCTCCGGGTGCGTGTTGGCAGCGACCGCTTGCTCCAGTTTGATGACCCCGTTCTCGACACTCGCTTCTATAAACACGATCTCACCAGGGTATACAGAAATCAATTTATTATTGATCAGTACGGGTAGCGGTGTTTCAATTGCACTTTCAAATATCTCTTGATTATTCAACTGAAGCCGGACGTTCGGTGTACGACAATAGATCTGCTTGCATGGATCCTTCTCGTCTGTTTTAGCGTCAGCAATTTGTGCAAGGGAATAGCCCACTTGCAAAAAAAGTAGTGATGCTATGAGGCCTGTTCTTTTTAAATTCATGCGCTTCAGTATCCTACAGTTTGCTTCGATTCATGCACCAGTTGTTCAAACATGTCATGCCGCATGGTGGAGATTTCGCCATCCTTGACTGCTGCCAGAATTGCGCAACCAGGTTCGGTGTGGTGGTGGCAATTATAGAATTTACATTTGCCCAGGTGTGGCAAAAATTCAGGAAAGGCGCGTTCCAGCATGCCTTCACTGAGGTGGTGCAAACCAAATTCCTGAAAGCCTGGGGAGTCGATCACATAAGAGTTCTCATCCATGTGATACAGGCGGGTGAAGGTGGTCGTGTGCTTGCCGGTGTCCAGTGCTGCCGAGATTTCGCGTGTCGCGATTTCTGCGTCGGGAATCAGCAAATTGATCAGTGAGGACTTGCCCATACCAGACTGCCCGATGAGGATAGTGCTTTGCCCCTGCATCAGATTATGCATGAGCTGGCGCGTACCTTCGGGATCTGTTCTGACCGATACTTCATGTACCGGATAGCCGAGCTTGGCATACAGGCCAACGCGCTCTCTTGCCTTTGGCAGGGAGGCAGTGACATCGACCTTGTTAAGGATCAGGTGCGGTTTGATGCCCGACGATTCCGCAGCCACCAGGGCGCGTGATACCAGGTCATCGGTAAAGCTGGGCTCAGTCGCAACGACGATCAGCAATTGCGTCAGGTTGGCTGCCAGCATCTTCGATTTATACTGGTCAGAGCGATACAGCAAAGTCTTGCGCGTGGTGATGGCTTCTATCACGCCCTGGTTTTTGGATGTAAGGGCGTATTCAACAATGTCGCCAACCGAGACATCACTTTTCTTGCCACGGGTGACGCAATGGAGCTTGATCTGCTCACCGTCAATCTCGGCCTGTACCAGATAATGGCGGCCATGGGCAGCAATGACTAAAGCTTGTGGACGCGCCATCAGGAAAAACTCTGCTGAAAAATCGCATCTATCTTGGCAGCGCAGATAAAGTCATTTTCTGAAATATCACCCTTGCCATCATTGACGGTATGCGTGTCAAACTTGATGACGCAACGGTTATAGGTCACCACCAGTTCAGGGTGATGATCTTCTGCATGGATCACATAGGCAATCGCATTGATGAAAGCCAGGGTTTCATAATAGTTCTTGAACTGGAAAGTCCTGACGATGCGCGGGCCATCTTGCGCCCATTCAGGTGTGGCTGCAAAGTAGGCTGGCAGGATGGCATCGTCGAGGCCGGTTTCTGTATGCTGGGATTTCTTCGCCAGCAGGTCTGTAGTCTTGATCATGGTGTCTCCGTTATTGTGCGGCCAGCAGGTGGTTGATACGTACCGATGCTGAAGGGTGTGAGTCATAAAACGCCGAATGCAGTGGATCGGGCGTTAGGGTAGAAGAATTGTCGTCATACATTTTGACCAGGGCAGTGACCAGGTCATTGGCATTCGTGTGTTTGGCGGCAAAGGCGTCAGCTTCAAATTCATGTTTGCGCGAAGTGATCGCGCTCAGCGGTGAAAACAGGAAAGTAAACACAGGCAAGACCAGCATGAACAAAATAATCGCCATTGCATCATTTTGCGCCAGCAACATGGGATCAACGCCCAGGCCAGTGTAGAACCAGATTTGCTCTTTAAAAAAGCCCAGCATGGCCATGAAGACCAGCGACAGGGCGAACATGACAGCCATGCGCTTGATGATGTGCTTGAGCTTGAAGTGACCGAGTTCATGCGCCAGCACGGCTTCAATTTCATTTGGTGCCAGGCGTTCCAGCAAGGTGTCATAAAACACGATGCGCTTGGCGCCACCAAAACCGGAGAAATAGGCATTGCCATGGCCAGAGCGTTTCGACCCATCCATGACAAAGATGCCTTTCAGGGCAAAGCTGACGCGCTTGCTCAGGTTTTCTATGCGTTCACGTACTTCTTCATTGTCCAGCGGCCAGAATTTGTTGAACAGGGGAGCAATCACAACCGGGAAGATCAGCATGATCAACATCTGGAAACCGATGAAAAATGCCCAGGCATATAGCCACCACAGGCTGCCAGCTTTTTCCATCAGGGTCAGTATCACCCATATCAGGGGCAAGCCCAGTACGGCACCTATCAGGGCATTTTTGATCATGTCAGTGAAAAACAGGCCCAGCGTCATTTTGTTGAAACCAAATTTTTCTTCCAGCACGAATTGTGAGTAATAGCTGAATGGGAATTCAATCACGCTGCTGATGATGGTAAATGCCACCAGCAGGCTGATCTGATACCACATGCCGGAGCCAGTAAGCTTGACCAGATGCACAGACAGCCATTGCAAGCCGCCAAACAGGGTAAAGCCCATCAGCACGGCTGCATTCAACAGCAGCATTGCCATACCCAGCTTGGTCTTGGCAATGGTGTAGTCCGCCGCCTTTTGGTGAGAGGCCAGACCTATCTTTTCTGCAAATTGCGCAGGTACAGCAGCACGGTTGCGCAGGATGTGGCGTATATGGCGGGAGCCCAGCCAGAACTGAATAATCAGCGTCAATAGCAGGAAGGAAACGAATAAAACCGAAAAACCGGATGAAATCATGGGAAAATGTGACATTCGATAAGTAATAGCCAAGGAAGAATTATGTCACAAGCGACCGACATTCAAACAAACACTGCAAATCCTGCCACGCCAGCCCGCCCAAATGAAATGAACCTGATCTGGCTGGATATGGAAATGACAGGCCTGGACCCGGATACAGATCGTATCATTGAGGTGGCCGTGGTGGTAACGGATTCACAATTGAATGTACTGGCAGAAGGCCCCGTATTTGCAATTCATCAATCTGATGAAACCCTGGACAAGATGGATAACTGGAACAAGGGCACGCATGGCCGCTCTGGCCTGATCGACAAGGTCAAAGCCTCTACCGTGACAGAGGCAGATGCTGAAGCCGCCCTGATCGCCTTCTTGAAGCCCTATGTGCCAGCAGGTAAGTCACCTATGTGTGGCAATACCATCTGCCAGGACCGCCGCTTCATGGCGCGTGGCATGCCCAAACTGGAAGCTTTTTTTCATTACCGTAATCTCGATGTATCGACATTGAAGGAACTATGCCGCCGCTGGAAGCCTGAATTGGCATCCGGCTTCAAAAAGCATCAAAAGCACACGGCACTGGCGGATATTTTGGAATCCATCGAAGAGCTCAAATACTATCGCGAGCATTTCATTAAAGAATAAGCTGTATTCAGCAAACTTGTAGTAAATAAGCAAAAAGCCAGGCAAAAGCCTGGCTTTTTTGTCTTAAAGATCAGAGGGGCGGTGTGCCACGTGACTCAAACCCGGGACCCCAGCCCCGGGTTTATATGCTGATCTCAGGAAAGCAGGGGATTAAACGCCCAGCAATTCGACTTCAAATATCAGAGTTGCATTGCCAGGGATGACACCACCAGCGCCGCGTGGGCCGTAACCGAGGCTGGAAGGGATAGTCAGCAGACGAGTACCGCCCACTTTCATGCCTTGTACGCCTTCATCCCAGCCTTTGATCACATGACCCGCACCCAATGGGAAAGAAAATGGCTGACCACGGTCTTTGCTGGAATCAAACTTCTTGCCTGCGCTGCCGTCAGGGTTTTGCAACCAGCCTGTGTAGTGAACATCGACGTGATTACCTGCGACGGCTTCCGCGCCTTCGCCGACAACTTTGTCTTCATATTGCAAACCACTGACTGTTGTAATAGTACTCATTATTTTTTTCCTTTATTCCGCGTTTGTCACGCTACAAAATCGTTGCTGGTATTTGATTCCAGTTGTGCTGTTTTCAAGTCCGTATATCGTGTTCCCTGATACTTTTTGTTGCTTGCTTTGTAGTGCGATGCAGGCAATTTCATAGGGAAGCATGTTAAATACCGGCTAAAATTCACTGGAATTAGCGTCTCTGATCTAAAAAAGCTGGCGCAATTGTAGAGCAAAAGAAAAGATTTTGGTCGCTCAGCTTTAGGTTCTTGTTCTGGCAGCAATAGATTCTGGCTTGATTTTAGACAAATTAGGTGAAAAATCTGAAAAACAATGAAAGGAAAGCTCTTTCCTTATTGTCATGCGCTGTAAAATGCCAGTTCGATTTATTTTTTTGCGGTCTTTTTCATGCGTAGTCGTATCTTGTTGTCGTCTTTGGCGTTTTCTTTGGTTTCCGCATTCTCTGCATTTTCTGCACAGGCCAATGTGGTCGTAGTGCTCAATTCGCGCGATGCCACGGTGAGCCTGCTTGACCAGGTCACTTATAAAGAAATCAGCACCTTTCCTGTAGGCAAGGAACCCCATCATTTGATGGCCACCCCAGACAACAAATCCCTGATCGTGGCAAATGCGGTGGGTAATGAACTGGTATTTCTTGACCCCAAGACTGGCCAGATACAACGCCGCATGAAGGATATTGCTGACCCCTACCAGATTGGCTTTTCACCAGACCAGAAGTGGTTTATCTCTAATTCCCTGCGCCTCGATCGTGTCGATTTCTATAAGTTTGACGGCCAGGAGATGAAGTTGGTACAACGCGTACCATTGGCAAAATTGCCTAGCCACATGGCTTTTGATGCCGCCAGCACCACGGTTTTTATCACCCAGCAGGGCAGTGACCAGATTTCTGCGATTGATCTGGCGACTCAAAAAATCAAATGGACTATCCCGGTGGGAAAGCTGCCTGCAGGTATTTCCATGACACCTGATGATAAATACTTGCTGGTCGGCATCATGGGCAGCAATTATGTTGAAGTCATAGACTGGCGCACCCAGAAAACTGTCAAGAAAATCAAGGCAGGTGAGGGCACGCATAATTTCCGTGCCCTGGGTGACAAGCGCCATCTCTTTGTTTCCAACCGCACTTCCAACGAAATCAATATCCTTGACCAGCAGACCCTGGAAATTGTCGGCTCTATTCCCGTCCCAGGCGGTCCTGACTGTATGGAAGTCAGCGAAGATGGTAAAACCCTGTGGGCAACCCTGCGCTGGATCAAAAAAGTGGCTGTCATTGATATTGCCAGCCGCAAGGTGATCAAGCTGATCCCGGTTGGTCGTTCCCCGCATGGCGTTTTCTTTGCCAATCGTGCCGGCAATATGTAAATTGCGGTGGCCTGCACATGTGGCCTTGGTCGCCATGGCGTGTTCGCCTGCGGTGATTGCAGCGACTGCAACGGGTAACTGCAAGGGAAGCATCTACCTGACCTTTGATACCGGCAGCCAGTCGCAGGCAGAACTGATTGCCACGACCCTGCGCCGCCATCAAATCAAGGCAACATTTTTCCTGGCAAATGAAAAAACCGTGCAAGGCGACTATTCGCTGGACATGAGCTGGTCAGCTTACTGGAAAAAACTGGCTGAGGAAGGCCATGCTTTTGGTACTCACACTTTTGATCATGTCTATGTTGTCGGCGATTTGCCTGATGGCCGTATCACCGTCAAACCGCAGTTTGGTGCGCAAGCTGGCCAGACCCTGCAATGGACAGCAAAAGAATATTGCCAGGAGCTGCGCCGTGTCGATCAGCGCTTCTTTGCCCTGACGGGTAAAAAGCTCGATCCTTTGTGGCGCGCGCCAGGTGGCAAACTCACACCCAATTTGTTGAAGGCCGGACAGGCTTGTGGCTACATGCATGTAGGCTGGTCACCTGCCGGATTTTCTGGCGATGAATTGTCCAGCGAAAAATTCAGCAACCCCATGTTGCTCAGACGTGCTCTCGACAAACTCAGGGATGGTGATATTTTCATGGCGCATCTGGGTATCTGGTCACGCAAACAGGCCTGGGCGCCAGAAAACCTGGAGCCATTGCTTATTGGCCTTGAGCAAAAATCCTTTTGTTTTGCTACTCTACGCGAACACCCCGCTTATCAAAATTTAAACCAGCAGAAAAAATAATGACTATTTCCGATCTGTTCACAAATCTGCAAGCCTGGATTTTTGAAACGATAGTACAGCCCTCCATGTTTAATCTGGGGTTGGGTGAATTTGTGGAAGACTCCTATGAAGGCGTCGAATGGTTCATGCTCGGCGTTTTGCAATTGATTGTGCTGTTCATCATCTTGCGCCCGC
This sequence comes from Undibacterium sp. YM2, assembly GCF_009937975.1. Classification (NCBI taxonomy): domain Bacteria; kingdom Pseudomonadati; phylum Pseudomonadota; class Betaproteobacteria; order Burkholderiales; family Oxalobacteraceae; genus Undibacterium; species Undibacterium sp. YM2. Next base: position 1,932,941 of record NZ_AP018441.1, read on the forward strand.
TGGAAGCATGGATACCCGTGCATGAAATCAAGAACCGCTATGCACGCTGGAATGATTTCATCTATACCGCCTTGCACAGACTGGGGGCTTTTTCCATCCTGGTGTTTTTTGTGCTTGACCCCTTGCTGGATCAACTGACTGCCCTGCTGCACCTCCAAGGCGTGAACCCCTTCAACCTGGAAAACATCTGGCCAGGCATGTTGCAATATCCAGTCTTGCTATTTCTGACATATTTGATAGTGCTGGACTTCTTTGATTACTGGTATCACCGTGCCGAGCACCAGTTCAACTGGTGGTGGGCATTGCATAGCCTGCACCATAGCCAGCGCGACATGAACTTGTGGAGTGATAACCGCAACCACCTGCTGGATGATTTTATCCGTGATATTTACATGGGTTTGATTGCGATTGTCATTGGTGTGGAGCCGGGACAATATGTGATGCTGGTCATGGCATCACAAATGCTGCAAAGCCTGCAACATGCCAATGTACGCATTCATTTTGGCCGCATCGGTGAATACCTGCTGGTGTCACCACGTTATCACCGTACCCATCATGCCATAGGCATAGGCCATGAGACCCATGGCAAGGGCACCCTTGGCGGGCATAACTTTGCGGTGTTGTTCCCCATCTGGGATGTGTTGTTTGGTACCGCCCTGTTCGCCAAAGAATTTTCGCTGACTGGCATACGTGACCAGTTGCCCGCACCGGAAGGCAGCGCACGCAACTATGGTGAAGGATTCTGGTCACAGCAATGGCTGGGTTTAAAGCGTATGTTTGGATTTGACAAGGAAAAGCAATCATGAATATCGCATCCGTGATGCGGGCCTGGGGCAGGGCAGTAGCAGCGCAATTGCATTACCGTATGCTGCTGCTGACTTTTTTGCCTTTTATGATCGCCCTCATTTTATGGGGTGTTGCCATGTGGTGGGGTTTGCAAAGCATGATGGATTTTATCCAGGCATGGCTGAGTGAACACGATGGTTTTGCAAGGGTAAGCAGTGTCCTCAACATAGTCGGCCTGATTGCTTTCAAGATGGTGGTCGTACCGCTGGTAGCCATGTGGGTACTCTTGCCATTGATGATATTTACTTCATTGATGTGCATAGCAGTGTTTGCCATGCCTGCCATCAGCAAACATGTGGGTATGCGTGATTACCCGGAGCTGGAACAAAAGAACGGCGGCACGTTCCTCGGTAGCATGGGGCATTCCTTATCGTCTTTTCTCATTTTTGCGCTGATCTGGTTTGTGAGTTTGCCGCTGAACCTGATCCCCTTCGTCGGCCTGGTGTTGCAACCGCTTTTGTGGGGCTGGCTGACTTACCGGGTCATGGTGTACGATGCACTGGCGCTGCATGCGGATGAAGATGAGCGTGCCAGCCTGGTGCAGGAGCATCGCTGGTCTTTGCTGTCTATAGGCATCATTGCTGGCCTGTTTGGCGCGGCGCCTGGTTTGTTGTGGCTGGGCGGGGTTGTTTCTACCCTGTTCTTGCCTGTCATCGCAGGCGTGGCGATCTGGGTTTATGTGCTGATGTTTGTCTTTACTGGACTGTGGTTCCAGCATTACTGCCTGGAAGCCTTGCAGCGTCACCGTAGCGTAGCGCCCCAGACAGGGGCGTCAGTTTCGCAATCGCTGCCCAGCCTGTAATATAAAAATAAGGAGAAATCGTGGCAATCGGTCTGATTATCGTTGGCGATGAGATTTTATCTGGCAAACGCGAAGACAAGCACATGACCAAAGTCATCGCCTTGCTGAAGGCGCGTGGCATGCAGCTTGACTGGGTTGAGTATATAGGCGACAACCGCGAGCGCATTACATCGACTCTGAAGCGCAGCTTTGCCAGTGGTGACGTGGTGTTTTCTACCGGTGGCATAGGTGCGACACCAGACGACCATACCCGTCAATGCGCGGCAGCGGCGCTGGATTTACCTGTCGTTCTGCATCCAGAAGCCAAACTGCTGATACAGGAACGCATCATGGATATCGCCAAAGAAAAAGGCGAAGTGGCCGACCTGACGACGCCTGACCATTTACACAGGTTGAAGATGGGCGAGTTCCCGCTTGGGGCCGATATCATCCCCAATCCATTCAACAAGATCGCCGGTTTTTCCATACGTAACCACTTCTTTGTTCCCGGCTTTCCGGTCATGGCCTGGCCGATGTTGGAGTGGGTGCTGGATACCTATTTTACTCACCTGTTCAATCAGCATGCACAGTTTGAACAATCAGTACTGGTGTATGAAATGGCTGAATCCATTGTCACACCTCTGATGGAGAAACTGGAAGCCGATTTCCCGCTGATCAAAGTTTTTAGCCTGCCCAGTGTTGGTAGTGAAACTGAACGCAGGCATATAGAACTGGGCGTTAAGGGCGACGAGCAGCAAGTACCAGTGGCCTATCAAAAAATGCTGGAAGGCTTGCAGCAACTGAAAGCCGAATACATTCCCACGCCTGCCAAGCCTGCCTGAACATGCAAAAGATCAAATTCACCCTCTTCAATCTGCGTGATCTGCTGGTCGCATTTGGCCCGATCACGCTGATGGTGGTGATAGTCTGTGGCGTTGGTTACTGGCTGGTAGATCCAGCACCACCGCGTGTGATCGATATTTCCAGCGGGCAGGAAAATGGTTCTTATGAGCGCTTTGCAAAACGCTATGCGCAAGAACTGCAAAAAAACCAGATCACCCTACGCCAGCAAGTGTCGCAAGGATCAGAAGAAAACCTGAGCCGCATCAGTGACCCTGATTCTGAAATTGAAGTTGGCTTTGTGCGCAGTGGTTCGAGTGATGAAGCACAGGCGCATGAACGTGGCCTGATCTCACTGGGTAGCCTGTTTTATGAGCCCATCTGGGTGTTTTACCGCAGCCCCAAAGAAGTCACCACGATTAGCCAGTTCAAGGGCAAGACTGTCAATGTGGGCCCTGATGGTAACGGCGTCGCCAAACTGTTCAGCCAGATTTTAAGTGTCAATGGCATGTCAGAAGAAGATGTCAGCATACAAAAACTGGCTGATACGCCGGGCACGGCTGCTTTACTGGATGGCAAGGTTGATGTATTGATTTTCAGCTCTGCCAGTGATTCGCCGCTGGTGCAGATGTTATTGCTGACTCCCGGCATACGCCTGTTTGATTTCGTCCAGGCAGAGGCGTATACAAGGCGTTTCCCCTTCTTGTCGCATGTCGTACTGCCGCGCGGTATTGTCGATATAGGTAAGGATATTCCTGCCCGTGATTATCATTTGATTGCACCAACAGCGACCCTGGTCGCCCATGAAAGCCTGCATCCGGCCCTGATGGGTTTGTTGCTGCAAGCCGCGCACAGGATACATAGCGGTGCAGACTGGTTCAGCCGTCAGGGTGAGTTCCCCTCCGATAAATATACTGAAATACCAGTAGCACATGAGGCTGAAAAATTCTATAAAAACGGCCCGCCCGTGTTGCAGCGTTACCTGAGCTTCTGGATTGCCAATTTCATAGAACGCATGTGGGTCGTCATCGTCGCCCTCGGTGCCTTGTTCCTGCCGCTGTCAAAGATCATCCCGCCCTTGTACGTCTGGCGCATACGCTCACGCATTTACCGCTGGTATGGACAATTGCGGCTGGTAGAGCAGGCGATAGAAGAAGTCGCAGCAGAAGACAGGCATGGCGTTGCAGAGAAACAGTTGCGCTATCTCGATGAGATAGAAGAAAAAGTCAATCGCATCACCATACCCTTGTCTTATGCCGAGGAATTATATGGCTTGCGCAGCCATATCGCTTTTGTACGATCAAGGGTGCAGGCGATGCTGGCTGCATCCATGGGGCAGGCGACGCAGTAATGGAACTGTACTTCCAGTAAGGATTTTTAAAGCAAATTGATACTTGAAAAAACTACCAGTGAAAGCAAATTTGCCGTGCCTCGCTTATACAGACTATTTTTAAAGAGCCTGGTTGCAGTTTTATGCTTCATCTTTCTGGTGCTGTTGAGTGGTCCCTGGCTATTGTACGCATACGGTTTATCAAACATTGCAGGCCGACCCGAACATGCCAAAATCGCAGTGCTCAGCCCAGAAGACAAAGCGCTGATCTGGAAAGAAGTGAAAGAGCAGGGAGCTATGCAAGTAGAGGTCTTAACGCCCTATGAAATATATTCTCTGTTGCTGGATAAGCCTGACCCTGCTGGCTTACACTTGGCCTGGTATGTCGCCAGAAACTATAATTACGATCACCTGCAAGACCGCCGTATGGTGAATTGGCACATCTCTGGCGAGGCACTTACTGTGTGGCTGACGCGGCACTGGAGTAGCGATGAATTGCTGGCCAAGGCACTGGAAATTCGTCAAAGCAAGGTAAAACCATAAATTCATCATGAGTCGGTAGCGCAAATTTCGGGGCTGCGTTTGCAGTCTGTGCTTGGCTATTGGCAGTTCATCGCATTTATTGAAGCTTAGGCGCAGAATAATTTAGTATCGCAGCTACATTTAATTTCTTCACTGGAAAAAACATGCTGCGATACGCGATGTTATTGATCTTTCTTGCCCCCTGTCTGGCGACTGCAGCAGATGAAGAGCATTGGCTATTGCAAGTTGATAGATGGGGTAACCGTTCTTATCAGACCTTGAGCCTGACAGTAAATGGCAGCAGCATCAGCGGCAAGCTCGATGGTGACCAGCTTCTTGGTACGCGCTCCGCCAAAGGCATAGCGTTCACGGTAACGGATGCTGACAAGGCCAAGTATTCCTATGTCGGCACAGTCAGCAAAGATGCCATGCAGGGCACGGCTGATTTTCCTGATACAAATAACCCGCAGGCAAGAGCCGTACACACATTCAGTGCACGCAGGATACCTGATCGCCCTGCCGGAGCGGCACGAAAATACGATTTCCAGCCTACGGATTATTCCAATGAATTCGACCCGCACCGTCTGCCAGTGCTGACGGTCTGGCCAGGCGATACGGTGCATACCAAGACCATAGACTCTGGCGGCGTCGATGAAAATGGTGTCACCAAAGCCTTGTATGGCAATCCACAGACTGGTCCGTTTTTTGTCGGTACTGCCGAGCCGGGTGATACGCTGGTCATCCATCTTAAACGCTTGCGCCTGAACCGTGATTATGCCGACAGCCTTGACAGTATCGTCGGCAGGGCAATGGGTACTGCACTCGCAGCCAAAGCCACAAATCTTGGCAAGGCCATACGCTGGAAGCTGGATAGGGAACGCGGTCTGGCAAGTCCTGAGACGCCAACAGAAGGCTTGCGTAATTTGAGTTTGCCAGTGCGCCCCATGCTGGGTGGGCTGGCGGTTGCGCCGGGCAATGGTTCGCCACCTATATCTACAGGTGACACTGGCCGCTTTGGCGGCAATATGGATTTTAATGAGGTCGTTGAAGGTAATACCGTCTATCTGACTGTGCAGCAACCCGGTGCCTTGCTCTATCTGGGCGATGCACATGCCTTGCAGGGAGATGGCGAGACTTCGCAATATGCATTGGAAACATCCATGGACGTGGAATTTACCGTCGATGTCATTAAAGGGAAATCTGTCAATACACCAAGAGTAGAGTCGCCAACGCAGATCATGGTGCTGGGCCAGGCCGGTTCACTGGATGATGCCCTGCGGGCAGCAACTGGCGGTATGGTGCAGTGGCTGCAGCAGGATTACGGGCTCAGCCTGTCGGAGTGTGCGCAGATTTTGGGTAGCGCAATTCATTTCAGTATTCCCAATCTGGCGGGGCGCAGCGTCGGTGTGGCAGCAAAACTCGACAAGACTGTGCTGGCAAACCTGCGCCGTCAATAAGGCTAATGAGCATAGTGCTGGCTTGCCTCATTGACGATCTGCATGGTCAGAATCGGGTTACTACTGATGTTTTGCCAGCATGTCACGCAGGCCAGTGTCTGCAATAGCGAATACATCAAATATACCCAAAGCCTTCAAGGCGGGCAGGGCTTCAACTACGGCTGCTTTTGCATTCGCGCGTTCGTCTGCAGAACTGTCTGGCTGCAGGTAAGTCTTTGCATTGACCACGAAGGCAGCGACCGTGCCTTTTCTGATAGTCAGGCCGTCAATAGTCGTTGTGTTGATGTGGTCTGGGAGTATGTCTTCGGCTTTCATGTTGTTTCCTTGTGGGTGAATGGAGACTGAAGTTTGCGCTCCATGCACAAAAGTCGCTTGCGATATAATGCCAACATGTGTCGAACTGAGGCCAAGCCCTTACCCCTGATCAATCCCGAGCACGCCAACGCGGATGGCGGGGCGATTGCCTACGCTGTCACCAGCAAGGCCCATGCGAGGATGACGCCAGAACACAGCCATGCCCGCGGTCAGTTGCTGGCCGCAACGACAGGTGTGCTGGTGCTCGAAGCAGAACAGCAGCATCTGCTTGTGCCTCAGGGCTATGCCATCTGGCTGCCACCGTTTATCCCTCATGCCTTACGTACCAGCCATTTGTTCAATGGCTGGAGTGCCTATCTTGCCCCTTCAGAAGTGTTGCCTGCCAAAACCCAGGTGTTTCAAGTATCCGGTTTATTGCGTGAAGCAGTTTTGCGTGCTGCAAGCTGGGGTATCAGCGATCAGTTGAGTGCAGCTCAAGAGCGTGTACTGGCCGTCATTGTCGATGAAGTAGCGAGTTTGCCCCCTCAGGATTTTGTACTCGCCATGCCCACCGACCGCCGCCTCGTCAAAATCGCCGGTGCATTATTGGAAAATCCTGGCGACCCGCGCCCCATGCAAGACTGGGCGACCTGGGCAGGCATTGCGCCGCGCAGCATGACCCGCCATTTTGCTGATGAAACGGGCATGAGTTTTTCTGACTGGCGGCAACGCGCCAGACTCATGCGGGCGCTGGAATTACTGGCTGCAGGGACAGCAGTAACCAACATTGCACTTGAACTCGATTACGATAGTCTAAGCGCCTTTATCGCCATGTTCAAGCGACACTTTGGTGTGCCACCGAGCCAGTTTTTGGCTGGCAATCAATGAGTTCTCTTCCATTAATATCACAGGACAAGATATGCTGATCAAACACGAATTTGAAGTCAGGGCCAGTGCCAAGTATCTGTTTGACCTGACCCAGGATTACACGCTCAGGCAAGAATGGGATACCTTGACTACCGAGTCCTATTTGCTGAATGCAAAACAGGCCGCGATAGGTGCGCAGGCCCGCTGCATAGACGGCAATGGCCTGGCGATGGATATTGAATATGTGTCGTATAAGCCAAATGAAGTGGCCGCCGTCAAGATGGTCAGCGGCCCCTATATTTTTGATCAGTTTGCTGGTGGCTGGCATTTCAAGGCCTTGTCTGACGGGCTGACCCGTGTGCGCTTCTCGTATAACATCACGGCCAAACCACGCTGGCTGTCATGGTTGTTGACGCCTATCTTGTGTCTGAAATTCAAACGCGAGACAGAAAAGCGCATCGTCGCACTGACAGCCTATGCAGAGCGGCAATTTGCTGTCTTGCCGCCCGCGCATCCTGTTGCTTCATAAGGCATTCATGAAGGCCTTGCGTATCTGACGACCGCATTTGACGGATTCCACATAAGCCCCGGCTGCCTTATCGTGGCGCGACAAAATGCCATAGTATTTCCTGTCAGGGCTGACCCATGGGTAGAAACCCCATTTGCCTGGGCTGGAGTAGGCATCAATACTGCCATTGCCTTTCTCTGATTCTACCCAGTGATTGTAAGAGTAAGTCCAGGGTTCATTCATCAATAATATAGGTGAGAACACCACCTTGCCAGGGCAGGCAGAAGGCAGGGCACAGACTGCCTCATCGCCGAGGTAGCTGCCTATCACCAGTTCCTGTTTCATGATTTTTTTGAGAAATAGCGCATAGTCGGTGGCCGTACCCATCATGCCGCCTGCCATCAGCGGGTCAAGCGCTGCCATGTTGAAACCCTTGCTCAGGCCTATGGTGTTCTGGTATTCCGTATCCAGCTGGTTTGCCGTGAAATTACCCAGGCCCAGATCTACAACCGCCAGCTTTTGATCATGGCCGCTGTCATAGTCAAATCTGTTCTCGGTTAGTGAGTTGGGTTTGTCAGTGTTAGTGCCCATACCTGCTTTATAGCAATCAGATACATTCTGAGTGCCAGCACAGGCATCTTCATTGAAGCCAGTATAACCTGACATAAAGCGCAAGCCATCCTTCAGTGTGTTGTTGCTGCGTACCTGGTTGATGCCTTTCTTTTCCAGCACGTAGGCGCCAAATATCCATTTCGAGGCAGAGGCAATATTGAAGTAAGTGTTTGATTTAACGCTGCCAGCGCCTTGCGAAGCAGAGACTATGGGAGCATTGTCGGTGGCATTGCCGATTTCCCAGTAAAAATCGCCCAGCTTGTCGGTGGTGCACATGGGGTCTGTGCTTGCTGCATTTTTGGCTGCCGCGATGGCGGCGGTAAGGCGGGTAGTGGAATTGGTAGCACTGGCCGAAACGGGTGGTACAGCGTCAGTTGTAGTGCCAGGACTGCCAGGGCTACCACCGCCACAGGCACTTAGCAAACAGGCTGCAGCCGCCATAGTGGCAAAGCTCAGCACGGAAGCAGGATAGTTCATGTTATCTCCAGTAGGGAACAGATAATGGACAGACCCGCTTGTCAGATCGAGAGGTGCAGGCCCGCTGTCAGAAACTGTAAACATGAATTCTGTAATTTTGATGGAAGAGTTTCTCGTTCACCGCAATATGGCAAAATGAAGGAGTAAACTTTGTTACCACATGTTTCAAACTCCATGAATCCTGCCACTACCGTCCTGCTAGTAGAAGATGACCCCATGATCGCCCGCACCTTGAGCATGGGTTTGCGCTATGAGGGTTTTGAACTCAGCCATACAGGCAGCATTGCTATCGCCATGCAGTTACTGGAGCAGCAGGCGTTTGAGCTGATATTGCTGGATGTGGGCCTGCCTGATGGTGACGGTATCAGCCTGTGTAGGGCATTGCGCGCATTGCACCCTGCAACACCGATATTGATGTTGTCTGCCAGGACCGATGAAAGCGCCGTGGTCGCCAGCATGGAAGGCGGTGCCGACGATTACATACGCAAGCCCTGTGGGCTGCGGGAACTTAGTGCCCGTATGCGCCGTCTATTGGTCAGGGCACAGCCAGCCAGGGAGCCAAGGGCGGTCATCAGTTTTGGTGATATTGAGATGGATGTACAGCGCCGCAATGTCAGTGCCAGAGGAGTAGCGCTACAATTGGGCAAGAAAGAATATGATGTGCTGATGTTGCTGGTACGTGCCAATGGTGACGCTATCACCCGTGAGCAGATACTGAGTCAGTTTGAGGACAGTAATATCATTTACGACCGTACCATCGATTCCCACCTTAGCCATTTGCGCCGTAAATTAAAGGATGCCGGTGCGACTGAGCGTATCGTCGCCATTTATGGCATAGGTTATAAACTGGAGCATGCATGAGTCGTTCATTATGGTTGCGGTTTTTTGCGATCAGCGTATTTTTTGCATTGCTGCTGAGTCTGTTCTATCTATGGATGATCAGGGAAGTAACTACGCGCCCCGGGGACGAAGTACAGCGCAGCATGTATCTGTTTATCGCCCGCATTGTGGAGGGGCATGATTACGCCGAGGGTCTGCGTCTTGTACAGACTTACCGCAGCGAGTCACCGGCAATCCCGCTGGAAATGTGGATAGTGAATGCAGACAATCAGATACTCGCCAGCAGCCCGGCAGATGCCGTTCCACCAGCCGCGCTTTTGCAGCGTGCCAAGCCAGGCGTAATCCATGAGGTAGTAGCACGCGGGCGATTTTTTTCAGGTACGGCTGCTTCTGCCATTGTGCGCCTGCAATCTGACCAGCCCAGGTATTTACTGATACACAATCCAGGTACACCTGCACGTGGCGCATTTTTTACCATGGCGACCTTGTTCGTGGTGACACTAGTTACTGCAATTTTGCTGGGTCTGTTATTGCTGACTCTATATCTGCGCATGCGGTCGGCAGAAGCGCGGCGGGTTATTCAAGACATGGAGGCTGGTAACCTGAGCGCACGTTTTACCTCTGGCAGGCTGGATGCCATAGGTGGCCTGATGCAGCATTTCAATGCCATGGCCAATGAAATACAGCGACTGGTTTTGCAGTTGCAAGCCATAGAAAAAACCAGGCGCGAGCTTTTGCAAGAGCTGGGTCATGATTTGCGTACTCCGCTGACCAGTTTGCGCACCGCGATTGACACCCTGTCTGTACATGGTGAGGCGATGGAACAGCAGGAGCGAGAAGAGTTTTTTACTGTCGTCAGTAATGAACTGGATTATTTCACCAAGCTCATCGATGACCTGTTCTTTATTGCCAATATTGATGAGCCGCGTTACCGTAACCAGGCCAGCAGTGTGGATTTATGCGATTTGCTGAAAGCCGAAACAGGCCATGCCGTACACATGCAACAGCAGGCAGATCAGGTCATAGAGTTTGTGCTGGAGATAGACGCTGGCTGTGAACAAGGCAGCCAGCAGGGCGGGTTTATCACTGGTGATACCTACCTGATATCCAGGCTATTACGCAATGTTTTTGAGAATGCCGCCAGATATGCGCAAAGCAAAGTCCGCATACGCCTGTCTGCCGTTGATACAGTGCTGGTATTGAGCATTGAGGACGATGGCCCTGGTTTATCTGCCGATGCCATGTTCCGTTTTGGTCAGAGGCGCGACACCCGCCTGCTGTTCCAGGGTTTGCCAAGCAGGCAGGCTGGAATATCGCTGGGCCTGGGTTCTGTCATTATCAAGTCTATAGTCGAATTGCACGGCGGCCATTACGAGATAGCTAATGGCGAAGCCCGCAGCGAATATCCCGGTGCACGCCTGAGGCTGACTTTTCCCAGACGATATTCTTGATCAGCGAATTAAGCCTGAGCCTGGTACTGTTCTCAGTATTGGTGGCTCATGGACTGTTCTTTGCTTTTGGGGCGTGACTTCGCAAGCGTGGATTTTAATTGCGAATCCGTAATGCGGAAGGTTTCCCTTTTATCCCCCATCAGGGCACGTAATTCCTTGATCGTGAGGCCACTGATTTCATGCATGCTGATCATCAGCGACGCACCTATAGGCAAACGCAAGTGACGGATTTTGCTGATCACCGGTGGTGCCACATCCAGCATTTTTGCCAGTGCCGCATCATTTTTCAGATGCAGGCGCCTGATGAGCGTATCAAACAGGTGATTGGGGTTGTATTTGACCTTGTCGGACTGCAAATTGAGCAGGCTTATCATTATTTCTCCTTGGCGTTTCTTGAAAAATTGAAACGATGCCAAGGAGCTTAATAAAGATATAAAGTTTTGTATGTGCGATAACTCACATAGCATACTTATATATGGCGCGAGCAGATTCAGTGTGTGCTGTTTTTCAAGGCTTGCGCCAGTAGCTGCAAAGCCTGCCTCAGTTTTTCGTCATCCATGGCAAGCAAATTATCGCCTACATACCACTCGAACATGCACTGCCCGGGTAAGGCAGTGTGTACGGCATTATTGAACAGCCATATCCCGTGTTCTTGCGCGATGCGGTTGCGGATGGTGATGGCAGTATCCCGGTCTGTCGGCAGATACAGGTGCAGCATATTGCATTGTGGTGCGGCGGGATTGGTTTTGAATTCGGGATACGCGCGCAATTCTTCAAACAACCAAAGGGTGCGGGCAAAGCAGGCGGGCAGGGCAGCCAGCCTTTGATCAAACTGCATCGCAGCAGCGACGACATAGGGGCTGCGGCGGAATACGCTGCCACCCTGCCTGTGCATCCAGACGTGTGCTTTGGCAATGAAATCGGCACTGCCCAGCAGCATGGCACCACCCAGGCCAGCTATACCTTTGTAGAACGAAACATAGACCGTATCAAAACCTGCACTTACTTCTGCCAGGCTGCGGCCATAACCGGCGGCAGCTTCCCACAGGCGCGCTCCATCCATATGCAGGTGTATATCCTGCTGGCGGCAATGGGCTTTGATGGCGTTCAACTCTTCCCATTCTGGTAATTGCCCGCCTATTTCGCGCATGGGTAATTCATATTGTGCCGCAGCGATTTTCTCCGGCTGGGCCTGCAAGTCCTTCAGTGTCCAGGGTCTATAGGGGTTGCCGACCTGCACGGCCTTGAAATGGTCAAGCAACTGAAAATTGCTTTTTTCATGGACCAGGATATGCGAGCTCGCATGCAAGGCGACCAGCGGGCTGCCTCTTTCTTCGCAAGCCAGACGCAAGGCAGTAACCTGGGTCAACGTGCCGGTGATACAGAACAGACCTGCTTCCATGCCCAATAAAGCAGCGATCTTGCTTTCGAAAGATTGCACCAGTTCACCCTCACCATAGGTGTCATGTTGCACCTGATGCTCTTCTGACCAGGCTGCCATGCGTGCAAAGGTCTCTGCAGGCGTGATGGCACGATGGCCAGGCAAAGTGGTATGACAATTCTGGCGCAGTGCGCTTATTTCAGCATCGGTCACAAGGTTCTCCTGCAAATTGTTTCAATCAAGCATCAGTATGCCATGTCAGTACCGTCACTTGTACGCTAAAATCGTGGGATATATTTACTTCAACTGGTATACCGCATGTCATCACATACAGACCATACCACCGCCTTCATCACACCCTATGAAGCCGGTAACCAGAACCAGACTACCACCTGGCAAGCCTGCATACAGTTTTACCAGGATCTGGCAGCGCAATTTCCAAATGTCCTGCAATTCAGCCAGATCGGTGTTTCTGATAACGGCAAGCCCATTCACGCCGGTATTGTGACTGCCGATGGCGTATTTGAGCGCGAGCGCATCAAACAGGAACAACGCACGATATTTTTCAATAATAACGGCATACACCCGGGTGAGCCTGAAGGTATCGATGCCTGTATGGCGCTGGTACGCGATTTTTGTATCCAGCCCGAACGCCTCACAGCACTGGGTAAAACGGTATTCCTGTTCATCCCCGTGTATAACGTTGATGGCTGCCTGAACCGTCAGGATACTTCACGTGTCAATCAAGATGGGCCAGAGCAGTTCGGTTTCCGTGGCAATAGTCTGCATCTTGACCTGAACCGTGACTTCATCAAGTGTGATAGCGAAAATGCCCAGGTCTTCAACCGCTTTTTCAGCGAATGGAGCCCGGATGTCATGGTCGATACGCATACCTCAAATGGTGCTGACTACCATTACACCATGACCCTGATACAAACCCAGGCAGACAAGCTCGGATATGGTCTCGGCCCCTACTTGCGCAACACCATGTTGCCTGCCATTTATACAGAAATGCAGGAACGTGGCTGGCCGACTTGTCCCTATGTGAATCCTGTCAAGGACAGCCCTGATCATGGCATAGAAGATTTCCTGGAAACACCACGGTTTTCTACCGGCTACGCAGCCCTGCATCACACCATAGGTTTCATGCCTGAAACCCATATGCTGAAGCCTTTTGCCGACCGCTACGCGTCCATGCGCGCCCTGGTGGAAACCGTGCTCGCATTCACGACCGCCAATGGCGCAGAGATACAGGCATTACGTGCGCAAGCACGCGAGGCTGCCAGCCAACAACAGCAGGCAGCAGTGCATTGGGTGGCCGACCATGGCCAGGCTTCCAGCTTCATGTTCAAGGGCTACCAGGCGGTATATAGCCCCAGCGTGCTGGGTAATTACACGCGGCTGTCGTATGACCGCAGCCAGCCATGGGAAAAAGCCATCGCTTATTACGATCACTTTGTCGCTGATATCACAGTTACGCAAGCCAGGGCTTACCTGATACCGCAAGCCTGGCGCGCAGTCATAGAACGCCTGCAATGGAATGGTGTGCAGATGCAAAGGCTGGAAGCTGATACCAGCTTGCAGGCAGAGGTTTATCACATACAGTCAGTGCAATCACGTTCGCATGCTTATGAGGGGCACATGTTCCATGACGACGTACAGTTGCTGCCGACCAGCGCTAGTGTGATTGCCCACGCAGGCGATTACCTGGTCCCACTGGATCAGCCCGCGGCACGCTACATAGTCGAAACCCTGGAACCGCAGGCGCATGACAGTTTCTTCCGCTGGGGCTTCTTCAATAGCGTACTGGAAAAGAAAGAAGCTTATTCAGATTATGTCTTTGAAGACACCGCCACCGATATTCTCAACACCGAGCCAGAAGTCAAGGCAGCCTTTGAGCAATGGAAGCAAGAAAACCCAGGTTTACTCAGCGACCAGCAAGCGGTTCTCGATTTTATTTTTAGCCACTGTGCAAGATTCAAGGAACCAGAATGGCGTCGCTACCCTGTGTTGCGCATAATGCATTGATTTTTTGAAATTTGTTACAAGTTTTTACAGAAACATAATAGAATCTTCCGTGGTATTACCTCGTGTTTTATACAACGGAAGTCTATTGAAAGGTTAAAAATCATGTCTAAATTGCTTGAATATTTGAATACACTGGATAAAGATGCGACGGCGCGTGAGGCGCATGTCAATGATCCCCTCGGTGCAATGACTGACTTTGGATTGACTGAAGAAGAAAAAACTGCAGTTCATTCAGGAGATACGCAGGCAGTCGCAGACGTATTGGGAATTTCTGTCGATAAGCTCAACGCCTTAGACACCATCGTAACACTATATTGATTTCATTTTTCCGGCGCTTGCAATGATTTTAAATAGGGCTATTTTATTTGTCGCATCTATTTTGCTTGTCGCCGGTACTCAAGTGGCAGCCAAGCCAATTTACAACTCTAGCTCAATTGATGATTTGTTGAATCAATCTGGGATGGAGGTTGTTACTGCGCCTGAAAAAGCCTCCGAGACTCTTAGTAAGTTGGGTGAATTGAAGGGTAATTTCACCGAGGCACAACGAAGTAGATTCTTTTTGCTTAGTGCTGCGACTTTAGGATTTAAGGGAAAACACAAAGAAAGAGTCGAATTAGTGCAATCCGTGATAGATCAAGTTCAGGAGCCACTTTATCGGGTTAGGTTTCTTTCTCAATTGTCTTCAGGCTATACAAATCTCGGGGAATACGAAAGAGCTTTAGAGGCAATGAATCAAAGTATTTTAATTCTGCCGAAGTTAACTAGTATCGAAGCAAAAGTTGATACATTACAAGCTGCAATCAATGTGCTAAATTCTCTGCACGCGTATGATGAAGCATTGATTTACGCAGAAAGAATGCTGACTACAGCAACTTCGTCCGAAAGCAATAGTGCACAATGCCTTGCTTTAGGTGATCAGGTTGAAATCAATTTTCTACGAGGTGAGCGGCAACGCGCGAGACATATACTGCCAGATGCCATAAAAGTATGTGACTCAGCAAATAAAAACTTCTATTCGCTCTTACTTAACACTCTTGCTGCTATAGATTTGATTGATTCTGGCAATTATCTACAAGGTAAGGGCGCAGCTTTAAAATTACTTCAAGATTTTTCGCACTTAAATCAAAGTTCGGATTATGGTACCCAGTTAGAGGAGGCATTGGCTCGCGCTTATTTAAATACGGGTAATCTTGAGCAGGCCGAACGCTTTGGTACGCAGGCCTATCAACGAGCAAAAGCCGGCAACGCTATTCATTTGATGGAGAAAACTGCAGAAACAATGGCCACTATCAAGCGTGCTCAAGGCCAGTATCCCAGCTCACTGGAATACTATGAAGCAGCACTGGTACTGAAGAATCGTGTGTTAGACGATCAACTACATAAAAATCTGGCATTCCAGCGCGTCAAGTTTGACACTCAGGATAAAGCCAATCAAATGAGTTTGCTTGAACAGAAAAACAAAATCCTTGCTGTTGAACGCGAATTAGAAAAAAAGAATAATCAGAATCTTTGGTTGTTTATTTCTTTGGTGGGAGTGATTCTGGTTGTATTGAGTTTATGGCTGATCAAAACCTTGCAGCAAAAAAATCAATTCCGCCAGTTCTCACAAACAGATGGTTTGACCCAGGCAGCCAATCGCATGCATTTCATCAGCTTCGCGAATGAAGCATTCAAATTGCGCACTGGTAGCGTCAGCATCATCCTGTTCGATATGGACTTGTTTAAAAATGTTAATGACACATATGGTCATGCTACAGGCGACTGGGTATTGAAAAGCGTCAGTGAAACCGTCAAGACGCATTTGCGCAAGGTTGATTTGTTTGGGCGGTTGGGTGGTGAAGAGTTTGGTATTTGCATGCCAGACTCAAGCCAGGCCTCAGCCCTGCAATTGGCGGAGCGCTGCCGTATGGCAATCACAATGATAGATACAGAACCTAGTGGCCATAAATTCTCACTGTCTGCCAGTTTTGGTGTGGCTACAGTAGATGGAAATGGGCTCAAGAATTTTGACGAAACTCTGGAGGCTGCTGACAAGGCACTGTATATCTCCAAAGCCGAAGGTAGAAACTGCGTTAGTGTTTTCAGGCAAGTTCCTTAAACTTGTCGATGATAATTTGTTAAAAATAGTTTTGCTTTAGCTAATACTTGAGTTTAGAATTATCCTTGGTATTACCCCATGAAAGTTTTGCCAACCAAGGAGAAAAGTATGTCTAAGTTGTTAGATTATCTGAATGCTCTTGATACTAGTGCTGCTCTTATTCAGGCGCACAAAAACGATCCAATACAGGCGGCACGTGATTTCGGTTTATCCGTAGATGAACAGGTTCTTATCCTGCGTCAGGACAGGCGTGAAATATCCGCCTTTCTGGATTTACCGTTCAGGGATTTCGATGCTATTGATACAACCGAAACTTACTTTGAATCATGGGAAATTGCCGGTGACGAGCAAGCTCAATTTGAGCAAGAAGTTGTCGCGTAATACACGTTTATGAAAAACACTTTTTGCAAACGCAATGAAGCTAAAAAGTGTTGATAGCACTGCTATGTATAGAGCCGGATCATATTTGTTTCTGGCTCTATTTTTTTGTATTTGCAACCCCTTTTTGTGATATTCACACCTAAAATCTATGACAATTCAAAAGCAAGGATCACTCGTCTGTGTGGGAACTGGCATGCGTATGGCGGGGCAATTGACGCCAATTGCGCAAAGCTATATTGAAACCTTTGATATCGTCATAGCTGCTGTGCCGAATATTTTTACGCGTAAATGGTTGCAGGGTGTGGCAAAAGAGTATGTCTGCCTCAATGATCACTATGAGGATACCAAGATTGACGGAAAGACCAGACGTGATACCTACAGACGCATGGCTGATACTATTTTGAAAGAAGTGCGGGCTGGCAAGAAGGTATGCGCTGCCTTTTATGGTCATCCTGGCATATTCGCTTGCATTTCGCATATGACAATCGCCGAAGCTCGTTTGGAAGGTTATGAAGCTCATATGGAACCAGGAATTTCTGCATTAGATTGCCTGGTTGCTGATTTGGGCATTGATCCTGGTAGCTTTGGCATGCAGTCAATGGAATCAACACAGTTCATGATTTATAAGCGGCCCCTTGATCCTACAGCTTTGCTGGTGTTATGGCAGGTAGGCATAGCGGGTGACTTGACCTTGAAGCGTTTTGATACAGAGCCAGCTCATTTGCAGATACTGGTGAATAAATTGGCACAGTATTACCCGCTTGATCACGAAGTGATTTTGTACGAAGCCGCCACAGACCCGCTGGAAAAAACACGCGTAGACAAACTGCGCCTGGAGGATTTGCCTAAGATGTCTTACAAGCAAATCACTACTCTGGTGATACCCCCATCCAGGCCGCTGGAAAGAGACCAGTCAATTATCGATGAACTCAATGCAATCGCTGCACAGAGAGGGAAGGTCCAGCAAGCAGCTTGAGAGCCAGGGTAGTTCAGGTTTTGCCCGTGCTCTGGCGCGAACGCCCTTTGAATAGAAAAGGTTTATAAATGCTATTGCTTGCATACCAGTGACAAAATCCTTTAAAAGTAGCTAAATGCTAATTTGATCAATATATTGATCTGAGCCCGCAGGTTACAAATATCTGCTTTCAATTTGATTTACACTTAATTAGAATCAGTTGCGTGCGACAAAATGGTTTGTCAACAAGTTGGAGGATACTGATGAAAAAAATGATCAAAAATACATTGCTGGGTCTGGCTTTGGCCGGTGGTTTGTCGGTAGCTTGCGCTGAAGGCGTAGATACCACTGTTGATGGCATTTTCAATGCGCTGACAACGACAAGTAATTTGCAGGCTACGGTTGATAACCTGGTCGCCAGCGGTGCGAATCCACAATCCATCGTTTCTGTTGCTGCCGCTGCTGGTATTCCTCTGGATACTGTCAAGGATTTGCAGGTATGCGTGAATTCTGCTGCACCTGATGCAACAGTGCTCAGTGCTTCCTGCATGAGACAGCGTAGCCTGGTAACTGCCTATGCAGCAGGCGTGAATGATCCTATGAAATATCTGCCTGCAACTGCTGCTGGCAAACGTCAAAGCAAAGAAGTCAAAACGAACTAATCAATTAGTTCAGGATGGCAAGAAAAGCAGACATGTTGAACATGTCTGCTTTTTTATTTTGAGACTCCTGCTATTTGCTGCCCTGACCGTGATAAGCGAGGAAAGCGTTCTCAGGTCTTCTTCCTCAATGGCTCCAGCAATTCTTTGAGGTTGTTGTGATCGATCTCATACATCAATTCCAGTAGCCGGCCTATCTCACCCTTGGGGAAACCTTCCCGCGCAAACCAGCCCAGGTAATTACCGGGCAGGTCAGCGATGACAGTATCCTTGTACTTGCCATAGGGCATCTTGAAGCTCAGCAGTCTTTGCAGGTCGTCCGCTTGCATAAACTAGTCCTCGGATTTCTTGCCAGACTCAACGGGCGGCGGCGTGCTGGTAGCTGGCTGGCTTGCGCTCGTTGCCGCTGGGGCCGCAGGCGTTACGCCAACAGTCTTTTTTTCTTCTTCCATATCCTGGATATAGGGAACCGCATCCAGGTAACGATCGACGAGTTCGAAGAACTGTTCATAAAACTGACCGGTAGGAATGGTTTCGCTGGCGACCTTGACCAGGGCATCGTCAGTTGAGCCAAATGGCAGTGACACTGAACCCAGGGCGCTGACGCCTATGCTCGCTGAAGTATTACTCTTTTTTAGGGAATAACGGTCGCGAACGGCATTTGCAAAAACGGTCGTGCTATTGCTGCCTTTGCTGTTGGCTACGCAGACGACGTTAAATTCAATTTCTGCGTGAATGTCTGCTTCTGGCTGGTATTTCCTGCGGCCTTTAAGTACAGAAGGCTTCCATTCACTGATGACATAACCCTGGCTGAGCAAGGCACGACGCGCTGCCTCGCAGGCGCTTTTTTCAGTACCAGGGAAGGCGCGGGTGAATACGCCGGTAGCACCAAATTCTTCGTGCTGCAAGCCAGCGTGCTTGGTGGTAGTGCAGGCGCTTAACATGCTAAGCCCCAGGGCGAGGCTGAGAGGTAGTAAAAATTTGCGGTGAATCATCTTTATTTCAATAGTACGGATAAAAGCGCAGTGCACTGACACTCAGGCCAGCGCTTCTTTGGCTGCTTCTTCCGGAGTTAATCCATCAAAGAACAGATCGGTGAACCATTCTATCTGCTCTTCTATGTGATCCTGGGCCTGGCTCACGGTGGCACCACCAGCGACCAGGAAGCCTTCTACTTCCGTGCACCAGGCAATCAGCGCCTCGGTTTCCGGGTCCAGTTCATTCTTTTTTGCCATGATGTTTCTTTCTTGCTTATATCAACGTAAGCCGTATTTTAACTTGTCAGCACTGGCAAGGTGTTACCGCTACATTAAATACAAAATTGCAAGTGCCAGATTATTAAGATATAACGCGGCGGGGCATGATTTGGGTGACAGATATCGTAGAAAATTTTAAGACCAAAGAGTTCACCATAGAGGAGTGATCTTTTTTGTAAAGGATCATCGTTTCGTAAGCAGGCAACGTGTCACTTGAGTTCTTTGTTATCGATGTAGGAGCGGCTTTAGCCGCGAATGTCCGTCATAACCAAAAATAATAGATATGGCCAGATGTTTGCGGCTAAAGCCGTTCCTATAAAGTTTCTCTGTGATCCTCTGTGCAAACTCTGTGTCTCTGTGTTGAAAGGTCTTAGAAACTTCCCGCAAACTGATAACGCTTACCCGGATGCCACATCGTCACGCAGGTAGCAATCATGTCGCGCGATCGGGTGGTTCTGTGCAAGACCAGGCAGGCTTCTTTGGCTGAGATATGCAGCATCTCAGCGATCTGTTTTGGTGGCAGCACGGCTTCTATGCTGTAGTCAACTCCTTGCAAGGGCGCGACTGCGACCAGGTATTCATTCGGGGTCATGACGCTGAAGTCTTGTTGCAGGTATTCTGGAGTGACACTGGAGTTGACCCAGCGGTCTTCAACCTGTATCGCCACTTCGTTCTCAAAATGGACGATGACGGAATGGAATAAGCTATGGCCCGCCTTTACCTGGAATTTTGCTGCCAGTTGCTCGCTCGCGGTTTCTGCCTTTAACTCATGCAGTTCGCTGCGGTGAGTATGGCCGCGTGAGCGAATTTCTTCGGCGATGCTTTTGATGGCGACCAATGTTGCCTGGTATTTTTGTTGTGCCACATAAGTGCCTGAGCCCTGTATGCGCGTCAGGATTTGTTCGCTGGTGAGTTCGCGCACGGCGCGGTTGACTGTCATGCGCGAGACACCAAACTGGCTGGCCAGCGCAGTTTCGGCGGGGATGGCATCGCCTTCTTTCCACTTGCCTGACTGGATTTCCTGAAGCAGGGTATCTTTGATGACTTGAAACGCTGGGGTATCTGGCTTGCTGGGTTTCACAGTATGGCTGACATGGGAGTGATAGGTGTTTGCATTTTCTCATAGCACTGCTGTGATAGCGAATAAATCGGCTGGCACTGTCACTTTTTGCGCGGCAACGCAGAAAATTTACCTGCAATATCCAGTTCACGAAAACGCATGAGGATGAAATCAACAAACAGCCTGGTCTTGGCTGGCATCAGCTTGCTGCTGGCGTAGTAGATGGAAATGGGGCCAATATCCGCATACCAACTGGGCAGCAGGCGTAGCAATGCACCGCTTTCCAGGTAGGGCAGCGCATGCAGTCTCGGCACCATGGCGACACCCAAATCGAACAAGGCAGCACGGCACATGGCTTCCGGGTCATCCATGATGATGCGTGTCTTCAATTCCAGATGTGCTTCTTCACCCGCAGCATTGCGTAACGTCCACGAGCGCAGTCGGCCACTTTGTGACGAGCGGCGCATGATGCCGTCCAGATGAGCCAGGTCTGCGGGTTTTGTCGGCATTTTGTGAGCAGCGATATAGGCGGGCGAAGCAACGGGTATGACATGAGCGCGCCCGATTTCACGCGCAATAACACCAGGCACCAGTTCTATGCCACCGCCGATGGCAACATCAAAACCTTCAGCGATGATATCTACGCTGCGGTTATCAAAATGCAGATCGGGTATGACATCAGGGTAAGTGTTAATAAAATCATTTACCGCAGGCAAAACATAATCTCGCCCAAAGGCCAGTGCCAGGCTGATCTTTAATACGCCAGCGGGTTTGCCTGCGACGTTTTCTACATTTGCCAGTGCTGCCTGTATGCTGTCCAGCCCGCCCTTGATCTGCGCCAGAAATACCTCTCCCGCCTCCGTCAGCATCAGACTGCGCGTGCTGCGCTGGAACAAGCGTATGCCCAGCCGTGATTCCAGCTTGGCGACGTTCTTGCTGACAGCCGCTGGCGTCAAGCCCAGGTTACGTGCTGCCTGGGAAAAACTGCCAGCCTCAGCACTACGAACGAAAGATTCTATGCTCGCCAGTGTCTCCATGATTTCCTCTGCCTTCGGTCTTTAATTTTGATTATTAGCTTCAACCTACTTTCAACCTTTGGTTGAAAGTAATGTTATCGATTATGGACTACTTGTAATCATTTAAAAAGCACAAAATAGCTACATCCAATCACGGATTAAAGAAATTAAACCGAATCAAACTTAAGTAAGCCAACTACACAGGAGAACGACATGACACAAGCACTCAGCACACAAGCACTTAGCACACAAGCAAACACATCCAAAGCAAACCTGGCTGGTAAAACAGCCCTGGTCACCGGCGGTTCACGCGGTATAGGTGCTGCCATTGCACGCAAGCTGGCAACAGATGGCGCAGCAGTTGCGATCACTTATTCCAGCAGTGCACAGCAGGCAGAACAACTGGTCGCGGATATACGCTCAACTGGCGGCAAGGCATTGGCTATCCGTGCTGATGCGCAAGATGCCGATGCCGTTAAACAGGCAGTGGCAAAAACGGTCGCAGAATTTGGCGGTCTCGATATCCTGGTCAACAATGCAGGGGCACTGGTCGCCGGTGGCATTGCAGATATCAGCATGGATGATTATCAACGCCTGATCGCTGTCAACGTGACAGGCGTGTTTGTTGCCTCGCAAGAAGCGCAGCGTCACATGAAAGAAGGTGGACGTATCATCAATATTGGTAGCGTCAACAGTGATTATGTACCTGTACCTGGCCTGTCACTGTATGCTTTGACCAAAGGTGCAGTAGCTTCTTTCACTCGCGGCCTGGCACGCGACCTGGGCGCACGTGGCATCACCGTCAATAATGTACAGCCCGGTCCTGTTGATACAGAAATGAATCCAGCCAACGGAGCTTTTGCCGACACCATGCGCAGCTACATGGCGACTGGCAAATACGGCACAGGTACGCAGATCGCCAGCCTGGTTGCCTACCTGGCAAGTGAAGATGCGGCATTCATTACTGGTGCAAACCTCAAGGCTGATGGTGGTTTTGATGCCTGATATGCTTGATGTGGGCAAATAAAAATACATGAATCAAAGAGCCGGATTGCCTGCAGGTTGGTGCAGCGCAGCCCGGTTTTTTTGTGTGACAATATTGGCCGAATCCGGCGGGATATATCCCGTCGCATTGCGTAAGATTTCGATGTTTTTTACCTGATTAACATTTGGAGTTTTTCATGACAGCCTCAAGCTTTAGTAAATTCAAAGAATTGCACGAGAGTAGTAAACCCTTGTTGTTGCCCAATGCCTGGGATGCTGCCAGCGCTATCTTGTTTGAACGTGATGGTGCCAACGCAATTGCCACTTCCAGTGCCTCGCTGGCCTGGGCGTCGGGTTATGCAGATGGCGGCACCCTGCCACGTGAAGAGTTGCTGGCAGCCGTGCGACGTATCATGCGTGTCATCAAAGTACCTTTGTCCGTGGATATTGAAGATGGCTATAGCGACGATGCCGACGCCGTTGCTGATCTGGTAGCAGACTTGCAGCAGTACGGCGTGGCTGGTATCAATCTTGAAGATGGCGGTGGCACACCTGAATTGATGATCGCAAAAATCAAGGCTATCCGTAGCAAGCTGGCTGGCGCTGGATTTTTCATCAACGCCAGGACAGATGTTTATCTGCGTGGGCTGGCGAGTGGCGATGCTGCAATACAGATGGCGATTGGCCGTGCGCAAGCTTATCAGGCTGCCGGAGCCAGTGCAGTATTTTTGCCAGGGCTATGCGACGCTGAAACCATTTCTACAATTGCCCAGGCAATTGATATCCCAGTCAACATCATGGCTGTACCTGGCATGCCAGACATCAGTCAATTGTTCGCCGCTGGCTGCCGTCGTTTTTCGCTAGGGCCTGTGCCTTTCCAGCTTGCTTATCACCACGCCAGAGAAGGTGTGCACCAGTTTTTGCATCAGGGCCAGACAGCTGCATTATTCAAACATGAGTTAAGCTATCCATCTATGAATGCGGGCTTGAATATTGATGGCTGACATGTATTGCTAATCCTTGGATAAACAGATCATCCGTGCGGGATGATCTGAAAAATATTCCTGAATTTGGCTGGGTTTAATTCATGGCGTGAGTTGCAATGCCCATGCTTCCCAGTCCCTTACCGGTTCACCGCCAAATTGTCGGTAAAACTGCTTTGCATTGCTATTGTCTGGCAGCACATCCCATTTTAATCTGCCGCAGCCATGCTGCCTGGCATCGGCGATGACGGTTTCCATCAATGCCTTGCCTATGCCAAGCTGGCGCGCAGTTGCGCTGACATACAATTCTTTAAGTCGCCAGTCCGGGCGCAGGTCGTAGGTGAAAGCAACTTCAACCAGGACTGCATAGCCCAGCAAGGCACCCATTGGTGCTGCCGCCACATAAGACTTGAATTGTGGCTTTTCTGTATCCAGGCCACGTGCCAGCAAATCATCAGCGGTGACGCGAAATTCAGCCAGGTAGCCTTCAAAGGCTGCCAGTTCTCGCATCAGTTGTAACAAGTCTGTTACGTCGCTGGCCAGGGCAGGGCGTACGCTGAATTCAGTTGCTCCTACGCTCATGCCAGTTCAGTGACTTCTGTTGTCAGGCTGAAGCCTTCATCGAGCCAGCCAGTGATACCGCCTATCATGATTTTGACCGGGCGGCCAAGCTGCGCCAGCCTGATCGCCGCCTTGGTCGCGCC
Source organism: Undibacterium sp. YM2 (assembly GCF_009937975.1). Lineage (NCBI taxonomy): Bacteria > Pseudomonadati > Pseudomonadota > Betaproteobacteria > Burkholderiales > Oxalobacteraceae > Undibacterium > Undibacterium sp. YM2. The sequence continues at coordinate 1,957,271 of NZ_AP018441.1, forward strand.
ATTGCAATGCGGGCCTGCACAGTACGTCACAAACAGGGTATCGGCCGGATAGCTGGCCAGTTTGGACGCAATGATCTTGCCTCTGAGCAGGTTGATCGCGCCAGGTACGTGGCCTTGGGCATAAGACTCGGGGCTGCGTACGTCCAGCAAGACAAAATCGGCCTTGCCTTCAGACATGGCGTGGTGGGTATCCCAGCAATCTGTCTCAAAACGCAGGCTGTCTGCAAAATGGGCGATGGCTTCCTGGCTGCTGGCTGCGGCGACTTCAGTAACGACGGACATGGTGTTTGCCTTTCATGAGTGGGTTGACTATGTAGCTATTCTCGACCTTTTTAACATGGGTAAGTAGTGGCGTTAACGGCATGATCCGGTAATATCTCGCCAAAGTGGCGGATGACTAAAATTTTTGCACAGTCCTTTTATTATTTGCTTGCAAAAGTTGTATATACAACTTAAACTTTCTCTCAATGATTCAGCTTTGTCCGGTTTTGTGCATGTTTGCTGGCTTGACCGGATTCTTAAATTTGGGCGGTATATCTGCGATTTTGCCGCTATCCTGTATTCACTGACTGATGGAGAGAGACTATGAACAACGATCCACGCTGGGATGCCAGCCGCGAAATCCACGCACCACGCGGCGCAGAAAAAACCTGCAAGACCTGGGTAGCCGAAGCGGCTTACCGCATGATCCAGAATAATCTTGACCCTGCAGTGGCAGAAAACCCAAAGCATCTGGTCGTCTATGGCGGCATAGGCCGAGCAGCCCGCAACTGGGAATGCTATGACCAGATCCTGGCATCGCTGAAAGAACTGGGTGAAGATGAAACCCTGCTGATACAGTCCGGCAAACCGGTAGGCGTGTTCAAGACCCATGAAGACGCACCCCGCGTGCTGATCGCCAATTCCAACCTGGTACCAAAATGGGCCAACTGGGAACATTTCAATGAACTCGACCGCAAGGGCCTGTTCATGTATGGTCAGATGACTGCCGGTAGCTGGATATATATAGGCACGCAAGGCATAGTTCAGGGCACTTATGAAACCTTTGCCGAGGCTGGCCGCCAGCATTTCAATGGTGACTGGGGTGGCCGCTGGATATTGACAGCAGGTCTGGGCGGCATGGGTGGCGCGCAACCTTTGGCGGCCAGCTTCGCCGGTGCGGTATCTCTTAACATTGAATGCCAGCAATCAAGTATAGACTTCCGCCTGCGTACCCGTTATGTCGACAAGCAAGCCAAAAACCTTGACGATGCTTTGGCTTTGATCAAACATCATTGCGACCGTAAAGAAGCAGTATCCATCGCCTTGCTCGGCAATGCCGCAGAAATCTTGCCTGAACTGGTCAAGCGCGCAAAAGCTGGGGGCATGAAACCTGATCTGGTAACAGATCAAACCTCTGCCCATGACCTCATCAATGGTTACCTGCCTATAGGCTGGACCGTGGCTGAATGGAAGGCTGCGCAACAAGACGCTACGCAACATGCGAAACTGACTGCTGATGCTTCACAAGCCTGCGCTGTGCATGTACAAGCGATGCTGGATTTCCACGCCATGGGCATACCGACTGTTGATTACGGCAATAACATCCGCCAGGTAGCTTTTGACACCGGCGTCAAGAATGCCTTTGACTTCCCCGGCTTTGTACCGGCATATATCCGCCCGCTGTTCTGCGATGGCAAAGGCCCGTTCCGTTGGGTAGCCTTGTCGGGTGACCCCGAAGATATCCGCAAGACCGATGCCAAGATCAAGGAGCTGTTCCCAGAGAATAAGGGCGTACACAAATGGCTGGAAATGGCGGGTGAGCGCATTGCCTTCCAGGGTTTGCCAGCGCGTATTTGCTGGCTGGGCCTGGGTGAGCGGCATATCGCTGGTCTGGCCTTCAATGAAATGGTCAAGAATGGCGAATTGAAAGCACCGATCGTCATTGGCCGTGACCATCTGGATACAGGCTCAGTCGCCAGCCCTAACCGTGAAACAGAAGGCATGCGCGATGGTACAGATGCAGTGTCCGACTGGCCTTTGCTGAATGCTTTGTTGAACACGGCTGGCGGCGCCAGTTGGGTATCGCTGCATCATGGCGGTGGTGTGGGCATGGGTTACTCTCAACATTCTGGCATGGTCATCGTTGCTGATGGTACTGAAGCTGCGGCAAAACGCCTGGCGCGTGTACTGGTCAATGACTGCGGTTCTGGCGTCATGCGTCATGCGGATGCGGGGTATGAACAGGCTGTTGCTTGTGCTGAGCGTGAGGGTTTGAAGTTGCCTATGATTAAGGGTACTGCCAAGTAAGCTGATTTTATTTATCGCGAGAATAGTAATTTGCTTTTATATTCCCTCCCCGTCAAGGGGAGGGCTAGGGTGGGGATGGGTTTCGGTTGATCGATTACGAATCCAAATTGCTGAAGAAATCCATCCCCATCCCAACCTTCCCCTTGAATGGGAAGGAGTAGATTGCCCTCCGAATTTGACCATGCAAATTATTAAAAGTATTCAGGAAAAACACATGAGTAATCATTTTGAAATTCAACCCGGCCAGTTCACGCTGAGCGACTTGCGCTCTATCTGGATCAAGGCGCAGCCTTTGAAGCTGGTAGAATCTGCCTATGCAGCAATCAATGCATCATCCGCCACCATCGATAAAATCGTTGCCAAAGGCGATGCTGCTTATGGCATCAATACTGGTTTTGGCAAGCTGGCCAAGACCCGTATCCCTGACGATCAACTGGAACTCTTGCAGCGCAATCTCATTCTTTCGCATTCTGTTGGTTCTGGCGAATTCATTTCTGATGAAGTCGTGCGCCTGATCCTGGCGATGAAGATTGCCAGCCTGGCGCGTGGTGTCTCCGGCATACGTGCTTCTGTGATAGACAGCATGATCGCCATGTATAACGCAGGCATCATGCCGACTATCCCGGTCAAGGGCTCAGTTGGTGCATCCGGCGATCTGGCACCTTTGTCACACATGACCCTGGCTATGCTGGGTGAGGGCGATGCACGGGTCAATGGCAAACTGGTGCCAGCCAAAGAAGCATTGGCTGCTGCCGGTATCAAGCCTGTCGTTCTGGCAGCGAAGGAAGGTCTGGCACTGATCAACGGCACGCAAGTATCGACAGCGCTGGCATTGAATGGCCTGTTCCTGGCAGAGCGCTTGCTGGAAGCTGGCACTATTACTGGTTCCTTGTCAGTCGATGCTGCCAAGGGCAGCGATGCGCCGTTTGATGCGCGCATTCATAGCAGCCGTGGCCAGCCTGGCCAGATTGCGACAGCGCAGATTTATCGCAGCCTGCTGGAAGGCAGTGAAATCCGTCAGTCCCATCTCGTCAATGACGAACGTGTGCAAGATCCATATTGCCTGCGCTGCCAGCCGCAAGTCATGGGCGCCTGCCTCGACATTATCAATAATGCAGCACGCACTTTGCTGATAGAAGCGAATGCGGTGACAGATAATCCATTGGTGTTTGTTGAAACCGGTGAAGTCATTTCTGGTGGTAACTTCCATGCAGAGCCTGTGGCTTTTGCGGCAGATACCCTGGCGCTGGCGATAGCAGAAATTGGTTCCATCTCTGAGCGCCGCATCGCCTTGCTGATCGATTCATCAATCTCTGGCCTGCCACCTTTCCTGGTACCCTCATCTGGCTTGAATTCTGGTTTCATGATCGCTCACGTGACAGCAGCAGCGCTGGCTTCTGAAAACAAATCACATGCCCATCCATCCAGTGTGGACAGTATTCCGACTTCTGCCAACCAGGAAGACCATGTCAGCATGGCGACTTATGGCGCACGCCGTTTGCATGAAATGGCCCACAACACGGCGACCATCGTTGGCATAGAATTGCTGGCGGCGGCACAAGGTGTGGACTTCCATGCGCCTTTGCAAACATCGGCTATGTTGAAGCAGGTTCACGCACTTTTGCGTGAAAAAGTGGCTTTCTATGACAAGGACAGGTTCTTTGCCCCTGATATAGAAGCAGCAAAAGCGCTGGTCGTTGAAGGCCATTTGAGCGCACAATGCCAGCAGTTGTATCAAAATCTGTATTTGGCCTGATTCTGCTTGAAGCTTAACAGTTTGTATTAAGATAGTGGCTCTCTCATCTGGGAGGGCCATTTTTGTATTTTGTTGAAAGCTTTTGATACCCATGCGTAAGTGGACAAGACTAGACTATCAAACCATGCCATGGAAAAATGGCGGCGGCAGCACGACTGAGCTGGCAATATTTCCAAGCGGTGCCAGCCTCGACCATTTCGTCTGGCGTCTGAGTACGGCAGAAGTCAGCAGCAGTGGCCCGTTTTCGCATTTCGCCCAGATAGACAGAACGCTGGCGATTTTATCTGGTGAAGGCCTGATACTGCATAGCGATAGCGAGCAGGCCCATGGCCAGAGTGTTTTCCTCAAACAGGATAGCCTGCCGCATCAGTTCAAAGGTGAAACACCCATCAATGCCGAACTCTTGCATGGCACCGTGCTGGACCTGAACATGATGACACGGCGTGATGTCTGCACCCATCACATGCAAAGGTTGGAAGCTGGCAAGCATTTCATCGAAGCCAATGATGCCCAGCAGCTTTTGCTGTTCTGTGCCAAAGGCAGTGCCCGCCTGGCTACAGGTGAGACTTTGCAAGACTATGATTGCTGTCTGTTTGAAGAAGAGCATGAGCATCAGGGCATACGACTGAACCTGCACGCTGATGAAGACGCAGTACTGTATCTGATACGCATACAATTTTTGAGCATGGGTGACAGTTGATGACTACTACAGTCTTATCCTGGGATAGCTTGTGGATCAATGTCCACCTGGCTTGCATGACAGATGGCTATGGCGAAATCAGGGATGCTGCCATCGCCGTCAAGGATGGCAAGATCGCCTGGCTGGGCGCGCAGAGCGAATTACCCGCAGAATATGGTGCGGCCAAAACCCACGACGGCAAGGGTTGCTGGCTGACGCCCGGCCTCATCGATTGCCACACCCATCTGGTGTATGCCGGTAACCGCAGCAATGAATTTGAAGCGCGCCTGAACGGCGTCGCCTATGAAGAAATCGCCAGGCAGGGCGGCGGTATCAATGCCACTGTGCGTGCCACACGCGCAGCGTCTGAGGATGAATTGCTGGCGGCTACACTGCCGCGCCTGCATGCCATGCTGGCTGAGGGCGTGACGACACTGGAAATCAAGTCTGGCTATGGCCTGGACCTGGAAACCGAGGCACGCATATTGCGTGTAGCCAGACGTATAGGACGTGAATTTCCAGTACGAGTCAAAACCACGTTTTTGGGCGCACATGCCTTGCCGCCAGAATATGCAGGCAGGGCTGATGATTACATCGAGCTGGTTTGCGAGCAGATGTTGTCAGCTTTAGTCGCTGAAGGCCTGGTCGATGCCGTTGATGTATTCTGTGAAAAAATAGGGTTCACGCCAGCGCAAACCGAACTGGTGTTCAAGGCGGCGCAAGCGCATGGCTTGCCAGTCAAGCTGCATGCTGAACAATTATCGGATCAGGGTGGGGCCGCATTAACGGCACAATATAAAGGCTTGTCTGCCGATCATCTGGAGTATTTATCTGATGAAGGTATAGCAGCGATGGCAGCCAGTGGCACTGTGGCCGTGCTGCTGCCTGGCGCGTTTTATTTTTTGCGCGAAACCAAATACCCGCCATTGGCTGCCATGCGTATGGCTGGCGTGCCAATTGCGCTGGCAACGGACTGCAATCCTGGTACCTCACCCATGACTTCGCTGTTATTGACCATGAATATGGCTTGCACCCTGTTCCGCATGACGCCGCTGGAAGCACTGCAAGGCGTGACTTGCCATGCAGCGCAAGCTCTAGGTTTGAATGCAGAAACTGGCAGTCTGGCAGTGGGCAAGGCGGCCGATTTTGCACTGTGGGATATTGCCAGACCGGCAGACCTGGCTTATCACATAGGAGCCAATCCTTCGCAGGCCAGGGTGTTTGCAGGTAAGTTGCTGGCTTAGCAGGCTCAAAATCTTTACTGATTGACATTCTTTAACCCCGCAATTGCGGGGTTTTCTTTTTATCGCTGCCGCTGGCGACTATAATCTTGTTTAGAACACAAACGCTGCAGACTCATCAGACTACGCCATGACGACAATAAAACAGAAAATTACGAATGCAAATCAACGCTGGCATCTGGGGCGATGGGCTGCGGGTTTTGCCGGGCTGCTGCTACTGTTGATAGTGTTAAGCTGGGCTTTTTTGCCAGGTATCGTCAAGCGCATCGCAGCTGAACAAGTGCAACAACAGATAGGCCGCAAGCTGGATATGGTGGATATCCGCTTTTCACCTTTCAAGCTGGCGCTGACGATAGAGGGTTTGACCCTGTATGAGGCTGATCAGCGCACACCCGCAGTCAAGGCCAGGGAACTGGTGCTGAATCTGTCGCTGGCATCGCTGTTTCGTCAGGCTCTGATCGTTGATGAAGTCAAACTCACCGAGCCTTACGTGCATATTATCCGCACACCAGGTGAGGGCTATGGTCGCTACAATTTCAGTGATATCCTCGAAAAAATTGCCGCCATGCCCAAGAGCGAATCAACGACGCGCTTTTCGCTGGCGAACCTTCAGCTTGCCGGTGGCCGCATAGAGATCGATGACAAGGTCGTCAATGAGCAATTCAAGATAGAGGCACTGCAAATCGGTGTGCCCTTTGTGTCCAACTTCCCGAATCAGGTAGAGAGTTTTGTCGAACCCCTATTATCGGCCAAGGTCAATGGTGCAAACTTTGTCCTCAAGGGCAGGGCCAAGCCATTTACTAGCAGTCTTGATACTTCACTGGCTATTGATCTCGATAAACTGGACCTGACACAATACCTGCCCTATATACCCGTGGCCTTGCCAGTACAAATCCAGAATGCAAAATTGTCGACCAAACTGGATTTGATTTTCAGCCGCAAGAATGCCCACCCTGAATTATTGCTGGCGGGTGACGTGCATCTGGATGAGCTGCATGTCAACGACAAGTCAGATGCACCCTTGCTGAAACTTGGCAGCCTGCATGCACAAATCAAGCAAGTCAATGTCATGACAGCGGCAGCCAGCATCAGTAAACTGGAGCTGTCAGCACCAGAAATCTGGCTGGATATCAATCAGCAGGGGCAATTGAACTGGGCCAGCCTGGCTGCCCCAGCTAGCCCAGCTAAAAATGGCAAAGCAAATACCAAGAATGCGGCAGCGCCAGCAGTGTCAGCAGTGGTAGGTGCCTCTGCTTCTGCATCGTCTTCTGCAGCGGGCGTGGCAAAACCTGTCACGGTCTTGCAGCAACTGGCAGAACTGCAACTGTCAAAAGGGATAGTGCATTTCCGTGACGCCAAGCATGCCAATCCTGCCCAGACCGTTAATTTGAAAGATATCAGCCTGACGGCACATGGTTTGTCGTCCTCAGCAGATGCCAAAGCTGCGCCTTTCAAGCTTGCACTGAGCGGTGAAAATGATGAAAGCCTGAAACTGGAAGGGGATATGCAAGCGCTGGCTGGCACGCTCAAAGCACAACTGGCTTTGAGTTCATGGTCACTGGCTACTTACCAGCCTTTGCTGAGCAATTATCTGCTCGCAAGTGTCAGCGGCAAATTTGATGTGAATGCACAATTGCAGGTGCAAAAAGGCCTGGTGCAAGTCGATGATCTGGGCATGAAACTGAGCCAGTTCGCCATCAAACCCAAGTCTGCCGACGACGGCAGTTTTAACCTGAAAGCATTAGCAATAGACAAGCTGACTCTTAGCATGGAGAACAGGCAAGTCAATATAGGCAGCGTGCTGTTTGATGGCCTGGTGAGTGATGTGCGGCGTGATGAACAGGCGGTAATGAATTTCAAAAAATGGCTGAAATCTGGTGCAGGCACAAATCAGGCTGCATCTGAGACTGCGGGCAGCAATGCGGCAAGCACCGCGACTGCTCCTGCATGGAAAGTCAATTTGGCCAGTCTGGATTTCAGGGATAGTGCTGTCAGCTTCAACGACAAATCCATGTCACCAGAGGTAAAAATCAGGCTGGATGGTTTTAACCTGCATGCAGAAAAACTCAGTAGTGATATGTCGCAGGCTGTGAAGATGACTTTGCAGACGAATATAGGAAAAAAATCGAAGTTGAGCCTGGATGCAAGCGCATCCAGTCAGCTAAAAAACATCAACATGAATCTGGATGGACAGGGTTTGCCTGTGTCTGCATTATTCCCCTACGTATCACCGTACGTGAATGCTGCGCTGACACGTGGCAGGGCAGATATCAAGGGTAAATTGAGCCTGATTAATGTGCTCGATAGCAGCAGGCAGATCAATTATGAGGGCATGCTGGCATTGAATGATTTTCACCTGCTGGAAAATGGCGCTGAAGAAGATTTCCTGGAATGGAAAAACATTTCCATGGATGGCATCAGTGCCCAGATTGGCGGCGACAAACAATTGGTCAACCTGAAAAAACTTGCACTCAATGATTTTTATGCGCGCGCGATCTTGTCCGCCAAGGGCAAGCTGAATATACAAACCATACTCAGCACCAAGAAAGCAGATGCCGAAGAAGCTGAGGCAACTCAGGCTGCCCAGTCAGATGACACAGCCAAAGCTGTCACCAGCAAAACTGCAACATCGACTATCGTCACTGTACCCCTGCCCGCCAAGGTGGAAAAAGCCAATCCGGTTGCCATACGCATTGCACAGACCACGCTTAAAGGCGGCAATATCAATTTTACCGATAATTTCGTCAAGCCCAATTACACTGCCAACCTGACCGGTGTTGCAGGTACCATAGGTGCTATAGCTTCTGACAATCCTCAGCCAGCAACTATCGAACTCACAGGCAAGGTTGATGATGATGCGCCATTGGTGATATCCGGCACCCTGAATCCTTTATCCAATCCCATTTTCATGGATGTCAAGGCCAGTGCAAACGGCCTGGAACTGACACGGCTGACTCCTTATGCAGCCAAGTATGCTGGCTATGCCATAGAAAAAGGCAAGTTGTCGATGCAGGTGTCATACCGCATAGAGAACCAGCAGTTGCAGGCAGAAAACGATGTGCGCCTTGATCAGCTGACTTTTGGTGAAAGAGTAGATAGTCCTACCGCGACCAAATTACCTGTCATGCTGGCCGTTGCCTTGTTACGCGACAACCAGGGCCGTATCAATATCAATTTGCCGATCAGCGGCTCCTTGTCTGACCCACAGTTCTCAGTTGGCGGCATCATCTTCAAGGTCTTCATGAATGTGATCACCAAGGCAGTGACTTCACCATTTGCCTTGCTGGGTTCCATGTTTGGTGGTGGGGAGGAACTCGCTTACACCGAGTTTCTGCCCGGTCAGACCAGTTTGACCCCAGAGGCAACAGCCAAGCTTGATAATCTCGCCAAGGCACTAAAAAACCGCAGTGCATTGAAGCTGGATATCATAGGCCGTGTAGAGCCAGCGACTGATGGCGATGGCATACGCCAGTTGCTGTTGTTGCAGAAAATGCGCGAACTGAAATGGAAAGACGTGCGTCAGAAAGACCGCACGGTCAAAAAAGAAGACATCGTCATTAGCGATACTGAAAAAGCCAAATATATAGAAGAGGTTTATCAGGCCGAAAAATTCACCAAACCCCGTAATGCGATTGGCCTCGCCAAGACCCTGCCAACGGCAGAAGCTGAGAAAATGATACTCGCCAATACCCAGGTCACGCCGGATGCCTTGCGCAGCCTGGCCCAAAAACGTGCGGATAATGTGCGTGATTACCTGGAAGATGTATCGGGTGTCGAGCGTGAAAGGCTATTCCTGATCGCCCCTAAACTGAATGCCGACGGCATCAAGGATAAGGGCAGTCCGAACCGGGTAGATTTCTCGCTGAAATAGTTTGAGCCAGGTGATCGTTTAGTTTTGCTTTGATATGGCCTGGCAGGAGGGCGCCGGTAAGAGCGTATCCGGCGCCCCTGCTGTAGTCCTGTTACTGTGTTGCTCGTCTGTATATTCCACCTTTTTTCCAGACTGGCATCGCAGTAGCGTTAGCAATCGCATAACCCAGATTCAAAGTAAATTGCGCCTGCTGTAGCATGCCGCTCAAATCCCATGCCGGGTTGTAGCGATCGCGCGGGGTATGGTAGTCTTTTTTAAACGCTTTCATTTGTGCTGCTTCCTGTTCGGCATCATGATCGAAGGCAAATGAACCATCACCAGAGAACACGGCAGAACCGACATTAAATGCCGGAACACCCGCCCGTACAAAATTGAAATGATCGGCGCGGAAGAAAGCTCCTCCTAAATCGGCAACGGGCGGTGCAATGCGCAAGCCCATTTTTCTTGCAACGGCTGTGGCACTGTGAAACAGGCTGCTGTGCTCGCTGCCAGCAACACCCATGTCCTGGGTTTTGCCAACAAAATTCATGCTGTCCAGGTTGAGATCAGCCGCAGTTTTTGCCAGTGGCCATAAGGGGTGTTGTACGTAAAATGCGCTGCCAAGCAAACCCTGTTCTTCCGCCGCTGGCCACAAGAAAATCTGTGTGCGTTTCGTTGGATGTGTCACCGCAGCTTGTGCCATGGCCAGCAATGCCGCCGCACCGGAAGCATTATCCACGGCGCCATTCCAGATTTGTGCAGGTTTACCTGGTTCTTGCGCTATGCCCAGATGATCCCAGTGTGCGGAATACAGTACCGCCTGATCTTTCAGTTTTGTGTCCTTGCCGGGTACCATGCCTATGATATTTTGTTGCTCCACTTTACGCACTGCACTGCGCAATGTCACATGTATCCTGGCATCCAGAGCAACAGGTTTAAATTCACGGGTCTCAGCTTGTGCACGCAACCCATCCTGGTCTTGCCCTGCCGCAGCGAACAGGGCTTTGGCAGCATCTTCCTGTAGCCAGCCTTCCAGCGCATTGCCCTTATTATCATCGCTGCCAAGACTGAAACGCTCGTGGCTAAAAGATGTTTGCGGCACGTTCCAGGCGTAACTGGCTGATGGCGTAGTGTGTATCAGTAAAACACCCGCAGCACCTTGCCTTGCCGCTTCTTCAAACTTGTAGGTCCAGCGGCCATAATAGGTGAGTGCCTTTCCTGCAAAACGATTTGGTTCTGCCACGGTTGGCTGGGGATCGTTGACCATCATTACCAGCAATTTTCCTTTAAGGTCCATGCCTTTGAAATCATCCCAATGTTCTTCTGGCGCACGCACGCCATAGCCAACAAATACCAAAGGAGCGTCGAAATCATTATTGGCTTTACCATTGGAGGAGCCATATACAATCTCGGTCCCGAGGATAGGCGAAAGCGCAGCTTTGCTTGTTTCAAAGCGCAGTTGACTGCTGCTGAGTGTCTGGCTGCCTACCAGTGTCACCGTTTGTCTATAGCCATTTGCGCCCGGTAAGGGCACCAGGCCGATGGCTGCTGCCTGAGCTTCCAGATAGCGCACGGCGAGATCGCCACCGCGTTGTCCGGTACCGCGCCCTTCCAGCAAATCGTCAGATAAAAATGCCAGATGCGCACGCAAAGGCGCTTCCTTTACTTGTTGCGCCTGGACGGGCTGATGGTACAGCGCAAAATGTAAAACGATGCTGGATATGGCGATAGACGCAAGGCGCATCTGTACTCCTGTGAATTCTATAAATTGATTTGATTTGGCTGGTTTGCGCCAGATCATATTACAAAGCAGGTGCTTTTTTCTTTGCTTGAGATATTAGTGGTCCATGAAAACAGAAAAACAGTCCTATTCTCCAATTACTTGTCTTGAGGTAATGATAATCCTGATTGCTTGATGCATAAATGAGTAATTATTTCAAAAAATACATTTACTTTGGAAGTAAAAGGCGAATTTAAGTGCTGACTTGTTGTCGAGGGCTCTGCGTATGATGATTATTCTGATAATGGACAGGATTTATTGTTGTTTTGCGAGTAATCTTGATTTATCCTGAGATCATCTGTTTTATCTATCGCAATAAGGAGTAGTAATGACTTCTGCAACGCTCGCCAGCATTTTGTATGTTGAAGACGATGCTGATATACAAACCGTGGCTCAAATTGCTTTGGAAGTTGTCGGTGGTTTCAGTTTGAAAACCTGTAGTTCAGGGGCGCAGGCCATTGCCGAAGTCAATGCTGGCTTCGTCCCTGATTTGCTGCTGCTGGACGTCATGATGCCGAATATGGATGGCCCGACCACCCTGGCAGAACTACGTAAATTGCCAGGCACCGCCTCTACGCCGGTGATCTTCATGACTGCCAAGGTGCAGTCATCCGAAATGGATTTTTATAAGTCGCTGGGCGCCATAGGCGTCATTGCAAAACCTTTTGACCCTATGGAGTTATCGACTCAGGTGCGAGGTTTATGGCAGGAGAAGGCTTAAATGTCCGACAAAAATGATAGCCTGCAAGAAAAATTGCTTGCTCTCGAAGCAATTTTCCTGCAAAAACTGCCGTCAAAGTTTGAAGAGATAACCAGTACCTTGCAAAAGGTCGTTGAGCGCCCGGATGACAAGGAATCCATGGTTGTCCTGCACCGTCACCTGCACACCATGGCGGGCTCGGCCGGTACTTTTGGTTTTGCTGATATAGGCACGCAGGCCAGGGTATTTGAATCTACCTTGAAACCGCATCTTGAAGGAAAAGCCTGGGACCCGGCAGAGCTGAAAGCTTATTCGGAAGAAGTTAACCGCTATTTTGAGTATGCCCTGAAGCATGATACCAAGCCAGTCAATGGCGTGGCAGAGAGCGTGCAGGAAGAAGAGCGCGAACTAAGCGACCCCCACCTGATCTATCTGGTGGATGAGGATGAGGCCCAAAATCAGGAAATTACCACGCAGCTTGAGCATTTCGGCTATGAAGTGGTGCGCATGAATCACCTCGGAGCTCTGGCAAAGGCGGTGGCTACCCGCAGGCCGCATGTCATCGTCATAGAACTAAGTTTTCCTGAGGGTAAGGTCGCCGGGGCTGAAGAGATATCGCGCATCAAGCAGATAGAACGTTTCCGCATTCCCACCGTGTTTGTATCCCGTTCCAGCAGCTTTGATTCGCGTTTGCTGGCCGTGCGTGCCAGTGGTGACGGCTATTTCACCAAGCCTGTCGATGTTGTTGCTTTGACTGAACGAATAGAATCCCTGCTGCAGCTTGATGAAAACAAGGGTTATCGCGTGCTCATCATCGATGATGATGCCGTAACTTCCAAGTTTTACGGCGCAATCCTGCGTGATGCCGGCATGAATGTGTATCTGCTCAATGACCCTACCCAGATATTGACAGTGATGACAGATTTCCGTCCTGAATTGCTGCTCATGGATATTTACATGCCAGTCTGCAGTGGTGTCGAACTCTCGCGCCTAATCCGGCAAGATAATTCTTATGTCGATGTGCCCATCGTATTCCTGTCCAGTGAAGCAGACCTCAGCAAGCAGCTTGATGCTGTCAGGGCAGGGGCGGATGACTTCATTACCAAGCCGGTAGCACCTGAATATCTGAAATCTTCGATTGCTTCCAGAGCTGAGCGTTACCGCTCCTTGCGCGCACTGATCATGCGCGACGGTCTGACAGGCTTGTTTAATCACACGGCGATCAAGGAACAACTGGCATCCGAGATTTCCCAGGCCGGTCGTACCGGTTCCCCGCTGGCCCTGGCGATGATAGACCTTGATAACTTTAAATACATCAATGATACCTATGGCCACCCTGCAGGTGACCAGGTACTGCGTACTCTGGCCAGACTCTTGCGCCAGCGTTTGCGCCGCAGTGATATCGTTGGCCGTTACGGTGGCGAAGAATTTGCCGTGATTTTCCCCGACACCAATGCCAGCACGGCGCGCCGGGTCCTCGATCAGGTCAGGCTGGCCTTCACCAAGATACAGCAGCACTGCGAGGGTGGACATTTCTCTGTCAGTTTTTCGGGGGGGTCGCTGATCTTGAATCTACGCTGGATGCTGATGAGTTATTTGATATTGCAGATGCCGCGATGTATGTGTCTAAGCAGGAAGGGCGCAACCGCATCAGTCTGGCTTAAATCCTGGCTGCCCGATGAAGCGCGTTTTCATGGATGTAAAATTTATCTTGTGCGATTGTGCAATGACGAAGACGCAGGCAATTACTTCGAGCGCTTTATCATCCTGAAAAGTATGTCATTATTTTGTATTGTCCCAAGTGTGCCAGCGCTTGCAGATTGCAAGTCGTGACTGATATGAGGTGGTTGCGCTTCGCCCGTAAAATCTTTTGGACTGTTTTTACCTTGATCAAGAACAAGTCTGACTTTAATTCCAATCCCATCATAATAAAAACTTGACGGTGACCTTGCTTTATCATCCCGTCTGCACATCACAACGCGAAATCAATCCTGAAAAACGGCCTTGCGAAACAGGGCGACCAGTGGACGTTGTTCATCTGTGCGCCATACGAGGTGCACGCTGACCCGTAGATCGAGCCAAGGCAGTTCACGGAAAACAAGGTCTTCTGATGCGTACGCATTTCCCAGACTTGCCTGCACCAGGCTTAGCCCGACACCTGCGCTGACCAGATGTAGCGCCGACAGTGGATCGGAGGCTTCATAAGCGATATCAGGTATGAAACCTGCTCGCTGGCAACCCGCCAGCAGTGCAGGGCGTCTTGTATCCACAGGCTGACGGACAACGGCAATCCAGGGACGTTGATCAAGTTGTTGCGGCTGAATTTTTTTCGATTTGCTCAGCGGATCATCCTTATGCATGGCGAGTAATAGCGGCTCGTCAAGCATCACGGCGCTGCTCAGACCGGTTGCTTGCTCCGGTGCCCGGTAAGTCAAACCGACGTCAAGGGTACGCTGGCGCAGGCGCTCGAATTGCACTGTGGTGCCCAGCCCTTGCAAGGACAGCGCCGCCGATGGACTGGTGCGCCGAAACCGTCGCAGTACCGGGCTCAGGATATTTGCATGCAAGGCGCCTTCGACGTAGCCAATTGCCAGCCTTCCCACGGTACCTGAACCCAGGCGGCGACCAAATGCCTCGACACGCAAGGCATTCGCCATGAGTGCGCGCGCTTCACCCAGTAAGTCGTGTCCTTCTTGTGTCAGGCGCAGCCGCTTCTTGTTACGTTCGAAAAGCAGCACGCCCAGTTGGTCTTCAAGCTGCTTGATCTGGCGACTCAGTGGTGATTGCGAAATGTGGAGTAGCTCAGCGGCGCGACCGACGTTTTCGGTCTCTGCCACCGCAATGAAATACCGGAGCTGACGCAAATCTAGCATGGTTAAGTCCTTTCAGGTCTCAACTATCCCATATTCTGTCTTGGACAGCAATCATCATTTGGCAGATTCTGTAAGCCTGTTCAAATACTTTTGATGACATCATGAAAAAATTACTTACCCTCGGTCTTCTGACATCTACTTTTTTTGCGGGGATGTTAGTTACCCCATTTCGGCATACGCACAAGAGGATACCCGCCCGCACGCCCTTGCTCAGGTTGTCAAGGCCACGCCAAATGTCACTGTCCATACTTTGGTTGCGCCGACATCTGCTTTTGCTGTTACCAGCCACATTATCGAATTCAAGAGCCAGTTGTTCGTGGTTGATGGACAATTTTTCGCGCCCTATGCGGCAGATCTCAAGGCCTACATCAGCAAGCTCGGCAAACCGGTCACTCGCTTCTACATCTCGCACGAACATCCAGATCATTATCTGGGCATGGGCGACGCTTTCCCCGACGTCACAGTCTATGACCTGCCTGGTGTCAGGCATCACATTGAAGAGGATGGCCCCAGGCAGATCGCGATATGGACCGCCCGGCTGGGCCCCAGGATGGTGGCACAACACCTGACATTGCCAAGTCGCGATGCAACAGCGGGCATCGAAGTCATCGAGGGCGTCACTGTAGAATTTGCGACCGTTAAGGATAGCGAAGCCCCCGAGTCACTGGTGATCAAGCTGCCGGAACTGGGTGTCTACATTGCCCAGGATCTGCTCTACAACGGCGTTCACCTGTGGCTGCCCGGACCAACCGATGGCTGGCGCAATGCCTTGGAAAGTCTGCTGGCCGAAACCCGCTACACGAGTTTTCTTGCGGGACATGGGCAGCCTGCCGGTCGTGAGGTCATTGAACAAGACCTGGCTTACCTCGATACGGTTGACCGCATCCGTCGCTCGGTAGCCAATGCCGCCGATTACAAGAGTCAGTTGTTAAAGGCCTATCCGGATCTTGCCGGTACAGCGCTGCTGGATATTTACCTGCCTCTGGTCTATCCGGCCAAAAAATAAATATGCATTTTCAAGAGCGCAACTTTCTTTTTTAGGAGTACTACCATGCAAATTCTTCACATCGATTCCAGCATCCTGACGGATGCCTCCGCGTCCCGGGCTTTGACTGCCACCATCGTTGACGAAATCCGGCGCGCGCACCCAGATGCCAGTGTGATTTACCGTGACGTCGTTGCCGATGCCATTCCTCATCTGGATGGCCCCATTGCTGCGGGGTTCCGGCCTGTCCATAGCGATGTGCCTGCCGCCAGTGTGGCGACTGAGCATGCCCGTTCGACTGCGCTGGTCGCTGAATTGCTGGCCAGTGATGTGATCGTCATTGGTGCGCCGATGTACAACTTCTCGGTAGCGAGCCAGTTGAAATCCTGGATAGACCGGGTGGTACAACCACGGCGCAGCTTCCACTACACCGACAGGGGCCCGGTGGGCCTTGCCACAGGTAAGCGCGTGCTGGTCGCATCTACTCGTGGTGGCTCTTATTCCGCATGGCACGCGACCGCCATGGATTTTCAGGAAGACTACCTGAAAGCTGTGTTCGGCTTTATCGGTATCACCGACGTCAGCTTCGTGCGCGCCGAGAACCTGTCACGCGGCGCAGAGGCCAGGGAACTGGCCATGCATACCGCTTATGCAGCGGTCGCAGAAGTCGTTCGCCAAAGCAATTCAATCTGATTTTTACCCTTCAGCTTTTGGAGAAACCCATGCTTTACCTTGACACATTGACCTACATTCGTCCAATTGAGGATGTGAATGCACATCTTGACACGCATCGCGACTGGCTGGTTACGCATACCCGCCGCGGCCAGATACTCATCGCTGGTCCGCTGGAAGACCGTAGCGGTGGTTTTCTGCTGGCACGCTGTGCCAATCGCGATGAACTCGATCACATGCTTGCGCTGGATTCTTTCGCGATACATTACCTCGTCGAGCCACAGGTCAGGGGCTTCGACGCCGCCTTGCGCGCCGAAGCTTTTCCCGCGGAATGGGCTCCCGGTGCAAAGGCAATTCAGTAACGAGGGAGTTCACTATGTACATCAAATTCAGTCTATGGCGTTGGTCAGCCTGGATCATGGCTATGGTGACCAGTTTCGCAACACCCTTATCCGGCGCTGCTGCACCTACTTCAGCCATACGCAACATCGTGCTGGTGCATGGTGCCTTTGCCGATGGTTCAAGCTGGTTGCCCGTGATCAAAATCTTGCACAGCAAGGGCTACCACGTAACGGCTGTGCAAAATCCGCTAACCTCGCTTGCCGATGACGTCGCCGCAACGCGGCGTGTTCTGGAGAGGCAGAAAGGTGGTGTTATCCTGGTCGGCCATTCATGGGCTGGGGCGGTGGTGACTGAAGCCGGCAACGCCGACAATGTACAGGGGCTGGTGTACCTGTCCGCACTCGTGCCGGATGCGGGAGAATCCGTGGGCGAGATGCTGAACCGCCTGGCATCACCAATGGAAGGGCTGGCACCAGACAAGGAGGGACTGATCTGGCTGGACGATCCGGTCGCTTATCGACAAGTCATGGCAGGGGATGTGCCTGTCCCTACGGCACGACTGCTGGCGGCGACGCAACAGCCAATCTCCGCTCGCACATTTGTCGACAAAGTGACGACTGCAGCATGGCAGAAAAAGCCCAGCTGGTACCTTATGACAGAGAATGACAGGGCCTTGCCGCCCAGAGTGCAGCAGGCCCTGGCCCAGCACATCGGCGCAACGACCATGACTGTGAACTCGAGTCACATGTCGCTGGTCAGCCACCCTGAGGTGGTGGCTTCCCTCATTGAGCGCGCAGCACGTTCATTGGGAAAATAAAGGCTTGTGGGGTATTGGCAGCGAAACGATCGGCAAATCATTGGAAGTTGGTACACCTCTTTTGATTTGCCGACGTCAGCTTATACAATGCTTGTCATCCATCGGATCAGTGCGGGTATCCGGTGGCATGAGAACATCTTTCTTGTAATATAGGACACATGCCATGATCATCGTAACCGGCTATGCGATTGCTCGCGAAGGCGCAGAAGAGGAGATGCAGAGACTTGCCATTGAGCATGTACTGCGTTCTCGTACCGAACCAGGATGCATTTCCCATGAGGTGAGTCGTGACGTTCAGCAGCCACGCCGCTTCGTATTTGTCGAACGCTGGAACGACATGGCAGCGCTGCAGCAGCATTTTCGCGTAGAGGCATCGAGGCAGTTTGCAAAATCCTTGAACCAACTCTCTGACGAAAAGCCAGAGCTGGCAATCTATCAGGCTGACGTCCTCAATTTGACTTGAGGCAAATTTCGACCTGAAAGCCTGCCTTTGCGTTGAGGGATACTGCAAGCCGGTTTATGGTGAATCAGTTGATTTAATGTTAATCGACAAGCATGTCGTTTGTTTCTTATGCTTACATATTGAAAAAGCAAGTACAGACAAAGTTCGGTGTACACTGGAGCATCTTTACTGTTGTTCAGGTTGCTTAGTGTTTTCAAAATTTCTTCTCGGCAATTCGACTCTGGCTGCCATGTTGATGCTCTACCTGCTGCTGGCGTTTGCGAGTGTTGGTGTAGGCAGGCATAGCTCGCCCGAAAGCCAGTTGCGCAAACAGGTGAATGCCTGGTGGTTTATTTTTCCTGTCGTCAGCCTGAGCCTGTTTTTGTATCCTCTTGGGCCGCTGCTGATGGCCTTGCTCATCGTCTTGCTGGCAGTGCGTGAATTGTCCCTGCACTACACCGGCCCTCGCTGGCGTTTCCTGTTGTCATGCTTTGTTCTGCTGATTTTGCAGGTGGGTTTGCAATATGTAGATAGTTTTGATTCCGGCATGATCTTGCCTGGTTTATTGTGTCTGCAAGCCCTGCAGTTTTTTATCTGGCGACAACGCAATCATTTATTGCTCATGCTGTTTTTGCTGCTCTGCTACGGCCTGAGTTTCATGCTGGATTTATTGACGCTGCCATTTTCAAACGAAGTCAGGCTGGCCTGGTTTTTTTATCTGTTTGTGGTAACTGCACTCAATGATATTGCCCAGTTCGTCAGTGGCAAAATTTTCGGCAAGCAAACTATCGCCCCCACCATCAGCCCGAATAAAACTGTACAGGGTTTGATCGGCGGTGTCGTGATTTCCATGTTGGTGTCCCTTGGCCTTGGCATGTACTTGCATCTTGCCAGCCCCGGTTATTTAATGCTGATGGGTATTTTGCTGTCGCTCGGCGGCTTTGCTGGTGACCTGATTTTTTCAGCAGCCAAACGTTATTTGAAGATCAAAGATTTTTCTGAACTGATACCAGGGCATGGCGGCATACTGGACAGGGTGGATAGCCTGGTCCTGACCGCACCCTTGTTGTATCTGGGATTGTTATTTTGAGATAAAGAATTTAATAAGGACTATGCATGACAACAGAATTGCAAACAAAATGGCTGTGCAGTGAATCCGGCTTTGATAGCCATGACAGTACCCGTTTGTTTTACCGCATCTGGCAACCGCTGGCGATTCCTGCGGGTCAGCCACAAAAAGCCCTGATATTTTTACACCGCGGCCATGAGCATTCTGGACGTATAGGGCCGCTGGTCGAGCAATTCGGTTTTACCCAGGACTGGGCTTTTGCCTGGGACGCGCGTGGTCATGGCAATTCACCGGGTGAGCGCGGCGATGCACCTGATTTCCAAACCATGGTGCGCGACTTTGACAGCTTCATCAATCACATCCAGCAGAGCTATGGTATAGACAAAGAAAACATGCTCATTGTGGCAAACAGCGTGGGTGCCGTGATTGCCGCAACCTGGTTGCATGACTATGCACCGCGCGTGCGTGGTGTGGTCATGGCTGCAGCGGCATTTGATATCAATCTGTACGTGCCATTGGCTAAGCCAGCGCTGCGTTTTGCCACCTGCTTCAAGCCTGACTTATTTGTCACCAGCTATATACGCTCATCCATGCTCACGCATTCAGCCGAACAGGCCAAGGCTTATGATGCCGACCCGCTGATTACCGAGAATATTTCTGCCCGTGTTTTGCTGGACCTGGCCGATACTGCCAAGCGCGTAGTACAGGATGCCCAGGCGATAGATGCACCCGTGCTGATGCTGGTCGCCGATAAGGATTACGTCGTCAAGCAGGCGCCGCAAAAGCAGTTTTTTGAAACGATCTCTTCGACACTGAAGCGCTATATCCTCATAGAAAACTGCCATCATGCGATTTTTTATGAGAGCGAAAACCAGGTGCAGCAAGCCATACAGGCAGCGAAGGATTTCATTAATGAATGCTATGCCCAAGAATTGCTGCCTTTGCCGCACTATTTCAAAGCCGATACCTTAAGCCAGAGTGCGCGCCAATACCAGGCACTGCAACAAGGCAAATTAGGTGGGGCGCTGGAAAACGCCTTTTACGGCATGCAAAAATTCATGCTCGGTCACTTGGGCAGGCTTAGCAATGGCATGACGATAGGCCTGCAACACGGTTTTGATTCCGGCGCATCACTCGATTATGTTTATCGCAACCAGGCAGGTGGCCGTTTGCTGATAGGCGGCATGATAGACCGTGGTTATCTGGATGCGATAGGCTGGCGCGGCATACGCCAGCGCAAGGCGCAGATGCAGCAGACTTTGTCTGACCTGATACAGCAATATCCGACGGACCAGCCTGTGCGCATACTTGATATTGCTGCCGGTGGTGGTCGCTATGTGCTGGAAACCATCAAGCGATTCCAGAACCGCGATATAGAAATCAGCCTGCGCGATTTTGACCAGGCCAATCTGGATCAGGCCAAATTACTCGCAGAACGTTTGCAGTTGAAAAACAAGATCAGCTATCAATGCCGCGATGCCTTTGCCGCAACCAGTTACCCGGCGGAAGAAGATGCCTATGACATCGTCATCGTCTCTGGCTTGTATGAGCTGTTCAGTGACAATGTGCTGGTACTGGCATCCTTGCGCGGCATACAGCAGCAATTGAAAATTGGCGGGCATCTGGTGTACACCGGCCAGCCATGGCATCCGCAGTTATTGATGATCGCCAAGACCCTGAATAGCCATCGCGGCCAGTCATGGCAAATGCGTCCACGTCCACAGGCAGAGATGGATGCCCTGGTCGCCAGCATAGGTTGCAAAAAGATTGCGACCCAGCTTGGCATCGCCGGGATATTTACGGTGTCGGTGGCGCAGCGTGATGCGGCAGTGCCCGTTTTATCCGATTGAACAAAGTCCAGAGCAAGAGCAGCAGGACGATGGTCAACACGGCATTCAGCCAGATCGCTGGTAGTTGAAAAGCTACAAGCAGGGCCAGCAAACCAAAGGCAAAAGCGCGGTCGCTTTTGCCCATGGGGCCATCAAAGCGGCGCTCTGAGCCTGCCAGCAAGGCTGCAACGCCAGCAAACTCTGTCAGCAGGGCCAGCATAGCCACTGCAATCAACAAGGGCAGATGTATGCCTGCCACCAGGGCAAAAGGCAAGACCAGGGCGGCATCTGAAACCTGATCTGCCACTTCATTGAAAATGGCTCCAAAGGCAGTTTTTTGCAACGTGAAGTTGGCCAGCATGCCATCTATCGCATTCAGCGCCATGCGCACGAACATAAAGACCGGCAGGCCCAGCCACAAGCTTTTATTCTGAGGATAACAGGCCAGCGCAATGCCATAGGCGATGGACAGGACCATTGCCAACAAGGTCACCTGATTTGGCGTGATATGTCGCTTCGCCAGTCCCGTCAGCAATGGTTGCAGCAATTGCTGGAAGCGCGGCTTCAGTTGGTAGATAGAAAAACTCATGGTCTGCTATTTGTTCCTTGTGACATATACAGTTTGGCCAGCAATATACATCGGCTATAACCCATGGCGCAATGCAGGTAAACTGTTTTGCCCATTTCAATTTCCTGGCGCATGTATTGCAAAATTTCATCGCTTACCTGTTTGCCCGGCTTAAGCAGATCAAGCAGAGGGAAATGTCTATAAGCGTGCTTGCGCAAGGCAGGCGTTTCGCTGAGTTCATTTGCCAGGTCGATGATGCTGCAATCTGGCGGCAGTTGTTTTGCCTCCCGGCTACTGAGGCGGCGCCCCACCCAGAGTCGATCTGTCAATTTGATGATGACGGGTTTGCGCCTCTCACGCCAGACAACGGCCAGCCAGGTAAGCTGGTAACCGAGCAAATAAGGGGCATACATGAACCATATCCACCACGGATATTGCCCCTGTTTTTTATGCAGGAAGTGAACATCGTTACGATAGTAAGCCAGGCTGACCAGGGCGAGACCGCATGCTATATACAAAGCCAGCCAGCTATGGGCAAAGATGAAGCCTGTGATAAAAAATATGCTGGCAAATATCAGGTAATAAAACGCCACATGCGGTTCTGCCCTTTTTGGTTTGATAAAGATGAGGCAAAACAATCCCAGCAAGCTGCCGCCAAGCACATCCAGCAAATGGTGTTGATAAGTGAATACCGTCGAGGCAGCTGTCAGAAGTAGCCATGTAGCCAGCGCCATGCGCAGCGGTGTTGTGTGGACGTGCTCGCGCAAGGCGCTCCAGAATAGCAGGCAGTAAGCAACATGCAGCGAGGGTAATTGATTATATGGTTTATCCATTAGCGCCAGATAATCATATAGATATGCACACCATGTAGAGGAGATGGCAGGTCTGGGCCAGCTGAATTGCAGAGGGTAGAGCACGAAGATGAAGGCTGCAATGACGGTTGCCAGTAACAGGCGCTGGCTGAGCAGGCGTAATTGATCCTGACTGCGCACTACAAAGAATGTCAGACAAAAAAACAGGCCTGAACTAAGGTAGGGCAATATCATCCATTGCAAAAACGGGATGCCAGCCTCAAATGACAGGGCAGCGTGTCTTATCACTCCTTGCTGCTGCGCCAGCATATTTGCGGTCAGATAGCACAAGCCAAACACCAGGGAATTCAGCAACCAGTGACGCAAGCGGTGTTGCACAGTTGCAGGAGTAGATGGCATTTGATATATGTTTAGCCTTAACAGTGTGATATTTTAGCAGGATGAATCAAGTTAAAAAATATAAACGCTGCATGGTATTGGCAGGTGGTGGGTTTCGTTTTGGTATTTACCTGGGCATGTACGCAGCCGCCTGCGAGGCTGGCCGTGCGCCAGATATCCTGCTGGCCAGCTGCGGCGGTGCTATTGCGGCAAGCATCATTGCCGGGTTTCCTGACGATGCACAACGCAGGGCATGGTTAAGCTCTGAAGAAATGTACTATTACTGGAGCGGTTTGAAATCTTCTCCCAGGGCAGGCATAGTCCGCGCCTTGGCGTTAGCCGCCAAACGTGGTTTTGGCCGTGACTCTGCCAGCACCATACCTGATCTGTTTAACGAATACCTGTTTGAAATCCCGGCGGAATTGCCCTTGCCACGATTGACGGCAAGCGAGCAGTCAGTAGCGACTGCCATCATAGGCGGCAAATTGCTGTTTGATGAAAACGAAGTCGGCCTTGCCCGTGGCCAGCGCAAATTATTTGCCGAAACCGTGTTTTGTGATCCAAGAGCTGCAGCGCTACTGGATGGCATGGCCTCGCCACTGGCAGACCCGCGCTGGGGTGAGCATGCCATTTCAGAGCAGTTATTGTGCGATGTGCAAACGCCAACCAGTCTGGCAGCACGTATTTCTATCACTGACATGTTTTACTTCCGCTGCCATACCCACACTGATGGCAATTATTTTGGTGGCGTACTGGACTTGTTTCCCATAGAGATTGCCAAGCGCTTGGCCGATGAAGTCATGATGGAATTCAAGCAAAGCTTTGACCAGGCTTTTTCCATCCCTGCCTGGCGTACAGTCCTGGGTCTCGATGGTAATGCCCGCCTGCGCTATGCAAATGGTCAGGCAGTCGATGTGCGTATTGATACTTCTGATGTGGCGACGGTCTTGGCCAAGGAGTCGGTACAAAAGAAACTGGACTGGCGCAATAACCGCATACGCCTGAGCATGCCAGAAACCCATGCCACCTATGCTGCCTATATGGAAGCCCAATGGCAATATGGGTATGCACGCGGCATGGAAGCCTTTACCCGTCAAGCTGCGTATGACGAAGCTGCCATGATACGCAGCAGCGACAAATACAGCCGGGGCATGGCCTAGGCATGAAGAGCATCATGGTCATAGGCGGCACCAGTGGCATAGGCCTGGCCCTGGCGCGTCACTATCTGCAGCGCGGTGCCAGAGTCGCAGTCTGTGGCCGTGACCTGCAGCGCCTACCTACTGACTTGCGTGGGGTAGTCAGTTATCAACTCGATATCGCAGATCGCGCCGACTTGTCACTAGCCATTGATGACTTTGCTGGGCAGGGCCTGGACATGCTCATCGTTACCGCCGGTATTTATTACAATACCCGCAGCCATTTGCTGGATGAGGCTGCCACCCTGCACATGCTGCGCACCAATGTCAGTGGCCTGAGCCATGCATTTGAACTGGCTGCGAAAAAAATGCTGCTGCAAAAATCGGGGCAGCTGGTGGCCATCTCATCGGTTGCGGGTTTGCTGCACGATTATCCCGGCGCGTCCGTCTATAGCGCGACCAAGCGCAGTGTCTTGAGTTTGTGCGATACCTACCGCATTGCACTCAAACCATTTTCCATTGCCGTGACTGCGATAGTACCTGGCTATATTGATACCGCGAAGCTGCGTGCCTTGAATGAGGGCGATGCCAGTCATAAGCCTTTTATCATGTCTGAGCAAAAGGCAGTGGCCTTGATTGTGGATGCAATTACTGCGCGACGGGACAGGCGGGTGTTTCCGTGGCAGATGAAGTGGTTGATCGCGTTGCTCAATCTGTTGCCGAGATGGGTGTTGAAGTTGAGGAAGTAGGTAAGTCTTTTACCGAAGCCTGTCACGTCAAATACAGTAGCCGTAGTTACGTCATTCCTGCATGCTTTTGGCAGGAATCTAGCGACGTTCATCGTATTCTATGAAGTTTATTTGTTCGGATGCGTAGCCAATCCGGGGCCTTGATTTGAAAAGCATGCACATGTAATTTTGCGATTGCTTGTCAGCTATGGACTAGCGACTATATTTCTTTTGCTTCGCTAAAGAGTGATGCCAAAAAAAGCGACTCAGACCTCGTACCTTAGGTCTCAAAGTCTTTATAATTTGGCACATGATTTCTTTGTTGATACTGCAATCGATACGACATCTGCAAAATGGGAGAGGAAATGGGCGAAGAAAATACCAATGTCAAAATGATCAAATATCGCCTTTCTTTATTTCAAGCCCGCGCCTCGGCACTTCAATCTAAGCCGTCTCCTGCAAAGCCGGTATTGCGCAAGTCAGGAAGCAGTTTGTTGCGTGCCATTTTCCTGTCATCCTTGATGCTTGGTGCGGCAGACATGTCGACTGCAAGTGAAAAAGATGTGAAGTCTGCAAACAGTATTAGCCTTGATGATGCGAAGATTAATGGCATACGCGAGAAAGCCGTTAAGGGCGATGCCGATGCTCAATACCAAATGGGTCTGATGTTTGCAACAGGCAGGGGTGCTGCTCAAAACTATGATGAGGCATTGAGATGGTTTCGCCCAGCGGCTCAGCGTGGCTTTGCAAAGGCCGAGACATCCATGGGATTTATGTACGCGAATGGATTTGCTGTCGCGAAGAGTGACACCCAGGCACTGTATTGGTATGAAAAAGCTGCAAATCATGGCGACCCTGTCGCACAAAATAATTTAGCAATGCTGTATGACCAGGGGATAGGAAATCAGCCGCATTCCAGGGATGCCAGCAAGGCATTGAAGTGGTACAGGAAAGCAGCAGAACAAGGCGTAGTCGTTGCTCAGGCGCGTCTGGGTTTCATTTACATGATAGGTGAAGATATTGCCAGGAATGGAGATGAGGCATTTACCTGGACCAGCAAGGCAGCCAGACAAGGGCATCTGGAATCGATGGCCAATCTGGGTTATTTGTATGAGCAAGGTTTGGGCGTAAAACAAAGTTATGCTGAAGCATTGAAATGGTATGTTACTGCTGCCAATGCGGGCTCTCCTATGGGGGAATTCAATATCGCCCACTTATACCAGGAAGGTCTGGGTGTAGCAAAAGACAGTGCTTTGGCCCTGAGCTGGTATAGAAAAGCAGCCGATCATGGCATGGCGGAAGCGTGGACGCGCTTGGCGAGTGCCAGTCGTCGTGGTGAGGGAGCGGTAAAAAATCAAGCTGAAGCAATCAGGCTGTACCGGATTGCAGCCGATATGGGTAGCGTGGACGCGCAACATGATCTTGGTCTTGCCTACATGAATGGCGATGGCGTCCCACAAGATGATATAGAAGCGGAAAAGAGGTTTGAACAGGCAGCTGATCAAGGTGATGTTGAAACACAGTTCCTGCTTTTTAAGCTTTATCTTGACAGGTATGACAGGAATGGAAGCCTTGGGGCAGAGTCTTTCTTTAAAAAATCCGCGAACTCAGTCAAAGCCTATAAATGGCTCTTGATCGCAAAGTCAAATTCGATAAAAGATTGCAAGATTTGCAAAACTGCTGACAGTTATTTACAAATAGCTGATTTAGCCATGACAGCAAAAGATATCAAGCAAGCAAAGGACTATGTAATCGAGTGGAATACAAGATTTTCGAAAAGGCCGCGAAAAGAAATATTGCCTCTCTAGTCAAGTATTCCCATCGCATACAGTGGTATGCCCGCTTTTATCGACAGCTTTGAAAAAGAAAATCGTCCATGACACTTATTTCATGGACGATTTTTAATGTCACAATCAGCAAACACTACTGATCAAACGCAAACAGCCATTACTCTTTTGCCGTAATTTTCTGCAAGCCACTAGCCTTGATCTTGGCTTCCAGCGCCTTGCCCTTGCGCGCACGTTTACCGATATGGATGCCCAGACCGCTTGCACTGAGATTGACTTCCTGCGGTTTGCCGCCACGACCTATGCCAAGCACGCGTACACCGCGTTGGCTGATGGCCTGAGCTGACACTAGGCTTTCCTTGTCTTCCAGTTCCATCAAGATCACGCCACGGCCACCGCTGGAGAGTTGCTTGATTTCTGCCAGGCCAAAGACCAGCAAACGACCTTTTTCTGACAAACAGGCAATCGCGCTGGCGTCGTCAGCGACTACGGCAGGTGGCAACGGTTGATCTGCTTCTTCCAGTGTCATGAAAGCTTTGCCGGCTTTCATGCGGCCTACCATGTCGCCGACTTTTGCGGTAAAGCCATAACCAGCAGTCGATGACAGTAACAGGCTGATGTCGGCACTGCCAGCAAAGTAATGCAAAATCTTACTGCCAGCGGCCAGGTCTATCAGGGTAGTGATAGGTACGCCATCACCACGGGCACCGGGCAGGGCAGAGACGGCGACGGAATACACGCGGCCATTCGAACCAAATACCAGCAATTGATCTACCGTGCGGCATTCAAAGGTGCCGTACAGGCTGTCGCCCGCCTTGAAGGTGAACTGACCATTGTCATGACCATGGCCGGTACGTGCACGTACCCAACCTTTTTCCGAGATGACCACGGTGACGGGTTCATCGATGACTTTTTGTTCTACTGAAGCCTTGGCAGCTTCTTCGATAACGGTACGACGGGCATCGCCAAACTGTTTGGCATCGGCTTCGATTTCCTTGATGAGCATGCGCTTCATTGAGGAAGGGTTTTCCAGCAAGTCATGCAGGCCCGCTTTTTCTTTGCGCAATTCATCCAGTTGCTGCTGTATCTTGATCGCTTCCAGACGCGCCAACTGACGCAAGCGAATTTCCAGAATATCTTCAGCCTGGATATCTGACAGCTTGAAGGCCGCAATCAGCGCAGGCTTGGGATCATCAGATTCACGGATGATGCGTATGACTTCATCGATATTCAACAGTACCGCTTCACGGCCTTCCAGGATATGGATGCGGTCATCTACCTTTTTCAGGCGGAACTGGGTGCGGCGTGTGACTGTTGTGAAGCGGAAGGCTATCCATTCACTAAGAATGTCGAGCAAACCTTTTTGACGTGGGCGGCCATCGCCGCCTATCATCACCAGGTTGATCGATGCTGAGGTTTCCAGTGAAGTATGGGCGAGCAGCATTTGCATGAACTCGGCCTGGTCCTGGTTTTTGGATTTTGGTTCCAGTACCAGGCGTACCGGCGCATCCTTGCCGGACTCATCGCGTACCGTATCGAGCACTGACAGGATGACTTGTTTCAATGCCACCTGTTCTGGCGACAGCGTCTTTTTACCCAGCTTGATTTTAGGGTTGGTCAGCTCGTCGATTTCTTCCAGCACTTTTTGTGAGGACGTGCCAGGCGGTAATTCTGTGACCACGGCTTGCCACTGGCCGCGTGCCATTTCTTCTATCTTCCAGCGTGCACGCACCTTCATGCTGCCACGGCCAGTCGCATACATATCGGCGATGGTGGATGCCGGCGTAATGATTTGCCCGCCACCCGGGAAGTCAGGACCAGGGATGTATTCCATCAACTCGGCATGCTTCATGGCCGGGTTGCGTATCAGGGCTACTGCGGCTTTGGCGACTTCAGTCAAATTATGCGAAGGGATTTCTGTTGCCAGACCGACGGCAATGCCGGATGCGCCATTCAGCAAGACGAAGGGCAGGCGGCTGGGCAGGAGCCTGGGCTCTTCGGTGGTGCCGTCATAGTTGGGCTGGAAATCAACCGTACCCTGGTCGATTTCATCCATCAGCAATCTTGAGATTGGTGTCAGACGCGCTTCGGTATATCGCATCGCCGCTGCGCCATCACCATCGCGAGAGCCGAAATTACCCTGGCCATCAATCAGCGGGTAGCGCAGGGAGAAGTCCTGCGCCATACGCACCAGCGCGTCATACACGGACTGGTCGCCATGTGGATGCAGCTTACCCAGTACATCACCGACCACTGCGGCAGATTTACGTGGCTTGGCGGCAGAGTTCAGGCCCAGCTCATTCATCGCATACAGGATGCGGCGCTGCACTGGTTTTTGACCGTCGCACACGTCGGGCAGGGCGCGGCCTTTGACGACCGAGATGGCGTAATCGAGGTAGGCGCGCTCAGCAAAGGTCGCCAGGGTCAGGGTTTCACCATCGCCTGGTGGCGGTGGAGTTTGATCAAATAAATTCGCTTGTTCGCTCATGGTTCTATTCGTATTTTTTGTATTCTTTTATGGTTTGCGAGATCAGATATCTTAGATGTCAGCTTCAACGGCGTTGCCGTGTTCTTCTATCCAGGCACGGCGGGCGGCGGCTTCGCCTTTGCCCATCAGCATATTGAAACGGCCTTCAGAAAAGACCTGATCAAACTCACCAAGAGAAACTGGCAGCAGGCGGCGTGTATCCGGGTTCATGGTGGTTTCCCATAATTGGCTGGCATTCATTTCACCCAGGCCCTTGAAGCGGGAAATTGCCCAGGCGCCATCCTTGACACCATCCTTACGCAATTTGTCTTCGATAGCGATAAGTTCGCCTTGATCCAGTGCGTAGATTTTCTGTGCCGGTTTCTTGCCACGTGCAGGTGCATCGACGCGGAACAGCGGTGGACGTGCCACGCAGATATGACCACGCGCAATCAATTGCGGGAAATGGCGGAAGAACAGCGTCAGCAACAAGACCTGGATGTGAGAGCCATCGACGTCCGCATCAGAGAGTATGCAAATTTTGCCGTAGCGCAGATTGCTAAAGTCAACGATCTCATTTATTCCATGCGGATCAACACCTATGGCAACGGCGATGTCATGAATTTCATTGTTGGCAAACAGGCGGTCGCGCTCAGATTCCCATGAGTTCAGCACCTTGCCGCGCAATGGCAAGATCGCCTGGAATTCCTTGTCGCGCCCCATTTTGGCAGAACCACCGGCAGAATCACCCTCGACCAGGAAGATTTCATTGCGGTCGGTGTCGTTGGATTCGCAATCCGTCAGTTTGCCTGGCAAGACAGCCACGCCTGAGGATTTTTTCTTTTCCACTTTCTGTGCCGAGCGCAGGCGCGATTGCGCTTGCTTGATGACCAGCTCAGCCAGTTTCTTGCCATATTCCACATGCGAATTCAACCACAGCTCCAGCGGTGGTTTGGCGAAGGAGGACACCAGGCGCACGGCATCGCGTGAATTCAGTCTTTCCTTGATCTGGCCCTGGAATTGTGGGTCCAGTACCTTAGCAGACAAGACAAAGGAGACTCGGGCGAAAACGTCTTCTGGCAGCAGCTTGACGCCTTTGGGTAGCAGGGAGTGCATCTCGGCGAAGCTCTTCACTGCACCAAACAGGCCTTCGCGCAAGCCGGATTCATGCGTACCACCTGCGGGTGTAGGGATGAGGTTGACATAGGATTCGCGGACGACATTGCCTTCTTCTGTCCATGCTACTACCCAGGATGCACCTTCGCCCTCGGCAAAGCCTTCACTTTCCGAGGTGGCAAACTGCTCACCTTCAAACAGAGGGATCAGTGGTTCACCGTGAGAGGATTGTGCCAGCGCCTCGGTCAGGTAACCACGCAGGCCCTGATCATATTGCCAGGTCTGGCTTTCGCCTGTCTTTGCATGGGTCAGTGTCACCTTGACGCCAGGCAATAACACTGCCTTGGAGCGCAACAGGCGCTGTAATTCACCTTGCGGGATGTTGGCGCTGTCAAAATACTTGGCGTCTGGCCAGATCGTGACACGCGTACCGCTCTTTTTGTCTCCGCGCGCCAGTGGCTGGCTACGCAGTGGTTCTATCACGTCGCCATTGGCAAAAGTCAGGTTGTGCAAACCTGCTTCACGCCAGACCGTGATTTCCAGGCGTTTTGACAGGGCATTGGTGACCGACACGCCGACGCCATGCAAACCGCCGGAGAATGCGTAGGCACCGCCAGAACCTTTGTCGAATTTGCCGCCAGCATGCAGGCGGGTGAATACTATTTCCACGGTAGGCACGCCTTCTTCAGGGTGCAAACCGACTGGAATACCACGGCCATCATCTTCTACACTGATACTGTTATCGGCATTGATGGTGACCAGGATGTTCTTGCAATGTCCGCCCAGGGCTTCATCCGAGGCATTGTCGATGACTTCCTGAATGATATGCAGCGGGTTTTCGGTGCGGGTATACATCCCCGGTCTTTGTTTGACCGGCTCCAGGCCTTTAAGTACTCGGATGGATGATTCGCTATAGTCTGACGGAGAAGTATTTTTTTTAGTGGCCATGCGAATGAAAATCTGTTGTTTTGGTTAATTTTTTGATGATGTTTTGCAATTTTTTTGTGAGGCTGGCAGAATTAAGCTGTATTCTTGCAGCGTTTTTGCAGCTATTGTAGCTGCAATGATCGAAGCTGCAATGTGTAAGATGGAAAAACGATGCCAACAAAAACTCCAACGATCGCGATCCGACTGCTTGGATTTTCTCCAAAAGAGGAAGAAACCTTCTCAACCGTTCTCGCTGTTCTCCGCGAGAAGGGTTATCGCTATCTGGTTTTAAAGACCGGTAGTTTACAAGATCCTGACATTCATATTGTCAACGCAGAAGATTTAAAAGCCCTGGCGACCCTGTCTGACCTTAACCTCGGTGGGGCACAACCAGTATTGCTCATAGGTAAGACAGAAGTCAATTTACATTATCAGTCCATGCCGCGTCCTATACGCTGGCGTAAATTGTTTGACGTCCTCGATGAATTGATAGACCGCCGCCAGCTCCTGCTGACCACGCTGAGCGCCTTTGGTGAAGTGGCCGTGCCTGAGCGCCGTCGCCGCGAACGTCTTGATCTCGACCTGACCGATCCCAGCGAATACCAAAAGATGCGCAGGCCCAGCGTACCCAAGGGTGGCATCATGATCGTCGACAAGGACATGCGCTTTCGCGAGTATGTTGCCATGATCATGGATAAATATGGCATCACCGTGACACTGGCAACAGATGAACGTAGTGCCCTGATGCTGGATAAGAACAATCGTCATGCAATGACGATGATTAATTCTTCTACGCCAGATATTGACCCCTATCGCCTGTGTGCTGAGCTGAAAAAGCAAAATACCGACCGCAGGACGACGGTGATCTTTTTGGTCGATAAGAGTTTTAATTATAAAGTTGCAAATGCGCAACAGGCAGGGTGTGAAGGCTTTTTAACCAAGCCATTGTCGAGAAAGCAGGTTCTGTCGACGATACAAAAGTTTTTGCAGTTGCGCTGAAGGTAGCGCAATACCCGCTCTTGTCCTTGACTTAAACGCATCTCTACCAGCCGATAAAAACAAACTTTGCCAGTGCAGCCTGACAAAGTTTGTTTCTTGATCTACTGTTACTTGCTTAATAACCTCATTCCCCGCTCCAGACCTTCTATCGTCACAGGGAACATCCTGTTACTCATGATCTGCCTGATCACTGATATAGACTGCCGGTATTGCCACAAGCCTTCAGGTTCAGGGTTGAGCCAGATGTATTTGGGGAAGGCAGAGGTAAAGCGCTGCAACCAGGTCGCGCCAGCTTCTTCATTGTTGTATTCGACAGAGCCACCAGCCTGCAGAATTTCGTAGGGGCTCATGGTCGCATCACCGACGAAGATGACCTTGGTGTCAGGCGTGTATTTGCGCAAGACATCCCAGGTCGGGAATTTTTCTGCATGGCGACGGCGGTTGTTTTTCCACAAATAGTCATACACGCAATTGTGGAAATAAAAGAACTCCATATTCTTGAATTCTGTCTTGGCGGCAGAGAATAATTCTTCAGTCTGGGCGATGTGGTCGTCCATGGTGCCGCCCACATCCAGCAACATGAGTACTTTGATATTGTTCTTGCGCTCAGGCTGCATCTTGATGTCGAGGTAACCAGCATTGTTGGCCGTGGCTTTGATCGTCGCATCGAGTGCCAGTTCTTCTTCTGCACCCTGGCGGGCGAATTTGCGCAGGCGGCGCAGGGCGACCTTGATATTGCGGGTGCCGAGTTCGCGTTCAGCGTCATAGTCGCGGAAGGCGCGAGCCTCCCACACCTTGACGGCGCTGCGGCCACCGCCTTTGCCACCTATGCGTATGCCCTCTGGATTAGTGCCACCATTGCCAAAGGGGGAGGTGCCCCCTGTGCCTATCCATTTGCTGCCACCTTCGTGGCGTTCTTTTTGTTCTTTGAGCAATTCCTGCAACCTGTCCATCAGCTTGTCGTAGCCAAATTTCTCGATGGCGGCTTTTTGCTCGTCGGTCAAATCACGCTCCATGCGTTTCATGAGCCAGTCCAGTGGGATGTCGGGGCGCTTTTCAAATATCGTGTCTATGCCCTTGAAGTACAGGCCAAAGGCTTTGTCGAACTTGTCGTAATGCGCTTCATCCTTGACCATGATGGTGCGCGCAAGGAAATAAAAGTCGTCGAGTGACATGCTGATCAAGCCTTTTTCCATGGCCTCCAGCAGCATCAGGA
This sequence comes from Undibacterium sp. YM2, assembly GCF_009937975.1. Classification (NCBI taxonomy): domain Bacteria; kingdom Pseudomonadati; phylum Pseudomonadota; class Betaproteobacteria; order Burkholderiales; family Oxalobacteraceae; genus Undibacterium; species Undibacterium sp. YM2. Next base: position 1,990,729 of record NZ_AP018441.1, read on the forward strand.
ATTCCTTGATGGATACCGGGATCTTGGCGTCTTTCAGGGTAAAGAAAAAATCGATCAGCACTGGTCAGTCTCCCTACTATTTATTCATATTTGGATTGCATATATTGCAAATTCTTTTTCACGCCCGCCCATTCAGAATGCAGGATACTGTATACCACCGTATCACGGATGCGGCCATCAGGCAAAATCATGTGATTGCGCAGGACGGCATCACGCTTCGCACCCAGGCGTTCTATCGCTGCCTGTGAGCGGCGGTTAAACCAGTCAGTACGAAACTCGACAGCTATACAGCCAAACTCTTCAAAGGCATGACCCAGCAACAGCAATTTGCACTCGGTATTTACCGGGCTGCGCTGTACCCGCTGCGCATACCAGGTGTAGCCTATTTCCAGACGTTTGTTATTGATGTCCATATTACAGTATCTGGTGGCACCGACTATCTGGCCAGTCGCATTTTCACGGACGACAAAAGGAACGGCTTTTTGCTGCTGTTGCATGCCCAGGGCGATATTGAGCCAGTTCTGGGTATTATCGGGGGAGGGGACTGAGGTAAAAAACAGCTTCCATAATTCACCATCTGCGGCGGCGGCCTGGATATCAGCCAGATGATGCTGTTCCAGCGGCTCCAGAGTGACGTGTTTCCCCTTTAAAGTAATAGCGTTGCAGTGCATGTTCATCCTTGTGATGGTGGATTGTGATGTGGATAGAGAAATGGCATTGGTAGTAAAATCTGAGCAGTGCCTAGTTTTGCATCCCCACACGCAGGCGCATAGATACAGTCGTGCAGATTTTAAGCATGACAGTTGCGTAAAATCCCCTGAAATAGCGGAAATATGCCTGCCTGTTGCAAGAATCGACAGGAAAGCTTGCTATCAAAAATAAATCCGGTTATACTGCAAAGCTGTATAGAATTTTTGCGGCGTGGCATTTAAATCAAATGTTTTGACCTCGTCGCTTTGACCACGTTTAGGAAATCTCATGGCAAATACCGCACAAGCACGCAAACGTGCTCGTCAAGCAGTTAAACTGAATGCACACAACTCCAGCCAGCGCTCTACGCTGCGCACAGCGATCAAAGCTGTTCGTAAAGCAATTGAAGCTGGTGACAAAGCTGCTGCTGCAACAATTTTCCAAAGCTCCGTATCGGTTATCGACCGTATCGCTGACAAGAAAATCATTCACAAAAACAAGGCAGCTCGCCATAAGAGCCGTCTGGCATCTGCTTTGAAAGCACTGGCTTAATTCAAGCCTGCTTCTAAAGCTGTAAGATCAGCGGTTATGCTGATCGCCTGAAGTGAAAAAAAGCCGCAATTTATTGCGGCTTTTGCTTTTTTTGCTTCCGGCATGCGTTCCCCCTCTCTATTTTCCTGAGTTGTTCTAATTGGCGGGAAAGTTTCAGCCGCAAAAAAAGGCAGGGGTAAGCCTGCCTTGCTTCTGTACTGAAAAACGACAGAAATTACATGGATGCAGAAGCGGATGCAGATGCTGCTTTAGCTTTTTTAGCTTTCTTCGCTTTTTTAGCTGGCTTGGAAGCATCTGTAGATGCAGCTGCAGCAGCCGAAGCGGCTGGAGCTGATGCTTTTGCTGAAGGAGCAGATGCTTGGGCGAAAGCAGTAGAAGCAAACAGACCTACGACCAGAGCGGCGATCAATTTTTTCATTTTGGTGTCCTTCATAAAGTATTGGTTAAGAGTGATTCAATTGAATCAAGGTTAATAACGTTACCGATGAATCGGGCGTTGACAGGAATTCTAATTAATTTATAACGTTTATGGATTTTTTTCTGAATTTCTGTGCAAACATTATTTAAATTTTAACTTCTTGCCATTCGCCGGGCATTAATGGGTGGGTTTCCAGTGAAAAACCGCCTATGCTGATACGCACCAGGCGCAAGGTTGGCAAACCAACCGCTGCCGTCATGCGCCTGACCTGACGATTTTTTCCTTCCGATAAAGTCAGGCTTAACCAGCTGGTAGGTATATTCGCCCTTTCACGTACAGGCGGATTACGTGGCCATAGCCATTCCGGTTGATATATATGTTTGACGACGCAAGGCTGGGTCACAAAATCGCCAAGGTCCAGAGGCTGGCGCAGTTTTTCCAGTGCTTCGCGCGTGGGCGTGCCCTCGACTTGTACCAGATAGGTTTTTGGCTGTTTGTGATCGGGATGGCTGATGCGGTTTTGTAGCTGGCCGTCATCAGTCAGTAATATCAGTCCCTCACTATCTGCATCTAGCCGGCCAGCTGGGTATATATGCGGGATGTTGACATAGTCAGCCAGGGTAGGGCGGCTGGGGTGCGCCGAGAACTGGCACATCACATTAAATGGTTTGTTGAGTAAAATCAGTTTCATGGCAATATGGTAACCGTAAAATGTACTTGCATGATTGCGCACTGCTGCATAGGCTGCTCATTCGGGCATGGGTAGATGTGAAAATTATTTCTTCTACACCAACGGCTTTGCATCTGGCTCAATGAGATGGCTACTGAGCTTGTCATTTTGTATTTTCAAACAGGGCAGTACGTGAAAACCGAAGTCGCCGTGACGCCAGCAAAGCTGACAAACTGATGGCATACGGTAAAATAGTAGTGCATAATACGAAAAGATGGTCTTGTGTCTTATAGAAGAGTGATTGCTCTATAAAATATATGCTCACAAGGCAAATGATGAGAAAAGCGTGACCCGCTTGATCGCCCAACTACGGAGAAAACGATGTATCAACATATTCAAGTACCTGCTGAAGGTAAACAAATTACCGTCAATGCTGATTTTTCGCTGAATGTTCCTGACAATCCTATCATCCCATTCATCGAAGGCGATGGTACTGGCGTTGATATCAGCCCGGTCATGATCAAGGTCGTTGATGCGGCCGTAGCGAAAGCCTATGCAGGCAAACGCAAAATCAGCTGGATGGAAATCTATGCTGGTGAAAAATCCACTAAAGTATATGGCCCTGATGTATGGCTGCCAGAAGAAACACTGAAAGTCTTGAAAGACTACGTAGTTTCCATCAAAGGCCCATTGACGACACCAGTTGGCGGCGGCATCCGTTCCCTGAACGTGGCCCTGCGTCAAGAGCTCGACCTGTATGTCTGCCTGCGTCCAGTGCGTTATTTCAAAGGCGTGCCATCCCCAGTGCGTGAGCCAGAAAAAACAGACATGGTCATCTTCCGTGAAAACTCTGAAGATATCTATGCTGGTATCGAATTCGCTGAAGGCTCTGATCAAGTTAAAAAACTGATCAAGTTCCTGACAGAAGAAATGGGCGTTAAGAAAATCCGTTTCCCAGAAACTTCCGGTATCGGCGTCAAGCCAGTATCCCGTGAAGGTACAGAGCGTCTGGTACGCAAAGCGATCCAGTACGCTATCGATAATGACAAGCCATCTGTGACTATCGTTCACAAAGGCAACATCATGAAGTACACCGAAGGTGGCTTCCGTGATTGGGCATATGCTCTGGCGCAAAAAGAATTCGGTGCTGAGCTGATCGACGGCGGCCCATGGTGCAAATTCAAGAATCCAAAAACAGGTAAAGAAATCACTGTTAAAGATTCCATCGCTGATGCGTTCCTGCAGCAAATCCTGTTGCGTCCAGCAGAATACAGTGTTATCGCTACACTGAACCTGAACGGCGACTATATCTCTGACGCTCTGGCTGCTCAGGTTGGTGGTATCGGTATTGCTCCAGGTGCAAACTTGTCTGACTCTATCGCGATGTTTGAAGCAACTCACGGTACAGCACCTAAGTATGCCGGTAAAGATTATGTGAACCCAGGTTCCCTGATCTTGTCTGCAGAAATGATGTTGCGTCACATGGGCTGGGTAGAAGCAGCTGACCTGTTGATCAGCTCTACAGAAAAAGCCATCACTGCCAAGAAAGTGACTTATGATTTCGCCCGTTTGATGGAAGGCGCGACACAAGTGTCTTGCTCCGGCTTCGGCGATGTCATGATAGAAAACATGTAAATCTGAGCATTGCTTTTTGGTTGGAGAGATCCGGCCAGACATGCAAGGCGCAGTCAGAGCCCCCTGTTTTGCGACAGGGGGCTTTTTTGTCGTTATCTGTACCCAGAGCGCGAGACTTAATGAAGATTTCTTCTAGCGGTTTTTAGCCAAAAAGACATGCCATTCTGATAGAATTAAGTTGAAAAACAAATCTCGAAGTTGATTTTCAAGGCAGGTACAGTTTGTTGGATCAAAGCTTCGGGATCCGTGTGAGACCACTCCGGTCTGTATTCCCATGGCTTGTGACGGCAGAATGTTACTCACTTTTCTTGATCATGAATTTCAAGTGAGTGACCATTCCTTGCATACTTATGACGCCATTCATGACACCCGCCCTGCTCAAACTGACCGGGCTGAATAAAAAATCTTCTCTATCCTTCAAGAGTACAGCTTCTGTACTGTGCCTCTGTTTGCTGGCCCTGTGCAGTCATGCTTCTACGGTGCAAACCGAAGCGCAGACTGGTGGCAGGCCGCAGGAGTCCCAGCGCTTTGAAAAAAATCTGACGCGCGGTGAACCAGTGCCCTCATGGGTAGAGTTGGATAATGGAAGCCAGGTGGCAAATACCAGTAATGCCGCGCCACTGGTGGTTCGCCTGTCCGATGTCCAGACCTATGTAGACAAGCAGGCAAGCACTTATGTGCATCGCATGATGCAGGCAAATGAAGCCTCCATGCTGACGCAGGTGGGCCGGATTGAGATTCCATTTCATCCCGAATATCAAAGAGTGGGTTTGCACAGCATCCGGGTCATACGGGGTAGTCAGGTATTTGACAAAACCACTACCGCTGATATCCGTTATTTGCAGATGGAAAGTGAACTTGATTCCGGCATTTTCACAGGTTCAGTTACCGCGTCGATTGTGATTGATGACATCCGCATAGGCGATATTGTCGATATAGCGTATTCAACGACAGGGCAGAATCCGGTTTTTGATGGTCATTTCTTCTCGACCCTGGTGTGGGATAACAGTTACCCGATTTTGCGCAAGCGCATACGCCTGAACACACCAGCCAGCAGGCCGGTCAAATACCGCATTCTTGGCCAGGGCAGTGGCAATATCCAAACCAGGGAAGAGCAACTGGCGGGCCGCAAGATCATTACATTTACTGCGGATCAGATCAAGGCAATAGAGTTTGAGCCCTATGTGCCGCACGACATATTCCAGTTCAGGGTCATACAGTTTTCAGAGTTTTCACAATGGCAGCAAGTCAATCAATGGGCGCAAAACCTGTTTGACGTCAGCACCAATAGTGCCGAACTCGATAAAGTCGTGGCGGGCCTGCGTGGGGCGGGTAACTCAGACCAGACTGTGCAGCAAGCGTTGGCTTATGTACAGAATGAGATACGCTATCTGTCGATTTCCATAGGCGAGAATTCTCACAAGCCTTTCCCGCCAGACGTGGTGCTGGCCCGCCGTTACGGCGATTGCAAGGACAAGTCTTTGCTGTTATCAACGATTTTGCGCAAGTTGGGGATAGAGGCAGCTCCGGTTCTGATTTCTGCATCCAATCCAGCAATGCCAGGAAAAATGCTGCCTTCTCCTTTGGCATTTGATCATGCGATCGTCAGGGTCAGGGTCAATGGCAAAGTCTATTACCTTGACCCGACCAGGGCCGCCCAGTACGGACCGCTTGCCAATATGGGACAGGTACATGCCGGTGCTGAAGTACTGGTGATTAACAAGGATAGTTTTGAACTTGCCACGGTCCCCAAAAATGAAGAGGGCACGGCGACCGTCAATGGGCGTCTGGAAAAAATACGCCTGGATAAAATGGATGGCGTGGCCGAGTTTCAGGTTACGCATCAGTATTCAGGCATAGAAGCTGAGCAGGTGCGTTCTTACCTGGCACGGCAAACCAGGGAGCAATTGAAAAATGCCTACGTCGCCTCAGTGTTGAGACGCTATCCTGATGCCGAGCTCAAGTCAGGCCCAACTGTTGCTGACAACCGCCAGGCCAATACTGTCAATATTGAATTGAAATTCCAGATACCTGGCTTGCTGGTCAAGAATGCTTCTGGATGGCAGCTGCGCTATCAGGCATCAAATATGCGTGAGCGTTTTTATATTCCTGAAAATCCCAAACGCAAGCAAGCCCTGATCGTGCCGACACATCCGCCGCTGATACGCTATGAACTGGAAGCCAGATTGCCAGAAGAGGTCAATGCGAACTACACGCCTTCGATTACAAATATTGATGACCCGGCATTCAAGGCAAGTGAAACTTTGACTTTCAAACAGAATGTATTCAAGGCCAGCGTCGAGTTGCACAGCCTGAAAGACAGGATAGCGCCGCAGGACGTGGTTGATTTCATGGCGAATACCCGCAAAGTCGGTGTCATGCTGGAAGGTAGCATACAGATACGCAAGACAGACTTGCGTGAAGCTGCTGCCCGTGACTTGCCTGACGTGCCAATCAAGCAGAAGGTCAGGGAGCAACTGGAAGAGGAAATACGCAACAAATCCAGCCTGATCAATGAAGCGCGTGCCAGCGGCAGTATTCCTGCGCTTGCACTCTGTGAACGCAGCCTGGCCTATGCGCGTATGGGGCGCAAGTCCGATGCCCTGGCAGATCTGCAGGTAGCCAGAAAGGATGCCCCGGATAGCCAGGAATATATACGCTGCCGTTCAAATGCTTATTATGCGATAGGAGACTTTAAAAACAGTGAAGCAGACAGCGCGCGCCTGTTGTCTCTTGGGGCTGCTGATAGCAGGCTTTACATGTCACGCGGCATGTCCTTGTTTGCCCTGGGTAAATGGCGGGAGGCTGCAGATAGTTTTGCTTTGGCGATAGAGCAAGGCAGTGGCAGCCAGGCCAAATTGCGCGCCAGCATCATGCGCCAACTGGCACTCAGGCGGCAAAATCTGTCATCCAATGTCAATAACACCTTGGATGGCAGTGATGACTGGCTCAGTGACATGTTGTCAGCCACTTATGCAGGCGGGAAGTCGGAAGACCAGGTATTGCATCAGGTGCATAAGCGCACAGGAGATGAGCTTGATGTGGCATTGGCCGAAGCCTATTTCTACATCGCTCAATTGAATATGATTAACGGTAACAAGATCAAGGCCTCGGTTTACATGCAGAGATCTGTTGAAAAAAGTCCGCTCAACGCAGATTACCGGCCATTGGCTGAGTTTGAAGCAGAGCGATTAAAGAAAAATAAATAAAACTATTGATGAGGGAGTAGTGATGTTGGTGTGTAGATTATTGTTAGTGCTGTTTTTGTCGTCTCTGGCATCGTTTTCTGGTGCCGCCGGAATACCGATCAAGAATCCGGCAGCGCTTGAGGATGTGCAGCAGATTGTCAGTACCTTTGGTATAGACCAGGGAGTACAGAATGCTATTCGCCGTGACCTGGAAAATAACAACAGGACGAAGCCTGAATTGTATTTTGATCCGGTAATTTACATGCAGCCGTTTACAGTCGAGGCGATTAATCAGCATATTTCTGTCGTGCTGGCAAAATACATTTCATCGGATTATGCACAAAAGCTGTTGAAGGAATTACCCAAGCCTGCTGGCAAAATTTCTACCCGTCTCTGGCGGACTGAAATGAACCAGAGCCTTGATGCGGCACGCGGCGAATTCAATAAACTGTCACCAGCTGATCGCAAGGCAGTTAATGACTTTCGCTCTTCGCCTACCTTCCTGAGCATGCTCAATGCACTCAATAACAGCCGGGAGGAGCGTCAGGAAGAGTTGGGGAACTGGTCAGGCAATGAAATGCGTGCGAGGGTACAGCAATCGCGCAAGGCAATTGCAGAATTGATGGAAATCAGTATTAAGCTTGAAAAAGAAGAAATTGACGAAAACGTCAAATTGTCCGAACGTATTCCTCTTACTGGCCAGCGCTCTTTTGATCAGGAAGCTCGTCTGACTTTCGAATACCTGCGTGCCAATATCAAACAGAATTTGCGTTTCTCGGAAGAGCTCAAGGCATTGGACCTGGCGAATGCATTAAAACCTGCCACCCTGACTTCCCGCCAGGGCATAGAAAACAGCAACCTGGCCATTCTTGCAGCAGAGGCCATGTTTGACAATAACTCCAAGCGCTACGATAGCCTGCGCGCAAGCTATACCGACGCCATTGAAAAAATCGTCATGTCGCCGCAACAGAGGCAGGATGTTATCGCCAACAATAAAAAGAATATGGAAGATATCCTCGAACTGAGGATAAGGCGCAACGAACATTTGCGGGCTTTTCTTGAATTGAAAAAGCAGGTGCTGGCGCTGTGTGAGAGCAGATTCGGAAAAATAAAAGTGGAAAGTGATACCCTGGTTTTCGACAACGAACAGGATGTCAATCAATATAACAGTCTCGTCAGGCAGATCAATGCAGAAAGACAGGCCCTGCTGGACATGGAAAAGCAAGACCTGGATGAACGCAGCCGTTCATTGGCAACGTTCAGAAAGAAATAGAAGGCCATAAAAATTAGCCAGCCCGGCGTGGGTGATTGTCTGGTCTGGCTGTTTTTTTAAAGCATGTTCTAAGGCATGTTCCGAAACATATATTAATTGATTTCAGGGTTGAAGTTGACTGCCTTGAATTTTTAAACAATCACATTGCTCAGGGCGTAGCGTATCAGGTCGGCCTGGCCTTCGATGTTAAGTTTGCGTTTGATATTGAGCCTGTGGGTTTCCACCGTCCTGACGCTGAGCCCCAGTTCCTTGGCAATATGTTTATTCGATTTGCCAGTTGCTATGCATGTCAGGATGGATTTTTCTCTCTGCGTCAAAATCTGGCTGGCGTCACTGCTGGCAGTTTGCCGGTTCAGGCCCGAACTGAAATACGTGCCTCCGGCAATGACGGTATCAATTGCCTCTATGATTTCTACAGCTGGCGCATCCTTGAGTACGTAAGCGCGGGCGCCGGCCTGCATGGACTGATTCACGTATTCAGTTTTTTCATGCATAGACAACATGATGACTGCGATGTGCGGGTACTCAGTCTTGAAACGGGCAGTCAGGCTGATACCATTGCCTGTGCCAAGATTAATATCCATCAGTATCAGGTCTATGGGTTTGCTGGCAGCGATGGCCAGTGCTTCTTCTGCCGTACCTGCTTCACCGGCTATTCTGATGCTGGCGATGGTCTCCAGCCTTGCCCTGAGTCCGTCCCTGACCAGGGGGTGATCATCGACGAGTAACAAATGCACTTGTCGTACAGCTTGGACCGGTATCTGCTCGGTCATTGGTTATCTCCATTTGGTATGCTGGCGGTGACAGTCGTGCCGCTGGTATCGGATTGTAATTGCAAACTACCATTAATCGCAGCCAGACGTTCACGCATATTGCTCAGGCCTATGCCACGATGTGGGTGGTTCGCCACACCCTTGATATCAAACCCGCGTCCGTCATCGCTGATGATGAGATTGATGTTTTCAGCGTCGCTGAGCAGGTGCACATTGACCTGGCTGACTTGCTGCGCATGTTTATGTATATTCGTCAGGGCTTCCTGTGCCACCCTGAACAGGACGGTGTTGCCGATTTCATCGAGCGCATGGAAGTCGCCAGAAGCATGAAAACTGACCGGCAAGCCACTGGCATGTTCAAACTCATCGCACAGATGTTCAAAGGCGGCCACCAGGCCCAGATCATCGAGCAGGGCAGGGCGCAGGTTGTGGGAGATGCGCCTGACTTCGCTGAGTGCTTCATTGAGCTGGTCTGTGGCACGGGCAAATGACAGTTTTGCCGCTTCCGGGCCTGCGCCTGCCTGATGCAGTTTGACCTGACCTGATTCGATCTGCAGCTTGACGGAAACCAGTAGCTGACTCAGGCCATCATGCAGGTCACGGGACAGACGGGCACGCTCATCTTCCTGCGAGCTGACCACGCTTTGTGCGAGTACCTTGAGCTTGGCTTCGGCAAGCCGCGATTCAGTGATATTCAGGGCCAGGCCGGACAGGGCAATCAGCAAGGCGCTGATAATGGCGATGCCAGCGATCCATGACATGGTGCTTTGTATGTTTTTTGCCACTTGCACATCAATTTTATTGAGGGCGGTATCAACGTCGTCGAGATAGATCCCCGTACCCATCATCCAGCCCCATTTTTCCAGGTGCACCACATAGCCGAGTTTGGGCATGACCTTGTGCATCGAAGGTTTTTCCCACATATAACGGATAGCCCCGCCTCCTGCCCTGGCTTTATTGAGCAGGTTTTGTATGGTCAGGCTGCCCTGGGGATCGGTCATATTCCACAAGTCCTGGCCTACCAGGTCAGGCCGGCGGGGATGCATAAGATTTTTACCATCCATGTCGTAGATGTAAAAATACCCATCATCCCCAAAATCCAGGGCCGCGAGTATTTTCTTGGCTTCTTCCTGCGTGGCAGGGCCTTGCTGCTTGCCATTGTAAAGGTGGGCAATGGCTGCAGTGCCGAGGGTGACATAATGCTTGAGTTCAGCTTCTTTGCTGGACAGGTAGGCTTGCTCTATCGTGCTTCTTTGCTGTTTTGCCAAAAAAGTCGCCTGATAAAATACCGCCATGGCAATACCGGCAAAAGCCAGCAGCAGCGGGACAACAGCCAGCAATATGATTTTATGCCTGAGCTTCATGGGAGAAATCTGAGCCTGCGTTTAATAAAAGCATTTGAAAAAGGTATCTACTCTAGCCTTGAACTCAATTAAAGCAAAATTTAATCGGACTGGGGGAGGGGGAGTTTGCCGGGGAATAAAAAAAAGCCCCGCAGTGCGGGGCTTTTTAAAAAACCAGAATCTGAGAAAAAATCAGAGATTAAGGGTTTTGGATGTTGGAAGCTTGCTTGCCTTTAGGGCCTTGCGTGACTTCGAACGTTACTTTTTGACCTTCTTTCAGGGTCTTGAAGCCGTTCATCTGGATTGCGGAAAAGTGGGCGAACAAATCCTCACCACCGTCATCCGGAGTGATAAAGCCGAAACCTTTGGAATCATTGAACCACTTGACGGTACCTGTTGCCATAATGCATCTTTCAAATAGAAACTAATCACACGAGCCGTAAAAGCAAGAAACCTAGCACTACGCTACCTCCCCCTTGACCTGCTCACTTCATATTGACGATTTACTACTTTATTTGTCAATAAATATCATTCTTGGCGGAAAAAAAGCTAAAGTCAAGAAACTTCTGGTTACATATCAAGTAGTTTTGCAGTACTGTTGTATTTTTACTTAATGACAAGAAAATACCCTGATATTTGATGTGAAGAAATAGTTTTACCATTGAAACTTGATCTAAAGGAATTGATCACCATCTGCGAGGAAAGCAGAAAGCGCGTAACATTGACCAAGGAGAAAATTAAGCCGTTTTATTCGCTTATTATTTGTCTCTGAAATGAATCAACGTACTAGAATATACGTATGGGAAACAAGCAAGAAAACGGTACGATACTGGAACGTCAGGCGCAGAAGTTAAAACCGCCTTCCATGTATCAGGTAATTTTACTCAACGACGACTACACTCCTATGGAGTTTGTGGTGGCGATCGTTCAGGAATATTTTAATAAGGATCGTGAGACTGCCATGCAGATCATGCTCAAGGTGCACAGGGATGGCAAAGGGATATGTGGTGTCTATTCCAAGGATATTGCGCTGACCAAAGTGGAACTCGTTTTAACGCACGCCCGTAAGGCAGGACACCCCCTGCAATGTGTGATGGAGGAAGTATGATTGCGCAAGAACTGGAAGTTAGTTTGCACATGGCTTTTGTCGAGGCCAGGCAGGCTCGTTATGAATTCATCACGGTAGAGCACCTGCTGCTCGCCTTGCTGGATAACCCTTCTGCTGCGGAGGTGTTAAGAGCCTGCGCAGTGAATATCGAGGATTTGCGCAAAACCCTGGGTAATTTTATTACTGATAATACCCCTACAGTTCCTGGCACCAATGAGGTGGATACCCAGCCTACGCTTGGTTTCCAGCGCGTGATACAGCGCGCCATCATGCACGTGCAGTCTGCCTCAAATGGCAAGAAAGAGGTGACTGGTGCGAATGTGCTGGTCGCCATCTTCGGTGAAAAGGATTCGCATGCTGTGTATTATTTACATCAGCAGGGCGTGACACGTCTGGATGTGGTCAACTTCATTTCGCATGGCGTACGTAAAGATAGCCATAACGAAGTACCAAAATCACCTGAAGGCGGTGAAGAAAACCAGGCCGAAGCACAAGCCAAGGAAAATCCGCTGGATCAGTTCACCCAGAACCTGAACAAGGCCGCTGCTGAAGGCAAGATAGACCCGCTGATAGGCCGCGACAACGAAGTAGAGCGCGTGATCCAGATCCTTTGCCGTCGCCGCAAAAACAATCCTTTGCTGGTGGGTGAAGCCGGTGTTGGTAAAACAGCTATTGCCGAGGGCCTGGCATGGCGCATCACGCAAAGTGATGTACCTGATATTTTGCAAAACGCTGTTGTCTATTCTCTGGATATGGGGGCTTTGCTCGCAGGTACCAAATACCGTGGCGACTTTGAGTTGCGCCTCAAGGGTGTGCTTAAACAGCTCAAAGACACGCCTAACGGCATTTTGTTCATTGATGAAATCCATACCATCATTGGTGCGGGTTCTGCATCCGGTGGTACGCTGGATGCGTCCAATCTCTTGAAACCAGCCTTGTCCAGTGGACAACTGAAGTGCATAGGTGCGACCACTTATACAGAATACCGTGGTGTTTTTGAAAAAGACCATGCACTGGCACGTCGTTTCCAGAAAATCGATGTCAACGAACCAACGGTAGAACAAACCGTACAAATCTTGCGTGGCTTGAAAGCCAAGTTCGAAGAGCATCACAACGTCAAGTATTCAGCGTCTGCGCTGACGACTGCGGCAGAGCTGTCTGCACGATTCATCAATGACCGTCATTTGCCTGACAAGGCGATTGATGTCATCGACGAGGCTGGTGCTGCGCAGCGTATTTTGCCCAAGTCCAAGCAAAAGAAAACCATAGGCAAGGCCGATATCGAAGACATCATTTCGAAAATCGCCCGTATTCCGCCACAGACTGTTAACCAGGATGACCGCAGCAAACTGCAAACCATAGAACGCGACCTGAAAAATGTCGTGTTTGGCCAGGAGCCTGCGATTGAAGCCTTGGCTTCCTCGATCAAGATGGCGCGTGCTGGCCTCGGCAAGACAGACAAGCCTATTGGTTCCTTCCTGTTCTCAGGTCCCACCGGTGTGGGCAAAACCGAGGTTGCCAAGCAACTGGCATTCACCCTTGGTATAGAATTGATACGCTTTGACATGTCTGAATACATGGAGCGCCATGCCGTCAGCCGTCTGATTGGTGCGCCTCCGGGTTATGTCGGCTTTGATCAGGGTGGTTTGATGACTGAGGCCATCACCAAAAAACCACATGCCGTGTTGTTGCTGGATGAAATTGAAAAAGCGCATCCTGATGTTTTCAACATCTTGTTGCAGGTGATGGACCATGGCACGTTAACAGATAACAACGGTCGCAAGGCAGATTTCCGCAATGTGATCATTATCATGACGACCAATGCCGGTGCTGAAAGTTTGCAAAAACGTTCTATCGGTTTCAACGACAGCAAAGAAGCTGGCGATGAAATGGCGGATATCAAACGCATGTTTACGCCAGAGTTCCGTAACCGTCTGGATGCCATTATCAGCTTCCGCGCACTCGACGAAGAGATCATCTTGCGTGTGGTCGACAAATTCCTCATGCAGCTCGAAGAGCAATTGCATGAGAAAAAAGTTGAAGCTACCTTTAGTGATAATTTGCGCAAGTTCCTCGGTAAAAAAGGCTTTGATCCTTTGATGGGCGCAAGACCTATGGCGCGCTTGATACAGGATATGATACGCAAAGCCTTGGCGGATGAGCTCTTATTCGGTAAGCTGGTGACAGGCGGACGTGTGATTGTTGATCTTGACGATAAAGACCAGATAAAACTGGAATTTTCTGAAGGCGATGCCACCCCACCAGAGGCATCACAAGAGGTGGTGGAAGTAGAATAATCCTGCCCTTGTCTGCCCCGGCCCTGGCCGGGGTTTTTTATTAATTTGTATATTTTTGCGTGATGGAGACAAGTATGGCTGGCCTGACACTTCCCACATATGTCCTTGAATATACAACTAAAACCATAGACGCAGTTCTGTCCCAGGCCGCCCTGGAAGGAAATGAGGTTGAAGTTGATGTCTATGAGCGTAGCGATGTCAGCAAGAAGCATGTTGCACTGGGCAAGCGCCTGAAAAGCGATAGTGACATGTTCCGCGTCTCAGTAGGTTCTCATGATGATGACTGGAATTACACCATTCTGCGTGAATCGGCGGGGCGCAGCCGAAAAATGAAAAAGTAGTAGCAAAACAAAAGCCCGGCGCAGATTGAACTGAGCCGGGCTTTTGTTTTGAGCTTATCAGCCTGCAGTGGTTTCTATGATGGGCGAACTGGTGATGGTCTTATGCACTGGGCACTTTGCCGCGATGGCGACCAGTCTGGTTCTTTGCTCATCAGTTAAATCTGCACCATGCAGGATGACTTCTTTCTTGAATATGTCTTGCGCGCCTTCTTTGTGATGTGTCAATTTGACTTCAACCTTGTCCAAAGGCCATTGATGCTGGCTCGCATACCAGCGCACTGTCATTGCCGTGCACTCCCCCAGCGCTGCAGTCAATAAGTCGAATGGGGCGGGGCCCAGGTTACCGCCACCGGCATCCAATGGTTCGTCACCTTTGATCAGGTGGCCAGAGACATTGATATCTACGGCAAAAGCGTTTTCGTCTGTTTCAATGATATGGGCAAAGATAGTTTGATCTGACATGCTGCTTCCTATTCAGGTAATGGGATGAATTCATTGTCGCCCGGGACTTTGGCAAAGCGCCCAGCCTTCCAGTCGGCTTTTGCCTGTTCTATGCGCGCTTCTGAAGTGGATACAAAATTCCAGAAAATATAGCGCTGTTCAGGCAGGTTCGCGCCGCCCAGCAATACCAGATGAGCGTCGCTGGTAGCTGTAATGATCACGTTGGCACCTTCTTCGAAGACTGGCATGGTGCGTTCTTCAACGGCTTCATCATTGATGCTGATCTGGCCTGAGATCAGATACAAAGCACGTTCAGCATATTCTGCCGGTACTTGCAACTGTGTACCCGCAGGCATTTTTGCCTCTACATAAAACAACGGGCTGAAAATTTTAACGGGAGCCGTGTGCCCATAGGCAGAACCGGCAATCAGTTTTAGTGTCACCTGGCCAATATCAAACACCGGCAAACTCTCTGACGCATGATGATGAAACGAGGGCTCGACTTCTTCAAATTCCTTCGGCAAGGCCACCCAGCTTTGCAGGCCATGTACTGTGCGCGTCTGCGCACGTTGGGCATCGCTATTGCGTTCTGAATGGGTAATGCCGCGTCCTGCAGTCATCCAGTTGACTGCGCCAGCCAGTATCTCTTGTTCTGAGCCCAGGCTGTCGCGATGGAACATGCTGCCTTCAAACAGATAAGTGACTGTTGCCAGGCCTATGTGAGGATGGGGACGCACATCCATGCCTTGTCCGGCCTCGAATTGGGCTGGGCCCATGTGGTCCAGGAAGATGAATGGGCCAACCAGGTGCCGTTTGGCGAAGGGTAAAATGCGCCCGACAGTAAAACCCCCAAGGTCTTTGCTGCGTGCAGGTATGGTCAGACTGATGACGCTCATGATAGATTTCCAATAAAGATTTGTAAGGATACTCAAGTCGCTCAGAGTTCAGGCTTCAGTTATTCAGTTTGAATAAGCATCGCGTGACAGTGATGTCGCTTAATATCATTTAATCAGCATTTTAATCCAGATTGATCATTGCAGCCTTGCCCAGGTACGCCAGGTTTTATCGCATCGGCACTTGATCATCTTGCTTTACAATGTGGCAAGCCAATTTGCACTTAATTTGATTCTTAATTTCAACAAGGACATCATCATGAAATTACTCGCCTTCGCCGCCAGCAGCAGCAAAAAATCCATCAACAAACAATTGGTCACTTATGCTGCCAGGCAGGTCGCAGGTGCTGAAGTTGAATTGCTGGATTTGAATGACTATGAACTGCCTTTGTTCAGCGTAGATAAAGAAGCAGACCTGGGCAAGCCGGCACTGGCGCAGGCATTCCTGGACAGGATCGCTGCCAGCGACGCCATCCTGATTTCTTTTGCTGAGCATAATGGCTCATACAGCGCTGCCTATAAAAACCTGTTTGACTGGTGCTCACGTGCCAATGCCAAGGTGTTCCAGGGCAAGCCCATGGTCATGCTTTCGACCTCTCCTGGTGCACGTGGTGGTGCCAGTGTACTGGCTGCAGCCACAGGATCTGCTCCATTCTTTGGCGGGCAACTGAAGGCAAGTTTGTCTGTGCCTGCGTTCCATGAAAATTTTGATGTGGAGAAGCAGGAATTGAAGAATGAGGAGTTGAAAGCTAAATTGGTTGCGGTGCTGGCCAGCCTCGCTTGAAAACCTGCGATAAAAATGAGCTTGTTTAAACTGCCTTTGCATTTGCCAGGCTATAAGTTCATGGCCATGGCTTATTTGGTAGTGGCAGTCATATTGATCTGGGCTGGAACTTTCCCAAATGAATATCTATTATCTTTGGGAAAGGTAGCGGACGCCCATGCTTTTCCATTTGTTCCCCTGGCTCTTGAGTTGTCGCTTTTATTGCTAGTTTGCTGGCTTCAAATATGGGCGCTCTCGGTATATGCGTGGCGAAGAGTGGGAAGACTGCTTGTTTGCCTTGTTTTGACTGGTGGTTTAGCTATGCTTTCCGCTTTGGGTGTCGTGCATTCATCACGGCAATATATTTATTTTGTTCTTGCAGTGATTGCTCTCGCACTGGCAGATGCAATACTGATAATCAGTTTCAGTGTTATCGCTCTGGTGTCACAATTAAAATTGCCAGTAACTCGCTGAAGGAGCAGTTCCTGTTCAGGCACGCAGGAACTGCTTCATAAAAGGTATTTGGGAACTTCAACGGCTTTTCTTAATGCTTGCCCGTACTACCAAACCCACCCTCACCACGCTCACTCTGTCCAAATTCATCGACGATATTAAAACCGACTTGCAGCACCGGCACGATGATCAGTTGCGCCAGTCTTTCCATAGGTTGCAGGGTGAACTCTGACTGGCCACGGTTCCAGGTTGATACCATCAACTGGCCCTGGTAGTCAGAATCAATCAGGCCGACCAGGTTGCCCAGCACGATACCGTTTTTATGGCCCATGCCGCTGCGTGGCAGGATCATGGCGGCATAGCCTGGGTCGGCGATGTGGATGGCCAAACCGGTAGGGATCAACACTGTCTGGCCGGGTTGTATGGTAATCGCTTCATCTATGCAGGCACGCAGGTCCAGGCCGGCGCTGCCAGGTGTGCCGTAGGCTGGCAGCATGTCTTTCATGCGGCTGTCGAGGATTTTCAGGTCTATGTTTTTCATGGTATTGAGAAAAAATAATGCTCAAAGAGCGGGCGCTCTTTGAGCAGGTAGGGGAGATTTAAATGAGGCTGGAACGCAAGGCGATTTCTGCCACCAGTTGTTGAGCCAGCGCTTGTTTGTCGGCGCGCGGCAAAGTCGTGTGGCCGTGCACATCAAACAGTACCAGCTCATTCTCATCCTTGCCAAAGGTATGGTGACCGATATTGCCAACCAGCAGAGGCACGTCTTTTTTCTGGCGTTTGGCGGCACCATATTGCAAAAGGTTTTCTGATTCTGCGGCAAAGCCCACGCAATAAGGCGCATTCGGCATGGCGGCGACGCTGGCCAATATGTCAGGGTTTTGTGCAAATTGCAGTTGCGGCGCATCGCCATCACTGGTCTTTTTCAGTTTCTGCGTGCTGGCGTTGGCAACGCGCCAGTCGGCGACAGCGGCAACGGCAACAAACACATCCTGCTTGTGCTGCCTGAGTTGAGCCACTACCGCATCAAACATTTGCTGGGCAGTTTGCACATCGACGCGGCGCACGCCATACGGTGCATCCAGCGCGGTAGGGCCGGACACCAGAGTGACGATGGCACCAGCTTCCCAAGCTGCCTGCGCTATCGCATAACCCATTTTGCCGGACGACAGATTGGTGATGCCGCGTACCGGGTCTATCGGTTCAAACGTAGGGCCGGCAGTGATCAATACATGCTTGCCCGCCAGCGTTTTGGCCTGGAAGGAGGCGATGATTTCTGTCAGTAATTGCTCGGGTTCCAGCATGCGGCCCATGCCGGTTTCTCCACAAGCCTGGTCGCCAGCAGCCGGGCCCAGCAGGTGTATGCCATCTGCCCTGATCTGTTGCACATTGCGTTGGGTGGCAGGGTTTTGCCACATCTCCACATTCATGGCCGGAGCGACAAGCAGCGGTAAGCTGGCCGGGCGGGCAACACACAGGGTTGACAGCAAATCATTGCAGGCACCATGTGCCAGCTTGAAGATAAAATCCGTACTGCAAGGCGCGATGACGATGGCATCAGCATCACGCGTCAGGTCTATATGCGGCATATTATTATTGATGCGCGCATCCCACTGGTCGGTATATACCGTATTGCCAGACAGGGCTTGCATGGTCACCGGCGTGATGAAATGAGTGGCAGATTCTGTCATCACCACCTGTACATTGGCTCCAGCCTTGCCTAGCGCCCGTGTCAGTTCTGCAATCTTGTAGCAGGCGACGCCACCGGTCAGGCCCAGAACGATTTTTTTACCAGCCAGTCGCAGACTCATGGTGCTACTCCTTATTTTTTCACACGACGTAGTTCATCAAGTATGAATAATGCCGCACCTATGCAAATCGCGCTGTCAGCGATGTTAAAGGCTGCAAAGTGATAGATTTCCTTATAATGAAAATCCAGAAAATCGATGACATGACCATATATTACCCTGTCAATGACATTGCCCAGTGCCCCGCCCATGATCAGGGACAACGCCGTGCAAAACAGTTTTTGTCCTGCATGGCGCTTCAGCAGGTAGGTGATGTAAGTTGCGGCGATTAAACCGATTGCTGTAAAGAAGTAACGCTGCCAGCCGCCTTGCGCTGCCAGGAAGTTGAAAGCTGCCCCTTGATTGTAAGCCAGGGTCAGATTGAAAAACGAGGTGATGCCCAGGGTTTCACCATAGGTAAAGGCCTTGTCGATCGTAATCTTGCTTACCTGATCAAGCAGAATAATGATAGCCGCCAGACCCAGCCAGGGTATCAGACTGGAACCCGAAGAGCGGGAACCTGAAGGATTATTGGAAGCAGCAGAACTTTTTTTGGTTGCCATTGGCGTTAAACTCTTGTGAAGTCTTGATGAATGCAAGCGTGTCAGATTTTCATCTGACACGCTTGCGTACCAACATTCCTGTTATGCAAAGCGACGTGCTTCGCCAGCGCCAAACAGATTGCTGACGCAACGCCCACAGAGACCAGGGTGTTCTGCATGGCTGCCTACATCCGCACGATAATGCCAGCAACGCTCGCATTTTTCGTACTTGGATGGGGTAACGACTACCGCTTCTTCCGCTTCGCTGGCAACCTGTTCCACACCTGCTGCAGAGGTGATCAGGGTGAATTTCAAGTCGTCTGCAAAGCTGTTCAATACATCAAACTTGCTGCCGCTGGCCTTGATCGTCACTTCTGCCTGCAGGGATGAACCTATGCCACCTGCAACGCGCACTTCTTCCAGTTGCTTGGTCACATCCGTGCGCACTGCACGCAGGGCGGCATACTTGGTCAGCAAGGCTTCCGCATCAGCGATTTCTGGCAGGCTGTAATAAGTTTGCGTGAAGATGGTTTCGTCGCTGTCTTTATACGCATCGGCAGCAGCAAAGAACTGCCATGCTTCTTCAGCAGTGAAAGACAGCATCGGTGCCATCAGACGCAATAGGGATTGCGTGATATGCCAGATTGCAGTCTGTGCAGAGCGGCGCGCATGCGAAGTCGCACCGCTGGTGTACAGACGGTCTTTCAGGATGTCGAGGTAGAAACCACCGAGGTCTTCCGAGCAGAATGACTGCAATTTGCTGACCACAGGGTGGAATTCAAACGCATCAAAATGCGTCAGGATTTCTTTCTGCAATGCTGCCATATTGGCGATGGCATAGCGGTCTATCTCCAGCAATTCATTGATGGCGACTGCATCTTTTGCTGCATCAAAATCAGACGTATTTGCCAGCAAGAAGCGCAGTGTATTACGGATGCGGCGATAGGCTTCCGTCACACGTTTCAGGATTTCATCAGAGATAGAGAGTTCACCGGAATAATCAGATGATGCTACCCACAGCCGCAAGATGTCAGCACCCAGGGTGCTGGAGATTTCCTGCGGCTCCATGCCATTTTTCAAGGACTTGGACATTTTCCTGCCTTGACCATCGACGACGAAACCATGTGTCAGCAAGGCTTTGTAAGGCGCGCGGCCATCCAGCATCGACGCTGTCAACAGCGAAGAATGGAACCAGCCGCGATGCTGGTCTGAGCCTTCCAGATAAAGGTCTGCCGGGAAGGCGGACTGCTCTTTATGTGACCCACGCAAGACGGTCTGATGTGTCACACCAGAATCAAACCACACATCCAGGGTGTCACGGTTCTTGACATACATGGCAGCTTCATCACCGAGCAAATCAGCAACTTCGATTTTTTGCCAGGCTTCTATGCCTTCTTTTTCTATGCGCAGTGCGATCTGTTCCAGCAACTCTGGTGTGCGTGGATGCAATTGGCCAGTTTCTTTATGCAGGAAGAAGGCCATAGGCACACCCCATTGACGCTGGCGTGACAAGGTCCAGTCAGGACGGTTGGCGATCATGCCGTGCAAGCGTGCCTTGCCCCATGCCGGGAAGAAGGCAGTGTCA
The DNA here is from genome assembly GCF_009937975.1 of Undibacterium sp. YM2. Taxonomy (NCBI): domain Bacteria; kingdom Pseudomonadati; phylum Pseudomonadota; class Betaproteobacteria; order Burkholderiales; family Oxalobacteraceae; genus Undibacterium; species Undibacterium sp. YM2. The sequence goes on from NZ_AP018441.1 coordinate 2,011,481, forward strand.
TCGATGGCTTTCAATGCCGTCTGACGCAGGCTGTCACCACCGGCTTTGGGCGTATTGTCCATGCTGGCAAACCATTGTGAGGTAGCGCGGTAGATGATCGGTGTCTTATGACGCCAGCAATGCATGTAGCTATGTTCAAACATCTTGAATGCAAACAGGGTGCCAGCCTCGCGCAGTTTGTCGCAGATAGGCTTGGATGCTTCCCAGATTGTCATGCCGGCAAAGAAAGGCAGGCTGGACGCAAACTTGCCATCACCCATGACAGGGGCGATGATGTCATCATCCTTCATGCCATGTGCCTTGCATGACTGGAAATCTTCGATACCGTAGGCAGGGGCAGAGTGCACCACGCCGGTACCAGTTTCTGTACTGACGTATTCACCCAGATAGACTGGAGAAAAACGGTCATAGCCCGCATCCAGTGCTGACAAGGGATGTTTGAATTTGATTTCAGATAAATCCGCACCCAGGCAAGTTGCGATGACTTCACCTGTCAAACCGTAGTTAGTCAGGCTGGCTTCAACCAGGTCTTTTGCCAATATCAACAGGATATCTTCACCTTCGCGCTGGGTCTTGATCAGGGCGTAAGTGATTTCCGGATGCATGTTCAGCGCCTGGTTGGAAGGGATGGTCCATGGCGTTGTCGTCCAGATGACGCAATAGCCTTTGTCCAGTGGCAGTTTATCCAGCTTGAAGGCGGCAGCCAGTTTGTCATGTTCCGCAAACGGGAAGCCGACATCGATGGATGGATCGCGCTTGTTTTCGTATTCAACTTCAGCTTCCGCCAGGGCAGAGCCGCAGTCAAAACACCAGTTGACTGGTTTCAGACCGCGATAGACATAGCCTTTTTCCAGCAATTTGCCGAGTGCGCGCAGTTCATCCGCTTCATTGCCAAAGGCCATGGTTTTGTAGGGGTTGTCCCATTCGCCCAAAACACCAAGGCGGATGAAGCTGGCTTTTTGTTTTTCTATCTGTTCATTCGCATACACGCGGGCTTTGGCATGTACTTCGGCCACTGGCAGGTTTTTGCCAAACAGTTTTTCCACCTGGATTTCGATAGGCATGCCGTGGCAATCCCAGCCCGGCACATACGGTGCATCAAAGCCAGCCATGGTGCGGGCTTTGACGATCATGTCTTTCAAGATCTTGTTGACCGCGTGACCCAGATGGATATCACCATTGGCATACGGTGGGCCGTCATGCAGGATGAATTTCGGGCGACCGGCAGATGCTTTGCGCACACGTTCATAGATTTTCTTGTCTTGCCATTCCTTGACCCACTTGGGTTCACGCTTGGCCAGATCGCCGCGCATAGGGAAGGTGGTTTCGGTCATATTGACCGGGTATTTACTGGCAGTTTTTGCCGCTTTGTTTTCAGACATAATGAGTTTTCTATTTTTAAAATCGGGATGAAGTCACAAGCAATCACAACAAACAAAGTGTGAGCTTCAAATTCGGTCAGTGGCAGAGCGGGCAGGGCGGTGGCTGTCGGCAAAATAGGCACGAGCCTGTTCAGCGTCCTTGTTGATGGCCGCAGTCAGGGTAGGCAGGTCTATGTATTTTTCTTCGTCGCGCAGTTTTTTCAAAAACTCTATCTGCACGACTTTGCCGTAGGCATGACCGCTGTAATCGAATACGTGGGTTTCCAGCAGCACGCGGCCACTGTCATCGACAGTAGGGCGTACGCCCAGGCTGGCAACGGCGGGCAAAGGCTGTTCGGCCAAACCGTGAACCTGCACGATAAAGATGCCATGCAGGGCAGGGCGGTGATGGGCAATACGCAGGTTCAGCGTAGGAAAACCTATGGTGCGCCCCAGCTTTTGGCCGTGCACCACATGGCCTGAAATACGGTAAGGGTGGCCCAGCAAGGCTTCTGCCTCATCAAAATCACCATTCGCCAGCGCAAGGCGTACTGCAGATGAGGAGATGCGCACACCCTTGTTTTGTACTGAGGGCAGCGTCTCTACGGTAAAACCATGGCGCAAGCCTGCTTCGGCCAGTGTGGCGACATCGCCAGCGCGTTTGGCACCAAAGCGAAAATCTTCACCAACCATGACCCATTTCACATGCAGGCCATCGACCAGCACTTTTTCTATGAAGTCTTGCGGTGACAATGCAGCGAAGTGGGCATTGAAATGTTCAACGATGACGCGGTCAACACCGGCAGCTTGTAGCGAAGCCATGTTGTCGCGCAAATTGGCAATACGTGTTGGAGCTTTCGACAAGTCGCCCAGCATCTGGGCAAAGAATGCACGCGGATGTGGTTCAAATGTCATGACGGCAGCTTCTATGCCCAGACGTGTGGCGGCATCCCGCAAACGGGCAAGCAAAGTCTGGTGGCCCAGATGTACGCCGTCAAAATTGCCTATCGCCAGCGCACAGGGTGCACGGGAGGCTGCATTTGGAAGTCCGCGAAATACCTTCATTGTTTCCAGAAAACTGCTGCAAAGCCGTAGATTATAAATGCTTTCGTCTGGCTATAGACCTGATCTGAGGTGGAAATGCAAATTTCACAAGGGATTAATTTGTGAAATCCTCCCATTTCTCAGCATTTGGCACCTGAATCAATGATGATGTGACCACAAAACATCATTGGAGCTCAGATAAGACTGCACAGCTTCCTTATTGCCAGTCGCATGTTTCATGATCTCGCCGCAGTTGCAAATGCCTTGATAGGGTTGAATGTGGGAGCAGGCAGAGACTTTTTGCAAGAAAACCTGGACGGATTTGCTGCAATTTTTGCATTTAAAGGTCAGGATGCGGGCGGGTTTGTTGATCATGATGCTAATTTTCTAAACGATTAATCAATTCTGGTGATCAGTACCTTGGCAGCTACTGATCACAAATACTATTTTAATTTCAAACGCCACAATGAAGTAACTTCTTTGACACGGGCTGCGTGCAAGGGATCGTTTTCATCGGTTGATTTTGGATGGCGCGGTTTGATATCCATCTTGCCAACTACTGTCAGGCCACCTGCATCTATCCAGCCTTGCAACTCTGCAGCAGCACGCAGGCCCAGGTGTTCGGCAAAGTCTGACATGACCAGCCAGGCTTCACCCTGTGGTTCCAGGTGCTCTGCCACGCCAGCCAGAAAACCGCGCAGCATGCGACTGTCAGGGTCATACACAGCATATTCTATCGGTGAGTTAGGACGTGCTGGCAACCATGGCGGGTTACACACTATCAAAGGCGCGCGTCCTGGCGGGAACAGGTCTGCCTGCATTAATTCAATCTGGCCGGACAAACCCAGTCTGTCTATGTTTTCACGGGCACAGGCGAGGGCGCGCTGGTCCTGGTCAGTCGCGATGATCTTTTTAACGCCTCGCTTGGTCAGCAAGGCAGACAGCACACCGGTGCCTACACCAATATCAAAAGCCAGTGTCGTCGATGGCAGCGGGGCTTTTGCCAGCAAATCTATGTATTCACCACGCACTGGTGAGAACACGCCATAGTAAGGGTGAATTTTTGCACCCAACGCAGCGATCTCTACACCATTCTTGCGCCATTCATGCGCCCCTATCAAACCCAGCAATTCACGCAGGGAAGCCACAAAGGCCGTGCTGGGTTCGCCATAGACTTCGCGGCAGGCTAGTGTTACATCCGGCGCACGGCGCAGGGTGATGCGGTAGTCGGCTTCAAAGGGTATCAAGACCATGGCCAGTACGCGCGCTCTTTGCGACTGCGCCTGGCGGTGCAGGTTGAATGCTTCTTTCGCAGATTCAGGCACCTTGGCCTTTTTGCTGGCCCTGGCTGGTTTTTTATCTATGCGGCGTGCCAGTGCCTGCAAAAGCTGCTTGGCATTGTGGTAGTCACCACGCCATAGCAGGGCTGTACCTTCACATGCCAGCTTGTAGGCGGTTTCGACATTCATGCGGTCATCGGCGATCTGCACGCGCTTGGGCGCTGGTGCACCACTCTCTGAATGCCAGCGGCATGAGCGTGCTTCGTCGTTTTCTGTCCAGTGCAATTGCAGAGCGGGATCGGGGGTGTTCATATTTTTCTTTTTGTTGATTTTGTTGATGCTGCAGGTTTGCCAGTGTCTGGCCAAGGCTGGAGTGTAACAAAGAATGCTGACTGGATGAGGGCTCTGTGAGGGTGTGCATGGTTTTGCAAGCGAATTTCCCTAATTGGGACAAAGTAAAAATACAGCTGCCAGGCACAATCTTATGTTAACCTCATGCTTCTTAATATATTAAGCCTGCTATTAGCCTACAAGGAACTCACTATGCCTTTCCAATTTCGTCCTATTATTCTTGCGACTTTGTTGTCGTCATTGATCATTGCTGCTCCTCTCAGCCTGGCTGCTAAGCCCTCGACTGTAGTGGAAAGCAAGAAGGCAGACCTGGGTTTTGCACAGATCAAGACGGCCTTCCTCAGCGCATTGTGGCAACAAGACCCGGACATGGCGATGGCAGCAGGCCGTTACCAGGATGCCAATAAGCTGGTGTTGCCAAATCAGGCTACCCGCGATGCCTATGTCGCCTTCACCGATAACTGGCTGGCACAATTGAACAAGGTGGGCGCAGATGCCTTGTCCGCCAAAGAACAGACTGACCTGGCGCTGATACGCAATTACCTGAACGGCACACGATGGTATTTGACGCAGTTCCGCGAATTTGAATGGAACCCTACCCAGCATAATATTGCCGGCAGTTTTGATGCCATTCTAAATACGGACTTCGCGCCGAAAGCAAAACGGGTACAGATAGCAATACAGCGCCTGCAAGCAGTGCCTGCCTATTATGTAGCAGCCAAAGCCAGCATTAAAAACCCTACGCCTGAGCACACCCGTCTGGCGATCAAGCAAAGTGCTGGCGCGATTTCGGTACTGGCTGATCTGGAGAAAGCCGCATCGCAGGAAAAACTCGCAACAAAAGACAAGCAAACGCTGGAAGAGGGCTTGAAAAATGCCCGGGCTGCCGTCAATGACTATGTGCAATTTCTGGAAAACCTGGAAAAGAAACTTGATCCTGCAACGGCCCGTTCTTTCCGCATAGGCAAGGAGCTATATGAAGGTAAATTCACTGCTGATATCCAGTCTTCACTGAGTGCCGAACAGACTTACCAGCGCGCACTGGCCGCCAGGGACGAAGCGCATAATAATATGGAAAAACTGGCTGACCAGCTCTGGGATAAAACCATGGGTGCGCAAGCCAAGCCTGCAGATCGCGTCAAGAAGATTGCCATAGTCATCGACAAACTGTCTGAAAATCATGTGGTCGCAAAAGACTTATATCCTGAAATTCGCCAACAATTGCCGCAGCTCGAAAAATGGATACGCGAACATGATCTCGTCAGCCTGGACTTGAAAAAGCCGCTGGTCGTGCGCGAGACACCAGTATATCAACGCGGCGTCAGCCTTGCCTCTATCGAAGCGCCTGGCATCTTCAGGCCCAATGATAAAACCTATTACAACGTCACCCCTTTTGACGGTCAACCCGCAGAGCAAGTTGAAAGCACGCTGCGTGAATACAATCATTGGGTCTTGCAGATATTGAACATCCACGAAGCTATTCCTGGCCATTATACGCAACTGCAACATGCGAATAAATCGCCGTCAGTCATCAAGACCCTGTTTGGTAATGGCGCAATGATAGAAGGCTGGGCCGTGTATAGCGAACGCATGATGCTGGAGTCAGGCTATGGTGGCAATACGCCCGAGATGTGGCTTATGTATTACAAGTGGAACTTGCGCGCAGTCTGCAATACCATCCTCGATTATCAGGTGCACGTACTCGGCATGACCGAGGCAGAGGCCAAAGACTTTTTAATGAACCAGGCTTTCCAGACCAAGGCTGAAGCCGATGGAAAATGGCTGCGTGTGCAATACACATCCGTGCAACTCACCAGCTATTTCAGTGGTTATAGCGAGATACTTGAATTCCGCGAACAGCTCAAGAAAGAGCAAGGCGATAAATTCAAACTCAAGCAATTCCATGAGCAATTCCTGAGCTATGGCAGTGCACCTGTGGGGATGATCAAGAAGCTGATGTTGAAGGACGCGGGAAAGTAAAGATTTCTTAAATGATTTCTGAATTGTTGCTAGTATTGATGCTCTTCAAAATTACCAAGTAAAGTCGCCCGCCATGATCAGATTAAAATCACTCAATTTTATGTTAGCTCTCATGGTGATGTGCCCCGGTTACGCATTCAGTCTGGAATCGGCTATCAAGGATAAAGAGCAACTGCTTATCGGCACATGGCAAAAAGGTTTGACCGCCGAAATTGCTGCATTAAGCGCAGATAAACTGGCTCTTTACAAATCGTCGAGCCCTTTAGGAGAAGTGGTTCAATACAAGGCGGACCATAGTTTTGTCATGTATCCACCTTGTGGGAAAAAGGCGGAAGATTTGCGTAAACTTGGGCTGAGTTTTATTGAGGGTACCTGGCAGATCAATGATGCTGGTGATTTGGTGAGTGAAGTCAGCAATAAAGGCAAAGTCTTTACGCAAGTATCGAAAATTGATTGGATAAATGAACAGCTTGTGTTGACCATAGGCAAACCTGGCACGGGCGACAGGATGGGGAAATATTCTGGCAAGTTCCCTCCGCAATGCTCTTAGTATTGTGCAAATCAAGCTAACATGATTCTCAACAGTAAATAGCAATGCGCCCTGATATTTATAAAGTCAGCCAGATCGGCAAAGGTTTTATCGCCGTCATGGCCAAGCCCGTTGCCGGCGAATGGATAGAAGACGAATTTCGCGGGATTGCGCAATTCGGCATCAGCAGGATGGTCTCTCTGCTGGAAACCCATGAAATACGTGATCTGGGTTTGCTGACTGCGCCAGATTTATGCGCTGCAAATCAAATTAATTTCATGCATTACCCCATCAAGGACAGAGGCTTGCCATCGTCTTTTTCTGCCACGCAGAAATTAGTGACGCAATTGCATGATGACATTCTCAAGGGGAACAATACAGTCATCCACTGCCGCGCCGGGATAGGGCGGACTGGCCTGCTTGCCGCAGCAGTGTTAATACGACACGGGCTTGATGCAAATGCTGCGCTGGCAATGATCAGCAAGGCACGCGGCGTTAGCGTTCCCGATACCTGAGAGCAAATCGATTGGCTGAACAAGCATCAGGCTACATTGCGCGCATGAAATAGCAAAATTCTGCTTTGCACAGATTTTGTTATTCATCTTTTTCGAAAATATTTCACTGCAGAAATTTAAATTTCCCTCTGGAAAAATATTCACTCGTCTGTTTTGGTGCGCCACCAAAAATTGTGGTGCAAAAGTCATAGAAATGCACAAAACAGATAAGCAAGAGTGGTTTTTTCACAAATTTGTTAAAAAAAGTCAAACCTTGGTAACAAAATTGACATAAGCGGATGTTAATCTAGTAATCGTTTGCGCAAACGATTGCTTAATTCAACTGTCGTTAAATCTCGTTTCTTGAAAGCTGCAAACAGCATGGTGGTAAGAAAAATAGTAGAGCTGTACAAGAATGGCTGCTTACGGATATCTGAACGAAGGCTGAAGAAAAAGAAGCGAGATAGGCGTATTCCTGAGGGGATATGTGCAGGCGAGGTATGACTCTGCTTTGATGTTTTTCATCTGGATGAGGATATGTGCGAGACGGCCACATAGATCAATACTAATGAACAATCATTCAGGGGGAATATTTTTATGCAAGGTCTAGAAAAAGCCGGCAAGCTAAAAGCGCTGGCGTTGCAACTCGGTCTTATCTTCACAGTCAGTTTTGCGGGCATCGGCGCAGCCTACGCGTCTATCCCGGATCATCACGAGTTTGACGCAAGTCTGCATGTGCCATATCGCTCGGATGCAAAAGCCGGTGCCGAATCCCGCTATTTCACGATGGAGTTTGAATACCCCTACGTGACGAAAGAACAGACCATCACCTGGCGTCTGGAATTGCTGGGCAGTGATGGCAAGGTCGTCGATCGCTGGTATGGCACAGAAAAACTGTTCAAGAAAACTGTCACCGCACAAATGTTCTGGAGTGGCCGTGGCCCAACTGGCGCAGCCTTGAAAGATGGCGTCTATCAAGTCAGGCTTACCGCCAAGGCGACGGATACATCTGCGCTGCAGGCGTCTCCCGCTGGCGATGTTGCCAGCACGGTTGAGCGCGCATTGGCTGTCCACGATACAGAAATCATTACACAAAACTGGCCGCTGCAAGTCGGCAAACTGGCAACACCAAAAATGCCAAGCTTTGCCGCCTTGCCGACCAAGGCCAGCAAGGCACTTGCCACGGCATCTACAGCCAAGTCTGTTGCAGGCATGGCACCGCCACCAGCAGCGGCGACAGGTTCTTTGCCTTACACTATTTACTACGGCAACCTGCACAGCCAGACCAATCACAGTGATGGCGGTGGTGAACTGACTTCATGCACAGGCGCGCAAAACCCGCAATCAGCTGCCTATGGCCCTACGGATGCGTATCAGTTTGCCTTGAACAAGGGCCTGGATTTCCTGATGACGTCTGAGCACAACCATATGTATGATGGTTCTGACAGCACGAATACTTCGGCCAACCCGGTAACAGCAAAGAACCTGTATCAGTCAGGCCTGACCGCGGCGAGCAGTTTTAATTCTGGCCATGCTGGCTTCCTGGCGATTTACGGTTTGGAATGGGGCGTCATCAACAATGGCGGCCACATGAATATTTTCAACTCCAATGAATTATTGGGCTGGGAATACAATAGCAGCAATCAGTTGATCGCCGATACACTGACTGCCAAGAATGATTATGCTGGCTTGTACACCCTGATGCGTCAGCGTGGCTGGATAGGGCAGTTCAATCATCCATCGAGCAGTGGTCAGTTCATCGTCAATGGTACTGCACTTGGCTACACCGCTGACGGTGACCAGGCCATGGTTGCCTGCGAAGTCTTGAATACTTCAGCTTTCTCGACCAATACCACAGAGACAGAAACCAGCCGCAGCACCTATGAAGGGGCATGTAACAAGGCACTGGAAGCCGGTTTCCACGTTGCATTTACGACAGACCAGGATAATCACTGTGCCAACTGGGGTGCGTCTTATACCAACCGTACCGGCATCTTGCTGGCAAACGGCGCTGCTCTGAACAATGCAAATTTCGTCGAAGCCATGAAGGCACGCCGCATCTTTGCCACCATGGACAAGACTTCGCAAATCATCCTGACTGCGAATGGCCATATCATGGGTGAGCGTTTTACGAATAGTGGCCCATTGACCCTGGTCAGCAATTTCGCCAGCACCAGTGGTCGCACTGTTTCTACCGTGGTGATCTATGAAGGTGTACCAGGCCGTAATGGCACAGTCACGCAATTGTCCAGCACTGCAACGACAACGATTACCCCGGCAGTAGGTGAGCATTTTTACTATGCAAAGATCACCCAGGATGACGGTAAAATCCTCTGGTCTGCACCTATATGGGTTACCCAATCGAATAGTACAGACAGCACGCCACCGACAGTCAGTGCAGGCGAATCCGGTACTAGCGGTAACATCACCTTGTCTGCCAATGCGACAGATAATGTCGGTGTCAGCAAAGTGGAATTCTATGTCGATGGTGCACTCAAAGGCACTGCCACCAGTACGCCGTACAGCATGACGCTGAACTCCACAAGCTTGACAAACGCCAGCCATAGCCTGGTCGCCAAGGCCTATGATGCGGCCAATAATGTCGGCACTTCATCGGCAGTCAGCTTCACTATCAATAACCCTGTCAGTGATACGACTGCACCTACCGTGTCGGCCAGTGAAAGCGGCACCAGCGGTAACATTAGCCTGTCAGCGACAGCGACAGATAATGTGGGCGTGACCAAAGTGGAGTTTTATGTCGATGGTGCATTGAAAGCGACCAGCACAACGTCACCATACTCAACGACATTGAATTCAACTACTTTGTCAAACGGTACGCATAGCCTGGTGGCCAAAGCCTATGATGCTGCCAACAATATTGGTACTTCTTCTACCGTAAGTTTTACTGTCAATAACAGTACTTCTACACAGTTGATTACCAACGGCGGCTTCGAGAGTGGTGCCAGTTCATGGACAGCCAGCTCAGGCGTGATCAGCAACAGCGGTTCTGAAACGTCGCGCACAGGCAGCTACAAAGCCTGGCTCAATGGCTATGGCAGCGCTCACACTGATACTCTGTATCAACAAGTGACTATCCCTGCCGCAGCAACATCCGCCAGCCTGAGTTTCTGGCTGAAAGTGAGTTCCGACGAGACCACGACTACCCAGGCTTACGATACCCTCAAACTGCAAATTCAAAACAGCAGTGGCACGGTATTGGCAACGCTGGCGACCTACTCGAACCTGAACAAGGGGACGACCTATGTCAACAAAACCTTTGACCTGAGCAGCTATAAAGGCCAGACCATACGCGTGTATTTTGTAGGCGTTGAAGGTAGTGTGACAGCGACATCTTTCCTGATTGATGATGTATCGCTGATCTCTCAGTAAACTGATTGGTCGCAACATTGAAAAAGCCCGCCAGTTAATGAACTGGCGGGCTTTTTCATCGCTAAATGCTATTCTGACGATGCTTGTGGAAATCAGGAGATTACCAGCGTAAAGTATCCGTTTTCGAGGGAGCTGGTGTCGACCACGGCGCTGATTGTCGCTTCAGGATTGTTGGTTTGTACTGGCTCTGTTGTAATGCCGTTAACGACCGCTTTGAAAGTGTAGTTTTCTGCAATGTTTAAGAAAGTCGTTTCAAAGCTATTGTTCACAAACACACTCTGTAGCAGCTTGCCATTTCCAGTAATCGAAAATACTACAGGCGCCAAACAGGTTTTTTGGAATTGCACTTGATTCGGTTGAGTGGGCCCCACTTCTATTAATTCAAAATTATACGTACCTTGCGCGTTCACTTGTTTGACTTGTGCCAGAAAGCCTGCTGCACCGATGAAGTCCAAGGGCGCACTTGTATAGATATTGTCTTCCAACACGGTTTCTGCAACGACACTCCTGGTAACTGGAGATGTCGGTATTTCGACAGTAGCATCCGCCATTAATTCGATACGTTCTGCCACGACGAGATCGCCTTTCAACACCGTGAAATATGCCTGATAGCCGGTTTTATTCGTCAAGTTTATGGGCATTGCATTCTCCTGTGGTTGGTTTGCCTCGTGGTTATTAAAGCTGATATTTGCTTGTTTATTTGATACTATCATGACATCCATGCGCAATGCAAAAATGTCAGGTAATGTTATTGGTGTTTGAATGACGTGGTGTTATTCAGGTTATCAAGGAAGAATCATGCATATCAGGTTTTATCACGCCCCAGATGCCAATTGCTGTGAACGGTTGTTGTGGATACTCGATTACAAGAGGGTGACTTATGAGCGCATCGATGTAGGGCTGACTCATGTGGGCGAACATGTGACCCGGCACAGTCCCTTTGCCCGCGTACCACTGATGGAAGTCAATGGCATTGCCCTGAGTGAATCCATGGCCATGGCCGAATTTATTGAAGAGATTGCGCCCAATCCACCTTTGCAATATACCGAAGCATTCGCCCGCGCCCAGGTGCGGGAGATTTGCGAAGCAGTCAATTCTTCCATACATCCTCAGCAAAATAGCAGTACCGTCCGGTACTATCATCCTGAATGGAGTAAGGAAGAGATGCAGCCAGTGCGCGCAAACTGGCTGAGACTCAATCTACAAAAATTGCAGGGGCGATTATGGCTTGGCAGCCAGTTTGCAGTTGGCAAACAATTCACCATGGCCGATATTTTTGTCAGTATCATTTATCGTAAAGCCCTGGACCTTGGTGTGCAGGTCAGTGACTTGCCTGAATATGAGCAATACTGGAAATTCTTGATGTCGGATGAAACCATTTCTGGCAGTTGTCCCGTCGCACCCTGATGCTCATATTTTCGAGAACATATTTCCAGCTATTCGCGTTTACTCTTATTTCTGATACATACATGCACAAATTCATACTTTCTCTGCTGCTGTTTTGTTGTGTGGGCAGCGTATCTGCCGGGGTACTTAACGACGCCATCAATATCAGTTTTCCAGATCAACTGGCAGGTTTTAAATTTACGGAAACTTCCTCATTCCCCGTGAAGGAGCTGGGTGACTATATTGCCTATAGGCGCAGCGATCCCATTCTGGCTTCGATTTATATTTACACTGCAGGTATTTCTCCGATACCTGCCAGTATTGATTCCCCGGTGGTACAACAGCATTTTACTAAGATCATTGCTGAAGCCAAGGGAATGGAAGCCTCAGGGCAAGCGCGTTCCGTTAATTTGATCACCGGTTTTCAGCAAAATACCCATTATTTTAGTTGTGGACCACAATTTATCTGGCGTGAGTTTGAGTTTGAAAATGCGGCTGGCATGCATACTTCGTACACCTATTTGACTACGATGAAAAATAATTTCGTCAAACTGCGTATCAGCCATCAAAAAGGAGATGCGAAAGCAAGAGTTGCTGTTGAAACTTTCGTCGCTGAAATCAGAAAGTTGCTGGGTAATTGCAAAGATTGAAATTTCAATCAGCAGCTTTTGCTGACACTGGTCTGATTAAAAAATAAGAGATATGCCTGCTATAAAGACTCCGTTGGAACGCGCACTGACATCACTCGATGGTCTATCTATTGGTGACGCTTTTGGTCAATGTTTTTTTCAAGAAGAAAACAAACTGCTGCTTGACGCGGGTGAACAGTTGCCAGAAGGACCCTGGTATTTTACTGACGATACGGAGATGACACTGTCTGTCATTGCTGTCTTGAGCAGTCGTGGTGAGATTCATCAGGAGATGCTTGCAAAAAGTTTTGCGAAACACTACAGCTATGACCGTGCTTACGGCCCATCCATGCATAGAATGCTGGCACGTATTGATGCAGGTGAAGCATGGCAGGAAGTCGTAGCCAGTGCTTTTGAAGGACAGGGCTCTTATGGTAATGGCGCTGCAATGCGTGCTGCACCATTAGGTACGTATTTCGCCGATGACCTGGGTTTGCTAGTGAAGCAAGCAAGTTTATCTGCCGAAGTGACACATGGGCATCCAGAAGGAATAGCGGGAGCCGTTGCTGTTGCTTTGGCTGCCGCGCACGCTTGCCTTTACAGCGATGCGGGAATAAGACCCCAACATGCAGAATTTTTAGGAAAGATTATCGACTTGTTGCCGCAAAGTGAAGTGCGTTCCAAACTGGTTCGCGCTCAGTCCATAGAGACTGCCGGGTCTATGGATTTTCTGGTTTCTCTTCTCGGGAATGGGAACAATATGTCGGCGCAAGATACAGTGCCGCTGGCCTTGTGGTGTTGCGGACAGACACTGGACGATTTTGAAAAAACCATGTGGCTGACTGTCAGTGCAGGCGGGGATTGCGATACTTTATGTGCGATTGCAGGAGGTGTCGTTGCCTCCTTCGTTGGCGACAAAGGTATCCCTGACAGCTGGAGAGTGAGACGCGAAGCTCTGCCAGACTGGTATCTGGAATCCAGGGATGCAAATTGACAAAGAAATTTTTTTGGGATGACCCTTATCAAACCAGTTTGCAAACGCATGTCAGCAAAGTGGATGGCAATGATATTTACCTCGCATCGACCATTTTCTTTGCCTTCTCTGGTGGGCAGGAAAGTGATCATGGCAGCATTGCTGGGCACGCAGTTGTTGCGGCACGCAAGGAAGGGCTGGAGTTGGTATATACCCTGGCTGATGACCACGGCTTGCTGGCCGGGCAGGAGGTGGAAGTTTGCATAGCTTGGGACAGACGTTATCGCCTCATGCGCTTGCATTTTGCGGCTGAGCTGGTGTTGGAATTGTTTTACAAGTCATTGCCAGGTGTGGGCAAGGTCGGAGCGCATATTGCGCAAGACAAGGCACGTATAGACTTTGTCTGGCCTGAAAGTATTGCCCCCTTGCTGCCTGCTTATACACAAGAAGCGCAGGCCATTATTGATGCAAATCTCGACATCACATGCGCTTTTGAAGATGAAGCTACAGAACGACGTTATTGGGAAATTGCAGGGTTTTCCCAGGTACCTTGCGGCGGTACGCATGTCAAACGTACTGGAGAATTGGGGCAGATAAAATTGAAGCGTAACAATATAGGGCGGGGTAAGGAGAGAGTAGAGATTTATCTTGCGCCTTAAAAAAACAGCGGCAGGAGAGTCTGCCGCTGTTTTTTCCTGGCCAGTTGTTGATGCTTACTTGCCGAACAGGGATGAAAACTGTTGTAGCACCGCAGCCGGGTTGATATTGCCAGCTTCGGGCACCTGGCCATGGGGCGTCAGGTGATCAATGATGCCTGGCAAGAATTCAGCGAGGTGGCTTGCTGCGCCTTCTTGTGAAATGCCGGTAGCATCAGCCAGTTGCTGCAACTGACCGCCCCCTAAGGCTTGCTGGATTTGTGCGGCAGAGATGGGCATGTTTTGTCCCGTCCCCACCCATGACTGCACGATGTCAGCCAGGCCCGCCTGGTGGAAGGCGCTGATCAGGGCTTGCAAACCACCAACGCCACCAGGTTGTTTGTCACCCAGCATGGCAACCACTGCCTGCATCAAGCCTGCCTTGCCATCATTGTCCTGGTTCATGCCGCCAAGCATACCTAATGCGCTATCGAGTAATCCCATGATATTCCTCTTTGAATTGATAAAGTGCAGCAAGTGTAAATCTGAGTATCGGCGGGAATTGTGAACTCTGCATGAAATTTGACAATGTTTTACGGCGATGGAAATTTTCTCTTTTAATTTGCTGAGTCCGTTACATGCCACCCCATGCTGCATTCAACATGGCAATCGCAGCCAGGCCTGCCGTTTCGGTGCGTAATATGCGTGGCCCCATGGACAGTGCCAGCACGCCGTGTTTAATAGCGAGACTTTCTTCTTCATCGGAATAACCGCCCTCAGGCCCAACCATTAAGCTGACAGCTTGTGCGGGATGATGGCGTGACCAGTCTGCCAGTGATTGTTCTGCGCGCGGGGTAAGCAGTATTCGCTGATGCATATCTTGCTGGCTCAGCCACTGGTTGAAATTCATGAGCGGTGCCAGGTGAGCGAGGCGGTTGCGCCCACATTGTTCAGCAGCTGCAACGATGATGCCTTGCCAGTGCGCCTGCTTTTTCTCGGCACGCTCTGCTGAAAGCCTGACGACGCAGCGTTGCGCTGCCAGCGGCTGTATTGCACTCACGCCCAGTTCCATGGCTTTTTCTATGATCCAGTCCATCTTTGAAGCTTCTGGAAGGGCCTGCACCAGGTTCAGGGAATAAGGCAATTCACATTCTTCTGGCAAAAATACTTTGACTTCTGCGGTCACGTTTTTCTTG
Source organism: Undibacterium sp. YM2 (assembly GCF_009937975.1). Classification (NCBI taxonomy): domain Bacteria; kingdom Pseudomonadati; phylum Pseudomonadota; class Betaproteobacteria; order Burkholderiales; family Oxalobacteraceae; genus Undibacterium; species Undibacterium sp. YM2. Next base: position 2,026,729 of record NZ_AP018441.1, read on the forward strand.
GTGACCTGGGTCAGAGTGGCGACATAGCTGCCACCTTCGCCATTAAAAATATGGATGTTATCGCCCACATTCTGGCGCAACACAAAAACATGGTGCGCGACTTCATCAGGGAGGTCGATGGTGATCCCTATGCTTAAAGGGCGAGGACAGTAAAAACGTGGCATTCAATTCTCTTTGTTCGGAAGCAATTTCTTTAAGGGACTTACGAAAAAGCGTTCCAGCAAGGCGTAGCGACGACGGCAGTACTTAAGTACGACTAGGAGCTACAACGCAGCTGGAGCGCTTTTTCGTATGTCCAATTTAGTAGGTCATGCAGGCAGCATTTAGCATACCCAAGCCCAGACTCAAGGCACCAAGAAAAACGCCAGAGGCAATTTTATTATCTGGTATGTCAGAGACTATGCCGGGTATCAACAAGCGGGCAATACCAAAGGCCAGTAATTGTATGAGTAGCGCTATCACACCCCAGAAGCACATATCGATCAGGCTGACACTATTGGCAATGGCTGACGCCAGGGCAGTGCAATAACCGAGCACTGCGCCAGACAGGCTGGCTGCTGCAGCAATATTACCTTCTCGTATCAGGGCAATTTCACGGTAAGGTGTGATGCGTATATACACCACGACAAATATCGCCAGCAAGATGAAAGCGGCTGCAATATGGCTGAAGAAGGCGAGTAGGCCGTGTGCCAGTAATTGTTCACTCATGGGTTATCCTATTCTACAAAATAATGGGGAATGAAACGGCTGGTGTTTTTGGTGATCAGTGTTTCGTCTTCGCGTATGCCTATGCCGGCTGGTTCATCACCCACTATCCAGGCACCGATAGACGTGTAAGCCGGTGTGATGCCATCATCAAATTTGGGCTGGGGGCATAAGCCTGGTAGATATAGCCTTCATCACCATAATCACCACCAGTATGCATGACTTCGCCATTGGCATAGATGGAAATGTTTTCTCCCTCGCGTGAGTACAGAGGTTTTTTCACATGGTTGCCACTGATACGCCATGCATCGAAATAGGCGGGCAAGAGATTTGGGTGATTCGGAAACAGCTCCCACAATATCGGCAATATCGCCTTGTTCGACAAGATCATTTTCCAGGCTGGCTCTATGATGCGCATGGGACGCTTGAGCAAGTGATTGGAAAAATCTTCGCGGCACAGCCATTCCCATGGGTAGAGCTTGAACAGGTTATCGATACGGCTGTCGAGATCATCGACGAACACGCCTTCGTCTTCATCCCAGCCCAGGGATTCTATCGCGCACTGCTTGGTGGCAAAGCCCGCCTGTATCGCTGTGTCGCGCAAGTATGAGAGATTGCCTTCATCCTCTTCATTGCCGCCTGCGCAGGCAAAGTGCAACAGGCCTTTGCCTGGAAATTTTTTCCACTGGTCTATAAGTTTTTCATGCAGAGAGTTGAACTGGTCAGCATCAGGAAATACATCCTGCAGCCAATACCATTGTGCGACACTGGATTCGACCAGGCCGGTGGGTGTGTCGGCATTGTATTCCAGCATCTTGGGCGCGCCTGTGCCATCCCAGCTCAGGTCAAAGCGGCCATACAAAGAAAATTCTTTTGCGCGCCAGCTGTCTTCTACCTGTGACCAGAAAGCCTGGGGAATGGCAAATTTTTCTTGCATGCCGTGTTTGACGACATGGTCCACCGCTTGCAATGACATCTGGTGCAAGTCCAGACTGGCTTGTTCCAGTGTATCTACTTGCTCTGCCGTGAAACGATAGGCATAACGTTCATCCCAGTACAGACCATCAATGGAGTGGTAAGTAAAGCCCAGGGATTCAAATTGTTGTTGCCAGCCCGTACGTGGCGTTAATGAAGTACGTATCATTAACCACCCCCACTATGGCCATGTGCCGTACCGCCAAAACCACCACGGCTGACACTGCTGCGGCTGGTGGAAACACTGCGGCTGACGGCGTGATCACTGCCAGAATTGCTGACACCGAAATTTCTTTGCACAGTGTCACGATAACCAGGCGAATAATATGGCCCGAAAAAACTGTGGGAGTAACCGCTGTAGTGGCTGCCGCTGGTGCCGGTATAGCTGCTGCCAGTCGATGTGGCTGGCATGCTGGCCGCATTGAGGTCAGTGCTGGAGGCCACGGTTTCGCAGGCCGTGCCACTACCCCAGTCCTTCTGGCAATCTTTCAGACTCTTATATTGGTCGCGTATGGATGTCAATTCCTGGCTGCCACCGCTACTATCAGCGCTATCGCTGCTGACGCTGCATGCAGTCAGGGCAGCACTGGTCACTAGCATTAGCGGCAGAGTGCGGCTGACTCTGCGTTTGCCATGTTGTTTGCTTATTCCGGCACTCACGGTTTCTCCTGTTTTCCTGTCTAGGAATTAGGGCATCAGGTCTTTCACATAATTGGGTAAGGCAAATAATGCCTGATGCACATCGCCATTGTAATACTTTAGCAATGGCAAACCACGGTGTTTAATCTGAAGATTTACCGTTGACGGGCTTAGCGATAATGGGTTGCTATGCTTGCTGGCAATAGCCATGCCCCATAAGGCACCGTACAGGGGAATGAAAACGGTATATGGATGTAATTGCGGAAATATATTGCTGAGTTTTTGCAAGGTATCTGCAAAGCGTTGTGGATGATAGTAGGGGCTGCCCAGATGCAGTACCAGCATGCCTTGCGCAGTTAGTCTTCGTGAGCAAGCCTGGAAAAATTCTTCTGTCATGCAGGTGGCTGCCAGTGAGCTGCCATTCGGGCTGACCGGGTCAGTCAGGTCCAGCAGTATCAGGTCAAATTGCTCTGTACTGTTGTGGACATAGGCAAAGCCATCTTCATAGCGGTGTTGTATTTTTGGATCATCCAGCGCGCCGCGATGGATACGGCCCAAGTACTGGCGTGCCATCTTGACGACTTCTGCATCAATTTCGCAGAGAGTGATACTGCTGATGCTTGGATGTTTCAATAATTCTTCGCAGGAACCACCATCGCCACCACCGATGATGAGGGCAGTGCGTGGCTCCGGATGGGTCATCGCCGCAGGGTGCACCAGGCATTCATGATAAAAGAATTCATCTTTTTCTGAAGTCATCATGGCACCGTCTATGCGCATGACCTTGCCAAAATCTGTGGTTTCGGCAATCTCGATATCCTGCATGGTGCTGCGCTGGCGTGCCAATACCTGATTGATACGGGTGGCGGCAAAGCTGTCTTCTGTCAGCGCTTCAAATGTCATGGCGTGACTATGCTCACCGCGTTGCAATTCCTGGCGCGAGACTGTGCGTGGCTGGAAAACAGCAATCAATGTATCAACAATTTGCCTGGCCTTGCTGCCATTGTCATGATTGAAGTTGCAGACATACACGTCCAGCGTGACCGCATTGCGTTCTGGCCAGGTATGGATGGCGACATGTGACTCTGCCAGCAGCAAGGCTCCGGTGACGCCAGCCGGGCTGCCATCTTCATGCATGAAGGGGTGAAATTTTTCCCCAACAATGGTCAGGCCCGCAGCGATGGTGATGTTGCTGAGGCAAAGACGCAGGCTTTCCGGGCTGACAAAATATTCTGGCGCTGCTTCACAGGCAAAGCAGTCGGCGGTCAAGTGTAAGCCTTCCATAAGTCTTTCTTTAATTCAATGGTTCAAAAATGCCCTGCAAGTCCTCTGCAGTCAGTTGCACACTGGCGATCTCACCCTGGTCAAGTATCGCACGTGCCAGATCGGATTTTTTAGCCTGCATGTCCTGTATCTTTTCTTCCAGCGTACCCTTGGCTATCAGGCGATAGACAAATACTGGCTTGTCTTGCCCTATACGCCAGGCGCGGTCAGTGGCCTGGTTTTCTGCCGCCGGGTTCCACCAAGGGTCATAATGGATGACGGTGTCGGCAGCGGTCAGGTTCAGGCCTACGCCGCCTGCCTTCAGACTGATGAGGAATAGCGGGATATCACCTTCCTGGAAGCGGCGTACCACTTCACCACGGTGCTCGGTGTCGCCTGTCAGTATCGCAAAGCGCAATTGTTTTTCAGTCAGCGCTTCGGCGATCAGGGCCAGCATGCTGGTGAACTGTGAAAACACCAGGATCTTGCGGCCTTCGGCCAGCAATTCATCTATCATGGCCAGCAATTCTTCCAGCTTGGCCGACGGCGGCATCTTGTCCTTGCCACCTTTTGCAGATTTGACGGCTTTGGCACCAGTAATCTTGACCAGGCGCGGGTCGCAGCATACCTGGCGCAGTTTCAGCAGCGCATCAAGGATGACGATCTGGCTGCGTGCCACACCTTTCTTGGCGATTTCTTCACGGACTTTTTCATCCATGGCCAGGCGCACGGTTTCATACAGGTCGCGTTGCGCGCCGCTAAGTTCTATGTGGCGCAAGACTTCGGTCTTGGCGGGCAATTCTGTGGCTACCTTGTCCTTGGTGCGGCGCAGTAAAAATGGCTTGATGCGGCGCGTCAGCAGGGCATGGCGCTGGCTGTCGCCGAGTTTTTCTATGGGGTGCTGGAAGTCCTTGGTAAATGACTTGATGTCCCCCAAAAGGCCGGGCATGAGGAAGTTGAATTGCGACCACAGTTCGCCCAGATGATTTTGCAGCGGCGTACCAGTCAGGCACAGGCGGTGGTTGGCCTGCAACAGGCTGGCAGTCTGGCTGGCCTTGGCCTGGGCATTTTTGATGTACTGTGCTTCATCGAGTATCAGCAAATGATAGCGGTATTGGCGCAGGGCTTCTTCATCGCGTGGCAGTAAGGCGTAAGTGGTCAGCACCAGGTCTACCTGCGGGATTTGCTCAAACAGCTTGCTGCGGTCTTTTCCCTGCAAGACTAGCACGCGCAGATCAGGTGTGAAGCGTTGGGCTTCGCTGGCCCAGTTGTCCATCAGGCTGGTAGGGGCAACCACCAGTGCTGGCTGGGTCAGGCGGCCAGCTTCTTTTTCCATCAGGATATGAGTCAGGGTTTGTATAGTCTTGCCCAGGCCCATGTCGTCAGCGAGGATGCCGGCAAGCTGGTATTCGCGCAAAAACTGCATCCATGCCACGCCTTCTTTCTGGTAGTCGCGCAGGCTGGCCTGCAAACCAGCTGGTGGTGTGATGCTGTTGATACCGCCAAATTCTGCCAGGCGTTTGCCAAAGCTTTGCTGGCGTTCGCCACCTATCCAGCGCAAATGGGTAGTGGCAGACAATTCTGCCAGACGTGCCGCGTCCAGCATGGGCAGGCGCAGTTTGTCACCTTGCTGTTCATTGAAATACAACTCACCCAAAATAAGCAGGATAGGCTTGATGCGCGCATAGGGCAGAGCGACGCGGGTATTGTCAGGCAGGGCCAGCAAGACTTGTTCATCATCGGCACGCTGGTTGACCTGTTGCAGGCTGAAGTCTTGCGGTGCCTGGCGTATCAGGCTGACCAGTAAGGGCAGCAATGAAATCTTGGCCTGGTTGACGACGATGCCCAGTTCCAGCTCAAACCAGACGGATTGCTGGTTATCTTCATCAACCTCGGCATACCAGTCTTCCACTTCTTGCAGATCGTAGCGGTAGTCGTCTTGCGGACGGATATCCCATCCCTGGCTGATCAGCTCAGGCAAGTTTTTTGTCGCAAAATTGAGCCAGGCATTCTGGTCCGGCAGGCAGAGCAACAGCTCTTTTTCATGGCCTGCTACAGGCTGAGCTTGAAACCCCAAACCTTGCAGGGTTTGTTTGGTACTTTGCTCGGCAGGCAGGTCCCGGAGTATCTTTTCCAGGCCGTGCTGGCCACGACGCAGCAGGTGATCGCCGGGCTGTTCTGATTCAGCTACTGCATCTTCATAAGCAAACCTGAGCAGGGCGTAATCAGTGCATGCGCTGGATGTCGTCAGGCTATTCAGTTCCAGCACCGGGCGCATGCGTATATCTGCACGCAGTTGTGCTTCCAGTTCTGCCGGTAAGGGGATCAGGTTTTGCAAGCCCATGTCCAGCAGGCGGTTGGCCATTGCCTGCCGGGTTTCTGCCCGGCCAACAGCCAGGAGTGGCGCTTCCTGCACCAGGTTAATCAAGGCAGGCAGCGGGAACTTGCTGGTCGCTGCTACATGCAGCTCGCCACAGCTATCCTGCCCTATCAGCCAGGGTGGTTCGGTGGGCAGGATATGCGGCGAGGCAGGTATCTCTGTATCGCTACTATCGAGTTGCCAGCGCAGGCGCAGGTAGTCATTCTCTTCTTGCCAGGCCAGGTGTGCCTGTTGCAGAGGCTGGTAAGCCAGCCTGGATAAATGGTTTTGTTTATTCTCAGTATTGAGCCAATATAGTTTACCAGCCTTGGCGACACGATCGAGCAAGACCGCACCCATCCTGCCCTTGGGTGAATAATGCGAGTAATAAAACGAATTCATGGTGCACATATTGAACAGCGCCAGCAATTCGTAATCTGTTTCCTGCAAAAAACTGGCTGACTTCATCATGTCGCGCACCGCCAGTGAGAGCTTGGTGTATTTCAGGTCGCCTTTGGCGTTTTGCTTGGCCTTGCCGGGTATCAGACGCACTTCCTTGCTGCCAGATACGGTGGACAGGCTGAAAATCAGCATGCCATCTTCCAGATCGTCTTTGGTAAATTCTGTGTCTGCTACTGAGGCAGGGGCAGGGGATTCATGCGTGGCAAATTCCAGCTCACGCAACCATTTCTGTTCATTGAAACCCAGCGCTGCATCATTGCCATCGGCATGGCCGGGCAGGGCATGGGCCTTATTGTGATGGTCGAGGATATTCAATAAAACTGCCGCCACATGCTTGCAATTGTATTCAACCGGACAACTACAGGAGCCATTCACAGCTTCCAGTTTGCCGTTTTCAAACACCAGCTCTATCTCTTGCGCATAAATATTGCGGCCACTGCCCTGGACTTCGCTCTCGACAAAGTCATTGTCAAAACTCCAACCCCTGACCTTGTTTTCTGTTGCATAACTGATACCGCGTATGAACACCTCGTGAGGAAATTGCCGGGCAAGATCGTCGAGGGAGAAGTGACGTTTTTTTGATGACATGCGTAAGCTTTATATGTAAACCCAGTGATTTTACAGTTTAAAAGAGCAAGTTTGCACTTCTGAAGCGCCGCAATTGTAGTATGGACCCCATGCTCTGGTAAAATACCGGGTTTTCGCGGGGAGAGTTTCGCGTCCCCAGCTCGCAACACTGACCAGTTTTCTCAAGACTACCTTCTGACACCATGATTTCATCTCTTCAGCCAGCAACACTTACCAAAATGGCCAATGCAATTCGTGCCTTGTCCATGGATGCCGTACAAAAAGCCAATTCTGGCCACCCAGGCGCGCCTATGGGTATGGCCGATATCGCTGTTGCTTTGTGGAAAGGCTTTTATCGCCACAATCCGGCTAATCCTAAATGGATTAACCGCGACCGCTTTGTGTTGTCGAATGGCCACGGCTCGATGTTGCATTACTCGCTGTTGCATCTGACAGGCTATGACCTGCCTATCGAAGAGATCAAAAATTTCCGTCAACTGCATTCCAAAACTGCCGGTCATCCTGAAGTGCATATCACGCCAGGTGTGGAAACGACTACTGGTCCACTGGGTCAGGGTATTACCAATGCCGTCGGTATGGCACTGGCTGAAAAACTGCTGGCAGCCGAATTCAATCAGGGCGACCTGAAAGTCGTAGATCATTACACTTATGTGTTCATGGGTGATGGCTGCCTGATGGAAGGCATTTCGCATGAAGCCTGTTCACTGGCCGGTACATTGCAACTGAATAAACTGATCGCTTTCTGGGATGACAATGGCATCTCCATCGACGGACATGTCGAGGGCTGGTTCACCGACAACACGCCAAAACGCTTTGAGGCCTATGGCTGGAATGTGATCCCGGCAATTGATGGTCACAATGCAGAAGCCGTGGCGAATGCGATTGCTGCTGCCAAAACATCTGACAAACCGACGCTGATCTGCTGCAAAACCGTGATCGGCAAGGGCTCGCCAAACATGGAAGGCACGCACAATGTGCACGGTGCCGCCCTGGGCGACAAAGAAATTGCCGCAGTACGTGCGCATATAGGCTGGGAATATCCGCCATTTGAAGTACCGGCTGACGTTTATGAAGCCTGGGATGCCAAAGCAGATGGCGCCAAAGCCGAAGCGGAATGGAATACACAATTTGCCGCCTATACTGCCCAGTTCCCACAAAAAGCGGCTGAACTGACACGCCGCATGAATGGTGACTTGCCAGCCAACTTTGATCAAGTGGTGGCGAATGCGATTGCATCCTGCGTAGAGAAAAAAGAAAACATCGCGACCCGCAAAGCCAGCCAGAATGCCATCCAGGCATTTGCGCCATCGCTGCCAGAATTCCTCGGCGGTTCGGCAGATTTGACAGGTTCCAACCTGACCAACTGGAAAGAATGCATCGCGGTACGTGGCAACCAGGCTGGTAACCATATCAATTATGGCGTACGTGAATTTGGCATGAGCGCGATGATGAACGGTATCGCCCTGCACGGTGGTTATATCCCGTTTGGCGCAACCTTCCTGACTTTCTCTGATTACAGCCGCAATGCCATACGCATGGCTGCGCTGATGAAAATCCGTACCCTGTTTGTGTTCACGCACGACTCTATCGGCCTGGGTGAAGATGGTCCTACACATCAATCCGTCGAACATGTCTCCAGCATGCGCCTGATCCCTAACCTGGATAACTGGCGTCCATGCGACACAGTGGAATCTGCCGCTGCCTGGGCACATGCAGTCAAACGCAATGACGGTCCATCGACCCTGATTTTCTCCCGTCAAAACCTGCCGTATCAAGAGCGTACTTCTCAGCAAATCGCTGATATCCAGCGTGGTGGCTATGTCTTGCAAGACGCGGCTGACGCAAAAGCGGTATTGATCGCCACCGGTTCTGAAATTGAACTGGCTGTTAAATCTGCGGCTGAACTGGCGCAGCAAGGTATTGCCGTGCGCGTGGTGTCCATGCCATCGACGGATGTATTTGACCGTCAGGATGCGGCTTACAAGGCTGCAGTATTGGGCAAGGGCTTGCCACGTATTGCCATCGAAGCCGGTGTCACAGACTTCTGGTATAAATATGTAGGTTTGGAAGGCGCAGTGGTTGGTATCGATACTTTCGGTGAATCAGCACCGGCTGGCGTCCTGTTCAAGCACTTCGGCTTCACTGTTGACAATGTCGTTGCCAAAGTAAAAGCGACTTTAGTTTAAGCTGGAAGACGGAATTGACAGACATTACTGTGAGCAGCATCAAAGAGGTCAGCCTGCGTCGTGCTACTGTAGATGACGCAGAGGCGATTGCTGCTGTACGTGTGGAAAGCTGGCAAGCTACTTACCGCGGCATGATTCCGGATAATTATCTGGATGAAATGCGGATAGAAGACAGCATGCTGCAATGGCGCCAAATCCTGCAAGCCATGTCGCAGGCTGAAGACCGCATCTGCGTGTATGTGGCTGAAAGCGAAGGTCATATCATAGGCTTCGCTTCCGGTATGATGCTGCCTGAACCCAAACTGGGCATGCAGGCTGAGCTGACCGCAGTGTATCTGCGACCAGCCTGGCAGCGTTCTGGCATAGGCCGCCGCATGGTACAAAAGGTTGCCCGTACCCTGCAGGCCCAAGGCGCAGAGAGTTTGCTGGTATGGGTCATCTCCGGTAATTCCATCGCCCGCAATTTCTATGAAGAGCTGGGCGGTGCGCTGTTGATAGAACAGGCATTTAGCTGGGATGGTATGGATTTGATGGAAGTGGGTTACGGCTGGCGCGATTTGTCGGTGCTGATGGCATCTGTCAACGCCATGCGTACTTCTGCTTCTTTGCACTGAACGTATTTTGAAGACCGAAAAACTCACCACAGAGACACGGAGACACAGAGGAAAAACATGAGAAAAGCGGATTGAGGTTTGAAGCCGCTTCGTCACAAAGAAATTGCTGTTCTCCTGCCTTTCTCTGTGTCTCGGTGTCTCTGTGGTGAGAGGTTTACAGTTTTTTATTTGTATTTATTGTTGTTTAGTCCTTTGGAGATAAAACCATGACGATTCGCGTCGCAATCAACGGCTATGGCCGTATCGGCCGCAACATCCTTCGCGCTCATTACGAAGGTGGCAAGTTCAAGAACGAGATCCAGATCGTTGCGATCAATGACCTCGGCAATGCAGAATCCAATGCCCATTTGACCCGTTACGACACAGCCCACGGCAAATTCCCAGGCACAGTCACGGTTGAAGGCGACACCATGATCGTCAATGGTGACAAGATCAAGGTATTTGCAGAACGCAATCCAGCCAACATCCCATGGGGTGAATTGAATGTTGACGTCGTGCTGGAATGCACAGGCTTCTTCACGACAAAAGAAAAAGCGTCTGCCCATCTGGCTGGCGGTGCGAAAAAAGTCATTATCTCTGCCCCAGGCGGCAAAGATGTTGATGCAACCATCGTCTACGGCGTTAATCACAATGTATTGAAATCTACTGACACAGTGATTTCCAATGCATCCTGCACGACCAACTGCCTGGCACCTCTGGCCAAGCCTCTGAATGATGCTATCGGTATCGTCAATGGTTTGATGACGACTATCCATGCTTACACTAATGACCAGGTATTGACCGACGTCATGCATGAAGACCTGCGTCGCGCCCGTTCAGCCACCATGAGCATGATCCCGACCAAAACCGGCGCAGCTGCTGCCGTTGGCTTGGTATTGCCAGAACTGAACGGCAAACTGGACGGTTACGCAATGCGCGTTCCAACCATCAATGTATCCGTGGTTGACCTGACTTTCGTTGCTGCTCGTGATACTTCTGTTGAAGAAATCAACAAGGTATTGAAAGAAGCATCCGAAGGTTCCCTGAAAGGTATCCTGGATTACAACACAGCACCGCTGGTTTCTGTGGATTTCAACCACAATCCAGCTTCCAGTACTTATGATGAAACACTGACAAAAGTATCTGGCCGTCTGGTTAAAGTATCCAGCTGGTATGACAATGAGTGGGGTTTCTCCAATCGTATGCTGGACACCACTGTTGCACTGATGAATGCAAAATAATCTGCTAAATCTGTTGTTCAGATGGTTTTTGCAACATGCTTGAAAAATACCCCGAACTTTCGGGGTATTTTTTTGTCTATTGAGGGTAAGCTTGGTTCATTGAAAGATATTTTTGTTTTGGGAGATTGCTGTGAAGCTCAAGAAACTGTTAGCTGATAATAAAGGTTTTATCGTACTCATGCTGGGCATGGTTTTTGTGCGTAGCGCCCTGGCAGATTACTATCTCGTGCCGACCAGTTCCATGTATCCGACCCTGCTGGAAGGTGATCGCGTCATCTGCGACCGTCTGGCTTATGACGTCAAGTTGCCGTTTACCGATGTCGTTCTGAAGCATGTATCTGATCCTCAGCGTGGCGATGTGGTGACCTTTACTTCGCCGGCAGATGGGGTGCGCCTGATCAAGCGCCTGGTTGCCGTGCCTGGTGATGTGGTCGAAATGCGTGAAGAAAAACTGTTCATTAATGGTGTTGCTGCCAGCTATGAAGCGCTGGAGCCACGCAGTGACGACCATCTGACACCAAAGCGTGAATACAAAGGTCAGCAACTGGTTTACAAAGAACGCCTGGGCAGCCTGCAGCATGACATGATCGTCATGCCAGAACGCGAAGCCTTGCGTTCTTTTGGCCCTGTCAAAGTCCCGGAAGGTGAATATATGATGCTGGGTGATAATCGTGATAATAGCCAGGATTCCCGCTATATAGGCCTGGTCAAGCGTGAGCTGATCACCGGACAAGTCAAACGCCTGATGTACTCACTAAATGGGGATCAGTATTATTCGCCACGTTTTGATCGCTTTGGGGCGAAAATCTAGTAAAGCATTGTTTTAGTCAGAAAGCGAGAAAGCCAGTGCCAGCAGGTGCTGGCTTTTTTATGAGTCAAGCATGATGATTGAAATATGGTTAATATGTAAATTCTTGTTTGCGCAGTTTGTAACGCATTCCGCTGATAGGGATTTACATGTCGCCAAAAGAATTTACCTGCCATCTGTTTTTTGCGTCGGTACTTGTTGCTGGTACTGCGAATGCTGACGAACCGCGCAGCAATTTCTTCAACGACCCCTTCTTCAAAGTGACTCATGCCATCAGCGATTGTCCAGTGCCTGATGGCCCTTTGCTGACTGCGGCACAGGCCAGGTCCGAGGCGCATTCCAGAATAGAGCGCGGCACTAGTTGTTATCACTCAGGGCAGTGTCGCCTGCCAAATTCCTACCTGTACGACCAGGAAATCATTCCCCGGGTAAAACGTGCCATAGAAGCAGATGGGCGTTTTGCCGAAACCAGCATCTGGATAGAAGGGCAGCGGCGTTTTGTCACTTTAAAAGGCTGCGTGCAAACTGCTGGTCAGGCAAAAGAGTTGGAAAAACTCGTGCGCCACCTGGATGATGTAGAGGGTGTTGTAAATTTGCTGACTTATAAATAGCTTTTAGACTATGCTGTGATGACTCAAATTGAAAAGGAAAGTAAATTTATTGCGCTGCACAGTGACTAATACTGGACTGTAAAGCGCAAGTCATGAATGATTGGTTCTGCAAAGCAATATTCACCCAGGCCGCTGATCAAGGGCGGACATAACAAGGAGGAAGACCATGAAATTAATGAGCAAACTGTTGGTGATGGCCGCAATGGGATTTTTTATGTCGGCATCTGCCATGGCCAGTGATGAGCGGGGTACGACAGCACAGGCGCAAGCCATGGTTAAAAAAGGCATTGCCCACATCAAGAAGAATGGCAAGGAAAAGGCTTTTGCAGATTTTAATGACGCATCCAACAAGGATTTTCATGACCGCGACCTGTACCTGTTCGTGTATGACATGAACGGCGTCAGCCTCTCACACGGTGCCAATGCCAAGATGATAGGCAAGAATTTGATCGACTTGAAAGTCGAAGGTAAGCCCATCATTAAGGATATGATCACCGTGCTCAAAACCAAGAATGATGGCTGGATAGATTATCAATGGCCAAATCCCGTCACCAAGGCCCTGGAAACCAAGTCCAGTTATTTTGAAAAAATTGATGATTACTTTGTTGGTGCAGGTGCCTACAAATAATCCTGGAAGCAAACGAGCGCCAGATAATAAGTAAAAAACCAGTGCTTAGTCAGGCACTGGTTTTTGTTTTAGTGGGATTTTTTTAATATGTACCGGTATAACCCAGTGTCAGTGAAATCTGTCTTGCTGTTTCAGTCAGGTTACTCAGCCACTCTTCCTGCAGGCGGTCTGCAGGTGCAGAGATAGACAGGCCAGCAATCATTTTGCCGCTGTCATCGTGGATACCTGCTGCCATGCAGCGTACACCGAGTTCCAGTTCTTCATTATCCCTGGCATAGCCGTTTTCACGCACAGCCGACAATTCTTTTTCCAGTTTGGCGAGATCAGTAATCGAATTCTTATTGTGACCAGCCAGACCAGTCCGGGTTGCATAAGCGCGTATCGCCTTCGGTTCATCAAGGGACAGGAAGAGTTTGCCTGTTGAAGTCAGGTGCAGCGGGGCGCGGCCACCAATAGCACGTACCACCTGCATGCCCGAGCGCTCAGAGAAAGCCCGGTCTATATAGACAATTTCATCGCCCTGGCGTACCGACAGGTTAATGGTCTGGTTGGTCTGGCGGTGCAGGGCACGCATGAATTCCAGCGCGGCCTCACGCACATTTAGGCGGCTCTTGACGATATTGCCCAGTTCCAGCAGGCGCATGCCCAGGCGATAAGAACCAGTGTCGGCTCTGTCTACAAAACGGGTAAGCACCATATCATTAAGGATGCGGTGGGCAGTGGAGGGGTGCAAGCCTGTGACGATAGCCAGTTCCTTGAGGCTGACCGGGTCCTGGTAACGCGACAGGGCATCCAGCAAGGACACCATGCGTTCTATGACCTGTATGGATGTTTTATCAGAAGCGGGCGTATCGTTTTTCATATTATGGTTGGTGCGCTGCAATATATAAGTTATACCACAATGTGAAATGAACGTCACGGCTTCGTCGCCAAAATACAATATATGCAGCAAGATGATGTGCACTGACACTGTCAGCATGCAAGAAATTGATTTGCAATAAGTAAATCTTCTTGTTACAGACTTATAGTCCTGTAAAATTCGCCACCTGAGTGGAGGCTGACTGACCTGGCTTTCATCTGCAATACTGTTCAAGTGTGGGTTTAAGGAATAAAAATGTCTGAAAAAGAACAAGCTGTCAGTGAATTCAAAAGCAAAAGTGGCCTGCGCCGTATATTTTCGGCCTTTCTGTACTCCATCGATGGTTTGCGCTCTGCCTGGAAAAACGAACATGCCTTCCGCCAGGAACTGGTGCTGGTGGTTAGTGGCTCTGTTATTGCCTTGTTTTTGCCAGTGTCAGCTTTTGAAAAACTGATGATGATAGCCGTGCTGGTCTTGATACTGGTGGTTGAGCTCATCAATTCAGCGATTGAAGCCGTGGTAGATCGTGTCTCGCTGGAGCGCCATACCTTGTCCAAAAATGCCAAGGACTTTGGCAGTGCCGCCGTCTTGCTGACAGTGTTGATAGCGCTGGCAACCTGGGTAGTCATTTTGCTTGACCGTTTTTACTATTGATTGCTTTTACTATTGACCGTCAGACATGCTTAATTTCAATATTGCTGCCACCACCAATCCCGCTCTGCAAGCTGAACTCGCCGCTGCCATCAACAACAAGACCAAGCCTCTGGGCAGTCTTGGTCGTCTTGAGCATCTGGCGGCACAAATAGGTTTGATGCAGCGAAGCACACAGCCGGAATTGCGTGAGCCGGCCATCGTTGTCTTTGCTGGTGATCATGGTGTTGTGGCTGAGGGTATTTCTGCTTTTCCTCAGGACGTGACCTGGCAGATGGTAGAGAATTTCCTGGCGAATGGTGCGGCGATCAATGTCTTTGCAAGGCAGAATGGCATCGCTCTGCATGTGGTGGATGCTGGGGTCAATCATGAATTTGGCCCGCGTGAAAAACTGTTGAGCATGAAAGTCGCCAATGGCACGCACAATTTTGCCAAAGAACCGGCAATGACTGCTGCCCAATGCCAGGCCGCCATGCAAAATGGTGCAGAACTGGTGGCGGGCCTGTCTGGCAATGTGCTGGGATTTGGCGAGATGGGCATAGGCAATACCACGGCTGCGGCTGCACTCATGCACAAGCTGACGGGTGTTCCTGTCGTGGATTGCGTAGGTGCAGGCACAGGTTTGTCTGCGGAAGGCATACGCCATAAACAGGTTGTCATTGAAGCTGCCGTAGCCTTGCACGCAAATGTAGAAGAGCCTGCAGATGTGCTGGCTACTTTTGGCGGTTTTGAAATCGCGACCATGGTCGGTGCCATGCTGGCAGCGGCAGAGCGTCGCATGGTCTTGCTGATAGATGGTTTTATCGTGACCAGCGCCTTGCTGGTGGCAGCCAGGATGCAGCCGGCAATACTCGATTACTGTGTGTTTTCACACCAGTCTGACGAGAGCGGTCATGCCCAAATGTTGCAGGCCTTGCAGGTCAAACCTGTGCTGCAACTCGACTTGCGCCTCGGTGAGGGCACGGGGGCAGCGCTGGTTTATCCTATGCTGCAGGCTGCGGTCAATTTTCTGAACCAGATGGCGACTTTTGCGTCTGCGCAGGTGAGTGAAAAGAGCGGCGACTAGATATTGCCATACTGCGATTACCCATACTGCAGGAGCTCGCTTGCATCAATTACGCTTATTCTTCATCGCCCTGCAGTTCTTTACCCGCATCCCCATACCAGCCTGGGTAGGGTTTGAGCCTGACTGGTTGCGGCAGTCTTCACGCTATTTCCCGGCAACAGGCTGGGTTGTGGGGGCGGTGTGTGCAAGCGTCTATGCAGCTGCAGCGCAATTGTGGCCGCATGTGGTGGCAGTGGTGCTATCTACTATTGCAGGCATCTTGCTGACAGGCGCTTTTCATGAAGATGGTTTTGCTGATGTCTGCGATGGCTTTGGTGGCGGCATGACCCCAGAGCGGGTGCTGGAAATCATGAAGGATTCACGCGTCGGTGCCTATGGTGCCATAGGTATTTTACTGATGCTGACTCTGAAGCTGACTTTACTCTTCAGCTTGCCTGCCTCGACAGTTATACCTGCCTTGCTGCTCGCACATCCTTTGTCACGGCTGGCTTCATGCAGCCTGATCTGGCTGATGTCTTATGCCCGACATGAAGGCAAGGCCAAGCCGCTGGCGCAGGAGATGAGTAATGGCGAATTTTTCGTTGCCTGCCTGACGGTGCTTTTGCCTGGCTTAGCGCTGCTGTACTTCTTTCCTTTTCCATTGTATTCGCTGCTGCTGGCCCTTTGCCTGGTGTTATTGCTGACCTGGCGCATGGCACGTATGTTCCAGCGCAGAATAGGCGGCTTTACCGGTGATTGTCTGGGGGCTACCCAGCAAGTGGCAGAAGTGGCTATCTACCTGGGTTTGCTGGCTTTTCAGGCGGCCTGATATGCGCCTGCATTTGCTCCGGCATACCAAACCGCGGATAGCAGCAGGTTTGTGCTATGGACAAACAGATGTTGATGTCTTTGAGGCCGACTGTGCTGCATTGGTGAAGAATTTATACAATCGCTTGCAGCCGGGTTTGCCAGTATTTTCCAGCCCCTTGCAACGTTGTGCCAGGCTGGCCAGCTCGTTGCACACAGAACCTGTATTTGATGAGCGTTTGCAAGAACTGAATTTCGGTGCGTGGGAAATGCAAGCCTGGGATGCCATTCCAAGACATGAAATCGATGCCTGGGCTGCATCTCCCGCCAGCTACAAGCCCGGTGGTGTTGAATCTGCCATAGACTTGGCGCAACGCGTAATAAACTGGCTGAATGATATGCGTGCACTGGCCTTGCCGGAGGTCATCGTCATTACCCACGGCGGTGTCATGCGCATGTTGCTGGCCTGGCGGGCAGGTATGGGGGCAGAGGAGCTGGCAGAGCTGGTCTGCGCACAAAACCGCAGTCTTGCCTTTGGTGAATATCAGGAAATACTGGTATTTCATGCTTAATACAGATAGTATTTACGCAAGACTGACAAGAAATCCATGTTTCCCATGGTCATCGCATGATAGAACTCAGGAGATCCCCGCGTATTACCGTGACTTGGCGCGCAGGTGTTAAATTGCCTGACGGTAAACTGGTTCTCGCCAAGTTGGTCAATATCTCGGCCGAGGGTGTGCTCCTGCATACGACTGAAAACCTGATGCCACAACGCAGTTACCCCATGTTGATAGAAATCCCCGGCATCTTTCAGGAATCCCAGATTTACAAGGTCAGTTGCAAAGGCACAGTCAGGCATGCCATCCTCAGTGGCGAGGTTTATCATGTAGGCATACAGCTCTCAGAAATGTCGCAATTGCATACTGAACTGGTGACTGCCTGGATATCCAAGACTGCCCATCTGGGTTGAATTCTTGCTCTTATCGAGGCAAATCTGCTTTGTTTTCAATAAGTTAATAAACTGAGCTGCATCAGTTTTTAAGCCTTTCAAACTTGCGGCTACCCCATCTGTCTATAGAATGGCGGGGTTTTGGTGCTCGCGGATATATTCATGTCTGCGGTTAAACGGGAAACACTAAGCTCTTGCAAAAGTGTGCTGCCCCGCAACGGTGTACAAGTTGCTGCGAATTCAGAAGACTTATGTCGTTCACACGCAGCCAGCCATTTTCCAATACCACTGTGCTATGTGCATGGGAAGGTCAGATGGTGGATACTTGTCAGCCCGGATACCGGCCAGAATAAGTGAAGCAATACGGACGGGGAAGTTTCGTGAAACAGAAACGCATTCATTGCCTTGTTATGGTGGGGTGCGAAATCCTGACAGTGCAGGCTGCCTGTATGGCCCTGTAGCTGACGCCAGTGTCCTTATTGCTTTGTTCAAAGTAGCCTGCGGGGACGTTGGCGACTTGCTCCATTTTTTCTGAAATATCATGACATCTGTATTCAAACCGCTCGCCCTCAGCCTGGCTATTGCCGCTGCATTCCATCCACTATCGCTTTTGCCCAAACCACTGCTGTAGGCGCGGCTTCCAGCGTTGTGATTACCGCTGGTCGCCAGACACAAGCCGCCAAAGACGTGCTCGCAGATAACGTCGTCATCACTGCTGAGGACATCGCCAAATCCGGCGCTGCTTCTGTCGTTGATCTGCTGCAGCAACAGCGCGGCATAGAAATCGCCCGCAACGGTGGCCCTGGTACGACTGCTTCCGTCTTCATGCGCGGTGGCAACAATGCGCAAAACGTAGTGTTGATTGATGGCGTGCGCATCGGTTCTTCCACTACCGGTGGTGCCACCTGGTCTTCCATCCCATTGTCACAGATCGACCGTATTGAAGTCGTGTATGGCCCCTTGTCCAGCCTGTATGGTGCTGATGCCATGGGTGGTGTAATACAGATATTCACTAAAAAGGGTACTGGTGTTATCAGTCCTACCGTGTCGACTGGTTTGGGTAGCTATGGCACTCGTAAATTGCAGGCGGGTATCTTTGGTTCTGTGGCTAATAATCTCAGTCTCAGCCTGAATGCTGGCCACGAAGAGAGCGATGGTTTTTCTGCAACCAAGCCAACAGCGGATTTTGGCTATAACCCTGACAAAGACGGCTACAAGCTGGATAGTTTTAATGGCCGTCTGGTGTGGGAACTTAGCAAGGGTTATGAACTAGGCGTGAGTATTTTGCACAGCCGTAATAATGCACAATATGATTCCGGCTTAAATCGTGAAGACCGTTCAATTTCGACATTGGAAACTATTGCCGTATTTGGTCGTGGCAAGGTTACTGATAATTGGACAGCTTCTCTGCAATTAGCCAAAGCTACTGACAAAGGGGCAACAGAATCTGTTACCAGCACAAAGTATAGCTACAGCCAGATTAGCACGGTGCAGGATAGTCTGAGCTTCCAAAATGACATTCGCATCGGTAAAGACACATTGCAAGTTATTGCAGAAACAAGGGAAGAAAACGTCGATACACCTACTTTGGCTCTGAATGGCAAGCGGACGACTAACTCTTTTGCTGCATCTTATGTGTTCAAGCAAGACGCTCATCTGGCCAGTGCCAGCATACGTAATGACCGCAGTTCGCAATACGGCTCCAATACGACTGGCAGCATAGCTTACGGCTATCGTTTCACTGATGCTCTGCGCGTCAATGCCAGCTATGGCACCAGCTTCAGAGCGCCTACTTTCAATGAACTGTATTACCCTAATTATGGTGTTGCCACCAACAAACCGGAAAAAGCAAAGAATGCAGAAATCGGTGCGTATTTTGAGCAAGGTGATACTCAGTTAAGTGCGGTGTACTATCAAAACAAGGCAACTGATCTGTTGATTTCTGCCGGTTCTGCAGATTGTCCAGCAGGTTATACTTTTGGTTGCGCGCGCAACGTCAATAAAGCGACATTGTCTGGCTTGAGTATAGGTGGTAGTACACGCTTTGCTGACTTGACATTGCGTGGTTCCATTGACTTCCAGAATCCTAAAGATGACACGACAGGCAAACGCCTGGCACGCCGCTCCAAACAGCATGGTACTTTTGCCGCAGAATATGCTTTGCCTAGCGCAAAAATTGGTGTGGAAACAATCTTCTCTGGAGAGCGTTTTGATGATGCCGCTAACAGCAGAACTCTTGCTTCCTATCAGTTGCTGAACCTGTATGCAAGCTATGAAATCGCAAAAAATACAACGGTGCTGGCACGCTGGAATAATGCCCTGAACAAGGACTATGAACTGGCAAAAGGTTATGCAACAGCTGGTTCCAATGTATTTGTCGGCGTGAACTACGGCTTTAAATAAGTCTGGCATTGATGTGATGCGATGTGGCAGATATGGCTGCATCGCCCATCACATCAGCAAGCTGATAAGCTGATGTGCAGGTCTGGTTTTTAAAAGATGCTGCACATCAAAACCTGTTTTACCTTTGGACCAGACTAATGATAGCGTCTTTTTTTTCTGCACGACAGCGCAAGCAATCCCCCAGGATGGCGGTCGCTCAACGTGCCGGTCTGGTTCTCCCTATTTTATTTGCTGCCGCTGTAGGCAGCATATTGATTGCCTGCGTCTGCGGTTCAGTGTCTCTGAGCTTTGCTGAATTATGGCAAGCCTTGCTGGAATTGCTGCGTGGCCCGCCAACGACCTTGCCCGGCAGTCTGCTGGATTTACGCCTGGGCCGTGCGCTGACCGGTTTTGTGACTGGTGCTACGCTGGCACTGGCTGGCGTCATGATGCAGGCGCTATTGCGCAACCCACTGGCTGACCCTTATGTACTCGGCATATCCGGTGGTGCATCTGTCGGTGCGCTGGCAACCATCTTGTTTTTCGGTGCATTCTGGTTGGTCGATGTGGCGGCCTTTGCCGGTGCAATTACGGTGGCGCTGTTATTGTTCGGCCTGGCTTACCGCGACCTGCGCGGTGCGGGTAGTACCGATGGTAGTGCACCTGTCTTGCTGCTGACGGGTGTCATCGTCGCTACCGGTTGCGGTGCCATCATTACCCTCATGCTGTCGATTGCTCCAGACAGCCGCTTGCGCGGCATGGTGTTCTGGATGATAGGTGATCTGTCGAATACTCAGTCACGCTATGTGCCCTGGTTGATACTTGGCGCCATCTTGCTGTTCGTCATGCGCAATGCGCGTTCCATCAATGTCGCAGCCATGTATGCCGACAATGCCAGCACCCTAGGTGTCAATATTGGTCGTCTGCGACAACTGCTGTTTTTATGTTCGGCCTTGCTGACTGCAAGTGCCGTCAGTAATGCGGGTAGCATAGGTTTTGTTGGCCTCATCATGCCGCATATCTGCCGCTTTGCCTGGGGCCGGATCACCGATTGCTGGCACCTGCTGCGACCCTGGCTGGTGGCTGTTTCCTGGTGCTGGCAGATACAGTGGCCCGTACCGTGGTCGCGCCACAGCAGTTGCCGGTCGGCGTCATTACAGCCCTGGTAGGTGTACCCATGTTCCTGCTGCAATTGCATCAGTTGCGGAGGCGTTGATGGATATCCGCAACCTGAATTTATCGGTAGGCAAGCGCGTGCTGGTGCGTGACCTCAACTGGCAAATACAGCCAGGTGAATGCTGGTGCATCATAGGCCGCAATGGCGCTGGTAAAAGTACCTTGCTGCGCACGCTTGCTGGCCTGCGTCCCATAGAAAGTGGCCAGGTCTATTTGCGTGATAAACCTTTGCAAGACTGGGCATTGACGGCCCTTGCCCGTGAGCGTTCTTTCTTGCCGCAGGGCAGGGTAGATGCCTTTGGCTATTCTGCGCTGGATACTGTACTCAGTGCCCGTCATCCCTACCAGAATTCGCATTACTGGGAAAACAATGACGACATGGATCTTGCCATGGCTTCCCTGCGTGAAATGGATGTCGCCGACATGGCAGACCGTGATGTGCGCAGCCTGTCTGGTGGTGAAAGACAGCGCGTTGCGATTGCTGCCTTGCTCGCCCAGGATGCGAAGTGGATGTTGCTGGATGAGCCGGCGAGTGCGCTTGATCTTGGACACCAGGTCAGCGTCATGCAATTGTTTGCCAGCTTGTGCAGTAAAGCAGACGCACAACAAAACAAGGCTGTCGTCATGGTCAGTCATGACCTCAATATGGCTTATCGTATTGCCACTCATGCCCTGTTTCT
This sequence comes from Undibacterium sp. YM2, assembly GCF_009937975.1. Lineage (NCBI taxonomy): Bacteria > Pseudomonadati > Pseudomonadota > Betaproteobacteria > Burkholderiales > Oxalobacteraceae > Undibacterium > Undibacterium sp. YM2. Next base: position 2,048,339 of record NZ_AP018441.1, read on the forward strand.
GATGGGTGATGGTAGCTGGCAAGCCGGGCCAGCAGATGACATATTCAGTGCATCCCAGCTCAGTCTCTGCCTGGGACACCCAATAGAACGCTTCACACATGGCGGGCAAACCATATTCTTGCCGAAAAACTGAAAAATAAAGACAGACAATCATGACTAGTGCAATGCCACCAAAGCCGGACACAGAGACTGACAATATCAACACCCGTCATGAACGCCGCATGCAGCGCAAGAAGGCGATGATGGATGAAAAGATAGAAAAAGCCCAGCGCAAGACCGGTGTCTTGCTGGTACATACCGGCAATGGCAAGGGTAAGAGTTCCAGCGCCTTTGGCATGGTCATGCGTGCCATGGGACATGGCATGAAGGTAGGCGTGGTGCAGTTCATCAAGGGCGCAATGTCGACAGGAGAAGAAATTTTCTTGCGCCGTTTCCCTGATGAAGTCGAATTCCATGCAATGGGCGAAGGTTATACCTGGGTCACCCAGAACCGCGAACGTGATATGGAAAAAGCCGCAGTTGCGTGGGAACAGGCAAAGCGCTTTTTGAATGACCCAAGCATAGGCCTGGTCGTGCTGGACGAACTCAATATTGCCCTCAAATATCATTACCTGGATTTGCAGATGGTCATCGATGATCTTGATGGGAGGCCGGAAATGCAGCACGTGGCCGTTACTGGTCGCGGCGCCTTGCCAGAGATTATTGCGATTGCCGACACCGTCACAGAAATGAATGTCATCAAGCATGCTTTCAAAGAAGGCATCGTGGCGCAGGCGGGCGTGGAATGGTAAGGCCCAGCGCCAAGGTCGTACTGATCTCGGCCATAGCCTCAGGCCAGGGAAAAACCACGACTACCGCAGCACTGGCACGCAAGCTCGTCAAACTCGGCAAGACAGTACGCGTATTTAAAACCGGGCCGGACTTTATCGACCCCATGATGCTGGAACGTGCTTGCGGTTCTGCCGTGCATTCACTGGATTTGTGGATGGTAGGGCAGGCTGATTCTGAAGGTATGCTTGCACGTGCAGCGCTAGATGCGGACGCCATCCTCATCGAAGGCGTCATGGGTCTGTATGACGGCAACCCCTCATCGGCTGATCTGGCGCGCGCCTTTGGCGTACCTGTCGTGGCCGTGCTTGATGCCTCTGCCATGGCGCAGACTGTAGGTGCACTTGCCATGGGTTTGCGTGATTTTGGGCCTGTTCACCTGGCTGGTGTCATTGCCAACCGCATCGCCTCTGAAGGCCATGCAAAAATGGTGGCGGCTGCCATGCGTGATATACCCTTGCTGGGCAGCCTGCGCAGGCAGGATGAAGCCTTGCCAGAACGCCATCTGGGTCTGGTCTTGCCACAAGAAGTGGACCGCATAGAAGCCATACTTGATGCCATGGCCGACAGCCTGGAACTGGACATGCAAACCTGGGATGCCTTGCCTGAAACCAGTTTTGAATTGCAAGACCACGCATCACAGCATGTAGCTCAGTCAGCCGCCAGCCTGGCAGGCAAGACCATTGCCATCGCACGTGATGCCGCATTTGCTTTTATCTATCCAGCCAATATTGAATGCCTGATCGGACTGGGTGCCGAGCTGGTTTTCTTTTCACCTCTGGCAGATGAAGCGATACCTGCGCAAGCGGATGCCTTGTACCTGCCCGGTGGCTATCCTGAATTGCATGCAAAAACACTGACGCAGGCCAGCAACTGGCTGGCGTCGCTGCACGCCGCCCATGCGCAAGGCATGACTATATTGGCAGAATGTGGCGGCATGATGGCGATCACTGAAGGCCTCGTGGATCAACAGGAACAAAGCTGGCCCATGGCGGGCATCTTGCCAGGTAAAGTCATCATGCAAAAACGGCTGGCAGCGCTGGGTGCACAAGCCCTGGCTACACCGCAGGGTGAGTTGCGCGGGCATACCTTTCATTACTCACGTTTTGAAACCTCGTTGGCTGCCAGTAGCCATACCATCAAGCATTCCACACAGCAGCAGGGCGAAGCTATTTACCGCGTTGGCAATGTGCGTGCTTCTTATTTTCATGCCTACTTTGCTTCCAATCCAGCGGCAACGGCAGCATTGTTCTTGAGGGATAAAATATGAAACCCGCACACAGTACCAGCCTGATTTTTGGCGGTGCGCGTTCGGGCAAGAGTGCCTTTGCCGAGCAAATGGCAAGCAAGGTCAGTGACGGTAAACAAGAAGTACTGTATCTGGCAACTGCCAGGGCAGGCGATGCTGAAATGCAGGAGCGTATTGCCCATCACCGTGCACGGCGCCCTGTAGACTGGGGCACGCTTGAACAAAGCCAGGAGCTGGGTGCGACCATCATGGCGCATAGCCGCACAGATAACATCATCCTCGTCGATTGCCTGACTGTCTGGTTGTCGAATCTGCTGTTTTCAGAAGAGGTAGATTTTCCTGAGATAGGGCACATCACGCCACCACCGCAGTTTGCCGTGCAACGACAGGATTTGCTGGATGCACTGGTGCAGGCACCGGGGCAGATTATCCTGGTATCAAATGAAGTGGGTATGGGCATCGTCCCCATGGGCGCAGTGTCGCGCTGGTTTGTCGATGAAGCAGGGCGCTTGAATCAGGCAGTGGCTGCCATCGCAGACAATGTGGCCTGGGTCGCTGCCGGTTTGCCACTTTATTTGAAAGGCCAGCCATGCTGATGCTGGATGGCCTGGTCATGGTGCTATGCCTGCTGCTGGGTATTTTGCTGGACCTGGCGCTGGGCGAAGTGCGTCAATTTCATCCTCTGGTCGGTTTTGGTAATCTGGCCAATGCCATAGAGCGGCTATTGAACAAGCCGGCAGCCAACCGCTGGACCGGTGCTTTGGCCTGGTGCCTGGCGGTTTTACCACTAGTAGCATCAAGTGTGCTGGTACTGCTGCTGGCACAATATTTCAACTATTGGCTGGCGGCTATATTTCACATCGTATTGCTGTATTTTTGCCTTGGTTTGCGCAGCCTGCATGAGCATAATGCCGCCATCGCCACTGCTTTGCAGGTGGGTGATTTGACTGAAGCGAGAAAACGCACTTCTTATATCGTCAGTCGCGATACTGGCGATGCAGATGAAGTCTACCTGGCCAAGGCCAGTGTCGAATCCGTGCTCGAAAATGGCTGCGATGCTGTCTTTGCCACCTTGTTCTGGTTCATCTTGCTGGGTGGCCCCGGTGCAGTCTTGTACCGCCTCGTAAATACTCTCGATGCCATGTGGGGTTATCGCTCCACGCGCTTTCTGCGCTTTGGCTGTGTAGCTGCGCGCATTGACGATGTCATGAACTGGATACCTGCACGCCTGACTGCATGTACTTATGCCACATTGGGCAAGACCCGTCTGGCATGGCAATGCTGGCAACGTCAGGCTCCCGGCTGGCCAAGCCCGAATGCAGGGCCGGTGATGGCCGCCGGTGCCGGCGCGCTTGGCCTGGCGCTCGGTGGTGCTGCCAGTTATGACGGCGTGGCAGAAGTTCGTCCACCGCTGGGTGAAGGTGATACAGCAAAGGCGATTGATATTTTGCGTGCTCTGCGTCTGGTAGAAACTGGCGCCGCCTTGTGGTGTGGCATAGCCTTGCTGGCCGCTTTATTTTTAAGTGGAGTCATCCATGCTTGAACACGGTGGCAACCTGCGCGATGCCGTGCGCCATTTTGGCCGCCCGCTGGAAGACTGGCTGGACTTATCGACAGGTATCAATCCGCACTTTTATCCGGCACCACAACTCGCAGCAAATGCCTGGCATCGCTTGCCTGAATATTCTGATGAACTGGTAAAAGCGGCACAGGCTTATTATCGCGCACCACAAATCCTCGCCGTGGCAGGTTCGCAGGCAGTGATTCAGGCCTTGCCTCGCTTGCGCCCGGCTGCGCGGGTTGTCGTATCTGCCCCCAGCTATGCTGAACACGCTTACCAATGGCGGCAAGCTGGTCATGCGGTGACAGAGTGCATATATGCAGAACTGGATGCAGCCGTCGAACAGGCGGATGTCGTGGTGCTGTGTAATCCGAATAATCCTACGGGTGAATTTGTCCCGGCAGCTCAGCTTTTGCGCTGGGCTGCACAACTGGCAGTGCGTGGTGGTTGGCTGGTAGTTGATGAAGCTTTCGCTGATACCCTACCCGATATCAGCGTTGCATCTCATGCGGACCAGTCTGGCCTAATCGTCTTGCGCTCGGTGGGCAAGTTCTTTGGCCTGGCAGGCATACGCCTGGGTTTTGTGGCTGCTGAAAAAAACCTGTTACAGCAATTGGCAAATTATCTTGGCCCCTGGAGCATCAGCGGGCCTGCCCAGCAAATCGCCATTGCTGCTTTGAATGACTGTCAGTGGCAAATGCAGACAGCGCGACGCATGCAGCAAGAAGGTGAACGACTACGCCAGCTTTTGAAGGGACATGATATGCGTTCATCTGGCACTGATTTATTCCAATGGTGCAGTCATCAAGACCTGAACGATAAGTCGGAGCAGTTGTGGCAATTCATGGCAGAGCGAGGCATCTGGCTGCGCTGGTTTGCGCAGGGGCCACACAGACCGCATGGTTTGCGTTTTGGCTTGCCCGGCAGTGAAGCGGGGTGGTTGCGTTTGGAGCTTGGCCTGGATGAATGGTGTGGGTTAAATCTTTAAAACCACTCACCATAGAGTAAGCACCGAGAAAATTCAGAGATGTATTTCGGTTTTATATTTTGAATATAGGAAGTTTATGTCCAGGTTATTAAACGTAATGATGGCGGTTGGATTTGTTGTATTAACTGCACATTCGCACGCAGCTATTACGGTGACTGACGACTTGGGTAATCAGGTTACCCTGGCCAAGCCTGCACAGCGCATTATCAGTCTGTCACCGCATGTGACGGAGATGATTTATGTCGCAGGTGCGGGGGACAGGATTATTGGTACGGTCAAGTACAGTGATTACCCGGCTGCGGCAAAGAATATCCCGCGGGTTGGGGACAATCGCCAACTGGATATTGAGCGCATACTGGCGATGAAACCGGATTTGCTCATCGTCTGGATGCACGGTGCCTATGAGCGGCAGTTGGAAATGTTGCACAATTCCGGCATTCCCTATTTTTTTAGTGAACCGCACAAGCTTGATAATGTGGCAGAAACTTTGCTCAAATTTGGCAGTCTGTTTGGTACGGAAAAGCAGGCGCAGGTCGCTGCGGCAGAGTTTAGGCAGCAGGTGCAACAGCTAAACAGTCAGTACCAGAATAAAAGCAAGGTCAAGGTTTTCTATCAGGTCTGGGGCAAGCCACTCTATACACTCAATGACAGCCACATCGTCAGTGATGCAATCCGTAACTGCGGTGGTGAGAATATATTTGGCAAGTTGCCGACTACCGCACCCGTGGTCGGCACAGAAGCAGTCTTGCAGGAAAATCCTGAGGTCATCATCACTGGTGACAGCAAAACACAGGCAGTGAGTGGTGTCGAACAATGGAAAACTTTTCCTACCTTGCTGGCAACAAAAAACAATAATTTGATCTCCATCGAGGGTGATCTCGTCAATCGATCTGGTCCACGTATTATCGAAGGTGCCAAGTTGATATGTCAGGGATTGGAGCAAGCCAGACAGAAGCGCGACAAAACCGTGGCGCAGCCACAGGGGAAGAAATGAATTCAGTCAGCATGTATCAACGTATTGCCTGCCTTTCTACAGAAGCGGTAGAAGTCTTATATGCCCTCGGCGCGGAAGAATATGTGGCTGGCATCTCTGGCTATACCACCAGACCAGCCCGCGCCCGTGATGAGAAGCCCAAGGTCAGTGGTTTCTCGTCTGCACAGATAGACCGCATCCTGGCAGTCAAGCCTGACCTGGTGATTGCTTATTCAAACATGCAGTCAGAGATTTCGCGTGAACTCATCAGTGCGGGCATAGAAGTACATGCCTTCAACCAGCGCGATGTTGCCGGTATTTTGCATATGATCAAAGTATTGGCGAACCTGGTCGGCAAGCAGGAGCAAGGCGCAGTATTGATCGCAGAATTGCAGGCGCAGATAGACACTGTCAAACAGCAAAGCGCAGGCTGGACACGCAGGCCAAAAATCTATTTTGAAGAATGGAATGATCCACTGATGTCCTGCATAGGCTGGGTGTCAGAACTGATCCACATCGCTGGTGGTGAAGATGCTTTTGCTGATCTGGCGCAGCATCATAGTGCCCGGGAGCGCATTATTGCCGACCCTGCTGAAATCATACGGCGTGCACCAGATATCATCATCGGTTCCTGGTGTGGCAAGAAGTTCCGGCCTGAAAGCGTGATTGCCCGCGAAGGCTGGGATCATATTCCTGCAGTCAGGAATGGTAGAGTGCTGGAGATAAAATCGGCAGACATCCTGTCGCCCGGCCCATCAGCGATACAGCACGGGCTGGTGCAATTGCATATACTGATTGCTGAATGGCAGTCTGCACAGGCCGCTTGAACCAGAAACTTATCCTATGAAAATATCCACGCTGATGGTGCAAGGCACGACTTCTGATGCTGGCAAAAGCACGGTGGTTGCAGCCCTGTGCCGTCTGTTGTACCGCCAGGGATTGCGCGTAGTCCCCATGAAGCCGCAAAACATGGCGCTCAATAGTGCAGTGACCATTGATGGCGGTGAGATAGGCCGCGCCCAGGCCTTGCAGGCAATGGCAGCGGGTTTGCCTGCTCATACCGACATGAACCCGGTCTTGCTGAAGCCATCTTCGGATACTGGTGCGCAAGTCATCATCCACGGCAAGGTCAGAGCAGACATGGATGCACGTGATTACCACCAATACAAAACCATTGCCATGGGGGCAGTGCTGGAATCCTATGAACGCCTACAACAGCAATATGAGGCGATTATCGTTGAAGGTGCAGGTAGCCCGGCAGAAGTGAACTTGCGTGACCGCGATATCGCCAATATGGGCTTTGCTGAAGCCGTCGATTGCCCCGTCATCCTGGTGGCTGATATAGACCGTGGCGGTGTGTTTGCCCATTTCGTCGGCACCCTGGATTGTCTTTCTGAATCAGAGCAAAACCGCATCATAGGCTTTGTCATCAACCGCTTTCGCGGCGATATACGTTTACTGGAACCTGGTCTTGAATGGCTGGAGAAAAAGACCGGCAAACCTGTATTGGCAGTCCTGCCTTACCTGCATGGGCTGCAACTGGATGCTGAGGATGCGATACAGTCCAGCCAGGGCAATGCGGGCAAGTTCCGCATCATCGTGCCTGCCATACCGCGCATATCAAACCATACAGACTTCGATGCATTGCGCGCCCACCCTGATGTCGATCTGCAATTCATAGGCCCGGACAGGGCGATACCGCCTGCCGACCTGATCATCCTGCCCGGTAGCAAAAACACCCGTGCTGACCTGGCGTTTTTGCAGGCACAGGGCTGGCAGCCTGTGCTGGAAAAACATCTGCGCTATGGCGGCAAAGTCATAGGCATCTGCGGTGGCTATCAAATGCTGGGCCAAATCATTGGCGACCCGCATGGCGTAGAAGGGCAGGCTGGTGATTCTGATGGACTGGGTCTATTAGACATTACCACGGAGCTGACGCAGGAAAAACGTCTGCAGCAAGTGACAGGAGTTTGCGCATTCAACGCCAGCACTGCACAAGTCAGCGGCTACGAAATCCACATGGGCATCACCTATGCCAGTAATGACACGCAACCAGTATTCAAGATTAATGGCGAAGACGAAGGCGCACGCTCGCCAGACGACCTGATACTCGGCACTTACCTGCACGGCCTGTTCGACCACCCCGAAGCTTGCGCTGCCTTGCTGGCCTGGGCGGGACTGGAAAGCGAGCACAAGGTTGATCTGGCGGCTTTGCGCGAACTTAGCCTGAATCGTGTGGCAGATGCCTGCGCACCGCTGCTGGATGCCTTGCTGCGGCTCTAATCGGTTACAGCCTGTTTCTGCACAGGCTGTAACTGCAAAATACCAAAAGCAATTTCAAACACGGTAAAGGCCAGTATGATCTGGCTGGCTCCATGAGCAACCGCATATAGCTGCCACATACTGAACAGGACGCGTCCGGCAGCGTCATAGCGGCCATATTCCATGCGTGTGTCACGCAGACGCAGGATGGCCCAGATGGTGACAATAGATCCTAGCAAGTTCGCCATCAATACGTGGGCAGCGGCAAATGCCGGGAATTCCCCTGCAATGCCCAGACTGCTATTGAGTTGTGACAGGCTCTGGTGAATAAGTGCAAAACTCCAGGGCGTAGCGAAACCTATGGTGACGATCAGGTCATACCAGGCGCTGGCGCGCACGATGCGCAGATAGGTTCTCAGTTGCATATTTCTCTCCAAAATCAGGAAAGATCATGTTGAACTATGGTGTTTACTCCAGGGTCAAGCATTTATTTGCCACTTTTCATTTGCCATCCATGAGGTAAAGGATTTGGAAAATACTTGATTTTAGTTTCCTTGGAAACTAAAATGCTGAAATTAAACATATTCAGGATTTGGTAATGGGCGAAAAAAAGACCAGCACGTCACGTGATTTGCCTGTTCAGGGTGCCGTCAGTGCGCTGGAGTCACATGCTGGTTTTTGGCTGCGCTTTGTCTCCAATCATGTATCAGCCAGATTTGAAGCCAGTTTAGCGGCGGAAGATATTTCGCTCTCTGAATGGGTTGCATTACGCAGCCTGTTTGATACGGGGGCATCTGATCCCGCTGCATTGATGCGTGAATTGGGAATGACCAAGGGTGCTGTATCCAAGATCATTACCCGCCTGGAGCGCAAGGGGCTGCTGTTACGCGAAATATCTGCAATCGACAAAAGAGCGACACAAATTTTATTGACCATGGCGGGGAAAAATCTCGTACCAGGACTGGCTGCGTTGGCAGACGACAACGACGCACTGTTCTTTGGGCATTTGTCAGACAAGCAGCGTTCTGAATTGATCGCGTTAATGAAGCACATCGTTGACATGCATGATTTGCGGGCTGTACCTGTCAAATAAAGCAGTTGAATTAGTGAAAATCAAGGATAGTGAACCAAGGATTGAAAATGGAAAATTCAGTATTGCAAACGATAGAAGCAGTTGCCCATGACTCTTATGCAGGCAAGCTGACTTTTGGGCATGTAGTTGGCAGCTTGATGGCGGTGGGAGTAGAGTCATATTTTGCAGATTACCGCGCTGGCAATACCAGCTACTACATGGCAGATGGCAGCGTGCACGTGGTAGCACTGGGCAAGAAAGATCACCCTATTCCCATGGCGTTTGACGCAGGCGCCCTGGTTGAGGCTATCCGTGGTGCACAACGTGACGAGGTGCGCTATCCCGAATTCATACGGCTATCAATGGAGGCTGGTTGTGTGGGGTATATAGTCTGGATGGCGGGGCGGCATGTCAGCTATTTTGGCCATGCGGGTGAGGTGCATGTCGAGCGTTTTCCCGGTGCAGATTAAACTAAAATCTGGTGCCATACTTGTCAATATGACTTTGATTTCAATAGGCTGAGCTTAGATTACTTAAAGTCGCTGATTTGTGATGTAATAATAGGCAGCGTGGAGGCCAAACATCTACTTTAAGGAAGCATCGTGGGCGAGTCGCTTTCTAATTCAGCAATTTTATCTTTTTCTGTTGATGACTCTACAGGGATACTCTGTGCCCACTACGTGCCTCAAGAAGGTATTCGCTCCCCTGATTTGGCTGCTCTGGAAGAGGCATTGAACGCCAGTGAATATGCCAGTTTCTACAGGGACACCACTGCTCTGCCAGCCTTCATTACATTATGTCGTGATGCTACAGAGGTGGTCAGGCTGGATGTTGGTGCCCGCAAGGATGCCGAATTTTCTTTGGTGTTATCGGATGACTTATTGTCGGCCTGGCTGACGCTGATCCCAGCCATGGGCGGCAAGTCTGTGGGCAATGAAGTGAGTGATGCCTTGCGAGAGCAGGGCATCATTCATGGGATATTGCACAAAGAACTGGACGCAGCATTGGCAGCAGGCAGGTGTGAAAACTTGCTGATTGCCCAGGGCGATGCTCCGCGCCAGGGTGTTGCTGGTCGCCTTGAACCTTTGTTTGGCGCACACAAAAGCGAAGTGACCCAAAGGGATGAACTGGCGGTTATCAAGTTTCGCGAGCTTAGCCATTTGCTTCTCGTGCATGTCGGCGATGAACTGATGCGACGCATACCACCAGTGCAGGGCAAGTTTGGCATGAATATCAGAGGGCAGGTGATACTGGCCAAGCCGCTGCTAGATATGGCATTTGGGGCTAATCTGCAAGGTGCCGCACCGTCGGCAACGAACCCTGATTTGTTGATGGCGACCAATGCAGGTCAGCCTGTAGTTGTTGACGATGGGGTTATCGTCAATCCGGTCTTGCAAGTGCCGGATGTGGATTTGAGTACAGGTAACATCAGTTTTGAGGGGACTATCCATGTCGAGGGCGATATCAAGGCCGGGATGATATTGAACGTAACGGGAGATGTCATCGTCAATGGACTGGTTGAGGCAGCCGATATTATTGCAGGTGGCAATGTCGCCGTGAAAGGCGGCATCATCGGCCTGGCAGAAAGAAAACCTGGCACGCAAAGTCTCAGTGGCACCACCTCCCGCATCAAATGTGGTGGTTCAGTACAGGCGCTATTTGCCGAAAATGCCCATATTGAGGCTGGCGACAGCATAAGATTGGAACAAAATGCCAGGCAATGTGAGCTGATTGCCAGAAAAGAAATCACTGTCGGCAAACCTGGGTCGAGTGTAGGTAATATTCTGGGTGGCAAAACACAGGCGGCACTGATGATCAGTGCCGTATCTCTGGGATCTGCTGCCGGTACACGTACACAGATACAGGTTGGTTTTGATCCATACAGGGATGCGCAAATTCATGACAATCAATATCAGATAGGGCGCAAGGCTGCTGAACTGGATCAACTGATCAAGCTGCAAGCTTTCTTTATGACTCACCCAGAAAAAGCAGCAGGTGGCATTGGCGAAAAGGTTGAAGCCAAGCGCTTGCATTTACTGGAAGAACTGGATGCTCTGGAAAAAGAGCTCGATGAGCTGGAAGCTGAGCAAGAGCTGATAGACAAGGCCAGCGTCAAAATCATCAAGAAAATTCACGAAGGCACTGAGATACAGATAGGCAGGCATAAGTGGCAGGTCAAGGAAGACTCAGGCCCTGGTAATTATCAAATACACGATGGGCATATTGCTATCATCTGAACCGTCTTGCCTGTTAAAAAGCCAGATTAAAAATCTGCAGCATGAAGGGTAAATTGTCAGATGCCGGCTTACTCGGCTGCTTTCTGAGGTTTCCAGTCTTTTGCCAATGCCTGCGCTTCTGCAACGTCTTCCTTGCTCATTTTGGCGGCGACATATTTTCTGAATACTTCGCTATCATCATAGTCGCCTGCGAGACTGAGCCATTTATAGGCTTCGACAAGATTTGCCGTGACGCCCCTGCCTTTCAGGTAAAGCAAGCCTAATTGATACTGTGCACTGGCATTGCTTTGATTGGCGGCTTGCTGGAATAATTCTTTTGCCTTGTTATAGTCGCGTGCCACGCCGGTACCCGTGACATACAAAATACCGAGGCTGTATTGGCCATCGGCATAACCCTGGTCAGCTGCCTTCCTGAACCAGGAGGCGGCTATGCCATGATTCGATACCATGCCTTTGCCTTTTGCATACATGCGTCCTATGTTGACCTGCGCTCTGGCATTGCCCTTGCTGGCCGATTGTTCAAACCAGCTGAGTGCCTGCTTGTAGTCCTGGTCTATGCCTTCACCATTCAAATACATTAGCCCCAGGTTGAACTGGGCATCGGCATTGCCCTTGGTGGCGGCTGCCTTGAATGATTCAATGGCAGAACTAAAATCTCCCTGCTCGTAATAACTGACACCATCGCTGAAATCGTCAGCGCGGGCTGTCGCGATTGCCAGCCCAAAGGCGAGCAGGAAGATGGCGTGATTAATTTTGTGCATGATAATTCCTTCCGCAGTGCAGATAAGTCAGCAGCATCAGTTGACCGGCTTTGGCGTCCACTCAGCATGGTTTTGCTTGATAGACATCTTCGCTTTCTTGAAGGGAATCTGGATATCAATATTACCCTGCATCTGCCCTCTGAAACACAGGCCTTCTTTACCAGGTTCAGTATAGTGTGTACTGAAATCGGCATCCGCATAAAAAGCTACATGCATGGAGGTATCCATTTTAACCATGCAGGCTGTATCAGGATGAACCCATATCTTGATACTGATTTTCTTGCCTGCCCCATCATCACTGAGCTGAAACACGACAAGATTTTTTCCATTCAGGTTCTCATTGGCTAGCCGCTTGACCTTGACCTCGTCTTCCAGCAGGCTGGATTTGAGTTCATCCAGGCCGGTCAGCATTTTGTTGATGCCATCAGCAGATTTTTTTTGCTCTGGCAGGATTTGCCAGTTGCTGTCTGTGGTGGCACTGGTATATTTAGGTTCCTGTTTTTCCCAGCCATTCAATGTGGACTTGATGTAAGCAGTTTTGCCTGGCTGGTCTTTGCGCTCTGCATCGATCTGAGTCCGTATTTCTTTTGGAACCCATTGATTGGACAGTTTGTACTGCGCCATGGCTTTATTCCAGAGAATATCTGCGTCTGCCCTGACATGCGCGGCTGGCAAGATCGCCAGGCTAACGAGGAACAGGGAGGTTTTTATCTGTTTGATCATCTTAATTGCTTTGGCCAGACAAGGCTGTTTCCAGTGTGGTGGCGAACTGATGTACGTGATAAGCATCTACCAGGCCATGGTGGACGAATATCGCTATGGGCAGCATCAGACGCTGATCTTGCTTGAAAAACTTGCCTACTGAAATCTTGGGTACACTGTCCTTACGGTCATATTGCCGTGCATGCGTGAGTCCGGTAAAGCTGATCCAGGGGATTGCAGAAAAATGGATCACATCTTCACGTGCGCATTCATCATTGAAGCAAAGACCGCTGCTGTTCTTGATCTTGTCCATGGCGACGTTGGCGCCAGTGGCGAAGGCGGTAAATTCCTCTTCATAATAGATAGGACAAAAACCGAAAGTATGGTCAGCCCGTTGCACGGTTGCATTCGCGTGTATGACTTCGTAGTCAAATACCTTGTCATCTTCTATGCGGTAACGCATGGCATCCGTGCGCATGATGGCGCGCAGTATTTGATGCAGATAAAACAGGAAGAAGGACTTTTGTTCTTTTTTGCAATGCTGGTAAGCCCAGGTGCAATCCACATTCAGGTTCAGACCATGGAAGGGTTCATCCATTTGCGAAAAGAAGGCGTAATGCTCGCGCCGGTTCCAGTTTGCTATGTCTAACTGCTTTTTCATGTCCGGGTTATTCAAAATAAAAAAGGGCAGAAAATTCTGCCCTCTCATCATAACCTGTCAGGTGGTGTTGATTCAACGCATTGCGGCAATCATCTTTTCCAGTTTGACGGTATCGGCACAGAAGGCACGTATGCCTTCTGACAGTTTTTCAGTTGCCATTGCATCTTCATTCAAATCAAGGCGGAAAGTCTTTTCATCCATGCTGACTTTTTGCAGATCAGAAGAAGCTGCTAATTCCTTGCTCAGTTTTTGTGTGACATTGCTATTGCTGTCGCTGAGCTTTTGCAGGAGGTCAGGGCTGATGGTCAGCAGGTCGCAACCTGCCAGCTCCAGGATTTGTGAAGTATTGCGGAAGCTGGCACCCATGACTTCGGTGTTGTAGCCAAACTTGCGGTAGTAAGTATAGATTTTTTTGACAGACAAAACACCCGGATCTTCTGCACCAAAAATTTCCTGGCCTGTCTTGTTTTTATACCAGTCATAGATGCGGCCTACGAAAGGTGAAATCAGTTGTGCACCCGCTTCAGCGCAGGCAATCGCTTGTGCCAGGCAGAACAGCAGGGTCATATTGCAACGTATGCCTTCTTTTTCCAGTATCTCGGCGGCACGTATCCCTTCCCAGGTAGAGGCAATCTTGATCAGGATGCGGTCACGCGGTATCCCTGCGGCTTCATACATGGCGATCAATTGGCGGCCTTTGGCAACTGTGCCAGCTGTGTCAAAAGACAGACGGGCATCAGTTTCAGTAGAAACGCGACCCGGGATGACTTTTAAAATTTCCAGACCAAAAGCGATGAGCAGGTGATCGATGGTTTCATCAATCGATTTACCGGCAGTTTCCTTGACCGCTTTTTCCAGCAAAGGCAGGTATTCTGGCTTTTGCACGGCTTTCAATATCAGGGACGGATTGGTCGTTGCATCGCGCGGGGCATAAGCCTGGATAGCCTGGAAATCGCCAGTGTCGGCGACAACGGTAGTGTATTGCTTCAGTTGTTCTAATTGGTTCATGGTATTTGCAAAAGTAGGGGCAAAATCAAAAAAATCAGGGCAGTACAGCGATAGCAGGTTCACCTGCAACAATATCACCAATCACAGCAGCTTCCAAGAAGCCGCCCTGATGGAAAATTCTTAAAACATCTTCAACAACTGCCGCATCGCAGGCAACCAGTAATCCCCCGATGTTTGCGGATCAGTCAGCAAGGCTTGCTGGGCGGGACTGATCTGTGTGTCGAACTGCACAGATGAGCCATAGGCTGCCCAGTTACGGGCAGAGGCACCGGTGATATAGCCATTTGTGGCCAGCTCCTCCACATTCGCCAGCAAAGGTACTGCTGACATATCCAGCCGGGCTGCCAGTTTCGAACCACGGCAGACTTCCAGCAAATGGCCTAGCAGGCCAAAGCCGGTGACGTCGGTCATCGCATGCACGCCATCAAGGCCAGACAGGGCCTGCCCGGGTTTGTTCAGTTTGGTGGTATTGGCGATCATGGTGGCATAGCCAGCCTCGTCCAGTGCCTGCTTTTTCAGTGCGGCAGACAATATGCCTACACCCAGCGGCTTGCTGAGTATGAGTTTGTCGCCTGCCTTGGCATCGGCATTGCGTTTAACCCTGGATGGGTGAATCAGACCCATGACGACCAGGCCATAAATGGGTTCTACAGAGTCAATGGTGTGGCCGCCGGCTATGGGTATGCCAGCCTCGGCACAGATGGTTTCACCGCCCTGGATAATTTTGCCGATGACATCCAGAGGTAATTGATTAACAGGCATGCCCACCAGTGCCAGCGCCATGATGGGCGTGCCGCCCATGGCATAGATATCCGAAATGGCATTGGTGGCAGCGATGCGGCCAAAATCAAAAGGATCATCCACGATGGGCATGAAAAAATCCGTGGTGGCAATCAGTGCCTGCTCATCATTGAGTTTATAGACGGCTGCGTCGTCTGCAGTTTCTATCCCCACCATGAGGGCAGGCGGTACCGGAAAGCCTGAGGATTTTTTTAGTATTTCAGCAAGTACGCCGGGCGCAATCTTGCAGCCGCAGCCGCCGCCATGCGAGAAAGAGGTCAGTCGGACGGGGGCGTCAGTTTCTTTGCTCATGTGGGATTTATATTTTTATACAGGTCAGGGTTACTGATTATACGCCGAGCCAGTTAGTGGACTGTAACAGTGAAAATCGGAGCGCTTGCCAAGTGCGCGACGATCATGGCTGCGTTGCAAAATGCTCGCGATAGCCCCACTATCGCTGTGCGCATTTTTTAACCCTTGTCTTGCCCTGATGCGTCGGGCACATGTCCTTCGCTCTCGATTTCACTGTTACAGTACACTAGTATAAAAAAAGCGACCACCAAAGTGATCGCTTTTTCATGATATTGCTTATGCAGCAATATCTATGTTGTTTCTGTTTGCATGGAAACAAACTTCTCTGGAGTCGCTGTGTAAGTGTAGCGAGCGGTGTCAGTTTGAGTCGAGAAGCGCAACCGTACTAAAGTACGGTGAGCATCACAGGCTCAAAATGGCGCCGCGCTTAGCTTACACAGTGATTCCAATTAATAGTCGCCAAATGTACGACGTGCACCGCTATCGTTAGAACGGTTGCCTTTGTAGCCGCCGCCTTCTTTACGTGGACCAGCGCTGGTGCCTGTGGATGCGCCAGCTGGTTTGCTGAAGCTGCGTTGACCTGGCTTGTTGTTGCCATAGCCGCCACCACCAGTTTTACGGGCATCGCCTGGTTTCCAGCCGTTAGGCTTGCGCGCTGCAGAGCGTGCTGGTGCTGCAGATTTCTTGGGTTCAAAACCTTCGATGACATCGACCGGGATCAATTGCTTGGTGAAGCGTTCGATACGTTTGACGTGCATGCTCTCGGCATGATTGACCAGTGAAACCGCCAGACCCTTGCGGCCAGCGCGGCCAGTACGGCCTATGCGGTGGACATAGTCTTCAGGGAATTTAGGCAAATCGTAGTTGAATACGTGCGTAATTGCAGGAACGTCAATACCACGGGCAGCAACGTCAGTCGCGACCAGTACACGTACCTGGCCACGGCGCAATGCGTCCAGTGTGCGGTTACGTGCACCCTGGTGCATGTCGCCATGCAGGGCAGCAGCAGCGAAGCCAGCGATGTTCAGGCGGTCAGCGATGGTGTCGGCATCACGTTTGGTGGCTGTAAATACAACGGCCTGGTCAACGGTAGTGTCGCGCAGCAGATGATCAAGCATGCGGTTTTTGTGGGACAGGTCATCCACAAAGTGTACGCGTTGCTGGATGTTTTCATGCTTGCTGGCAGAACCGGCGATCTGGATCACCAGAGGCTCAGTCGTGATGCGTTTAGCCATGTTACCGACGACGCCATCCAGCGTTGCAGAGAACAACATGGTTTGACGTGTAGGAGGTGTGGCAGCAACGATTTTTTCGATATCGTCGATGAAACCCATGTCCAGCATGCGGTCGGCTTCGTCCAGAACCAGCATTTGCAGTTCAGAGAAATCGATCTTGCCAGATTCCATATGGTCGATCAGACGGCCAGGTGTTGCCACCAGAATTTCTGGATTGCGGGACAACAATTGCATCTGTTTAGGATAAGGCATGCCACCGAGGATAGACACAGCCTTGATACGGCGTGAATAAGCGCTGTATTTGTCAGTTGCTGTAGTGACTTGCAAAGCCAGTTCGCGGGTTGGTGTCAGTACCAGCATTTTTGGTTTTGCAGCAACGAAACGTTGACGGTCGCCACGGGAACGTGCAGATTGACGTTCCTGGTTAGGTGTTTTGCTGTTGTCATAGCTGACAACTTCAGCGGAAACCAGTTTATGCAAAGCAGGCAGCATGAAAGCGGCAGTTTTGCCGGAGCCGGTCTGGGATGAGACCATCAGGTCACGACCTTCAATCGCGGCAGGGATTGCCTGTTCTTGTACCGAAGTTGGCTTGGTATAGCCAGAGTCAGTCAGAGCGCGGATGATGTTGACGTGGAGACCTAGTGCTTCAAAACTCATGAATTTCTTTCGTGATTGGGACGTTTGCAAAATGCGGCAGCAATGCCTAGCTCACCGGCGACAAGGCCGGTTTGCAGCATGTTTTGCCGGAACGATTGCTTCTGTCCCAGTATAAATTAGCGCGTTGCTAACGAACGCGCGCAACAATGCAGCGCCAACCAAACGAAATGAACACAGAAAATCCAACAAGGGACGACAATGAAATTTCGGCACAAAAGCTTTGCGCCGGTATGATGTCTATGGATTACAACCAGACATGCGAGGCGGGAGGGCTTTTACATGCACCATCCTGAGGATGTGCACAGGCTTGCGATGCTACTTGGTTTTGCGCCGTAACTTTTATATTGCAGCGCAAAAAACGAAACTATACAGGATTTTTCAGGAAAAAGCAGCCAGTTTCTAAGAATATCTTGCAAAAGGTTTAGAATAGGCGCCAGCAAAAGTGCTGCCAGTAAAAGTCAGCTTCCCCGCGTGCATCAAAACGGAAGCGCTTTTCTTGCCAGCCCAGGGCAAACAAGGACAGCACCTGATCATAGTAGGCATCTGCCTTGATGGGTTGCGCCTGCAGACGTAATTGCTGTTGTACTATCGTCTTCTGTACCCCTTGCGCTTGCAGGAAAGGTAGTAATGCGGCGCTAAAACCGCTGGAACCAGGACCATTGATATCACCGGTCAGGATGTCGATATATTCCGGCGGGTAGCCCTTGTTATCCACGAGCTGGGCCATGGGGCGCAGTAACTTCAGCAGATTTGCGCGCTCGGCGTCCTGGCTTGCCATCATGCCAGTCCATAAATAGACGCGGATGGCATTGTATCCACCCTGGCCTTTTTCTACACCCTGGGTATCAGGAAGAAAACCCTTTTGTGCATCATAAATGATCCAGTCGGCAGCATAACCCTTGGGGGCACTGCCAGCAATCAGGCGCATCGCTGGCGTAAGCATGCGCTTCCAGCGTTCATCGCTTTCTTTTTGTTCAAACCAGCGCAGCAAGGGCAGAGGCAGGTAGCTGGCGTTGAGTTTCCATTGATTGCTCGGCAGATTGAAGCCGGTCGGTGCTGGCAATAAGCTTAAGCCCAGTCCGGGCAGTTCTGCCGTTTCTTCATTCAATATTCTTTGTGCCAGCAAACTTGAGAGAGCAGAGTAACGCTTTTCATTCCAGACTTCTCCGGCTACACCCAGGCTATAAGCTATCCACAGGTCTGCATCTGATGCAGGATTTTTATCAATGACGCCCCAGCTATTATCTTCACGCTGGCCCCATTGCCAGGCGGGCAAGCGCGCTGTCAGGTCACCTGCTGCCAGGTTATTCTCCGTCCAGGTGAGGATGCGTTGAAATGCGGCTTTGTCGTTGGCGCTCAAGGCAAAGAACAAGGCATAGGCCTGACCTTCAGATGTCGTCGGTTTGCGTGCGCCACTATGATCAATCACGCGGCCATCGTCGGCGACAAAAGTCTTCTTGAATTGTTCCCAGGCCGGCCATGGGTCATTACAGGATGCTGCCAGGCTGTCGCCTGAAGGCAGAAAGAACAGACTGAATATCAGCAGCAATAAAATGCGCGCAAGGCAGGTCGTGTTGTTTGGAATATTGGGCATGGTGGGCAGTGCTTCATTCATGCCAATAGTATAAGGCTAGTACGGGATACATGTGCAAGCATCCCGTACCGTCTTAAATACTGGACTGCTTACTTGTCGTAAGAGTCTGCGTTCAGACCCATGACGTGTGAGAAGCCGCCATCGACATAAGTGATTTCACCAGTAATACCATTCGCCAGTGGTGACAGCAGGAAAGCCGCAGTATTGCCCACGTCTTCGATCGTCACATTGCGGCGCAATGGTGCGTGTTCTGCGACAAAGCCCAGCAATTTGCCAAAGTCCTTGATACCGCTGGCAGCCAGGGTCTTGATAGGGCCGGCAGAAATACCATTGACACGTATGCCTTTTTTGCCCAGGTGTTCTGCCAGGTAGCGTACCGATGCTTCCAGAGAAGCTTTTGCCATACCCATGGTGTTGTAATGCGGGATGGCACGGATAGCACCCAGGTAAGACAGGGTCAGCAGGGCAGAGTCTTCACGCAGCAGTGGCAGCGCAGCTTTTGCCATTGCCGGGAAACTGTAGGCAGAAATGTCATGCGCGATGCGGAAAGCTTCGCGGGAGAAACCATCGAGGAATTCACCGGCGATTGCTTCACGTGGTGCAAAGCCGATTGCATGTACCAGGCCATCAAGTTTGTCCCAGGATTTGCCCAGGTCAGCAAATACTGCGTCAATTTGTTCGTCGCTGGCGACGTCGCAATCAAAGATCAGTTTGCTGTCAAATTCAGCCGCAAAATCAGTAATCCTGTCTTTGAAACGTTCGCCTACATAGGTAAATGCCAGTTCAGCGCCTTCGCGTTTGCAAGCCTGGGCGATGCCATAAGCGATGGAACGGTTGGACAACAAACCGGTGATCAGAATTTTTTTGCCTTGCAGAAATGCCATGTTGACTCCAGATATGACCGCAATATGCTTAAGGCTCTCAGGACGGCAAGATTGAAAGCCTTATTCTATTGCGCTGTGGGTTTTATTACTTGTTGTTTCTACACCAGGTTTTTGCCTGAATGTGGAATGCTTAAATTGCAGCCTTTTCCGCAACAGGTCGGAATTGTAGTTGCTCTCACCGAAAGGGGCAAATGCTAAGTTTGCCTGTACTTATCTGCGCTGAAACAAAGTGCCTTTGGTCAGCATAGGCGCTCTTTTGGAAAATGTCCTATTTTTACTTGAAGTCGCCACAAAATCGCCTTTCGTGTTCATAAAAAACAGCTTCTTGTCTGCTTATAATACAAAACGCATTTCCTTGAGCAGCGCTCCTGGCAGGATCGCGCCACCGGTATGTCGTTGCCCGTAAGAACGGTCATCCATGATGACCTCGGTTTCCTGGCTTAGCGCCAGCAGGTTTTCTCCCAACATCTTGAACAGGGAGTCATCAAAGCGCATGACATTTAAAGGTGCGATGATTTCACCATTTTCCACCCAGAAGGTGGCAAAGCGCGTCATGCCGGTAATACGGCAAGTGGCGCGGTCAGAAAAATTCAAATACCAGAGATTGGCGATATAGATGCCCGTATCCAGTTCTTTGAGTATGTCTGCATTTGCTAACATGCCTGCCTGCATGACCAGCGATTTTGCTGATTCATCTTCTGGCGCACCGTTTGTTTGCAAGGAATATTCTTTGGCGCTGCGCGGTGAGATCATGCTGCCAATCAGCTTGCCTGACTGTATCAATGGAATGGATACAGGTTTGATGTAACCTTGTGCCTGAAACCCTGGCTCCAGACCTGCTCGGCTGTCTTCGCAGAGATTCACCATGGCATGCATGCTGGCTTCACCAGACAGCATGCGGCGCAGGCAGCTATGGCGGGTGCGCAAGGCTTTTTCGGATAGTCCACCCCAGTTCAGCATCATGATTAATTCATTCAATGCAGCTGGACTCAGGTAGGCGCGGTAATTGCCAGCGGCAACCGTGATTGGTGGTCGTGCCAGCAGGGCCAGCTCTTTGCGGGCGGCGGCGAATTTATTCAGAAATGCGGCCTCATCCCAGGTAAATCCGGCATAGTTGGACTTGACTGCCTTGTCCGTCGCATAAAACAGGCTCCAGTCAAAATTCACATTGCTGGTTTCATACCAGTTGCGTTGACCGTGGGAATTGGCAAAACCGCGATATTGTGTTCCTGTGGTCAGCAAGCCCACCATGTCCACATCTTTTGCAGCAGCCAGTATTTGTTCCAGCATGCTGGCTACTGGTGGCAATGACGATGGCAGGATTTGTGTGCTGTTATTGACCTCTGTAGCCAGCATCAAATGTGGGTCCACAGGTAAATCAGGCAATTGCGCGCGCAAATCCTGGATTGCAGTATTAATGGTAGGTAAATCCATGTCCATTTCGCCGCTGAGATTGAAGCTCATGGCAGCATGTGTTTGCCCCTGTATTAATTGCAGGTTCAGTATCAGTTGGAAAACATGGCCGGGCTGGCGTATGGCGCTGCGGTTGAAACGCACAAAATCACTGGACTCCGCAGAGAGCCAGGTGGTGCTGACTTCATTCGCCGCGAGTTGTGTTTCTATATGTGCGGCCAGGGACAAGAAATAACTTTGCATCAGGCTTCACCTCCGAATACTTCTACCTGATCAAACAGGCAGGCCGGTGAGGCATGGCCCACGCGTATGACTTGCGACGGCTCACCTTTGCCGCAGAAGGGCGTGCCCATGACAGCCAGTGTAGAGGTATCACCGACCATCTTCAGCGAACGCCAGAAACTTTCTGATATGCCGCGATAATTCGGGTTCTTGACCAGTTCCTGCAATTTGCCGTTGCGTATCACTTGCCCGTATTCACAACCGAACTGGAATTTATTGCGGGAATCATCAATAGACCAGGACACATTAGTATTCATCAATACGCCGTAGTCAACACTGGCAATCATTTCATCGAGGCTGCTGCTGCCTGCTTCTATATTGAGGTTGGCCATACGGTCTATGGCTGGGCGGTTCCAGTCACAGGCGCGGGAGTTGGCGACGCCTGCCATGCCAGCACGTGCCTGGGAAAGGGCGCTGCCTAAAGGTTTTTCCAGTATGCCGTTTTTGATGATCCAGGTTTTTTCTGCAGTACTGCCATCATCATCCCAGCCAAAGCTGGCAAATTGTTCTGCACGGCTGGGGTCATAGGTGACGTTCAACAATTCAGAGCCATACTGGAAATGACCAAACATATCGGGTGTGACAAAACTGGTGCCGGCAAAATTGCGCTCATCACCAAGTATGCGATCCAGTTCCAGCGGGTGTCCTATGGATTCATGGATTTGCAGCATCATCTGTTCTGGCATCAGTAGCAAATCCATGCGGCCACTCGGGCAGTTCGCTGCATGCAGTAGCGCCAGTGCTTCTTCTGCAATGCGTTTGCCTGCGCCATAAAAGCCAGACTGCTGCAGAACTTCCATGCCACCCTGGCGGCAGAAACCATTGTATTGTCCACCCAGGCTACGCGTCTGGGTTTCTGAGCCTTCATTGGCGGTGACGCTGAGATTGGGGATCAGGTAATTGAATTGCTGATGGATGTCAGCACCTGCGCTACTGATAAATAGCTGCTCAGTTTGTGTCAGGCCTATGGATGCACTCCAATCTACAATCTTGTCACTGAAGTGGGACGCAACAGATTCCTGCATCAGTAAGGCAATCAAATCTTTTCTGGTAGGGATGGATGCGGTCAAGCCTTGATATTGACCAAGCACTGTGGCTTGCGGGATCTTGCTGAAATTCGTTACCGTTTTACCAGCGCTGAGCCTGGCCCAGTGCAAAGCATGCTGCAGTGCGGCATTCAACCCATTGCGGGATAAGTCGCTGGTTGCGGCATAGCCGTAACCACCATCATGAATAACGGTCAGCATGGCACCATGGCTGCGGGCATTGCGCAGCGGTTGCAATATATTTTGCCTTACCAATAGCTCTTCACTGCGCTCATCCACTACGCGCATCGAACAAAAATCAACAGCGGGCATTAATTCCCGGAATAAACTTCTTAGTGCTTCCAATCCTGGC
Source organism: Undibacterium sp. YM2 (assembly GCF_009937975.1). Taxonomy (NCBI): domain Bacteria; kingdom Pseudomonadati; phylum Pseudomonadota; class Betaproteobacteria; order Burkholderiales; family Oxalobacteraceae; genus Undibacterium; species Undibacterium sp. YM2. The sequence goes on from NZ_AP018441.1 coordinate 2,071,196, forward strand.
TCCAGTGAATGTACCGCATACGGGATATGCGGGAGATTGTGCCTGTTTCGTCATGGTTTCGTTATGTCGCAGGCGAATGTCATCTTGCCAGTGTTTGCAGGATTGGTCAAAAATATAAGTGTAAGGGGATTTTTCAAGCAGGAGAGGCGAACCGGCATGCAGCCGGTTCGCGGTTACAACTTAGTGTTGCAAGCCTTTGGGTATGGCGTTCAGCAAAGTCCTGGTGTATGCCTGGGTAGGGTTCAGATACAGGTCATCCGAATTGGCCAGCTCGACAACCTTACCCTTGTTCATCACCATGACCTGGTCGGCAATGTATTTGACCACCGCCAGATCATGCGAGATGAAGATATAGGACAGGCCAAATTCTTCCTGCAAATCCTGCAGCAGATTCAACACCTGCGCCTGCACAGATACGTCCAGTGCAGATACTGACTCATCGCAGACCAGCACTTCTGGTTTCATCGTCAGGCAGCGTGCAATCGCGATACGCTGACGCTGCCCCCCCGAGAATTCATGTGGGTAGCGGTGAAAGGCAGCAGTAGGCAGGCCGACTTTTTCCAGCAACTGATACGCCATGGCAGAACGTTCGCTGTCATTGGCGCCGATATTGTGGATGTGCATGGGTTCCATCAAAATCTGCCCAACAGTAAAGCGCGGGTTCAGCGATGCATACGGGTTCTGGAAAATGATTTGTATGCGGCGCTTGTAGTGATGGAATTCCTTGTTTGACATGGACAAGATATCCTTGCCTTCAAACAGGGCCTGGCCAGAGGTAGCCTGATGCAGACGCATCAATGTCAGGCCCACTGTGGTTTTACCTGATCCGGATTCACCGACTACACCCAGGGTCTTGCCACGTGCCAGTTTGAAAGAGACGCCTTCGACTGCCTTGAATTCTTTTTTGCCAAAAAAACCTTCGCGCGAGTAAAAACTCTTGCCCAGGTCCTTGACTTCGAGCACGATTTCTTCGCTGCCATTAAGGCCACGCGGGCGTTGTTTTTGCTCGACCAGAGCACCGTTGTTGTTCATGAAATCAGCAATCACTGGCAAGCGCCATGGGCGAGTGTCCAGTGTTGGACGGCAGTGCAACAGCGCCTGGGTATAGGTATCTTTCGGGCTTTCAAAGATTTGTTCTACCGTTCCAGCTTCGCGAATTTCACCATTGCGCATGACGATGACATGGTCGGCAATTTCACCGACCAGTGCCAGGTCATGGGTGATGAACAAGACGGACATCTTGTGCTTGATACGCAAGGCATCAATCAGGTCGATGATCTGCTTTTGTATGGTGACGTCGAGAGCCGTGGTCGGTTCATCGGCAATCAGCAATTTTGGCTCACAGGCAATCGCCATCGCGATCATGACTCTTTGCTGCTGGCCACCGGACATCTGGCTGGGATAGGCGTCGATCTTGTTTTTTGGATCGGGGATGCCGACTTCTTCCAGCAATTCTATGGCGCGCTTGCGGGCTTGTTTTGCATCCATACCCATGTGCAGGCGCAAGACTTCGCCGATCTGGAAACCAACGGTAAACACCGGGTTCAGCGATGTCATCGGCTCCTGAAAAATCATGGAAATTTCCTTGCCACACAGATCGCGTCTTTCAGCGATGCTGAGTTCGAGCAGGCTGCGGCCTTCAAAGATAATCTTGCTGTCAGCAGCAATGCTGGATGTGTCTGGTGGCAGCAAGCCCATGACTGCGAGAGAGCTGACTGATTTGCCACTGCCTGATTCACCAACCAGGGCGACGGTGGAATTGCGGGGTATTTCAAAGGAGATACCCTTGACGGTTTCCACGCTGTCTTTTTTATTGACACGGAAAGACACACGCAGGTTTTCTACTTTCAGCAAAGCTTGATTTGGATTTTCTTGACTCATGATCTGTCCTTATTTCAATTTTGGATCAAGCGCATCGCGCAAGGCATCAGTGAACAATGAGAAGGCTGTTACCAGCACGGCCATCGCTGCGGTTGCGGCAACCAGTTGCCACCATTTACCCAAAATCAATTCATTCTGTGCTTCATTGAGCATACTGCCCCAGGACACCACGCCAACCGGTACACCAAAGCCCAGGAAACTCAGGATAACTTCAGACTTGATAAAGCCAACAACAAGGATAGATACCTGTACCAGTGCCACATGGCTGACATTCGGGAAGATATGCACGAACATTTTGCGCCAGTGCGAAGCACCGATAGCATCTGCCGCCCACACATATTCACGCGCCTTATGCTTCATGTACTCAGCACGGATCAGGCGGAAAGGCCCGGTCCAGCCAGTGAAAGCCAGGATCAGAATGATGGTGGTCACGCCTTTTTGCTGCAATACAGCTGCGACTGACAATATCAGCAACAGGTAAGGGATGGAAGTGAAGATGCTATAAAACCAGTTGAAAAAGTCATCGACTTTGCCGCCAAAGTAACCGGCCAGTGCACCAAAGATGGTACCCAGCAGTGTCGCCAGGAAAGCTGCGACCAGACCGACGACGATGGAAGTCTCTGCACCCTTGATGGTTTTCTTGATGATGTCATGTCCCCATTTGTCTGCACCAAAGGGCAGGGTGGTCAGACGCTCGCCCACGACAGCCTTGCCGGACTTGGCCAGCTCAGTGCGGATTTCTGCCATTTCCTTAGCTAGTGGGTCAGGGATACCATAGTCATTGACGATGACTGCCTGGTCCGCATCTGGTTGCTTGCGCAATTCACGGATGATGTCGGCCAAAGGATCGAGTGGATTCTCTGGCGGTGGTGCTTCAACTTCTGCTTTGGCGACAGTACCCGTATCAGCGCCCACAAAAGTTGGCGGCGCATAGCTGACACCGCTTTCCTGCTCCCAGTCAGAGGCGATGACACCGGCTGCGGATAGCAGCAGAGTAATTAAAAAGGCAGCCACGATGCCCATGGCAATCATGGCGACCTTGTCAGCGCGCAAACGGCGCCAGGCCAGTGCCCACAGTCCGGGTGAAACTGCTTGTACAGTTGGATTTGTGATAGTCGTGCTCATGAGTGATCCTTATTTCAACTGTACGCGTGGATCAACCGCCTGGTACAGCAGATCGGTCAACAAATTAAAAAACATGGTGGCTGCTGCGACATACACGGTGATCGCTTTGATCACGGGAAAGTCACTGCGTTCCACTGCCAGTATCACTTCACGACCTATGCCAGGGATGGAAAAGAAACGCTCAATCAGGAAGGCACCAATCAGCAAGGCCGGCAGGTTGGACATGACGTGGGTGATGATAGGTATTGATGCGTTACGCAAGACGTGCACCCATTTCACGCGGCTTTCGCTAACGCCTTTGGCGCGGGCGGTGCGTACATAATCCTGGTTCACTTCGTCCAGCACAAAGGTGCGGAACAGGCGCAGGTTAGGTGCCACACCCACTGCCAGGGCAATCAGGATAGGCAGGGCAGAGTACTTGAACAGGTTTTCAGCAAAATGATTACCCCAGCCCTGTACCGGGAACATGCCCAGTTTATAGGCAAAGAAATACTGACCGACGATGATATACACGAGGATACTGACTGACATGCCAACAGTACAGGCGATCATCACGCCACGGTCTGTCAGCGAACCACGCTTGAAGGCAATGGCCAGCGCCAGCGCAATCGCGATGATGGTTTCGATAATCGTCAGTGGTATCAGCACTGTCAGTGAAGGGCCAAGGCGTGTGCCTATGATGGATGATACGGCTTCACCAGTACTCCAGCTATTGCCAAAGTTGAAGGTAGCGATCTGTTTGACGAAGATCCACAACTGTACATAGTAAGGCTGGTCTATGCCTAGCTGGGTGCGGATATTGGCAATCTGTTCGGCATTCGACATCTTGCCTGCCAGGATGTATGCCGGGTCACCACCTACCCAGTTGAACAGGAAAAACACCAGTAGGATGACACCCAGCATCGTGGGTGCCATCTGCCATAAGCGGCGCAGTATATAAGCGGTCATGTTTGTCTCTCGGTTTTCAAATTTCAGTTAGTCTGCGGCTCATTTTTTTGTCTATTTGTTCTTGTCGATGTCTATCTGCATCCATTCTATATGCATGATAGGGTGTTTCTTGTGCCCTATCACGCGTGGCTGTGACAGCATCATGCGGTGGCGCGCATAACCCAGGCGTTGTGCTGCATACAGTTCCATGATGCGTGTCATCTTGTGATACAACAGATCGCGCTCTGGACCCGGAGCCAGTTTTTGTGATTGTTCATACAGCTTGTCATATTCAGGGATAGTGACGCAGCCATTATTATTCATGTGGATATTTTTACCGTAAAACAGTTGCATGAAATTATCGCCATCGGGATAGTCTGCTATCCATGGTGAAATGCGTTGCATCAACTGGCACTGCTTTTCTGCTTTGAGGATTTCAGCAAAGGGCCGGAATTCGGCACGCATTTTGATACCTATGCCGTCGTAAGATTTTTTCCAGACTTCAGCCTGTAAATGGCCGCGTGATTCGGTCTGGGCAGTGTGCACAATTTCCAGTGGGCTGCCGTCTGGCATGGTGCGATAACCATCCTTGCCTTTTTTGTAGCCGAACTTGTCGAGTAGTGCATTGGCAGCAGCAGGGTTGTACTGGATACTGCTCTTGTAGTTAGGGTCATGACCTACCACACCAGGCGGGATAGGATATTGCAGGGGAATAGCATGACCATTATCGACGATGCGAATTTCTTCTTCGACATTGTGTGCCATGGCCATGGCACGGCGCAGGGCGATTTTCTCTTTGCTCAGGCCGCCAAATACCGGGTCTTGCATATTCCAGTAATAGATAGTCAGCTCAGGATCGACAATGCGCGACATCTGTATGCCGCGTTTGACAAATTCAGGTTTCAGGTCAGGACCATTCAATACCTGAGGTGCCAGGCCACCATATAACTGGAACAGGTCAATTTCATCTTTCTGGAATGCCAGCAGGCGAGACTGATCTTCCAAAATCACATTGACGACAACGCGACCGATTTGCGGCATGCGCTTGCCTTTCATCGCGGCGATGATTTTCTGGTCATTCGGGTCAGAACTGGCCTGGAAGTCCCATATAGTTGTATGGAAATCCGGATTGGCATCCAATACCATTTTTGAGCCGCGTACCCATTCAGTCAGTTTGAAAGGGCCTGTGCCGACCGGGTTTGCCATGGCGGCACCCTGTACATCCTGGTATTTTTCTATGACCTCACGTGCGACGGCAGACATCGCGGTGTAGGCCAGTATCATGGGCAGGTTGAAGTCCGGACGCGTCAAGTGTATGCGCAAGGTATATTTATCGATGACTTCCAGGCCTGGTACTTTGGCAGAATAATCAAATTTGCCGGATTTTTTTGCCTGTGCCGCCAGTTGATCCAGGCCCGCAATCTTGTCCTCTAGCAGCCAGACATGGGTAGAGGCAATTTTCGGGTCCATGATGCGTTTGAATGAATACACATAATCATCCACCGTCAGTTCACGTTTTTTGCCATTGAAGGCTGCATCAGGCGAGAAGTAAATACCTTTCTTCAGCTTGATGGTATAGGTTTTTCCATCGGCAGAAATCTCTGGCATGCCATCGGCTGTTTCGGGAATGATTTTTGCCGGGCTGGCCAGATAATCGTAAGTGAACAGACGCTCGAAAATCGCTTCATTAATCGCGTTGGAATACAGGTCACGCGTCGCAGCAGGATCAAAGCCAGTCTCGGCAACGGGAAAAATGGTGCGTAACACTTTTTCCGGATCAGCAAACTCAGGTTTGGCGGCCTGCGCCTGCAGGGGCAGGGTAGATGACATCAGACCGGCTAGTGCCAGGCAGATAGCCATACCTGTTCTGGTCAGCCTGTGCTGAAACGGATGAGTGGACTTCATTAAGGAATTCTCCTGCTATTTTGTACGATGATATTAAGTGGGTATTGAATCAAACTGAAACTGTAGAGCCGGGCTCAATGTTTTTCTACATCAATGAAGGCCCAGTCAGAATGCAAGATGGGATGTTTTTTATAGCCAGTAATCCAGGGGCGATACAACCAGCTACGGATGCGGGAAGTGTGTACGATCCAGGGAGTATCAGCTTCGACCTGGCGGTTCATTTGTGCATATACTTTATTGCGCTCTTCACCCAACGGTAGCGATACTGCCTTGCGGAACAGTGCATCATAGGCGGGTGACTCATAGCAGGCATGGTTGCCTGCACCAGCTTTGGGGCCGTAGAGCAATTGCAGGAAATTTTCACCATCAGGAAAATCCGCATTCCAGGCACCGCCCCACATATTCAATTTGCAGGCCGAGGCAGCTTTCAGGTTGTCAGCGAAATTACTGACCGGGAATTCGATGCGCAAGCCGATTTTGTCCAGGCCACGTTTATAAATTTCAGACTGAACTTTATAGATGGCTGCGGGTTCCACGGTTTTTTTGAGGGTGAGCGGGCTGCCGTCAGGATTATTTCTGTATCCATCTGCCCCGCGTTTGTAGCCAAAATGGTCGAGCAGTTTATTGGCCAGCTTGATGTCGTAAGCCAGGCTGCTGCGATAAGCCGGGTCATAGCCAACCACATCTTTAGGGATAATCATTTCCGAGCGTATGGCTTGTCCCAGGCGCATCTGGGCGATTTCATCTTCATAGCTGTAAGCCATGCCTATGGCGCGACGCAGGGCGATTTTTTCCTTGGTGTAGCCGCCGACCACGGGGTCACGCATATTAAAAATTGTAAATACAATACCAGCATCTGTGACCCTGTCCATCTTGATGCCCTGATTTACCAGCTCAGGTTTTAAGGCAATTCCATCCAGTGCTGCCGTTGCTGCGCTTTGCGGCAGCTTGTCGATATCCAGTTGCGAATCCTGAAAAGCCAGCCAGCGTGATTGCTCTTCTTCTATGATGCTGATATCGACTTTGCCAACCTGGGGCATTTTCTTGCCCTTCATTTGCCTGACGATTTCTTCATCGCGTGCGCTGCCCGTTGATTTGAAATCCCAGGTATAACCACGGTATTCGGGATTGGCCGTCAATACGATCTTGCTGCGTGGCAGATACTTTTCTATCATATAAGGGCCGGTGCCGACGGGATGCAATCCGGTCTGATCGCCATAAGCCTCGATCACTTCTCTTGCTACTGCGCCAAAGCCACCGTAGGCGACGACATACAGGAAATTGTAGTCGGTAGCCTTTAATTCTATTCTCAGTGTGTATTTGTCTACGGCTTTCAAACCAGCAACAGGGGTGTCGTAGTCAAATTTGCCAGATTTTTTTGCTTTGGCAACCACATCGTCAAGACCGACTATCTTGCCCTCAATGAAGCTGGCATTAGGCGAGCGGTTCACCGGGTCGAGCAGACGCTTGAAGGTATAAACATAGTCTTGTGCGGTCAGCTCATGTTTTTTACCCTTGAATGCAGGGTCAGGGGCAAAGTAAATGCCGGGTTTGATCTTGAAGGTAAATACTTTTCCTTGCTCCGTCACTTCTGGCATGCTTTCTGCTGACAGTGGCAAAAGGCGGGCAGGGCGCGCCAGGTAGTCATAACTCAGCAAGGGCTCGAAGATGGCCTCGCTGACCCAGCCAGAATAGAAGTTCTGGGTTTTAGCCATGTCAAAACCATCATCCGCAGCTTCAAACGCTTGTCTGACGACTTTATTGAGGTCTGCAGGATTGGCTGCCTGAGCAATGTGCAGGGGAAATGTCGATAGCAGCATAATGAAAATACAAACAACTGTCTGGTGACGCATGAACATTCTTTAACCTCATTGTCTGGTAAAACAAATTTGCCTTGCGAGTTTGGCCTCTGTAAGCACGGATCAGGCCCGGTAAGCAAAACGCAGTTTTGTACCTTAAATCCAGGACGTAACATAAGCCGTATAGATTAATTTACATATTGCAGGTGCAAATTAATTTTCTTCACGATTTGCCTGGCGGCTTTTCGCGCTTCAGTTTTAAAAAGCCGTAACCATAACGCAAGTGTCTTATCGATGGGCGAAGGAAAGAAATTTTTATTTCATTGTTGAATTGTGTGGTGTGACAATTCTTTTCAATTTTGGTTTTTTGAGTGCATTTTGGCAATGAGCGCGCATTAATAAGAGGATTGTGATGGTGCCTTGCACCATTGTAGTGCGACATTTGCACGCAACTTTAGATAGTTTGATGCCTGAAAAAAGGCTCAAAAAAAATTAAATTCTGGTGAGTGAGGGTCTGAGCGAATTTCTCAATGTAATGAAGTGTAAAAAAAGCTGCATTGAAATAATTTATGCTGCATAGCACAAGAAATTAGGTTTCCTTTGCGGGTGTTTTTTTGGCAAAATGCGCCATGTTGTTTTTTGGCAGAGCTTAAAGTAAAGCACTTGACAGTTTCTGGGCATAAGTGGTTTTATGCGCCTTCGGAAAAATTTCTGACGACTAAATTTACATTTTCCATGTGGTAAGTTCGTGCTTTTTTACATGGGAACATAATTAGTTGTTCTGATAAAGATGAAATGGCTGTAGCGTTTGACTTTGCTGCAGGTAATAAAAAATTTTCTGCTTTGCATCGCCGGTTTAGCCATTTACGGCACGGAGAATCTGGTAGCGGAAATAGATTAATATTTTTTATTACTTGGTCAGGTATATATGGCGTCAGTAGAAGCTGGTGCTTTGGTTGCAGGCAAAATTAAATAAGTCAGTTTTATTAAAAACCTCGATTTATATTTTGACGAGCCCGCAGCTTATGAATTTATAAGTGGTTTTGTATCGGTATGGCTTTTTATTGATACACAGCATTTATAATCACTTTTTTGTTTGAGATGTTTTGACTTGCGTCAGACAGTTGACCTTGTGGTAGTGGAGGAGCAGTAATGGATTTTTCAAATCGCCAGCAAGAGCCGGGGAAGAAGTTTATAGGCTTAGGGCTGGTTATCGCATTTCACGTACTGGTGGTATATGCGCTGGTATCTGGATTGGCGCGCAAAGCGATGGAAGTGGTGATCAAGCCAGCAGAAGTCAAGCTGGTAGAAGAAGTAAAACCGCCGCCACCGCCGCCAGACACCCCGCCACCGCCACCACCAAAATTGTTGGCACCGCCGCCACCGTTCATTCCGCCACCGGAAGTCCAGGTCCAGCAGCCGGTTCAGCAACAGCCAGCGATATCGCAGGTGTCGAATGTCAAGCCAGAAAACCCGACATTCACCAAGACCCAGGCCCCACCTGCACCAGTTGCAGAGACGAAGGCCACAGGTCCCGTCACGATACCAGGCGTGATCGACTTCAACGTTGGTGGATGCAAACCGGAATATCCGCGTGCCTCCCTGCGCAATGAAGAAACCGGCACCGTCCTGTTGTCCGTATTGATTGGTGCAGATGGTTCTGTTGCCGACGTCAAGATCGACAAATCCAGCGGCTTCCGCGGTCTCGACAATGCGGTGAAATCCCAGTTGATGTCAGGTTCCTGCAAAAACAAACCAGGTACCGTCGATGGCAAACCACAACAGACCTGGGCCAAGGTTCAGTATGTATGGAAGCTCGAGTAATCAGGAATCCCAGGCAAGAGCAGGCAGACCAAAACACCTTGCCTGCTCTACCCAAGAAAATGAAGCAAGAGATGGTTCAGATCGATTTGTAAAAGATAAGTACCAGGCAACAAACAAACCAAGTAATACATAAGTAATACATAAAAACAGCAGTAAGCAATACCAACCTTATTTTGTTAAAAGGAAGCACCTCAATGAAAACCCGTTTCTCCGCATTCCTGGCTGCAACACTCCTGGCCTTGACAGCCGCCGTTGCCGTCGCCCCTGTTTCTGCACAGGAATCCGCCTCAGCAGCTGCCTCCGCTGCCGCTTCAGCCCCTGCTGCAGAAGCAACCCCGGCACCAGCCGCTCCAGCAGACGCTGGCGCCCCGGCAGCACCAGCAGCCGCCAAAGAAATGGTAGAAAACCCATATGGTCTCGACGCCCTCTGGAAAACTGGTGACTTCGTTGCCAAAGGCACCCTCATCATCATGGTCATCATGTCCATGGGCAGCTGGTACATCCTCATCACCAAAATCATTGACCAGGTCAAATTGTCCGGTCAAGCCACAGATGCCCGCTCCAAATTCTGGAAAGCAGCTTCTGTACAAGCCGGTGCCGCTTCTCTGAAAGAAGGCAGCCCATTCCGCTTCATCGCTGACTCTGGCATCAAAGCCACAGAACACCATGAAGGCGCCTTGCTCGAACAAATCGATCTGAACACCTGGGTATCCATGTCCATCCAGCGCGCTGTTGATAAAGTCCAAAGCCGTTTGCAAGACGGCCTGGCCTTCCTGGCGACTGTAGGCTCCACAGCACCATTCGTCGGTCTGTTCGGTACCGTATGGGGTATTTACCATGCGCTGACAGCGATTGGTATGTCCGGTCAGGCATCGATCGACAAAGTAGCGGGCCCTGTTGGTGAAGCGCTCATCATGACCGCGATTGGTCTGGCTGTCGCTGTTCCTGCTGTATTGGGTTACAACTTCCTGGTCCGCCGCAACAAGAGCGCCATGGAAGAAGTCCGTGCCTTCTCCGCTGACCTGCACTCCGTAGTCCTGTCCGGCAATATGGGCAAGACAGCAGCAAAGAAATAATTAGCAGTCACTGATTAACATACGGAGACCCCAGAGTTTAGGGGTCTTTGGTATTCGGTAACACGAAAGAGAACACATTATGGCAATGGCAATTGGCAATGATGGAGATGGTGAAGACGAAGTCAACAGCACCATCAACACCACCCCGCTGGTCGACGTCATGCTGGTATTGCTGATCATCTTCCTGATCACCACCCCGGTGATTACAGATACGGTCAAGCTGAAATTACCGGCAGAAACCAACGTGATTTACAAAACCAAACCGGAAAACATCACCCTGTCGGTGAACAAGGATGGTGATCTGTACTGGAACGGCAGCATGAAGCCGCTGGCAGGCACGGATGCCCTGTTTGAAAAGCTCAAGGTAGAAGCAGTCAAGATCCCGCAACCGGAGTTGCATATCCGTGGAGATCAGAATACCCGCTATGAGTTTATTGGCAAAAGTATCCTGACGGCACAACGTGCCGGTATCGCCAAGGTCGGCTTCGTGATTGAACCGCCTCCACGGAACTAAGTAAAGGAAGCATTATGGGTATGCAAATAGGTTCCGGCGGAGGCTCAGCCGATCCGGAAGTGATGATAGAAATGAACATGACGCCGCTGATTGACGTCATGCTGGTATTGATCATCATGTTGATTATTACCATTCCTATTCAGAATCACGCAGTGAACCTGAATATGCCGACAGGCACGCCACCGCCACCAACAGTAGAGCCAGTCGTCGTCAATATTGACGTCGATTTTGATGGTACGGTGTCCTGGAATGGTACGGCAGTCGATCATGCACAGCTGGAAGCGAAGTTGGCTGAAGCGGCAGCGATGCCTGCAGCAAACCAGCCAGAGATCCACCTGCGTCCGGTTGCTGTTGTGCCTTACAAATCCGTGGCGTCCGTCATGGCGGCGGCACAGCGTCTTGGTGTGACCAAGATCGGCATGGTCGGGAATGAGCAGTTCCTGAAGTGATAAATAAGCACTTCATGACATTTTCGGCGTATCAATGCTGAGTTATTAAGGTATGATAGAAAATTGGCAGGGTTAACCCTGCCATTTTTCATATTCACGGGTTGGGCTTTGCGTATTTCCAAGCTGCAATCCCAAAGTTTATTAAATTTATTGATTGAGAGATCAACATATGAAGCAACTTCGCTTGTCTCGTATTGCTGTATTGTTTGCAGCTATTGGCTTTGCCGCCGCTCCAGAATTAACAAATATTGCAGCAAATCAAGCTTATGCTCAAGAATCCTTGCGTCCTGAGATTGCCAAAATTGTGCACGGCGCTGGTGAATTGTACAAAGCGAAGAAATTCAGGGAAGCGCTGTCCAAGATTCATGAAGCCGACAGCGTAGGCGGCAAGACAGTCAATGAAAATTTCACGATAGAGCGCATGCGCCTGTCTATCGCTTCTGCTGCTGGTGATAATGACACCGTGATCCGTTCAGCAGAAACCATCGTTTCTGCAAACAAGCTGGGCGGTAAAGAGCAGTTGCAAATGATACAGGTGCTGGCGAATGGCTATTTCAAAGCTGGTAACTACGGCAAAGCTGCACAATGGTATAACCGTTACTATGCTGATGGCGGTACAGATCCTTCACTGCGTCCTTACCTCACACAAGCCATGTTGCAGAGCGGTGACAGTGCAAAGGCCATGAAGGAAATCAATGCTGAACTGGCAGCAGATGAAAAGGCAGGCCGCACACCAAGTCTGACCAATCTGGAATACCAGTCCAATGACGCATTGAAGCGTAAAGACATGGCTACCTATTCCAGTGCGCTGGAAAAAATGGTGGCCTACCATGGCAAGAAAGAGTACTGGGTCAACCTGCTCAATAACATCGAGAGAAAGCCAGGCTATTCCGAGCGTTTCAAACTCGATTTGATGCGTCTGAAACTGGCTCTGGGTCAAATTACCAAGAGCGCTGACTACATGGACATGTCCTTGTTTGCTATCCAGGCCGGCTTCCCGGCAGAAGCAACCAAGGTCATCGATGCAGGCTACAAGGCTGGTGCACTGGGTGAAGGCAAGGATGCAGACCGTCACAAACGTTTGCGCGACATGGCAAACAAGACCCAGGCAGAAACTACCAAAGGTCTCGCAGCTAGCGAAGCTGAAGCCAAGGCAGCCAAGGATGGCAATGCACTCGTCAATATCGGCTATGGTTATGTGACTGCCGGTAATTACGACAAAGGCATCGCCATGATCGAAGAGGGCATAGCCAAAGGTGGCCTCAAGCAGGAAGAGGATGCCAAATTGCACTTGGGTATTGCGCAGCTGCAGGCAGGCAAAAAAGCCAATGCAATCAAAACACTGAAAACGGTAAAGGGAACAGATGGCTCAGGCGATCTGGCACGTTACTGGGTGATTTACGCGAATCAGTCCGGCAAATAATGCGTGACCTGATGTAAAAAACAAAGGCGCCTTCGGGCGCCTTTGTTTTTTACTTATCTTTATCGTTTTAGTGTCAACTGGCGACTTGATTGCGCCCGCTGTCTTTGGCGCGATACAAAGCCGCATCAGCACAACTGATGAGCTCATTGCTATCTTGGCCTGTGCTCAAAGTTGCTACACCAAATGAGCCGGTGATATGCGGCAGTGGCTTTTGACGATCAAAAAATACCTTGGTTTTTGCCAGGCGGTTGCACAGTCTTTGCGCAACCCCCAATGCTGATTTATGATTGGCACCAGGTAGTATAACCATCATTTCTTCACCGCCGTAGCGGGCTGCAAAGTCACTGGGGCGCAAGCCTGCATTCAATACTTTTGCAGCAGTTTGCAAGGCATCGTCACCCAGCAAATGGCCGTGCTCATCATTAAAGCGCTTGAAGTGATCCAGATCAACCATGATGATGCTCAGGGCTGCGCTGGTAGCATGGGCATGCTGCACCATGCCAGGCAATTGTGCGTTTAGCCAGGCGCGGTTATGCAAGCCTGTCAGCCCATCTACCATAGACAGTTGGCGATAGAATTCCCCCACTTTCTGACGGCTGCGAATTTGTGCATTGGCTGCACGTATGCGGAAAGACAGCAGTTGCAAGAGATTGCGGGCAACACCATTGGACTCATCAATCAGACGCCACAGGGTTTCTGCTTCTATCAGTAATAATTCGCTTTCACTAATGGCAGAGATGGTTGCTGAATGAATTTCTTCATCCAGAACAGAGATTTCGCCTACGCATTCTCCTGGCAGATACTGAGTTATGGTATTTTCTAGCTGATTGCTGTCTTCGGTAATGCGGCTGACGCCGAGTGCACCTTTGAGTACGATATACAGTTTCGCGCCGGAGCTGTTGGCATCAAGCACGATCTGACCAGTGTATGCCTTGACGACGAGGCTATCCTTGATGATATCGGCGATGAGTTTTCTATTATCTTCGGTAATGTCACGGAATAACTGGATATCCTCTATCCGGTAATCCGTTTCCCTGAAAAGCATGAGTTGTTCCAAAATCGTTTTATCCAGATACATGAGGCAAATATAAGAGTGTCATAGTACGATCTGATCCATGGCATCGAAACGCATTTCAGTTTCGCGGAAAATGCTCAGGTAGTCAGCTTCACCAAGCCCTAGCGTATCCCAAGCGGCTTGCGACAGCAAGGGCAGCATATCGTTTTCATCCTGGGCCAGATCAAGTGCGTGCACAATTGCATTTGCTACATGTACGACCGAAGCAAGTACGTTCAGGTTTTCCTGTTCGGGATGATGATGGCCGCGTATGGCGTCACAAACGGCTTCGGAAAAATTCCAGTGTGTTGCCAGTGCCAGGCCAGCATCAACATGATCAATATGCAGGATGCTGCGCTCAGCCTCGATCAGCAGGCAATCCGTATTTCGCTGATGGCGTAAAACCTGATCATAATTCGCGGGATAGCTGGTCACCAGCACCAGCTTGCCTATGTCATGCAACAGACCCGCAGTAAAGGCAAAATCATGCTTCATGTGCAGTGCACGCGAGATCAGCTCAGCACAAATCGCTGTGGCAATGCTGTGACGCCAGAATGCCTTGAAATCAAATGCAGGACATTTCTCAGTAGGAAACTTGTTCGACAGGATTGTTGCGCGAATCAGGTTTTTTACATTCTTGACACCCAGCATGGCAGTCGCCTGCTGCAAGGTCACTACTTTGGAGTTATTGCCATAGTAAGACGAATTGGCCAGCCTCAATAATTTCGCCGTGACTGATTGATCAAGGGCGATTTTTTCAGTCACCATGTCCAGGCTGCTTTCTTCATCATCAAGATTTTGCAGCATCTCCATCGCAACTTCTGGCAGGGTGGGCAAGTCCTTGATTTTTTTTACCACGTCTTCCAGTTGCACCTTGAATTCATTGATATCAGTCATTTGGCTTCCCCTTTACGGTAGTCAATGACATAAGACTTCAGTATGCTTGCAGGTTCAGCATCGCCCGCCTGGCGAAAGATTTTTTCTATGCGGCTTAATTTGGTCGCCAGATATTCAGGCTCTTCGTCCTCAGAACCTGCTTCGCCTTCAACGGACAACTGATGAATATCGTGATGTGCAATTGCCTGTAGCATACGCTCTGTCAAAGTCGTACCTGCGGGCAGCAAGACGTGGCCGACTTTATCGAGCAAATCATCGGCCAGCACTGTTCCCGGTGTCACTTTGGAAAGCGGCAGATAGCGGTAATGTCTGTTCATGGTGCTTGCCTCGCTGAATGAGGATGTTGCGTTATCAGTGATGTATTGCTTCAGTGTAATAAAAAATAAGTTAAAAGGAAGTGGATTTTTATTAAGGCGTATGGATTAGCCAGACCCACTGATAAATATGACAGAATATCAATTGATAATGAATATACTACACCTGTTGCATCTGCATGTTTGATTCTGGCGGCTGCCTGTATTTACAATCTGAAGTTTCGTAATTTTCATGCATCATTTCTCATATTTTTGATCTGACAGGATTCATCATCAAACAAATCATCCAACGTCGCCCGCGTTTGTTACTTACCTTGGCTCTGGGCAGCCTGGCTGCAATTTTCTTGCCTGGGCCGCTGTCCCTGATCACCCGTGCCCTTTGTGGCTGGAATGTAGCCGTCTGGACTTATCTTTTGCTGATGGCCTGGTTGATGATGGGAACAGACAAGCATGCTGTACGCAAGATGGCGCAGCAGGAAGATGAAAGTGCAGTAGCCGTATTGGTATTGATGTCACTGGCAGCGACCCTGAGCCTGCTGGCCATCATCCACGAATTATCCGGTATGGCAGGTGCCAGCAGAGAGGAAAGGGCGATCAAATACTTGTTTGCCTGCAGCACGGTGTTGGGTTCGTGGCTGTTGCTGGGGGTGATTTTTTGTTTTCACTATGCATTGCAGTTTTATAACGCTCCACCAGACAAGCCAGCCTTGCGTTTCCCGGAAGAGGAGTGCATACCAGATTTCTGGGATTTCCTGTATTTCTCATTCACCATCGCTGTTGCTGCACAAACTTCTGATGTGACCGTGATGAACAGGCAGACACGCAAGACTGTGCTTGCTCAGTCAGTACTCAGTTTTTTCTTTAATGTGGCGGTCGTTGGTTTTTCCATCAATATTGCTGCCAGCCTGGTAGGTAATTAGGCAAAAAAGAAGCCGCTACAGCAGGTAGTAGCGGCTTCTTTTCTTATGCCCTTCCGTTTTAGCGCCAATGATGATCATGGTGGCGCTCACGTCTTTCTTCTCGCCATTCACGTTCGTAACGTCTTTCCTGGTGCCAGCCATGACGGTCACGCCATGGGCGGCCATAATTTTGCTCTACATAGACATGCTCGACATAGGGTCTGGGAGAGCTCAACACTACAGGTACCCCACCTATACGCATATCCACATTGACACCATAGGGCAGGCGGCTGCCACTTTGCCAGGCACCGCCATTTGCCCAGTACCAGTTACGCTGTGCCGGTGCGTAATATACTTGCTGGGATGGGTAATACACGTAGTTGTAGCTGCGTACTACTTGATGCACAGGAGGCGCAGGGTGCCAGCGGTAGTCCCTGGCATACACATCATGTGCAAGTGCCGTATTTGCGGTGGCAGCACAGATCAGCAGAGCTGATGTTGCTGACAAGAGGCCTTTGATAAGTTGAGTAGCTTTCATGGCATCTCTTCCTTCGTTTTGATGTTTATATAACGCGGCGCAGGGCGATGCGGCTGACAGCAATTTGTGTATGTCCGTACAAAACTGCAAGCAGATGTTACAGGCTGGTGGCATGTCCCATGCCGGGCGTTTATGGCGCTGGATGAAATTTTCATACTACAGCGCAAGCTTTTCATGATAAAAAGCCTGCACACTTACCCCATATTGAATGCCATGTTACTCACCTATATCTGGACAGGTTTTTTTCTGATTGGTTTTATTGCTGCCCTGGCGCAATGGTTGATATTGGGCGATGTAGAAGTATTCAAGCGCATCATGGACGGGACTTTTGAGTCAGCTCGCCTGGGTGTCATGGACATAGCCTTGCCGCTGGCGGGTGTCATGACACTGTGGCTGGGTATCATGAATATAGGTGAAAAGGCCGGCGCGATAGATTTTATCGCCAAAATCATTGGCCCCTTTTTCGCCCGGATATTTCCTGGTGTGCCGCAAAACCATCCGGCTAACGGCCATATGGTCATGAATTTTTCAGCAAACCTGCTGGGCCTGGACAACGCTGCTACGCCCTTTGGCCTGAAAGCGATGGAAAGCCTGCAAAGCCTGAACCCCAGCAAGGATGAAGCCAGTGATGCACAAATCATGTTCCTGGTCTTGCATACCTCCGGCTTGACCCTTATTCCCCTTGCCATCATGGCCCAGCGTGCGGTGCTGGGGGCAAAAGACCCTTCAGACATTTTCATCCCCTGCATGATTGCCACTTACGTGGCTACCGTCGTGGGCCTGATTGCAGTTGCGATCAGGCAGCGCATTAATTTGTTTGACCGGGTGATCATGAGTTGGCTGGGTGGTTTGACGAGTTTTATCGTTGCCCTGGTCTGGTATATGAGTCAGCACATGAGTCGTACTGACATTGAAGTGTTTTCCAAAATCAGCGCCAATCTTTTGCTATTCACCATTATCATCAGCTTCATGCTGGGTGCCATGCGCAAGAAAGTGAATGTGTATGAAGCCTTTATTGAAGGTGCCAAAGGCGGCATACAGACTTCGCTGACCATCATTCCTTATCTGGTGGGCATGCTGGTCGCTATCGGTGTCTTGCGCAATTCAGGCATTCTCGGATTTATCGTTTCCGGCTTTACCTCGTTGTTCACGCAGATGGGTCTGAACACTGACTTTACCGCTGCCTTGCCGACAGCCTTGATGAAGCCGCTCAGCAGTTCAGGCTCGCGGGCGTTGATGGTGGATGCGATGAAGACATATGGTGTGGATTCATTTATTGGCCGCCTGACCTGCATTTTTCAGGGCTCGGCTGACACCACCTTTTATATTGTCGCCCTGTATTTTGGTTCAGTCGGCATACGCAAGACCCGCTATGCGATTTCCATGGGCTTGCTGGCTGATTTTGCTGGTGTGGTTGCAGCGATTTTTGTTGCCTACCTGTTCTTTCATTAAAACAGCTGCCACATGCAGATGTCTGCATGTGGCGGATCGCAAGCTTTTACTGAGGAACAAAATCCAGCCTCAACACAGGATAAACCTGATAACGCTTATCCCATGACGAATGACGTTGCGCAAAGAACTCCAGGCGCGCAGATGCGCTCTTGGCAAATTCGGCATCTTCAGCAATACGTTTCTCGAATGCGGCTTTCAATTGCGGGTCAGCGGCTAACTGTTCGCGCGCGACATCTTCAGCCACATAGGCTTCCATGTATTCCTTGCGTTCAAAAGCGCCATTGAACCAGCCCCAGTTCACCAGTGCATCGGGTGCCTGCGGTTCAAACAAGCCTGCAACCAACCTGGCCTTTGCCTGGGCAACAGGGATGAACAAAGCACCTTTACGCAGGCTTTGCGTCTGGTTTTGCCATGTTCCCTGCAGCTTCAAGGTTTGCCGTCCTTCAAATGACTGCGCTTGCAAGCTGGCCTTGCTGGTAGCGAATTGCTCAGCAGAGAGGGCGTTCAAGTCGGTATTGATAATGCGGAACTCTATGCCATGCTGCTGCAATTTTTCTGCGACGGCTTTGCTGTAGGCGACAGGTACAATATAACCGCCCTTGGGCAATGTTATTTGCGCATCCGGCACAATCTCATCACGCAGCTTCACTGTCCATACTTGTGGTTTGCTTTCATCATAGCGCGTCATCAATGCGCCAGAAATATCAGACATCGTGCGTGTGTAGGCATAACCGCGGAAGTCTATATCCCTGGTTTTTTCTGTCGTCTTATAAGTAACCGGCAAACTTTGACCAGCCAACTGCGCAGCACGCTTATCTGCCGCTTTGGTAAGAGACAGCCATTGCCCGCCATTTGCTGCGACTTGCTCCAGCACTGATATTACGGTGTTGTGGGTAATGCGAACGCGGGTAGGATAGTCTTTCCAGGAATGGGTTTCCACCAGCATGCCAAAACGGTTGCGCAAAACTGGATAACCGCTGGAAAAACGTGGCGTAGGCACGCTGTCCATAAAGCCTGACATGGGATCATCTTCACGCATGAAAGACATATAAAAAGGCTGCGGCAACGAGCCCTGTTTCGCCAGATCGGCGATAACATTATCGCGCAAGTTTTTACCCGCTACACGCAGGGCTGCATCGCCTGAATTGATAGGTTCGACCTGTATCGAAATATCATGTTCAAATTTGGCACCGTCGGTCACATGCAAATCAATGACTGCCAGCGGGTCCCAGGTGTTGATCAGTTTGAGCATGGCCTGCATCTCAGGCGCATCTGCCTTCACATAATCGCGGTTCAGGTTAAAGTTTTGCGCGGTGGTGCGCCAACCCATTTCTTCGGGGCCGCGCTGATTTGGGCGGTTCCAGGCACCAAAGCGTTCATGCCCGTCGATATTGAAGACCGGGACAAATAACAGCACTTGTTTGTCCAGCACATGTGGTGCGACTTTATTGTCCAGTATCTCGCGCAATGCCAGAAAGCCTGCATCCTTGCCATCTATTTCACCCGCATGTATGCCGCCCTGTATCAGGGTCACCGGCAGAGCTTGTTTTGCTACCTGTGCAGGTGTGAACGCGCCACTGCGTGTCACCAGCAAAGCTAGCATGGGGCGGTTTTCTGGTGTGCGGCCAAATTCCAGGCAGCGTACTTCCTTGGGATAGTTTTTTTGAAAAGCCTGACAGAGTTTTTCTACTTCTTCATAGCGCCCGGTTTTTTTGAAACCGCTTTGTTCAGCGATTGTCGTCAAAGGAGTCGCTGCCTGGGCGCTCGCCAGCAACAGACTGCCGCCTGCGATCAAGCCACTGATAATGCTGAGTTTAAAAATTGAGTTTACTGGTTTCATACGAAGATCAAAATTTGATATGTTGACATTGAAAACCTAGGCTGCAGCAACCTTATGCTGCCACCATCTTGCCTTGTCCTTGAGCTGGCCTTCATCCACGGTCTGGAGTTTTCGATCAGCCATCAGACAGCGCCCGTTGACCCAGACGTGGCTGACCTGTTCACGCCCGGCGGCATAGACGATTTGCGAGACAGGATCAAACAGCGGCAGGGTTTCAACGGCAGACAGGTCTATCGCAATCACGTCAGCCAGCTTGCCTGCTACCAGGCTGCCAATTTGCTGATCCATGCCCAGCGCTTTGGCACCTGCCAGCGTTGCCATTTCCAGCGCATTACCGGCATTCAAGGCTGTCGGGTTGCTGGACACAGCTTTTGCCAGCAATGCCGCCATACGCAAGTCGCCCAGTAAATCCAGTTTGTTATTGCTGGCTGCGCCATCGGTACCTATGCCTACATTGACACCGGCAGTTTGCATGGCATGAATGGGGGCAAAGCCAGAAGCCAGCTTCAGGTTACTGGCGGGATTATGGGCAATGTGCACGCCTTGTTGTGCCAGCAGTTTGATCTCATCTTCATTCGCATGGACCATGTGCGCGGCAATCAGGCGCGGTGACAATAAGCCCAGATTGTGCAGGCGCTGCAAAGGGCGCATGCCATGGTCGCGAATACTGTCATTCACTTCATCCATGGTTTCATGGATGTGGCAGTGTATGCCCATGTCATGCTTATCCGCCAGCGCGACTATCTTTTTGAAAGTCGCATCTGATACGGTATAAGGCGCATGCGGAGCCAGGCGGAAAGATACACCGCTTTGCCCCTTGAATGCCTGGTGTGAAGCCAGTGCTTTTTCCAGGTAGCCATCAGCATCGGCTGCATAGCCGGTAGGGAACTCAAGCACACTGCAACCGACCACGGTGCGCATGCCTGTGTGCAGGCCCGCACGTGCCACATCATCATTATAGAAATACATATCATTGATGGTCGTGGTACCACCGCGCAGCATTTCTGCCATTGCATACACACTGCCATCGAAGACGAATTCTTCTGATACATGTTTTTTCTCGGCCGGCCAGATATGATTGTGCAGCCAGTCCATCAGGCTCAGGTCATCTGCCAGGCCACGCAACAGCGTCATGGCAGAATGGCCGTGCAGGTTGATCATGCCGGGTATGACGGCATGCTCAGGCAATTCCACATGCTGTGCATCAGGGTGCTGCAGACGTGCCTCAGCACTGCTGAGTATGGCCAGGATTTTTTCATCTTGCATGACCAGCGCATGCCCGCTCAGGACAGTGGCACGTGGTTCTATGGGAATCAGGTATTTGGGATGCAGGCAGGTTTTCATATTATTGGGCTCCACTATTGTTCATGCATTATAACCAGTGTCATTCAATATGGCTTTGGCAAGCCTGAATGGCAATTGCTCCATGTGACAGAGACTGAATGAAAGTGCCATAATACTGTCTGGTATCAGAAATCAGGAGCAGATATGGATTACCTTTTCCCACCTGTACAGCAGGCTGCTGTACCCATAGCTGGTGGCACAGCTTATTTCCCTGTGCACAGGATTTACTGTGTAGGACGGAATTATGTAGAGCATGCCAAAGAAATGGGATGGTCAGGGCGTGAACCACCATTTTTCTTCATGAAGCCGGCTGATGCCGTATTGCCCGTCAAGCAGGGTAGCGTCGGCGAAATGCCTTACCCACCCATGACCGTCAATCTGCATCATGAAGTCGAACTGGTCGTCGCCATAGGCAAGGGCGGCAAGAGTATCCGCACTGAGGATGCACTCAGCCATATCTGGGGTTATGCAGTCGGGCTGGACATGACACGCCGTGATCTGCAGGCCGAAGCCAAAGATCAGGGCAGGCCTTGGTGTACATCCAAGGGTTTTGATTTTTCTGCGCCCATAGGCCAGATCCACAGGGCAGACACCGTGCAAGGCATAGAGCAAGCCCACATACGTCTGGATGTGAATGGACTAGTCCGGCAAAATAGTGATACCAGCAAGCTGATCTGGAGCCTGGCAGAAGTCATCGCCTGTCTGTCTGAACTATATACGCTGCAACCCGGCGACCTGATTTATACAGGAACACCAGAAGGTGTGGCAGCTGTACAGCGCGGCGATTTGCTGGAAGCCTCGATCACAGGTTTGAGTGATCTGAAAATCAAAATGGTGTAGGCATTATCATGAAACTATATGGTTATTTTCGCAGTTCTGCTTCATACCGTGTAAGGATAGCCCTTAATCTCAAGGGGCTCGATTATGAACAGGTAGCGATTCACCTGGTAAAAAATGGCGGTGAACAATTGACGCCTGTTTACCGTGCTTTGAATCCGGATGGGCTCGTACCTGCATTGCAGGACGAACTGGACGGTGAAAGCGCCACACTGACGCAGTCGATGGCGATCATTGAATATCTTGATGAAGTGTATCCTGAAGTCGCCTTGCTGCCGTCCGGCGCTCTGGATCGTGCTCATGTCAGATCGCTGGCCTTGTCGATAGCCTGTGAAATTCATCCCGTTAATAATTTGCGGGTCTTGAAATATCTGTCAGGGACACTACAAGTCAGTGATGAACAAAAGAATGCCTGGTACCGTCACTGGTGTGAAACCGGCCTGGCCGTACTGGAACAAAAACTGGCTGCCGATCATCGTACCGGCCGTTTTTGTCTGGGCGACACGCCCGGATTTGCAGACTGTTTTCTGATACCGCAAATCGCCAATGCCCAAAGGTTTAATTGCGATTTAACTAGCATGCCTACTATCATGCGCATACATCAGGCTTGCAATGAGCATCCGGCCTTTATCAAGGCAGCACCGGCTAATCAGCCCGATGCAGAATAGCAACGCTAAACTGTTGGCAAATATTTTTGCCTCATGATTTTTGTTGATGCATAAAAAAGGGGCCAGAAAACTGGCCCCAGTCATGCCCCGCTTGCATAAACAAATGCTAATTCGGTATTTCGGGATTGTCGTGGCTATTTGCCAGCGTATCGTTGAGCACAGAAATCAGCAGTGAGCGTGTCAATTTTGACTTGGTAGTATAGCCATCAATGGCAAAGGTCTCGCTGACATGCTGCTCAGGTGCATAACCCGGCTGGCCTGTGCGTAAAACGATGCGCAAATTTGGTAGTGACATTTCATTGCGGATGACACTCACTAGCTTCAAGCCTGCATCAACAGTTTCCATCACCACATCCAGCAAGATCAGGGCAATGTCAGGAGTAGAGCGTATGATGCTATGCGCTTCTTTGGCAGAATAGGCATGGATAAATTCCAATGGCCTGCCATGGATTTTAACGCCGCTCAATGCCAGCAAGGTCGTGTCGTGCACATTGCTGTCATCATCTGCGATCAGAATTTTCCAGGGATGCAAGTCCAGCTTGGGCTGTAAAGACTCTTCATCTTCTTCAATAAAATCAATGACATCATCGTCCTGACTTGCACCGAGCGCACAGTCAGAAACTAAATCATTTCCCAAATGTGAATATATACCTAGCGATGGCGATCTTTCATTGTTTGCCAAAATGTTACAAGTCATTTGTGCCCGAAAAAGATCGTTTTGTAACAAGCCGGGTGTTCTACTGTGTTGATTCTTCATCAGCGTGCTCCCTGTTGCTTGAGTAAGTTCCAATTCAATCTTATGTGAACCAGACTGCATAATCAAGACCAAAGAAATGGAAAATGTTAAATAATGATTATTGCAACACTGGGACGTAACATAAATTGATATTCCTCACCGATTGTGCTGATGTTCGGTGCTACTATTTACGCCATAAACTGTAGCTCTATCGCTGAATATACAGCAAAATCAGGCAAGTTCCATGCTATTGGCCTGGTCCTGGTATTGGAGCACAACTTTACAAGGCAGCACACCTGAATCGAGAACGGGTACGGGGCTCGAAGTTTTTTGGCACAGGCAGTAGGGGTAGCTTAATTACGTCTTCATTATGTCTTCCATTATGCCTCCCACTTATCTTCCCGCAGCCATGGTGACTTCACTGGTCACTTCGTTCCTGATCATGCTGGTGCTGTTCTATATCCAGTATTTACATTTGCATCCCAGGGCCAGCAGGTGCTGGGCGCTGGCCTATGCCTGCCTGGTCATGCAGCAACTATGCCATTTTCTTGGTGATGCACAGAGCCCGGTTTTTAATCTGGTTGCAGATGTCTTCTTGTCTGGGTATATCTGTTACCTGTGGGCGGGTACGCGCATCTTCCACGGTGTCACCGTGTTTGTCATGCCCGTCATGTTGAGCTTTGCGATTGCAGTTCTCTGGCTGTTGATGACGTCACTGACTGCGGTTCATTCATTGTGGCGCATGCTGCCAGTTTACCTGGCTGCCGGTGTGGTCATGCTGGGAGCCTCGATGACTTTTTTGCGTACTCGCAATGAAAAACACGTGCTGGGATTTATCCTGCTCGGCGTATTCCTGGGCTTCAAAGGTGCATATCTGGCTGGCTCGCCATTCCTGCAAAACCAGCCAGAATATCTTGTGCTTGGTTTACAAGCCTCGACATTGCTGGACCTGGCCATAGGCATGCTTTTTCTGGTTGCTGCTTTGTTGCGCCAGCAAGATGATGCTGCGCGCATGAATGATAATTTGAAACAGGAAATGGAAGAGCGCAAAAATATAGAGCGTCTTTCCAAAGACCGTGAAACCCTGTTTGAAAAAGTCTTCCAGATGGTGCCAGATGTATTGGCTATCTGTCGCGAAAAAGATGGCCGTTACCTGGATGTGAATCGTCACTGGGAAACTATTACCGGCTATTCCAGAGAAGAGACCCTGGGGCGCTATTCGCTGGAACTGAATTTATGGATGGATGTCAGCCGGCGCGCTGAGATGCTGGCGACCTTAAGACGTGATGGCGAGATCAATAATTTCGAGGGCCTGTACAGACATAAGCTGGGGCACGCTTACCACGTACTGATCTCGGGCACGCTCTTTGATGTTGGTGGTGAGCCCTACATCGCCTATGCCATGCAAGATATCTCGGCCCTGCGCAAGGTCGAGCAATTGCAGGAACAGGCCGAGCGTGATCTTCAGGAACGCGAGAAATTGCTATCAACCGTATTTCAACTTGTGCCCGATACCCTGACTATCACCAGGATGACGACAGGTGAATATGTCGATGTCAACCGCAACTGGGAACCAATGTCTGGCTACACCAGGGAAGAAGCGATAGGCCATACCTCAAACGAAATACAGCTATGGGAAAAACCTGAGCAAAGGGATGAACTGATCAGGCAGATACGGCTGCATGGTGAAGTCAGGAATATGCAAATCGCCTTCCGCCATAAGCAGGGCTACACCAGCAATTGCCGTGTTTCAGGCTCCAAGTTTGAGACCGGGGATGAAACCTATCTGCTACTGTCCTCACGCAATATCGATCAGGAGCTCAGTGCAGAAACTGCGCGCCTGCACGCAGAATCACTATTGCGTGAGAACGAGCAAAAATATTCTACACTCTTTCAATTGTCGCCTATACCTCTGGGGCTGGTCGATGTCGAAACCGATTGCATAGTCGAAGTCAATGATGTCTGGCTCAAGGAACTCGGTTACCAAAGACAGGACATAGTAGGCCGCACGACGCTGGAGATGGGCATCATCCGGCAAGCTGAGCTGCGGGCGAAATTCAATGAAGACCTGGGGCGCGAGAAGAAGATAGATCAGCTGGAAGTCCGCATCAGGGATCAGGCTGGGGAGGAAGTGGTTTTCCTGTTGTCAGCCAGACTGATCAGAATGCATGGTAAGGCCATGTGCATTTTTTCTTTGCTGAATGTGACCAGGCAAGTTCAGGTAGAGCAGGAGATTCGTGAAATGACGGCACAGTTGGAAGAGCGCGTCAGGTTGCGCACACTCAATCTGCAGCAAGCCAATGCCGAACTGGCTGCAGCGATGGAATCATTGCGACACACCCAGGATGAACTGGTGCGTTCAGAAAAAATGGCAGCCCTGGGTTCACTCGTGGCTGGGGTCGCGCATGAATTGAACACGCCCATAGGTAACAGTGTGACCGTGGCCAGCACCCTGCAGGACCAGACCAGGGATTTGGTGCGCGATATCAATGATGGGAAGTTGAAGCGCTCGGTGCTTGATCATTATCTGGAAAGTGCAACGACTGGCACAGCCTTGCTCATGCGCACACTCGGCATGGCGCGCGAGTTGATCGGCAGTTTCAAGCAAGTCGCAGTTGATCAGTCAAGCAACCACAGGCGACAATTTGATTTGAAAGTGGCGCTGGAAGAACTCATCGTGACACTGGCACCCATGTATAAAAACACGCCTTATCATCTCGTTACTGAACTGGCACCCGGCATAGGCATGGACAGTTACCCAGGCCCGCTGGGACAGATCATGACGAATTTCATGACTAATGCATTGACGCATGGATTTGAAGGACGTGAGTCTGGCGAAATGCGTCTGAGCACGCAATTACTGCCTGATGATCAGGTACAAATCATCTTTGCCGATAATGGCATAGGCATGACAGAGCAAATACAAAAACGTGTTTTTGATCCCTTCTTCACGACCAAACTGGGGCAGGGCGGTTCTGGCCTCGGTATGAATATCGCCTATAACCTGGTGACTGGCGTGCTGGGTGGTGAGATACGGCTGGAGAGCAAACCAGAAGAGGGAACCCGTTTCATCCTTGTAATTCCCCTGCATGCTCCTCAATTAAGTAGCGAGAGCGAGAAAAAGGCAGGTTGAAGCACATGCCTGTTCTTTTGAATTCTCAATACTATTCCGGCAAGCTACGTTAGACATAAATTGTTATTTGATAACTTTTTCTCTATCCTGTGCGCTGATATGCTAGTGTTTGCCCATTATTTTGCCTGTATCTGCAATATTCGCCCTTATTGCGCGTCTTCACAGGCATGGAGACTACACATAACCCACCAGAGCTGATGGCTGATCAGAACAAAGACCTTGCTGAAACGGTCAGGCGCGAACGTGGGCGACTGGGTAGCTTCATACGCAAGCGCGTGGCAGATGCCAGCGAGGCAGAGGACATTTTGCAAGATGTCTTTTATGAGCTGGTCGAGGCTTATCGCCTGCCGGAGCCTATCGAACAGGTTGGTGCCTGGCTGTTCAGGGTTGCCCGCAACCGCATCATAGACCGCTTTCGCAAGAAAAAAGAAGTCGCCCTGCCTGATGTAGAGGAGGGCAGTGAGGATGAGGCCTGGCTCGACAGAGTCATGCCATCCGTAGATGAAGGCCCGGAGGCCGCGTATGCACGAAATGTCATGCTGGAAGCCTTGTATGAAGCCCTGGATGAATTGCCTGAAGAGCAGCGCGATGCCTTCATACGCCATGAAATTGAGGGGCTGAGCTTTAAGGAAATGTCCGCCGCTACTGGCCTGGGCGTTAACACTTTGCTGGCGCGCAAGCGCTATGCCGTCTTGCATCTGCGCCTGCGCCTGCAAGACTTATTGGAAGAATTTAATTAAGACAGGAGTTTGATATGTTAATGCGATTTAGAGTATTAAAAATCATGGTGGTAGTGATCGCTGGCATCAGCGCACTGAGCTGGGTAGTCATGTTGTTGTGGAACTGGCTCATGCCAGCTTTGTTTGTCGGTGCCCGCAGCATCGATTTTTTGCAAGCGCTGGGTTTGCTGGTGCTCAGTAAAATCCTGTTTGGCGGCATGCGTGGACATGGTGGCTGGCATAAACATGGCGAACATCACTGGCATCGTCGCTGGGAAAAACTGACGCCAGAAGAAAGAGAGAAATTCCAGCACGGCATGTTTGGTCGCAGAAGGCACAGGGATGAAGCCTATGCCCAGGCTTGCCGCAATCATCAGGATAATAACAGCCATAGGCCTGAGAGTCCGCCTGACAACAAGCCTGAAAACAAGCATGAGCAGGCTTGAAATGCAGACGACAAAGGAAGTGGTTTGCAAACAAGAACCAGGCATCATCATCCCTGTCGTCAACTTCAGCAAGTGTGAAGGCAAGGCTGATTGCGTGCCAGTTTGCCCGGAAAACGTTTTTGAAATTCGCCGCATTGCCGCCGAAGACTACAAACAACTGGGTTTGCTGGCACAACTCAAGCAAAGGGTACATGGTATGAAGGTAGCCTATACTCCCAATGCCGATGCCTGCCGCTCTTGCGGTTTATGCGTGAAGGCCTGTCCGGAAAAGGCAATTACTTTGCGACGCTCAACATAACAGAGGGATGCATATTTAAGTGAGGCCCACACGGATGTTTTAAAATAGTCATTTGAGCAGGCATAACAGATACCTGCATTCCATCACTCTGCATTACCGGAGAGGAGTATTGATGACTATTGTAATTCGTGAGGCCGGGCTTGCTGATCTTGAAGAAGTCCTGCAACTGCGCATGCGCCTGTTCGACAAGCTGGTCGATTTTAATAATGGCAAAGGTGTCGATGAGGATTTGTTGCAATCGACCAGAGCCTACTTCAGCGATGCCTTGCAAAATGGGGCTTGCAAAACCTGGGTAGCCGAGGCAGATGGACATCTTGTTGCCTGCGGCTCACTCGCCATCTTCATCCGCCCACCGTATCCGGGTAACGTCGCAGGTAAGGATGCTTATCTGCTCAATATGTACACCATGGCAGAATATCGCAAGCAAGGCCTGGCCAGAAAGATATTGCAACAGGCCATGCGGTATGCCCGTGAACAGGGCTTTGCAACAATCTGGCTGCATGCCACTGAAGATGGCCAGGCTTTATATGCGTCTGAAGGGTTCGAGCCGTCGGCCAAATACATGGAATGGGAAGTCGGGGCGGGAGTATAAACTTGAGCCAGCTTCCAGCAGGGAAAAATGCTCAGGCATCCCAGCATCAGTCACATTACCAGGCGCGCATGCACAGGGTGCTGGAACATATAGACCGTCACCTTGATCAGCCACTTGATCTGGAGGTGCTGGCCGGGGTCGCACATTTTTCACCGTATCATTTCCACCGCCTGTTTGCTGCCTGGATGGGCGAACGCCTGGGCGACTATGTGCGTCGTCGCCGCCTCGAAGCCGCAGCATTTCGCCTGTTTGCGCAAGCTGGTACACCCGTGCTGGAGATTGCCTTGTCTGTCGGTTTTGGTTCGGCTGAGGCATTTACTCGCGCCTTCAAAGACCGGTTTGCTTATACGCCAGCGGCTTGGCGGCAATATCAAATTGATTTGCAGCGCGCAAATAGCAAGAATAATCAAGCGGTAAGCAATAATGATCAGGTCCAGTCTTATGCGTCATTTCATAATGGGGTCTCTTCCAGTTTAAAACAGGTGGCCAGCATGGACGTTAAATTAATACACAGAGAACCAGTCAATATCGCTTACCTGCGCCACATAGGGCCTTATGGCGCAGATGTCGGCCGCTTCTGGGCAGAGGTTGTGTCACCGTGGATGGCAACACATAATTTGTTCACAAGGGCGCGCTATGGCATCAGTCATGACGACCCCAGCATTACTGATCCGGCGCTTTGCCGTTATGATGCTGGAGCTGAACTGCCAGAAAATGCCCCCGTACCCGGAAATGCCTTGCTGACCAGCATACCCGGCGGAGAATATGCCTCACTGCACTTCGAAGGCAGAAGCACTGAAATCGGTGAAACCTGGGCTGCCCTCCTGCGCGACTGGTTGCCTGCCAGCGGCTATCAGATCGATGCCCGACCCTGCTTTGAATACTATTCACCCGATGCCTGTTTTGACCCGGGAACCGGCATCTTTGACTGTGACATCTGCATCCCGGTTATTCCTCTTTGACATGCCTTACTGAGGCAGCCTTATGACCTGAGTCAGGTCGCGACAATTCTTTGCATGCTCAACGGCACATTGCTGCCGCTGCATTTTTGCGCCCATTTTTTGGAGTTCACGAATATGATGTCATTTCTTCGCTACTGCTTAACATCCTTGATTTTACTCGCTGCAAGCAGCCTCTCTGTCATGGCCGCCGGGGCGGAGTACAAACCTTATCCTGTAGGCCTGAAGCTGGTGCAATATGAAGATGCCAGCCGCCTGACCTGGACGGGTAACAAGGCGCGTCCCCTGGCAACGGCAATCTGGTATCCGACCCAGGCTGGTACGGTAGAAAAAGACTGGAACGTGGCCATCTTCAAGGCGGGCCGCAATGCGATAGATGCACCCATGCTGCACACAGCCGGGAAAATGCCCTTGATCCTGCTCTCACATGGCACGGGTGGCTCGGCAGCATCCGTCGCCTGGTTCGCCGAGAGCCTGGCAGCACACGGCTATATAGTCGCTGCCGTCAATCACCACGGTAATACCGGATATGAAGAGCATACCCGGCTCGAAGGCTTTGTCGTCTGGTGGGACAGGCCGCATGATTTGTCAGTGCTCATCGACAAGTTGCTGGCAGACCCCGCTATCGGCCCTGGTATTGATACCCAGCGCATTGCCGTGGCAGGTTTTTCTATCGGTGGTTATAGCGCACTTGCCAGTGTAGGTGGCAGGATCAGTTATGCACAGTGGCAGGAATTCTGCGGCAAATACGCAAGCAACCCAAATTGCACATTGCCACCAGAAGCCAAATTTAGCCATGAAGACTTACAGACGCTGCTTAAAGAAAACCAGCGCGTCAAGGCTGAGATTGCCAAATCTGGCGCAGACTACAGCGACAGCCGGATCAAGGCCGCGTATGCCATGGCACCTGTCATGGGCAGGGTAGTGACCAAAGACAGCATGGCTGCTATCAAAGTCCCTGTACGCATCGTGGTGGGGGCTGCTGATGATCAGGCTATTCCAGAATTTAATGCCCAGGTCTATGCTGCAAATATCGCTGGCAGCAGCCTGCTGACACTGCCTGCAGTAACCCACTATGCTTTTTTGGCAGAGTGCAATATGCTAGGCAAATTAGCTGCACGTCAGGTTTGCATAGACCCTGCCGGGTTTGAACGTACTGCCATCCATCAACAAGTAGCAGCAGATGCCAGGAAATTTTTTGACGACAAGCTGCGGTAGTTTGTGCCCATTGCTACTACCTAACTAAGCTGATTTAAACGGCAGGGCATGATACAGTTTTCCAAGTCAAATCCTTGATATGAACTCTGCAATATGATCCCTGTATTTCATTTCAGTTTTGAAAGCCACTGGCGCAGCGTGCCGCTGGCTTATTGGGTGCATATCCCTGTAGCAGGGCAGCCAGACAGTTTTTTGCCTGCTGCTCCACCCTGCATACCGCACCGAGGCTATGCAGTTCTGCATGTGGAATTTGAACAGTTTGATCTGCTGTTCAGTGCACCTGCGCAACTCGATCATTTCATTACCGTGCTATCGACCAAGCCCTTGCCCACATCTGGCCAACTGTCTGCCTTGCGCAATGCGCCGATCGGGCCAAACGGACACTGGCTCAGCCGCCTGCCAGCGGCTTTGAAAACACCACGCAAGCGGGGCAGGCTGGTACAGCTCATCAGCGAGATACGCAGCCTGGTCGTGGATAAGGAGAAGCCCGACAGGTTTGACTGGGAAAACCACGACATCGCATGAGATATCACCAGCCTTCAGCGGCCTTTTGAACGATATCCAACACTTTGGCGACACAGAGCATCAGACCTGCCTTTACGGTCTGGAACTCGTTATAATTGTTTAAATAACCATCGCTGAGGATAATATCGTGTCAGATACCGTTCATCACAAGCATCAAGGTTTTATCTCCCTGCACAGGCTAGAAGGTTTCAGCGACGCCGTGTTTGCCTTTGCCGTGACCCTGCTGGTGGTGTCGCTGGAAGTGCCCAAATCTGCCCATGAACTGTTCCACCTGATGCATGGATTTATCGCCTTTGGCGTGGCCTTTGTCTTGCTGATGGTCTTGTGGTATCAGCACGGCAAATTTTTCAAGCGCTTTCCGTTGACTGATCTATGGATGATCAGCCTGAACACCGCCTTGCTGTTCGTCATCCTCTTGTACGTCTATCCCTTGAAGTTTTTATTTGCCAGCTTGTTTGACTCATGGATATGGAGAGCCAACAACGATAATTTTTCTTCAGTGTCAGAAATCAGGCAACTGATGGCTATTTATGGTGCCGGCATCATCGCAGTCAATTTTGTTTTTTTTCTCATGCATAAACATGCCTGGCGCCTGCGTGAGAAATTTAATCTCGACTTTGAACAACTCACTGAATTGCAGTCAGACATGGGGGGCAATCTCGTCAATATGGCGGTTGCCGGTCTGTCAGTATTGATCGTGGCAGTCAGCAACGACAAGGGGACATGGTCAGGATTTATCTATTGCCTGCTGGGCCCGCTCCATTGGTGGAATGGTGCACGTCATGCGAAGAAGAAGCCGCCAACTGCTATTGAGGATGCAAAAGACGTGACTAAAGAAGCCCCCAAAGAGGCTTCCAAAGAAACTACATAGGCTTGAAGCGATTGACTATGTGCACAGCCATGCCTTTTGCCAGTTCTTCTTCGCCATAAAAGACATCGCCTATCTCTTCCTTGCGCAAGAGTATGGATTCGTCTTCGCTATGCGTGCGCAACAAAACTTCAATGCCAGGGTTCAGGGTGCGCGCAGTTTTTGCCATCTGTCGCACATTCAGGGTGTCTGGTGTTGCCACCACCAGCATCGCTGCATTGGTGATATGCGCCTGTATCAACACTGCCGGGTCGGCGGCATTACCAGAGACAGCGGCGATGCCTTTCTTACGCAAATCTTCGACCACTTCACGGTTCTGTTCAGCCACCACATAAGGGATGCCGCGCTCATCCATGGCCAGGGCAATACGGCGGCCAACTCTGCCATAACCCACTAACACTACCTGGCCTTCCAGATATTTACGTTCAGTCGTCATTGGCAATTCAGCATAGGGGTCCTGTCTTTGATCAAGCTCTCGCGCCAGATCAGAATGCGA
The DNA here is from genome assembly GCF_009937975.1 of Undibacterium sp. YM2. NCBI lineage: Bacteria > Pseudomonadati > Pseudomonadota > Betaproteobacteria > Burkholderiales > Oxalobacteraceae > Undibacterium > Undibacterium sp. YM2. The sequence goes on from NZ_AP018441.1 coordinate 2,103,952, forward strand.
CAAGGCCCATTTCCTGAGTGGCCCTATCAGCGCAAACAAGAAAGAATTCAAGCCTATGGAAATCAGCACCCCCGCCAGTATCAAACTCATGCCCTCTTGCGGCAGCAAGCCCAGCGACAAACCCAAACCAGCCAGGATGATGGAGAACTCGCCTATCTGCCCCAGGCTTGCACCTATCGCCAGCGCCGTATTGAGCGGGTAACGCAACAAGATCACCAGCGCAGAAGAAGTAAAGAAGTTGCCCAGTATGACAATCGCCACCACGCAAAGCACGCGCAAAGGTTGTGCCGTCAAAATCGCAGGGTCAAATACCATGCCCACCGACACAAAAAACAAAACTGAAAACGCATCACGCAAGGGCAGTGATTCTTCCGCTGCACGATGGCTGAACTCTGACTCACGCATCACCGTACCAGCAAAGAATGCGCCCAGCGCAAACGACACGCTGAATATCACCGACGCACCATAAGCAATACCAATGGCAGATGCAACCACCGACAGCGTGAACAATTCACGCGAACCCGTACGCGCCACCTGCCACAACAACCAGGGCAAAGCACGACGGCCAACCACCAGCATCAAGGCAATAAAGGCAGACACCTGCAACAGGGTTTTACCTATCGTCATCCACAGTGGCGTCGTACTCTCGACAACTGCCGTTGTGCTCCCCAACACTCCTGCCAATGGTGGCAGCAACACCAGTACCAGCACTGTCACCAAATCCTGCACCACCAGCCAGCCCACTGCGATGCGGCCATTCATGGTGCTCAGCAGATTGCGCGCTTCCAGTGACTTCAACAACACCACTGTACTGGCGCAAGCCAGCGACAAACCAAATATCAATGAGCCACCCACACTCCAGGTCCACCACGACGCAATCGCCATACCCACTGCCGTGGTAATCCCCATCTGCAATACCGCTCCAGGAATAGCAATGCGCCGCACCGCCAGCAAATCAGCAGGCGAGAAATGCAAGCCTACCCCAAACATCAGCAACATCACACCTATCTCTGACAACTGCGATGCGATATGCACGTCAGCCACAAAGCCAGGTGTGGTAGGGCCAATCACGATTCCCGCCAGCAAATAGCCAACCAGGGCTGGTACCTTGATTTTCTCGGCAATAAAGCCAAGAACAAGCGCCCCCGCAAAAGCGGCAGCAACGGTAGTGATCAAAGAAATGCTATGGTCCATTCGGCTCCTTAAATTAATTCACCCGCAATAACTGCGCGTGATAGAGGTTGAAGTGATTGAGTATTCGGACGCCATCATCTGCATGTGGCTTGCGGTGGGTAGTGCTGTATTCCGGGTAGCTGGGTAGCAAATACTTCAAGCTATTTGAAGCAGAGCATACTTGGCTTTGTTGACGCAGTGGGAAATACTAGAGCCAATATTGCTGTCGGTCAAGAAATTTGGCTCGGCCTTATACTGATATATGCTTATTCGAAAACATACTTTTGATCATTTTAAGCCTTCATACTGCAAGCAAAGTTCATAATACGAATATCGAAAAAATCATATTTTTGGGAAAAACAATGGGATCACTCTGGGGCCGCGTAACCACTTGTAGTGCATGTGATTTTTTCTTTCAAAGCAATCATAGTTATGACACTCGTGGATTTGTTCCCGAGATACGTGGGTTTTTCGAGGCAGTCTGTATAGAATGCTTGCAGCCCTATATCTTCCCGACCGAGAACCCTAGGGGGCCAGGCGTGGCTGAATTGCTGGAATTATGTACATGCGTGCAAGAGGAGCAGACTAAGCAACAAGCGAAAAAGAAACTACCAAGGATCTGGAACTGGAAAGGTACAGGGCAACATATTTTGTTTGAGGCAGCATTGCGCGACGGTCGTTACTTGCCAGATTTGATTTGCATCAAGTGCACTGGAGTTGAATCTATTGTGATTGAATTTGAAGATGGGCAGGCATGCCCTGCATGCAAACTTGGGATATTGCATGGTGGTCGAACTGTGTAATGTTGAATTCAGTTGAATGCACAGCATGCACAGGATTATGTATTATTAATCGGATATACGAAGACTTTAAACGTGACAAGGTTATGACTTCGAAAAAAATCACAAAAATAGCAAGGCATTTTAATGATAGAAGACATAATTTCACTCTTAGTAGTTACTCAGAAAATTCCGCATGATTTTCGGGAGATTCGATCATGTGCAAACCATCTAAGCGGTAGTTTTGGTGCTGATGGTTCAACACTTCATTTTAAAAAAAGCTTCGTTGCAGATGATTTAGGGTCGCTCGTAAATTTGGTTGTTGAACCAGAAGACACTTATTTTGAAAAGCTATTATGGCTTGAACTGGAGATTCAAGAGACTTGGTATGCTTTTAATGGTATTCATCATTTTCAATTGGGGCAGTTAATGATGTACCGTGAGGCTGCTGTGTTCAGATTTGTCCGTACACTTTATCGAGGCAATGCTGTAACAGGGTCAATATATATACTTGGTGACGGATACGATAATATTATCGCCAGAGATGAAATTGTGAAAGCTTCGCTCCCATCCTGGGTTAATTCTCAGACCTGGGGCAGATACTCAGGCGCTAGTCCTGGCATTAGCGCCAATATCCCCGCCTATACTTTGAGCGAAGAAGAAGTGGCTGCCTGGCCTGATGCGGAATAAGAATTCAGTGTCGCTTATCAATGTTTTTTTGCGCCTTCCAGTTTCTTTAGTGCGTAATTTATTTTTACCCAAGAATGAGGGATTCATTTTATGAGCAAGATGTCAGAGCTTACGGCTGAAGAGGTAATTTCACTTATGATTGCATCTAAGATGATTACATATGATGAAGCCACAATCAGGCTCTGTCTTAACTGTATGACGGATCTATTTTTGGAAGAAGACTCAAGATTTCATCTGAAAAACAGTTATGTAACATATGACCTGGCATCCCAAGTGAGCTTGATATTAGAGCCAGACGACGAGCATATGACCCTCTATTATGTTGCCGGTGAAATTGAAGATGCATGGTGTAGCTATTGTGACGTGAAAAATTTTCAGATTGGGCAAATTGAACGATTTCGTGAGGTTTCTGTTTTCAGATTTGTGGACACCACATTTTTAGGTAAAGCGGTAACGGGTACGATATACATCATGGGTGACAATTATGCGAAATTGTCAGATCAGCACGTAGAAATGGGGCACTATATTGATAGTTGGGTGGGTACTAAATCGCATCAACGATTTTTGGCGGAAGAAGAAAAGTACTCGGTGCTAGCTCGCACAAGTGTAACTCGTGAGGCGTTAATGCGCGCACGTAGACCACTCGTAAATCAATGAACCATGCCGATTCAATCGATCCGGGTTGTCGACTAGAGAGTGCATCTGAAACATGAATATCCTGGGATGGATTCAAGCTCAAAGGCAATCAAGTGTTAGTGGGATTGTAGCTGAGTCATAAAAGCTTCGTGCGGCGTTGTGTAGTCAAGGAATTATCGACGCCCTTCAAAACCCAGCAATACGTTGGCTACATTGACGCCGATGTCATCCACCATGTAGCCACCTTCCATCACAAACAAAGTGGGCTTGCCGATACCAGCAATGGCTGCACCCATGCGCAGGTAATCCTGATTTTCCAGCTTGAACTGACTGATAGGGTCGTCTTTGAAAGTGTCAACACCGAGCGAGATCACGATTGCATCAGGCGCATACGCAGCCAGCTTGCTGCAGGCATCATCCAGCGCGATGCTGTAGGTGTCCCAGGCAGTGCCGTGCGGTAGCGGATAATTGTGATTAAAGCCCATGCCAGCACCGTGACCCTGTTCATCACGATGACCCAGAAAATACGGGTAGGAATTTTTGGGGTCACCATGCAGCGAAATAAACAGCACATCGGCACGGTCATAAAAAATACTTTGAGTACCATTGCCGTGGTGGTAATCCACATCAAGCACAGCGACTCGTTTGGCGCCTTTGACGATAAAGCCTTGTGCAGCGATGGCAGCATTATTCAGGTAGCAGTAACCACCCATGTACTCTGCTGCAGCATGATGACCAGGAGGGCGGCACAAGGCAAAGGCGCTGGACGTGCCACCTGCGATCGCCTCCATCCCCGTCAAGGCGAGATTGGCGCTGGTGCGCACCGCTTCCCATGTGCCTGCAGTGATGGGCACGCCAGCATCCATCGCATAAAACCCCAGTTTGCCATCGATATGATCAGGCTCGATATCGCTACGCAAATCACGCACCGGCCAGATCAGCGGCAAAGCATCATGCGAGCGCCCGGCAGCTACCCACCTGGACCACGCATTTTCAAGAAAACTGACATAGCGCTCGCTATGCACAGTGCTATATGAAGACGATGCATAGTCGTGCGGTGCCATGATCTCACCCAGAGCTGCACTACGCACACGCGCCAGCACAGTGTCAGCGCGGTCAGGCATTTCCACACAAGGTTTTAAAACCCCATCTTTCAGTTCGGTGCCATGGTGCAGCCGGTGTTTATCGCTATAAATGGTGAGCATCTTGATTTGCCTGAGCGTTGGAAGTAGAAATTATTATGGCGCTCTGCAGATGGAATTGCTGTGCTTTATTAGGATGTGGAATGACGCATAATTAGAAGAACAGACTAAAAATTAATGAAATAAAGGGTTAATAGACTCAATTTATCTCTACTCAAGCAAATTAGCTTTGTCGGCCATGTTAGCGCGAAGTATGATTTGAGCAGGAGAAATTGAGGAGTTATTAGAAATGAACGGAAAAAAACAGTATCTGGACCTGGACGATACAGACCGAACTATCCTGAGTCTTTTGCAGCAAGACGGCACCTTGTCCAATCCCAAACTGGCTGAACATGTCTCGCTAAGCGTGACACCCTGCTGGCGTAGGCTAAAGCGACTGGAGCAGGAAGGCTTTATCACCAGCTACCAGGCCAATCTGGATCGTCGCAAACTGGGCCTCGATGTCCTGGCTTTTGTCCAGGTGAGCTTTGTGATCGTCACCGATGTATCCATCAAGCATTTCGAGGAAGTGATCCAGACACACCCGCAAGTCTTGTCCTGCCACAAGGTCACGGGTGAGGCGGACTATCTGCTGCAAGTAGTGGCAGAGAGCCTGGATGCTTACAGCGATTTTGTAGAGAACGTCCTGCGCGTCATCCCTGGGATCAGCATGATCCACTCAAGCTTGGCAATGCGCGAAATAAAATCATCGACGCGGCTTCCAATAATTGGGGTAGATTAAATGTGATCAAAGGCTGTTTAAATACTTGAAATCACATATGAGTTTGTTGGTGATTCGCCAAATACCGATGCACTCTTAATGCAGTTCGTACCGCTAAAAGGAAATCTGCCTCGACTTTTTTGGAACACTCCCCGTACGATGAATGCCTTAAAATGCATGAATGAAAAACCTGACCCTGCTCTTGCTTGTGCTCTTGTGCTCTTGTACTCTTGTACTCTTGTGCGCGACTGTGCTTGACTTCGGCAATGCTGCCAAAGCGGACGATATCTTGCAGGCGGCGGGAGAAGTCGGCAAGGGTGAATTCCATGCCGACTATGGTGACGTGACCGGGCTAGCCAGTCACGCGGGGAGGGGGCTATGAGACTTAGTAACTTATAGTGCGATTGTTAGGCGGTTCCTAACTATGCTGGCTACAACTTCATTTTTTCCTCTAACCATTGCAATGCAATACTATGTTCTGATAACCACCTCATAATCGTGCGTGCGAATATGCAGGGCTATTCATATACGCAGGCTATTTTACTTCGGTATGTTCCTTATATTTCTGTGCGGTATTTGCCGGCGAGGCAATTGGCGCAGCTTGTGGATTCTTTTCCGATGCGCGATGTAATTCATTGGATATTTCTGTCAACTTGTTTTGAGTGTTAATCAGCTCATTAACTATCGGCTTGATACTCTCGTTAATCAAGGTTTGTGTACCGCTCATTGTTGTCGGGCTAAGTTCGGTAACAATCTTTTGATTTTTTATGTCGACAACTGTGGTCACTAAATTCGGTACCAGGATAGAAATTGCAATGCCAACGAACGAGATTAAAACTGCAGCTCTGGTAAATGTAAGTTGTTTTTCGATTGACGAAATTTCTTTCTCATGGCGAAGTTCCTCGTCGGTTTTATATCCATTATTTACTAGCATCCGTAAAGTCTCTGAAACAAAAATTCGTTTTCTGGAATATTTATAAACTTTTGATTGTAATTCAGGATCTAACAATTCAGATTCTATATATGGAGCGCCATCAAATAATTGACCGAGGTGAGGTATTTCAATATCACCGATGAAATATGCCAAACGCTCGCCTTCAAGATATTCAAGCAAGGCAACACAGCGGAGCAGCGTCCTTGATATTTTTCCCTCAACTTCATTTAACCAATTTAGACCGCTTTCGTTGAGCACATCCTGCTTAATGTAAATCGACACATCATTTTCTGCTTTGAGTGCAACATAAAGATGTTCTGGAAAACGTAATGATTCATCAGTCGAGTTAAAAATATTCGCAAGTACATTTAACGCACCAACGTTTTCATCTAATTCGATCATACGAGTAATCAGTTTTTTCTCAAGTGCGCTAAATGACCTCATATATTTTCCTTCTTGGTTAATTCATTTAATTTTTCAATGTATATTTAATATGTAAATGTAGCAATACAAGTTGATATATTTGATACAATATTTGACATTTTCTCTGTTTGAATCTGGTCGTCTTCTTGGATGATGTTTGATTTTAATTGCTTGACTTCATTGTTATTGGCTAGCCCAGCAGAGCGCACCAGTCTGTTAATTCTTCAAGCAGACACTGCCGTTTTACTGGGTGGGTTGTTGTTCTTAGCCCGGCTAGGGCGGACTGGTGGGCTGCTTCTACGAGCTGGCGTTCTTTGGTGGTCAGGGTTTTGGTGGTTGTTGGCATTGTGGCGTCCTGCTTTCGATGATGGATTTGCGCAGAACGGCCATGGTGGGTATAGGGAGTTTGCGCAGCATGGCCAGTTTTGCGACCTTAAGCAAGTTGATGGCGATACGGTTAGCGCCGCGGCTGTTGTTGAGGGTGATGCCGAATTTTTCTAGCCACCTGCTAGCCCAAGTTTCTAGTGCGGTGAGGTTATCTTGCATTATGTGGGTGGGATGGGTTTTACCTGCCACTCTGCCAGCAGCTTGTTTCCGTGTATAGTTGCCATTAGTAGGTGGTGTAGTCTGGCGTGGGTGTGACTTGGCCAGCGTGGGCGATGTCTGGTCTGGTGCCGGTTTGTTTGAAGATGACGCCCTCTGTTAGCCTAATCTCCAGACTGTGATATCGCCGCTGTTGCGGTTGTTGAAATCGACCATGAAGCGTATGCCTTTGGCTTTGTCGTCGTTGCCGAACAGGTCTGCCTGGCGGGTTGCTAGCCAATCGAGCAGAGGGACGATGAGGGCGTCTTCTTCATCGCTGTAGTCAGTGTTATGAGGTGCGGTCGCTTTGAATGAGCGTGATTTTGTCAATATTGATTGCGGCGTGAGAGCGCAAATTATTTCCAATGTTTTTTGTTGGCACAAAGTGAGTCAAAACAAAAAAGCCCTTGGAATCATCCAAGGGCTTTCATATTCATGGCGGAGAAGGGGGGATTCGAACCCCCGGTAGGGATAAACCTACGCACGCTTTCCAGGCGTGTGACTTAAACCACTCATCCACCTCTCCTGCATTCGCTAAAACTTGCCGTAACAGCGAAGTCCGCTATTCTAGCAAAGCAAACTTCATTATGGAAGCTTTTTTCTTGGTTTTTGTAAATCTTGCTATGTATTAAGTCAGGCGCCCAGCCATGGCAGGCCGTTTTGGCACCAGCCGCCTACGGTTTTCCTGTGGCCTTGCTCGTCCTTGTCGCCTTCAAAACCTTGCAGGATGTCGTAGCAATTGGTGTAGCCGTTCTCAGTTGCCAGCTTGGCTCCATGGCGCGAGCGTACGCCTGAGCGGCAAAGGAAGAGGATGGTGCTGGCTTTGTCGGGCACGCTGGCTTGCAGTTGTGCGAGAAAGTCGGGGTTGGGTGTGCCGCCTGGGTAGAGGCTCCATTGCACGGCCAGGTGTTGGGCTTCGTTGATGTTCACCCTGCCTACCCAGTCGCGCTCGGCATTGGTGCGTACATCGACGAGTAATATCTTGCTGTCATTTTGCAGTAGTGCAAAGGCTTCTTGCGGGCTGACTGCACCGGCGTAGGGCAGGGCTTGTTCCTGGCCGCGCTGGCGTGCTGTTTGCAGGGTTAGTTCTGTGGACATGGTGGTTCCTTGATTGAAAATGGCGATTGCAAAAAAGGTAGTGCTGATGTGCCTGCTAGTTTATATTAAATTGGCACTGGGTTTGCCATACAGATAACCTTGATACGAAAGACAGCCCTGCTGTAGCAGGAAATCGCGCTGGGCTGCGGTTTCCACACCTTCGGCGATGACGGCCAGGCCCAGGCTTTGGCCGAGTGCGATGATGGTTCTGGTGATGACGGCATCATTGTTATTATTAAGGATGTCGCGTACAAAGGACTGGTCTATCTTGAGCTGGTCCAGCGGCAGGCGCTTGAGATAAGACAGGGATGAGTAGCCAGTGCCAAAGTCATCGAGTGAAAAGCCCACACCTCTGGCTTTGAGCTGGTTCATCTTGTCTATGGTTTCTTCCACATTATCGACGAGCAGGCTTTCTGTCAGTTCGAGCTTGAGTTTGCTGGCGTCTATCTGGTAATGCCTGATGTTGTCGAGCACCAGTGCGACAAAGTCGTTTTGCCTGAATTGGCGTGCGCTGACATTGACGGCCAGGGTGCGGTTTTTTGTGTCGTCATTGTTTTGCCATTCTGCCAGTTTGGCGCAGGCGGTTTTTAATATCCATGCCCCCAGGCTGAGGATGAGGCCTGACTCTTCTGCCAGCGGAATGAAGTCTGATGGTGGTACCAGTCCCTTGTGGGGATGTTGCCAGCGTACCAGAGCTTCTGCGCCGGTGACCTGGCCTGTGCTGCTGACTTGTGGCTGGTAGTGCAGCACGAACTGTTCTTGCTGCAGGCCCTGGCGCATGTCTGCTTCCAGTACTGCGCGGGTGTTGACGATGTCGAGCATGTCTTTGTCAAAGAAGCGGAAGTTATTGCCGCCACTGGACTTGGCCTCATACATGGCGACTTCTACCTGCTTGAGCAGTTCTTCGGCAGAGGTACTTTGTTTGTCGAACAGGGTGATGCCTATGCTGGCACTGCTGTGATACTCACTGTGCTCTAGATCATAGGGTGCGCGCAGGTCTGCCAGGATTTTGGTGGCGATCATTTGCACTTCTATGGCGGTTTCTCTGACGTTGTCGCTGAGTTCTTCGAGCAGCAAGACAAATTCATCACCGCCGTAACGTGCCAGGGTATCGCCCTTGCGTATGCTGTGTGCGAGGCGTTTTGCGGCAACTTGCAAGAGCATGTCACCTTTGCCGTGGCCACTGCTGTCATTGATGGTCTTGAAATTATCAAGGTCAAGGAATAGCACTGCACCATACAGATTGCTGCGGCTTTTTGCGAGCAGGCTGTGTTGCAGCCGGTCTATCAGCAGGCGGCGGTTGGCCAGGCCGGTTAAAGGATCATGGTAGGCCAGGTGTTCAAGCTTGGCTTCGGTGGCTTTTCTCTGGGTGATGTCTAGCATGGTGGCGACATAGTTGACAACCTTGCCGCTGGTGTTTTTAACTGCAGTGATGGTCAGCCATTCTGGGTAGACTTCGCCATTTTTTCTGCGGTTCCAGATTTCGCCTTGCCAATAGGCGTTGGCGTCAAGCTGCTTGCCCATGTCTTCATAATAGTTAGGCCCATGCAGGCCAGACTTGAGCAGGCTGGTCTGTTTGCCGAGTGCTTCTTCGCGGCTATAGCCTGTGATGCGGGTAAATGCCTGGTTGATGCGCACGATAGTGCGGCGCTCATCAGTAATGACCATGCCTTCTTGTGCTTCAAAGGCAATGGCGGCAATGCGCAAGTCTTCTTCTATATGTTTGCGTTCGGTGATGTCTTGCACCGTACCCATGTGCCTGGCGCTCTGTGCATCATATTGTGAATGTAGCCAGCGCACTTGGCCGTCAACAATAATACGGTGCTCTATGCCTGCATCTTTGCCCGCTTGCACCTGGCTCCAGAAAGTCTTGACTGCCAGGATGTCGTCTGGATGGGCGCGTTGCATGAGGCTGGCGCAATCGATTTTGCTGCCATGTGCGTAACCTAGTATACGGCGTGCTTCATCTGAATAGCGCCATTCTTCTGCATTGCTGCCTATGCTCCAGTTGCCTGTTTTTGAAATGATCTGGGCTTGACGCAAGTCTGTTTCGCGCTGCGCCAATTCTGCAGTTCTTTTACTGACGATTTTTTTTAGATTTTTTCTTTGCTCGCGTGCTTCAAGCAGGAGTTTTACCAGACAGGCCACCATGAAGCTAAACAAAAGCCCGATGCTGTTGTAGAGCAGTAGTGGTTTGTTCTGGATAAGAGAGTTTTTTGGTGATAGCTCCAGTGTCCATTCTGCATTTGGCAATTTGATTGCATAGCGGAGGTAATTCGTTGTTGTAAATCCAGCGGATTTTTCTATGACTTGCCTGAGCCTGGTACCCGGATGAACACGCGACAATTCATAGTCGTAGCCGCGCTCGTTTAGCTTTGACAATCCGGTGTCGGCCAGCAGGGTTTTCAGATCAATCGCAGCCGAGATCAGGCCCCAGAATTGAGGTGCTTTGTTGGCGTCTATGGGGTCTTCAAGATAGACGGGCAAGCGGGCTATGATGCCGGTGCTGCCATTGGTGAGGGGAAGTGGTCCTGCAAGTGTCAAGTGATGGCTGTCCTTGGCGAGCTGTGCTTCTGCTTTGCGTATGGGATCGGCCAGCAAGTCTATTCCCAGACCGTCATTGCGCCATTCTATTGGCGCGACTTCGCTGGTGACGCCGTCTGGGGCAAGATATAAAGCAGAAATTTGCGGATGATACTGCAGTATCTTGTCAGCAAAACGTCCAAAATGCCTGACCCGGCCATTACCGTCGGCAACCATGGCAGCAAGCGCATAGCTTGCCGATAACGCGCTATACATATTGTTTTGCAGGTTGACGGCTTGTGAGCGCGCCAGATCATAAGCGAGCTGGCGTTCTTCCTGCTTTGCACCTTCGTCCAGTTTGACGATGATGGCGGCGCTTGCCAATATTGTCAGCGCAAAGGTGAGCAGGGCAAACAACATGGGTTTGCGTAGGTAAGGGTGAGGCGACATAATGAGATTTGGGTATGGGAGCGAACGCCCGTGCACTGGTCCATAACTGTTTAAGTTGCAGGCAGGGGCATCGCCGCCTGAAATACCATCACAGTCTAAATGAGAGTGAGTCGCATATAGAGAAATACCAATCAATGTTGATTTTGGTCAATATTGCCAATTGAGTATTTCGCTTAAATGCTTCAATTGCAAGTGTTCAATAGGCACGATGCAATTGACTCTTGGTTTGCACCAAAATAATGCAGATTGATTCGATAGCTTTAAAAGTGCACCAAAATAGTTACTTAAATTTATTTTGCGTTATTTTGGTGCGTGCGTGGAGTTTGTATAATGCTAAGGTGCTGTATTTTTGTCAGAGAAAACGCCACAAAAACAAGCATTTAACAAATTTAGAATTTATATATGACTGATCTGGATGATGGCACGGTTTCTGCTATTATCCCCACTGAGTTTAGCCGCCAAGCGAAAATGCTGTTGTAAGAACAATAAGGCAAGGTTTGTCTGTTGGTCAAAATTGCACATAACTGGCAGGCGCAGGGCTCGGCAATTTCCGAATTTATTTTTAGCTCTCAGAGGAGTTTCACATGGCAATGACAGCCGCAGAAGTCTTGAAAATGGCGAAAGATAACGAAGTCAAATTCGTTGATTTTCGCTTTGCTGATACCCGAGGCAAAGAACAGCACGTAACTGTTCCAATTTCCCAGTTCGACATCGATAAATTCGAATCTGGCCACGCATTCGACGGCTCGTCCATCGCTGGCTGGAAAGGCATTGAAGCATCCGACATGTTGTTGATGCCTGATCCTAATACTGCCAACATTGATCCATTCTTTGAAGAAACCACATTGTTTATGCAATGTGACGTCATCGAGCCATCTGACGGCAAAGGTTATGACCGTGACCCACGTTCCATCGCGAAACGTGCTGAAGCTTATTTGAAATCCTCAGGCATTGGTGACACAGCTTACTTTGGCCCAGAACCAGAATTCTTCATTTTTGACAGCGTACGCTGGAAAGTGGACATGTCTGGCTGTTTCGTCAAGATTGATTCTGACGAAGCCTCTTGGACGACAGGCGAAAAACTGGAAGGCGGCAACACTGGCCACCGTCCAACGGTGAAAGGTGGTTACTTCCCGGTTCCTCCAGTCGACAGCTTCCAGGACATGCGTTCTGAAATGTGTCTGATCCTGGAATCCCTGGGTATCCCGGTTGAAGTGCATCACCATGAAGTGGCTGGCGCTGGTCAAAACGAAATCGGCACCAAGTTCTCTACTCTGGTAGAGCGTGCTGACTGGACTCAAAACCTGAAATACGTGGTCTGGAATGTTGCCCATACTTATGGCAAGACAGCGACTTTCATGCCTAAGCCTATCGTTGGTGACAACGGTTCTGGCATGCACGTGCATCAATCCATCTGGAAAGATGGCAAAAACCTGTTTGCTGGTGACGGCTATGCTGGTTTGTCTGATTTCGCCCTGTACTACATCGGCGGTATCATCAAGCATGCGAAAGCACTCAATGCGATCACTAACCCAGGTACCAACTCTTACAAGCGTCTGGTTCCAGGTTATGAAGCTCCAGTGAAACTGGCTTACTCTGCACGTAACCGTTCTGCTTCCATCCGTATTCCTTACGTTGCCAATCCAAAAGGCCGTCGTATCGAAACACGTTTCCCTGATCCACTGGCGAACCCATACCTGTGCTTCTCTGCACTGATGATGGCAGGTCTGGACGGCGTACAGAACAAGATTCATCCTGGTGAAGCAGCCAGCAAAGATCTGTACCATTTGCCACCAGAAGAAGATGCATTGATCCCAACAGTGTGTGCATCTTTGGAAGAAGCGCTGGATGCATTGAACAAAGACCGCGAGTTCCTGACACGCGGTGGCGTATTCAGCGACAGCATGATCGATGCTTACATTGATTTGAAAATGCAAGAAGTACAACGCTTCCGCATGACAACTCACCCTGTTGAATTCGATATGTATTACTCTCTGTAATCTGGGTAAAAACGCAAAAAAGCGGGGGTAACCCCGCTTTTTTTGTTACAAATGCTAATTTGTTCGTAATTGTGTTGCACGGCTGCATGACATACACTTACAGTCTATCAATGAATATTGCTTATTTATGAACCGACTCTTGTCAGGATTGCTTCTCTTTATTGGTGTGCACGCTTATGCGCATGCACAGGCTGAGGTGTATCTGTGCGTCGATGATAATGGCAAAAAAGAATACAAGAACACCGGTGCCGTCAAAGGTTGCAAGAAAGTGGATCTGCAAGGCCTGACCGTTCTTCCTGCACCTGTATTGCCAGCGCCTGCCAAAAAGCCGCAAGGCAAGCCTGCCAGCAGCCCCAGTGATTTTCCCAAAGTAGATGAGGGCACGCAAAAAGCCAGGGATTCTGACCGCAAGCAGATTTTGCAGGACGAATTGAAGACTGAAGAGCAAAAGCTGGCGAATCTCAAGAAAGAATACAATAATGGTGAGCCTGAGCGCCGTGGTGATGAAAGAAATTTCGCCAAATACCAGGAACGCACCAATATGATGAAAGAAGACATCAGCCGCACCGAAAAAAACATAGAAGCACTGAAACGTGAAATTGCCAATGCAAAATAAGTTGCCAGTGTGAACGGCAAAAGTGCTGTTCGGGCATGATGCTTGCGTAAAGGTCGCTCTGTGCGGCCTTTTTTTATGGACAAGTTTTGAAAACTCCACTTACATCATTTGCCGGACTTGACCTGCTGACATCCGCAGTCATTGTGCTGGATGCTGAGGGCAGCATTTTATTTGCCAATGCTGCCGCTGAAAACCTGCTTGATTCCTCTTTCAAGTCACTTACACATCTGAAGCTGACAGACCTGTTCCTGAACGGCCAGGAATTGACGGCAGTCTTCCATCAGGCGGTCGCCCACCAGTTTGCTGACAAGCGCCAGGACCTGACGCTGGAGCGGGCAGGGCGGGATCCTCTGCATGTGCACAGCATAGTGACTGCACTCGATAATCCTGATACGCCTGTCCTGATTGAGCTGCGTGAGAACGTGCAGCAACTCAAGCTCGACAGGGAAGAGCGCATGCTTGATCAGAGCAAGGCCAACAAGGAATTGATACGCAATCTGGCGCATGAAATCAAGAATCCGCTGGGTGGCATACGGGGAGCAGCGCAATTGCTGGAGCTGGAATTGCCTGAGCGGCACTTGCGTGAATTGCGTGAGTACACCCAGGTCATCATCAAGGAGGCTGACAGGTTGCAGACCCTGGTCGATCGATTGCTGGCACCGCATCGTTTGCCGCATATAGTCGGTGACGTGAATATCCATGAAGTGTGTGAACGGGTGCGCAGCCTGATTGTTGCCGAGTTCCCGCAGGGGCTGACCATCAGACGTGATTATGATTTGTCGATACCTGAATTTCGTGGTGACAAGGAACAACTGATACAGACGGTGTTAAACATTGCCCACAATGCTGCGCAGGCGCTGAATGAAAGAATCAGGCAGGGTGATGCCGTGCTGACTTTCAAGTCGCGCGTGGTGCGCCAGATCACGTTGGCCAAGGTGCGTTACAGGCTGGCATTAGACTTGCATATCATAGACAACGGTCCGGGCATCCCACCTGAGATTCGCAACCGTATTTTCTATCCCCTGGTATCAGGCAAGGAAGGCGGTAGCGGTTTGGGATTGACGCTGGCACAAACTTTCGTTGAACAACACTTGGGTGTCATCGAATGTGAGAGCCGGCCAGGATGTACGGATTTCCGGATACTGATACCACTACCTTAAATAAGGATGTGGCAAAGCGGCGGCACCAAAAGTGCTCCTTCTATCGATATGCTTAACACAGACTGCAAAACGACAATATGAAACCAATCTGGATAGTGGACGACGACGATTCAATTCGCTGGGTGCTGGAAAAAGCACTGGCGAGAGAAAATCTGGCAACCCGCAGCTTCACCAATGCAAGAGATGCGATGAATGCCTTGCAAAGCGATACGCCGCAAGTGCTGGTGTCGGACATACGCATGCACGGCGCATCCGGCCTTGAACTCTTGCAAACCGTCAAAGCCAAATACCCAGGCTTGCCTGTGATTATCATGACGGCGTTTTCTGACCTTGAATCTGCGGTGGCAGCTTTTCAGGGCGGGGCCTTTGAATACCTGGCCAAGCCATTTGACCTCGACAAAGCCGTTGAGCTGATACGTCGCGCGCTGGATGAAAGTCTGCGTGAATCCAGTGTAGAACAAAGCATTTCAGAAACGCCAGAGATATTGGGCCAGGCACCGGCTATGCAGGACGTGTTTCGCGCCATAGGCAGATTGTCGCAATCGAATGTGACAGTACTGATCACTGGTGAGTCTGGCAGCGGTAAAGAACTCGTGGCACGTGCCTTGCACAAGCATAGCCCGCGTGCATCCCAGCCTTTTATTGCCTTGAATACCGCAGCGATCCCCAAGGATTTGCTGGAATCTGAATTGTTTGGTCATGAGCGCGGTGCATTTACTGGCGCACAAACCACGCGCCGTGGCCGTTTTGAACAGGCTGAGGGTGGCACGCTGTTCCTCGATGAAATTGGCGACATGCCTTTTGATTTGCAGACACGCTTGTTGCGAGTTTTGTCAGACGGCCATTTTTATCGCGTTGGTGGGCATCAGCCCATGAAGGCGAATGTACGTGTGATCGCCGCGACACACCAGAATCTCGAAACCCGTGTCAAAGATGGCTTGTTCCGTGAAGACTTGTATCATCGCCTGAATGTTATCCGCCTGCGCTTGCCGAGCTTGCGCGAGCGCCGTGAAGATATCCCCTTACTGACAAAATACTTCCTGAACCAGAGTGCCAAGCAACTGGGTGTGGATGTCAAGCGTATGTCGGAACCGGCATTGCAATTTTTGTCCAGCCTGGATTTTCCGGGGAATGTGCGCCAATTGGAAAACCTGTGTAACTGGATCACCGTCATGGCACCAGGCCAGACGGTGGAAGTGCCAGATCTACCACAAGATCTGGTACCAGGTACGGCAAGCGCTGCCCATGTTGCACCTGTTGGCAACGTGGGGGAAATGCATGGCCGTAACCCTGAGCATCTGCCAGGCACGCTTACCCCAATGAATGGCAGCACCTATCCCGAGAAGCCAGTGTATCGCAGTGGTGAAAGCTGGGTTTCTTTGCTGGAAGCTGAGGCAACAGCGATGCTTGCAGAGGGACAGTCAGAAGTCATCGACAAACTGGGTCGCTGCTTTGAATCCGTCGTCATCAAGGCCGCATTGCGCCATACCCATGGCCGCAAGAATGATGCAGCGATACGTCTGGGTATAGGCAGGAATACCATCACCCGCAAGATTCAGGAATTGGGGATAGACGGGGTGAAGGACGAGTAAGTATTCTTCAATATGGAACAGTAAAAATAATGGCTGCAATTTGCAGTCATTATTTTTAGAAGTTGCGCCAGAGTGCAAAACTCAGCAGACAAAAGAAAGCCGCCACAATATCATCCCACATGACACCAAAGCCCCCTTTGAAGCGGCGGTCAAAATAGCCTATCGGTGGTGGCTTGACCATGTCAAAAAACCGGAAGCCGATAAACGCCCACAACTGGGTTTGCCAATCTGCAGGAACGATGAATAACAGCACCAGCCAAAAGGCGATGATCTCATCCCACACCATGCTGCCATGATCAGCAACCCCCATGTTTTTTCCGGTGACATGACAAGCCCAGACACCAATAGCAAAGCCAATGACAATGATGGCAAGCCAGTTAAGTGTCGTGAATACCTCTGGCCAGCGGCTGGATAAAAGATAAAAACTCAGCCATGCGAACAGAGTGCCTGAGGTGCCGGGCATGATGGGTGACAAGCCGCTGCCAAAACCCTGGGCCAAAATATGGGCGGGGTGACGCAGCATGAAGCGCCAGCCAGGGTGGGTGATGATCGCTGTCTGGCCGTTTTCTAAAGTGCTCATGGATTCACAAAGTGATCGAAGGATTTATATTGCAGATTCACTGGTTTGCCATCGTTATCAAGCAGGCGCAAGCCAGCATTTGCTTCTATCTGGCCTACGCGCGTAACCGCAGTGTGCGATTTTGTAGCTGCGGCGATGACTTGTTGCCTGTTGCTGGCGGGAGCCGTAAAACATAGCTCATAATCATCACCGCCGTTCAGTGTAAATCGCCTGCGCAATTCCTGAGGCTGCGTTTGCAAGACCGGGCCAGCAGGCAATTGATCGATACGCAGACTGGCACCCACTTGTGACTTTTCCAGGATGTGGCCAAGATCACCAGCCAGACCATCCGAAATATCCAGCGCTGCATGCGCTATGCCACGCAAGGCCATGCCCAGTGCAATACGCGGGCTGGGCTGGTGCATTCGTGTTGCCGCCAATTGATGATCAGTCTCGCTGAGTGTGACTTCATTCCAGTAGCCTGCCAAAGCCAGACGGGCATCACCCAGTGTGCCAGACACCCAGATGTCATCGCCAACTTTGGCGGCATCGCGGCGCAGGGCAGTGCCGGGTGGCAGTTCACCAAAAATGGTGATGCAGATATTCAGTGGGCCCTTGGTGGTGTCGCCGCCTATCAGGTGGCAATGATGCTCATTAGCCAGCGCCAGCAAGCCGCGTGAAAATTCTGCCAGCCATTCAGGATTGGCTTCTGGTAGTGACAGTGCCAGGGTAAATCCCAATGGCGCAGCGCCCATGGCGGCCAGGTCAGACAAATTCACCGCCAGGCATTTATGGCCCAGCTTGTACGGGTCAGCATCCGGGAAAAAATGTCGGCCAGACACCAGCATGTCGCTGGAAATGGCCATCTGCATGCCGGGGCTGGGGTTGAGCAGGGCGCAATCATCCCCTATGCCGAGGGCGACGCGGCTGTCTTGAATACTGTGCTGCGCAAAGTAGCGCTTGATGAGATCGAATTCGGAAAGCATGCGCGCATTGTACCTAAGCTGACCCAGGATTCAAGATAATCCCCAGGCGCCTTTGGTGCCTATGCGCCTGGCCGCTTCAGTTCAGCCGCGTTGCTTGTGCTTCTATCAATTCTGCAATCAGTGCATTTCTCGATTTGGCATCTTGCGGGGCAACTGCAAAGCCGTGCAAATTATTGCTTTCATCAAAGTAACGGCTAGTGGTGACACCCTCGGCATGGCCTGACTCCCAGCGACCTGATTTGCTGGCCGCAAATGCTGGCGGGATCAATGCAACGGGGTAGCTGGGTGTTTTGACCAGCACTGCGGCTGGTTTCATGTCTATGCTGGTCAGTTGGCCTGTCAGACTTAGCGCAATTGCCCGCGCTGCAGTCATGATGGGGGCGACATAGGGCATCAGGCTTTGGCTGCCATCTGCTTGCTTGTACTGCGCACAATCTCCAAGCGCAAATATCTCGGGCACGCTGGTCTGGCCATACTCATTGATGATAATGCCGCGGTCTGTGTGCAACTGCGCTGCCTGTGCCAGGCGTATATCTGCGCGCAAGCCGACTGCCGACAGGACGACGTCAGTGTTGAAGCTTTCGCCATTGGACAGCGTCACCTGCAAGGTATTATCCAGCATATCAATCTGACTGGCAGTGGTGCCCAGTTTGAGCTGTACACCTTTTGCATTTAGTGCGGCATGCAAGCCTTGCGAAATGGCGGTTGGTGCCAGCGCAGCGAGTGGCAGGGTGTTTGGGTCTATCAAGGTAACTTCATGACCGGCACTGGCTAAATCATCGCTGAATTCACAACCTATCAAACCTGCACCCAGTATGGTGACCCTCGCCTTGTCGCCAGCCTGCGCCAGTTTGTCGCGGAACACTGCGTAATCAGTCAGGTTATTGACCGATAAAACCTGGTCAGCAGCGCTTCCGGCGATGGGCAAACGTATCGCTTGCGCACCTGGCGCCAGCACCAGTTGGGCATACTCAAAGTCTCCCATCTTGGTATGTATGGTATGCGCAACTGTATTGATGCCGCTCACCAGAGTTTTGGTCAGGATGGTGGCAGTCAATTCCGCTGCCATCTGATCTGCCGTTTTGCTTTGCAATTGTTGCGGCTGCTTGCCCATGGCAAAGGCGTTCGAGAGCATGGGCTTGGAATAAAAGCCGCCATCATCACCAGTGATGATCAGCAAGGGTGTAGTTTTATCGAGCTTGCGAAATTCTCTGGCGACTGTATAGCCAGCCAGGCCGGAACCGATGATGGCGATGGGTTTCATGGCTACCTCAGATTTCTATCATGTCAAAATCAGCTTTGGCGACGCCGCAATCAGGGCATTCCCAGTCGGCTGGAATATCATCCCAGCGCGTGCCTGCGGCGATGCCTTCTTCTGGCAAGCCTTTGGATTCTTCATAGATAAAGCCGCATACGATGCATTGGTAAGTTTTCATGGTGTCCTCTGTATATTGTTAAGTGTTTTTCGGGGCTCAGGCCTGATTGGCTTCGAGCACGGCGCGGTAATGATTGGCGTGGCGCTCTTCTACCTTGGCCAGCGCGGCAAAGCGTTTGGCGGCAATTTCTAAAGTCCGCTTAAAGTTTTCAGCGTGTTCCTTAGATTCTGCGATTTGCTCATCGTATTCAGCGACAGCAGCATGGTTGCCTTCTTCCACAGCGAGATGGCGGAATTTTGGGTACATTTCTGTGTATTCATAAGTCTCACCTTCAATGGCAATTTCCAGGGCACGTTGGGGTGTCAGTTGGGTTTTGGGGTATAACAAATCCAGATGGCCGAAGGCATGCATGACTTCCTGATCAGCGGTTGCTTCAAATGCTTCTGCAATGTCAATCGCGCCAGCTTCGCGTGCCAGTTTGGCGAAATAACGGTATTTGATATGGGCCATGGATTCGCCGGCAAAAGCGGATTCAAGGTTCTGGATAGTGACGGATGGGTTTGCCTGGGTGCTCATAATGCTCTCCTTGGTTATTTGCGGTGTTGTTTGCATTTGCTATCAACGTGAGACAGATAATAGATTTTAATAATCGATTTGAAAAGATAATTAATTTTATTAACTCAATAGTTAAAGACTATGTATTTTTGCTTAACAGAATAAATTGCATTTGGTTATGTCAGAAAAGCATAAGAGTCGTACAAATACGTATAAAGTTAGAGGGTTCCCTCTGCTAGAATCTCTATCAGTAAGATTTCCGTAAGCAAAAAAATAGAAAGAAGGTCAAGCACATGGATTCGTCAGATCAAAAAGAGCAAATACGTCAACAATTGCGCCAGGCAGCGCTGGAATATCATGAGTGCCCGACCCCGGGCAAAATCAGCGTTACACCGACCAAACAACTGACGAATCAGCGTGATCTGGCCCTGGCGTACTCCCCCGGAGTTGCTGCCCCCTGTGAAGAAATCGTCGCTGACCCGACTGCTGCATTTAAATACACTGCCCGGGGTAACCTGGTTGGCGTGATCACAAACGGCACTGCGGTACTTGGCCTGGGTAATATCGGCCCACTGGCGTCCAAGCCGGTCATGGAAGGCAAGGGCGTACTGTTCAAGAAGTTTGCCGGTATTGATGTGTTCGATATAGAAATCGCCGAATCTGACCCTGATAAACTGGTCGA
Organism: Undibacterium sp. YM2; assembly: GCF_009937975.1. Classification (NCBI taxonomy): domain Bacteria; kingdom Pseudomonadati; phylum Pseudomonadota; class Betaproteobacteria; order Burkholderiales; family Oxalobacteraceae; genus Undibacterium; species Undibacterium sp. YM2. The sequence goes on from NZ_AP018441.1 coordinate 2,124,668, forward strand.
TATCATCGCTTCCCTGGAGCCTACATTTGGCGGTATCAACCTGGAAGATATCAAGGCACCGGAATGCTTCTATATAGAACGCAAACTGCGTGAACGCATGAAGATACCTGTCTTCCATGATGACCAGCACGGTACGGCGATCATCGTTGGTGCGGCGATCCTGAATGGTTTGAAAGTCGTAGGTAAAACCATCAAAAACACCAAACTGGTGGTGTCTGGTGCCGGTGCCGCAGCGCTGGCCTGCCTGGATTTGATCGTTGATCTCGGCTTCCCGCTCGAAAATATCTTTGTTACCGATCTGGCAGGCGTAGTTTATAAAGGCCGTGTCGAGTTAATGGACCCGGACAAAGAACGTTTTGCGCAAGAGACATCGGCTCGTAGCTTGCGCGATGTGATCCCTGATGCAGATATCTTCCTTGGTTTGTCTGCTGCGGGTGTCTTGAAGCAGGATATGGTCAAGTTGATGGCGCCGAATCCTTTGATCCTGGCCTTGGCCAACCCTACGCCAGAAATCCTGCCTGATGAAGTCAAGGCTGTGCGTGATGATGCCATCATGGCGACCGGACGTTCTGATTTCCCTAACCAGGTTAATAATGTCCTGTGCTTCCCTTATATTTTCCGTGGCGCTCTGGATTGTGGTGCAACCACGATCACACGTGAAATGGAAATCGCGGTTGTGCACGCAATTGCTGAACTGGCCCAGGCTGAGCAATCAGACGTGGTCGCTTCCGCGTACGGCATCAGCAATCTGTCGTTTGGCCCTGAATACCTGATACCCAAGCCGTTTGATCCACGCCTGATGATCAAGATCGCTCCGGCAGTGGCAAGGGCTGCAGAAGAATGCGGTGTTGCAGCGCGCCCTATCAAGGACATGCAGGCCTACGTCGAGAAGTTGCAGCAATTTGTGTATCACAGCGGCACCTTCATGAAACCGCTGTTCCAGATCGCCAAAAAAGCGCCGGCAGAACGCAAACGTATCGTCTTTGCCGAGGGCGAAGAAGAAAAAGTCTTGCGCGCAGTGCAGGTTATTGTCGATGAAAAACTCGCTGCACCTATTTTGGTGGGCCGTCCACACATCCTTGAGCAACGTATAGAAAAATTTGGTCTGCGCCTGAAGGCAGGTGTTGATTTCCTTGTCATCAACCCTGAGCACGATGACCGCTATCGCGATTACTGGCAGACCTATCATCAGATGACTGCCCGCAAGGGTGTGACCGAACAATATGCCAAACTGGAAATGCGTCGCCGTCATTCACTGATTGGTGCGATGATGATCCATAAAGGTGACGCTGACGGCATGATCTGCGGCACATTTGGTACGACAGGTCTGCATCTGAATTACATCAACCAGGTATTGGGCAAGCGTGATGGCGTCAATGTCTATGCTGCCATGAATGGCCTGGTTTTGCCGGATCGCCAGGTCGTGCTGGTCGATACACATGTCAATGAAAACCCGACGGCAGAACAAATTGCTGAAATCACGATTCTGGCTGCAGAAGAAATGCGCCGCTTTGGCCTGATGCCTAAAGCAGCCTTGCTGTCTCATTCAAATTTTGGTTCCAGCAATAGTGAATCCGCGCAAAAAATGCGCGCTGCTCTGGCGATTATCCAGCGTGACGCACCTGATCTTGAAGTAGACGGTGAAATGCATGGTGATACTGCGCTCGACACTAGCTATCGCAAGAAAATGATGCCGGATTCAACATTGAAAAGCGATGCCAATTTGCTCGTCATGCCGAATATTGATGCAGCAAATATTGCCTATAACCTGTTGAAAACAACGGCAGGTAATAATGTTGCGATTGGTCCTATCTTGCTGGGTTGTGCCAAGCCTGTGCATATTTTGACGCCATCGGCAACGGTGCGCCGTATCGTCAACATGACTGCCTTGTGCGTGGTAGATGCGGTAGCACAACGCTAATCATCTTTGAGATGTAAAAAAGCCAGCCTGATGTATGAGGCTGGCTTTTTGTTTTCTGGAAGCTTGTTTCGTTTGCTTATTTGGCCTGCTTGACGGGTACTCTGCCAGTTGGCACAACATTCGACGCGTGCAGACAATGTCCATGTTGATCGTCAAAAAACATGTGCGGCTTGAAGGCGGCCAGGACAGCAGACTTGTTGACGCCGCCCATGAAGAAGGTTTCATCAATTGCGATGTTCCAGGCGCGCAAGGTGCGTATCACTCTTTCATGAGCAGGGGAGGCTCGTGCTGTTACCAGCGCAGTCCGCAGTGGGAAGGCGCGACCATCCGGCGTTTTGAAATTATTCTGTAGATACGATAAAGCCAACAGCAATCTGGCAAATGGCCCTTCCGGCAAAGGCTTCAGGGCATTTTCCCTTTCATGCTGCTCAAAGGCTTCTACACCTTGCTCCTGATAGATGCGTTCAGATTCATCCGAGAAGATGACAGCATCGCCGTCAAAGGCAATGCGTATTTGTTCAGGGTCGGCTGCATTTTCCGGCAAACGATATAGCATTGCCGATGCTACGCCTGAATTGATGGCTGCTTGCACATCATCTTCATGCAGGGATAAAAACAGGCTGACATTAAAAGCCAGCAAGTAGGGTGCAAGTGGTGATCCTCCGGATAAGGCTGCGCGTGTAATATCCAGGCCATAGTGGGCGATGGAATTAAATATGCGCAAAGAAGTTTCGGAAGAATTGCGCGACATGATGACCACTTCCACTAGCCTGTGGCCAGGCGTCAGCTCATTAAGTTTCAATAAGGCTTTTACCAGGGCAAAAGCTGCACCTGGTTTTAAGATACTGTTTTCTTCCTTGAGTTGATGCTGACGATAGGCATCCAGGCCTTGCTCCTGAAAAATCGTCTCTTCCGCTTCCAGATCAAACAGGGCGCGGGAGGAAATTCCTATGACTAAGAGATTATCTAGCGAAAATGGCATATGAGATTGTTTGTCTTGTTATTTGGCGGTGAGATAAAGTGCCGCCCTGTTTATGTAGCCTGACGGAAGGTCAGATTGATTCTTTGTGTTCCCAGGAGTGGATGCGCCACTTCCTTGATGGCTGCTACGCCATGGTAACGCAATCTGGCTGGGCCACCCCAAACTACCACATCACCATGTGCCAGATGATAGCGCTGGACAGCATCACTGCGTTGCATGCCACCAAAAAGAAATGTCGCCGGTATGCCCAATGAAAAGGACACGATAGGTGCACCAAATTTCTTTTCGTCCTTATCCTGATGGAGACTAAGGCGTGACCCCGCCTGATATTGATTGATCAGGCAACTGTCTGGCGTAAAGCCGGGAAAGCCAGCTTCTTGCGCCGCTTGCACAGCCAGTGAATAAAAACTATCTGGCATCGCAGGCCAGTGTTCTCCATTTTCCGGATCATAAGCGCTGTAGCGATAGCCATCGCTATCGGATACCCATCCCACCTCTCCGCAGCAAGTCATCGCTACTGACATGCGGTGACCATTAGGCGTGCGCATTTGCCGGAAAGGGTGCTTGCTTAATATTTGCTGTATGCCATCCAGCAATGTGGCCTCGTGATTCACTGAAAAGTGCCTGAGTATCACAGCACCTTCGCAGATAATTTCAGTCCAGGGCTGTATATTGCTGGCGTCATCAAAGAGTGAATAATTCATAGACTTGCTTCTGCTTCCTCGTGTCGTATATAGAAGCGTAATTCATTTTTTGAAAGTTTGGCTGATAAAGAAAATTTCTCTTGCAAAACAGGTGGGGAATTTGCTATAGTTCGCCTCCCGCTGAAGAGCGGGGTAGAAAGTGAAGTAATTCTCGGTTTGAGCGAAAGAAATAACGCGGAAAGCCGGGGTCTGAAAATATCCTGAAGTAGTTGAGATTGATTCTAAAAGATTTAATCTAAACGAAATAAAAACAGGGTGTTGACAGCGAAAGTAAAGTGCTTCATAATCTCGTTTCTCTGCTGCTGACGCACACAACGCTGCGACGCAAAGCTGGATCAGAAGATGGTCTGGCAGGGTAGAAAAGATTTCGGTTCTTTAACAATTAACAGTCAATAAATGTGGGCACTTGGTGAAGCGCACCAAGCAACTTAGGTTGTTTGGAATGCTTAAATAATATAGCAAGTGTTCACAAGAAATAACAAAGCAAGACGATGATTTAGTAATAGATCATTGAACTGTCAGTATTTTGAGTGAGCGACATGTCACGTATGTGACATAGACAAGAAATTGTCGAAAAACAGAGATTAAACTGAAGAGTTTGATCCTGGCTCAGATTGAACGCTGGCGGCATGCCTTACACATGCAAGTCGAACGGCAGCGCGGGGTAACCTGGCGGCGAGTGGCGAACGGGTGAGTAATATATCGGAACATACCCTAGAGTGGGGGATAACGTAGCGAAAGTTACGCTAATACCGCATACGCACTAAGGTGGAAAGCGGGGGATCGCAAGACCTCGTGCTCATGGAGTGGCCGATATCTGATTAGCTAGTTGGTAGGGTAAAAGCCTACCAAGGCGACGATCAGTAGCTGGTTTGAGAGAACGACCAGCCACACTGGAACTGAGACACGGTCCAGACTCCTACGGGAGGCAGCAGTGGGGAATTTTGGACAATGGGGGCAACCCTGATCCAGCAATGCCGCGTGAGTGAAGAAGGCCCTCGGGTTGTAAAGCTCTTTTGTCAGGGAAGAAACGGTGGTTCCTAATACGGACTGCTAATGACGGTACCTGAAGAATAAGCACCGGCTAACTACGTGCCAGCAGCCGCGGTAATACGTAGGGTGCAAGCGTTAATCGGAATTACTGGGCGTAAAGCGTGCGCAGGCGGTTTTATAAGTCTGATGTGAAATCCCCGGGCTCAACCTGGGAACTGCATTGGAGACTGTAAGGCTAGAGTGTGTCAGAGGGGGGTAGAATTCCACGTGTAGCAGTGAAATGCGTAGATATGTGGAGGAATACCGATGGCGAAGGCAGCCCCCTGGGATAACACTGACGCTCATGCACGAAAGCGTGGGGAGCAAACAGGATTAGATACCCTGGTAGTCCACGCCCTAAACGATGTCTACTAGTTGTCGGGTCTTAATTGACTTGGTAACGCAGCTAACGCGTGAAGTAGACCGCCTGGGGAGTACGGTCGCAAGATTAAAACTCAAAGGAATTGACGGGGACCCGCACAAGCGGTGGATGATGTGGATTAATTCGATGCAACGCGAAAAACCTTACCTACCCTTGACATGGAAGGAATCCCGAAGAGATTTGGGAGTGCTCGAAAGAGAACCTTTACACAGGTGCTGCATGGCTGTCGTCAGCTCGTGTCGTGAGATGTTGGGTTAAGTCCCGCAACGAGCGCAACCCTTGTCATTAGTTGCTACGAAAGGGCACTCTAATGAGACTGCCGGTGACAAACCGGAGGAAGGTGGGGATGACGTCAAGTCCTCATGGCCCTTATGGGTAGGGCTTCACACGTCATACAATGGTACATACAGAGGGCCGCCAACCCGCGAGGGGGAGCTAATCCCAGAAAGTGTATCGTAGTCCGGATTGTAGTCTGCAACTCGACTACATGAAGTTGGAATCGCTAGTAATCGCGGATCAGCATGTCGCGGTGAATACGTTCCCGGGTCTTGTACACACCGCCCGTCACACCATGGGAGCGGGTTCTGCCAGAAGTAGTTAGCTTAACCGCAAGGAGGGCGATTACCACGGCAGGGTTCGTGACTGGGGTGAAGTCGTAACAAGGTAGCCGTATCGGAAGGTGCGGCTGGATCACCTCCTTTCTAGAGTAGCGCGTAGTTAAGTGTCCACACTTATTGACTGTTAATGATAATGAACAGAGAACGGTTTGCGTCGGGGTAGCAATGACCGGACAGCGACTGAAGGTTCAGTAGCGGGTCTGTAGCTCAGTTGGTTAGAGCACCGTGTTGATAACGCGGGGGTCGTTGGTTCGAGCCCAACCAGACCCACCAGGTTGATTGAATAAAAGTGGAATAAAGCTTTTATTTGAATATGGGGGATTAGCTCAGCTGGGAGAGCACCTGCTTTGCAAGCAGGGGGTCGTCGGTTCGATCCCGTCATCCTCCACCAAGAAATCGCAAACCTAAGTCAGCGAATATCAGTAAGTAGTTAAGTACTGATAAAAAGTAAAACGTTGAGATTTAGGTTTGTACTTTCAAAGCGAAAGACATAGTAATAAGTAGTTCTCGTTCTTTAACAATTTAGAAGAAGTAAAGTAGAAATAATCAAAATTATTTCTGTAAAGAGAAGTCAGCGCAGTCAGTAATGACAGTGTTGATGGAAATTATGGAAGGGTTGTGATTGTATCGAACAAACATAGTATTAAAAGCGAGTTTGAAAAAGCTGTCGAAAGACAAGTTTTAGAAATATCAAATTCCTTGAGATACGGCAAACGCTAAAGTAATACTCATAAGTAGTAAAGAACTATAACCGGTTTTTGGTGATGAACCTGAAGTTGAAGAGATTCAATGACAGACACCAGAGGCTAACGTTATAGGGACAAGTGACTAAGTGCACATGGTGGATGCCTTGGCGATATCAGGCGATGAAGGACGTAGTAGCTTGCGATAAGCTGCGGGGAGTGAGCAAACACACATTGATCCGCAGATTTCCGAATGGGGAAACCCGGCCGTAAGGTCATTGCAACCTGAATACATAGGGTTGCAAAGCGAACGTGGCGAACTGAAACATCTAAGTAGCTACAGGAAAAGAAATCAACCGAGATTCCCAAAGTAGTGGCGAGCGAAATGGGAAGAGCCTGCAAGATTTAGCATCTTTGATAATAAAACGGAATGGAAAGTCCGGCCATAGAGGGTGATAGCCCCGTATATGAAATCATCGGTGTGGAACTAAGTTTGCGACAAGTAGGGCGGGACACGAGAAATCCTGTCTGAACATGGGGGGACCATCCTCCAAGGCTAAATACTCGATATCGACCGATAGTGAACCAGTACCGTGAGGGAAAGGCGAAAAGAACCCCGGGAGGGGAGTGAAATAGAACCTGAAACCGTGTGCATACAAACAGTAGGAGCGGACTTGTTCCGTGACTGCGTACCTTTTGTATAATGGGTCAGCGACTTACATTCAGTGGCAAGGTTAACCGCATAGGGAAGCCGTAGAGAAATCGAGTCCGAATAGGGCGAATCAGTCGCTGGGTGTAGACCCGAAACCAAGTGATCTACTCATGGCCAGGTTGAAGGTGCGGTAACACGCACTGGAGGACCGAACCCACTAATGTTGAAAAATTAGGGGATGAGCTGTGGGTAGGGGTGAAAGGCTAAACAAACTTGGAAATAGCTGGTTCTCTCCGAAAACTATTTAGGTAGTGCCTCAAGTATCACCGACGGGGGTAGAGCACTGTTATGGCTAGGGGGTCATCGCGACTTACCAAACCATTGCAAACTCCGAATACCGTTGAGTGCGAGCTTGGGAGACAGACATCGGGTGCTAACGTCCGGTGTCAAGAGGGAAACAACCCAGACCGCCAGCTAAGGTCCCAAAGTATAGCTAAGTGGAAAACGAAGTGGGAAGGCTAAAACAGTCAGGAGGTTGGCTTAGAAGCAGCCACCCTTTAAAGAAAGCGTAATAGCTCACTGATCGAGTCGTCCTGCGCGGAAGATGTAACGGGGCTAAGCTATACACCGAAGCTGCGGATATCCGTAAGGATATGGTAGGAGAGCGTTCTGTAAGCCTGCGAAGGTGACTTGTAAAGGTTGCTGGAGGTATCAGAAGTGCGAATGCTGACATGAGTAGCGATAATGGGGGTGAAAAGCCTCCACGCCGTAAGCCCAAGGTTTCCTGTTCAACGTTCATCGGAGCAGGGTGAGTCGGCCCCTAAGGCGAGGCAGAGATGCGTAGCTGATGGGAAGCAGGTTAATATTCCTGCACCGTCGTATGATGCGATGGGGGGACGGATCGCGGAAGGTTGTCCGACTGTTGGAATAGTCGGTTTTTAACCTGGAGAAGGCTGTTAGGCAAATCCGGCAGCGTAATTCAAGGGGTTGAGACGAGTGAATTTATTCACGAAGCAATCGGAAGTGGTTCCAAGAAAAGCCTCTAAGCTTCAGTCATACGAGACCGTACCGCAAACCGACACAGGTGGGCGAGATGAGTATTCTAAGGCGCTTGAGAGAACTCGGGAGAAGGAACTCGGCAAATTGGTACCGTAACTTCGGGATAAGGTACGCCCTTGTAGTTTGACTGCCCTGCGGCAGAAGGACGAAGGGGTTGCAATAAACTGGTGGCTGCGACTGTTTAATAAAAACACAGCACTCTGCAAACACGAAAGTGGACGTATAGGGTGTGACGCCTGCCCGGTGCTGGAAGATTAAATGATGGGGTGCAAGCTCTTGATTGAAGTCCCAGTAAACGGCGGCCGTAACTATAACGGTCCTAAGGTAGCGAAATTCCTTGTCGGGTAAGTTCCGACCTGCACGAATGGCGTAACGATGGCCACACTGTCTCCTCCCGAGACTCAGCGAAGTTGAAATGTTTGTGATGATGCAATCTACCCGCGGCTAGACGGAAAGACCCCATGAACCTTTACTGTAGCTTTGCATTGGACTTTGAATCGATCTGTGTAGGATAGGTGGGAGGCTTTGAAGCGTGGACGCCAGTTTGCGTGGAGCCATCCTTGAAATACCACCCTGGTTTATTTGAGGTTCTAACCTTGGCCCGTTATCCGGGTCGGGGACAGTGCATGGTAGGCAGTTTGACTGGGGCGGTCTCCTCCCAAAGTGTAACGGAGGAGTTCGAAGGTACGCTAGGTACGGTCGGACATCGTGCTAATAGTGCAATGGCATAAGCGTGCTTAACTGCGAGACTGACAAGTCGAGCAGGTACGAAAGTAGGACATAGTGATCCGGTGGTTCTGTATGGAAGGGCCATCGCTCAACGGATAAAAGGTACTCTGGGGATAACAGGCTGATTCCTCCCAAGAGTTCATATCGACGGGGGAGTTTGGCACCTCGATGTCGGCTCATCACATCCTGGGGCTGTAGCCGGTCCCAAGGGTATGGCTGTTCGCCATTTAAAGTGGTACGTGAGCTGGGTTTAAAACGTCGTGAGACAGTTTGGTCCCTATCTGCCGTGGGCGTTGGAAGTTTGAAGGGGGCTGCTCCTAGTACGAGAGGACCGGAGTGGACGAACCTCTGGTGTATCGGTTGTCACGCCAGTGGCATTGCCGAGTAGCTATGTTCGGAAGAGATAACCGCTGAAAGCATCTAAGCGGGAAACTCGCCTTAAGATGAGACTTCCCAGAGACTTGATCTCTTTAAAGGGTCGTTCGAGACCAGGACGTTGATAGGCTGGGTGTGGAAGTGCAGTAATGCATTAAGCTAACCAGTACTAATTGCCCGTAAGGCTTGTCCCTATAACCTTAGCAGGTAATAGGCTACGACAAGTATTGTGAAGTGTTTGCGAAATGTGCCTCTGTGAAAATCAATAGAACAGAGAGCAAGTTCGACAGCAGTCACAACCACCACAGTAAGCGATGGTCTCGCTTACTGTGAAAATTAAGTAATTCTTGATTAGTGCGAATAAGATCGCACACTCTACGACACTTCTTCTGAATTGGATTTGTTGCAGGCCACAAAACAACGTGACCCTCAACGAATCAACAAGTTATGCCTGATGACCATAGCTAATCGGTACCACCCCTTCCCATCCCGAACAGGACCGTGAAACGATTACGCGCCAATGATAGTGCTGCAACCAGTGTGAAAGTAGGTTATCGTCAGGCTTTTATTCCGCAGACCCCCACTCAAGCAATTGTGTGGGGGTTTTGCTTTTGCTCGAACGGAAATATCCCGGGTCGCAGCAAACAAAAACTACGTCAAGACCTCTCAACACAGAGGCACTGAGACACAGAGGGGCACTGAGAAAGGCGAGAACGGCAAAAGAACAGCAAAAACATGCGAACTTCTCTGTTTTTACTCTGTGACTCAGGCACTTTGTATTTTATTCTTGAAGCACTGGCATCCAATTCATCTCAATAGAGTGCGCCGTGCGCACTGCTTCTTCATTGCTCAATCGCTTTCTTATTCACCGCACGGCCCGTCAACCAACGACACTGGGCTCCAGCCTTCGCTGGAGCGACGATAATCTGGCTAATTCTCTTATGACCAGAACGGCTGGCTGCCTGCATCGCTGCTCAACTTGCTGGATAGTTCAAATCTTTGCATTCGGATGCGCGTATTTCAGCGTGAAAACTTAACATCGTCGCTCCTGCGCAGGCAGGAGCCCAGTGGCGTTCTTGGATTAACAGAGGCGTCCGCTTGGGGATAGGTACTTATCCAGTCACTTAATTCATGCGTATTGGAGGCATTCTTTTGAGTAACTGCTGCTAGAGTATCATTTTCTCTTCGGCGCGACTCTCCTGTATCGATTTACCCTCAATGCAAGTCAATACGATTATTGAGCAATTTGATTGAGATAACATTCGCAAGCGACAGTTCTGGAAAGATCCCATACAATTTTCATGATAACTTCTGTATGACGATGAATCTCCCAGATTGAAAACTCGTCATATATCAAGTGTAGCGAACAAGTGCATCAACAATTAAATGAGGACGCAAGCCTATGGCAATTAAGCGAATGGACAACATTCTCATCGTTGTCGATGACCTCGAAGCTGTCAAAGCCTTCTTTATTGCGCTTGGCCTGACACTTGAGGGAGAGACGACAGTCGAAGGCCCTTTGATAGGCAACCTGATCGCTCTAAAGGATGTCCGCGCGACTCTCGCAATGATGCGGACTCCTGACGGTCAGGGAATTGAGCTTGATAAATTCCACACTCCTGAAGCGATCAGGTTCGGGCCTGTGGATGCGCCTGTGAATACACTGGGTCTGCGCCGTATCATGTTTGCCGTCGATGGCATTCACGATGTTGTGGCCCGCATGCTTGAATATGGGGCAGAGCTGATTGGCGAAATGCAGTATGAGAATGCGTACAGCCTGGCTTATATCCGTGGGCCGGAAGGTATCATTGTTGCGCTTGCCGAACAGTTAGCCTGAGACGTGGCTATAAGCTGGTGCCTTAACGCTCGCATAGCTTTCAATACTACATAAACCGAAATGATATAAAACAGAAACGTGGCTTCAAAAAAGTCCACCAAACCTTTCTTGCAAACTCAAGCCACTGTCCTGTCGATGTTCAGGGTCCAGTACCTGACTCAACAAATTTTCTGCTGGCCGGAAACAGGCCCGGTAGAGATCGCGGCATAACCGGTAAGCCTCATCACCCAGCCAGCCTTCGGGGCGCAAACTGCTTGGTAAATTGGGATCGTGCAATTGGGTGCGACGGAAGCTATGTATCAGCAGACTGCGAATGACAAAGGCCGCGTGCTCAGGCAAATTCTGTCCTTGCACCAGTTTTATCAGTGGTGAGAATGCTTCAATAAAATTCTTGTAGGCGATATTTACTTCATCGAGCTGCCAGTGGCTGGCGATCAGTGATGGCAGGGGGCGCGCATTGGGCAAGTTCAAATCGCTGGTGCGACATACCGTGCATAATCCGGCAAAACCATTGCGTCCCAGCACATTTTGCAAGGCTGCGGTATCTGCCTGGGGGTGGGCAAATACCCCGGCATTGATCATGCGAAAGCCTTCCCATAACAATTCTTTTTTCAGACTCGCTTTATTGCCGGTGGAGGTATCGTCACCACTCATGATGACCAGGGTCCAGTAGTGATCCCACTTGCCAGTTTGTGGCACATACACGCGCTTGTAGGCATGCTGGAACCTGGCATAGCTTGCGGTTGCCAGTTGATATGTGCTGCGCCTTCCATCCCGTCTGGCTTCCAGCCAGCCTTCTTCGGCCAGTCTGAACACGCTAGTGCGTACCAATCTGTCATTAATGCCAAAATGACTCATTAATGAGATTAAACTACCAAGCCATATCGTGCCGCCGTGCGGGGCAATGGCATCGCCAAATACTGTCATCACCAGGGATTTTGCCCTGGGCGGATTATTGGTAAGTTGCTGGTCTATCCAGGTTTGGATGGCAGTGCTGGTCTGCATGCGGCTGTTGTGTGTTGATATGTGATTATTGGTTGTTGTTCAGATTTTACCTATGGTGTAGCTAATGAGGGGTAAATCCCTCAAAAAATTAAAATGATACAAAAAAACTTCAACATCAATAAAAACTGTATCATATAATTGTTTGACGCAGATCAATCTTCCATGTTCGCATCCTCAGGATGCCAAGGAGTGTTTCATGTATGCACAATTAGTCGAAACCGGCTTGAGCAAGCTCAAAACTGCAGAAGAGTTGAGCGATGCCGAGCGTGCTTTTCAAGAGCGCATCGATGCCGGTATCCGTATTGAAGCCAAAGACTGGATGCCAGATGCCTACAGAAAAACCCTGATACGGCAAATCTCCCAACATGCGCATTCAGAAATCGTTGGTCAATTACCAGAGGGTAACTGGGTCACCCGCGCACCTACGTTAAAACGCAAAGCCATCTTGCTGGCAAAAATCCAGGATGAGGCAGGGCATGGTCTGTATCTTTACAGCGCTGCCGAAACCCTGGGTGTGTCACGCGATGAGCTGCTGGCCGACCTGCATTCCGGTAAAGCCAAGTATTCTAGCATCTTCAATTACCCGACCCTGAGTTGGGCTGATATGGGTGCGATAGGCTGGCTGGTTGATGGCTCAGCCATCATCAACCAGATCCCTTTGTGCCGCTGTTCTTACGGTCCATATTCACGTGCCATGATACGCGTCTGCAAGGAAGAATCCTTCCATGCGCGCCAGGGTTACGACATCATGATGACCTTGTGCCGTGGCACAGCAGAGCAAAAAGCCATGGCGCAAGATGCACTGAATCGTTACTGGTGGCCAGCGCTGATGATGTTTGGCCCGTCTGATGCAGCATCGGTGAATAGCGCTCAATCTGCGCAATGGCGTATCAAGCTTTTTTCCAATGATGAACTGCGTCAGCGCATGGTGGATCAGACAGTGCCACAGATTGAATACCTGGGCCTGGAGCTGCCTGATCCTGCCATCAAATGGAATGAAGAACGTGGCCATTATGATTTTGGTGAAATCAACTGGGATGAGTTTTACCAGGTCTTGAAAGGCAATGGGCCCTGCAACCGCGAACGTCTGCGTACCCGTGTCAAGGCCTATGACGACGGCGCGTGGTTCCGTGATGCCTTGCAGGCCCATGCCGACAAGCAGCAACAACACAAAAAGAGCGCATAAAAAAATATATAAGAGAGCAGGAGACAGATCATGAGCAAAGAATGGCCCTTGTGGGAAGTATTTATCCGCAGCCAGCACGGTTTGGCGCACAAGCATGTAGGTAGCCTGCATGCTCCGGATGCCGAAATGGCGATCAACCACGCGCGTGATGTCTACACACGCCGCAATGAAGGTGTCAGCATCTGGGTGGCACGTGCTGGTGATATTTTCGCCAGCAGCCCAGGTGACAAAGAAGCTTTGTTTGAACCATCAAACAGCAAGGTATATCGTCATCCGACCTTCTTCCCTATGCCGGATGAAGTCAAGAATCTGTAGTTGAACTCTGTCTATACATCATCGCTAAATAATTCTGGAGAATTGAGATGTCAGAGGATAAGTTCAATCATGTTTTGCGTCTGGCAGACCATGCCATGATACTCAGTCAGCGCTTGTCGCAATGGTGTGGCAAGGGGCCTGCGCTGGAAGAGGACATGGCATTGACCAATGTAGCGCTGGATTTGATAGGTCAAGCCAGGCTCTGGTATGCCTATGCGGCAGAGCTGGAAGGCAAGGGACGTACCGAAGATGATCTGGCGTTCTTGCGGGATGCCCACGACTTTCATAATTTCTTATTGCTCGAACAGCCTAACGGTAATTATGCAGATACCCTGATGCGGCAATTCCTGTTTGACACCTGGCATTACCATTACTTGCAAGCGCTGAAGCAATCGACGGATCAGAAGATTGCTGCCATCGCAGAAAAATCACTGAAAGAAGTCACTTACCATTTGCGCCGCAGCAGTGACCTGGTGGTACGTCTGGGTGATGGTACTGAATTGAGTCAGAAAATGATGCAGACCGCTGTCGACGAGTTATGGCGCTTCACTGGCGAAATGTTCATGGACGACGAGATCGACGTCGCCATGCATGCGGCAGGTGTAGCTCCTTTACCTTCAGATTTGAAAGCCGCTTGGGATACCCATCTGGCCGATGTCATGCATGCCGCCACCTTGCGCCTGCCGGACGCTAATAGCTGGATGCAAAAGGGGGGCAAGCAAGGCGTACATACTGAACACATGGGTTACCTGCTGGCAGAAATGCAATTCCTGCAGCGTGCCTATCCGGGGGCACAATGGTAGCTTCTGCCATGGACTGTGGGCAAACTCCACCTGCCAGCACAGGGCAGATATGGCAATGGCTGGGTGAGATCAGCGACCCTGAAATTCCGGTCATTTCGGTGACGGATCTGGGTATTATCCGCGCAGTGGAATGGCAGGGGGCGAGTGTGTCATAACGATTACCCCTACGTATTCCGGATGCCCGGCCATGGATGTGATTGCCGAAGAAATAGTCAAGGCATTGCAGGCGCATGGCATCAAACCGCCCAGCATTGTTTATCAATTGTCGCCCGCCTGGAGTACCGACTGGATGACAGAAGCTGGCAAGCAAAAGCTTAGCGGCTATGGCATCGCACCACCACAGCAACAAGTGGTGGATATCTCTTCCATCCAACGTTATCGCGAAGTGCAGCCTGCTATCGCTTGTCCGCAATGCGGTTCTGTCGATACCCAACTGATCAGCCAGTTTGGATCAACTGCCTGCAAGGCGCTGTATAAATGCAAGGCTTGCCTGGAACCTTTTGATTACTTCAAACCGCACTGAGCGAATAATAAGAATAAAAAAGCATAAAAGGAGACGACAATACATGAGCAAATTTTACCCGCTGACAGTCAGCCAGATACGGCCAGAAACCCGTGATGCCGTAGTCTTGAGTTTTGCCGTGCCAGCCGATTTGCAGACGCAGTTTACCTATCGCGAAGGACAGCACCTGAACTTGCGCGCGAAGATAGCAGGCGAAGATGTACGGCGCTCTTATTCGATTTGTTCGGCTGTGCAGGATGGGCAGTTGCGGGTTGCCATCAAGCGCGTGCAAGGTGGTGCATTTTCCAACTGGGTGCATGACAGCTTACGTACAGGTATGGAGATCGAAGTCATGCCCGCCATGGGGCATTTCAATTTGCCGCTGGCTGCGGAACATGAAAAGCATTATCTTGCATTTGCCGCAGGCAGTGGCATCACGCCTTTGCTGTCCATCATCAAGACTACACTACAGACAGAGCCGCACAGTAAATTTACCCTGGTGTATGGCAATCGGGCATCATCGACAGTCATGTTCAAGGAAGAATTGGCAGCGCTGAAAGACAGCTATTTGCAGCGCTTGAACCTGATTTACATTATGAGCCGCGAGCAGCAGGATATTGACTTGTTTAATGGCCGCATCACCGCTGAAAAATGCCTGAACCTGTTTGACCGATGGATACGTATAGACGACATGGATGCGGCCTTCATCTGTGGGCCGGAAGACATGATGCATGCCGTCAGCGCTGCGCTGCAACAGCGCGGCATGCCCAAAGAGCATATCAAGGTCGAGTTGTTTGCCGCCAGCATACCGACGCACCGGCATGTCGCCAGCGCCAAGCCTTTGCCAGGTAAATCATCCTGTGCCGTGACGATTATCATGGATGGTCATCACACCCATTTCGACATGGAAAAAGACAAGGAATCTGTACTGGATGCCGCCCTAAAGCTAGGGCATGATATGCGTTATTCCTGCAAGGGCGGTGTGTGTTCTACCTGTCGTTCCAAGGTCGTGGAAGGCAAGGTCGATATGGACAGGAATTACGCCCTGGAAGATTATGAAGTGGCACGCGGATTTGTGCTGACCTGCCAGAGCTTCCCGGTCAGTGATAGCCTGACCCTGGATTTTGATAGCGAGAATTGAATGGACTATTCCCACATCCTGTTTCACATCAGTGACGGCATTGCCCACCTGACCCTGAACCGCCCGGAAAAGCTTAATAGTTTCAACGTTGCCATGCATCTGGAAATACAGGATGCACTAGAAAAATTGCGGGCTGATGCCTCGGTACGCGTCATGATATTGACAGGTGCCGGGCGCGGCTTTTGCGCAGGCCAGGATTTATCTGACAGAGCTGTGAGTGCGGATGGCGCACCACCTGATTTGGGAGCATCTGTAGAAAAATACTACGCACCTTTGGTACTGGCCTTGCGTGCTTTACCCATCCCGGTTATTTGCGCAGTGAATGGTGTAGCAGCCGGCGCCGGTGCCAATTTGCCGCTGGCCTGCGATATCGTACTGGCAGCACGTTCTGCCAGTTTCGTGGAAGTCTTTTGCAAGCTGGGTCTGATACCAGATACTGGCGGCACTTATTTCCTGCCACGCGCCCTGGGCACAGCCAGAGCCATGGGTGCAGCCATGCTGGGCGGCAAAATCAGTGCTGAACAGGCAGAGCAATGGGGCCTGATCTGGAAGTGTGTGGATGATGATCAGTTGCAGGCTGAAGCCATGGCTTTGGCCACGCATTTTGCATCTGCCCCGACCAAGGGCCTGGCCTTTACCAAGCAGGCAATCTATGCCAGTCCACAGCATACTTTGGAGCAGCAATTGACTCTGGAAACCAAGATGATGCGTGAACTGGGGCAAAGCCAGGACTATCGTGAAGGTGTGGCGGCGTTTGTAGAGAAGCGCGCCCCCAAATTTGTTGGCAAGTAAGTTTGATTGACCTGAGGAAAAGCATAGATGAGCACAGAGATCAGTCAAATAAGTAAGCAATTTGCCAAAGGCAGTCAGCACATGGCAGAACTCACTGCCGCCGCCATGTTTGCTAGCGATGCCGCAACGCGCGGGCTGGACATGCAGATAGTGTACGTAGCTGAAGGTACGGCAACACTCAGTATGTTGATCAGGCCTGACATGCTGAACGGGCACAAGACCTGCCACGGCGGTTATTTGTTTACCCTGGCTGACAGCGCTTTTGCCTTTGCCTGCAATAGCCGCAACCATGTCACTGTCGCTGCCGGATGCAGCATAGAATTTCTGTCACCAGGGCGCGAAGGTGATGTCATCACCGCGACTGCGACAGAGCAATCACTGACTGGCCGCACCGGTATCTACGATGCACGTCTGACTAATCAGCATGGCCAATTGATCGCGCTGTTCCGTGGTAAATCACATAAGCTGAATGCGGAAGTTGTACCGGGTCTGGTATTGCAAGAAAACGCAATTCCAGATTGAACTTGTGTTTAGCCATCAATCATAGAAACGAAATCAGGATAAGTGAGCGGGAGACAAAACATGGCAGACAACACAGACAGAAAAATAGCTACGGGTTTGGACGCAATAGAAACGGCAAGCAAAGACGAACTTCAGGCCCTGCAATTGCAGCGACTGAAATGGACATTGCAACACGTCTATAACAACGTCCCGCATTACCGCACCAGTTTTGATGCGGCGGGTGTACACCCTGATGATTTGAAAACCCTGGCTGACCTGGCGAAATTTCCATTCACAGGCAAGAAGGATTTACGCGACAACTATCCTTTCGGCATGTTTGCCGTACCGCGTGAAAAAGTGGTCAGGGTACATGCATCCAGCGGCACCACAGGCAAACCAACGGTAGTTGGTTACACGCAAAAAGATATTGATAACTGGGCAGACCTGGTCGCGCGCTCTATCCGTGCGGCTGGTGGCCGTACAGGCGACATCGTGCAAGTCTCTTACGGCTATGGCTTGTTCACTGGCGGCCTGGGTGCGCATTATGGTGCTGAGCGCCTCGGCTGTACCGTCATCCCCATGTCTGGTGGCCAGACAGAAAAACAGGTGCAACTGATACAGGATTTTCAACCATCCATCATCATGGTCACGCCTTCTTATATGCTTAATATCATAGAAGAAATGACGCGTCAGGGCATAGATGCTGCCAACACTTCGCTGCGTATAGGCATCTTCGGTGCGGAGCCGTGGACCGATGCCATGCGCAGTGAAATCGAAACGCGGGCAGGTATTGATGCCGTTGATATCTATGGCTTGTCAGAAGTCATGGGGCCAGGTGTGGCCAGTGAATGTATAGAAAGCAAAGATGGTCCAGTGATCTGGGAAGATCATTTTTATCCAGAGATTATCAATCCCGAAACGGGTGAAGTTCTGCCTGATGGTGAAGAGGGCGAGCTGGTGTTTACCTCACTGAGCAAGGAAGCTTTTCCTGTCATACGCTATCGTACCCGCGACCTGACACGCTTACTGCCACCGACTTCGCGCGCCATGCGTCGCATGGGCAAGATCACTGGTCGCTCCGACGACATGCTCATTATCCGTGGCGTGAATTTATTCCCTACACAAGTAGAAGAACTGATACTCAAACACCCACAACTGGCACCGCAATATCAACTGATAGTGACGCGTGAAGGTCATATGGACAAGCTTGATATCGTAGCTGAACTGCGGCCTGAAGTATCAGGCACTTTGTCAGAGCAGGATGTGAAGCAATTGCATCAGCAGCTTGAGCATCATATCAAGACCTTTATCGGTGTCAGTTGCCATGTCAGCATACTGCCAGCCAACAGCATAGAACGCACCATGGTCGGCAAGGCCAGGCGTGTAGTAGATAATCGCAAGAAAGCTTGAGTATTCAAAGCAAATAAAATAAAAGGACGACAAAAATATGGATGCATGGATATGCGACGCTGTCAGGACCCCATTCGCCCGTTACGGCGGAGCTATGGCCAGCATACGTACCGATGATCTGGCTGCCTTGCCCATCAAGGCATTGATAGAGCGTAATGCTGGTGTCGATTGGCAACGGGTCGATGATGTTTATTACGGTTGCGCTAACCAGGCCGGTGAAGACAATCGCAATGTTGGCCGCATGGCCGCACTGCTGGCAGGCTTGCCGGTAGATGTGCCAGCCAATACCATCAACCGTTTATGCGGTTCCAGCCTGGATGCCATAGGCATAGGCGGGCGTGCCATCAAGTCGGGCGAAGCATCGCTGATTATTGCTGGCGGTGTG
The DNA here is from genome assembly GCF_009937975.1 of Undibacterium sp. YM2. Lineage (NCBI taxonomy): Bacteria > Pseudomonadati > Pseudomonadota > Betaproteobacteria > Burkholderiales > Oxalobacteraceae > Undibacterium > Undibacterium sp. YM2. The sequence goes on from NZ_AP018441.1 coordinate 2,143,681, forward strand.
GAGAGCATGACGCGCGCGCCCTTTGTCATGGCCAAGGCCGACAGCGCTTTTTCACGTGCCGCAAAAATAGAAGATACGACTATAGGCTGGCGTTTTGTAAATGCCTTGATGAAGGCAAAATATGGCATAGATTCCATGCCCGAAACCGCAGAAAACGTTGCCGAACAATTTGGCATCAATCGCGCTGACCAGGATGCCTTTGCCCTGCGCAGCCAGCAACGCTGGGCGGCAGCCCACGCTGCAGGTTTTTTTGCGGGAGAAATTATTCCTGTCAGCATCCCGCAAAAAAAGGGCGACGCCGTTTTGTTCACTACCGATGAACATCCACGTCCAGATACAGATATTGCCATGTTGGCTCGCTTGAAAGGCGTGGTCAAACCAGATGGCACAGTCACTGCTGGCAATGCCTCCGGCGTCAATGACGGTGCTTGCGCTTTATTGCTGGCTTCCGATGCGGCAGTAAAACAGCATGGCCTGACACCACGTGCCCGTATCGTCGGTATGGCGACAGCGGGTCTGGCTCCACGCATCATGGGCTTTGGCCCTTCACCTGCAACACGTAAGCTGCTGGCACAAACCGGGCTGAGCCTGGCGCAGATGGATGTCATAGAACTTAATGAAGCGTTTGCTGCACAAGGACTGGCAGTCACGCGTGATCTTGGCCTGGCTGATGATGCGGCACATGTCAATCCAAATGGCGGCGCGATAGCGATAGGTCATCCGCTGGGTGCATCAGGTGCGCGCCTGGTAACGACAGCACTGAACCAGCTGGAACGCATCAATGGCCGTTATGCCCTGTGCACCATGTGCATAGGCGTAGGGCAGGGTATTGCACTCATCATAGAACGTGTCTGAAGCCAAGGAAGCGGCATGACTATATATGCAATCGACGGCCTGATACCGGTGGTGCATCCCAGCGCCTATGTGCACCCCAGCGCAACACTGATAGGCGACGTGATCGTCGGGCCTGGCTGTTATATAGGCCCGTCTGCCAGTTTGCGTGGTGATTTTGGCCGCATCGTCCTTGAAGAGGGATCAAATGTGCAGGACACCTGCGTCATCCATGGCTTCCCCGATAGCGACACCGTGGTGGAGCAGGACGGGCATATCGGTCATGGCGCTGTGTTGCATGGCTGCCGCATAGGTAAAAACGCCATGGTGGGCATGAACGCCGTGGTCATGGACAAGGCAGTCGTTGGTGAATCGTCGATCGTCGCTGCCATGTCCTTTGTCAAAGCTGGTATGGATGTGCCGCCACGCAGCCTTGTCATGGGTGCACCTGCGCGCATCGCACGTGCCTTGCGCGATGAAGAAATCTCCTGGAAGACCGAAGGCACGGCGCAATATCATGCACTGACACGGCGCTCACTCGCCAGCATGCAGGAAGTGGAAGCGCTGACTGCAGTCGAAGAAAATCGCCCACGCATTGCGCTGGCAGCAGGCTTGCCAACATATAGTACCAAGACCTGATAGCACCACGTCCTGATTCTGAATATCTGATTATTTAAGAGAGTAATCCATGAAAATTTTGCAAAGCTGGGTAGGCGGTGTATGGACTGGCGCAGAGCCGCAACAAGTCTTGCATAGCGCCATTGATGGCAGCGCGATTTACGCCAGTCATGCCGAAGCCCTGGACTTTGGTGCAGCGCTGACTTATGCAAGACAGACTGGCCTGAAAAACTTGCTGGCACTGGATTTCCAGCAGCGTGCAGCTATCTTGCGCACTCTGGCCAAATACCTGACGGAGCACAAGGAAGAGCTATACGTAATTTCATCCCACACCGGTGCCACGCGCAGTGATAGCTGGATAGATATAGAAGGTGGAGCAGGTACCGTATTTGCCTACGCCAGTATAGGCACGAATGAATTCCCTTCTGGGAATGTAGTGCACGAGGGCCCGGCCATATCCTTGGGCAAACAGGGGCATTTTTCTGGAACGCATATCCTGGTGCCGCGCCAGGGCGTGGCAGTGCATATCAATGCCTTTAATTTTCCAGTCTGGGGTTTGCTTGAAAAATTTGCCCCCAGCTTTTTGGCTGGCATGCCATGTATCGTCAAACCGGCGACTGCAACCTCGTATCTGACCGAGGCACTGGTCAGGCAAATTCATGCCAGTGGCTTGCTGCCGGAGGGCAGCCTGCAACTGATCATCGGTTCCACCGGAAACCTGCTTGATCTGCTGGAAGAAACCGATGTCGTCACCTTCACCGGCTCTGCTGCCACGGCAGCACAATTGAAGGTACATCCAAATATCGTGCGCCGTGCTATCCCCTTCAATGCCGAAGCCGATTCACTGAATTGCGCAATACTCGGGCCGGATGTGATGGCTGGTGACGAAGAGCTGGATCTGTACGTCAAAGAAGTGGTACGTGAAATGACGGCCAAGGCCGGGCAAAAATGCACGGCCATACGCAGGGCCATGGTGCCCGCTGCGCAACTGGATGTGGTGGCAGAAAAAATACGCGCAAGGCTGGAAAAAACCATCGTCGGTGACCCACGTCTTGATGGTGTACGCATGGGGCCGCTTGCCAGTCGCGCCCAACAGCATGACGTACTCGCCAGTATTGAGCAACTGGCAGCAGGTAATCAAATCATCTGCGGTGGCACAGTACCTGTGCAAATGCAGGGTGAAGGACTGGAGCAGGGCGCTTTTGTCTCACCGACCCTGATCGTCTGCCGCCGGCCTATGGAGAATTCAGCAGTACACGAGATAGAAGCTTTCGGCCCAGTGACGACCCTGATGACTTATCAGGACATGCAGGAAGCCCTGGTGCTTGCGGCAAAAGGCTGCGGTAGCCTGGTAGCTACACTGGTCACCAAAGACCCGCATATCGCTGCTATGGCGATACCGCATATGGCAGCACGACATGGCCGCCTGATGATCTTGAACGCGGAGTCAGCACCAGAATCAACCGGCCATGGTTCCCCTTTGCCGCAATTGAAGCATGGCGGCCCGGGCCGTGCCGGTGGCGGTGAAGAACTGGGTGGCAGCCGCGCCGTCAAACACTATCTGCAAAGAGCTGCCGTGCAGGGTTCACCCACCATGCTGGCGGCAGTGACGGCAGAACATGTGCGCGGCGCTGCTGTGCTGGAGTCTGATATTCATCCTTTCCGCCGCTATTTTGAAGATTTGCAGATTGGCATGTCCTTACTGACCCACAGGCGCACAGTCAGTGAAGCCGATATCGTGGCCTTTGGTGGTTTGTCCGGCGATTTTTTTTACATGCATTTTGATGAGATCGCTGCCAAAGAAAGCCCTTTCGGCAAGCGTATTGCGCATGGTTATTTTGTTTTGTCTGCTGCTGCCGGTTTATTCGTGTCTCCTGCACCTGGTCCTGTCCTGGCCAACTATGGCCTCGACACCCTGCGCTTCATCAAACCGGTAGGCATAGGCGACACTATCCGTGCACGCCTGACTTGCAAGCGCAAAATAGACAGGCAAAAGAAAGATGCCAAAGGTGTAGGGCAGGGGTGGTGGCCTGGGATGTCGAAGTGACTAATCAGGACAATGAACTTGTGGCGTCCTATGATATTTTGACCCTGGTAGCCAAAAAGTCAGACGCAATAATCGCATAGATATAGAAATTGTTTGAATTTCAATAAATTATCTTTAAGCTAATGAGCAGGCTGGTATTTCAATGAGAAATTCATTAGAAATACCAGCCTGTGTTACTTTTCGGTGTAAGGTTTTGTCAATATTCTTCAAATACACTCTTCAGGCTTTCGGATAGTCTTCAAATTTTTGCCTGATCTGATACTATTTCTTCAATACCCAAGCCATCAAAATCATCCAACCTCCTTAATTTCAACCCATGGACATATTCGTTACCAATGACGAAGTAGAACAGTGGGAACGCGAATTGCCTGGTTTGCGGGGGATGGAATTATTGGCTCTGCAGTTAAAACTTGCCTGGCATTTGCGTCAGCGTGACACTCTCAGGGCTCTTAAGCTGGCACAGGCCACAGAAAATCTCACTGGCGAATTGTTTCCTTCAGATGATAGCGATGCCGACGGCGCTGCACGGCTCATACGCGCCCGCTTGCTGCTGATCCGTGCTGAAGCTGCGTGGTTGTTTGGCGAGTTTGATCAGGCGGCGCAGTTGTCTGTGCAATCTCTGGAGCTGTCAACTGGTAATGGCTCAGACCTGGCTGCGTGCTGTACTGCAGATGCGCATTTTTTGCTTGCTAGTGTTGGTTTGCAAAAAGGTGAGGTACCAGTAGTTGAATCAGAAATTGGCCTGGCTGTTCAGTTTGCCCTTGTGGCTAAAGACAAGATGCGCGAAATCGCCGCTGAATCCCTGCTGGCAAATCAACTGGTGTTGCGCAACTTGCCTCTGGCGCTTGAGCGCTGGGGAGAAAGCCGCAATCCTGAAAGCCAGAGTGACGATCTGTTCTTGCGCAGTTATATCAATGAATTTTTAATGTATACCTACTCCCTCACCAGTGACTTTGGTGCATCCGCAGGGCGTGGCATACAGGTATTTGAATTCGCCAGAAATTATGGGCAAAAGCGCCGCATGATCACTGCTGCCAGCAATATAGGTGATGCCTTTAACAGCATGAGTGATCATCAGTCGGCCTTGCACTGGATACAGGATGGACTTGATCTGGCAAGAGCGGCCGGATGGCCCAACAGCATAGCCAGTTGCCTGGTACAGATGTCAGAGACCCTGCGCAGACTTGGGCGCCTGGATGCTGCTAAGCAGATGCTTGAAAATGCCTTGCCCATACTTGCCAAGGTGGTAGGGGCACGCGCCCATTTACTGGCCTTGCGTTATCTCGGTGATTTGTCACTGGACATGGGTGACTATGCAACTGCGCTGACCAGTTTTCATGAATTGATTTCCTGGGCGGATAAAAAGAATCATCTGGATTTTCGCATAGGCTCACGCCGTGGTTATGCCAATGCCTTATCCATGCAAGGACAGGCCAAGGCGGCATTGGCTGTCGCGCTTGAAGCATTGACGCTGGCGCGCCAGAGTACTGATGGCTACCGGCATATTGAAGTCCTGCGTGTGCTCGCAGCTTTATACACGCGCCACAGTTTGCCTGAACCTGCACAAATGCAAGCTGCCAGCGCCTCCTTGCATTATCTGCGCATGGCACTTGACCTCGCTGACAATATCAGCGGTTTTACCATACCCCCAGATTTGTATGAAGAAATTGCCCATGCCTATGCGGCTGCCGACAATTTTCGCCAGGCCTATGAGTTTGGACAACTGGCACTCATTGCCCGCGAAAAAAGTAACAAACTTGCTTCTGCAAACCGGCTCAATGCCATGCAACTGAGCCAGCAGACTGAGCGCATGAAGGCTGAGAGTGAACATCTGCGCCAGCTGGCAGCAGCAGAAGCGCAACGTGCCAAAGTCTTGCAACAAACCAGCATCGTGCTGGAAAAATTGGGAACCATAGGGCAGGAAATTACTGCCAGCCTGGATGCGGCGGCAGTCTTTGAAGCCTTGAATCGCCACGTGCACGACTTGCTGCATGTGACCGCCTTTGTCATCTACATGATGGATGATGATCAGCAAAGCATGACCTCAGCTTTTGGTGTCGAAAATGGTATGCCGATAGAGCCAGATACCGTTTACATGTCCAGCCCGGTGTCCAACTCAGTGCGCTGCGTCAAAGAGCGCCGTGAAGTTGCCATAGAGCTGGCTGCCGAAGATGAATTGCCAGGTCTGATACCAGGTACGGAAATGGTGCACAGCATGCTGTTTGCGCCGCTGATCATCGGCGACAGGATACTGGGTGCGATGACTATACAATCTTCACGCCAGCATGTGTATGGCGACAGGGAGAAAATGATCTTTCGCTCGCTATGCGCGTATGGTGCTATTGCCCTTGGCAATGCGGATGCCTATATGCGTCTGCAAAAAACCCAGGAGCATTTGCTCGCGCAGGAAAAACTGGCGGCCCTGGGTTCGCTGGTAGCGGGTGTTGCGCATGAACTCAATACGCCCATAGGCAATTGCCTGCTGGTCGCCAGCACCTTGCAGGATGGTAGCCGCTACCTGAGCAGCAAGCTGGCAGGACAAAGCTTGCGACGCTCAGACTTGAATAATTTTTGTGAAGAAGTCAAAACCTCGTCAGAGATATTGATGCGTGGCTTGAGCAGTGCTGCGACCCTGGTCAGCAGCTTCAAACAGGTGGCGGTCGACCGCACTTCTGAACACAGGCGCAGCTTTGATCTGCGCCAGGTCTTGCATGACATTATCGCCACCCTGAATATACGCATTACCCAGACCGGTCACAGCATACAAGTCAATGTGCCGTATAACATCCACATGGACAGCTACCCAGGTTCTTTGGGCCAGGTGATCAGCAACCTGGTGGAAAACTCCATCTTGCATGCCTTCGATAAAAGACAGGCGGGCCATATGGAAATCAATGTGAGTATGGTAGATGGCGAGCGCGTCCTGATCGTCTTTAGCGATGATGGCGAAGGTATACCCGAAGAAAACCAGAAACGGATTTTTGACCCGTTCTTTACCACCAAACTGGGGCAGGGAGGCAGTGGCCTTGGCCTCAACATTTGCTACAACATTACCACTTCGATTTTGCACGGACAACTCAGCGTTAAAAGCAGTCTTGGGGCTGGAACCAGTTTTTATCTCGATTTACCTCTCGTCGTATGAGTTTTATTTAAGTTTTATCAGGATTTGTGAAATAACAATAATTGTAGAAAACAGTATGCACAAAGTCAGGTTTTTAGAAAAAATCGACGCTTGAATTTGATCCTTGTCAAGCATCCTTTTTTTGTTGCACTTACTTGAAAATCTGAACGAATTCACCTATTGTGCAATGCACCAATAATAACAAGGTACACAATTGGCTAATCAACACACAAAAAGCAGCCTTGCAGGCTTGACCCTGGCTGCTGTCGGCATCGTCTATGGCGATATAGGTACTAGTCCTCTTTACACGATGAAAGAGGTATTTTCAAAAGAACATGGTCTACCCCTGAATGAGGCGAATATTTTCGGCGTGGTTTCGCTTATCGTTTGGGGTCTGCTGATCATTGTCGCCATTAAATATGTAACTCTCATACTCAGGGCAGATAACCGTGGTGAAGGCGGTATTATGGCCTTGACTGCTTTGGCTCTGGAGTCAGTGGGTAAATCGTCAAAATGGCATTTTACGTTGCTTGTTTTAGGACTGTTTGGTGCCGCACTGTTTTATGGGGACGGCGTCATTACTCCTGCCATATCAGTGCTTTCTGCAATAGAGGGATTGGAAGTTGCAACCCCCGCTTTCACACCCTATGTGGTACCCATCACTTTGGTTGTCTTGTTGTTGTTGTATTCTGTGCAATACAAGGGCACTGCGGGCATAGGCAAATGGTTCGGCCCCATTATGGTGATCTGGTTCATCGTGCTTGCCGGTATGGGTTTATATAATATTGCCAAGATGCCCGGGATACTGTGGGCCTTAAATCCTGCACATGCATTTCATTTTCTGACGGAATATAAATGGCTGGCTTTCCTGGCTTTGGGTGCAGTCGTGCTGGCATTTACCGGTGCAGAAGCCTTGTACGCAGATATGGGTCATTTTGGCAGCAAGCCCATACGTGCAGCCTGGTTCATGATTGTATTTCCATCCCTGGGTTTGAATTACCTTGGGCAGGGGGCGTTGTTGCTTGGTACTCCTGAAGCCGTCAGCAATCCTTTTTACCAGCAACTGGGTGCATGGAGTGTATATCCGCTGGTGATTTTATCGACGATAGCGACAGTGATCGCGTCGCAGGCAACAATTTCTGGCACCTTCTCTATGACCAAGCAGGCAATTTCCCTGGGTATTATGCCGCGCATGGAGATTGTTCATACATCATCAAAAGAAATCGGCCAGATATATATTCCTGCGGTTAACTGGTTGCAGCTGGCAGTGGTGGTTGCTGCGGTGATTGGTTTTGGTTCGTCTTCCAGTTTGGCGTCGGCCTACGGTATTGCTGTCACTGGTACGATGCTGGTTACGTCGCTCCTGACTTTCTTCGTGATTCGTTATGGTTGGAAATATAACCCCTTCCTTTGTTTCGCAGCGACAGGCTTTTTCCTGTTCATTGACGTAGCACTGTTCTCTGCAAATGCCTTGAAGTTCTTCCATGGTGGCTGGTTCCCTGTTGTCTTGGGTATAGTAATGTTCACCCTGATGATGACATGGAAGCGTGGCCGTGAACTGGTGTTCGATAACCTGAAAAAACATGCGATTCCATTGGAAGACTTCCTTGAATCCCTGTTTGTTTCTCCTCCAGTGCGTGTCGCAGGTACTGCAATCTTCCTGCGTGGCGAGGCCGATGGTGTGCCGCATGCGTTATTGCACAATCTTTCGCATAACAAGATCTTGCATGAACGTGTGGTTTTCCTGACCCTGCATAATCGTGAAATTCCCTGGGTGCCTTTCTCGGAAAGGATCAAGGTCAGTGACCTGGGGAATGCCTGTTATCAGATTGACGTCTATTATGGCTTCAAGAATGAGCCGGATATCCCGGGTGCCCTGGCGCTGTGCGCGCCCTATGGCCTGACTTTCGAGCCTTTGGAAACCTCTTACTTCATTTCACGTCAGACTATCATCTCCAGCCCTGGCAGTGGCATGGCTGCATGGCGTGAGAGTGTATTTGTGGCCATGTCCCGTATTGCCCGTGATGCTGCTGATTTTTATCAGATACCAAGTAACAGGGTGATTGAAGTGGGTTCACAGGTGGAAATCTAAAAACTTGGCACAGGCACTTATCAAACCGAAATGCCTGTGCTATACTCTCGGTCTTTCGCGGCTGTAGCTCAGCTGGATAGAGTACTTGGCTACGAACCAAGGGGTCGTGGGTTCGATTCCTGCCAGCCGCACCAGATTCAAGGGACTAGATGAAAATCTAGTCCCTTTTGTCTTTTTTACGCCCAATTTTGATGCGCAGACTGAGGTTTCTGGCTTGTATTGGACGGGAATATCTTTTAGCTAAGAAAAAATAATCTGGCTTTGGGGGCTTTCCATTTTGCATCAGTCCGGCTATAATCTTGTTTTTCGCGGCTGTAGCTCAGCTGGATAGAGTACTTGGCTACGAACCAAGGGGTCGTGGGTTCGATTCCTGCCAGCCGCACCAGATTCAAGGGACTAGATGAAAATCTAGTCCCTTTTGTCTTTCTGGCGATAGAGTTCAACGGGGTGGTATCTGCAGCGTTGCTGCAGATCATTGATGGTTTCAGGGGCAAGACGCTTAGCTTGCGAGTATCAGTTCCCGTATGTTCCAGCCATCGGGTGCTGCCTGGTTCAGGGCACTGCGTTTGACTTGCGGGTCTGGCGTTTCTTCTGTCATGGAGAGAATCAGGCGCTGCAACTGGGCTGCATCCGGCAGCACAGTGCCAAGGAAGATCACCTGGTCGCGGTACTGTATAAGGATGGTGGGGAAGTTGTCTATATCTATTTCATCCACCAGATGGGCCTGATCTTCGATATCTATCCAGGCAAAGCATTTGTCGGGATGCTTGCTCATCAGTTCGTCAAAAGACGACCTGTAAAAATTGCAGGTATCACACCAGGCGGCGCACAGGCAGGCGATTAACCAGTCTTTATTTGCCAGGTCAGCCTTTATTGCGGAAATATCTTCGGTATTCATGATGGTATTCATCACGTAATTTTAAACCAAGTGATGAACTGAGGCGTAATTAAGGCATGACCAAGGTATAAGCTTTGGCAAACAGCCAGTCTTGAAACAGGTGGAACACGGTAAAATACGCGTATGACCAGAATTTTAGCAATTGAAACCTCCACAGAACTCGCCACCGCAGCCATATTGACTGATGGTGGCATATTTGTCCGCGAACTCAGCGGTGTCCAGACACATTCCCAGGGCATTTTGCCTGCCATACAGGCTTTGCTTGTTGAGGCAGGTGTTCGCTTGCAGGATTGCAATGCCATTGCCTTTGGCTGTGGTCCCGGCGCTTTTACCGGCATACGCACAGCTTGCGGCATCGTGCAGGGTCTGGCCTATGGCGCAGATCTGCCAGTGGTGCCCGTGATGAGCCTGCTGGCCATGGCTGAAGCCGCGCGCGAGCAGGCAACATCAAATGAGTTTGTCTGCATACTCGATGCGCGCATGAATGAAGTGTACTGGGCGCAGTACCGCTTTGATGATGTGGCTGGCTGGACAGAAATAAGTGCACCCGCGCTGACAGGGCTGGATGCTGCATTGGCGGGCATTATATTAGAAACTCCGCAACTGGTACTGGGCAATGGCCTGACTTTGCCTGAGCCTGAGCAGGCGAAATATCAAGTGGTGCTATGTATGCCGCACGCAAAACAAGTCGGCATACTGGGGCAACTGGATTTCGCCGCTGGTCTTAGCCTGCCTGCAGACCAGGCGCAGCCGCTGTACCTGCGCAATAAAATTGCCCTGACTACCGCTGAGCGTGAGCAAGTCAAACTCCAGGCAGCCAATGTGCCAGTGTAATGGAGTTGGCAATGGATTTGAAATTGACTGCACCGCATTATGGCAAGCTGGGGTTTGCTGATGTTGACAGCATACTCAGCATAGAAGAGCGGGTGTATGCCCATCCCTGGACACGTGGCAATTTTACTGATTCCTTTTCCAGTGGCTATGAAGCTTTTGGCTTCAGGAATGCAGAGCTGGATTTGTTTGCCTATTTTGTGGTCATGCCCATACTGGATGAATTACACCTGCTGAATTTCGCGGTAGATTTGCCATACCAGGGCCAGGGTCATGCAAAATTACTGATGGATAAATTATTTGCTTACGTCAAAGAGCATGCCTATGCCTCGATTTTGCTGGAAGTGAGGCGTAGTAATGCGCGTGCTATCAGTGTGTATGAAGGTGCCGGGTTTGCTGCAATAGGTGTGCGTAAAGGCTATTATCCTGCACATGATAATCAGCGTGAAGATGCAATAGTGATGCGGAGGATGTGTTGATGCAGACTTTTGACGCCTATAACAGACAAAGAGCTTTGCAAGAACTAGGCCTGGGGCCTTTGTGGTTATTGCGAAATATTGAATCGCCAGCACCTGAGCCTGCCATGGAGGCTGAGCCTGAAGTCAGACAGCATTCTGCGCCTGTCGTTGCGAAAGCTGCTGAGCCAGTGGTCGCGGATGCAAAACCAGCAGTAGATGCTGCCTGGCCAGAACCAGAAGTTGTGCAGCACAAACACCAGCCTGTAGCCGAGTCTTTAGCTCAGGCTTTTGAAAGCATGCCTGAACCAGATGACTGGATGCCGCAAGACCTGCCTCCTGTTTTGTCTGCAGATAATGAACCTGTGGTCGCCACTTTATCCTGGGATGAATTGCAGCCCATGGTAGAAAGTTGCCGCTTATGCGGTTTATGCCAGGGCAGGAAAAAAGCCGTATTTGGCACCGGTGACAAACAGGCCAAATGGCTGTTTGTCGGTGAAGGGCCTGGTTACAATGAGAATTTGCAGGGATTGCCTTTTGTCGGTGCTGCCGGGCAATTGCTAGACAATATGCTCAAGTCTTTGGGGGTGCCACGCGGCGAGCAAAGTTATATCGCCAATATCGTCAAATGCCGTCCTACAGATGCGCAAGGCAAGGACAGGCCACCGACTGCCGATGAAATTGCCGCCTGCCTGCCTTATCTGCACAGACAGATCGCCATGATCAAACCGCAAATCATTGTGGCGCTGGGCAAGACTGCTGCCGTGTCCCTGTTGGGTATGGATCTTGAAACCCCTGTGGGTCAATTGCGTGGCAAGGTGCATCAATTCAATGGCATACCAGTGGTGGCAACTTATCATCCGGCCTATCTCTTGCGTAAACCTGCGGACAAGGCCAAGGCCTGGGCAGATTTATGTCTCGCTATTAAAGCACTGCCAGCAAATTGAGTCACATGGAGAGCGCACAGGCTGCATTTCACCGGCAATGGCAGCATCTCCACAATCCTCATGTACGGGCACTGACATGGATGCTGACAGCGCCGGGTCTGCTGGATACCCATCATGTTTCCTGGGACGGTAAACTGGCAGGCGCAGTATTTTCTGATGCTCAAGTATTGCCACAATGGCTGACTGAGCTTGATCGTGATCCAGGCCCCTTGCTCGACTTGTTGCAGCGCCATCCTTCGCGCCGGCTTGGCCTGTATGCTGAGAGGCTCTATGAATTCTATTTGACTGCCCACGGCTTGCTGGTTGCGCACGGTTTGCAGGTGCATAACAAGGGCGCGAGTACGATAGGGGAGTTTGATTTTCTGTTGCAGGCCCAGGCTGGCCTGCAGCATCTGGAGCTGGCAACAAAATTTTACTTGTATCATGCCGATGCGGCAGTGGTACCAGATTTATATGATTATCTTGGTCCCAATCTGGCGGACAGCCTGGGCGCCAAGCTGCATAAAATCATGGGGCAACAATTGGGATTATCCCGGCATCCGCTGGCACAGCAGGTCTTGCCAGGCCCAGTGCAAAGTGCGCAGGCGCTGATACTTGGCTGGTTGTTTTACCGCGACGAACAAGCGAACAATCACCTTGTCGCCGGGCTGGCACACAATCACTGCCGTGGAGCGATATGGACGCAAGCAGAAGTGTGGTCGCTGGATTTTGAGCAAGCTTTGTTATTGGACAGATTGGAGTGGCTGGCACCGGCACAGTCGGACAAGAATGCAGTGCAGGAGAAAGAAAGCATACTGAATAGCATGCAAACTTACTTTGCCACTTCCAGTACGCCACTCATGCTCGCCCTGATGCAGGAAAACCATGGCCTGATGCAGGAGTATCGGCGGGGTATGGTGGTGCCGGGTGACTGGTTTGTTCAGGCCGATGCCGTCAAACTGAGGCGCACTGTTTAGTACGCGTTCTGCCATGCGATGTGCACACGATGGTTTGTGCACATTCTCCTGGATCAGTGTTTGTGTTCACCTATCAGCGCCAGCGAATCATGCTCGCGCTGGTTGGCAGCATGTTTGCGCATGACGCCATAGATGGTGCTGGAAACAAACAGGCCAAACAGCACGATAATGACCATGATGTCCATCTTCATGGAGTTGAGCAGCGTATAAAGCGCCAGCATGGTCAGTACAGACAGATTCTCATTGAAGTTTTGCACAGAAATGGAATGCCCTGCACTCATCAATACGTGACCGCGATGCTGTAGCAAGGCGTTCATGGGAACCACAAAGAAACCGGCCAGTGCGCCCACCAGTATCAGTAATGGGTAAGCGATCCAGATGGTATGTACAAAGATCATGGTGATCACCACCAGGCCCATGGCAACGCCAAGAGGCATGACGTTCAGTGATTTTTTCAAAGGCACGAAACGGGCTGCTGCCACCGCACCCAGGGCGACCCCTATGGCCACCACACCTTGCAGGATGGCAGCTCTGTCCAGCGTCATGTGCAGGGATTTTTCTGCCCATTTCAAAACAATGAATTGCAGGGTTGCGGCAGTACCCCATAACAAAGTGGTGACGCCCAGTGTGATTTGACCGAGCCTGTCTTTCCACAGAATAGTCACGCACTCGGCAAATTCAGTCACCAGCTTGGCAGGATTGCGCTGCTGGTGTTTGTAACGCGCGCCGGTATCCGGGATATGCATATTGAATAATGCAGCCATGGCATAGCAGGCAGTCACTACGCACAGTGCTGCCTCGGATGGGGTAGTGATATTAAAGTCGATGAGAGGAAAATCAAAGTTGAGCAACACTGCCGAGACTTTTGAGTTCACCAGCGCACCACCCAATACCGTGCCAAAGATGATGGATGAAACGGTCAGGCCTTCTATCCAGCCATTCGCGGCCACCAGCTTTTCTGGTGGCAATAGTTCGGTGAGGATGCCATATTTGGCGGGAGAGTAGGCGGCAGCGCCAAAGCCGACGACGGCATAGGCGATCAAGGGATGTACGTGAAAAAACATCAGGGCACAGCCACCGACTTTAATCATATTGGTAATGAGCATGACCTTGCCCTTGGGCAGGGAGTCAGCAAAGGCGCCAACGAAGGGAGCCAGCAAAACATAAGACAACACAAAAAACAGCTTCAATAGCGGTGGCATCCAATCGGGTGATTGCATGGATGTCAACAGTGCCATCGCGGCTATCAGTAAGGCATTGTCGGCCAGTGAAGAAAAAAACTGCGCCGCCATGATGGTGTAAAAACCGCTCTTCATGCTTTATTCATGCTCTATATCTACCTGCTACAAAATGTCACTGGCAGCTTTATACCATGAAAATTGTGCGGAATTAGTGAAATAAGGCAAGCTAATTACTGAATACTGGTTAAAATATCAGTGTTTTTCTGGCTGGTATGCATGTCGTTTGCGCTAATTCTGTGCTCTTGCATATCTCTTAAAATTTCCTCTGGTCTGAAGATGGCAAAAGCAAAGACAAATTTTACCTGCACCGAGTGTGGTGGTATTGTTAATAAATGGGCTGGGCAGTGCCCGGCTTGCGGGCAATGGAATACTCTCGTCGAAACTATCGTCGAATCAGTGGGTAACCGTTTTAGCGCAAAACCACAGGGGCTCGCGCAATCTGCGCCGGTACTGAACCTGGCTGAAATTGAGGCGCTTGATGTACCACGCTTTGGTACCGGCATTGATGAATTTGACCGCGTGCTCGGTGGCGGGCTGGTTGCCGGCGGCGTGGTGCTGATAGGTGGTGACCCTGGCATAGGTAAATCCACTTTGCTGTTGCAGGCGCTGGCCAATCTCGCACAGATAAAAAGAGTCTTGTATGTCAGTGGCGAAGAGTCGGGAGCACAAATCGCCCTGCGCGCCAAGCGCCTGTCATTGGATGCCAAAGACTTGCAATTACAGGCTGAGATACAACTGGAAAAAATTCTCAATTCCCTGGCTGAGCATAAGCCGCAAGTCGTGGTCATTGATTCCATCCAGACCATGTATTCAGATGCCCTGAGTTCTGCGCCCGGCTCAGTTGCCCAGGTACGCGAATGTGCCGCCCAGTTGACACGTGTTGCCAAAACCATGGACATCACCATGATACTGGTCGGCCATGTTACTAAAGAAGGTGCACTGGCCGGGCCACGTGTGCTTGAGCATATCGTTGATACGGTCTTGTATTTTGAAGGTGATACCCATTCCAGTTTCCGCCTCGTGCGGGCGATTAAAAACCGTTTTGGTGCAGTCAATGAACTCGGTGTGTTTGCCATGACTGAAAAAGGCTTGAAGGGGGTATCCAATCCTTCTGCCTTGTTCCTGTCGCAGCATGATGCCCAGGTGGCTGGTTCTTGCGTCATGGTCACGCAAGAGGGGACGCGGCCCTTGCTGGTAGAGATACAGGCACTGGTTGACAGTTCGCATGCCCCTAATGCCCGTCGTTTGTCAGTAGGCTTGGAGCAAAACCGTCTGGCCATGTTGCTGGCGGTGTTGCACAGGCATGCAGGTGTGGCGGCTTTTGATCAGGATGTGTTTATCAATGCTGTAGGTGGCGTCAAGATTGCAGAACCAGCCGCCGATCTGGCCGTGTTGCTGGCGATTAACTCTTCGATGCGTAATAAACCCTTGCCGCGTGGACTGGTGGTGTTTGGTGAGGTCGGGCTGGCGGGTGAGATACGCCCAGCGCCACGCGGGCAAGAACGCTTGCGCGAAGCGGCCAAGCTGGGCTTTTCGATTGCGATGATCCCAAAATCAAATGCGCCCAAACAAAAAATCGAAGGCCTGACCATCATAGGTGTGGACAGGATAGAAGAGGCCCTGTCCAGAATCCGTGATGTCGATAGCGAAATCCCGGATTAGTTTTTTGCCGTCTTCAAGTCTTTGGCGATAGCGTGGCTGGCTGCTATGCCACTGCGTACGGCTCCTTCCAGCGTCGCAGGGTAGTCGCCTTTGGTATAGTCGCCTGCCAGATACAGGCCAGTGTAAGCAGTGTGATTGTCTGGCCTGTTCAAACCAGGTGCGCAACTGAAGGTGGCGCGCTTTTCCGAGATGCATTGATGCCAGATGGGCTGCGCCAGTACTGGCATGCCCAGACTCTGCGCCAGTTGTGCGGCGATATCCATCGCCAGTTCATGCCTGTCAATTTCCGTGGCAGCTTGCGAAACACTCACGACCACAGCCAGCAAGCCAGCCTGGTCGGGCTGTAACTGACCTCTGTCAAATACATATTGCCCCCATTTTTTTTGCCCGGTGTCGTCAAGCAGGGCCAGCATGGGACGTGGCAACCTGACGTTTGACCCATATTGCAGATAACAGGTAGTGATAGGCTCGTAACTCATTGTAGCCAAGGGGATAGCCTGGTCTTTGGCTGGCAAGCTGGACATTAGCCTGTCTGCATTGGCAAAATCGCAGGCAAGTATGACTGCGTCATAAAGCGGCAGTTGTGCTTCAGCTTGCTTCAGCTCGATTTGCCATTTGCCATCTTCGTTTTGCAGAAGGCCTGTTGCGGTATGTGCTGGCAAAACTTGCCCGCTGTGCTTGCGTACGTATGCAGCCGCTTTTTCAGGGAAGACGCTGCTCAGATCCAGCCGTGGTATCAGCATGTCAGAAGCGGCACGTTTCGCCCCAAGGCTATCGCGCAGCACATTTAAAAATACCTGGGCTGAGGCGCGCTCTGGCGGGGTATTCAGGGCTGCGATGCAAAGTGGTACCCACATCAAACGACATAGCCGCGGTGTCTGATCAAAACGTTCAAGTAATTCCAGGACGCTGCAATCTTCATTCAGACGCCAGTCCATCCAGCGTGCGGTGGACGAAAACCTTGCCAGCGCCATTTTGTCGGCAAAGCTCAGACCGCTGGATTTAATTAGTGCGAGTAATAAGTGTAGTGGGGCTGGCAAGCGCGGGGCAATGAATGACATGCCGTCTTCCAGCGCCGGATACACCATTTGCAATGGCAAATTCAAGAGTGCTGTTTCGGTATCGACACCAACCAGTCGCATCAGGCGCAGGCTCTGGGTATAGGCGCCCAGCAAAATATGCTGGCCATTATCCAGTTCCTGCCCATGCACAGTGACGCCACGTGCGCGTCCACCCAGATGGCGGCTGGACTCCAGCAAGGTCACCGTTGCTCCTTGTTGCACCAGTTCACAGGCTGCCGCGCAACCAGCCCAGCCAGCACCGATGATGGCGACTGACTTGTTTTTCAGCGCATCTTTTTTAGCCACGGACGTAGGTTTTCCAGGCCAGCCAGAGTTTGCGTATTGGCGTTAACGAGATACGCTGATTCAGTACATGGAAGCCATCGCGTTGTATCTCTACTAGCAGGGCACGGTAGATCGCCGCCATGATCAGGCCGGTTCTTTGCGCCTTGCGATCTTCCGGTGGCAGCAGAGCAAAGGCTTCTTCGTACAGTTTTTGCGCGCGCTCATACTGGAATTGCATCAGGGTTTCAAATTGCGTGCTATGACGGGCATTCAGAATATCGGCTGCTGTGACATTGAATTGCTGTAATTCATTGACGGGCAGGTAAATCCTGCCTTTGCGTGCATCTTCACCCACGTCGCGGATGATATTGGTCATCTGGAAGGCCAGTCCCAGTTTCTCCGCGAACTCACGGGTTTGCGGATTGGTGATGCCGAAAATACTTGCCGACAAAATGCCGACCACGCCAGCGACATGCCAGCAATATTTTTGCAGGGCATTGAAGTCGAGGTAGCGGGTCTGGTTCAAATCCATTTCCATGCCATCGATAATCGCCAGCAGGTGTGCGCCATTCAGCTGATAGTCTGCCATGTGCGGCAGCAAAGCCTTGGTCACCGGATGCGTAGGCTGATTTGCCAGCATGGCCTGCACCTCCTTGCGCCACCAGCCCAGCTTGCTGCGGGCCACCATATCGTCTGTGCTTTCATCCACAACGTCGTCAACTTCGCGGCAAAACGCGTACAGGGCAGTGATTGCCCGCCTTCTGGCCTGAGGCAAAAACAGGAAGCTGTAATAAAAACTGGAGCCACTTTGTGCAGCTTTTTGCTGGCAATATTCGTCTGGAGACATGCTGAATGAGTAAGAAGTGGCGGCGAAAGCCAAAATTAAGGCTAAAAATAAAGCCAAAAAAGTAGCTATGTTAACAAACTGTGGCAAAGCTCACAAATCTCTTGCGCTACATTGTGTGCCCGAGAATGATGATTTCTGCGCAGTTTACAGTAGAAATATGAAATTCTTATTAACAAAGTAAGGTGCTGGTCTGGCTGACGCTGGTTTTGCGCGGGATAGGCAACCCCCTGGGCTTTGTATAAGAAGTGTATTTTGACGCCGGGATAGGCCTGTTTTATCGTAACATATTGTAATGAAAACGAAGAACTGCCTTCTTATCCGGGACTAAACGTATAATAGGCGGCGCGTTGTAGAGCGATAGAGCGCCATGGAAAACCGGCGCGGCATTGAAAATAATTACTCATTCGGACGAATATCTTGAATAAATCGAAATTTGCAGCATTGATCGTTGGCGCAGGCATAGTCCTCGCTGGATGTGGTGGCTTTGTATATACGACAGTTGGCGGTACTGTCACTGGTCTGGGTACTGGTGATGTCCTGGTTTTGCGCAATGAAGCCAATTACACCCAGACGTTGACGGCAGATGGTACTTTCTCATTCAATGTTGCCAGCAATGGTGCTTACTCCATCAGTGTGCTGACCCAGCCAA
This sequence comes from Undibacterium sp. YM2, assembly GCF_009937975.1. Classification (NCBI taxonomy): domain Bacteria; kingdom Pseudomonadati; phylum Pseudomonadota; class Betaproteobacteria; order Burkholderiales; family Oxalobacteraceae; genus Undibacterium; species Undibacterium sp. YM2. Next base: position 2,162,222 of record NZ_AP018441.1, read on the forward strand.
ATTCTGTGAACTGCACGGTTGTCAATGGCACAGGCAAGATGTCCAGTGATTCAGCAGTCAAGAACATCGCAGTCACCTGTGTGCCGAATGTGCCAGTGGGTGGCACGGTTTCTGGCATGGCTGACAATAGCTCCATGGTATTGCTCAATAATGCATTGGCAACGACTACGGTAACGGCCAATGGCAGCTTCCAGTTTGCATCTTATGGTGTCAGCGGGCAGCCGTTTGCTGTGACTGTAGGCATCCCGCCCGCATCGCAATACTGTACAGTCGCCAATGGCACTGGCACGGTCAACAATGCCAATCCTGCAGCTTCGCTGACGGCCCTGGTATCTTGCGTACCTGCCGTGCCAGTTCAATTTACCGTCAATGGTCTGACAGCCGGCACCGTGTTGACCATGGTGAATACTGTAGATGGTTTTGCTGATAAATTCTCTGTCAGTGCGCCAGGTAATTATCAGTTCAACTGGAGCTGGTTGAGTGGCAAGCCATTCAATATCACGGTTGATACCCAGGCTACCGGTCAGACTTGCAAGGTTACTGGTGGTACTGGTTTTGTCGATGCATCCAATCCAGCTGCCTCAAGAAATGCAGTGGTAGATTGCGCCAAGACCTGATAGCACGCGGTTGATATAAACAAAAAGCTGGACAGATTAACGTCTGTCCAGCTTTTTTGTGTTTACCCGCAAGGGCAGGCGGATTAAATGGGTGGCGGGGGGGGCTGCCTTTGCCTTTATATTTCTTCCAGCTTGCCCTGCTCATTGAAATAAAAAATCCCTTCATGCTTGAAGCCCCATTTGCCGCCTTTGAGGCGTATGAAGGGTTCAAAGCTGAAAAAAGCGACGTCTCCCAACTCCTGGTTGTTATCAGAATGGATGTATTGGCGCTGGTCGCGGTCTGTGACTATGCTGTGTCCGACATTGTTGCGGTAATCCAGATTCACAAAGCCATTTTGACGTATGCGTAAATTGGCCCAGTCAAATAATTCGCCAAAGGTGGTTTTCGGTGTCACGGTTTCCAGCATTTGCGCATGCAGATGCTGCTGGAAGCAAAGCCCATTGCGGAACTCCAGCAATTGTGGCGTGTGCGTTACCCTGCCGTTTTCAACGGGGAAGGAGCGAGCGCAATCTCCCCAATACGCATCATGGACCGGGCTCAAATCCACCGTAATCAGATTGGCTGATCCCACGGTTTCTTTGCCGGGTTGGTAATCACTGCCAGAAATGGAGACACAACTACGCGACCCAAGCAGGACCAGGGCTGGGCATTGGTGGTACCAGGTTTCGGAATAGCCCGATTCGCACAGCATGGCATAAGCCTTGTCGGCGATGCTTTGTTCGGTATCTTCAGCCGTGATCATGCCAGCCAGGCGTGCCAGTACCGTCTTGGCAGCGGACTGGATTTCCCTGTGCTTGGCAATTTGCAATGCTGTGGGCATGATATTGAGTTGGCTATCGTACAAAATACGGGTGCTTATCTATGGTGCTTGCTATTGGAGTTACTGTCGGCGTCACTGCTGTCGCTGTCCTTATTGGCATCACTATCTTCTTCGCTGTCGCTGGTGACGGCCCTGACGCCTGCACGTGTGACGTCGACGGCAGTGCCAACGACGGCACTGCCGACTTTAACGGTGGTTGAGACCGCAGCATCGGCAATTGCAATGACGGTACAGCCGTTAAGTGACAATAGTGATAGTAGGAAAACACATCGACATATACAAGTTCGCATTCAGACTCCAGAATCCGGTGCAGACCCGCTTGCTCGTAAAAGAAACGCAAGGGATTACTGCTTGGTGTGATTGACAGTCTGATTTTAAGTTCAATCCCGTGTATCTCCTATTGCTATCAGACAAAAACAATAATGATTTACATGTTGCTACAATTTGTTGACACAGCGGGATGCTGGCAAACGTTTGCTGTGGGTCAGCGATTGAACGGTGCGGATTTGCGCTGGTTTGTCTTCACATGTGTGTAGCCCGCCATGCCAGTCTGATCCAGTCGGTCTTGGTTAATGTGGGCCTGTGCTGAAATACGTTGTAATTTGCTGCTTCGATTTTTTCCAGTATGCGCAGCCCGCCTTGTACCACCAGGCGCAATTCCCATCCCAGCCTGCCGGGCAGGCGCTTTGCCAGACCGCTGCCAGATTCCATCATATTTCTGGTGCGTGCCACCTGAAAACGCATCATATTGCGCCAGTCCTCATTTTGCATGCCACTGGCAATTTGCTGCTCTCCTATGCCAAACCGGCTCAGGTCATCCAGCGGGATATAGATTCTTTGCTTTTGCCAGTCTATGGCGACATCCTGCCAAAAATTGATCAGTTGCAGTGCACTGCAGATCGCATCTGAATCGCGCAAATTTTCAGTGCTGGCCTGTTCATACAGGTGCAACATCAGTGTGCCGACCGGATTGGCAGAGCGGGCACAATAATCCAGTAGCCCGGTAAAGTCTGTATATCTGGTAGTGACGACATCCTGCTTGAATGCCGACAGCAAATCGCGAAAGCTTTGCAAAGGCAGCTTATATTCACGTATCACCTTAGCCAGCGCCTTGAATAGTTGTGATTCACTGCTACTATTTTTCTCTATGTTATCGAGTTCGCGTTCATATTCTGCCAGTTGCGCCAACCTTTGCTCTGGGCTGGCATCTCCCTCATCGGCAATGTCGTCGGCACTGCGGGCGAAAGCATAGATGACCTTGACCGCTGGTCTTAAGCGGGCAGGAAGCAATAGGGAAGCAACGGGGAAGTTTTCGTAATGGTTAACCGACATTTGTTTAGCTAAATTCCATGGAAAGTCTTAATGACCGAAAAGTCATTGGCAAAAACAAGATGCTTAACTATAATTACTAACCGCAAAGTCAGTTACTTGATAGTAGCATGCAGTCAATATTGAATATTAATAAAATCACATTGTCATTTTTGCCCGTTTTGTTCCGGCCCTGAAAGCCAGCATAGTAAAGGAAAACTCCTGTGTTAACACCAGAAACTACCATCCATCCTCAAGCGAGGCAGTTTGCTGGAAGGCGCGCTGCCCAATTCGCCTTCATTCTTGCTTCTGCAACACTATTGCTGGCTTGCTCCAAACCTGCCGAAAAAACCGAAGACATACGTCCGGTCAGAACCATTACCCTGGCGAGCAGTAATATAGATATCAATGCTGAGCTGACTGGTGAAGTGCGTCCGCGCATAGAATCACGCCTGGGTTTTCGCGTGCCGGGCAAAATCGTTGCCCGTAAAGTGGATGCCGGTACGCTGGTCAAGCGCGGCCAGGTATTGATGCAGCTTGACCCTCAGGACCTGGCGCTGGCGCAGGTCCAGGCCAAGGCAGGGCTGACCGCAGCCGAGAGTAACCGTGATCTGGCCAAGGCTGAATTGAAGCGTTATCAGGAGTTGCGCTCCAAGAATTTTGTGGCCGCCGCCGTGCTGGATGGCAAAGAAGTCGCTTACAAATCGGCGCAATCAACTTATGAACAGGCTCTGGCAGCTTATAAAAACCAGTCCAACCAGTCTTCCTATACCAGCCTGGTAGCTGATGTTGATGGAGTGGTGACAGGCATTGATGCCGAGGTGGGGCAGGTGGTTGCCGCTGGCACGCCAGTGGTGCGCGTAGCCCAATTGGGGGCCATGGACGTTATCGTTGGTGTACCTGAAGACAAGGTCAATTCCATCCGCCAACTGACGGATGTCAATGTACGTTTGTGGGCCAACCCTGGCCAGACCATACCTGGTAAATTGCGTGAATTGTCACCTATGGCTGATCCTGTCACCCGCACTTACACTGCCAAAGTCAGCCTTGCTGGTGATAACAAGGATGTACAACTGGGCATGACGGCTTATGTCAGCTTCAATGCGAAAAATCCGAATAGTGCAATCAAAGTGCCTTTGACTGCCTTGTTTCAGGAAAAAAATGTTTCTTCAGTCTGGGTGGTCGAATCTGGCGTAGTCAGGCTGGTGCCGGTTCAAGTAGCTGGTTCTTCTGGCGAAGAAGCTTTGCTGGCTGGTGGTGTCAAGCCAGGTCAGGTAGTGGTGACGGCGGGTGCCAACCTGCTCAAGAATGGCCAGAAAGTAACCATACTCGGTGTGGAAACTGCCCCCGCCCCGGCCAAGTCTGTGGCCGCTGCCAGTGATGCTGCGTCCGTAGCTCCTGCAGCGCAGGCAGCACCAGCAGCAGGAGCTGCCAAATGAGTGATTCCTCACGTGGTTTCAATTTATCCAGGTGGGCGCTGGAGCATATCCCGCTGACGCGCTACCTGATGGTTGTGCTTTTGCTGGGAGGCATACTCAGCTATGGCAAACTCGGGCAGGATGAAGATCCGCCATTTACTTTCCGTGCGATGGTGGTGCGGGCTATCTGGCCAGGTGCCACCGCTTTGCAAATGGCAGACCAGGTGACTGACAAGCTGGAAAAAAAGCTGCAAGAAACGCCTTATATAGACAAGATACGCAGCTACTCCAAACCAGGTGAGACTTTAATCATCCTGCAATTGCGTGAATCGACGCCGCCCAAGGAAACGCCGCAGGCCTGGTACCAGGTGCGCAAGAAGATCAGTGATATACGCGGGACTTTGCCCCCGGGTGTCATAGGTCCTTTCTTCAATGATGAATTCGGCGATACCTATGGCTCCATCTTTGCCTTGTCCGGCGATGGTTTCAAGTATGAAGAAGTCAAGGAATATGCCGATTTTGTGCGTCAGCAATTCTTGCGCATCCCTTCTGTCTCCAAAGTAGAGTTGTTTGGTGTGCAGGACGAGAAAATCAACATTGAATTCTCGCAAAAGAAATTCTCGCAACTGGGCGTGCCTTTTGATTCCATCGTGGGGCAAATCAATTCTCAGAATGGTGTGGAAGCTACGGGGGTTCTGACCACCTCGACAGATAACCTGCAAGTGCGCGTTTCTGGCGCGCTGATGACGGTTAAAGAGCTGGAAAACCTGCAATTGCGCGCCAATGGCACGACTTTCCGCCTGGGTGATTTTGCTACCGTCAAACGTGAGTATAAAAACCCGCCGCAAGACAAGATGCGCTTTAATGGAAAAGAAGTTGTCGGCCTCGGTATTTCCATGGAAAAGGGCGGCAATATCATAGAGCTGGGCAAACACCTGCAAGTTGATGTTGCTGAAATCAAGGCAAAACTGCCAGTAGGCATTACCCTGGAGCAGGTGACCAATCAGCCGGATGCGGTGAAGTCTTCTGTCGGTGAATTTATCCGCACATTGATAGAGGCGGTCGTCATTGTTCTTGCAGTCAGTTTCCTGGCCTTGGGTTTGCATACTAAACCTTTCCGCCTCGATATCTGGCCTGGTTTGGTGGTTGGTTTGACGATACCGTTGGTATTGGCAATTACCTTCCTGTTCATGCGCATCTTTGATATCGATTTGCACAAGATATCGCTGGGTGCCCTGATCATTGCCCTGGGTTTGCTGGTCGATGATGCGATTATCGCGGTTGAAATGATGGTTCGTAAGATGGAAGAAGGTTTCTCGCGCTTTGATGCGGCAACCTTTGCCTACACATCAACGGCGATGCCCATGCTGACTGGTACTCTGATCACGGCTGCGGGCTTCTTGCCTATCGGCCTGGCAAAATCTGCAGCGGGTGAGTATACCTTCTCGATGTTCTCGGTAAATGCCCTGGCTTTGCTGATTTCCTGGCTGGCGGCGGTTATTTTTACGCCTTATCTGGGTTATTTGTTGCTGAAGGTGAAACCACATGGCGGCTCTGGTGGCAGTGAGCATGAGATTTTTGATACACCTTTTTATACCCGTTTCCGTGCCTTGGTGAACTGGTGCGTTAATTGGCGCAAGACTACCATCATCATTACGCTGGGTGTGTTTGGTCTGGGCGTGTATGGATTCAAATTCATTGAGCAACAGTTCTTCCCCGATTCAAGCCGTCCTGAATTGATGGTGGAGTTGTGGCTGCCCGAAGGTTCATCCTTCCAGGCCACGGAAGCACAGGCCAAGAAGTTTGAAGCCTTCATGCAAAAACAGCAGGGCGTGGAAAGTGTGACCAGCTATGTCGGTACGGGTAGCCCACGTTTCTATCTGCCGCTGGATCAGATTTTCCCGCAGACCAACGTGTCGCAGATTGTGGTATTGCCCAAAGACCTGAAGGCGAGGGCAGCTTTGCGCCTGAAGATCATTGAAGCATTCAAGAATGATTTTCCTGAGGTGCGTGGTCGTGTGAAACTTTTGCCAAATGGTCCGCCGGTTCCTTATCCTGTGCAGTTCCGTGTCACCGGTCTGGAAGTGACCAAAGTCAGGGAAATTGCTGATCGCGTCAAAGAGGTCATGCGTGCCAACCCGAATACCGTTGGTGTGAATGACAACTGGAATGAATCAGTCAAGGTAGTGCGTATTGACCTCGACCAGGATAAGTTGCGTGCATTGGGCATTACTTCGCAAGCCGTGATGCGTGCTGCCAACACCATCCTGACGGGTACGACTGTTGGTCAGTTCCGTGATGGCAACAAGCTGATTGATATTGTCGTGCGTCAACCAGTCGATGAGCGTTCTACCATAGAAGCATTGGGTAATGCCAATGTGCCAACTGGCAGTGGCAAATTTGTGCCTTTGTCCCAGGTCGCCCGTATCAATCTGGTATGGGAGCCGGGTGTGGTCTGGCGTGAAGGTCGCGAATGGGCAGTAACGGTGCAGTCTGACGTGGTTGATGGCATACAGGGGCCAACTGTGTCCAGCCAGATTTCGCCCAAGCTTGACCAGATCAGGGCCAGTCTCTTGCCAGGTTACAAGATAGAACTGGCAGGTGCAGCTGCTGACAGTGGCAAGGCGCAGGAGTCAATTGCTGCCAACGTGCCATTTGTGATTTTCATCATCTTCACCTTGTTGATGTTGCAATTACATAGTTTCTCGCGCTCTGTGCTGGTGTTCCTGACTGGGCCTTTGGGTGTGGCGGGGGCAGCGATGGCCTTGCTGATATTGCAGCGTCCATTTGGCTTCGTTGCTCAGCTCGGTGTCATTGCCCTGTTTGGTATGATCATCCGTAACTCTGTCATTCTGATTGACCAGATTGAGCATGACATAGGTGAGGGCGTGCCACCATGGGAGGCGATTGTTGAGTCTGCGGTGCGCCGTTTCAGGCCTATTATCCTGACGGCAGCAGCAGCGGTGCTGGCGATGATACCTTTGTCACGTTCCGTGTTCTGGGGCCCAATGGCGGTTGCCATCATGGGTGGTTTGGTTATCGCAACAGCATTGACCTTGTTATTCTTGCCAGCCTTGTATGCTGCCTGGTTCAGGGTCAAGAAAACCAGCCTCTAGGCGCATGTTCTAGGTATGTGTCTGATGTCGTTCCCGCCTGCCATAGTGTAGGTGGGAACGAAAAATGGCTTAAATCCGCCAATCTTGCCTGCATCAAGGGCTTAAAGCACCTGCATTGAGCTTGTATTTAAAAAAATAAGGCACATGCCGATAAAATCCAGTAGAATATCGGGCTGGAGTTGTAATGCCACATACATCAGTTTTGGGCGACGCTTGAATTTCGGGTCGCCCTTTGCTTTTGTGACGGCCGTGCAGAACGTGTGGCGGCATTGCGCCGGTGAACATAAACATACATCCCGCGAGGATGGCGAAATTGGTAGACGCACCAGGTTTAGGTCCTGACGCCAGCAATGGTGTGGGGGTTCGAGTCCCCCTCCTCGCACCACAGAATTTTTACTATTTGGACGATTTTCATGGCAACTGCAGTCGAAACTTTAGATAAATTGGAACGCCGTTTGACGATTTCCTTCCCGGTCGCTGATGTGCAATCGGAAGTTGAAAAGCGTTTGAAACAGCGCGCACGCACAGCAAAAGCGCCTGGTTTCCGTCCTGGTAAAGTACCTATGAAAATGGTAGCCGCCCAATATGGCTATCAAGTAGAAACAGAAGTACTGAACGACAAAGTCGGCCAGGCTTTTGCTGCTGCAGCAAATGAAAACAAATTGCGTGTTGCTGGTTACCCAAGCATAGAGCCAAAGTCTGGATCAGACGTGGCTGAAGGCAGCTTGGCATTCGATGCAACTTTCGAGGTGTATCCAGAAATTACAGTGGGTGATTTGGCTGTTGCAGAAGTTGAACAAGTCAAATCTGACGTAACTGACGCTGAAATCGATAAAACCATCGATATCCTGCGCAAGCAACGTGTCCATTTCCACGTTAAAGGCGAGCAGGGCGCGCATGGTGACGGTGGTGCAGACCAGTCCGCACAAAATGGCGATCGCGCTACAGTAGATTTTGTTGGCAAGATCGACGGCGTCGAATTTGCTGGCGGCAAAGCTGATGGTTTTGCATTCGTACTGGGCGAAGGCCGCATGTTGCCTGAGTTTGAAGCCGCAACTATCGGTCTGAAAGTCGGCGAATCCAAGACTTTCCCACTGGCTTTCCCTGAAGACTATCATGGCAAGGACGTCGCAGGTAAAACTGCAGAATTCACGATCACTTTGACAAAACTGGAATGGGCGCATATGCCTGAAGTGGATTCCGAGTTTGCCAAAATGCTGGGTGTGGAAGATGGCGACCTGGTCAAGATGCGCGCAGATATCAAAGACAACTTGGAACGCGAAGTACGTGGCCGTGTCAAATCCAAGACTAAAGAAAGCGTGATGGACGCATTGGTCAAGGTCGTGGAATTTGACGTGCCAAAAACTCTGGTTGCTCAAGACAGCGAACGTCTGGCAGAAATGACACGTCAGGACATGGCGCAACGCGGCATGAACGTCAAAGATGTGCCTTTCCCTGCTGACTTGTTCAATGCACAAGCTGAGCGCCGCGTTCGCCTGGGCTTGATCCTGGCTGAGCTGGTAAAGGCTAACAATCTGCAAGCGACAACTGAACAAATCAAGGCGCAAGTTGAAGATTTTGCTCAAAGCTACGAAGATCCGCAGCAAGTCGTTAAATATTATTTCAGCGACCGCAATCGTCTGGCTGAAGTTGAAGCCCTTGTATTAGAAGAAAACGTCGTTAACTATGTGTTGGGTAAAGCGAAAGTCACAGACAAAGTTCTGCCTTTCGACGAATTGATGGGTAACAACGCACAAGCGTAACAAATAAAGGAAAACACATGACAGGCATCATCCGTAATTCGGCACTGGACACAAACATGCTGGGCATGGTGCCTATGGTGATTGAGCAAAGCGGCAGGGGTGAGCGTTCATACGACATCTACTCACGCTTGCTCAAGGAGCGTGTGATTTTCCTGGTAGGTCCGGTCAATGATCAGACTGCCAATCTTGTTGTTGCGCAGTTGCTGTTTTTGGAAAGTGAAAATCCTGATAAGGATATTTCACTTTACATCAACTCTCCTGGTGGTTCGGTATCTGCTGGTATGGCGATTTTCGATACCATGGAGTTCATCAAGCCTGACGTATCTACCCTGTGTACCGGTATGGCGGCATCCATGGGTGCCTTTTTGCTGGCAGCAGGTGCCAAGGGCAAGCGCTTCTCTTTGCCAAATTCCCGTATCATGATTCATCAACCTCTGGGCGGCGCTCAAGGTCAGGCATCTGATATTGAAATTCAGGCACGTGAAATCCTGTATCTGCGTGAGCGCCTGAATGGCATACTGGCTGAAAAAACTGGCCGCAGCCTGGAGCAAATTGCCAAAGATACAGATCGTGATAATTTCATGTCAGCAGATGCTGCTGCGGAATATGGTCTGATCGATAAGGTGCTGGCGCATCGCGCTTAAATCCCCCAAGCACATTGCTTATCAAAAGAAAAACGCCTGTTCCATGATGGTCCGGGCGTTTTTTTATTCTGTTCTATAATGTCTCTTTGCTCCCCATTGTTGCATATTGATGTCATGACGAAAGACGTTTTTGCAGGTAATATGCAAGACCAAGAAGCTGAGATTATTAATGTTTAATGTGCGTGGCTGAGGCCTGAGTCCAGGCTCTGTCCAGCCAGCGTTTAATCATCAGTTTATAGATTAATTTTGTTTATTTCATATACGTATCATGCCCGATAAAAAATCCTCCAGCGGAGAAAAGTTGCTCTATTGCTCGTTTTGCGGCAAGAGTCAGCATGAGGTTAAAAAATTAATAGCTGGGCCATCCGTATTCATCTGCGACGAGTGTATCGATCTGTGCAATGACATCATTCGTGACGAAGTGTCAGAGATTGATAATATTGCCAGTGCTAAAACTGAGTTGCCTACACCACAGGAAATCACGGATTTGCTGGATCAGTACGTCATTGGCCAGTTGAATGCCAAGCGCATCCTGGCAGTGGCTGTATACAACCATTACAAGCGCCTCAAACATCTCGGTAAAAAAGATGACGTTGAACTGGCAAAGAGCAATATTCTGCTGGTAGGTCCTACCGGCTCTGGTAAAACCTTGCTGGCGCAAACACTGGCACGCATGCTGAATGTGCCTTTCGTCATCGCCGATGCGACTACCCTGACTGAAGCTGGCTATGTTGGTGAGGACGTAGAAAACATCATCCAGAAATTGCTGCAAAATTGCAATTATGAGGTCGAGCGCGCACAAAAAGGTATCGTCTATATCGATGAAATCGACAAGATTTCCCGTAAATCTGATAATCCTTCGATCACCCGTGACGTATCCGGTGAGGGCGTGCAACAGGCCTTGCTGAAGTTGGTTGAAGGTACCATGGCGTCAGTGCCACCTCAAGGTGGTCGCAAGCATCCGAATCAGGATTTCATCCAGATCGACACCACCAACATCATGTTCATCTGCGGTGGTGCATTTGATGGCCTGGCCAAGATCATTTCTGACCGTTCAGAGCGCAGCAGCATAGGTTTCTCTGCCAGCGTCAAGAGCCAGACTGAAAAGAGCGCCAGCGAAGTCATGCAAGACGCAGAGCCGCAGGATTTGATCAAGTTTGGTCTCATTCCTGAACTGGTTGGTCGTTTGCCTGTGATTGCTACGCTTAATGAACTGGATGAAGCAGCGCTGATACAAATCCTGGTTGAGCCCAAAAATGCGCTGATCAAGCAATATGCAAAATTGCTGGAGATGGAAGGTACTGAACTGGATATTCGCCCCGCGGCCTTGCAAGCGATTGCCAAGAAGGCCATTGCGCGGAAAACTGGTGCTCGTGGCCTGCGTTCCATCCTTGAGCATGCTCTGCTGGATGTCATGTATGACTTGCCTAGCCATCAGAATGTGGAAAAAGTTGTCATTGATGAAAATACCATTACGAATGGCGCCAAACCCTTGCTGATTTACCATGAGCAGCCAAAAGTATCTGGTGCCTGATGGCATTGTTTGCTGCGAAGTAACAAAAATGGGGACTTAGCTCCCCATTTTTATTTATTTTGCCTTTTTTTAATTTGATTCGAAGTACAATGGTTTAACCAAACGATTCTGGCTTCAATCGTAAAGCTACCCGGAGAAGCTCTCTGAGTGGCTTTTTTTATTGTTTTTTTCCAGAATGGGCTTGTGTTTCCGCCCAGTGCGCCAACATTGTTAACCAGTATTTATGAAAGGTGCGCCATGACGACTACTCTGATTACCGAACAAACCCAATTGCCGTTGTTGCCACTGCGTGATGTCGTTGTATTCCCGCACATGGTAATCCCCCTGTTTGTGGGCCGCCCCAAATCCATTAAAGCCCTCGAAGCCGCTATGGACCAGGGCAAGAGCATCATGCTTGCTGCCCAGAAAGCTGCTGCCAAGGATGAACCTTCGGCAGATGATATCTATGAAATTGGCTGTATTGCCAATATTCTGCAAATGCTGAAATTGCCCGACGGCACTGTCAAGGTGCTGGTCGAAGGTGCGCAACGTGCGCGCATCAGCAAGATCCATGATTCTGAGTCGCATTTCTTTGCTGACCTGACACCGATCGCCGTCGATGAAGGTGATGAGTCAGAAGTCGAGGCTATGCGCCGTACTATCGTTCAGCAATTTGACCAATACGTCAAACTGAACAAAAAGATTCCACCAGAAATTCTGGCATCCCTGTCCGGCATTGATGACGCTGGTCGCCTGGCTGATACCATCGCCGCGCACCTGCCTTTGAAGCTGGAACAAAAACAGGTCATCCTGGAAATTTTCAGTGTGGCAAAACGTCTTGAACATTTGCTGGGTCAGCTCGAAGGCGAGCTCGATATCTTGCAAGTTGAAAAGCGCATCCGTGGTCGCGTCAAGCGCCAGATGGAAAAATCCCAGCGCGAGTATTACCTGAACGAGCAAGTCAAGGCTATACAGAAAGAGCTGGGCGAGGGTGAAGAGGGCGCTGATATTGACGAGCTGGAGAAAAAAATCCTGGCCGCCAAAATGCCTAAAGAAGCCCGCGACAAAGCACAGAATGAGTTGAAAAAACTCAAGATGATGTCGCCTATGTCGGCAGAAGCTACTGTCGTCCGTAATTACATCGACACTATCGTCAATTTGCCATGGAAGAAAAAATCCAAGGTCAATAATGATTTGACGAATGCTGAAAAAGTATTGGAAGACGAACACTTTGGCCTCGATAAGGTCAAAGAACGCATCCTGGAATATCTTGCAGTACAACAGCGCGTCGACAAGTTGAAAGCGCCTATCCTGTGTCTGGTAGGTCCTCCAGGTGTGGGTAAAACCTCGCTGGGGCAATCCATCGCCCGTGCCACGAACCGCAAGTTCGTGCGTATGGCCCTCGGTGGCGTGCGTGATGAGGCAGAAATTCGCGGTCATCGCCGTACTTACATAGGCTCCATGCCAGGCAAAATCTTGCAAAGCCTGTCCAAGGTCGGTGTACGTAATCCATTATTCCTGCTGGATGAAGTCGATAAGATGGGTGCTGACTTCCGTGGCGACCCTTCGTCTGCCTTGCTGGAGGTATTGGACCCTGAGCAAAATCACACTTTCTCGGACCACTATATCGAAGTCGATTTCGATTTGTCCGATGTGATGTTTGTAGCGACGTCCAACTCTTACAATATCCCGCCAGCATTGCTGGACAGGATGGAAGTGATACGTCTGTCGGGTTATACCGAAGATGAAAAGACCAGCATTGCCCAGCGTTATCTGTTGCCTAAACAAATCAAGAACAATGGTTTGAAAGAAGGCGAAATCACCGTGGCTGAAAGTGCAATACGCGACATCATTCGTTATTACACCCGTGAAGCCGGTGTGCGTTCGCTGGAAAGGGAAATCTCCAAGATTTGCCGCAAGGTCGTGAAAATGCTCTTGCTCAAAAAGACCGAGAAAAAAGCTACGGTCAATTCTAAAAATCTGGATAAATACCTGGGTGTACGTCGCTATGACTTTGGTGTTGCCGTCAAGGATAATCAGATTGGTCAGGTAGTCGGTTTGGCCTGGACGGAAGTGGGTGGCGATTTGCTGACCATAGAAGCTGTCAATATGCCAGGTAAAGGCGGTGTGATACGCACAGGTACACTGGGCGATGTCATGAAAGAATCGATAGAAGCAGCCCGCACTGTGGTACGCAGCCGCGCCAAACGTCTGGGTATCAAGGCAGATGTATTCGAGAAGAGCGACATCCATATCCATGTACCAGAAGGCGCAACACCAAAAGATGGTCCATCTGCCGGTATAGCCATGACCACGGCTCTGGTGTCAGTGTTTACAGGCATCCCGGTTCGTGCTGATGTTGCCATGACAGGTGAAATCACCTTGCGTGGTGAAGTATTGCCTATCGGTGGCTTGAAAGAGAAATTGCTGGCTGCTCACCGTGGTGGCATCAAGACAGTCTTGATACCTGAGGAAAATGCCAAGGATCTGGCAGAGATCCCGGACAATGTAAAAAACAAACTGGAAATCATCCCGGTCAGGTGGATAGACAAGGTCCTGGAAATTGCACTGGAAACCCAGCCTGTTCCTTTGGTGGATGAGCCTGTTTCTGTGGCGGCTGCAACGCCCGCCACTGCGCCAGCTGAAGCACCTGCAGATACAACGGTTGTTAAGCACTAAGCTTCTGAAGCAACAGCTTGTTGCTCTGAAATGAAAAACGTCCGGAAAGTCCGGACGTTTTTTTATATCTGTCGCTTATCTCAGCTGAGAGTGAGTCACTTAATGAGAGGAAGCAAGGCGGGCTTGCCAGTAGACAGAAACAAATAGCTTGAAATATAAGCTTGAGATTCTGCCCGGGCGTGAAGCAAACGAGAGGGTAAAATCACGCCCGGGCTGACCTCAAACCCAGTTGCGCATGAGGCCGACAGCCAGACCTTCCAGCGCGAAATCTTCTTCCGAGTCGCCAATCTTGATCACGGGATAATCCGGGTTCTCTGGCATCAGCTCTATCAGGCTGCCAGTTTTTTTGTAGCGCTTGACGGTCACATCATCACCCAGGCGCGCAACCACGATCTGGCCATTGCGGGCACTGTCAGCCTTTTTGACGGCCAGCAAGTCACCGTCAAGTATGCCAGCATCGCGCATGGACATGCCGCGTACCTTTAGTAAAAAATCCGGCTTGGCAGAAAACAGGGCAGGATCTACGTGGTAAGTGGATTCTATGTGTTCACTCGCCAGTATCGGGGAGCCAGCGGCAACGCGGCCAACCAGTGGCAGGGCAAGTTGCAATAGAGCGGGGTGAGGCAAGGCCAGTTGCTTGCCTGTGATATGGCTGGACAACTCTGACTCCAGCAGGCGTATACCGCGTGAAGTACCTGCCGCAATTTCTATGACGCCTTTGCGTGCCAGGGCTTGCAGATGTTCTTCAGCAGCATTGGTAGAGCGGAACCCCAGCTCTGTCGCAATCTCGGCACGAGTAGGAGGAAACCCCGTGTTTTGAATGGCGTCTTTGATCAGGTTCAGGATTTGTTCCTGTCGGGAAGTGAGTTTGAGCATGGCGTTTTCTAGTGTTAAGGTGCTGTATATACAAGCAGTCTGTATTTTTATACAGTAAAGCTGAATATGCAAGTCAAAATGACCGTAATTAATGAGAAATGTGAAAAAAATACCTCACTTACGATGAGGAATTGGCAGATAAATTGCCTAAGTCACTGATCTAATTGATCAATATGAAAAACTGGGTTATTATTGTCGGCTTTCCTCTTCCCGCACTCGTCTTGACGCCGAGGCGGGCTATTTTTATTGTCCACAAGGAGAATATATGCGTCATTATGAAATCGTATTTATCGTACATCCAGATCAGAGCGAGCAAGTTCCTGCAATGATCGAGCGCTACAAGGCAAGTGTTGTAGCCCGTGGTGGTCAAATCCACCGCGTTGAAGACTGGGGCCGTCGTCAACTGGCTTACATGATTCAAAAACTGGCGAAAGCGCACTACGTTTGCATGAACATCGAATGCGATGCTGAAACTCTGCTCGAGTTGGAAACAGCATTCAAATTCAATGATGCTGTCTTGCGTCACCTGACAGTCAAATTGAAAAAAGCAGAAACAACACCTTCTCCTATGATGAAAGCTGTTCAGAAAGAAGATGCTGCAAAAGCGCAACGTGTTGAAGCGCCTGCTGCTTAATAATTGACAAAGGTCGCGTAAAAAATAGTGAATCAGCTGAAGCTCGTAGCCCGGATTGTGGGAAAAAGCGCATTGCGCTACACCCCGGCCGGTATCCCGATAGCTTCTGCTACCTTGATGCATAGTTCAGAAACTCGTGAGGCGAACACTGTCCGCCAGGTCGAGTTTGAGATTTCTGCGATGGCTGCTGGTGAAATATCCCAGCGTTTTACAGAAATTGCCCTGGAACAGCCCATGGAATTCACCGGTTTTTTAGCGCGCAAAAATCGCAATAGCAAAAGTCTCGTTTTTCATATCACTGAATTCGGGACACATTTACTAGATTAGGAGCCAAAAATGGCATTCGGTAAAAAATTCGACAAAAGCAAATTGAAGCAAAAGCGTCAACAACAAAACCCTTTGTTCAAACGCAAAAAATTCTGCCGCTTCACAGCAGCACATGTAGAAAAAGTTGACTACAAAGACATCGACACACTGAAAGATTTCGTGCAAGAAAACGGCAAAATCATGCCAGCACGTTTGACCGGTACAAAAGCGCTGTATCAACGTCAAGTTGACACTGCAATCAAACGTGCACGTTACCTCGCGTTGCTGCCATACACTGATTTGCACACAGCGTAATTGACGACAAGGTAAAGGAGAAAAATATGCAAGTTATTCTGTTGGATAAAGTCGTTAATCTCGGCAATCTGGGTGATGTAGTTCGCGTAAAAGACGGCTATGCACGTAACTTTTTGATTCCACAACGTATGGCTCGTCGTGCTACGACAGCTGCAGTTGCTGAATTCGAAGCTAAACGCGCTGAACTGGAAAAAGCAGCAGCAGCCAAATTGGCAGCAGCTCAAGCTCAAGGCGAAAAACTGTCCGGTCTGACCGTACAAATCACACAAAAAGCGGGTGTAGATGGCCGTTTGTTTGGTTCTGTTACTAATGCTGATATCGCTGAAGCCCTGACTAAACAAGGTTTTGCGGTAGAAAAAGCACAAGTGCGTTTGCCACAAGGTCCGTTGAAGATCGCTGGCGATCACAGTGTTTCCGTTGCTCTGCACACTGATGTGGTAGTTGACGTTATCGTTGCTGTATTGGGCGAACACGCTTAATTTGCTTTCTTGGCAAATTCAAAAAAGCCGGGTTTTCCCGGCTTTTTTTATGTGGATGGCCGAATTTTGAGCGATTTCGCTATTTGTCACAAACTTGTCACAAACTGGTTCATTTCTCCATGCTGGGACGTTCTGATAGTCTGATTTAACGGTTATAATGCGCGCCATGAAAGCTGGTTCTGATCCTCAACTTGATGCCTTGCGTGTCCCCCCTCATTCCATAGAAGCAGAGCAATCTGTTCTCGGAGGTTTGCTGCTTGATAATGCCGCCTGGGATCGTATCGCTGACTTCATCAACGAAGAAGATTTTTATCGTTATGACCACAGGATCATTTTCCAGTGCATGGTCAAATTGATCAATTCTTCCCGTCCTGCTGACGTCATCACTGTGTATGAAGCCCTGAATGGCATGGGCAAGGCAGAAGACGCCGGCGGCCTGACCTACCTCAACGCGCTCGCGCAGAATACACCTTCGGCTGCGAATATACGCCGCTACGCAGAGATCGTGCGTGACCGCGGTGTCTTGCGCAAGCTGATTACCGTGGCAGATGAGATTTCAGGAGACGCCTTTAACCCGCAAGGGAAAGAGGTCAAGCAAATGCTGGACGCGGCGGAATCCAAGATTTTTGCCATCGCCGAAGAGGGCGCGCGTGGAGCACAAGGTTTCCAGGCCATCCAGCCCTTGCTGACACAAGTGGTTGAACGCATTGATGAATTGTACAACCGCGACAACCAGAACGATATTACCGGTGTGCCTACCGGTTTTGTTGATCTGGACAAAATGACTTCAGGTTTGCAGCCGGGTGATCTGATCATTGTGGCGGGACGTCCATCCATGGGTAAAACGGCCTTCTCGCTGAATATAGGTGAGAACGTGGCGATAGACAGTGGCTTGCCAGTCGCCGTGTTCTCCATGGAGATGGGTGGCGCTCAGTTGGCCATGCGTATGCTGGGCTCGGTAGGTCGTCTGGATCAAAGCCGCCTGCGGGTCGGCAAGCTGACTGATGAAGACTGGCCCCGCCTGACGCATGCGATACAAAAAATGAATGATGCGCAGTTGTACATTGATGAAACTCCAGCGCTGAGTTCAATTGAGTTGCGTGCACGCTCACGCCGCCTGGCGCGCCAATGTGGCAAACTGGGTTTGGTGATAGTCGATTACTTGCAATTGATGTCAGCCAATAATGCCGGTGAAAACCGTGCGACCGAGATTTCTGAAATTTCCCGTAACTTGAAGGGCCTGGCAAAAGAACTGCATTGTCCAGTGATTGCCTTATCCCAGTTGAACCGCTCCCTGGAACAAAGACCAAATAAACGTCCTGTCATGTCTGACTTGCGTGAATCTGGTGCGATTGAACAGGATGCTGACGTCATCATCTTTTTGTATCGCGACCAGGTGTACAACCCGGATTCACCGGACAAGGGGACGGCAGAAATCATTATTGGTAAGCAGCGTAACGGCCCCATTGGTAGCGTGCGTCTGACTTTCCTGGGTGAATACACCAAATTCGATAACTACGTCGGTCATTTGTCCGTGTTTGGTGATAACGAATAATATTAAAAAAAGTATGAACTGATATTGATTGCTTGGTAGAGACGAAGTGGTGTTGTAAAGACTTAAAAGTAGAACAGTGTTGCCAGGTATGTTTGTATGCATGCACTTTCCTGGGCAATTCTAGAAATCTTATATTTTCAGTGAGAATAAAATGTTTGGACGCTTGATGCCCACCGAGGGCAAATTTTTTGAACTCTTCAATCAACATGCTGAGTTATGTGTCAAAGGCTCCAAGGAAATGGTTGCCCTGATGACGAACTTTGATGACCTGGAGATCCGTGTTCACGCGATAGAGAGCATAGAAAAACAGGCTGATACTGTCACTTACAACACGATAGAATTGTTGCACAAAACCTTCATCACACCACTGGATCGTGATGACATCCATAAACTGATCACACGGATGGATGATATTCTGGATTTGCTGGAAGATGCGGGCCAGACCATCTCCCTGTACGATATCCGTGAAATCACACCAGAAGCCAAGCGCCTTGCTGAACTTTGCCTGGGTTGTGCCGAGAAAGTGAAGGCAGCCGTAGCCTTGCTGCACAACATGGATAATTCCCGCGAAATTCTGGCACTGTGCGAAGAAATCGACCGCCTGGAATCGGACGCTGACCATGTCATGCGCGCTGCCATGTCCAAACTGTTCCGCGATGAACCTGATGTCCGCAATCTGATCAAACTCAAAGCGATTTACGAAATTCTGGAAACAGTAACGGATCGTTGTGAGGATGTCGCCAATATCATAGAAGGCATTATTGTTGAGAACGCTTAAGCGTCTGACTTTTTTATTTTGACGCTTAATTGACGCTTAACAGTTCTCTGTCAATGCAGAGAGCGAACAAGGGAATTCACTTTTATGCAATCCTTTCATATGAGCCTGTATGTCATCATCTTATTGGTGGTACTGGCATTGTTATTCGATTTCATGAACGGCTTCCATGATGCCGCCAATGCGATCGCAACCGTTGTATCGACGGGAGTATTGAAGCCTAGCCAGGCTGTAGCCATGGCTGCCTTATTCAATGTATTTGCTTTTTTTGTTTTTAACCTGTCGGTTGCCAAGACCATAGGCAAAGGTACGATTGATCCTGTCATTGTTGATCACTATGTCATCTTTGGTGCCCTGGTCGGGGCGATATTCTGGAATCTGGTGACCTGGTATTTCGGTATCCCGTCTTCATCTTCACACGCCCTGATTGGCGGCCTGATAGGCGCTGCCGTGGCGAAAGAAGGTACTGGGGCCCTGATTGCTGCCGGTCTGTACAAGATCATCTTGTTTATCGTCTTGTCACCCTTGCTGGGCTTTGTGCTGGGTTCCGTGATGATGCTGATCGTCTCCTGGCTGTTCGTTAAGTCGACACCAAGGAAAGTGGATAAATGGTTCCGTCGCCTGCAACTGGTATCGGCTTCTGTCTTCAGTCTGGGACATGGTGGTAATGATGCTCAAAAGACCATGGGCATCATCTGGATGTTGTTGATTGCTGCCGGTTATTCCAGTGAGGCTGATAAAGGCCCGCCGAGCTGGGTAGTGTATTCCTGCTATGCAGCCATAGGCCTGGGTACCTTGTTTGGTGGCTGGCGTATCGTGAAAACCATGGGTCAGAAAATCACCAAACTCAAACCAGTAGGCGGTTTTTGTGCTGAAACCGGTGGTGCCATCACCCTGATCATGGCAACGGTACTGGGTATTCCTGTATCGACAACGCACACCATTACTGGTGCGATCGTTGGTGTAGGCTCTGCACAAAAAATGTCTGCTGTGCGCTGGGGTGTTGCCGGCAACATCGTCTGGGCATGGATTTTGACAATCCCGGCTTCTGCTTTTGTGGCAGCCATAGCCTGGTGGATAGGCAGACATATCCTTTAAGTCAGGATAATGTTTTTTCAGAAAAAAAGCCTCGCTTCATCATGAAGCGAGGCTTTTTTATTGGAGAGGCGTAAGGCTTACATCTGCTTGAACAAATGCACAAAGCTGCGGCTGACCTCGAGTTTCTCAGTCAGCCCCTTGATCTGCACCAGGTGGCGGCCACGCAGGTCGCGCACTACGCCAGAAATGGCCTTGGCATTCACCAGGGTCGATCTGTGGATTTGCCAGAACAGGGCAGGGTCGAGTTCATCTGCCAGATCGCGCACAGGTTTGCGTATAAGCGCTTCGTAAGTGGCGGTCTGTACCCGCGTATATTTTTCGTCAGACTGGAAGAACAGAATTTCTTCTACCGGTATCAGTCGCAATTCCTGGCCTATCGATGCCTGTATCCATTGCAGGTAATTGGGCTTGGGTGCTATGCCCATCTGTTTTGCCAGTTGTGACAGCATGGTGCTCATGTCATTTGGCTGGCTCTGGGCAGTTAACCTTGCCTTGAGTCTTTCTACCGTGCGCGTCAGCCTCTCTACGTCGGCGGGCTTGAGTACATAATCAACTGCACCATGATCAAAAGCCTGTATCGCATATTGATCGTAAGCTGTGATGAAAACGATATGCGCCTTGTTGCCTATGTCCTTGGCCGCTTCCAGCCCGGTTTTGACCGGCATGCGTATGTCCAGGAAAACCAGGTCTGGTTTGTGTGTTTCGACCAGGGCGACAGCTTCCTCGCCATTTTTTGCTTCATCCAGAATTTCCAGCTCGGGCCAGACTTGTTCCAGGCGCGACTTTAACTGGTCGCGCATCAGTCTTTCATCATCGGCGAGTATTGCTGTTGGCATAGTCGTTATTAATTGGCTAATTCGTAAGGGATTTCTATAGTAACGCAAACTCCGCTGGGTTGATTGGGCGTAATGATCATTTGCCCTTTTTCTTTATAAATCAATTTCAGACGTTCGCGTATATTTTGCAATCCCAGGCCAGTGCCATTGCTGGGCATGGCACCAAATCCCAGTCCATCGTCCGTCACTGAGACACGCAACTTGTTATGCGCAACCTCGGCGTGGAAGCGTATGGTGCCGCCTTCTGCCTTGCATTCCAGGCCATGTTTGATGGCATTTTCTACCAGGGATTGCAACATCATCGGTGGGAAAGACGCGCTGCGCAAACCTTCAGGCATGATGAAATCGACATTCAGTCTTTCTTCCATGCGCATTTTCAGTAACTCCAGATAGGATTTGATCATATCTGCTTCACGTCCGAGATTGGTCACGCTGGCATTTTCACGCATTTGTGGCAGGACAGCACGCAAATAGGCGATCAGGCTGCGCTGCATGGCAGCGGCACGTGGAGGATCGGTTTCTATCAAATGCTCGACCGAGGCCAGGGTATTGAACAGAAAATGTGGCTCCACTTGCGCCTGCATCATTTGCATCTGCGCTTCGCTGACCTGACGCAACAGCGATTCGCGCTCGGCTGCCATGCCAGCTTCCTTGGCCTTTTCTTCGGCACGGACTTTGCCGCTCATCAGGGCTTTCATGCCAAACAGGCCAAATACCAGCAAGACCACGAAGTTGACAAACCATTTGGAAGAGGTGCGTTTATAGCTACGTACTTCTTCATCGGCAGCGTCGGCAACTGCATTATTGATTTCTTCGCTGATTTCCTTGGCTATTTCAGCAGGCAGCTTGATGTGGATATCGTCATTCTCTGAGATTGACGGCGGGCTAGGAGGTGTTGGTGGTGCGGGAGGTGCAACTGCACCAGGGGCGGCTGGTGCCGAGGGCGGAGCAGGGGGAGTAATGCCGCTGTCCTTGCTGATGTGGACACCGTTCTCATCAATCTCTATCTGCTTGCCCTTGCCGTCAATATTGTTTTTACGGATATGCAGGCCAGTATTGTCTATTTCTATACTGGTATCACCATCGCTGATCTTGCTGGTTTTTTTTGCCTTGCTGGATTTGCCAGATGGGCTGCTTTTTGTGACAACCACCTTTTCTTCCGACGTGAACAGCATGTCCTGCAGCATGCTGCCTGCAGTGATGGTGATAATGGCAAACAAGAAAAACTTCCACCAGGATAATTTGGTCACCCAGGCTGCCGTTGTGTCAAAGCTTTTGCTGAGCCAGGCCATCAGGTCGGCGATAAGCTGCTTGATCGTATCTGCATTGGTATTATTCATGATGCTTCTCTTTTAACGGTTGTCCCTGACATTACAGCCTGGTGTCATGCACGGGCTGCTGGCGACTTTTCAGTCCATGTTGATACTGTAGGGAAATCGTGCTGGCTTTGATAGTGACTTGCGACAGTCTGCAAAAAATGCAGGACAGAATGGAAAATGCCACATTTAGTATGCATGGTTACTGACGCAGTGAGTAGCAAGGTTGGTGTTGGGCTGCACGCGTCAGGCCAGAAAATCCGGTCTGTTGCGTGCAGTGGGATTATCTGCTTGCCAGCCAGGCATGCAAATCATCGCGGGTCAGGGGTTTGGAATACAGGTAACCCTGGGCGATATGGCAATCGTAAGAAAGCAGGGTGTTTGCCTGCATTTCACTTTCCACGCCTTCGGCGATGATGGACAGCCCCAGGTTTTTGCCAAGTTGAACAATCATTTTGGCAATGCTGCCTTCATTTGGATTTTTTTGGATTTCATTGACAAAGGCGCGGTCAATTTTCAATTTATCTACATCGAGTTTTTGCAAATGACTCAGTGACGAGAAGCCTGTACCAAAGTCATCAATCGAAATGCTCATGCCCAGTTGCTTGATCTGATGCAGGGTCTTGATCAGCAATTCCGGATCTTTCATGGCCATGGATTCAGTAATTTCCAGTTCCACATATTGCGGTGGCACCTGGGTATCTGCCAATGCCTTGTTCAGTGATTGCATGAACAAGGGATGTGAAAACTGTGCCTGCGACACATTGATCGCCATCTGGAAATTGGTATAGCCAAGGCTGCGCAAATGCACCAGTTCAAGACAGGCAGTACGCAAGACCCATTCACCTATATCGACAATCAGGCCAGAATACTCGGCGATGGGAATAAACTGATCGGGCGGGATGAATTTGCCTTCGTCTGTTTTCCAGCGCAACAAAGCTTCTGCGCCGAGCACGCGGCCATCGCGCATATCGATCTGCGGTTGGAAAACCAGGAATAATTTTTTTTGCTCAAATGCCGCGCGCAGGGCGTGCATGAGCAAGACGCGCTCACGTATTTCTACACCCATATTGCGGGTGAAGTATTCATAGCCGCCCCGACGGTTCATCTTGGCGCGCTTCAGGGCAATATTGGTATCTTTCAGGGCCTCTGAACCATCGCTTTCATAATCATCAAGCTTGATCAGGCCTATGGTTGCCGACAGTTGCACGTCTTGCTGATCGACGTCGAAGGGTGAGTTGAACAAAGCCAGGATCTTATCCGGGCATACCAGACCTTCGTCACCCAGCAGGGCGAATGTATCGCTGCCAACCCTTGCCAATTGGCAATGTTCGCCAAAATTGGCGACCAGTCTTTGTGCAACGGAATACAGGAGCTGGTCACCAAATTGATGGCCAAGTGCATCATTGGTCTCGGCAAAATGGTCTATGTCTATGAGCGACAGTGAGCTGTGGTTCTTGAGTGAGGTCATCAGTGTCTCATTCAAGGTCTGCAGCAGCTTGAGGCGGTTTGCCAGGCCTGTCAGGGGGTCATAGAAGGCGTAGTTATGCAGACGTGAAGTCAGCATGACATTATCCAGACCTACCGATACATTGCCGCAGAACACACCCAGCAGGCGCTTGTCCATCTCGTTCAGATGCAGGCCGGTATTGAGGTAGAGCGTGAAATCCTTTTGTGCGACATTGTTGAAGTACAGCGCGGTGGAATCTGCTTCAAACACGCTCTGGCGGGCTTCCAGCGAGCGTTTGACGATATCGC
This sequence comes from Undibacterium sp. YM2, assembly GCF_009937975.1. Classification (NCBI taxonomy): domain Bacteria; kingdom Pseudomonadati; phylum Pseudomonadota; class Betaproteobacteria; order Burkholderiales; family Oxalobacteraceae; genus Undibacterium; species Undibacterium sp. YM2. The sequence goes on from NZ_AP018441.1 coordinate 2,186,049, forward strand.
CAGTTGCATGGCTGCCCAATTGTTCCAGTGGCTTGTTGAGGCTGCCCAGGTACATATTGGTGGCGGCGATAATGTACAGGTCATCACTTTCTTCCTGCAGCTCCACAGGTACCTGCCGGGCGCACACGAATCCTTCTGTATTGAGTCCCAACAAACCCGCAATCTGTACCAGCACTCCGGCTGCAAAATTCTGCAGGCCCTGTAGTGCCATCAATTCAGTGCTGGCATGAATAATCATTTCCAGGCCGCGACGGCTGGCACTGATGGCGCAAATCTGCTCGTAAGAGCGGATGGCTGAGGTGACGGCGGTATACAGCTTGGTGCGGGTCAGTTCTGATTTGGTTTTGTAATCATTGATGTCGTAATCGCGTATCGCATCAATTTCAGGGGCATAGCCTGGTTGGCCGGTGCGCAGGATGATGCGCACATCGGTCAGGCCCAGGGTCTTGCGGATATGGCTGACCAGTTGCAGGCCAGCGTCTTCCTGCTCCATGACCACATCCAGCAGGATGATGGCAATATCGGTTTCATTTTTCAGGATGTCGCGAGCTTCTGCTGCTGAATACGCATGCAGGAAACTCAGGGCACGGTGCTGGATCTCCAGGCTACCCAACGCAAAGGTTGTAGCGGAGTGGACATCCGGATCATCATCAATAATCATGATCCGCCAAGTCTGCGCAGGCCGCGAAGCCGCCGCAGTTTCATCGCTGTCTGGTTCGTCGAGGAAAACCAGATCATCTTCAGAAGAGTGGATCGTTGAATTCATCTGTAATGCGGCTCCATGCTTGGCATATCGTATGGTAAGGGCACTGCAAAATTGGTTCCTTGCGGAACTATGACACTAAAAGTATCGGGAGCCAAGCTTCAAATATTTATCATTGGTAAGAATAAAACAAGATTCACCAGAGCGGGGATAAAAATGCCGTGAATTTGACTGGAATGTGCGAAAAATAGTGAAATCTTTTGCCACTTCATACAGAGGCTAAATTCTGTACTGGGCGCTTCACTGGTAAAATGGAATTTATTCTGTCTAACCTCTCATTTTCGAAATAATATGTCCGGCAATACTTTTGGCACCTTGTTTACTGTTACAACCTTCGGCGAATCCCACGGTCCAGCCATAGGTTGCGTGATTGATGGCTGCCCGCCGGGCATGGAATTGTCTGAAGCAGACATACAGCCAGAACTTGACCGCCGCCGCCCAGGCACCTCGCGTCACGTAACCCAGCGCCAGGAGCCTGATACGGTGGAAATTCTGTCCGGTGTATATCAGGGCAAGACGACAGGTACGCCGATAGGTCTGCTGATCCGCAACCAGGACCAGCGCAGTAAGGATTATGGCAACATCACAGAAACTTTTCGTCCAGGGCATGCCGATTTCACTTACTGGAATAAATATGGCATTCGCGACCCGCGTGGTGGTGGGCGCTCTTCTGCACGTTTGACTGCGCCCGTTGTTGGTGCTGCAGCAATTGCAAAAAAGTGGTTGAATCAGCAATATGGGACGGTGTTCCACGGCGGTATGAGTCAGCTGGGCGAAATTGTCATTCCATTTCAAGCCTGGGAGCATGCTGCAACTAACCCGTTCTTTGCGCCAACTTCTGATGTTGCACTGATACAGCAACTTGAAGATTACATGGATGCCTTGCGCAAGGATGGTGACTCCATCGGTGCCAAAATCGATGTCGTTGCCTCCAATGTGCCAGTTGGTCTGGGCGAACCTATCTATGACAAACTTGATGCAGAAATTGCTTATGCCATGATGGGGATTAATGCAGTCAAGGGAGTGGAAATCGGCGCTGGCTTTCGTTCAGTTGCACAACGTGGTTCTGAACATGGTGACGAACTGACACCTGAGGGTTTTGTTGGCAATAATGCCGGTGGCATACTGGGGGGTATTTCTACTGGTCAGGATATTACGGTTTCGATTGCGATCAAACCTACCTCCTCGATCCGTACGCCAAGAAGATCAGTCGATAAAGATGGTAATCCTGTCATGGTGGAAACCTTTGGACGTCATGACCCCTGTGTTGGCATTCGCGCCACACCAATCGCTGAAGCCATGCTGGCGCTGGTCCTGATGGATCATGCACTACGCCACAGGGCTCAATGTGGTGACGTCAAGCCTGGTGCCTGATGTCAGGCATGATCCTGCTTCCATTCCTTGTCGTTCAGAGGCGTGGCAGGATCATGCTACACTGCGGGCAATTGTTTATGTGGCTTCTGTGCCGTAACTTGACTGGCCGCTTGCCGGTCAGTGCATTTCTCTCTTGCTGGCACTGTTCTGAGTGCCACGTCGTTGCGTCTGCTCCAGAATATTCACTGGCAATTTTCCAGATTCCCCTCAAAATCCAGATGAAAATTTGGCGATTTTCACCAAACCCATGCATTTATATTGAAATTTTCATGCACCATTTTGGCGTGAGGGTTGGTTTTGCGTTGCACAATTGTGGCATAATCAAATGCGAAAAAAAGATGCAGTACAGGATGTAGCAAGAACCAATGACTTATTTCCAGGCTTCAGATTATGCTTAAAACGCTTTACGATAAATTATGGGAATCCCATGTAGTCCATTCAGAAGACGATGGCACGGCAATTCTCTATATAGACCGCCATTTGTTGCATGAGGTGACCAGTCCGCAGGCTTTCGAAGGTCTGAAGCTGGCTGGACGTCAGCCATGGCGACTATCCGCTAATCTGGTCGTGGCAGATCACAATGTGCCAACCACAAACCGCATCAATGGTATCGATGATCCGATTTCCCGCCTGCAGGTGGAAACACTGGATGCCAATGCCAAAGAATATGGTTTAACCTATTTTGGCATGGCAGACAAACGCCAGGGCATCGTTCACGTGATAGGCCCTGAGCAAGGCGCAACTTTGCCGGGCATGACCGTCGTTTGTGGTGATTCGCATACATCGACTCATGGCGCTTTTGCCTGCCTGGCGCATGGCATAGGTACATCTGAAGTTGAGCACGTGCTGGCGACACAGACCCTGATCGCCAAAAAATCCAAATCCATGCTGGTGCAAGTTGATGGTGCCATGCCTGTCGGCGTGACAGCAAAAGATATCGTGCTGGCGGTGATAGGCAAGATTGGTACCGCAGGCGGCACCGGTTACGCGATTGAGTTTGCCGGTTCAACCATCCGCAATCTGTCTATGGAAGGGCGCATGACCGTCTGCAATATGGCGATTGAAGCTGGTGCGCGTGCTGGCATGGTGGCAGTGGACCAGACTACCATCGACTATGTCAAAGGCCGCCCCTTGTCACCCGTCGGCCCGCACTGGGACAGGGCTGTTGAATACTGGAGCACACTGCATACCGACGTTGGTGCCAAATTCGATATGGTCGTGACACTCAATGCCGCAGAAATCAAGCCACAGGTTACCTGGGGTACCTCGCCCGAAATGGTGGTGGCGATAGATAGCCGCGTACCTGACCCTGAGCAGGAAAAAGATGCTGTTAAACGTGATGCCATAGAAAAAGCATTGATCTATATGGCGCTGGAGCCGAATACGGCCATTTCTGATATTCGTATTGATAAAGTCTTCATCGGCTCCTGCACTAATTCGCGCATAGAAGATTTGCGTGCTGCGGCGGCTGTGGTGCGTGGCAAATACCGTGCATCAAACGTCAAGCTGGCGATGGTCGTGCCAGGTTCTGGCCTGGTCAAGGAACAGGCAGAACGTGAAGGTCTGGATCAGATATTTAAAGCCGCAGGTTTTGAATGGCGTGAGCCAGGTTGCTCGATGTGCCTGGCCATGAATGCCGACAGGCTGGAACCGGGTGAGCGTTGTGCTTCCACTTCCAACCGTAACTTTGAAGGGCGTCAGGGCCAGGGTGGCCGCACCCACCTGGTGTCACCTGCCATGGCTGCAGCAGCTGGTGTGGCAGGACATTTTGTCGATGTACGTGGATTATCTTAATTTACCAGGAGAGATGACATGAAAAAGATATTTGTATTGGCGATGTGCGCACTGGTACTGACAGCATGCAATACCGTACAGGGCATAGGTAAAGACGTTAAAAAGGCTGGTGAAGCAGTCGAGAATGTAGGTAAAAAATAAGCACGGGTATGGAAAAATTTACTTTATTGGATGGCTTGGTCGCGCCCATGGACCGGGCTAATGTGGATACCGATGCCATCATCCCCAAGCAGTTCCTGAAATCCATCAAACGTAGTGGTTTTGGCCCCAATCTGTTTGATGAGTGGCGTTATCTCGATCATGGCGAACCTGGCATGGACAATAGCAAGCGTCCTGTGAATCCGGATTTCGTATTGAATCAGCCGCGCTATCAGGGTGCTTCGATTTTGCTCGCACGTAAAAATTTTGGTTGCGGTTCTTCGCGCGAACATGCGCCCTGGGCGCTGGAGCAGTTTGGCTTCCGCGCGATTATTGCCCCAAGCTTTGCAGATATCTTCTTTAATAATTGCTATAAAAACGGCGTGCTGCCTATCGTCCTGGGCGAGGCTCAGGTCGATGCATTGTTCAATGAAGTCAAGGCTTTTCCTGGCTACCGCCTGATCGTTGATCTGGAGCAGCAAGTCGTGCGCACCACGAATGGCAGTGCCAGCTATGGTTTTGATATTGACGCCTTCCGCAAATACTGCATGCTCAATGGTCTCGACGATATTGGCCTGACGCTGCGCCAGTCTGACAAGATACGCGCCTTTGAAGAGCGCCACTTGGCGGCACAGCCCTGGCTTGCCAATACCATCTAAGTCACTTGAATACCTTATTTGAATCAGCTGCCTGTACCAGCCATCTAAATTAATTTGTTGAGAATATGAAAATTGCTATTTTGCCGGGTGACGGCATCGGTCCGGAAATTGTTGAGCAGGCAGTCAAGGTGTTGAATGCGCTGGGCGAGTCTTTTGAAATGGAAACCGCACCAGTAGGTGGTGCAGGCTATGAAGCGTCTGGTCATCCTTTGCCAGAAGCAACCTTGAAACTGGCGCTGGAAGCGGATGCGGTGTTGTTTGGCGCAGTCGGTGACTGGAAGTATGACACCCTGGATCGTCCACTGCGTCCTGAACAGGCCATCCTTGGTTTGCGTAAAAACCTGAAGTTGTTTGCCAACCTGCGCCCGGCCATCATGTATCCGGAACTGGCAGGTGCATCGACCCTGAAGCCAGAAGTGGTTTCAGGTCTGGATATCCTGATCATCCGTGAGCTGACAGGTGATATTTATTTTGGTCAGCCACGCGGTATTCGCGTTTGTCCTGACGGCCCTTTCAAAGGCGAGCGCGAAGGTTTTGATACCATGCGTTATGCAGAATCTGAAATTCGTCGCATAGCCCACGTCGCTTTCCAGGCTGCGCAAAAACGCGACAAGCGCCTGACCAGCGTTGATAAGGCCAATGTGCTGGAAACTTTCCAGTTCTGGAAAGAAATCGTTACGGATGTACATAAAGAATACCCGGATGTAGCGCTGGACCACATGTATGTCGATAATGCCGCCATGCAACTGGTGCGTGCACCCAAGAAATTTGATGTCATTGTCACTGGCAATATGTTTGGCGACATCTTGTCTGACCAGGCATCCATGCTGACCGGCTCCATAGGCATGCTGCCATCGGCTTCGCTGGATGCAAATAACAAGGGCCTGTATGAACCTTCACATGGCTCTGCGCCAGATATCGCTGGCAAAGGCGTAGCGAATCCGCTGGCAACCATCCTGTCTGCTGCCATGATGTTGCGTTACTCGCTGAACAAGGCCGAGCAGGCAGACCGCATAGAGAATGCGGTCAAGAAAGTTCTGGCGCAGGGTTTGCGTACTCCTGATATCTATGAAGCTGGTACCACCAAGGTTGGTACTGGCGAGATGGGGCAAGCCGTATTGCAGGCATTGAGTTAATTTAGTCCTTACGCAAAACCGCCCCAGCTGCGTTGCAGCGACTAGTCGTACTAAAGTACTGTCTTCGTCGCTACGCCTTGCTGGGACAATTTTGCATAAGTCCTATTTGTTCGTGAAGGGCAGGGACGTCCTGCAAAATTTTAGGGAAAAATGATGAAACTGGTAGGTCTGGTAGGTTGGCGCGGTATGGTGGGTTCTGTCCTGATGCAACGCATGCAGGAAGAAGGTGATTTCGATCATATTGAACCCGTGTTCTTTTCAACGTCCAATACAGGTGGCGCGGCCCCTGCAATGGCGAAGAATGAAAAGACCTTGCAAGACGCAAATAATATTGATGCGCTCAAGAAGTGCGAAATTATTATTACCTGCCAGGGCGGTGATTACACCAATGAAATTTACCCTAAATTGCGCGCTAGTGGCTGGAATGGTCACTGGATAGATGCCGCATCCAGTCTGCGCATGAATGAAAACGCAGTCATCGTGCTGGACCCGGTCAACCTGCCTGTGATCAAGCAAGCTCTGGTCAATGGTCAAAAAGACTGGATAGGTGGTAATTGCACAGTTAGCTGCATGCTCATGGGTGTTGGCGCTCTGTACAAGGCAGGCCTGGTCGAATGGATGAGTACGCAAACTTACCAGGCCGCGTCTGGTGGCGGTGCCCAGCACATGCGTGAATTGTTGACGCAATACGGCACCTTGAACGCTGAAGTAAAGTCTTTGCTGGATGACCCGAAAAGCGCGATTCTGGAAATCGATCGTAAAATCATTGCCAAGCAACGTTCTTTGACTGCTGATGAAACGGCTAACTTTGGCGTACCACTGGGTGGTTCGCTGATCCCATGGATAGACAAGGATCTCGGCGACGGCATGTCCAAGGAAGAATGGAAAGGCATGGCCGAGACCAACAAGATACTGGGGCAGGGTGCAGGTTTTGGTACAGCAGCTGTGCCAGTCGATGGTTTCTGCGTACGTATCGGCGCCATGCGCTGCCACAGCCAGGCTTTGACATTCAAGTTGAAAAAAGACGTGCCACTGGCAGATATCGAAGCCATGATCGCTGCTGACAATGAATGGGTAAAAGTGGTGCCAAATACCCGCGAAGCCAGTATCCGTGACCTGACACCGGTTGCCGTCACTGGCACCATGACTATTCCGGTTGGCCGTATCCGTAAGCTGGCAATGGGCCCGGAATATGTCGGCGCCTTCACTGTGGGTGATCAATTATTGTGGGGTGCAGCGGAGCCACTGCGCCGTATGCTGCGTATCCTGATTGATTAAAAACTCAGCAAAACCTGATGTTTTAAAGTAATTGTTAAAACTTGTTGTAGAATATAGGGGGGCGTTTAACGCCCCCTTGTTGTTTTTGAAACTCTTTGAGTGCCGGATTGATGTGCTGCCGGACTTCTGGAATTAATTTTAATAAATAAACAATTGGGTTTTTGGCGATAATCTTTTCACTTGTCATTTGGCAACAACATTTATGCGATATCCTTGCACTTCAAGGTTCTTAATGTATTTACCACTGTGATAAATCGCGTTAAGCTTGCGGGGCAATGTTTGTAATGTTAATGTGAAACATTAGGACGCGTCGCTAAGCAATATGTAAAGCGTCACCCAGCGGACTTTGTTCGCCAAAAATTCCCAATATGTCTGACAAAATGCATAATCAAAAAAATCGTCTGTGATTACCGTGGGACGCAAGGCGTTAAGTGTTGCTGTAGCCTCGTCCTTGTTCATGTTGTCCAGTGCGCATGCTACCGGTCTCGGTAAGCTGACCGTGCTCTCCGCTCTTGGGCAGCCCTTGCGCGCAGAGGTAGAACTGACCTCTCCTGCCAAGGAAGAGATCGATTCCCTGGTGCCCAAACTGGCATCCCAGGAAGCTTTCAAACAGGCGAACATAGACTTTAATGTCGCATTATTGTCACTGCGTTTTGCAGTTGAACAGCGCGGCGCAAATTATGTCATCCGCATCAGCTCATCCCAGGCAATGAACGAGCCTTTCGTTGATATGCTGCTGGAGTTAAACTCTGCCAATGGTAAGCTGCTGAGAGAATACACCTTCTTGCTGGACCCCGCTGAATTGCGAAACAGTCAATCTGTGCAAGTCAGTAATCCCGTCGTTGTTGCTAACCAGCCACAAAATACATCTGCATCTAATGCAGCCAAAAACACCCGTGCAAATACGGTTGCAAATAATCCCGGCTTGAGAAATGACAGGTCACCAGCACCAAAAAACGGTGAAGCCGGCAAGGAAATCAAATCTGCCGGCGAATATCAGGTCAAGGCTGGTGATACTTTAAGCAAGATAGCCGGTAGTTACCGCGCTGAGGGCGTTTCCCTTGATCAGATGCTGGTCAGTATTTATCGTGCCAATCCACAGGCTTTTGCCGGTAATAACATGAATCGCCTGAAGTCCGGCCAGATTCTGAACGTGCCGGATGCTGAGTCTGCCAATGCAAGCGCTGGAAGCAGCACTGAAGCTCATTCTGTTGTGGTCGCGCACGCCGCTGATTTCAATGCATACCGCAACAAGCTGGCAGGTCAGGTAGCAGAGGCTCCAGCAGAAAAAACACCTGCCACCAAGCAAAGTGGTGCCGGCAAGATCACTGCCAAGGTAAAAGAAGTACCAAACGCAACGACTGATTCGCCAGATAAACTGAAATTGTCCAAGGCAGGATCAGCGTCGGCACGCGCCTCAGGCAAGGGCGGTGAAGAAGACAAGCTTGCCAAGGAAAGGGCAACGCAAGAAGCTAATGCACGCGTCAAGGAACTTGAGAAAAACGTCAGCGACCTCAAGGGCTTGCTCGAAGCACAGAAGATAGAAATCAAGAACAAGGAACTGGCAGCCAAGCAGGCAGAGCTGGCCAAGGCTAAACCTGAAGCCAAGGCAAGTGCTCCTGCATCAGCGCCAGCGCCAGCGGTTGCAAGTGTAGCGTCTGCTCCTGTGACTGCCCCCGCGCCTGCACCAGCTTCAGCGCCAGCGTCTGCTCCGGCATCTGCCTCTGTTCAGGCCAGTGTACCTGCGCCGGCAAGCGCTCCAGAGGCAGCAGCATCTTCCGCTTCTGTTGCTACGCCAAAACCGCCGGTCAAGCGCAAGATAACTGCGCAACCTCCGCCGCCACCTCCTGAGCCAAGCTTCTTCGACAGCATTTCTGACTATCTGCTGCCAGGTGGTATAGCATTGCTGGCCATTCTGGGTGGCGTTGGCATCTGGACCAGCCAGCGCAAGAAAAAATTGCAGCAGTTTGAAGACAGCATCCTGACCGGTTCCAGCATGAAGGCCAACTCCATGTTTGGCTCTACAGGTGGTCAGAGTGTTGATACGAATAACAGCGTATTCAATTCCAATTTTGCACCATCTGCGAGCCAGCTGGATGCCAATGAAGTTGATCCGGTCGCGGAAGCCGACGTATATATCGCTTACGGCCGTGACTCTCAGGCAGAAGAGATCCTGAAAGAAGCATTGCGTACTCAGCCAGACCGTCATGCGGTCAGGGTCAAATTGCTGGAAATTTATTTTGGTCGTAAGGATGCCAAAACCTTTGAGCGTCTGGCCAGTGAATTGTATGGCATGACCAGTGGCGAGGGCGATGATTGGGCGCAAGCTGCTTCCATGGGTATTGTGCTTGAGCCCGGCAATCCTTTGTATGCCGGTGGCAAAGCAAAGGCTGACATGGCCGCAGCATCTGGTCTGGGTTCTGGTACCCAACCATTGGAAGATCTTGATCCGGAGGCGCTGCTGGCTAATTCCCTGTCCCAGGACATGCTGGAAGCCATCAGTATCATCGATACAGCCCAGCGTGATGGTGGTGCTGCAAAAGCCAGTGCCGCTCCAGAAGAGGCCGCGATGGATGAGCATGCCCTGGATTTTGATCTCGATATCTCGGCCATTCCTGAGCCAGAAGTACCAAAAATCCCTGAGCCTGTTGCCCATGCTGCGCCTGCCGTAGAACCTGCTGCAGCACCAGAAGTTGATTTTGGTACAATAGACTTTGATTTTGGCAGCAAGGATGATGTGCCGGCACCTGCTCCCGTATTTGCAGAGGCAGCCCCTGTCGTTGCAGCAGAGCCAGAAGCTGAGAAGTTTGAACTGGACCTGGGTCATATAGATTTCGCATCAGACAAACCTGCAGCAGATCATTTGTCTCTGGATATCTTGCCGCCGGATGAAAAACTGGATGAAAATCTGCTGGCAGCATCCCTGGCTGAAGAGTCAGCAGAGGCTCCATTGCCTGAATTGACAGCGCAAAAAGCGGAAGCTGATGCCATGTCAGCCTTTGAATTTGATCTGTCCGGCATTGATCTTGATCTGGACCCGGGCGCGCCTGCAGCACCGGCAGTAGAGGAGGCACCAGCGCACAATGCTGAAATGGCAACCAAGCTGGATCTGGCAGTTGCCTATCATGAAATAGGTGATAAAGAAGGTGCCCGCGAATTGCTGGATGAAGTACTCAAAGGCGGCACTTCTGATCAGGTAGAAAGAGCCAAGTCCATGATAGCTCAAATGGCTTAATGGTCTTGTCGTAGTCATAACGGGCGCAGCGCATGCTGGCGCCCGTTTTGTTTTTTTGGAAATCGCATTGTGTTGAAACGATTAGTGTTAGGTGTGCAGTACGACGGCAATTCCTGGCAGGGCTGGCAAACTCAGCCTTCTGGTAATACCGTGCAAGACGTGTTGGAACGGGCCTTGCAACGATTTACCAAAAGTGACATCAAAACCACTTGCGCCGGGCGCACTGACGCTGGCGTACATGGTATAGAGCAGGTCGTCCATTTTGATACCGAACTGGTGCGCGAGCCTTATTCGTGGGTAAATGGTGTGAATGCTTTTTTGCCCCCCAGTGTGGCTGTGCAATGGGCCAAGGAATTGCCTCTGGACCCTGAGTCTGAAGACAATTTCCATGCGCGTTTCAGTGCCCGCGCCCGTACTTATCATTATATTTTGCATAATGCGGCCATCCGTTCGCCCATGTGGCATGGCCGGGCAGGCTGGACTTTTCGGCCACTTGATGTCGAGCGTATGTGTGCTGCTGCTTCGCACCTGCTGGGCGAGCATGATTTTTCTGCTTTCCGTGCCTCTGGCTGCCAGGCTAAAACCCCGGTCAAGCACATGTATGAGATACGGATACAGCGCCAGGGTGAAATGATTATCTTTACTTTGCGCGCCAGCGCCTTCCTGCATCACATGGTCAGGAATATTGTTGGTTCCCTGATCTTTGTCGGCACTGGCAAAAGAGAGCCGGAATGGATGGGCGAGGTGTTGCTCAGCAAGAACCGTGAAATTGCTGCGCCTACCTTCATGCCTGATGGTTTGTACCTGGCCAAGATAGACTATGAAGATAAATGGGGCTTGCCACAAAGGGATTTAGTGGAATCCCTGGCTTTCTTGTCTTTTTTGTAGTGATCAACTGACATCATGCCGACGATTTCTCGGCTTTCCGGGGTGAAATCCGGTAAAATGGCGTTTTGCAAAACCCAAACTGAAGGCGCTCGCCTGGGGAAACTTGCCCAGCTCAGAGCGCTTTTTTTATAGCTGGTATTCGCTTCACCTTTGTTTTTTTCGTAATTTCAATGAATAACATCCGCAATTTTTCAATTATTGCCCATATTGACCACGGCAAATCCACGCTGGCAGATCGTATTATCCAGCTTTGTGGCGGCCTTTCCGACCGCGAGATGGAAGCGCAAGTGCTTGATTCCATGGATATTGAGCGTGAACGTGGTATCACGATCAAGGCTCAGACAGCGGCATTGCATTACAAGGCACGCGACGGTCAGATATACAACCTGAACCTGATCGATACTCCCGGTCACGTCGATTTCAGTTATGAAGTCAGCCGTTCCCTGTCTGCATGTGAAGGCGCACTGTTGGTCGTGGATGCATCACAAGGTGTAGAGGCACAGACAGTAGCCAACTGCTATACCGCCATAGAACTGGGTGTAGAAGTTGTACCTGTCCTCAACAAGATTGATTTGCCTTCAGCCGACCCTGACAATGCCTGCAAGGAAATCGAAGAAGTCATCGGCATAGACGCTTCAGACGCGGTGCATTGCTCCGCTAAAACCGGCCTGGGTGTTGAAGATGTCTTGGAGTCCCTGATTGTTAAGGTGCCACCTCCGCAAGGCGATCCAACTGCGCCTTTGCAAGCACTGATTGTCGATTCCTGGTTTGATAATTACGTCGGCGTTGTCATGCTGGTGCGTATCAAGAACGGTACTTTGCGCCCGAAAGACAAGATTTTGTTCATGGCGACAGAAGCACAGCATCTGGTCGAAAGTGTCGGCGTATTCACACCCAAGTCCTTGAGCCGTACTGAGCTGACGGCAGGCCAGGTAGGCTTCGTGATCGCTGGCATCAAAGAATTGAAATCGGCCAAAGTCGGCGACACGATTACGGTTGCCAACAAACCTGCAGCAGCACCTTTGCCGGGCTTTAAAGAAGTGCAGCCGCAAGTGTTTGCCGGTCTGTTCCCGGTTGAGGCCAATCAATACGATGCCTTGCGTGATTCTCTGGAGAAACTCAAGCTCAACGATGCCGCCCTGATGTACGAACCTGAAGTGTCACAGGCGCTGGGCTTTGGCTTCCGCTGTGGTTTCCTTGGTTTGCTGCATATGGAAATCGTCCAGGAACGCCTGGAACGTGAATTCGACATGGACCTCATCACCACTGCCCCAACCGTGGTGTATGAAGTGGTCATGGCTGATGGCACCATCCTGATGGTGGATAATCCTTCCAAGATGCCTGAACCATCCAAAATAGAAGAGATACGCGAACCTATCGTCACCGTTAATCTCTACATGCCGCAAGAATATGTGGGCTCGGTGATTACCCTCTGTACCCAGAAACGCGGTGTGCAGATGGACATGAATTACCACGGTCGCCAGGTCAAGCTGACCTATGAAATGCCGATGGCAGAAATCGTGCTGGATTTCTTTGATCGCCTGAAATCCACCTCGCGTGGCTATGCTTCCATGGACTATGAATTCAAGGAAAACCGCGCATCTGACGTCGTCAAGGTCGATATGCTGATCAATAGCGAGAAAGTAGATGCGCTGGCGATTATTGTCCATAGGGCAAACAGCCATTTCCGTGGTCGCGCTGTCGCTGCCAAAATGCGCGAACTTATCCCGCGCCAGATGTTTGATGTGGCTATCCAGGCGGCAATTGGTTCCAATATCATCTCACGTGAAAACGTCAAGGCCTTGCGTAAAAACGTTTTGGCCAAATGTTATGGTGGTGATATCAGTCGTAAGCGCAAATTGCTGGAAAAACAAAAAGCAGGTAAGAAACGCATGAAGCAGGTCGGCTCGGTAGAGATCCCGCAAGAAGCGTTTTTGGCGATTTTACAAGTGGATGAAAAATGAGTTTCCAATCAATCCTGGGCAATTTCGCCCTGATCCTGTTTGTCCTGACCATAGTAACTGGTGTTATCTGGTTTCTGGATGTTTTTGTCTTTGCCAAGCAGCGCCGCCAGAATGCTGACAAAGCGCTGGCCGAATATGATGCGCGCCGTGCCAAGCTGTCCGCCGAGGGCATACGCCTGGAAGAAAATACCCGTCATGACATAGAAGCCAGTCTGCTCAGGCAACCAGTCTGGATAGAATATTCTGGCAGTTTCTTCCCGGTGATTGCCCTGGTATTTTTCTTGCGCTCTTTCTTGTTTGAGCCTTTTAAAATCCCTTCCAGCTCAATGTTGCCGACATTGTATGTTGGTGATTTGATACTGGTGAATAAATTTACTTACGGCATACGTTTGCCAGTGATTAATAAAAAAATCATCTCTATCAATGATCCACAAAGAGGAGATGTCATGGTATTTAAATACCCTGAAGACCCCAGCGTGGACTATATTAAACGTGTGGTCGGTGTGCCTGGTGATAAAATTGTGTATAAAAACAAACGTTTATCAGTGAATGGTAAAGAAGTTTCATATACGGATATGCCAGACTTCCGTGATAATCTTAATTATCTGAAACAATACAAAGAGCAGTTGACAGGCGTTACCCATAATATTCTTGTCAATGAGCAAAAACCGGTTTACGACAGAGGCCAGGTGCTCGATTTTAAGGATAAAGAGTCTTGCTCTTATGAAATTGACGGCTTTAGCTGTACTGTTCCACAGAATCGCTATTTCATGATGGGTGACAACCGTGACAATAGTGCTGACAGCCGCTACTGGGGTTTTGTGCCAGATGAAAATATTGTTGGAAAAGCATTTTTCATCTGGATGAATTTTGGTGATATCGAACGCATTGGTAGTTTTCATTAAATTTCAGTTTTAATCAGGAAAAATCTATGTCAAATATTCAATATTCCGCATTCAAAAAACAAAAAGGTATCACCCTGATCGGCTTGATCATGGCGATTGCCGTCATCATTGTCGTTGCCATGGTTGCAATGAAAGTGGTGCCTACCGCGATTGAATATAACTCCATCAATAAAGCGATGAATAACGTCAAGAATGGCACCAATCCAAGGGAAATACAGATCGCCTTTGATAAGCAAAGGGAAGTTGGTTATTTTGATGCAGTGACAGGCAAGGACCTCCTTATCATTAAAAATAACGAGGGCGGATATGACCTGCATTTTTCTTACTCCAAAAAAATTCCCCTGGTTGGTCCAGCCAGCATATTGATGGAGTACTCGAACACTACTGCAAAGAATGGTGTCGTCATTACAAAACCTGCCAAGGCAGAATAAGCTACTCGTATGAATCAACAACTATTGCAGAAAAGGCTGGGGCACCAGTTTAGCAACCCCGCTTTGTTGCAGCAGGCTTTGACACATCGTAGTCATAGTGTTTTGCATAATGAACGCCTGGAATTTCTTGGTGACTCAGTATTGAATTGCGTGGTCGCCTCCCTGTTGTTTGACAGTTTTGCCAATATTGATGAAGGTGATTTGTCGCGTGTACGTGCCAATCTGGTCAAGCAACAGTCGCTGTACGAAATCGCCCAGAGAATAGAATTGTCGCAATTCTTGCGCCTGGGTGAGGGGAATTGAAATCTGGTGGATTCCGTCGCCCATCCATTCTCGCTGATACGCTGGAAGCCTTGTTTGGCGCGATTTTCCTCGATGCAGGTTTTGATGCCGCACGTGAAGTGATACGCGCACTGTATGCGCCTGTGCTGGCCAGTGTTGATCCTACTACTTTGGGCAAGGATGCCAAGACCCTGCTGCAAGAATTCTTGCAAAGTAAAAAAATCGCTTTGCCACAATATAATGTAGTGGCAACCCATGGTGCTGCACATAATCAGGAATTTGAAATTGAATGCCTGGTTCCCAAACTGGAAATTCAAGTATTTGGCACGGGCGGTAGCCGCCGTGCAGGCGAGCAGGCAGCCGCCAAGCTGGCACTGGAAACAGCCCTGGCCATGCTGGTGCGTTCACCTGCAGCGAAAAAAGCCAAGCCACGCGCATCCCAGCTCAAACTGGCAGGCATAGCGACTGTGCAAGGTGATGCTGCTGCGGCCGTGGCTGAGACAAAACCGCAATCAGCCAGACAAAAAAGCCTGCTGGATGCAGAAACACCCAAGGCCGAGAAGACAAAAGCCAGCAATAGTGCCGCTAACAGCGAGGCTGAAGCAGATGAAGTGCTGGCCCATGATGTTCACCCCGAGACTCACCCTAAGACTGCCTGACGACCGCATGACTGAATTAATAGACAATCCTGATTTCCGCTGTGGTTATATCGCCATCGTCGGGCGGCCTAATGTCGGTAAATCGACCCTGATGAACGCCCTGATAGGCGCCAAGGTCAGTATTACCTCGCGCAAGGCACAAACCACGCGCCACCGTATTACCGGCATACAGACCAAAGACAATACCCAGTTTGTGTATATCGATACACCGGGTTTTCAGACCCGCCACTCAAATGCGTTGAACCGCACGCTGAACCGTACTGTTACCACGACGCTGACAGCTGCAGACGTGATTTTGTACATCATAGAAGCAGGTACATTTGGCCCCGCAGACCAGCAAGTGATCGATTTGCTGCCCAAAAATGTGCCATGTATCCTCGTCATCAATAAATCCGACCGCGTCAAAGACAAGGCCGTGATGATGCCGTTTGCCCAAAAGGTGGCAGCATTGCATAATTTCGCTGCGATCGTGCCAGTGTCTGCGACCTTGCGCTTCCAGCTGGAAAACCTTGAAGGCGAAATCCGCAAATACCTGCCGCTGAACCCGCCTATGTTTGGCGAGGATGACATCACCGACCGCAGCGAGAAGTTCCTTGCCGCAGAAATCGTCCGTGAAAAACTGTTCCGCTTCGTTGGTGATGAACTGCCTTACACCAGCACCGTGTTGATAGAGAAGTTTGAGCAAGAGGGTAATCTGCGCCGTGTCTTTGTTGCCATCCTGGTCGATAGGGATGGTCATAAATCCATGGTCATAGGCAACAAGGGCGCACGCCTGAAAGATATCTCCACCCAGTCGCGCCAGGATATGGAAAAACTGTTTGGTGGCCCCGTGTATCTGGAAATCTGGGTCAAGGTCAAATCCGGCTGGGCAGACAATGAAGCCGGTTTGCGTGCCTACGGTTACGAGTAAAACCATCCATGGATGAGCAGGCAGTCGCCGTGCAGGAAGACAGCGCCGTAACAGATGCGGCGGCTGTGCCGCCAGCGCCACCTGTTGTCAAAAAAACTGCAGCCCGACCACGGACACCTAAAGCAAGCACGGCAAGTTCAGCGACCTCACGTGTTGCCAGCAAATCCCTGGCCAAAGATTTGCGCATACTGGAGCAGCCAGGTTTTGTCCTCCATTCCTGGCCGTACAAAGAAACCAGCCTCATCATCGATGTATTGACGCGCGACCATGGCCGCATCGCCCTGGTTGCCAAGGGTGCAAAACGCCCTCATTCACAATTACGCAGTGTCTTGCAAACTTTCCAGCCCTTGCAACTGGGCTGGACAGGCAAGGGCGAGATTCGCACGCTGACGACAGCAGACTGGGTGGGCGGCATGCTGCCGCTGGAAAAATCAGCCTTGCTCTGTGGTTTTTATCTCAATGAATTACTGGTCAAGTTTCTCATGCGAGATGAAGCGCACCCCGACTTGTTTGACCTGTATGTTTCCACCTTAAATCAACTCGCGCATGATGAGCCTGCCACTATCGTCCTGCGCCGCTTTGAACTCGCACTATTGCGCGAATCCGGTTTGCTGGGTGACCTGACACGCTGCACTCAAGAGCGAGAACGCGTGCAGGCAGAGCAGTTCTATGTGCTTGACCCGGAACGCGGCCCCAGGCCAGCCATGTCCTCAGACAATGTACCCAGGGTCAGTGGCAAAACTTTGCTGGCCATGCAGCGCGGCGACTATACTGAGCAAAGCACACAACTGCAAAGCAAGTTGCTGATGCGTTTTTTGCTTGCCCATCATTTGCATGGTGCTGCGCTGAATACCCGGCAAATACTGATTGATTTGCAAAATCTATGAATATCCATCAACAAAGCCAGTTGATAGAACTGGGCATCAATATCGACCACGTTGCCACCCTGCGTAATGCGCGAGGTACGACTTATCCAGATCCCTTGCAAGCCGCCTTGCTGGCAGAAGAGGCAGGTGCAGATTGCATTACCCTGCATTTGCGTGAAGACCGCCGGCACATCCGCGATGCAGACGTAGAACAGTTGCGTCCACGCATCTTGACGCGCATGAACCTGGAAACAGCCATCAATAATGAAATGCTGGATCTAGCCTGCCGCATTCTGCCCCAGGACGTTTGCCTGGTGCCGGAACGCCGTGAAGAAGTCACAACTGAAGGTGGCCTTGATGTTGCCCGTGACTTTGTCAGAGTGCAAGCTGCGGTTCGGCAATTGCAAGAGGCAGGCATACGTGTGTCACTCTTCATTGATGCAGATGAGCAGCAGATACAGGCCAGTTCAGAAGCAGGCGCAAACGTCATAGAAATTCATACTGGCCGCTATGCTGATGCGGCTGATCCAGAGTTGCAGGTGAAAGAGCTGGCGCGCATATCTCAAGCCGCTATCGCTGGCATACGCCATGGTTTGAAAGTGAATGCCGGACATGGATTGCACATGACTAATACTGCCGCAATCGCTGCCATCCCTGAAATTTCAGAATTGAATATAGGCCATGCCATCGTCGCTCAAGCCCTGTTCGTAGGCTGGCAAAAATCCATCAGCGACATGAAGGCCCTGATGGTCAAAGCTCGCCTGGCAAGCTTGCATAAAGTGGCCTGAGATGATTTACGGCATAGGCACCGACATCGTACAAATCTCGCGCATGCAGGAAGCCATTGCGCGTAACGGTGAACGCTTTGCTGAAAAAATCCTGGGGCCAGAAGAGCTGGCGATTTATCGCGAACGCAAAGCTCTGGTTGAAGCACGCGGCCTGCGTTATCTGGCCACCCGCTTTGCAGCAAAAGAAGCGTTTTCAAAAGCAGTGGGCATGGGCATGCGCGACCCCATGAACTGGCATGCCATGCAAACCCTGAATAACGACCAGGGACAGCCCGTCGTGCAGACCAACGGTAATATGCAGCAATGGATGCAGGAGCGTCACCTGCAGGCGCGTATCTCTGTCAGCGATGAAACTGATTATGCCATCGCCTTCGTCATCATCGAACTGAACAATTCCTGCTAAAGTAGCGGCTTCTACCTTCTACCAGCGCCGCAGATTGATTGCATCATGACCGAACCAAATATCTCAGAAGCACGCCAGCAGGTGCTCGATCTGGTTGCCAAATTACCCAACCTGCCGGGTGTATATCGCTATTTCGATAGCAATGACCAGGTGCTGTACGTGGGTAAGGCGCGTGACTTGAAAAAACGCGTCTCCAGCTATTTTCTCAAAAACCTCTCCAGCCCGCGTATTGCGATGATGGTAGAGAAAATCGCCAGGCTCGAAACCACGGTCACCCGCAGCGAAGCTGAAGCGTTGATCCTTGAGAACAACCTCATCAAGGCCCTGAAGCCGCGCTATAACATCCTTTTCCGTGATGACAAGTCTTACCCTTACCTGAAAATCACTGCGGAAAAAACGCCGCGCATGATGTATTACCGTGGTGCGATAGATAAAAAACATCAGTACTTTGGACCATTTCCTTCCGGCTGGGCCGTCAAGGAGTCGATGCAGATATTGCAAAAAGTTTTTCTGCTGCGCAGTTGCGAAGACAGCGTATTTGCCAACCGCACCCGCCCATGTCTGCTGCACCAGATCAACCGTTGCAGTGCACCCTGCGTCAATATCATTGCGCCTGAAGATTATCAGCAAGACGTTAATAATGCGGCTGACTTTTTGCGTGGCCGCCAGCTCGAAGTCATGCAGACCCTGGAAAAAAAGATGCTCGATTTTTCCATGGAGCTCAAATTCGAGCAGGCAGCAGCCGTACGCAACCAGATGCAGGCCCTGTCCAAAGTCTTGCATCAGCAAAGTATGGAAACCGCAGGCGATGTCGATATCGATATTTTGGCTGTGGTAGTGGAGGGTGGGCGTGCCTGTGTTAACCTGGCCATGGTCAGGGAGGGCGACATCTGGGCGACCGCGCTTATTTCCCCACTCATGTAGATGATGCAGTCAGCGTCGCAGAAAATGAAATCGAGGTTGAGGTCATCTCTGCCTTTCTGGCACAGCACTATGTCGATCAGTTCATTCCTTCGACCTTGGTCATGAACGTGGAACTGGATGCACCCGACCTCATGCTGGCACTGGCCGAGCAATGTGGTCATCGCATTCATCTGTCCTTCCAGCCTCAGGAGCAACGCCGCGCCTGGCTGGATATGGCCGTCAAGGGTGCCAGGCTGGCACTGGCGCGTATGCTGTCTGAGCAAGGCTCGCAACAGGCCCGTACCCGCGCACTGGCAACAGTGCTTGAGCTGGATGTCGAAAATCTTGAGGAATTGCGTGTAGAGTGTTTTGATATCAGTCACACTCAGGGCGAAGCCACACAGGCATCCTGCGTCGTATTCCACCACCATGCCATGCAAAACAGTGAATACCGCCGCTTCAATATCAAGGATATTACTGGGGGCGACGATTACGCTGCCATGCGCCAGGTGCTGTTCCGCCGCTACGAAAAAGTCGCTAGTGGTGACACCAGTGGTGACGGGGCCAATGAGCGCCGCATGCCAGACATCGTCCTGATTGACGGTGGCAAAGGTCAGGTCGAGATAGCCAGGCAAGTCTTTGTCGAACTTGGCCTCGATATCAGCCTCATCGTCGGCGTCGCCAAAGGCGAGGGCCGCAAGGTCGGCCTTGAGACCCTGGTGTTCGTTGATGGCCGTGCAGAAAAGGAACTGGGTAAAGAATCTGCTGCCCTTATGCTGATCGCCCAGATCCGCGACGAGGCCCACCGCTTTGCCATTACCGGCATGCGTGCCAAGCGCGACAAGGCCAGGCAGACCTCGCAGTTGGAAGAGATAGAAGGCATAGGCCCCAAGCGCCGCCAGCGTCTGCTAGTGCGTTTTGGTGGTTTAAAGGGTGTCAGCGATGCCAGTGTCGCCGATTTGGCCAGCGTAGAAGGTATTTCCCGCCAATTGGCAGAAGAAATTTACAAGCGGCTGCGATAGGGAAATATAATTGCGTCAGACGCTGGCATTGTAGTCAGCCTGCCTGATGCATAAACCGAATAAAACCAAAAAAGACATGCCTTTCAATTTTCCTATCCTGCTGACCTGGCTACGTGTCGCGTTGATACCGCTGGTGGTTGGTGTTTTTTACCTGCCCGAAGTCTGGTTGACGCGGTTTGAACAAGGTGTCGTTGCTACCGTCATTTTTATTGTTGCGGCGGTGACCGACTGGTTTGACGGTTTCCTGGCAAGGCGCTGGAACCAGACTTCCTCATTTGGTGCTTTCCTCGACCCGGTGGCAGACAAACTGATGGTCGCAGGTGCATTGCTGGCACTGGTTCAGTTGGACCGCGTCAATACTGTTTTTGCTTTCATTATCATAGGCCGTGAAATCACGATCTCTGCGCTGCGTGAATGGATGGCGCTGATTGGCGCCTCCAAGTCAGTCGCAGTCAGCTCTCTGGGCAAAATCAAGACAGCGGCACAAATGACTGCGATACCTATGCTGTTATTTAACGATGTCTTGTTCGGCGTAATCGATACCAGCTTCTTTGGCTCATGGTTATTGATTATTGCCGCCATCCTCACAGTCTGGTCCATGTTCTATTACCTGCGCAAGGCATGGCCTTTAATCAAGGAAACTACCGATAAAATGGAATAGATGTGGAATAAGCGTGGAATGATCTTGGAATGGGTAGTTGACAGAATGGCTGGATGATATATAATTCTGGTCTTTCGCAACGCGGGAGTAGCTCAGTTGGTAGAGCGCAACCTTGCCAAGGTTGAGGTCGAGAGTTCGAGACTCTTCTCCCGCTCCAAAAATTTTTTGGGCGGCAGCGAAAAGCAGTAAGGCAGGTTAGTAGTAAAAATGCGGGAGTAGCTCAGTTGGTAGAGCGCAACCTTGCCAAGGTTGAGGTCGAGAGTTCGAGACTCTTCTCCCGCTCCAAAATGGCGTAGTACCTGAAGTATCAGCAGCATATCTGCGGGAGTAGCTCAGTTGGTAGAGCGCAACCTTGCCAAGGTTGAGGTCGAGAGTTCGAGACTCTTCTCCCGCTCCAGATTCTGAAGGGAAGCAAGGCTTCCCTTTTTTGTTCAAGTTGCACCGCATTCCAGCGATGATCAAGCGTGATAAAATCACACAAGACAAGACGCAGGGATAGCACCCCTGGCGGGGTAGCAAAGTGGTTATGCAGCGGCCTGCAAAGCCGTAGACGCCGGTTCGATCCCGACCCCGCCTCCAAATACAAAAAGCGCTTTTAGAGCGCTTTTTTTCCAGAACCCGACTTAGCGTTTCGCCAAGCAGGTTGTAGTAGTGGGCCCGAGTGGTGAAACTGGTAGACACATCGGACTTAAAATCCGCCGCTTTCCGTAAAAGGGGCGTGCCGGTTCGATTCCGGCCTCGGGCACCACGTACTTACTTTTCAAATATCTACACAAATCCTAAGTCAATAAGGTCAATGACTTAGCGCGATCTTGGTTCACCTGGATTCGCTCGGTTTTTTGCAAATTCTCTTCAGTTTGTGTTGCATCCTTTGAAATGATTTTATTTATAAATGGATAATTTTTGGAGTGGCATCTTCGTTCATTACAAATAATTCCCCCAAAATTGACTTTTGCAATTGCATTTTTTTTAATGGAATTAACATTACACTATGTGACCGGTGAATCCGAGCCGCAGTGAAAAAGGAGACTGAGATGGAATCTATGTATGAAGTTCTGGCATTAAATTTTAAATCCTCGACCGAGGACAAAAAAAATGCGGTGACAATCCACATGAAAAGCGGTGTATCCCATTTTGGCTATGTGCGGGAATTAGGTGATGCTTCGAAAATTGTAAAAATTCGCTTAGTTACTCCGAGTGGGAAATCATTTCAAGATGCCTATCTCGACATCGGCAGCATTGAATCGATCTTAGCTACCTCGGTCTGACTGTTATCCCGGCGTGGGAGTGCAAGCAAGTTTCCTGATTTTTCCCAGCCGGCCATGTTTGCGGATGGCGAAACTGGCCTTGCTGCTCTGATTTGCGTGATTCCCGGTTTGCATATCCTTTTCCCTGATCCTAAAATGGTTTGCGCGATATAGACTAAACAAGTCTGTCGTTGTGCTGATCTGCCCACTTTCAGGAGAGCGTGATGAATGTCAAGAAATCTGCATTACTGTTTTCGCTGGCAATACTGACACTGTGTTTTTCATCTTCGGCTTTTGCAGAACTTTGTACGGTGGGGCGAGCGACGCAGGTGCTGTGGAAAGGTGATTGGTACAAGGCAACGATTACCGAGGCTTCGCCTGACAAGTGCAAGATTACTTATATTGGTTATACCGCCGATGATGATGAGTGGGTGGGGCCAGAAAGACTCAAAATCAAGGTGTTGTGGAAGGGTGACTGGTATCCGGGCCGTGTGATAAAGAAAGAAGGGGCCAACTATCTCATAGGCTATGACGGCTACTCCAGCGATGACAATGAGATTGTTCCCCTGTCACGCATACAGGTACGCTAGTTTTAACCTCACCACAAACATGATTCAATTTGTCTGGGCCCGTTGACTTGGGCCCGGATACCACTTTGCCCGTATTTGCATGAATGGTCTCTCCACCAGGCAATACAGCAACCATCCGCCAAAGATGCCCGCAGCAGTGACCAGAATAATAGTCAGTGGAGCTTCCGCGTCTATATGCCGTTTCCCCAATTCCACAGCTATCAGCATGAACACAGGTTTGTGTACCAGATATACCGCATACGACCACAACGCCAGTTGCGCGGCGCCGGGCAGGCGCAGGCGGTGTAGATAGCTGTTGGGGCTGAGAGCAGCGAGGGTGAGGATGGCGAAGCTGATTGCTATTGCTGAAAAACCCAGTGAGTTGACGATCATCAGTTTGTTGTAGTCGCTGTTGATGCAGTACAGCACGCCACCAGCGGCGAGCAGGCCTGTGATGAACAGGGCCTGGCCGTGACGCATGAGCCTGTCGTATAAACCTGTGTGAAAATTCTTGAGCATGGCGATGGCGACGCCGGGGAGCAGTTCATCAAAGCGGCCAAAGCTGGAGTAGTAAACTTGCGCATCAAATGCGGGATGCCCATCCATAAATGCCATGCCGCGAAACAGCATGCCGCCGCCTATTGCTGCAATGAGCAGCCCCCAGGCCAGCCATAGTGGGCTCTTGAGTCTGATCAGGATGAGGCTGATTATGGGGAGTATCAGGTAAAACTGTTCTTCTATGCACAGCGACCAGGAATGAGTGAAGGTTTGTCCATATTCCAGCCCTATGTTTTGGGTGAAGCTCAGGAACTGCCATATTGATGAGGTGCTGCGCCCAGCCAGTGCGGCGGGGAAAATAAAATACGCAGCCAGCACGACATAGTAGTTGGGCAGGGTGCGTAGCAGACGCCGGGCAAAAAAATTCTTCAGCGACAGCGGCTCCCCTTTTGCGATACCAGACATGATCTGGTTGCCTATGAGGTAGCCGCTCAATACAAAAAATAAATCCACACCTGCCCAGCCTATGTCGCCAGCAAAACCAAAGGTTTGGTGTTTGCTGACAAAGCCGCAGTAGTGTGACATGAGTACCAATAATATGGCGAGGGCGCGCAGGGTGTCGAGGCCATTGATTCTTTTGTGGAGCATTATTGTGTCGTTGATGCAGGAATAGTGTAAGGCCGGGTTTTGATGATGCGCTATGACTTGTCTGACTCGCGGGTATCAATTGACAGGAATGGTTTTAATCATGGAGCGGTATGCAATCTTGAACTTGGCCAGGTGTGAAGCTTGATGTCAGGCCGGGTAGTGTCGCTGAATGTGTCGCCACCTGCAAGGGGTTTTGGTGTCAACATTCCGGGTTTTTGTACCTACATTTTGTAGCAGGTCGATCTCAGATCATGAGCCAGCTAGCCCAGTTCGAGACAGGCAGATATTTTTCTGCATTGTTCAATATGGGTTTCGGTTTTGCTACTGCTCTTGATCGGAGTGAAATGTGCCTGTCAACGGCAGCGCGACGAAGTCATTGCTCGATTTTATGTCTGTAAATCCACAGATTTCAAGGAACTTAAATGCTGTTGTCAGCAAATATGGTTTTTGTGCAATAAACAAGTGTAAACTTCTGACGATGAGAAATTGTCTGTTGAATTCACATCTGACTTTACCCGTATAAGCCTTTAGGCATGCTGAAAATCCTGTTCCCTTTCATCCAAAGCGCAACCATACGCTGGTATGCCGCGCTGACGCTATTGCTATTGGTGGCAATGGCAGGGGAATTGTTTGGCCTGCATTTGCTGGCGACGACAGAGTCGCGCCTGGGGGATGTGTATCTGCGGCACCATGCCCCGACATATCAGCCTGATCCTGATATTGTGGTGGTGGATATTGATGATCCCAGCATGCTGGCCATGCAAAAAATTGCTGGCCTGTGGGTATGGAAGCGTGAGATACATGGTTTTTTGCTGGAGGCACTCGCTGGTTTTGCTCCTAAAGCGATAGCGTTCGATATCAGCTTTCAGGAGCGTGATTTGGGGTCACCAAAAAGTGATGCGTTTTTATCGGATCAGATTCGGGAATTTCCGCATGCTTATCAGCAAAGCTTGCTGTTGGACGATGCGAATAGCGCCGACGCCATCGCCTTGGCTGATTTAAAAGATGCTTTTGCCATCAAAAATCAGGGTAAGGCAAACGCCAGGGTCAGTATGCAACTGCCATTGGCGACAGAGCGTAGTGCCTGGCGTCTGGGTCTGGTGAATAGTTTGGTCGATGCTGATGGTGTGGTGCGGCGTTATCGCCTGTATGCCGATGTGGCTGGCTGGCATCTGCCGTCACTGCCTGCACGGGTTGTACAGGACCTGGGCTTTACTTTGCCGCAAGGCGCTGATTTTCAGATGTTCTGGCCCGCGCAGGGACACAAGCGTTATGCCTATGCTGATTTGTTTAAAACACTGACAGAAGAAAGACCGAATTTGCCGCCAGGAGGAGAGGCCGCTCTCGACCAGCTCTTTCGCAACAAGATTATTATCATAGGTTCTTCGGCTCCCGGGCTATTTGACCATCATTTAACACCACTAGCGCCTGGTTATCCGGGGGCCGATATTCTGGCTGTTGCGATGGATAATTTAAAAAATGGGCGCAGCATACGCCAGGTTGCACCTCAATGGCCTTTTGCTGCCGGGTTCGGGCTGATTGCCCTGCTGGTGCTGGCATTCCGGCAGCGTCTGCATCCTGGCATCACAGGTGGTGCTTTGCTGATATTGTCACTGGCAGCCGTTTATCTGGCAGACCAGATTGTAGCCCATCATTGGATGTTGCCGGTAGTGACTCCCCTGATCTTTGCCTGGGCCTGGTTTGTGTCAGCCGCACTTGCCGGTTACCTGCGAGAGCGCCGCACCCGTGACCGTACAGTGTCACTGTTTGGCCGCTTCCTTAATCCCCAGGTGGTACGCAAGATCGTGGATCATGGCGAGACGGTAGAAAGTCTCTCGGGCCAGATGCGCCTTATTACCGTGCTGTTTTCTGATATACGTGGTTTTACTACGCTGGCAGAAAGCAAGGCCCCACAAGATGTTGTGAATATTCTCAACCGGTATTTTGAACGCCAGGTAGAAGTCGTCTGGAAGCATGGTGGTACGCTGGATAAATACATAGGTGATTGCATCATGGCTTTTTGGGGCGCGCCTATGGATGACCCCGAGCATGCCTCCCATGCTGTAGCTGCGGCACTGGAAATGCAGGATAACTTGCTTGCCTTCAGACAAGAGCTGCTTGCGGAAGATTCAGACCTGGTTGACTTTGACGTGGGCATCGGTGTACACACAGGAACTGCTGTGGTAGGCTTTATTGGTGCCAAACGCAAGCTCGATTACACCGCTATTGGCGACAACGTCAATCTCGCCAGCCGGGTAGAGGGCCTGACCAAGGGCATTGCCAGAGCCCTGGTAACCAAGGAAACCATGCTGGCCTGCGGCGACAATGCCGATATCACTTTTAGTTTGCGTGGCTCATTTGCCGTCAAGGGCAGGGCTGCAGAAGTTGAATTGTACGAACCTCTGAGGAAAATCCCATGAAGATACCGATTTTAATTGCGGCAGTCATGCTGACTGGCAATGCGTTAGCCGAGTCTGCAACCACCTCCAAATCTACCGAGTTAATGGACAAGGCCAGCGCCGATGCTGCTGTTATTGCTACCCTGGCAAACCAGACCAGAGTGGATGTCATGCAACGCAGTGGTGCCTGGACTCAAGTAAAAACTTCTGCCGGGCAAGCTGGCTGGGTGAGGATGACAGCCTTGCGTCTGGATGCAAGCGCCAACAGCAATGCTGCGCCTGCTTCGGGCGGTAATGTACTGGGCTCCCTGATGACCAGTGGACGCACGTCGAATACTGGTACGGTAGGTAATGGTGTCAAAGGTCTGGATAAAGAGGATATACGCAGAGCCTCACCGAATTATGCCGAACTGCAGAAAATGCAGAAATTTGCAGCCGATAAAAACAGCGCCCAGGCGTTTGCTCAGCGTTCACCACTAGTGGCAAGCAATGTCGAATATTCAAGCCAGGATAAAGCTGGAAAACGGGGGGGCAATTAAATGCGTACATTACAAAAACTTGCGATTGCCGGACTGACTTTGGCTCTATGCGGTTCTGCAATTGCACAAGGCGGTATTTTCGGCCAGATTCTCGACGCCACAAGAGGCAAAACGGGTGTTGCAGGTGACTTACTGGATAAGGCCAAGCCTATCATTGAAAATTCAGGGATAGATGAGCCAAGAGAAATAGAAATAGGTAATGAATTTGCCGCTGTCTTGTTGGGTGCCAAACCATTACTGAATGATCCTGCCTTGCAGCGTTACGTGAATACTTTAGGGCGCTGGCTGGCATCGCAAACCGAGAGACCTGATTTGCCATGGACTTTTGGTGTGCTGGATGATGTGGGCTTCAATGCTTTTGCTACACCAGGTGGCAAGATTTTTGTCACCAAAGGCTTGCTCGCGCGCATGCGTAATGAAGCTGAATTGGTTGGCGTGCTATCGCACGAAATTGCTCACGTCGTATTGAAACATCATGTGAATGCCATGCAATCAAAAGCATGGGTAGATGTTTTCGGTGATGTCGCTGGCAATAAACTCAAAGGTAATTTTGCAGAAGTTAGAGGTATGGTGGTCAATTTAGGTAAAGACATGTTAACCAAAGGTCTTGATAAGGGGATGAATATGCCGCCGATCGTGTGGGTGTGGTAATTGCTGCTCGCGCAGGTTTTGACCCCTATGGATTGCCAGCTGTATTGCAAACTTTACAGTCACAAAATGCGCAGGATGGTAATTTTAGTTTGTTGTTTGAAACGCACCCGTCCCCAACTGACCGTCTTGATAATCTGGACAAAGTCATGCGTAACCGCTTTGAATCCACCAATGGTTCTCAGGGGCGTTCGTTTAACGACAGGTTCAAAGAATTCAGCCGTTGATGAGTTCAGATTTTGAATAAAAAACGCCGCACCATTCAACAACTGGTGCGGCGTTTTTCATTCATGATGAAGCTGCGTTTGCTGCCTTATTCTTAGAACTCATTTCATAAATAGGGATGAGTGCGAACAAGGCGATTTGGGATGCAGTGCAAGGCGTGGCCTGCAGCTAAGGCTCATGCCTTAGCAAAGGACGCAACACAGCAATGCGCCCAAATCGTCAGTTCCCGAAGGGTTTGCCTCATAACACGTATCGGACAACATTGGATTTATTGAAAATAGTTCCACAATTGACAACCACAAACGTGTTACCGGTCCGTGTTATGAGGCAAACGCATCTCATTCATATTTATGAAATGAGTTCTAGTAAAACTTCGCCAGCAATTTAGGCAGTTTCCCATTCGCCGTTCCCTTGCGTATGACCCCATTCAACTTTTCCATTTCCGCTTCATATCTGCCATTGGCTGCGGCGAAGTGGGTGGTGTCGTAAAACACGGGTTTGGCTGAGACATAGAAGGTCTTGCCTGTCAGCGCTGGGTCATTGAAGCTGGGGATGAGCTGGTCGCGCAGGTAGGCTTCTACCTGGCTGGACCGCTGCAATTGGCGCACAGGCCAGAGCATGATGTCGCTGCGGCGGTTCATGAGTTTTTTAAAGCGGGCTGCCGATGAGGCGGAGTCTTCCTGCACCTGGAAGACGACATTTTTTGCTTTTTCAAAATCCATGCCGTGGCTGAAGCCGCGGCCTATGCTGACGGTTTTGCCACGCAGGTCTTCCATGGACTGGAAGTTGGGGCGAGGGTCGCCATAGGTAATCGCCCAGATTTTTTCACTGACAACCGGGGTGGAAAAGTGATATAGCTTCAGGCGTTCTGGTGATTTGGAAATACCAAAGATAATGCCTTCGCCATTTTGCGCCATCAGTTGCGCACGGTTCCAGGGTAATAACAGCTTGTCAAAACGTATGCCCGATTCGCGTTCAAAATAGATGAGTATGGCTTCCAGGTCGCGGTCCAGTGGCAATTGCCTTCCATGGATGTCCAGGCTTTCTTGCAGGAAGAGTTTGATGAGGGGTTTGTCCAGCCCAGGTTTTACCGTGCTGGCAAACGCAGGCGTGAGTACGAATAAAGAGAGTGATACAAGACAGGCAAACTGTTTGAAGCGGTGCAGCATAGGTATTCTCGACGACAGCTTGGCTGTCAAATGGTATTTCTAAAATGTGGTGCAATGAAGCAGCATTACAAATTCATTGCAATTTCATCGCAACTGAATATGCAGCTTGTTTTTGAGCAGCTTGATTTTTTGTGAAGACATCATGGCGTCAGCTTGCGCAATGACGATGAGTATCAGGGTGTGGTCTCAAAATTGCAGTTTTAATCCGCGCTGATTGTAGTCCGCAATTGCCCGAATTTTGTGCGTTCTTGAATTCAGAAAACTTTGTTTGCATTCTTATTCTTGTGCCAAGTTAAAACCGGATAGAATTTGGTTTGATAACCAAAATAACGAGCACGCCTTCATTATGTCCAGAAAATCCAATACCGAGCAGCGCCGCAAGGAGATTGTTTTTGCCCTGCTGTCTGTCATGGCAGAGCACGGTTATGAAAAGGCCACTATCCTTGCCATTGCCAGACAGGCTGGCCTGGCTCCGGGTTTGATACATTATCATTTCAAGAGCAAGGGCGAGATTCTGCTTTACCTGGTCAAGTTGCTGGCTGATCTGTCGCGTACCCGCTATGAGCAAATGGCTGCAGCGGCCAGTACGCCGCAAGACAAACTGCTGGCCTATATCAATGCACGTCTGGCCAAAGGCGAGGGTGCCTTGCCGGAGGCGGTTTCTGCCTGGGTGGTGATTGGCGCCGAGGCCGTGCGGCAGCCTGAGGTGCGGGCAGTATTCCAGGAGGCGATTGCTGCCGAGCTGGCATTGATACAGGTTTTATTGACCGCCTGCCTGCATCAGCAAAAGAGGCGCATAGATCGCGTGGCTGAGCTGGCCGCTGGTTTGCTGGCGTTCATGGAGGGGGCGTTTCAACTCGCCAGTGCTGCCGGGGATATCATGCCGCAGGGCTATGCGGCAGTGACGGCAAGGGCATTCATAGAAAACAGCCTGGCGGCACAGGCATCAGTCTGAACAGCGTTAAGGCTGCAGCTATACAAACAGGCTATTCTTTCCATCCATTCTTCATCATGTTGAACAAGGCATGCAGGGATGCTTTGGGGTTTTCAGCGTCTTTGGAGCGGTGGAAGGCATCGAGAATAAAATGGGCGAGGGCTTCAGCCTCGGCCTTTTCGAGCTTGTTTTTGGTTTCTTGCTGGAGAGCCGCAGCGAGTGACTTTTCATAGCGCATCCAGACCTGCTTTGCGTAAGCGTACAAATCTGGCGTGGAATGGATCAAATTCCTGAAGGCGTTGACTTCTTTCTTTTTGGCTTCATCAAAAGCCATGTAGCTTGAGAAATACTCAAGCAAGGAGTCAAGTATGGAAACACCTGCTTTTCTGTCTGTGACGGCAGCAATCAGGCGTGCTTCGCGCTCATCTTCTTCGTCGAATACCAGCGTCTCTTTGGTAGGGAAGTATTTGAACAGGGTAGGTACGGACACTTCAGCGAGGCGGGCAATTTCTGCTGTTGTTACCTGGTCGTAACCTTTTTCTATAAACAAGCCAGTAGCCAGGTCAGAAATCATTTTCCTGGTTTTCGCTTTTTTTAATTCCCTCAGTCCCATTTCAGTTCCATCTCAGCTGAATTCCTTTTTAATTTTGGCTAAATACGACATTGTTCACTGCCTGCATTTTAACAGAATTAATTAGCTCAATAAAATAATTAAGTCACTTTACTTTTTAATTTGATTAACTTATGATGCAGATCAAGGCAAAATTCCGGGAAATGGTTTTGTGGGTAAAAAATCCTGTGCTCCCTGCAATATTTGCATTTTCAAAACGTCTATCCATTAAGCCGTCAATTCTTGCCGCAAGCATGTGTGCGGCTGCGGAATAGTGCGCAATGTGTGGATAAAAAAACCAGGATGACCGCAATGACTCAAATCCATCAACAAACTCCTGTACAAGACAAGCAAATCGCCATCATAGGGGCCGGACCAGGCGGGCTGACGCTGGCCCGGCTGTTACAGATGCAGGGCGCAAAAGTGAAGGTATTTGAAAGGGATATCAACCAGTTTGCCAGAGTGCAGGGAGCAACCCTTAACCTGAATGAGGGCTCGGGACTGTCAGCCTTGCGCGCTGCAGGTTTGATGGAAGCATTTGAGCAAGCGTATCGTCCGGGTGCTGAAAAAATGCTGTTTGTGGATGCGCAGGCAGCAGTCATCATTGATGAGCTAGGGGGCGAGAGTAATGACAGGCCAGAAATAGACCGTGGCCCTTTGAGAAATCTGTTGCTGGCTTCGCTGGCTGAAGACACGGTAGTGTGGGACGCCCGCTTCTCGTCTTTGCAGAGGACAGATGAATCAGTAAAAATTTTGTTTGAAAACGGCGATGAATTCACTGCCGATTTGCTCATCGCTGCCGATGGCGCAAACTCAAAAATACGTCCCTATATCACGCCGCTTGCACCAGAGTATTCTGGCGTGACTGTGCTCGAAGGGAATGTCGCAGACGTGGCAAACACGATTCCTGAATTGTATGAATTGCTCGACGGTGGAAAAGTCTGTGTGCTCGATGATGAAAAGACTTTATTCATTGTGTTGAAAGGCGATGGCAGCGTCGCTTTTTACACCGGGCATAAAGCTGATCAACAATGGAGTACGCAATGCGGTATCGATTTTTCTGACCGGACGCAGGTATTGGCGTGGTTTCAGCAGGAATTCAAAGGCTGGAGCAATATATGGGCAGAGTTGTTCCGGCATGCCAGCCTGCCTTTCGTGCCACGTCCGCAATTCTGTGCGCCGCTTGATCAAAGCTGGCCATCTTTGCCTAACCTTACCATGCTCGGTGACGCCGCCCACGTCATGCCGCCGTATGCGGGCGAGGGTGTGAACATGGCGATGCAGGATGCTTTAGTGCTGGCTACCCAATTGCTGAACCCGGATATGCCAGACATGCAAGCCGCCATTGCTGCCTATGAGATAGAAATGCGCACACGGAATGCGGAGACCGCAGCAGAGACCATGCAATTTACCAGAGTCTTTCATTCCTATGAAGCCGTACCGTTTTTCCGGGAATTCTTTACCGGGAACCAGGACGTGCTTTTACAAAACGACAGCTTCAGGAAAGCTGCCTAGACTACATAAAAATATGAACTCAGGTCATGACTAGTGGACTGTAACAGTGGAATCGAGAGTGAAGGACATGTGCCCGGCGCATCAGGGCAAGGCAAGCGTGGAACAAATGAACACAGCGATAGCGGGGCTATCGCGAGTATTTGCAACGCAGCCATGATCGTCGCGCACATGGCAGGCACTCCGATTTCCACTGTTACAGTCCACTAAGAGCCTGAGTTTCATCCAAAAGAAAGAAAATATGAATCAAGCTATCACTACCGAACCGCCAGCGCAGTTCACTGGCTACCAAAAATTTGTGCTCGCCATATTGGCGTTCCTGCAGTTCACCATCATTCTGGATTTCATGATCATGTCGCCCCTTGGGGCGATTTTGATGCCGGCATTGAATATCACGCCTTCACAATTTGGTGTGGTGGTGTCGGCCTATGCCTTTAGCGCGGGTATTGCCGGGTTTGCGGCAGCGGGTTTTGCTGACCGTTTTGACCGCAAAAAACTGCTGCTGTTTTTTTACGTTGGTTTTATCCTTGGTACCTTCCTTTGCGGGATCGCTCCTAATTTCTATTTCCTCTTATTTGCCCGCATCATAACGGGCTTGTTTGGCGGTGTCATTGGCTCCATCGTGATGGCGATTACGACAGACTTGTTCCCATTTTCCATGCGTGGCAGGGTTATGGGCGTGTTGCAATCGGCGTTTGCAGGTAGCCAGATTCTCGGTTTGCCTATCGGTCTCTATCTGTCTGCCCACTGGGGCTGGCATGCGCCTTTCCTGATGATTGTGGGCATGGCTGCATTGGTCGGCGTGATCATCATTGCGAACCTGAAACCGATAGACGGGCATTTGAAATTGCAGTCTGACCGCAACCCTTTCCATCATTTGCGGGACACGGTAGCAACACCAAGGTATTTGCTGGCATTTGCTGCAACTGGTTTCCTGAGCATAGGTGGCTATATGCTGATGCCATTCAGCAGCGCTTTTTCAGTGAATAACCTGGGTATTTCCATGAAGGAATTGCCTATCGTTTATCTGGTCACCGGATTAGGTGCGATTATCACTGGCCCTGTGGTGGGCAAGCTCAGTGACAAATTTGGTAAATACCGCGTATTTTTATTCGGTGCGGTAATGACCATCATCATGGCACTGATCTATACCCGTCTTGGTGTCACACCTTTGTACATGGTCATCCTGGTCAATGTCTTGCTGTTTGTTGGTATTTTTTCCCGCATGATCCCTGCCCAGGCAATGATGTCGGCAGTGCCAGCGGCTGACAGCCGCGGTGCATTCATGGCGATCAATTCATCATTGCAGCAAATTGCCGGTGGTGTCGGTTCTGTGGTTGCAGGCATGATCGTCAGCCAGCCTGATGGTGGTGCGATATTGCATTTTGATTTGCTGGGCGACATTCTGGTTTGCACCGTGCTGCTGACTGCCGTCATGATGTATTTCATACACCGTATGGTGGCCAGGCCCGTTGTCGCTGTTCCCGCCTGATTAATTGTATTTCAATTACTGATTTCAGCCATTCCTGGTCCTTTGATCACAAAGGGCCAGTCTTTCCCCAGAGCTAAGGGGTATTTCCTCCTTTATTCCCCGCATCTTGTGCTTCTGTCATAGCCAATAATTACACCTGTACACATGCGTAATCAAAGCAGCACTTGCTTTGAGGAAATAACAGGAGTCGGCAATGGCCGAAGATAGCGACCTCGAAAGAACCGAACCGGCCTCGCCCAAGCGCCTTGAACAGGCGCGGGAAGAGGGCGACGTTCCGCGTTCGCGCGAACTATCTACCTGTACTATCCTGCTGGCAGCAGGAGGTGCCCTGTGGGGCATGGGTGACGGGCTGGTACGTCACTTGAACCAGGCTCTGGTCGCCGGCCTGTCGCTGGAGCGGGCGATTATCTATGACCATGAACTGCTGTTTTCCAAGATTGCTGCCAGTTTGTGGGATGTGCTGGTGGCTTTTGCGCCAGTCGCCGGGCTCTTGCTGGCGGTTGCGCTAGGCTCGCCTTTGCTGATAGGCGGCTGGTTGTTCAGTGCCAAAGCCCTGACCCCGAATTTTTCGCGCATGAACCCGATCTCTGGCTTGGGTAATATGATTTCTACCCGTGCGGGTGTGGAACTGATCAAGGCCATCATCAAAACCATTTTGGTGGGTACAGTTGCCTGGATAGTCATCATGGGGCAAAAAAATGCCATCTTTGCCTTGCCACTGGAATCTCTGAAATCTGGCCCAGCTCACGTTGGTCACATGATGGGCGTGTGTTTTCTGGCCATCGTCGGTTCGCTGGCGGTGATTGCTGCGATCGATGCACCTTACCAGATGTGGCAATACGCAGAAAAACTGAAGATGACGCATCAGGAAGTGGTGCAGGAATCCAAAGAAGCCAACGGTAATCCACAAATCAAGGCGAAGATTCGCGCCCAACAGCGTGAGATGGCACGCCGCCGCATGATGTCTGAGATTCCAACGGCTGACGTTGTCGTTACCAACCCGACTCACTTTGCTGTCGCTCTCAAATATACCGAAGGTGGTAATGGCGCGCCTAAAGTCATTGCCAAGGGTGCAGATGCAGTCGCTGCCAAAATCCGTGAGTTGGCCAAGGAACACAATGTGCCCCTGCTGGAAGCACCGCCACTGGCGCGTGCCTTGTACAAACACACTGATCTCGGCGACGAAATACCAGAAGCCCTGTATGCCGCAGTGGCAGAAGTACTGGCCTATGTTTATCAATTGCGCAGTTATACCAAGGCCGGTGGCAACAAACCTGTAGAACCAAGTGATTTATATGTACCAGCTGAGCTTGACCCTAATAATCAAACACAAAGTCAAACACAAAATCAAACAGCTAATCAAGCAGGAGCTCAAGCATGAATAGCTTTACCTTGCCTGCCTGGATGAATGGCATGAATACCAGGGCGCTGGCTGCGCCTTTCCTCATCATCCTGATGCTGGCGATGATGATCCTGCCTCTGCCAGCGTTTATTCTGGACGTGTTCTTCAGCTTCAATATTGCGATCGCCATCATCGTTTTGCTGACCAGTTTATACACGGTCAAGCCGCTGGATTTCATGGTGTTCCCGACCGTGCTGCTGGTCAGCACCATGCTGCGCCTGTCCCTGAACGTCGCTTCTACCCGCGTCGTGCTGACAGAAGGCCACACTGGCCCGGATGCCGCCGGTAAAGTGATTGAAGCCTTTGGTCACTTTTTGATCGGAGGTAATTACACGGTCGGTATCGTGGTCTTCATTATCCTGACCATCATCAACTTTACTGTCGTTACCAAGGGTGCTGGCCGTATTGCAGAGGTGGGTGCACGTTTTGCCCTGGATGCGATGCCGGGCAAGCAAATGGCGATTGATGCTGACTTGAATGCCGGCCTGATCGCTGAGCAGGAAGCCCGCCGTCGCCGTACCGAAGTGGCGCAAGAAGCAGAATTTTATGGTGCCATGGACGGTGCCAGTAAATATGTGCGTGGTGACGCGGTAGCGGGCATCATGGTCACCGTCATCAATATCGTTGGTGGCCTGGTGGTGGGCATGGTACAGCATGACCTGGATTTTGCGACCGCCCTGAAAAACTATACCTTGCTGGCGATTGGTGATGGCCTGGTGGCGCAAATTCCTTCACTGATTATCTCAACTGCGGCAGGTGTCGTGGTCTCGCGCGTGGCCAGCGACCAGGATATCAGTGGTCAGTTAATAGGGCAGTTGTTTGCCAAACCCCAGGTCATGATCATCACTGGCGGTATTATCGGCGGTATGGGCATCATACCCGGCATGCCGCACATCGCCTTCGTTTTGCTGGCAGGCATACTGGTTGGCGGTGGCTACATGCTTAACAAGCGCGCCCAGTTGCCCCCGGTTATTGAAGAAAAAACCGAGGCTCCCGCCACTGCAGGTCAGGAAATGGAAGAAGCAACCTGGCAAGATATCTTGCCAGTCGATACCCTGGGCCTGGAAGTCGGTTATCGCCTAATACCCCTGGTAGATAAAAATCAGAGCGGCGAACTCCTGCGCCGTATCAAAGGCATACGCAAGAAATTTGCCCAGGAAGTGGGATTTTTGTCACCCCCCGTCCATATACGCGATAATCTGGAACTCAAGCCTTCGGCATACAGGATCACCCTCAAGGGTGTGGAAGTCGGTGCCGGTGAGGCATTGAGCGGACAATATCTGGCGATCAATCCTGGCATGGTGACCGGTAATTTGCCAGGTGCCGTCACCAATGATCCTGCCTTTGGCTTGCCAGCGATCTGGATAGACGCCGCACTGCGTGAACAGGCGCAAGCGATGGGGTATACCGTGGTCGATTCTGGCACCGTTATTGCCACCCATCTGAATCACCTGATCACCAGCCATGCGGCAGAGTTGCTGGGGCGCCAGGAAGTGCAGTTGCTCATGGATCACCTGGCAAAAGACATGCCCAAAATGGTGGAAGAGCTGGTGCCAAAAGCCCTGCCTCTGTCCATCCTGCAAAAAGTATTACAAAACCTGCTGGTCGAGGGTGTGCATATCCGCGATATGCGTACCATTATTGAGACCCTGTCTGAGCAAGCCATGCATACCCAGGATGCGAATGAGTTGACGGCGCAAGTCAGGATCGCTTTGGGCCGTGCCATCGTCCAGCAAATCTTCCCGACCGGGAATGAGATGACGGTCATGACCCTGGATAGCCGCCTCGAACGCCTATTGATGCAAGCCCTGCAAACCAGCGGCGCTGATGGCTCTGGCATAGAACCTGGCCTGGCCGACACGCTGGCAAGCCAGACCGAGGCTGCGGCCCAGCATCAGGAGCAAATGGGCCTGACGCCAGTGCTGCTTGTGCCTGCGCCATTGCGCGCCTTGCTGTCACGCTTCCTGCGCCGCAATTTGCCACAACTCAAAGTCTTGTCACACGCAGAAGTACCTGAAACAAAAACCATTAGAGTCACCAGTCTGGTCGGAGGTCAATCATGAACGTCAGAAAATTTACCGCGAACACTTCTCGCGAAGCTTTGCGCATGTTGCGCGATGCTTTGGGGGCAGATGCCGTGATCCTGTCCAACCGTAATGTGGGCGGCAAGGTGGAGATTCTGGCCATGGCTGATGAAGCCATCAGTGCCATTGCACCTGCTTCCAGCGATGAGGCACCGGTGCCTGAAGTGCCGCGCTTTGCTCCTCGTCTTAGCCCTCAATTCCAGTCTGATGAACCACTTATCAGACCGCGTGCGTTTGAGCGAGCCGTGGAGGCTCCTGCAAGTGTGCCGACTTTCAAGGCGGCGACCGGTGCATCTGGTTTTGCCAGTGAAATCGAAGCCCCGGTGAGTGCCAATGAGCTTAACGATGTCATGTCAGAAATACGTTCCATGCGCAGCATGCTGGAATCTCAGTTGGCAGAAATCTCCTGGACACAAACGCAAAAACGCCAGCCACAAAAAGCAGAAATCCTGCGTGAATTACTGGCGACAGGTTTCAGTGCCAGTCTGTCTCGCTATCTGGTGGAAAAGCTGCCTGAAGCAGGCAAGCTTGAAAATGGCCTGGACTGGATCAAAAACGTCCTGACCCGTAACCTGTCAACCATAGACAATGAAAATGAGATGCTGGAAAAGGGCGGGGTGTATGCCCTGGTAGGCCCCACAGGCGTCGGCAAGACGACCACAACGGCCAAGCTGGCGGCTCGTTGTGTCATGCGTCATGGCCCATCCAAACTGGCCCTGATCACGACGGACGGTTATCGTATTGGCGGTTTTGAGCAATTGCGTATCTACGGCAAGATATTGGGTGTCATGGTGCATGCGGTCAAGGATGAGGCAGATTTACGCATCGCCTTGTCGGAGCTCAAGAACAAGCACACGGTCCTGATTGATACTGTCGGTGTCAGCCAGCGTGACAAAATGGTGACTGAGCAGGTGGCAATGTTGTCTGGAACAGACACTCCGGTAAAGCGTTTGCTGTGCCTGAATGCGACTTCAACGGGT
Source organism: Undibacterium sp. YM2 (assembly GCF_009937975.1). Taxonomy (NCBI): domain Bacteria; kingdom Pseudomonadati; phylum Pseudomonadota; class Betaproteobacteria; order Burkholderiales; family Oxalobacteraceae; genus Undibacterium; species Undibacterium sp. YM2. Next base: position 2,224,064 of record NZ_AP018441.1, read on the forward strand.
GAAACCTTGAGTGAGGTCGTACGTGCCTATCAGGGCAATGGTCTGGCAGGCTGTATCCTGACCAAGCTTGATGAGGCGGCCACCATAGGTGGTGCACTGGATATCGCGATACGCCAGAAACTCATGGTGTATTACGTCGCCAGTGGACAGCGTGTACCTGAGGACCTGCATATCGCCAACAAGCTCTACCTGATAGATCGCGCCTTCAAGCTCAAGCGTGAAACGGCGGCTTTCCGTTATCTGGATGAAGAATTACCCTTGCTGATGGCTGGCGCCGGTATTGCTGGTGCCGCGGCAGGAAAATCAGGACGTGCTGGTCAGGAGGTGTCCCTTGGCTAGTTTCGATCAGGCAGAAGGCCTGCGCCGTATGCTGGCTGGGCCAAAACCACGGGTATTTACCTTTTTGTCAGCCTTGAGAGAAGATGAAAAGAGTGGCATGTTGGTCAATCTCGGGGTGTCGCTGGCGCGCCAGGGTAACCAGGTCTTGATGGTGGATGCGCGCTCTTCCGAAAATAGTGTGGGAGCCTGGTTGAATGCCAACCTTGATCAGACCTTATTGGATGTAGCGAGACAACAGCGTACAATGAAGGAAGCAGTCAAATTGGTGGCTGCAGGCCTGTCGGTAACGATGCTGGCCCGTCACGCGTGGCTGCCGCCCGAAAATACCCGGCATTTGTCCAAAGTATTTGATGTGGCGGCCAACCGTGCGGACCTGGTCATCGTCGATAGTGAGATCAATCTGGATGACAGTTTTCCGCTGGCGACGCTGGATGACAGCGAACTGGTGATACAGGTTTCTGCTGACCCCGACATGATCAAGGCCGCTTACGGATTGATCAAGCGTGTGAGCAACCGGCTGGGGCGACGTGGTTATGGTATTTTAGTGTCCGGAGCATCGGAAAAAGAGGCGAGATTGATTTATACGAATATGGCGCAGGCGGCCAGCCGTTACCTGGCAGTGCCGCTGCACTACGTCGGCCACGTGCCAGAAGATGAACATGTAAGAAAGGCTGCACATTTGGGACGCTCTGTGATTGACGCTTTTCCTAAAGCCCTTGCTTCGCTGGCATTCTCCCGGCTGGCTGAACAATTGGCGAAGACCGCGCGTTCCACCTTATGTGCAGAGGGAGTCCCTGAGCTGGGTGTCGGTCTCGGAATATAATCAAAACAATGTACACCGCGAGCGGAAAATCAGATAAAAACTTCCTGTTAAGGGAGCATGCGCCTCTGGTCAAGCGTCTGGCTTACCAGTTGAAGGCGCGCCTGCCTCCCAGTGTGGAGGTGGATGATCTTGTGCAGGCCGGTATGATAGGCCTGCTGGATGCGGTTAACCGCTACGAAGATACCCATGGTGCCCAGTTTGAAACCTATGCAGTACAGCGCATACGTGGTGCCATGCTGGACGAGTTGCGTAGTAGCGACTGGCTGCCGCGTGGCGTGCGCCAGAACATGCGCAAGATAGAAAATGCCATGAATGTGCTGCAGCAAAAGCTGGGCAGGCCACCGCTGGAAACCGAGGTGGCAAAATCACTCAAGCTGAGCCTTGAAGAGTATCAGAACCTGCTCACTGACAGTGGCGGGCATCAACTGGTCTATTACGAAGACTTTCATGATGCTGATACCAAGGAGCATTTTCTTGACCATTATTGCTCAGACTTTTCTGGCGATCCTCTGCAGGATCTGCTCAATGATGACTTCCGTGACGCCGTCATCGGTGCCATAGACAGCCTGCCGGAGCGGGAGAAATTGCTGATGGGCCTGTACTATGAGCAGGAATTGAATCTCAAGGAAATCGGGGCCGTGATGGGGGTATCGGAGTCGCGGGTTTCTCAATTACACAGTCAGGCAGTTGCCAGGCTCAGGGCATACTTAAGGGAGAAAGCGTGGACTGGGCTAGCATAATTGGTTTGATACTGGTGGTACTCGGCATCGTCAGTGGCCAGCTGATCGAGGGCGGGCGCCTGTCTTCGCTGGTGCAGCCGGCTGCTTTTGTGATTGTGGTCATTGGTACTCTCGGTGCGGTACTCTTGCAAAGCAGGATGAACACCTTCATGCGTGGTGTGCGCATGTTGCGCTGGGTAGTGTCTGAACCGCCTGACAGCAGCAAGAAAAATATTGCCGATGCACTGATCTGGAGTGTGGTGGCCAGGCGTGAAGGCTTCCTGAGCCTGGAACGTTACATGAATGCTTCTACCGATCCCTTCATAGGCAAAGGCTTGCGCCTGGTGATCGATGGCATAGACCCTATACGCTTGAAAGACATACTGGATGTCGATATTTCATTGTATGAAATGGAGCAGCGTCAGGCCGCTAAAATCTGGGAGTCTGCGGGTGGGTATTCCCCGACCATAGGTATTCTTGGGGCTGTGCTGGGGCTTATCCATGTCATGGAAAATCTCAGTGACCCATCCAAGCTTGGTGGTGGTATTGCCGTTGCCTTTGTAGCCACGATCTATGGCGTGGGCCTGGCTAACCTGTTATTTTTGCCCGTCAGCAATAAACTCAAGGAAATCATAGGCCGTGAAGTGACGCGCCGTGAAATGTTGTCCGATATTTTTTATAGCATCGCCCTGGGTGACAGTCCGCGCGTGGTGGAAGAAAGACTGACCAACCACCGCAATTAAGCGACGCAGTGACACTGAAAAAATACACTTATGGCAAGGAAAAAATACCACGAAGAACCAGACAACCATGAGAGATGGCTGGTTTCTTACGCGGATTTTATTACCTTGCTGTTTGCGTTTTTTGTTGTCATGTATGCCATCTCCTCGCTGAACGAGGGCAAATACCGGGTCTTGTCCAACTCACTGACTGGTGCCTTTGGCAAAGTCATGACGGTGAATCCCAAGCCTGTCGATGCGCAGCTTGAGCAAAAGATCAAGCTCGATCCCTTGCCCCTGGTCAAAAACCGTATCAATGAAGGTTTGCGCAAAGAAAAAGCGCAAATGACGACCATGGCCAAAGATATCATGACCGTGCTGGAGCCTCTGGTGCGCGAAGGCAAGGTCAGGGTTACCCAGACCAGCCGCGGTATTACCATAGAAATCAATGCCAGCCTCTTGTTCGCTCCTGGTGATGCGCGCCTGAATGTCGATTCCATACAGGCACTGAGAGCGATTGCCGGTGTCCTCAAGCTTGATACCCATGCCATACAGGTAGAGGGACATACTGACAACCTACCTATCAGTAACCCCATCTTCCCGTCAAATTGGGAATTGTCGGCCGTACGCGCCAGCACGGTTGCCCGTTTGCTCACGGAAAATGGTGTCGATGAAAACCGCGTGACTGCAGTAGGGCAGGGCGCAAAACTACCTGTCAGTGACAATGACACACCGGAAGGGAGGGCCAGAAACAGGCGTGTATCCGTCACCATACTGGCTGTATTGCCTGAACCTGTGATAGAGGTACCCTTGAGCCCAGCATCTGGGGCGGCGGCAACATCATTGCCTGCACCAGCAACGCGGCCAGTTGCGGCATCTTTGTCTGGCGTGGCGCCGGGGCCTTGAAAACCTGAAAATCCTGGAGATTAAGGAGTTTTGCCAGTTACGGGCGGGATAGTCGGCGCAGTATGGTCAGCGCAGCACGGACATGCTAACGAAGTCGTGATCAGAGTTGGTCGTCTGTGAAAATCAGCAGCGCGTAATCAAAGCGCAAGCAGACCGTGCAAGCACGATCAGGTAGCGATATAGCCCTTGCCAAGCGTAGTTTTGACGGTCGATTGACCATTGGGGCCGTACATGGAGCCAGCCTGATTATTGTTTTTCTGTAATAAATGCAAGGTTGCCTGGTTCAGCGATAATCTGCGGTTGATCAGCAAACCATTGGTGCGGTTGTCTTCTTTGGCTTGCACAGTCAGTTGCAATAAAGCATCCCAGTCCTGCGCGCTGGTTTGGGCGACGCCGGCTTGTTGCAAATAAGCCTGCATGCCGTCTATGTCAGCATTAAATCCAAGTTCATTCAAAAAGCTGTTACGCTTTTTTTCCAGTTCTGTCATTTTGACCACAAGCTGTCCCTTGCTCTGGGTAAAGTCATTGAGCTGGACTATATCGCTTTCTACCAATGCCGCCTGCTCTTGCTTGAGCAAATCAGCAAGCGAAGACATGATGCTCACTTCTTCCTGCAGGCATTGTTGAATAGCGCTATGTCCGGAACCTGTTGCGTTCATTTTTTAACGTTTTCTGGCGTTGAGCAAATCTTTAACTGTTTCCAGAAGCCCGTCAGCGACTTTTTCCGAATTGACCTGGAAGCGTCCTTCGGAAATGGCCAGCTTGATAGCTTCCACCTTCTTGGTCTCAAACACAGCATTGCTTGCCTGCGTACTTTGCAAGGCTTGCAACTGTGAAGACAGGGTCGAAATTTGTACTTTCGACGAATTCGCCACGGGTACCGCAGTTTCCGCGGGTTTTTCCGTGCGAGCCTGTTGCGGGCTGACTGGCAGTCCCGCGGTCTTATTCAGTGCGTCATCAATTTTCACAGCGATACCCTCTAGTGTGGGACTTACAAACATCTACATCCAGTTTATCGGCTGTGTAATTTTAAACTTTAACCTTACTGCGAAAAAATATTGCATGTACTTAATTTCAGCTACAAATATCTTGCCATCAGTAAACTATTTCTATAATGCCACCATTCTTCGCAACGCCACTGATGGTTTGCCCTGAACTGGTCTTGGCCTTGGCAATTTGTCCATCTGCCGCATTATTTAGGGCGATGGCATCTGTTGCTACCTGGAAACCTGGGCCGTGGCTGATTACCCGCACTGATTGCCCTTGTTGCACGACCGCAGGACTTTTGAGTGCGTCGAGGCGCATGACACCACCGGAAGCCATGGAAACCTGCATGGTTTTGCCTATCGCCTGTTCAGGCGCGGTGATGACGCCAGCGGGCAATTTCGCAATATCACCCCTTTGTTTGCTTAAATCGCTGAGTGAGATGACTTGCCCATGGGTAAGCGCATTGGCTGCCACGTAGTAATCTGCCGTCACCTGCACATTTGCCTGCAAATACACCAGCCAGGGAGCGGGGGCAGTGCAACGTATTGCCAGGGTGACCTTGCCCCAGGGTTTGCTGCCAGGTAATAAATAAGGGTTGGGGTTGTCGCAGGCCTGCAGATTGAGGCGTTTATCGACTTCGCCTACCGTTACCTGTACGTCATTGCTGAGACCTGATGCCTGTAGTGTCAAAAAGTCCAGGGCGATCTGGCGCAACTGTGCAGCATCCTGGACCTGGCTTACCGGGGCGGCCTGGCTCAGGCATGCCAGGCTCATCAAGGACAGGGCCAAAACTTGCTTGTAGTTGTGCTTGCTGAATATCTTTGCGGCTTTCATCATGTTTCCTGCCGGGGTTGTGCTGAACTCTATTTTAGGATTTGCAGGTTTTTTTGAATGCCTGAATAAACGGGTTTTTCCCTTTCTGCTCGCCTGATCAAACTTGCGCCCCGGCGAATAAGATGCAAGGTATAGAAAACCCTTGTATGCCTCAAGCGCACGGCGCGATGGCGAAGGAGAGAAAGATGGTTGGCAGGTTAGATGACTTTTTGAAATTCCATGAGGCTGCGCTGTCTGTGCGTGGGCAGCGTCAGCAATTGCTGGCATCCAATATTGCCAATGCTGACACGCCTAATTACAAGGCGAAGGACATTGATTTTTCAAGTGCACTCAGTCATGCCCTGGGGCAAAACCTGAACCAGTCGCCAACTGCGCTGGCCAAGACTGCCGCCCAGCATATCGATACACCGGGTAGCGTGGCAGGCATGGCACCACAATACCGGCCCACTGTACAGGGCAGTGTTGATGGCAATACGGTTGATATGGATGTGGAACGCAATCAGTTTACCGACAATGCACTGCGTTATGAGGCCAGTCTGACCATCATCAATATGCAGATCAAGAATATGTTGGCAGCGATACAGGGATAATCAAGGATAACCATCATGTCACTCTTTAATGTCTTCAATGTTGCCGGATCGGCCATGAGCGCGCAGTCGCAGCGCCTGAATGTGGTGACCAGTAACCTGGCCAATGCCGACAGTGTCACCAGTTCAGACGGTACTCCTTACAAGGCCAAGCAGGTGGTGTTCAGTGCGGTGCCGGTGGCGGGTACGGCTTCTACCGCCGTCAAGGTAAATGAGGTTGTAGAAGATACTAATCCGCCTAAACTGATGTATGACCCAAAACACCCGATGGCAGATGAAAAAGGTTATGTCGCCATGCCTAATGTGAATGTGGTGGAAGAAATGGTGAATATGATTTCAGCATCACGTTCATATCAAAACAATGTAGAAGTCATGAATGCAGCAAAAACCATGCTGCTGAAAACCTTGACTTTAGGGCAATAAGATTTTTGTAAGGAATAAATCATGGCTACCACCAGCGGCGTACAAAGCAGCACCGTCGATCCAGCTTTGCTGACAACGATGAACGGGGCAAAGGCATCAACCAATTCGACTGAAGATGCAAAAAACACTTTCATGACTCTGCTGGTAACCCAGCTCAAGAATCAGGACCCGTTGAACCCCATGGACAATGCCCAGGTGACCAGCCAGCTTGCGCAATTATCAACGGTCTCCGGTATTGATAAACTCAATGCGTCAGTGACTGCGCTGAGTGCCAGTTTCCAGAATGGCCAAAACCTGCAAGCTGCCAATATGATAGGTCATGGCGTCATCGCGCCAGGCAATACCATGGTCGTGACCGATGGCAAGGGGATTTATGGCCTTGAGTTGCCGCAAGCAGCCAGCAATGTTGATGTCGTGATACGCGACAGCTCCAATGTCGTGGTAAGGAAAATGACCCTCGGTGCCTTGCCGCAAGGCGTGAATACCCTGACCTGGGATGGCAAGACCGATGCAGGGGCGACAGCGGCTAACGGTGCCTATAAATTCGAGTTTGTTGCCAATGCGGCAGATAAAAAACTGGATGTAACCAGCCTCGCATTTGGCGTGGTTTCCAGCATCACCTCGGGCTCCCAGGGCTTGAAGCTCAGCCTGCCCAATATCGGTGATGTCAGCATGAGTGATGTAAAGCAAATCTATTGATCCTTGGAGTAATCCTGTATCAAATCCTGTAGTAATGAGTGAACGAATTAGCCTAAGTAAGGGAGAAATATCATGGGTTTTCAACAAGGACTGAGTGGACTTAATGCTGCTTCCAAATCCCTGGATGTCATTGGTAATAATATTGCCAATGCCAGTACCGTGGGTTTCAAGCAGGGGCAGACGCAATTTGCCGACGTTTATGCCAACTCACTGAATGGTTCTTCCGCAGGGACTGTGGGTATCGGTACCAAGGTATCTGGCGTGGTGCAGCAATTCACGCAGGGTAATATTTCGACGACGAATAACCCGCTGGATATTGCGATCAACGGAGGTGGTTTTTTCCGCATGTCCACCAATGGTGCGATTACCTATACACGTAACGGTCAGTTCCAGCTTGATAAGCTCGGTAACATCGTCAATGCGCAAGGTGCGCAATTGACAGGTTATGTGGCGAATGCTGCAGGTGTATTATCGACAGGTGCCGCTGCGCCTATCAATATCAATACAGCTGACATTCCGCCAGCGCAGACGACGACCATCAATGCGGTCATGAATCTCGATTCGCGCAAATTGGTTCCCGGTACACAATTACCAGCAACCATACCACCAGTGATTACCCCTATCGCATTCAGTGCGACTGATCCGACTACTTATAATAGCTCGACCTCGGTCGCTGTATTTGACAGTCTGGGTAACTCGCATGTGGTTCAGTCATTTTTTGTAAAGCGCGATAATCTTGCGACACCTCCGACTTTGCCGGTAACAATAGAATGGGATGTCTTTGCTACAGTCGATGGTGTTTTGATTAATGGTGCTGGCGCAACAACAAACTCCATCACCCGTCTTGGTTTTGACAATCTGGGAAAACTGAGTTCAGTTACCCCACCGTTCTCTGCCACAGATCCACGTGCAACTACCTTGACCGTACCTGTCAGTACAGGTGCCGTTACGCCTATCAATACTACTTTGGATATCAAATACGATTTCACCGGTACTACGCAATTCGGTTCTGATTTCAGCGTTAGTAAAAACACCCAGGACGGTTATGCGTCCGGTAAACTGGCGAAGTTCAATACGGCCAAGGACGGTACTATCGTTGGTAGTTATACCAATGGTAAAACTTCAGTTCTGGCGCAAGTGGTGCTGGCGAATTTTACCAATCCTAACGGTTTGCAATCGACGGGTGACAACCAGTGGATAGAAACTGCGGCTTCTGGTAATTCCCTGGTTGGTCCGCCAAATTCGGGCAGTCTGGGTACGCTGACTTCATCAGCGACAGAAGATTCAAATACTGACCTGACGGGTGAGCTGGTGAATATGATTACTGCACAGCGCGTGTATCAGGCCAATGCACAAACCATCAAAACGCAGGATCAGGTTTTGCAGACGCTAGTTAACTTGCGTTAATAGTGATTTTTATTTGAATTGACATGCGTCTTTTAAATCTCAGGCAAACAGGAGCGGCTCATGGATAGACTGGTATATACCGCGATGACCGGTGCCAAGCATATCCTTGAGCAGCAGGCTACCGTCTCGCATAATCTGGCCAATGTCTCGACTACGGGTTTCCGGGCGCAGTTGGATTCATTCCGTGCCGTGCCTGTCAAAAGCGATGGTCTCGCTACCCGCGCTTTTGTCGTGGATGCTACGGTCGGCACTGACTTTTCTACTGGCGCCATGCAAAACACAGGGCGTGAACTGGATGTGGCAGTCGAAGGCAAGGGCTGGCTGGTGGTGGAGAAGGCGGATGGCACAGAGGCCTTTACCAGGCATGGCAGTTTGAAGGTCAATGAAAACGGTATTTTGCAAACCCAGAGTGGTTTGAATGTCGTCGGTGATGGCGGTCCCATTACCATACCGCCGGAAGTATCGATTGCGATTGCCAAGGACGGTACGGTATCGACCATACCCACCGGCACCAAGCCAAATGCAGTGCAAGTCATAGGTCGTCTGAAACTGGTCAATCCGCCTGAAGAAAACCTGGTGCGCGGCGATGATGGTTTGTTCAAAACCAAGGATGGTACTGCGGTTGATGCCGATCCCCTGGTAGGTGTGGCAGGCGGCATGCTGGAAAACAGTAATGTGAATGTCGTTGAATCCATGGTCAATATGATTAATCTGGCGCGCAGCTTTGAAATGCAAATGAAGCTTTTGCAGAATGCCGAGAATAACGCCACTAAAGCCAGTCAGATCCTGACTTTGAGTTGAGTGCTGATGTAGCACAATAGCCTTGTAGAAGTCTTTGCCGCGAAGATAAAGCGACGCAAAGTAAACCAGGGCAAAAGGGGAAAGCAATGATACGTTCACTATGGATAGCCAAGACTGGCCTGGATGCGCAGCAAACGCAGATGGATGTCGTATCCAATAACCTGGCCAACGTCAGCACCAATGGCTTTAAACGTTCACGTGCCGTGTTCGAGGATTTGCTGTACCAAAATATTCGCCAGCCCGGCGCGCAAAGCTCGCAACAAACGCAATTGCCATCCGGCCTGCAACTCGGTACTGGTGTACGTCCAGTCGCCACAGAAAAGATTTTCACGCAAGGCAATTTGCAACAGACCGGTAATAGCAAGGACGTGGCAATTCAGGGGCAGGGATTCTTCCAGGTTCTGCTGCCTGATGGTTCTACTGCCTATACCCGTGACGGTTCCTTCCAGACAGATAATCAGGGGCAGTTGGTGACCTCCAGCGGTTTTGTGATTCAGCCAGCGATTACTATTCCTGCCAACGCACAATCGATTACGGTGGGGCGCGATGGTACGGTTTCTGTCACCCAGCCAGGTTCGGTAGCGCCTGTGCAGGTCGGTTCACTGCAATTGGCTACATTCATCAACCCGGCTGGTTTGATGGCGATGGGTGAAAATCTGTACGTAGAAACTGCGGCCTCTGGCAATCCGGGTACGAATACACCAGGCACCAATGGTGCTGGCTTGCTAATGCAAAGCTTTGTAGAAACGTCGAATGTGAACGTGGCAGAAGAGCTGGTCAATATGATACAGACACAGCGCGCCTATGAAATCAACAGCAAGGCGATCACTACTTCAGACCAGATGTTGCAGCGACTGTCGCAACTGTAATGAATTAACCGGCATCCATGCGGATGTATCCTGGTGGGTGAACATATCATGACCTATACAAAATTATCCCTGCTATTGCCATTGCTGGCACTCACGGCTTGCGCCATGACGCCACCACCTATCGTGCACCAGCCCACATCCATTCCGGCGCAGTCAGCCAGGCCACAAAAGCAGGCGAATGGTGCAATTTTCCAGCAAGCCACTTATCGCCCTTTGTATGAAGATGCGCGGGCTCGTCTGGTAGGCGACACCCTGACCATATCCATCGTCGAGAAAACTTCTGCGGGCAAGGCTGCTGCTGCGTCCAACAGCAAGTCTGGCGCAGCTTCTTTCGCAGCACCTACGGTATTTGGCGTGCCGGCAACGACCACGGCACAGGCTAGTCTGGCGACTTCTTCATCGACCAAATATGATGAAAAGGGTGCACAGACGGCCAGTAATAATTTTACCGGCACGATTGCCGTCACTGTCATCGATGTGCTGCCGAATGGGAATTTGCTGGTCAGCGGTGAGAAACAACTGGCCTTTGATAAAGGTGCAGAGTTCGTGCGTTTTTCTGGTGTGATCAACCCCACCACGATAGCCGCAGGCAATGTCGTCGCTTCTACGCAGGTTGCAGATGCGCGATTTGAATATCGCTCTACATCGAAGATTGATATGACAGAAATGAGTTCGATGTTTTCGCGGTTTTTCCTTAGCTTCCTTCCTTTATAGCGAATTTTTTAGCAAACTCTCAGGGTAGTTTTATGAACGCATTTTCCACCTCCAGAATGATCAGGGCAGCCATGCTTGCCATGGCAGTCATGACTGCCATGATCGCGCCGGAAAGTCGGGCAGAGCGTATCAAGGACCTGGCAGGAATACAGGGCGTGCGGCAAAATCAGTTGCTTGGCTATGGTCTGGTGGTTGGTCTCGATGGCAGTGGTGACCAGACTACGCAAACCCCGTTCACAGTGCAGAGTATCATCAGCATGATGCAGCAACTGGGCGTCGCCATCCCAGTGGGAACCAGCCTGCAATTAAAGAATGTGGCCGCAGTCATGGTGACTACCTCTTTGCCAGCTTTTGCCCAGCCCGGGCAGACCCTGGATATCACGGTGTCGTCCATGGGTAACGCAAAAAGTCTGCGCGGTGGCACACTGCTGATGACTCCTTTAAAAGGTGCGGATAACCAGATTTATGCGATGGCGCAGGGTAATGTGCTGGTCGGTGGTGTGGGCGCCTCGGCAAACGGCAGCAAGGCGCAAGTCAATCACTTAAGTGTCGGTAAAATTTCTGGTGGTGCGACGGTGGAGAGGGCGGTACCCAATTCAGTGTCCCAGGGGCCTACCATACAACTGGAGTTGAACAGCTCGGATTTTTCCACTGCCAGCCGGGTGGTGGATGCGATCAACCGCCGCTTTGGCCCGGACACGGCAGCAGCCATGGATGGTCGTGTGATACAGGTGAAAGCACCAGTCTCTGCCGATCAGCGCGTGAGCTTTCTCGGTAATCTGGAAAATATCGATGTGACGCCAGCGCAAATGGCCGCGAAGGTGATCTTGAATGCCAGAACTGGCTCTATCGTCATGAACCAGGCAGTGACGCTGGAAACCTGTGCTGTCGCCCATGGGAATCTGTCTGTCGTCATCAATACTGACAATACGGTCAGCCAACCAAATGCACTGGCGGCCGGAAAAACAGCACCTACGGCTAATTCAACCGTCACGATCTCGAAAGATGCGGGTCAATTGATGATACTAAAGGCTGGAGTATCTCTGGCTGAGGTGGTCAAGGCACTCAATGCCATCGGTGCGACACCGCAAGATCTGCTGGCCATATTGCAGGCCATCAAGGCATCCGGTGCCTTGCGTGCAGACCTGGAAATTATCTAAGGAATCGTGATGATAGGGCGCACCGATTTCAGCGATAAAACAGCCTTTGACACCAAGGGGCTGGATGAACTCAAACAGTCGGCCAGGAATAATTCGCCCGAGGCAATCAAGGGCGCAGCCCAGCAGTTTGAGGCGCTGTTCTTGAACGTCATGCTGAAATCCATGCGTCAGGCGGGTGGGCAGGACGGTTTGTTTGACAGTGAGCAAAGCCGTATGTATACCTCCATGCTGGATCAGCAATTGTCTCAGACCATGGCCAAGAAAGGCGTGGGCCTGGGAGATGTGCTGGTCAGGCAGTTATCAAATAATGCCATGAACCTGGCGCTGGAAGCAGACCCTGCCACCGGTTCAGGTAATTTGAGCAACCCTGCCAGCGTACGCGGCATCAACACTTACCTGGACAATCTCAAATTCGAGCAAATGCCCGCGAATGCGCCAAAAACCGCGTTTACTGGACCAAATCACGTGCGCGAGTTCCAGGAAAAACTGTCTGCCCATGCTGAGCAGGCCAGCCAGGAAACCGGCATCCCTGCCAAATTCATGCTGGGCCAGGCCGCTTTGGAAAGTGGTTGGGGACGCCGTGAAATCAAGACCGTGGATGGCTCGACCAGCCATAATATCTTTGGCATGAAGGCGACCAAGGGCTGGAAAGGCAAGACAGTTGATGCAGTTACAACAGAGTATGTGAATGGCGTAGCCCAGCGCAGGGTAGAGAAGTTCAAGGCTTATGATACTTATGCCGATGCGTTCAAGGACTATGCTAAATTGATCACCAAGAATCCGCGTTATGAAAACGTGATGGCTAATGCCAAAGATGCAACGAGCTTTGCCCAGGGCCTGCAAAAAGCCGGTTATGCGACTGACCCTGAGTATGCCAACAAGCTGACAAAGATTATCAAAAATTCCCTTTCTACGTAATTTCACCATAGGTTTCCCCAGTGAAAGTGCAGTCAGATTAAAGTTTTACCGAAACGCACCGAAAACATGATTGATAGCACTGGGTGGCTAACTTAGCAAAAGAGCAGGTTCAATTATGGGTTCAAATATATTTGGTATTGGGCAATCAGCACTGTCCGCTGCACAGCTGGGCATTGCGACGACCGGTCATAATATTGCCAATGCGTCAACTCCTGGCTATAGCCGTCAAACTATCCTGCAAGCAGCAAATGAACCGCAAAATCTGGGCGGCTCATTTATAGGGCAAGGTGTGTCGGTTACGCAGATACAGCGCCAGTACAATTCTTTCCTGGCTGGTCAGGTCAATGCTTCCCAATCAACAAAAAACCAGGCTGATGTGTATTACAGCCAGATCAGCCAGATCAATAACCTGGTGGCAGACCCCACTGCAGGTGTGACACCTGCTTTGCAAGATTTTTTCAAGGCTTTCCAGAATCTGGCTGCCAGCCCTAATGGTACGGCTGGCGCAGCTGCGCGCCAGGCCGCATTGTCGTCAGCACAAGCGCTGGCTGGCCGCATCAATGGTTTGGAAACGCGTCTCGACCAGATCGCTGACGACGTCAATGGCCAAATTGGTACGACTGTCGGTGCCATCAATAGCTATGCTTCACAAATAGCCAGTTTGAATGACACCATAGAAAGAGCCAAGGGTATTTCAAATAGTGCCAGTGGGCCTAATGATTTATTGGACCAAAGGGATCAACTGATCACTGAACTGAGCAAACTGACCAAGGTCAGCGTAGTGCCGCAGGGCGAAAAATATAATGTGTTTATTGGCAATGGTCAGCCACTGGTACTTGGCAGCAATGTGACCCAGTTGCAAGTAGGCCAGTCACTGACCGACCCCAGCCGTATTGAAGTTTCTTACCTTGTCAACGGTTCTTCAGTCTTGTTGCCTGAAAATAGTTTTGGCGGCGGCAAACTTGGCGGCTTGTTCGACTTCCGTTCCAGTACACTGGATGTCGCCAAAAACAGCATAGGCAGGATAGCGATAGGCCTGGCGACGCAATTCAACGACCAGCAAAAACTGGGACTGGATTTAAACGGGCAGGTTGGTGGTGACTTCTTTACCGTTGCGGCTCCTGTATCAACACCAAGCTCGCTCAATACGTCTACAGCTGCGATCAATGCGTCTATCACTGATACAACTGCCTTGACGACCAGCGACTATCGCCTGCAATTTGTGGGCGGCAATTATAAAATTACCCGTTTGTCTGATGGTGCAACGCAGTCTTCTGCAACTTTGCCTTTGAAGTTTGACGGTATTAATTTTCAACTGGCCCCACCACCGGCAGCGGCAGTTCCGGCGGCAGGCGATGAATTCCTGATCAGGCCGACAGTGGCAGGGGGCTCCAGTTTTGCGGTGGCGATTCAAGACCCTGCCAAACTGGCCGCAGCTGGACCTTTGACGACATCTTTCCCGACCACCAATACTGGTACGGGCAAAATCAGCGTTGGTGTTGCCGATTCCCAGGTGGCATCTGCCAGCAATTCTGCAACGGCGACGATTAGCCCTGCAACTGCCGATGATTCTTATGTTGGTTCGACCCTGAATGCACCAGTCAACCTGACATTTGCTTCTCCAGCGAATACTATTTCCGGTTTCCCTGCGGGTGCAACGGTATCGGTTAAAGTTGGCGCGGTCACGACGAGCTATCCGCCACCAGCGACTGTGCCTTATACCAGTGGTGCAACGATTAGTTTTAGCGGTATCAGCTTTTCCATCAAGGATGGTGCTACTCCGCCAGCCAATGGTGATGTGTTTACGGTATCCAAGGCTTTGCCGATAGCACCAAGCACGCTGACATATAATGCCGCTGGTAACACGCTCACTGGTTTCCCGGCGACTGCCAATGTCACGGTGACCAATGCGGGCGTATCGACAACATATCCGGCAGGGACGGCAGTACCTTATACATCTGGTTCCACGATCAGTTATAACGGCTTCAGCTTCTCTGTGTCAGGTAATCCTGCCAATGGCGATGTGTTTAATATTGCCCCGAATACCAATGGCTCAGGTGATAACCGTAATGCGGTTTTGTTGAGTAATCTGCAAACAAAAAATACCGTAGGTGGTAGTACTACCACCTTCCAGGGTGGTTATGCCCAGTTTGTCAGCCTGGTGGGTAACAAGGCGCATGAATTGCAAATTACCAGTGCTTCAGAAACAAAATTGCTGGCGCAAAATATCACTGCCCAGCAAACTGAATCAGGTGTGAACCTTGATGAAGAAGCTGCCAACTTATTGCGCTATCAACAGGCATATCAGGCGGCAGGCAAGTTGATGCAAATTGCAAGTACATTGTTTGACTCCTTATTGGCGTTGGGCAGATAGAGGTTATTATGCGTATCAGTACCAGTACTATTTATCAAACGGGCGGCTCCAATATTAGCGATCTGCAGTACGGTTTGAACAAGACTCAACAGCAAATCGCTGCTGGCCGTCGTGTATTGACACCGGAAGATGATCCGATTGCTTCTGCACGTGCGCTGGTGATTTCGCAGTCAGATTCACTTAATACCCAGTTTGCCACTAACAGGCAAGCTGCAAAGAATAATCTCAGCGTTGCTGAAAGTACGCTCAGCAATGTTACTGATACCTTGCACAATATCAAGGCGCTGATTGTGCAGGCAGGTAATGGCTCCTACAACGATACCGATCGTGGATTTATCGCCCAGCAATTGCAAGGTAATCTGGACCAGTTATTTGGGCAGGCAAATGCGACTGATGGCGTTGGCAATTACTTGTTTTCTGGATTCAATACGACTACCGCGCCTTATACCAAGACTGCGGGTAGCGCTGTTTATAATGGTGACCAGGGGCAGCGCTTTATCCAGGCAGACACCTCAAGGCAAATACCCCTCAGTAGCCCTGGCATTGATATTTTCCAGAATATCCGTACATCGGCTGGTCAGTTCAATGTACAGTCTAATCCGTCCAATGTAGGTACTGCAGTTGCTACGGCGGCGATCAATACCCCTACCTCAGCGAATCTGACGGGTAATAATTACGAAGTGGCGTTTGATAATCTGGGTACTTCATTTACCGTTACCAATAAAACGACGGGTGCGGTTGTTGTTCCTCTGACCCCTTATGTCAGCGGCGCGACGGTTACCTTTGATGGTATAGATTTGAATGTCACCAACGCGGGTGGCCCACCAGTTGCTGCGCCTGGCCCAAACGACAAGTTTTCAATACAGCCAGGCAATCAAAATATCTTTGAAACTGTCACCGATATCATCAATGCCTTGAATACGCCTGCAGGTACGGCGGCAGCAAAAAAAGATTTGACGGCAGCGCTGACACAAGGCAATAACAATATCGACAAGTCTTTGAATAATGTACTGACCGCACGCGCACAACTGGGCACCAGTCTGCAAGAGCTCGATAACCTCGATAGTGAGGGGGATGCCAAGGGCGTTGCCTACAAACAGGATTTGTCTGCCTTGCTGGACCTGGATTATGCAAAGGCGATTACTGAACTCAATCAGCAACAAACTACCTTGCAGGCAGCTCAACAGTCCTTCGTCAAGACATCTGGTTTGTCTCTGTTTGACTATATCCGCTAAGAACGTGCTTGCGATCTTAAGCGCGAGCGCGGGTTGTGCTTTATGGGGGCTCATGTGCTGCTCAAAATGCTCATGTACTTAAGTACATTTCGCTTTTTTTTGTGCTGCTCTTCACCCCGCTGACGCTCGCTCGCTACAGATCGTAAACACGTTCTAACAAACTCTGATCTTTATGTATAAAGACAAAAAAGCAGCCTGGGCTGCTTTTTTGTTTTCATGCCATCCTGATGCTTAAATCTTTTCCATATCTTCTGCATCCAGTGCAATCACATGGGTTTGCAGGATACCGCGTTCGTCATGCCATTCACGCACGACACAAGGTGCGCCTTCTTCATCAATCGCAATGACCTTGAAAAACTGACCTATCATCGATTCTATGAGGATGCGTTCATCTTCAGGAAAACTCTTGATAAATCTTTTGTCTAGATTGACTACGCGGACGATATCACCCAGAACGACGGGTTGGTTTTTGCAATCGACGGCGGCTTGAGGTGCAGACATGGTTATTTCCGGTAAATTATTTCAGATATTGTACTTGGTCTCGATCATTCTGCCGCAGGCAAAATAAAAAGGCTTGATTGTTTCAAGCAATCAAGCCTTTCAGATTTCAACTCTTGGCGTCAGGAAGTTTTCTTTTCCCGTGCAACCCAATACAGCGCAATGATGATCAACGCGTAGGGGATCATGGACAAGGCGTTGGCATTGACACCTTCAAAGAAGGGATTGTTTGCTGTCGCCCAGTCACCGATTTTCTTGTCAAAATCAGTCAGGATACCTGCCGTGAATGCAATGACGATACCAGCCAGCGCACCACCGGCGATATAGCCAGATGACAGCAAGACACCAGAACTGCGGTCCCCCGCTGCCTGTTTCTCTTCTTCGCTGAGGTGCTTGTTGTGCTCCAGCTTGTTATTACGACGATCTACCGCCCAGCGTATCATGCCACCCACAAACAGCGGGGCAGACGATGACAGCGGCAAATACACACCCACCGCAAAGGCCAGCGACGGGATGCCTGCCATTTCCAGTACCAGCGCAATCATCACGCCAAACAGGACCAGGGTCCAGGGCAGTTGCCTGTCCAGGATACCCTTGATGATGTAAGACATCAGCACGGCTTTCGGCGCATCGTATTTCTTGACTTCAGTGCCATCAGGTCGTTTGTTGTAAGCACCATTGATACCCGGATCGACCAGATAGACAGCCTTGCCTGCATTGTCGACAAAGTACTTACCAGCAGGGCCGCCGACATTGTCATTCTTGTGCCAGACTTTGTATGTTCCTTTATCTGTATCAGCTTGTGGGCCTTGCAGTTGTGCAGTGTCAGTCAGTTTCGATGCATCTGTCTGCAGAGCAGGAGCAACCTGTGCTGCTGGTACATACACAGTGCCAGAGTCATTCAACTTCAACAGGATAGGGCCAAGAATCAGGGCAGAAGACAGTGCACCTGCCAAGATCGCATATTGCTGCAAACGCGGTGTCGAACCAACGATGTAACCGGTCTTCAAATCCTGTGAGGTGGTACCAGCATTACTGGAAGCGATACAGACGATCGCACCGACAGACAGGGCAGTCACATAGTATTGACCACCAGTCCAGCCCATGATCAGGAAGATCAGGCAGGTAAACAGCAGGGTCGCTACCGTCATGCCAGAGATAGGGTTGGAAGAAGAACCTATCTCACCTGTCAGACGGGACGATACGGTGGCAAACAGGAAGCCGAACACCAGGATCAGCAAGGCACCCAGGAAATTCATGTGCAGTGGTGTCGCAAATGTAATGACAGCAATAATGGCCAGCGCACCGATGACTACCCACTTCATCGAGATATCCTGGTCAGTACGCAGTGGCGCAGTAGCTGCTGCAGCACCTTTACCCAGGCCAGACAAACCAGCCGACAGGCTGCGCCAGATCGTAGGCATAGCGCGTGCCAAACTGACCAGGCCGCCGGCAGCTACAGCGCCAGCACCGATGTACAGGATATAAGCGCCACGCACGTCGTGGGCACTCATTTCACTGATGAGCTTGGTTCCAGGGGCCAGAGGCACACTCAATGCATCACCAAAGAACTTGATCATCGGGATCAGCAGCAAATAAGACATGACACCACCAGCGGCCATAACGGCAGCAATGCGCGGGCCGATGATATAGCCTACGCCCAGCAGTTCAGGGGAGACTTCTGCACCCAGGGAACCACCTTTGAGTGGCGCACCGAATACGACTTCAGGCGTGTCTTTCCAACCTTTGAGCGCAACGTTGGCAATCTTGTACAAGAGGCCAATACCAAAGCCACCAAAGATAATCGCCGCACGTTTGCTGGCATCATCTGCTGCATTTGGATTGTTCTTTTCGCCGGCAGCTTCGCGCGAAGAATCGGTCGCTGCGGCCTTCAATACCTCGGCACAGGCCGTGCCTTCGGGGTATTTCAGTTCATCATGCTTTTCCACGATCATGGTTCTGCGCATGGGGATCATGAGCAAAATACCCAGCAAGCCACCGAGGCAGCCGACCAGCATGACGCGGGAAATTTCCAGGTCAAAACCCAGAATCAGGATGGCTGGCATGGTCACACCAAGGCCAAAAGCCAGGGATTCACCAGCCGAACCGGCGGTCTGGGTAATACTGTTTTCCAGGATGGTCGCATCTTTCGCGCCCAGCTTATTGCTTAAACGGAACAGGGTGATGGCAATCACGGCTACCGGTATCGAGGCACTGACGGTCAAACCGACCTTGAGTACCAGATACAGGGATGATGCACCGAAAACCATGCCAAGTAATACGCCCATGATCAGGGCTCTTGCGGTCATTTCGGGGAGTTGGGCTGAGGCCGGGATGTAGGGCTTGAACCCCGGCTTGGTAGCAGGTGTTGACATTTCTGTTGGCATTGGTCTACCTATTTGTTGTCAAAAAAGCTGAATAAGAGGGTGGTCTGTATCAGCGCGGCGAATAAACAATCCCCCTCTGTCTCCTGAGGGGAACGATGAAAAAACATAAATATCCGCGCATTATCACGCTTTTTTCAGCCTGTTTGCAATGCCATCATTAAACTTGTTGCATCTCCTCCTGCTTGCTCAGGCGTGGCAAGACAGTGATGCCGCGAATAATCGGATTTTTTGCCGCAAATGTTGCCAGCAGCAAGGCTGCCACACCTGCAAAACCCAGGGCATAGCGCAGGCCCATGTGCTCGCCCAGCCAGCCGCCAATCAAGGCTCCAGGCCCTGCCGGTATCAGTATCAGCCAGCGCATGGTGCTGGTCATGCGGCCCAGCATGGCTTCTGGCGTGACTGCCTGACGCAAGGCCAGGAAGTTGATAAAGATCAGCACGCCGCCTATGGAGAAACACATCAGCATGAAACCAAATGCAGCGATACCCCAGTTATTGGTCGGTGCCAAGGCCAGCAAACCCCAGCCCAGTCCACAGACTGCCACACCCAGTACCATGCAGGGACCCGGCCCGATAGTGCGGCTGATGCGGCTGCCATACACACTGGCGATAATGGTGCCCACACCCATACCCATATAGCTGAGACCAACTGCCTGTTCAGACAAACCCAGTTCGCGCGTGGCAAACAGGATTTGCACCACCAAGGCCGCGTTATAGCAAAGCTGCCAGCCACCTACTGTCAAGGCCAGCGCGATCAGCAGAGGTTTATTGGCGACAAAAGACAGGCCTGCCTTCAAGTCACGCCAGAAGTGTGCATCTGCACGTGGTTCCCTGACTTCATTGACATGAATGCCGCGCAAGATCACAGCGGATGTCAGTAAAAGAATGGCATCAGCCAGCAAGGCTATTGGTGCACCCAGCAACTTGATCAATGCACCAGCCGTGGCGGGGCCTGCAACTTCTGCCCCTGAGGTTGCCAGTGCATTCTTTGCATGTGCTTCTACCAGGCGGTCACGTGGCACGATCTGTGTCAGCACGATCTGGGAAGCCGTACCTGCCGTGGTGTTGACCATACCTATCATGAAGCCGACTATATATAACCATGTCATGTTCAGATAACCCAACCACCAGGCCACAGGCACGCTGGCGACCGAAATGGAGATCATGATTTCTCCGACTACATAAACTGGCAGCTTGCGTACCCTGTCCAGCCATACACCTGAAGGTAGCGACAGCAAGACAAAGGGCAGGATCTCCATGAAAGTCAGCATGCCCATCTGGGTGGCACTTGCGTGCAGTAGCAGGGCGGCAGTCAGCGGCAGGGCCAGCATGGTGACCTGGGCACCAAATGAACTGATCAGTATCGAAGTCCAGAGACGCCGATAGACAAGGTCGCGTAATAAATCCCTTTCCGGGAGCGAAAACAGTCCTAAAATTTTATTTTTCATAATGAGCAATACAATAATTTGCCCGTGTCTTTATTCTTGACGAGATGAATAGCAGTACACAGGTCTGGGCGTCTATGCGCAATCAGGATGTAGCAAAAAAAGCAAAGATGGATGATGTGTAATGCCTGGTTTGGCCTGGTAAGGCTGAACAAACTGTCAGCGATTACTACCGTATCATCGGAGCATCTGGCGGCTAGCGCAGATTAGTCGAACTCGTAGAGCTATTCGAACTTAATGGGGCTTGGGGTAGGCGCAAAGCTACGTCGCCAGTGCTGAAAAGCCTGGTTGCACCACGGTGTTGCTAGTGACGCTGTAGTTTGAAAGTGCATTTACCCGAGTCCTGAGGGTTGAAAGTGAATGTAAATCGAATCAGAAAATTACCCAGCGCCAAAAATTTTTATTGACGCAAGATATGAATAGATTGTATTGCTCTTCATAAGTTCCCGCTAGTGAAAAAAATATGATGTTTGAAAAACCAGTAGTCATGATTGACTTTGAAACCTCCGGCATGTCACCAGACCAGGGAGGGCGCGTTACCGAAGTGGCAGCCTTGCGCATCGTCGGTGGTGAAATCGTTGACCGTTATGTCAGCCTCATCAACAGCAATGTGCGTATCCCTTACTTTATTACTGAATTGACAGGCATTACCCAGGCCATGGTGGACAAAGCACCGCCAGTATCTGAAGTGTTGCCTGAGCTCGTAGAGTTTATCGGTACTGACACATTAGCTGCCCACAACGCCAGTTTTGATGAAAAGTTCTTGTTGGCCGAGAGTGACAGGCTGGGCCTGTGGCCTGCCCATGACGGCGTGATTTGTTCCGTCAAGCTGGCACGCAGGGTTTTCCCTGGCTTGAGCACCTATTCATTGGGGCCATTGGCAGCTTCCATGGGCATACGTTTCAAAGGTGCTGCTCACAGGGCAGAGGCAGATGCAGAAGTCGCATCAAATCTGATGCTGCGCATAGCCAGCGAGCTGGGTCAGCGTTATGGCTATTCCGCAATTGACCCGCGCTTGCTACAGGATATTAACAAGCTGGCAGCAGCCAAAGTGCCAGCATTCTTAAAAAAGCACAGAGCGGCTGAGATTGCGGCTGATGTTGCGCCGGTTCCCTTGATAAAGACCAAGGGTGTGCAACGCTTTCGCCACTACAAAGGCGGGATTTATGAGCTGGTGTGCGAGGCAACGCAAGAATCTGATTTAAGCCCCGTCATTGTTTATCGCGCCCATGATGGCTCCATCTGGACCAGACCCAGGTCGTTTTTTTTTGAAATGCTGCAGATCAATGGCGCAGAGGTCATGCGTTTTACGCCCATCGAGGAATAAAAAAAGCGGGCACATTTCATCGTGCCCGCCTTGCCTGTTGCTTTTCTTGTTATGCCGGTTTAGCCTGCTCAGTCTGCGTCACCGGGTTTGCTGCTGCCGATGCCTCCTTAGCGGGCCCATCTGTAATCAGTTTGCGCAAGACAGGGATCAGGACAATGAGGACGATGCCCACGCCGACACTACTCCAGCCCAGCACGGAGAAGATGTAGTTATAGGTTGGATTGGTGGATGAGGCCAGACCTTCAGTCGCTTCAGGTATCAGGCCTGAGAATTTGCTGGCCAGGATAGATGCTGTGCCTGTTACCAGCATCCATGTGCCCATCATCACACCCTGATACTGGCGCGGTGCCAGTTTGCCTATCATGGCATAACCGATAGGCGAAATAAGTAGCTCAGCAATGCTTTGCAGGATGTAGCTGATAAATATCCATTTGAAAGCCACCAGGCCGTTGCTGGCAGCAGTTGCTATGCCTATGGGCAGGACAAGGAAACCCAGGCCGATGATAATCAGTGCAGCAGAGAACTGACGCGGAATATCGATATTCCAGCCCTTGGCACGCAATTTGTCGAACAGCATCGCCATCAGCGGGCCGCCAAACATGATGACAAAGCTATTGATATTCTGTATCCATTGCGGCGCAACTTCATAACCCCAGACCATGCGATCTACATTACTGACAGCAAACAGTTGCAGACCCATCGGGGCCATTTGATACAGTGTCCAGAATACCAGCGAACCTATGGTCAGCAAGACATAGGCCGTCATATTATTGCGTTCACGTGGTTCTTTGTGAATGGCAGTCAGGATAATGAAAATGACAGCAATCGCAATGCTGATGATCATGACCAGGTTGCCCGTCATCTCAGCGCGGTGCAGCATGAATTCAACCAGTGGCACCAGGCCAGCCATGACCGCGAGGCCGACCAGAAAGCGCCAGCGGAACTGTTTTGCGGTGGCATCAAGCAGGGTCGTGTTCAGGTCGCATAACCTGCGCCAGTTGATTGCTGCCAGCACGATAGCCATGAAGTTGCCTATGGTGGCAAAGATGAACAGGCTGGCATAGTCTTCTTGCAACTGGTAATAACCGGCAGCGGTGAAGCCAATAAAAAAGCCCAGGTTCATGCCCGCATAATTCCACAGGAAGGCGCTTTCACGGCGATTGTCTTCAGGTTTGAAGCGTTGCGTCAGCATCAGGTTCAGGCAGGTGACATTCAAGCCACTACCCGTCAGGAAAAATGCCAGGCCCCAGTACATGGTGGCTGAAGTACCTACAGAAATAGTCGCACAGCCTATGACTTGCAGGATCATGCCGCCAACAAACAGGTTGCGGTTGCTGATAAAACGACCGGCCAGATAACCACCAAACAAATGCAGGCCATAATTAAATGCACCAAACACACCCATGATGGCCGTGGCATCCTTTGCCGTAAAGCCCAGCTTCTTGGTCGCATACAGCACCAGGGTGGAATACAGTACGGCAAAGCCCAGGGTGGCAAAAATCTGTATGAAAAACAATGCGCCTGCGCCTTCAGGTACGGCAGCCAGTCTTTGTTTGATTGTGGACAAGGTGGTCTCCAGAGTGGTGGTCTGGCAGGCATTGTAAAGCAAAGAAATACGAGAAATAAGACAATTTGTATAGATAATTTCTATGGGAAAGGTCAAAGTCAAAAACATGCGAAAATGAATGATAGTCAAGTCAGTTTAAATCTGAATCAACAAGATCATAGGAAGCAATGGACAGCATAGATCTCGAAGTACTAAAAACCTGTGATGCATGGATCAAGGCAGGGCAAGCCTGCGAACTGGTCACTGTCATCAAGACCTGGGGTTCCAGCCCAAGGCCTGAAGGCGCGACACTGGCTATTGCAGGTAATGGCCAGGTAGTGGGTTCTGTCTCTGGCGGTTGCATAGAAGACGACTTGATAGAAAGAGTGCAGCGTGAAGGCATGCAGCGTCATTTGCCAGAGATAGTCACCTATGGCATTACCGCCGATGAAGCGCACCGCTTTGGTCTGCCCTGTGGCGGCACGATAGAACTGGCAATAGAACCTTTATCTGCACGCAGCCAGCTTGATGCCTTGCTGCAGGGTTTGCAAAGACATGAATTGCTCGCCAGACGCCTGGATTTGCGTACCGGTGAAGTGACACTTGGCAGGGCCGACCCGGGCCAGCAATTGCAGTTTACCGAAGATGCCTTGACAACAGTACACGGCCCGCGCTGGCGCTTGCTCATCATAGGGGCAGGGCAGTTGTCACGCTTTTTGGCCAGTATCGCAGTCGGTATGGATTATCAGGTCACGGTTTGCGATCCGCGTGAAGAATACCGCAGTGGCTGGCAAGTCGAGGGTGTGCAATTGATTCATGCCATGCCAGACGATCTGGTACTGGAAATGCAACTGGATAGCCGCAGCGCCGTGGTCGCCCTGACGCACGACCCTAAACTGGACGATCTGGCCCTCATGGAAGCCTTGAAGTCTGATGCTTTTTATGTCGGTGCCATAGGTTCGCGCATTAACAATGCCAAGCGACGCGAGAGATTAAAAGAGTTTGACCTCAATGACGAACAACTGGCAAAACTCCATGGCCCCATAGGTTTGTATATAGGTAGCAAGACACCAGCCGAGATTGCGATTTCCATACTGGCTGAATTGACGGCGGTAAAAAATCGCATTCTGCTGCCTGCCGAAGTCAATGTCGCCCATGCCAAATCCACGCTAGCCTGATTTTTTTTTGAAAAAGAATAATGACTAACTACGCTTTTCGTCTCTTGAATGTGTTTGCCGAAGAAACCCTCGGCGGTAACCCGCTATGTGTATTTGAAAATGCCACAGGCATGTCAGACGAACAAATGCAGGCCCTGGCCCTGCAATTCAATTTGTCTGAGACAGTGTTTGTATTACCCTCAGACATCGCTACCGCCAGGATGCGTATCTTCACGCCAGACACAGAAATGCCCTTTGCCGGGCATCCGAGTCTGGGTTCGGCGCAGGTGGTTGGCAGCCTCAGCAATTCCAGCCAGATTTCGCTGGAATGCAAGGCAGGCCTGGTTGATCTGCGTCTTGAGAATGGTATTTGGACACTGACGACGCCTCATAAAGGCGATCCGGTGGTCAAAGCCAGTGGTCTTTCTGCCGCGCAAGCAGCTTCTTTACTGGGTCTGGATGAAGGCGACATTCATTCTGTGCCGCTGTGGATCAACACTGGTAGCGAACAAATGCTGCTACCCCTGAATTCACGGGATGCAGTTTTGCGTGCCACGCCAGACGTCAGCAAGTTGCCGATCTGGCCTGCCAATAGCCTGGGGCGCAAGTCTGTCTATGTATTTGCTTTTAATGAGCCAACGTCAGAAGACGAGCGTCTGTCCGTAACGGCGCGTTATTTCTTTGCCAAGCAGGGCGGCGGCTTTGCCGAAGATCCGGGTACAGGTTCTGCATGCGCCAACCTGGGTGGCTGGTGGCAGCATCAGGGGCGTGATTTGCCAGTCAGCATGCTGATAGCTCAGGGTACGCAAGTCAGGCGTCCATGCGAGCTTTACCTGGATGTGGCGACAGACAAGAGCATACGGGTAGGGGGCAAAGTGATAGAAATTGCACAAGGCCAGCTGCAAATCTAGAAAAATCCTTCTGAATCAGGCTTAAATCAAGCCGGGCAGCATATAAATAGGCATAAAGCACGGGAAGAGCAGGCGTAAATCCTTTAAAATAGCGACTTCATTCATTTGCACTGAAAAACCAGTGGCCTGACGATATTGCGTCTGTGGCCTGGTTCAGGATATTCCCCTATGAGCATGTCTACTACCCAGGAAATCGTTGCCGAATTGCGCGCTGGCCGCATGGTGATACTGGTTGATGAAGAAGATAGAGAAAA
The DNA here is from genome assembly GCF_009937975.1 of Undibacterium sp. YM2. Lineage (NCBI taxonomy): Bacteria > Pseudomonadati > Pseudomonadota > Betaproteobacteria > Burkholderiales > Oxalobacteraceae > Undibacterium > Undibacterium sp. YM2. The sequence goes on from NZ_AP018441.1 coordinate 2,250,102, forward strand.
CGAAGGCGACCTGATCATGGCCGCCGAGTTTGTTACCCCGGAAGCTATCAATTTCATGGCCAAGTTTGGCCGTGGCCTGATTTGCCTGACTTTGACTGAAGAACGTTGTGATCAGTTGAACCTGGCCATGATGACCAGTCGCAACGGCACCTCCTTTGGCACCAACTTCACTGTGTCAATAGAAGCCGCTGAAGGCGTGACCACCGGTATCTCTGCCGCTGATCGTGCCCGTACGGTACAGGTTGCGGTTGACAAGAAGTCTACTGCTGCTGACATCGTCCAGCCTGGCCATATTTTCCCGCTGAAGGCGCAAAGAGGCGGCGTCCTCATGCGTGCTGGTCATACCGAAGCCGGTTGCGACCTGGCAGAGTTGGCTGGCCTGACACCAGCATCCGTGATTTGCGAAATCATGAAGGATGACGGTACCATGGCCCGTCTGCCTGATCTGATAGAGTTCGCCAAAGAACACGACATGAAGATAGGCACAATTGCCGACCTGATTCATTATCGTAGCCAGACAGAAAGCATAGTTGACCGTGTGGCCGAGCGTGAAATGCATACCGTGCATGGCAGCTTCAAGGCTTTGGTATATCGCGACAAGCCCAGTGGCTCTGCTCATCTGGCGCTGGTACATGGCGATATTACACGCGAAAAAGAAGCTCTGGTGCGTGTGCATCAGCCGGTATCCATCATCGATTTGCTGGAAAGCCAGGCTACCACGCATTCATGGAATGTCGCGGCGGCCATGGCAGCTATCAAGAAGGCAGATTCCGGCGTTATCGTCCTGCTCAACTGTGGCGAGACTGCAGAACAGTTGTTTGACCAGTTCAAGGCACTTGATACGCCAGAAACCAAACCCGCAGGCCGGGCTGCGCGTATGGACTTGCGCAATTACGGCATAGGTGCACAGATTTTGAAGGATGTAGGCGTGGGCAAGATGAAATTGCTGGCCAATCCACGTAAGATGCCGTCCATGACAGGATTTAATCTCGAAGTTGTTGGGTATCTCGATAAGCCGTGCGCAGACAAATAAGGATGAGAGTGCCAGGCCGTAGCAGTGTCGCCAGCGGTCTTTTTAGTGCATTTTCATCACTCACATCACATCAGGCGCGAAAAGCGCAAGAAAGAATATTATGACAGTTGGACATTACGAAGCAAATCTGGATGGTGCAGGCGTACGTGTAGGTATCGTACAGGCACGCTTTAATGACAATATCGGCAAGGGCTTGCTGGATGCCTGCCTGGCGGAATTGTCATTGCTGGGCGTACTCAATGAAGACATTCTGCACGTGACTGTGCCAGGCGCACTGGAAGTGCCACTGGCCTTGCAAAAACTGGCAGAAACCAATCAATTCGATGCTTTGATCGCTCTGGGCGCAGTCATCCGTGGTGAAACTTATCACTTTGAACTGGTATCTAATGAATCGGGCGCTGGCATCACCCGCGTTGGCCTGGATGCCGGCATCCCTATCGCCAATGCCATCCTGACTACAGAGAATGATGAGCAAGCCGAGGTGCGTATGCAGGAAAAAGGCCGTGATGCTGCCCGCGTTGCCGTAGAAATGGCCAACCTGACCCTGGCCCTGGAAGAACTGGCAGAAGCCACGGAAGATGTGCATTACGATGCCTGATTGTCTTGCTCGGGCTTGAATGTAGATTTAAGTTCGAGCCTGGACGATGATTACCCAGCTCCATGTTAGTGAGATAAGTTAGTAAGAGAAGATATGAATAATAAAACCCTACACGCCAATCCCAGCAAGAACCGTTCGCCACGCCACCGTGCGCGCGAATTTGCCTTGCAGGGCATGTACCAATGGCTGCTGAATAATGAAGATTCCGGCGCGATTGAAGCCCATATCCGTGAAGCTCACGGTTTTGAGAAGGCAGACAGAGAGCATTTTGATTCCCTGTTGCATGGTGCTATCAAACAATCCATAGAATTGCGCGAGCAAATTGCTCCTTTGATCGATCGCAGCATTGCTGAGTTGTCACCTATCGAGCATGCAGCGCTGTTGATTGGTGCCTATGAATTGAAGAACCACATAGAAATCCCTTACCGCGTCGTCATCAACGAAGCGGTAGAGTTGACCAAGTCCTTTGGTGGTCTGGATGGTCACAAGTATGTCAATGGTGTACTCGACAAACTGGCAGCAAAGCTACGCGCGACTGAGGTTGCAGCGGGTAAGTAAGTTACTGACCAAGTTACTGAGCATATTTGTAAAAGTATCTACCGCCTTATTTTGAAAATAAATAAGGCGGTTTTTTTTCAGCCTGAGTTTTTAGGAAGTGCCATGCATCAAAATCTCGCAGCAAGACTGGACAATATCGCCCCTTTCCATGTGATGGAACTCATGAAAATGGCGGCAGAACTGGAGAGGCAGGGCCGCCATCTCATACATATGGGCATAGGCGAGCCAGACTTTACCGCGCCGCAAGCGGTGATTGATGCTGCTGCCAAGGCCATGTCTGCTGGTCGTTTGCAATATACCTCTGCCCTGGGTCTACCAGCATTGCGAACGGCGATATCGCAGCATTACCGTGATGTGTTTGATCTTGATGTGCCAGCTTCCCGCATTATTGTGACGGCTGGTGCATCGGCTGCCTTGTTGCTGGCATGTGCGGCTTTGGTCGAGCCGGGCAGGGAAGTGCTGATGCCAGACCCTTGTTATCCCTGCAACCGCCATTTTGTCGCAGCATTTGAGGGCAGGGCAAAACTCATTGCCAGCGGGCCGGATCACCGCTTTCAACTGACTGAAGAAATCGTTAAACGGCAATGGGATGAGCGCAGTAGTGGCGTTTTGCTGGCCTCGCCTTCAAATCCTACCGGTACTTCGATAGAACATGAAGAGTTGGGCAAGATAGTCGCTGCAGTCAAAGAGTTGGGCGGTTTCAGCATTGTCGATGAGATTTATCAGGGGCTGACTTATGATGGCGCACCATTTTCTGCCCTGTCGCTGGATGAAGATGTGGTCGTTATCAATAGCTTCAGCAAATATTTCAATATGACAGGCTGGCGTCTTGGCTGGCTGGTGGTGCCTGAGCGTATCGTGCCTGCACTGGAAAAACTGGCGCAAAACCTGTTTATCTGCCCATCTTCAATTGCCCAGTACGCTGCCCTGGCTTGCTTTGAACCGGCGACTATCGCCATTTATGAAGAGCGCAAGGCAGAATTCAAGCGCCGTCGCGACTATATCGTGCCTGCATTGCGTGAGCTTGGCTTTGGTATTCCTGTCATGCCCGACGGCGCATTCTATGTGTATGCCGATTGTTCCAGTTTTACCGACGATGCAGATGCCTTTGCCAAGCAGGTATTGAATGAAGCTGGCGTCGTGATCGTACCCGGCCAGGATTTTGGCCCGGCTACTGCAACATCGTATGTGCGTCTGTCGTATGCCAATTCATTGGAGAATTTGCAGGAAGCAGTGGCCAGGTTGAAGAAATTTTTGGCTGACAGATAATTAAGGCAAGTCGCCAAAAACAATTGCTTAGAGCAATAAAAAAAGCCGTCTGATCATAAAATCAGACGGCTTTTTTATCAAAGGTCAGGCTTACAGTGCTGCAACCTGATCTTTTTTGGCCTCTATCGTCGCCTTGGCCTCTGTTGCCTCAGGCTTGTGTACAGGAGCGGCCTCAATCGGGCGTGCCTGTACTGGGGCAGGAGCAGGTGCTGGGGCACTAAATACGGTAGGTACGTTTTTACCGGCAGATACATCTTTCAGGCGCTTGTATTCATTCAATACGCGTGCGCCATAGCCAGAATCATTGTCGGAATCGGCTGCGCCTACATACATCTTCAGACCAGCTTCAACAGAGCCACCACGGGTGACATAGTCTTTCAATATCAATGCACCAACACGGATATTGGCAACCGGGTTCAGGGCAGCTTTAACGCCACCGAGGTCCTGGAACTTGTCATGATGTACCTTGGACATGACTTGCATCAAGCCTTGTGCACCAACCGGGCTTTCGGCAAATGGGTTCAGGCCGGATTCTATCGCCATGACTGACAGTATCAGCAAAGGGTCTATCTTGATTTCCTTGGCGGTCAGATAAGCGGCAGATACCAGCATATTGGTCGCATCATTGGCAACGCGGTAGCGCTTGGCCAGCCAGTTGGTTACCCATTGTTGCTGACGTTGATTGCCCAGCATTTTTGCTTCTTCTTCAGATGCGCTTACTTTTTGCAAGCCTGCTTCAGAATTGGCCTGGCCTGGTGCCTGCATCAGTTGCGCAAGATTTGGCGCTGGTACGGCTGCTACGGCTTCTGCAGGCTCTTCGCCAGCTTCAGCATAGGGTGATAATCCCTTGAATTTGTCTGTCAGTTCTGGTTTGACATACATCATGACCAAAACGACCATGGCAATAATGCCAGTGAGTGTCAGCAGGTTGCGCAGGGTGGTGAAAAAACCACTGGTTGTATCACGCGCTACCATGAAAAGCGCTTTGCGCTTGTCCGTTGAAGAAAAACTACTTTGTTGTACAGCTAAAATAAAACGTTGAATCATGTTACCTCCTGAATCTTCGCGATGCCTCATTCAACTTAATGAAAAGTCAAATGCATAGAGCCTACTTCCGCGAATCAGAAACATCGTCCTCGTCACCAGTGTGATCGCAAGACGCCGGAGTCGTTTGTCAAATCAGGCCCGTCGAACCTGTTCATGGTGTGTCCAGTGACAAACAACTATTTTCGGGATAAGGCAGACGCCTTTTGAAAACAATCCTTACAATGTTATGTGGGGCCCGATCCCCGTGAATGATGTTACCGTTTGGCGAAACTCTCTTTGTGTCGAAAGTGGCGGAAGTCATTAACCTCTTCATCAAGTTGGGCGAATTGTAGGGGCGGTTTTATATCAAGTCAACACTATCAAACTGGAAAATAATTACTTTTATGTATAATGAATTGTGCTGCGGCGCAGCAAAATTCAATAAAATCAAGCACTTGGCAGAAATTGCTAGTGCGACTAGTGCAGAGATACGAAAAAGCGAAAAATGATGAAATATTCTGATTTGAGAGATTTTATTTCTCAACTGCAAGAAAAAGGCGAACTAAAACAGGTGGACTTGCCTGTTTCACCACATTTGGAAATGACCGAGATTTGCGACCGCACTTTGCGTGCCGCAGGTCCGGCTCTTTTATTCACCAAACCTGTTGGTCACACCATACCAGTGCTGGGTAATTTATTTGGCACGACACGCCGCGTAGCACTAGGCATGGGGGCAGAAAACCTGAGCGAATTGCGCCAGATCGGCCATGTTTTATCAGCACTGAAAGAACCGGAACCACCCAAAGGTTTTAAAGAAATTCTGGGCATGGGGGCATTGGTCAAAGCAGTCTGGGACATGTCACCCAAAGAGCTGCGCGGTGCCAAATGCCAGGAGATAGTCTGGGAAGGAAATGATGTTGATCTCGCCCGTTTACCTATACAGCATTGCTGGCCTGGTGACGTCGCGCCATTGATTACCTGGGGTCTGGTGATTACCAAAGGCCCTAATAAAAAACGTCAGAATCTGGGTATATATAGACAGCAGGTGTTGGGCCGCAATAAAGTCATCATGCGCTGGCTGGCACATCGCGGTGGTGCGCTGGATTTTCGTGAGCATAGCATCGTCAATAAAGGCAAGCCTTACCCCATCGCCGTTGCTTTGGGTGCCGACCCGGCTACTATATTAGGTGCCGTGACGCCGGTGCCAGATAGCTTGTCTGAATACCAGTTCGCCGGGCTTTTGCGCGGTAGCCGTACTGAGCTGGTGAAGGCAATCGGCAGCGAATTGCGCGTGCCCGCGTCAGCAGAAATCGTGCTGGAAGGGCATATCTATCCTGATGAAAATCACCCCAGCGGCTATGAGCATGCGCTCGAAGGGCCGTATGGTGATCACACCGGTTACTACAATGAGAAAGATTGGTTCCCGGTCTTCACGATAGACCGCATCACCATGCGCCGTGATCCTATTTATCACTCTACGTATACAGGTAAACCACCTGATGAACCTGCAGTACTGGGTGTGGCGCTGAACGAAGTCTTCATTCCTCTGCTGCAAAAGCAGTTCAGTGAAATCACGGACTTTTATTTGCCACCAGAAGGTTGTAGTTACCGCATGGCCGTGGTGCAAATGAAAAAAGCTTATGCCGGTCATGCCAAACGCGTCATGTTTGGTGTCTGGAGTTTTTTACGCCAGTTCATGTATACCAAGTTCATTATCGTCGTGGATGAAGATGTCAATATTCGCGACTGGAAAGAAGTGATCTGGGCGATCACTACCCGTGTTGATCCCTTGCGCGATACCACGCTGGTCGATAATACGCCGATTGATTACCTGGACTTTGCTTCACCCGTCAGCGGCCTGGGCAGCAAGATGGGTATAGATGCGACCAATAAATGGCCGGGCGAGACCAGCCGTGAGTGGGGCACGACGATAGAAATGACGCCAGAAGTAAAGGCGAAGGTAGATCAGATCTGGCAAGAACTGGGCTTGTGAGTGATTGGTAAGTGGCTCGTAACTCCGGTGTTTTAGCGATTAAATTTTTGCGTGTATATATATGAGTGTTTCAGTTGATTTAGGGACTTTTGGTGCTTCCATGGTTTGGGATTATCCGCAACCGTTCACGCGGGCAGTGAAACCGCAAGAAAGTGATATCGATGGTTTGAATCATACCAATAACGCAGTTTATGTACGCTGGTGTGAAGAAGTCGCATGGGGGCATTCTGAGGCATTGGGTTTGAATCTCGCAGACTATCATCGCCTGGACCGCGCCATGGCGATCAGGCGTGGTGAGTATGACTATGTCTTGCCTACCTTGCTTGGTGAATCAATGACGCTGGCGACCTGGCTGTTTGCCAGTGATGGCAAACTCACCATGGACAGGCGTTTTCAATTGATACGTGACAGTGATGGTGCCACGGTGCTACGGGGGCGCTGGGATTTGGTCTGTATAGAGCTCAGCAGTGGACGTGCCCGCCGCATGCCGCCTGAGTTTTGCGATATCTATTTACCAGCGGTGGTGCCATCGGCATCACTCTCAACCGAATAGGTGAGCAGGGGCCGATCAGGCTTTTGTTGGACTCAGGCTACGCTTTGCAGTATGGCGGCGACATGCAGGCAAGCAAGAAGCATTATTCAAGTACAATCAATTACTTCTATTTCTTGCTTCCTGCACATGAAACGCCCGCGTTTTTTACCCGATAACATGACCTTGCTGCTATTGGGCGTCGTCACTCTGGCCAGTCTGTTTCCTGCACGTGGCGTAGTCGCGTCAGGCTTTGATCATTTGTCTGTTGGCATGATTGCCTTGCTGTTTTTCATGCATGGTGCCAAATTGTCGCGCCAGGCCGTGATAGCTGGTTTGACTCATTGGCGACTGCATTTGCTGGTGATGGCATGCACTTTCGCGATTTTCCCTTTGATAGGCCTGGCATTGAAGCCTTTGCTGCTCTCCCTGATTACACCAGAGTTATATATAGGCATACTGTTTCTCTGCGTATTGCCTTCGACTGTGCAGTCGTCGATTGCGTTTACCTCTGTTGCGCGCGGCAATGTTCCTGCAGCCATTTGCAGCGCGTCGCTGAGTAATATGCTGGGCATATTCCTGACCCCCTTGCTGGTCAGTCTGGTTGTGGTCGCCCATGGTGAAAGTCATTCTTCACTCGACGCGATGCTGAAGATAGTTTGCCAGCTCTTATTGCCCTTCGTCGCCGGACAGCTGGCGCGGCCCTGGTTGCAGTCCTGGATGGAAAAATATGCGAGTACGTTGACCATGGTGGATCAAAGCTCGATTTTGCTGGTGGTATATGTGGCCTTCAGTGAAGCGGTTGTACAAGGTTTGTGGCAGCAACTACCGCCCCTGATGCTGGCCAGCCTGCTGGGTATCAGCGCATTGATGCTGGCGATTATCATGACTTTGACTACCTTCATCAGCCGCCGCCTGGGGTTCAACAAGGAAGATGAAATCACTATTGTGTTTTGCGGCTCCAAGAAAAGTCTGGCCAGTGGCGTGCCGATTGCCAAAGTTTTATTTGCCAGCCATGCCCTTGGTATGGTCTTATTACCACTGATGCTGTTTCATCAGCTACAGTTGATGGTATGTGCCTTCATGGCGCAACATTACGCTAAAAGATAAGGAGTCAGTCATGCCACGTTTTGCTGCCAACCTCAGCATGATGTATACAGAGTTGCCTTTTAATGAACGTTTCACCGCTGCGGCAAAAGATGGTTTCAAGGGCGTCGAATACCTGTTCCCTTACGATTATGCTGCTACTGAACTGAAAGATCTGCTTGCTGCTAACGGGCTGGAGCAAGTCTTGTTCAATACTTCGCCAGGCAACTGGGCGCTGGGTGAGCGTGGAATAGCATCCCTGCCTGGCCGGGAAGAAGAGTTCAAGCAAGCTTTTGATACTGCGCTGGATTATGCGCGCGTGCTGGGTAACCGGCATTTGCATGTCATGGCAGGATTGATACAGCCTGAACAGGACAGGGAAAGGCATCGCGCTGTTTATTTGCGCAATCTTGCTTATGCTGCCTTATTGGCCTCGCGGGAAGGCATCACCATCCTTATAGAGCCCATCAATACCCGCGACATACCAGGGTTTTTCCTGAACCGGCAAGATGAGGCACAAGAGATTTGCCAGGAGATAGGCGTAGAGAATTTGCGCGTGCAATTTGATATCTACCATTGCCAGATCGTCGAAGGTGATGTCGCCACCAAGCTGCGCCGTGATATGTCACGCAAGCATGCAGGCATAGGTCATATACAGATAGCTGGCGTACCAGACCGGCATGAACCGGATATCGGTGAAGTGAATTACCCTTATCTGTTTGATCTGATTGATGAACTGGGCTATCAGGGCTGGATAGGTTGTGAGTACCGGCCACGTGCAGGAACTTCAGAAGGCTTATCCTGGGTCAAGCCCTGGTTGAAATAATCGATAGCACCATGTAAAAAAGCAGTCGCGATGACTGCTTTTTTTGTTTGCCGAGCAAGGAGGATTTTTATTCTTCGCCGACCTGCAAAATCAGTTTGCCAAAGTTTTTGCCTTCAAACAGCATCATCAGAGTATCAGGGAAAGTTTCCAGACCTTTGACAATATCTTCGCGCGTCTGGAATTTGCCTTCCGCCATCCATTTACTCATTTCAGCGACGGCTTCGCCATAGCGGGCAGCATAATCAAATACAACTATACCTTCCATGCGGGCGCGGTTTACCAGCAGCGACAGGTAATTGGCCGGGCCTTTGACTGGTGTAGTATTGTTGTACTGGGAGATCGCGCCGCAAATGATGATGCGTGCCTTCAGATTGATGCGAGTCAGCACGGTATCAAGAATATCGCCGCCAACATTATCAAAATAAACATCAACGCCATGCGGGCAGTGTTCTTTCAGGCCATCTTTGACTGAACCTGACTTGTAATCGATGCAGGCATCAAAGCCCAGTTCGTTGACGACAAAATCGCATTTATCCTTGCCACCGGCAATACCAACAACGCGGCAACCTTTTTGTTTGGCGACCTGACCTACAGTCTGGCCAACCGCACCGGCGGCGCCAGATACCACCACCGTTTCACCTGCTTTTGGCTGACCAACATCCAACAAACCAAAATAAGCTGTCATGCCAGGCATGCCCAGCGCGTTCATGAATTTGGGCAGAGGGGCGAGTTTTGGGCTGACCTTGTAAAAGCCCGCCGTTTTATCATCAGCCGCACCTACCCAGTATTGCTGCACACCCGTGCCGCCTGAAACATAATCACCGACCGCAAATTTGGGGGACTTCGAAGCAATCACCTTACCTATGCCACCGGCACGCATGACTTCATTGATGGCAACCGGACGGATATAGGATTTGCCTTCATTCATCCAGCCACGCATGGCAGGGTCCAGCGAGATATAGATGGTTTGCACAACGATTTCACCATCTGTGATATCGCGTACTTCTTCCGTCGTGAAGTTCCAGTCGCTATGCTTGGGATTGCCGACAGGGCGGGCGGCGAGGCGGTATTGTTGATTGCTGAGTGTGCTCATGTTGTCTCCAGAATGTTGTACTTGGGTTGCTGCTGTCTGAACCAAATTTTTTGGGTGGGGCTGCCAGAAGAACGACTATACACTAATTAGAACGATCGTGCTTTTTGTTGTGATTGTTTAATTGAAGCGGGATTCTATGAATTATGCGACTGATCATGCGACAATAGACGGTTAATCTTTAAGCTTTGCAATCAATTTAACGAATTTAATTTGTTTCTGGCCATGGAAAGCAGCAAATCCTGGCCTATACACTGACATCATGAGCATACGACCAGAATATATCCTGACTTTATCTTGTCCCGATCAGCGCGGCATTGTGCATAGCGTATCGGGATTTTTAGCCAACCACGGCTGTAATATTATCGATTCTGCCCAGTTTGGCGATGCACAATCTGCAACTTTCTTCATGCGCGTGCATTTTGCGGTAGAAGATTCCAGTGTCAGCGACAGCGCCTTACGCGAAGAATTTGCGGCTTTGGGTGCCAGCATGCAAATGAACTGGCAATTGCATGATGCCCATCACAAGCCACGCGTGATGCTGATGGTATCCAAGATAGGCCATTGTCTGAACGATTTGCTGTTCCGTTACAAGAGCGGTTTGCTGCCTGTAGAAATCAAGGCCATCGTTTCGAATCACACGGATTTTTATCAACTGGCAGCCAGCTATAATATTCCTTTCCATCACCTGCCTCTGGCAGCAGGTGCATCAGCAGAAGCCAAGATTGCACAAGAACAAAAAGTGCTGGATATTGTTGCTGCCAATGATATTGAACTGGTGGTGCTGGCGCGTTACATGCAGATATTGTCGCCGCAATTGTGTGATGCCTTGAAGGGCAAGGCGATCAATATCCATCATTCCTTCCTGCCCAGCTTCAAGGGGGCAAAGCCTTACTATCAGGCGCATGAGCGTGGCGTCAAACTGATAGGCGCGACCGCCCACTTTGTGACGGGTGACCTGGATGAAGGCCCGATTATTGAACAAGATGTGGAGCGTGTTGATCATTCCATGGAACCAGAAACCCTGACAGCCATAGGTCGCGATGTGGAATGCGTGGTGCTGGCGCGTGCCGTTAAATGCTTTGTCGAACATCGCATTTTATTGAATGGTCATAAAACGGTGGTGTTCAAATAATGGCACTCAAATCCATCATTTATAAAGCCGACCTGAATATCTCGGACATGGACCGTGGCTATTATGCCGACCATAGCCTGACGATTGCCCGTCACCCATCCGAAACCGATGAACGCATGATGATACGGGTGCTGGCTTTCGCGATTCATGCGGCTGAGCGTCTGGAATTTGGCAAGGGTATCTCAGATACTGAAGAGCCTGATATCTGGCTCAAGGATTACACCGACGCCATACAACTATGGATAGAAGTCGGCCAGCCAGATGACCGACGTTTGTTAAAGGCTTGCGGCCGTTCTGAGCAAGTCATCGTTTATAGTTTTGCCAGCGCCAGTGACATCTGGTGGAAGGCAATGAATAGCCGTCTTGACCGCGCCAAGAACTTGCGCGTCATGAATGTGCCTTCAGCGCAAAGCCAGGCACTGGAAAAACTCGCGCAACGCAATATGCAATTGCAATGCACGATACAGGATGGACAAATCTGGATGTCAGCCGGAGATGCCTCCGTACAAATTGACCTGGAAGTTCTTAAAGAGTTTGCCTGAATGCGTTTGTCTGAATGCATAGGCAGCCGCGACAATAACCTGAACTTGTTGCGCATAGTCGCCGCACTGGCCGTGCTGGCAGGGCATAGCTTTGCCTTGCTGACACAGCCAGAGCCCTGGGGTGCGCTGACGGGCATGACGCCAGGTTCTATCGCGGTAGATGTATTTTTCATCGTCAGTGGCATGCTGGTGACGGGCAGTCTGATGAACAAGCAAAGTGTGATTGACTATGTCTGCGCGCGGGCATTGCGCATCTTTCCAGCACTGATATGCATGTTGCTACTGACGGTATTTGTACTTGGGCCTTACTTCACCAGCTTGCCTCTGACAGAGTATTTTTCTGCTGCCGGGACATGGCAATATCTGCTCAAGTGCGCAAGCCTCTTGTCTGGCGTGAGCTATGTCTTGCCCGGTGTCTTTCCACAGAATCCCTATCCAAATGCAGTCAATGGTTCACTCTGGACCATGCCTTATGAAATCAAGATGTATCTGCTGTTGCTGGTGTTCTGGTGTGGGCTGGTACTGCTGAAGAATAGGCGCCTGCAGATATTGAAGTATCTGATCATTGCCATTAGTTTACTGGCAGCCTTACTGGTTTTTGCGCGCCACTTTTATTTGCAAGATGATAGCCAGTTCACCCGTTTGCTATTCATGTTTTTCTCTGGTGCCAGCCTGTTCATGCTGAAAGAAAAACTGCTGCTGACCCGGCGCGTCTTTTATCCTTTGCTGTTACTGCTGCTGGCAGCAGCGTTCATCAGCAAACCGGTATTCTTTAGCTTGTATCACCTGTCCATTGCCTATCTGGTAGTCAGCATTGCTTACCTGCCTGCAGGATGGTTAAGGCGCTATAACAGCGTGGGGGATTATTCATACGGTGTGTATATTTACGCCTTTCCCGTGCAGCAGGCAGTTGCCGCCTTGTTTCCCGGCATTGCGGTGTGGGGTATGGTGATGGCTTCAGGTTTTGTGACTATCTTGCTGGCGGTATTTTCATGGCACAAGATAGAAAAACCAGCCATGGCTTTGAAGCCAGTAGCAGTTTCACGGCTGCGTAATTTTTTACTGTTTAAGACGGGAATTCAGTCTCGTTAATTCAATCAGCTGATTGAGATACATGGGCGGACCGACAAGCGGCTTCTGCCCAGTGTAGTGGTGGAGGAAGTTTGCTGGCACTGAACTCCAGATGCAATACCCGACGTTGAGTAGCGAATCTTGCCTTGTCGGATGCATGGAGTAACAAGGGCTTCATCAATAACATATCGCCCGCGCGCATAGCGCAAGTCTCGTGCATGGCAGTCTGGCTAATGTCCAGGACCTGGCTCTCGCTAAGTTTGCCAGATTGATGGCTGCCAGCGATGACTTTCAGTGCAGCGTTCTCAGCACCAGCATCATCGAGGGCAATGCGGCATGTCAGCATTGCTTCCAGCACTGCCGCTGGAGGTTCAACGTAATGCACATCTTTCTTGTAAGTCCATTTGCTGTAACCAGCCAGTTCAGTTTTTTGGTTAACACAAATCGTCATATCCTGATGCCAGGACACTAGCCAATTATGATCAGCATTTTTATTGAAAAAGATGCTGCGCACTGCCTGGGCACCTGCCATATCTGCAGCGTCTAATAGCACATGCAGTTTGTCCCAGTTTAATGCGCGATGTATGGACGGATAATTTTGCAGTACCTGACGCACACCATATTGATCAGAAATGGGCTGGCAAGCTTGCCGCAATCGCTGCAATTCAGACTCATCCAGAAAGCCCGGCAAGATGACAAAACCCTGGCGGGCCAGGATTTTTGCGATGCTTGAATCAATGTGATGCATTAAGCCTGCAAGACTTTTTTCAGCCACAGGCTGATGTCATCCACTTCTTCAGGGCAGACGGAATGCGGCATCATGTATTCATGCCATTCCACCTGATAGCCCAGTTCTTTCAACAGATCGCGCGATTGTTCAGCACGCTGTATCTGGATGACGTTATCGCCACGGCCATGGGCCTGGAAGATGGGCGTATTTTGGTTCGCCGCATGGCGCTCTTCTGTAATCACGTCACGTAAGGGCACATAGCCAGACAGGCACAGCAAGCCAGCCAGTTTTTCGTGATAACGCAGGCCAGTCTGCAAAGTCATCGCGCAACCTTGTGAAAAGCCTGCCAGGATGATGCGCTCAGTCGGTATGCCGCGCGCGTTCTCGCGGGCGATCAATTGCTCTATGCGTTTTTGTGACAGGCGCAAGCCAGCTTCATCTTCACGCTTGGCGATATCGGTACCGAGGATGTCGTACCAGGAACGCATGACATAACCACCGTTGATGGTAACGGGCATGGTCGGCGCATTCGGGAAGACGAAGCGTATGCCAGGGTTGCCACGTAAATCCAGCTCTCTGACGATGGGGACAAAATCATTCGCATCTGCACCCAGGCCGTGCATCCAGATGATGGCAACAGTGGGGTTGGGTGCACTTTCCAGTTCTACGGTTTCTAAAATATCTTGTGTCATGATGATTTTCGGGAAGATGAAAAATAAGCAGCCAGTTTGACCGACAGCAACAGCAGGCCACAGGGTAGCCAGACGGTCAGTAGTTCAGATTGTATTACACGCCAGCCACGCGCTGTCAGAAAGCGATTTACGCCTATCGGTGATACCTCGATGAATGGCACGGGGAAGAAATAACGTTGTTCAGTCCGCGGCCAAAAAAATTCCACACCCAGTCCACCGGTAGTCAGTGCATCCAGCAGCCCATGTGAAATGGTGGCGAAGGCGATAAACAGCCAGCAAACCAGGGCAGAACTACGCAAGCGTGTATGAAATATACTGGTCAGGCTGGCGACCAGCATGGCAAATACAATGGAGTGGCTAAAGCCGCGGTGACCAAAGGCCGATTCATAAGCAATGCCAAGCTTGAAGGCAATGACATCAAGGTCAGGCAAGATCGCGGCCAGCATTCCCGTTAGCACGAGAGGCCAGGGCAGGCGTTTTTGCCCCAAGATTAGGCCCAAAGTCAGCGGTACTACAGGATGCGTGAGGATGGTTGCCATCGTTGTCGATGTTTGCTGTTCAGGCAGAGGCAGATGGAGTCTTGGCGCGTATCGCGTTTTTAGGGCGGAAAGCCTTGCAGATGCTGTCATCCGTCTCTATGTACGGGCCACCTATCAAGTCTATGCAATAGGGTACTGCCGCAAAAATACCGGCAACGATTTGCTTGCCTTCTCCATCCTTCAGGCCTTCCAGCGTTTCCTTGATGGATTTGGGCTGGCCTGGCAAGTTCAAAATCAGGGCCGCATGATCCGGTGTTTCGCGTATTACAGCTACCTGGCGTGACAGGATGGCTGTCGGCACAAATTGCAGGCTGATCTGGCGCATTTGCTCACCAAAGCCTGGCATTTCCTTGGTGGCGACTGCCAGTGTCGCTTCTGGTGTGACATCTCGCCTCGACGGACCTGTACCACCAGTGGTAATGACAAGATGGCATTGTTCTTCATCTACCAGGGCAATCAAAGCCTGTTCTATGGAAGCACGTTCATCCGGGATCAGGCGTGTGACCATCTCCCATGGGCTGCTGAGCGCTTTGCCAAACCATTCCTGCAAGGCAGGCAGGCCCTGGTCCTGGTAAATGCCGGCAGAGGCGCGGTCTGAGATTGATACCAGGCCTATTTTGAGTTTTTCGCCATCTGCTACCGTCATTTGTCCAGACTCACTTGTCATCAAACTCATCGTTCTCTTCATCCAGGTCCGCGTCATCCGCTTCGTCAGCGTTGGCAGCAACTTTGGATTTTTGCAAATCTTTCAATATCTGGAAGATTTCACGGTAAGCTTTCGGCGGCTTGTTTTCAGCCTGCTCTTTACGGGCATTGCGTATCATGGTGCGCAATTGCTGTACGTCGAGCTGAGGGTGTTCAGCCATCAACTCTGTCAGGGCATTGTCATCTGCCAGCAATTTGTCGCGGCGACGCTCCAGCGCATGCATGGCGGCAGTTTCGGCTTTTGAAGAGCCTTTCCAACTGTCTATGGTTTTCTGGATAATGGCAATTTCTTCTTCATCCAGGGTACGCATTTTCTTGCCTACATACTGCATCTGGCGACGGCGGCCTTCATGATCCTTGATTTGCTGGCATTCAAGAATGGCATCGCGTACGTCTTCTGGCATGGGTACGCGTTTGACGCGTTCACGGGCTTGTTTGACCAATTCTTGCCCCAATTTTTGCAGGGCGGTCATTTCGCGCTTTAATTGTGACTTGGAAGGACGCTCGTATTCTGGTTCGAACTCACTGGACTGGTAGCCACATGAGCCACGATTTGGATTTGGCATAATTCTGCGCCTTTACTATTAACTTAATGAAACGACTGCTATGATACCCTTTTTAGCTTAAGATTACCTAAAATCAAGCCTGGATTGCACCTCAGACGGTGTGAATTAAGGTAAATGATTAGGATATTTCCATCCAGTTTTTTAGTTCAGACTCACACCGACCCAGATAGAACCCCATCCATGAGCAAACCAGTTTTCACCCATACCCAGGACCAGTTAAAGCAAATTGCGCAGGATATGTTGCGTTTCGCCCGCGAAAAAGGTGCGTCGGACGCAGCAGTTGAGATCAGTGAAGGCGGTGGCCTGTCGATCAGTGTACGCAAGGGCAAGGTAGAGACCATAGAGCAAAACCGTGACAAGGGCATAGGCATTACTGTTTATATCGGCCAGCGCCGCGGCAATGCCAGTACTTCAGATTTTTCTGAGCAAGCCCTGCGTGATTCCGTCGAGGCTGCCTACAATATTGCCCGTTTTACAGCGGAGGATGATTGTGCTGGCCTGCCGGAAGCCGAGTTGCTGGAAATGGCGCCGCGTGATCTCAAGCTATGCTACCCATGGCTGATCACCGCCGAAGAGGCCATAGAACTGGCAAAACGCACTGAGGCGGCAGCTTTTGCGGTGGACAAGCGTATCACCAATAGTGAGGGGGCCAGTGTACATGCCCAGCAATCTCATTTTGTGGCTGCCAATTCGCGCGGCTTCATGGGAGGTTATCCGATTTCCCGTCACACGATCTCGGTTGCCCCTATTGCAGGCAAGGGCGCAAAAATGCAAAGGGATGACTGGTATTCTTCCCAGCGCAGCGCCAAAAAACTGGCAAATCCAGAGGAGATAGGTCGCTATGCCGCCGAGCGTGCCTTGGCCAAGTTGAATGCGCGTCAGCTGGACACCCGCAAATGCCCGGTCCTGTTTGAGGCGCCACTGGCTGCCGGTTTGCTGGGTGCATTGGTGCAGGCAACCTCTGGTGGTGCCTTGTACCGCAAATCGACTTTCCTGCTTGACTCTCTGGGTACGCAGATTTTCCCGTCCCACGTACAGGTGGTAGAAGACCCGCATGTCATCGGCGCTGTTGGCTCTT
Source organism: Undibacterium sp. YM2 (assembly GCF_009937975.1). Classification (NCBI taxonomy): domain Bacteria; kingdom Pseudomonadati; phylum Pseudomonadota; class Betaproteobacteria; order Burkholderiales; family Oxalobacteraceae; genus Undibacterium; species Undibacterium sp. YM2. The sequence continues at coordinate 2,267,168 of NZ_AP018441.1, forward strand.
CACCATTTGATGATGAGGGCGTAAAAACCCAAAAGCGCAATGTTGTCACTGACGGTGTCTTGCAAGGCTATTTCCTGTCCACTTATTCTGCCCGCAAACTGGGCATGCAAACGACTGGTAATGCTGGTGGCTCGCACAATCTGTCACTGACGTCCAGTTTGACCAAGCGCGCAGACAATTTTGCTGGCATGCTCAAAAAAATGGGCACAGGCTTGCTGGTGACTGAGTTGATGGGGCAGGGCGTCAATTATGTGACGGGTGATTATTCACGTGGTGCATCCGGCTACTGGGTAGAGAACGGCGTGATCCAGTACGCTGTGGAAGAAATCACCATAGCAGGCAATATGCGCGACATGTTCCAGCAAATTGTCGCGGTAGGCAATGACACCCTCGTGCGCGGTACCAAGGAGACTGGTTCCATCCTCATAGAAAGCATGACGATTGCCGGCAGCTAATCGCTACTGAGATTGTTGCGCTAGTAATGAACAGTGTAGAAAAAGACCATCAGTACGATGGTCTTTTTTCTTATGCGCCCAGGTAAGCTTCTATCACCTTGGGATTGCTGAGCAGGTTGGCACCTGTGTCGCTGAGAACGATATTGCCGTTTTCCAGCACATAGCCATGTTTGGCAATTTTCAACGCCTGCCTGACGTTTTGTTCTACCAGCAGGATGCTGAGGCCGGTTGCATTGATTTCTTTCAGGATGCGGAAAATCTCTTGCACCACCAGTGGAGCCAGCCCCATGGAAGGTTCATCCAGCAGCAGCACTTTTGGTTTTGCCATCAAAGCACGGCCTATGGCCAGCATTTGCTGCTCACCACCCGACAAATTACCCGCCAGGCCAGTTGCACGGTTTTTCAATACGGGGAAGAGGGTGTACACCCATTCCATGTCCTGTCCTATCTGCGTCTTGTCCTTGCGGGTATAGGCACCGAGCTCCAGATTTTCCCTGACCGTGAGCGTGGTCAGTATCGCGCGACCTTCTGCGACCTGCACCACACCTTTTTGCACAATATGGTGGGGCGATGTCTGGCTGATTTCTTCATCTTCCAGGAAAATTTTGCCAGATGCTGATTTCAGCAAGCCGGAAATCGCCAACAGGGTTGTGCTTTTGCCAGCACCATTGGCACCGACAAGGGCAGTGATTTCCCCCGCATTGATAGCCAGGCTGATACCTTTGACGGCTGCGATATGACCATACATGACATGCAGATCCTGGACGCGCAAGATTTGAGTCATTCTGCGTCCTCCTTGCCGAGGTAAGCTTCAATCACATCCGGGTTGTTGCGCACTTCTTCTGGCGTGCCTTCTGCAATGATCTTGCCAAAATTGAGTACGGCGATACGATCGCATAACTCCATCACAAAGCGCATATCGTGTTCTATCATGAAAATCGAAAAACCGCGGTCACGTATATTCTTGATTTCGGCCATCAGTTCAGTTTTTTCTGCCGGGTTCATGCCAGCCACTGGCTCATCCAGCAACAGCAGTTTAGGCTGTGTGGCCAGGGCACGGGCAAATTCCAGTTTGCGTTGCTCACCATACGACAGGTTGTCTGCCAGCATGTGTGCTTTATGATCGAGCCTGACCCATGACAATAATTCACGCGCACGTTCCTTGGCTTTTCTTTCTGCGTCTTTATAGGCGCCCAGATTGAACAGCATGCTCGCTACGCCATAGTCGAGATGATCATGCATGCCGACCACGACGTTTTCCAGCAGGCTCATTTCCTTGAAAATACGGATGTTCTGGAAAGTGCGGGCAACACCGAGTTGCGTGATCTTGTGGCTGGCGACCGTAGTCAGGTCATGATTGTTGAAGCGCAGCTCGCCGCTGCTGGGGCGCAACAGGCCAGTAATCAGATTGACGATGGTGGTTTTGCCCGCGCCATTGGGGCCAATCAATCCATAGATACTGCCTTGCGGCATGGTAAAGCTGACATCCTGTAATACTCGCAGGCCGCCAAAATTTTTACTGACAGAACGTAATTCCAGCATTTAGCTAACCTTTCCGGAGCTTGACGATGTGAACTTTTTGCGAAAGTTTCTGATTCTTGCCGGGTCCCAGATACCTTTGGGCAAATACAGGATGACCAATATCAGTATCAGGCCGTTGGCTGCCAGACGGAAGTCTTTGAGGGAGTGCATGAATTCTGGCAACAGAGTCAGGCTGCTACTGCCTATCAGCGGGCCTATCAGATTGCTGGTGCCGCCAAAGACTGCCATGGTCAATATATCTACTGCATTTTCAAATGCATAATTACCTGGACCTATCGTGAAGGTATAGTGCGCATTCAAACCACCGGCAATGCCTGCGATGGATGCACCCATGACAAAGGCCAGCAATTTGTAGCCGCCGACATTGACACCCATGAGGCGGGCGGCAATCTCGTCTTCCTTGATTGCTTCAAAGGCGCGGCCTGTCTTGGAGCGCCGCATCCTCGCAAGGATGAACAGTATCGCTGACAACAAGAGCACGATATGCCACCATTCGGTTTTTTGTGGAATACCATTCAGACCCATGGGGCCGCCAGTAATCTCCATATTCAGGACGATTACACGTACTACTTCACCAAAGCCTAGCGTTGCCATGGCGAGGTAAACACCGGACAGACGCAGCGTAGGTATGCCTATGATCAGCGCAACAATTGCTGGCATGATGGCACCTGCCAGCAATGCCAGCGGGAACGGCAAAGCCGTCTGCATACTGAGCATGGAAGCGGTATAGGCACCAATGCCCATGAATGCCGCATTGGCCAGTGACAGCAAGCCGCAAGACAAAGTCAGGTAAATCGAAAGAGCCAGCATGGCATTGATGCCTATGCCAAAAATGACTGTGCTATAAATAGCCCAAAAACCATCCCACCATTCAAGCATATTCTTACGCCTTTCTTTCCAGTACTCTGCCGAACATACCGGAAGGGCGTACCAGCAAGATGATAAATAACAGACCAAAAGCCACCGCATCGCGGAAATCGCTCGATATATAAGCGACACTCATCACTTCAGCAAAACCCAGGAACAAGCCACCTATCATGGCACCGCGTATATCGCCCATGCCACCCAGAATAATCACAGCTATGCCCTTATGCAGCATGGGTTGCCCCATGAAAGGGGAAATCGCATTGAACGACAGGCCTACCAGTACACCGGCAGCGCCGCCCAGTGCTGCTGCGGCAAACGAAGTCAGGAAAAACAGACCCTCGACATTGATACCGAGCAGATAAGCAGCCTTGGGAGATTCTGCAATCGCCCGCAAGGCGCGGCCAATTTGCGTGCGGCGCATGACTTGTAGCAGCACCAGCATGAGGACAAAGGCAATCACGACAATCGCCAGTTGCACCGCCGTCAGATGTAAATTGCCAAGGCTGAAGCTTTCTTCCGGGATGGTACCAAAAGGGAAGCGTTTGTTTTCTGCACCAAAAATCCCCTGGGATATATTGGTGATCATGATGGCCACACCGATGGTGGCTATCATCGGTGCCAGATGCGGCGCATTGCGCTGACGCAAAGGACGCAAGACCAGGAAATCGACGACCACGCCCAGCAATCCACAGGCCAGCATGGACAGCAACATCGCCATCCATAAAGACATCTGGAACGAGCTGACCAGCAGCAGGGCCATATAACTGCCCAGCATGAAGATGGCACCGTGCGATAAATTGATGACGCCAAGAACGCCGAACACCAGCGTAAATCCTAAAGCAAAAAGCGCATATACGCTGCCCAGCGTCAGGGCGTTAATGAGTTGTTGTGCCAGCATGGGTATCCAGATGATGAGGATTGCTTCGTTTCATGCTCAGATGCAGGCAGGCCATCAATGCATGTAGAAGGGATGAAAATTATCCCAGCAAGAGAAGTCGTAAAGCATCTGCCCCTCGCCCCTGGCTTGCCAGGGGGAGGGGCAGGTATGCATTTATTTCAGCAATACAAATTTGCCGCCTTTGGCAATATTGACGATAGCATCTTGCTGTGCGTCATAGCCAGCTTCCTTGCCATCTTTTGGGGCCGCACGGCGGAATGCAAATTTGCCAGTGGCACCCTCAATCTTCACGGCTGGCAGTGCATCGCGCAATGCCAGGCGGTCTTTTTCAAGGTTGCCGCTCAGGCTGACTTTTTTCAAAGCTTCTGCGACGATGTGCATGGCATCAAATGCCTGCGCCGCAAACTGATCAGGATCGGACCCAAATTTTGCCTTGTAGTCAGCCATGAAGCTCTTGTTGGCAGCAGACGGGTTTTCAGCAGACCATGGGCTGCCCATCAAGGTATTGTCGGCAGCGTCTTTGGCGATTTCAAACAGCTTCGGTGAATTGAAACCATTGCCACCGACGAATGGCTGCTTCATGCCGAGTGAGCGGGTTTGCAGGATGATATTTGCCGCTTCTTCAGCCAGGCAGGAGCAAACGATGGCATCAGGATTGGATGCCTTGATCTTGGTCAGCTGTGCCTTAAAATCCACGTCGCCCTTGGCGTAGGTTTCGGTATCCGTGACCGGGATTTTTTGTTCAGCCAGTGCGCTTTTGAAAACGTCGTAACCACTCTTGGTGAAAGCATCATCGTTGCCATACAGGATGGCGACTTTCTTGATATTGAATTGCTTAACCGCTGCGCGCGTAGTCACAGGCAATACATCGGCTTCCATGACGGAATTGCGGAAAGTGAATGGCCCCATATTGGTAATGCCATCAGCGGTATTGCTGGTGCCAAATACGACAGTCTTGGTGGCATTGGCAATCGGATCAGCGGCAAAGGCCGAGTTCGACAGGGTAGGGCCAAAAATCATCAATACTTTTTCCTGGAACAACAATTTCTTGAAGACATTGATGGCTTCTTCTTTTTTGCCTTGCTCATCTTCTGCAATCAGTTGTATTTTGTTGCCATTCACACCACCCTTGGCATTGATCTGGTCGGCTGCCAGCGTGAAGCCGTTTCTGATCGCTACGCCATATTTGGCGGCTGGGCCGGTCAGGGCTTCGGCAACGCCGATTTTGATATCGGCAGCCTGGCTCATTGTGGAATAGGCCAGGAAGGTGGCAGTGGCTAATAACTTAAGACTGTATGACATTGTGTTCTCCTGAAAAGTACATTTTGGTTTTTGTGGTCCGCAACATGAATTAAATATATCTGATCCACGCGCATTACTATCAAAGCGGCCAACAAAATTTATTAGATATTGATTGTCACGGAGGATTGTATGGGCTCGCAACCTCAGCAGCAATAAAACGCCATGCTGCGATGCAATATTGATTACTTAAGTAGTACTACTTAAGTCTGTGATTTTCAGGCCTGGAAATATGGTGCTGACCAATGGAAAACATGCCAGTACCTGCATTTGCAGGTGGGCTGGCATGTTGTGATGATGCAGGTGAAGACTGTTGTTATTGCAGTTTCAGGCGCAAACGGGCAATCGCTGCTTTAACCTGGTTTGGTGCGGTGCCGCCTATATGGTCGCGGGCGGCAACTGAGCCTTCCAGTGTCAGAACATGGAACACATCTTCGTTAATCAGGCTTGAGAAAGCACGCAAGTCTTCCAGCGACATATCGCTGAGGTCGCAGCCTTTTTCAACGCAAGTGCGTACCGCCAGCGCCACGGCTTCGTGGGCATCGCGGAAAGGCAGGCCTTTCTTGACCAGGTAATCAGCCAGGTCGGTTGCTGTCGCATAACCTTGCAAGGCAGCGGCACGCATGGCTTCTGGCTTGACGGTGATGCCACCGGCCATGTCGGCAAAAATGCGCAGGGTATCGATAACGGTATCTACTGTATCAAACAAGGGTTCTTTATCTTCCTGATTATCCTTGTTGTAAGCCAGTGGCTGGCCTTTCATCAGGGTCAGCAGGGCGATCAGGTGACCATTCACGCGGCCAGTCTTGCCGCGTGCCAGTTCTGGTACGTCAGGGTTTTTCTTTTGCGGCATGATGGAAGAGCCAGTGCAAAAGCGGTCAGCGATATCAATGAAGCCTATGCGCGGGCTCATCCAGATCACCAGTTCTTCTGACATGCGAGAGATGTGCGTCATTATCAGTGCAGCAGCAGCGCAAAACTCAATGGCGAAATCGCGGTCAGAAACGGCGTCCAGCGAGTTATAGCAAACTTCGTCAAAGCCCAGGGTTTTGGCAACGCGTTCACGGTCGATAGGGAAGGTCGTGCCAGCCAGGGCAGCGGCACCCAGCGGCAGGCGGTTAACACGCTTGCGGCAGTCTTGCATGCGCTCTGCATCGCGGCCAAACATTTCTACATAAGCAAGAATGTGGTGCCCAAAAGTGATAGGCTGAGCCACTTGCATATGAGTAAAGCCAGGCAAGATTGTATCTGCATTCTTTTCTGCCAGATCCAGCAAAGCCAGACGGAAGTCTTGCAAGAGACCAAGGATATTGTCGATGGCGCTACGCATGTACAGGCGGATATCGGTGGCAACCTGGTCATTGCGTGAACGGCCAGTGTGCAGGCGTTTGCCAGCATCGCCGACCAGCTCAGTCAGGCGTTTTTCTATATTCAGGTGCACATCTTCCAGGTCCAGCAGCCATTCGAACTTGCCACTGTCGATTTCAGACTTGATCTGTGCCATGCCGCGTTGGATATCCGCATAGTCCTGGGCAGTGATGATATTTTGGGCCTGCAGCATTTCCGCATGTGCCAGCGAACCTTCAATATCAAAGGCAGCCATGCGGTTGTCAAAGAAGACTGAGGCAGTATAGCGTTTGACCAGATCGGAAACAGGTTCAGAGAAACGGGCAGACCATGCCTCGCTTTTTTTATTGAATTGTGATGTCATAGTGAATTGTTGCCATATTGGCTGCATTTGCGAGAGAATTTCCCTTGATTATCCCAGATTTTGCGCCTGATTACCCTTGGAAATACCAAAGGACTAGCCGGACTGGACTAATTAAGCACTGAATACGCACTTAATTTGCGGGCAAAAATGCTGATGACTACTTGTAAACCGGGAGTGAAATTGCCCCAAGAGTTTAAAGATAATTAAAAATGACCAATGATAAGAAAAATAGCGCAAGTGAGCAGCTCATTCCGGATTGTTGTAATTTGGGGGTGTTTTCGCGCATCCTGATCAGTGTGAATCTGATCACCTTATTGGCTTTATGGTCGAGGGGGATGAGTGGCGTGTCGTGTTGCAAAATTTTCTGGAAAGCGCGGCATTGATTGAGACGATATGCCTGCTTTCCTTGCTGATCCTGTGTAATTTACGCAGATTTTCTGTGCGTTATTACATGTCTGGTTGGTTCCAGCGCTTATTGTGTTGCATGTTGCCAACGGCAATCGCTGCCTTGCTGATGATTTATTTGCGCATGCAAGACTGGATAATGGCCAGCTTTCCCAAGCTAAATCCCCTGTTTGTCGTGGTCGCAACTGGTCTGCTGGCACTGGCATATCAACAGTATTTTGAATTGCGTACCCGGGCTTTTTCACCTGCACTGGGTGAGGCCAAACTGCAGGCCTTGCAAGCCAGGATACGTCCACATTTCTTGTTCAATAGCTTGAATACTGCCTTGTCGCTGATACGCACCGAGCCGCGTCGCGCAGAAATGGTACTTGAGGATCTCTCAGACCTGTTCCGGGTATTGATGCGCGATACGCGCGATGTCACTAGTTTGCAGGATGAAATACGCTTGTGTGAGCAATATCTGGCGATAGAAAAAATACGCCTGGGTGAGCGTATGCAGGTGACCTGGGATAAAGAAAAAATTTCCCCGCAGGAGTTGGCCGAGATAGAAATTCCTTCATTGTTGTTGCAGCCCCTGCTTGAAAATGCAGTTCATTACGGCGTTGAACCATCGGTGCAGCAAGCGACTGTCACGGTAGAGATAAAACGTCTGCTGGACAAGGTGGAAATTCGCATTCGTAATCCCTATCACGCAGAGGCAAATATGGTTTCCGGTAATCAGATGGCGCTGGAAAACATACGGCAGCGACTAAGTTTGCTTTATGATATCGAAGCGCAAATTCAATACGGCGTAGTAGATGCGTACTTTGAAGTGAAGTTGCAATTCCCGGCTAAGAGATGATGACACCAAGAATACTGATTGTTGATGATGAAGCACCCGCTAGACAAAGGCTGTTGACGCTATTGTCAGACATAGAGGCAGAATGCCCGGTGACGGTGGTTGGAGAGGCTGAGAATGCCATGCTGGCGCTGGAAAAAATCAGCAATCTGCAACCTGATATTGTTTTGCTGGATGTCCAGATGCCAGGCATGAATGGCATAGAACTGGCGCAGCATCTGGCACAGCATCAGGCCAGCCTGCGCTCACCGGCGATTATTTTTGTGACTGCCTATGATGAGTTTGCCGTCAAGGCGTTTGAGGTGCATGCACTTGACTACCTGATGAAACCGGTGCGGGCTAGCCGCCTGGTGGATGCGCTGGTGCGTGCCAGTGAAAAAATGAAGGGCGCGCGCCGCCTGCCTGAAACCATGGTAACAGATACCAGCGGCCCCAGGCGCAAGCATTTTTCAGTATTGGAAAGAGGGCGGATATTATTGGTGCCGGTAGCCGAGGTGCTGTTCTTGAAGGCAGAACAAAAATACGTGACCCTGCATACAGCGCAACGTGAATATCTGCTGGAAGAGTCGCTGACTTCAATAGAGGTGGAGTTGGGGGATTTACTGGTCAGGGTGCACAGGAATGCGCTGGTCGCACGTAGCGCCATTAATGGCGTAGAGCGCGCAGTGCAAGTGGTGGATGCTGACAATAATCAGGAAAAAGTATCTGAATCCTGGCAAATCATTGTCAGCGGTTGCGCTGAACGTTTGCCGATTTCACGCAGACAGTGGCCGGTTATTAAGGCCCTGGTGCGGGTTTGATTTATTTTGTGCGTCCAGTTGTGCTCAGCGCCAGACAGGCAAGCCAGTCAGGTCAGTGTTGTCATCATGCACCCAGGCCGGCAGACCGGTGCGGTCGGTGGGCCCGAGTACATCCAGAAGATCAAGCTGCTCCTGTTTTTTGCCGCGTTGACGTGGGGCGGGTACTGGTTTCCTGATTTCTGGCAATAAAAATGCTGGTTCGCCAAAGCCGGGTAATTCCAGGGTAGCGTGATCTTTATTGTCTTTCATCAGTTGAGCTTGATCAATGTTGATGTGTGGCGATGCCTGGTAAAGCTTAAGCAAAAAAGCAAAATAAACCGTCCTCTGCAATTGCTTGCCAGAAGAAATATAGCGCCGGTAAATTTGTGCGAATGCACCAGAACAAAGAAACTTGGTTGCGGGGGCAGGATTTGAACCTACGACCTTCGGGTTATGAGCCCGACGAGCTGCCAGACTGCTCCACCCCGCGTCTGAAGGAGGCGAATTGTACATGGCGAAGGCGCTATATACAATCATTTATAGAAATATTTTTATATTGGCCTTAAATTGAAGGTCCGGCGACAGTGCAATTTGCCATTCTTCACAATACAAATGTAGCAAATAGTGCTGCTGATGCAACCCGCGCAATAAATTGCATGCATAATGGAAGCACAGAGAAGCACGCTGATGCTGCCTTGCAGGCATCAGCAGCAAATTATTTTCAGGAGTGAAAAAGCAGTTATGGAATTCGAAGTTATCGACACGCAAATCTCGCCAGGCGGCCGTATGGAAGTTTTGTCCAAGGCCGAGGTCGTGCAATTGCTCGACAATAGTCATGGCGGTTTGTACCAGGTGTTTCGCAGTTGCGCACTGGCGGTCTTGAATTGCGGCAGTGGTCTCGACGATGGCAAGGAATTGCTGGAGCGTTACAAGAGCTTTGACATCAGCATCATCCAGCGCGAACGCGGCATCAAGCTTGATGTCAAGGGCGCACCAGCCAGTGCCTTTGTGGATGGCGTCATGATCAAAGGCATACAGGAACACTTGTTTGCCGTATTGCGCGATATCCTGTTCATCAAGGCCGCCATCGAAGATGACCGCAAGTTTGATCTGGCGACCACAGAAGGTATCAGTGATGCTGTTTTCCACGTTATGCGCAATGCCAATTTGCTCAAGCCTCAGGTCAATCCAAATATGGTGGTGTGCTGGGGCGGGCATTCGATTTCCAGCGAAGAGTATGACTACACCAAGCATGTAGGGTATCAACTGGGTTTGCGCGGCATGGATATCTGTACAGGCTGTGGTCCAGGCGCCATGAAGGGCCCGATGAAGGGTGCCACCATAGGTCATGCCAAACAAAGGATTACCACAGGCCGTTACCTGGGCATTACCGAGCCTGGTATTATCGCCGCCGAAGCGCCGAACCCCATCGTCAACGACCTGGTAATCTTGCCAGATATAGAAAAACGCCTTGAAGCTTTTGTGCGCATGGGCCATGCCGTCATCGTCTTCCCTGGTGGGGCAGGCACGGCAGAAGAAATTTTGTACTTGCTCGGTATCTTGCTGCATCCTGATAATGCCGAGTTGCCTTTCCCCCTGATATTTACCGGACCGGAAAGTGCGGCAGATTATTTCCGTCAGATCGATCAGTTCATTGCTGCAACGCTGGGTCCTGAGGCACAGCAGAACTACAAGATTATCGTCAATGACCCTGTGCGCGTGGCACAGGAAGTGCAGGCTGGTATCAAGGAAGTGCGTGAATACCGCAAGGCCAAGGGCGACGCCTATTATTTCAATTGGTTGCTGAAGATAGATGCCGAGTTCCAGAAGCCGTTTGAACCCACGCATGAAAACATGCGCAACCTGGCTTTGCACAAGAATCAGGACACGCATCTGCTGGCGGCAAATCTGCGTCGTGCTTTTTCAGGTGTGGTGGCTGGCAACGTCAAAAACCAGGGCATACGTGCGATAGAAAAACATGGACATTTTGAAATTCGCGGCAATAGTGAAATAATGGCATCAATGGATACCTTGCTGGCATCTTTTGTTGCTCAGAACCGCATGAAATTGCCTGGCAAGGCTTATACCCCTTGCTACCGTGTAATAAAGTAATTGCGTTGCAGTAAAACCGTAGGATAATGGTGCAATCCTGTTCCATCACGATGAGGAAAACAGACATGAGTTCCGTACAACAAGAAGTCGATGAACGTACCAACCTGACTGCGTCCAACAAGTTTGAATTGTTGCTGTTCCGTCTTGGCACAGATGGCAATAGTGACAGGTCTGAATTGTTTGGCATTAATGTTTTCAAGGTGCGAGAGATAGTTGCCATGCCGACGATTACGGGTATGGCGGGCGCGATGCCCCATATGCTGGGCGTGGTCAATTTGCGTGGACAGATTATTCCTGTCATCGACCTGCCTTCGGTGGTCGGGCTCAAACCTAAAACTGGCCTGAACATCATGCTGGTTACTGAATATGCGCGTACCACCCAGGGTTTTGCGGTTGAATCGGTCGAAGAGATCGTGCGGCTGGACTGGAATCAGGTCCTTTCGGCTGAAAGCAGTGCGGCAGGTGGTATGGTTACCAGTATTGCCCGTCTGGATGGTGATACAGAGGACACCCGCCTGGCCCAGGTGCTGGACGTGGAGCAAATCTTGCGCCAGATTACGCCGTCTGATACCAAGGATGTAGATCCAGATACCATAGGTGCCAAGCTGCAGATGATACCTGGCTCTGCCATTCTGGCGGCCGATGATTCAGCTGTCGCCCGCGGTTTGATCGAGCAGGCACTGACAGCCATGGGTGCCCAGTTCATCATGACCAAGACTGGTAAGGAAGCGTGGGAAAAATTACAATCCCTTGCCACCGCAGCCCAGGCCGAAGGCAAGGGTGTGCGCGACAAGGTATCCATGGTGCTGACTGACCTGGAAATGCCGGAAATGGATGGCTTTACCCTGACACGTAAGATCAAGAACGATGACCGCTTCAAGTTTTTGCCGGTGGTGATTCATTCATCCTTGTCAGGTGCAACCAATGAAGACCATATCAAGACCGTGGGTGCCGACGCCTATGTTGCCAAATTCGTGGCTGAAGAACTGGCAGCAACAATACGGTCTGTATTGGCAAAATAAAATACCGCCGTAGAAACTGAAAACTGAAGCTTGTAAAAAAGGGTGCAATTATTTCATTAATTGCACCCTTTTTGTATCTGGCCTGGCCGCGCTTATCTGGCTTGTGCCGGGACACGTTCCCAGCCACCAGGACAAGACTTGATCGCTGGGTAAAAGCCGTCTGGCTGATGGCAATACAGCCAATCCTTGCCCGCGGTCGATTGAGGGGCGGGATTGGGCTGGTTGATGATATTGCCGTCATCAACATAACTTTGAGTGTAGCCAGAGTACGTGGGGTAACTGTCCGTATAAACCACGTTGCTGGTGCTGACGACAGGTGTCACATAGGTGACAGCAGGGGCGACGACCACGCTGGGGTAATAACGCCAGGAATAATCGTAAGGATAATAGGCAGACACATAACTATGCCGGTTGCCATAATTGAAATATAGCGGCGGAATGGAAACGCCTATGCTTACCCTGGGATGAAAATGATGGCCGCCAGGGCGAGCCCATACTGAGCCTGAGAGTGCCAGCAGAGCCAGGGTGACAGCAAATATTCTGAGTGATTTCATGGTATTTCCGCAATAAAATATTTGTTTGATGCCTATTTGTCAGTTTAGGTCGAAATCTGGAAACTTATTGAGAAAAATTTACTCTTTATGATTCGCGGCGATTCACTACGCCAGACCTGGTTTGCAAGCATGTTGACCAGAATAAATAAAACAATAGCGCGTTATCTTAAGGGAAATTATGAAATTCGTGATTAAAAAATGTGCAGCCTTGTGCGCTCTTGCCTTGATGGCCAATCTGCCAGTGTATGCTGCGGAAGCCGTCATGGCCGATGCTCCTGAAGCTGCCAAACCTAGCATACGCGAACAATACACCAAATATGAATACCAGGTTCCCATGCGTGATGGTACACGGCTTTTTACCGTGGTGTATGTTCCCAAAGATAGCAGCAAGTCTTATCCCTTCCTGATGACCCGTTCACCCTATGGTAGCGGCGTCTATGAGGGCGGGCAGTCGCACTATGGCGTGGATTTCTATCCGCAATCACTCGGACCATCCAAAGAATTTGACCAAAGTGGCTATATCTTCGTCAAGCAAGACGTGCGTGGTCGTTATATGTCTGAAGGCGTATGGCAAGAAATGACGCCGCATATCAAGGCCAGCAGGCTGGCTGGCGAGGGTGTCGAAAGCCAGGACATGCATGACACCGTTGAATGGCTGTTGAAAAACGTCAAGGGCAATAACGGCAAGGTCGGTATCTGGGGTATTTCCTACCCTGGCTTTTATGCCTCGGCCAGTATCATAGACTCACATCCTGCCATCAAGGCCGCTTCACCGCAGGCACCCGTTACCGATCTGTTCATGGGGGATGATTCCTATCATGGCGGTGCCTTCATGCTGGCGGCTAACTTTGGGTTCTTTTCCAATTTCACGGTAGAAAAAAACCCGACCACCTTGCCCAAACGCTGGGAAGAGTTTGATTTTGGTACCCCGGATGGCTATCAATATTTTCTCAAATATAAAACCCTGAAAAACATTACTGCCCAACTGTCAGACAAGCAGCGTGAATTGCTGATGCCTACCATTGAGCATAGTACCTATGATGATTTCTGGAAAAGCCGCAATATCGCCCCCCATCTAAAGAACATCAAGGCAGCCGTGCTGACTGTTGGCGGCTGGTATGACGCAGAAGATCCGCAAGGTCCATTCACGACGTATCACAGCATCAAAAACAATAACAAGGGCTATTACAATGGCCTGGTCATGGGGCCATGGTCGCACGGCGGTTGGGCAGGTGCCGAGGGTAAGTCATTGGGGAATGTGAGTTTCGATGTCAAAACGGGTGATTATTACCGCAAGAATATCGTTTTCCCTTTCTTTGAACAGCATTTGAAGGGCGTAACTGGCAAGGCTTTGCCGGAAGTGACCGTATTTGAAACCGGCACCAATGTATGGCGTGAATACCCAAGCTGGCCACCGCAACAGGCACAAAAACGTACCCTGTATTTTGGCAAGGATGGCACCCTGAGCTGGAAGGAGCCACAGACAGAATTCAATACCTTTGACGAATACGTCAGCGACCCCAATAAGCCTGTGCCGTTTATCTCTTACGTCGCCACTGGTGCGCCGCGTGAATATGTGGTCTCTGACCAGCGCTTTGCCTCAACACGGCCAGATGTGCTGGTCTATCAGACTGAACCTCTGGAAGAAGACGTAACCATCGTCGGGCCGGTCAATCCAAAATTGTTTGTGTCAACCTCTGGTACGGATGCAGATTGGGTCGTCAAACTGATTGATGTTTATCCATCGGCTTATCCGGATAAGCAAGTCGTGCGCGAACGCGCCAATGATGTGCCACCACCATCCGTCGCCATGGCCGGTTATCAGCAACTGATCAGGGGCGAGCCTTTGCGCGGCAAGTTCCGCAACAGCTTTGAAAAACCTGAACCTTTTGTGCCAGGCAAAGTGGCTGCCATCAGCTATAACATGCCGGATATCCAGCACACCTTCCGCCGTGGTCACCGCATCATGGTGCAGGTGCAGAGTAGCTGGTTCCCGCTGGTGGATTTGAATCCGCAAAAATTCATGGATATTCCCAAGGCTAATCCTGAAGATTTCCAGAAAGCGACGCAAAGGGTTTATCGTTCACCAGGACAGTATTCAGGTGTAGCCGTGCAAGTAATGCCGTAAAAATTAAGAGACAGGGACAAAAAAATGAAAACAAAAAATATCTTCAAACGCAGTGTGCTGGCTAGTCTGGTTGGTGTGGCATTCATGGGTAATACAGTATTTGCTCAGACAGCGACTTCAAACCAATTGGTCTTGGAATCCATGACCATGGATAAAAAGGCTGATCCCTGCACAGATTTCTTCCAGTATTCAAATGGCGAATGGCTGAAAGCCAATCCCATTCCTTCTGACCGTGCGCGTTACAGTGCCTATGATGAAGTGACTGAACGAAATCTGGCAGCATTGAAACTCATTGCCGAGACAGCTGCAAAAGGTGATGGCAAGAGCAAGGCAGCACAACTGGTCGGCGCTTTTTATGCTAGCGGCATGAATGAAGCGCAGATAGAAAAAGAAGGTATCAAACCGCTGGAGCCGCAGTTTGCGCAAATCAATGGCATCAAGGATAGTACGCAATTGCTGGCCTTGATCGCTGGTTTGCACAAGCAAGGTGTATCACCTTTGTTTGGCTTTACTGTAGATCAGGATGCCAAAAACACGACCCGCTACATTCCGCAAATCATGCAGGGTGGCCTGGGTTTGCCTGACCGCGATTATTACCTGAAGACTGATGCCAAGACCAAGGATATCCGTAACAAGTATGTCGCCTATGTCACTCAGATTTTTACTTTGCTCGGTGATACGCCAGATCAGGCAAAGAAAAATGCGGCCGTCGTGATGGCGCTGGAAACCAGACTGGCCAAGGCATCCTTGACCAAGGTTGAGTTGCGTGACCCGCAAGCCAGTTATCATTTGTCTGACTTGAATGCCTTGCAAAAGACAGATAAGAAAACTGCCTGGTCCACCTATTTCAATGAACTGGGACTGGCGCAGCCCGGACAATTCAATCTTGCCCATCCCAAGTTTATTGCCGAAGCAGGACGCATGGTCAATACCGTCAGTCTTGATCAATGGAAAACATATTTACGCTGGCAATTGGCCAATGCGCGTGCAAGGGACTTGAGCTCAGCCTTTGTCAATGCCAACTTTGATTTCTATGGCAAGACCCTGGCAGGCACCAAGGAATTGCAGCCACGCTGGAAGCGCGTGCTGGGTTCTATCGATGCCATGGCAGGTGAAGCCATGGGTGAGCTGTATGTTGCCAAATTCTTTGGTCCTGAAGCCAAGGCCGGTGTGCTGGAAATGGTGGACAATATCAAGCTGGCCATGCGTGAAAGCATAGGCAAGCTGGAATGGATGTCAGACACGACCAAACAGCAAGCCTATAAAAAGCTCGACACTATCCTGGTAAAAATAGGTTACCCCTATGTATGGCGTGATTACAGCAGCCTGCAGATCGATACTGGTCCGTACGCAGCAAACATGGCACGCGCCGCTGAATTTGAATTCAAGCGCAATCTGGCCAAGCTGGGCAAGCCCATAGACAGGAATGAATGGGGTATGACACCACAAACCGTGAATGCCTATTACAACCCCACCATGAATGAAATGGTGTTTCCGGCAGGCATACTGCAACCGCCTCTGTACCATGTGAATGCTGATCCTGCTGCCAACTATGGCAATACCGGTGCAACGATAGGTCATGAACTGACGCATGCCTTTGATGATGAAGGACGCCAATATGATGCCCAGGGTAATCTGAAAAGCTGGTGGACCAAGGACGATGAGAAAAAATTCCTGGTTCGCGTAAAAGCCATAGAAAAGCAATTTGACGAATTTAATCCCATCGACAAATTGCACATCAATGGCAAGCTGACTGCCGGTGAAAATATTGCCGATCTTGGCGGCATGAAGATTGCCCTGCAGGCTTTGCACAAATCGCTGGAGCGCAAGCCCCAGGCCAAGGAAATTGATGGCTTGACGGTAGATCAGCGCTTCTTTGTCGCCAATGCGCAAAGCTTCCGCAGCCTTATCCGTGATGAGATGTTGCGTATGAAACTGGCAACTGATCCTCACTCACCAGACAAATACCGTGTCATTGCGCCATTGGCAAATATGCCGGAATTTTCTGATGCTTTCCAGTGCAAGGGCGATCGCTCACCCCTGCGCCCAACTGCTACACGGGTAAATATCTGGTAACAGCGTATACTATGGCTTGAAATGCAGTAATGGATGCAGGTTACAGGGGCGCTGGATGCAAATCTGGCAATCCCAAGCCTGCCAATATTTCTTGTCATCAGAGTGCATGCCAGCATGTACTCTGTGCACTCCAGATTTGTAGGGCTATATGGAAACCAAAGTTGTCGAATTTGAACGTCCACAGATGGATGTGGGTAGCAGCTGTACCGCCAATGCCTGGGCGCGCATTCCTGATGCGCCTTCAGCGATAGAAAAACTGGAACTCAAAGCCAGAATACGCCAGCTCCTGAAAGAAAAGCAGGCTGTGTTGGTCGCGCATTATTATGTCGATGCAGAACTGCAAGACCTGGCAGAAGAAACCGGTGGCTGCGTTTCTGACTCGCTGGAAATGGCAAGATTTGGCCGTGACCACCCCGCCAAGACCCTGGTTGTCGCCGGTGTCAAGTTCATGGGTGAAACCGCCAAAATACTCAGCCCAGAAAAAACCATTTTAATGCCAGACCTGGATGCGACCTGCTCGCTGGACCTGGGTTGCCCGGCAGATGAGTTTGCGGCGTTTTGCGATGCCCATCCTGACCGCACCGTCGTCGTGTATGCTAATACCAGCGCAGCCGTCAAGGCAAGAGCTGACTGGATGGTGACATCCAGCATAGGTCTGGACATCGTTGCTCACCTGCATGCGCAAGGTAAAAAAATACTCTGGGCTCCCGATAAACATCTGGGTGGCTATATCCAGAAGCAGACAGGTGCAGACATGTTGCTATGGCAGGGTTCCTGCCTGGTGCATGATGAATTCAAGGGCATAGAACTTGACGTGCTCAAGGCTGAGCACCCTCATGCCAAAGTACTGGTTCATCCTGAATCACCAGCGGCTGTGGTGGCACTGGCTGATGTGGTTGGCTCGACTTCGCAAATGATCCATGCAGCACAGACGCTGGATGCAGATGAATTTATTGTCGCCACCGATAATGGCATCCTGCACAAAATGCAGTTGGCTGCGCCAACCAAGCGTTTCATCGTCGCTCCGACGGCAGGTAATAGCGCGACTTGCAAGAGCTGTGCACATTGCCCATGGATGGCAATGAATGGTTTGCGCAATCTGCTGCAGGTGCTGGAGAACGGTAATAATGAAATCCAGGTTGACCCGGCAGTGGGGCAAAAAGCCAAGGTCTGCATAGACCGCATGCTGGATTTTGCTGCTGCAAAAAAAGCCAATGTGCGTCCATCCAGTGATTTGACGAAAGAAGGCAAACTTTTTTCCGGCATAGGCCCGGCCTGAGAACCCGTTACGATCTTAAGCGCAAGCCCCATCCAATTACACTGAGGTTATCTGGACATGTCTGGTAATTTAAAGAATACGCATTCCCCTTTTGATGCAGATTTACAAAAAGCTTTTGAACGCAACATCCGCGATGCACTGGCTGAAGATGTCGGCGCTGCTGATCTGACTGGCTTGCTGGTGCCTGCAGATGAAGTAGTACAGGCACAAGTCATCGTGCGTGAAGATGCCGTTCTATGTGGTGCCCCGTGGTTTGATGCTGTCATGACAGCACTGGATGCAACTATCATCGTGGATTGGCAATACGCTGAAGGCGAACAGATGAAGGCAAATACTGTCGTCTGCAAAATCAAGGCACCTGCCAGAGCCTTGCTGACAGCCGAACGTTCTGCGCTGAATTTCCTGCAATTGCTATCTGCAGTCGCGACCGCCACCAGCAAATATGTCTCCATCATCGCAGGCACAAAAGCAGCCATACTCGATACCCGCAAAACCTTGCCCGGCCTGCGTCTGGCGCAAAAATATGCGGTGCGCGTGGGTGGTGGCAAGAACCAGCGCCTGGCCTTGTATGACGGTATTCTTATTAAGGAAAACCATATCGCGGCAGCAGGTGGCGTGGCTGAGGCCATGCAAAAAGCCCTGAGCCTGAATGCTGGCGTGACTATACAAATAGAAGTGGAAACTCTGGATCAATTGCAAACGGCTCTGAATGCCGGTGCGACATCCATCTTGCTGGATAATTTCAATACCACCATGATGCGCGAAGCAGTTGCCATTAATGCAGGCCGTGCTTTGCTGGAAGCGTCCGGCGGCATCGATCATGCAAGCGTGAGAGCGATAGCCGAGACAGGAGTCGATAGGATATCCATAGGCAGCCTGACCAAGGATATTAAGGCGACGGATTATTCTTTGCGGATAGTTTAATCCCTGCATGTTATATGCTGTTTGAAAACCAGAACTTTGCATCCAGATTGAAGAAGCCAGTCAGCCTGGATGAGCATGTTTTTCGCTACTGTGAGTTTTCAGATATTCAATTTGAAGGCGGAGACATCTCATCTGCTTTCCTGGCTTGCAGCTTTACCGGCTGCGGATGGTACTGGGGTTTGTTTAATACCAGTATCCTTGTTGATGTGAAGTTCATCAATTGTATTTTTCGGGGAACGACATTTTCTGGGGCCAGGTTTGTTAACTGCGAATTTGAAAACTGCGAATTCTTGAAGGACAATCTTGGCAGAAATTGTACATTCGATGAGGTGAGCTGGTTTGCTTGCGCGCAGGAAAATTGCACGGGATTGGAGAGTGAATTTCGTACAAGGGATAAAGAGCGAAGCTATATCCCTTGATTTCGACCTGCTTGTAAGTAAATCACTAATCCTGAAGTCATAATTTCTGATCGCGATGAAATGATTTATTCTGTGTACCTCAAAACCAGAACATGCTGTAATTCATTATTTCGTTCACTCACAGTTTTTATCCAGACCGCAGCTTTTTCACCATAGAGCCTGAGCAGTAATTCTGCCATGCTGCTCATCTGGACTGGATTCAAGGCTGCTTCCCGGATGAGTGCCAGATAAGATGCACCAATGCCTATGAGCTTGTAGCCGTAATTCTCCCGGAGATGCTTGCATAAAGCATGGTTCTCAAAGGGATTCAGGTCTGAATCAAAATAGCCGTTAGGGAAGGCAGCCAGACTATCTTCGGGTTGATTGACGATGGCCCTGAACGCATAAATGCTATCGTCAATGATGGAAAGCCAGTTTTCTTGTGCCAGCAGTAGTTCTGCCAGAGACTCATCATTCAGTAGCAGGTTTTTTTCTTGAAAAATCTGTTCCAGTGAGGTTTCTTGGCAAAGTTTTAGAAAATTTGCGTACCGGATAAAAAACTCAGATGCCGTGCTCAGGTAGCCGACATGCTCGCCATCTTCAAAGCATGCTGCATCAAGCGTACTCAAGTCATACCCTTCTGTCTCGTCGAGATCGTGAGAACCTGAGCTATGCATGGACGTGTATTGTGCCTGACCGAGGTCATCCAGTGTCAGCAGCAGATGCGAATCTGGAAATCTGCTGCTTAATTCTTTCCAGTCCTGGATTAATTCTTCCTGATTTGCAAATTTATCCGCTACATAGACTTCGCACAAATACTCAAACTGTGTATCTGATAAGGGTTCAAATCTCATTTTCTGTGCGTTCAAAATGGGGATAAATTTTTTGCTTGCTAGATTAGTCCTGCATTACGTTTTGCAAACCAGCGCATCAGAAATGGAATGGCGCAAATCATGCCGAATAGCATAAACAGGCCGGCGCCACTCAATTTCAGCTTGTCACTCAGGCTAAGTCCGAAGGCCAGTAGTGCGACAAACAGCCAGATTCGTAGCACTTGCATGATCTCCAGAGGAATATCTGCTTCGACTACTTCAAAACTGGAACTGCTTTCTTCTATGAAGCGATAACTGGCCAATGGAACAATGGGAATATAGACCAATACCACCCACTTGGTAGTAATGAAGGACTGATCCGGATGAAATTTGCATTTGCCGTAAAAAGTCGTGCCTATGCCATTGATGGTTCTTGCCATGATGTAGTGTATGAAAAGTGATTCGGATTGTAGGAGCAATCAGGGCCAGGCAGCTAAGCTGGCGAGCGATCAATGCATCGGCCAGCGCCTGATTATCCCGCATCAACCATCAGTACGTAAAGCCGCAATTGGATCCAATGCTGCGGCCTGTCGTGCCGGGAACACACCAAAACCGAGGCCAACTGCTATGCATGAGCTGACAGCAATCAACAGGCTCAGCGGTGACCAGGCAACAGACCAGCCCGCCAGCGCGGCGATGCTGTATGCGGCTATCGCGCCCAGCAATACGCCGAGCAAGGCGCCGCTGAACGCAATCACCAGGGCTTCTGCCAGGAACTGTTCTATGACATCACGCCTGCGTGCACCCAGTGCGCGCTTGAGGCCGATTTCACGGCGGCGTTCCAGTACATTGGCTAACATGATGTTCATGATGCCTATGCCGCCCACCAATAAGGAGACTGCAGCGATAGAGCTCATGACGATGGTAAAGATGCGCTGGGTTTGCTGGTTCTGCCTATACAGGCCCATGGGTACGATGAGGTTGGTGTCATCAGCACCGGCATGCCTTTGCTCTATCAGATTTTGCAGCACACGAGCCGCAATATCAGGTGCTGTCTGGCCGTCCAGACGCAAACTCAGGCTATCGACTTCGTTTTCCAGCGCAGTGAATCGGAAACGGGCGCGTCCGGTGAGCCAGGGGACGAACAGGCGCTCGTCATCCAGACCAAGTTTGACGCCTTCGAATTCGGATTTGGAGAGGGCGCGGTCAGCCAGCACGCCAACTACTTCAAGCCAGGCGTGATTGAGCTTGATGCGCTCGCCAACTGGATTTTTGTCGCCAAAGAGTTGATGGGCAAGGCGTGGGCCTATCACGCAGACAGGGGCGAGGGTGGCATCATCCTGCTGGCTTAACCAGCGCCCCTGGCCGATTTGCAGGCCACCGAGTTCGGCATACGAATCAGATACGGCAAAGGCGCGTGCAGGGACGACATTGCTGCCGCTGACCAGTTGATCTACCTTGATCTCTTTTTTGAGTGCCACTGCCTTGGCACCAGGTACGACGGACAATGCAGCATCGGCGTCTGCAGCCGACAAGCCCAGTGAGCGTGTACGTATTTCCTTGAGACGTTTGTCGTCAATATTCTTGCTATCTATGATGACATTGTCCAGGCCCAGTTCGGCGACCAGGCGCAAGGCTTCGCGGCGACTACCTTCACCCACGGCCAGCATGGCAACGATGGCTGCCACACCAAAAATCATGCCTAACAGGGTCAGGCCAGTACGCAGCTTGCGCCTTTGCAGTTCATTGACTGCTTCCAGTATCAGGGCGCGGTTCATGAATGTGTATCCTTGCTTTTTTCTTTGTCTTTTACTTCTGGTAGCAGAACTACCTGATTGCCCTGGCTGATACCTGATTTGATTTCACTGCGCACCGGGCCACGCTGCCCCAGTACTACCGTCTGGCGCTTGAGCTGGTCGCCATCCTTGATATATGCAGCAAAATTACTCCCGTCCTGTATCAAGGCGATATTCGGTACCGTCATGGCTTTGGCCTGGTTGATGAGGCTGACCGTGCCTATCAGTGCCTGGCCAGGTTTGAGTGCCAGGTTTTGTGCCTGCGCCTTATTGAAAGCGGCTTCGAAGGTGATGAATTTGACTGGCGACTCCCGCGAAGTGACGCTGGCGCTGTTACCAACCTTGGTAATGCTCAATTCAATTTCCTGGCCGTTACCAGCCAGACGTACCTTGACTGGCAGGCCCACTTTCAAACCAAAGGTGCGGCCTTCTTCTATATTGAAACTGGCGACCAGTTGATCAAGGTCTGGCAGTGAGCCAAATTCTTCCCTGGGCCGGAAGCTTGAGCCAACCAGAGGTTTGGCACCATCCCAGTTTGCCTGCAACAAAAATACGCCATCGTGCGGGGCCAGCAATTCCAGTGCATCCAGGTTCTTTTTGTGCTGGCTGGCATTCAGGCTGACACTTTCTTTCTGCGAGCTTAATACTGCCTGTTCTGCTGCACTGCGTGCCTGCACCTGCCCGGTTTTCCAGTTCAGGTAGCCGCGTTTGTTCTTCAGAAATCCGCTGTCCTGCAATTCATCCAGAATTTTATTGCGTGAAAAAATAGCCAGATCGGCGTTGGCATAGCGTTCGCTGAGTCGCAAATCTGTCTGCACTTTGGCACTGTCTGCCGACAGGGCAGAGCGGCTGCTGGCATCACTGGCCTGTATGGTCTCTGCGGCCAGTTCCTTGCGCAATAATTCCATTTCTGCCTGCGATAATTCCATGCGTGATTTTGGGGCATCAAAGAGAGCAATGACCTGGTCTTTCTTCACCAGGCTGCCTTCTGGCAGCATCTTTATCAAGGTGCGCGAATCCCAGCCCTGGCCAGGCACAGTCAGCGGAGTTTTGTTGGCTGCGATGATTTCGCCGTCGACGACAATACTTTCTTGCCAGTTTCTGGGCGAGAAGATTTCCGTTGCATGCTGGTTTTGTTCAGTCTTGTTGCTGCAGCCTGTGCTACTTAGCGCCAGTGTTACGCAGATGAGGAATAGCCTTGATTTCATTTTTTTGCTGTTCCTGTCGTTGCCGTCTGTATTCCCGATGAGACTAAAATTGCCTGCACTGCCGCACCGGGTTTGAGCCCTTTGGGCATCTGATCAAATTCCAGCTCTATATCCCGCACGATGATGGGTTGTGAGCTTGATTTGCTATGAAATACGTTGCCCAGCCCGGTAACGCGCGCAGGCACCGTCATATTGGCGCCAGGTATGGTGATGCGGGCGCTTTGGCCAACTTTGATCGTAGTTGATTGGGCTTCGGGCACCTTGGCAGAGACAAATAATTTGTCTGGGTCTGCCACGCTGGCAATGGATAATCCCATCCAGACCTGGCTGCCAGCAGCAAATTTCTCGCCTTCAAAATTGCTTTTGTAGATCATCATGCCTGGTTTGCTTGCTGTCACAGTCAGGGCTTTTTGCCCTTTGTTCAGTACGTCGATTTTCCCTTGCAGCATGGCGATCTCTGTTTCCAATCCCGTTTTTTCTGCCTTACGGGCACGTGCCTGGGTGGTGCGCAACCGCAGGGACATCGCAGCCAGATCGCTATTCAGAGATTTTTCTATGACCAGTTTGTCATAATCGACACGCCGTATCAATTCTTTGGGCATGGTGGCTTTGCGTGCAGCTTTCTCCGCATTGCTTTGCGCTTCTGCTACAGCCAGATCCGCTGCTTTTTCTGCCTCTGTCTGTTCCAGCTTCAGTTTTTCCAGCGCCCTCAGTTTCTCATTGAGCTGGCTTTTTTGACTGGCAAGCTGGTTGGGTACTTCCGCCGCCTGGAACATGGCAAGCATGTCACCTGTTTTGACGGCGCTGCCCTCGGGGGCGATTTGTGCCAAGGTGTATTGCCAGATGTAAGGGATGGACGGTGGCCCTATGGACGTAATATTGCGTGACTGTATTTCACCTTCCAGTGTCAGCTCCTTGTTCTGGGCGGCAGATTTTTCGCTGTTTTTCTTACTGGCCTGAGCAGGTTCTATCAGGACGCTCATGCCAGGTATCAGTTTGAGATTGGACTGCGCCGGTAATTTGATATCAACACGAAAATATCGGCCATAACCCCAGATGTTGTGTTCTTCAGGTGCGTTGGAAATACTGTCTATACTGGCCGTTACTTCAGTACCGGGCAGGGCATCAAATTTCAGGACTACAGTTTGCCCTTCCTTCAAATACGTCCTGTCTGCTTCCAGTGCCCATGCCCTGACTTCCATTTGACCTGAGCCTATGACCTGTCCCGCAGTATTGCCAGGAAAAGCGCTTGAGCCTTCTTCCAGGCGCTCACTACGCCAATTGCTATAGCCGTGGACGACATAGCCATCCTGGCTGGCTCTTACCTCAGAGCGGGTCAACTGCGTTTTGAGGTAGTTGATATTGATCTCTTGTTTTTTTAATTCAAGGTCAGCATCCGATTTTTTCCTGTTGATGGAAGCATAAGCATCGTCAAATGCCAGTTGTTTGACTTGTAGATCACGTTCTGATCTTTCTTTTTCTGCCTGGTATTTATCAAATTCCAGCGCAGCAATCTGAGTTTTTGGCAAAGCTGCATCGACCTGAGCTTTGGCTAATGCAGCTTTGGCTGTGAGCAGATTTTTTTCCGCATCCAGTGCAGTGACCTCAAGCTTGGCCAGTTCGGCATCGGCTTTTGCCCGGGTTTGTTGCATGCTGATTTCCAGTTGCTCCAGATTGGACGCATTTGGTGTTTCTATGCGCAACACCAGGTCCCCTTTTTTGACCTGACTACCCTCGGCAACAAAATTGCGTAAGACTACCGGTGATGAATTCGACGGCGGTACCAGGATGGCTTGCGAATCTTTTGCTATGACTTCGCCAGTCAATAATACCGGCCGGCTCTGCGCAGGCGCGGCGGTTTTGTCTGCGTTGGCTGGCGCTACCGATGAGGCTGGCGCAAGTGCAGGTATGCTGGCACATGCAGAGAGTACCCAGATGCCGAGCTTTGATAAGTTCAGGTGTTTTCGCAAATCGTGTCTCACGCTGTCACCTCCGCGACTTTGCCGTCAGCCAGGTGTATGGTTCTTTGTGCCCTGGCTGCAACCGCAGGGTCATGCGTGACCAGCACCAGGGTTTGCCCACCAGCATGTAATTCAGCCAGCAAGCCCAGCACGTCGGCAGCGCTTTTGGAATCGAGGTTGCCGGTAGGTTCATCGGCCAGCAGCAAGGCGGGCTGATTCAGCAGGGCGCGGGCGATGGCAGCACGCTGCAACTGACCACCAGACAATTCACCTGGCTTGTGATCCATGCGTTTTTCCAGGCCTATGCGTTCGAGCAACTGGCGGGCGCGTGTTTCGGCCTGCGCATCCGGCGAATTGCTATAGCGTTGCGGGAGCAGTACATTTTCCAGCACGCTAAGGCGTGGTAGCAAATGAAAAGACTGAAAAACAAAACCTATGCTGCGATTGCGTATGTCTGAGGCAGCATCGTCATTCATGGCGCTGATCTCTTCCTGGTTCAGGAGATAACGGCCATGATCGGGGCGGTCAAGTGCGCCGAGTACATTCAATAGGGTGGATTTGCCAGAACCCGAGGGGCCCATGATGGCAACGAACTCACCACTGGCAATGTGTAAATCGATACCATCAAGCGCCCGGATTTCATTGCCGCCTTGCTTGTAGGTCTTGCGTATCTGACTGAGTTTTATCATGCCAATTTTTTCTGGTTTCTGTAAGGCTGAGCCGGAAAAAATTGCTGATGATATTGCCCGGCAAGCAAGCTGGGCAGTATCACTGTGATAATTTAATTTGTCAAATGGCTACGCAAAAAATAGATGGAAAATTCGATTCTTTTTGCTGCTCATCTTCCTGACTAATTTGAATAAACTAATCAAGCTGCCAGCATCGCAAACGATGCTGGCAAGCAGTACTTATTTTTTACGCTTGGGTGACAAGACGGTAGGCAAGGCTTTGGGCAAAGTGTCTGGATAATCGCGGCTGAAATGCAGGCCACGGCTTTCGCGGCGTGACAATGCGCTGTTGACGATCAGTGAGGCAACTTCCACCAGATTGCGCAGTTCCAGCAAATTATTCGAGATGCGGAAGTTGGCATAGTATTCGTCTATCTCTTCCTTCAGCAGGCGTATGCGATGTTTGGCGCGCTCCAGGCGTTTGGTGGTGCGGACTATACCGACATAATTCCACATGAAGCGACGCAGCTCATCCCAGTTATTAGCGATGACGACTTCTTCATCGGCATCTGAAACACGGCTTTCATCCCAGTCGGGCAGGGCAATGACGCTGGCACGTTCCTGCGCTTCTATATGTTTTGCGGCAGCACGGCCAACGACCAGGCATTCCAGTAGCGAATTACTGGCCAGGCGGTTGGCGCCATGCAGGCCGGTGTAGGCAGTTTCACCGACGGCATACAGGCCGGGTAAGTCAGTGCGGCCATCCGTATCTGTCACGATGCCGCCACAAGTGAAATGCACGGCGGGCACGACTGGTATGGCTTGTTTGGTGATGTCTATACCGAGCTCAAGGCAGCGCGCATAAATAGTAGGGAAATGTTCTTTCAAGAATTCTGGCGTCTGATGGCTGATGTCAAGTTCAACAAAATCCAGGCCACGTTTTTTCATTTCAAAGTCAATTGCACGGGCGACCACATCACGTGGTGCCAGTTCCATGCGCTCATCATGGCTAGTCATGAAGCGTTTGCCGGCAGAGGCACCGGCCTCGGCTGGCAGTTTCAGAATGCCGCCTTCGCCACGTACTGCTTCAGTGATCAAAAATGATTTGGCAAATGGGTGGTAAAGGCAGGTAGGGTGGAACTGTATGAATTCCATGTTGCCGATGCGACAGCCAGCACGCCAGGCCATGGCGATACCGTCACCAGTAGCAGTGTCGGGATTGGTGGTATATAGATAAACTTTACCAGCACCGCCAGTTGCCATCACTGTGTGTTGCGCGGCAAAGGTATCTACCTTGCCAGTTTTTACGTCCTGCACATACAGACCCAGGCAACGTGGGGTAGGTGAGGTGTCACCGATCTTGGCCGAGGTAATCACATCGATTGCATAATGATGTTCAAACAGCGTGATATTGGGGTGGTTGCGTACTTTTTGTTCCAGGGTCACTTGTACTGCATGGCCGGTAGCATCTGCCGCATGGATAATGCGGCGCTGGCTGTGGCCACCTTCGCGCGTCAGATGAAAGCCCAGTTCTGCTTCTTCATCACGGGTGAAGGGGACCCCCTGTTCTATCAGCCAGTCTATGGCTTCGCGGCCATGTTCTATGATGTAGCGCGTGGCGCCTTCATCGCACAGGCCACCACCGGCGATCAGGGTGTCTGAAATATGTTGTTCATGGCTGTCATGGGAATCCAGTACGGCAGCGATGCCGCCTTGTGCCCAGTTGCTGGCACCGTCAAGTAATTCACGCTTGGAAATGATGGCGACTTTGCGTGTTTGCGCCAGATGCAGGGCGACAGATAAGCCAGCCAGTCCACTACCTACGATTGCTACGTCAAAATTCTTCATTGTCTTCCGTGTGTGTCTTTATTTGTTTTCGGTTGATTCCGCTTCCGGTAGCTTGTCATCTTTGTGTTTGATCCCGTACTGCTTGCTATAACTTAAAGCCATACCAGATAGTGAATCAGGAATGGTCTTGCCGTGCGTGCCGGGCTGTCGCAGACATCTGATGATGTCCCATTTTTTGATGTGGGCTTGTCACATTCTAATTCAGGATGCAAAAGAGGGTGGCTTTTCCATATAGCAAAAATGCGCAGCTACCTGATTTTTTGCACAGTGGCTGTCAGCCAGAGAGGTGGAAAAAACGAATAAGCAAATCACAAATCAGCAAACTTGGCCTTAAAGCTTGCAAACCGCTTGACATAAGGCTTTGCGGCTTGCTCTAATACCGGATGCAGATTTCCTGCTTGCCGTGATAGATGCACGACCAATAAAATAATCGAATACATCATCGCGAAATTCAAATTTTTGTGAGGGGGCTATAAGTGAATAAGACTGAGTTGATCGATCATATTGCGAAAACAGCGGATATTTCCAAAGCGGCTTCGTCGCGTGCGCTGGATGCTGTGATCGGCGCCGTAAAAACCACATTGAAGAAAAATGGCACGGTAACACTGGTTGGTTTTGGTACCTTCTCCGTTGCCAAGCGCGCTGCCAGGGCAGGCCGCAATCCTAAAACCGGTGAGCCTATCAAGATCAAATCTGCCAAGGTACCTAAATTTAAACCTGGCAAAGCTTTGAAAGATGCGGTAAACTAATGCACTTTCGTGGTTCGGGACATGGGCCACGGTATCTGTTTTATGCGTGGGGCGCTTAGCTCAGTTGGTAGAGCGGAGCCCTTACAAGGCTTAGGTCGGGAGTTCGAGCCTCTCAGCGCCCACCAGTAACAGACAAAAGTAGTGCCAGCAGTAAAAAGGAGTGGTAGTTCAGTTGGTTAGAATACCGGCCTGTCACGCCGGGGGTCGCGGGTTCGAGCCCCGTCCGCTCCGCCAGAAAATCGAAAAGGCGAACGAAAGTTCGCCTTTTTTTGTATTCGTCAAATTGTTATTGTGATACTTAGCCACGTGATTGGTTGAACATGTTTGAATTTATTCGTACCCATCAGCGCTTAATGCAAATTTTGCTAGCTGTTCTTATCTTGCCGTCATTTGTTTTGTTCGGTAATACTGACGCTTTGCGTTCCATAGGCAAAGAGGCAGGTATCGCGACCGTTGCGGGAGCGCCGATTACCCAGGGCGAGTTTGATCAGGCCCTGCGCGACCAGCTGGACCGTATGCGTCAGATGTATGGACCACAGTTTGATGCAAAAATGCTCAATACACCTGAAGCAAGGCAAAGTATTCTCGATGAGCTGATTGCCCGCAAGGCGATGGCTGGCGAGATTGCTGTAAAAAAACTGGCTATTTCAGATGCTACTTTGCAAGACAATATTGCCAAGATGCCTGGTCTGGTCAAAGACGGCAAATTTGACAATGCAGAATATACCCGCCTGCTGGCACAGCAAGGCATGACGCCAGCCATGTTTGAGCAGCGTTTGCGCCAGGATATGGTATTGCAACAATTGCTTGGCCCAATCCAGGCAAGTGCATTTGTTCCCAAAACGGTGGCAGAGCGCCTTTCTGCCATCAATGAGCAAGAGCGTGAAGTACAGATGTTGATGTTCAAGCCGGAAGACTTTGCGGCGCGCGTCAAAGTGACGGATGAAATGCTGAAGGCCTATTATGAAAAAAATGCTGCCCAGTTTGAAATCCCTGAACAAATCAATGCTGAATATGTCGTGTTGAATAGTGAAGTACTGGCAGAGCAGACCACAGTGTCGGATGCGGATGTCCAGGCTTACTATAAGGCCAATGAGAAATCCTATACGACAGAAGAACAGCGTCGTGCCAGCCATATCCTGATTGCTGCGGGCAAAGACAGTAGTGATGCTGACAAAGCCAAGGCAAAGGCCAAAGCTGCAGACATACTGGCACAATTGCGCAAGAAGCCTGAAGACTTCGCCAAACTGGCAAAGGAAAATTCTGAGGACCCGGGTTCTAAAGAAAAAGGTGGTGATCTGGATTTCTTTGGCAAGGGCATGATGGTGCCGCAGTTTGATGAAAGTGTATTCAAGCTCAAACAAGGTGAAATCAGTGAGCTGGTGCAGTCCGACTATGGTTTTCACATCATCACTCTGACTGCTATCAGGCCTGCCGGCGTAAAAACACTGGATGAAGTGAAGGCTCAAATTGCCGCCGACATCAAAAAGCAAAAAGCAGCCAAGGCGTATACAGAGGCGGCAGAAACGTTTGGTAATGTCGTGTATGAGCAGGGTGAGAGTCTCAAGCCTGCAGCAGAGAAGCTGAAGTTGAAGATTCAGACGGTGAATGGCTTGACGCGTAACAGCAAGCCTGGGGTGCCTGCAACTGTAGAAACCAATAATCCTAAATTCCTGAAGGCGATCTTCTCTGATGATGTGGTCAAGAAAAAACACAACACAGAGGCGGTAGAGGTTGCTCCAAATACCTTGATTGCTGGCCGTATCCTTGAATACAAGCCTGCATCCAAGCGTCCGTTTGAAGAAGTGAAGGCGGCAATCCAGGCGCAGGTCACTGCGACGGAAGCCGCAGCCCTGGCTGAAAAAGAGGGTATAGCCAAGCTGGCAGCACTGAAAACGGCTGATTCTACGACTGGATTTGCAGAAGCCAAAGTAGTATCGCGTTTGAAAAATCAGGACATCCCTACTGCAGCCCTGGTAGATCTGATGCGCGCTGATGTCCAGAAGTTGCCTGCCTTTGTAGGCACGCATCTGGGTAATGCTGGCTATGTTATTTTCCGTATAGGCAAGGTAACTGCTGGTACGCCGGATGCAGCCCGTCGTGGTTCAGAAGCGCAGCAACTGACAAGTATGCAGTCAGCTCAAAATCTGTATTCTTATATTGAATTGTTGAAGCAAAAGTCGAAAGTGACTGTCAATAAAGCGGCGGTGACTGCACCGGTATCAGCGGCTCCATAATTCAGCTTTATTTTTGGTTTAAAAAAGACACCCTTTGGGTGTCTTTTTTTTTGTCAAAAATTAAAATTTTGTCTATTCTTGTAGCTGTTGTCTTTCGTGGGTTGTCGCCTTTGAATCCGGCAATATTTGATGTGAATCAATGTAGGTGGGCAGGGCGATTGTTATTCTTCTAGTGTATTTTTACAACAGAGTGAGATCATGACAATAACTAAAGAAAACACATACAACTACCGGGTTGTACGGCAATTTTCTGTCATGGCAGTAGTTTGGGGTATCGTCGGCATGCTCGTGGGCGTGGTGATTGCATCTCAACTTGCCTGGCCAGAATTTCTGGGGGAATACCGTGGCTCAGCTATGGACGCTTGCGTCCCTTGCATACGAATGCCGTGATTTTTGCCTTTGGTGGTTGCGCCTTGTTTGCAACTTCCTATTATGTCGTCCAGCGCACATCCAACGTGCGGCTGTTTGCAGAAGGTCTTGCTGAATTCACTTTCTGGGGTTGGCAACTGGTCATCGTGGCAGCCGCCATCAGTTTGCCATTGGGTTTTACCCAAGGCAAAGAATATGCTGAACTGGAATGGCCAATTGACTTGCTCATCGCTGTCGTATGGGTGTCGTATGCCATCGTATTTTTTGGCACGCTGGTGAAGCGCAAGGTTGAGCATATTTATGTCGCCAACTGGTTTTTTGGTGCCTTCATCGTTGCGGTAGCGGTGCTGCATATCGTCAATAGTGCAGCCATGCCCGTATCTTTCATGAAGTCTTACTCTGCTTATGCCGGTGTGCAGGATGCGATGGTGCAATGGTGGTATGGCCATAATGCGGTGGGTTTTTTCCTCACGGCTGGCTTCCTGGGAATGATGTATTACTTCGTTCCCAAGCAAATCGAACGTCCGGTTTACTCATATCGTCTGTCTATCGTTCACTTCTGGGCTCTGATTTTCACATACATGTGGGCGGGTCCACATCACTTGCACTACACTGCCTTGCCTGACTGGGCGCAGTCCATAGGCATGTTGTTCTCACTGATTTTGCTGGCTCCATCCTGGGGTGGCATGGTCAACGGCATCATGACGCTGTCCGGTGCGTGGAGCAAGTTGCGCTCTGATCCTATCCTGCGTTTCCTGATCGTGTCGCTGTCTTTCTATGGCATGTCAACGTTCGAAGGTCCAATGATGGCGATCAAGACCGTGAATGCCTTGTCCCACTACACTGACTGGACTGTAGGTCACGTTCACTCTGGCGCTCTGGGCTGGGTGGGTTTCATTACGATTGGCAGCCTTTACTATCTGATCCCGCGCCTGTTTGGTCAGACGCAGATGTATAGCAAACGTCTGATTGAAGTGCACTTCTGGGTCGCGACGATAGGCGTGGTTCTGTACATCGCTTCCATGTGGATAGCTGGTGTCATGCAGGGCCTGATGTGGCGCGCAGTCAATGAGGATGGCACGCTGACTTACTCCTTTGTCGAAAGCGTCAAGGCGACCTATCCGTATTACGTGATACGCATGCTGGGCGGCTTGCTGTACCTCAGTGGCATGCTGGTCATGGCATATAACGTCGCGAAGACCCTGATGGCTGCCAAGCCAGTCAATAACGCGATCCCGGTTTTGCCTGCAGCCGCAGCGCATGCATAAATCCAAGGAGAAATTGAATGCGTAATTTTACTCATGACTTGATAGAGCGGAATGTGGGCCTGTTGCTGGTACTGGTGCTGCTGACCATCAGTGTTGGTGGCCTGGTTGAAATTGTTCCACTGTTCTTTCAAAAATCAACGACGCAGGCCGTGCAGGGCATGCAGCCTTACTCCGCCTTGCAACTGGCGGGCCGTGACATTTACCTGCGGGAAGGCTGCTATGGTTGCCACTCGCAAATGATACGTCCTTTCCGGGCCGAGACTGAGCGCTATGGTCATTATTCTGTAGCGGGTGAGTCGGTGTATGACCATCCCTTCCAATGGGGTAGCAAGCGCACAGGTCCTGACCTCGCAAGGGTGGGTGGCCGTTACAGCGACACCTGGCACAGGGACCATCTGAATGATCCGCGTTCTGTTGTCGTGGAGTCAAACATGCCTGCCTACCCATGGTTGGCCAAGACACAGTTGGTGCCTGAGGATATCACGCCCAAGCTCAAGGCCATGAAAACCCTGGGCGTACCTTATACCGATGAGCAGATCAAGGCTGGCCCTGCTGAGCTGGCTAACAAAACGGAACTGGATGCCGTGATCGCTTATCTGCAAGTGTTGGGTACCGCGGTCAAAAACAAGAATTGATAGCAGAAAAAGCCGGTTCGTGAACGGGCTGGCTTTTCGGGGAGAACAAAATGAATTTCACAATACTGAGCAGCATCGTGACGGTCATCAGCCTCATCGTATTTCTTGGCATTATTTACTGGGCTTTCAGTGCCGGTAATAAAGAAAAATTTGAAAAAATGGCACGCTTGCCAATTGATAATGAGAATGGGAATTAGCCATGGCAGACTTTTTTAATGAATGGTGGAGTACCGGTATTGCCATCGTCACGGCCTTGTCCATGCTGGCCTGTGTATTACTGTTGTGGTCGCAATCCAAGGTCAAGGTCAAAGTCGGTAGTGACGGCAAACCTCTGCCTGCAGAAACCACGGGCCATGTCTGGGATGGTGACTTGATGGAGCAAAACAATCCTCTGCCCAAATGGTGGATGTGGCTGTTTTACCTGACCGTGATATATAGCGCCGGTTATCTGGTGGTGTACCCTGGCTTTGGTAAATGGCAGGGCACTTTTGGCTGGAGTCAAAAAGGTGCCTATGAGAAGGAAATGAAAGACGGTGAAGCCCAGTATGGCCCCATCTTCAATAAGTACCTGGCCATGGATATCAAGGCGGTTGCCAAAGATCCGCAAGCGCATGAAATAGGTCAGCGTCTGTTCCTGAATACCTGCGCGCAATGTCACGGTTCTGACGCACAAGGCGGCAAGGGTTATCCTAACCTGACTGACACTGACTGGTTGTATGGCGGTGATCCACAAACTATCCTGACCACCATACGCGAAGGCCGTCATGGCCAGATGCCACCCATGGGTGCTGTGCTGGGCACTGATGATGATGTCAGGAATGTGGCCAATTATGTGTTGAGTCTGTCCAGTTCCGCGCATGATCCTATCAAGGCAGCTTTGGGTAAATCCAAATTTGCAGCCTGTGCTGCCTGTCATGGTGGTGATGGCAAGGGCAACCAGGCCCTGGGGGCACCAAACCTGACAGATAAAGTCTGGTTGTATGGCGGTGGCATTGAGAATGTCATGGAAACCATCAACAAAGGCCGCAACAACCAGATGCCAGCTCACAAGGCAATTTTGACCGAAGGCAAGATACATTTGCTGGCAGCCTATGTCTGGAGCTTGTCCAATAGTTCTGCTACTGCGCAGGTAAGTGATGCGGATGTCAGTGCTGTCAAGCAAATTGCCACCAGCGCTGCTGAAGCTGCACCAGGTAAATAATTAGTTGAAAACCATGAATGTGCCAATCATAATGAGGGAGGGGAAATGATCATACAGCACGCTCCGCCTGCACTGATTGGCACTGTCATTTTGTCTTACTAAGAAAAACAGAATCAAGATGAAACACATACCCATAATCCCAGTGCCTATAGAAGAAACTGAATTGGCGCTTTTTGAAGAACGCCGGAAAATTTATCCGCGTTCACAAACTGGCTGGTTCTCTTCCTGGCGCTGGGTGCTGGTGTTTTTTACCCAGGCATTGTTTTACGGCACAGCCTGGCTGAACTGGAATGACAGGCAAGCGGTTTTATTTGATCTGGTTGCCCGCAAGTTTTATATTTTTGGCCTGGTGTTATGGCCCCAGGATTTTATCTACCTGGCAGTCTTGCTGGTCATTTCAGCCTTGAGTCTGTTCTTGTTCACTGCCATCGCAGGCAGGTTATTTTGCGGTTATGCCTGCCCGCAAACCGTATATACCGAGATTTTCTTGTGGATAGAACACAAGATAGAAGGTGAGCGCAACGCAAGAATGAAGCTTGATGCTTCACCTATGACGGCGCGCAAATTCTCGCTGAAGTTCATCAAGCATTTCATCTGGATAGTACTGGCATTGTGGACAGGTTTTACCTTTGTCGGTTATTTCACTCCCATACGTGAGCTGGCGATAGAGGTCGGCAATTTTACCCTGGGTCCATGGGAGACTTTCTGGTTCCTGTTCTACGGTTTTGCCACTTATGGTAACGCTGGCTGGATGCGCGAGCAGGTTTGCAAATACATGTGTCCTTATGCGCGCTTCCAGAGCGCGATGTTTGATAAAGACACGTTGATCGTTACTTACGATGCAGCACGCGGGGATCCGCGCGGATCCAGAAACAAAAAAATTGATCACAAATCCCAGGGTATGGGTGATTGTGTCGATTGCGGCATCTGTGTGCAGGTTTGCCCTACGGGTATTGATATCCGTCAGGGCCTGCAATATGAATGCATCGCCTGCGGCGCCTGTATTGATGGCTGTGATCAGGTCATGGACAAGATGGGTTATGAGCGTGGTTTGATACGCTATACCACCGAACATGCGCTGACCAGGAAACTGGATGACAAGGCCATGTGGAAGCGGGTATTCCGCCTGCGTACCCTGATTTATGGTAGCTTGTTAGGGCTGATTATATTGCTGGCGGCTGTATCCCTTGCAATGCACACTCCCTTGAAAGTTGATGTTATCAAAGACCGTGGCATGCCTAAAATAACTGAAGCGGGTGCAATTGAAAATGTCTATCGCCTGCAAGTCATGAACACCCAGGAGTCGGCGCGGCATTACAGTGTGGCGGTAGAGGGTGCTGCTGGTGCAATGATCGTCAACTCTGCGAATATTGAAGTTGGCTCTGCGACTACGAAGGCATTCCCGGTCAGGGTCAGGGTGCCAGCCAATGTATTGGCAAGCGGGTCTAACCGCATACGTTTTGTCGTTAAGGATATCGATGCGCCAGAAGTAACGGTGACTGAAAAAGCCGTGTTTACTGTTCCACGTTAGGAGAAGAAAATGGAAGCCAGTCTGATGCCCCCAAAATCCAGGCGTGATACCTGGTACAAAGAACCTTGGTTGCTGCTGGTGGCTGGTGGCCCGGCCTTCGTGGTTTGTGCAAGTCTGTATACCGGTTATATCGCCATGCATGGCGCTGACAAGGTTGTTGCCGAAGATTATTACAAGCAGGGCCTGATGATCAATAAGGATATACAGCGTGACGCCAAGGCCAGGGAGTTGCAACTGAATGCCTATATCAATGCGGACTTCGCCAAAGGCAAGATCGTATTGCAAGTCAGTGGCAAGGGTGATTTGCCTGAGACCATACAACTAAGCCTGGCCAATGCGGCAGTTGGCGGTAATTCGGTAAGCGAGGTGATACGTCGCTTACCGATGAAGCGTACGGCCACAGGTCAATATGAAGGTGACCTCAAACTGATGCCAAATGCCGGAGAACAAGCTGTAAAACTGTTTCATATCAAACTGGAGACCACAGACTGGCGTCTGACCGGTGACTGGTTTGATCCAGGACAAAAACCAGTACAACTGAATGCCGCAAAATGAGTTTAATCCCTGAATTTTGCTGACCTGAGGCTGGACAATCACTAGAAGGGGACAGGATTTGGAAAATAGCACTCTCACATCACGTAAACCACAATTGCGTTCTATGTTGATGATCGTTTTGTGGCCAGCGTTTTTGATGGCCTGTGCGGCAACCGGCTTGTTCTTTAGCCTGGTTGACCCGATGGAATTGATTGTGCTGGACAGGCGCCTGCAAATGCATGAAACAGGTGTTTATACCATAGGCTTTTTTGCCTTCTGGTTACTGGGAATCCTGTCTAGTGGTTTAACGGCCTTGCTTGTGCAAAAAGCACATTGAGACCCATCATGAAAATGAACGAACCGGCTGCATTTCCGGCAATAGAAATTCCAGAAGCACTGATACGCCGTTTCGACAGCCTGGGCCCCCGTTACACGTCTTATCCCACGGCAGACAGATTTGCAGAAACTTTCACGGCAGAGTCCTACATACTCTATCTGGAAGAACGCAGTCGTTTGCTGAACAAACCGCCATTATCGCTATACATACACATCCCGTTTTGTGCATCGCTGTGTTATTACTGCGCCTGCAATAAAGTCATCACTAAAGACCATGGAAGGTCGGCCAAGTATCTTGAATACCTGGCCAAGGAATTGAAGCTGGTGACCGGTCATTTACATGCACGTGAAACCCTGAGTCAGTTGCATCTTGGTGGTGGTACGCCGACCTTTCTCAGTCATGCCGAATTGCGCCAGTTGATGCATCTGCTGCGCGAACATTTTGACTTCACCGCTGATGCCGAAATCTCCATAGAGATAGATCCGCGTACCGTTACTACCGAAACACTGCAATTACTGGCAGAGCTGGGCTTTAACCGGACCAGTCTGGGTGTACAGGACTTCAATGCAGACGTGCAAAAAGCAGTTCACCGCATACAGCCGTATGAAATGGTGGCAAGCACGGTGGCCGACAGCCGGGCCTGTGGCTTTCAGTCCATCAATTTTGATTTGATCTATGGTCTGCCGAAACAGAATCTGGAAAGTTTTTCTCAGACGCTGGACCAGGTCATCGCACTGTCTCCTGCCCGCATTGCGCTCTATAACTATGCACACCTGCCCACGCGCTTCAAGCCTCAGCGCCGCATCGCCGAAGCCGACTTGCCGTCTGCCGAGCAGCGTCTGCAGATTTTCCTGATGTCGATACGGCGCTTGCTGGCTGAGGGTTATGTCTATATAGGCCTTGATCATTTTGCCAAACCGGACGACAGTCTGGCACTGGCGACTCTGGATGGCAGTCTGCACCGGAACTTCCAGGGTTATACGACGCGGGCAGATTGCGATCTCATCGCCCTGGGTTTGTCAGCGATAGGCAAGGTGGGGGCATCTTATGGCCAGAACCTGCGCACGCTGGATGAATACTATGCCAGCCTAGATAAAGGTATATTGCCTGTAGAAAAAGGTTATCACCTCGATGTCGATGATATCTTGCGTCGTCAGGTCATCATGAGCCTGATGTGCAGCAATACCCTGAATTTCAAATACCTTGAAATGCAATATGGTATTTCTTTCCCTGATTATTTTGCAGATGAGCTGCAGAGGCTGCAAGACTATGCAAAAGAGGGTATCGTCCTGGTGGATGATGTCAGTATCAGCATCCCCGCCAAAGGCCGCTTGTTTGTACGCGCACTCGCGATGGTTTTTGACCGTTATCTGTCACAGCAATCAGGTGCCAGATACTCCAAACTGATCTGAGATGCTGACCCTGCCTTTGGTATTTGCCGCGATGACAGCCGGTGCCATAGGTGGGGTGCATTGCGCTGGTATGTGTGGTGGCATCTCCATGTTGCTGACACAGTCCAGGCAGAAGTCTTACGGGAGTGGTGGTAAAGTCATTCCTATTGCCCTGGCAGGGCAGCGGGCGGCAAAACACGCTTCTTTTGGTGTGCCGGTCAGTTTGCAATATCAAATCATGTTGCAAGGTGGGCGCATTTCTACCTATATGATTGCCGGTGCTGTGCTCGGCGGCCTGGGCGCAGCGGGTTTGTTATTCAAGCCTTACCTGCCAGTGCAGCAAATCATGTTCGTTCTTGGTAACCTGATGTTGATACTGCTAGGTTTGCGCGTGCTGGGTTGCTTGCCACGTCTGCCTTTTTTGCAAAATGTACTGGCAAACCTGCATGCAGGGCTGACTGACAGGCTACCATTATTACGTCAGGTGACGCGGCATCCATTCTTGATGGGTATGGGCTGGGGCTGCCTGCCTTGCGGTCTTTTGTATGGCGTGGCGCCATTTGCCTTATTATCTGGCGATGCCTGGTCTGGTGCTGTGCTGATGCTGGTGTTTGGTCTGTTTGCGTTACCGCATTTATTGCTGACCCAGGCAGTCATGCAGCAGGCGCAAAATAATGCCATCATGCGTGGCTTGCGCTATTTGGGTGCTGCAATTCTGTTGGGAATAGGTGGATTCGGACTTTGGTATTTTGATATGAAGGATATGCCATCCTTCCTGTGCCTGGTGCCAGCAGCTTAGCAGGCGGACTACCTCAGGCCTTGATGTCAATCAGTGTGCCCAGTAACTCATCTTTCGTTTTGATAATTTTCGCAGACAGGTCAAAACCTGTCTTGAATTGTAGGGACTGCACGATTTCAGTGTTCAGGTCAGTGCCGCTCTGTTCTTGCGAGGCCAGACTGCTGCCTTCTTTACTGATATTGGCAATCACACCACCAGCAGGCTGCTCTTGAAAGCTGACTTGTTGCGGAACAAAGCCTGCCGTACTCGCATTCGCCACATTGTGACCAGAACTATCAAGTGCACGGGCATAAGCCTGGAGTCCTGAAAGGCCACTATTGAGTGCTGAAACTGACATTAAAATGCTCCTGCCGCGATACGATTTTCCGTAAGCTTATACTGGATTCGCCAGGTCTGCACGCATCTTCTGTTTGCTTAACATATTTGCTTGATGTATTTGCTTAACTTATTGAATTAACTTAATGGCAAATTGATTTTCAGTTGCGTTCCTTCTCCTGGCTGGCTGTCAACCAGAAATTCGCCGTGCATGGCTTTGACGCGTTCACGCATGCCAACCAGGCCAAAAGAACGTGATTTACGCATCTCATCTGCCTCTATGCCTTTGCCATTGTCGATAATGCTGAAGCTCAGTGAGTCCGGGCTACGTTCGAAAGTAATTTGCACTTCTGTGGCATCTGCATGCCTGACTACATTCGTCAGCGATTCCTGGACGATACGGAAGATTGCTGTGCTGTGCGCATCGTCGAGTGTCAGTTGCTCTTCGTTTGCCAGCAGGTCGCAGGTAATGCCATGGCGCTGGGAAAAATCCTTTTGCAGGGTCTGCAAGGCAAAATAGAGTCCACCTTCATCCAGTGCGCGCGGCCTGAGGTCGGTGGCGATGCGTCTCAGCGTGGTAATTGAAGTCAGAAGCAGTTGATCCATGCTGTTGATGGTTTGCTGGGTCTTGCCTGTCAACACACTGTCTCTTTGCAGCAGCGATAAATCCATGCGCAACGCGGCCAGTAACTGGCCGAGATCATCATGCAGTTCGCGGGCAATGTGCTTGCGTTCTTCCTCGCGTATGCTTTGCAGTGCTGCTGATAACTGTGTCAATTCATCGTGATAAAGTGCCATTTTTTCTTTCGCGACCTTGCGTTCGGTAATGTCGCGGAAAATCACGGTATAAAAACGTTTGCCATTTTCTATCTGGCTGGAAATTGAAGCCTCGATGGGAAATTCTTCACCATTGGATTTGACGCCGGTGACATAAAAATCATCAAAGTTTCCCCCCATCTTTCTGCGGGTCTCGCCAGTTTCACCAAACTGCTGTACATGTTTGCCATGTACCTTGCGGTGGCGCTCTGGTAATACAAGATCAAGTGAAGCCCCATCAGATCATCGACTTCATAACCGAAAGTGGCAGCAGCGGCAGGATTGACGAGGATGATGGATTGCGATTCGTTGATGGTGATGATGCCATCGATGGCTGTATCTATCATGCGGCTCAGACGTTCTCGCTCTATGCTGAGCTCCTCTGCCGAGCGGGCCAGATTCTGGCTGGTTTCTGCCAGACTGGCATAAGGCGTATGGATATTCACAGAGACCATGCCACGATAAATGGCAATGGCTGCCATTAACTGGAACACATGGCCGATGGCGACGAAGACATCATTGCCATCAGCATAGATGGCAAAATACACCTCTGAAACGGCCAGCAGGATGGCCGCAAGAAACAGGGGCGCACGTTCTATTTGCAGAAGCTCAGCTTGCTTGCCAGGTCCAGCAGAGCCTGAAATGGCCTTGCCCCGTTTGTTCAATTGATAGGCTGTGAACAGATTGATGGCGATCAGACCTGCTTCACAGGCTATTTTGAAAGAAGTTTGCCCTTCACCCTGGATATAAGTTAGCGGCAGCAGATGCGGCAGTGCGAACACCATCATCATCCATCCGGCAGTTGCTATCAAGCCTGCAATCAAGACGAAATAAGCTTGGGCCGGGCTGACTTCTGAATCCTCAGGGGCCAATGCCAGGCCCAGCAGCGTAGTGGCAATGAATGAGCGTGACAGCAGCCAGAACAGCAGGGACTTGTGCATGTCTTCGGCATCTGGGAAGCCGGGCATGCCCTGGAAACTGATTGCATGCATGAAGCCCAGAATGGCAGTGCACAAGAACGCGACAGCCAGGATAACGCTGCTCTTTTTCCTGGCGCCGCCAAAGGCATTCCAGCAAACGATGAATACCGAAGTGAAAATCACGATGGTGATCGTTTCCAGCACGGTATGTACAGGCAGAGGTGCAGGCATCTGTATGGTGGACAGGGTTGCGTGGTTCAACCATAAAACGGCTGATAACAAGGCCAGCAAACCTGCTATCCATCGTGCTTTTACCATACTGGGATAATCATTAGCCATGTGATTTTGCTTTATTGAAATGAGACCATTATTCTAATTCGTAAATGCCCGGTTAAAGCTTGAGTGCCCGGCTATAAAAAATAAAATGACACTCCTTTTACAAGGAGTGTCATTTGCCAGGCTTGAGATACCGACGATTAGTTTAATGTGACATCAGCACTGGCAGCGTCATACTTTGCAGAATGGTTCTGGTAACCCCACCCATGATCATTTCACGGAAGCGCGAATGACCGTAGCCACCCATGACCAGCAAATCATTGTCCTGATCGTGTGACAGCGACAATAATGCATTGCCGATATCGGTAGATGTTTTATGCACGCCAACTTCTACCTTGATACCGTGTCTTGCCAGGTACAGGGCAATATCGGCACCAGGTTGCTCGCCATGACTGTCAGGTACTGCCTTGGGATTGAAGATTGCGACATTGACCATGTCGGCGCGACGCAGCAGGGGAATTGCATCGGTGATCGCGCGGGTAGATTCACGGCTGGCATCCCAGGCAATCAAGGGGCGTTTTGCGACTGTCGTGAAATCACCTACATAAGGAATGATCAGGATGGGGCGGCCTGAATTCATGATCAGGTATTCAGGGAAATCAGGCAATACCGAGGGCGAGGGCTCGTCACGATTGGTCTGGCCTATGACTACCAGGTCGCTATACCTTGCTTGCAGGCCAACTCCACCACCGGCTTCATCATTGGCGATCATGCTTTCATAAGAATTGACGCCTAGAGCCTGGGCTTGCTGGTTAAAGTTGGCGACAGCTTTTTCTGCGCGTTCCCTTAAAAAATTCAGATGTATGCTCAGATTGGGATCGTTGGCACTGATATTGCCATCCTGATAGATAAAACGGGAAACACCGGTGACGGCAGTTCCGGTCAGATGTGCTTCGTCAGCCTTGGCAATTTCTGCCGCAACACGGATACGGAAGTTGGAACGTTCAGATTCATCGACATGAACCAGTATGGTTTTGTATGGCATGTTTTACTCCTTGATGTGAAATCCGGGAAAGAAAACAAATACAAGTTCAGCCATCTTTTTGCCATGGCAAACATGGCAAAAAGATGATGCTACTTGTTAAAGCTTACACTAATTTAAGGCAACAGCAACTTCTTTGCCCCATTGCGGCAGCAAATTCTTACCAACTAAAGCCGACACTTTTTCGCTGACCTTGATGCGTGCCTTGGCTGGTGGCAGGCGACGCAGGGTTTTCAGCGCGGGCACATCGTTCAGGGCGATCTGACGCTGATCTACGCTGATCAGACCCATTTCGTTGAAGGCTGATAGAGTGCGGCTAACAGTTTCCAGGGTCAGGCCCAGGTAGCTGCCTATCTCATGTCGTGTCATGCGCAGATTGAAGGACTTGCCAGAATAACCCAGTTGGCTGAAACGTTCACCGAGTGTCGTCAGGAAGCGGGCAACCTTGGCTTCAGCACTCAGTGCGCTGAGCATGCCTATCATGATCTGTTCACGCACCAGCTCGCGGCTCATGACGCTGAACATGGCCTGTTCCAGTTCTGCATAGGTGCGGCCCAGTGCAGAGAATGTTTTATAGGGCAGCAGTATGATGTCACAGTCGGACAGGGCCACTGCTTCCGAAGCGTGGTGCTGGTTGTGTATACCATCGATACCGAGCAAATCGCCTTTCATGGGGAAGCTCAGGACTTGTTCGTTACCGTATTCGTCAAGCAGCACCGTTTTCAAAAAACCTGAATTGACGATGTAAAGAGTGTCAAAATCCTGGCCTATGGTATGGATTCTCTGACCAGCTTTGAAGCGTACATGCTGGAACAGTACTTCTTCATCTGCTGACGCGGCTGGAGTAGGGATGCGCAAGAGTTCACATACTTCACGCAGGTTGGACCAGAGATTGCCATGACAACGCCAGCCAGCTTCATTGGAAATGGCCGGGAAGGCAGTTTTGCTGGCAACTGAAGGCAGGCTGCTTGTACTGGTGGTGAAGGCTGCTATAGTCATGATATTTCCCTTGTAATGTAAGGACACTGATTAATT
This sequence comes from Undibacterium sp. YM2, assembly GCF_009937975.1. Classification (NCBI taxonomy): domain Bacteria; kingdom Pseudomonadati; phylum Pseudomonadota; class Betaproteobacteria; order Burkholderiales; family Oxalobacteraceae; genus Undibacterium; species Undibacterium sp. YM2. The sequence goes on from NZ_AP018441.1 coordinate 2,310,203, forward strand.
GATTTGATGATTTGAATCTGGTTGCTGCCAGCGCAGCAGATAATCTTGTAACAGGCTAAAGTCCGTCGATTTATCAAGGAAGCCGTCTGCGCCAGCCCGCATTGCATGCAGACGGTTGTCTTCAGTTACATGATTTGTCAGTACTACAACTTTAATGCCGGGCTTGCTTTGCTTGATATTTTTCAATAACTGCAGACCGTTGCCGTCGGCAAGCTGTATGTCGAGTATCAAAGCGTCTGCGTCATTGCCCAGCAGTGCCTGATAAGCGCTACCCATATCGCTTGCCACTCCCAATACATGCATGCCAGGCACTTCTTCGACTAACCGTATCAGGCGGTTCTGAATCAGGACTGAATCTTCAAGGATGTACAGGTTCATTTGTAAATGCTGTGCTTGTTTGCTTAGGCTCTATTATCGTAAGCATGGGCTTTGATTTAAATCAGGGGATGCTGATTTGAAGTGTCAGATTTGGCGCTGCCGGTGTAGGAATATTCCTAGACGGCAATTTGTATGGACTGATAAGGCGCAGGGCATCCTGCCCTCAGGGCCTGCTCTGGAATATTAATGTTCAGGAAGGGCGAGGGAGTATTTCAGGCCTGCGGCTGCAGGAGGTGGTGTGCTACCGCGTATTGCACGAGGTCAGACAGGTTGCTCATATTCATTTTTTGCATGATACGGGTTTTGTGTGTACTGACTGTTTTTACGCTTAAATGCAGGATTTCACCAATTTCGGTGATGGACTTGCCTTTCACCAGGTGGGTGAATACTTCAAATTCACGGTCAGACAGGCTGGTGTGTGGCTGGCTGTCATCCGCAGGCATGGCGCTCATGGCCAGTTGTTCGGCCACTTCTATGCTGATGTACGGGCGCCCGGAAGCAACCTTGCGCAAGGCAGTGACCAGTTGCGTGCCTGCACTTTCCTTGGTCAGGTAACCGCGTGCACCGGCGCGTATGGCACGCACGGCATATTGTTCTTCTTCATGCATGGTCAGTATCAGGATGGGTAATTTGGGGAACTCATCCTTGATCTGGCGTATCAGGTCAACGCCGCTACGTCCGGGCATGGACAAGTCCATGAGCAAGACATCAAATTCGGTATTACGTACTTTTTCCAGTGTATCGAAACCATCAACTGCTTCGGCAACTACCTGTATGTCTTCTATGCCATCAAGTATGCGTTTCAGTCCTTCACGCATGATAGTGTGGTCGTCGGCAATCAGGATGCGGGTCATAGGGGCAATAGGGCAACAATGCGTGTTCGGTGGTACACCGGCACTTTCTTGTGCCAGTGCAAAGTTAGCCACTATTGTACTGTAGCCTGACGCCGGATGTGTTCTGGCGGTGGCTTATTGACGATTTAGTGATGCTTTATTCTATGTACCAGCACAGGTATCTGGCACAGAGACAAGACCTTGGTAGTGACACTGCCGAGGATGAATTGCCCCAGACCGCTGCGGCCATGTGAACCCATGAAGATCAGGTCGCAGGCATATTCTTGCGCAGTGTGGACGATTTCCTTGGCCGTGGAATCATTGAATTGTATGACTTCCTGATAGGGCAGGCCAGCGGCGGCAGCGGCCTCCCTGACGGGTTGCAGATAACTTTCAGCCAGGGTCTGCATGGCAGCCTGATATTCTTCTTCAGTTGGTCCATTGGGAGGAAGTATGTCCACATAGAGTGGATACTGATAGTTGCCCGCAACAAAAACGGCGACGACTTCTGCCTTTAATTGCTGGGCAAATTCCAGCCCTGCTGCAACACAGGCATGTGACAGTTCAGAGCCATCGGTGGGTAACAAGATTCTGGAGTACATATCCTGCGCCTTTCATCGTTGAACTTGAAACCAGTATGCTTTCTGATTGTTGCACCAGCTTTGATTTCAAACAAGGTATTTGATGAATTATTCAGCAATCTTGGGGTAGTTATTTTGTATTCATTGCGCACTTATTGCGTACTCAAGTGCTGTTTGAAAAACAGCAGCATTTCTTTGTAGGCCAGTTCTTTGGCTACCGGGTTGCTGCCTGTCGTCACGCCTTGTCCCGGATGCACACCATTCGGCACATCCATGCGTTTGCGCAAAGGCAGGTCCGGCGCATCAAAATCATGATAGCTATCGGGAAATACGCTGACCTTGACAGGTGATGGTGCCAGCATTTTTTCAAAACTTACACAGGGAGCAGCTGGTGTCCAGTCATCTTCTGCACCTATAAGTATCAACAGCGGGGCCGCCAGGCGATAGGCGGGGCGTGCTTTCAGATAGCCCTGACAGCCTGGATAAAAAGCTACGGCTGCCTTGGGATAAAGATCATCCTTGCCTGCAGCTTTATGGGCGGCATTCAAGGCATTCAGGGTGGTAGATCCACCATTTGACCAGCCGAGAAGGGCTATGTTTTTTGCATCAACCGCAGTTTGCCTGCCCAGCCATTGCAAGGCAGCCTGTACATCCAGACGACGGTTGTTGGTGCTGATATCGCGGCTTTTGTAGGTACTGCTGCAGATACTGTTGGTGCCACGCGGACGAAAACTGTCAGGCATCAGTACGTTGTAACCATTTTCCTGCAATAGCCTGGCCATATTGTGATGTCTGGCATTCAGTTCCTGCTCATGTCCCTTGCGGGAGCTATACAAGCCGCCGCAACCATGCAGGGCAATGACGGTTGGCGCAGTGGCAGCATTGCCGCTGGCATGGAACCAGAAGGCATCAAGCTGGACAGTCTGACCGTCTTGCAAGTCCAGGCTGGGGAAGCTGATTTTCTCGGGAGCCTCACCAGCCATTGTCATGGAGCTGGTCAGCAGCAGACTGATGAAGAATGCGTATCGTGGAGACATTTAAATCAGTGCCTCTAACAATGGTATCAGCTCCGCTGAGCTGCACCATGTCAATTGCAGATCATGGCATTCGTGCCATGTGGCGAATTCGTGCAAAGTCCTTGCCAAATCAGCCGCCAGTGCTTGAGAGGCTCGCACGCCCGGCTCCAGATGCAGGGCCTTGATTTCCAGTATGCCTTCCTTGCGATGAGCTTTGGCATCCATGCGCCCAATCAGGGCACCCTTGCGCAAGATAGGCAGGGTGAAATAACCATAACGCCGTTTTGGCGCTGGCGTGTAGCATTCAAGTTTATAGTCAAAATCAAACAGGTCTATTGCACGTTTCCTGTCCCACACCACCGGATCGAAAGGCGAGAGGATGCGCGTAGCAGTAGCTTTCAGCTTGTTCTCGCCTGCCTGTTCCAGCAAATCGCGGCGATCAGGATGGACATAAAACAGGGCATCGTGTTGATCAACAGTGACGGGTATCAGCAAGCCTTCTTTGACCAGTTGTGCTGGCTGGTTGCTGACATCGGGTTTGCCCATGCGGAAATAATCGCTGATCCAGTTTGCCTTGCAAATACCAAGCGCACGGACGGATTGCAATATCTGTGCGCGCTCGCAATGCAGGATGGGTTTCAGATGTTTTTTGTCATTCCACTTGGGATGAACACGTTCCCGCAGATCATAAATACGCTGGAAATTATGGCGTTTTGCGACCATCAGTTCTCCGGTCGTGAACAAGACTTCCAGTGAACGTTTTTCCGGCTTCCATTCCCACCAGCCACCACTTTTGCCATCAGTGCGTTCAAAGTCTGCCGAGCGGCTGGCACCATTTGCGTGGATATGCTGGCGCACAGTTTCTACCTGGGCAGCATTTTCTTTGAGCCACTTGTGATTATATTTCCAGCCCAGACCCTGTGGTGACACCATCTGATGCCGGTACAGGCCGTAGTCTTCTATCGGCAAGAAGCAGGCTTCATGCGACCAGTATTCAAACAGATGGCCTTCTTCCAGCAATTCATGCAGCCATGCATGAGGATAATTGCCCAGACGGCTCCACAGCACCAGGTAAGGGCTGCGCGCAACCACGCTGATGGTGTCAATCTGCAGCGCCGACATATTGCGTATGCAGGCCAGCACATCCTGTTTGCCAGCTTTGCGCGGCGAAGGATTCAACAAGCCCTGTGCGGCCAGATGCAGGGCGCGAGCGGAACTGAGTGTCAGATGGAAATCAGTTGCGCTCATAAAATTTTCGCCCAGGATAACAGAGAGAACCGGGGGTTGGTATCCCCCTTAGATCAGACGTCAGAAGTGTTTCAAGCCGATTGCTGCCCTGACTTCATCGGTGGTTTGCGCAGCAATCTCACGCGCCTTGCGTGTGCCTTCCTTGAGTATTTGCAAAACCTGGCCACGGTCCTTGGCAAATTCTTCACGGCGTTCACGTATCGGTTTCAATAAATCCTGCAAGATACCTTCCAGGCGTGCCTTGACGATGCTGTCACCGAGGCCGCCGCGCACGTAATGGTCTTTCATTTCTTGCAGGCCGGCTTTGTCTTCATCGAAAGCGTCGAGATACATAAAGGCAACATTACCTTCCAGGTGGCCAGGGTCAGCGACGCGCAGATGCAGCGGATCGGTATAGACATTGCGCACTGCTGCCTTGATTTCAGCGGATGAAAAATTCAGGTTGATGACATTGCCCAGTGACTTGCTCATCTTGGCCTTGCCATCTACACCAGGCAGTCGGCCAATTTCAGGCACCAGTGCCTGGCATTCCACCAATATTTCTTTGTTCGCCAGGCGGTTGAAACGACGGACGATTTCATTGGTCTGTTCTATCATCGGTATCTGGTCTTCACCGACCGGTACCAGGCTGGCCTTGAAGGCGCTGATATCTGCTGCCTGGCTGACAGGGTAAGTCAAGAAGCCGGCAGGGATGTCGCGCTCGAAATTGCGCAGGGCGATTTCCTGTTTGATCGTCGGATTGCGTTCCAGGCGCGCTACCGTGACCAGATTGAGGTAGTAGAAAGTCAATTCCGTCAATTCAGGAATTTGTGACTGGATCAGGATGGTTGATTTGGCCGGGTCTATACCAACGGCCAGGTAATCAAGCGCCACTTCCATGACATTGTCATGGACTTTGGCAGGGTTTTCCATATTGTCGGTCAGGGCCTGGGCATCAGCCAGCATGATGTATTGCTCATACTGGTTCTGGAATTTGACGCGGTTGCGCAGGCTGCCTACAAAATGGCCAAGGTGCAGGGGGCCGGTAGGGCGGTCGCCCGTCAGTATCAGGTGTTTTTTATCTTCGGTACCAGGGAGCATGCTGAATCCAGTTGGGTGATGCGGTGAAAAATAGCTAGTATACGTAAAAAAGCCGCTGAATCATGAGCGGCATGACGTATATCAAGGCGTGTTCTAAGGCTATGATGCCGTTTTCAGGTTGACTATGTCAAGTTTGACCAGATTTGATGTGCTTCTACCCCCATTCTGCCGCTGCATTTAATTTAATTCACGCAAAACTATCATCTTGTCATCTGAATTACTTATAAAGTCATTTCCTGCAATGATAAAATCGTGTCTGGTTTTTGTATCCCGCTTTTACAGTTGAAAGTAGCCTTATTTTGACATCTTCAAGTTCTAAAAAATTGATTATTGCCTCACGCGAAAGCCGTCTGGCGATGTGGCAGGCCGAACATGTGCGCGACCGCCTGGCTGCGCTGTACCCTGATTGGCAGATAGAGATTTTGGGCATGACGACCCGTGGTGACCAGATACTGGACCGCGCGCTGTCAAAAGTGGGCGGCAAAGGCCTGTTCGTCAAGGAGCTGGAAGTCGCCATGGCAGAAGGCCGTGCTGACTTGGCCGTGCATTCTCTCAAGGACGTACCCATGGATTTGCCCGAGGGCTTTACCCTGGCGGCCATTTTGGAACGTGAAGATCCGCGCGATGCCTTTGTTTCGAATGACTATGCTGGTCTGGATAGTTTACCTGCTGGTGCAGTCGTTGGTACCAGCAGCTTGCGTCGTCAGGCCCTGATTTCTGCACGTTACCCGCATCTGGTGATACGGCCTTTACGCGGTAATCTGGATACCCGTTTGCGCAAACTCGATAATGGCGAATACGCTGCCATCATCCTGGCTGCGGCCGGCCTTAAACGCCTGGGTGTACCTGAACGCATACGCGCCTGCCTGGATCCTGAAGAAAGCTTGCCGGCAGCAGGGCAGGGCGCAATGGCAATAGAAATACCCGATAACCGGCCAGAGCTGCAAGCCATGCTGGCTGCATTGAATCATACCGAGACTGCCCAGGCAGTGACTGCTGAGCGCACAGTGTCAAAGGCCTTTGGTGGCAGTTGCCAAATCCCGCTGGCAGCTTTTGCGACTGTCAGCCAGGGCCAGATGCAGATCCGGGCCATGGTGGCGACGCCGGATGGCGCACGCATTGCCAGGGCAGAAGCAACAGGGGCTGCAGACCAGCCACAGGAACTGGGCTTGAAGCTGGCACAAGCGCTATCTGCGCAGGATGCAGAAGCCATACTGGCGGTTTGCAAAGCTCAGATCACAGAGTGATATAAGCAGGTATGCAGAATCACAAGGTCATACTGACGCGCCCACTTGCACAGGCTCAGGATTTTGCCCGGCAGGTCAAGGCTATGGGGCGTGAGGTGGCACATTTCCCTTTGCTGGAGATAGTGGCGCTGGAAGACAATACCGCCCTGATCACCCAAATAGGACAATTGCAGGACTATGCCCTGATTGCCTTTGTCAGTCCGAATGCGATAGAAGCTTTTTTCCGCCATGTGGTGAATTTGCCAGCAAATCTGACTTTTGCAGTAATGGGGGAGGGCAGCCGGGCAAAACTGGCCGAATATGGCGTGAATGACCAGACTGCTACCATCTTACGTCCGCGTAATCTGTTGAAGACGGATTCTGAAACCCTGCTGGCCGAACTGGATCTGAAAGCACTGCGTGGGCAGAAAGTATTGATCATACGTGGTGAATCAGGTCGGGAATTATTGGCCGACGCCTTGCGTGCGCATGGAGTAGAAGTGGTGCAGGTGGCCGCTTATCGCAGGGTAAAACCAGTACTGAATGATGAAAATGAAAAGTATTTAACACAATTGCTGGAAACCGGGAATGACTGGGTCATCACCAGTTCCGAGGCTTTGCGCAATTTGTGTGACTATGTAGAGGCGTTGAAATTAAATAGTGGCGTGGCAAAAATGCAACGACAACATTTGCTGGTGCCACACAGCCGTATCGAAGAAACCGCACGATCTCTGGGGTTTCTGCACATAACCTTAACAGCTTCTGGCGACGAACAACTGCTTGTCGCGTTACAATCTCGTCTATGAGTGAACAGCAATCAAATCCCGACGCCGTCGTGACGGCAAATCCTGTCGATGCCCAGGCGCGACAGCCCGCACCAACTTTACCTGCTGAAGCTGCGAAGGAGCCTGGTTGGACCAGTCCGGCTTACCTGGTATCCGGTGTGCTCGCAGTTTTACTGGCAGCTAACTGGTGGTCTTCACAAAATCAGATCAGTGCTTTGCGCGAAGAGGTCGCCAAACGCCTTTTGACTGCAGACACCAATAGTAGTGAAACCAAGGTCTTGGCGCGTAATGTGCAAGAGACTGCCAAGGAAATCCAGTCCAAGGTGATTCTGCTCGAAGGCAAGCAATCTGAGGCGCAAAGCCAGCAACTGGCCCTTGAGCAGTTGTATCAGGATTTGTCCAAGAATCGTGATGACTGGGCGCTGGCAGAGATAGAGCAGGTACTGGCAACTGCCAGCCAGCAATTGCAACTGGCCGGTAATGTGCAAGGTGCACTGATTGCACTGCAAAATGCCGATGGTCGCCTGGCGAAATCCGACAAGCCACAGTTTATTTCCATACGCCGCGCGATAGCCAAGGATATTGAGAGACTGAAGTCTTTGCCTGCACTGGATTTGCCTGGTGTCGCACTGCGCCTGGATAGTGTGATTGCCCAGATAGACCATATTCCATTATGGTCAGACGAAAAATCAGTGGTATCTGCAACACCACCAAAAGCGCCATTGCGCGTTTTGCCAAAGTCTTCAGTCACTGCAAAAGCAGAAAAGAAAACTGTCGATGATGTTGAAGAAATCACCTGGAGCATGCGCCTGCAAGATGGCTGGCAAAGTTTTTCCAGCGAAATGTGGAATGAAGTCAAGCAATTGATACGCGTGCGCAACGTAGAAACGCCGGACGTGCTGTTGCTGACACCATCACAATCTTATTTCGCTCGTGAAAACCTGAAGCTGCGCCTGTTGAATGCAAGGCTGGCTTTGTTGTCCAGGAATGAAAGTATCTTCAGAAGCGACATGATTGCTGCACAAGATGCCATCGCCAAGTATTTTGACACCCGCGCCAAGCAGACCCAGACTGTGCAGGCCTTATTGCGTCAGGTGCAGGGCAGTAATCTTTCGATAGAAATGCCGACTCTGGGTGAGAGCCTGAATGCGGTGCGTAACTATAAAGTGAAGCCATAAGAGTATGCGTATCTTTATCCGGCTTCTGATTCTTTTTGCGCTCGCTGTTGGCCTGGCCGTAGGCGCACGTTATAACCCTGGGAATGTGGTCCTGTTCTTTCCGCCGTACCGGATAGATTTGTCACTGAACTTCTTCCTGTTCCTGCTGCTGGTTCTTTTTGTCGTTATTTATCTGGTCATACGTGCCATTGTCACGACCAGGAAAATGCCGCGCAAAGTTGCCCTTTACCGGCAGAACAAGCGCGAAAAAGATAGTAACAAGGCCCTGCGCGAGGCCTTGAAAGCTCTGTTCGAAGGCCGTTTTGGTCATGCCGAAAAAGCCGCCATGCGTGCTACTGACTTGCCTGATAACGCTGGAGTTGCTTCACTTATCGGTGCGCGTGCTGCCCATCACATGAGCCAGTATGAGCGGCGCGATTCCTGGTTTGCCGGTCTTGAGCAGGATGGCGCTTATAAGGTCGCCCGCCTGGTGAGCATGACCGAGTTGCTGGTCGACCAACACCAGCCTGGCAAGGCACTGGAAGCAGTGCGTGAACTGAATGCCAATGGTACTCGCCACATCCAGGTCTTGCGTTGGGCCTTGAAAGCGAATCAGCAGGCACAGAAGTGGCAGGAAGTATTAAAGCTGGTGCGTACACTGGACAAGCATCGCGCCCTGCATCCGGCACTGTTGCAGCGTTTGCGTGAATTGGCGTATGAAGATCTGTTGAAAAACCAGGGTCATGATGCAGAATCCCTGCGCCGGGTCTGGTATGAAATTCCACAGGCAGAACGCAAATCTGCTTTTATTGCAACAACTGCCGCTACAGCGTTCAACTCGCATGGCTTGTTTGACGATGCCCGCGGTATAGTTGAAAAAGCATTGGCAGAGGAGTGGGATGAGCGCCTGATGCGTGCCTACCGTGATGCCGCAGCCTCAGAAGGTTCCGCTGCCTTGTTATCACAAATTGAACATTGTGAAAAATGGTCAGAGCAGCATCCGACTGACCCTGAACTGGCGCTGACACTTGGTACACTATGCCTGCGCCAGAAATTATGGGGCAAGGCCCAGAGACACATGGAGCAGGCCTTGTCTGATGCAGTTGATCCACGCACCGTGCGGGAAGCTAATCTGAAGCTGGCACAATTGCATGAGGCGCTGGGCCAGGCAGAAGAAGCTGCCAGCCATTATCGCCAATGTGCGATGGCTACCATGTTATGAGTAAACGGGTCGTATAAAGTGGCTGAAAGTTAAATTGTCATGCTGCCCTGTTGCGGCGCACAATTCTGCCTTGAAAAATTATATAATCCCGTTCAAACCATTTCTTCTATTGATACTTATACAGAAAGTGCAAGATGAGCTTGAATAAAGTACCAGCAGGTCGTGATCTGCCAAATGACTTCAATGTTATTATCGAAATTCCTATGAACGGTGATCCGATCAAGTATGAAGTCGATAAAGACACTGGCGCTCTCTTTGTTGACCGTTTCATGGGTACTGCCATGCATTATCCTTGCAACTATGGCTATGTGCCACAAACACTGGCTGGCGACGGTGATCCGGTTGACGTATTGGTCATCACGCCTTTCCCGCTGATTCCTGGCGTAGTCGTGCGTTGTCGTCCTATCGGTATCCTGAAAATGACAGATGAAGCCGGTAATGATGCCAAAGTATTGGCGGTACCAGTAGATAAAATCCTGCCTATCTACACACACTGGCAAAAACCTGAAGATCTGAACGAACTGCGTCTGCGCCAGATCCAGCATTTCTTTGAGCACTACAAAGACCTGGAAAAAGGCAAATGGGTTAAAGTTGAAGGCTGGGGCGGCCCGGACGATGCCAGGGCAGAAATTTTGGCTGGTGTAGAGAATTTCAAAAAAGCTGAAGCTTAATAGCCAGTAGTTTCTTAAAACAAAAAAAGGTGCGGTCAATCGCACCTTTTTTGTTTTTGCTGAAATATTCAGCGAATATCTTTGCCAGCTTCTATGCCCTGTGCATCAGATAAGCGGCCACGCCGATGACGGCTGCGATCAATGCCACCCAGCTCAGCCATGAGCCCACATGCCTGTCTCCTTCATTTTTGTAATCGCTGGTATCGTTGCCTTGCTTTTGGCGTTTGCGTTTCAGTTTTCTGTCGCGCTCAAGAAATTTTTCCAATGCCAAAGACATTTCAGCGGCACTTTCATAACGTGCTGCAGGGTCTTTTTGCATCGCCTTCATGACAATTTTTGATAGTGAGTCTGGTATGCTGGGACGAATTTCAGAAGGATATTTCGCTACTTTATTTACAATCTGTTGCAATAATTTGTCTACATCTTGCGACTGAAATGGCTTTTGACCGGTCAGCATTTCATACATGACCGTACCCAGCGAATATACATCCGTCAGGGCATTGACAGGTTTGCCATTGGCCTGCTCTGGTGACATGTAGTTGGGCGTGCCCAGAATATTATTATTGAACAGAGTGTGGGCCTGTTCCCTGGTTTCATCGAGTACGCGATTTGGTGCGCGGGCGATGCCAAAATCCACCACCTTGGGTTGCTGGTTGGGTAAAACAAAGATATTCGCGGGCTTGATGTCGCGGTGTATCACGCCATTGCTATGGGCGTAAGCAAGAGCTTCAGCGATCTTTTGTATGATGTTCGCAGTCTCTATGATGTCGAATTGCTTGCCCTCTGCCAATAAATGGCGCAAATCCTTGCCTTGCAGAAATTCCATCGCGATAAATGTCGTGCCACCTTCGCTGGAAGCATCGAATATCGTCACGATGTTGGGGTGGGATAACCTGCCAGCTGCACGTGCTTCATTGATAAATTGCTGCTCGCGTTGCTTTTTGTCGGCGGCATTGTTGCCTGCACTAAATATTTTAATGGCGACATCGCGGTCTATGACAGGATCGTGGCCCAGATATACCGCGCCATTTGATCCCATGCCCAGACGTTCGCTGAGATAAAAGCGTCCGACGCGTTTACTTGGCAATGCAGCAGGTGGTGCATTCGGTGTCGAGAGAAAGTTATTTTGCATGGCGACAGGATGCCTTGAACGAAGCAAAATTTCAAGTAGCGCTTACTTCAATGTGTTTCAGCGCTTTATATGGTGTGTGTTGATGTAACTCATTTAAATATAGCTCAATATCTTGTGTTTCACGTACAAGGAAATTTGATACTGCGTCAAAAAATTCTGGATGACTCAGGTAATGTGCAGACCAGGTCGTGGTAGGCAGAAAGCCGCGTGCCATTTTGTGCTCGCCTTGGGCTCCACCTTCGAAAATCGCAATTTTTTCCTGTATGCAGAAAGCTATGGATTGGTAATAAGCTGTTTCAAAATGCAGGCAGGGGTGCGTTTCCAGGCAACCCCAGTAGCGGCCATATACGCGTTGCTGATCATGAATGAGCAGGGATGCAGCGATCTTGTTGCCTTCTCGTAAGGCAATAATAAGATGGATGTTTTCTGGCATGGCACGACCTATGCGCAAGAAAAAATCCAGATTCAAATAAGGCGTTGAATGGTGTTCTTCATAAGTCTGGTCATAACAGTTTTTGAAGAGGCGCCAATCGTCGTCTAGTATGTCTTTGCCGCGCACATGCTGGAACTGTATGCCAGCATCCTGCACTTTCCTGCGTTCGGCACGAATATTCTTGCGTTTTTTCTTGTCCAGCGTATCCAGAAAATCATCAAAGCATTGGTAGCCCTTGTTTTCCCAATGAAACTGCACGCCTTTGCGCAAAAGATAGCCTTCTTCACTGAGCATGCGCGCCTGATCTTCCGGCAAGAACAGCAAGTGGCTGGATGAATATTCACCGGCCTCTTGTAGCTCCTGCAGGGCAGCGATCAAGGCCCCTTGTGCTGCCTTATTGCGTGCCAGCAGACGGCTGCCCGTGATGGGAGAGAAAGGGATGGCGGACAGCAGCTTGGGATAATAATCGTGGCCGTGTCGCTCAAACGCCCTGGCCCAGGCCCAGTCAAACACATACTCGCCATAGGAATGGCTCTTTTCATACAGCGGCATCGCAGCTTCAAGCTGCTCACCATCCCAGATGGTAATAAAACAGCTTTGCCAGCCAGTTTTTTCAGTGGCAGAACCTGACTCTTCCATGGCGCTCAAGAATGCATACGATAGAAATGGATTGGCAAGCGTCTGATCTGCAATCAGGCTGTCCCATGATGATTGCGCTATCTCGCTCAGTGAAGTGACGATGCGCATGCGATAATGTGGGGCTGGAGATTCAGATTTCATTTTCGATTTAATACAGATTTGCAAATATGACCGTAAAAGTTGCCATTGCCCAGATGAATAGCGTTGTCGGTGATCTTGCCGGCAATGCTGCCCAGATCGCAGAATATGCCCGCCGTGCCGCAGAGCAGGGAGCAGACATACTCGTCACACCGGAACTGTCTCTGGTAGGTTATCCACCAGAGGATTTATTGCTGCGCCAGGCGTTTTATCATGATACCGCTGCCGCACTCGATACCTTAAAGAAACAGCTTACGCTATTTCCCGGCCTTGCGGTTTTGGTCGGTCATCCGGGTGAGGCTGAAGGTAAACGGTATAATGCTGTTTCTGTGCTGCAAGATGGTGTGGTATTAGCAAGTTATTTTAAGCGTGATTTGCCAAATGATATGGTGTTTGATGAAAAACGCTATTTTTCATCAGGTAACGAGGCTTGTGTATTCGCCATCAAGGGCGTGAATTTTGGCATCAATATCTGTGAAGATACCTGGCTGCCAGATGCGCCCGCGCAAGCCAGGCAGGCCGGTGCAGAAGTGCTGCTGGTGCCAAACGGTTCACCCTATCACATGGGCAAGCAGCACCAGCGCTACGACGTCATGCGCGCCAATGTGATCTCTCAGGGTCTCTCCCTGGTGTATGCCAATCTGATCGGTGGCCAGGACGAATTGATTTTTGATGGCAATTCATTCGTCATGGATGTCCAGGGTCAGATTTGCGCCCAAATGAAGCATTGCGAAGCTGATTTGCAAGTAGTCGAATTTGATGGCGCGCAGCCTTTGACTGGTCGCGTGGAAGCGGCCTTATCGCTGGAAGCCGAGGTTTATCAGGCACTCGTCATGGGCGTGCGTGATTATGTAGGCAAGAACGGCTTCCCCAGTGTTTTGCTGGGTTTGTCTGGCGGAGTTGATTCTGCCCTGGTGCTGGCAATTGCAGTTGATGCGCTAGGTGCAGACAAGGTCAGGGCGATCATGATGCCTTCGCCTTATACTGCCGATATCTCATGGCTGGATTCGCGTGATATGGTGGCACGCATAGGTGTGCGTTACGATGAAATCGCCATCAGCGATTGCTTCAGTGCATTCCGTTCTACTCTGAGCCAGGAATTTGCTGGCTTGAAGGAAGATACCACCGAAGAAAATATACAGGCCAGGATACGTGGCACTCTGTTGATGGCCTTGTCGAACAAATATGGTTCTATCGTTTTAACGACGGGTAACAAGAGTGAAATGGCAGTTGGTTACTGTACTTTGTACGGTGACATGGCAGGTGGCTTTGCCGTCATCAAGGATATTGCCAAAACCCTGGTATATCGCCTGTGTGCTTATCGCAATACCCTGTCAGCCGTCATACCCGAGCGGATACTGACGAGGGCGCCATCAGCTGAATTGCGACCTGATCAAAAAGACCAGGATTCTTTGCCGCCCTATGACATTCTGGACGGCATCATGGCCATGTATATGGAAGAAAACAAGGCGCGTGCCGAGATAGTTGCGGCAGGCTATGCGGCAGAGGATGTGGAACGCATCACGCGCCTGATCAAAATTAATGAGTACAAGCGGCGTCAAGCGCCCATAGGTATCAGGATTACTCATCGCGCTTTCGGGCGTGACTGGCGTTATCCTATTACTTCGAAGTTCAGAGACTAGTTTGGTTCGTATTAATTATATTAACCGTAATAATCGACATAAATTAAGGAGAGGGAAATGAAACAGATTACCGCTATCATCAAACCATTCAAACTCGACGAAGTGCGTGAGGCGCTGGCTGACGTTGGTGTGACAGGATTGACTGTGGTTGAGGTAAAAGGTTTTGGCCGTCAAAAGGGTCACACTGAGCTGTATCGTGGCGCTGAGTATGTGGTCGATTTCTTGCCCAAGATCAAGGTGGAAGTGGTGGTAGATGACAAGATTGCCGACAATGTAGTCGATGCAATCATTAAAGCAGCCCACACCGGCAAGATTGGTGATGGGAAGATTTTTGTACAAAATGTGGAGCAGGTAATACGTATTCGCACTGGCGAGACGGGTCCTGATGCGGTTTAAATATGACGATGTTTAAGAAGTTTGCAGTAAATGAATTTGTTGGTGTTTCAAAAGCAAAAACAAAAATAGGGGTGGCACTGGTGTTGATGGCGATGGCAAATGCCCAAGCCGAAACCGGTGTCACAGATAGAAAAATTTTATTGGGGCAGTCAGCTGCATTTTCGGGCCCGGCAGCACAACTTGGCTTGCAGCTCAATTCAGGTGCCAAGACTTATTTTGATCAGGTCAATGCTGCTGGCGGTGTATATGGCCGCAAGATTGAAATCATACAAAAAGATGATAAGTATGAGGCAGATCTGGCGGCTGCCAATACCAAAGCCCTGATTGAAAATGATGGTGTATTTGCTTTATTTGGCTATGTAGGTACAGCCACCAGTAATGCAGCCTTACCCATTTTCACGCAAGCAAAAGTCCCTTTCTTTGCGCCTTATACTGGCGCTCAATCCCTGAGAGAACCTCTCAACCGTCAGATTTTCAATATCCGGGCAAGTTATAACGACGAGACTGAATATCTGGTCGATCGCCTGGCCAATCTGGGAACAAAAAATATCGCCGTCTTTTATCAGAACGATGCCTATGGCAAGGCAGGTCTGGCTGGTGTGGAGCAGGCGATGAAGAAAAGAAATTTGCGTATAGCCGAGATGGCGACAGGAGAAAGAAATAGCTCTGATGTATCAGCTGCCGTTGCCAAGCTCTTGCCAAAACGGCCTGATGCCATCATACAGATCAGCACCTATGCAGCCAGTAGTGCGTTGGTCAAGGAAATGCATAAGGCTGCCTATACTGGTATGTTCTACAATGTTTCTTTTGTCGGTAGCCAGGCCTTGGCAGATACGCTGGATAAAGATGGCGTCGGTGTCGTGATTTCACAGGTGGTTCCATTTCCATGGTCACCATCGATACCTGTGGTTGCCGAATACACGAAAAGCATGGAAAAGGCCGGAAATAAAAATCTGAACTTCTCCAGCTTCGAAGGTTATCTGGCTGCCAAAGTGTTTGTGGAAGGTTTGAAGCGCGCCGGATCAGGTCTCACTAGGGAAAAGCTGGTGTCTGCACTGGAAAGTATCAACCGCAGCAGCTATGACGCCGGTGGTTTTGATGTGAGTTTTTCGCCCTCGAATCATAACGGTTCAAAATATGTTGATATGACCGTTATTTCGAAGGACAAGAAGTTCCGCAATTAAGTTTGCTATGCCTGAGCCCCGGTTCATCGGGGGCTCAGGCAGGATAGCCATCAGCCATCAGCCATCAGCCATCGTCAAGATTTCAATAGCACGATCAAGGCACCAGAGCCACCATCAGCCGCAGTCGCCTGGCTGAATGCCAATACTTCATCTTTCTGTATCAGCCAGTTCCTGACTTTTTGCTTTAGTACCGGCTCCTTGTTGACAGAGCCCAGGCCTTTGCCATGGATGATGCGCACGCAACGTGTGCCATTGCGCATGCACTTGCGCAGGAATTCTCCCAGACTGTCCCTGGCTTCATCGCGGCGCAAGCCGTGCAGGTCAAGTTGCGCCTGTATGACCCAGTGGCCCTTACGCAGCTTCCTGACCACATCCTGGCCTACGCCTGATCTGGTATAGCTCAGGTTTTCATCGGTCTCCAGCAGTGAATCAGCATCGAATTCATCCGACAAAGATTCCTGTAGCGCTGCCTGTTCATCTGCAATGTGCTGAAAAGGCAGAGGTTCAAGACGTGTGGGGCAGGGTGATGCTTCACCACTGTTTTCAAAGCTTCGACCTTGCCTACGCTGGAACGAAAAATATTGGCCTCTTCCCTGGCTTTCTTTTCACGTTCCAGACGTTCTGCTTCGGCGCGTTGTCGGCTTTCTTCCTGTTGCTTTAATTGCTGGCTGAGTGACTTCAGGTCAGCAAGGTTTTTAAAAGACGACATGCTTTCATCCTCGACTTGAGCTGAGCTTATTCTTCCAGGTACCGCTGTGCATCCAGAGCTGCCATGCAACCTGTACCCGCACTGGTAATTGCCTGGCGATAAATATGATCCTGCACGTCACCGGCAGCAAACACACCTGGTACATTGGTCGCTGTTGCCATGCCCTCAGTACCGGTACGGGTTTTGATATAGCCATTCTTCATATCAAGCTGGCCATCAAAGATGCTGGTATTTGGTTTGTGACCAATCGCGATGAACACGCCATGCAGGGTGATAGGGGTAATTGTCCCATCAGCAGCCTTGACATTGATGCCAGTCACACCAGAGTCATCACCGATGACTTCATCCAGCGTATGGTTCCATTTGACTTCGATCTTGCCTTCAGCAACTTTAGCCATCAAGCGGTCTATCAAGATTGCTTCGGCGCGGAACTTGTCGCGACGATGGATGACGGTGACCTTGCTGGCGATATTCGACAAATACAGGGCTTCTTCAACAGCGGTATTGCCACCACCAACGACGGCCACTTCCTTGCCGCGGTAAAAGAAACCATCGCAAGTTGCACAGGCAGACACGCCTTTGCCCATGAAGGCTTGTTCAGATGGCAGGCCCAGGTATTGCGCAGACGCACCGGTAGCGATGATCAGGGAGTCGCAAGTGTATTGCGCCTGGTCGCCGATCAGGCGTATCGGTTTTTCATCGAGCTTGGCGGTGTGGATGTAATCAAAAATGATTTCTGTATTAAAACGCTCGGCGTGTTGCAAGAAACGCTGCATCAGTTCCGGGCCTTGTACGCCCATGGGGTCGGCTGGCCAGTTCTCTACATCGGTGGTAGTCATCAACTGGCCGCCTTGTTCTACACCGGTGATCAGTACAGGTTTCAGATTGGCGCGGGCAGCATACACAGCGGCTGAATAACCTGCGGGGCCAGAGCCAAGAATTAATACGCGGGCATGTTTGGGTGTGGACATAGCAGACCTGATAAAAAAGTTGATGATTAGCTGAATTGCAGATAATAGATGGCGTTTTTCATGCAAATTTCAAGTTTTTTGCTGATTTTGCATCACTATCCTGAGATAAGCCTGAATTATAGACTATCCTCATAGTGGTCGTCTTCCTGCCGTGGGCGTCTGGCTGGCATATCTGTTTCAACTGTTACAGCGCACTTGTTTGGCGCATACACGGCTTCATGCTATCTTGTCAGCTTTTGATGGCTGTCCGAATGAGGTTGCTCCCTGTTTTATGACTACTGGTAACGAAGCTTATACTCGAAGCAAGAAAACTGCAGTACCTGCTGCGCCTCCAAACCGCTTCCTGGTGCTGTTGATGGAAGCAAAATGGATAGCTCTGGCCGCATTTTGCATTTGCCTGATACTGATCATGGCAAGCTATTCCACGCAAGACCCGGGTTGGTCAAGGTCAGTGGATATCCCCCGCATACATAATATTGCTGGCAAATTTGGTGCCTGGCTGTCTGACGTGCTGTTTTATGTGTTCGGTATTTCTGCATGGTGGTGGTGCATATTTGCCTGCCGCCAGGTGTGGATTTCGTATAGCAGCCTGTCACAGAGGGTAAAGCTCAATCCTGAGCCGGAAGCGGATGTTGGTTTTCCTGAAATCCTGGTGCGCAATATTGGCTTTGGCCTTTTATTGGCTGGCAGTATGGGCCTGGAATATTTGCGCATGCACAGTCTCAAGGTAGCCTTGCCTCTGGGGCCGGGAGGAGTGCTGGGCGAATTGATAGGAAATGCCGGTTTTGCGGCGCTGGGCTTTACAGGTGCGACCCTGGCATTACTACTGATGATCGCTCTGGGCATCAGCCTCTACTTCCACGTATCCTGGCTGACCATCGCAGAGCGCATAGGCGCAGGTATAGAATGGGTGTTTGTGTTCGTGCAAAACAAACATGCCGATGCAGAAGACCGGCGTGCTGGTCAGACTGCCGCCGTCAAGCGTGAAGAAGTCGTGGTGCAAGAGAGAGCCAAGATCGTCGAGGCCGCACCAATACGTATAGAACCGCAAGTGGTCGCGGTGCAGCGCTCAGAACGCGTAGAAAAAGAAAAACAGGTATCCCTGTTCAATGAACTGCCAGACACGAACCTGCCACCGCTGTCTCTGCTGGATGAACCACCACCAGTGCAGGAAACTGTCAGCGTGCAAACCCTGGAATTTACCAGCCGCCTGATAGAGAAAAAACTCTCAGACTTTGGTGTCGATGCCAAAGTGGTGGCAGCTTACCCTGGCCCGTGGTTACCCGCTATGAAATTGAACCAGCTACTGGCGTCAAGGGTAGCCAGATCGTTAATCTGGCACGTGATCTGGCGCGTTCCTTGTCACTCACTTCCATACGTGTGGTTGAAACCATCCCCGGTAAAAATTACATGGGTCTGGAGTTACCGAATCCCAAGCGCCAGATCGTGCGTCTGACCGAGATTCTGGGCTCCAAGGTCTATAACGACAGTTCGTCCAGCCTGACAGTGGCACTGGGCAAGGATATTGCGGGCCACCCTATCTGCGCTGATCTCGCCAAGATGCCGCATTTGCTGGTGGCGGGTACCACTGGTTCTGGTAAGTCTGTGGGTATCAATGCCACCATTTTGTCGCTGCTCTACAAGTCAGATCCCAATGATGTGCGCATGATACTGATTGATCCCAAAATGCTGGAGATGTCGGTGTATGAAGGCATACCGCATTTGCTGGCACCTGTGGTCACGGATATGCGTCAGGCAGGTCACGCCCTGAACTGGGCGGTGGCAGAGATGGAGCGCCGCTACAAGCTCATGTCCAAGCTCGGTGTACGTAATCTGGCTGGCTATAACGCCAAGATCGCCGAGGCAGCCCGCAAGGAAGTGCATATCCCAAATCCTTTCAGTTTGACGCCAGATGCGCCAGAGCCCCTTGAAAAACTGCCAACCATCGTCATTATCATTGATGAGCTGGCTGATTTGATGATGGTGGTTGGTAAAAAGGTAGAGGAATTGATTGCCCGTATTGCACAAAAAGCGCGTGCTGCGGGCTTGCACCTGATACTGGCAACTCAAAGGCCGTCGGTCGATGTGATCACTGGCCTGATCAAGGCGAATATTCCTACCCGTATCGCTTTCCAGGTCAGCAGCAAGATAGATTCGCGCACCATTCTTGATCAGATGGGGGCAGAAGCCTTGCTGGGCATGGGTGACATGCTCTACTTGCCACCAGGTACAGGCCTGCCTGTGCGTGTGCATGGCGCTTTTGTCTCGGATGAAGAAGTGCATCGCGTCGTCGAATATTTAAAAGCCCAAGGTGAGCCAAATTACATAGAAGGCATACTCGAAGGCGGCACGCTGGAAGAGGGCGGTGAAGCCGGTGGCGAGAGTGCTGGTGCAGGTGGTGGCGAATCAGACGCCTTGTATGACCAGGCTGTTGCCATCGTACTCAAGAATCGCCGTGCCTCTATCTCACTGGTACAAAGGCATTTGCGCATAGGCTATAACCGTGCTGCCCGTTTGCTGGAACAAATGGAGCAAAGTGGTGTCGTATCTACCATGCAGTCCAACGGTAACCGGGAAATCCTGGTTCCTGCCGGGAATACATCTGAATAAAGCAACAGAATAGCAGCGACAGAATAGGATAAATCAGTGAAAAAACAATCTAACATGATGGCAAGACTGGTGGCGGGTGCCTTTGCACTTGCCATGATACCTGCATGGGCATCTGCCACTGCGGTTGAACAGTTCAAATCCTTCGTGACGAATAATAAAAGCGCCAAAGGTGAATTTACACAGCAGCAAGTCAAAATGGTTGATGGCAATCCCAAGATCAGCAAGACTGCAACAGGCAATTTTGTGTTCGCCCGTCCGGGCAAGTTCATCTGGTCTTATGTGAAGCCGTATGAACAACTCTTGCAGGCAGATGGTGAAAAGCTGTACATCTACGATAAAGACTTGAATCAGGTCACGATTCGTCCCCTCGGCAATTCACTGGGTTCCAGTCCCGCAGCCATTTTGTTTGGCAGCGCTGGCGCGGCTGATCTGGACAAGAATTTCAATTTCAAAGAGGTCGGTGCCAAGCAGGGTCTGGAATGGCTGGAAGCTACCCCCAAAGCCAAGGATTCACAGTTTGAGACCATAGGCATAGGTATGAAAGACGGCGTGCCAGTGGCCTTGGAGTTGCACGACAATTTTGGTCAGTTTTCTACCCTGACCCTGAAGAATCTGGAAAAAAATCCTGCGCTGAAGCCTGAGCAATTCAAGTTCGTCGTGCCTGCTGGTGCAGATGTATTTAGACAGTAGTAGCAGTAGTAGCGTTCAATGAATATGTTGCATAATAATCCGCGCAAAAAGCCTGCCCCATTGGCTGAGCGCATGCGCCCGGCTACGCTGGATGATGTCATCGGCCAGCAGCATATCCTGGGCGAGGGCAAGCCCTTGCGTGTAGCTTTTCAGTCTGGTGAACCACATTCGATGATCTTATGGGGGCCACCAGGCGTGGGCAAGACCACACTGGCGCGCCTGATGGCAGATGCCTTTCATTGCGAGTTCATTGCCTTGTCGGCAGTCTTGTCTGGTATCAAGGATATACGCGAGGCAGTAGAGCGCGCGCAGATATTGCAGGCGACTTCCCATCGACGCACCATATTGTTTGTTGATGAAGTCCATCGCTTCAACAAAAGCCAGCAAGATGCCTTCTTGCCGCACGTAGAAAGTGGCTTGTTCACGTTCATCGGTGCGACGACAGAGAATCCTTCGTTTGAAGTCAATAGCGCCTTATTGTCACGTGCCTCAGTGTATGTGTTGAAGTCACTGACGGATGAAGACCTGCAAGCCATGGTAGTACGCGCCTGTGAGCGTGAACTCGATGGTTTGACGCTGACGCCAGAAGCCATGGCCAGCCTGGTCTCCAGTGCTGACGGCGATGGTCGCAAGTTGCTGAATAATCTCGATATTGTTGCCCATGCAGCAGTCGCCAAGCATCTCGACACGGTAGACCAGGGATTGCTGGGCGAATGCCTGGGCGATGCCTTGCGCCGCTTTGATAAGGGGGGCGATGCCTTCTATGACCAGATTTCTGCCCTGCATAAATCGGTACGTGGCTCCAACCCTGATGCCGCCTTGTATTGGCTGGTACGCATGCTTGATGGCGGTGCCGACCCGCGCTACATGGCCAGACGCATAGTCCGCATGGCGTCTGAAGATATAGGCCTGGCCGACCCACGCGCCTTGCGGATATGTCTCGATGCGGCAGAAACCTATGAAAGACTGGGCTCGCCAGAAGGCGAACTGGCCCTGGCAGAAGCGGTAATCTACTTGGCTTGTGCAGCCAAATCAAATGCGGTTTACAAAGCCTATAACGCCGTGCGCGCCATGATCGCCAAAGACAAGTCCCGCATCGTGCCCGAGCATTTGCGCAATGCACCCACCAAACTCATGAAAGAACTGGGCTATGGCAAATTGTATCGCTATGCCCACGATGAGCCAGATGCCTATGCCGCAGGCGAAACCTATCTGCCTGAAGGCCTGGAAAATGAATCCTGGTATCACCCAGTGCCACGCGGGCTGGAAATCAAGATAGCAGAAAAACTCGCGTATTTGCGTAGCATGGATGATCAGGCCAAGTAATTTCAGTTTCGTCTGAATTTCAATCGTTTAGATTTCATTCGTTTAAATCTTCATTGCAAATCAATAATCATAATAAGGACTTTCATGAATAAAACATTTACTGCAAGCGCAAGCCTATTGTTATTCTCACTGGCAGGCTCTGTCTATGCACAAACCGAAGAGCAGCGCAGTACCCTGGCTGACCAAAAAGAAGTCGCCGTCACGATCTACAATGAAAACCTGGCCCTGATCAAGGACCAGCGCAAGCTGCCTTTGAAACGCGGCGCAAGCGCACTGGCTTTCCGCGATGTCAGTGCCAAAATGCGTGCTGAAACTGCCTTGCTACGCAGCTTGTCTTCTCCAGGCAGCTTGTCTGTCGTAGAGCAAAATTTTAATTTCGATTTGCTGACGCCGCAAAAATTGCTGGAAAAATATGTTGGGCGTAACGTCAACATCATTCGCACCAATCCTGCGACGGGTGCTGAGACAACAGAATCGGCCACAGTCTTGTCCGCCAATAATGGCGTGGTGTTGAAGATAGGTGACCGCATAGAAACCGGCCTGCCAGGTCGCATCATTTATCCTGATGTGCCAGCAAATCTCCGTGACCGTCCCACCCTGGTCATGGCACTCGATAACAACGGCGCACAGCAACAGGATGTAGAACTCAGTTACCTGACAGGTGGTTTGTCCTGGAAGGCAGACTATGTTGTAGAACTGAATGCCGCTGATGATAAGCTTGATATTTCAGGCTGGGTCACGCTGGGCAATACCAGTGGTACGACTTACCGCAATGCCAAGCTGCAACTGGTGGCAGGTGATGTTCATCAGGTTTTGCAAAGGATAGAGGTTACCGGTAGCGCAGTCAAAAGGATGGATGCCCCGCAAGCCATGATGGCCAAAAAAGCCATGGCAGAAGAATCCTTGTTTGAATATCACCTGTACACACTGGACAGGCCAACCACCATTGCAGAAAACCAGACCAAACAAGTGGCCTTGCTGTCTGCTTCTGGCGTTCCCGCCCGTAAGGAATTGCTGCTGGCGGGCAGTGATTATTATTACCAAAGCAGTTACGGTGATCTTGGCCAAAAAATGAAAATAGGTGTCTTTGTTGAATTCGACAATAAAGAGGCCTCTCAACTGGGTATGCCTTTACCCAAAGGTGTCGTACGCGTCTATAAAAAAGATGGTGCAGGCAATGCCCAGTTCATTGGTGAAGACAGCGTAGATCACACGCCAAAAAATGAAAAAGTCCGCCTTAAACTCGGCGAAGCCTTTGATGTGACTGCAGACAAGAAGCAGACAGACTTCAAAAAGCTCGCAGCGAGCGGCAAATACAATTACGTTTCTGAAAGTGCCTACGAGCTGGTATTGAAAAATGCCAAAAAAGAAGCCGTCATCGTCACTGTGCAGGAACCCATGCCTGGTGACTGGCAAGTCTTGAGCAGCAGCCATCCTTATACCAAGAGCGCCAGCAATACGGCAGTATGGAAAATCAGCGTGCCTGCAGAAGGTAATACCAAACTGGTTTATCGCAGCGTGGTCAAGTATTGATATAAGTATACTGATGTAAAAACGGCATTTCTCCTTGTCTGAAAATAGGGGAAATGCCCATCCCTTGATACAATAGTCGATTAGCTTAGTTCACTGCACTTAAAATCATGATAGATATTCAACTTTTGCGCAAAGATATTGCCAGTGCGGCAGCGCGCCTGGCTACCCGTAAGTTCCAGCTCGATGTAGAAACCTTCAATGCCCTCGAGGCCGAACGCAAGCAGATCCAGTCCCGTACTGAAGAGCTGCAAGGCAAAAAAATACTATCTCCAAGCAGATTGGTAATCTTAGAAGCAAGGGCGAAGATACTTCCGCATTAATGGCTGAAGCAGCGAGCATCCCGGAAGAGTTGAAAGCATCAGAAACGCATTTGAGTGATGTGCAAGTTCGCATGAGTGCGTTCCTGCAAACCATTCCAAATCTGCCGCATGAATCCGTCGCTGTCGGTGAAGATGAAACCGGCAATGTGGAAGTACGCAAGGTCGGCACGCCACGCGCATTTGATTTTGACGTCAAAGACCATGTCGATATCGGCTCAGCCCTGGGTCTGGATTTTGAAACTGCAGTCAAACTCACAGGTTCACGTTTTTCCGTCATGAAAGGTGGCATGGCACGCCTGCATCGCGCATTGGCCCAGTTTATGCTCGACATGCAAACGCTGGACCATGGCTATACCGAAATGTATACGCCTTACATGGTCAATGCTGATTCCATGCGCGGCACAGGCCAGTTGCCTAAATTTGAAGAAGACTTGTTTGCAGTGAAAAAAGGCGGACAAGAAGGTACAGGCGAAACGTTTTACCTGATCCCTACCTCAGAAGTCACTTTGACCAATACCGTGCGCGACGAGATTCTGGCTGCCGATGCATTGCCCATCAAAATGACCGCGCATACTCCATGCTTCCGTTCTGAAGCCGGCAGCGCAGGCCGCGACACCCGCGGTATGATACGTCAGCATCAATTCGACAAAGTCGAAATGGTACAAATCGTTCATCCAGAAAAATCCATGGAAGCCCTGGATGAAATGGTGGGCCATGCTGAAGCTGTTTTGACCAAGCTGGAACTGCCTTACCGCGTCATGAGCCTGTGTACTGGCGACATGGGCTTTGGTGCCTGCAAGACTTTCGATCTGGAAGTATGGCTGCCAGCACAAAACACTTACCGTGAGATTTCTTCCATCTCGAATATGTTCGACTTCCAGGCCCGCCGCATGCAAGCCCGTTTCCGCAATGCCCAGGGTAAACCAGAACTGGTGCACACCCTGAACGGCTCCGCGCTGGCGGTTGGCCGCACCTTGGTGGCCGTGCTGGAAAATTATCAGCAGGCTGATGGTTCTGTCGTCATCCCTACAGCTTTGCGCCCATACATGGGTGGCCTCGAAAAACTGGCGCCAGCAGCTTAATTGGCTCTAGCCCAATAAGAAAAGCGCTTCACTACATAAAGTGAAGCGCTTTTCTCGTTTACAGATTACGTTTAACCTACCAGTAAATCCATTTCAGAACGACGATCTACAAACAGACTATTGCCATGTATCTTCTTGGCCTGCTTTTTGGCGTCTGATGCGGCGATGGATATCTGGTGATGTGAGTAATAGCGATTTGCTCTTGATTTCACCACGCCCAGAGACAGGCTGACGAGCGGGTAAAAGACTTTTTTGCCCTGCCTGTCTTCACTGAGATAGCCACCTCGTTCGCGGTCTTCATTGCTGTAAAAATCGTAGATGGCAGCTGAAAAACTCGCCAGTATAGCCTGGCAGCGTACTTCCCAATCCTCGCTGCGGAACAGGATGATGAAATCATCGCCACCGATGTGGCCGATAAAATCCAGCTGCTGGTCGCAATGCTGCTTTAATACATCACTGGTCATTTGTATGATGTCGTCACCACGGCGGTAGCCATAGACATCATTAAACGGTTTGAAATGATCAAGGTCGCAATAGCAGGCACAAAAAGACTGCTCTTTTTGCAGCAATACATCAATATGCTCATTGATGGGCACATTGCCCGGCAGTTGCGTCAACGGGTTGGCATAACGCGCCGCATTGATTTGCATCTGCGTGATCTCGCGCATCAAGTCAGGGCCACTACCCAGACCTATGTAGCGGCCCTGATCAGTAATGATAATGCCGTTGATTAACTGCTCAGAATTGGCTTCCACGATAATGTGGCTGACATCCTGCATGCTGGTATTTTTATCGACAATAACAGGATGCGCTTCCATGAAAACGGTGCAAGGCTTTTTGCCATACAGCTCACGCTGATACGGGCGGGCAAAGCGGTCTATCATGTGATAACGGTTGATCAATCCCACAGGCATGCCGTCATCCACCACGGGAATGATCTGCAATTTGGGGTTTTGCAAGAAGATGTCATCCACCTGGTTGTTCAGCATGCGTGAAGAAATAGTTGGTGGCGTCTTTAAAATCTTTTCTACCGTGGCAGCTTGTTCAAAACTGCCGGAGGTACGTCGCGCAGCCTGATATTGGTTCGGCGTTAAAATCCGCGCCACTTCAGCAGACACTGCACGCGCCGGAGTTGGGTGAGGGCGGGCGATATGATAACCCTGGCCGCAGGCTACACCCAGATCACGCACTGCCAGCAACTCAGCCTGGGTTTCTATGCCTTCAGCAACCACCCGCGTACCAGATTTTTCAGCGATGCTTTGTATGGAGCGCACAAACTGCGCTTTGACCGGATCGTGATCTATGCCCTGGATAAAATGCATGTCGATCTTGACATAATCGGGCTTCAATTCTGACCACAAACGCAGACTGGAGAAGCCTTCACCAAGATCATCAATCGCAATTTCAAAACCCATCTCGCGATAATGGATAACCGCCTCACACAACAAGGCATAGTCATGCGTAGGCTGGTATTCAGTCAGTTCTATGATGACGCGCTCAGGGTTGATGCCAAGCTCATGGATATAATCCAGCGTCTCACCATAGCGCACATCTCTCTGTAACAGACACTCAGGGCTGACATTCAAAAATAATTTGCCGGGTAATTTCTGCGCAGCGAATTGTTCCAGCACGATGCGGCGGCAAAGGTGTTCCACCGTCACCGTCAAATTGTTTTCCCATGCCGCCTTGAATAAATTGACGGGAGAGTGCAGCGGGCTGTCCGAAGGGCCACGTATCAAACCCTCATAGCCAAGGATGTCGCCATTCTGCATCTGGACAATGGGCTGGAAGCGTGCGGTAAGCAGGCGCTGCTCAATAATACGCTGCAAATGCGCCAGCATCAGCGCCGCAGACTGCGCACCGAACTGGCTGATGTCTTGCTCTGATACCAGGTTTTGCTGAGACAGATAATCCACAGTATCCCCCGCTAAACTACTTTCCATTGAAGCTGATCCTAATATTGAAATGCCAAGAGCATTCACAATTGCAAACGACATCTTGCCGCATTGCATCAGAATATAGTCTTGCTTTATGACATCTTCATGTCGCAATGTGGCTATGCCTGCCTCATTGCATCGCTGTGTATAAACCGCTAATTTTGATTTGAGCAAGTTCTTTGCTATAATCTCAGGCTTCGTTTATAACGAACAACCAAGCCGGAGAGGTGGCAGAGTGGTTGAATGTACCTGACTCGAAATCAGGCGTAGGGTCAAACCTATCGGGGGTTCGAATCCCCCCTCTCCGCCAAAATAATCAAGCACTTAGCACCATATCGAAGGCCGGAATAATCCGGCCTTTTTCTTTTTGGTCTGCAAGAAATCAGCCATTTAATTTTATAAATTGGTGTAAGGCGGCGCAATACTTTGCACTGATTTGCGGATAACCTTGCATTCTATTGTTTTATAAAGGGTCACGAACGTGACCCTTTTTGATTTCAGAAACTATATTTGAATGCCGTGCTTATGTGACGATTACTTGGTCGCATAAAGAGTGCGCAAACTCTGTGATTGGTATTATCATGCACTATGCTAATTTCGCAATTATAAAAAAGGAATTTATATGTCAATTGAATCTACAAAAAAAATAAAAGTTATCTCAACCAATATTGTTCAGGGCTGCGAGCATGGTTGCACACTGCCATATAACGGCCAGTTCTTTGACGCAAATGTTAATCACTATATTCAAGACCATGGCTACAAGGTCTTGCATATTGGGCAAGAATCAACGCCCGATTCAGAAGGAAAGCCATATCATTCCACTGTTGCAGTGTTGGCAGTTCCCGTTTGAACCTATGGAAACTTCATACCTATACGCTTGATCAACGCATAGAATTCTGCAAATTGATGGTTGACGACAATGCGGACAGACTAAAAGAAAACACCGCCTCAAGGTCGGTGTTTTCGCAAGTTGATCAGCTACAAGCTATAACAGTCAATGCAGCGTTTTTTTGTTCATGCTCTCTGTAAAAGCAGAAACTCCAAAATTAATTGCAGATACGTATCTTTTAAAGTTGTTATAAAAGCTAAGAGTATTTGGATGTAAGCACTGTACTACGCAATGTACTTTGTTGCCCTGCGTGATAAGTTTAGCAAACTTTGTCTGTTGGTTCGCTTTATTGCATGATTCGACTAGCTGGAAAATTTTGGACTGATCCTCTTCTTTCCAAAAAGGCTGATACGTAATTTCAAAGTAACCTTGGTCTTTTTCGTCGTGTGCAATTACGAACAAGCCCCCCTCGACCATGACTTTAACGAGATTATTTTCTATGATCTCAGGCCTGAAACCATCCTTTGACAGTAACTCGTGTATCTCTGCAGTTATACTCAGCACTGGAGTTTTTATTTTAGTCATATGGATTGCAACCTTTGAATATGATTGAAATACTAGCCGCCAATTTTTAATAACATACAATTCAAATATGTGGATGTATATGGTTAATTTAATTATATTTGCAAGGGCGCGACAATTTTGTCCCTCATTCGCAAATTATTTGTCTTAGTAATCACCTCCGGTTCGCGTATTAATTGTCGCCCGCCCCCCCTTGCTTAGTGAGCAATATAGAAACCTCTTGCAACGATCATTGCACTTAGTCCGTATTGAAAACTTGCCTTAAGACACTGCCTTGAATATTTAACGCCAGTTAAAGTTAAGTTACTTATAATGACGTATAGCGATGGAGAGGATGATGACAAGAAAAACGGCATATTGGATTGGCAAAAGACCTTCAGACGGCAAGGCATGGCAGTACGCGGAACACGCAACTATCATTGATGATGCATCTCAGGCGGAAATGATTTATCGGATGTATCGCCGCTACGTCAAGCAGTGGAATGACATTGAATTGAATCCCGAAAAATGTTTGTCAGCTCATACACATGAAATTTGCGGTGCTGCAGTCATAAGTTCTAGTATTCATAAGTTTGTACTTCATGCTCATAATAGTAGTTATCAAAACCACTGGATTCTTGAGGTCTGTTTAGCCAGAGGCTTTTCTATGTATTATCCAGGCGGCTCGTGTGGACTTAACACTCTCCGCTCAATAGATGACATACGCAGTATCAGGCTACACTGGAGTCAAGCAGGTGATGAGGTATTTAAAGCGTGGCTGAACACGGAAAAAGAGATAAATAGTGCTAATGGAGAATCAGAGGAATACAGAGCAAAATCAAGTTACTGAAATTGGAGCTGCGAACTCGGTTTGCAGCTCCAAAAGTCAAAACAAGCTGTTTATACTGCTGCCTTCCCAATTCATTATCACCAATTCCTTGCTTGTCTCAGGCTGACCATGGGTGTTTTATACGCTGTACTTAATATCTAGACCCATCATGTGCGCCCGTTAAACGCTTCCCTGATGGCTGGATGGTCGTTGATACTGACCATTACTTTACCCTTGCAAGTCTGCATGAATTCAACCATCTGCACATAGTTTTCATAGCCAAATTCAACACCGTATCCCTCTGTCTCTCAGTATGGCGGGTCGCAATAAAAGAAGGTATGCGCCCGGTCATATCGCTTCATGCAATCCAGCCAGGACAGGTTTTCCACTTACGTTCCAGCCAGGCGTAAATGGGCGGCGCTCAGGCTTTCCTCTATGCGGCACAGGTTAATCGGTGATCCGGTAGTGGCCGTGCCAAAGTTCGAAAATTGGGTTAGTTCTAACTTTCCAACATCTGCCTTCATACCTTAGCCACTATGTTAGGCTTTACACATGGCCAGATCACTACGTTTAGAATTCGCCGGAGCTTCGTATCACGTGACGTCGAGAGGATATTTATCTGAATGATGAAGACAGGTAGGAGTGGTTGACGGAATTTGCGGCGGTTCTGGTTCTTCGCCAGCCTTGAATGTGCACGCTATTTCCAATCTGATTGTACTTAAGAATTGGGTGATGATTGCTAAGGAGCGTAACTAACACTGGTTCTTTGGGTTTATCCTCCAGATAATTTTTTTAATCACCAAACTTGAACTATCAATTAACTACCAATACGCATGAACCCAAAATTTGAAGAAATAATACCTGTTTTTCGCAAGTTTCTTGAGCAGCAAGGCTTTCCAGGGGAAATTGTATGGGTAGCTCCAGAGCACACTATTTGTTGTGGTAGAGCAGAATGGAAAATTTTTGAGAATGAATGCGTCGATGAAGAAGATATAAAATTAAAGTATCAAGACGCAGATGATAAAAAATTTGGCGTTAGGTTTTGTGCTTTATGTGTAAACGATGAAACTTCCTACTGCTATTTAATTGTCCCCACCAGTGAGCTTGATGCTGACTATAAATTATTGACATATGAAAACGTGAAATTGAGTGTTCCGGCAGAGATGCCACATGCCAGGATTTTGCGTAGAGGTTTTCGTGCGAGTTGGTATCAAATGAGAGAATCAATAAAATTTAAAGAATGGAAGGAGCTGGTTTTTCGGATAGATTGATTTGTATTACTTGTTGCTACTTTTTGTGGGCCTGGAATGGCAAAGACATGCAACAGGTTGATTCGAAATTTTGACCTCCTTTTGCGACCGTTTAGAAAAAGAGAAGATATGTCGAACATCAAACAGGTCTTGTGTATCACTGTGTATGTAAAGCTGTCACAGGGCATTGAGAGCTTCCTTGAAAAATTCAGACATTTTGATCCACTTGCAGAACTGGATTTGGTGGATGGAGTATTGATGGTGTTCTGCGCTACAGATGAATTGAACGCGTTAATTACATCCTCCATACAAGATGCCAAGAAAAAATTTGATTGTGCTTCCTCAGTTGGGTTGATGACGCTGGTTCTTAACGAAGCTGGGGAATTGCAATCTCCGCCTATGGGCATGGCTGTCAATGCGGCCATATTGGAAGCTTCCAAGCTTCAGGGCATGCGGAATTCTGCGTGAATTTTCTCTATAGACTCAAATCGCAATATTCGCATATCAAAAAATTCCATCGTTCTACACGTGTACAAATTGCATACAATTGCACGACACTTGTTAGAAATACTCTTCCTGTCTCCTCCCTATAATCCCCATCTGATAGAGCGCGTCTTGGTATGTCTGTGATGCGCAGTAGATCAGCGCTTGCATGATGTGAGCTTGTACGGGCTCTTGTGTGTGCGCCCGGCATCTGGTTGTCGGACGCGGAAGCAGTGCACGTAGTTGTGCTGCTCAAATAATTATCTCCACTTGTTCAGGCTTTGAACATTCTGTATCCCTATAGGGAGGATGAGTTTCGTCTGTACTTTTTGTGGCTGTGCGCTGGTAGTTGGTGACTCTGAATATGTCGCGAAATTTTTGAAATGAATTGAATGAATCCACACGCAGTACCGTCCATTACGCCCTTGAGCTTGCTGGCTTCTTTACGGCAGCATCGCAGACTCATCGTGAGTTTGATAAAGCGTGAAGTGCTGATGCGTTATCAAGGCTCGCTGCTGGGTTTGTTGTGGTCTTTCTTTAATCCTGTGTTGATGCTGGCGGTTTATACCTTTGTATTTAGTGTGGTGTTCAAGGCGCGCTGGGCTGGTGGGTCTGAATCGAAGACGGAATTTGCACTGGTGCTGTTTGCGGGGCTGATGGTGTTTGGATTGTTTTCTGAATGTGTGAGCCGTGCGCCTGGTCTGGTGGTCAGCAATGTGAACTACGTCAAGAAGGTGATATTCCCTCTGGAGATTTTGCCGGTAGTGGCAATGGGGGCGGCTTGTTTTCATTTGATGGTCAGCTTTGCAGTCTGGCTGATTTTTTATTCGATATTTTTTGGTGTGCCGCCTGCGACGATTTTTATCCTGCCTTTGGTTTTGCTGCCGCTGGTTTTGTTGAGCCTGGGTGTGAGCTGGTTATTGGCCTCACTGGGTGTTTTTATTCGTGACATACATCAGGTGGTGGGTGTTGCAGTGTCAGTGCTGACATTTTTGTCTCCGGTGTTTTATCCGATAGCGGCTTTGCCTGATGGTTTTCGTGCTGTCGTTCAAGTCAGCCCTTTGACGCAGGTGATAGAGCAGAGCCGCGACGCCATGATCTGGGGCAAGCCGCTGGATTGGCAAAGCTGGTTGGTTTATTTTTTATTGTCTGGTGTTGTTGCCTGGCTGGGTTTTGCCTGGTTTCAAAAGACGCGCAAGGGGTTTGCCGATGTCCTCTAAGTTTTCCATCAAGGTCGAGCAATTGAGCAAGTGTTATCAGCTCTACGACAAGCCGCAGGACAGGTTGAAGCAAATGCTTTTTTCGCGCTCCAAAACCTATTACCGTGAATTTTGGGCTTTGCGCGATGTGTCGTTCGAGATTGCACCGGGTGAGACTGTAGGCATCATAGGTCGCAATGGCAGTGGCAAGTCCAGCCTGTTGCAGATGATATGCGGCACTTTGTCGCCAACATCGGGAACGGTGACTACGCATGGCAGGCTGGCGGCTTTACTGGAATTAGGCGCTGGTTTTAACACTGAGTTTACCGGGCGTGAAAACGTCTTGTTGAATGCGGCGATTCTGGGCTTTCCGCAAGAGCAGATGCTGGAGCGTATGGGCGAGATATTGGCCTTCTCTGAGCTCGATGATTTTCTGGATCAGCCGGTCAAGACCTATTCCAGCGGCATGTATGCGCGCCTGGCGTTTTCGATTGCGATTCATGTTGATCCTGAGATTTTGATTGTGGATGAGGCGCTGGCTGTGGGTGATGCCCGTTTTGTTGCCAAGTGCATGCGCCGTATCAAGGATATACAGAAAACAGGGGCCAGTATTTTGTTTGTTAGCCATGACGTCAGTTCAGTGCGCACTTTATGTGACCGCGCCATCTGGCTCGACAAGGGGCGCATGCTGGAGCAGGGCGATGTTTTTCCGGTGACTGGTCGCTATATGGAAATGATGTTTCAGGACGATGATGCCAGCGACGATGACGAGCATGAAGCCATGCACTCGGCCAATGTTCCTGTATTGGGAAATGTACTGGCTGAAGTGGCGGCGGAAGACATTGCACTTGATAGTCGGCCAGTTACTCACTGGGGTTCGCATAAGGGTCTGATACTTTCTGCAGCTGTGCTGGATGCCAATGGCGCACGCCGTGATGTCCATGAATGGGGCAAAAGCATGGAGATCAGGATCAGCCTGCGCATACCGCAAAGCATAGACAGAGAGCATTTAAGCGTTGCCGTCTCCATCAAGGATTTAAAAGGCAGCGACCTTATCGTTTCGACTACCCATGATTTTGAAAGCAGGCGTTTGCCAGACGATGAAGAATTTGAAGTCAGCTTCACACTCACCAACCCGTTGGTTACTGGCAAATACCTGTTGGTTGCCGCAGTAGAGAACCGCCTGCATCGCGATATTCACTATTACGAATACATAGAGGGTGCGCATTACTTTTCTTCACTCGCGGATCAGCGCTTCTTTGGGTTGTTTCAACCGCCGATTTCGCAAGAGATTGTTGCGCCTGCACTCGACCTGAAGCTAAAGAAACTGGCTGCCTGAAGGCAATGAAGCACTCTTCATCAAAATTAATCAGTGATAGATAACACGAACATGCAAACAGAAATTAATTCCCGCGCGTATTGGGATGCGCGATTTGAAAATGATTGGGTCGCTTGCAAAGGTGATAAACAATCACGTTTCTTTGCCAGCATCGCCATTCAGCAATTGCCAGGCTGGTTGCTGGACCAAATCAGGCAAGAGAAATTAAGTGTGGCTGATTGGGGTTGCGCACAGGGGGATGGAACTGATGTTTGGGCCAGCTATGTACCGGCTGATCAGATTAAGGGGGTGGACTTTTCTGCTGCGGCGATACAACAGGCGCATGCACGTTATCCAGGATTGCGGTTTGCAAATACTGACTGGCTGTCATCATCAACATCAGATCAGGATGTATTTGATGTGGTATTTTCTTCGAATACGCTGGAGCATTTTCATCAGCCCTACCAAGTTTTGCAAACGCTGAGCCAGCGAGCGAGCAAGGCACTGGTGTTGGCCTTGCCTTACCGCGAGCTGGAGCGAGAGAGCGAGCATTTCTATTCTTTCTTGCCTGAGAATATTCCACTGCAACTGGAAAATGGTTTCAGCCTCGTTTGGGCCAAAGTACTGGATTGCCGCCCATTGCCAAACAGCCTGTGGCAGGGTGAGCAAATCATCTTGATGTATGCAGATATGGGCTGGCTTAAGAAACTGGGCTTGCGTTTGAGTCATGTGCACTTGACGCAAACCGATGTGCAATCTGAATTGCTTCAATTGCAAACCTCACTGAGCGAATCGCAGCTGCAATTACAGCAGGCACAGCAAACGCAAAAATCGCTAGAGTTGGAAAGCGTTCATCAAGAGCATATGTTGCTGCAACATGAAAAAGCTTATCAACAGCAGCAACTGGATATTGCTGAATTGCTGTTGAAGTGTGAAAAGCTACAGCAAGGCATAGACGAGAAGGTGCAACAGATACTCGGCCTGAAAGATCAACTGGTGAGTAGCGAACATGCATTGCAGGCGCAATACAAAGTTCAATCTGGGTTGCAGAATTTGACAGCCGATCTGCAAAAGAAGGCAGATGACTACGACAAACTGCTCCAGCAACTTGATCTGCGTGATGCACAAATCAGCAGGATGAATCTGGATGTGCATTACAAAGAGCAGGCCATCAGGGAGATCAAGCAGTCTTATTCCTGGATATTGACGCGCCCCTTGCGTTTTACCAGGCAGTTTTTTCAAAGCCCTGGGCGTGCCTGTTATGACCTGGCGAAATTCATGTTCTGGCGTTTGCCAGCAAAAATGCGCTGGGCATTGCATGGGCCAAGGCATGATTTCGTGCGCTGGGTGAGAGCGTCGTCGCCTGCAGTAAACGCGTCGCAACTGGCATTTGCCGGAGTTTCATCAGCAAATACCAATGCAGTAACGCCTTTTGCAAGCAAAGCTGAAAAAAACACAGATTTAAGCTGGCCTGAATTCCAGCAACAGGTCTTGTCGCGTCGTGCAGATTACAAGGGCATCTTTGTGCAGGAGCTGGTGATTGACTGGAATGTACCTCTGTATCAACGTCCCCAGCATATTGCCGCTGCCTTTGGCCGTCTTGGCTACCTGGTGATTTATCGCACCGATAACTGGGCGGGCGATGATGTGCAGGGCTGCAGGGAGGTGGCGAAAAATGTCTGGATCACGAACCGTCATGAAGTCAATCAATTGCAGGATGTGGTGCGTTCATTGTATTCAACTGCCTATGCCAATACACCTGAGCTGCTGCTGGAAAACGGCAGGCGTGGCACGCTGGTGTATGAGTACATCGATCATATCGATCCGCAAATCAGTGGCGATGCAGAAAATGTGCGCCGTTTGTTGGCCTTGAAGGATTTCGCTTTCAGTGGTGGCGCAGATTATGTGGTGGCGTCTGCCAAGAAATTGTATGAAGAAGCCATCGCTGCTGTAGGCGTAAATAAAGTCATCCTTGCACAAAACGGGGTCGATACTGCGCATTATCGTCACCCTAAGCACCTGAGCACGCCGCTGCCGCAAAACCTGCAAAAATTCCGCGCCAGGTACAGCAAGGTAGTTGGCTACTTCGGTGCGCTTGCTCCCTGGCTCTGGTATGAGGCAGTGGCTGATCTGGTTAATTGCCGCCCTGATCTTGGCTTTGTGTTTATCGGGCCTGACTACTACGGTGGTTCAGACAAACTGGTGAAGGCTGACAATCTTTTGTATATGGGGACGGTGGATTATCAAATCCTGCCAGCGTACGCACGCCAGTTTGATGTTTGCTTTATTCCATTCGCTCCCGGCGAAATCGCCCGCACCACTTCACCCCTCAAATTATTTGAATACTTTGCGCTGGAAAAACCTGTGGTCGTAACCAGGGATATGGCGGAGTGCGTCGCGTTTGAGGAGGTATTTTCTGGCAACAGTGTGGAATCGCTAAGCGCCGCGCTGGATGCAGCCTTTGCAGTGAAAGATGACCCTGAATTTACCCAGTGCCTGGCTGATCTGGCAGATGCCAATGACTGGGACTGTCGTGTCAGGGCGATGGAAAAAGCATTTCAAAAACCTTCATTGCATTGAAATGCATGGACAGTAATTTCTGAATCTGAAAGTAATTCATCATGAAAAAAATATTGTGTGTCGTTGGTACCCGCCCTGAAGCCATCAAGATGGCTCCCGTTATTCTGGCCTTGAAGCAAGAGCCCTGGGCACAGGTCAGGGTGCTGGCAACGGCACAACATCGCCAGATGCTGGATCAGGTGTTGTCATTTTTTGATATTGAAGCTGATATTGATTTGAACATGATGCGTCCTAACCAGTCATTGACAACCCTCACTGGCCGCATGTTGCTGGATCTGGATGCGGTCTTGCTGGCAGAGAAACCGGATGTGGTCTTGGTTCAGGGTGATACAACAACTGTCATGACAGTATCGCTGGCCTGTTTTTACCACCGCATACCTATTGGACACGTTGAAGCGGGCTTGCGTACCTGGGATAAACAAAATCCATTTCCAGAAGAGGCAAACCGGGTATTGACCGGTCGCCTGGCACAATGGCATTTCGCCCCGACAGAAAGCTCACGCCAGAATCTCTTGCTTGAAGGTGTGGCTGATAGTGACATCATCGTCACAGGCAATACCGTGATTGATGCCTTGCTGATGACGGCGGAGCGTGAGCTGAACCTGGGTATAGAGCTGGATGCCAGCAAACGCATGGTACTCATCACTTCGCACAGGCGTGAGAATTTTGGTGAACCATTTGCTCATATCTGCCGCGCCATACTGAAGCTGGCGCAAGATAACCCGGATGTGCAGTTCCTTTACCCTGTGCATCCAAATCCTAACGTCAAGGAAGTTGCCCATGCAACGCTGGGTGAGTGCGCGAATATTCATTTGTGTGCACCGCTGGATTATGCCCCTTTTGTGGCAGCGATGAAGCGCGCTTATCTGATCATTAGCGATTCTGGTGGAGTGCAGGAAGAGGCGCCAGCGCTGGCCAAGCCTGTACTGGTCTTGCGTGAAGAAACCGAAAGGCCTGAAGCGGTAGAGCAGGGCGTAGTGAAGCTGGTCGGTGCAAATTACGACAACATCGTCGCAGAGACACAAAAACTGCTGGATGACGAGTTTGCCTACAAAGAGATGGCAAGAGGCGTATCGCCTTATGGTGATGGCCTGGCCGCTGGACGGATAGTGCGGGTACTCCAGCAGTATTATGCAGCCCAGGATAAATCTGCAGATAGTCATAGCGAAGCTGCAGTTGAAGCAGCAGTTGAAGCTGAGCCTGCATGATGCGCCTCGTTTATCTCTCTCCTGTTCCCTGGAACAGCTTTGCCCAAAGACCACATCAGTTTGTGCGCTGGTTTCATCAGCAATTTAATGCGAAGGTATTGTGGGTAGACCCTTATCCCACGCGCTTTCCAGACCTGAGTGATGTGCAACGCGTGCTGGTTTCAAAATTTGCACAGACATCCACTTTTGCTGGCACTGTCAGGGATAAAGAAAACCCGGAAAAAGCAGACTGGCTGACACTGGTCAAGGTTCCTGCCTTGCCGATAGAACCTGTGCCTGCTTCCGGGTTTTTACAGCAATGGTTTTGGCGCAAGGCCATGACAGAGATAGATGCATTTGTTGGCAACGCCAAGGCGCAGATTGTTGTTGGCAAGCCTTCCAAGCTGGCCTTGCAGGTATTGGCGCGTTATCCTGAAATGGCGTCCATGTATGATGCCATGGATGATTTTCCGGCCTTCTATGAGGGTTTGTCCAGCAGGGCTATGCAATATACCGAAAGCAATCTGGCAGCCAGGGTCAATAAGATCGTGGTTTCTTCCAGCGCAGTCTCACGTTTCTCGGCGCAGGCTGATAAACTGAGCCTGATACTGAACGCCTGTGACAGTGATAACCTGCCGCCTGCATTGCCAAGATCTGAGCAGTCACCAGTGTATGGTTATGTGGGCACGATAGGTCATTGGTTTGATTGGGATGCAGTCGTCAAGCTGGCCTCTTCGCTGATAAACACTGACCCACGCGCCGTTGTGCGCCTGATAGGGCCAGTGTTCACGCCGCCACCTTGCGCATTGCCAAAGAATGTGCAAATCCTGCCAGCATGCAGCCATGCGCGTGCCATGCAGGCCATGCAGAAATTTTCTGTAGGCTTGATACCTTTCAAGCGCAAATTGCTGACGGCCTCGGTTGACCCTATCAAGTACTATGAATACCGCTCGCTGGGGATACCGGTTCTGTCATCTGACTTTGGTGAGATGTCTTTGCGGGCGGATGAGGATGGCGTGTTTTTATACAATGGGGAAAGTGATTTCACTACCCTGCTCAAGACTTGCCTGCGGCATCGCAGCAGCGCGGATGGTCTGAGCAAGTTCAGGGCAGATAATTCCTGGGCAGCCCGGTTTGCCGGACTGATACCGTTATTTGATGCCGGTGCTGATCACAGGGGACGTAGAAAATCCACTGCCAGGCTTGAGCAATTTGCATGGCAGCGTGCTTAATCTGATGTTTTAGCGCTCAAACCGGGTTTTCAAGTTCAGAAACCACGATTCGTAATAACGGAAGCTGATACTGGCGGTGATAGTAGCTACAATCAGCGTCAGCAAGAAAACCGCAATACCTGTTTCATGAATCTGCAAGACAGCAAAGAGTTTGGTGACAAAGTTTTTGCACAACATGTGCAGCATATACATGCCGTAACTGATAGACCCCAGATAGGCGATTGGTTTCAAGGACAGTAAAGATGTCAGGGGATGGCGTTCCTGAATGACGCAAGCCCCGACCAGACCCGCAAACAATATTGAGGCAATAAAGCCAGGCAATATATTGCCAAGCAAGACTAGCAGAAGTGCCATGCAGAACACAGGCGCTGACCATGTCTGGCCAAGGATGCGGTAGAGCCAGCTAAAGTGGCTCTCATTGTTCAAGCCTATCGCCAGCAAGGCACCGATGACGATGGGTAATTGTATGATATCGAATGCACGCAGCCCTGCCATTTGGCTTGCTGCACAAACTGCAATTACGCTGATCAGGATGACGCTGGCTCTTTTGACTGAACCTGCGAGTAATAAGAGTGGTGGCCACACCAGATAGAACTGCTCTTCTGCTGCCAGTGACCAGGCAAAATAAAAAATGACCCGTCCATCCAGTGCGACAAAAATATTTGATGTGTAAGTCGCAAAGTAGATCAGGTTGTGAAAGAAAGCCTGACCTGGTTCAGAATATCTTTCCAGTACATATACCAGAACGATATACAACGCCAGTGTGCCGTAATATAGAGGGAAGATGCGCAGTGAACGGCGCAGGTAAAATGCCTTGAGGTCTATCTTGCCATTGCGCTCACGTTCTCTTAACAACAAGGTCGTGATCAAAAAACCGCTGATGGCAAAGAATAATTGCACACCTTGCGCGCCTATGCTGGTCAATATCTCATTGATGCCCGCAGGTGCAGTGTGATGCCAGATGACGGCGATGATACTGATGGCGCGCAAGCCATCCAGGGATGCAAATCTTTTATTTGACAGGTAATCGGCAAACGGCTTAAACATCCACGCTCCTGGCAGACTGGCTGGTGTGCTTGTCAAGTTTCATGTTCGTTTGGTCTGAGTGCGTTTGCTGGGATGGATAGTCTTCGGTTAAGGCAAGTTTACCTTTAAGTAAGAAAGCCCGCATGGAAATTTATCTTTGCGGGCTTTGCTGTTTGATTTGCAGGTGACAAGCAAGTTCAGGTCTCTGACCACATGCGCAAGAGATTGTGGTACTGGCCGGTCAGGCTCAAGACTTCTGCACTGTCACCAAGCAAGCTGCGCAGG
This sequence comes from Undibacterium sp. YM2, assembly GCF_009937975.1. Classification (NCBI taxonomy): domain Bacteria; kingdom Pseudomonadati; phylum Pseudomonadota; class Betaproteobacteria; order Burkholderiales; family Oxalobacteraceae; genus Undibacterium; species Undibacterium sp. YM2. The sequence goes on from NZ_AP018441.1 coordinate 2,349,922, forward strand.
CGGGTGATGTTCTGGTCCATTTCAAAGAGCATGTTACGGCGGGCGTCGTCGCGTATCATGCTTTGTGTCCATAAGAACGAACATACGCGTTCACCACGGGTAACTGGCAAGACCTGGTGCAGGCTGGTGGAGGGGTAGAGTATCAGGTCACCGGCAGGCAATTTCACTTCATGGGTGCCGTAGGTATCAACTACTTCAAGCTCGCCGCCATCATAGTCTTCCGGGTCACACAGGAACAGCGTAGAAGATACATCGGTACGCAGACTGTAGTTAGCATTGGCGACATTGCGCACAGCACCATCTACATGCAGGCCATAGTGTTCACCACCGGCATAAGAGTTGAACAGCGGCGGCACGATGCGCAAGGGCAGGGCAGCGGCGAAAAACAGGGGATTATTTTTTAATGCAGCCAGAACGATGTGGCCCAGTTCTTGTGCCAGTGCAGAGTGCTCAGGAAGTTGACGGTTGCGTTTTACCTGGGCACCCTGCGCACCTACAGTCTGTTTGCCGTCAACCCAGTTGGCTGCGTCCAGCCTTAGTCTTATTGCGCTGACTTGCTCACGGCTGAGCACGCCAGGTATATGTAACATCATTACGATTGCTCCAGAAAAAAGCCCCTCAGGGAGAGGGGCCAGTTTGATTGCTTTAGAATTTTACATTTGCTGTCAGGCTGACTGCCCTTGGTGTGCCTGGAGTATAGCGGTAGCCACTCTTGTTGATGGCAGCAACATAGACTTTGTCTGCAATGTTGTTGATGTTCAATTGCAGGTCTATGTTTTTGTTGATGGCATAGCTGGCCATGGTATCAAATACCCAGTAGGCTTCTGTTTTCGCTGGTGTGCCTACTGCGCCATCAGTGCCGCGCAACAGTGCATCAACGAAGCGTGCGCCACCACCGAGCTTGATGCCCATAGGTAATTGGTAAGATGTCCAGGCGGTGAAGCTTTGTTTAGGCGTGTAGCTCAGGTTGTTGATGCCGCTGGCAGTCACCAGTGGGCCACTCTCAACACTGGTATCCATGCGTGTATAACCTGCGCTGACCAGCCAGTTGCGGTTGATCGCGCCTGTCACGCCCAGCTCTACACCTTGCACGCGTTTTTTGCCAGTTTGGTAGTACAGCAAGTCTGTCAGGTTTTGTACTACTTCATTGGATACTTCAGTACGGTAAATCGCTGCCGTGAAAGACAATTTCTGATCCAGCAGATCCCACTTGGTACCAATTTCCATATTCTTGGTTTCTTGCGGATCAAACTTTGGATTGGCAGCGCTGCTGGCAGATGCGCTCAGGGCAAAGTTGGAACCACCAGGCGGCTGCTTGGAAGTCGAATACGATGCATAGACGCTGCTGTCCTTGGTTGGTTTATACAATGCGCCCAGTTTGAAGTTGACCAGGTTGCCGGCCATGTTCAGGTTGGTGGGGATTAACGTGCCAACCGGCAAAGTTGGGTTGGCCGCTGCTGTTGACAAGCTGGCTGCAGAATAGTCTGTCGTGTAATGGTCTATACGTACACCCGCATTGGCTTGCCATTCAGGACTGAATTTGATCGTGTCAAATACATAGGCGCTGGCAGTATTGGTTGCACCACGGGTGAAGACGGCATTACGTACCGGGTTCAGGCCAGTGACTGGGTCACGTGGGTTTGGGTTGTAGAAATTAGCTGCTGGCAAAGTACCCAGGCCATCATTACCCCAGGTATTTTGTTTTTCACTGGTGATTTCAATGCCGCCGACCATGCTGTGTTTCAGGCCGCCCAAGTCCAGGTCTGCCACCAGGTTAGTCTGGTTGGTCAGGATTTCATTTTCCTGGTCTTTCAAAGTGCGTGTGCCGCGTGCCAGTGTCCAGGTAGAGAGATCGGTTGTTGATGGCGTCAGCAGATTGGCAGTGGAACCCATGAAGGATGTCAGCAGGTAATGCTGGCTGGTTTTGCCATAGCGTGCCGTGTTGATCAGTTTTACCTTGTCGCTGAAGTCATGTTCAATGCGGCCAGTCAGCATGTCAGCTGTGACTTTGTCAAAGTCATTGACAGAGCCATAGAAATTTTCAGGATTGACTTTGGGTGCCGTACCAATGAAAGGACGTTTGGGGTCGGGGCTGGTATAGCCCGGCAGGCCCACGGTAGGTACGCCGCCATCAGGCACATTGTCTTGCTGTACATGCAGGTAATTCACATAAACGCGGGTAGCAGACTTCAGACCAAAGGCGAAGGATGGCGCAACACCCCAGCGTTTGTTTTTAACTTCATTGCGGCCAACCACACCGCTGTCCTGATCTACCACGTTCAAGCGGAATGCAGAACCCTGTTCAGCGCTGATGGCCTTGTTCCAGTCCAATGCCACACGTTTTTGGCTGCCGCTACCTACAGTCACGTTACCGAGGATGGCATCATCAAGAGTAGCCTGTTTGCTGACCAGATTGACGGAGCCTGTAGGTGCACCACGGCCACCATCTGTACCAGCCGGGCCTTTGAGTACATCGATTTGCTCGATATTGAACAAGTCACGGGAGATGGAACCCAGGTCACGCACGCCATCCACATAAATGCTGCTGGACGTATCAAAGCCGCGCATGTAGATACTGTCACCAGTACTGGTGCTGCCATTTTCACCGAGGAAGAATGCACCAACGCCTGGCGTATTGCGTAGCGCTTCTGTCAGTGTCAGAGCGCCTTGCTGATCAATCAGCTCGCGTTTAATGACGCTAATGGTTTGTGTGGTATCGACCAGCGGCTGCGTATATTTTGGGGAAGACGCTTTGTCTGCCTTGAAATCATTCTCGGTTTTTGCGGTGACTTTAACTTCTGGCAGGGCTGGGTCAGCCGCCTGTGCTGCGATAGGCAGCAAAAATGCCGCCGCTGCCACCGTCATGGTGTGGTTGATGCGCGTATTGAAATTGGAGTGCTTGCGACTCTTGATGTGAACCATGATATTTCCTGGATGATAATGAAAATAAAATACCGCTGGCTTTTCTTCAAGAATGGCTGAGGTAAGAATGTGAAAAAATCAGAGCGCAATTGTAACGAAATGAATATTGAAAGTAAATGATAATCGTTCTTATTTATATTTGATCTGCATCAATTTCCAGGCAAGTAAAATGAAAATTGTCTATGATGCAAGGAGACATGGCACTGGAAGCAACTTTTACTTGTTGTTTGGCTGAATTTTCGTTTTGGCAATAAAACGTAATTTTTTGTTACTTCGCGTGATATTTTTGTGCTTGCGGTCAACAATAGTCTGAGTACCGCGTTGATTGAGTACATTACTTTTTTTCGGAGTTCATTATGCGCAAGCTTACTATCCTGGCCACTTTAGCCCTTGCTGTTTCTCTGGCAGGATGTGCTGTCCAGCGTTATCCTTCACATGCGCAAAACCAGTACCCACAGCAATATCAGACCCAGCCGCAATATCCTGCTTACGGACAAAATCCTCAGAATTATCCGCAGCAATACCAGAATGCCTATGTGGATACAGCAACGATTGTTGGTGTGCGTGAGGTAAATGTCGGCAGTGGCGGTTCTTCTGGCGGTGGTGCGGTGGTTGGTGCACTGCTAGGCGGCGTGCTTGGACACCAGGTCGGCAAAGGCACTGGACGTGATCTGGCTACCGTTGGCGGAGCTATCGCCGGTGGTGTCATAGGCAATGAAATGGAACGTAATTCCACCCCAAGGAACAAGCTGGAGCTGACTTTACGTCTGCCGAATGGTGATCAGCGTGCAGTCCTGGTAGAGCCCAACAACTATTACCGTGTAGGTGACAGGGTCAGGGTAACTTTCCAGAATGGTCAGATGATATTGGCACCCTGATTGGTAGTGAAGTAGTCGCCGGTCATGCTTAAAAAATAAATCCGCATGCATTATTGCCTGCGGATTTATTGCTTTCAGATCAGACATGGTTCTTGACTCTCGTCTCATACAGTAAAGCCTGGGGACTCAGGCTACAATATAGCTTGCCCTTATATTAGCTGAGATGAAATCCGAACCATGTCCAAACCCATGTTGAGTACCCAAGAAGCGCTGGTTTTTTTATTGTCAGCCGTACGCCCTTTATGCGCAGCCGGGGGCGATGAAAAACTCCCCACGATTGCGGCAAATGGCCGTATCCTCGCTGAAGATCAGTCGTCTTTATTGGATGTTCCACCCGCGGATAATACCCAGATGGATGGCTATGCTGTACGCGCAAGTGATTGCGCCAGCGGCGAGACGCGTCTGCGCATCTCGCAAAGAATACCGGCCGGTCATGTGCCACAGGCACTGGAGCCAGGTACAGCGGCACGTATCTTCACTGGCGCCATGATACCTGCTGGCGCAGATGCGGTCGTCATGCAGGAGCAGTGTCAGGCAGACGGTGAATTTGTCATCATCAGGCACCAGCCACGTAGTGGCGAATGGGTGCGTCGCCAGGGCGAAGATATCCAGGCGGGCTCTACAATATTGAACGCGGGCACGCGTTTGCGGGCGCAGGAACTGGGATTGGCCGCATCGGTAGGCCTGGCACAATTGCCCGTTTTGCGTCAGCCCAGGGTCGCGGTATTTTTTACCGGCGATGAACTGACCATGCCTGGTGAAGCCTTGAAACCTGGCGCGATATACAATTCCAACCGCTTTACATTAAATGGCTTATTGCAAGACCTGGGTTGTGTTGTCACTGACTATGGCATCGTGCCAGACAAGCTGGACGCAACCCGTGACACTTTGCGTCGTGCCAGCCAGGATCATGATCTCATCATCACATCCGGTGGTGTTTCTGTTGGTGAAGAAGACCATATAAGGCCGGCAGTTGAGGCCGAGGGTAGTCTGAACATGTGGCAGATCGCCATGAAACCCGGTAAGCCTTTGGCTTTTGGTGAAGTCGGCAAGGCATTTTTCATGGGGTTGCCGGGCAATCCGGTATCGAGTTTCGTCACTTTCCTGCTGTTTGTGCGTCCTTTCATCCTGCGCATGCAGGGTGTAGAAAAAGTGGAGCCCGCAGCTTACCAGGTGCGTGCTGATTTCGACTGGTTAAAGCCGGACAGGCGCAATGAATTCTTGCGTGCCCGCCTGAATGCAGAGGGGGGTCTGGATCTGTTTGCCAACCAGAGTTCTGGCGTACTGACTTCGACTGTCTGGGGCGATGGCTTGATCGATCTTGCGCCAGGTCAGAACATACGCAAAGGCGAACTGGTACGATACATCCCCTTTAGCAGCCTGATGTAAGCTGCCCGCTTGAATTTGCTCTTATTCCCGGTATTTTAGATGATGAATATACAATTACGTTTCTTTGCCAGTGTCCGTGAAAAGCTGGGCATGTCTGAGCAAAGAGTGGTCTTGCCAGAAGATATCAGGACAGTGGGACAAGTCAGAACCTGGCTGGCAGCGCGTGGCGATGTGTGGGCTGAAGTGCTGGCACCCGGACGCGCGTTGCGCATGGCATACAACCAGCAGATGTGTGAGCCGGATACCGTTATCAGCGAAGGGGCGGAAGTGGCATTCTTTCCGCCAGTTACCGGAGGCTGATAGATGACTGACATGATAATCCGCGTGCAAACCGCTGACTTTGATTTGAATGCAGAGTTGGCGCAATTGCGTCAGGCGAATCCTGGCATAGGTGCTGTGGTCAGCTTTGTTGGCCTGGTACGCGATATCAACGATGGTCAGGACATCAGTGCCATGGAGCTGGAACATTATCCTGGCATGACAGAAAAAGCGCTGGAACAGATAGTCAAAGAAGCTGGGGCACGCTGGAAGCTGATCAATACTGTCGTCATTCACCGGGTGGGAATTTTGCAGCCACTGGACCAGATTGTGCTGGTAGCTGTGGCTACACGCCATCGTGGCGATGCTTTTGCTGCTTGCGAATTCATCATGGACTATCTGAAAACCCAGGCACCTTTCTGGAAGAAAGAGCAGACGCCAGAAGGTGCACGCTGGGTGGATGCGCGTGAATCCGACGATCAGGCCCTGCAAAAATGGACAGAGGGTGTCGCATGACCTGGCTGGGGGCGTTGGCAGTTGGCCTGGGTGCGGCGTTCGGTGCCTGGCTGCGTTGGGCTCTGGGATTGTGGTTCAACGGTGTGCTGCCCTTGTTGCCTGTCGGTACCCTGATCGCCAATCTGGGGGGCGGCTATATTATCGGTTTTGCGGTAGCTTTTTTTTCTGCCTATCCGCAGCTGTCTCCTGAATGGCGGCTGTTTCTGATTACTGGTTTTCTGGGTGGGCTGACAACCTTTTCTACTTTCTCGGCAGAAGCCATGAGCCTGCTGCACCGTGGCGACTACGGCTGGGCTTTACTGCATAGTGGCGTGCATTTGCTGGGGTCCATTATTTGCTGCTTTGCCGGTTTTGCGAGCTACAAGGCGTTCTTCCAGTAAATTGCGGGGTGTTTTTAAAGCCAGGTCTCATGTACTTGCAAATGGCTGGGCAGCATGTTGATGTATTGTACGATGCGGGGTTTCTTGCCCCGGTTAGGTCGGCTGCCATGGGGCAGGGCCTGGTGCCAGATCACCAGGTCGCCTGCCTTGCCACCCACAGGTACAGAGCCCAGGGCATGTAAATCTTCTTCCCTGGGGCTGGCATTTGCTGGTAGTGCATCCAGCCATGCTGCAAGCTTGTGCTGAAAACCTGGCACCAGGGTCAGTGCGCCTTGTTCTGGCGGTGTATCTGTCAGGTAGAGTACGCCCTGGGTTGCAAATGGCACGGGCTGGTACAAGCTCACATCCCAGTGCAGGTCTGGCCCCTGGAAGACGTGGCCTGGTTTTTCAGGGACATTAAAGCTGCAACGGTCAGTGCTTGCCCATAAATCTGCAGTCCCCCACAATTGTGCAAATGCCTTGTGTATGCGTAAAGAGCGGCGATTTTTGTCAAATGCCGGTGACTGGAATAACTGCACCATGATGTTGGCATGTCCTTTGTGGTACCACGATGCAACTTCATCTTCTTTTGCACCTAAAGCATCCCAGATTGTTTGTGCTGCCTCCGCGCAATCTGTTGCTGGTACAGCTTCGTTTAGAATGACGAAACCATGTTCAGACCAGTGTTGCAAGTCTTCGGCACTGAGTACATCAGGCATATTGCTGACTTGCTCATGCAGGCTCAGGATATCCTGAGGGAGGGGCGCATCCTCATACAAGTTTTTCAGGCGGGCAATGGTGTTGCCGGATGGCTTACCTGCTGTAGCAAAGGCCCAGTCCTGGAATTCTGTAAAACCAGGGTGGTTTTGCAAAAGATATTGTGTTGTTTGTTCCAGTCCTAGCCCTAGTACATGCAGGAGCAGGCGATCCCTGTGGAATTCGGAGTTGTGTCCGCTGCTCTTGCCACTCAGCGCTGCCGTCATGCGTGACCAGTAGCCATGCAGGCCAGGTACATCCGTTTGTTCATGTCCGCTTGAATTCGCCTGAAGCTCTGATAGTGGCATGGCTATAGCCTGAAATGTAAAAACAGCATCATAGAAAATAAAAGTCTATACCGCAATACTCGACCAGGTATTGCAATATTGCCTATTACTTCTCAAAACACATGGGTATAATCCTTGGTAATTATTTAAACCACATCAACTCTTATCATCATGAGCGCTGACACTACCTCTTTGTATCCCCCTATAGAGCCACGCCGCACTGGCATGCTGCCTGTTGATGACATACATACCCTGTATTGGGAAGAGAGCGGCAATCCCAACGGCCAGCCGGTAATTTTTCTGCATGGCGGGCCTGGTGCTGGTACGGCACCCAACCATCGCCGTTTCTTTGATCCTGAGCATTATCGTATCGTGCTGTTTGATCAGCGCGGCGCGGGCAAGTCCCTGCCACTGGGGGAATACCGCAATAACACCACGGCCTTGCTGGTGGATGACATAGAAAAAATCCGTGTCATGCTGGGTATAGAGCAATGGCTGGTTTTTGGTGGCTCCTGGGGCTCCACCCTGGCGCTGGCCTATGGTGAAGCACATCCTGAGCGTTGCCTGGGTTTTGTGTTGCGCGGTATATTCCTGTGCACCAGGGCTGAGGTTGAATGGTTTGTGAATGGCATGAAATGGTTCTTTCCTGAAGTGTACCAGCGTTTTGCCGAGGGTGTGCCAGCAGAAGAACGACATGATTTGCTGCAAGCCTATGCCAAACGCTTGTTCAGTGACGACCCCGCTGTTTACACTGAAGCTGCGCGCAACTGGAGCCGCTATGAAGGCTCTTGCATCTTCCTGTTGCCGCAGCCAGATACCATCGCCGATTTTGAGTCAGATGCAATTGCCATAGGTTTGGGCAGGCTGGAGGCGCATTACATGATCAATGGCGCTTTCATGCGTGAAGACCAGTTAATACAGGACATAGATCGTATCCGTCATTTGCCCGCTGTTATCGTGCAAGGCCGCTATGACGTGGTTTGCCCGCCTGCGACCGCACACAGACTGCACCAGGCCTGGCCAGAAGCACGCATGCAGATTATTGCCGACGCCGGTCATTCTGGTGGTGAGCCCGGCATCGCTGCTGCATTGGTGGATGCCACCGATCAGTTCAAAAAATCTGGCAAATTCGATTAAGCCTTAATCGTCCTTAGCTTGCTGTTTTAGTTCAGCATGTTCGCCGGAGGCATTTCCGGCGCACTGCCCAGCATTTCCAGGGTGAATCCCCAGTCTGCTTTTTCCACGGCGTCCTGGAATAATTTGCAAAAGCCATGCAGCAAACGCTTGCCCATGGCAATTTCAAAATTCTTGCCGCCGGCAACCGTAAATTCCATCCTGAATGGCAATTTGGCATGGACATGAAATTGTATGTTTTCTGGCAGCATGGCTTCCTTACCCAGAGGCCAGCCTTGAACATCTCCCTCTAGGGGCGTATCAAAATGGCCACTATCCTTCATCTCGGCCACTGAGGCTTCATGTTCCATTTGTACCAGTTCCGAGCTCGCATGGGCGGCGCTGGGTTTGCTCATCTTGACCTGCTTGCCCATGGCCTCCAGCAAGCCGGGCCAGAACTTCATGGTCGTCCGGCGGGTGAACAAAAGGTCTATCTCTTGCCTCATTGTCTTATCTTTTTCTGCAAACGATAATTTCAGCAATAATCTGTCCTGTTCAGGAAGATAAGTAATTTGTATCTGATGTAAATCCATGTGATCTTTGATGTAAAACAAGCTTTGGGGGATGTGTCGCGAGTTTAAACCAACTATTCTTGAAATTGGCTTAGCTGCCCCAAATTGTAAAGCTAACTAATTCTTCAGGAGAGAGTCATGCGGCTCGACAAATTAACTACCAAGCTACAAGAAGCGCTCTCTGACGCGCAAAGTCAGGCAGTCGGCAATGATAACCAATACATAGAACCTGTGCACGTCTTGTTGGCATTGATCAACCAGGATGATGGCAGCAGCCGTTCATTATTGCAAAGGGCAGGTGTCAATGTTGCCGCCTTGGGCAATGCCTTGAAAGCTGCTTTGGAGCGTTTGCCCAAGGTCAGCGGTACGGATGGGCAAGTACAGGCTGGCCGCGAACTCGTTGGCTTGTTGAACCTGGCAGACAAGGAATCGCAAAAACGCGGTGACCAGTTTCTCGCCAGTGAAATGATCCTGCTGGCACTGACAGAGGACAAGTCCGAGGCTGGCAAGCTGGCACGCGAGAATGGGCTGACACGTAAATCATTGGAAGCAGCCATCGCTGCTGTACGGGGTGGTGGCAATGTGGATAGTCAGGACGCTGAAGGTCAGCGCGAGGCCCTAAAAAAATACACCCTGGACCTGACCGAGCGCGCCCGTATGGGCAAGCTCGACCCTGTGATTGGCCGTGATGATGAAATCCGCCGCGCCATCCAGGTTTTGCAGCGCCGCAGCAAAAACAATCCTGTGCTCATCGGTGAGCCTGGCGTTGGTAAAACCGCCATCGTCGAAGGGCTGGCTCAGCGTATCGTCAATGGCGAGGTGCCGGACAGCCTGAAGTCCAAGCGCGTCCTCTCGCTGGACATGGCTGCCTTGCTGGCCGGTGCCAAATTCCGTGGTGAATTTGAAGAGCGACTCAAAGCCGTGCTCAAGGAAATCGCCATGGATGAAGGCCAGACCATCGTCTTTATCGATGAATTGCACACCATGGTCGGCGCAGGCAAGGCAGAAGGCGCAATGGATGCGGGCAATATGCTCAAACCTGCACTGGCACGCGGTGAATTGCACTGTGTAGGCGCAACCACGCTGGATGAATACCGCAAATACATAGAAAAGATGCTGCACTGGAGCGCCGTTTCCAGAAAATTATCGTTGATGAACCTAGTGTGGAGGCAACCATAGCTATCCTGCGTGGTCTGCAAGAGAAATACGAAGTCCATCATGGTGTCGATATTACTGATCCGGCGATAGTCGCTGCGGCTGAATTGTCACATCGCTACATTACTGACCGTTTCTTGCCAGACAAAGCAATTGATCTGATTGATGAGGCCGCAGCCAAGATCAAGATAGAGATAGATTCCAAGCCTGAGGTCATGGACAAGCTGGATCGTCGCCTGATACAGCTGAAGATAGAGAAAGAAGCCGTCAAGCGCGAAAAGGATGAGGGTTCCAAAAAACGCCTGATCTTGATAGAAGAAGAAATAGGCAAACTGTCGCTCGAATATGCTGACCTCGAAGAAGTCTGGAAGGCAGAAAAAGCGCTGGTGCAGGGCAGTACCCATATCAAGGAAGAGATAGAAAAAATCCGCCTGCAAATGGATGAGGCAAAACGCAAGGGCGACTGGCAAACCATGTCTGAATTACAGTATGGCCGTTTGCCAGAGCTGGAGGCACAACTGAAACAGGCCGATACCCAGGCAGACAAAAACCAGCAAGATGCCAGCAAGATGAAACTCTTGCGTACCCAGGTAGGTGCAGAAGAAATTGCGGAGATTGTATCCCGTGCTACCGGCATACCAGTGTCACGCATGATGCAGGGCGAGCGCGAGAAATTACTGCACATGGAAGACGCCTTGCATGAGCGTGTTGTCGGTCAGCATGAAGCCATTGCTGCCGTGTCGGATGCGATACGCCGTTCACGTTCTGGCCTCGGTGACCCTGGCCGTCCTTATGGTTCTTTCCTGTTCCTTGGGCCTACCGGTGTGGGTAAAACCGAGCTGTGCAAGGCGCTGGCGAATTTCATGTTTGATACGGAAGAATCATTGATCCGTATCGACATGAGTGAGTTCATGGAAAAACATTCGGTGGCCCGCCTGATAGGTGCGCCACCGGGCTATGTAGGCTATGAAGAGGGCGGCTATCTGACCGAGGCAGTCAGACGTAAACCATATAGCGTGATTTTGCTCGACGAGGTCGAAAAAGCGCATCACGATGTCTTTAATGTCTTACTGCAAGTACTTGATGATGGCCGTATGACAGATGGACAAGGCAGAACGGTGGATTTTAAAAATACCGTGATCGTCATGACCTCCAACCTCGGTTCACATCAGATACAGGCGATGGAAGGTAGTGATCCTGAAGTCATCAAGATGGCTGTCATGGGTGAGGTTAAAACTCACTTCCGCCCTGAATTCATCAACCGTATTGATGAAATCGTGGTCTTCCATGCGCTGGATGCGAAAAACATAGGAGCGATTGCCAAGATACAGCTCAAGACCCTGGAGCAGCGTTTGCGCCAGATGGACATGGGTTTGCAGGTCAGCGAAGATGCATTGCAAAAAATTGCCGAAGCCGGTTTCGATCCTGTGTATGGCGCAAGGCCTTTGAAGCGAGCGATACAGCAAGAGATAGAAAATGTTTTGTCCAAGTTGATATTGCAAGGCAAATTCGGGCCCAAGGACATGATCATGATTGATGCCAAAGACCATGAGCTGGTATTCAACAAGGGACCACAACTGGATTGAGCATGAATTGAACTCAGGACCAGGTAAATGGTCTTATAGAGCAGGATAGCAAGTTCGGGCAGCACGAGAGTGCTGCCCTTTTTTTATCTTTGCTTGAAAAAGGCCGATGGCGATTCACCAAATGTTTTTTTGAACATTGCAGAAAAAGCCGATTGGCTGGCGTAACCCAATTCTGATGCCACTTGTGACAGAGGCATGCCGCTGGTGATCAGGGGCGATGCTTTGGATAAGCGCATTTGCTGACGCCAGGCAGTGAAGGACATATCCAGTTCCTGTTCAAACAGGCGTGACAAGGTGCGTGAGGATGCGCCTACCTGCAATGCATAGTCTTCCATCGTCAGGACTGAGGCGGGATCTGCCAGTAAAATTTCACACAGATTTTTGAGCCGTTTATCCCTGGGCATGGGCAAGCGTATGGGCAGTGCCTTTGCTGCCTGCAATTCATCCATGATGACAGCCGCGATATGAAATTCACGTGAGCTTGCGACTTCTATCACTTCCATACAGGCGATCAATTCCCTGAGCAGGGGCGAAACTTCCAGTACCAGGCAGTCGGTGCCGCGAAAAGGTGCAAAATCGGCATGAATATTCAGCAACCGCAATTGTGAAGGTTCTATGATGCGCACTTCATGGGCCACATTCGGCGGTATCCAGATTGCCCTTAAAGGTGGCACGAACCAGGTGTTATTGTTTGCCAATATCTGCATCATGCCTTGGGGCGTGTAGGTAAACTGCCCCCAGGTATGACTATGCATGCTGATGACTTCTTCCGTAGGCAAATTCCTGGCGGCCAGGCGCACCGGGCGCTCAGGTGTCGGATGCTTGTCTGGTGCCTGGGGACGGGTATCGGTCAGGATTTCAATTGCCATGGTCAATCCCAGTTTGGCGGAAATGCGATAAAGTTTGTCTCTCTATCTTAAATCAGACTGGGCGAATTTGCATACACTGTTTGCTGAGTATTTGCTTTGCCATGCAAAGCGTGATTGGAAACAGTAAAGGATTACAAATGACAGCAGCAGCAATACCGCAAGCTCCGGAAAATCTTAAAAAAGATGTCATGGTTATCAGTCTGGTTGGCCTGGCGCATGGCATTTCCCACTTCTTCCACATGATACTGGCCCCTTTATTCCCCTGGATTAAAGATGCCTTCAGCCTGTCATTTGCTGAACTGGGTTTGCTGATGACGGTATTTTTTGTGATTTCTGGCATAGGTCAGGCCTTGTCCGGTTTTATTGTTGATAAAGTCGGTGCCAGGGCAGTCTTGTTTTTTGGTGTCACTTCTCTGGGCATTGCTGCCCTGGTATTGTCGACGTCGCAAAATTACAGCATGCTGCTCATGGGTTCCATGCTGGCTGGGGTGGGGAATAGCGTATTTCATCCTTCAGACTACACCTTGCTCAACAAGAAGGTATCGAGCCAGCGGCTTGGTTATGCATTCTCTGTCCATGGCATCACGGGTAATCTCGGTTGGGCAGCGGCACCCGTGTTTTTGGTGACCATCGCCGGACTGACAAGCTGGCGTACTGCCTTGTTTTGCGCAGCATTCCTGCCTTTTACCGTACTGGCTATCCTGGTCTTTTATCGTGAGCTGTTGCATACCGAAATAGTTCAGCATAAAAGCGCAGCGCATGCTGCAAAGGCCGCCGAGGGATCTATGGATTTCATGCGCATTCCTGCAGTGTGGATGTGCTTTGGTTTTTTCTTCATGATCGCCATGGCACTGGGCGGTATACAAAGTTTTTCATCGGTCAGCTTGCGTCAGATGTATGACATGTCGCTAGGATCAGCCACCACTGCCTATACCTTTTACATGCTGGCTTCTGCGGGGGCATGCTGTGGGGTGGTTTTCTGGCAGCCAGAACCAGTCATCATGACAGGACAATTACGCTGGCCTTCAGCTTCGCTGGTATTTTCTCGCTAATACTCGCCAGCGGGGGTGTGAATGCCAGTATCGCCATTTTGCTCATGGGGGCGATAGGCTTTGGTTCCGGCGTAGCCGGGCCTTCGCGCGATCTGATGATACGTGCTGCAGCACCCAAAAATGCAACTGGCCGTGTGTATGGCATAGTCTATTCAGGCCTGGATTCTGGCCTGGCGGTCGCACCGCTGATTTTTGGCGCCATCATGGATGCGCATCATCCATCCTGGGTGTTTATCTGCGTTGGTTTCTTCCAGGTGTTGGCAATATTGACGGCCGTCAATGTCGGCAGCAGGACCAGGGCATTGGCGGTTTGAAGTTTGCTGGTTAGAATGGGGTTCCACACTAACGAGGACAAATCATGAGCTTTGCTACCTGTGATATTTGTGATGCTAACGAAGACAAGATTGCTACGCATGAGCTGGCTGTTATCCCACCTATTTTCATGCGCTATGGCACAGCAGTTAAATTCAGTGGTCAGGCAGTGACGCTGAAGGTGTTTGAAGATAATTTACTGGTCAGGGAAACGCTGGAAACTCCAGGCAATGGGCATGTCCTGGTGATAGATGGCGGCGGCAGCTTCCGCTGCGCCCTTGTTGGCGGCAATCTGGCGGCACTCGCAGAAAAAAATGGCTGGGTTGGCATAGTCGTGCACGGTTGTATTCGGGATGTTGATGAAATCAACGCCTGCAATATAGGCGTGCGTGCCATGGCTGCCATGCCTTTGCGCGCTACCAAACACGGCGGCGGCATGCGCGATGCACGCATCAATATCGCGGGTGTGGCAATCAAGCCGGGCGACTGGATTTATGCCGATGTGGATGGTGTGTTGGTAGCCAGGCACGCGCTGGTGTAGTGTGATCCGGTCTGGATGATATTAACGCATACGGCCTGCAGGCCCGTATGCGTTTTTGCTTTTTTAGATGCATGCATGGCAGGCTATGGTATAAAGTCTGACTCCCGTCATTTATCCTGTTCCCTTATGTTTCTACGCGTTTTGGTGTTTGCCCTTGCCTCTGCTTCCATGATTACTGGGCCTGTTCAAGCTCAGGATAAGCAGCTCACTGCCCCTGCCAGGCTGCGTACTGAGCCATTTCAGAGCAAGAAAATCTTCCAGATGACACCGCAGGAGGTCGATCAGTACCTGGCATTTTTGCACGCCAACGTACCTGATCTGCGCCAGCGTATCGCCTTGATTGCCAGAAAAAATATAGGCCAGCCCTACAAGCTGAACCTGCTGGGAGAATTCCCTTTTGAACTGCATGACAACCTGCCCATGTATAGTCTGACGCATAGCGATTGCTTGGTGTTTGCTGAACATACCTATGCGATGGCCTTAAGCAGTTCCTGGGAAGAATTCTTCTGGACCCTGCAACGCATACGTTATAAAGACGGTTTGATAGGTGTGGTGACACGCAACCATTACACGGAAGTCGATTGGAATACCAATAATGCCTGGTTGCTTAAAGATGTCAGTGCCGGTTTTGGCTCAGACAAAGTGGCGAGCTATGACATCGTCGTTGACAGGGCAAAATTCCTGCGCGAGCAGCACCATAAAGAAACCACTATCCCCGTGCAAACCAGCCATGAAGCCTATGTCAAAGCCGACAAGGTAAGCGCTATACTGGATCAGTTGCGCGATGGTGATTTTGTGAACGTGGTATCAGACAAGGATGGATATCAATCGATTACCCATGTCGGCCTGGTCGTGGTTGACGCCAATGGCAAGCGCAACTTTCTGAACTCTGGTGAACCACAGGTCAAGGAAGAGAGCTTTGATACTTTCATTAGCCGTACCAATGAAAGAACCAGGACCAGCAAGCAAGCCAAGCCACGTCGCTTGCTAGGTTTTAAATTCTTGCGTTTGCGCGACGATATCGTCATCCCCGGTGCCGTCACTTTACCCAGACCCAAACAGGCGCAGTAAATTAAGTTACACTAAAGTTTTCTTCGCAGGGCAGTGAAGCTGGCTGGCTCCCATTCGCGCATGGCCAGCAATACCGCCGTGCCGCGCCTTTTCTTGAGCGGACTGCTCAAACTCTCGGTATGCAGCTCAGCCAGTTTTTGTCTCAGTTGGCGTATCTCAGCCTGGAATTTTTCAGCGGCGGCATCCGTCAGCATGCCGTGTATGAAATGCTGTGACTCATACTCATGACTAAACGGCGCATCCAGAAAATCTGCCATACCTGTGTCGTGGAAATATTGGCGTATGGGGCCATGTGGCAGCCAGTCAAAATCCCTGGAGATATTCAGGCGTATGCGATTATTTGGCATCAGGCTGATCAGGCATAATTTATCCAGGCGCAAGAGTTTGCTCAGACATTCTGTTTCACTGAGTTGGTAGACGTGCAGGATTTCTTCAAATTTCCAGTGATTCAGGGCGCAAACCGCCACTAGCAACAGTTTTGTGTCAGAGACCAATTCCTTTTCCTGCGCGGGGCTCAGGCTATGGATGCGGGTGTTGCTTGCATTTGCCTCCTGCGTAATCTCCATCAGGCTAAAGCCCAGAAACTGGCTGATTTGCGCCAGCCTCTCTATACTCATATTGGTGCCATTATCGGCACTCAAGAGGCGCTTGATACTGGCCTCGGACAAATCCAGTGCCACAGCCACATCCCTGTATGTTTTGCCTTGCAGCTTCAATTGCTGCTTGATGCTGTTCAATAATTGCCGGATTTCAGTCATGTTTGTGCATGCGCAAGGTTGCGGGATTTAATACTTCGATTGTTCTGTGGTGCTACTTTACCAGTATTAGTTACATTATTTGCTGCCTGTCTTCACAATTGCCTATCTCTTAAAACATGGGTGAAGAAAATGAAAGCTGGATTGCGTACGCTGCCTTTGCTGATTTCGGCGCTGGCAGCCCTGGCATTATTACTGCATGGACCGATTGCCCAGCTAGCGCATTATCATGACTTTGCTGACCAGTCAGACTGGGCGGGTATACCTCATGTGATTGATGTACTGACCAATCTTGGTTTTGCGATGGTGGCGATGGTTGGTGGCTGGTTTTTGCTGGAGAAATATCGCAAGGGCGATGTTGGTGTCGCATTCCCCGCTTATTGCGTCTTTGCTCTCAGTATCGCTGCTACTACCGTGGGTTCCAGTTATTACCATTTGGCACCTGACGATGCACGCCTGTTCTGGGATAGATTGCCCATTGCCTTTGCCTGTTGCAGTTTGCTGGCGGCAGTCAGGGCAGATAGTCTGCCAGGTATGGATGCGCGCAAAGCCTTTTTGGAGCTGGTGCTGTTATTGATGGCGGCTTTGATGTCGGTGATCTGGTGGCAGCAGACAGGTGACTTGCGTCCCTATTTGCTGATACAGGGTTTGACTCTGGTATTGATCCCTTTATGGCAATGGATATGGAAAGCAGAACGTGCAGACCGCCTGGCATTTGGTGCAGCGATGTTTTTATACGTAATTGCAAAAATTACTGAAATGCTGGATGGACAGATTTTGCAGCAACTCCAGTTCATGAGCGGCCACAGTCTCAAGCACTTGCTGGCAGCCCTGGCTGCTGGCCTGATAGTCTGGCGCTGGCGTGCTCACAAGGAAGTACAAGCAAGAACCACCGTTCAAAATATTGTAGTCCGCAGGCAAACTGCTTCATAATCAGGCTATTAATCAATTAGCCTGGATTTGAAGCTATGTGTGGATATTATGTGGATAGATAGCCACTGTCATCTGGATGCAAGTGAGTTTGGCGGCACATCGCTGGCCGTTGCCGAAGCTGCTGCGCAGGCAGGCGTCTCGGCCATCGTTGTGCCTGCCGTTCACAAAAGCAATTTTGACACTGTCATTCAGCTGGGCGAGCAGCGACCTGATTGTTTTTATGCCCTCGGCATACACCCCATGTATGTGCCAACTTCAAAAGAAGAAGACTTGCTACTTCTGCGTGAAAAAGTAAGTGAGTTGATGGCTGGCGCAGATGCACACAAAAAATTGGTTGCCATAGGCGAAATTGGTCTCGACTATTTTGTACCTGCACTGACACAGAGCCCTTTGAAGGAAAAGCAGGAATACTTCTATACGGAACAACTGAAGCTAGCCAGGGATTTTGATTTGCCTGTGCTACTCCATGTAAGACGTTCACAAGACATCATACTCAAGCATTTGCGACGCATCAAAGTGAGAGGCGGCATTGCTCATGCTTTCAATGGTAGTGTGCAGCAGGCACAGACCTTCATTGACATGGGTTTCAAGCTGGGCTTTGGTGGCGCCATGACTTTCACGCGCGCCTTGCAAATACGCAGGCTGGCAACGGACTTGCCCTTGTCCAGCATCGTGCTGGAAACCGATGCGCCAGATATCCCGCCTAGCTGGTTGCCAGAGGGTGCGAATACACCAGCCCAGTTGCCAAAGATAGGAGCCGTGCTGGCGGAGTTACGTCATCTGAGTCTGGCTGAGGTGGCGCAAGCAACTACCGCCAATGCCATGCACATCATGCCACGCATGCAAAGGGGCTAGTCTGTGCGGGCGGTGATGTTGGGATTGGTGTTTGGTGTCGCCATCTTGCAGCAGCAGGCAGAGCTATTGAGTTACAATTTTTTGGCGCTGTTGGTGGCTTCGTCACTAGTCATCATTCTTCTTTTGCTTAAATACAAACCAGAACCCTGGTTGCATCTGCCCGTGCGCTTTGCGCTTGCTGCTCTATTGGGCTTCGTCTGGGCCAGCGCTTATGCACATTTCTATATGCGCGAAGAGTTACCCAAAAAATGGGAAAACCAGGATGTGGTATTAACCGGCACCATAGACAGCCTGCCATTTCAGTTTGAACAAGGGCAAAGATTCAATTTCGCAGTCGAGCAAGTGCGTGCTGATGGTGTCGGTGATCTTACTGGCATTGCACATTGGCCATCCAAAGTCGCATTGTCCTGGTATGGTGTCGACCGTGGTAGCGATATGCGACAGGTGACGACAGTCCAGCCAGGAGAACGCTGGCAATTCAAAGTACGGCTGAAGCGCCCGCATGGCAACGCCAACCCACTCGCTGGCTTTGATTATGAGGCATGGCTGCTGGAGCAGGGTATACGTGCTACTGGTACTGTCAGGCTCGATAAATTTGAACCGGAAGCCGTTATCTATAACCGCAAGCTGGCTGATTTTGTCTGGAGCATCAACAATGTCGTCGAATACAGCCGCGCCAGGTTACGCGACCGCATCCACGCTGCTTTGCCCGGCCAGCCCTATACCGGGGTGCTGGTTGCCCTGGTGGTTGGTGATCAGCGTGAAATTCCTCAGTCTGACTGGACCATATTTAACCGGGTGGGCATAGGTCATCTGATCAGTATCTCCGGCTTGCATATCACCATGGTTGCAGGCTTGTTTGCTGGCCTGGTATTTTACTTTTGGCGGCGCTCTTTCTTTCTCAATCTCTCTTTGCCCCTGCGTTTGCCTGCGCAAAAAGCAGCAGCACTGGCAGGTGCGCTGATGGCATTGGTCTATGTTGCCCTGGCTGGATTTGGTTTGCCAGCGCAAAGAACATTGATCATGCTCAGCGTGGTAGCGGTGGCGATATGGACAGGGCGCATCAGCAGTTTTTCTGCAGTATTAAGCCTGGCGCTTGGACTGGTCGTATTGGCAGACCCGTGGGCGGTGTTGTCCGCGGGGTTTTGGTTATCCTTTGCGGCCGTCGGTGTCATTGTCTTTGCTACCGGTGGACAAGAGCGCCACAAACCTGAGGGGAGCCGTGCAGCTGGCCTCATCGCCTCTTTACGCTCTGCATCCCTCATGCAATATGCAGTGACCCTGGGTATGATCCCGCTGACCATGTTTTTATTTGGCCAGATATCCCTCATCAGCCCGCTGGCAAATGCAATTGCCATTCCCCTCGTCAGCTTTGTTGTGACTCCACTGGCTCTGGTTGGCAGCATCCTGCCTGCGCCCTTGTCAGGATGGCTGCTGCAAATTGCTCATGTCTTCGTCGATTTTCTGGCGCGCTTCCTGACTTACTTCAGTGCCTTGCCCTATGCAGTGTGGACGGCGCCCATCCCCTCATTCTGGCTGTTTGCGTTGGCCATGGCCGGTGTCTTGTGGCTCCTGGCTCCCAGAGCCTGGCCCTTGCGCTGGCTGGGGCTGGTCTGTTGCTTGCCATTGTTATTGCAGACTTCGCAAAGACCAGCAGAGGGAGAGTTGGCTGTGACGGCACTGGATGTAGGGCAGGGTATGGCTTTATTGCTGGAGACTGCACATCACAGGCTACTGTATGACAGCGGCCCCAGCCTTGGGCCTGAGTCAGACAGCGGCAGCCGCGTGATTTTGCCTTATCTGCATGCGAGGGGCATCAATGAGCTTGATGTCATGATGATTTCCCATAACGATAATGACCATTCTGGTGGTGCGCTGAGCATACTCAGGCATTTGCCAGTAAGTCTGCTAAGCACGTCCCTGAGTCTGGATAGTCCCATCGTTCAAACTGCAAAGCAGCACTGGCGTTGCGTGGGCGGGCAATTCTGGGATTGGGATGGTGTGCATTTTGAGGTCTTGCAACCAGGCACGGCCAGTTATGAAAGTACGAAGTGGAAGCCAAATGCCCGCAGCTGCGTATTAAAAGTCTCTACCAAACTGCACTCCATCTTGCTGGCGGGTGATATAGAGGCCATACAGGAAGATGAATTGGTGAACAGTATCCCGCAAAAACTGAAAGCGGATATATTACTTGCGCCCCACCATGGCAGTGGCACCTCTTCAACAGAACCTTTCCTGAAAGTGGTGCAACCAGAGCTGGCAATTTTCCAGGTAGGTTACCTGAACCGCTACCACCATCCCAAGCCAGAAGTCTTCCAGCGCTATGCTGATTTTGGAATAAAACGTCTAAGAACAGATGAATCGGGTGCAATCAGCATACAATTTGGCGCATCATTGAAAACTTCACAATTCAGACAGGAAAACGCGCGTTACTGGTTTGACCGGTAATGCAATGCCTATAGTTATGAACGAGACTACCGTAAAACCCATCATCCATTTTGTCCATGGCAATAGCTTTCCATCCGGGACTTATCGTATGTTCCTCGATCATTTGCGCTCTGACTATGAAGTTCATGCCACTGACATGGTCGGTCACGATCCGGCATATCCTGTCACAGATGGCTGGCGCAACCTGGTGCAGGAATTGATTGATACCTTGCAGGCTAGTTATCAGCAACCTGTGATTTTGCTGGGCCATTCGCTGGGTGGTATTTTGTCTTTAATGGCCGCCAGGGCCAGGCCAGACCTGGTGCGTTGCGTAGTGGTGCTGGATTCGCCAGTAGTCTCAGGTTGGCGGGCAATGTTGTTGCGTATATTCAAGTCCCTGGGGCTGGACAAAAAGTTTTCACCTGCGCGTTTTTCAGAAAGGCGACGTCACCTTTGGAAAAATGAAGAAGAGGCTTATCAGCACTTTGCCTCCAAGGAGATGTTTGCGATCTGGCCGCCAGAAGTCTTGCGTGATTATATGAAAGCTGGACTTAAACCTCATGCTGAAGGCGTCACCCTGCGCTTTACCCGTGAAGTGGAAACGGCAATTTACCGTACTCTGCCACATGGCCTGGGCCGTTTGAATAAACGTCCACCCAATGTGCCAGTGGGTTTTGTAGGCGGGACTGAGTCCATAGAATGCCGTCAGGCAGGCCCTCATGCGACAAAAAAATTAATGGGTGATAATTACGTTCTTATTCCTGGTGGGCATCTGATCCCCATGGAAGTGCCTGGTCATACAGCCGCTGCTGTGCTGAACATGCTGGAAAGCATGAAACTAAGCTCCATATAAACACTATCGTGATAAATACATGAATCAAATCAAGCCTGTATTGAAATTTTCCACTTCACTGGCAGCAATGCTTTTTACTGCCAATGTATTTGCACAAGAGACTTTGCCATCCTGGGATGAATTCACTCAGGTGCGGCAAACTGGCAAGACGACCTGGCAAGTGGACATTGATAATGACAGCCTCTTGCTGAAGAAGGATGATGGTTTTTACACCAGCGGTAACAGAATAGGACAAAGCTTTACCAAAGGGAGCGCAACACAAGCACTGACTTATGGCTGGCGACTGGGGCAGGAGCTATATACAGCATCAGACATCAAGCTGGCACCAAACCAGATCGCCAAAATTGATCATCCCTACGCTGGCTGGTTGTTTGCAGGCGTGTATCGTGAAAAGAATGAAGCCAATGGCAGCAGCCAGCGCCTGGGTCTGGATATAGGATGCCTGGGCCCTTGCGCTGGTGGCGAGTGGACGCAGACGCATTTGCACCGATTGCTGAAGCAGCCTTTGCCACAAGGCTGGAGTACACAACTGCGCAATGAATGGGGTGCAGTCTTATCAGGTGAATATTCGCCTGGCCGCATCGTGACCATGTCCAATGTAGATATTGCTCCGCGTGTGAAGGGCCGTTTTGGCAATATCTTTACTGATGCCAGTGCCGAGTTGATGATACGGGCAGGTAGCTTGAATGCACTGCCGGAGCAGCCAGCCAGTTATGGCTTCTTGCGTACGGAACTCAAAGCCGTTGCCTACAATGCAAGCATACAGGGCGGTTACTTTAGTAATCAGACTACTGCAGTCAAGCCAAAGAGCCTGATTGGCGAGTTTGAAATAGGCTATTTATGGCGTGCTGAAAACTTCGGTGCATCGGCATCTTTCATCCGCCGCAGCAATGAAATCAAGGAATTAAGCAATGGCCAGGGCGCACAGAGTTTTGCAAGATTGCAATTTATTTATGCAATGTAAATCTGCTGATTCCTGAATTTTCAAGCTAATTGCGAGCGGGAATTCTCGCACATCATGGCTTAGTGATGTATAATTCGAATTTCCCGCTTGTGCCGTTCGGCACCTTCTGCAATGACTAAGTTTGTATTCGTTACGGGGGGCGTAGTCTCCTCTTTAGGCAAGGGTATTGCCGCTGCCTCTCTCGCTGCGATCCTTGAATCGCGCGGTCTCAAAGTCACTATGCTCAAACTTGATCCCTACATCAATGTGGATCCAGGTACCATGAGCCCATTCCAGCATGGCGAAGTTTTCGTGACCGATGACGGCGCTGAAACTGATCTGGATCTGGGTCACTATGAGCGTTTCATCACGGCCAAAATGAAAAAGGTGAATAATTTCACCACCGGCCAGATTTATGAATCCGTTATCCGCAAAGAACGCCGTGGCGAATACCTGGGCAAGACTGTGCAAGTTATTCCGCACATCACTAATGAAATCCAGGAATTCATCCACCGTGGCGCAGCCGGTGCTGACGTTGCCCTGGTTGAGATTGGCGGCACAGTCGGTGATATTGAGTCCCTGCCTTTCCTTGAAGCTGCCCGTCAATTGAGTTTGCGTGCTGGCCGCAATGCTGCCGCTTTCGTGCATTTGACACTGGTGCCTTATGTTGCCGCTGCTGGTGAATTGAAAACCAAGCCTACCCAACACAGTGTACAAAAACTGCGCGAAATCGGTATTTTCCCGGATGCCTTGTTATGCCGTGCTGACCGTCCTATCCCTGATGATGAACGCGCCAAGATTTCCTTGTTTGCCAACGTACCTGAAGAAGGCGTGATCTCAGTCTGGGATGCCGATACCATCTATAAGATTCCACAGATGTTGCACGACCAGGGCTTGGATAAAATCGTCTGCGATAAACTGGGCTTGTCACCAAAACCGGCTGATCTGGCGATGTGGGACAAATTGATCTATGCGCTGGAAAATCCGAAAGAAGAAGTCACTATCGGCATGGTAGGTAAATATGTCGATCTGACAGAGTCGTATAAGTCTTTGACAGAAGCCCTGCGTCATGCCGGTATCCATACTGAAAGCCGTGTGAATATTGAATACGTGGATTCTGAAGAAATCGAAGCGCATGGTACCAAGTCGCTGGAAAAATACGATGCCATCCTGGTGCCAGGTGGTTTCGGCAAGCGTGGCGTAGAAGGTAAGATCCTGGCTGCCCGTTATGCGCGTGAAAACAAAATACCTTACCTGGGCATTTGCCTGGGTATGCAGGTTGCCCTGATTGAATATGCACGTAACAAGGCAGGTCTGGCCATGGCAAATTCGACAGAGTTTGATGCTGAGACAGAACAGCCAGTGGTTGCTCTTATCAATGAATGGCAAAACCATGATGGTAAAGTCGAAACGCGCGATGAAAATTCTGACCTCGGCGGCACCATGCGCCTGGGAGCGCAGACTTGTGCAGTTCGCCCCGGTACGCTCGCTTCTGAGATTTATGGCAATGTCGTGACTGAGCGTCATCGCCATCGCTATGAAGCCAATAACCATTACCTGGGGCGCGTGGAGGCTGCTGGTCTGACAGTATCTGCCCGTACGCCGACTGAAGATTTGTGTGAAATCATGGAATTGCCACGCGATGTGCATCCATGGTATCTGGGTGTGCAGTATCACCCTGAATTCAAATCGACACCGCGTGACGGCCATCCCTTGTTTATCTCTTTCGCCAAGGCGGCGATAGAACATAAAAAGGCGCAGGGTAACAAGGCATGAGATGTAAGGGATTTGATGCAGACCTCCAGCCGGGTAGTTTGAACACTGGTTTGTCTGTTATCTGCAAATTCTGATTAAAAAGGCGAGCCACTTTTGCGGTTCGCCTTTTTTGCAAGACGGTACGTAGTTGCCTGAGGGAATGTTGTTGGCATACTCTGCAGAAGGTCATGGCAGGGATATGCCTGGCTTTTTGAGCCTGCTTTTCCATGATTTGATCTGTGGTGAAGGTTTTTTTGCTTACCAGCGTAAAAAGCCGCAAGAATAAAGTTTTGTCCGGCTTGAAGTGTCGCCGTAATGGGGTATCATCTGCACCATCATTTTGGCTGTATCAATTCATTACAGCTTCCAGCTTTATTTGTCTGCAGGCATATCCGGCCAGTGGATGTTTTACAAATCAGATTCGTATTATTTTGTTAGATATTTTGTTCGATATTTTGATTGTTTAGGAGAATTGAATGAGTGCCATCGTTGACATTATCGGTCGTGAAGTTCTGGATTCGCGCGGTAACCCAACTGTTGAATGTGATGTCTTGCTGGAGTCTGGTGTCATGGGCCGTGCTGCCGTGCCTTCTGGCGCATCCACAGGTTCCCGCGAAGCGATAGAACTGCGTGATGGCGACAAGTCCCGCTATCTGGGCAAGGGCGTCCTGAAAGCCTGCGAACACATCAATACCGAAATCGCCGAAGCCATCATGGGCCTGGATGCGAATGAGCAGGCATTCCTGGATCGTACCCTGATCGATCTGGATGGTACTGAAAACAAGAGCCGCCTGGGTGCAAATGCCATGCTGGCTGTGTCCATGGCTGTCGCCAAGGCTGCTGCTGAAGAAGCGGGCCTGCCACTTTACCGTTATTTCGGTGGTTCGGGCGCAATGCAATTGCCAGTGCCTATGATGAACGTCATCAATGGCGGTGCTCATGCTGACAATAATCTGGACTTGCAAGAGTTTATGATTATTCCGGTTGGTGCACCAACTTTCCGCGAAGCAGTTCGCTATGGTGCTGAAGTATTCCACGCACTGAAAAAGATTTTGCATGACAAGGGTTTGACGACAGCAGTTGGTGATGAAGGCGGTTTTGCTCCTTCCGTAGATAACCATGAAGCCGCCATCAAGCTGATCATCCAGGCGATAGAAGCTGCTGGCTACGAGCCAGGCACGCAAATCGCCCTGGGCCTGGATTGCGCCGCCAGTGAATTCTACAAAGACGGCAAATATCACCTCGAAGGTGAAGGTCTGACTTTGTCTTCTGCTGACTTTACTAACCTGCTGGCAACATGGGTAGATAAGTATCCTATCATCTCCATCGAAGACGGCATGGCTGAAGGTGATTGGGATGGCTGGGCTATCCTGACTGAAAAACTGGGCAAGAAAGTCCAGATCGTTGGTGATGACTTGTTCGTCACTAATACCAAGATCCTGAAAGAAGGCATACAAAAAGGTATTGCCAACTCCATCCTGATCAAGATTAACCAGATCGGTACTTTGACTGAAACTTTTGCTGCGATCGAAATGGCAAAACGTGCTGGTTATACAGCCGTTATTTCCCATCGTTCCGGTGAAACAGAAGACAGCACTATCGCTGATATCGCCGTTGGTACGAATGCCTTGCAAATCAAGACCGGCTCTTTGTCTCGTTCTGACCGTATGGCAAAATACAACCAATTGCTGCGTATTGAAGAAGATTTGGGCGAAATTGCCAGTTATCCTGGTCGCGACGCCTTCTATAATCTGAAGTAATCTGGTATCGTGCAAATAAAAAGGGGAACTGGGTTCCCCTTTTTCTTGTAGCTCTGCTTTTGGAAACAGATTGGTTTTGTTTTTATTTTTTTGCTTTAATTATCCGTGCGTTTGATAGCTCTTTCCTTTGCTGCCCTGTTGATGTTGATCCAATACCCGCTGTGGTTGGGTAAGGGGGGTGGTTGCGTGTCTGGGAGTTGGACAGGCAGGTAGCGCAGGTAAAAGGAAATAACGAAAAATTAAAAGAACGCAATGGCAAGCTCGAATCCGAAGTCCAGGATTTAAAGACAGGTACAGACGCGGTAGAAGAGCGTGCCCGTTTTGAGCTAGGCATGATCAAGAAAAATGAAATTTTCGTGCAGATACTAGATGCCAATTCACCTGCTTCAACGACTGCACAGCCTGACCAGGTCAAGCGCTGACAGTATTCATGGTCAGCCTGACGTGGCTGTGCTTCCTCAGTTATACCTCATTTACATCCCATATACATATAGCCACATATTTGTTCGTCCTGTATGTGGTCAAGCAGCATTCTGGTGTTAGAATCACCAGTCTTTTTTGCATTTACATTTCGTAACAAAATTGCAGATATTGCATTTTCCTAGATGCCAGCTGTATTTTGTACTTTTTATGCATGAGCGCATTTGTGCTCAAACTTCGATTACTTCATGAAAAATAACAAGTATCAATTTTTTATTCCCGTCTTATTGTCAGCATTGCTCAGCGCTTGCGGCGGTGGAAGCGGCGGTGCTAGTACAGCCAGCAATAACGCGAACGGCGCTACAGTAGCTGTCAGTAACAGTGGCCGGCAATTCATCGGCATAGTCGCAAAGGGGCGCATCATCGGCGCGCGCGTATCAGCCTTTAGTCTTGATCAGTCCGGTAATAAATCTGCCAGTTCTTTTGCGACAGCTACTACCGGCGCTGACGGGAGCTATGCGATATCGGTACCTGGCAATGTCACCAGCTTTCTCATCGAAGTAAGTGGGGTGCCCGGTGCAATGATGTATGACGAAGCCACCCAGGCAGACCTGCCTTTTCCTGAAGACTTGAAGTTGCGCAGTGTTGTCAAGCAGGGCGCCAGTCCTGAGCCAGTATATTGGGGTAGCGTTACACCGCTGACGGAATTGATCGTTCAGCTTGCAGAAAAAGCGGGTGGCCTGAGTTCGTCCAATATAGACAGGGCCAGGGCAGGTGTGCAGGCATTGCTGGGCTTTGACCCGCAAAGGGTGCCTGTCATCCACACGACGGCTGAGTCATCGCAAGATACTTATGTTGATGAAAAAATTCAGGGCCTGAGTTTGACGGCCATTTCGCAACTGGCGCTGGACAAGGCATTTTCCTGCGATGCTGCAAGCCAGGGTAGCCGCGTAGCTTGCGTGGTAAAACAAATCGCCTCTGCTGGCAGGTTGGATGGCAATGATTTTGTATTGCGCGAAGATGTGCGTGCTGCTTTGCGTGCCAGCCTTGAAAAAGTCGCACAAGATGAAAACCTCAACAAATCAGGCAAAAACTCTGTGGCCGGTACCAGTGCGTTCACTGCAAATAGTTTGCCAGCACCTGCGCCGGAACAGGACAAGATCGCTGCAACCAAACAATTATTTGGCAGCTTGCGTAATAACATCTATGCAGTATCGAATTCACAGCAAAATGGTGGCCTGGATTTACGCCTCAATGCTGTCAAGTCCGACTTTGAAAAAGCGACGCAACCCTTGGATAAGGATTTGCTGATCTGGTCCAAAACCATCACCGAAGGTATAGATCAATTCAATAAATACAGAAATGGTCAGACCAATGCAACGGCGGTCAATGGCCTGTTTTATGGGCAAACGGCATTGTGGAGTGGTTATCAGAATATAGGCAATCTGGGCGATTGCACTGTCATGCGCGATGCCTTGAATGTGGCAACTACACCTGCGCAGGCGGCGGGCATAGAATGCCGTTTTTCACGTTTCATTTTGCCGGGCACCTATAAATACGGTTACAAATACCAGGTTGACTGGGTAGAATTGGTAGATCGTATCTGGCTGGAACCAGTGGCAAATGACGTCACCCGTTTTAACTACAAATCTGAATTGGTGCAGCAAAAAGCAGTGTTCGTCTGGAATGAAGGAAAGAATGATTTCCTGAGAAGACCAGTTAATCCTGCAGACGTAGTTGCCACGTATGGCAATTCAAATGATGCATACACTGGTCAGATGAGTATTGCCATGGAAGGCAACAAGCTATATGCCTTCACGGTTGAAGGCAAGATGCCGCCACGTACGAATAGCGCTGGTCAATTGATTTCAGATTTTGAACGCTGGAGTCTTCGTACAGACCGCAATCAAACTGTCGATGGCAATTTCCGCTATGACTTCAGTGGTGAGCTTAAATCTTATGTCAAAGATCAGGTAAGTTCACGCCTGTCGCTGGATAAAGGTTCTTATGCAATTGTTGCCTTGAATTACAAAGGTAATCTGCAAAAAAATGGCATCAAAGAATTCAATCTGGCGATTACGGCTGAAGCTGGTAATAGCAAAGTGCATGGTGAAATTAAAATCGGCAATGCATCTGCCGACAAGAATGGCCTCAGCTATCAGCCTAACCGTATAGATTTTATCGGTAGCATCAGCAATGCCACAGGCCTTGCAAATGCACTGGAGATTTTCAATGGACAATTGACGGTAGAGCGTTTTGCCTACGGCAGTTTTGATAGCAGCAAGCCTGAGTCAGCAAATAATTTTGTGCGCAAGGCAGTAGCATTGTCAGGCGTGGTGCAGGTGCCAGAACGCCCGCCATTAAAATTGAATGTGACAGGCAGTAATGATGCCTTCGGCAGTAGCAGCATACTTGCGCAATATCTGGATGGCAGCAGTGTCATCAATGCGCAAATGAGTGAGAGTACTGGTAAGCCCCGCGTTGTGCGCGTCAGTAGCTCGTCCGGTGTTTCTTTTGACGTGTATGGCAAAAATGAAGTTGCCGACATCCTCAAGGATGGCAGCAAGGTAGGCTGGCTGGATATCAAGGCAGGCCGTATCAGCTATGTTGATGGCAGCTTTGAAACCATCCGATAGTTTGTAAATTGTTTGACGGCCCGCTGCATGTCAGCGGGCTATTTTTTTGAGTAAACCATGTTTTCATCCCGTCTGATATTTTCCTTGTTCTGCGCATCGCTGATTCAGCAGGTATATGCTCTGGATGTGCTTGCCCCACAAAAGAGTGATGAGGGCTGGCAGGTATTTTCCAGTATCGATTTGTGGGAAGCGTCAGACTTCATGCCCACCCGCAAAATCGAGGGTAACTGGAATACAGATTTTTCTCCCAAAGATGGTCAGAATGTCAGCCTGCGCCGTTTGCGGGCAGAGCTGGGCGTGGGTTATAAAGAGTGGCGCTTGAGTCTGGAAGCGCGTCAGGAAGGCATGCTTAAAGCCAGTTCATCCACCCTGGCATTTGTTAAAGCATACAAGCAAGCTGGTTTGCCACAGCAAGCGGTCAATTATCAGCTGGATGCACAGCTGGAAAGCTGGTCAGGCTTTGGTGTGCGGGCAGGGCGTTGGTTTGCATTTGGCGGTGAATATCAGCCACGCTTCTTTGCCAGTGTCGTGTATTACATGAATCCGCAATACCGCTCCACGCAGGCAACAGGTGCGGCCAGTTATGTCGATAATCAGCACTACAGTTTTTCTGCAACCGAACTGGATGTGAATAGCCGTTACCAATATTTGTTCCAGCAATTTGAGCCTGAAGCCAGGGGTTACAGCTCCAGCCTTGCCATGGATTGGCAAATCAATCCAGCATGGCGCATGCAATATCAACTGGAAGATGCATACAACCGCTTTGCCTGGAAAAATTTGCCAGAGCTACAGCAAAGCCTGAGCTCTGCCGTTGTGCAATATGACAGTAAGGGGTATTTGAACTATCAGCCTTTGCTACAAGGCGTCAACCGTCAAAGGACGCGCTCAGTCTCTGTGCCACAAACACATACAGCGCGACTCGCCTACCAAAACCAGCAATGGGAATTTGCCGCACAAGTACAGCATTTTTACGGCGTCAATCTGCCTGTGTTGAGTGTCGCTAATCATTCTGCCTATGGCCGCTTTGATGCCAGCTTTAATACGCGCTATAAATCAGTGGGCCTAGGCTGGAGCAATCAATTCGTGGGTGTGCATTTGCAGACAGATAATCTGAACTTGAGTAGTGCCAAAGTACTGGGTTTGGGTGTGCAGGCACGCTATCAATTTTAAATGCCAATTCTAAACACCTACATATTTCTGCCAGGTCTCGGGTAATTGTGTGAGGCTGTCGCTATTCCCATGCCAGACTATCTTGCCGCGTTCCATGATGCTGTGTTGGTCGGCAAGGGGTATGAGTTTTTCTACATATTTATCGATAACCAGCGTGGTTTGCCCCTGATCGCGCAGTTTCCGCAGGCAGGCCCAGATTTCTTCACGCACTAGCGGTGACAGGCCTTCCGTCGCTTCATCCAGTATCAGCAAATGCGGATTGGTCATCAAGGCGCGTGAGATGGCCAGCATCTGCTGTTCACCACCAGACAATTGATTACCCATATTACCGGCGCGCTCGGCCAGACGTGGGAATAGCTGGTAAATTTCTTTTAGGCTCCATGGCGTTTTGCTTTGATTGCGATTGGCTGCAAAGGCAACCAGGTTTTCCTTGACGGTCAGGTTAGGGAAAATCTGTCTGCCTTCCGGCACCAGGGCTATGCCCATCCTGGCGATCTTATCCGTCGTCATTTTTTCTATGCGCTGGCCCATGAAACTGATATGGCCCATATGTGCCGGTGTCAGGCCCAGTATCGAGCGCAAGGTCGTAGTCTTGCCAGCGCCATTGCGGCCTAGCAGGCTGGCGACTTCACCTTGGCGTATCTGCAGGTCTATGCCAAACAAGACCTGGCTGTGGCCATAGGCGGTAGCGATATGCTCGACTTCCAGTATGGTCTTCATGCGACTTCCTTGTGTGCGATATCCATTTCATCACCTAGATAGGCTTTCTTGACTTCCGGGTTCTGGCGTATCTGTTCTGCCGCGCCAGTGGCGATGATGGAGCCTGCCACCAGGACAGAAATACGGTCAGCCAGTTTGAAGACGGCATCCATATCATGTTCAATCAAGATGACTGCTGCCTTGCCACGCAGGGCGGCAATCAGTTCCAGCATCTTGCCTGATTCTTCATGTCCTGTGCCTGCCATGGGTTCGTCCAGCAAAAGCAGTTTTGGTTGCGTCGCCAGCGTTAATCCGAGTTCCAGTTGACGTTGTTCGCCATGCGCAAGTTCACAGGCTTTGCTGTTGACCACTTCCGCCAACCCTATGTCACTGGCGAGTTGTCTTGCTTCCTCAAAAAGTGCCTGCTCATCTATCGCTTTGCGCCAGAAACGCATGCTGCTGCCTGAGCGCGCTTGTATTGCCAGGCTCAGGTTATCGATAACGGTATATGACTGGAAAATATTCGTGATCTGGTAAGAACGTGCCAACCCTAGCTTGACGCGCTCATGCATGCTGGTGGCAGTAACATCCTCACCATTGAAAACGATTTGCCCCTGGTTTGGCGCAATGGCACCGGATATCTGATGTATCAGCGTAGTCTTGCCTGCGCCATTCGGGCCTATGATGGCGTGTATCTCGCCAGGCAATACATCCAGGCTCAGGTTGTTGGTTGCGAGCAGCCCGCCATAACGTTTGACCAGGCCTTTTAACTGTAAAACGCTCATGCCTGATCCCCTTGAGGTTTTTTCGCCGACATGAATTTTTGCGGCAGGCTGGCCAGGCCATTTGGTAAGAGCATGACGACCAGTAGCAAGATGATGCCAAGATACAATTGCCAGTGTATGGTGTATCCAGACAGTATCTCTTCCAGCATCAGCATCACTACAGCGCCCAGGATGCCGCCTGACAGATAACCCACGCCGCCGAGTATGACCATTACCATCAGGCTGCCGGATTGTGTCCAGTGCAAAAGATTAGGACTGACCAGCATGTTTTGGTTTGCCAGCAGGGCACCAGCCAGACTGGCGATGCTGCCAGCAATTGCAAAACACAACAGCTTGTAGCGAAACACCGGGTAACCTATGGCTTCCATGCGGGTTTCGTTTTCCTTGATGGCTTGTATCACTCTACCAAAACGGGAGTTGATAAGTCGGTACAGGATGAAGAGAAATATGGTACTAATGGCCAGCACCAGATAATAAAAATTGCTGTCATTGCTCATGTCCAAACCAGTCACCGAGCGTTGTGCCAGGCTCAGGCCATCATCACCGCCATAGTTTTTCAGTGATACGAACAAAAAGTACAGCATCTGCGCGAATGCCAGCGTGATCATGATGAAATATACACCGCGCGTCCTGAGTGAGACACTGCCTATCGCCAGTGCCAGCACAAAGCCAGTGAGCATCGCCACTGGCCAGCTGATCCAGGCAGACGTGACTCCATGCTGCATCAATATACCCACTACATAGGCGCCACTGCCAAAGAAAGCAGCATGTCCCAGGCTGATCATGCCGCCAAAACCGAGTATCAGGTTCAGGCTGCTGGCTACCAGCGCAAAAATCATCAAGCGGCTTAACAAGCCTATATAAAATTCCTGGGCGAAGTAAGTCGCCAGCAGGGGGAAGGCAAGCAGCACGAGCAGGATGCCTGTGCTGGACTTGCGCGATATGCTGTGATGTAGGCTGCTTTGCATAATTAGTCCCTCAGCCGCGAGCAGGGAACAGACCCTGGGGTTTGTAAAACAGCACGGCTGCCATCAATACATAAATCAGTATCGACGCCAGGGCAGGGCCGAGGTTCGCGGCCATCTCCAGCGGCATCAATAGTTTCAGTGCACCAGGCAGCAAGGTTTTACTCAGGGTATCAACCAGCCCCACCAGCAATGCACCTACCAGTGCACCGCGTATCGAGCCTATGCCGCCAATGACGATGACCACAAACGCCAGTATCAGGATACTTTCACCCATGCCCACCTGTACTGCCAGTATGGAGCCGAGCAGAGCGCCCGCGATGGCGCAAAGGGCTGCACCAAAAGCAAACAGCAATGTAAACACCAGCTTGATATTGATACCCATGGTGATCGCCATTTCACGGTTCGATGCCCCGGCACGTACCAGCATACCTACACGGGTTTTGGTAACCACAAAATACAGTAGGCCAGCGACAGCCAGCCCGGTGGCAATGATGAACAGACGGAAAGAGGAATAAAAAAAGTCAGGCAGCAACTCCACTGGCCGTGACAACTGCGGTGGAATATTCAGCATCAGCGGTTGCGCACCCCAGATCATGCGTGCACCTTCGTTAAAGATCAGTATCAATGCAAAAGTCGCCAGTACATGGGACAAATGATCGCGCTGGTATAAATGCCGGAAGACGACTACTTCCAGTATCACACCCAGCAGCGCAGTCGCTATCACCGCTGCAAGCAGGCCCTGCCAGAAAGAACCTGTCATACCAGTAAAGCTGGCGGCGAAATAAGCACCTGCCATATACAGGGAACCGTGAGCCAGGTTGATGAAGTCCATGATGCCAAAGATCAGCGTCAGGCCCGCTGCCAGCAGGAAAAGCATGAGGCCAAACTGCAAGCCATTTAAGCCGTGTTCAAGCAAAAGAGTGATATTCATCCCCTGATCCCTAAATGCTGATGGTGGTACAGATGTGAAATTACTTTAGGCCTAAAATATACTATAAGCGACGCAATTGAAAATATTTTCTTTGTGAAAAATTGAATTTTGATGTGAAAAAACACTTTACCTAAAAATAGTTTAGGTTTAAAGTAGTTTAGTGTTTTCGGGGTTGTTGTATCTACATTGTGTACCAAAGCCGGAGAAGAAATGAATTCAACTGTGCTACCAGGGTCTGCCCATCTGGATACCTTTGCTTTTGATCACTTGCCGTCGCGCGAGCAATGGCCGGAACTGATTTTTTCTTTGCCTGAATTGCAATACCCTGAACGCCTGAATTGTGTCGCCGATTTGCTCGACAAGATGTGCGCAACTGGTCATGCCGACAGCATTGCCATCCGCAGTCAGACAGAAAGCTGGACTTACTCCCATCTGTTGGCTACCGTCAATCGTATTGCCCATGTCTTGCTGGAAGATATGCATTTACAGCCCGGTAACCGGGTATTGTTGCGCGGTGCCAATAATCCCATGATGGCTGCCAGTGTACTGGCTGTCATCAAGGCGGGTTGTATAGCCGTGCCTACCATGCCATTGCTACGCGCCAAGGAATTAGGCGTGATCGCCAACAAAGCTGAAATTGCAGCCGCCCTTTGCTCAGAAAATCTGCGTGAAGAGATGGAGCTTGCAGTGCAGGCTAATCCCATATTGACGCAGGTGATGTACTTCAATCATCAGGGTGATGATGGCCTGGAAGCACTGATGGCTGGCAAGTCAGCTGAATTTGCAGCCGTCGATACCCTGGCCGAAGATGTCTGTCTCATCAGTTTTACTTCTGGTACGACTGGCATGCCCAAAGGCACCATGCATTTCCACAGGGATGTGCTGGCGATCTGCGATTGCTTCCCACGTTCAACCTTGCAGTCTGCACAAAGTGATATTTTCATAGGCACGCCACCACTGGCGTTTACTTTTGGCCTTGGTGGTTTGCTGCTGTTTCCCTTGCGCGTAGGTGCAACTGCGGTGCTGCTGGAAAAACTGACGCCAGAATCCCTGCTGAAAGCCATAGACGAATTCAAGGCTACTGTCTGTTTTACAGCGCCTACCTTTTATCGCCAGATGGCCACGCTGGCAAAGAATTTTGATCTATCCAGTCTCAAGAAAACTGTTTCTGCCGGTGAGGCCTTGCCTGCTGCAACCCGTGAAGCCTGGCGTCAGGCGACTGGTCTGGTCATGATAGATGGCATAGGTGCGACCGAGATGCTTCATATTTTTATTTCTGCCGCAGGTGATGAGGCGCGGGCAGGGGCAACCGGCAAGCCCATACCCGGCTACCAGGCATGCATATTTGATGAGCATGGCAACATGGCTGGCCCTGGCGTGGTTGGTCGTTTGGCAGTCAAGGGGCCAACAGGTTGCCGTTACCTGGCAGATGACAGGCAAAAAAATTATGTGCATCAGGGCTGGAACCTGACTGGCGATGCCTATGAAATGGATGCCGACGGTTATTTCTGGTACCGCGCCCGCACTGACGACATGATCATTTCTGCTGGCTATAACATTGCAGGCCCTGAGGTGGAGGAAGCCTTGCTGAAGCACCCCGCAGTGTCTGAATGCGCAGTCATCGGCCTGGCGGATGAAGAACGCGGCCAGATCGTCAAAGCCTTTGTGGTCTTGAAAGCCGGTGCGCAGGCATCAGCAGAGCTGAGCAAGGAAATCCAGGATTTCGTCAAGAATAACATCGCCCCTTACAAGTACCCGCGTGCCATAGAATTCATGACGAGTTTGCCGAGAACTGAGACCGGCAAACTGCAGCGCTATAAATTGCGTACGCCTGCTGCCAGCTAAAATAACGTTTGAATATATTCGCCCATGCCCATTAACCCGAAGGAGACGTTCGTGAAAAAGACCTTGCTGTGTTTATTGTTGTCCAGTATTGCTGCAACCAATGCGAACCATGCTTTTGCCGCAGACAAAGTCAAAGTAGGCATGGTCACCACCTTGTCTGGTGCGGGTGCAGGCCTGGGTGTTGATATACGCGATGGCTTTTCCCTCGCGATGAAACATCTGGACAATAAATTCGGCAATTTGCCAGTAGAAGTCATTACGGGTGATGATCAGCAAAACCCTGACGCGACCAAGCAGTTGGTGGACAAGCTCATCAAGAAAGACAAGGTCGATTTGATGACAGGCATCGTGTTTTCCAATCTGATGCTGGCAGTAGGGCCAACTATTTTTGGTGCCAAGGTGCATTACATCAGTGCCAATGCTGGCCCTTCGCAATATGCGGGTGAGCAATGTAATCCTTACTTCTTTAATGTGGCCTGGCAAAACGACAGCCTGCATGAAGCTGTTGGCAAACAAGTCAATGACAAGGGTTTTAAGAATGTCGCGTTGGTGGCACCTAATTACCCTGCAGGTAAAGACGCGCTGACTGGTTTCAAGCGCTATTACAAGGGCAAGGTTGCCGAAGAAATCTATACCAAACTGGGGCAGCTTGATTATGCGACGGAGTTGGCGCAGATACGTGGTCTGAAGCCCGATGCCGTGTATATATTCCTGCCAGGTGGCATGGGTATCAATTTCATCAAGCAGTTTGTGGATGCCGGTTTATCCAAGAATACCCAACTCTTTGGCCCCGGCTTTTCCGCTGATGAAGACATCATCAAGGCAGTAGGCGCACCCATGCTGGGCATGTTCAATGCATCGCAGTGGGGGCATGATATGGATAATCCACAAAACAAACGTTTTGTAGCAGACTTCCAGAAAGAATATGGCCGCTTGCCATCACTGTATGCATCGCAAGGCTATGACGCTGCCATGTTGATGGATAGCGCAGTGCGCGGTGTCAAGGGCAAGATAGAAGACAAGGATGCGCTGGGCAAGGCCATCAAGGCCGCCAACTTCAAATCTGTGCGTGGTGACTTCAAGTTCAACAGCAATCACTACCCTGTGCAAAATTACTATGCGCGCATCATCAGCAAGGATGGTCAGGGCAGGGTGACGAATAAAACCCTTAGCGCCGTATTTACCAATCACCCTGACGCTTATGTAGCCTCTTGCAAAATGCAATAAGACAGTGATTGATCAAGTAAAAATAATTTCCAAGGTAATTAAATGAACATCCTATGCATAGGTGGTGGTCCGGCTGGCCTGTACTTCAGCCTGCTGATGAAAAAACAAAACCCGGCACACCAGATCACCATCGTTGAACGCAATCGCGCTTACGATACCTTTGGCTGGGGTGTGGTGTTTTCTGACCAGACCCTGGGCAATCTGGTGAATGCAGATGAACAGACGGCCCGTTCCATCTTGCAGTCCTTTAATCACTGGGACGATATCGACACGCATTTCAAGGGGCAGGTCGTTAGCTCCGGTGGCCACGGTTTTTGCGGCATAGGCCGCAAGCGTTTGCTGAATATCCTGCAAGAGCGTTGTGAAGAGCTGGATGTCAGGCTGGTGTTTGAAACCGATGTGACAGACGATCAGGCATTGGCGCTGGAATATGATGCCGACCTTGTCATTGCCTGCGACGGCCTGAATAGTCGTGTGCGCACTCGTTACGAGCAAAGCTATCAGCCCGATATTGATACCCGCAAATGCCGTTTCGTCTGGCTGGGTACAAAAAAACTGTTCTCGGCTTTTACCTTTGCCTTTGAAGAAACCGAGCATGGCTGGTTCCAGGCGCATGCCTATCAATATGATGGCGATACGGCGACCTTTATCGTCGAGACGCCGGAAAAGACATGGATCAAGGCTGGCATAGATAAAATGAGCCAGGAAGAGGCCATCGCATTTTGTGAAAACCTGTTCGCCAAATACCTTGATGGCAGTGCCCTGATGTCAAATGCCACGCATTTGCGCGGCTCGGCAAACTGGATCAAGTTCCCACGCATTATCTGCAAGAACTGGGTGCACTGGAACCAGTTAAATAATAAACGCGTGCCCGTAGTTTTGATGGGGGACGCAGCCCATACCGCACATTTTTCCATAGGTTCTGGTACCAAGCTGGCTTTGGAAGATGCGATAGAACTGGCGCGCAGTTTCGAAAAACATGGCGAGCAAGGCATGGATGCCGTGCTGGAAGCCTATCAGGATTTGCGTTCCATAGAGGTCTTGAAGATACAGAGCGCAGCCCGCAATTCCATGGAATGGTTTGAAAACGTCCAACGCTATACCGCCATGGAAGCGCCACAGTTTGCCTATTCCATGCTGACACGCAGCCAGCGTCTGTCGCATGAAAACCTGCGGGTAAGGGATGCTGGCTATGTACGCAGCTTTGAGCAATGGATAGCAGAACAGGCGTATGCCAAGGCTGGCCTGCCTGTGCCCAAAACAAAAATAGCGATTCCACCTATGTTGACGCCCTACAAGCTGCGCAATGTGGTATTGAAAAACCGCATAGTCGTCTCACCCATGGCGCAATACTCAGCGGTCGATGGCGTGGCCGGTGATTATCATCTCGTGCACCTGGGTAGCCGGGCCATGGGTGGTGCCGGCCTGGTATTTGCCGAGATGACCTGCGTCTCTGCCGATGCACGTATCACGCCAGCTTGCCCAGGGCTGTATGCACCTGAACATACACAAGCCTGGAAGCGTATCGTTGATTTTGTTCATGCCAACACCGATGCAAAGATTGCGGTGCAGCTCGGCCATGCTGGTGCCAAAGGTTCTACCTGCGTGGCCTGGGAAGGGACGGATCAGCCATTGAAAGAAGGCAACTGGCCATTGGTCTCAGCGTCAGAGCAACAATACCTGCCTGGCATTTCGCAAGTTGCACGTGCTGCGACAAAAGCAGACATGCAACGCATACAGGATGATTTTGTCCAGGCGACCAGGGCAGCAGCGGAAGCAGGCTTTGACTGGCTGGAACTGCATTGTGCTCACGGTTACCTGCTATCAAGCTTCATTTCGCCACTGACCAATCAGCGTGAAGATGAATACGGTGGTTCGCTGGAAAGCCGTTGCCGTTATCCGCTGGAAGTATTTGCCGCCGTACGCGCTGTCTGGCCTGCGGATAAACCGATCTCAGTGCGTATCTCTGCGCATGACTGGGTAGAGGGCGGCATTACGCCAGATGATGCAGTTGCCATTGCCCGCCTGTTCAAGGCAGCGGGTGCCGACATGATAGATTGCTCATCCGGTCAAGTCAGCAAACAGGAGAAACCTGTCTATGGCCGCATGTTTCAGACGCCGTTTGCTGACCGCATACGCAACGAAGCACAAATCCCTACCATCGCAGTTGGTGCCATTTTTGAAGCGGATCATGCAAACAGCATCATCGCTGCCGGCCGTGCTGATTTGTGCGCCATCGCCAGACCGCACCTGGCTGACCCCGCCTGGACCTTACATGAAGCAGCCAAACTGGGCTTCAATGATATGCCCTGGCCCAGGCAATATGTCGCCGGAAAAATGCAGCTGGAACGCAATCTTGAACGTGACAGGCAGGTTGCCGCAGCCAGCGCTGGCCTGACACCACAGCAAGTTGCCGCCAAATTGCTGGAAGGATGAGCATGGTTGCGTATCAGGAAAAATTACAAGGCAGGCATGCACTGGTCACCGGTGGTGGCAAAGGTATAGGCCTGGCGATAGCGCAAGCTTTGCTCAGCGAGGGTGCGACCGTGACCTTGGCAGGTCGCAGCGAAGCGACCTTGCAGGAGGCTGTAGCCTCTCTGGACTATGCCAAAGTGCAGTATGTCGTCATGGATGTCAGCAATGTGGAATCAGTGCAGGCAGCTTTTCAATTATCACAGGGCAGGGATGGCCGCATCGACATCCTCATCAACAATGCCGGGCAAGCCAGTTCCGCTTCTTTCCTGAAAACCGATGCCAAACTGTGGCAAAACATGCTGGATGTGAACCTGAACGGCAGCTTCATTTGCATGCAACAGGCTTTGCCTGCGATGTTGGAAGCAGGCTGGGGTCGTATCGTCAATGTGGTCAGTACAGCAGGCTTGAAGGGTTATGCCTATGTCTCTGCCTATTGCGCCGCCAAGCATGGCGTGATAGGTCTGACGCGCGCGGTGGCGCTTGAAGTTGCAGCTAAAGGCGTGACCGTGAATGCGGTTTGCCCCGGCTATACCGAAACCGATATCGTCAAGGATGCAATTGCCAATATCGTTGCCAAAACCGGTAGAACTGAAGAACAGGCGAAAGCTGAACTGGCCGCTGGCAATCCACAAAAACGCCTGGTGCAACCGCAAGAGGTGGCAGATGCGGTGTTGTGGCTATGCATGGACGGTGCATCGGCGATGAATGGACAATCCATTGCTGTCGCTGGTGGCGAAGTCATGTGATGAAATCTGAAGAACAGATAAAATCAGGTATGAAAGAAGACAGCAACCCCGTATTCGACATGGAAACCCGTCTGACGCAAGATGACCATCAGTCTTTGCGCCTGTGGTTACGCATGTTGTCTTGCACCGTAATGATAGAGGGTGAAATTCGCAGCCGCCTGCGTAGCGAGTTTGGTATTACCTTGCCGCGTTTTGACCTCATGGCGCAACTCGAACGCCACCCAGAAGGCTTGCGCATGGGTGAACTGTCCAAGCGCATGATGGTCACTGGCGGCAATATCACCGGCATTACCGATCAACTGGAACAGGAAAAACTGGTAACCCGTGTCGCAGATCTCAAAGACAGGCGTGCTTACAGCGTCAAGCTGACACCTGCTGGCCGCCGCGCCTTCAAGCGCATGGCTGCTGTCCATGAAGCATGGATAGCCGATATGTTTTCCGGTTTGCAGACTGAACAAAAAAGTAAATTATTTGAATTATTGTCGCAGGTGAAAACGCATTTGCATGAACCTGGTGTTGATGGCATTGCCGACAATAATACGGACAACCTCAAGCAGGAACAATAAACATGAAATACCTACCTGGACAGCCTCAGAATTTGCCTGGCAATCGTCAACAACTGACGGGCTATGAAGCCAGTCATTTCAAATACGCCGTAGTCGCTGGTGTTGCCACGATCAGCCTGAACCGGCCTGAGCGCAAAAATCCCTTGACCTTTGATTCCTATGCCGAGTTGCGCGACCTGTTTCGTGCACTCGCGTATGGGGACGATGTCAAGGCCATTGTTATTACTGGCGCAGGCGAGAATTTTTGTTCTGGTGGTGACGTGCATGAAATCATCGGCCCGTTGACCAAACTTGATATGCCAGGTCTGCTGAGTTTTACCCGCATGACGGGTGATCTCGTCAAAGCCATGCGTGCCTGCCCACAGCCGATTATCGCGGCAATTGATGGCGTCTGCGCTGGCGCTGGCGCGATTTTGGCACTGGCGTCTGATATACGCCTGGGTACAGCGCGTAGCAAGACAGCCTTCCTGTTCACCCGGGTTGGTCTGGCAGGTTGTGATATGGGCGCTTGTTCCATTTTGCCGCGTATCATAGGGCAGGGGCGGGCTTCTGATCTTTTATATACGGGGCGTTCCATGTCGGGCGAAGAGGCAGAACGCTGGGGATTTTTCAATAGGCTTGTAGAGCCTGAGCAAGTTTGGGAAGAGGCGCAGGCTTATGCGCGCAGCTTGGCCGACGGTCCTACCTTCGCTCACGGCATGACCA
The DNA here is from genome assembly GCF_009937975.1 of Undibacterium sp. YM2. Taxonomy (NCBI): domain Bacteria; kingdom Pseudomonadati; phylum Pseudomonadota; class Betaproteobacteria; order Burkholderiales; family Oxalobacteraceae; genus Undibacterium; species Undibacterium sp. YM2. Next base: position 2,391,012 of record NZ_AP018441.1, read on the forward strand.
AAAAAATGCTGCAGCAAGAATGGAATATGGGGGTTGACGAAGCCATAGAGGCGGAAGCCCAGGCACAGGCCATCTGCATGATGACCAATGATTTTCATCGTGCCTACCATGCCTTCGTTGCCAAGCAAAAACCTGTCTTTGAAGGGGATTGAGCATGACGCATATCATGTCTGACACCAGTTACCTGGACTGGCCCTTCTTTGATGACAAACATCGGGAATTGCAACGCACGCTGGATGCCTGGTCTGCGGAGAATCTGCCTGATCATCATGCGGCTGATGTCGATCAGGCTTGCCGCGATCTCGTCAAGCAACTCGGTGCGGCTGGCTGGCTCAAAAATGCCATAGGCGGTAGTGCTTATGGTGGTAATGCTGACGTTATCGATACACGCGCCATTTGCCTGATACGCGAAACCCTGGCCCGTCATTCTGGCCTGGCAGATTTTGCCTTTGCCATGCAAGGGCTGGGCTCAGGTGCCATCAGCCTGCACGGGACGGAAGCGCAAAAGCAAAATTATCTGAGCAAGGTCGCCAAAGGTGAGGCGATTGCCGCGTTTGCCTTGTCGGAACCTGAAGCTGGTTCGGATGTGGCAGCCATGCAATGTGCGGCAGAATTTGTCGCGGATGCAGATGGTGGTCACTATGTATTGAATGGTGAGAAAACCTGGATTTCCAATGGTGGCATTGCTGATTTCTATGTACTGTTTGCCCGCACAGGGGAAGCGCCGGGCGCACGTGGCATCACGGCCTTTATCGTTGACGCTGATCTGCCTGGCTTTGAGATTGCAGAACGTATCGATGTGATAGCCCCGCATCCGCTGGCACGTCTGAAGTTCACTAATTGCCGTATTCCGGCAACACAGCGTCTGGGCGAAGCAGGGCAGGGTTTCAAAGTGGCGATGGCGACGCTGGATATCTTCCGTACGTCCGTGGCTGGCGCTGCACTTGGCTTTGCCCGTCGTGCCATGGATGAAGCCATGCACAGGGTGACGACACGCAAGATGTTTGGCCAGACCCTGGCCGATTTTCAATTGACGCAGGCCAAGCTGGCGCAGATGGCTGCTACGATAGATAGCTCAGCCTTGTTGATTTACCGCGCAGCCTGGCAAAGAGACCAGGGCCGGAAAGTCACCAAAGAAGCCGCCATGGCAAAACTGACTGCGACTGAAGGTGCGCAGCAAGTGATAGATGCAGCGGTGCAGATGTTTGGTGGCCTGGGTGTCGTCAGCGAAGTGCCGGTAGAGCGCCTGTATCGTGAAATCCGCTCCCTGCGTATTTATGAAGGGGCGACGGAAGTGCAGCAACTGATCATAGGCCGTGAATTGCTGAAAGAGTTTGCTTCCGCATGATTTTTACGGTTGAGTTGCCCATACGCTTTGCTCACTGCGACCCGGCGGGCATTGTGTTTTATCCTCGCTATTTTGAAATGATGAATGGCGTGGTAGAAGATTGGTGCGCGCAAGGTCTGGAATGCAGTTTTCATGAAATGCATATTGCACGCGGCATAGGTTTGCCTACCGTGCATCTGGAAACTGATTTCATCAAACCAGCAGAACTGGGCGAAAGCTTGCTGGCGGAATTGATCGTGACGAAACTGGGCAAGAGTTCAGTCGAACTGGAAATTTGCTTTAGCGGGCAGCAACAGGATGTGCGTCTGAAAGCCAGGCTAGTGCTGGTCATGATGGATTTGAAAATGCGCAAGGCGATAGCCATACCCGATGAGCTGCGTACTGCCATGCTGAAGTACTGCGAAATATAAGATAGATAAGATAGATATAATGGACTTTTCAGGCTCAAGGCTATGAAAAGTCATCAATGAAAGGGATAGATGATGGACATTTTGCAACCTCCAGGCTGGGCCAGACCACGTGGTTATTCGAATGGCATTTCTGCCAGTGGCCGCACTGTGTGCGTCAGTGGCATGGTGGGCTGGGACGCGCAATGCGCCTTTCAGACAGATGATTTTGCTGGGCAAGTTAGGCAAGCCTTGCAGAATATCGTTGAAGTATTGACAGAGGCAAATGCCAAACCTGAGCATATCGTGCGCATGACCTGGTATGTCATCGATAAAAAAGAATATGTAGGTGCCTATAAAGAAGTTGGCGAAGCTTACCGCGACATCATAGGCCGCCATTACCCAACCATGACTGCCGTGCAGGTAGCAGGCTTGATAGAAGACAGAGCCAGGGTAGAGATAGAAGTCACCGCCATTGTGCCGGAGTAAATATGAAGACCAGTATTGCTGTTGTTGGTGCTGTTGGCGCTGTTGGCATCGTCGGTGCCGGTGCCATGGGGCGTGGCATCGCCCAGATTGCGGCACAGGCAGGTTTTACTGTGCTCTTGTTTGATGTGCAGGCAGACGCCGCCAGCAAGGCCAGTCAGTTGATTGCCGAACAATGGCAAAAAATGCTGAACAAGGAAAAACTCAGTGCAGAACAATATCAACGCGCTGTGGAAAACTTGCAAGTCGTCAATAGTGTGCAGGAACTGGCCAAATGTGATCTGGTAGTTGAGGCTATTGTTGAAAAGCTGGATGTCAAACGTGCTTTGTTCCAGCAACTTGATGCCATCGTCAGCGACACTTGCATACTGGCGACCAATACTTCTTCCCTGTCAGTAACCGCCATTGCGGCTGGAACAAAAATACCTGAGCGTGTCGCCGGCCTGCATTTCTTTAACCCTGTCCCCTTGATGAAGGTGGTTGAGGTCATTGATGGTTTGCTGACCGATGCTGCGGTCGCAGAGCAGCTCATGGCGTTCTCCACACAAATCGGGCATTTGCCAGTGCGTGCCAAGGATACACCGGGCTTTATCGTCAACCATGCGGGCCGTGGCTATGGAACGGAGGCTCTGCGGATATTGCAAGAGAATGTCGCCAGCTTTCGCCAGATCGACCAAATCATGCGCGAAGCGGCAGGTTTCAAATTGGGCCCGTTTGAATTGCTGGATCTGACTGGGCTGGATGTTTCTCACCCGGTCATGGAAGCGATTTATCATCAGTATTATGAAGAGCCACGCTATCGCCCTAGTGTCATTACTGCACAGCGGGTACATGCGGGTGTGCTGGGTCGCAAGACCGGGCGCGGTTTTTATTCTTACAGTGGCAATCAGGATGTGCCGCCAGTTCCTGAGCAACTGCCTGCCTGGGCGGGGCCAGTATGGATCAACCAGGAAAATGCGGACGCAGTGCCAGCACTGCTTGCCTTGTTTGAACGTTGCGGCGCCGTCGTCGAAAATGGTGCTCTGCCATCTACGGAAGCAATATGCATAGTTAGCCCTTATGGCGAAGATGTCAGCGCCTGTGTAGCAAGAGCCGGGCTGGATGCCCGTCGCAGCCTTGGCATAGATGCACTGACTGCTTGTCAGGGGCATCTGAGCCTGATGATGAATCCCGCTACAGATGCAAATCTGGCAGCACAATGCCAGTCCCTGCTGCAAAAAAGCGGGCAGGGCGTCAGCCTGATACAGGATAGTGCCGGTTTCGTGGTTCAGCGTATTCTGGCGACCATCATCAATATCGCCAGCGACATAGCTCAGCAGGGTATTTGCAGCCCGCAAGACCTGGACAATGCAGTGGTATTGGGCCTCGCTTATCCGGCAGGTCCGCTGGCTTGGGGCGACAAACTCGGCACTTCGCGTATACTATTGGTTTTGCGGAACTTGTATGCCAGCACTGGCGACCCGCGCTATCGCCCCAGCCCATGGCTGGTACGCAGGGCGCAACTGGGTTTGTCCTTGCTGCATTTGCCACAATAGTGGACTGTAACAGGATAAGGCTGCATAAAACCAGACATGTCACTTCTTAATGTAGAAAAGTGGCAGGTAAATAAATATATAACGGTACATATTCAAATCAGGAGAAACAGATGGCCAAGGCTGTATTTAGTTGGGAAGATCCCTTGTTATTGTCCTCGCAACTCAGCGATGAAGAGCGCATGGTGCAGGATGCCGCGCGTGTTTATTGCGAAGAAAAACTGACTCCAAGGGTACTGGAAGCTTTCCGTCATGAAAAAACAGATCCGGCCATTTTCCGTGAAATGGGTGAGCTTGGTTTGCTGGGTTCCATGATCCCTACGCAATACGGCGGCGCTGGTTTGAACTACGTCTGCTATGGCCTGGTTGCACGTGAGGTGGAGCGTGTGGATTCCGGTTATCGTTCCATGATGAGTGTACAAAGCTCGCTGGTGATGGTGCCTATCAATGAATTTGGCAGCGAAGCACAAAAACAAAAATACCTGCCCAAGCTGGCAACTGGAGAATGGATAGGCTGCTTTGGCCTGACCGAGCCTAACCACGGTTCTGACCCCGGCAGCATGGTGACCCGTGCCAAGACTGTACCGGGTGGTTATTCCCTCAGCGGCGCGAAGATGTGGATCACCAATAGCCCTATCGCTGATGTCTTTGTGGTTTGGGCAAAAACAGATGATGGCCGTATCCGTGGCTTTATTCTGGAAAAAGGCTGGAAAGGCCTGAGCGCACCGGCCATTCACGGCAAAGTTGGTTTGCGTGCTTCCATCACTGGCGAAATCGTCATGGATGAAGTATTCGTGCCAGAAGAAAACCTGATGCCGAATGTAGAAGGCCTGAAAGGCCCGTTCACTTGCCTGAACTCTGCCCGTTATGGTATCGCCTGGGGTGCATTGGGCGCGGCAGAATTCTGCTGGCATACGGCACGTCAATACACCATGGACAGACTGCAATTTGGTCGCCCACTGGCCGCAAATCAGCTGGTACAGAAAAAACTGGCTGACATGCAGACAGAAATCACGCTGGCACTGCAAGGCTGTTTGCGTCTGGGGCGTATGAAGGATGAAGGTACGGCAGCCGTTGAAATCACGTCCATCATGAAGCGTAATTCTTGCGGCAAGTCCCTGGATATCGCCCGCACTGCGCGCGATATGCTGGGTGGTAATGGTATTTCCGATGAGTTTGGCATTGCCCGTCATCTGGTGAACCTGGAAGTCGTCAACACCTATGAAGGTACGCACGATATCCACGCACTGATATTGGGCCGTGCGCAGACTGGAATCGCTGCTTTCTAAAATAGCGGTACTCCAAGCTGCTTGCAAAACCATAACAGCCGCTTTGCCTTTAAGGCAGGCGGCTTTGGTTTTATGGCATGGCTTGATTTGCCTGCCTGATTTTTTACCGCAATTTCTCCCGCCTATTCTTCGACTTTCTATAAAATTTGCGCGATCGCAAGGTGTGTTCAATTTTTTCCATTGATGATTGCCAAAAAGCGATAAAGCAGGATTCAGATCCTACAGATGCTGTCGCGTGTTCGTCTTGATGAGATTTTTGGTGAAAATACAATGAAATTTCCAGTGACTCAACGCTTCTGGACCTGGTTTACCCGTCCTTTGTTATTGGTGGGGTTGCTGTTGACCATCCCGGCATTTTATCTGTTGCTGGGTGGTACTACTGACATCACCGAGCTGGCCGGGCGCAGCCTGTATGCGGCCTCAGCTTTGTTGATGCTGGTCGATACTGGTCTGCAATGGCAAAAGAACAGAAATCAAAAAAGACGTAGTGGCAAGCTGGCACTGGATGGCGTGATTATCGCTGGTTGCCTGCTGAGCATCGTCTTTACCGGCGAGGCTTGGGGTACGCTGGAATGGCTGCTGCGCCTGGCGCTGGTAGCCGTCATTCTGCTGCGTCTTGCGACCCTGGTTTTGCAGCACATGAAACCCAGTCATCTGGTGCAAATGATAGTGCTGGCCTTGTTGATGCTAAGTTCCGCAGGTGCCGGGTTTTACTGGCTGGAACCCAATGTGCATAGCTATGCAAATGGTGTCTGGCTGGCTTTTACGACGATAGCTACCGTGGGTTATGGAGATATTGTCCCATCTACACCCGCGTCCAAGATATTTGCCGTCTTCATCGTTTTGCTTGGTTATGCCATGTTTTCCATCGTAACGGCCAATATCGCCGCCTTGTTTGTGGAGGAAGAAGAAGCGAATCTGGAAAAGCAACTGCATGCTGATATACGCCACTTGAGCAGGGAAGTGGCTGCACTCAGGGAAGAGTTGCGCAGCCGGGATCGTCTTTTCCTGGAGAAGGAAAAGGCGAGGGAATTGAAACAGGCTGCGCAAACTGAGTAATGTCCGGCAGCCTGCAGGTTAATTGATTTTTTGGTAAGTGAATGAGCGGGCGATGATACGGTCCAGCAAAGCGCTCTTCACCTGTCCATGCAAGCTTCCATAGACACGACCACATTCAGCATCTGCGCGGCTTTGTATAAAGGTGAGGGCGATATCTTCTTCAGCATATTCGGCCATCAAAAAAGCCTGTGCCGTCAGTACCAGTTTTTGGGTAATGCGGCGGGCGTTCATTTCCCTGAATTCTGTTGATGCCAGGTCTGGCTGTAATTCCTGCACCATTTTCCTGACCTGCTCAGATGCTGAATTGCTCCATAATTGCAACAGTAATTGCAGGCCTTCCGGGTCTCTTTCCATGGCACGCAAGACATCCAGGCACATTACATTACCTGAGCCTTCCCAGATGGAGTTGACTGGCGCTTCACGATATAACCTCGCCATGGGGCCAGTCTCGACATAGCCATTGCCACCCCAGACCTCCATGCATTCACCGGTAAATTCCAGCGCACGCTTGCAAATCCAGAATTTCGCGGCAGGCGTCATGATGCGTTTCCAGGCGCGTTGCAAGGCGTCATCTGGTGCATCCAGGGCAGCAGCCAGATGCAGCATGAGTCGGGTTGCTGCTTCGCTTTCCAGTGCCAGGTCAGCCAGTACATTACGCATCAAAGGCTGATCTACCAGCTTCTTGCCAAAAGCCGTGCGATGGCGTGCATGATGGATGGCTTGCACCAGTGCCTGCCGCATCAGACCTGCGCTGCCGATGACGCAATCCAGCCGGGTCAGGTTGGCCATTTCTATGATGGTTGGTATGCCCCGGCCTTCATTACCTATCATGACGCCGTAGGCATCTTGGAATTCAACTTCGCTGCTGGAGTTGGATTTGTTGCCCAGTTTGTCTTTGAGACTTTGTATCAGGATAGAATTCTTGCTGCCATCAGGACGCCAGCGCGGTACAAAGAAACAAGATAAGCCAGTTTCAGTTTTGGCCAATACCAGATGGGCATCGCACATGGGGGCAGAGAAAAACCATTTGTGGCCGGTCAGTGCATAAGCCTGGCCTCGTCCTTCCGCACCCAGCGCTACTGCCGTGGTGGTATTGGTGCGCACATCCGAGCCACCCTGTTTTTCCGTCATACCCATGCCTATCAGGATGGATTTTTTCTGGGCTATCGGCAAGTCACGCGAATCATGTTCCAGCGAGTACAGTTTGTCTTTGAGTTCAGCGAACAGCACAGCTTCGTTTTGCAGCACGGGGATGGAGGCAAAAGTCATTGTGCTGGGGCATAAGGAACCAGATTCCACCTGTGACTGCATGAAATAGCCGGCTGCACGGGCAACATGTGCACCCATGCGCGATTGACTCCAGGGGCTGGCATGCAAGCCTTGCTTGCGCAATATTCCCAATAATTGATGCCAGCTCGGATGAAAATCTACCCTGTCTATGCGCTTGCCCTGTCTGTCATGAGTATGCAGCTCGGGCAGATGCGTATTGGCCAGCGTAGCAGCTTCCAGCACGGCGCTGCTGCCCAACTCCTGTCCAGATTCTGCCAGCGTGTTTTGATACCAGTCAGCCTGATACTGCGCCAGGCTGGTCATTAGAACGGCATCACTAGTGAAAATATTGTAATCTTGCAGGTCTGCGACCTGATTGCTTATTTCATGGGTTTGCCACTGCATATGGGCCTCATTGAGATGGGGGTATTGATGTTGAGTAAATAAGTAAGCCAGATGAATAGTGTAGTCTGATGAAGTAATCAAGATGTTCGCCTTTTAGCATTCCCCAAGTACCTGAACTTATAAAACAAGAAACACCATGAGCGAGTCTGCCAGCCCTTTGAAACTACGCCGCAAGCCAGTGCAGCAACGCTCAAAAATGACACAATTGGCAATCCTCGATGCCTTTGTTCGGCTTTTGGTCGAAAAAAGCTATGCCGATCTGACCATGCGCGATATCGCTTTGGTTGCTGGCGTAGGTTTGGGTACCTTGTATGAATACTTCCCTGGCAAGAAGTCGATAGCAGCCCATTGTATCCATGAGCGGATGAAGAATATCGGTGCGCAGATGCGCATCTGGGTGGAGTTGCAACATGGTCAGCCCTTGCAAGACATCGTCACGGATCTGCTGGAGCGCATCATTCTTTTGCATGCCGACAAGACCGAGGAGTGGTCTGCCCTGATTTTCCTGGAGCGGCAGATTTCTAATATGGAAGCCTATAGCGCTTTGTATGGGCAGGTTGTTGATATCTGGGAATCTGCTTTTGCGGCAAGCTCAGACCGTGCGCTGTACCCCAATACCAGCCCGGCGATAGTCCACGCGGCTGTCTACGGCGTCTTGTACCAGACCCTGATGTTGTCCCCACAAAGCCTGCAAGAGCCTGAATTTCTTGCTCAGATGAAAAACTTGGTGTTGGGATATCTGCAAATCACTGATCAGAGTGCCCGAATAAGGTAAAATCGCGGGATGTCCTATCAAGTCCTCGCCCGAAAATATCGCCCCAAGAGTTTTGAAACTCTGGTGGGGCAAGAGCACGTGGTCCGTGCCTTATCGCATGCGCTAGAGCAGCAGCGGCTGCATCACGCCTATTTGTTTACCGGTACCCGTGGTGTCGGCAAGACGACGCTGTCACGCATACTGGCCAAATCCTTTAACTGCGAGACGGGCATCACCGCCCATCCTTGCGGAGTTTGCGAAGCCTGTACAGCGATTGATGCCGGGCGCTTTGTTGACTATATTGAAATGGATGCCGCCTCGAACCGCGGCGTCGATGAAATGGCCTCGCTGCTGGAGCAGGCGATTTATGCTCCGTCCAATGCACGCTTTAAAGTCTATATGATAGACGAGGTGCACATGCTGACCAACCACGCTTTCAACGCCATGTTGAAAACGCTGGA